>NZ_LT629702.1:2438750-4877500 GCF_900103345.1 Pseudomonas azotoformans
ACGAGGATCGCCACGTCCAGCCCTTCTTCGTGCAGGTTTGGATAATAGTCGTGGTAATGCGCCGCGAGGCTCACCTCGGGATAACGGTCCAGGTAGTTGGCCAACACCGGCGCCATCACATAGCGGCTGAACAGAAAGGGCAAAAACACCCGCAGGTTGCCCTGGGCCTGCACATGCAAGCCTTTGGCCGAGGCTTCGGCGGCATCCACGGCGGCGAGCAGGCGCACGCAATCGGCCAGGTACGCGTTGCCAGCGTCGGTCAGGCTCACGCCGCGCGTGCTGCGCTCAAGCAACCGCACGCGTAGCCGCGCTTCCAGGCGGGCCACCGCACGGACCAGGGTCGGCCCGGACACCTGCACACTGCGCGCCGCGCCGGCCAGGCTCGAGTGCCCGGCCAGTGCGGCGAACAGTTGCATATCGCGATAGCGCTCCATCAACCGCGCCGCTTCATCGCCGGGTTCAGGGCGGTGTCCTGGCCCAGGCGATGGCTGAGGAAGTCGACAAAGGTATTGATCTTGGCCGGCACGCGGCTGCTTTTCTGGAACACTACCTGGATCGGCAACGGTTCGGCCTCATACGCCTCAAGGACAATCTCCAGCTCGCCTGCCGCTACAGCCGTTGCGACCTGGTAGGACAACACCCGCGTCATGCCCCAGCCCAGGCGCGCCAGGTTGATCGCGGCATTGTTCGCCGTGACCACCAGACGCGGTTCGATGGGCACGGTCAAGGGTTGGCCGGCGTCGACAAACTCCCAGCCACTCACCAGTTGGCTCGACGATGACGTGGCGATCTTGGCCTCACGCAGCTGCGACGGATGCTCCGGCCGCCCATGCAGGTCAAGATAGGCCGGCGACGCGCACACCACCCGGCGCACTTCGCCGACCTTGATCGCCTGCTGCCCCGGCTCGTGCAGATGGCCGATACGCACCGCTACATCGACGCCCTCGTCGACCAGATTGACCACGCGGTCGACCAGCAACGCATTGATGTTCACCAACGGAAAGCGGTCCAGGTAGTCCCCCAGCACCGGCGCCACATACAGCTCGCCGAACAGCACCGGCGCGGTGACCGTCAGGTGACCGCAGGGGATGGAGTAACTGCCCACCGCCGCTTCCTCGGCTTCATCGAGCTCCGCCAGGATGCGCCGGCAATCTTCCAGGTAACGCTGGCCGGCTTCGGTCAGGTGCAAGCTGCGGGTGGTGCGCGCCAGCAGTTGGGTACCGATGCGCTCCTCCATGGCGGCGATAGCCCGCGTGACGCTGGGCGGCGAGGTGTTCAGGCGGCGTGCGGCGGCGGCAAAGCCCTCCTCCTCGGCCACCGCCAGGAACACCTGCATTTCATGAAATCGATCCATCGGCACTCCTCTCAAACACCTCTATGTACCTGCTCCTTGTAGTGAGCGAGCTTGCCTCGCGCTGGGCGGCGCAGCAGCCCCAACTAGGCCGCCGCTTTTTTCCAGACAGTCCGTGGAGGCCGGTTTCCGGGCCGCTTCGCAGCCCAGCGCGAGGCAAGCTCGCTCACTACATAGGGTTTGCGTTAATGGGATTGCAAGCCCACCGCTGTGCGTGGCATGCCGACAAACCCCTGCAGCGCTTCGATGCTGGCGAGCCAGGCGCGCACCTGAGGGTAGTCGGCCAGCGACACATTGCCTTCCGGTGCGTGGGCCACGTAGGTGTAGAACGCAATATCAGCAATAGAGGGCTGCTCGCCGGCCAGGAAACGGCTCTGGCTCAGTTGTGCCTCCACCAGCTTCAACAGGGCATGGGAACGAGCAATGGCGGCGACGGTATCGACCTCGGCACCAAACACGGTGGCGAGCCGCGCGGACGCAGGCCCGGCACTCAGTTGACCGGCGGCCGCCGAGAGCCAGCGCTGCACCCGCGCCTGTCCCACAGCGTCACCCGGCAGCCACTGGCCCTTGCCGTAGGTGTTCGCCAGGTAAACCAGAATCGCGTTGGAGTCGGCCAGCACCACACCGTTGTCATCAATCGCCGGCACCTGGCCGAAGCTGTTGATCGTGGCCAGATAGTCGGGGGCCTTGTGGGCACCCTGCTTGAGGTCCACCAGGTTGTACTCCACCGGCAGGCCCAGCAGGGACAGCATCAACTCCACGCGGTGGGAGTGGCCGGACAACGGGAAACCATAGAGTTTGATCATGAAAGGCTCCAAAAGAAGGGGGTATCGACGCCCCGCATACTCCACCGCTGCCCCGGCCGTTGGAATCACCAGGATTTACAATCGAGCATTTCATCCGATGCAACAATACCGCTCAGCGCTCCTCGAGCCTGTCCCTCAGGAACCGATGACTCACCGAAAACAACCGCCGATAGGTCAGCAGCACCGCCCCCACCGTGCCCAACGCCGACGATGCGGCAATCAGGAACATGATCACGATCTGATACCGCACCGCGTCCACCGGGCTCTCCCCCGCCAGCACCTGCCCGGTCATCATGCCGGGCAGGCTGACGATGCCGACCACTGTCATCTGGTTCAGCGTCGGGATCATCCCCGCACGCACCGCCTGGCGGATGGCTTCCTGCGCGGCCTCCCAGCGTGAGCCGCCGAGAGCCAGGATCATCTCGATGGTGTTGCGCCCCGAGGTGAGTTCCTGGGTCATGCG
Organism: Pseudomonas azotoformans; assembly: GCF_900103345.1. Taxonomy (NCBI): domain Bacteria; kingdom Pseudomonadati; phylum Pseudomonadota; class Gammaproteobacteria; order Pseudomonadales; family Pseudomonadaceae; genus Pseudomonas; species Pseudomonas azotoformans. The sequence goes on from NZ_LT629702.1 coordinate 2,441,371, forward strand.
CTCGATGCCCAGGGAGACGCCGGTCAAGGTGTTGCCGAGGATCATGCCGAGGATCGGGATCGCGTACTGCGGCTCGTACCAGGGGTGGGTGCGGATCACCGCAAACAGGCCCACTGCGGTGACCAGCCACGAACTGCCCCACACCGACAGGATGCTGTCGACCCGCTGGCCCCGGTACGTCCGCCGCCCACGCCCGGCGGCGGAGAGGCCGGCGATCAGGGTCATGGCGCACATCAGCGGCAGCACCACGTACCAATAGGCGAACTCGAACACCCAGCCCAACAGGTAACCGATGGCCAGCAGTTGCACCACGGTGCGCACCGCCGCCCACAGTAATTGGCGGCCCAGGCCCAGGCGCAACAGCAGCGACAGCGCGCCATTGATCAGGATCAGCGAAGCGGCAATGCCCATGTCCAGCGCGGTGAGATTTTGATAGTTCATGGCTGGGCCGCTCCACTCAACACACCCGCACTCATCTGCAAGTGGATGTCACTCATGCGCCGGGCCTGGTCCAGGTCGTGGGAGACCCAGATACAGGCACGGGAACGATCACCGGCAAACCAGGCATCGATCAGCGCTTCCACTTCGCGGGACGAGGTGGGATCGAGGGCGGCGGTGGGCTCATCCAGCAACAGCACTTCGGGGTTGAGTTGCAGGGTGCGGATCAGCGAAACCACCTGGGACTCACCGCCCGACAGGTCGGCGGCGCGCTTGGCCAGAAAGTCCGGCGTCTTGCCGGCGTGGCCCAGCAGTGCGGTCACCGCCCCCAGGTCGAAGCTGCGCTTGCGCGAGGTGTTGAGGCTGAAGGGGAAGCGCAGGTTGTCTTCCACCGTGCCGTCGAGCAGCGCCGGGCGTTGGGAGAGGTAGCTGATATGGCAGCGGTAGTGGGGAATCTGCGCGTTGCCGATCGGCTGACCGTTCCACAGGACCTGCCCGGACGTGGGCGCGTCCAGCAGCGCCAGCGCACGCAGGAACACGCTTTTGCCGGAGCCGGATGAGCCGGTGATCGACACCCGGTCGCCGGCCTGCAGGCTGAAATCGGTGGGCTGGAGCAACGGCACCTGGCGGCGCTCGTCCAGGCGCGTGAGGGCGCGGGTTTCGATCAGTGCGCTCATGGACACAGTGTTCCTCTCAATCAGAATGACGCAATGGTGAGGCACACTCGCCGGGATTTCATTCAAAAAATTCAAACTATCGCATCCGGTGTGGCTCAGAACTCTAGGTTCAACGTTACCGAGGAGGCGACATGCAATACCGACAACTGGGCCATTCCGGCCTGCTGGTATCCGAAATCATCCTGGGCACCGTGCCCTTTGGCGGTCGCGCCGAGTTTGAGCAATGCGGATCGGTGGATGTGCCCCAGGCCAAACGCATGTTCGATATCGCGTTCGACGCGGGTGTGAACATGGTCGACACCGCCGACCTCTACTCCCACGGCCTGGCCGAAGAAGTCGTCGGCCAAGCCTTGGGAGATAAGCGCAACGGTATCCTGCTGGCCACCAAGGGCCGCAGCCCGGTGGACAACAACCCCAACAATTCCGGATCTTCGCGCTACCATCTGATTCGCGCGTGCGAAGCCAGCTTGAAACGCTTGGGCACCGACCACATCGACCTCTACCAACTGCACAACTGGGACGGCATGACCCCCATCGAGGAAACCCTCGAAGCGCTACGGCTGCTGGTGGGCTCGGGAAAAATCCGCTACTTCGGCACCAGCAATTTCACCGCCTGGCAGATGATGAAAACCCTGGGCAAGGCCGAACTGCACGGCATGCTCAAGCCCATCACCCAGCAGATCTACTACACCCCGGAATCCCGCGAAGCCGAGTACGAACTGCTGCCATTGGCGCTGGACCAGTCGGTAGGCACACTGGTGTGGGGCCCGATGGGCGAAGGCCTGTTGACCGGGTCGACCCGTCGTGGCCGCAAGCCGCCCGCCAACACCCGCCAGGGCAGCGGTTGGCCGGAACCCTATGTGCATGATCAGGAGCGGGCGCTCGATATCATCGAAACCCTTGCGGCGGTCGGTGATGAGCACGGTGTCTCGGTAGCCCGCACGTGCCTGGCATGGCTCAAGGATCGACCGGGGATCACTTCGCTGATCATCGGCGCTCGCACTGAAGAACACTTGCGCGACAACCTCGCTGCGACTGAGTTGAAACTGACCCAGGAACAATCTTCACGCATCGAAGCCGTGACGCGTCGCCAGCCGTTGTACCCCTACTGGCATCGCTTTACCGCCGGGATCGACCGCTTTGATCCGGCAGAGCAGCCGTTTTTGGCTGAGCATCAGAAGACCATGGATGCGCGCAAGGACAAGTAATGCCGTGGCAGCCTTTCGCTTTCGCTAAAGGCTGCCTTTTCCCATTGGGTTGATCACACGCCAGACGCGCAACACTGATTTGCAAACGAACGCAGCACTGCCTATATTCCCTGCCTGGCGCTCTCTACGCCACCTTCCGCGGAAAGGGCTGCGCCCAGGACACTGCAACATCCTCTTTTTTCTACGACTCCCCACCTTGAAGCGGAAAAGGTTTGTGCAAGGAGATCGTATGTCCCAGCCCTTCAACACCGATGGCCGTCTCAACCTTGAGCAACAGCGCAAGCGCGCCAAGGAACTGCTGCCGCGCCTCAAAGCCCAAGACCCGAACGCTACCTTGTCCCAGGCCCAATGGGAAATCGCCAGGCAGCTGGGTTTCAGCAGTTGGCCGAAGCTCAAGGCCCATGTCGATGCCATCGACTTCGCCGCCCGCCACCCCGATTTTGCCGCCAGCGATGAAGCCCGCACCACCCACTGGCGCTGCGGTAACGATATTGCGCACAGCCTGCAACTGGCGGGGTTCAAAGGGCAGTTCCGGATGCTAACCGATCCCCTGTGCATGGGCCCGGTTCGCGACGTGCCCGACGCAGCATTTCGCGCAATGCGCAGCGCATTCATCAGCCAGGCCTTTGCCATCAACGAAGCCGAAGCCGCGCACCGCGTCGCCGATGAATATACGCAGCTTGAAGCCTTGGCGAACACCGAACACAACGTGTTGTGGTGCGAAGCGGATGCCTATGACCAACTGTTCCTGATATGCGCGTTGGCCGGCCTTGAGCAGGCCCCGCGCAAGCTGGAACTGATTGAGGTTGATCGCATTCCCGGCGTGCAACGGTTTATTGGTATCGGCCAGTTGGCCCCGGACGTGCTGGCCTGGCTTTGGCCGCAGCGTCGACTGATCGAAGATGACGCAGTGCAATTGGCCAAACAGGCCTGGACGGCGTATTGCGATAGCTCGCCTGCACAGTGGGCACAATTGGCCCACGGCAAGCATCCCGTCCTGCCCTTGCTGGCCCCGGCGTTGTTGCGCCAGTTGCAGGAACTGCCAGGTCGGCGTGACGGCTTATCGCTGACCGAGCGCCTGGCCCTGACGTACCTCGCCGAAGCCGGGCCAACCCCCTTCGGCCGTGTGTTTGCCGAGTTGATGGCCAAGCGCGAGCCACTGCCGTTCCTGGGAGACATGATGTTCCATGCGTTGTTGCGGCCCTTGATTGACAGCGATGCAGCCTTGATCACAGAGACCGATACGCACAAGGACTGGCCACTGCGCGAGTTGAGGCTCACGTCTTTCGGGCATCAAGTGCTGAGCGGCGACGCTTATTGGCTCGACCATGCCAGTCATGAGCGCTGGGTCGGCGGTGTATGCCTGAGAGCCGGTCGCCCGCATTGGACGCTAGGCGAAGACAACGTACCGGTCTGGCGTAACTGACATCTCACCGCTTGGGTGACAAGCCGATGGCACACGCGACCACCGCCGGGTCGCCCTGGTAGGTGGTTCGCGTGGCAATCGAGAGCGTGCTCGCACGGGGTGTCGCGCCGTCTGTATCAACGGCGCGCAGCGTCGGTCTCTGCGCTGCCGGCAGGTCATGAGCCGGGTCGACGATCTGCATGCAGCGACGCAACGAGTTGAAGTCCGGCGATTGCGACAACGACAAGTGCAGGGTCTGGCTCACCGACACCGACACCCGCGAACTCTGCGCACATTGCCCGTCGTAGATCAGCGTATGGCGAATCAGCGGATTGTCATTGCAGTACTTCAACAGGTTCACCTGTCGCGAGCGCACCAGTGCGGTGTCGATGATCAACAGGTCGAACGCCACGCCTTCGGAGCGCGTCAACGCTTGCAACTCGTCGAACGAACTCAGTGGGGCAATGCGGTAATAGCCCAGCTGGTTGAGCATCTTCTCGATTTTGATCCGCTGCATAAGGTCGGCATCGGCAATCAGCAGGCGTAACGCTTTATTGGGCATAGGGTAAACCTGACAGTTGGGCATCAACGTCGATCATTCAACGACGATCAAGGTAACCGTCCGGGGCGAAGCCTGACTTTAAGGCGATTCTGAAATGGCAATGCCGGACACTCCGACTCTTTTAAGAATCGCCTCAAAGCCTTCCCGTCATCCACCTCCTACCATGGCCCGCGTCTCCCAACGCCGCGATGGAACCCCTCTGTGTTCATGTTTTTACTCCGCATGCTGCTGTTAGCCGGCGCACTGTTGACCCTCGCACCACCGGCCGGTGCGGCGCTGACGATCGAAGGCACGCGCCTGATCTACAGGGGTCAGGACAAAGGCGCCAGCATCGGCGTGGTCAACCGGGCCGCCCGCGATGTGGTGGTGCAGACGTGGATCAGCGGTGAGAACGAGCCCGCCGGCGGCGATGTGCCTTTTGTCACCACCGAGCCCCTGGTTCGCCTGGGCGCCGGCGAACATCACGCACTGCGCATCCTGTATGCCGGCGAAGGCCTGCCCACGGACCGCGAATCCTTGTTCTGGCTGAACATCATGGAGATCCCGCTCAAATCGCAAGACGCCAACAGCGTGCAATTTGCGATCCGTCAACGGCTCAAGTTGTTCTATCGCCCGCCTGCGCTCCAGGGCGGCTCGGCGCAAGCGGTACAGCAGTTGGTATGGAACACCGACGGGGATACGGTCACGGTCAACAACCCCAGCGCCTTCCACCTGTCACTGGTCAATGTGCAGACCGACAGCCAGACGCTCAGCGATTACCTGCTGCTCAAACCCCATGAGCGTAAAACCCTGGACGCGCCGGGCGTGCTGCTCAAAGGCACCACCCTCCACTTCACCGAAATCACCGATATCGGCTTGCAGGCCCGCCACCGTGCGGTGCTCAAGTGATAGACCACGGGGTATACGCACCTATGTCACTGACCAACCGATTTTTGCCGATGCTGCTGTCGGCGTGCGCCGCCCTGCCCGCTACCAGCCATGCGTTGGCCTGCCGCGAGGACGGCACCGGTTCGATCATCACCCAGGAGGCGCTGGGCACTGCACTGGCAGTGGCGGCCGACGCCCCCAACGGCACCATCATCTGGGAGTCAGGCCCACGCTCAACCAATGTGATCTGCAAGGACGACTACAACCATGGCCGCGAAGAGGTGTACTTCTACGTCAACCCGGCCAGTGTGAGCATCGGCACCGGCATCCGCGTAGGCATCCGCTACAACAACCAGCCGATTACCCAGAGCACCGGCAAGGTCGGCACCGGGTTCTTTTCCGACCGTGGCTGCAACCTGTCCAACTGCGTGGGCTGGGACAAAGCGCGCTTTACCCTCAACTTCAGCGTGTTCATCGAAAAGTACGACCCCACGCCCCCCAGTGGCCAGGCCAGCACACTCAGCTCTTACCGGGTATTCCAGCTGGACGGAGTGCGCGGCCTCAACTCACGGCCCAACAGTAACTTCAACTATGTGGTGACCGGAATGAATGGCATCCGCTTCGTCCCCTGCACGCCGGAGCTGACCATCACCCCCAGTGTGGTCAACTTCCCGACACCGTCACGCAAAGCGTCGATCGGTGAAGTCGCCAGCACGGCGAACTTCAGCCTGAACCTGCGCAAGGGCTGCGACACGCCTTACACCGTCAGCGCGCGCTTCGCGACCACCGCGGGCGGCGGCAGTGTGACCAATGGCTTGCTGGTGCCGGACAATAACCCGTCGGTGGGTATCTCGTTGTCCCGCGCCGAGAGCCAGCAGCAACTGCCATTCAACAACTGGTTCACGCTCCAGGAGCTGATGGGGCTGGGCCAGAGTCACGATGAATTCCGTGCCGACCTGAAATGGCGCACCCTGCCGATTCCCGGTGCGTTCGATGCCGCAGTGGTGGTGGATATGTATTACAAGTAAGTGGTTTTTAAGGATCGTCTTATGCCATCGGCCTGGATCGGCGCTTAAAGTCTGTCGATGCGATTGAAAAGTTACCTGCTCCAGATCAACCCCGTTCTCTCTCGACCCGAAGCAGCCAGAAGGCTGCTTCGTATTTTTGCGACCGTGCTGCTGATCGGCATCCTGAGCGGCGTCTACACCTTTCTGCTGTCCACCTTCAACAGTGACATTTCCCAGCGCCGTGGCTACATGAGCAGTGCCATCGCCGAAGCCCACACGTTTTTCACCAACCGCGAAGCCTTGCTCGAAAGTCTCAGCCTATCGGCCGTACGCCGGCCATCGAAGACGCCGGTCTACACCTTTTCCCCGGAAGAACAGCACTTGCTATTGGGTGACACGCCAGCCAACCAATGGAGCATCTGGCTGACCACGCGCATGCGCGAATACCTCAAGGCCAAGCAACTCAACCTGCTGTACGTGAACGCCGGGCCTACCCCTCAGGTGACGCGCCTGTATGACGCCACCGCACAAGTACTGCCGATTTCAAAGTGCATGCTCAACCGCCTCAAGGCCCTGCAACACAGCGATCCCACCGGCCTCAACGAGGTGTGGCTGAGTGACAAGACCGAAGGCCACTCGCACCTGTACATCTTCATCCGCCTGGATGAGCGCGACCCCGAGTCCGGTTGGCTCGGCATGGAAATGGAAAGTCGCGAAGTGTCCTCGACCCTCAGCGACAAAAGCGCCGGCGAATTCATGATGCTCAGTTCTCAGGGCATGCTGGTGTTCACCAACAGTGACAACGCGCGGCTCAGCCAGCAACGCCTGCGACCCGGAGAGGAAAGTTTTTTCGGTTTTGTCGGCAACGGCTGGTTGCCCGATCACCTGGTGATCCGCAAACACCTCAAATCCTCGGACTGGCAACTGATGTACTCCATCGACCTGCGCGCGGTGGTCAGTGGCCTGTGGAAGCAGTTGCTCGGCTCGCTGCTGTTCTGCCTGTTCAGTCTGACGCTGATCTGGCTGGTGATGCGTCGGGTGGACCAGCGTTTCATCATTCCGTCGATCCACCGCATCCAGGCCCTGATCGAAAGCGAAGCGTTCGGCCGCGATGTGATCCAGACCGCCCCCGTGGCCTTATGTGTCTTGCGCCGCACCGACGGCCAGGTGGTCCTGGAAAACACCCTTGCCCAACAATGGCTAGGCGCCGGACCGGAGCGGGAAGCCCTGCGTGACGGCTGGATAGAGCAGGCCTTCGCCAACGGACCGTCCGAGCGCAGTGACTATTTTGAAACCATCGACGGCCGCCACCTGTACCTGAGCAGCGCACCCACCCGCTATAAAGGCGAAGACGTGTTGTTTTGTGCGTTCAGCGATATCAGCGCACGCAAGCAGGTCGAGGCCGCGCTGGAGGAAGCACGGCAGTCGGCCGATGCCGCCAACGCCGCGAAAACCCTGTTCCTGGCAACCATGAGCCACGAAATCCGCACGCCGTTGTATGGCGTGCTGGGCACTCTGGAGTTGCTGTCACGCACCCAATTGGACACCCAGCAAAAAGACTATCTGCATGCCATCGAAGGCTCGTCCTCGACCTTGTTGCAGTTGATCTGCGATGTGCTGGACGTCTCCAAGATCGAAGCCGGGCAGTTGGCCCTGGAGCTGAGCGAGTTCTCGCCGCTGGACCTGGTGCACGAGATCATCCAGGGCTACGCCGCTGCGGCCCAGGGAAAAGGCCTGCAACTCTACGCATGCTTCGACCCCAAGCTGCCGGAACGCTTGATCGGCGACGTGACGCGCATTCGCCAGATCCTGAACAACCTACTCAATAACGCGGTGAAGTTCACCGACTATGGACGCGTGGTGTTGCGGGTCAAGGTGCTGGGTCGCGACGGCGAGCGGTCCAGCCTGTTGTGGCAGGTTTCGGACACCGGCAAAGGTATCGCCCAGGAAGACCAGGCACTGATCTTCGAACCGTTCTACCAGAGCGAAGGCAACACCAATGTGGTCGCCGGCACCGGCCTGGGCTTGCCGATCTGCCAACGCCTCACCGAATTGATGAACGGCAATATCCGCATGGTCAGCGAGCTGGGCCTGGGCAGCAGTTTCAGCCTGACCCTGCCGCTGGAGGAGGCGCCCACTGCGTCGATGCCGCCCCTGCTGGCAGAAACCATTTACGTCGCCTCGCCGATTCCGGAACTGGCCAACGCCATCAGCGGTTGGCTGCGACGTTGGGGGGCGCGGGCACAGACAGCCCTGCCGGCCCAGACCGAAGGGCATCTGCTATTGCAACTGCACCCCGGCAACGTGGACCCCTCGCTCGCCCCCGATTGGGCCGGCCCGGTGATCCATGCCAGCGCCAACGCCTGCAGCACCCCGCAGGATGACGCCGGTGCGTGGCAGGTCAACCTCAATCACTTGACTGCCATTCACCAGGCGGTCAGCCAGGCGCAGGGGCTGTGGATCGCGCGGGCCGATGAACAGACCCGCCAGCGCGACCTGAAGAAGCTCAACCTGCACCTGCTGGTGGCCGAAGACAACATCATCAACCAACTGATACTGCGCGACCAACTGGAGGAGCTCGGCTGCACCGTGGATTTGGCGGCCGATGGTCACGAAGCCTTGCTGTTGTACACCGCAGGCACCTTCGATGTGGTGCTGACCGACGTGAACATGCCTCACATCAACGGCTACGAACTGGCGCGGGAACTGCGGCGCCAGGGCTGCCCGTTGCCGATTATCGGGGCCACCGCCAACGCGATGCGCGGCGAGGCCGACCTGTGCCTGGCCGCCGGCATGAACCATTGCCTGGTCAAGCCATTCGCGTTGCGGGCGCTCTTCAATTCCCTGGCGCCTTATGCACGGATCACCCATGAAGCCCCTTAGTATTCTGATCGTCGAGGACCATCCCCTGCAGCACATCTACTTGCAGCACCTGCTCAGTGAGTTGGGGGACTTCCTGCTCGAAGCCGCCCAGGACGGCAAGGAAGCGCTGGAACGCCTGCGCCAGCGCGAGTTTGACCTGGTACTGACCGACCTGTTGATGCCTGGCATGGACGGTGTGCAATTCATTCAGAGCCTGGCCGGCCTGCGCTGCAAACCGGCACTGGCGATCATGAGCGTAGCGTCCCGGCGCATGTTGATGGCGGCCAGCCTGGTAGCCAAGAACCTGGATGTGGAAGTGATCGGGCTGATCTCCAAGCCGGTGGCTGCCGACGCCTTGCGCAGCCTGGTCGACCAGCTCAGGCACAAACTGCGCACCCCCTCGCCGCTGCCGCCCGAGCATGTGGACATCGACCGTCACACGCTGATCCAGGCGATGGGCAACGGCCAGTTGCAGGCGTGGTTCCAACCGAAAAAGTCGCTGGCCAACGGCCGCATCGTCGCCGCCGAAGCGCTGGTACGCTGGATGCACCCCGAACAAGGGGTGATGTTGCCAGGCGCGTTTCTGGAAGCGATCAAGGCCTTCGAACTGGAAGAGCGCCTGCTATGGCTGGTGCTCAAGCAGGCGATCTACGCACAGAAACAATGGTGCCTGCGCGGCTATGACATCCCGGTGTCAATCAACCTGCCCACCCATTTGCTCAATAGCCAGGACTTGGCCGACCGCCTGCTGGAATTCGTACTGCTGCACGACGGCATCCCCGGCATGATCTGTTTCGAGTTGATGGAATGCTCAGTGCCCCAGGACATCAGCAACTTCTACGCCGGTGCCTGCCGCCTGCGCATCAAGGGGTTTGGCTTGTCCCAGGATGATTTCGGCAAGGGCTACAGCTCATACCTCAACCTGGTGTCCACGCCGTTCACCGAACTCAAGATCGACCAGGCACTCGTCCAGGGTTGCCATGACAACGAAGGCATGGCTTCGGCGCTGGCAAGCATCATCAGCCTGGGCCGCAAGCTGGGCCTGACGGTGGTGGCCGAAGGGGTGGAGACGCCCCAGCAACTGGCGCTGCTGCGCAAGATCGACTGCAACCAGGTGCAAGGCTTTCTGATTTCCCACGCGGTATCTTCCGAACAATTTCAACAACTTCTGAACAATGATGGCCCCGCGACATCTCATTAGGCGCCGGGCACGGATTATTTGTTGCAGAGTGGGAGTAAGCTCCATCCAGTGCCGATTTTTTCTCCGCCTGCGGAAGTCCCTGATGAAGCACAACAACGCGGTCCTGGAAGCCTTTACCCGAAGCTCATTGCGCTTGAACAAAGGCCTTATGCTGATGTTCGGGCTCGCGTTGTTACTGGCCCTGACCAATTACTGGTCGCTGCAACGGGGTGTCGATACCCGCTACAGCGGCATGCGGTTTCATTTCGCCCGCCTGATGGAAAACCTCCAACAACACGAGTCGTTCCTCAAGAATCTGTCGCACCCCGGCGTCCAGGCCGAACTGGTGCGGGCCACCGACGTACAGGTCAGCCTCGGAAACCGCACGGTCGACACGCGGCGCACCTTGTTCGAAGGTCAGAAATACTCGTTCTCGGTGCCGTTCAGCGTGACATTCGATGAGGAGCGTGTCGGCGTCGGTGCCCGGCCACGGATCTTTGCCTTGGGCGCCCATCTGACCAGTTACTACAGCGCCTTCTGGTCATCATCGCCGTACCAGGCGCCACCGACTTTTGTGTTCAATCGCCAGGTTGACTACACCATCGACATCCCCGCCGTTGGCTACCCACGCAACGACCGTGACGGAGGCACCGGGCAAGGGTTGGTCAATGCCGTGCAGGACGCCCTCGGACAGACGCCGCCAGGGCTGGCGCAGGAGCGCGTGTACTGGGAAGCCGGGCCCGCGCCCGACCATTTGCTGGCCTATATCGGTATCCCACTCGACGGCCCGGATTCGGCGGTGGTCGGGACCGTGCTGGACGTGGCCCAGGCTGACGATGTGCAGCGTGCCCTGGAGCGCTCTGCGTTTGATCGCTTTACCCTGATCGCGCCGGATGGCACTCGGCTGATCGGGCCGGAAATAGCCGGCGCGCCCCTCAGCAACGGCGTGCACTTCACGGCAGATGGCTTTGAATTCAAGATCTCCCAGGCCGGCGACCAACCCTGGAGCGCAATCTACGGCCTGAGTTATGCGCGGTTTTTCCACTACGCGTTCTGGCCGCTGAGCAGCCTGGCACTGTTCCTGGGCAGCTTGCTTGCGCTGGGGTGGGCCGGCAGCCGCTGGTACCGGCGCCAAGTGATTGTGCCAGCACGCCAGGCCCACGAGCGCATCGCTGAAAGCGTAGCGTTCAGCCGCGTGATCATCGACACCGCGCCCACCGGTTTATGCGTGGTACGGCGCAGCGACGGTGAAGTGTTGATCGAAAACCAGCGCGCCCAGCAATGGCCAGGCAGCGCACGCCTGGTGGCCGCCCTGGCCGGTGCCCACGACAGCGCCGAAAGCGGCGAGACGCACCTGGAAATCGAAGGCCGGCACCTGCAGATCGGCTTCGTGTCCACGCGCTATCAGGCACAGGACGTGCGCCTGTATGCCTTCAACGATATCACCCGGCATATCGAGGACGCCTCGGCCCTGGACGACGCGCGCCGTGTCGCCGACGCGGCCAACGAAGCCAAGACGCTCTTCCTGGCGACCATGAGCCATGAGATCCGCACCCCACTGTATGGTGTGCTCGGCACCCTGGAACTACTGGGCCTGACGCAACTGGACCCACACCAGAAAACGTACCTGCACACCATCCAGCGCTCGTCCGCGACGCTGTTCCAGTTGATCAGCGATGTGTTGGATGTGTCGAAAATCGAGTCCGGGCAAATGGCGATCGAGGCCGTGGAATTCTGCCCGTTGGACATGCTTGAAGACACCCTCCACACCTACGCCGCCTTCGCCCAGCGCAAGGGCCTGCAACTCTACAGTTGCATCGACCCGCAGCTGCCGGACTGCGTCCTCGGCGACCCGCTGCGTATCCGCCAGATCCTCAACAACCTGGTGAGCAACGCCATCAAGTTCACCGACATCGGACGCGTAGTGATCCGTGCCAGGGTACGCGCGCGCGACGCCGGGCATGTGGAGCTGGAGTGGCAGGTGACCGACTCGGGCGTGGGGATCGCCCAAGCGCAGCAGTCCAAGCTGTTCGACCTGTTCTACCAGGCGCCGGACACCGCAAGCGAAGGCGGTGCCGGGTTGGGGCTGCCGATCTGCCGATGGTTGGCGCAAATGATGGACGGTCAGATCAAGGTCGTCAGCGAGCCCGGGCTGGGCAGTAGCTTTACCTTGAAAATCCGTTTGCCGGTGTGTTCAGGTGCGTTGACCAGCCCGCCGTTGATCGAGCCCAGCCTCACGCCGGTGTATGTACAGGCACCGATGCGCGAGTTGGCACAATCGGTGTGTGACTGGCTCAATCGCCTGGGCATTGCCGCCGCCCTGGCCGCGTCGACCCAGGAGCCAGGCGACCCCGGCGCCGTGCTGGTGGACGTGCAGCCCAATGAGCCGATCTCGCCGTGGACAGGCCAGCGCGTGACCTGCCTGCCGGGTGCTCACGCCCCTCCGCTGCCCACAGCACAGGGCTGGGTGGTGGATATGCACGACGTGCGCGCCATCGCCGCCACGGTGTCCCTTGCCCAGCACGGCAAGCACGAGCAACCCGCAGCGGCCCAACCCCAAAGCATCGGCCGATTGGGGCTACGCGTTCTGGTGGCCGAGGACAATCCGATCAACCAGGCGATCATCAAGGAGCAACTTGAGGCACTCGGCTGCTCGGTGAGTCTGGCCGCCAACGGCGAACAAGCCTTGCACCTGTGGCAACCGCAAGCCTTCGACCTGGTGTTGACCGACGTGAACATGCCGCTGATGAACGGCTACGACCTGGCTCGGACCCTGCGCGAACACGCCCCGGATTTGCCGATCATTGGCGTGACCGCCAATGCGATGCGCGAAGAAGGCGTACGCTGCCTGGCGGTGGGCATGAATGCCTGGCTGGTCAAGCCATTGAGCCTGCAAACCCTGCGCGCGCAGTTGATCAGGCTGTGCAAGGTAGCTCCGCCCGCCGAAACGTTCGACGACAGCGTGCAACTCTCGGACAGGATGCGCCCGTTGTTCATCACCAGCGTGCAGCAGGACCTGCAGCATATGGGCACCGCACTGGAGCAGCGTGATGCCTATCGCCTCGGCCAACTGTTGCATTCGATGGCAGGCGCACTGGGCTCCGTGCAGGCAGCCAGCCTGGCGCATGCCTGTATTGAACTGGAAAACGCACTTAACCATGGCCGCCTCGACACTGCGCTTACGCTCAAAGTGAAGGTGGTGATGCAGCGACTCTCGGCCGTCCTGGAGACTCTCCAGTCCGGGCCCACTTCCCTCACATGAACTGGCACTACGGACGGCCCCTTATGAAAACATTCAACGTGGTTATCGCGGACGATCACCCGATCGTGCTGCTCGGGGTGCGCGAACTGGTAGAACGCGACACGCGTTTCCAGGTCGTGGGTGAAGCCGTCTGTTCGACGGGCCTGATCGAGCTGTTGCAGCGTCAGGGCGTCGACATCGTGATCACCGACTACAACATGCCGGGCGACTCGCCCTACGGCGATGGCCTGAAGCTGGTGGAATACCTGAAACGGCATTTCCCGCAGGTGCAGATCCTGATCCTGACAATGATCTCCAATCATCTCATCCTCACCCGCCTGCAGGAGTTGGGGGTGGTCGGCATCATCCAGAAAAGCCAGTTGCACACCGAGATCCAGCTGGCGCTCAAGGCCATTGCCCAGCAGAGTGCCTACCGCAGCCTGGAGCCGCCCAAGAGCTCGGTAATCGAGACCCTCACCGCCATCGACGAGCGCTTCTCGACCTTGTCGCCCAAGGAGTTCGAGATCCTGCGCCTGTTTATCGCCGGCATGAGTGTGAGCGATATTGCGCGCAGCCAGAACCGAAGTGCCAAGACGATCAGCGCACAAAAGATAGCGGCCATGCGCAAACTTGAAGTCAGCAGCGACCAGGACCTGCTCGCTTATTGCCTGGCGTGCAACATATTCAACTAACAAAACTTTAAAGCCATTTATCAACAATGGCTTATCTGATTGTTCATTGATAATCCCGCCTCCATAAGTGCAACTAAACCATCCCCCAACGCTTATAAGAATCGTCTTATGTGCCCGCCCACCCTCGCCGCTTAATCTTTACGGGCAGTTCAGCAACAGCACTTTCCAATTCACACTTATGGACATCATCATGAAGAAGTTTTCCCTGGCTGTTATCGCCTCGGCCATTTTCTGCGCTTGCGCCGGTGCCTACGCCGAAGAACCGGCGGCAAAGACTCCGACCCTGGGCGGCAGCGGTAAAATCACTTTCACCGGCGTGATCAACAATGATGCCTGCTCGGTAGATGGTGCCAACTCCGACCGCACCATTTCGGTGGACATGGGTAACGTGTCGATCAAGGACATGGGCACCGCGGAAAACCCGACCGCAGGTCGCGTAACCGCCAAAGACTTCAACCTCAACGTCAACTGCAACCAGGGCACCAAGGTCGCGATGATCTTTGACGCCAACAACGGCGGCTCTGGCCTGGTCACCGGCAAGAACGTACTGGCGCTGAACCCGGGTTCGGCCACCGCACAAAACGTCGGTATCGCCCTGCTCGACAGCAAAGGCACGCTGATCGACCTCAGCTCGGCGGCCACCGCACGCATCGAAAGCACCATGCACGGCCAGGGCACTGAAGGCGGCGACGCCACCCTGAGCTTCGCGGCAGCCTACGTCACTACCGGCGCCGCGGGTGCATCGACCGCCGGTCGCGGTGACGCCACCCTGCCGTTCATCCTGCAATACGAATAACCCTTCGCCTGTACACCGAGCGCGCGAGGCCCTACGGCCTCGCCATTCTCCTTCTGATGACACCGGAAACCCTCATGCTGCCTCGTTCTATCGCCCTGGGCCTCGGGCTGCTGGGCATGTTCATGGCGACCCAGGCCGTCGCCAGCATCTCATTGAATGCCACGCGTATTGTGTTCGATGGCGACCACAAGGAAGCCAACATCACCGTGCGCAACGGCAACCAGGATGTGTTGATCCAGTCTTGGGTCGACCGCAACGACGCCAGCAGCAGCCGCGCGCCGTTTGCCGTCACCCCACCGTTGGCACGGGTGTTTGCCAAGGAACAGCAACTGCTGCGCATCTTGTATGAAGGCACCGGCATGCCCACTGACCGCGAGTCCGTGGTGTGGCTCAACGTGCAGGAAATCCCCAAGGCCAGTGAAGTCGAGAACACCTTGCAGTTGGCCATCCGCCAACGCATCAAGATTTTTTTCCGCCCTGCCGGCTTGCCGGGCAGTGCGTTGCAGGCCCCCGCCCAGCTTGAGTGGACGCTGGCCAGGCACGGCGCACAGTACGTGCTGACGGTGAAAAACCCGACGCTGTACCACGTGTCCATGGCCGACATCAAAGTGCAGGAACAGTTGGCCAGCGACTCCACCATGGTCGCCCCAGGCGAAGAAAAACAGTTCCCACTCAAGGGCCCGACGGCCAGCGGCGCGGTGCGGTTGTCGTTCTCCAGCATCAACGATTATGGCGCGCAGAACCATTACAGCGCCTCCCTGGCAGGCGGCACCACGCACGCCACTGAATCACGCCTCAAACCCTGAGCACTTCGCCTCAGGCTCACGCTTGCCAACCAGGGATGTCACAGGTCTTCGCATGTCTTCTCTCTCCAGCAACAGGTCCGCGCGTGGCGCACTGCACTTAAAGACGCTGTCGCTGGCGATTGCCGCCAGCCTGCCCGTCTGGGCCATGGCGGACGAGGCCACGCAAACCTTCAACACGACATTCCTGCAGGGCTCGCAATCACCAGTCGACCTGCAACAATTGCTTTCGGCCAACAGCGTATTGCCGGGCAACTACCGCGTCGACCTGTACAGCAACGAAGTGCTGGTGGGCCGGCGCGACATCGACTTCAAGCACGACCGGCAAAACGACCGGGTCGAAGCCTGCCTGACCCTCGACTTGCTCAAGCAGTTGGGCATCGACATGGCGCGCCTGGAGGCCCAGGGCAAACTCGACCCGCAACATCCGCTGGCATGCTACCCACTGGCGCAACTGATCGAAGACGCCAGCGTGCGCTATGACAGCAGCCGCCTGCGCCTGTTGGCGAGTATTCCGCAGGTGGCCATGCAACGCGGCCTGCGCGGCTACGTCGACCCGCAGCTATGGGACGAAGGCGTGCCCGCCGCGTTCATCAACTACCAGTTCAACAGCAGCCGCACCGCCGGCGACTACAACACGCGCATCGCGAACAACCTGGGTTTGCGCAACGGCATCAACCTGGGTGCCTGGCGCCTGCGCAACGAGTCGAACCTGAGTGGCGGCACCGGGCGCACGAACACCTACACCAGCAACCGGACCTATGTGCAACACGACGTGACGGCCATCAAGGGCCAGTTCAGTGCCGGTGAGATTTTTTCCGACACCGACCTGTTCGACAGCGTGCGCTATCGCGGGGTCAAGCTGGCCTCCGACGAAGGCATGCGGGCCGACAGCGAGCGCGGCTATGCACCGGTGATCCGAGGCGTGGCGCAGACCAACGCGACGGTGGAAATCCGTCAGAACGACTACATCCTCTATACCGCCAACGTTGCGCCGGGGCCGTTCGAGATCAACGACATCTACCCCAGCGGCTCCAACGGTGACTTGCAGATCACCGTGATCGAGGCGGACGGCACCCGCCGTGTCACGATGCAGGCGTTTTCCAGCTTGCCGATCATGGTGCGCGAGGGGCAAGTGAAGTACAGCCTCTCGGCGGGACGGTTCAACAGCAACACCGATGGCCTGGCAACCCCGCGCTTTCTGAGCGGCACCCTGGCGTATGGCTTGACCAGCAACCTCAGTGGCATCGTCGGCCTGCAAGCCGCAGAGGACTACAGCGCCCTGTCCCTCGGCGCCGGACGCAACACGACATGGGGCGCTGTGTCGCTGGATGCGACCCACTCATCGAGCAAAGCGCGTGGGCAAACCACCCAGGGCAGCAGCGTGCGCGCGTTGTACGCCAAGACCTTCGCCGGCACCGACACCAACTTCACCCTGGCCGCCTACCGCTACTCCACCGAGGGTTATCGCAGCTTCAGCGACCACGTCGAAGACATCAGCGAAAACCTCCGTGGGCGTAGCGGCCATTCGAAGACCCGCACCGACCTGACCATCAACCAGAGCCTGGGGCGCAACAGTACGTTCGGCAGCCTGTATTTGAACGCCAGCGACCAGCGCTACTGGAACCGTGGGGGCTCCCAGAGTTTTTCCGCTGGCTACACCAGCAACTGGGGCAACCTGAGCTACAACCTTGGCGTGACGCGTACCAAGCAGATTGTCACCTGGGGCGAACCGAGCAGCGACACCCAGGTGAACCTGTCCGTCTCTTTCCCACTGGGCAGCCAGGCACGGGCGCCGCGCGCGTTCGTGACCACCAGCCACCAGCACGGCAACACCACCACCCAGGCCGGCATCAACGGCTACGTCGCCGATACCAGCGATACGTTCTATTCGGTACAGGCCGGGCACAGCGACACCAGCGGCGATTCCGGCTCGGTCAACATCAACAGCCGCACCGCTATGGCGGATGTGAGCCTGGGCTACAGCCAGGGCCAGGGCTACAACTCGCAGAACCTCAACCTCGCCGGTTCCGTGGTGGCCCATGGCGGCGGGATCAACCTGGGGCAGACGGTCAGCGAAACCTTCGCACTGGCCGAGGTACCGGGGATTTCCGGGGCGAAGATCAGCAGCTACAGCGGCGTCGAAACGGGCTACAACGGCTACGCGGTGATCCCGAATGCTCAGCCTTACCGCGTCAACTGGGTCAGCCTGGATACCCGCGACCTGGGCGCTGACGTGGAAATCACCAACGCGACCCAGCAAGTGGTGCCACGCCGTGGCGCCGTGGTGGTCGCGCATTACAGCGGCACCACGGGGCGGCGGGTGTTGTTTGAGTTGATGGACGCGCAGCGCAAGCCACTGGGTTTTGGGGCTTCGCTGGAGGACTCGACTGGGAAGCAATTGGCGATTGCCGATCCGAATGGGAATGCGTTGGCATTGGTAGACCAGGACCAGGGGGCCCTGGTGATCAAGTGGGGGGAACACCGTTGCAGCGCTTCGTATGTGTTGCCACCACAGAACAAGGCACTGAATTATGAGCGGCAGGCATTGGTGTGCGGCCCTTGATGGGATGAGAATGCTCAGGGTGGTGAGCCAACGCAGAATTGGGCTATGGTGCCGCCCACGCGCCCTTTACCACCGAGACTTCTGCATGCGTAACCTGATCTTCGCCAGCCTGCTCCTGCTCGCGGGCTGCCAACAAACGCCGCCGGCCAATGACCAACTCGATGCCGTGCTCTGGACCCAGACCTCCATTGAGCATGAGCTGATCTACCGCCAACTCTTCGCCAACGCCACCCGCCAACTCGACCTGGCCCTGGCCGATCCGACCTGGGACGCCCTGCCCTTTCCCCCACGCGACCTGAACGGTTTACCACCTGCGGTGGTGGTCGATATCGATGAAACCCTGCTGGACAACGTACCGCTCAATGCCCGCGACGTGGTCAACAACCAGGTCTATTCCTACGACCGCTGGAACACCTGGGTCGACCAGGCCAAGGCCCAGGCGTTGCCCGGTGCGGTCGCCTTCCTGCAAGCAGCCCGGCAAAAAGGCATCAAGGTGTATTACCTGACCAACCGCGAACACAGCCAGGTCGCCGCCACAGTGAAAAACCTGCGCCTGCGCGGTTTCCCGGTGGAAAACGACGAACAAGTCCTGGCCGCCAGCACCCCCACCGGTCACTGCGAAAGCGCCGGTTACGGCAAGAACTGCCGCCGCCAATGGGTCGCCGCCCACGCACGGGTGTTATTGATGGCCGGTGACTCCCTGGGGGATTTCGTGCAGGCCGAGCACAATACCGTCGCGGATCAACGCAAGGCGGTGGAGCCTTATGTGAACTGGCTGGGACAGCGCTGGTTCTTGCTGCCCAACCCGACCTATGGCAACTGGTACAGCGCGC
This sequence comes from Pseudomonas azotoformans, assembly GCF_900103345.1. Taxonomy (NCBI): domain Bacteria; kingdom Pseudomonadati; phylum Pseudomonadota; class Gammaproteobacteria; order Pseudomonadales; family Pseudomonadaceae; genus Pseudomonas; species Pseudomonas azotoformans. The sequence continues at coordinate 2,460,508 of NZ_LT629702.1, forward strand.
CGTATGGGGATGATGAGAAGTTGCCGTTCGAGCAAAAGCGCAAGCTCAAGCAACAGGCGTTGCAGTTGCAGGAGTAATCAGCCTTGGCTGGCCCACCGTCCTTGACGCCATAGGCCCACATCAGATTGACACAACAAGGTCATATGGAAATGAAACGAGTACTTATCGCATCGCTCAGCGCTCTATCGCTCCTCCAACCGTCATTCTCTTCAGCGGATAACAGCAACGGGAAAACCCTCTTCACCCAGCGGTGTGCGATGTGCCACGGCGCCGATATCAAAGGCACAGGCCCATTGGCCAACAAGAGCACCCCCCCGACACCTGACCTGACCACCGCCGCGTTCAAAAAACGCCTGAGTGACTACCCAGGCGTTATCGTCTCTTCAATCATCCTTCGCCCCAATGGCGACCTGATCCCGAGGACGTTGCGAGAGAACGGCGTGAAGCTAGCGCCGTTCGCGTGGAGGGTTGGCGACTTCCGCGATTTGAATCAATACATGAGCGGTGTGATTGCCAAGACGCGTTGAGTCTCACACCGCTCTTGCAGCGACCGCCTCCACTTCGATCAACGCCCCGGGCAACGGCAATGCAACCACCTGCAACGCCGTTCGCGCCGGTTTGTTCGGCTGTTCCGGTGTACCAAAAAACTGCGTGTACCCCGCCTGCAAACCCGCGAAATCCAGCTTGCCGCCCGTTTCTTCGGCCCCTACCAGGAACACCCGTAGCTGCACGATATCGCCCAGGTCCAGGTCCTGCTGGCGCAGGATCTTGCGCAGCTTGTTGAACACCGACACCGTCTGCACTTCGGTATTGCCATAGGCGGCCGGTGTGCCTGCCGGGGCGCTGGCATCGTGCAGGTCGGGCAAGGTGCCGCTGATGAAAATCAGGCTGGCGGATGGCGGCACCGTGACGGTCTGGGAAATCGGGAAGTCGCCGACGCTGGTACGTTGAATGCTGTCGCTCATGATGAATCTCCTTCAATGATGCATGGTTCACTAAACCACCTTCAAAAACCGCTCGCCACTTTGGTCTAAGCCGCGATGTGTCGCTGTTGAATGACCCGCTCGGCCAGTTGCCCGACCACATGGCGCGCCGAGTTGGCCGCCGATTCCTGCCAGATACCCACGCCGCTTTGCACGAGCCCGTCGCCGGCGAAGTACACCCGGCCGTGGCCGGCTTCGAGCAAGGCGCTGGCGTCGGCCGGGAAATGTTCACGTTGCAACCATGGGCCTTCGCTGTAGGGAATCTGCTCCCAGGACACTGCCAGCGGGTTGCGCAGGTGTTTTGCATAGCCTGGGTGCAACAGTTCCACGGCCTCTTTGGAGGTCGCGTACTGTTTGTCGAAAGGCTGCGCGCCAAACACATCGGCCCCCTCCCCGGTCACATAGCCCGCCACCAGCAGGCCTTCGCGAGTGTTGAGGTCATTGCTCGGGTACCACAGCAGGCGCGCCGGGTGTTCGATCCACGACAGGCCGCCGTAGGTACGATAGTCGGTCTCCCAGAAGCGCGGCGACTGCCATGCCACTTTGGTCGCCTGGTCGTTGCGGGTGCTGAGCAAGGCGGCTTTGATCGGGTCGCTGAAGTCGGTGTCGAGTTTGGCCAGCAACGGCAGCGGCAACGTCGAGATCAGGTAGTCGGCGCGCACGACCTGCTCGAGGCCGCTGTGCTGGTCGTGATAAGTCACCGCCACGCCGTCTTCCAACTGGCGGATACGGCGCACCTGGGCGCCCACTTGTACATGGCCGCTGACACGCTGGTAGAAGGCCTCGGTGATGCGGTCCATGCCGCCGACCGGTTGAAACATGGTGGCGGAGAACTCCGGGAACTCCGTATGCAGCAATGCGCCCCACAGCTCAGGGTGCAGCAGTTGGTCCAGCGCCAACGGTCGGCGGCTGGCGGGCAAGGCGCCGGGGTGCGCAGGCGATTCCAGGTGCCCCGAACGGATCGTGCCTTCAAAGGCCAGCTCCTGGGACAGGTCGCCATACACCCGCAGGAACGCCAGCAAGCGCGTGCGCTCTTCACTGCTCAACAGATCATCGAGCGCATCACGCTGCACGGCTTTGGCGAGCAAGCCGGACAGGTGCCCGCGCGCATCGTTGATCGCCTGGCCGACCGTGAATGCAGGCTTGCTCACGTCCGGCCGCACCTGGGCGCCATGACTGCTGTTGACCAGCACTTCCAGCGGTACACCCAGCTCGCTGCAATAGTCGAGAATCGTGCGGTGCTGGCTGGGAATTCGTGCCGGCCCGGCGTTGAAGTAATGCCCCGGATCGAACGCGGCGGTTTGCGTGCGGCCGTCCTTGTAGTCCACGCGGTCGCCGTTGCGGATCGTCCAGGTGCGGCCGCCCACCCGCTCACGGGCCTCCAGCACTTGCACCTCGAAGCCGGCGCGGGTCAGCTCCAGGGCCGTGACCAGCCCCGCGATCCCCGCCCCCAATACCAGCACACGCGTGCCCTGCCCCAGGCCTTCCTTGAGTTTCAACGGTTGCGGACGGCGGTGTGACGACGGCCCCAGGCCCAATGCCGCCAACGCCTCCTTGACCGCCTGCTCGCCCCCTACCGCAGCAATGCTCGACAGCGCTTCACGTCGTGTCAGTCCCATGCTCGATGCTCCTTAATCCGGCAGGCCAGGAGGGTTGATCAGCGACGTGTCGACCCGCTCGATGTCCAGGCCCCAACGTTGCAACACTTGCTCGTATTGACCGCCGGCAATCGCGCCTTCCAGGGCGGTGTGGATCGGTTTGACCAGGCCGTTGTCCTTGCGCGTGGTCACCGCGATATCGGCCTTCAACGGCCAGCCACCATTCACCGTGCCGACGAGCTTGATACCGCCGGTGATTGCCGCCGAATAGGCATACACCGAGTTAGGCCCGAACAGCGCATCGCTGCGCCCGGACTGCACGGCCAACTGGGCGGCAGCCTGGTCGTCGAAGTATTGCAACAGCGCCGGCTTGCGCCCTTCCTTCTCGTTGGCCTCGTTCCAGGCCAGCAGGACTTTTTCCTGGTTGGTGCCGGAACCGACGATGATCTTCAGCCCGGCGATGTCCGCCGCCTGCTTGATCTCGCTGATCGTGCTGGTGCTCTTCACGTAGAAGCCGAGCACATCCTGGCGGTAGGTGGCGAAGTCAAAGCGCTTCTTGCGCGCCTCGGTCACGGTGACGTTGCTGATCACCGCGTCGTACTTACCCGAGCTGACGCCCAGGGGCCAGTCCTCCCAACTGGTCTGCACCACATTGAGTTGCAGGCCCAAGCTATCGGCAACCAGCTGCGCGGTGTCGGCCTCGCTGCCGATGGTGGTCTTGTCGTCGCTGGCCAGCAGCGCCAGGGGCGGCCCGGCCACGCCGGACACGGCCACGGTGAACTTGCCCGGCTGGGCGAACTTGAAGCCCGGCGGGATCTGCGCGATGGCCGCCTCGTTACGTGGCACATGAATGCGCACGCGGTCTGGGCTGAGGTCGACCTGTTGCACGGCGAATGCGCTTTGCGCGGCGCTGACGGCAAGCGCCAGCAAGGCGACACGGGCAGTAGAGCTAAACATGGGCAGTCACTCCTTGAACTAAAGCACCTTGCCGAGAAAGGCCACGGTGCGGGGATGTCGCGGTTGGCGGAAAATCTGTTCGGGCGGGCCTTCTTCAATCAACTGGCCGTCGCAGAGAAACACCACGTGGTCGGCCACCTCGCGGGCAAAGCCGATCTCGTGGGTGACGATCACCAGGGTCACGCCCAGTTGGGTCAGGCCCTTGATCACGTCGAGCACTTCGCCCACCAGCTCCGGGTCGAGGGCCGAGGTGGGTTCATCGAACAACAGCACCTTGGGGTCGAGCGCCAGGGCACGGGCGATGGCCACGCGCTGTTGCTGGCCGCCAGAGAGCTGGCGCGGGTAGGCATCGACCTTGTCCGCCAGGCCGACCTTGGCCAGCAGTTCGGCCGCCCTGGACTGGGCCTCGGCCTTGCTCCAGCGCTGGTGGGCCAGGGGTGCTTCGGCGATGTTTTCCCAGGCGGTGAGGTGCGGGAACAGGTTGAAGTTCTGGAACACGAAACCGACGTCGATGCGACGCTTGAGAATCTCGCGCTCTTTCAACTCATAGAGCAGGTCACCCTTGCGGCGATAACCGACGTATTCACCGTCGATGGTGATGTGCCCGCTGTCGATCTTCTCCAGGTGGTTGATGGTGCGCAGCAAGGTGGACTTGCCCGAGCCGGACGGCCCGAGGATCACCGTGACCTTGCCGGGGTCGATGGTCAGGTCGATGTCCTTGAGCACCTGCTGGTTGCCAAAGCGCTTGCCCACGCCCTGGATCTGGATGCGCCCGGCGCGTGCTTCAGCCATGGGTCTTCTCCTTGATCCAGCCGCGAATGCGTTGCAGCGGCGTGGGCGGCAGCACCCGTGCGGTGCCGCGTGCAAAGTGGCGTTCGACGTAGTACTGCGCGCTGGTCAGCACGGTGGTGATGATCAGGTACCACACCGTCGCCACGATCAGCAGCGGGATCACCGCCTGGGTGCGGTTATAGATGACCTGCACGGTGTAGAACAGCTCCGGCAGGGCCAGCACGTAGACGATGGACGTGCCCTTGACCAGGCCGATGATCTCGTTGAAACCGGACGGCAGGATCGAGCGCAGCGCCTGGGGCAGGATGATCCGGAAGATACGGCGCGAGGCCGGCAGCCCCAAGGCTGCAGCGGCTTCGTGCTGGCCGGCATCCACACCGATCAGCCCGCCACGGATGATCTCCGCCGCATACGCCGCCTGCATCAGGCTCAAGCCCAGCACGGCCACGGTGAACTGACTGAGCACATCCACCGTCGACCACTCGGCGAACACCACGTCGGTGAACGGCACACCGAGCACGATGTGATCGTAGAGGTAGGCAAAGTTGTACAGGATGATCAGCACCAGCAACGCCGGCATCGAACGGAAAAACCAGATGTAACCCCAGGCCAACGCCGCCATCAGCGGCGAACCCGACAGCCGCGCCAAGGCCAGCGCGGTGCCGAGGATGATGCTGAACAGCGTGCTCAGCAGGGTCAGCAACAGCGTCTGGCCGAGGCCGCGCAGCACCGACGGCGAAAAAAACCACTGGCCGAATACGCCCCACTCCCAGCGCGGGTTGCTGGCCAGGGAATGCACGATGGCCAGCAGCACCAGCGCCGCAAAGATCGACCCGGCCCAGCGCCAGGGATGCCGGGCGGGCACCACCTGCAGGGCCTTGATCGGCGTGGAGAGACGGGCCTGGCGCAGCGGGCTGGGCGCATCAATCAGGTCATAGGGTTTGGCGACAATGGGCATGGTGTACTCCTCGGCCTCAGAAGGCATAGGTCAGGCGGGTGTAGTAGTACCCGCCGGTAAAACCGTAGGGCGAATAGACGCCATAGCTGCTGACCATGGTGCTGCTCGGCACCCCTTGCTTTTTGGGGTAGATATCGAACAGGTTCTTGGCGCCGACGGCGATATTCAGGGCTTTGGTGAGGTTGTAGCCAAGGTCCAGATCGGTGATCCACTTGGCGCTATAGATGCGGTCCAGGTCGCGATTGGCCGATGAATTCACCTCCTTGTAAGAGCCGTAGCGAGTCAGGGCCAGGTTGAGGTTGAAGCGCTCGATGCTCCAGTCACCGCCCAGGATCAGCTTGGTGTTGGGCTGCACGCCGGTGATCAGGTTGCGCGCTTCGCGGTTCATCAGCTCGTAGGAGGTGCCAAGGATGTTGGTGGATTCCTTGTAGTTGAGGATTCGCGTCTGGTTCCAGTTGAACGCCGCAGTCCATTTCACCGAGCCGTACTGGCCGAGGTCCTGGCTGTAGTTGCCGACCAGGTCCAGGCCTTTGGTACGGGTGTCGGCGCCATTGATGAAGTACTGCCCGCCAGAGGTGGAGTTGATGCCGTTGTCCTGCAATACCTGGGTGATCTCGGGACCGAGCAAGGTCCCTGTGAGGGTAATGCGGTCGCGCAGATTGATCACGTAGGCGTCGGCAGTGAAGCTCAGGCGGTCGGTGGGTGTGAGGGTGAACCCCAGGCTGAAGTTGGTCGAGCGCTCCGGTTTCAACTCCTGGGCACCGAGGGCTTGGGCGGCGGCGGACCCCACGGGCAATACGCCGTAGTTGATCGACTGGTACACGCCGTTGACCACGCCATAGGTGGTGGAGCGCGCACTGAACAGGCTGTTGGCCAGGGACGGCGCACGAAAGCCGTTGCTCACGGTGGCACGCACGGCGAACTGCGGGGTGAAGTCGTAGCGGGTGGTCAGCTTGCCGCTGCGGGTAGCGCCGACGCCCTGGTTGTAGTGTTCGTAGCGAAACGCCGTGCCGACGTACCAGTCCGGCACCGGGTTGAAGCCCACATCGACATAGCTGGCCAGGCTGTTGCGCGAGGCGCTGCTTTCTTCGTCCGGCGAAATGCCGTTGGTGACCTGCGCCCCCGACGACGCGCAGTTGCCCGGCGCCACGCAGTAGCCGCCGTTGGCATAGGATGCATAGTCACCGGCCTGCACCTCATAGGTGTCGCGCCGATGTTCGAAGCCGACGCTCAGGTCCAAGGGTTTTTGCAGGCCTATATCAAAGCCGCGCTTGAAGTCGAGGTTGGTGGTCAGCTCGGTGGCGATCCAGGTGCCGGAGGTAAAGTGATTCGGCGTGGCCTCGCCCAGGGACGGGTTCTGGTTATGGGTGGTGCCCTGCTCTGCCTCGTTGCGCCCGTAGGTGGTGGACAAGTCCCAGTCCCACTCGCCCACCGTACCTTTGCCACCGAACGCCGCCTGGAAATCATCCTCGTCGATAAACCAGGTCGGCGTGTAGCCACCGGGATAACCGTTCGGCCCGGTGGTGATGGTGTTGGTGATGGTCGGCAGGCGGAAGTTCTGGCCCTGCTCGGCCTTGCGCCGTGAATAGGTGGTGAAGGAATACAGGCTGAGGCTGTCGTCGATCGGCAGCTCGGCGTTGTAGCCCAGGGTCAGCAGGTTGGTCTTGGGCGTGCCGTAGCCGCCGTAGGTCGAGCGCCCGGCCTGCTCGTAGGCCTGGGCATAGGTGTAGCCGTTGGCGCTGGCCTTGTTGTCGTCGTTCTGGCTGCGCGCGTCGAGGGCGAGCTGCACGATACCGCCGTTGCCGATTTCAAAGCCCTTGTTGAGGCTTTGCTGCACGGTCTGCTTCTTGCCGTCGTAGCCCTGGCCGACGTTGGTCACCGAGGTGCCGCTGGTGTCGGCCTTGAGGATCACATTGATCACCCCGGCAATGGCATCGGAGCCGTATTGGGCGGCGGCGCCGTCGCGCAGGACTTCCACGTGGTCGATGGCGCTGATGGGGATCAGGTCGAGGTCGGCCGGGGCGGCACCGATATTGATCCCGTTGATGTTAAGGGTGGCGGCGGTGTGACGGCGCTTGCCGTTGACCAGCACCAGCACCTCGGCGGCACTCAGGCCACGCAGGTTGGGGGCTCGGGCAATGCCGCTGGCGTCCCAACCGGTTTTTTCCGGCAGGGTCAGCGAGGGGATCACTGCACTCAGGGCTTCCATGAGGCCGGGCTTGCCGGTGCTCTGCAGTTGCTTGGCGCTGACCACATCGATCGGCACCGGGCTGCTGGTGACGGTGCGCTGCTCGGCGCCGCGGTTGCCGGTGACGACCACCGTGGACAGGGTGCTGTCGTCCTGGGCGTGTGCGGTGTTGGCCAGGATGGCCAGGGTGAATGCGGCGGTGGGTGGTAGAACTCGCTTCATAGGGGTTCCTGCGTTTCCAAATCGCGAAGTCGGGCCGTCACGCGGGTGGGCGCGGTGCTCGGTTTTTTTCTGGGTGTCAGGGCGATTTGGGGCTAGGTGTGCGGCGAGGTTTGAATTGGCAACATACGGTGAACTCCCTTCCAACGGTTCTGCTGCGGGGTGGCAGCGCAGAATCCGGGTCTAGATTGGTACCATCCGAGGTCAGGGGTAGGCTGTTGAGTTCAAACATAACGGAATGGGTTTTGAAAATATAATGCTATTTGGGTATAAGCTAATATTCTTAGATTTCATTATTTATTAGTGAAGTCATTCATATAGGTAATGTTTTTTGCGATTTTTGGATTGGGGCATATCCGTTATTTGGGTAACGGCGGCTTATGGTTCCGCCTTTACGGCGGGTCACTTTTGAAAAGAGCCCAAAAGTAACTGATGTATGGAGATCAAACTGCGGGAGGGGGCTTGCCCCCGATGGCGGTGTGTCAGCCAACTCATCAGTGACTGACCCACTGCCATCGGGGGCAAGCCCCCTCCCACACTTTGACCGAGTACCGCCCATACAATCCGGTCGGCTCTAAGGCCGCCGCGCTCTTGCTTTTGATCTGGGATCGCCCCGTCAAACACGCTGGCCGAACGCAGGCTTGAATCCGTGGGTAACCCGGCAGGACGCCGGGTTAGCCGCACTGGGCCTAAGCGAGGTGCCGAGTGTTGGGGCGAAGGCCTTTTGCTTACTTTTGGGCCTTTCCAAAAGTGAGCCGCTGTAAGAGCGGAACCATAAGTAGCCGTCACCGAAGAAACGGATATGTACACCTACCTACCCGGCCGCAACAACTGCATCTGCTGCCGATAATCATCCGTCACCTGCCGCGCCTGCCCACTACTGGTAATCACCCTGGGCGTAATCAACACAATCAACTCCGTCCGATCCTTGGACTTGCTGGTACTCCCAAACAACCACCGCAACCCCGGCACCCTCCCCAGGTACGGCACCGCACTCACGCTCTCGCCGTTGTCCTGCTTGATCAACCCCCCCAGCAACACCGTCTGCCCACTCTGCACCGCCACCTGCGTCGACACCGAACGCGTCGAGATCCGCGGATTGACCGGCGTATCACCCGTCGAGCTCTGGCTCTCGGCATCACTGACCTGCTGCTGGATATCCATGTACACCAACCCCCCCGGATTGATCCGCGGCACCACATCCAGGATCACCCCCGTCTGCACATACTCGACACTGCTCAAGGTGGTGTCCGCATCCCCGGTGTTGACGGTGGTCTGGCTGATGGGAATGTTGTCGCCCACCTGAATCTGCGCCGGCTGGTTGTTCATCACCACCAGCGACGGCGCCGACAGCACCTGGGTGCGCCCATTGGTTTCCAGCGCATGCAACGCCACCTGCAGATTCGAGCTGACAAACGAATAAAACAACGAATCCGTCGCCCCCAGCCCCGCCCCGCCACCGCCCAGCGCGACCTGGCTACCGGAGGCATTCGCCACCGTGGTGCTGCCAGAATTGCCCGCCAGGCGGCCCAAATACCACTGCACACCCAGGTCCAATTCACCGGTGAGCTTGACCTCAAGAATCCGTGTCTCGATCTGCACTTGCAGCGGTGGGTTGTCGAGGCGCTTGATCGCCGCTTCGATCTCTTTCCACTGCGCGGGACGGGTGCGCACCAGCAGTTGGTTGCTGCTCTTTTGCGCGGTGATACGGGTGCCGGCCTCCAGGGCGTTGGTGGCAGCGACCGGCTGCTCTTCCGGCTCGGGTTCTTCAACGGCAGGCGGGTTGTTCTGCAAGCCACCGGTATTGAGTGACGACAGGGTCGTCGTGCGCAAGCCAGGCGCGACCTTGGCCGGCGTGTCGTCCTTGATCGCGCCGGTGCCGTAGATCTGCCGCAGGTACTTGGCCAGGTCGGCGGCCTTCATGTTGCGCACGTCGTAGACGTACATCTGTGGCTCGTTGCCGCCGCCTTCGTCGATGGTGCGGATCCAGTCGCCGACTTCGCTGAGGTACTGGGGCTGGGAAGAGATCGCCACCACCGAGTTGGTCCGTTCAATCGGCAGGAAGCGCAGCATGCCCGCCAGGGGCATGCCGCTGTCGGGGCCGAACAGGCTTTGCAACTGAGGCATCAGCTCGGCCACCGACGCGCGTTGCAGGCCGAACACGCCCACCGACATGCCCTTGAGCCAGTCGACGTCGAAGGTGTCGATGGTGTCCTGGTAGTTGGCCAGCTCATCCGGCGTACCGGCCAGGCTCAGCACATTGCGCGCCGGGTCGACCAGCAGAAACGCATTCTCGCGGGCGAAGGGCTTGAGCAGTTTCTGCATCTCGGTGGCGGAGATGTAGCGCAGCGGAAACAGCCGTGCCGACAAGCCGCTGGAAGGTTGCGCCACGCTCATCTGCGGCACCAGCTTGCCCGCCACCGCCTGGCTGGCCGGCAGGATCACGTAGCGGTCGCCCTGCTTGATCATCGCGTTGTCGGTCCAGGACAGCAGCGTTTCGAGGATCGACAAGGCCTGCTGCTTGTCCACCGGCCTGGAGGTGGAAAAGCTGACGTTGCCCTTCACGCCCTGGGCGATGCTGTAGTTCTCGTGCAACAGGTCGCCCATCACGCTGTTGATCACCGCTTCGATGGGCTGGTCGGCGAAATTGAACACGATGTCGCCGCCCTCTGCCTTCGCACCCGGCGTGGCCGCCGGCGCACGCACGAACTGTTGGTTGCCCCGGATCAACTGGCGCTGCGCGGGGGATTTGACCAAGGGCTGGGCAACTTCCGTTGGGGGCGCCTCGCTGGGTGGGCGTTGCGAGCCAGTGCCCTGCATGGCCTCGTGCAGAAGCTCATCATCCGGTTCGAGACGGTCGGGGAAGCTGCCACAGCCGCCCAGGGCAAGGGCGGTGGCCAGGCATAACGTGGAGGTGCGCATGTCGATCAAGGGAGGGGCTCGCGGGGCAAAGTAAGGGGGGGGCGCTTGGACGGTGGCGGCAAGCGCTTGGCGTAGAAGCTCAAGGTCTGGGTGCGGCCGTCCAGGCTGAAACGGGCGGATTGCGGGGTGAGGTGGTCCAGGCGCCAGCCGTTGGGCAGGGTCTGGCCCAGGCGCACGGTCAGCAGTGGGCCATCGACCTGCTTGAGCATGGCCATCTGCAGGTTGCCGGTGATCATGATGCCGCTGAGGGTGAGATGGGCCAGGCTGCTGACCTGTGCCTTGCCCACCACACGGTCAGGGCTGCGGTCCGGACTGAACAGCGGTGCTTGCCACGTGGCGGCCAGGTTATCCAGCGGGACGCTCGGCACTCCTTGCACCTGAGGGCCGGGATGGGCGCGCACGGGCGCTTCAGGCAACCACTGCGGTTCATCACCCAGGCTGCTGAGGATCACCGCCATCAACACGCCCAGCAACCCCGACAGGCCAAGCAAGCCCCACTCCACGGGGCGCAATCTACCGATCATGGTGTCACCCGCGCCGGTTGCAGGTAGCCGCGCACCAGCAGGTGCACCACCAGCTTGCCCGCACCACCATTGGCCGGCGCCTGCTGGCTGCGGCGGATGCGCAACTCATCCACAAACAGGAACGGCGGCTGGTACTCCAGCTCATGCAGCAGCGCTTCGAGGGGTTCGATGGCGCAATCGAGTGTGAGGCTGACCTTGACCTGGCGATACGGCTCGCCGTCGTCCTGCTCCGGGGTGATGGGCTTGCGTTGGCTCAGGCTGCACCCGCCGCCGAGGTTGGCGTGGCTGTTGATCAGGTCGGCGAGGCGTTGCATCAGATCGGCGGCGACCACATCCGGGTCGTCCCCCGGCAGCAGGCTGGTGCTGCTGGCGGGGTCCTGACGGGCTTGCTCAAGCTGTTGGCGCAACGCATCGCGTTGGCGCAACACACCGGCATAGCGTTGCTGCTGCTCGCGCAGTTGTTCGGCCTGTTCGCCCATGTCACGCAAGGGACCGGCAAACCAGCTGTCGACCAACAGCCAGTAAGCCGCGCCGACCACCACGGCCAGTAGCATCAAGGCCGCGCCGCGACGTTCACGGGGTGTGAGGGGTCGGCGCATCGGCGGCCTCCTGGCGTAGGTGGGCGCGCAGGGCAAACTGGTCCTTGCCGGTGCGCGCATCGGGTTGGATCACGCCTTCGAACTGGGCGTTTTCCAGGCTGCGGCAGCCCTTGATGCGGGTGATCAGCGCACTGGCCTTGGCGCTCTGGCCGGCGATGGAAATCTCGCCGTCCTTCACGTCCAGTTGATCCAGCCAGGTGTCGGCGGGCAGGCAGGTGGTCAGGTCATTGAGCAGGGCCGCCAGCGGCGGTTGCGCCAGTTTGCGCCGGGTGAGGTACTGCGCGGCGCCGCGGGTATTGAGCAGTTGCTGGCGCAGCGCGTGCACCTCGGCGACCTCGGCTTTTTGCCGTTGGACGCTGGCGTGCATCACGTCGAGGACGCGCTGGCGGTCGTTGAGCCACAGCAGCATCGCCGCGATCAGCAACGCCCCGCACAGCCACGGCAGGCTGCGTTGCAAGCCCATTCCGGTGGGCCGCTGCGGGCGCAGTGGCGCGGGCAGCAGGTCGATGCCGAGGTCCGCCGCATCCACACGATGGGGATGCAGGCCGAGGGTGGCGCAGTCGGCGAGGATCCGGTCCAGGCGCTCGCGCAGGATCGCCACCACTGTCACCTCAAGGTGGGTGGGCGTGCGCCGCTCCTGACGCGCCACAAAGTAGAGTTGGTCGGCCTCGAACGGGGTATAGCGGTCCAGTTCATAGCCGACCACGGCGCTGAGATTGCGCCCCGCCGCCAAGGGCAGTTGCACGCTTTGCACCAGCACAGCGTTGGCGTCGAGCATCAGCACCTGGCGCGTGTTGGCCGCTGCGACCGGCGCGCTCAGTGGCCAGTGGTGGATCTGCTCGGGTGGCTCTTGCCACGCCAGCCATGCGGGTACACAGGCGCGCAACTCCGCGATCCATGCGTGCCAACCCTGTTGCAGCAGGCTGCCGCGCCAGTGTCGGGCGATGGGTTCCAGTCGATTCATTCTTGCCAACGCAACACCCGGTAGGGTTGTGCGCTGTCCTCCGATGGGCTCAATAAAACGGTGACTTGCAGCCGCGCCTGATAACCGCCGGGCCGCTCGGCGCGGCTGTCGACCACCAGCACTTCGCCGGGGTCCACGCCTTCGGCGTTCTGGCGCGGCAGGTTCAGTGCCTTGCGCATCAGCGGGCTGGCGAAGGCAGGATCGGGGCGGTCCAGGTCGCTCCACAAGGTGATCTCGGGCAGCAAGCGGCTGTAGAGGGTTTGCGTCATGCCGGGCAACTGGCGCACTTCTTCCAGCACCCGCAATGGCGCCAGGCCCTGGTTGCGACGTGCTTCGAGGGCAGTGGCCAGTTGCATGGCCTGGGCCGGGGTAGCGCCGCAGGCCAGGGCCAGGCGCGTGAAGTCCTGCGCCTCGGCATTGATCAGGTAAAGCTTGCCGCGCTCGCTGCGCAGGCTCACGTGCAATTGGGCGTCATCAAAGGCCAGGGGGATATCGCGGCCATCGGCAACCCAGTGCCGATCGGCCATGACCTGCGCGATACCGGCTTCGGCGGCCAATACGGTCTGGGTGTGCTGGCGCAGCCACAGGGCCTGGCGACTTTCCAGCTGTACCCAGCCAGCCAGGCCGCCGAGCAACACGCTGAGCAACGCCAGTACCCACAGCACCAGCAGCAACGCAGTACCACGTTGACGCCTCATTCTTCGACACTCCCGCTGGACAGGTTCAGGCGCAGGGCAATCACCTGGGTGACCCAGGGCACCGGCCCGGCCACGCTGGCCGCGATGCGCACGGCCGAAGGCAAGCGCCTGGGCCAGGGCCATTCACTCACCCAGCCGGTGGGTTGGCCCAGCGGCGACTCACCGCGATAACTGAACTGCAACGCTTCGATGTTGTTCAGCAGCACCTGGGGTTCACGTTGAGAAAACGCCACCTGCAACGCCTGTTCAACCCGTTGCAGGCTGAACCGATGGATCCCGCCACCGAGCACGCCGGGCAAGGTCGAGACAAACTCCAGGCGCTGCGCCGTGCCGACGAAAAAACCATCGCCCTCGCCCACCGCCAGCGGCAATGCCTCGCTGATCGCTGTGCGCAAAAACTGTTGGGCGGCGCGCACTTCATCCAGGCTCACCGTGTACGCCTGGGCCTTGGACACGGCGCGATTGGCCCCCAGCAATGCGCCGCCGACCAGCACCAGCAACACGCCGAGCAAGCTGAGCACCACAAGGATCTCCAGCAAGGTGAAGCCCTGCTCGTGGCGCTTCACAGGCGCGCCTTCAAGGTGCTGAAGCGGGCCTGGTGCGAGCCTTCGCTGAGGACCAGGTCGAGACGCACAATCCGCGCTTGCTGCCGGGTGCTGGTCAGTTGCCAATGGATGCCGTCGAGTTCGCCCTGGCTGACGCCGTTGCTCAAGCGCCCCGCCGCTTCCTGATCGAAAATCGTCAGCGCCGCGTGGGTCAGCCGGTCACTGTGGGCCACCTGGGACAACGAGCGCGCACTCTGGCCAAACGCAACCAGCAGCACCGTGCTGCACACCGCCATCAGCGTGAGGGCGGCGAGCATTTCCAGCAGGGTGAAACCGCCTTGGCGCTTCATGGCAGCGCCTTGGCTTGCACGCTGCCAGTGAGCCAGCCGATATCGATGCGCCAGCGCCGGGCACCATTGGCCACGAGGAGATTGCCGCCGGTGGAGCTGCCGTCGGGGTAGAACTCGACGCCAGGGCCGACCTGTTCGGCGGTGTGCAGCGTCACATGCAGTCGCGACGGCCACCGTTGCAACGCTCGACCTGGCGCCTGGAACGTACGGGCGTTCAGATCGAACACGGTACGCGCAGGCTGCCCACTGACAATCGCCCCTGCCCGCGTGGTGCGCAGCGCCTCCACCATCTGCCCCACCGCATGGCGTTCCTTTGCCACCTGCAAGCCCTGGCGCACACCCAGCCCCAGCAAGCTGGCAGCCAGGCTGATCAGCAGGATCACCACCAGCATTTCCAGGAGGGTGAAGCCGCGCTGGAGCATGGCGGCCCTACTCCCAATTGCCCAGGTCGGCACTGTAGCCTTCGCCGCCCGGCTGGCCGTCCTGGCCATAGAAGATCAGGTCGAACGCGCCGTGTTCGCCAGGGAAGCGATAACCGAAGGCGTGCCCGAACGGGTCCTTGAGGTCGGACGGCTTGGCATAGCCACCGGGCCTGTCCACCAGCTGTTGCAGGCTGGTGGGCGGTGCGCCGACGTCGAGGGCGTAACTGTCGATCTTCATGCTCAGGCTGGCCAATTGGGCCTTGCCCGCGCCGTACTTGCCCTTGTCCACATTGCCACCGACCTGGCGCACGACGATGGTGGCGACAATGCCCAGCAGCACGATCACCGCGAGCATTTCCAACAGGGTGAAACCGCCTTGGCGGCGTGGTTTTCTCATGGGGTCAGCTCCTTTATAGATTGCTGGTCAGGCTCATCAGCGGCAGCATGATCGCCAGCATGATCACCGCCACCAGCACCGCCATGACCAGGGTCAGGGACGGCACCAGCGCGGCCAGCAGGCGGTCGATGCCGCGCTTGGCTTCGACGTCGAAAATGTCGGCGACCTTGAGCAACATGCCGTCGAGTTCGCCGGCCTGTTCGCCGACTTCAATCATTTGCACGGCCAGCTCGGGCAGCAGCGGCTGGCTGCCGAACGCGCTGGCAAGGGTGCCGCCGGCTTTTACCGACTCCGCCGCACGCCCGACCTGGGCCTGCAGCGCGCGATTGGTGCAGACTTGCCGCGCAATCACCAAGGCCTGCAGCAACGCCACGCCATTGCTCAGCAGCGTGCCAAGGGTGCGCGTCAGGCGTGCCGCTTCGACGCGTTGCAGCAACGGGCCGACCACGCGAATACCGAGCAGGCGCCGGTCATAGCGCTCGCGAAACAGCGGATCGCGCAGGCGGACGGCCCCCAACCAAACAATCACGATCAACCCAGCCAACAGTGCCAGGCCATAGGCGCCGAGAAACGTCCCGAGGGTCAGGATCACTTCGGTGATCAGTGGAATCGGCACGCCCAGGTCCTGGAAGATCGGCACGAACTGCGGCACCACATAGGCCAGCAGCAGCGCCAGAGAACCGAGCACGCCCACCACCAGGAACGCCGGGTAAATCAGCGCATTGATCACTTCGCCACGCAGCAATTGGCTGCGTTCCAGGTAATCACTGAGTTGGCGCAATGTGCCTTCCAGCGCGCCACCGGCCTCACCGGCCCGCACCATGCTCAGGTACAACGGCGAGAACGCCGCCCCCTCTTCTTCCAGCGCGGCGGACAACGGCTTGCCGGCCTTGACCCGGTCGCGCAGGCGTTCGATCAACGCGCGCACCTGGGGTGGGCCGGGCTGCTTGAGCAGCAGGCTCAACGAGCGCTCAAGCGGCTGGCCGGCCCCCAGCAGCGTCGCCAATTGCTGGGTAAAACTCACCAACGCCTGGCCCTTCAACTGCCCGCGTGCCTTGCGCAGGCCAGGGCCGCCGGCCGGTTCGATGTGCAACAGCAGCCAGCCGCGCTTGTGCAGGGCCGCCACCGCAGCGGTTTGATCGGTGGCCTCCAGCGTACCGTTCTGCGGCGCACCCTGGCTGTCCAGGGCACGGTAGCTGAACAGGCTCACGCGTCCTCTCCACGGGTCACGCGCAGCACTTCTTCCAGCGAAGTAATCCCCGCCAGTGCCTGGCGCAAGCCTTCTTCATACAAGGTGCGCAAACCGGCGCGGCGCGCGGCCTGTTCCAGGGTCGAGGCATCGGCGTGGCGCATCAGCAGGCTGCGCAGTTCGTCGTTCATCACCAGCAGTTCGGTGAGGGCGCTGCGGCCGTGATAGTCCCCGCGATAGAGCAGGATCGGGCGTTGTTCAGTGAGGCGGTCCAGGCCGTGTTCGGCGATCAGTTCGGGCGGCGCTTCGAAAGCGACACGCGTGGCCGGGTCCAGGCGCCGCACCAGGCGCTGGGCGAGGATGCCGCTGACGGTCGAGGCGATCAGGTAGCTTTCCACGCCCATGTCCAGCAGCCGCGTGATGCTGGCGGCGGCGCTGTTGGTGTGCAGGGTGGAAAGCACCAGGTGCCCGGTGAGGGAGGATTGGATGGCGATGCGGCAGGTTTCCAGGTCGCGGATCTCGCCGATCATGATCACGTCCGGGTCCTGGCGCACGATGGAGCGCAACGCCCCGGCGAAGTCCAGGCCGATGGCGGGCTTGACCTGAATCTGGTTGATGCCTTCGAGCTGGTACTCCACCGGGTCTTCCACGGTGATGATCTTGCGCTCGGCGGTATTGAGCCGCGACAGCGCGGTGTAGAGCGTGGTGGTCTTGCCGGAGCCGGTAGGCCCGGTGACCAACAGGATGCCGTGGGGCCGCGCCAGCAGGTCGAGAAAGGCGGCCAGGCGCTGGCCGTCGAAGCCCAGGCTGGGAAAGTCGAACTGCACGGTCTGCCGGTCGAGCAGGCGCAGCACCACCGACTCGCCGAAACTGGTGGGCACCGTGGACACCCGCAGGTCCAGTTCCTTGCCCTGGATACGCAGCATGATGCGCCCGTCCTGCGGCAGCCGGCGCTCGGCGATGTCCAGCCGCGCCATGATCTTCACCCGCGAAATCACCGCCGCCGACGAACTGGCCGGCGGCGCTTCGGCGTCGTGCAACACACCGTCGATGCGGTAGCGCACCTTGAGCTGGTGTTCGAAAGGTTCGATGTGAATATCCGAAGCACGTTGCTCCACCGCGCGTTGCAGGATCAGGTTGACCAGGCGGATCACCGGCGCTTCCGAGGCCAGGTCCTTGAGGTGTTCGATATCCTCCAGGGCACCGCCCTGCTCATCAAGGTTTTCAATCAGCGTGCCCATGGCCGAACGGCCCTGGCCGTAGTAACGCTCGATCAGCGTGTCGACCTCAGTGCGCGGGCCGATCGCCAGCCACACCGGCACCTGGCACGCATAGGCCAGAGCCTGGAACGGATAACGCAGCGCCGGGTTGGCGGCCAGCACGCGCAGACCACCCTGGGTCCAGCCCATGGGCGCGACCTGATAGTGACGCATAAAGCGTTCAGTCAGGGCGGGCAAAGGATCGAGCAACGGCGGCGCAGCGTCGGCCAGCAACAGCGGCGCACCGAGCAACGCCGCCCAGGCGCGGGCCAATTCGATATCGGAAACCAGGCCCAGGCGGGTCAGCAGGCTTAGCAGGTCATCCGACGGCAAGCGCCGGGCGCGCTCCAGGTCCACCGTTTTCAACCCGGCATGCTGCATCAGCCACGCACACACCTGGTCGGTGTGCGGGATCTGCATCTGGCAGGCATCGATAGGCGCTGACGACATAAGGTTGAGGTATCTAGTATTGCGAAAAAGTATGGCTATTTGGAACTACTTAAACATGCCATTAGTTAGCCATAACCCAAGCGAGAACAAGCCGGGGTTATCGACTGGAAGTTATAGCGCTAGTTCCTGAAGAGGGGGAATAAAATAGACACAATGACCGAGAACCCCGTGACAGAGCCTTAGCAGCTAATAGCCACTACTTCGCTAGTTGCAATTAGCCACTTATGCGCTTTCACGCAATTAAACGGCAGCCTAATAAATTCACTGAACTTACTTCGCCTTTGACGCGGAGCACACCCGCACTTTCGAGTGGCCGTTAACCAGGATTATCGAGCATTGAAATGTGGGAGTGCGTTGGCATGCCTGCGTGAGTGGTTTGGGGGCTGCTTCGCAGCCCAACGCGGGGCAAGCCCGCTCGCCACAGCAGGCCGGCAACACAGAACAAAAACCGTATCCACGATGCGAAGCGAGTCGCTCTTGATCTTGATCTGAGGCGCCCCGTTAAACACGCTGGCCGGAATTCGGCAGGGATTTGGGGGGTAAACCGGCAGGGATGCCGGTTTAGCCGCCCCGCGCCATGGATGGCGCGTGGCGGCGGCCCCCCAAATCACTGTCGGATTACGGGCACACCGAGCCTAAGCGAGGTGCCGAGTGTTGGGGCAAGAGCGTTTTGCTTACTTTTGCGCTTTTCAAAAGTGAGCCGCCGTAAGGGCGGAACCATAAGCCGCCGTTACCGCAGCAACGGATATGTACTCAATCTGCCCCCCCACACACGTTCAACCCGCCCGTATGCTTTTTTCAACCAGACACATCGGCGTCCCAGCGACCGGCTCTTGCATCACCCGCACCTGCACCTCAAACACCCGCCGCATCAACTCGGCACTGACCACCTCCCCCGGCACACCATCGGCCACCAACTTACCGCCGTGCATCACCGCCAAGTGATCGGCATACCGACAAGCCTGGTTGATGTCATGCAACACAGTGATCACCGTCTTGCCCTCGGCAGCCAGTTCGCCCATCAGGTCGAGCAACTCGACCTGATGGCTGATGTCGAGATAAGTGGTAGGTTCGTCAAGCAACACCACCGGCGCATTCTGCGCCAGCACCATCGCCAGCCAGGCACGCTGGCGCTGGCCGCCGGACAAGTCCGCCAGGGCGCGATCAGCCAACACGTCCAGTTCCAGGCGCTGCATGGCTTGGCTCACGTGAGCCTGATCACTGCCGCTCAAGCGCCCCCACAGCGAGTTATGCGGGCTGCGGCCATAAGCAACCAACTGGCGCACGCTGACGCCTTCGGGCACTGGCAACACTTGCGGCAAGAACGCGATCTGCCGTGCCAACTCCCGGGCAGACAGGCTGGCATAGGCCTGGCCATCCAGGGTCAACTCGCCCTGGGTCGGCTTGAGGATGCGCGCGAAGGCCTTGAGCAAGGTGGACTTGCCGCAGCCGTTGGGGCCGATCAACGCGGTGACCTTGCCGGCGGGCGGTGCAAAGGACAGGCCCTGCACGATGCGCGTGGCGCCATAGCCGATGTCCAGCTCGCGTGCCTGGAGAATACTCATGTCATCAACCCTTGAACCGTGCCAGCAACCAAAGAAAATACGGCGCGCCGATCACCGCCGTAAGCACCCCGGCGGGGATTTCGCTGGGCGCGATCAGCGTGCGCCCCAGCGTATCGGCGAGTACCAGCAGCAACGCGCCAATCAGCATCGCCGCCGGCAGCAGATACTGGTGATGCCCACCCACCAGCCGCCGCGCCATGTGCGGCGCGACCAGCCCGATAAAGCCAATCGGCCCGATCACTCCCACGCCCAGGCTGGTGAGCAACACCGCGCAGGCCATCGCCGACCAACGCGTACGGCTCAGCGCGGTGCCCAGGCTGTGGGCCGCCTCATCGCCCAAGGCGATCAGGTTGAGCGGTTTGGCCAGGCACAGGCCCACGGGGATCAATACGAGGAACGGCAACACCAGCGCCACATAGTGCCAGTTGCGACTCCACAGGCTGCCGGTCAGCGCAAGCAGCGCGGTGTTGATATCCAAGGGGTGAGAGAGGATCAGAAACTCGGTGACACTGGACAAGGTCACCGCAATCGCCACCCCGGACAACGCAAAGCGCACCCCGGAAAAACTCACGCCGGTGTTGTACAGCGCCAGCAGCAACGCGCCGCCGGCCCCGCCCAGGCAAGCCACCAGCGGCAGCCACGCAATCGGCAGGTGTGGCCAACTGATGATCGCCACGGTCAGCGCGAGCCCGGCGCCTTGGGTCACGCCGAGGATCTCCGGCGAGGCCAGCGGGTTGCGGATCACGCCCTGCACAATCGCTCCGGCCAGGCCGAAAGCCGCACCGGCGAGGATCGCGATGAGGCTGCGTGGCAGGCGGTGGTTCCACACTTCGAAGTCGAGGGTGTCGTGGGCCAGCAGGCGTTCCAGAACGGTGTGCGGCGTGAGCCACAGCGTGCCGGCGCTGAGGCTGACCCCGGTTGCCAGCAGCAACAGGCCGAGCAGCAGCCACAGGCGCAGTCGTGGGCGGATCATAGGGCGCGCCTGGCAAGAAAGAGGAAAAACGGTGCGCCGATCAGCGCGGTGACCACCCCCGCCGGCGTTTCCACCGGGAAGGCCACGGCGCGACTGAGCAGGTCGGCCCCCAGCACGATCACCGCGCCCAATGCGGCGCTCAGCGGGATCAGCCAGCGGTAGTCATTGCCCAGGAACTGACGCAGGATATTCGGCGCGATCAGCCCGACAAACCCGATGGGCCCCACCGCACACACGCTGGCGCCCACCAGCAGCAAACTGGCGACAAACACTTGCAGACGCAGGCTGGCGATGCCCACGCCCAGTGAGCGTGCGGCGTCTTCGCCAAGGTTGATCAGGTTCAGGCGCGGCGCACACCAGAGTGCCCAAAGGCCGCCGATCAAGGTGCACGGCCAGAGCAGTTGCACCTGCGCAGCGCCGACATTGGCCAGTGAACCGGCCAGCCAGTTGAGCACGCTTTGCGCCTGGGCCTCGACCAGGATCACCGTGAGCCGGGTCAATGCCGCGCACAACGCCGCCACGGCCACACCCGCCAATACCAGGCGGCCCTGGGCCGTGGTCGGCGACCAGGCACCGCCGAGGCTGAACACGGTGATCCAGGCCAGTGCGCCGCCCAGGCAGGTCATCAACAGCGCACCACCGGCAAAGGGCAGTGCGACCAGGCCGGTGGAAAACAGGGCCAGTCCCAGCGCGGCGCCCGCCGTCACGCCAAACAGCGACGGCGAGGCCAGACGGTTGCGCGTAATGCCCTGCATCAGCGCCCCCGCGAGGCCCAGGCAGGCACCGACCAACGCGGCACACACGGCCCGTGGCACACGCAACTGGGCGACGATATAGGCCATGTTGCCGCCGACGCGGCCCTGGTGAACCAGGCCATTCCACGCATCCGTCCCCGTCAGCGTGAAGGGTGACCAGCTGTACAGCGACAGCCAGAACAACCCGGCACCCAACAGCAGAATGCCAATGGCGGCGAAACTGCGTTGCACGGTTATTGGCTCAATACGGCTTTGCCGCCTTTAAGAATCGCCAACGCGTCCTCGGCGATCTGCTCCGACGCCAGCACGCCACGGTTGCGTGCCCAGCTGTCGCCATCCACTTCGGCCACGTGCTGATTGCGCACGGCGCCGAGCACTTGCCACAACGGCTGCTTGCTCCAGCTGTCGACGATGCTGGGGCGACGGTAATGACCGACCAGCAACCAGCCCGGATCGAGGGCCAGCAATTGTTCCAGGCTGACGAACTCGGTGGGCGCGGCATTGGCGCGTACCGATGGGACTTTCAGGCCGATGGCCGCAAGCACGCTGCCGGCATAGGAGTCCGGGCCATGCACGGAGAAGCTGTCCTCACGCGCCACACCGAACAACACGCTGGCACCGGCCGGGATCTGTTGCGCAATGGCCTTGAGGTTTTCACGGTTCTTCTGGATACGCGCCTCCATCTGAGTGCTCTTGCCGAGGGCCTTGCCGATCAGCTCGGCAGATTTGAGGCTGCCCTGGTAATCCTCGCCACGGGACGGCAACAGCAAGGTCGGCGCGATGCTCGCCAGGTCGCTGTACAGCGCCTGGTGGCGGTTGAGATCAGCGACGATCAGGTCGGGCTTGAGCCGGGCGATTTCCTCGATGCTCGGCTGCGAGCGCAGGCCCACCGACTGCCACTGGCCGATGGCCTGGCGTACGCGGGGCAACACGCGGTTGGCATCGCCATCATCGGCGGCGCCGACCGGGGTTACGTCCACGGCGGCCAGACTGTCGAGAAAGGAGAACTCCAGCACCACCACGCGCTTGGGGGCATCGGGCAGATGCACGGCGTGCTGGCCGTCGTTGAGGTCGATGGGGGCGGCGCTCAGCAGGCTGGACGAGAACGCCAGGACACAGGCGGCCAGGGTGGGGATGGAACGCAGCATTCGCATGACAAGGACCTCGACGTTAAAACACCCCGGCTAGACAGGCCGGGGAAAACGGCGGGTACTATTCCATATCAGCGCGGCGTGATCAAAAAACATTCTCATTTATAACCTGCTCGGCCCTGTGGATGCTGGCTTGCTGTGGTGAGCTGGCTTCTGTGGTGAGCGGGCTTGCCCCGCGTTGGGTGGCGAAGCCGCCCCAAAACCTGGCACCGCGTTCTACCTGGCACGATGTGATGTTCTTGTTGGGGCTGCTGCGCAGCCCAACGCGGGGCAAGCCCGCTCACCACAGGAAGCCCGCTCACCACAGAAGCCCGCTCACCACAATAAGCCCGGTGTCAGAAGTCGACGGTGGCCGACAGCAGGTAGGTGCGCGGCGTCGACAGGGTCAGCCCCGGCTCGCTGTCATCCGATGCACCGGCCGAGCTCCAGTAGCGTTTATCGGCGACGTTCTCCACATTCGCCCGCAGGGTGATGTGCTTGTCATCCACCTTGAAGCCATAGCGCGCACCCACATCGAGGCGGTTCCAGGCGTCGATTTCCTTGACGTTGGACTGGTCGAGGTACTGCGAGCTGGAGTAGATGCCACGGCTGGTCAACGTCAGGCCTTCCAGGCCCGGCACGTCCCATTCGGCGCCGAGGTTGACGTTGTACTTGGGCGTGGCCGGCGCGCGGTTGCCGTCCCAGGTGCCATTGGTGGTGTCTTTGAGTGTGCTGTCGATGTACATCACCCCACCCAGCAGGCGGAAGCCCTTGAGCGGCTCGCCAAACACGCTCAACTCCACGCCGGAGTTCTCACGCTTGCCATTGGGCCCAAACAGCCGCGTGGTCGCATTGGTTTCATAGGCCGGTTGCTTGATGCGGAACACGGCCGCGGTCACCGCGAAG
This sequence comes from Pseudomonas azotoformans, assembly GCF_900103345.1. NCBI lineage: Bacteria > Pseudomonadati > Pseudomonadota > Gammaproteobacteria > Pseudomonadales > Pseudomonadaceae > Pseudomonas > Pseudomonas azotoformans. Next base: position 2,483,851 of record NZ_LT629702.1, read on the forward strand.
GCACCGGCATCGTACTTGGCGCCCACTTCCACCTGGCGGCTGATGAACGGCGGGAAAATCTCGTCTTCGTTTCTCGACGTCGACGGCGCGATCTTGCCCTGGCTCAGGCCTTCCATGTAGTTGGCGTACAGCGACAACTTGTCGGTGGCCTTGAACAGGATGCCGCCCGACGGCGACACCTTTTCTTCGTCATAGGCGGTGTCGCCTTTGATCCCGTCGCTCCAGTCAGTCACCTTGACCCGCTGCCAGCGCGCACCGAGGGTGAGCAACAGGCGGTCGTCGAAAAAGCCCAGGGTGTCGGACAAGGCCACGCCGCTGAATTTGTTTTCGGTGTAGACCTTGGGATCGAAGCGCGTCGGCCGTGACGGCGTCTGCGACTGTACCGGATTGTAGAGATTACTCGACGGCGCCGTATACCGCGCACCGCCGTTGGTGAAGTCCATGTCGAAGTAGCTGGCGGCCAGGTTGACCTCATGGCTCACCGGCCCGGTGTGGAACCAGTTGCGCACGCCGGCGGTATAGGTGCGCACGTTTTCATCACGGGTGAAGTCCCGTGGCTGCACGCTGAAATCGCCGGCCGCATTGGTCACCGAAACTGCGTGGCGCAGGAAGTCGTGGTTGCTTTTGCGCGCGCCCACGCCACCGTAGAGCATCACGTTGTCGCTGAGGTCGTACTCGGCGTTGACCGTACCGAACGTGTCATTGGTGCGCGCCTTGCTCCACGACTGCGCATAGTTGCGGCGCACGTCGTTGGCATTCGGCACGGGCGCAGCGGCCGCCACCTGCACGCGCTCCTGGGGGGCATCGGTGTCGCGCTCGGTGTGGCCGATATCGGTGGAAAGGCGCAGGCGCTCGCCGCGAAAATCCAGGCCCAGCACGGCCATTTCGCGGTCGACGCTCTGGTGGTCCCAGGCGGTGTCGCCGGACTGCTTCACGCCGTTGAAGCGAATGCCGAACTTGTTGTCTTCGCCAAAGCGCCGACCAATGTCCACCGCGCCGCCGGCCTGGCTGTCGGAGGCCCAGTTTCCGGTAAACGAGTTGATGTCCTTGTCGGTGGCGCGCTTGGGCACCACGTTGATCCCGCCGCCGACGCTGCCACGCGGCGAGATGCCGTTGATCAACTGGCTCGGGCCTTTGAGGATATCGACGCGGTCGGCCATTTCCATATCGATGGTGTACGTGGGCAGCACGCCGTACAGGCCGTTGTAGGCCACGTCACTGTTGAACAGGCTGAACCCGCGAATGGTGAATTGCTCGTAGCGCCCACCGGCCGGGTTGGTGGCGCGCACGGAGGGGTCGGCGCTGATCAGGTCGCCGAGGGTGCGCGCCTGCTGGTTCTTCACCGCCTCCTGGGTGTAGGTGGTGATGCTGAACGGGGTCTCCATGAAGTCCCGCGTGCCCAGCATGCCCTGTGCCGTGCGGCGCGCCACCTGGCCACCGGCGTAGGTGTCGCCGTCGTACAGGCCGGTGGTGCCGAGGATCGACGTGGGCGCCAGTTCCAGGCTGCTGCCCTCCGGCACCGGCACCAGCATGTAGGCCTGCTCACCCATGGCTTGCAGTTGCAGGCCGGAGCCTTGCAGCAGACGGGCAAAGCCCTCCTCCACGCCGTATTCGCCGGACAGGCCACTGCTGCTGCGCCCGCTGACCAGCGCCGGGTCCACCGACAGGTTGACCCCCGACAGCCCGGCAAAACGCGTCAGCGCCGCACTCAGGCTGCCCGCCGGCACTTGATAACTGCGGCGGGCGGCGGTGTCTTCGGCGTAGCTGACGGCGGCGAAAAACGGGCTGGCGCTGAGGCTCAGCATCAGGCTCAGTTTGAGCAAGGGGCGGACTGCGGGCATTGGCGGAAGCTCTCGATGTTGTTCACTTGCCTGGAATGACAGGCGAGATGAAAAAAAGGGACAGCCTCCAGCCAATTTTTTCGCTTACCACACTGCGATCGTTGAATCCGTCCTTGGCTCCGTTCCGCCGCACAATACACCACTGACCGGATCACGCAGGATGATCTGGCCACGCCCGTAGTCCGTGAGGTCGCTGGCGATCTGCACCTGATGCCCGCGTCGCGCCAGGGCATTGGCCAGGTCACGGGAGGCACCGTGTTCGATGCCGACCTTCATGTCGCCCAGCCATTGCCAGCGCGGCGCGTCCAGGGCCGCTTGCGGGTTGAGGCCGAAGTCCACCAGGTTCATCACCATCTGCACATGGCCCTGGGGCTGCATGTAGCCGCCCATCACGCCGAATGGGCCGAGGGCCTGTCCGTCCTGGGTAAGGAAGCCGGGGATGATGGTATGGAAGGTTTTCTTGCCCGGTGCCAGGCAGTTGGCGTGGTTCGGGTCGAGGCTGAATTCCTGCCCACGGTTCTGCAGGGCGATACCGCTGTCGGGCAGCACCACGCCGGAGCCGAAGCCGTGGTAGTTGCTCTGGATGAACGAGACCATATTGCCCTCGGCATCCGCCGTGGCCAGGTACACCGTGCCGCTGGCATGGGGGTCGCCGGGTTTGGGCGGTTGCGCCTGTTCGCCGATCTGCCCACGGCGGCGGGTGCTGTAGGCATCGCTGAGCAGGTCGGCGACGGCCACGCGCATGTGCAGCGGGTCGGTGATGTAGTGCAGGCCATCGCTGTAGGCGAGTTTCATCGCTTCCAATTGGCGGTGCCAGGTCTGCTGGCTGTCGCGGTGATCGAAGCTGAAGCCTTCGAGGATTTTCAGCGCCATCAGCGCCACCAGGCCCTGGCCGCTGGGCGGGATTTCCCAGACGTCCACCCCCCGGTAGTTGACGTGGATCGGGTCCACCCATTGGGCGCGATAATCCTGGAGGTCGCTGGCGCGCAGGTAGCCGCCACTGACCTTGGAATGGGCATCCAGGCGCTCGGCCAGGGCGCCGCGATACAGGCTTTCGCAACGGGTCACGGCGAGTTCTTCCAAGGTGCGCGCCTGGGCCGGGTTGCGGAATATCTCACCGGCCCGTGGCGCGCGGCCGTCGATCAGGAACGTGTCGAACCAGGCGTCCAGGGCCGAGTCGCGATGGGGGCTGAATTCATCCAGCGCGACCTGCCATAGCTGCGCGATCACCGGCGACAACGGGAAGCCGTCACGTGCCAGGCTGATAGCGGGTTGCAGCAACTCGGCAAACGGCAATTTGCCGAAGCGCTCGGACAGCTCGGCCCAGGCCGAGGGGCAACCGGGCACGGTGACCGGTGTCCAGCCATACAGCGGCATGCGGTCGTGCCCCGCCGCCTTGACCGCCTCGATACTCAAGGCCGCCGGCGCGTGGCCGTTGCCATTCAGGCCATGCAACCGGCCCTTGCACCAGACCAGCGCGAACGCGTCGCCGCCCAGGCCACAGCCGGTGGGCTCCACCACCGTGAGCGCGGCCGCCGTGGCAATCGCAGCGTCGATGGCGTTGCCGCCCTGTTGCATGATCTGGATACCGGCCTGGGCCGCCAGGGGCTGGGACGCTGCAACCATGCCGCGACGGGCAAATACGCTTTGGCGTTGCGAGGGATAGGGGTACTCGTGAGCAGAAAGTTTCAACATGGCAAAGGCTCTTCCACACAAGGTTTCGGGTCATAACACACGGCTGAGAAACGCTCGGGTCCGCGGGTGGCTGGGGTGGCTGAAGATCTGTTCCGGCGGCCCTTGCTCGATGAGTTCGCCCTGGTCGAGCACCACCACGCGGTCGGCGACTTCACGGGCAAAACCCATTTCGTGGGTGACCACCACCATGGTCATGCCCTCCTCGGCCAGCTCCTTCATCACTTGCAGCACCTCGCCGACGGTTTCCGGGTCGAGGGCGCTGGTGGGCTCGTCGAACAGCATGGCCTGGGGTTTCATCGCCAGGGCGCGGGCGATCGCCACCCGCTGCTGCTGGCCGCCGGAAAGCATCGACGGGTAATGGCTGGCCTTGTCCGCCAGGCCGACCCGCGCCAGCAATCCACGGGCTTGCTCCAGGGCTTCGGCGCGCGGTGTGCCGAGCACCTGGATCGGCGCTTCGATGATATTTTCCAGCGCGGTCATGTGCGGGAACAGGTTGAAACGCTGGAACACCATGCCGATGTCGCGGCGCTGGCGCGCGATGTTGCGCTCCGAATCACGTACCAGGCTGCCGTCGCTGCGCTCGCGATAGCCCATGGCACGACCGTTGACGCGGATGCGCCCGCCCTGGATGTCTTCCAGCAGGTTGATGCAGCGGATAAAGGTGGTCTTGCCCGAACCGGAGGCGCCGATCAGCACCACCACTTCGCCGCGCCGCACTTGCAGGGAGATGCCCTTGAGGATCTGCAGCGTGCCGAACGACTTGTGGATGTCCAGCGCCTCGATGATCAGTTCTTCACTCTGGTGCGCCATGGTTATCGTCCCCTCAGCAGTTTCAAGGTGCTGCGCCCGAACATGCGGCTGGACGCCGGTGGCGGCGCGGATGGCCGGTCGGACTGGCCGAAGCGCGCCTCCAGCCAGCGCTGGAAAAAGCCCCACAAGGTGGTGAGCATCAAGAAGTAAATCGCGACCACCAGGTACAACTCGAACACGCGGAACGTCGCCGAGGTGACCATCTGCGTGCTGAGCAGCAACTCCTGCACGCCGATCACGCTGACCAGGGTGGTGTTCTTGAGCATCACGTTGAACTCATTGCCCAGCGGCGGCACGATCACGCGGAATGCCTGGGGCAGCACGATGCGCCGCATCAGCTTGGCAAAGCCCATGCCCAGGGAACGCCCGGCTTCGTACTGGCCCTTTTCCACCGCACCGATGCCGGCGCGGATGATCTCGGCCATGTACGCGCCTTCGTTCAAGCCCAGTGCGATGATCGCCGCCTGGATATTGCCGGGGATAACCAGGCCGAACAGCGCGATGTCCTCGAAACGGAAAATCCCGCCCGCCGCCAGCGCGGTGTACAGGAATACGATCTGCACCAGCAGCGGCGTACCGCGCATCAGCCACACATAAAAGCGCACCGGCAGGTGCAACAGCGGGTTCTTCGACAAGCGCAACAGCGCCGCCGCCAGCCCCAGCACGCAGCCCAGCAGCATCGCCGACACCGCGATCAGGCAGGTCAGCCACAGCCCGGTGAGATACACCCCGCTCGGCTGCAACAGGTACTGCCAGAACACATCCCAATTGAAATTCATCGCCGGTGTGCCTCAGTCGAGTGTGTCGCTGCTGACATGCCACTTGTTCAGCAACTGGAGGTAGCTGCCGTCGCTGCGCATGTCGCTGATCACCTGCTGCACGGCGGCGGTGAGTTGCGGGTCGTCCTTGCGCATGCCAAGGCCGGTGAGGATGCGGCTGAAGGCCGGCACGCCTTCCTGGAACAGGTCCGGGGCCATCGCGGCGTAGTAGCCGGCGGTTTCCACGGTGGTGCCGTAGGCGTCGACCTGGCTGATGCGCAGGGCCTGGAAGGCGTCGGTGTCGGTGTTGTACACCACCAGTTTCATCGGTGGTTTGCCGGCCTCGGCCAGGCTGTCGTTCTGCGCGTCCAGCAGGGTCTTGATGGTCGAGCCGTTGAGCACCGCGACCTTGTGCCCGGACAGGTCATCCAGGCTCTTGATGCCCTTGGGGTTGCCCTTGGGCACCACCACCGACTGGCTGGAATACATGTAGTTGACGATGTCGATCACCTGGCGCCGTTCGGGTTTGTCGAACAGTTGGTCGACAATCATGTCGCACTGCTGGGCGAGCAGCGCCGGTACCAGGCCGGAGAACGGAATCACCCGCCACTGCACCTGTTTGTCGCCCAGGCGCTTGGCGATCTCCAGGCCCAGGTCGACGGTGAGCCCGCGGGGTTTCTGTGCTTCATCGAAGGACACCAGGGGCGGTGAATCCATCCCCGAGCAGTAGGTGAGTTTGTCGACGCTCTTCAGGCGCTCCGGCACCTGGGGCGCGGCGACGGCCCATTGGGTACAGAGGCCGAGGGAGACAGCCACCAGCAAGGCGCGGTGTTTATGCATGACCAGACACTCCAGTTCGTTGATTAACGGGGCAGGACTCAACGTCATCACACAGCAGGTGTTTCTTATTGTTGTTGTTCGGTTTGCAGGAACTGGATCAGCGCCGGCACGGTGCCTTCGATGTGTTCGCGCACCACGGCTTCGGCGCGGGCGGCGTCACCGGCACGGATCGCGTCGAGGATCACCGCGTGTTCCTGGCGGGCACTGAGGGGTTTTTCGCCGTGTTGCAACCACAGGCGCATGGGCGCTTCGACCAGTGAGTACAGCGCCGAGATCTGCTTCATCAGGCGCGGTCGGCCACTGAGGCTGCACAGGTATTCATGGAAGGCACGGTGGCGACTGACCCAGGCGGCACTGTCATCGCGGTAGTCGTCCATCGCATCGAGCAAGCGCTCCAGCGCGGCCAACTGGCGCTCGCCGATACGCCCCACCGCGACGCGCACCGCCAGGCCTTCGAGGGCGCTGCGCATTTCGAACACTTCGTGCAGTTCATCGATATCCAGGCCGCTGACGATGGCGCCGCGATTGGGCCGCAAGGTCACCAGCCCCTGGGCGTCCAGGCGGCGAAAGGCTTCGCGCACCGGCATGCGGCTCATGCCGATCTCGCTGGCGATGTCTTCAGCGATCAGACGGTCGCCCTTGCGATAACGACCGCCGCAAATGGCATCGAGCAGAAAGTTGTAGGCCTCCTCCTCGGCGGTGAGGGGCTGGCGGTCAACGTAAGCGGGGGCAAATTGCATCGGCAGCACCTTTTGAATTTTTGTATCCAATTATCCATGGATACGAAAAAGCAGGATGTGTGCCAAGTGACAGGGCGACGAGCCAAGTGATTGATTCGGGTGAAATAGATGGGGACATTTCAGCTGACACGCGAAATTCCCACCCGGGAAGCTGCTACCAAATGGCGCAGGACGTGCGCCATCTGTGGGCGGAAGTAACGGGGCCGCGCCTGGCTGCAAGTGACGCAGTAATGAGTCCGACCGGGCTGTGGTCGGCTTGTTTATGACAAATGCACACTCTGCTAGGGTGACGTCCTCTGAACACAATGGAAGCATCACAAAATGGGGCCATGGAAGATCCTTGCAATCTCGCTGCTGGCTTTACTCGGCAGCCCATTAGCGGCAAACGAAAACGCCGGCCCTTTGGAAAGAATGTTCACCTACACGACGTTCGGGCCAACCATGTTGTCGGCTTGGTCCACCTTTCTCACGAACGGTGATCCAAAGCCTTACCAACCAGCCAAAACGGATGCCCTCGCTTTCATCGGTTCGGACGGCCATATTCGTGGTGCTCAGTTTGAACAGGCGTTCCGCTACTACCACACGACACATCGCTTTCCACTCATGTCAGACATGCAACTGGCCCAGGCAATCGCAACGCAAGACTGAACCAGGAGCGCCCTCCTGCATGCCGTCGATATCATCGGGTAGTTTTGCGCGAGCACAAAAAAAGCCGATCTATGTGATCGGCTTTTTTGTGTGATTTTATTCAGGAATGATGGCCGGGACGTAGTGATTCGAACACTAGCTTCTAGCCCCATACTAGTGGGAGTCCTGAAACACCTTAAATTGAAACACCTTACGCAGACGCCCACTGCAATCGACGACTAGCGATGCTGGATAGCGATTCACCAGTCCCTGCAGGCTTTTTCCAAGAAGGTCCCTGTGCCTGGCATTCTGCCGAACGAATATAAAACCAAATATGCAAAAGCTCGCCGCCTAAAATCGCCCAGCCGGTAAACCTCGATTACTGTATTCGCGCACAGTATTTGAGAGTGCCACCATGAACTTCGATGAAGACATCTGTCAGTGGCTCGGATGCCCTATCCCCCTACATATGTACCAGCACCAAGGTGCCAGATTGACGGTCTACCCAAAGATCTGCGCTCGGCCCGCAGGAGCATCCAGGGGCTGATACAGATGAACGATAACCTGGTCATTGGCAAAGCCTCGACCGAAGCCGAACTCAAGAAGGTGCTCGCCGACTTGGGCAGGCTGAACCTGAATAACTCGGAACTGGGCTGGAAGATCCGCAGCCTTGAGCTAGTCGCCGATCCGCGTGACTACCTATCTAGGGAAAACCAGCAGCAGCTGATGGAAAGGAAGGATGAGCGCCGGATAACCCGCCGTCCTTGCAGCAGTTATTAGCTCAAGAAACCCTTGCTGCACGAGGGAGTGAATACGCATAACGCATAAATGGAATTCGCCTAAAAGCCTCGAAAACCAGCATAGAATATGAAAGCCGCCACACACTCAACCACAATGGATGCGCATCTAGCCATTGGTAGATGCTCGGTACCAATTGGGGGAAGTGGAAAAAACTTGTGTCGGCAGTGTGGAAACACAGAATCACCAAGCTCGCTCTGCCGAGGTAGGAAAGAATCCGCTCTAGGCGCGGGATACGCTCCAGAGAAATGGCCGCGTACAGCACCAAGATGGAGCCGCCCATAGCCCCAACGCTGGAGATAAAGAAGTCGTTGTAATTGCGTCCATTCATATCCATTGCGCCGTTGTACCGGCTGATTACGAGCGCGCAGACGCTGGCTAAAATTAGTAACCAGGAACGAGGTGCGGACAGCACTTCAAACCTGCGTAACGCAATGCCCGCGAATATGAATAACTGTGCGACAAATGCGATATCGATACTAAACGGAAGATAAAGACGAGGTCCAACGGCGAGACCAATCACAACAGTAATGCACACTAACGATGCGCCCGCAATAATACTTCGGCGAGCAACCATCATTATGTAGAAACCAATTAAGTTCGCAGAAAACAATGCCAAAATAAACCACAGCGGACCTATTGGCAGAATGCTAGGCGATTCAGGCAACGCCATGCCGCTACCATAAATACCGCCCCAGGCCAGGATTGATGCAATCGTAGTAGGCGAATTACCATCGCCCGAATACCACTTGTAAAAAAATAGCCAGTACAGATAAAAAATAAACAGCGTTATGACATAGGGCAGAACAAGGGTTAGGACCTTCTTTCTAATGAAAGGCCAGGGTTCTCCAACGAAGTTAGACGTGAAGCCTGACAGCAGAAAAAAAAGCGGCATGTGAAAAGTAAATATCCACAAAGCCGCACTGCCACCAGGAAGAACAGAGTGCCCGACTACTACAGCTATAATTCCGATTCCGCGTGCGGTATCGATCCAACGTATTCGATTTGTTGGTAACTGGGCCATTCAACGTTATCCATTTATAGAGTCTAAAACATGGATGCCCTGCTCGAAAGCAACCCCCATGGCGCTAATTTTTCCTGATCATCGTACCTTCGCATACTTACAAAGTCATGCTTATAGCGGCAAAGCCCCGAGTGCGCCGAGGCTTGGCTGTATCCTTTGAGTAGTCTATTAGGCTATTACACTGCTGATCATGTTCATAACGCTCAGACCTACCGCCATTACGGTTGCGCCGTTGCATTGAATATTCGCTGTACCGATGGCTGGCGTTTCAAGACCGATAGCATTGATTTCGCTGTGGCTGTTCGTATCTGCCACCAACGGGACCCAATCGCGAAAGCTGCGCGTCCTTGCCGGTGGCCGCGATGTCGATCTTTTTGCGATTGGACGTGCTGAGCTGAAAGGCAGCCTGTCCGGTAAACGCGCGCATTGCCATGAAGATCATCGATGGCCAGCGTAGTCTGAACAAAGACATAGTGGTCCGATACGAACAGCCAGACAACTTTGGGCCAACGGCAATGCATGGAATGAATGACACGACCTGGAAGAAAGCCAGAGTGCGTGCGGACAAATGGGAAGCGTCCCATCAGACGCAAGCACACCCCGGATTCACGAGGACCGGCTCTGACAATCTGAAGAGGAAGCAGGCGTGAAAAATCGACGAATCACGCAAAAGTCACGCGCAAGAAAAAGGCCAATGCTGTAAACATTGGCCTAAGTCACTGAAAAATATGGTCGGGACGGAGTGATTCGAACACTCGACCCCTAGCACCCCATCTCCTTTTTCATACTTCTTGAAAGCTTCCAAAATTTTACTCTGGATTTTTCTGAGCTAGTATTTACTTGAGCTCCAGCGGTGTTCTGCTCTACGAGAGTCCAGTAACGTCCACCAAGAGCCGACGTCTTTGTGGGGGTAAAAGTAGGGGGAGTCCATTTCATGGCCAAAATCACCATCAAAGAACTCGAGTCGCTGACCGCTGAAGATGCCGGCCGCATCCTCAGGGAAGATGGCAATCTCGCCGGCCGAATCTCAGTACGCAAGGACGGTGTGTCGGTCAGCTTTTTCTATCGTTATCGCTGGGGCGACCAAAACAAAGAGTACGCCTGCGGAACCTGGCCGCGCAAATCCCTGACGGACATTCGCAAGGCCCGCAACCAGGCCAGAGCGCTCATCGACGAGCAGATCAATCCCAACGAGCAAAAGAAAACCGCCAAGGCACAGGCATACGCCGCTGCTAACGTAGAGGCTGAACAAGTAAAAACGACGAAGGTGCAAACGCTGACCGTCCAGGATCTAGCCAAGGCGTGGCTGTTGGATGGCGTCGCGCGCAAAGACGGCAATGCAGAGCTGCAGCGGCGTTTTAACAAAGACCTTTTGCCAGCACTCGGCAAGACAGCGGTGAGCAGTGTGTCCGAACACGATATTCGGGCGCTTATCCGGGCAGTCGTCAACCGCGGCGCTCACCGGCAAGCCATCAGCTTTTTCGCCGACCTCACCCAAATGTTTGGCTGGGCTAGAAAGCGCCAGCCCTGGCGGGCCTTGTTGGTCGAGGGTGATCCAACTGAGCTGGTCGACATATCCCCCCTGATCCCTGCCGACTACGAGGCAGAAAGAAGCCGGATCCTTTCACCGGCTGAGCTGTTGGAACTGCATAACCGCTTCCAACAAATGACGGCCGATTACAACGCCCTTCCCACCGGGCAAAAATACGACGGCATTCGGCCGTTGAAAAAAGAAACGCAGCTTGCGCTCTGGATTAGCCTGGGCACGCTATGCCGGATTGGCGAGTTGCTGCAGGCCGAATGGAAAAATGTCGATCTAGACCAGCAGACCTGGTTCCTCCCCAGCGAAAACGTCAAAGGCACCCGTGGCAAGAAACAAGACCACCATGTCTTCCTCTCCCCCTTCGCCCTGCATTTCTTTCAGGAACTCAAAATCCTGACGGGAGACTCGCAATGGTGCTTTCCGAACAAGCTGGATGATGGGCATGTGGACGTGAAAGTGGTGAGCAAACAGGTCGGCGATCGCCAGGCCCGGTTCAAAAACCGCAAAGCCCTCTCCAGACGGTGCCATGGCGATACCCTGGTCCTTGCCGACGGCCAAAACGGCGACTGGACACCGCATGACCTGCGCCGTACGGGGGCGACCATGATGCAAGCCTTAGGCATTAGCCTGGATGTCATCGATCGCTGCCAAAATCATGTACTGGCCGGCTCTCGGGTGAGGCGCCATTACTTGCACCACGACTATGCCGACGAGAAGAAAAACGCCTGGAACCTGTTAAGCGATCGACTCAGTGCCGTGCTGTCCTCAACTTACGAGCACACGCCAAACGAGTCGATGTTGTCTTTTCCAGCGTACGCGACGCCAGAGACGCGAACACCGTCATAGGCTGTTGCACCCAGAGTTTCCGGGAATTCAACATCCGCGACACACTGTGTTGTGACCTTAAATTCGCGATGAGGAAAGGTGAAAGACTGCATGTACACATTCGTAAGCTTCACCGTCGTGGAACTGTTCGAAAAAGTGTGGCAAACACCCATGGTCAAACTGGCCCACGAAATTGGTATTTCCGACGTCGCCGTCGCCAAAGCTTGTCGCAAAGCCGGCATCCCTCTCCCAGGGCGTGGCCACTGGGCCAAATCGGAAAAGCAGCGACAACGCAAACCCAAACCTCCTCAGGTCGAAGGCAATGTCCGATTCCAAGTGCTCGACCGTGACAACTCGCTCGTCACGGCTGGCACTGATTTGAACTCACCTATAGTCCGGCGAACGATTGAAGCCCCCTATCAATTAACCGAGCCTCACGCGCTAGTGAGTCAATGGCTAAAGAGCGCAAAAACATCGAAGGTCAAGGACGGCTACCTCGATTACGCAGGCAAGCGTGTCTTGAATGTGATGATCTCGACGACATTGATCGAACGGTGCGCAATCTTTTTTGATGCACTGATCAAAGAGGGTGAGGCTGAAGGTTATTCATGGAAGATCAACGCTGAAGGAAAAACCATTGCCACTGTTAACGGCGAGACCATGGCCGTGCGACTCATAGAGCGATTAGACAAACACGCGTTACCAGCACCGCCTCCCCCAAAACGCCGCCCCGATACTCCTTGGGAGCCTAATTTCATGTCCCAGCGAAGTCCACAGTTTGAATGGATGTCAACGGGTGAACTGACGTTTAAGATCGAAGCGCGGATGGATTACGGAGAACGGAAAAACTGGAAGGACACCAAGACCGCACCGCTCGAGAAAAAACTTTCTAGCATCCTGTCGGGCTTAAGTTCCGCATCAGTTTCTATCAAGGTCCTCAGAGAGAAAGAGGAGGCAAGAAATCGTGAATGGGCTGAAGATGAAAGACGACGTCTTGAACGAGCCCATGCAACAGAGACTCAACGTCGCCTCAGACTAAGCGTCGTTAAACATACAGAGCGATGGGAACGAGCCGAGCGCTTACGAGCCTTCATAAAAGCAGTGGAAGATCGGCTGAAAATTGCCCCGATCGCAGATCAAGAAATGGCAAATCGTTGGATCGACTGGGCTCGCAAGCAGGCTGATCTCTTGGATCCTTTGCAGGGGAATCTGGCATTCATTACCACGTTGGACGTAGAGTTAGAAAGCTGGTTCAGCGGCTCACATTACGGACAGGCAGAGAAAGGTTGGTGGTCTGAGTAGTCGGCAACGATGTAGACCTCAGGAAACACGACTTTGAATGGGCTCCAATCGCAACGTTTAGACAATTGGTCATCGCAAGTTTTCCTACTGCTACGCTGTCCTCACACGGAGAATAACCAATGACCAATTCAGACCTACTCCCTTCCCTGCTTTTCAAGATCAATCAAAACCAACTCGCCCTCGAAGCTGCCATCATGGAGCTAACACTTTGGGTCGAGCATCGCGGATCTGCTGAGGTCGCCGAGAATGTTCGCGGCGCGCTAGACACAATCAGCAAAAACGAAGAGTTTATCAAAATGACACTAGCGGTATTGATGGCGCCGGAGTGACGGCGTCTGTTGCGGCACATGCCGCGCTAGAAAGGTAAAGACTTTTCAGTAGTCGCTACTACGGAAACACCAACCGACCACCTTTCGCGACATTCATCGCCTTCAACATCGGCTGCAATTCCGCATGGAGCCGGTGATACTCCTCAAAGGCACTGGCAATCTCCTTATCAACCAGTTCCAAGGTCTCACCATTCCCCCTAGCTTCAAGCGTACTCAGATCGACTTGGCGATCCTCGCAAAACTGCTCGAGCAATATCCAAAAGGGATACTTGTGATCGATGTGTAGATCTTTCCTCTTTAGGATGTCCACACCACTCACAGAACATTTGGCGGGCAAGCCAAGCTCATCCCGATAAGCCCGCATCTGATCGCGCACAGCGAACCTCAAAGCCTCACAAACCTTGCTATGAGGCGACTGAACAGCACCCGTGATGCAACGCTCGTAAGAAAAGCTGTCCTCGCTCCCATCGATGCGCACGAGCCAAAAACCGCTACCAGCACCCAGCGCATTCCTTTTGATCTTGAAATGATCGACGCCCACGCCGATTTTTCTTTCCGCATCAGGATGCATCGCGATGAGCAAATGCAATTTCTTGATCGCGTATAGGTTAGTAATCACGCCAACCGAAGCACGCTGCAAATAACTCTTCAACCCATCCAAAAGCGCTTTCTTGGATCTGTATTCGAAAGGTCCCAGCCAGTACATTTCGGTAGCCTCCGTAACATCTGATGCGGAAATCCATTCCTATACGGGCATCTGCCCCCCCGTGCCGCCCAATACAATACCGCAAGTAGTTGCGGGTGCTGCCCCCGATCTAGGTCACCGCTCTTGCCTCGCAGCCTTGAGGCGGACTGATACGTCGCTCTTTGTGCGTACAAGAGCCAGGTTCCGTCCCTCGATAGTCAGAACAGCCCCAGAAAGGTCTATCCGTTTGCTGCCAAACCATTCTGCCTCCCGATTTTGCGCACAATGCAATCCAACCACCGCAGTTCTGCGTACAAACCAAGTACCGCCCGCGCGCATGCATTGGCGAGCGGCAATCTGGGCAAGCCGACTCAGTGTGCGAGCAACGCGGAGAGAGAGAGCAAAAGTAAAAATACTCATCCCTTTTTTTCTGTTTACGCAACGTTAGTTCACCTGCTTCACATACAGGGCAAGGTGGAACTGAGACAATGGACGCAGGAGCACCAAACTCGTTGAGTTCAAGGTCATATTCATCGTCAAGCAGCTCCTTGACGAAGCTAGACACTTTATTCTCGCCGGCAATGAGATAGACCCTTCGTTTGGCACGGGTGAGCGCCACGTAAAACAAGCGTCGTTCTTCTGCATGAATGAAGTTTTCCCGTGGGGGCAGCAGCGCATCCACCAGAGGATGGGACATTTTCTCTGAGGGCAAGCCGAACTTTCCTGACTTGTTTCCAAGCAACACAACAAAATCGGCCTCTTGGCCTTTGGACGAGTGAATGCTGTCCACTCGAATCAAAAGCTTCGGATACGCCTTGGCCAACTGCTCCAATCTGCTTTTGTCCGGGAGCCCAAATGAAAACCTGGCAAGAATATAGACACTCGCGCCTGCACCGGCTCGAGCATCAATACGAGCAATAACTTGGTCCAATGCCTGATCGTCTTTCAGGTCAGTACGAAACAATGAGACCGCGGGATCCTCCTCTTCGACGTGGGTGGACATTTTCTTGAACAGCTGTGCAGGGTTGCGCATGACGAAACGGCTGGCGACTTCACTTATGCGATCGTTGAAGCGGAAGGTCTTATCCAGCGCACTGGTCGCAGTCGGACCAAAGAACTTGTCGAATTCAGACGTCAGGGTTATGTCGCTACCTGTGAAGCGATAAATCGACTGCCAATCATCTCCCACGCAGAACAACGAACCATCCGGCTGAAGGCGTCGAAGTCCCCTAACCAATCGCGCCCTTGGATTTGAAGTGTCTTGAAATTCATCAACGAGAATGAAGCGCCATGGCGGCGTGTACCCACCCTTTTCAACTCGCTCAATCGCACGCACGATCATGTCATCGAAATCGATCTGTTGATTGCGCTTTAGCTCCTCCTGGTACTGCTGGTAAATCGGCTCCAATAGTACCAATGCTGCGCGCATTTGATCTGGGTCGGGCGCAGCCTTGATTCGCGCCTCAAGCTCTAGCAGCGACAAATCGGCGGCCTTAAAGCACTTCAGTAATTCTTCCAAGAGCTCGGCTAACGCTGATACAACGCCAAATTCACGGAGCGTCTCCAACTGCACCTTCTCAGGCATTGGTTCAAACGTTACCCCGGCTGCGGCGAGACGCTCCTCTAACACCTTGAGCAGTACGCCTTCTTGTTGCTCGTAGTGGTAGGTTTCAATCAAGTGGGTCTGATGCTGCTTGTGCAGTTGGCGCTTCCATGCCATAGCTTCCTGATAAGCCGCTCGATTGATGTACGGCGCGGTATTACCTCTACGATCGACACCAAAGTGCTCGATATAAAGATCGAAATCTGGAAGGTAAAAATCAGGGTGGTACTGGCGACGCTCAAGTGTACGAGTTGACACCTTGTACGCGGGCTCATAACGGTACTCAACGCCCATCTTGAACAGGAAGTTTGCAATTCGACATTCGGCCATGCTTTTGACGCGCTCGCCCTTGAGCGTGCGAACCTCATGTTCTGCCAGATATCGGAAGTATTCGCCTAAGGAAGCAAAGTCGAACGGATTTTTGATGGGGTATAGGTAGTGCTCGAAATACTGAAGGAGTCGCTTGCGGTACTCCGGCTCATTTTGCAGTCGTTCGAATGCCAATTGTACGAATCGCTTGCGAGCCGCCTCATCGTCAGCCATAGGCGACAGGGAGGGATGCTGCAATATCGATTTACCCAGTGAATGAAACGTGAGTGCCTCGACGCCTTTCACGCCCAGGCGCGACTCCAATCGCTCACGCATTTCCTTGGCGGCGTCGTTTCCGTAAGCCAGGAGCAGGATCTCATCAGGGCGTGCTTGACCACTTTTGACAAGAAAAGCGACTCGCCCAATCGTCGTACTAGTCTTTCCAGTACCTGCACCTGCCAAGACCAGGTTGTTATCTTCATCAATAATGCAGGCCAAACGCTGCTTGGGCGTCAATGGACTCGACTCGACTCGTTCGAAGAGCTCGGCGTACTTCACAAGGCTGGACTTCACATAGTGCGAACGCCAACGGCGCAGGAAGACCTCACCATTTTTGACCCACGACCAAGCACGAGTGAGGACCTTGCGTTCTTCTCTTGAGAGTACGCCTAACCCTCTGTCTGGTAGTCCAGGCCACTGAGCGGATTGTATAACAAGCTGGGCATGAAGACGCACCCATTGCGAGCGACGACAGTAACCAGTTTGCCTCACGCGATTGAAGAAAGAGTTCAAATAACCTGCGACTGATTGAATCCGATCGGCATACCACTCACGCAGTGCCGCACGCCATAGCTGGTAGGGTTTTTTAACGCCCCATCCGATTGCAACTACCGGCCCCGAGGCTGCACTCAACTTCAAGCGTGATACCACTAACCATCGATTCAGCTCAGGTGGTCTGGGCATTCCCGCCACCGAGAGTGTGGATGATCGGCCTGCCCAATCAACCGCAATCAAACCGTTGGAAGCGATATCTATCGAAGCACAACCGGCGCCCACCCACTTCACCCAACCAAAACTACGAAACGCCTCTTGAGTCATCTAACTATCCTGCTCTGCCAGCATCCGCAATGGGCGAACGCAGCTGTCATCCAAATCCGCAGGCTCAGTCCATTCTGATCCCAACATTGACGCCAGGCGCGCCACTATTGAGCCATTATCACACAGCTCCTCCAATTTTTGGTTGCAGTTCAACGCCATTGAGCGGTAAGCGTCCGTCCAATACACCTTGCGCAACGAAACTGACTTCCACCGGGCTAGAATCCTAACCGCAGCCGCGTCGGGGATGCTGGAAGCGATGCGTTAGGTGCAAATGGAAGTGCGCGTAATGAGCAGTGGAGCCGAAGTCGGAGCGCCGATGGAAGGACAAGGCCCCCTGATATCACCCGCGATTTTGCCCGTTGCTCTACAGGCCCCGGGGGGACTGAATATTCCATGCCCGTCGTGATCGCTGTAATCGCCAAGCGGTTCTTGCGGGGCGGAGAACGTGGGGACGAAATTAAGCCCAAGCTTTATGCGGCAGCGCCACCTGATTTATCGGTAAGCTACGCTTTTAGCTCGCTGTAAATCCACTCCTAACCACACCCTGATGACCAATATGCTTGACTGGGACAGCCTCCGTTTTTTCTTTGCCTTTGTTCATGAGGGCTCCTTAGCCGCTGCGGCTCGCTCGCTCGGGGTGGAGCACGCGACTGTGGCTCGCCGAATAGCTGCCCTTGAAGCCTCTTTGGACATGAAGCTGGTAGATCGTAGGGGCCGTGTCTACCAACTGACCGAGGATGGTGTGAGGGTAGGTGAATATGCAGCGCAGATGGAGTCTGCGTCGCTTGCGCTCAGGCGATTCGCTGACGGGGGAGAAAGCCGTATTGAGGGTGCGGTGATCTTGTCTGCACCTCCTGCATACCTCGGAACGTTGGTAGCTCGGCGACTTGGGGTATTGCGCGAGCGTTATCCCCGGTTGCAGCTGACGCTCGTCGGAGCCAAGTCCACTGCGTCGTTGGCAAGGAAAGAAACCGATATTGCCATTACCTTCAGCAGGCCGGATGAACAGAGTGTCGTCGCCAAAAGTCTCGGCTCCTTGCATTTTTACCCTCATGCTAGCGAGGACTACATTAGTCAACGTGAACCTGAAGAGTTCGAGTTCATAGGCTACGACCGTAGCATGGACGATTCGGTACAGCAGCAATGGCTCCTGGGTCGGCTGGAAGGAAGACCGCTTTCCGTCACCAGCAACGACCTGCGCATCCAGGCATTAGCTGCCGTAGGCAATGCTGGCATAGTTTTCCTTCCGGATTTTTTAGGCAAGGAATATGGGCTGGCAAGGGTTAATATGGATCACACACCGCTGGAACTACCCATATGGCTCGCGTTTCATGAAGATTTACGCAGCTCTCTAAAAATCCGGGCAGTGCTTGATTTCCTCATGGAGGGATTAGTGCAGGCACAGGAGCTGTGAATTTTTTCACATCCGGTTTGTGACTTTGATGAATGGGCCATCACGAAACATTTCTCTACTCTGGGCTCCGAATTGAATTCCTGCCCACTGAGAGGCCCTTCACCAATGAGCAGTTCCCATCCCATAAAAAGCTCGATGGCTGTGTACCGTACAGCGTGGATCGTGACCGCGATTTTTATACTTTCAAATGCCGCTACGCCACTCTACAGCTTTTGGCAGCAGTCCCTCGGCTTCGCGTCGGGGGTGCTAACCGTAATTTTTGCCTGCTACATCATCGGTCTTCTTCTAACTCTCACCGTCGCTGGGCAGCTGTCCGACCACTACGGGCGCAAAGCCTTGCTTCTACCCTGTGTGGGGCTGGCTATCATTGCAGCGATTCTGTTCGACCAAGCGCACAGCATCGGCGTCTTGATGCTCGCACGCTTCCTCACCGGCGTTTCGGTGGGCCTCGTTGTATCTGGGGGTATGGCGAATGTCGTCGAGCATGCTCAGCCTCATCGCAAGCATTTTGCTTCGCTAATGGCATCTGTCGCGATGGTGGCCGGAGCGGGCACCGGGCCGCTATTGGCAGGGATCGTTGCGCAATATCTTCCGAACCCGATCCACACCGTCTTCCGAGTGGAAATCGCGATTTTGTGCGTGGCGCTCCTAGCGTTACTCAATCAAAAGAACCAGAAGCTTGGGGGCGGTACGTTTAAACCGCGCTTGCCCACCGTCGCTAAGGAAAACCTCGGCATCGTGCTATTGGGGATAGCGTTCTTCGGCCCTGGAATAACTTCGACATCATTCATCCTATCGCTCGGCCCCAAGCTGATAGCGACTTTTCTAAGCGTGAATAGTCCCCTTGTCACGGGTTGTATGGCCTTTTCAATGTTCCTCGTCGCCGTGTGCGTGCAGTTTGCGGCGAAGCGATACAGCAGCCGTACCGTGTTTTCGCTTAGCGGGATCGGTACTCTCTTCTCAATGATTTTCGTGTGGATCGCGCTGGAAACCGGTTCCGCTCCATGGCTGATCGTTTCCGCTCTGTTGGCAGGCGCCGGTCAAGGCTTGGGCCAATTAGGTGGACTGACCCTTATTGCTGACCGCGTGCCTGCGCAGCGCAGAGCCGAAGCCAACGCAGTGTTCAACATGGGGGGGTATGTGCCCGCTGGGGCGATCCCGGTGTTAATAGGTTACTTGATCGACTTTTGGGGGCTGAGCATTGGAATAAGCTCACTTGCGCTCATTATTGCGAGTCTTGCTTCTTTGGCGCTCATGCAGCTTTGGAGGCACGTCCCTAAGCAAAGTCAAACTCGTACACACGGCGAGGCTTAACGAGCCCACTTATGTGGCAGCAGATCGATAATCTGACTGGCGCGCTGGGTCGGCAAGCGCGTGAGGACGTCTTTCAGATAGGCGTATGGATCGTGCCCGTTCATGCGCGCAGACTGGATCAGGCTCATGATTGCCGCCGCCCGTTTACCGCTGCGTATCGATCCGGCAAACAACCAGTTCTTGCGTCCAAGGGCCCATGGTCGGATCTGGTTCTCCGCCCAATTATTATCAATGGGTACGGCCCCGTCATTGAGGTAACGCGACAGCGCTGCCCAGCGTTTGAGACTGTAATCGAGTGCTCTGCTGATGGCCGAACCTTCGGGCACAAGTTCACGCTGGGCAATCATCCAGGCATGCAGCCTATTCATCACCGGTACGGCTTTTTCTTGCCGTATTCGGCGCCGTAAATCCGGCTCCAGATCGCGCACTTCGCTCTCGATTTCGTACAGCAACTGAATGTGACGCAGGGCCTGCTCGGCGAGCTGGCTCTTGTTAGTAGCGTGCAATTCGAAGAATTTGCGCCGGGCATGGGCCATGCAGCCAATCTCGGTCACGCCGAGTTCGAAGCTGGCCTTGTAACCGCCAAAATCGTCGCAGACCAACTTACCTTTCCAGCCTTGCAGGAAGTTGCGAGCATGCTCGCCGGCGCGGCTGGGGCTGAAGTCGTAGACGACAGCGGCTGTTTCGCAGAACTGGCTGGTGGCGTAAGCCCAAACATAAGAACGGTGGGTTTTCTTCGAGCCCGGAGCGAGCATTTGCACGGGCGTCTCATCCGCGTGCACGACCTGCTGCCCGATCACTACGTCACGCAGGGCATCGACCAGGGGCTGCAACTGCACGCCCGTAACGCCCACCCATTGAGCCAAAGTGGAGCGTGGAATCGCCAAGCCGGCGCGACCGAAAATCGATTCCTGACGGTAAAGCGGCAGATGGTCAGCGAACTTCGCGATCATGACGTGGGCCAGTAACCCAGCAGTCGGGATGCCCTTGTCGATGATCTGCGCCGGCACCGAGGCCTGGATCAGCGTTTCGCAGTCATCGCAAACCCACTTGCCACGAACATGGCGCTCAACGGTAAACACGCCCGGCGTGTAGTCCAGTTTTTCACTGACATCTTCACCGATGCGCTTGAGTGCGCAGCCGCATGGGCAGTGGGTGTTGTCCGGTTCGTGATGGATCAACGTGCGTGGGAATTCTGCCGGCAATGCCCTGCGCTTGGGCTTCTGCTTTTTTTGCTCGGTTGCCGCAGGTGCTATTTGCAAGGCTTGAAGCTCGGCTTCAATCGCTGCGATATCGGTATCGATCAGGTCATCAAGCAGGCTGGCCTGCTCAGGATTCATCTGCTCGCTGCGCTTGGCAAACTTCAAACGCTTGAGTTGCGCGATCTCGTGGGTCAGCTTCTCGATCACCGTTTGATCGCGGTTGATCTTCTTACCCATGGTTTCAACCGTCTTGCCCATGGTGTCGACTTGCGACAGCAACTGCGTTGCCAATGCACGCAGTTGGTCGGGGGACATTTGGTCGAGATTAGGCGAAGAAGTCATGCTGCGGATTTTGCCGGAGCAGGCCTTTCGCGGCCATAGACCGATAGGCTAATGGCAGCCGCTAAAGCAGCGTGATTGCGCCCCCGCTACCCACGCGTTGCCATGGCAAGCCCAATACCAGAGCCTGAAGTTGCTCGGTATCCAACTCTATTTCAGAGCCCTGGCGAATGCCTGGCCAGTGAAACTTGCCTTGGTTCAACCGGCGAGCAGCCAGCCAAATGCCAAAACCGTCATGCACCAGAACTTTCATCCGAGTAGCGCGGCGGTTGGCGAACAGATAAGCACAGTGCGGCTTCGCCGCACCGAACACCGCAATCACTCTGGCCAATGCAGTCTCGGTACCAGCGCGCATGTCCATCGGCTCCGTGGCGAGCCAGATGGAGTCGATGCTGATCATCGCAGCAAGTCTCGAAGAAAGGTCGCGCAAGCGGTAGCACTTTCAGTTGGCCAGCTCACTTTGACGGTGCCGTGTGGGTGCAGGATTTCGACGCAGATATTCGGCGATCCAGCTTGCGAATTCACTTCGGCCAGCCGCATGGGTACCGGAATGAATGCGGATGTCAGCGCCGTGCTTTTCTGCGCGTTCAACCGAATCCATTTGTGGACGAGGTTTGCGTTGAGGCGATGGCTGAGGGCGACGCTGGCAATCGAAGCGCCGGGCTGGGCACACTCTTGAATGACCTGGGCCTTGAAGGATTTGGAATAGGAACGGCGTGTTGGCTGCATGAAATACCCGCTTAAAAGGCTAGAACTGGTGTCCACTTAATAGTGCACACCATGTCCTAGCTTTGTGGGGCTGGGTAGATGATTTGGCCGGACGCATACATTGAGCGGCCATTCGGAAACCGATCGTGAAGACACATATGGATATTTTTGATCAATTGATTCGTCTATCCCCGAATGCTAGCCTCCCTTCCTTAAGGTACTCGGTAGGTACCTGCCGTCCACACTGGCGAAGCAATAGCACTGTCGTGATTAGTCGAAACACCTAACCTGACCCCCAATCAGGTGACCTCGTAGTGGACGCCAGGCACAGCCCTTCCGGGAGCTGTATATGCAGATTACTTCTATCCATATCAAGCAGGTCAAACGTCTGGCCAAACAGCTTGAAAGCATTTACCCCACACTGAAAATGGGCCAACGTTTAGACAAAGCAGCCACGCAGTATTTGGGTATTCGGAACTATCATGAAGTGCACTGCCTGTACGACAAATGGGTCATGCTCCATGTCCATCCTTCAGAGGATGCTGACCGAGTAAGCAAATGTGCCTACTGTGAATTCATATTTGCCCCAGATATCAAGGAGAATCTTCAGTCACATCGCAAAATCCATGAGCAATTTCACGAAGCGTGCGTATCTCTGGGCTACCAACCCGGTAACTACGTGCGACGGGAGCTTATGAAACGTGATGGGCGGGAACAGGCTGAATCTGGTCAGTCCGTGGAGATTAGAGTAGAAGGCGTTCTGATACTTTTACGTGGCTGGTTTGATCGGTCGCTGGCAGATGCGATCCATGGCAAATATTGGCGTAAGCATCCTACCTTTGAAGCCTACGTTGCCATGATTCAAGATACGGTAGGGAGCAGCTACCATGACCTGCAACGAATACTGAAAGAGAGGTACGGATACCTACCATGTGTGATTCAAGCTGGAAACAGCTATTGGTATCCGGAGCATGATTGAACGCACCAACAAGCTATTTGAACGTAAGGGGCCGGTGAACACACCTTCCGAACCCCAGCATTAAGGGCGATGTTGTCCGTCTATTTTTAAGCGGACGCGATCACCCTTATCGCCAGGATTTCCATGCGCCAACGAAGCTCTTACCCGAAGCCCTTCAAAGCCCAGGTCGTGCAGGAATGCCTGCAACCTGGAGCCTCACTTTCCAGCGTCGCCATCAGCCATGGCATCAACGCCAACGTTATCCGCAAGTGGCTGCCGCTATACCGCGACAAGGCGGTCGCTCCACTTCCGGCATTCGTACCATTGCACCCCATGCCCAAGCGGCCCGCTGATGAGGCGGTGGTTATTGCATTGCCGCTGGGCGGCCAAGCCATCACGGTCAAATGGCCCATCTCCGACCCGGAAGGCTGCGCCCGCTTTATCCGCAGCCTCTCCCAATGATTCGCATCGACGCCATCTGGCTCGCCACTGAGCCTATGGACATGCGCGCTGGCACCGAAACTGCCCTTGCCCGTGTGATCGCGGTGTTCGGTGCGGCGAAGCCGCACTGCGCTTATCTGTTCGCCAACCGCCGCGCCAATCGGATGAAAGTACTCGTGCACGACGGTGTGGGTATCTGGCTGGCCGCACGCCGCCTGAACCAGGGCAAATTCCATTGGCCTGGCACGTATCGAGGCCACGAAGTTGAACTCGACGCAGAGCAACTTCAGGCGCTGGTTGTGGGCCTGCCTTGGCAGCGGGTGGGTGCTAACGGCGTAATTACGTTGCTCTGAATCGGGTCTTTTAGCTGTGTCGGGTGGGCGGCTTTGGTAAAATCCACGGCATGACTTCCACGCCCAATCTCGACCAAATGACGCCCGATCAACTGCGCGCACTCGCTGCGCAGTTGCTGTCGAAGGTCGACACCATGGGCCGAAAGATCCATCGTGACGAGACGATCATCGAGCAGCTCTCTCACGAAATCGCGATCCTTAAACGCCACAAGTTTGCCAAGCGCAGTGAGCAGATCAGTCCGGCGCAAGGCAGCTTGCTGGATGACTTGCTCAACACCGACCTCGAAGCCATCGACGCGGAGTTGAAAGCACTTCGTCCCGCTCCGGCACCGGACGAGCCACGCCAACAACCCAAGCGTGCAGCGTTGCCACCGCAGTTTCCTCGTACCGTCATTCATCATGAGCCGGAGAGCACTGAATGTGCTTGCGGCTGCCAACTTCAGCGCATCGGCGAAGACGTCAGCGAGAAGCTGGATTACACGCCCGGCGTGTTCACGGTTGAGCAACATGTACGTGGCAAGTGGGCCTGCCGTCAGTGCGAAACACTGATCCAGGCACCGGTACCGGCACAGGTGATCGATAAGGGTATCCCCACCGCCGGCTTGTTGGCCCACGTAATGGTGGCCAAGTTCGCCGACCATCTTCCGCTGTACCGGCAGGAAAAAATCTTCGGCCGTGCGGGACTGGCGATCCCGCGTTCGACGCTGGCTCAGTGGGTCGGTCAAACCGGCGTACAACTGCAACCGCTGGTAGATGCACTGCGCGAAGCCGTGCTGGCTCAGCAAGTCGTCCATGCTGACGAAACACCGGTGCAGATGCTGGCACCGGGCGAAAAGAAAACCCATCGAGCATACGTCTGGGCCTACTGCACGACACCGTTCTCGGCACTGAAAGCGGTGGTCTACGACTTCAGCCCCAGCCGTGCCGGCGAACATGCGCGTAGCTTCCTGGGCACTTGGAACGGCAAGCTGGTGTGCGATGACTTCGCAGGCTACAAAGCTGGCTTCGAGCAGGGCATCACCGAAATCGGCTGCATGGCACATGCCCGGCGCAAGTTCTTCGACCTGCATGTGACGAACAAAAGCCAGTTGGCGGAGCAGGCGCTGCACTCCATCGGCGGGCTGTACGAAGTCGAACGGCAGGCCAAGGATATGAGCGATGAAGATCGCTGGCGATTACGCCAAGAAATGGCGGTGCCCATCGCTGAAAAGTTGCATGAGTGGATGCTGGCTCAGCGCGCACTTGTGCCCGAAGGGTCGGCCACGGCCAGGGCACTGGATTACAACCTGAAACGCTGGGTAGCGCTGACGCGCTACCTAGATGATGGGGCTGTGCCCATCGATAACAACCCGGTGGAGAACACGATCCGGCCATGGGCGCTTGGGCGCTCCAATTGGTTGTTCGCCGGGTCTCTGCGCAGTGGCAAACGAGCGGCAGCGATCATGAGTTTGATCCAGTCAGCGCGGTTGAATGGGCATGATCCGTATGCTTTTTTGAAGGACGTTCTCACGCAGCTGCCGACACAGCGGGCGAGTGAAGTGGACCAGTTGCTACCGCATAACTGGCAGCCACCTAGACTGGGTTAACTCACTAACCTAAGGACATAGAATGCTCATTGTTTTCAGCGGTCTTCCAGGTACCGGAAAAACGACTATTGCATGCGACCTTGCCGCCAGAACAAGTGCCTTGTATCTGCGGATCGACACGATTGAGCAGGCTATTCGAGACTCCGGTGCTCTTGCACAAGACGTAGGACGGAGCGGGTACATGGTCGCCAATGAGCTTGCTCTAAGCAATCTTCGTTTTGGGAGCACGGTCATAGTTGACTGTGTTAACCCAGTATTCGAAAGCCGAAAGGCATGGAGCGAAATCGCCACACGCTCTGGTGCTCCATTAGTGAACGTCCAAGTGATCTGCTCTGATAAACATGAACACCAGCGTCGGGTAGAAACCAGAAAGATCGATATTCCTGGGCTGACTCCACCAACCTGGCAGTCAGTACTGGATCATGAATACGAGGCGTGGGAAGACGCTCCGTTTAAGATAGACACAGCTTTGACGTCTCCTGCGCAGGCGGTGGCGATGATCACCGAACGGTTTTTATCCAAGGAGTAGCCCCAGCCTCAGGCCTGAGGTTGCAAGGTGTGATTAGCAGACGCTTACATTTGAACGATGGTTTTTGAAGTACTGAGCAGTGCCGGCGATGGGCCTCGTCATTGCGATGAAGCTCATCACTCGATCGGTTTACTCCCCGCAACCAATCATCTGCCCACTGGCTTAATCGTGCAGATATTTTTTTCACTGTCTTCAGAGTGAGGGCCGCTCTATCACGAAGCAGCTGTTTAAACTCGTAACCGGTAAACCCGCCGAGAGTGTGGAAGACGCTCCCATTATGTGAGCACCCCCCAAGCACGTAGAAAAAAGCGTTTCATCCCTGCAAACGGTCGGTCATTACCCGCAGCGCGTTTAATGCGAATCAAAAGGTCTCTTTTTTGTTCATCGGTAAATGTGCCCTCTTGAATTGCGAGCGCAAGTGTCTCGATTTCATCGTAAGCATTCCAACGTAGTCGTAAAAGTTCTTCTCGATTTAAACCAAGAATTTCTTCGGCTGCTTTAACTGCTCTCACCGAGCGTTGGGACTTAGTCTTGGGGACCAGCCATACTTCCTCAGTGGCAGGAATTGCTTTCCAAGCATAGTATTCTTCAGGATTCACTACATAGGGATTAATCAGATCAGCATCTTCTGCTGAATAGATCTGTCCGATCGCAACATCTGTAGTGATGACAGGATCTGGACAAAGACTGGCCAAAAGGGACTCTAGCTGAGCCGAGTCAGTAGGAAGAGAATGGGGAACCTGTGGTGCGGGCAACCTTGTACCGTTGACCGTAAATTTATCCCCCTTGTGCACTTGATTGCATACTTGACAGCTAAACGTATAGTTGTCATAGCAGTACGCTAGCCACCAGTACTCACTTTTAGGACGAAAATGCTCTACATCCCCATAAGCTACTACTGCGGTGTCTGCCTCGCAGTAAGCACATTTGCTGAACGACTCTGTTTTTAGCTGTGGCTTCGCCTTCCCCCAAACTTGACGTTTTTTGGGTTTAAAGTCGACCTTGCCGTTGGCGCCATCGTCGTAGTAATACTGCAAGAGCTTTTCAAGCTTTGCTTGGAGCTGCACGCCAGTAAATCCATCCAGCCCCCGACCGGTACGTGTCCTCGCAATCTGGATCAATCGCTGCTCCCTATTTCCTTGACGACCGATTTCAGTTTCCGCGCCGATACGGCTGGGCGCTTTCCATCTTTATCCAAAGTTGAGTTTATTCTTTTAAGTAAATCTATTTGCTCTTTCGCATATTCCGGAATCGCGTCCCAATTCGGCGCCTCACTTAAAACTTCATACATATGCTTCAACTCCCTGCTCTCGCCGACGCTTAAAGGAGTTTTTTTACTGCTGAGAGTGCGCACGACAGATCTTGCGTTTTCAACTGCCACCGAGTCCATCGTTCGCAAGCCGAACATAGGGCTCATCAACAATTGGTGTAGCATCATATTACGAGGCTCGCCCACAAATGGAGTCAATGTCGGAAGGTGATCCTTGCCCTCGCGGCGAATAACATACAGCTCCCCATCACCACTTTGCTGAGCAGTTAATGCTGAGTGGGTCGTCGCAACAAATTGAAAATTCGGCAATGTCAGAGAAAGAAACTCAACTAATTTACGTCTCCATGTTGGGTGAAGATGCAAATCAATTTCATCAATAAGCAAAACCCCTCTCGTGGACAAGGGATCCTTGCGATCTGGAAAAGCCTCTGTAATTCGATACAAAAGGTCTCCACACCAGGCAGCGATATTTTGATATCCATCAGATAGTTGGCTTAATGGAATTTCCCCATCAACTGTGTCAAAAATAATTTGCCGAGATTCACGGTCGATTCTGGAGAATTGCATATCAGGTAATAACTGATTAAGCGCTCGACGTATCGCATCCATCGAGCTGCTACCTTTGCGATATTCGAGATCCATCGCCCACTGCTCTAGTGAGATTAAGGTCGCGTCGGGGGAGAACATCGTAGCGACACCCATTGAACGAGGAACTCTAGAGCGCTCATCCGGGAAGGTCGATCTCGATTTAGGCGCAGCTGGACGCCGAGATACGCCGTAACCCAATACAAAATAGTTACGCTCCGCGAAAGATAACGCTTTATCCAAAGCTTCTAGCGAAGAGTGGTTTCGAGAAAATATTTGTCTTATTCCATCTCCACGATTAATTTCCAATGCAATCTCACGAATCTCCCCCTTGGCAGTGGCTAAAATTCCTGAAATAAGGCATTTCTTCGATCCATTTCGAATCCATGCATCAGGCTCGCCCAGCAAATCCGGGAGCGCTTCGCTGCCTGCGAGCAACAGCGCAATGGCACGCAGAGCCGAACTCTTTCCACAGCCATTTTCCCCCAACAGAAGCGTCCAGCGACGTGCATTGCCCTCTGAGGATCTGAAGTCAAGGTCCAGAGACTTTATCGAGCGCACATTGCGTAGCGATACTTGCATAAGAAACATCGTAGAACCTCTTCCTCTTCGTGATCGCTTCGTTCCCTCTGCGATCAACCTGCTCATCTGGTGGACAAGCTCAAAACCAACACCTACCATTACATATTAGCAGCGTGACACACTCGGCTGGCGCAACATCGCTGACATTTGGACATGTCACCCGTACCCCGATGCCAATCTACCAGGACGGTACATCCTGACCGTGTCAGTTCGTTGGCAATCCCAACTTTTCGAAAAATGCCTTATTACGCTCAGTCGCTGACTTGATGACCCCATCAAACGACATGACCTCCACATAGGCATTGAAGCGGGTTTTGTACCCGAAATACCCCAGTCCATCGGCCGCGCGCGTCAAGTCATGGATCTTGCAGCGCCGTTCCATCGAAGGCGTGAGATCACAAATCACGTAGCAGAATCCCGGAATATCATCCCCTTTGGGAATAGGTCGTCCCGCGGACGTCTGGGCGTTCCCATCGCGAATCCGCTGCAGATAACCAAGTGCCTGCTCAATCGGATCCTTCTCCTCTCCTTCGCCAGCATCATTTCGCATCGGCCGCTTGATCTCCACGATTGTCAGAGCCGCCGGCGGCATTCTCCTGTTCTCGGAAACCAGCAGAGGCTCATCGAACACATTCAACACACAAATATCCGGCTCTTTGGTGTCAGTTGAATGCGTTATAGGGAAGGAGCGCAGTGACTTGTCAGAAGCCAAAAAGTCGTGAAAAGCCAGACGCTCATCGAGCAACCACAGATTGCAGCTATCGAGGAAAACGTCATCCGATGTTTTACGCATTGGCATGATGAGCTCGTGAATCAGCTCTTCTTTGGCGTACTTGCCATCATCCCCACGCTCAAGCGCTTTCGCCAAAATATCGAGCGTAACCTTGCGATGGAATACGTAGTTGGCCAAATCCGACTTCTTGATGTCATCTGCCTTTTCAAGGTAGCTGACGAGCCTTTTCTGGTACTGGGCTGTGGTTTCCCCCCTGCCGAAGCTCATCACGTCGTGCCCTTCCGACAGCAAGGCGTTTTCAATTTCGGAAAGCTGTTTGTGAAGCAGAAGATCAAGGTCCTTATCTGAAATATCCGGGTCGACGCTGAGCTTTTCCTCATCGATTCGACGCAGTATGGGTCGATACCGCGGCGCACGGACCGACACGAACCGCTCTACACGCTCGCGCCCAGTTTTTCGGATTTCCTGCAGATAGCCCTCGAGGTAACCACTAGAAGAAGCAATAACTGCCTTGCGAATATCGCTCAAACTGACTTCCGTTTCCGAGAACAAATCGTCGCTCATCTCCTCTATATCGAAACCAATTCGTTCGGGTCGCACATTCTGGTCAAGAAAGGGAGACGTCACATAACAGGCGTAGACAAAATCACCTTCATCGTCGCGGATTTTTCCGTACAACCCTGGCACCTTACCTGAAAGAGTTTCCTCTTCAACAACGCGACTGGCAGCGCACCAAGCAATGAAAGGTTGCTTGGCCGAGCTAGCCTTAAGCTTCAGATGGGTGAGCTCAAATGGCTGCCCCTTGATCTGAATAGATTCCTTTTGTGACGACGTAAACAGGTATTGATCAAGCACCTCATCAAGGTCAATCTCCTCTTCACCGTCCTTGATCTGAATTTTGGGCGCGCCGGCGTCACGCACAAAGTACCAAAGACAGTGCTCGAAAAGACTCGTGGCGATCTTTCGGGCCGTCTTTGCCGAGTTCTCTCTGTACGATTTGTTGAATCCAGAGAGATGTACGCAGGTCTGCAACTCTGTGCCGACGGGCTTCATCCTCGACGGGAGGGTTGAAACGCCTTGAGCTGCCGTGAACGCAAATGAGCGATGTTTGATAGCACCGGTTTCATCCTTGTAATCACTACTGATGTTGACCGCTTCGAACGCTTTCAACCAAAGCAAGCGCCCTACCCCCCGACACCCTTGTTGAGCCTTATATTCGCTATCAAGCGTTTCAAACGAGGCCATGTTTTTGTCGTGGAAGCCGGCGCCATTGTCAGTAATCTTGAAACCCATGATTGGTTCTTGGGTAGGAGCGCCCCGCTTCGCCTTGGTAGCATCCAAAGCCAGACTGGATTGCGGCACGCGGACTATCTCAATCCTAATGCGGCCATATTCAGGATCGAAGCTAGTTTCGGCAATCGAATGAATCGAATTCACGACAGCCTCGAACAGCGGCATCAAACCGTGGCTACGTGGTAGAGGTGTATTTCGCAGCCGTCCTGGCAAATATGTATTTAAGCTCACTCGATCCCTACCTCTTGATCCTTTGCCATCGCAATGCCCTAACAAATCTGGCCATGCTAAAGCTCAAAAAATCAGCTTCATAGCGCTGCGCGACGCAACTGCAAAAGAAGCCCTCTCGATGGAAACATGATTTACATCGACTTGACCGATACCACTTCTACATAGCGGAATTTTTTCCTGGCTGCTTTGGTGGCTTCCTGCTCTGCCACCAGCGTACTCAGCGTATCGGCTTCATGGACGATTTCAAGCATCCTTCCTTCAAACTCATTGCTCACACGGAGAGTCACCAGAAGCCTCGGGGTGAAGGCTTTGGAGACCTTCTTTTTCGCCACTTTTGATACGGGCACGGCAGCGACGTCCGGCTGGATTTCTTCCACGAGTGAGGTGCTCACCGGTGCAGATATTTCAGCGTTGCCGAACAACGCTTGGCGCATATCTTCTTCGGTCCATTCTTTGTTCATACTGCCTCTCAAGGGCCTAATCACTAAACCAGCGCCATTCTAACAGCTAGTCTTGGCGAGGCAGTTTCCAGCACTGGAATGTGTTCTGAGCACTACTCTCCGGAGGGAACAAGGTTGGTCAATTCGCATCAATACTCCCCCACATCTCAAATGACCAGATCCAGCGAGTCGAGTGGCAGATTACAGGTTGATTCAGCAGAATCATGTCGCTACCTGCAAGGGGGCAGTGGGCCTTAGATGAAACCTATAACTGGCGTAGGCGCATAATCGCATCGGTGATGGCTCGTGCATTCTCGTCCAGCGTTTCCATGGCCCCCATTGCGTTAGCGGCGACACTTTCCACTCCATCCTCTGAGATCCATTTGATCACTTCTTCAAGGGCCGCTGCGAGGGCGTGCTGGTTGTGGAGGAGCAGTGTGAGAGCGTCCGCTGTGACTATGTTGGCTTCAGAGTTATCTGGCATTGGGATCGTCCTTGAGTAAATGGTGTGGGAAGACTAGCTGAACACGCCGCTGGCTGGAGCCACTTCTCCAGATCCGCTGACACCTGGGGATTTGCACTGACTTGACGACTCATTTGCAATCGACCTAACCAGCCATTTGCAACGGATTTGCCCCCCTAGCAACCATAACCGGTAGTGAACGGCCAAGAGCGGCTAGGTGGTATTGTCTAATTCAGAACAAAATCTAGCAGACAGCTCGTAGGTATAGGAATTAGGATGCAGGCCAGTGGCCATCATAAATCATCCTCGCCAGCTCCTTGCCTAACTGTCGGAAGGTGATTCGAGATGACAGCTGTGAAGCCGAAATACGCGATCCGCATGCGAGAGGGAGTTTGATGCGCCTGGCAAACCTGAGCATTCGCAACTTCCGCAATTTTTTATCGGTCGATATCCCGCTTGCGGGCAACATTGTGTTGCTCGGCGAGAATCGTGTCGGCAAAAGCAACCTGCTGCTCGCCATTCGCCTTGTACTTGATCCCGCCCTTCCTGATTCGCTGCGGCAGTTAAGACTGTCTGATTTTTCGGACGGTAGCGATTTGACAGCAAACCCTCAGGTCGAAGTGCATCTAGATTTTGCTGATTTCGATAGCGACCCCATGCTCGTTGCTTTGCTCACTGACTTCCGCACTGCAGGCAATCCAACGGTTGCACGGCTGAGCTATGTCTACCGCAAAAAAGCCGATGTTACTGGCGGACTACAATCCAGCGAGGATTGTGAGTTCATTGTCTTCGGCGGGGGTGATGAGTCCCGCAGCATTCCCAGCCGAGTACGCCGTCGTATTGCAATTGACATGCTGGATGCCTTGCGCGACGCCGAAGGACAGCTCGCTTCCTGGCGACACTCCCCACTCCGGCCTTTGCTTGAGGACTCATTTGCTTCAGTCAGCCGGGCCGAGCTGGATAGCGTCGCAAATGATTTAGAGGCGGCTACAGCAAAGATGGAGAGCATCCCATCCGTAAAAGCTCTGGAGAGTTCTTTACGGAGTGGCATTCTCAATTTGGCTGGTAACGCGCATGATCTCAACGCAAGGCTACGTTTCGCGCCCGCCGACCCGCTCCGGCTCATTCGCTCTATCGCCATGTTCATCGACGACGGTAAGCGCGGTATCGCGGAGGCCAGCCTTGGTTCAGCGAACGTTGCGCTGATAGCTCTGAAGCTGGCTGAGTTTGCTTGGCGTCGCACGAAGAATGAACGGAACTATTCGCTGCTTTGCATTGAGGAACCTGAGGCCCACCTCCATCCCCAGTTGCAGAGGGCGGTCTTTGAGAAGCTCTTCAATAACCCTGACGCCGCGCAGGCTTTGATCGTGACCAGCCACTCTCCGACTCTGGCCGCAATCGCGCCGTTGCGTTCAATCGTAACCCTGCGGCGAACGCCAGATGGTTTGTCTAAGGCTTACTCTCTTGCTGCGCTGCCGGTGACAGCTGACGAACTGGACGATATCGAGCGGTATCTCACTGCTACACGGTCTGAGTTGCTCTTCGCAAGAGGTGTGATTTTCGTCGAAGGCGACGCGGAAGAAGCATTGCTCCCCGGCTTCGCCGATGCGCTGGGGTACAACCTGGACCAACTTGGCATCACCGTTTGCAACGTGGCGGGCGTGAATTTCGCTCCCTACGTGAAGCTGGCAGGTAGTCTCGGTCTGCCTTTCGCGGTCATCACTGATTGGGATCCGCTGGACGGCACAAAACCTCCGCTCGGCAAAGCGAGGACGGTAGGTATTTGGGACGCCTACTGCGCGGTTGCCGTTGGTGCGCGCCAATTGACACCCGAGAACCGCACTTGGTGTGAAACAGCTGACTTCGATAGCTTCAGTAAGGCTTGGGCGTCGTTCGGCATCTTTCTGAACGATCAGACCTTCGAAGTAGCTGTGGCAAATACACCTGGCCTCCAAGGGGCGCTGCTGGACATTCTTGACGAGCAGGGATTCGGATCTGTCCGCTCGTCGCGTATTAAGGCTTGGCGTACGGGCACTCCCGTCGATCCTACTCAACTGCTTGCAATGATTTCTGACATCGGCAAAGGCCGGTTGAGTGCAAAGCTCGCGAGCAAACTGACAGGGCTCACTCCGCCCGACTATATCACTTCGGCTATTAAGTTCTTGGCGTCCTATGTCTAGTAGGTTCGCGTTGGAACAAGCGCTTGCAGAGCTCAAGCTCAATAGCGAACAATATGATGCAGCCATTGAATGCGGTCATTGCGTTGTCCTGGCTGGCCCAGGAAGCGGGAAAACGAAGACGCTGACTACCGCAATGGCACGTGCCCTGATGGACGATGTTGTCGATCCGCGTGGAGTTGCCTGCATTACGTATAACAATGAGTGCGCTACGGAGCTCGAGGAGCGTTTAGCTAGATTTGGCGTTGCTAACAGCGACCGCAGCTTCATCGGCACTGTCCACAGCTTCGCGCTCACTCAAGTTCTTACTCCCTATGCTCGCTGCATTCCTCATCTCCTCCCTGACGGCTTCCGAGTTGCTACGAATACCGAGTGCCGTGCTGCAGTCGAAACCGCATACAAGTCGGTGTTCGGCGAGATGGGCAATGCACAGGACCGTTGGCGCCTTGCCGAGGAGAAGCGACGTCGAGACGTTGATCGTACTCTGCCAGCTTGGCAGGGACAGAATCCAGAGCTTGCATCTTTTATCGAGGCTTACGAGGCGGAACTGCGTTGCGAGGCGCTGATCGACTTTGATGATATGCCACTCCTCGCCTTCCGAATGATCAAGGACCACAATTGGATTCGTAACGCTCTAAGCGCTCGGTTCCCCATCCTTTTTGTCGATGAATATCAGGACCTGGGGCACGCACTTCATGAACTGGTGCTCCTGCTCTGTTTTGAGAGCGGAATCCGACTCTTTGCAGTTGGCGATGCTGATCAGTCGATCTATGGCTTTAACGGCGCCAACCCAGGCTTGCTGCAAAGTCTCATCGCGCGCGACGAAATTAAAACGATCCGTCTGCGCTTCAACTATCGATCTGGTGCGAAAATCATCAGAGCCTCCTTAGGAGCACTTGGCGAAGAGCGCGACTACCGTGGTGTGGAGGGTGCCCCCGATGGAGAACTGGGATTCTGGGCGGTAGATGGCGACCATGATGAGCAGGCTCTACACATCGCTCAGGCAGTCCTGCCCTCACTGCTTGACCGAGAGTTCCAGCCCGATCAAATTGCAATTCTGTATCGCGCTGCATGGCTCGGAGATAAGGTTGCCAACGCACTTAAGGATACAGATATCGCCATTCTGCGTACTGATGGTAACGCGCTGGTGAGGCGCAATTCCCGTCTTGCCCGATTCGTCGAAGCTTGTAGCCGGTGGGTCACTGGAGGTTGGCGTGATGCTTCGCCGACCTATCACCGGTTACTCGGCCAAGCTCTCGCGATTGTGTATGGTGGGCGAGTTAGCGCGGATGAAGAACTGGCTATAACCCACCAATTGATCAGCTTCTTGCGTAGCGGAATCGATCGAGAGGAAACCGCCCATGCTTGGTTGACACGCTTTTGCCGCGAGCTGATTGAGCCTTGGCAGAAAATTGCCCGAAACACTCATCAGGAATGGGAAGTCTGTTCTGAGTTGTTAGTGCGGACCGACCCGGCGTCGAAGCTTGATATGCCCCTCAATGTTTTTGCGGGACGGATAGATGGCTCTGGCCGAGTGACCTTGAGTACCTTACATAGCGCCAAAGGTCGCGAGTTTGACGCGGTCATCATGTTTGGTATCAATGCTCAAGACTTCCCCAACTGGCGCGACGCTAAGTCAGAACGAGGCATGCGCGAAGCTAGACGTCTGTTCTATGTCGGCGTAACGCGGCCTCGAAAAGAGCTCTGTTTGGTTTTTCAGAAAGCTAATCACTCGCCTTGGGTCACTGAGCTGTATCAGCGAAGCCAGCAGCTTTGAGTTCTTCCCTGATAACGCAGCTAAGCTTAGGCACTAGCATCGTAGTGAATGTATTTTGGCAGTTAGTACGCGGGCACCTGTCTCGTCGCCATATGTCACGCGCCTCAGGCCAATACTGGTAACGGCCCCGTGCCATAGATATCATCGCCAGCTATTCCGGAAAGTGCGAGCTGATGCCGATTTTGCAAAACCATCGGAAGTCTATGGCGCGCCTGTTGATGCGCTGCCTGGTGGACCGCCAGCTGGCACCTCGCGACCTTGCCCAACCCCTGCATATCGTGCTTCCCCGCTGGGACGCCAAACTGGGCGACGCGATCGTTTCTTCATTCTTCTTTCGCGAAGCGCACAAGCTCGGTGCCCGGGTCACCGTGCTCACCGTACCGGAACTGGTCGACCTGCATCGGCTCGATTTCGGCGTCGACCGGGTCATCCCTGTCGCTTGCGCACCCACGCTGACCGGGCTGGGCCCACTGGTACGGGAATTGGGATCGGTCGATGTGTTTGTCCACCTAGTTGGCCGTATCCAACCCATCGAGATGCTGTTCATCCGCTTACTTAAGCCCGCCCGGGTCTACTCGCTGGATGATGCCTTGCACTGCGTCAGCGGCAAGCTTGGTGAAGCAACCGCGCAGCTCAACGTGGTCGAGCGCTATACCCGGGTCCTGCTCGACCTCGGTGCGACCCGTATCAACCGCGACTATATCGTCCCGCTTCCCGAACGACAGGACGACAACGTCGCGCACATCCTGGTCAACCCCTATGCCAGCCGACCTGATAAAAGCCTTGGGTTCGCCAGAGCGCT
The DNA here is from genome assembly GCF_900103345.1 of Pseudomonas azotoformans. Lineage (NCBI taxonomy): Bacteria > Pseudomonadati > Pseudomonadota > Gammaproteobacteria > Pseudomonadales > Pseudomonadaceae > Pseudomonas > Pseudomonas azotoformans. The sequence continues at coordinate 2,519,875 of NZ_LT629702.1, forward strand.
CTCGCTGGTCCGTGCCCTGGCGGATGTCTGGCCGCAGCACCATATTGGCATTCTGTGCAGTCCCGCCAGCCGTGCCGAGGCACTGCAGCTCGGACACGCCATCGCCCGCAGCAACGTCCGGACACTGGTCGAACTGGATACGCCCCGCGCGGTCGCGGGTTCCATCCAGCGGGCCAGAGTGGTTGTCAGTGTCGATACTGCCATCGTGCACATGGCCGTTGGACTGAAGGCGGCATTGGTCGCGATCTATCCGGCCAGCAACTCTTCCAATCCCTGGCTGCCGCCGCTTTCCCCCCATACCCGGGTTGTGTTTAGTCGCCAGGGACCACTTCAGTACCCGCACACCGGCAGGAAAAACATGAACGAATTCACTGATGTCGACGTGATTCAACCCGTCGCCGAACTGCTGCAAGAGTCGATCGCTGCGACTCTCGCAGTGGATGCGCATATCGTTTCCGGCCTGGGCGTGGCCACTGGCACCCTGGCCCGCCAGCTGCCCTTGATCAGCCGGTCTTTTCCTGAAGTCGCCGAGTGCCATCCGGGCACGCTGAACCTGCAATTGTCACGACCGTTGCGTTTGATCCATCCTCATCACCGCAGCGCGCCGATGGCTTGGACTCCGAGCGGACGTACCAAAGAGGTGTTCGACCTATTGCGCATCGAGTTGGAATTCGACCACCTTGCCCACCGCGTGCCGGCCTGGCTATATGTCGCCCATGGCTCGCCACACCGGCGGACCCCGACAGTGCACGAGGTGATCGCGACTCGCTTGGAGCTAAACGGGGCCAAAAGTTGCCGCGTGCACCTGCCGGCGCATGCGGTGGATCTGGCCTGAACCCTCAGCCGCAGCGTTCGATTAAGCGCTCACACTCCCCCAACCAATAGCCACGGTCGGGTTCGATATGCAGGAAGATGCGTGACAGCAGAGTTTCCTCGTCGAGGAACTCGGCCACCGACTCATCGCGTGTCGCTGTCCGCTTAAACCAGGTGTTGTACAGCTTGAGCAGGCTCACGTCGCGCATCAGGAAATCGCTCACGTCAATGTCCGTGCGCCTCATCACCGCGCAACTGTCGAAGTTGTACAGCGGCCGATAACCCGGGTCGCATACCGAGGGCGAAATTAGCACCTGCTGGTACGGCAACCTGGCAACTATCTCCTTGATCCCCCCCGGATTGCCCCAGGCATGTGCCTCGACGGCCAGCCCGGTCGCCAGTGCCTCGGCGAGATGGACATTTCCCGGCAGTGAGGCGAATAGGCATTCGCTGTGCCAGTGCAGCCGCTCGTCGAGTCCCGTCGGGAACAGCAGCGAGGTCGGGTCGCGCAGTAGGATGCTGTCCGCGTCGATCCATGCGCCGCCATGGCGATGCACGTAGGCCATGCGGATGAAGTCGCTCCTGGCGACGATCGCCTCGATCCCCTTGTCCATGTTGAAGGGCAGCGGCTCGAAGCGCCAAACCTTGCCGAGGATAGAAGCATCTATGCAATGCTCCAGGCTGTCCGGGGTTAGCAGGGTGAAATGGTCCCCCAGCGCCCGCTGCATGGAGACCAGGGCCAAGGCGATCCACGGCGGCATGCTCTGCCCCGCCGCCGTTTCCCAGTAGCTCACGTAGTTCACACGCACAACGGGGCCCTCTTTGCCTTCACGCCGCTACTACCAAGCAGCCCATGGTCCTCCAGGTAATGCCGCAGCAGCGTCAGCGAGGGTATGCATTCGGCCTGGCGCAGGAACTCGTTTCCGAGAGCCGCCTTGTACAGCCGCAACCAATTGGCCGCCGGCACTCGCGCCAGGAATGACGGCAAGGCTTGGTAGTTGTTCGTCGAAAACAGTAGACGCAACGTGCGCAGGATGGGTTGGTAATCCACGGCTCCAAGCAGTTTGGCCAATGTGTCGTCCAGCTGATGGCTGATTTCCACCATGTTCAGGCGCTCCTCGACGGTGGCATCCGCCAGGGCGACCCGCGGATCGATGGCAACCGGGTAGATCGCCTGGAACGAGCGGGCACCGGCTAGAAGGGACTCACGCAACACCTTGTCGGCAGTCGACCCCGTCACCAGCACATCGTCGCCGAAGATGACGTGCACACCGCTCCAGCGATAGAAGTTCTCCGCGGGTATCACATGGTCCTGGACAAGATTGACCCGCTCCCGCTCTTCAGTACTCAGGCTCGCGTAGTTCTCGCAAGGAGGGGCGATGCGCGGCAGCTTGACGTTGATCAGGGTGGGCAGGCCCATATGGGCGAGCTTGACGTTTATCTCCTCAACCACGATGTCGTAGAGCACGTTGGCCGTCGAAGGCACGTTGCGCCAGCCAGTGGTCATCAGCACCACATTGTCGTTGAGCTCCCGCGCGCTGGTGAACAGCCGTGCCCAGTGCGATGCCGGGTCATCCAGCTGCCGCTCCAGATAGTTGATCACCAGGCCGGCTAGAAAACGGATGTCCTTCTGGCTGCCGTACTTGGCACGGCTGTAGATGGCTGTCAGCGCAGAGGCGCTTGCGCCATTGCTCATGTCGCGGAATCCGTTGGTGCAGTCGGGCGTCAGACAGTTCAGGGCATGACCACCGAGCACCGCGACATAGCTGTCCATATCGATCAGGTCTTGCGCAAGCAAGCCGCAAGCGAATGCGCGCAGACCTCCTTTCACGTCCTCCGCCTGCGGCCGGGCCACGGCCTCGCGAAAGCGCGCCAGCTGTTCGTCGACAGGCGCCTTGGCGAGTAGTTTCCAGTCATTCGATCGGGAGTTCACGGGACAATCCTTGTATCGGTGCCAGACGACAGGCTGAAGAAGTCTAGGGGCATGTCGATGCGTCGACGCCCTTCGAAGTAGCTGATCCGGTCCAGGCCCAGCGGTTGCAGTTCGTCGACCAAAGTGCGGATACCTGCCCCCGCGTCCAGCGGATCGTGGGCGTCTGAACCTATGGTGAAGGCCGCGCCGTGGGCGATCAGTTGGGGCAGCAGGGTGCGTGATGGATAGCTCCAGACACCCTGAACCTCACGAGTCGAACCGGGCAACAGGCTCGACTTGCGAATGCCCGAGGCATTCAGTTCGTAGGCCACACCATTGCGGGCGAACAGCGGCAGCAGCGGTTCCATCCGGCGCAGCACTACGTCTTCCGCCACGCCGCGCAGCAGCGTGTCGGCGTGCCCGACTGCGTCGAACAGCCCGCACTCCAGCAAGGCTTGCAGATGGGCGAAATAACGGTCGAGAAAGGCTGGGGCGGACAGCCGGGCCAATTCCCAAACCTTAGCCATGGTCTCGCCCGGCAACTCGACGTAGTGGATCGAGCCGATGGCGAAATCCAGCTCGTACCGGGCCAGCATCTCGCGGTTGTAGGCATTCGCACCCGGCATGTAGTCGAACTCCAGTCCGCGTAGGATCTTGATCTTCCCCTGGTGCTCCTGTCGTGCCCGCTCAATCTCGGCGAAATAGCGCTCCAGTTCCGCCTCCAACAGGCGATTGTCGCTGTCCACCGGGAACGGCGCGTGGTCGGTGATGGTGAGGATCTTCACTCCGGCGGCGATTGACGCCCGCACCAACTCATCCACCGTACCGACGGCATGCTTGGAATAAAAGGTATGGCTGTGAGAGTCGATCATGCCGGCACCATTCGTTCTAACAGACCATCGTGATTAGCCAGTTCCTTGACCAGCCAGTAGGGGTTATTCGCTTTGCGCAGGATCTTGTGCACCAGTTCGAGGTCGTCGAGACGCGCCAGCAGGTCCCTCAGCGGTTGGCTGTAAAGGGCGCGGACCAGGGGCGTGTCGCGTACATGGCTGGCCAGTCGCTCCCAGCCAATCCGGTCAAAGTGAATATTGCCCAGGCGTTGGTGCTCGATGCCGTACAGGTAGACGTCACCATTAGGTTTCACCGTCAGGTCCATGCCGTTGGCGTGGGGAGGCGGGTTGAGGCTGCCGAGGGTGAAGCGCTTGTTGACCCGGGCTTCGATCGCGTCGATGTAGCCATGCAGATCCAGGTAACCTGGTGGCGTGTCGGCCGCTGGGTGGACGAGGTTCTTGTAGTCGATACCGAACCGTTCCTCGCCGACCACCAACGTATCTTCCAGGGCATTGCCCGCGACGATCCCGGCGTCGAGGCCCCAGCGCGCCAGTTCCTCCCGGAGGTAGTCGCGGGTGAACTCCCGATCAGTGTCGATCGAGCGAAACGAAAAGCTCAGCCCGGCCGGTTTGTTTCGTCGCAGGTAATCCAGGCTGAAGCCATGAGCCCGCCATTTCACCTTTTCGATATGGTGGCTGTCCGAGCTCAGTCTGATATTGCAGGTGTCGCCCCGGCTGACCACGATGCGATTGGTGGTGTCATAGAATTCCGCCATCTTCTCGTGGGGAAAGAAGCCACTTGTGATGAACTCGAAACGCTTCCCGCCCTGGGAAAGCTCAAGAATCTCGTGGAAGACTCTGTCGTTGTTGAGGGGTTCGCCCTCTCCGCTGATGGAGATGCGCTTGACGTCGGGGGCGTTGATCAGCGCCGCCAGGTTCTCCCGGGCGAGGCTCGATAACTCCATGCTCATCCCCGTCTTGTGCTTGTCGGCGTACATGCAGAACGCGCAACCGATGCCGCAAATTTGGGTGATATCGATGTACAGCAGGTGGCCTTTCAGATCCATCTTTCTTGACTCGTTGCTAGCCTGCACGAGCGCACAGGCGTGGGTTGCACATGACCGGTAGTCACCGGTCGCGTGGGGTATCAGTAAGGCTGCAATACCTGCAGTTGCGGGATCTGCACGGAGTCGCGATGGACCACTGTATGCAGTACCCGATCCTCTCGGACCGCAGCCATGTCCGGGTAATCGCTGTAGTGGTCGTTGCTGATCACATAGGTCTCGACATCGAACTCCGCGGCGGCCAGCACCGGATGGTCGGCGGTGAGGGTGGGCGGCATAACCAGTACCCGGGCCTGCGGAAACATCGCTTGGAGTGCGTTGTCGCACATATCGAGCTGGCGGCGGATGCCCGGATCGAAGACCAAAGTCACGCCATAAGTCGCGGCCAGGTGAGGCACAAGTGTCTTGAGCACCTCCAGACCGATGAAGCGCCGTTTTCCGCCCGCTTCGTTCAGGTAGCAAAGATTATTGCCATCTACCACCAAGTTGCGGATTTCGTTTTCCAGCAGGCGAATGGTGTCGCGCAGGCGGCGCTTGCGTTTTTCCTCTTCCCGTTCCAGTTTGCGCTGGTGGAATTGCCGATCCTTCAACACCCTATCCGGACTGCGTTGCCCGACACCAAAGCGGTTTTCACATTCGTCATGGGCCATCCTTTTATCGAATGAGCTTTGCGCATTGTCCAACTGGTTGATGAAGCATTCGGCATCGATGATGTCCCGCTCCGTCGCCCGCAACTGGTCATGAGTAGTTTTCCAATTGCGATACACCTCTCCGGCCACCGCCTCCCAGTGGGCGCTGGCCTTTCTGACTTCGTCGGCGACGCCCTGCAGGCGTTGCACGTCGTTGTCCAGTTGCGTGATGGTGGCCTTGGCCTGCAATGAATCGAAGCCCTGGTATCGCCGCGAATTGGCGCTCAAGCGCAGCTGCTCCCGTTCGCTTTCGCCGAGCCCGGATACCAAGCCCTCTTGCCGGCTCTTGAACTGCGCCAGCCGCTCCTGCAGGGTGCTGACCTGGCGCTCAGCCACGCGCCGTTCACTGGAAAACCAGTGCAACGGCGACCAGCCCGCCTCGGCAACGCCCTTGGCGCTGTTCAGCTCAGCGCGGCTGGCCTTGATGCTCTGTTCGACCCTGGCAAGCTGCTCCCGCGCGGCGAGAGTTTCCCGTTGCATCTGAGCGAGCCTGCTATGGTTGCTCTCCTGGTCGAATCGCTCGAACCATTCGAGGTCGGCACGCAGATTCTGGATGTCTGCATTGATCTTTATGATTTCCCCCTTGAGGGATACCAGTCGCTTGGCGTGATGGTTGCTGTACACGGTTCTCGCTCCTACTCAATCCGTTGGTTCAGGTGGCGCTCTGCGCGGCGCGTTTGCCGGAGGCATGCACGGCTTTCGCCGCAAGGTTCAGCGCGACCACCGTGGCCGCGCCAGCGGCGAAGCAGATGACGTTGGTCAGGAGAAATTCGAGAGGGGAAATCACAGGGTTCATTGACTCACTCCTTGGTCGTCTAAAGTGGGCATCAGGCGCCCAGGCGTATCCCGCATTTGCCACAGAAGTTGGCGCCGGCCGCGACTATCGCGTGGCAACCGGGACAGGTGGGTTTGAGCAACATCTTCTGGCGCATATGGCCGATCTGGATGACGCAGGGCACGGTGACCCGGTACGCCGGGCTTGCTAGGTCGAATGCCGTCCAGATCCCGGTGATGGCCCAGCCCACCGGGCCAGCCAGCACTGCTAGACCACGACCCAGGGTGCTCGAACCCGCCAGCACCACGCCACGCCCTACCAGGCTGCTCATGGTCGCGCTGGCGACCACCGCCGCCACGTTGTAGGAAGCCAACCCGGAACTACCGAGTGAAGCCAGCAAAGCCGCCAATGCCCCCGGCCCCATGCCGGGTCGGTACGCCAGTCCGCCCAGGGATTCGAACAGTGTTTTGCGGTCTTCCTCGCTCATCCGCGCCAGGGACTGGGCGAATACCTTGGTGATGATCGCCATTTCCATCTCGGCGCAGCTGGCGCTCGCCTTGTTCTTCGCGCCGACGTGCCCGGCCACATCAGCCAACAGCTCGCGGTACGGCACACCACTGCCGCCGCGGAACAGGTTGACCAGTGAGTTGCCGCCAAAGCGGGTCAGCTCCTCGGCGAAAATAGCCCGGGTCGACTCGCCGACACCCTTGTCCTTGTCGGACATCAACTGACGACAGACTGAAGATGACAGGGAGATGCGGCCCTTGCCGTTGTCGGTGATCACATCTATCAACAGGCCCACGTCGTCGGCGCTGGCACTCATCAATACATCGGCAAGATCGGGGTCGTGAATGATCGGCATCCCGGCACTCCTTATTGTTCGCTAGAAGAAGGATCGTGTGGCGTGGTCTGGCTGACCCAGGCGCCCGCTATCGCGGCCAACCACTTGCGTGGGCCGGATTTTGAAATCTCGCGCAGCATCAGCGCATCGAGCTTGAGACATGCGCGTCTACGCCACTCATCGCGGGCATTGGCCCGGGCAACTTCCGGCGAGGCACCCACAATACTGGGGCGCTGATCCGGATGGACCTTGCATTCGCGCAAGACCTTTTCCACCGGATTAATCTCTTGAAGCCGCTCTTCGGCCTCCAACTTGTGAGCTGCAACCAAGTAATCGCCACTGTTGCCGATCGCGCTGGCCAGCAGTGCCCAGTCCTGGGGGCGCATCAACAGGAAAGCAGGTGGCACCCCCAGAGCCTGGGCAAGACGCTCGATAGTGCTCAGGTCCGGGTTGGCATCGCTACCTTGCGCTGGTGATTTCAGGGCCCGCAGCGTGCTACGAGCAATGCCGGTTTGCTGCTGGATCTGCACCGCGGACAAAGGCCCGGGGCCGTCGGCATCGTGTTGCGTTTCCCGCAGCGCACCTGCGACAGCGAGAACGGAGGATAGGTTGCGGCTAAACCATTGGCCGAGCGAAACCTGAATGGGTTGAGGCGTGAGGATATTCATTGCCATCATCTCGCTATTAGATAATGGCACTTTAGTAATATTTTTAGCGTAGCGAAAGGCCTAACTGGAGCGCTATCACTCCATTTTTAAGATATCCCGATGGTGACTGGAGCGTTGTCACTCCATTATTCTGTGCGTTGTCAGGGTGAAGACAACAACGGAGCTCTGTAAATCCAACGCTACGCTTTTCCCGAACGCCGGGCGTTTGCCTTTCTGAGCATTTCATCCAACTGCGCTATGAGTTCATCCGGGTCCAATTCGGTCCAGTTGCCACAATCCGCGGCCACAATCATTTCGGCGAACTCCGGGCTGTACTCAGGTACCCGGTCAGCGACCACGTCGTCGATGAAAGACGTGAAAAACCAAGCGCCCTCCGCCTCTTCACCAACAAGCCGGCCTTCGACTTGCAAGGTGGCCAATTCCCCCAAGTAAGCACCATCGTTCAGGTGTGGGTGAACGCTTAGGACAGCAGATTTGAGCGCCGACGAACTAATACCGCTTTTCGCCAACTCGACAATCATGAGTTGCAGCGAGGTCATCTCGGCCATTGGGGCCTCCGATTTAAGTTAGTGGGGGGCGCAAGGGCGCAGGACGCCCCCTCGCCTCCTCCAGCAGGGTGACTTGTGAGATTGTTTCACCAAAGCAATGGTGGTCAGTCGTTCACCGGCAAGTCATACCCAATACTGAACAGAGCCTGTTCGATGCTGCGAAGTGTTTGTCGGGTTGTTTTACCGACCCGGAAAGGACTCTCAGAACAGAGAGGATGTTTTGCCACTTGGCTGAGCACGTAGCTGGCGTGCATGTTCCAACGTGCGTGATGCGACCCTGAGCGCAGGCGTTTGAACTGAAGACTTCCGATACTTGGGTTACGGCGTTTAGGTGCGAGAGCAGTGGTCGACTCTTTCGCCCCGGCCCAAGGGAAATTAAGCGCCAGCGGAACTTTCGTCAGGCATTTGACATTGCAGTATTTGACCACCAGCAATCCCAATGCAGCGGCTACCCGGCTGTCGTAGATGATGAAATCAGGGCAAAGCAACGAATAGATTTTGGTCATTCCCGAATTGAAGCGCAGCGATTGATTACGAAGAATCGGGGCGTCGGGATCATTGTCTACCAATGCTGTAGCGACATCCGAAATCATCTTTGCAAGGCCAGTCTTGTTGGCTTTCAACCATTCGTTGTTGCGGGAGGTGACACCTCCCCAGGCCATGACGTCGAGGGACGCCTGGAGGATCAACGCATCGCTGCTGCCAGCAGCGATCAAGTCTGCGCGCAGTGCGGACAGCGCCATTTCGTTGCTGGCAGCGCTAACCCCTGGGTTGAACGCGAGGCGGGTATTACCCGGGTGATTCCAGCAATACGAGGTAAACGCGCCGTACAGGCTGTTACACGACCACCGTACTCCCGAGCGACGATCAACGTACTCATGCGTGATGAGCGTGTCCGAATCAAGATGACCCGCCAACCAGTCGATGAATTCGGGGACGTGATCAAGCTTAGCGTAGGGGTGTTTAGTGTTCATGAATGCTCCTGTGGGCTGGCATATTCAACGCCCAATTGCGTGCCAGCGGGACTATGATGCAGCCCTACTAGACACTGATTTGTCCGAGTTGAAAAATTATGCGAATTATTTCAGATGAAACTGAACACCGAGAAAAGCGGCGCAAATATTTGCGCAAGATTCTCCAACGTGCAGGCCGCGCTTTGTCGACCGAGGAGTTGCATCAAGAGATGCTCGAATGGGCGGACGGTACCGCCAATCCGAGGACAACTCGGCGTGACCTGTTTGAGTTGAAGGCGGAAGGGTTTGTAGAAAAAGTACCCGAAGAATCAGGACAGCGACGCAGAGCGCATCGCTGGAAATTGGGCAAGGGCAGTTTTGACTTGGCGCTTTCGCCGCAAGAATCGATGACCCTTAGCGCTATTTTCCAACATGCTGAACGCTTCGGTTTCTGGATGGACACGAAAGAGCTTACAAAGCTGCGCGAGTACGCGGCCTGGGAGCTGAAGTCTCGATCAGCCCGGCATTTAGTCGCCGAGGGTCGCATCATCACTGGCACGCGGTTCACTGTGCTGGAGCATGGGCAACATGACCATGAGCACCTCAAGCTCATACAAGGTGCAATGATCGACGATCATAGCCTGACCGTGCGTTATAGACCTCGAGATGCCAACGGCGTGGAGTGCTCCTACCTTCTGAAACCGCTCGCGCTCGCGTACCAGGACAGCAACATCTACCTGTCAGCATTTGTAGCAAAGGAGACCTGGCATGGAGAGGCGCCCGATCCTGGCTTGCCAAGAGGAAAGTACAGCAGCAACGGGATTGGTAAAACCTGTGCGCTGATGTTGCATCGGATGGTGGACGCGCGGGTGGCGAGGGATGCTATCCAAGAACCTGAAGGCTATGACGTTCGATCCATCGAGGTTCAGCGAGACCTAATTTCTGTCCACGCGAACGAGACGATAGAGTTGGTGTTGCGGTTGAAGGAGAACCTTCACAATCGCCTTACGGAAAACGCGCTTGCGGCGAATCAACAGGTCGAAAGAGATGGCGATAGATGGTTGCTGCGGTGTGAATTGCTCGACACTCAGGGTCTTAGATTATTCCTGATGAGCAATGCCGCAGACGTCGAAGTCGTGTCGCCCGCGCACCTTCGCTGTCATGTCCGCGAGCAACTCGAAACAGCGCTATCGCAGTACACGTGCTGAAATCGACTGGAAAGGCTCCCGGCATCTGGCGCAAATTTTGTACATTCTAGCCCTACGCCAATGGTGGCTGGCCAAACCTCGCGCTCGGTCAACGCCTCTATGCTAGTCCGTTTTAACGGTCCAGGGCTGAATGGATGCCAATACAGCGGATCGTGGAGGTAATCCCTCTAAAGTCTGGAGGGTGTGCCCATTTTGGAAGCGATTGAGCGACGTAACGAACGGTTCGCATCGCAATGGTGTCATTGGTTTTTTTGCGCCCAACCCGACAAGCCAGAAAGGAGCATTTGTCAGACCGGCGGCAACTGGACGCGCGCCCAGCAAGCAGAAGCTATCGGCCACTAGCAGACGCTCCTGCACTGAATATTTCAACTATCCGCCAAGCGATACAGCGCTTGAACGTGGCAACTGTGCTGTGGAATTCAATAAACCTTCACATCGTAGCCCAGTGCTCTCAACGCCTTGCTGGTGCGACCGTTGCGCGGTGGGACCACTTCCGGCCGGGCCCAGCCGATCACCTCGGCTAGAGAATTCAGGCCATAGCGTGGGATGCTGTACTCCCAGTCGCGCCCAGCATGGTACAGGCGCAACCAGATCTCATTATCTTGCCCTTCGTAGAGCACATGGTGGAGTAGTTTACGAACATCCCATCCCTTGCGGTTGCGCTGACGCAGGATGAGTTCGGCAAAGGGCCGCACACGTGACTCCCTGTCCAGCGTCTTCAGCTCAGGAAAGCCAAGCTCGGCGGTTGGCACTTTTATTATGTGCTCCATGGTCGCGTGGGTGTTGCGACACAGGACGGCGAATTCCTCACTAGATAATTCGAGCACCCTGTCCCGGGCCAGCAACTCACGCACCGCCGGTGCACTCTCATAAAGCGCGTAGTCTTCGTACGATGGCGCTTCCAACAAAGACTTCCACCACCTCAGTTCAACCTCCAGTGCAGCCTGCGGGTTGGCCCGATGGCTTTCGTGGAAGTCCTCGTATGGCTTGCGCTGGGCGTCGCCGACATGATTGTAATAGTAACCATGCAGAAATTGATCGACATGCCAAGCACTTGGGACATCGGCACTCACCCATTTGGGTCGGTAGTCACCCAGTTGTTGCTGGATGCTCTGCAGAATACCGAGCGTTTCTAACCACTCCTGCTTGAAATTGTCCTTCCGTCGGTCAAAGGCGGCCTTCTCTTGGACAAAGCTCGGCCCTTCCCATTCGGGATGGCTGCGCTTCTTGCGCGACTCGTCGTAGATGCCCTTGTTCCAGAGGTTGAAGCGCTCCATTTCAGCGATGTAATCCGCCGAAATAGGGATGGTCACTTCCAGTTCATGCAAGTAGTCGAAGAGGTCTTCCAACTGGTTGTCCATGCCATTTGCGAGCAACTCGTCCGCCGTCAGGAAAACTCCCGCTTCAATGTTCGTAAGCCACCCATTATCGGTATGGTTGGCCGAGCCAATATAGGCGCCGTAACCTTTCCACCAAATAACCTTGGGGTGGAAGCGGTCGGGGACAAAGCGCGTAAATACATTGTCTTTCTGATGCTTGAACAGGCGCTTGAGCAGCTCTACCGAAACAGGCACGGTGTGGTCGTAGCGCATCCATAGGTCCAGACGCAGCTTGTTATTGACGCAATGGCCGACCAGATCTTGGGTGATATCGGATGCACTACTGCCATAGGCCACGGCAGCCAATACGCCATCTATCTCGACCTCGGCCCCAGGTAATAGGTCGCGCAGGTGTACCCCGTTAATTCGATTGGCGATGAGCTTCATGTCGACTCCTTTCAACGTATTGCGTTGGACAATGCGCACACGACGCTACTATATCCGTTCAATCACAAATTGAGCGGTAAGCGACCGCCCAACTCACCTTGCGCAAGTCAGTCCGGTATCCACCGACGTGGCAGCAACTGATCAATCTCACTTACTCGCTGCGTCTGCAGCCGCGTCAGCACATCCTTGAGACAAGCATACGGGTCGTGCCCATTAATGCGCACTGACTGGATCAGGCTCATGATCCGCTGCTGAAGCTTATCCGAAGTAGGCGCATACCTTTTGCCAGACTTAATGGCCTTCCGATATCACTTTCGTAATAATCCTCTCAAGAAACGCGCATCGCCGCCGATGCGTTCGGATTGGACTGCCTCCATGCAGGGTCAGGCGCCACCTCGGCGACCTATCTGAAGGATGAGATGACATGGAAACGAAAGAGACCCTCGAACAGGGTGTTCTGTATGCTCAGGCTGGCTTCAACGAACTGCAGAACCAGTTCCTGACCGATGCATTGGATCAGTACTCGGTGATGCTCAAGCAATCGATCACAAGAAAAGACGGTGAGTATGCAAACTGGGCCCTGGACAAGCAGCAGGGCCGAATCGCAGAAGCTCACCACGCGGGCTCGTACAACATCGAAGCAGCCGGCAAGGGAGCCAACAACCACCGAGCCACGTTGGACGTAGGGCGACATAACGATCCAGTCACCGACATTCGCATCAACACCCCCGATGGCTCTAAGGACTATCAACTCAAGTTCTACAAGACTGCAGAGGAAAGCACCAAAGCCATCAACCACGGTGATTATCAGGACGTAGGCAAAATCGTCCCGGAGGAGCAGCTCGCTGACGCCCGAATCGTTGCCAAAGACGAGGCGACCAACAACGCCCAGAAGCGGCCGGAGGTAAGCGAGAACTACAAGAAGACCTCAGAAACCCTGGATGACTCGATCCATTCGGACGATCGCCCCGACATAAAGAGCAAGCCACTCAAGCGCCGCGGCAAAGGCAGCTCTGAGGAACTCGTCAAAGAGACCACCAAAGAAGGCAAAGGTCCCGAGTACGCAGAGAAAGATCGCGTGCGTGCTGAGTTCAATCGCATGCAATACGCGAATGCAGCCAAGGCTGGGGCAATCGGTGGCGCCACGCTAAGCGCCGCCTCCGAGCTACTTGGCATCATGCGCAGCGATGAGCCCCTCACGATGGAGCAGTGCTATGAGGCCGCCGAGCGTATTGTTCTGAGCTCGATCAAGGGGGCCGGTAATGCCGTCCTGGTCACTGGCATTCAGCACCTTGGCCAGAACCTGATCGACAGCGCCTCGCACACCGTACTCAAGAACGCAGGCGGCCACCTGATTAAAGGCAACGTAGCTTCGGCTGTCACCAACATCGCGGTGAGCCTCGGCCAGAACATCTACAAGTTCTCGCGAGGCGAAATCGACAGCCTGGAGTTCGGTGGCTCAATGATCAGCACCACGGTATCGGTGGTGGGCGGGTCCTTGGCGTACAGCGCAGGCACCGCGACGGCGACCTTCCTGGGCCAATGGGTGGCCTCCGAGATCGCCTCCACAGCTCTGTTTGGCACCACACTTGGAGCCCTTGGCCCAATTGCGCTGGGGGCCGTATTCTCGATTGGGTTCTCCTTCGCTGTCTCTGCTTATGTTGGCCACTTCGCCGGCCAAGGTAAAAAACTGGCGATGGAGGACATGCAGGCTGCGATGTCCCAGCTCACCAACGGCTCAATCAACCTATCGCAGTACGCGGGGTTGGTCGGAACGATGTCCGAGTTCAAGTTCGAGTGGAAGGACATGCTGCCGTTTTCCGGCAGTATCTCGGTATTCTCGGAATACCGTGCTCGCAAAGGTCAACTTATGGCCGTGCAGAAGCAGATCGAGAAGCAGATCGCCAGCCTACCTTCCCAAGAGGCAGAATCCCTCTATCAGCTTAAGGCCAGCTACCAGCAGAAAATTTTGCAGATCGAGGAGGACTACGAGCGTCAGCGCCAAGAGATCACTTGGCAGGCGGGGGAGCGCTACCAGATGCTGAGCAAAGACCTGAACGCTCACCTGGAGCTTCAGTTCCTCCTGTTCACCCCAATCAAGAACACCCTTCTCGGCGAGCGCAAGGCGCTCCAGGCTGCCGGTACCGAACAGCAACTCGAACAGGCGCGCATGGATGCCTATCGCGAGGAGCTCAAAACGCTGCAGCAATCCCTTGAAGCGACTGCATTCGGGGGTGGTGACACCGACAAAATCGCACGGACGATGCTGGCCACGATCGATGTCCGTCTCACGGACGTGCTGCCTGAGCAGACGTCGTGGGATCAGGCCTACGAATTTTTTGTGCGCCCGTAGTGCAAGGAGCCCAGAATGCTAAAGAAACTTGTCCATTACTTCACCAGCCGTAGCCTGGATAAACATCTGCAAAAAACGCAGTGCATGATCGATGAGTATGAGCGCGAAGCTGCGGCTAGCCAGGCCCGGGTTAAAGCTCAAGCCGACGCGTACAAATTGCAGATCCAACAGCTCGCCAAGCTGCGCGAGGAAGAGCTCAAGCAGTATGTTGAGTTCCTCAACGATCACATCGAGAAGACCACGGACTACATTGACCACCTCAAAGACCTCCCGCAGGCTATGTTCCTGTGTATCGAGGCATGGTTGCGCAAGAACATCAGCGAGCTGCGCTGGAATCTTGAGAGAGACAAAATCCAGGTCATCCGATCCACGATTTCGTACCTGGATGAGCTCAATCAAGAGATGATCCGGCTTTCGCGCGCCGAGGAACGCCGCACCTGGCAAGCACAAATTGCGGATCGTCCGCCTCGCGTCACAACCCCGGAGATAAACAAGCTCGTCAAACAGTTTGCAAGAGATGCCAAGTCCGATGCCAAGGACTATGAGCGCGATCTGAGCCGTATCAAAAGCTATCAGAGCAAGCTGCGAAAGCAGCTAAGTGACCTCCGAATTTCCACCTCCGCGCTCAAGGCAGAGAAGGAACGAAACAGTGAGCAACACCAGCTCGTGAGGCAGCGTGTGAAGAACCTCTACGAGCAGTGCGGTACCAAATTCAGAGCACTGCAGGATATTTTCGAAAACTACTACCAGTTCTTGGACAGCGAGTCGCCACTGGCCAACCTGTGGATTTCACAAATGCCCAATGGCGGCACGCTCAGTGAAATCAATCAGGTGCTCATCGATACGAGGCCCGATTGGGAAGACGCCAAGCGCAAGACATCAGACCTCAAACATCGTAAAGCGATTATCCAAACGCGCATCAAGTGGGCTCATGACTTTCAAGAGTTTTCCACACTCGACGCGGACAAGGCAGCGCGCTCGGAGATTTTCCATTCGCTGGCAGCCGCTCGCGAACACCAGGACAACTTCTACGTAGCCCGCCAGGTGTTCACATTTCGCCGCGATGAAATCAAGAAACTCATGGGCTGGATCAACGACCTTCACCCCTCAAAAACCATCGAGCAGGTATTCACCTTGCTCGCGCGCGACGACGCAGACATCTACTGGCCAGCGATCGGCCTGGCGACCAAGTCAGTACGTCACCCAGCAAGGAGGCAATAGTGAGCACATCAAGCACAATGCGCGTGAAGCTCAGCTTCCAATGGGGCGCCTGGCAATTCAGGGAGTGCTTCATCGCCATTTCCGAAGCCGTACGACAGGGCTACACCACCAACGATGAGCTGATCAACGTCCTGCCCCAATTTACGGTCAACCGCCTCGTCTTGGGTTTGGACAAACTGCTCGCAGCGGAGATGGCCCACCTCAACATGGACACGCTCTCCATCAATGATGACATGCGCATCGTCGAGGCACTCGCGGCTGGCCAGGTACTTGAGTTGCCGCTGAGCATCGAGCAACTGGAACGAAACGACTCACTGCTGAGCAAGATTCTGATGGGCATTGGCGTACGAAACCCGGCGGGTGCATTGTCGCTCTTGAAGCCAAAAGTTGAGGGGGTCTGAAATGACATCCAAAGAGCACTTCAACAAGGGTGACCTGAGCACATCCCCCTCCCCTGTCTCACCGGCACCCGACCTCATCGATCACATCGACGACTGGCTGGAGTACCTGGTCAAGCTCGTCGAGATCACAGCCGATCCGATCACCCGCGCAAAGTATGAACGGCAGATCAAGTACATCCTGCGATTCCGCAGTGGTGCTAACTGCAACGTCGCTCACAACAACATCTTGGCCAAGTATTACACCGAGGCGGCAGGATCCGGAGACGATGCATCGGGCAGCAAATCGGCTGAGAAAACCCACGCTACCGCTCGCAAAACGAAGGTAGGTGCTGAGCTTGCCGAACTGGGCCTGCACCATTCGATGGCTATTCACGCCACGGCACCGGTGCAGGAGTGCTACCTGGCTGACATCTATGCCTACTCCCAAATCCAGAAAGCCCTGGCTGGCGAAGACATCTTCTTCCTTCAAGGGCCTCCAGGTACCGGTAAAACCACCGCAATCGTGGAGATCATCCTCCAGACCCTGCGCAGCAAACCCGACGCGCGAATCCTCATCAGCTCCGAAACACACGTCGCGGTCGACAACGCTCTTGATCGCCTGACCACTCACCTTTCAGTTGCCGATATGTCCATGGTGATGCGCTACCCACGCTTCGTGGTCTCCACCCTGGAAAACCCAGCCTCCATCGAAGTCCAAGCGCTTGATCGGGCTGATGCCGTATGGAGAGATGCGTGGGAGAAAGCGCCGGAGCTCACAGAGCGTTTGTGGCAAAAGCTGGATCGCGGACGCACGAACAGCGATGGGAGTATCGAACTTCCTCGGTGGTTGGTGCGCAACCTCGCCGACCGGCATCAGATCATCGGCGTGACCTGCAACCAGGTGGATCACTTAATCGACAAGGACAGTGACATGTTCGACCTGGCCATTGTCGATGAGTGCTCCAAAGCCACCCTGCCCGAGTGGCTCATGGCACTCACAGTGGCCCGCAAGTGCGTGCTGGTGGGCGACCATAAGCAGTTGCCACCGACCTTCTGCAAGGAAGAGTCTGCCGCCCTCTCGGCACTCGACAAGGCCCAGGAGAAGCTCATCAGAGGCGGCGTCATCGAGCGCATCTTCGAGAACTTCCCCGAGCACATGAAAGGCACGCTGCTCAAGCAGTACCGGATGCTGCCAGAGATCGGCAAATTCATCTCCAAGCACTTCTACAACAACGGCCTCGATCACAGCCGCACGGAGGGTAATGGCCTGTTCGAGCAATTCGCCTGGCTGACCTACGACTCCAAGGGGTACTTCGTCCCCCCTGAACGCGGAGAAGAGGAAAAGACATTGATCAACCAGCGCGAGATTCAGATCATCGTTGATCGCCTGACGACGATGTGTGAGCAAATCAGCGAAGCAAAGTCTGCTGTGATTGCTGAAGCCTCAGCCCGCGGCGATACCGTGGGCTCCGGTGATGTGATGATGGATGCCAGCACCACCGTTCTTCAAAGCGAAGAGTCCAGGCCCTACTTCAGCGACGGCAAGCGATTGAGCGTAGCAGTGATCACGCCTTACCGCGCACAGTGCAGGCAGCTCAAGCTCGCCCTGGGCAAACTCGATTTCCGCGAGCATCTGACAATCGAGGTAGATACCGTCGATGCGTTCCAAGGGCGTCAGGCTGACGTCGTCTTCTTCTCGTTCGTGCGTACCGTCGGGCCCGCCACGTTCTATGCAGACGACCGACGCATGAATGTCGCCATCTCCCGGGCCAGAGACTGTGTCTACCTGGTGGGAAGCATCGAATACATCCGAAGCAAGAGGCTGCCGGCACTGACAGCGCTTGTGGGAAGACCGGTGATTTCTATGGTTGGATGAATCAGGCCGCGCAAGCCACGCTCTCAACCGCAGCCTACCCTGGTCACGCGGTTTCAGGTGGATCGATAGGGGCTCAGAGTCGAATGCATGGGCTTCGAGCCCCAGATCTTCTAGCCCCGATTTGCTGACATTTCGTCTTATAGGGTTATTGGGACTTCTCGGTTAGCGCGGCCTCCCCACAGTCAAAGCTGGAGACTGCTGACGGGCCGTAATTAAGGTCCCCTCAACCCCCATCGCCGAACTTACTGCGGTGGGGACTCCGGCACCCAGAAATCTCGCGCCCATTTTCTTTGAAACAGACGAGGATTCCATCCAAAGCCAGTCGTTTTGTAGGGGTAAAAATACTTAAAAATAAAAAGGGTCGCGAGATAAAATGTCGCAACCCTTTGATTTATATGGTCGGGACGGAGTGATTCGAACACTCGACCCCTAGCACCCCATGCTAGTGCGCTACCGGACTGCGCTACGCCCCGACTAGGCGTGTTACTGGATTTGCTTCTTGACGAAGCGAACCGGAATATACCGCAAGCTTTTGAAATGTGGAAGTATTTTAAAAGCCGGAATTACTTTTTCAGCACCACCAGCACATCTTCGAGTTCGGCGATCATCTGGCGGATCATTTGTTTGTATTGGGTGGTGTCGTCTTTGGCTTCATCACCGGACATACGCTGGCGCGCGCCGCTGATGGTGAACCCCTGATCGTAGAGCAACGCGCGGATCTGTCGGATCATCAGCACATCCTGGCGCTGATAATACCGACGGTTCCCGGTGCGTTTGACGGGGTTGAGTTGAGGAAACTCCTGCTCCCAATAGCGCAGCACGTGCGGTTTTACCGCACAAAGCTCGCTGACTTCACCAATGGTAAAGTAGCGTTTGCCTGGGATGACGGGTAGCTCGTCGTTATGACTTGGTTCCAGCATAAGCCTCAACTCGGGCCTTCAACTTCTGCCCTGGACGAAAGGTGACCACACGGCGAGCCGTGATCGGGATTTCTTCTCCCGTTTTCGGATTGCGGCCAGGCCGCTGGCGTTTGTCCCGCAGGTCAAAATTGCCGAAACCGGACAATTTGACCTGTTCGTTGTCTTCCAGAGCGTGTCTGATCTCTTCAAAAAACAGCTCGACCAATTCCTTGGCCTCGCGCTTGTTCAGACCCAACTCTTCGTACAGACGTTCCGCCATCTCAGCTTTCGTCAAAGCCCCCATACGTCACTTCCTTAACGTGGCGTTCAACCTTTGTTCGAGCGAGGTGAGGATATTTTGTGTCGTGGTATTCACCTCATCGTCATTAAGAGTGCGCGATGGATGCTGCCAGGTCAAGCCAACTGCAAGGCTTTTTCTATGCGGATCAATACCTTTACCCTGATAGACGTCAAATAGCCTGAGGTCTGTCAGCCATTCCCCTGCATTTTCACGGATTACATCCAGAACGGCAGTGGCGGCTACTTCACGGTCGGCGATCAGCGCCAGGTCACGACGCACTTCAGGGAAGCGCGACAACTCGCTGAATTTAGGCATCTTGCCCGACGCAACTTCAGCCAAGACCAGCTCAAAAACGAAGACCGGACGGTCCAGGCCGAGGGTTTTCGACAGTTCAGGGTGAATCGCGCCGATGAAGCCCACCAGGCGACCTTCACGCTCGATGCGTGCAGTTTGGCCAGGGTGCAACGCAGGATGGCTGCCTGGCACGAAGGTGAACGCGTCCAGCGCACCGGCAAAGCCCAGCACCGCTTCCACGTCAGCCTTGACGTCGAAGAAGTCCACGGCATCGCGGCCCTGCGCCCAACCTTCGGGCAGGCGGCTACCGCAAACAACACCGGCCAACATCGGCTCTTGCTTCAAGCCATCCAGTTGACCAACGAAACGCAGGCCACTTTCGAACATGCGCACACGGTCTTGCTGACGGTTCAGGTTATGGGAAAGTGCTTTCACCAAGCCTGGCCACAGGGACGAACGCATGGCTGCCATGTCATTGGAAATCGGATTTGCCAGCAACAGCGGCTCGACGCCCGGGTTGAACAATTCGAACTGCTTCGGATCGATGAAGCTGTAGGTCACCGCTTCCTGATAACCACGGGCAACCAGCAGGCGACGCAGCTCAGGCAAATGCGCACGCGCCTCAGCCTTCGGTTGCGGCGCCAGGCGTGCTTGCGGGTAACGAACCGGCAGGCGATTGTAACCGTACAGGCGAGCCAGCTCTTCGATCAGGTCGACTTCCAGGCTGATATCAAAGCGATGGCTTGGTACTTCAACGGTCCACTGCCCTTCCCCGCCGGCAGAAATACCCAGGCCGAGGGCGGACAACAGTTGCTCGATTTCAGCCGGCGCGATCACCAGGCCAAGCATCTGCTCAACGCTTTTGGCGCGCAGGGTGATCGGCGCAACGGACGGCAGGAACTGCTCATTGACGGTTTCGGTGATCGGACCGGCTTCGCCGCCGGTGATTTCCAGCAGCAGGCCAGTGGCGCGCTCCATGGCTTCACGGGCGAGGTTCCAGTCCACGCCACGCTCGTAGCGGTGCGACGCATCGGTGTGTAGACCATAGGAACGGGCCTTGCCGGCGATAGCGATCTGGTCGAAGAATGCGCTTTCAAGGAATACGTCGCGAGTGGTCGCAGATACGCCGCTGTGCTCGCCACCCATCACGCCGGCAATCGCCAGGGCGCGGGAGTGGTCGGCGATGACCAGGGTATCGGCACGCAGGCTGACTTCCTGGCCATCGAGCAGCACCAGCTTCTCGCCTTCTTCGGCCATGCGCACGCGGATACCGCCATTGATTTCGGCAAGGTCGAACGCATGCAGCGGTTGACCCAGCTCCAGCATCACGTAGTTGGTGATGTCGACGGCCGCGTCGATGCTGCGCACGTCAGCACGGCGCAGGCGCTCAACCATCCACAGCGGGGTTGGCTTGGACAGGTCGACGTTACGGATCACACGCCCCAGGTAACGTGGGCAGGCGTTGGGTGCCAACACGTCGATCGGACGTACTTCGTCGTGCACGGCAGGTACAGCAGCAACGACCGGACGAGTGACCGGGGCGTTGTACAACGCCCCCACTTCACGCGCCAGGCCGGCCAGGGACAGGCAGTCGCCACGGTTCGGGGTCAGGTCGACCTCGATGCTGGCGTCTTCCAGCTCCAGGTAAACGCGGATGTCCTGGCCCACTGGCGCGTCGGCCGGCAGCTCCATCAGGCCATCGTTGCCCTCACCTACCTGCAGCTCGGCCTGGGAGCACAGCATGCCGTTGGACTCAACGCCACGCAGCTTGGCTTTCTTGATCTTGAAGTCGCCCGGCAGCTCGGCACCGATCATGGCGAACGGGATTTTCAGGCCCGGGCGCACGTTGGGCGCTCCGCACACGACCTGGAAGGTATCCGCGCCATTGCTGACCTGGCATACACGCAACTTGTCGGCATCGGGGTGTTGCTCGGTGCTCAGCACCTCACCCACTACCACACCACTGAAAACACCGGCGGCCGGGGTAACGCTATCGACCTCAAGACCGGCCATCGACAGACGAGCAACCAGCTCGTCGCGATCTACCTGCGGGCTTACCCAGCCACGCAGCCATTGTTCACTGAATTTCATCCTGCTCTCCTAAAGATTCGTTACGACTAGCGAAATTGCGCGAGGAACCGCAAGTCGTTGTCGAAGAACAGACGCAAGTCGTTCACGCCGTAACGCAGCATTGCCAGACGCTCAACGCCCATGCCGAAGGCAAAGCCCGAGAATTCTTCCGGATCAATACCGGACATACGCAACACGTTCGGGTGAACCATGCCGCAGCCCATCACTTCCAGCCAGCCGGTTTGCTTGCACACTCGGCAGCCTTTACCGCTGCACATCACGCATTCCATGTCGACTTCAGCGGATGGCTCGGTGAATGGGAAGAACGATGGACGGAAACGCACCGCCAGTTCCTTCTCGAAGAACACCCGCAGGAACTCTTCGATGGTGCCCTTGAGGTCGGCGAAGTTGATATCGCGATCAACCAGTAGGCCTTCGACCTGGTGGAACATCGGCGAGTGGGTGATATCGGAGTCGCTGCGGTACACACGGCCTGGGCAGACGATGCGGATCGGCGGTTTGTTCGCTTCCATGGTGCGGACCTGTACCGGCGAGGTATGGGTGCGCAACAGCATGTTCGCGTTGAAATAGAAGGTGTCGTGCATCGACCGGGCCGGGTGGTGGCCAGGGATGTTGAGCGCCTCGAAGTTGTGATAGTCGTCCTCGACCTCGGGGCCTTCGGCGATGCCGTAGCCGATGTGGGTGAAGAACTGTTCGATACGTTCCAGAGTCCGGGTGATCGGATGCAGACCGCCCGAGGCCTGGCCACGACCAGGCAGGGTTACGTCAATGGACTCGGCGGCGAGTTTGGCCGCTAGATCGGCCTCCTCCATGGTCGCCTTGCGCGCATTGAGCACCTCTGTGACACGCTCCTTGGCGACGTTGATCAGCGCACCGACTTGCGGACGCTCTTCAGCCGGCAAATTTCCCAGGGTCTTCATCACCTGAGTCAATTCACCCTTTTTGCCAAGGTAGTGAACCCGGATTTGCTCCAGGGCATTTACATCTTCAGCGCTTTGCACAGCCTCGAGGGCTTGAGCGACGAGCGCGTCCAGGTTTTCCATGTACAGACTCCAGATACAAAATAGGGGAAGAGCTTGAAGGCTCTTCCCCTATTTATGACGTTTAACACCTTGGGCTACAGCGTAACCCAGGGTGACTGTCGGGGGTACTTAAGCCAAGGTGGCTTTAGCTTTCTCGACAATCGCAGCAAACGCCGCTTTTTCGTTCACTGCCAGATCAGCCAGAACCTTACGGTCGATCTCGATGGACGCTTTTTTCAGGCCGGCGATGAAACGGCTGTAGGACAGACCGTTAACACGTGCACCAGCATTGATACGAGCGATCCACAGAGCGCGGAACTGACGTTTTTTCTGACGACGGTCACGGTAGGCGTATTGGCCTGCCTTGATTACCGCTTGCTTGGCAACACGGAATACGCGTGAACGCGCGCCGTAGTAGCCTTTAGCAAGTTTCAGAATTTTTTTGTGACGCTTACGGGCAATGACGCCACGCTTTACACGAGCCATGAGTTACTTCCTCTATTCTTGATCCAAAAATTAACGAAGGCGCAGCATGCGCTCGACTTTTGCCACGTCAGACGGATGCAGCAAGCTGCTACCGCGCAATTGACGCTTACGCTTGGTCGACATTTTGGTCAGGATGTGGCTCTTGAAAGCGTGCTTGTGCTTGATACCGTTAGCAGTTTTCAGAAACCGCTTAGCAGCACCACTTTTAGTCTTCATCTTTGGCATGTTCGGATACTCCGCATTCAGTTGATAAACATAATCAGAAGGCCTGCCGTGCCCTGTTGATTACTTCTTCTTTTTCGGGGCGATGACCATGATCAGCTGGCGTCCTTCCATCTTAGGATGCTGTTCGACCGAACCGTACTCGAGCAGGTCAGCTTCAACCCGCTTGAGGAGTTCCATCCCCAGCTCCTGGTGGGCCATCTCACGGCCGCGGAATCGCAAGGATACCTTGGCCCTGTCCCCATCACTCAGGAAACGTACCAGGTTGCGCAGTTTTACCTGGTAATCCCCTTCCTCCGTCCCTGGACGAAACTTGATTTCTTTTACTTGAATCTGCTTCTGGTTCTTCTTCGCCGCAGCAATCTGCTTCTTCTTCTCGAAGATCGACTTGCCGTAGTCCATCACCCGGCAAACAGGCGGGACTGCGTCGGCGGAGATTTCCACCAGGTCCAATTTGGACTCTTCAGCGATACGAAGCGCTTCATCAATCGAGACGATGCCAATCTGCTCGCCGTCAGCGCCAATTAACCGAACCTCGCGTGCCGAGATATTCTCGTTGATCGGGGCTTTCGGTGCAGCTCGTTTATCTTGTCTCATTTCACGCTTAATAATAATTACTCCGAATCTGGGCGACCACGCCGGGAAACCGCTTGCGCGAGGAACTCAGCGAACTGGGCGACGGGCATCGAGCCCAGGTCAGCACCTTCACGAGTACGCACAGCGACAGTCTGCATCTCGACTTCCCGATCTCCGATAACCAAAAGATAGGGAACCTTGAGCAAAGTATGCTCGCGGATTTTAAAGCCGATCTTTTCATTTCTCAAGTCGGACTTGGCACGAAATCCGCTTTCGTTGAGTGTTTTTTCAACTTCAGCGGCAAAATCTGCCTGTTTATCAGTGATATTCATGATCACTGCCTGGGTCGGAGCCAGCCACGCAGGGAACGCACCCTCGTAGTGCTCGATCAGGATCCCGACGAACCGTTCGAACGAGCCAAGGATCGCCCGGTGCAGCATAACCGGGTGTTTACGGCTGTTGTCTTCGGACACATATTCGGCGCCCAGGCGGATCGGCAGGTTAAAATCGAGCTGCAGGGTACCACACTGCCAGACGCGGCCAAGGCAATCTTTCAGCGAGAACTCGATCTTCGGACCGTAGAAAGCGCCCTCGCCCGGCTGCAGATCGTACGCAAGGCCCGCACTGTCGAGCGCTGCGGCCAGTGCTGCTTCGGCGCGATCCCAAAGCTCGTCGGAACCGACGCGCTTTTCCGGACGAGTGGACAGCTTCATTTCGACTTCGGTGAAGCCGAAGTCGCGGTATACATCCATGGTCAGCTTGATGAACGCGGCGGACTCGGCCTGCATCTGCTCTTCGGTGCAGAAGATGTGCGCGTCGTCCTGGGTGAAGCCACGCACGCGCATGATGCCGTGCAGTGCACCCGATGGTTCGTTACGGTGGCAGGCACCAAACTCGGCCAGGCGCATCGGCAACTCGCGGTAGCTCTTCAAGCCCTGATTGAACACCTGCACATGGCAAGGGCAGTTCATTGGCTTGATGGCGTAGTCGCGGTTTTCCGACTGGGTGGTGAACATATTGTCGGCGTAGTTGGCCCAGTGCCCGGATTTCTCCCACAGGCTGCGGTCAACGACCTGCGGAGTCTTGATCTCCAGATACCCATTTTCGCGCTGAACTTTGCGCATGTATTGCTCAAGCACCTGGTACAGGGTCCAGCCGTTCGGGTGCCAGAACACCATGCCCGGCGCTTCTTCCTGCAGGTGGAACAGGTTCAGGCGCTTGCCGATCTTGCGGTGGTCGCGCTTTTCAGCTTCTTCGATGCGCTGGATGTAGGCCGCAAGCTGCTTCTTGTCAGCCCAGGCGGTGCCGTAGATCCGCTGCAGTTGCTCGTTCTTAGCGTCGCCACGCCAGTAGGCGCCGGACAGCTTGGTCAGCTTGAAGGACTTGAGAAAGCGTGTGTTCGGCACGTGGGGGCCACGGCACATGTCGACGTATTCTTCGTGGTAGTACAGCCCCATGGCCTGCTCGTCCGGCATGTCTTCCACCAGACGCAGCTTGTAGTCTTCGCCACGGGCGGTGAACACGTCGATCACTTCGGCGCGCGGCGTGACCTTCTTGATCACGTCGTAGTCTTTTTCGATCAGCTGGTGCATGCGCTGTTCGATGGCCGCCAGGTCGTCCGGAGTGAAAGGACGCTCGTAGGCGATGTCGTAATAGAAGCCTTCATCGATGACCGGGCCGATCACCATCTTCGCGGTTGGGTACAGTTGCTTGACCGCATGGCCAATCAAGTGCGCGCAAGAGTGGCGAATGATCTCCAGCCCCTCTTGATCCTTGGGCGTGATGATTTGCAGGCTGGCATCGGAGGTGATCAGGTCGCTGGCATCGACCAGCTTGCCGTCGACCTTGCCGGCCACGGTGGCCTTGGCCAGGCCTGCACCAATGGATGCGGCGACCTCGGCTACGGAAACCGAATGATCGAATGAACGTTGACTGCCGTCGGGAAGAGTAATAGTTGGCATGGCGCCTCCTCTCCTAGTGGTGACCCCTACCAAAGGTCACGTGGGTTGGGATGAGCCAGTACAAGATCCAACACCAGGCCGTTCAATGATGAACGCCTGCCTTACAGCGGCAGGAGCCTTTCGGCCAACCGATAATCGAACCAGAGTGACTGGAGTGAGCTAAAAAGAACATGGCAAGGCGGCAATTGGCGCGCCTGGAAATAGCCAAGCGCAAGATGCTAGCACAGATGAACGGTCATCGCGGCGCTGCTATCTTGTGTAACCACAAAATCCGCGCTTTATAGCTGCAAAAGTGAACTTGAGCTGTACGCAATGCCTCAAAGCCACTGAGAATCGCCGTTCGTCCTCGACTCAAAGGAGCATCCTCATGATGCGTTTTACTTCTACCCTCGCTCTCGCCGCCTCCCTGACCCTCCTTTCCCTCGGTGCACAGGCAGCCGCCCCGTCGAACTGGCCAGCCGGTGCCCGTGACAGCTTCGTCAATGACTGCAGCGCCGCCGCCAGCCAGAACGTAGACGTCAAGACAGCCAAAGACCACTGCGAATGTGGCGCAGACAAGATCAACGCCGAATTGAGCACTGCCGAAATCAAAGAACTCATGACCAACCCGAACGCCAAGCCGGAGCTTAAAAACAAAGCCGTCGCGGCTATTTCGTCCTGCAAAGTCGTGAAGAAAAAGTAAGAACCGCCACAGATCAGACGGCTTTTTTACGGGTAAAACGGCCTGAAAACTGCCATTTCTCACAAATTACGCAGCTTTTACGGCTTTTTTTACCAGTTGATATTTCGAGCGAAAGCCCCGTAGACCGTGGCTTTCAGCCGGAACAGGTACTAAACGCAACGCTATTGATTAGCAAACAATGCCTTGGGGGGGCTCCCAAGCCGAACATTTCGACTATGATAGCCCGGTGTGCCCAGTTGGCCTGAGCAGCACAGCACTACTGAAAATATATGTTTCTTGGAGATACACCATGTCTAATCGCCAAACCGGCACCGTTAAATGGTTCAACGATGAAAAAGGCTTCGGCTTCATCACTCCTCAAGGTGGCGGTGACGACCTGTTCGTACACTTCAAAGCTATCGAAAGCGACGGTTTCAAAAGCCTGAAAGAAGGCCAAACCGTTTCCTTCGTGGCTGAGAAAGGCCAAAAGGGTATGCAAGCTGCACAGGTTCGCGGCGAGTAATTCTCCGCTGAGCTAAAAAAACCCCGTCCATGTGACGGGGTTTTTTATGGGTGGTGCAAAAGCCTTGTGAGACTTAGCCGCAATTGACCCGCGTGATCACCAGGTTGTCGTCAGTATTAAGGTTCAGGCGGTCGGAGCGATACTCCAGGGTGATCATGTCATTTGGCTTGAGGATCCGCGCGTTCTGCGCACCGGCACGGGTACGCGCCTGTTCCAGCAACTGGGGCGAGGCTTTCTGGCCGATCGTGAATTCGGCGGCCTTCGACTCACAGCGGCTATGACCGGCATCGGTCACGGCGGCGTCTTTGGCTGGCTCAGAGGCACCCGGGGTGCTGCAACCCGCCAACGCGAGTGCTGCCAACAAAGTACCGAATGATGCGAGCTTCCAAGGCATGAAGCCTCCTATGATAAAAAATGGACAGAGATCGTGCGACAGCAATTGGGCGGATTGGTTTCAAGACGTAAACCGCCGCCGGGCAAGTCTGCCTGAGTCTGGACAGGCATTCGCCCGTTCAATCGTGACCAGATATGAATGTGTTCAGTAGATGTCGATGTAGTCGAACGCAGGCTTTGGCCAGTTTTCCTTTAGTGCATTGAAGATCTGTGTCACCCAGACTTCATCACTGGCGGCAACATTGCCTACGTATCCGGAGCCCTTGGCCCACGTCTCCAGGCGAAACAGCAGGCCGTCGATATCCACGCCACCTACAACCCTTCCTGTAGAGATATAGGCGATCCCGGCCTTGGTCACCCGCAACTGAGCATGTTCGTCGTCACTGGCACTGGCGAGAAGTTGGCGCACATTCGCAAGCGTCAGGTTCTCGGGATTGTTCAAGTCGATCTGCACGCGGTGCTCCCCGGCAATTAAACAGGCAGACAGTGTCGCACAGCAGCAACGTCATGCCGAATCACCTCATGCCTAAGTATCAGTGCCAAACACGATGCAAAATGGTTAACTGGCCCGGTAAAAACCGCGTTCCAGCGCATTGCCCAGTACTTTCAGCCCCGCGAGACCTTCATGACCACCGTAACGCTCCAAGCCGATATCAAAGCCAAGTGGCCCCAAGGACAAAGCTCATACAGCCCCGGCAGCCCAGAGGAATTGGCGATTATCGGCATCGACCTGCTGGTCAAGGAACTGGGTACGCAGGCAGCGCAAGCGTTCATCGGCCAGATATTCGAGAAATACCCGGCCGATCACATGGGGGCACACGACCCCGAGCGCGAATAAGAACCGGCTGGCGAACGCCGACCGGTCAACCCATTACTTCAGACGCGCCAGGCGCTCGGTCAGCAGATCGAAGAAGCCTTGGGCATCACCGTTCTCCACCCAGAACGCGTTCTTCGGTTGTTTCAGGCCGTCGTACCAGTCGACGATGGTCTGGCCGAAGGTCGGGCCTTCACGGCTGTCCACCACCACGTTGACCTCGCGGCCGCTGAACAGCGAAGGTTTGAGCAGGTAGGCGATGACGGTAGCGTCATGCACCGGACCGCCTGGAATGCCGTAATGCTCCATGTCGCCCTTGACGTACTCGTTAAGAATATCGCCAACCACCTTGCTCGCATTGTTCTTGAGATCGGCGATCTTTTTCAGGCGCGCTTCACTGGTCAACACCTTGTGGGTCACGTCCAATGGCAGATAGGTCAGCTTGACGCCACTTTTGAGCACAATCTCGGCTGCAACAGGATCGGCGAACAGATTGAACTCCGCCACCGGCGTGATATTGCCGCCGTTGAAGTGCGCGCCGCCCATCACCACCACTTCCTTGATGCCTTGGGTGATGTCAGGTGCCTGGGTCAACGCCAGCGCCAGGTTGGTCTGCGGACCCAGCATGGCGATGGTGATGCTGTGCGGTTTGGCGGTGCTCAGGGTCTTGATCAGGTAGTCAACGGCATTGCCGTCAGCCAGGCCTTTTTTGGGCTCGTGCACAGTGACGCCGGAAATACCTTCCTTGCCATGGATATTCTCGGCGTAGATCGGCGTGCGCAGCAGCGGTGCGGGCGCACCGGCGTACACCGGGATTTCCTCGCGCCCTGCCCACTCGCGGGCCAGACGGGCGTTACGGGAAGTCTTGTCCAGGCGCACGTTGCCGGCGACGGTGGTGAGCGCACGAATGTTCAGTTCCTCCGGAGAGGCCATGGCGAACAGCAATGCCACCACATCATCGGCACCAGGGTCGGTGTCGATGATCAGGTCGATTTTTTCCGCCGCCTGGGCGCTTGCAGCAGTGAGCGCAGACAAAAGCAGGACACTCCGGAACAGGTTTTTCAGGGTTGGAAGACCATATTGCATAAAACACTCCTTGTCGTTGAGAACGCTAGAACGTTACGCCGGACACCAGCGCGATATTGCAGTAGGGCTGGCATTCACCGGTGCGCACTACCGCGCGCGCCTTGTGACTGAGCTGCTTGAATTCGTCATGGCTGACCAGGCGCCGCTCACCGAGGGCCGCCTGTTCTGTGAGCGCATTCAGTTCGGCCAACGCCGGTGGTTGCTTGAGCAAGATTTCTTCCGCCAGCACATGGCGCTCCACCTGCATCTCGCTGAGCACGATACGCAAGGTGCTGATGAAATCCGGAATGCCCTGGGTCAACGCCAGGTCGATCAGCTCGACACCCGGGGGCACCGGCAGGCCAGCGTCACCGATCACCAGGATGTCACCATGCCCAAGCGAGGCGATCACGCGCGACAGGGCAATATTGAGCAGAGGTGTCTTTTTCATGAGGGCACAAAACCTTGTACGTCGTGCAGCGTTGGAATAGAGGGTTGCGCACCGGCGCGGGTGACCGACAACGCCGCCGCGACCTGGCCAAAACGAATGGCCTCGGCCTCGCTCTTGCCGTTGGCCAACGCCGCAGCAAAGCCACCGACGAAGGTATCGCCCGCTGCCGTTGTGTCTACCGCCTTGACCTTGGGCGCAAGCAGATGCTCAAAATTCTGGCCGTCGGTAAACAGTGCGCCCTGAGAGCCCAGGGTGATGATGACTTTGCCGGCGCCCGCCTGGATCAGGTGGATGGCCGCGGCCTTGGCACTGTCAATGGAGTCGACGGCCACACCACTCAGTGCGGCAGCTTCGCTTTCATTGGGGATCAGGTAGTCAATCGAGGCGTACCACTCAGCCGGCAACGGCGCGCTGGCCGGTGCAGGGTTGAGGATCACCGTCTTGCCCAGCTCACGACCGCGCTTAAGGGCGTAGCCCACCGTATTCATCGGCACTTCCAGCTGGCAGACGATCACCTCAGCCGCCTGCAGCACCGCATCAAACGCCTGCAATGAGGCTGGCGTCAGTTCGCCGTTACTGCCCGCCACGATCACAATCGCGTTCTGGCTGCTGTCATCGACCACGATCAAGGCCACGCCACTGGAACCGTCCACGGTGCTGACGGCCTGGCAATCGATGCCTTCCACCACCAACGCATCGCGCAACTGGATGCCATAGGCATCGCTGCCGACACAGCCGATCATCGACACATCGGCCCCCAAGCGTGCGCAGGCAACCGCCTGGTTCGCGCCCTTGCCACCAGGCACGGTTGAGAATGTCTGGCCGATCAAGGTTTCACCGGCACGGGGCAACCGACTGGCACGGGTGACCAGGTCCATGTTCAAGCTGCCTATTACCACTACTTTTGCTGGCATACATCAGTACTCATCAATTCGGTTCAGCGGTATTGGGCGAACGTACCGGAGACAGGCGCCGTCGACTCACGCAACACGATGCTCGGCGTCACGATGCGTTGATCGATCGGCATTTGGGGTGTTGCAATTCTTCGCAATAACAGTTCGGCCGCCGTCTCGCCCAGTTGCACGATCGACTGCCCGACCGTGGTCAGCGCCGGGTAGACGTAACGGCTCATTTGAATATCATCGAAACCGATCACCGACAGCTCACCCGGTACGCGGATATTGCGCTCTGCCGCTGCACGCAACACGCCAAAACCAATCATGTCGTTGCTGGCAAAAATCGCACTGGGCGGGTTTTGCGCCAGCAAATGCACAGCAGCGGCATAACCGCCCGTGCTGGTGAAATCGCTTTCCTGGGTGCGGTTGGCGGCCACCTCGACACCGGCCTCTCGCAGCGCACGGTGATAGCCCGCCAAACGCATTTGCGCAACACGGGTATGGGCAGGGCCGCCGATACAAGCAATGTCGCGATGGCCCAGTTCGAGCAAGTGCCGGGTCGCCAGATAGGCGCCCTCCTCGTGATCGATACGCACCAGGTCCACATCAATGCCATCCAGCGCCCGGTCGACAATCACCATGGGCGTGCGCACCGCGCTCAAGCCGGCGGCGAGACCACTGTCATCGCCGCCCACCGAAGTGACGATCAAGCCGTCGATGCGCTTTTCCAGCAATACGCGCAAATAGTTGCGCTGTTTTTCGGCATTGTCGTCGGAGTTGCACAGGATCACGCAGTAGCCGTTACGCTCACAGTAATCCTCGATCCCCCGGGCCAACTCCGCAAAATACGGGTTGAGGCTGTTGGGCACCAGCAAACCGATGGTGGCCGTGGTCTTGGCCTTGAGTGAGCGCGCGACGGCACTGGGTACGTAGTCGAGCTGCTTGATCGCCGCTTCAACCTTGATGCGCACCGGCTCACTGACCGGGCGCGTCTTGTTCACCACATGGGACACCGTGGTGTAGGAAATACCCGCAAGCGCCGCCACATCCTTGATCGTTGCCATGATTCAGCCCCGCCGACTGGCGCGCTGGCTGCGGTAGGTATCGAGGACAACGGCAATCACGATCACGGCACCGGTGATGATGCGCTTCGTGGGTTCCGTGGCACCGATCTGCGCCAGGCCAGCCGCCAGTACCGAAATAATCAACACACCAAAAAAAGTACTGATCACCGAGCCGCGCCCGCCCATCAGGCTGGTGCCGCCGATCACCACGGCCGCAATCACTTGCAGCTCCAGGCCGGAACCGGCGTTCGGGTCCGCCGCTTCCAGGCGCGAAATCTGGAACAGCGCGGCCACACCGGCCAGCAGCCCCATGAGGCTGAACACCAGGATCTTGTAAGGCTTGGGATTGATCCCCGCCAGGCGCACGGCCTCTTCGTTGGTGCCGATACCGATCAGGTAACGACCAAACACAGTACGGGTCAACACCAGTTGCGCGACGATGATCACCAGCAACGCGATGATGAACGACGGCGAGATACCAAAGGCAATCGGGTTGGACAGCCAGGCGAACGAATCACCGATGTAGGCGGTACGCGAGCCGGTCATCTGGTACGCCACGCCCCGGGCCATTTCCAGCACGCCGAGGGACACGATAAACGAAGGTATGCGCCAAGCCACGGTGATCGAGCCGGTGATGGTACCGGCCAATGCGGCACAGCCCATGCCCAGCACGGCAGCCGGCAGCACACTCCAGCCCCAACCGAGGATTGCTACGCTGACAGCCGATGCAGCCAGTGCCAGCACCGAGCCCACCGATAGGTCGATCCCGCCGATGATCAGGATGAACGTCATGCCCACCGCCAGCACCATCAGGTCCGGAATCTGGTTGGCCAGGGTACTGAAGGTGTCATAAGACAGGAAGTGATCGCTGAGCACCGAGAACAGCGCAATCATCGCCAGCAAGGCACCCGCCAGGCCCAGGTAGGTGCCCAGGCCGTAGAAGTTGCCGCCGGTCTTGCCAGGGGAGGTTGTAGTTTTCATGGGTTATCCCTAAGCACTGCGTCGTTGAGCAGCGCATCACGTTTCTGATAGCCGGCGAAGGCCGCGGCGAGCAATTCATCCTGGGTCCAGCTGTCGCGCTCGAATGTCTCGATCAAACGCCCGGCGGACAATACGCCGATGCGGTCGCAGATCAGCATGAGTTCGCGCAGGTCGCTGGACACCACCACCAGCGCTTTGCCCTGGCGGGTCAACTCGCCAAGCAAGGCGTAAATATCGAATTTGGCACCCACGTCGATGCCACGGGTCGGTTCGTCAAACAACATCACCGAGCAGTCGCGTTCCAGCCAGCGGCCAATCACTACCTTCTGCTGGTTACCGCCGGACAGTTCGGAAACCAGCTGCGCCGGACTGGAACTGCGGATGCGCATGGCGTCGATCTGACGCTTGGCCAAGGCCGTTTCATTGCGGCTGTTGACCACCCCACCGCCGGAAATTTCCGGCATGTTGCCCAGGGCAATGTTGGCACTGATGGACTGGGTCAGCAGCAGGCCTTCACCCTTGCGGTCTTCGGTGATCAGCGCAATGCCATGGCCCACCGCGTCCACCGGCGAGCGAATGCTTACCACCTGGGCCGGCGAACCGAGCGCCACGGTGCCGCTGTCGGCCAGGTCGGCGCCGAAGATCAGGCGCAACAACTCAGTACGACCGGCACCAATCAGGCCGGAGATGCCGTAGATCTCGCCCGCGTGCACTTCAAAGGACACGTCGCGAACCTTGTCCGAGCGGGTCAGGCCTTTTACCGTCAGGGCCGGGCCGCCGATGGTGCGCGGGCCCAGGTCGATGTGTTCACCCAGCTCACGACCGACCATCAAGGTGACCAGTTGCTCACTGTTGTAATTGGCCATCGGCTCGACACAGACCAGCTTGCCATCACGCAGGACCGCAATGCGCTGGGCAACACGGGCCAGCTCTTCCAGCCGGTGCGAAATATAAATGATCGCCACGCCCCGGGCCTGCAAGCGGGTGATCTGTTCAAACAGCATCTCGACTTCACGGGCCGTCAGCATGGCCGTGGGTTCGTCAAGGATCAGTACGTGGCAGTCGCCGATCAGGTTGCGGGCGATTTCGACCATTTGCTGATGGCCAATACCCAGGCTGCCAACCAGCGTATCAGGGTCGATGGCGTCCAACCCGACCTGGGCCATGGCCTCGATCGCGGCTTTTCGCAGTTGCTTGCGGCTGATCCAGCCACAGTGGCTGGGCAGGTTATCCAGGAACAGGTTTTCGGCAACGGTCAGCGTCGGCAGCAGGTTGAGCTCCTGCATGACCATGCGCACGCCCAGCTCTTCGGCCTGGGTGCGGCTACCAGGGCGGAAGTCCTGGCCGTTGAACTGCATGTGCCCGGTGGTCGGCGTGACCAGCCCACCAATGATCTTCGACAGCGTGCTTTTGCCTGCGCCGTTCTCACCGGTCAGCGCCAGCACCTCCCCGCGATTCAGCGTCAGGGTGATGTCGGACAGAACCGGTTGGGCATAGGTCTTGCCGATACCGCTGACCGAGAGGACAGCGTTCGGGGCGGAAGATGACATAGGAAAATCTCCAGGCGCCCGCTCAGGACGAGCGGGCGCTGTTGGGTGCTGCCAGGATTACTTCTTGCGGACGAGTTCGACCGGGGTTTCGATCACGCCATCTTTGGCATCGACTTTCTCACCCTTGACCAGCTTGAGCGCATTCTGGATACCGAACACGGCTTGCTGGGCAGCGGCCTGGTCGGCGGTCGCCAGGACACGGCCGTCCTGCAGCATCGGCTTGATGGCTTCGATGTTGTCGTAGCCTACGACCTGCACCTTGCCAGCCTTGCCGGCCGCACGCACGGCAGAAACTGCGCCCAAGGCCATGTTGTCGTTACCGGCCAGCAGGGCCTTGAGGTCAGGGTATTCACTCAGCATGGCGGACGCCACTTTCTGACCCTGGTCGATTTCCCAGTTGCCGGATTGGGTGGAGACAATCTTCATGCCGGCAGCGTCCATCGCATCCTTATAGCCTGCGGTACGTTGCTGGGCGTTGGTGGTGGTCGGCACGCCTTCGATGATGCCGACCTTGTCACCCGAGGCCAGTTGCTTGGCCAGGTAGTCGCCGACCAGCTTGGAACCTTTGCGGTTGTCCGGACCTACGAAAGGGATGTCGAGGTTCTTGCTTTTGAGCACGTCCGGGTCCAGGCGGTTGTCGATGTTGACGACCTTGATACCGGCATCGGAAGCCTTCTTCAGCACGGTGACCAGTGCCTTGGAGTCGGCAGGCGCGATGACGATGGCGTTGACCTTGGCGAGGATCATCTGGTTGACGATGTCGATCTGCGCGCTGGTGTCGGTTTCGTTCTTGATACCGTTGGTGATCATGTCGAAATCGGCGGCGTGCTCTTTCTGATATGTCTTGGCACCTTCCTGCATGGTGACGAAGAATTCATTGGCAAGGGATTTCATGACCAGGCCGACCTTGGGTTTGGCGGCGTCATCGGCAAATGCAGAGGAGAGAGGCAGGGCAGCAGATGCAGCAGCAAGCACAGCGACAGCAAGAAGACGTCCAGCGAATGGCAGCTTCATGGGTTCACTCCGATCTTATGATTATTGTGAGCAACGCTTGCACCGAAGACCCCTTCGGCAGCCTTCCCACCCGGGCGGCTGGTACGAGCTGTCACGATACTCAAGGAGTGCTCCGTGAAACATCTCGCAAACGTTTGCGTTATTCAAACTATGAGAACCTTGTCGAGATTTGTCAACGGTTGAAAACAGCCTTTCATCCACGCCATCCCTCACGCTTGACCATGGATGCAGTTAAACATCGCACACCCCCAGTCGTTCTCTAAAACGACAGGCTGGTGCGCATGATTCATGCATCCCCCAAAGCCTGGCGGTCAACTTTTTCGGACAACCGAACGCAATACAGTCCGATGTTCGGAAAGCCGGACAAGCACATGATCAACAAGCCCGAAAAATCAATATTAATTGTTATAAATCAATAATTTAAATTGTTTTTGCGTTCACGCTGAGCCTGGTACAGATCCTGCTCTACCCCATCACCTCGTGGCATTCAGAACCGCCCGGGTGTTCTAGATGAACCTGCTACAGCAATCATCAAAAACCAGAGAGAAAAATAATGAAATCTGCACTGAAGACTTTTGTTCCGGGCGCGTTAGCCCTCCTGCTGTTGTTCCCCGTTGCCGCCCAGGCAAAGGAAGTTGAAACCAAAACCAAACTGTCCAACGTGGTGATCCTCGCCACCGGCGGCACCATTGCTGGCGCCGGTGCCAGCGCAGCCAACAGCGCCACCTACCAGGCAGCGAAAGTCGGTATCGAGCAATTGATCGCTGGTGTTCCTGAGCTTAGCCAGATCGCCAATGTGCGTGGCGAGCAAGTGATGCAAATTGCGTCCGAAAGCATCAACAATGAAAACCTGCTGCAACTGGGTCGCCGCGTCGCTGAACTGGCCGACAGCAAGGACGTGGACGGCATCGTGATCACCCACGGTACCGACACCCTGGAAGAAACCGCCTACTTCCTGAACCTGGTGGAGAAAACCGACAAGCCAATCGTGGTGGTCGGTTCCATGCGACCAGGCACCGCCATGTCGGCTGACGGCATGCTCAACCTGTACAACGCCGTGGCTGTTGCCGGCAGCAAGGATGCACGCGGCAAAGGCGTGCTGGTCACCATGAACGACGAGATCCAGTCGGGCCGCGACGTCAGCAAGATGATCAATATCAAGACCGAAGCGTTCAAGAGCCCATGGGGCCCACTGGGCATGGTGGTTGAAGGCAAATCCTACTGGTTCCGCTTGCCGGCCAAGCGTCACACCATGGATTCGGAATTCGATATCAAGAACATCAAGAGCCTGCCGGACGTCGAGATCGCCTATGGCTACGGCAACGTGAGCGACACTGCCTACAAGGCCCTGGCTCAAGCAGGCGCCAAAGCCATCATCCACGCCGGTACTGGCAACGGCTCCGTGTCCTCCAAAGTCGTACCTGCGCTGGTGGAACTGCGCAAGCAGGGTGTACAGATCATTCGCTCTTCCCACGTGAATGCCGGCGGCATGGTTCTGCGCAACGCCGAACAGCCTGACGACAAATACGATTGGGTCGCTGCACTCGACCTGAACCCGCAGAAAGCCCGCATCCTGGCCATGGTCGCCCTGACCAAGACCCAAGACAGCAAAGAGCTGCAGCGGATCTTCTGGGAATACTGATTCCTGACTGCCCCCCCTGTAGGAGCGAGCTTGCTCGCTCCTACACCATCATGCCCCGCCCTACACCCAGTTGCCTGAAGTGCTGTAAGACGAACTTCTTGAATTTTAAGTGGTTGCGAAATCGCCTACAGTTAAATACTGTATGTGCGTACAGCTTATTAAGGAATACTCCGTGGCAAAGTCCTCTTCCGCAGCGCCAACCGCACCTGATGCCTACGAACGCCTGGCTGTTCGCGTGCAAAAGATCATCAATTCAACCAACGCCCAGAAAGCCAAGGCAGCGTTGATCTTCCGTTTGCCGGAAGAGCCTGAGGATGAATGGGCGCGCTTACTGGAGGAAATCGCTGAGAACGACAATGTCACCCTCGCCTATCGTGACGACGGTGGCGTACAGATTTTCTGGGTTGTACCGAAGGAAGATTGATTCAATGAGTGTCCGTTTTATCGCGGTGTGCTGCCTGTTTTTTGCCGTCACCGCCCACGCCCAGGCGCCACGCACGTTCAGCGAAGCCAAGAAAATCGCCTGGAAGCTCTACGCCCCACAATCCACCGAGTTCTATTGCGGCTGCAAATACACCGGCAACCGCGTGGACTTGAAAGCCTGTGGCTACATCCCCCGCAAAAACGCCAACCGTGCCGCACGCATCGAATGGGAGCACATTGTTCCCGCCTGGCAGATCGGGCATCAGCGCCAATGTTGGCAGGACGGTGGGCGCAAGAACTGCACGCGCCGTGATGACGTGTTCAAACGCGCCGAAGCGGACCTGCATAACCTGGTGCCAAGCATCGGCGAGGTCAACGGCGACCGTAATAACTTCAGTTTTGGCTGGCTGCCGGTACAAAGCGGGCAGTACGGGTCATGCCTGACCCAGGTGGATTTCAAGGCCAAGAAGGTCATGCCACGCCCTTCCATCCGGGGAATGATCGCCCGCACCTATTTTTATATGAGCAAACAGTACGGCTTGCGCCTGTCGAAACAGGATCGCCAGTTGTACGAAGCCTGGAACAAAACCTACCCGGTGCAAGCCTGGGAGCGCCAGCGCAACCAGACTGTGGCGTGTGTGATGGGGCGCGGCAATGAGTTTGTCGGCCCGGTGAATCTGAAAGCCTGCAGTTGAAAATGGGCGAAACTCCCGCCCACCCGACGCGTTACTGCGCAACCTTGTGCTCGATAACCTGCGATTCGGTATCCGTTTTCTTGGCGCGGGCCATTTTCTCGTTGAGCAGCGCCTGCTTGGCCTCCGCTTCAGCTTTGGTCGCGAACGGGCCCAGCAGGACTTCGTCCTTACCGTCCACCTTCACGATGTAAAAGTTGAAACCATGTTCCAGCAACCAGGCCGTAAGGTCGGTGATAGCTTGTAGCTTGTGGTCCGGCGGCCCTACCCACACGTCCCATTCCTGCGCGGCAATTGCGCCGGTCTGAGGCTGGCTTTCGGTCACGGCAGGCTTGGTCTTGGGTGCCTCGACCCGCTTGCCCTCACCGCAACCTACCAACGCCAACACCGCCATTGCCATCGCTACTTTACGCACTGCCCTGCTCCTTTAAAGATAAAGAGGCGACTTTATCATTCACTGTCTATTCTGGCCGTCATAAACGTTGGCTTAAACAATGCGAATCATGTATCGCAGACCTGTATGATGCCGCCATGGGAATTAATGTCGCCTCTATGCGTCCTAAAAAGAGGCAGTCACAGGGAAGCGCTTAGCAGTAAGCTACACACATCCGACACCTGCCCTGTCTGAAACATGTGTCCTTAAAAGTAATCAAGGAGAAGTCCATGCTGATACTCACCCGAAAAGTTGGTGAAAGCATAAACATCGGTGATGACATCACGATCACCATCCTGGGCGTCAGCGGCCAGCAAGTACGAATCGGCATCAACGCACCCAAGGATGTTGCCGTGCATCGCGAGGAGATCTACCAGCGCATCCAGGCCGGCCTGACCGCTCCGGACAAAAACCAGACGCCTTGAAGTGCCTTCAGTAGCCAGCCCTTTCGTTCACTGTAATGGCTGGCGAAAAAACCTTCCCACCGCTCTTGTCCTTGCTGCGTGACTGACGTCGCCAATGTGTTCATCTTCATGGAAAGATGAAACTGTCTTCACGCTTGGAACTAGTTGTTTCGCTCACAGCCGAATCTCCTGACTGACATCCAACCCTCCATGTGCATTCAGGAGCACGTCGATGAGGCCTACTACCACGCCGCCGTTTGCCTACAGGTCTTGGATGATTGCCTTATTGATAGGGCTGGTGTTTGTAGCGCTGGCGTATGGCTTAAGGTTTGCAATCGAAGGCGCTGGCTTGGCAGCACCTCACTCCTGGCTGGACTTGTCGCTGCTGCTTGGCGGCTATCTGTTTCTTTTCTGCCTCCAGCCCATCCAGAAAGCCATACAGCGCAGGCTGTGCCGGCAAACGACGCGTTGATGGCGGGTTCTTCGCTATCAGATCGCCGGTATTCTCAGCACCACAACACCACCTATGCTTGGCCGTGCATGGTCTGTGAAAGGTACTAGAGCAAATGGATACCCTGAGTAAATCCCAAATCGAATCAGCACTTGCGGCCCGCCTGCCTAGTTATCAGGTGACCTGCACATTGCACGCCGACGGGACCCTTTCGGCCGTACTCAGCGGCCCGGAAACCGACCATTTTGCCATTACCGGGATTGTGCGCGCGCATTATCGCGGCACCAAAGCGATCGCACGGCTCGCCAATGAAATCCTCCGGGAGATGGTTCTGTCCCGCCAAGGCATGAGGAATGAACGGATGCAGCCTCCTGATGCTGCCAGCGCCGAACAAGACCTAGACCGGTAACGAGTCCGGTCTTTCCGTATCAGCCTGCCACGCTCTGCAAGTACAACAGGCCGTCTGCATCACGCTGTACTTTTATCTGCTGGTACCCATCAATCGAAGGATGGTCAGTGGCCATAAGCGTGTGATGCGTCGACGTCACGACCATCACATCCGCCCCAGCAGCCTCTCCTGCACGAATGCCCACCGTCGCATCTTCAAACACCAGGCATTCCTGCACCGGCACACCCAGGCGCTGCGCCCCCAACACATAACAATCTGGATTCGGCTTGCCGACGGCCACATCTTCAGCCGTCACCAATACCGCCGGCGGCGCAATGCCCGCGGCTTGCAGTCGACGCAACGCCAACTCCCTTGGAGCAGAAGTGACCAACGCCCATTGATCACCCGGCAGGCGGTTCAGAAACGCCACGGCGCCGGAAATCGCCACAACACCTTCGACATCATTGATTTCAGCCTCGGTGATCCACTGCGCTTCAACCTCGGGATCGACGCCAGGCAATGCCTGGCGTGTGATGGTGTCGATCGCGCGGGCACCGTGAATAGTGGTCAAGAAAGCCGCCACGTCCAGGCCATGACGTTCAGCCCAGATGCTCCACACCCGCTCAGCAGCGGCAATGGAGTTGAGCAAGGTCCCATCCATATCAAACAAAAAGGCACGGTAACGGCGATTGAACACGGCTGAACCTCGGATAGACACTGAGCGAATTCCTCATGGGCGCAAAAATGATAGGCCCGATGCAATCTACGGATCGCCTTGGCGCTTGTAAACGCTACCGAGGTCGATTGCATTACAGGTTTGTAATGGAGCGGTAAGTCTTACCAGCACCCTCACTTCATACAGTGAAGTCGTCAGTCACCCACACCGGATGACGCCACTTCCCACTGATGAAAAGGGTCCCCCGATGAAACCTGCAAGCAAACTCTGCCTGATCGCCGCCAGCCTGCTGATGCTGGGCACGGGTACCGCCATGGCCGGCACCGTGGCGCCGGTCAAAGCCAATAACGTGGTGCTGGTTCACGGTTCCTGGGCTGACGGTTCAAGTTGGTCCGAGGTGATTACCCGCCTCCAGGCCGCCGGTCTGCACGTCACTGCGGTGCAGAACCCGCTGACCTCGGTGGCCGACGATGTCGCCGCCACCAACCGTGTACTGGACCAGCAGGACGGCCCCACTGTGCTGGTCGGCCACTCCTACGCTGGCACCGTGGTCAGCGACGCCGGGGCCAACCTGAAGGTCAGCTCCCTGGTGTACGTGGCCGCACGCGCGCCGGACGCCAATGAAGACTTTGTCGCGCTCTCGGCAAAGTATCCGAGCATGCCGGTGCGAGCCGGCGTTGAAGACCACGACGGCTACCTCACCCTGAGCCAGGAGGCCTTCCTCAAGTATTTTGCCGGCGATGTGCCGCATGCCAAGGCCCTGGAGCTGTACGCCGTGCAGCAGCCCATCACCAAGACCCTGTTCAGCGGTCGCACCGTCAACGCCGCCTGGCACACCAAGCCTTCTTGGTATGCGGTGTCGGCGAATGACCAGACCATCAATCCGGACCTGGAGCGCTTCCTCGCCAAGCGCATGAACGCCACCACCATCGAGCTGCCTTCAAGCCACCTGTCGCTGGTGTCCCACGCCAAGGAAATCACCGACCTGATCCTCGAAGCCTCCGGCCGCCAGCCCTGAGCCCTGCATTACAAACTTGTCATCATCCTGTTGGTTGGCTGTTCGGGGTGCCTGGTTACTGTGAACTCACCGCCACGATCTGGCAGCCAACCCCTTAAGAGAGATACCGCCATGAAACTGTTTATCCTCGGCTTTGCCGCTCTGCTCGCTACCGGTTCCGTGTTTGCTGCTGAACCTGTGATCCATGACAAAACCGGCTTCTTCGTACACCTGGATGTGGCCAAAGTGCTGTCGAGCACCGATACCTACGGCCAATGCGGCATCGTCCCAGCACGACTCGACTATCTGGACAGCCAGGGCCGCGAACACGTGCTGGACTACCAGGTCCAGGGCATCGGTTGCGCCAGTGATAATTGATCGGGCTACACTTGCGCCACGCATTGAGACAGGGCACTCCCATGAACATTCTCGTAGTCGAAGACGAACCCAAGGCCGGCAATTACCTGCTCAACGGCCTTCAGGAACTGGGCTACTCCGTCAGCCTCGCCCGTGATGGCGTGGACGGTTTGCACCAGGCCCTGGAAACACCGTTCGACGTGATCGTGCTGGATGTGATGATGCCAAAAATGGACGGCTGGGAAGTGCTGCGTCGCCTGCGCAAGGAAGCGGATACGCCGGTACTTTTTCTGACGGCTCGCGATGACATTGCCGACCGCATCAAGGGCTTGGAGCTAGGTGCCGATGATTACCTGATCAAGCCTTTTTCCTTCGCTGAACTGGTGGCACGCTTGCGAACCCTGACCCGTCGCGGCCCAAGCCGCGAAGAGGAACAACTGCAGATCGCCGACTTGCAAATCGATGTGCTCAAGCGTCGCGTCACCCGGGCCGGCACCCGTATCACCCTGACCAACAAAGAGTTTGCCTTACTGCACCTGTTCGCAACTCATCAGGACCAGGTGCTGTCCCGTTCACTGATCGCGTCGCGGGTGTGGGACATGAATTTTGACAGCGACACCAATGTGGTTGACGTGGCCGTACGGCGCCTGCGTCTGAAAATCGACGACCCTTTCCAGCTCAAGCTGATCCACAGCGTGCGTGGCATCGGCTACCGCTTCGATACCCAACCATGAACACACGCCATCATTACTCCCTGACCCTGCGCCTGGCGTTGATCTTCGCCCTGCTCGCCTTCGCCTTGCTGGCGACCCTCGGCGTGGCACTGTATCGCGAGTTGGAGCGGGAACTGATCATGCGTGACGACGCAGCCTTGATCTACCGCATCGATCAGTTGCGCAACCTGCTCAATGACAGCAACACCCTGGACCTGATCAAGACCAAGCCGGAGTTGTTCCAGAACATGCTCGGCAACCGTGAGTCAGTGCTGAGCATCGCCGCGCCAGGCCAGAAGCCGCTGCTGACGGTCAATCCCGGCAATATCGACCTGCCAGACGTTCCGCCGGTCCCCAATAACCACGAACTGACGTTTGCCGACGTGCACCATTTTCCCGGCATCAATGGGGTACCCTTTGC
This sequence comes from Pseudomonas azotoformans, assembly GCF_900103345.1. Classification (NCBI taxonomy): domain Bacteria; kingdom Pseudomonadati; phylum Pseudomonadota; class Gammaproteobacteria; order Pseudomonadales; family Pseudomonadaceae; genus Pseudomonas; species Pseudomonas azotoformans. Next base: position 2,562,633 of record NZ_LT629702.1, read on the forward strand.
AACCCTGGCCGCGTCCATCGACTCCGGTGACCTGGGCAGCCTGCAAGTCACCACGGGGCGCCTGATGACCGAACGCACCGCCGTACTCGCCAGCTATCGCTTGAGCGTTTACATCCTGGCGGGCATTGCTGCAATTATCCTGGCAGTGGTCGGTTACCTGCTGGTTCATCGTGGGCTGGTGCCGTTGCGCCGCCTGGCCCGGCACGCCCAGGGCATTGGTGTCGGCAACCTTGCCGAACGCCTCGACAGCCACGGTGCGCCGAAAGAACTGCTGCCGATGATTGATTCGTTCAATACCATGCTTGAGCGGCTGGCCAAGGGCTTTGTGCAACTGGGCCAGGTATCCACCGACATGGCCCACGAGCTGCGCACGCCCATCAACAATTTGCTGGGGGAAACCCAGGTCGCCCTGCAACAGCACCGCAGCATTGAAAGTTACCAGCAGTTGCTTGCGTCCAATGTCGAAGAGCTTGAACGCCTGGCGCGGATGCTCGACAACATGCTGTTCCTCGCGCGCACCGACCCGGCGAGCGCTTTGCGTCTACGCCAGGAACTCAGCGCCGTGGATGAGGTGGAACGCATCGCCGAGTACTTTGAGGGCTTGGCGGGCGATGTGGATATCAGCATTCGTGCCGAAGGTGAAGGCGTGATCTGGGCGGAGCCGATGCTGCTGCGCAGAGCCCTGGCAAATCTGTGTGCCAATGCCATCAAATATGGTGCACCAAGTACCGAGCTGGAGATCCGCGCCGTGCCAAGCGCCGAGGGCATTCACCTGAGGGTCAGCAACCAAGGAGAGACTATCGCCGCCGAGCATCTGCCGCGCCTGTTCGAACGATTTTACCGAGTGGATGAGTCACGGGAACGTTCGGCGCTATCAAACGGGTTGGGGTTATCGATTGTGGCAACCATCATGCAACTGCACAACGGACGGTACAGCGTGAGCAGTGAGGCAGGTGTGACGTGTTTTGAGTTGTTCTTTCCGAAACGGGAAGACTGAGCGCAAACGCCCGGTGTTATTTTGCAAAGGTTTGTCTCTTAACCGCTCGACGCAAGCCAGGCTAATCTTGCTTCCCAATCGGCTCAAGGTAGAGCCGGCAGCGGTAAAACAATGGAGAGATTCCGAAATGGAAATGCGATTAGGTTTACTGGAAAAGGGGCTGGCTGAAATGAATGAGAAGCTGATCACCGTTTCGAGCAAGGCAGATGCCATGGACAAGCACTTCGCTTCCAAGGCAGACCTGGCAACTACTGAACTGAACCTTATCAAGTGGTACGTGGCAACCGCATTCGCCATGACTGGCCTGGCTTGCGCGATCACCTTCGGGCTTACCCGTCTGTTTGCGATTTGAGGAGCATCGGGCCGATCAACTGACCTGCCCGCCCGCTTCCTCTGCATCCACCGCTGTTTTCCACGCCGCCAGCACAGCTGTCTGCAGCCCCGCAACCAATGTATCCAACGCCATTGAGGGCCGCTGAGAATCTGCCACCTGCTCTGGCAGAAAAGGTACGTGGATAAACCCACTGCGTACCCCAGAACCTGCGAGCGCATGCTGCAACAAATAAAACACCTGGTTACACACAAATGTCCCAGCCGTCTGCGATACCGAGGCCGCGACTCCTGCTTCGCGCACGGCCTTGACCATTGCCTTGATCGGCAAGGTCGTGAAGTAGGCCGCCGGGCCACCGGCTACGACAGCCGTATCGATAGGCTGCTCCCCGAGGTTATCGGGGATGCGTGCATCATTGATATTGATCGCCACCCGCTCGACTGATATATCGCTACGCCCAGGCCCCAGGCCAGTCGCAATCACCATCGCCGGGTGCAACTCGTCGATCAGCCCTGTCAGGCACACACCCACCGTGGCAAATGCGCAAGGCAGTCGACGCGCAACAATCCGCACATCGTTCCCCAGTCGCACGCCGTCCAGTTGGCGCACGGCTTCCCAGGAGGGGTTCACCTGGTCTTGATCAAAGGGCTCGAAACCCGTCAGCAGTACAATTTGCATCATGGCCTCACATCAACAGGTAAAGCAGCACAATATTGACCACCAGCATCATCAACGCGGTCGGAAGTTGGGCCTTGATCACCGCATTCTTGTCCGGCAGCTCAAGCAACGCCGCCGGGACGATATTGAAGTTGGCGGCCATTGGGGTCATCAGGGTACCGCAGTAGCCAGAGAACATGCCGATCGCCGCCATCACCGCCGGGTTACCGCCATAGATACCCACCAGCACCGGCACGCCGACGCCGCCGGTCATCACCGGGAAAGCCGCAAAGCCATTCCCCATGATCACCGTGAACAACGCCATGCCCAGCACATAGACCATCACCGCCACCAACTTGTAATCCAGGTTGATATAAGTGGTGGTGACATGCGCGACAGCCGTACCAACCCCGGCCTCGTTGAACAGCAAGCCCAGCATTGCCAGCATCTGCGGCAGCACCATGGCCCAGCCAAGCGCTTCAGTCAGGCGACGGGATTCGCGCAAGGCTTGCACCGGCGTATCACGGGTCAACCAACACGCCAGGCCAAGGGCGATCAGGCAGCCGATACCGAGAGAAACGAAGGTCGTGTTTTTTGGGTCCAATAACGGCAGTCCGCCTATCTCGGTGTGCTTGAGCAACACCGATCCGATCACCGTGGTCAGCGGGATCGCCAACGCCGGGATGAACAGCTTGTGCCCCAGGCGACCGGCACTGGCACGGGATGCCTTGTCGTGCAGCTCGGCATGTTTGCCACGGCCCACGCCGCCCATGCCGGCGATCAAGGCCATCACCACTATGCCACCCCCGATGGCCACCGACGGCAGTCGCTCACCGATCAGGAACGGAATGGCGAACAACAGCCAGAACAATGCACTGGTCCAGCGTTTGGGATGGGTGCGGTCCATCAGGATCATGCCCGCCGTGATCAGCAGCAGAACCCCGGCCAGCCAGTACAGGTATTGAATGGAAATAATCATTGTGCGGCCTCCACGGATGCAGCGACCGGCGTCATCTCTCGGGTGAGCCTGCGATCAAACCGATGCAAGCGGATCGCATGAATGATGAAGGCACAGATCGCCGTAGGAATCCCCCACACCGCAATATGCAGCGGCTCCACATCAATACCCGAGCCCAACAGGAAGGTGTGCATCAAGGCGATTGCACCGAAGGCGACAAAGATATCCTCACCAAAAAACAAGCCGACATTGTCAGTTGCCGCGCACATCGCCAGCACCTTATGGCGCAGTTTGTCGGGGAGCTTTCCGTAGCGTTTTTCCGCAGCCCCCTCAGCCATCGGCGCCAGCAACGGACGCACCATCTGCGGGTGTCCGCCGAGGCTGGTCAAGCCCATGGCAGCCGTGGATTCACGCACAAACAGATAGATAATCAACAAGCGCCCGACCGTAGCGCGCTCAAACCGTGCAATCCAGTTCTGCGCATGCAGGCGCAGCCCATGTCGCTCCAGCAGCCCAATGACCGCCAGGGGCAGCAACAGAATCAATTGCAGGGCGCGGGTCTGAAGGAAGCCATCGCCCATGGTGGCGAGGATTTTTTCCAATGGGAAATGGGCGGCAAGCCCGGTGGCGATAGCGGCGGCGGTGACCACCAATAGAGGGTTGATGCGCAAAACAAAGCCAACCACGATCACAAGTACGCCGATCAACGGCCATAAGTTCACAACAGTTTGCATGGCGTGAGGTCCTTAAGTGCGCGCTGCGGCGCCATTACAGCAGGATGTGAACAAAGGGTTCACAGCAGGAAGTGGCGTGCAGTCGGCTCGGTTTTTTATTGTTGACCCGGAAGGTCGAGCGTCAGTGGCGGCAACTTTGCTGCCTGGGGGCGGGAGGTGTCCAACAAGAAAAATTGTTGCTGCGAACCAATAAATTTTGTGGGTGGTTGAGCCGCGCGCACGTAACAAGATGTGGACAGACCAATAGGCATTCACGCATCTTAGCGCCGCTTATTTAACAGGCCTGCGCGAATGACCTGCGCACGCCTCTCCCTCCTAACTGCTGTGGATACGGAAATTCAATGAGAACCCAAAAGGCCCTGATCGCCCTCTCCTGCGCCGTTGCGCTGTCCATGCTGGGTGGTTGCGCCGCCAAGGTAAAAAGTGGCGGCAGCGCCGCGCTGGCGATCCCGGATTCCGCTAAACACAACCTTGTGGTCAGCATCAAGGGCGAAGGCCAGGTCGAGCAAAACCCTGACTGGAACCTGCTCAAGCGTGACTGGAACAACGCACTCCAGGTCGAAGCCCGACAGGCCGGCTTCAATGTCACTGAAAGCACGGCGGTGACACCGAGCGGTGAAGAAGGCGTCGGCATCAAGATAAATGTGAGCAAGTTTCGTTACATCGAGCCGGGCTCACGATATGTCGCCGGTGCGCTGGTAGGCAACGCCTGGGTGTTCTCCCGCGCGGATTACTCCGACCTGAAATCCGGCACGCCGATTGGCTCGCGCACCTACGACACCTCGTCATCCGCCTGGGAAGGCATTGCCTCGGCCATGACGCAGAAGCAGGTGCAGGCGATTGCCAAACAGATGATCAGCGATATCAAGAACGCCAAGGCCAAGTAAGCCGCCATCGTGAGCGAGTTTCTCGAGTTCATCTGGAAGCTGCTTGAGTTCGCAGGCGACTACACCCCACCACGGCGAAAACGCGTGTTCTCATTTGGGTTCGTGCTGTTTTTGCTGCTGGTGGCGGTTGTTGAACTGGTGTTGCTGCAGATTTTTCTTGGAGATACGGGCTGAAGAGAGGGTTTGCAAAAGTTTTGCAAATCGCAGGCAACAAAAAAGGGCCCACCTTTCGGTGAGCCCTTCTAGACCGCCCAGCAGAGCGGATTTTGTTTGGTAGGCGCGATTGGACTCGAACCAACGACCCCCACCATGTCAAGGTGGTGCTCTAACCAACTGAGCTACGTGCCTGCTGTGAGGCGGCATTCTACGGAATTCCGGAGGGGTGTCAACATCTTTTTTGCAGCTAACCCTATGAATATGCGAATTTTTTATTTACGCGGGGCACACCCGCGGATTTCGGGTGGCTGGCAGGCAATTTTCAACTCAGGTAGGATCGGCGCAATCGTAAAAAATATAAAACAGAGGTTCCAGGATGGCGAACACCCCCTATCCCCAGTCGTATTACGCCGCTTCCGCGAATGCCGTTCCACCTCGCCCGACCCTGCAAGGCGAAGTCGAAACCGATGTGTGCGTGATCGGCGCCGGCTACACCGGCCTCTCCAGTGCGCTGTTCCTGCTGGAGAACGGTTTTCGCGTAACGGTGCTCGAAGCCGCCAAGGTGGGTTTTGGCGCCTCGGGCCGTAACGGCGGGCAGATCGTCAACAGCTACAGCCGGGATATCGATGTGATCGAGCGCAGCGTCGGCCCCAAGCAGGCGGAGCTGCTGGGGCAGATGGCGTTTGAAGGCGGCAAGATCATTCGCGAGCGGGTGGCCAAGTATCAGATTCAGTGCGACCTGAAGGACGGCGGTGTATTTGCCGCTCTCAACAGCAAGCACATGGGCCACCTGGAGTCACAGAAGCGCCTGTGGGAGCGCTACGGCCACACTCAACTGGAGCTGCTGGACGAGCGTCGCATTCGCGAGGTCGTGGCCTGTGACAACTATGTGGGCGGCCTGCTGGACATGAGCGGCGGGCACATCCACCCGCTCAACCTGGCACTCGGCGAAGCGGCTGCCGTGGAGTCCCTGGGCGGTACGATCTACGAGCAATCCGCTGCCGTGCGTATCGAGCGCGGCGCCAACCCGGTGGTGCATACCGCCGAGGGCAAGGTCAGGGCCAAGTTCATCATCGTCGCGGGGAATGCCTACCTGGGCAACCTGGTGCCGGAGTTGGCCGCCAAGTCGATGCCGTGCGGCACGCAAGTAATCACCACCGCCCCCTTGGGCGACGAGCTGGCGAAAACTTTGCTGCCGCAAGATTACTGCGTCGAAGACTGCAACTACCTGCTCGATTACTACCGCCTCACCAACGACAAGCGCCTGATCTTCGGCGGCGGCGTGGTGTATGGCGCACGCGACCCGGCAAACATCGAAGCGATCATCCGCCCGAAGATGCTCAAGGCCTTCCCACAGCTCAAAGACGTGAAGATTGACTACGCTTGGACCGGAAACTTCCTGCTGACCCTGTCGCGCTTGCCGCAGGTAGGTCGCCTGGGCGACAACATCTACTACTCACAGGGCTGCAGCGGCCATGGCGTGACGTATACGCACCTGGCGGGCAAGGTACTGGCGGAGGCACTGCGAGGCCAGGCAGAGCGTTTTGACGCGTTTGCCGACCTGCCACACTACCCGTTCCCGGGCGGGCAACTGTTGCGCACACCGTTTGCGGCAATGGGCGCCTGGTACTATGGGCTACGCGACAAATTGGGATTCTGACTCGAACCTGCAGGAGCTCGTTTGCGGGCTCCTCCAGGTTGCATTATCAAATCGCAGACACAAAAAACCCCGGTCTTTCGACCAGGGTCTTTGCTATCGGATCAAAGTAGCCAGAGGCTTACTTTGTGCTCCAAGGCGTTCAGTGGGCCTTGAGGCAGATATGGCGCAGCGGACGGGACTCGAACCCGCGACCCCCGGCGTGACAGGCCGGTATTCTAACCGACTGAACTACCGCTGCGTATCGCTTGACCGGCTGAACATAAAGCCTCAACCGTCTTTAAACATCTGACCGATCAGCCTTGGCTGTTCAATCTCAAGCCCGACAACTCGAACCTGGAAAATATGGCGCAGCGGACGGGACTCGAACCCGCGACCCCCGGCGTGACAGGCCGGTATTCTAACCGACTGAACTACCGCTGCGCGTCGGTGCAACCTTTAACGTTGCGTCTTGCACTGAAGCAAAACTCTCAAGAAGTGGTGGGTGATGACGGGATCGAACCGCCGACCCTCTGCTTGTAAGGCAGATGCTCTCCCAGCTGAGCTAATCACCCTTTGCTTCGTTGAGGCCGCGAAATTTACGCAGGTAGCGGACCTAAGTCAATAGCCCGCTTGAAGTTTTTCTGAAAAAGACAAAATTGCTTCAAGACGGCTATCCACCCTACTCGCTGTAAATCATCTTCTTGCTCATGCCACCGTCCACGACAAACTCTTGCCCGGTGACAAACCCCGCCTGGCGCGACAGCAGCCATGCCACCATCGCCGCCACATCTTCCACGGCCCCCACCCTACCCGCCGGATGCTGGGCGTGATCGGCGTCACTCAACGGCTCGGCACGCCGGGCCGCCGGGTCACGCGCATCGATCCAGCCGGGGCTGACCGCGTTGACCCGCACTTCCGGCCCCAGGCTCATCGCCAGGGCGTGCGTCAGGGCCAACAAGCCACCCTTGCTCGCCGCATAGGCCTCGGTGTCCGGCTCAGACTGCCGAGCCCGGGTCGACGCCAGGTTGACGATGGCACCGCCGTGGGCACGCAGATAAGGCGCACAGTGTTTGGCCAACAACATCGGCCCACTGAGGTTCACCGCGAGCACTCGGTTCCAGTACGCCAGGTCCAAGCTTTCCAGGGTGATATTGCGCGGGTCGGCCACCGCCGCGTTGCAGACCAACGCGTCCAGGCGCCCAAACTGCCCCAACACCTCGGCAACACCCTGGGCGACTTGCTTCTCGTCGCCCACGTCCATGCTGATAAACCAGGCGTTGTCTCCCAGCACCTTGGACACCTTGGAACCGCGCTCGCGGTCCAGGTCGGTCAACACCACCTGCCAACCTTCGCTGATCAGCCACGCGGCAATCCCGAGGCCAATGCCCCGTGCCGCCCCCGTCACCAGCGCAACACGCCCGTTACTGGCCGCCGCAGCCTCCATGGACCACTCGATCACAAGGCTGCCAGCCCGCGAGCCAGGTCAGCTTGCAAGTCAGCCACGTCTTCCAGGCCTACGGCGATGCGGATCAGACTGTCACGGATACCCGCTGCCTCACGCTCCTGCGGCGCCAGGCGACCGTGGGAGGTGGTGCTCGGGTGGGTAATGGTGGTCTTGCTGTCACCCAGGTTGGCGGTGATGGAGATCAGGCGTGTTGCATCGATAAAGCGCCAGGCGCCCTCTTTGCCGCCCTTGACTTCAAAGCTCACCACAGCACCGAAACCGCGCTGCTGACGCTGGGCCAGTTCGTGTTGCGGGTGGCTCTTGAGGCCTGCGTAGTGCACCTTCTCGATACCGCCCTGCTGCTCCAGCCACTCGGCCAGCGCCTGGGCGTTGGCGCAGTGGGCCTTCATGCGCAGACTCAGGGTCTCCAGGCCCTTGAGGAAGATCCAGGCATTGAACGGGCTCAAGGTAGGGCCAGCGGTGCGCAGGAAGCCGACGACCTCCTTCATCTGCTCGCTGCGCCCCGCCACCACACCGCCCATGCAACGGCCCTGGCCGTCGATGAACTTGGTGGCCGAGTGCACAACGATATCCGCGCCCAGCTTCAACGGCTGTTGCAGCGCCGGGGTGCAGAAGCAGTTGTCGACCACCAGCATTGCGCCCTTGGCGTGCGCCACTTCGGACAACGCCGCGATATCCACCAGTTCGGCCAATGGGTTGGACGGCGACTCGACGAACAGCAGCTTGGTGTTGGCCTTGATCGCCGCATCCCAGCCGGACAGGTCCGCCAGGGGCACGTAGTCCACTTGAATGCCGAAGCGCTTGAAGTACTTCTCGAACAGGCTAATGGTCGAACCGAACACGCTGCGCGACACCAGCACATGGTCGCCAGCGCTGCACAGACTCATCACCACCGCCAGGATGGCTGCCATGCCGGTCGCCGTTGCAACCGCCTGCTCAGCGCCTTCCAGCGCCGCGATACGCTCTTCGAACGCGCGCACGGTCGGGTTGGTGTAACGCGAATACACGTTGCCCGGCACTTCGCCAGCAAAGCGCGCAGCGGCATCAGCCGCAGTACGGAACACGTAGCTGGAGGTGAAGAACATCGGATCACCGTGCTCACCTTCCGGGGTGCGGTGCTGGCCGGCACGCACAGCCAGGGTATCGAAAGCTACGCCATCGAGGTCGCTGTCCAACCGACCGGCATCCCATTCCTGACTCATGCTGCCACTCCTTACTCAATTCTTTATTTAAGATACAAAACCGGCCCCTCAGGGCCGGTTGTCACTCAGTTGTTGTACAGGTCGATGATCGCGCTGACCGCCTGGGTCTTGATCTTCGACGAGTCGTTACGCGCCTGCTCGATCTTGTTCAGGTAGGCCTCGTCAACGTCGCCAGTCACGTACTTGCCGTCAAACACGGCGCAATCGAACTGCTCGATCTTGATCTTGCCACCGCCGACCGCTTCGATCAGGTCTGGCAGGTCCTGGTAGATCAGCCAGTCGGCGCCGATCAGGTCGGCCACGTCCTGGGTCGAACGGTTGTGTGCGATCAGCTCGTGGGCGCTCGGCATGTCGATGCCGTACACGTTCGGGTAACGCACGGCAGGCGCTGCGGAACAGAAGTAGACGTTCTTCGCACCGGCTTCGCGGGCCATCTGGATGATTTGCTTGCAGGTGGTGCCACGCACGATGGAGTCATCCACCAGCATCACGTTCTTGCCACGGAACTCCAGCTCGATGGCATTGAGCTTCTGGCGTACCGACTTCTTGCGCGCTGCCTGGCCCGGCATGATGAACGTGCGGCCAATGTAGCGGTTCTTCACGAAGCCTTCGCGGAACTTGACGCCCAGGTGGTTGGCCAGCTCCAACGCAGCGGTACGGCTGGTGTCCGGGATCGGGATCACCACGTCGATATCGTGCTCGGGACGCTCGCGCAGGATCTTCTCGGCCAGCTTCTCGCCCATGCGCAGGCGCGCCTTGTAGACCGAAACGCCGTCGATGATCGAATCCGGACGCGCCAGGTAGACGTGTTCGAAGATGCACGGGGTGAGTTTCGGAGCCACGGCGCACTGGCGGGTGTGCAGCTTGCCGTCTTCGGTGATGTACACCGCTTCGCCTGGCGCGAGGTCGCGGATCAGGGTAAAGCCCAGCACGTCCAGGGACACGCTTTCGGAAGCGATCATGTACTCGACGCCTTCGTCGGTGTGGCGCTGGCCGAACACGATCGGACGGATGCCGTGCGGGTCGCGGAAACCGACGATGCCATAGCCGGTGACCATGGCCACTACCGCGTAACCACCGACGCAACGGTTATGCACGTCAGTCACTGCAGCGAATACGTCTTCTTCGGTCGGCTGCAGCTTGCCGCGCTGGGCCAGCTCGTGGGCGAACACGTTGAGCAGCACTTCCGAGTCGGAGCTGGTGTTGACGTGGCGCAGGTCAGACTCGTAAATCTCCTTGGCCAGTTGTTCAACGTTGGTCAGGTTGCCGTTGTGCGCCAGGGTAATGCCGTAAGGCGAGTTGACGTAGAACGGTTGAGCTTCGGCCGAAGTCGAGCTACCGGCAGTCGGATAACGCACATGGCCAATACCCATGTGCCCGACCAGGCGCTGCATGTGACGCTGATGAAACACGTCACGTACCAGGCCATTGTCCTTGCGCAGGAATAACCGGCCGTCGTGGCTGGTCACAATACCGGCAGCGTCCTGGCCGCGGTGCTGGAGGACGGTTAGCGCGTCATACAGCGCCTGATTGACGTTCGACTTACCGACGATACCGACGATGCCACACATGCGACGCAACCCCTACTTAATGAATCTTGACTGAACACAACTTACTGAGGCGTTTTGGCCGGCAAGAGGTGTTCCTTGAACGGAAGATCAGCGGGTACGCTGATTCCGCTGGCCAGCCACTGACTGCTCCACCCCAGAATGAGGTTCTTGGACCAGTCTGCAACCAATAGAAATTTTGGCACGAGTACCGACTCCTGCCACCACGAATCCTGCTGTACCGGCCCCAGGCTCAACAGCCCGACCGCCACGACCACCAGCAGCGCGCCACGCGCGGCGCCGAAGGCCATGCCGAGAAATCGATCGGTCCCGGAGAGGCCGGTGACACGTATCAACTCGCCAATAAGATAATTGACCATTGCCCCCACCAGCAGCGTGGCGATGAACATGATGGCGCAGCCCGCGATGACGCGAGCCGAAGGTGTCTCGATGTATCCGGCCAGGTAGACCGACAATGAACCACCGAACATCCAGGCTACGACTCCTGCGATGATCCAGGTCAGCAACGACAGTGCTTCTTTGACGAAGCCGCGGCTTAGACTGATCAAAGCGGAGATGGCGACGATTGCAACAATCGCCCAATCAACCCAGGTAAATGGCACGTTGGAGCCTACGGACAGATGAGGCGGCGCATTTTAGCAGAGCGTCGGGCTGTCGGTAAGCTGTGATTGTGGCTGCCTTGCAAATCAGTAGTTTGGGACGAGTGAATCCAATTTCAAGCACACCCCAAAACAACTGTGGGAGGGGTAATCCCCCTCCCACACTTGAACGCATTTCAAACTCAAACCGCTGCGAAATCAACCGCGCTCAGGCTGGAACCGGGTCACGAAACCCTTGAGGTTCTGCTGGCGATCCAGCAAATCGCGCAGGCGATCGGCCTCGGCACGCTCGATCAGCGGTCCGATAAACACGCGGTTCTTGCCATCGGCACTACGAATATAGGCGTTGTAGCCTTGGCTACGCAGCTTCTTCTGCAACGCGTCGGCCCCCTCGCGGTTACCCAGGCTGGCCACCTGGATCGACCAACTGATCGGCAAGCCATTCGGATCGATGCGGCTCTGGCCGACGTCCGGCTTGCCTGGCGCGGCAGGCTGCGGCGCAACCGGCTTGGGCGCAGGTGCGGGCGCAGCAGGCTTGGCCGCTACAGTCGGCGCAGGCGCCGGCTTCACCACCGGCACACTTGGCTGTACCGGCATCGACGGTGCCTGCTGTGCGGCCACCTCATCATTGGTCGGCACGGGCTCGTCCTCAGGCAACGCCTGGGGCTCAGGCACCACCACCGGCTGAACCTGCACCTGAGGCACTGCGGGCGCCTGGGGCGCGGCCGGCGCCTCGACGACGACCTGACGCTCTTCGTCCTGACGGGAAAACAGCATTGGCAGGAAGATCACCGCCAATGCAACCAGCACCAGGGCACCGACCATTCGCTGCTTGTATGCGCTATCCAGTAATGCCATGTGCAGCTTCCTCCGTGGAGCGCCGGGCCAACCACTCAAGCGCCTCGGCAACACAATAAAATGACCCGAACAACAGAATCTCATCATCGGGCGTGGCAATGGCGCACTGTGCTTCAAGGGCATCGGTGACGCTTGCATACGACGTCACGGGCACAGCAAGGTTCTGCAAGGCCACTTCCAGCTCGGCGGCCGGACGGCTGCGCGGCGTATCCAGCGGCGCAACAGCCCAGGCCTGGACACGACCCAGCAAGGGTGCGACCACACCGTCCAGGTCCTTATCGGCCAGCAGACCGAATACGGCAAGGCGTTGGCCGACCGGCGGCGTACGCGACAGACGCTGCGCCAGGTACTCGGCCGCATGGGGGTTATGCCCCACATCCAGCATCAGGTTTAGCCGCTTGCCCTGCCATTCGAATTCACGACGGTCCAGACGCCCCACCACGCGAGTCGCCAGCAAGGTGGCCGAGATCTGCTCGACCTTCCACGGCAGATCAAGCAACAGATACGCTTGCAGCGCCAGCGCGGCGTTTTCCATCGGCAGGTTCAGCAGCGGCAAATCGCGCAACTCGACGGCCTGGCCACGGGCATCGCGCCCACGCCATTGCCAGTGCTGATCACCGATCTCGAGGTTGAATTCGCGGCCCCGCAGGAAAAATGGGCAATCCAGCTCACGCACCTTGTCCAGCAAGGTGTACGGCGGGTCAATATCACCACACAGCGCCGGCTTGCCCTGGCGGAAGATCCCAGCCTTTTCATAGGCCACGGACTCACGGGTATTACCCAGGTAGTCGGCGTGGTCCACACCAATACTGGTGACCAATGCCAAGTCGGCATCGACCACGTTGACCGTGTCCAGGCGCCCACCCAGACCGACTTCCAGCACCACCACATCCAGTTGCGCACGCTCGAACAGCCAGAACGCCGCCAGGGTGCCCATCTCGAAGTAGGTCAGGGAGATCTCGCCCCGGCCCGCATCGAGTGCGGCGAAGGCTTCGCAGAGTTGCTCGTCGGTGGCTTCGACACCATTGAGCTGCACCCGCTCGTTATAACGCAGCAGGTGCGGGGAATTATAGACGCCGACTTTCAGCCCCTGGGCCTGCAGCAGCGCCGCGACAAAGGCGCAGGTAGAGCCTTTGCCGTTGGTACCGGTCACCGTGATCACACGCGGCGCCGGGCGGCCCAACCCAAGGCGGGCCGCTACCTGTTGCGAGCGCTCCAGGCCCATGTCGATGGCGGACGGATGCAACTGCTCAAGGTAGGCGAGCCATTCGCCCAGGGTACGTTGGGTCATAGGTTTGCAGGCACCGGCGGTACGACGATCGGCTCGACTTTAGGCGCGACGTACACCGGGGTCGGCAGGCCCATCATTTGCGCCAGCAGGTTACCCAGGCGTGGACGCAACTCACCGCGCGGGATGATCAGGTCGATCGCGCCGTGCTCCAGCAGGAACTCGCTGCGCTGGAAACCTTCCGGCAGTTTTTCACGCACGGTCTGCTCGATCACGCGGGGGCCGGCAAAGCCGATCAGCGCCTTGGGCTCGCCGACGATCACGTCACCCAGCATGGCCAGGCTGGCGGATACGCCACCGTAGACCGGGTCGGTCAGCACGGAGATGAACGGGATGCCTTCTTCGCGCAGACGCGCCAGCACCGCAGAAGTCTTGGCCATTTGCATCAGGGAGATCAGGGCTTCCTGCATGCGCGCACCGCCGGAAGCGGCGAAGCAGATCATCGGGCAACGGTTTTCCAGGGCGTAGTTGGCGGCGCGGACAAAGCGCTCACCGACGATGGCACCCATGGAGCCGCCCATGAAGGAGAACTCGAACGCCGACACCACGACCGGCATGCCCAGCAGCTTGCCGCTGACGGAAATCAGTGCGTCTTTCTCACCGGTCTGCTTCTGCGCGGCGACCAGGCGGTCCTTGTACTTCTTGCCATCGCGGAACTTCAGACGGTCAACCGGCTCCAGGTCGGCACCCAGTTCGTTACGGCCTTCGGCGTCCAGGAAGATATCGATGCGGGCGCGAGCGCCGATACGCATGTGGTGGTTGCACTTGGGGCAAACGTCCAGGGTCTTTTCCAGCTCCGGGCGGTACAGCACCGCGTCGCAGGACGGGCACTTATGCCACAGACCTTCAGGAACCGAGCTTTTCTTCACCTCGGAACGCATGATCGAAGGGATCAGTTTGTCTACTAACCAGTTGCTCATGCTTTCTTTCTCCAGTACCGGTGGCTTGAACACAGCCCCGCGTATGCCCTTGAGCTAAATTCATATGTGGCGATGACACAGGCTGGACGGGGTCAGACGTTCGACCGGCCTTTTCCTGCCTGTATCCTCAGCCTTCCAGACAACCTGCCAGCGCAGGGTTGCCACTTCGTTTCCGGGCCACCACAGGCGGCGCCGGGCTGTTTTACACAGTGGTAGTTATGGACGGCGGCAGACTGCCAGCCGTCACATTGCACCACTGCTGTTGCGCACGGCCTGCATGAATGCGCGAATCTTGCTGTGATCCTTGATGCCCTTGCCCTGCTCCACCCCGCCGCTGACATCCACGGCATACGGCCGCACCTGTTCGATTGCCGCCCCGACATTTGCGGGGTTGAGCCCGCCGGCCAGGATGATCGGCTTGCTCAAGCCTGCGGGAATCAGCGACCAGTCGAACGCTTCGCCCGTACCGCCGGGTACGCCTTCGACATAGGTGTCCAGCAAAATCCCGCGGGCACTGCCGTAGGCGGAACACGCCGCCGCGATATCATCCCCGGCCTTGACGCGCAGCGCCTTGATATACGGCCGCTGGTAACTTTCACATTCCTCAGGCGTTTCGTCGCCATGGAACTGCAACATGTCCAAGGGTACGGCATCCAGGGTTTCGTTGAGTTCGCAGCGGCTGGCGTTAACGAACAAACCCACGGTGGTCACGAATGGCGGCAACGCCGCGATGATCGCCCGCGCCTGCACCACATTCACCGCCCGCGGGCTCTTGGCATAAAACACGAAACCGATGGCATCCGCCCCTGCCTCGACCGCCGTCAGCGCGTCTTCTATGCGGGTAATCCCGCAAATCTTGCTGCGAACGGCTGACATGTCGTGGAAACTCCAGGGTTGGACCGAGAAAGTCCCGGATGGTAACAAAAGCTATTCCAGGCGTCAGCCGCCAAGTTCGCTGAAACCTGTGAGGAAGTGTGGCCCGATGAAGCGCTCCGGCAACTCGAACTCGTCGCGGTACTCCACATCCACCAGGTACAGGCCGAACGGATGTGCCGTAACCCCACCCGTGCGACGCACGCGGCTTTCCAGCACTTCCCTGGCCCACTCCACCGGGCGCTCGCCGGTACCAATGGTCATCAGCACCCCGGCGATGTTGCGCACCATGTGATGCAGGAAGGCCCCGGCGCGGATATCCAGCACGATCATCTTGCCGTGGCGGGTCACCCGCAGGTGGTGGACTTCCTTGATCGGCGACTTGGCCTGGCACTGGCCAGCACGGAAGGCGCTGAAATCATGCACACCCACCAGGTGCTGCGCGGCCTCGGCCATGCGCTCGGCGTCCAACGGACGGTGGTTCCAGGTGATTTCTTCGTTGAGGTGCGCCGGGCGGATCTGGTCGTTGTAGATCACATAGCGATAGCGCCGGGCGATGGCCTTGAAACGCGCATGAAAGTGCGCCGGCATGACCTTGGCCCAACTGACGCTGACGTCATGGGGCAAATTGATATTTGCGCCCATCACCCAGGCCTTCATTGACCGCTCGGCCTGAGTATCGAAGTGCACCACCTGGCCACACGCATGCACACCGGCGTCGGTACGCCCGGCACACATCAGCGATACGGGTGAATCGGCGACTTTCGACAGGGCGTTTTCCAGGGTCTCCTGCACCGTCAGCACGCCGGACGCCTGACGCTGCCAGCCGCGATAGCGCGAGCCCTTGTATTCCACGCCCAAGGCGATGCGGTAAAAGCCTGCGGCCGCCATTTCGGCGGTCGGGTTATCTATATTTGCCAAGAACTGAGAGCCTGATGAGTTGCGCGAAGGCGGCCATTATGCCGGTTTGCAGGGGAGCCCACAAAAGCAAAACGGCGACCCGAAGGTCGCCGCTGTTTGAACAACGGGCTGTTACGCCAACCGGCCGAGCATTTCCTTGGCCTCGCCGCGTTGAACCTCATCACCTTCGGTCAACACTTCGGAAAGGATATCCCGAGCACCGTCCGCATCCCCCATGTCGATATAGGCCTGGGCGAGGTCGAGCTTGGTGGCCACCTCATCCGTGCCGGAGAGGAAGTCGAATTCCGGCTCATCATCGCCCTGCGCCGCATCTTCTGCGGTGAAAGACGGCTCGATGGATGGATGCTCCAGGCTCTGGGACAAGCGATCCAGCTCGGCGTTGACATCATCCAGCTCCGACGTGAACGCATCGGGCTTGGCGGCGGCTTCCGGCTCATCGGCCAGGGACAGGTCGAAATCTTCTGGCAAATCGAAGTCATCCAGCGCCGCAGGCGTGAGGGTCGGCGGCTCGACGGCCGGCACGTCCTTCATCTGCTCTTCCAGGCCCGAGAGGAAGTCGTCATCGGATTGTGCCGAAGCGGGGGCATCCAGTTGCAGGTCCAGATCGAAGTCCGACAGGTCATCCGGGCTGGCCTTGGCTTCGGTCTGCTGCTGCAGCAGCGACTCGAACGTCTGCTGATCGTCCTTGACCTCGGCCGGGGACGCCTGCTCAAGCTCGTCGAGGCTCAGATCGAAATCGGTGTCGAAGGCCTCGGGCGCAGGAGCAGCCGGCTTGTCTTCCAGCAAATCCTTGACGTATTGAGCGTCCAGGGCAGCTGCAGCCACTGCGGCGCTAACACCCGCCGCCAACACCGCCATGGCCGGGAAGCGACTCTTGAGCTGTTCGACCTGGGCATGGTTTTCACCATTGGCCACGAGTTGACGCTCCTGGGTCACGAAGCCGTCCTTGTCGTTTTGCAGGCCGTAGACTTCCATCAGCTTCAAGCGCAGGTCGCTGCGCTTGGGCTCATGCTTGATCGCTTGCTCCAGCACGTCGGCGGCCTGGTTCAGGTGACCACGGTCGATATGGGACTGGGCTTGGGCCAGCGCATCGTTTGAGTTCACCGGAGCCACGGCAACAGCCAGCGGCGCCAGTACGGAAGCAACGGTCGGCACAACAGGCGCCGGCTCAACCACCGGAGCCGGGGCCGGTGCGGCGGCCAGCTTTACGCTGGGCGGCGGCGTCTCCAGGCCTTCGAAGCTGCTTGGCGGCAGGTCGTCATGGAGGTTCGAGGTGAACTCCGGCTCTTCAGCCAGGGCCCGCGCCATGCGCAAGTGTTTTTCCTCTTCGCGGCGCGCATTGCGATGGCGCGCCCACAACAACAGGAGCAACAACACCAACAGGCCCGCTGCGCCCCCGATCACACCGAGTACGATCGGGTTGGTCAGCAGTTCGTTGAATTTGCCGTCGGGGCTGGCCGGTGCCACACCTGTCTTGACCGGTTCAGGCGCTGGCGCGACGGGTGCAGGGGTGACGGCATCGGGCGTAGCAGGTGCAGTGGATGGCTCGCCTGCCAACTGCGCAGGCATTGCTGCAGTCGCCGGAGCAGCCGGAACACCCTTTTCAGCCTGCAAACGCGCCAGTTGATCGTTTTTCAGTTGAATCAGTTTTTGCAGCTTGTCCAACTGACTTTGCAGGTCTGCCGCGCGGCTTTTCAGCTCTTCGTTGTCGCGTCGGGTGGTGTCCAGTTGCTCCTGGGTCATCGCCAGCTTGTCGCTGAGTGCCGCACTGTCGCCCGCCTTGCCCTTGGCGCCCTTCTTGGCGGCTTCGGCCGACACCAGGCTCAAGTTGTCCTTGGCGTTGGTGCTTGCAGGCGCGTTGCCTGCCTGGGTGCGCTTGGTGGCGTCCAGTTGCTGTTTGCCCGCTGCCGGATTGGTGGCGGCGCGTCGACCCTGACGCCAGGCGGCATTTTGCGCGCTGACCTCAGCAATTGCCTGGGGTTGCGGCAGCGCGGTGCTTTGTACGGCATCCGGCAGGCGCAGGACCTGGCCGGTTTTCAGACGGTTGATATTGCCGTCGATGAACGCATCCGGGTTCAGCGCCTGGATCGCCAGCATGGTCTGCTGCACGGAGCCGCCATTGCGGTGCTTCGCGGCAATTTCCCACAGGGTGTCGCGGGAGGTGGTGGTGTGTTGTGCCGGTTTGCTCGCTGCGGTCGCGGTGCTGGCCGGAGCAGCCAGACGCGGCGCAGGCGCGACAGCTGCGGGTGCCGACTGGTCGAACTTGGCCGGGTCGAGCAAGACGCTGTAGTCACGCATCAAACGGCCATTAGGCCATTGCACCTGCAACAGAAAACGTACGTAGGAGTCCGGCAACGGCTTGCTGGAGGTGACGCGCACCACGCTGCGGCCATTGGGGTTGATCACCGGGGTGAACGTCAGGTCATTGAGAAACGCCTGGCGATCGACGCCGGCATCCACAAACGCCTGGGCAGACGCCAGGCTTGGCGTGATCTCGGTAGCGGTGAGGCCACCGACATCGAGCAATTCGATTTCCACCGCCAACGGCTGATTCAACTTCGACTTGAGGGTCATCTCCCCCAGCTGCAGCGCCTGCGCCATACCGGAGGACAGCGCCGAGGCGGCCGCTATTGCTAACACCAGCTTGCGAACTTGAACCATAGCCTCATCCTTTGTTTGAACACTCCCCGGCCTGCGAGAAGGTTGGTAACCGCTGCCATAAGGCATGGCGAGCCGATAGGTCACCGACGCGCAACTTTTCCTGCCTGGGGCCAAGCATAGCGCCTGGCTAGAATCAATCTACAAATTGCCGCCAAGTATCTTTTACGCAAGGCCTTTTATCAACAACTGCGCCAGCTGTACGGCATTCAGTGCGGCGCCTTTGCGTACGTTATCTGACGTCAGCCACAGATTTAGTTCCGCCGGGTCATCCACGCCTGCCCGGACGCGACCGACATAGACCACATCCTGGCCCACTGCATCGCCGACTGCTGTAGGAAAATCCCCTTCATCCACGAGCTCGATGCCCGGCGCAGCGTCAAGTGCGCGGCTCACCGCAACCAGATCGACCGCCGCCCCCAGTTGCAGGGACACTGTCAGGCTATCGCCAAAAAACACCGGGGCTTGAACGCAGGTTGCGGAAATCTTTAGCAAAGGTAATCCCAGCACTGCACGCAACTCGTGGACCAGGCGTTTTTCCAGGGTCGTATGCCCCTGGGCATCCGGCGTACCGACCTGCGCCAACAGGTTGAAGGCGACCTGCCGATCAAAGAACTTCGGCTCCAGCGGGCGCATATTCAGCAGCTCGGCGGTTTGCCGGGCCAGTTCGCTGACGGCTTCACGCCCCTGGGCCGACATCGCCAGGCTGGCGGTGACGCTCACCCGCTGGATATCCAGCAAGCCCCGCAAAGGCGCCAGCACCACCGCCAGGTTGGTCGCAGACGGGCTCGGGCTGCCGAGCTGGAACGGCTTCTTCAGGCCTTCCAGCACGTGGGCATTGGCCTCCGGCACCACCTGCGGCGCCTGTTCGGCCGGCAACGCACCGGACAAGTCGATCACCGAGCACCCCGCCGCCGTGGCACGCGGCGCAAAACTCAGGGTGACAGCCGGCCCCGCCGCAAAGAACGCCAGCTGCGCCTTGCTGAAGTCAAATTCGTCGACTTCCTTGACCCGCACATTCTTGCCGCGAAAGGGCACGGAGGCGCCGGCCGAGTTGTTGCCCGCCAGCAAATACAGGGTGCCTACCGGAAAATCCAGCTCTTCGAGGATCTGCACCAGGGTTTCACCGACGGTGCCGGTGGCGCCGATCACGGCGATTTCAAAGGTCTGGGTCATGGGGGCTGCCTCGGGCATTGCGGGGGGAGCGGCACTTTACCGGGTGGTGGGGGGTGAGGCAATTAAGCTGGGGTTTGTGGTGGGGCTGATGGCCTCATCGGGGGCAAGCCCCCTCCCACATTTTGACCTGCGAACCCGTTCGAGTGTGGGAGGGGGCTTGCCCCCCGATGAGGCCCGACCAAACAACAAAAAACCCGCGCCTGTCACCAGAACGCGGGTTTCTCTCATTGCCTTACGCGATCAACGCTCCAGCAAAATCCGCAACATGCGGCGCAGCGGTTCGGCCGCGCCCCACAGC
The DNA here is from genome assembly GCF_900103345.1 of Pseudomonas azotoformans. Taxonomy (NCBI): domain Bacteria; kingdom Pseudomonadati; phylum Pseudomonadota; class Gammaproteobacteria; order Pseudomonadales; family Pseudomonadaceae; genus Pseudomonas; species Pseudomonas azotoformans. Next base: position 2,582,818 of record NZ_LT629702.1, read on the forward strand.
AGCTGGTCGCCCACGGTGAATGCACCAAGGAACTGACTGCCCATGTTCAGTTTGCGCAGACGGCCCACCGGTACATTCAGGGTGCCGGTGACCTTGGTCGGGCTCAGCTCCTGCATGCTGATATCACGGTTGTTCGGCACCAGCTTGACCCAAGGGTTGTGCTGACTGATCAACGCTTCGATATCGGCAATCGGCACGTCTTTGTTCAGCTTGATGGTCAGCGCCTGGCTGTGGCAGCGCATCGCGCCGATACGCACGCAGATGCCGTCTACCGGGATCGGGCTCTTGAAGCGGCCGAGGATCTTGTTGGTCTCGGCCTGGGCCTTCCACTCTTCGCGGCTCTGGCCGTTCGGCAGTTCCTTGTCGATCCACGGGATCAGGCTACCGGCCAACGGCACGCCGAAGTTTTCAGTCGGGTAGGCATCGCTGCGCATGGCTTCGGCCACGCGGCGGTCAATGTCGAGGATCGCGCTGGCCGGGTCGGCCAGTTGATCGGCGACGGCGGCGTGGGTCGCGCCCATCTGCTTGATCAGCTCGCGCATGTTCTGTGCGCCGGCACCCGAGGCCGCCTGATAGGTCATGGCACTCATCCACTCGACCAGGCCGGCTTCGAACAAGCCGCCCAGGCCCATCAGCATCAGGCTGACGGTGCAGTTGCCGCCGACGTAGTTCTTGGTGCCCGCGTCCAACTGCTGGTCGATGACCTTGCGGTTCACCGGGTCGAGGATGATCACCGCGTCGTCCTGCATGCGCAGGCTCGAGGCGGCGTCGATCCAGTAACCCTGCCAGCCGGCTTCGCGCAGCTTGGGGAAGACTTCGCTGGTGTAGTCGCCACCCTGACAGGTCAGAATCACGTCGAGGGTTTTCAGCTCTTCAATGTTGTAGGCGTCCTTGAGCGGAGCAATATCCTTGCCCACGGACGGCCCCTGGCCACCCACATTCGAAGTGGTGAAAAACACCGGCTCAATAAGATCGAAATCCTGCTCTTCCAGCATCCGCTGCATGAGCACGGAACCGACCATACCGCGCCAACCGATCAGACCTACACGTTTCATCGCAACTACACCTTGTTAAAAAGTGGGCCGCCTTGCAGCAACAACTGCAAGCGGGCCCGAGAGATTACAGATTCCGCAGCGCGGCGACTACTGCGTCGCCCATTTCTTGCGTACCGACCTTGGTGCAACCCTGCGACCAGATGTCGCCGGTGCGCAAACCCTGATCCAGCACCAGGCTCACGGCTTTCTCGATGGCATCCGCCGCGTCGCTCAGGTTGAAGCTGTAACGCAGCATCATCGACACCGACAAAATGGCCGCCAGCGGGTTGGCAATACCCTGGCCCGCGATGTCCGGCGCCGAACCGTGACAAGGCTCGTACATGCCCTTGTTGTTGGTGTCCAGGGACGCCGACGGCAGCATGCCGATGGAACCGGTGAGCATCGACGCCTGGTCGGACAGGATGTCGCCGAACAGGTTGTCGGTGACGATCACGTCGAACTGCTTCGGCGCACGCACCAGCTGCATGGCGGCGTTGTCGACGTACATGTGGCTCAGTTCGACGTCGGGGTAATCCTTGGCGACTTCTTCGACGATTTCGCGCCACAGTTGGCTGGAGGCCAGTACGTTGGCCTTGTCCACCGAGCAGACCTTCTTGCCACGCACGCGGGCCATGTCGAAGCCGACACGGGCGATACGGCGGATTTCGCTCTCGCTGTACGGCAGGGTGTCGTAGGCCTGGCGTTCGCCATTCTCCAACTCGCGCACGCCCCGTGGCGAGCCGAAGTAGATACCGCCGGTCAGCTCGCGCACGATCAGGATATCCAGGCCTGCCACCACTTCCGGCTTGAGGCTCGAGGCATCGGCCAGTTGCGGGTAGAGGATCGCCGGGCGCAGGTTACCGAACAGGCCCAGTTGCGCGCGGATTTTCAGCAGGCCGCGCTCAGGGCGGATGTCACGTTCGATCTTGTCCCACTTCGGGCCGCCCACAGCGCCGAGCAATACGGCGTCGGCCGCGCGGGCGCGGTCCAGGGTCTCGTCGGCCAGCGGTACGCCGTGCTTGTCGATGGCCGCGCCGCCGATCACGTCGTGGCTCAGCTCGAAGCCCAGGCTGTACTTGGTGTTGGCCAGTTCCAGCACCTTGACCGCTTCGGCCATGATTTCCGGACCAATACCGTCGCCAGGGAGAATCAGAATCTGCTTGCTCATGCGTTCCTCATTTCATCAAGCGACCCGCCCGTGGGCAGGTCGGGAAAAATCAATCAGCGTTCGGCGAAAACCACCAGCACGTCGGTGCTGAAGGTGCCGTCGGCTTGAATTTCGTAATAATCACGCACTTCCTGGCCCATCGCCGTTTGCAGCTCAAGAATCGCGGCACGCAGAACCTGCGGCGTGCGCATGCGCTCGACCCAAGAGGTGTACTCCAGGCGCAAACGCTGGCGGCTGCTGGTGCGCACATGCAAGCCGGACTCGCTGAGCTGCTGCATCCACTCGGCGGCGGAGTAGTCGCGCACGTGGCTGGTGTCGCGCAGCACTTCGACGGTTTGCAGGTAAGTGTCCAACAGCGGGCTGCCCGGTGACAAGACGTCGACGAAGGCCGCCACGCCACCCGGCTTGAGCACCCGGCGTACTTCACGCAGGGCCAGGCCGAGGTCGCTCCAGTGGTGGGCCGAGTAGCGGCTGAACACGAAGTCGAACTCGCCATCGGCGAACGGCAGGCGCTCAGCGGCGCCGTTCACGGTGCGGATGTTGCCCAGGCCACGGTCCGTCGCAGCAGCGGCGACCACGTCGAGCATCTGTTGGGACAGGTCGTAGGCGACCACTTCCTTGACCAGGGGCGCGACGTGGAAGCTGACATGACCGGCACCGCAGCCCAGGTCCAGCAGTCGTGCACTGCCCTGCCCGGTCAGTTCGGCCTGGAGTAGCGCGAATTCGGTGCCCTGGGCGTGCACGGCACTGCTCAGGTAGGCGGAGGCTTGCTCGCCGAATTGTTTTTGCACGACTTGGGTGTGGGCGGTGGTGGTCATGGCGGTTTCCTTGGGACTTGTGTTGTTGACACTGGCCTCATCGGGGGCAAGCCCCCTCCCACACTTGAATGTGTTCGCAGCTCAAAATGTGGGAGGGGGCTTGCCCCCGATAGCGGCGAGCCTACCTACATCAATCGCGAAACAACCAAGGCTGACTCGCCCGGTGCTTGGCCTCAAACGCGGCAATCGCATCGCCGTCCTGCAGGGTCAGGCCGATATCGTCCAGGCCGTTGATCAGGCAGTGCTTGCGGAAGGCATCCACCTCAAAGTGGTACACCTTGCCATCGGGACGGGTCACGGTCTGCGCGGCCAGGTCGACGGTCAGTTGGTAGCCCTCTTCGGCCTCAACCTGCTTGAACAACTCGTCCACTTCAGCATCGCTCAAGATGATCGGCAGCAAGCCGTTCTTGAAGCTGTTGTTGAAGAAGATGTCGGCATAGCTCGGCGCGATGATGCTGCGAAAGCCATACTCTTCCAGGGCCCACGGCGCGTGTTCACGGCTGGAACCGCAACCGAAGTTTTCCCGGGCCAGCAAGACGCTGGCGCCCTGATAACGCTCGGCATTGAGCACGAAGTCCTTGTTCAGCGGGCGCTTGGAGTTGTCCTGGTAGGCGTAGCCCACGTCCAGGTAGCGCCACTCGTCGAACAGGTTGGGGCCGAAGCCGGTGCGCTTGATCGACTTCAAGAACTGCTTGGGGATGATCTGGTCTGTGTCGACGTTGGCGCGATCCAGAGGGGCGACAAGGCCGGTGTGTTGAGTAAAAGCACGCATCGGGTATTCCTCAGATCAATTCGCGAACGTCGATGAAACGACCGTTGACGGCAGCGGCGGCGGCCATGGCCGGGCTGACCAGGTGGGTACGCCCACCGGCGCCCTGGCGCCCTTCGAAGTTACGGTTGGAAGTGGACGCGCAATGCTCACCCGACTCCAAACGGTCCGGGTTCATCGCCAGGCACATCGAGCAGCCTGGCTCACGCCATTCAAAACCGGCTTCGAGGAAGATCTTGTCCAGGCCTTCGGCTTCAGCCTGCGCCTTGACCAGGCCCGAGCCCGGCACCACGATGGCTTGCTTGATGGTCGAGGCAACTTTGCGGCCCTTGGCGATCACTGCCGCGGCGCGCAGGTCTTCGATCCGCGAGTTGGTGCAGGAACCGATGAACACGCGATCCAACTGAATGTCGGTAATCGCCTGGTTGGCCTTCAAGCCCATGTACTTCAAGGCACGCTCAATGGAGCCGCGCTTGACCAGGTCGGCTTCCCGGGCCGGGTCGGGCACGTTCTGGTCGACGGCCAGGACCATCTCCGGCGAAGTGCCCCAACTGACCTGCGGCTTGATCTGGGCAGCGTCCAACTCGACCACGGTGTCGAACATCGCATCGGCGTCGGAGACCAGGTCTTTCCAGGCCTCGACAGCGGCGTCCCAGTCCTTGCCTTGTGGGGCAAATGGACGGCCCTTGACGTATTCAACGGTCTTTTCGTCCGCCGCCACCATGCCCACGCGGGCACCGGCTTCGATGGACATGTTGCAGATGGTCATGCGGCCTTCGATGGACAGGTCGCGAATCGCGCTGCCGGCAAACTCGATGGCATGGCCGTTACCGCCGGCGGTGCCGATCTTGCCGATCACGGCGAGCACGATGTCCTTGGCGGTCACGCCGAACGGCAACTGGCCTTCGACTTTAACCAACATGTTCTTCATCTTCTTGGCGACCAGGCACTGGGTGGCGAACACATGCTCCACCTCGGAGGTGCCGATGCCGTGGGCCAGGGCGCCGAACGCACCGTGGGTGGAGGTGTGGGAGTCGCCGCAGACCACGGTCATGCCCGGCAAGGTAGCGCCCTGCTCCGGGCCGATCACGTGCACGATGCCTTGACGCACGTCATTCATCTTGAATTCAGTGATGCCATATTCGTCGCAGTAGTCGTCGAGGGTCTGCACCTGCAAACGCGACACCTGGTCGGCAATGGCTTCGATGCCGCCCTTGCGCTCAGGCGTGGTCGGTACGTTGTGGTCCGGGGTGGCGATGATGGAGTCGACGCGCCAAGGCTTGCGCCCGGCCAGCCGCAGGCCTTCGAACGCTTGGGGCGAGGTCACTTCATGGATGATGTGACGGTCGATATAGATCAGCGACGAGCCATCGTCGCGCCGTTTCACTTCATGGGAATCCCAAAGCTTGTCGTAAAGCGTTTTGCCGGCCATCAGTCGGTCCTCATCAGCGGTATTTCTCTATGCCGGGCTTTTCAATAACCCTTTGGCTTGTGAGGCTGATGGTATGGCGCTACATTAAATAACTCAAATTCATATTTTTTATGCTTTGGATTACCAACTGGAATACATGAATGGACCTGGCCAACCTCAATGCCTTTATCGCCATCGCCGAGACCGGCAGCTTCTCCGGTGCCGGTGAACGCCTGCACCTGACCCAGCCAGCCATCAGCAAGCGCATTGCCGGCCTGGAGCAACAATTGAAAGTGCGTTTGTTCGACCGCCTGGGCCGTGAAGTCGGCCTGACTGAGGCCGGACGGGCCTTGCTGCCACGCGCCTATCAGATCCTCAACGTGCTGGACGACACGCGCCGCGCCCTCACCAACCTCACCGGCGAAGTCAGCGGGCGCCTGACCCTGGCCACCAGCCACCATATCGGCCTGCATCGTTTGCCGCCGGTGCTGCGCGCATTCACCCGGGAATACCCGAATGTGGCACTGGATATTCAGTTCCTCGATTCGGAAGTGGCCTACGAAGAAATCCTCCACGGCCGCGCCGAAGTGGCGGTGATCACCCTGGCACCCGATCCCCACCATCTGGTGCGTGCCACTCCGGTGTGGGACGACCCGCTGGACTTCGTGGTGGCGCCGGAGCACAGCCTGATCAGCAACGGCCACGTGAACCTGGCCGACATTGCCGGCCACCCGGCGGTGTTCCCCGGCGGCAACACCTTCACCCACCATATTGTCAGCCGGCTGTTCGAGGCCCAGGGCCTCACGCCAAATATCGCGATGAGCACTAACTACCTGGAAACGATCAAGATGATGGTATCGATCGGCCTGGCCTGGAGCGTCCTGCCGCGCACCATGCTCGATGATCAGGTGGCAAGTATCGCTTTGCCGGGCATACAACTCAGTCGCCAGCTAGGCTATATCGTGCACACCGAAAGGACGCTGTCGAATGCTGCGCGGGCTTTCATGAGCCTATTGGATGCACAGGTCGATCTGCCAGGGATACCGGCATGAAACCGTGCGGCCTCCAGGTCTGAACTGAACCGCGCCTTACGCCCATCGAGCCAAGGCCCTTTGATAATGCGCAACCCCGTCGACTCCTTGCCACCCCTGCCCCGCATTTACGCCCTGGACCCCCAAGAGGCGGAACAAAGCTGGGACAGCGCCCCGCAACTGCTGGCCGCGCTCAATGCCGCCCGGCTGGGCGCCTGGTGCTGGGAAATCGACACCGGCAGGATAAGCTGGTCGCGGGGCACCCAGGCGCTGTTCGGCTTTGACCCGCGCCAACCGCTACCCAAGGACCTGGACTATCTGGACCTGCTCGCGCCACAGGATCGCGCCCGCGTGGTGCGGGCCTTTCACGCGGTATTGGCCGGCGAGCCGTTCGAACAGGCGATGCATCACCATATCCAGTGGCCGGACGGCACCCACCACTGGCTGGAAATCAATGGCAGCCTGGCACCTGACAAAGCCGGGCGGCGGCGCATGATCGGGGTGATCCGCGAGACCACCCGCCAGCGCGAACGGGAGCACGCCCTCAGCCACTCGGAAAAACGCTTCGCCACGCTGTTTCACCTGTGCCCCAACATGGTCTTGCTGACTCGCCAGTCCGACGGACTGATCAGTGAGGCCAACCAGTATTTCGAGATGCTTTTCGGCTGGCCGGTCGCCGATGCCATCGGCCGCACCACCCTGGACCTGGGCCTGTGGCGCCATCCGGAACAGCGTGCGCAACTGGTCAAGGCGACCCAGCGCAAGGGCCTGCCCATCACCATGGAGGTGCAGTTCTGCGCCAGCAACGGCCAGATCCACGACGGCACCCTCAGCGCACAAAAGGTGGAATTGGACGGCGAGGCTTACCTGCTCAGTACCTTTCTGGACACCACCGAGCGCAAAATAGCCGAGCAGGCCCTCAAGGACAGCCAGGAACGCCTCGACCTGGCCCTGGATTCAGCGCAACTGGGTACCTGGGACTGGCACATCCCCACCGGCATGCTCTATGGCTCGGCCCGCGCCGCCCAATTGCATGGCCTGCCGCCGGAGCCGTTCCACGAGTCCTTTGACGCCTTCTTCGATGGCATGCCCAATGACGAGCGCGAGAGCATGCGCAACGCCTACCGCACCCTGCGCGAAGGCCCGGCCGGCAATTATCAGCTGACGTATCGCGTGCCCATGGAAGACGGCAGCTCACGCTACCTCGAAAGCCGCGCCCGCCTGTACCGTGATGAGCACGGCGCGCCGCTGCGCATGGCCGGCACGTTGCTGGACATCACCGACCAGGTGGAACGCGAACAACGCCTGACCGCCTCCGAGGAAAAATTCGCCAGCCTGTTCCAGGCCAGCCCGGACCCGATCTGCGTCACCTGCCTGGAGGGCGGCGCGTTTATCGAAATCAACCCCGCGTTTACCCAGACCTTTGGCTGGACGGCCGCCGAGGTCATCGACAAAAGCGCCGAGCAGATTGGCCTATGGGACGAGTCGAGCAAGCGCCTGCAGCGTATCGAGCGGATGATCCGCGAGCAGGCATTGAACAATGTGGCGATCGTGGTGCATCACAAGAACGGCCAGACCCTGACATGCGTCATCTCCAGCCGCTTGATCAAGGTGGGTGACCAGCCGTGCATCGTCACCACGCTGCGCGATATCACCCAGCAGCAGCGCTCGGAAGCGGCGCTCAAGGCCAGCGAAGAGAAATTCGCCAAGGCCTTCCATTCCAGCCCCGACGCCATTTCCATCACTGAGCGCGACACCGGCCGCTATGTGGAGGTCAACGACGGCTTCTGCCGCCTGACCGGCTATCGCGCCGAGGAAGCCATCGGCTTGACCCTGTATCAGATCGGCATCTGGGCCGATGAAAACCAGCGCGCCGCGCTGCTGGCCGAGTTGCAGATCAAGGGCCGCATTCATCATCTGGAAATGCTCTGGCACAACAAGCGCGGCGAGTTGCTGGCGGTGGAAGTCTCGGTGGAGCCCATCACCCTGAATGAAACCCCGTGCCTGTTGCTGACCGCCCGCGACGTGAGCCTGCTGAAAAACGCCCAGGCGCAGATCCGCCACCTGGCCTATCACGACCCGTTGACCAACCTGCCCAACCGCGCCCTGCTGATGGACCGCCTGAGCCAGCAGATCGCCCTGCTCAAGCGGCATAATCTGCGCGGCGCGCTGCTGTTTCTTGACCTCGACCACTTCAAGCACATCAACGACTCCCTCGGCCACCCGGTGGGCGACACCGTGTTGAGGATTGTCACTGCACGCCTGGAAGCCAGCGTGCGCATGGAAGACACCGTGGCGCGCCTGGGAGGCGATGAGTTCGTGGTGCTGCTCAGTGGCCTGGAGGGATCGCGCATGGAAGTCAGCGCCCAAGTGCAGGAGCTGGCCGATACCCTGCGTGAACTGCTCTCGGAGCCGATGTTCCTGGACGGTCATCGACTGCAGGTCACGCCAAGTATCGGCGTAGCACTGATTCCCGATCATGGTTCAACGCCAGCGGATCTGCTCAAACGTGCCGACATCGCTCTGTATCGCGCCAAGGATTCGGGGCGCAACACCACGCAGATGTTTCACAACAGCATGCAAAAAACCGCCAGTGAACGCCTGCGCATGGAAACAGACTTGCGCCTGGCCTTGTCACGTGGCGAATTCAGTGTGCATTACCAACCCCAGGTGGACGCACGGGGCAACAAGATCGTCGGCGCCGAGGCCCTGGTGCGCTGGCAACACCCCCAACTGGGTGCGCAGTCACCTTCCGAGTTCATCAAGGTGCTGGAAGACAGCGGCCTGATCCTTGAGGTGGGCACCTGGATCCTGGATGAAGCCTGCGCGGCCTTTCAACAACTGATCCACGAAGGCTTGGTAGACCCACTGAATTTCAGCCTGTGCGTGAACATCAGCCCCCGGCAGTTTCGCCAGAACGACTTCGTGGAGCGGGTGGAGCGCAGCCTCAAGCAACATCAGTTGCCATTCAGCCTTTTGAAACTGGAGATCACCGAAGGCATCGTGATCCAGAACCTGGACGACACCATCAGCAAAATGCGCCGCCTGAAAAAACTCGGCGTGAGCTTTGCGATGGATGACTTCGGTACTGGCTATTCATCGCTCACTTATCTCAAGCGCCTGCCGGTGGATGCACTGAAGATCGACCAATCCTTTGTGCGCGACGCGACCCATGACCCCAACGACGCTGAAATCATCCGTGCAATTGTGGCAATGGCCCGCAGCCTGAACCTGGAAGTGATCGCCGAAGGCGTGGAGACCCCGGAGCAACTGGCGTTCCTGCAAAAACTGGGCTGCCATCTGTTCCAGGGTTATTTGCATAGCCGCCCCTTGCCGATCGAGGGGTTCCGGCAACTGCTGAGGTAGCCCTCACACCAGCTTCAATGCCCACATTGTTCTATCGGACCACCCCGATGACGTCAAGCCGAGCTTTTGGCCGTAGTTGTCCACCGAACCGCTGACTGCCAACACCGAATGCATATTGTCAGCGAGCGTGCCAATGGCGCCTTTGGCCAACTCTTGCGCAGTGCTCTGCCGCACGTGGGCAATCAACCCCAATCTGCGCAACGCCTGGCCTGGCGCTTCTCCGTCATTCAACGAGTGCATGGCGTCCTCAAAACTGCGACCAGCACGCATGTCGTTGTTTTCCAGTTGCGCACGCTTGGCGCTCACGGCGTATAAAAAGTTGGCGTCGTCCTTGAGCGCCTGGTCAGAACCGTCCAGGTTTGACCCCTGCTCGGCCTTGCGCCGCTCTTCATGACTCAGAAACAGCTTGAAGCCATCGCGCATGATCACCTCAAAACCGCCCGATACAGCGCTGATGTTTTTGTAAATACCCGCAGGATTCTGACCAAACTTCATCATCGCGGCCTTGATCGCCGATATCGTGACGCAATTGCCCTCGGCACCTTGATAAAAGCCGCTCCATATATTTCTGGGTTTCATGCCCACCGGCATCTGTGAAACAACCGTGTTATTGCGATTGGCCGAAGCCTTCTCGAGCGGGGTTTTGTCGTTGAACAAGCGGTAGCCGTAGCCTCGGTCAACACGGCGCCTTTCGGTGTAGTCGTGCCTGACGCCATCAAGGACAAACGCACTGCCTCGGGTATGTGTCTCAAGCACACCTGCCACCCCATCCCCGACCATCTGATGAGTCGGAACATATTGCGACAGTCCGTACAAGCCCATGCCCCGCAGGCACCGCAGGGTCGTCTCACCCTGCAAGGTATCAGCCAAGGCGCCGTCGAAAGTGTGATAGCCGCCCATAACCTGCTTGCGTTTGACATAGGCGGTGAGCGCGACGTTGGCGCTGTCGACGGCACCGCTGTCCGCACCGGTGAAGCGGGAGGCGCGCCTTGTCTGTTCGAGTTCATGCTGGGAAATCACCACCTTGAACTCGTCTTTCATGGTGATGGCGTACCCCCCGGCAACCGGCACGAATTGGGCAAACATGTCTTTCGGGCTTGACCCAAAGGTTGCCATCATCATCTTGATGACCGCCGCATGGGTGCTGGTATCAAAATTCTCGCCAAAATGACGCCGAGAAGCTTCAAAGCCGACCCCCTTTGTGGTCGGCTTGGCAACCGCCTGTCCCGTAGCGTGGGTAACGTGCCTGTAGTCCGGTGAACGCCCCCAGCCGACAGGAGGAGCAAAGACAGCAAAGGTCATAAACCCTCCGAAACCAAATTGAATAAGTGAAAAAACGCTGCCCCCAACCAGCCCTCCCCAATCGCACCTGTGATTGGGGAGGCTGGATCCCTCATCAAGCTTTTAAGACGAGCCGGCTGACATCAAGACTCGTCTGCACCTCAGGCCCTTACCCCTTCCAATCGGGGATTCATGACCCTGCGAGGGGCGGTGGGGGTTTTCACTTCTACAGTTGGCTCTGCATCAACCTTGTCCGAAGGTTGTGGCCCTGGAGTGGCCGGCGTCTGTACCTTCGGCTCAGTCTCGACCTTTACCTCGACCTTTTGCTCCGGGGTCGGTGGCACCTGTACCTCTGGCTCAGCCTCGACCTTTACCTCGACCTTGCGCTCCGGGGTCGGTGGCACCTGTACCTCTGGCTCAGCCTCGACCTTTACCTCGACCTTTTGCTCCGGGGTCGGTGGCACCTGTACCTCTGGCTCAGCCTCGACCTTTACCTCGACCTTTTGCTCCGGGGTCGGTGGCACCTGTACCTCTGGCTCAACCTCGACCTTGTGCTCTGGGGTGGGCGGCATCTGGACCTTCGGCTCTGCACCGACTGCTACCTCAGCCTGTTGCTCCCCGTTCGACTCGCCATTCACCTTGGGTTCAGTACCGACTCTAGCCTCTGCCTTCAACTGAGAAATGGTCTTTACTTCCGCCTCCGGCTGCTTACCCAGCGCCGCATGCGTCGACTGCCTCGGGGTAATGTCACGGATTGTTACTGGTTGGTTCTCCCCCCACCCCTCCGAACTAATCCGCACGTTGACACCAGCCTCCACACGTACCCTGAACTGCTTACCTTCCTCAGCTGTAACGCTCACTTGCGTACTGCCATCTGGCATAACCTGCACCTGGGCATCACCACCCGACGTCCCCACCTGCGCGTCACTGCCAACATCCCTTTGAACGCTCTTTCCGACAGTCTGCGCAGACGAACTATTGCTAAAACCAGTGATTTTCATCTGCGCGCTGCCACTCGCGTCGGCCTTGACATTACCGTCCTTGCCCACAGTGACTGTCGCCACTTTATTATCGCCTGGGGCTTTAACTTGCACAGCGCCGTCAGCATCAACATTGACCTTGGCGTCCTTACCCGCAGTGACTGTCATCGATTTATTATTATCGCCAGCAGTCTTCACTTGCATGGAGGTGTCAGCACCGATGCTTACATCACCGTCCTTGCCCACCGTGACTGTCGCCGCTTTATTATCGCCTGGGACTTTAACTTGCACGGCACCGTCAGCATCAACATTGACCTTGGCGTCCTTACCCGCAGTGACTGTCGTCGACTTATTATTATCGCCAGCAGTCTTCAATTGCGTGGAGCCATTTGCATTGATATTCACACCCACAATGCCGCCGGAAACCCGGTCATCTTTCTTTACAGCAGGTGACGGCTTCCCTTTGGAATTCAACCCGCCCTCCACAGACACTTCAATACCACTCTCCGCCTTTGCTGCATGCGGTACTACCGTCGCGGCGTTAGAACTGAATGACCTGCCGGACAACAGGCTGCGCATGGCCTTGAAGACCAGATCAAACATCTCGAATAATTTTTCCAGCGCATCAGAGTTAACGGAAATCTCCTTTGCCCCCATCACAGTTTTATTAACCTCTCGTGCAGCCCCTTTAATACCGAGATCCGTAGCGAGCGTGCTAACGCGTTCAACATCTTTCACAAGACCGGTAGAACTTTGGCCACCCAACTGGAGTTCCGGAACAAAAACTTTAGGCGTGCCAAGCGATACATTGGACATCTTGTAACCTCATGATTAGTTATGTGCTGCCTCGAAGCATTTAGAAACCCGGACAGCAATTAATATAAAACTGGAAACAATCACATCTCGCAGTCCCTATTTTCGTGGACTAAAACGCGATCAAGTTCCAATAATCCGACTTCACATAAGGCAAACAAAATTGAAAATCAGATTTTAGCCCATGACTATTTGAGGAAACGCTCTAAACCCACTGCGCCAGCGAACGCCGCATGGACAAACACGGTAACAACCAAGCCTAAATCGAAAATAATGAAACCATTAACCCCCAACAAAACCCAACACTTATGTTAGTTGCGCACGGGCCCGTATCAGAAAACAATCAAATTGCGTTCTTCCTGAAAAATTAAAATACCAATCAAATAACTGCATACATTCAACCGCCCTATTCAACATCAGTAAACATGAGTCCGCCCTCTTCAGCCCCCGGAGCATTCACTTAAACACAGTACAAAAAAAGGGCGCCAAGGGCGCCCATTCATCAATGCTTTTGTAAACTTATTAAATATAAACGCTATTTTTCAGCACCGTCACTCACTGCGTGTCTACCGGCACCATACCGAGCAAACGGCTCACTTGTGCCAGCTCGGTTTCCCGGCGCATGGCCGTAAACAGCTCCACCGCTTCCGGATAGTTGCGCGTCAGCATCGCCAGCCATTGCTTCAAACGACCTGGTGCCTGACGCTCGGTCAGTTGCGCCACCGACTGGGTCCAGAAGTCCTGGAGCATGGGCTGCATCTGCGCCCAGGTCATTTCAACCACCTCCTCACCCGCCCGCGCCGCAGCGATCTGCCGCGCCAGGTCCGGGCGCGCCACCAGGCCACGGCCCAGCATGATGTCTTCGGCACCGCTGATTTCGCGGCAACGCTTCCAGTCTTCGACGCTCCAGATATCGCCATTGGCGAACACCGGCACCTTGACCACATCCTGCACCCGCGGGATCCATTCCCAGTGCGCGGGCGGCTTGTAGCCATCCGTTTTGGTACGCGCATGCACCACGATATGCGCCGCGCCGCCTTCGGCCAGGGCCGTGGCGCAGACCAGGGCGCCGTCCGGGCTGTCGAAACCCAGGCGCATCTTGGCAGTCACCGGGATGTGCGCCGGCACAGCACGGCGTACGTGCTCGACGATCTGGTTGAGCAGCTCCGGCTCCTTGAGCAGTACCGCACCGCCACGGGACTTGTTGACGGTCTTGGCCGGGCAACCGAAGTTGAGGTCGATGACCTGGGAACCGAGCTCACAGGCCAGGGCGGCGTTTTCCGCCAGGCACACCGGGTCGGAGCCGAGCAACTGCACGCGCAGCGGCACACCGGCAGCGGTGTGGGCACCGTGCAGCAGTTCCGGAGCGAGCTTATGGAAATACGCAGGGGTGAGCAGGCGGTCGTTGACGCGGATGAACTCGGTCACGCACCAGTCGATACCGCCGACACGGGTCAGCACGTCCCGCAGGATGTTGTCGACCAACCCCTCCATGGGCGCCAAAGCAATTTGCATGGAAAACACTCAACAAAAATCGTGGCGCAGTTTACTGGGTTTCCCACAGCAACCGTTAACCCCCTGTCAGGGCGGGGCCATAACCGTCGAGGAATTCAGCCGGCATGCGCTTGGGCTTGCCGGTGGACAGCTCAATGCAGACGAAGGTGGTTTGTGCACGCAACAGGGTCGCGCCGTCACGGGGGCGGACCAGTTGGAAGCGCCGGGTCATTTTCAGGCGCTGGTCCCAGTCGACGATCCAGGTGGCCAGTTGCAGCTCATCGCCTTCATAGCCAGCGGCCAGGTAATCGATCTCATGGCGCACCACGGCCATGGCGCGATCCAGGCGGCGATATTCGCTCAGGTCCAGGCCCAGGCGCTGGGAGTGGCGCCAGGCGCAGCGCTCCAGCCAGGACACGTATACCGCGTTATTGGCGTGCCCCAGGCCGTCGATATCTTCAGGAGCAACCTGCAGATCGATGATAAACGGCGTTGCCAAATCCCAGCCCATATCTTGCTCCCTATCGATTAATGTCGGCGGGGAGAGTGTATCAGGCGCTTTGCCGCTCCTGTAAACGAGCACCGGCCAGCAACGCCAGCACACCATCGATCACGCGCGGATCGGCCAAGACTTTCTGGTGACCGCCCTGCTCCAGCCGCAACAGGCGACTGTCGAACCAGGCTTCGTGAATGGCCTGGGAGGCTTTGACCGGAACGAAGGTATCGTCTTCGGCGTGCACGATCAGGCCGGGAATATTCATCTGGTAGTGGGCCACATCCAGATGCTTGAGCGGCATTCCGAAGGTCTGCTCGACCTCCTGGATAAATGCTGAACGTGCCCGCGCCGGCAAACCAACCATCTTGGTAAAACCACGCAGCACATCCAGAAAGCGCGACGGCGCGGCGATACTCACCAACGCCTCGGTGCGCAGCCCCAACTGCACCGCCAGCATCGCACTGGCGCCGCCCATGGAGTGGCCGATCACGGCGTGCAGCGGCGGCAACTCGGCGGCAGCTTCGAGCATGGCGCGGGCAAACAGCAGCACATGGGCTTCACGCCCCGGCGAACGGCCATGGGCAGGACCATCAAGGGCAATCACCGAGTAGCCGTTATCGACCAATGCGGTGATCAGGCTGGCAAATTGGGTGGGGCGCCCTTCCCAACCGTGCATCAACAGCACCGCCGGCCCCTGGCCCCAGCGCAACGCGGACAAGCCGAAACGCAGGGTGATGCGCTCCGATTGCGCCAGTAGCGGCAGTTCCCAGTCACGTGGCGGCAGGTCGCGGGGCGTCATGAAGGCGCGACGCATGCGATTGGCGACCGTTTGTGGTGCCAGGTGCCCCAGCGTGCCGTTGAAACGACGAATCCAGGTAAGCGTGCCCATCATGCTGCCCTCTTCTAGCGCACAGCCGACTTGGCGGCGCGCAACACACGGTCAGACAACTCGCCCGGTCCCAAGGCGCGGGCCAGGGCCAGGCCACCGATCATCAGCGCCATGTCAGCCAGGGCCTTGTCGGTGTCCTCGGGGCTGGCGGCCAACTGCGCGGCCATCAGCTCACAGTGCTCATTCAGCGCCTGGCGGAACTCATCCGGCAGGCGGCTCATCTCGCCGACAGTGGCCGGGATCGGACAGGCCTGGGCGGTGGAGTCACGGTGCTTGCGCGACAGGTAGAACGCCGCCACCAGGCTTCTGCGCTCCTCTCCGGTCAGCTGTGAGTCCATGTCATCAATCGACGCACGACGCTTGGCCAGCAACTGAGTGAAGGCCTCCAGCATCAATGCATCCTTGCTTTCGAAGTGCGCATAGAAACCACCGACCGTCAGCCCCGCCGCACCCATCACTTCACCCACACTCGGTTCGGCCGGGCCACGCTGGATCAGCGCGGCGCTGGCGGCCTGCAAAATGCGTTCGCGGGTTTGCGCTTTTTTATCGCTCATCATTGCCTCCGATGTTCATGGGTTGAATATTATTACCATAATAATATTTGGCAAGCGACAGCCATGACCGCTGGTCAGAAGAAAAAGTAGGGAAGGAAAAAGAATTGGCCAAACGCCAGACAAACAAAAGGGCCATTCAATAATTGAATGACCCTTAAAAATCCCGCAGAGCGGGTAATCGTGGCGTCCCCTAGGGGACTCGAACCCCTGTTACCGCCGTGAAAGGGCGGTGTCCTAGGCCACTAGACGAAGGGGACACAAACCTTCTGTACACTGATCAGGCTGAGACTGATCGATCCAAGGACGGTGTGGCCGGAACCTTGGAACTGTAAATTGGTGGAGCTAAACGGGATCGAACCGTTGACCTCTTGCATGCCATGCAAGCGCTCTCCCAGCTGAGCTATAGCCCCGGATTTTTCGTCTCGCGACGCAGCAGGCCTTGCGAACTGCTTGTTGAAACTGGCGTCCCCTAGGGGACTCGAACCCCTGTTACCGCCGTGAAAGGGCGGTGTCCTAGGCCACTAGACGAAGGGGACAAAACCTTCTGTACATCTGATCAGCGCTGAGAGCTGATCGATTCAAGGACGGTGTGGCCAGACCTTGAACCTGTAAATTGGTGGAGCTAAACGGGATCGAACCGTTGACCTCTTGCATGCCATGCAAGCGCTCTCCCAGCTGAGCTATAGCCCCTCATCGGTGAGGACGGGGCGAATCTTAATGGCGGTTTGGAAGTGTGTCAAATTTATTTTCAACAATTTCCAAAATTTTTTGCCGGGATAACAATCACTTACCGGCGAAACCCCGAAAAACCGGGGTTTCGCCGTTTCAACCGCTTGCTCAGGCGATGGCGCCCAGCAGCTTTTCCCACTCTTTGTTTTCTTTCTTCGATACACCACCAAGCAAATCAAGGGCTTGGCGCAGACGGAAACGGGTCAGGTCCGGGCCCAGGATTTCCATCGCATCAAGCACCGACACCGAACTGGCCTGCCCGGTGATCGCGGCAAACATCAACGGCATGGCGTCGCGTAGCTTCAATTCGAGGGACTCCACCACCGCCTGGATCGTCGCAGTGATCGCATCCTTCTCCCACTGGCGCAGGCTTTCCAGCTTCCACAGGATCAACTGCATCAACTGGCGAACCTGGTCGCCCGACAGCTTCTTGGATTCAAACAGCTTGGCATCCGGGTTCACGCCACCGGCAAAGAAGAAGCTGGCCAACGGTGCGACCTGGCTGAAGGTCTCCACCCTGCCCTGCACCAGCGGCGCAATCTTCATCATGTACTCTGGGTTCAACGCCCACTGCTGCACACGGCTGGCGAACTCTTCCACCGGCAGATCACGCAGCCACTGACCGTTGAGCCACGACAGCTTCTCGATGTCGAAAATCGGCCCGCCCAGCGACACACGGGACAGGTCGAAGTTGTCGACCATTTCCTGCAGCGAGAACTTTTCGCGCTCGTCCGGCATCGACCAGCCCATGCGGCCCAGGTAGTTGAGCATCGCTTCCGGCATGAAGCCCATGCGCTCGTAGAAGGTCACCGAGGTCGGGTTCTTGCGCTTGGACAGCTTGCTCTTGTCCGGGTTACGCAGCAGCGGCATGTAGCACAGCTGCGGTTGTTCCCAGCCGAAGTACTCGTAGAGCAGGATCAGCTTGGGCGCCGACGGCAGCCATTCTTCGCCGCGCAATACGTGAGTGATGCCCATCAGGTGGTCGTCGACCACGTTGGCCAGGAAGTACGTCGGCAAGCCGTCGGTCTTCATCAGCACCTGCATGTCCATGCGGTCCCACGGGATCTCGACGTCACCGCGCAGCATGTCCGGCACCACGCACACGCCTTCGCTCGGCACTTTCATGCGGATTACGTGAGGCTCGCCGGCAGCCAGGCGACGGGCCACTTCTTCTTTCGACAGCAGCAGCGCACGGCCATCGTAACGCGGGGTTTCGCCGCGGGCCTGTTGCTCGGCGCGCATCTGGTCCAGTTCTTCGGCGGTGCAGAAGCACGGGAACGCATGGCCCATGTCGACCAGCTGCTGGGTGTACTGCTTGTAGATGTCGCTGCGCTCACTCTGGCGATACGGGCCGTGCGGGCCGCCGACATCCGGGCCTTCCGCCCAGGTAATGCCCAGCCAGCGCAAAGCATCGAAAATCTGCTGTTCCGACTCGCGGGTGGAGCGCAGTTGGTCGGTGTCTTCGATCCGCAGGATGAACTCACCGCCGTGCTGCTTGGCAAAGCAGTAGTTGAACAAGGCGATGTAAGCAGTGCCGACGTGGGGATCCCCAGTAGGCGATGGCGCGATGCGCGTGCGGACGGTGGTCATGGCAGGTCTCGAATGGGCGATAAAACTGAAAATTGAAACAAGGGGCGAATGGTAACAGCCTGGGGGATTTCTGGAAAACCGAGGCGCAGCCATCGGGGGCAAGCCCCCTCCCACATTTGACGGTGTTCACATATCGACTGTGGGAGGGGGCTTGCCCCCGATGAGGCCGGTAAAACCACCGCAAATCAGACGGCCAGCAAGCGCTCACGCAACTTGCCGATCTCATCCCGCGTCTGCGCCGCCGCTTCGAACTCCAGATCCCGCGCCAGCTGGTACATCTTCTCTTCCAGTTGCCGGATGCGCTTGGTGATCTCACTCGGCGAGCGCAGTTCGTTCTCGTACTTGGCGCTTTCTTCGGCGGCCTTGGCCATGCCCTTGCGCTTCTTGCTGCGCGAGCCCGGCACGGTGGCGCCTTCCATTATATCGGCAACGTCCTTGAACACGCCCTTGGGCGTGATGCCATTTTCCAGGTTGAACGCGATCTGCTTGTCGCGCCGACGCTGGGTCTCGCCAATCGCCCGCTCCATGGAACCGGTGATGCGGTCGGCGTACAGGATCGCCCGGCCATTGAGGTTACGCGCGGCACGACCGATGGTCTGGATCAGCGAGCGCTCGGAACGCAAGAAGCCTTCTTTGTCGGCATCGAGGATCGCCACCAGCGACACCTCCGGCATGTCCAAACCTTCACGCAG
Source organism: Pseudomonas azotoformans (assembly GCF_900103345.1). Classification (NCBI taxonomy): domain Bacteria; kingdom Pseudomonadati; phylum Pseudomonadota; class Gammaproteobacteria; order Pseudomonadales; family Pseudomonadaceae; genus Pseudomonas; species Pseudomonas azotoformans. The sequence goes on from NZ_LT629702.1 coordinate 2,601,933, forward strand.
CAGGTTGATCCCCACCAGCACATCGAAGGTGCCCAGGCGCAGGTCGCGGATGATCTCCACGCGCTCCACGGTGTCGATGTCCGAGTGCAGGTAGCGCACGCGCACGCCGTGGTCGGCCAGGTAGTCGGTCAAGTCTTCGGACATGCGCTTGGTCAGCGTGGTGACCAGCACCCGTTCTTCCAGCGCGACGCGCTTGGTGATTTCCGAAAGCAAGTCGTCGACCTGGGTCAACGCCGGGCGGATTTCGATTTCCGGGTCGACCAGGCCGGTCGGGCGCACCAGTTGTTCGATCACACGGCCCGCATGCTCGGCCTCGTAGTTACCGGGCGTGGCGGACACAAAAATAGTCTGCGGGCTGATGGCTTCCCACTCATCAAAGCGCATCGGCCGGTTATCCAGCGCCGACGGCAGGCGGAAACCGTACTCCACCAAGGTCTCTTTGCGCGACCGGTCTCCCTTATACATCGCGCCGACCTGCGGCACGCTGACGTGGGATTCGTCGATCACCAGCAGCGCATCCGGCGGCAGGTAATCGTAGAGGGTCGGCGGCGGCGCACCGGACTCGCGGCCCGACAGGTAGCGCGAGTAGTTTTCGATACCGTTGCAGTAGCCCAGCTCCAGGATCATCTCCAGGTCAAAGCGGGTGCGCTGCTCCAAACGCTGGGCTTCGACCAGTTTGTTGTTGGAACGCAGGTACTCCAGGCGCTCGGCCAGCTCGACCTTAATGCCCTCGATGGCGCCCATCAGGGTTTCACGCGGGGTCACGTAGTGGCTTTTCGGATAGAAGGTGAAGCGCGGCAGCTTGCGGATCACCTCGCCGGTCAACGGGTCGAAGGCCGACAGGCTCTCGACTTCATCATCGAACAGCTCGATGCGGATCGCTTCCAGGTCGGATTCGGCCGGGTAGATGTCGATCACGTCGCCGCGCACCCGGAAGGTCGCGCGGGCGAAGTCCATGTCGTTGCGGGTGTATTGCAGGCTGGCCAGGCGGCGCAGCAGTTCACGCTGATCGAGTTTGTCGCCGCGATCGACGTGCAGCACCATCTTCAAATAGGTTTCCGGGCTGCCCAGGCCGTAGATGCACGACACCGTGGTGACGATGATCGCGTCCTTGCGCTCCAACAGCGCCTTGGTCGCCGACAGCCGCATCTGCTCGATGTGGTCGTTGATCGACGCATCCTTCTCGATAAAGGTGTCGGAGGACGGCACATAGGCTTCGGGCTGGTAGTAGTCGTAGTAGGAAACGAAGTACTCCACCGCGTTGTTCGGAAAGAACGCCTTGAACTCGCCGTAGAGCTGCGCGGCCAGGGTCTTGTTCGGCGCCAGCACCAGGGTGGGGCGGTTGATCTGCGCGATCACGTTGGCGATGCTGAAGGTCTTGCCCGAACCGGTCACCCCGAGCAGCGTCTGGTGCGCCAGGCCGGCTTCGATGCCTTCGACCATCTGGCGAATGGCTTCCGGCTGATCGCCAGCGGGTTCAAAACGGGTGACGAGTTGGAAATCCGACATAACGTACCTCGTGTAGTCACCCCAGACTCGAAACCGCCAGGGACGAAATAGCTCAGCAACCCGCGAATGATCATCGCAGGTTGCAGGAAAAAACCATGATAGCTGTAGAAGTGGTGCCGAATGTGACGGGTTTCAAGACCATCGTCCTACGTGCCGTGCCGGATCAATGTTGCAATAAGACTAACGGTCAGCAAATAAACCGAAAAACTTGGCCGAAAAGCCATTTCGGCTGTCGCCCTCGGCAGTGATGGCCTCTATACTAGCTCCCCGTTTGTGCACCGCTCTAGTGCATTCGGCTGGAGCGCGACACGTCCCTCCTACCCCCCATAGAGCTGCCGCAAAAATGAGCCTGTTCTCCGCTGTCGAAATGGCACCACGCGATCCTATCCTGGGCCTCAACGAAGCATTCAACGCCGATACACGAACCACCAAGGTCAACCTTGGCGTGGGCGTTTACTGCAACGAGGAGGGGAAGATTCCACTCTTGCGTGCCGTTGCCGAAGCGGAAGCCATTCGCGTGGCGCAACACGCCGCCCGTGGCTACCTGCCGATCGACGGCATCGCGGCCTACGACAAGGCCGTGCAAACCCTGCTGTTCGGCGCTGAATCGCCACTGCTCAGCGCTGGCCGCGTCACCACCGTACAAGCGGTCGGCGGCACTGGCGCGCTGAAGCTGGGGGCTGATTTCCTCAAGCAACTGCTGCCCAACGCCGTCGTCGCCATCAGCGACCCGAGCTGGGAAAACCACCGCGCCCTGTTCGAAACCGCCGGTTTCCCGGTGCAGAACTACCGCTACTACGACGCCGCCACCCACGACGTGAACCGTGCCGGCCTGCTCGAAGACCTCAACGCCCTGCCGCCGCAATCCATCGTGGTACTGCACGCCTGCTGCCACAACCCGACCGGCGTCGACCTGAGCCCGGCCGACTGGCAGAACGTGCTGGACGTGGTCAAGGCCAAGAACCTGGTGCCGTTCCTCGACATGGCCTACCAGGGCTTTGGCGACGGCATCCACGAAGACGCCGCAGCGGTGCGCCTGTTCGCTGAATCGGGCCTGACCTTCTTTGTGTCCAGCTCGTTCTCCAAGTCGTTCTCCCTGTACGGCGAACGGGTGGGCGCACTGTCCATCGTCGGCGAGTCCAAGGAAGAAAGCGCGCGCATCCTGTCCCAGGTCAAGCGTGTGATCCGCACCAACTACTCCAACCCGCCCACCCACGGCGCGGCGATTGTTGCCGCAGTGCTGAACAGCCCTGAGCTGCGCGCCCAGTGGGAAGCCGAACTGGCCGAAATGCGCCTGCGCATCCGTGGCATGCGTGAGCAGATGGTCGCCGAACTGGCCAAGGCCGCTCCAGGCCACGACTTCAGCTTCGTCGGCCGCCAGCGCGGGATGTTCTCCTACTCCGGCCTGACCGTTGAGCAAGTTACCCGCTTGCGCAGCGAATTCGGCATCTACGCACTGGATACCGGGCGTATCTGTGTGGCGGCGTTGAACCAGTCGAACATTGATGCAGTCACAAAGGCAATCGTTCAGGTGCTGTAAACCTGCAGTCGTTGCACCAGAAGGGGAAGCCGATGGCTTCCCCTTTTTCGTCTCCAGCCCCTAGACTGAACCTCGACCGCCCCTTTGCTGTGAGTACCTTATGAGAAACGATGACCTGGACCTGCGTGCCGACCGCGACGAACTCGACCACTTCACCCCGCGCGCGCCGCATGTAAAGCGCCAGAAGAGCCTGGTACTGCAAGTGGCACTCGGTGTGTTCCTCGGTGGCCTGGCACTGTGGCTGGTGCAGCTGGGCGCAACGGCACTGATGGCAAAACTGGCCATGGGCACCCTGCAATTTGGCGGCTGATACAGATCAAAATGTGGGAGGGGCGGTGCGACGATTCGACTTGCCCCCGATGGCGGTGGCTCAGACACAGATGTAGTGACTGGCACACTGCTATCGGGAGCAAGTCGAATCGTCGCACCGCCCCTCCCACATTTGATTGCGTTCCTCCAACAGCTTCACGAAGCTGTTCAGGCTCTGCGACACCGTCCCCCGCCGCCAGATCAGCCAGGTGTGCAGAACCCGGAAGTTATCCGTCAGCGGCCACACACTCACCGCCGCCGACCCCGGCATGCTCTCCAGCATGCTGCGGGGCATCAGCGCCAGCCCGGCGCCGGCACTGACGCAGGCGAGCATGCCGTGGTAGGACTCGATCTCGAAGATCTTGCCCGGCACCGCGCCGTCCTGTGAAAACCAGCGTTCAAAATGGTGTCGGTATGAGCAGTTGGAACGGAAGGTGTAGATGTTCTCGCCGTTCACATCCTGGCCGCGCTTGATCGGCGCATGATGCAGCGGCGCAATCACCACCATCTCCTCTTCAAACACCGCCACCCCTTCCAGCGTGGCATGCAGCACCGGCCCGTCGACAAACGCCGCCGCCAGGCGCCCCGACAACACCCCCTCGATCATCGTGCCCGACGGTCCGGTGCTCAGGTCCAGCTCGACCTTGGTGTGTTTCTGGTTGTACGCCGCGAGCAACGCCGGGATACGCACCGCTGCCGTGCTTTCCAGCGAACCGAGGGCAAACGCGCCCTGGGGCTCGTCCCCCGCCACCGTCGCACGGGCTTCCTGCACCAGGTCGAGGATGCGCCGCGCGTAGCCGAGGAAATTCCAGCCCGCCGGCGACAAGCGCAAGCGGCTTTTCTCACGAATAAACAGCTCCACGCCCAGGTCCTGCTCCAGTTGCTTGATACGCGTGGTCAGGTTCGACGGCACGCGGTGAATCAACTGCGCGGCGGCGCTGATGCTGCCTTGCTCGGCAACGGCCTTGAAGATTTCCAGCTGCACCAGGTCCAAGTCATTCTCCAATCGTGAATGTATTGCTTAATATTATTCAGTTCTCAGAAAAGAGCTAGCCCCGTAGGCTGAACCCAATCTCATCATTCAGCAGGACGGTGCCATGAACGCGACTACCCACGCCCTCTCGATCAACCCGGCCACCGGCGAGACAGTCGGCAGCTACCCGTATGAAACCGCGCAGCAACTGGACGCCGCCCTCGAGCGCGCCACCCTCGCCTTCCGCACCTGGCGACGCCAGCCGGTCAGCCAGCGCGCCGAGTTGCTGCTGAGCCTGGCCAGCGCCCTGCGCGAACAAGCCGAAGACATGGCGCAGATGATTACCCTGGAAATGGGCAAACCCATCGCCCAGGCCCGTGGCGAAATCGAAAAATGCGCGCAACTCAGCGAGTGGTACGCCGCCCACGGCCCGGCCATGCTCGCCCCGGAACCGACCCTGGTGGACAACGGCAGCGCCCAGATCGAATACCGCCCGCTGGGCCCGATCTTCGCGGTGATGCCGTGGAATTTCCCGGTGTGGCAAGTGCTGCGCGGCGCCGTGCCGACCATGCTGGCCGGCAACACCTACGTGCTCAAACACGCGCCGAATGTGATGGGCAGCGCTTACCTGATCCAACAGGCGTTCCGCACAGCCGGTTTCGCCGAAGGCCTGTTTGAAGTGGTCAACGTGACCAACGACGGTGTGTCCAAGGCCATCGCCGACCCACGCATCGCCGCCGTCACCCTCACCGGCAGCGTGCGCGCCGGGATCGCCATCGGCTCCCAGGCCGGCGCCGCGTTGAAAAAATGCGTGCTGGAACTGGGTGGCTCCGACCCGTTCATCGTGCTCAACGACGCCGACCTCGACGCCGCCGTGCAAGCCGCACTGATCGGCCGTTTCCAGAACAGCGGCCAGGTCTGTGCCGCCGCCAAGCGCCTGATCATCGAGGAAGGCGTGGTGGAAGCCTTCACCGCCAAATTCCTCGAAGCCAGCCGCGCAATGGTGATGGGCGACCCGACTTCAGCCGCCACCTACATCGGCCCGATGGCCCGCTTCGACCTGCGCGATGAGCTGCACGGTCAGGTCCAGGCCACCCTGGAAGAAGGTGCCACCCTGCTGCTGGGCGGCCATAAAGTACCCGGCGCCGGCAATTACTATGCGCCGACCGTACTGGCCAACGTCACCGACCAGATGACCTCGTTCAAACAGGAACTGTTCGGCCCCGTGGCCTCGATCATCACCGCCCGCGACGCCGACCATGCGGTGGCCCTGGCGAATGACAGCGAGTTCGGCCTTACCGCGAGCATCTTCACCAGCGACCCGGCGAAGGCGCGGGACATCGCCAATCAGCTGGAAACCGGCGGCATCTTCGTCAATGCCTTCAGCGTCTCCGACCCTCGGGTGGCGTTTGGCGGGATCAAGAAAAGCGGCTTCGGGCGTGAGTTGTCGCACTTCGGCGTCCGCGAGTTCTGCAATGCCCAGACCGTGTGGCTGGATCGCACATAAATCAGAGCAGCGCCAGACCCGGGGCAAGCCCTAATGCCAGTCAGTTAAGGAGGAACACTGTAACTGTGGCGAGCGGGCTCGCCCCGCGTTGGGCTGCGCAGCAGCCCCAATAAAAGCACTGCAGTGTGCCAGACAGCTCCGGGGCTATGTTTTGGGGCTGCTTCGCAGCCCAACGCGGGGCAAGCCCGCTCACCACAGGTGACTGGTTGCCCGTTCTGCCCCTTAACTGACCGGCATTAGGGCAAGCCCGCTCACCACAGGAATCTGGTCGACTGAAATTGTTTATGCACGAATATGCCGCCGCACACACTGCACCAACCCCTCCAGTGCCTGCGACTTCACCGGCGCGAGCACACAGACCGTGTGTTCGCGCTGGTCCTCCTTCACCGTCAGGGTGTAATGCACCTGGCCCGGGTTACCGGGCGCAGGCTCACTGCTTTGCGGCAGTTGAAAGAAGTCGCACGCCTCGACCAACTGCCGCAACTCCTGCTGGTCCTGCTCGGGCAGGCTGTCCAGCTCAACCGTACGCGGCTTGGCCAGGCCCGGAAAAAAAGCAGGCCCGCCGTTTTCCTTCAGCGAAATTTGCATGGCTGTTCCTCACGTCAGACCGAAATACCGACCGCCTTCCAGCCCTCCTTGACCGCCTTTTGCTCATCCTTGTTCGCGCCATAGAGTCGACCGGCAACATCGTAGGTAATGCGCGCAAAGCGCAAAAACCCCGAGTTCGGCCGCAACCGCGCATCGCGCAATGCGTCGTACCAGATGCGCCCGGCACGCTCCCAGGCAAATCCGCCGATGTTTGTCGCCACCTGGTAGAACGCACGGTTGGGAATGCCGGAGTTGATATGCACCCCGCCATTGTCCTCGTAGGTTTGCACAAAATCATCCATGTGGCCGGGCTGAGGGTCCTTGCCCAGCAGCTTGTCGTCAAACGCGGTGCCGGGGGCTTTCATCGAGCGCAGCGCGGTGCCTTTGATCTTCTTGGTGAACAACCCTTTGCCGATCAGCCAATCGGCGTCCTCGGCCTTTTGCTTCAACGCATACTGCTTGATCAACGAACCGAACACGTCCGACAGCGACTCGTTCAACGCACCGGACTGATTGAAATACATCAGCTTGGCCTCATCCTCAGTGACACCGTGGGCCAGTTCATGGCCAATCACGTCGAGGGCCACCGTGAAGCGGTTGAACAACTCGCCGTCCCCATCCCCGAACACCATCTGGGTCGAGTTCCAGAACGCATTGTTGTAGTTCTGGCCAAAGTGCACGGTAGCGTCCAGGGCCATGCCAGCATCGTCGATGGAGTTGCGGTCGAAGACCTGATCGAAAAAGTCGAAGGTGGCACCCAGCCCATCATAGGCCTCGTCCACCGCCGCGTCGCCACTGACGGGCTGGCCTTCGCCACGGATCAGTTTGCCCGGCAGGCTGTCGCTACCCTCGGCGCTGTAGATCGAGCGCCGTTTGTCGGCGCCCATGGCCAGCGCCAGGTGCGCCGGCCCTTTGGCAGGCACCGCGACCATACGCAGCGAGCGGAACGTGCTGTCCTTGGCGCGGGTACGCAGCGCGATATCCCGTTGCGCTTTGTCACCGTTGCGCGCGATCTGGTCGAGCATATACGGCGGGATCAGGCAGAAAATCGGGTTACGGTGATGGCGATCACACATTGGCTGGCTCCTTGTTGGCGTGTGCTGAACGTCCGGGTGACCGTTTGAGGATAGCCCCCAGGGGTTGGTGCGCATGATCAATTGTCATTAACCTATGTTGCAGTCGTGTTTATCCAAGGAGGACTGACCGATGCCCGCACGTAAAACCAAAATCGACCTCGCCCACCGCCCCCGGCTCACCGACCTGCGCCCGCTGATCGCGCCGAGCCCCACGCTGCTGGAGGCACGCGCAGCGACACCCCGCGTCACCCCGGCCAAAGACTTGAAGGACCGGCGCGGCTATGCGGAGGACTTTCTCGGCAGCTTCGGGGTGCCCTGGCCCACGCTGGAAGAAGCGTTGGCGAGTGATGCCCAGAAGCGCCTGGACTACACACACTTCTCCATCACGATGTCACGTGCCAAGCGCCTAGCGCTGTATGTGGGCGTGAACATCGATGGCGGGCAGCATGTGGACATCATCCGCAGCAACGACACCTGGGCCTACGATGGCCGCCTGCCGGTCGACGCCCAAGTCGGCGAAGCGCTCTACGCCAGCAATGGCCTCGATCGCGGCCACCTGGTGCGCCGCCAGGACCCCAATTGGGGCGACGTGGCGCAAACCGCCAACCTCGACACCTTCCACTTCACCAACTGCTCACCGCAGATGAGCGGCTTCAACCAGAAGACCTGGCTGGAACTCGAAGACTACATCCTCGACAACACGCAACGCTGGAAAGCCCGGGCCACAGTGTTCAGCGGCCCGGTGTTCGCCGACGACGACCGCATGTACCGGGGCGTGCAGATCCCCAAGGCGTTCTGGAAGGTGGTCGCCTACCTCAGCGATGACGGCAAGCCTTCGGCCAGCGCCTACATGATCGATCAGAGCCGCGAACTGGGCCAGTTGGAGCTGGTGTTCGGCCAACTGCGCACCTACCAGCGCAGTGTGATCCAGATCGAGCGCCTGACCGGTATCCGCTTCGGCAACCTGGCCGACTACGACGGCTTCAGCAACGAAGAACGCGCCACCGGCACGCGGATTGAAGCGCTGATCCAGGGGCCTGAAGACATTCGTCTTTGATCAACGCTTCACAGGTTGATCCGCGTTGACAACCGACACTCACCACGACGCGAGGCGAGCCGCTCTTGATCTGGCTGATACGATTCCATCAAGGGTGAACACTGCAACTGTGGCGAGCGCCGTACCCAGGCGAGTCAACGGGCTAGCCATCATTGCGCATTGATGTAATGAAACTGTGCCTGCGTTTTCTCGACTGCCGCACGCACGGCGTCTTTCTGCGCCTCAGTGCCCGAGTAGTAAATCTGCATACCCTTTAAGTTTTGCCCTTCGACTGCTTTGCCGATCACCGCAACATCAACCGGCGTGCTGGCACCGATAATCAAAAAGAACACATCGCCCAAGCGTTTGGCATCAAGCAGCTCTGCCCTGAGGTGCGCGGCATTTTGCTCACCCGCCATGGAAATCGCCAGGGTATCGCCGAACATACCGCTTTTGGGGATGCTCATCGTATGCAGCCGGAGCTTGTCCGACCCAGCCGGCATCGACTTGACATAGGCGGAGGCGGCCTCATCAAGAATCTGCTTTTCAGATTTACCCTGGGTGGCACAACCGACGAGAGCGGCGGCGAGGGCGAGCGCGACGAATAATTTCACTGTCTATTCCTTGAGATAAAGCGATCCATGGGCTGCGCATCATAGGAGCCCCACCTTCAAAGAGCCACTGCTGGTTTCACGGCCTCCCGCTCGACCGCGTGATCGACTACCATACCGCGCCGGTTCCCAAACGGGACTAATAGGGAATCCGAGGCACGGTACACCCGCGCCAATCGGAACTGCCCCCGCAACTGTAGGTGCTGAGCCTGCTCCTAGATGCCACTGGACCTCGTCCGGGAAGGCTGGAGCGTGGCGACGACGCATCAGTCAGGAAACCTGCCGGCTCACGCTCAATCACTAACCGGCGGGGTGTCCGGGAAGGACATTCTTGCCTGTCGCGCCCCCGGCGCCCGAGAGTGGATTTCCGAATGGCACGCACGCTTCACTCGGAGATCGCCCCATGCTGCCACGCGTTACCGCCCTGCTCACAGGTATCGGCTTCTGTGCCCTGGCCCACGCCGCGCCCACTCACTACCCGCTGACCGTGGAAAACTGCGGCAGCCAGATCACCTTCCCGCAAGCCCCCGCCCGCAGCGTGACCATCGGCCAGGCGGCCACCGAGATGCTCTATGCCCTGGGCGTAGGCGATAAAGTGGTCGGCACTTCACTGTGGTTCAACAGCGTGTTGCCGCAGTACAAGGCGCAGAACGATAACATCGAGCGCCTGGCCAACAACGAGCCGAGCTTCGAAGCAGTGATCGCCAAGCGCCCGCAGCTGGTGGCCGCCGAGCTGGAATGGGTGGTGGGGCCGCAAGGCGTGGTCGGCACCCGCGAGCAGTTCCATGAACTGAAGATCCCCACCTACCTGCTGCCCTCCGACTGCGAAGGCAAGGACAACCTGGTGGGCGCCGACGGCACGCGGCTGGAGCCGTTTCGCATCGAGACCATCTACAAAAGCATCCGCCAACTGGCACAGATTTTCGACGTACAGGATCGCGGCCAGCAGTTGAACGACGAACTCAAGGCGCGCCTGGCCAAATCCGTCGCCACCGTGCAGGGCAAAGGCCTCAAGCAGGCCAGCGCGCTGGTGTGGTTCTCCAGTGCCGAGATGGCCAGCGACCCGTACGTGGCCGGCCACAAGGGCATCCCCGAATTCATGCTGCAAACCCTGGGCCTTTCCAATGTGGTGCAGTCGGATGAAGAGTGGCCAGCCGTGGGTTGGGAAACCATCGCCAAGGCCAACCCGACCTTCCTCGTCATCGCCCGCATGGACCGCCGCCGCTACCCGGCCGACGACCATGAAAAGAAACTGGCCTTCCTGCGCAGCGACCCGGTCACGCGCAACATGGACGCGGTGAAAAACAACCGCATCATCATCCTCGACGCCTTGGCGTTGCAGGCTAGCATCCGCATGTTCGACGGCCTTGAACAACTGGCCACGGCCATCGACGGCTACGACCTGCCAAAATGATGCGCACCCTGCTCGCCCTGGCCCTGCTCCTGATTGCCGTGCTCGCCGGCGTGGCCATCGGCGAAACCGCCATCTCGCCACAGGTGGTGCTCCAGGTACTCGCCAACAAACTGTGGGGCGCCGGCTACGTGCTCGACCCCATCGATGAAGGCGTGGTGTGGAACTACCGCCTCACCCGCGCCCTGGTCGCTGCGGCCTGCGGTGCCGGGCTGGCGACCTGCGGGGTGATCCTGCAATCGCTGTTGCGCAACCCGCTGGCCGATCCCTACCTGCTGGGCATCAGCGCCGGCGCTTCGACCGGTGCGGTGCTGGTGGCGTTGATGGGGGTGGGCGGCGGCTTGGTGTCGTTGTCGGCGGGCGCGTTTGTCGGCGCGATGGCGGCGTTTGCCCTGGTGATCCTGTTGGCGCGGGCCAGTGGTTCGGCCAGCGGCACCGGGCAGATCATCCTCGCCGGCATTGCCGGCTCGCAATTGTTCAATGCGCTCACCGCGTTCCTGATCACCAAGTCGGCCAGTTCCGAACAGGCCCGCGGCATTATGTTCTGGCTGCTCGGCAACCTCAGCGGCGTGCGTTGGCCTTCGGTGTGGCTGGCGGTGCCGGTGGCAGTCGTCGGCTTGACTGTGTGCCTGTGGCACCGGCGCGCGCTGGATGCGTTTACCTTTGGCAGCGACTCGGCGGCGTCCCTCGGCATCCCGGTGCGTCGCGTGCAGTTTGTGCTGGTGGGCTGCGCGGCGCTGGTGACGGCGGTGATGGTGTCGATTGTCGGCTCTATCGGCTTTGTCGGGCTGGTGATTCCCCATGCCGTGCGCCTGTTGCTTGGCACCGGGCATTCGCGGCTGTTGCCCGCCAGCGCGTTGGGTGGTGCGTTGTTCCTGATTGCGGCGGATGTGCTGTCGCGCACGCTGATCAAAGGCCAGGTGATTCCGGTCGGTGTGGTCACCGCGCTGGTCGGTGCGCCGGTGTTTGCGCTCATCCTGATTGGCCGGAGGAATGCGCGATGAGCGTATTGAGCTGCCGCGGGCTGGGCTTCAAGGTGCGCGAGGCCGAGTTGCTGCGGGATGTTCATCTGGACGTGCAGTTGGGTGAAACCCTGGGGATTGTCGGACCGAACGGCTCAGGTAAATCCACCTTGCTCAAGCTGCTCGCCGGCTTGCGTGCACCCGCATCCGGCGAAGTGCTGCTGGGCGGCCAGCGCCTGGGCAAGCTGTCCCGCCGCGCCATCGCCCAGCAACTGGCGGTGGTGGAGCAACAGGCCGACACCGACGACGCCATCCGCGTATTCGACGCCGTGGCCCTGGGCCGTACGCCATGGTTGTCGGCGCTGAGCCCGTGGTCCGTTGAGGACGACACCATCGTGAAGCAAGCCCTGCACGACGTCGACGCCACCCACCTGAGCCAGCGCGCCTGGCGCAGCCTCTCGGGCGGGGAACGTCAGCGCGTGCACATCGCCCGTGCATTGGCGCAACGGCCGCAGATTCTATTGCTGGATGAGCCGACCAACCACCTGGATATCCAGCACCAGTTGGCGATCTTGAAGGGCGTGCAAGGGTTGCCCGTCACCACCTTGATTGCCCTGCATGACCTTAACCAGGCATTGACCTGTGACCGCCTGGCCGTGTTGGATCGCGGGCAGTTGGTGGCCCTGGGCAAACCGCTGGAAGTGCTGACGCCGCAGCGCTTGCACGAGACGTTCGGGGTGCAGGCGCATTACCTGACGGACCCGTTTGATGGGGCGCAGATCCTGCGACTGCGCCCGGTATGACCAAACCTTGTAGGAGCGAGCTTGCTCGCGAAAAACGTCAACGATAACGCGTCCTGGCTGGATGAACGCGGCGCCTACGAGGTCTTCGCGAGCAAGCTCGCTCCTACAGGGGTCTGCAGCAACCGCTGCATATGCGTCGTCCGCCACACCGGGTCTGCTTCCACATCCACCACGTCGAACCCCTGCCGAACCCAGAACTCAATCGCCCCCGGCAAGAACGGGTGGGTATGCAGGTACATCACCTCAACCCCATCCGCCTGCGCCATCGCTTCCAATGCACGGTACAACTGCCCCGCCAAGCCAAAACGGCGAAACCCTGGCGCTACGAACAAGCGCACCACCTCCACCGTCTTGCGGCCCTGGTAGTCCAACTGCGGGAAACGCCCGTCATAGGGCAGATAGCCGATGGCAGCGACGATCTGGCCCTCATCACGTGCGATCAGAAATCGTCCATCGCCGTGCAGATAGATCGCCTCGAAACGCGCCAAGTCCGTCTGCATCCCCGTCGCTCTGAGCTTGGGGAAAAGCTCGGCACGGGCTTGCAACACGAACCTCAATACCTCAGGGATATCCGAGGCAGCGGCCACCTGAATGATCGGGCGTGAACTCATGCAACGGCTATCTGCGTAATCCCCACCACCTGCGCTTGCTCCAGAATTTCATCCGGGCTGGCATCCGCGGGCGGCAGGATCAAGCCATTCTCGGCGTCGCCAAAATGCAGCTGTAGCAGGTGCAATGCCGCTTCATGCACCGGCAATTGGGGTTGCTTGAGTTCGAACACATGGGTGCGGGACTCTTTGTTGAACAAATAGTCGAGGGCGTATTCGCGCATGGGGAGTCCTTTTTAGAGAATAAGAGCAACCGAACAACCTGACTAATCGATCAAGTTTTAAGTTCCCAATTCATTTGCGCGTTCATAGCGAAGGTAACCATGGGCGTCTGTCCCCACCGCGATAAACCCTGCACATTCATACATCAGCCGGGCAGGGTTGTCTGGGCGCACGCTTAAACTCAGGTGAGTGCAGCCGCTGCCCCGCGCCGCAACCCCATAAGCCTGCAGTAATGCCCGACCTATCCCGTTGCGCCGATAAGCTTCGCTGACGTTGATCGTGTACAGCTCGGCAAAACTGTCCTCGGGTTTCCATAGCGAATACCCGACAAATTGACCGTCGAGCACCGCTACAGTGAGCAGCTCGAAGTTATCGACCCACAAAGCGAGGTTGCGCTCCACCTGCGAGCGCCAGCCGGCTTCGTGGGTGGGCTCCCACTGTTGGATGTAGGCCAACTCCCCTCGGTAGATTGACGGGAGGTCAGTGACAATCGCCGGGCGTAGGCTAAGTGAGTTCACAGGCACGTTTTTTCCTTGGCGCTGTATTGAAAGGCGAAAGATTAATCGGACGATGGAAGGTTGAGTACTTCCCCGTTCATCCGCTGGCTTATCCACTCACGGCTATAGGCAAGCACTTGCGTCCCCATCACCACCGGAAAATGAATAAACCCATGCGCCGCCTCCGGCAACAGATACGCCTCTGCCCCCGGCCACCGCTCAGCGATCAACAGCGTGTCATCCTTCAACGGGTCCAACTCCCCCACAAACATCAACGCCGGTGGCAGGCCTTCGAAGTCGCCATACAACGGCGATAACGGCGGTTGCCGACGCTCATCATCGCTGAGGCCAGGTGTCAGCATGCGCAACGCTTCAACCATACCAGGCCCGTCCAGCAATAACGTCTGCGGCCCCGCCGTACGCACGCTCGGGGTACCGGTCAAGTCGTAGACGCCGTAGTACAACACGGCCCCACTTACCCGCTGGAGCAACTGCGGCCATTGCTTCAACGCCAACAATGTCGCCGCCGCCAGGTGCCCGCCGGCCGACTCGCCGACGACGAACACCGGCAGGCCGGCAAACTCGTTAGTGGTGAGCAACCAACGCGCCGCCGCCAGGCAGTCGTCCATCAGCCCTTCCACCGGCGTGTCGACCGCCAGCCGATAATCCACCGACACCACCGCCACCTCGCAGGCGTTGACCATGCCCAGGTTGAGGTCGTCATCCATCTGCGCATTGCCGATTACCCAACCGCCACCGTGGATATCCAGCACCACACCCTTGGGCTTGCCGCTCGGTCGCAGGATACGCACGGGTACGGAGTCAACCATTTTGCATTCAGCAACCGGCGCTTTCTTGAGCATTTGGCTGGTGCGCAACAGCGCCTGGATCAGGCGCGGCGTGACGCGATTACGAATTTTGAAACGCGGCATCCAGGCAAGCTTCTGGTTGAAGCGGCGCATCTCGGCCAGTTCCGGCTCACTGGCGGGCCAGGGTGTATAGGCCATCAACGGTTATTCCGCAGGATCGAGAAGTTCAGCGCCGCCGCCACGCACAGCCACGCCAGGTAGGGGAACAGGATCAAGCCGGTGATCAAATCCAGCTGCACCGCCAGTACCACCATGGTCGCCACGGTCAGCCACAGCACCGCAAGAATCACCATCCCGGCCACGAGGCGATGGGCGCCGAAGAACACCGGCGTCCACAGGGTGTTCAACGCAATCTGCGCCGCCCACAGGGCCAACACCATTTGGCTACCTGGGATAAGGCTCAGGCGATAACCGGCCCAGGCCAGCAGCAGGTAGATGATCGTCCACGCCACCGGGAACAACCAGTTGGGTGGGGTGAAGCTGGGTTTGACCAGGGAGTCGTACCAGGCGCCGGGTTTGAAGATGATGCCGGTACTGGCAGCGGCGGCGCAGGCGAGCAGGAAGATGAAGAAGGTCATGGGCGGTCCTTGGCTGGGTGTTTCAACTTTGACGCGTAGGACGCGGGTAAAAGTTCACTGCGATTCAGGGCATCACGATGTTCAGCCAAGGCCAGCGTGCCTGATAACTGCGGGCCTTCTGCACAAACAACGCCGGCTCCGGATGCAGCGGGTTGATGCGCAACACGCCCTGCTCCACATCCTCCAGCCCATAAGGCACATACACCTCGCCCGTGGCAATCTCCAGGCCGATGCATGTGCCCGCCACCAGGTAACGGTCAATCCCCTGCCTGGCCGTGTGCAACTGCGGGTAAGGCCGACCAAAGCGCTCGCCGTACCACAGATGCACCCGCGCCTGGTTCTTGACCTCGACGTTGACGCCCAAGTCCTGGAACAAGCGCTCGGCCGCACGGATCACTGCGTCTTCAGCCTCGTAGGACAGGTCGGTATCGAAGTAGAAAACGTCGTAGTCCTTTACGCCCTGGGCCGCCGGCAAATTCGACTGATGATTCCACACCGCCTGGAACAGGCAGCCGGCCGTGAGGAAGCACTGGTCCACGCCCAGGTCGGGCAGGCGCGCAGTGATTTCGGCGTTGATGGGGTTGGCCATGGCCAGGTTGAGCAGGGTTTCGACAGTCAATGTCATGGGCTCTCCGTTATCGGTGACGCGCTCGAACGACAGAGGTTACACCACGGCGTGGAGGGTTTCGTGACAGCAGGATTTCTATACACTTTGCCGCGGGCTAAAAACCTGCCCCAATCGTCAAGGATAAAACGATGCGAATCACCGCCATGGCCCTCGTCGCCACCAGCACCCTATTGCTCACCGCCTGCAGCGAGAGCGCTTCAGACACCGACATCCAAGCCGCCCTGCAACCCCGCCTGGAAGGGGCTTCCTGCATCAGCGCACCGATGTTCAAAGACTTCCCCGTGACCCTGGGTGACAGCTTCACCCGCAGCGTGTCCAAGGGCAACGCACCGGCCTTCGATGCGTTGGTCGCTGCAGGCCTGTTGGCCAAGAGCGACCAGACCTACACCCTCACCGAACCAGGTAAAGCCGCCCACGTGCCCCAGGCCTCCGGATTCTGCTACGCCCAGGGCTATGAGATCGCCAGGGTCCAGAGCACCGAGGTCAACACCGATCAGATGGGACCGGCCGTGGAAAAATCCTGGCAGGTGACCGTGGACATCCGCCAGAAGCCCGTCGCCCCGTGGGCGAAAAACCCGGCGATCGAACAACTGACGCGCCACCCGGAAAACCTCTCCGAAGCGCCGAAAACCTACCACGTGACCGTCGGCCGGGTGAAGGGTGAACAAGGGTTGCAGTTGATCGACCCGCGCTTTTCGATCTCACGCGGGATCAGCGTGAGCCAGGGCTTCTGACCTCAGCCCTTCAACTCACTAGCCCGATGCGCCGCCGCGTCGTCGTACACCACATACAACGACTCGGCGACCTGGCTCTTGATGGCTTTGGTGGACTCAAGCCCCAGCACAAAACCCTCGGCCTTGCCGCCGGCGCGGTTGAGTTCCTCAGGGGTGGCGGCGCCGGTAATGGCGTCGAACAGTTTGGTGGCATGGGGGCCGACGCCCTTGGGCAGGCTGATCTGGTCGATGGACATGGGCGATACCTTAAAAGAGAGAATTCGGTAGCGCGTGGAACCACTGCCGGGGTGGCATGGTAGACCGGCTGGCTGAGAAAAGGGGGGCTTTTTCATGACCCTCCCCACACCACCGTGATAGCGCTAAGCTACATCCCCATCCCGCCCCGCAGGCCCAGCACCATGACCCTCTCCCCCGACTTCACCCCCTGGGCCTCCCTGCTCGGCGGCGCCCTGATCGGCCTCAGCGCCGGCCTGTTCATCCTGCTCAACGGGCGCATCGCCGGTATCAGCGGCCTGCTCGGCAGCCTGCTGGCCAAACACGCTGAAGGCCGCGCTGAAAAGGGCCTGTTCCTGCTCGGCCTGCTCGCCTCGCCCTGGCTGTGGTCACTGTTCGGCAGCTTGCCCGGCGCGTCGATCCAGGCCGGTGGCGCAGCGTTGGTGCTGGCGGGGCTGCTGGTAGGCCTCGGCACGCGCTACGGCGCCGGCTGCACCAGCGGGCACGGGATCTGCGGGCTGTCACGCCTGTCGCTGCGCTCGCTGGTGGCGGTGGCGTGCTTCATGGGCAGCGGGTTTGCCACTGTCTACCTCATCCGCCATCTGATCGGAGCCTGAGCATGCGCAAACTGACCGCCTTGATCGCCGGCCTGATCTTCGGCCTGGGGCTGTACCTCAGCGGCATGACCAACCCAGCCAAGGTGCTCGGGTTTCTCGACCTGGCCGGCGAATGGGACCCGTCCCTGGCACTGGTCATGCTCGGCGCGCTCGCCGTCAGCAGCGTGTTCTTCTACGTCGCCAGGCAGCGCCGCACCGCGTTGCTGGGCGCGCCGATACAGATGCCGACCAGGCGCACCCTCGACCGGCGGCTGCTGCTCGGCAGTGTGGTGTTTGGTGTTGGCTGGGGGATCGCCGGGCTGTGCCCCGGCCCTGCGGTGGCGCTGTTGCTGACCGGGCAATGGCAGGTGGGGGTGTTCGTGCTGGCGATGGCGCTGGGGATGTGGCTGTTTGAGCGGATTGAGGCGCGCAGGTTGGCCAAGGCTTGAGGCACGGGCAGGCGTTTGTGCTTTATCTCCACCCGCCTGCGGCCTACATTGAACGCCTTATCGATCAACCCCGAGGTCAGCCCCCCATGGCACGCATCGTCCGGATTCACGCCTACGGCGACGCCAGCGTCTTGAAACTCGAAGACGTAGACGTCCCCGCCCCCGCCGCCGATGAGGTCCAAATCGACGTCAAAGCCTTCGGCCTCAACCGCGCCGAAGTGATGTTCCGCAACCACGCCTACCTGCAAGAAGCCGAATTCCCCAGCCGCCTGGGCTACGAAGCGGCCGGTGTGGTAGTCGCGGTCGGCGCCGATGTCAGTGACCTGCAGGTGGGCGACGCCGTCAGCGTCATCCCACCGCTGGACATCGCCCGCTGGGGCACCTACGGCGAAGTCGCCAACGTGCCCGCCCACCTCACCGTCAAACACCCGCAAACCCTCAGCTTCGTACAAGCCGCTGCGTGCTGGATGCAATACGTCACCGCCTGGGGCGCCCTGGTGGAACAGGCCAAACTGACCCAGGGCGACACCGTACTGGTCACCGCCGCCTCCAGCAGTGTCGCCCTCGCCGCCTTCCAGATCGCCCGCAGCGTCGGCGCCACCGCCATCGGCGTGACCCGCACCCGCGCAAAAAAACAGGCGCTGCTGGATGCCGGCGCAACACACGTCATCGTCAGCGACGAAGAAAACCTAGTGGAACGCGTGATGCAACTCACCGACGGAAAAGGCGCCCGCGTGGTGTTCGACCCGATCGGCGGGCCGGGTTTTGAAGCCCTCACCCAAAGCATGGCCCAGGGCGGCATCTTGCTGGAATACGGCGCACTGAGTGC
This sequence comes from Pseudomonas azotoformans, assembly GCF_900103345.1. Lineage (NCBI taxonomy): Bacteria > Pseudomonadati > Pseudomonadota > Gammaproteobacteria > Pseudomonadales > Pseudomonadaceae > Pseudomonas > Pseudomonas azotoformans. The sequence continues at coordinate 2,620,481 of NZ_LT629702.1, forward strand.
CGAGCCGACGCCGTTTCCGTTGTTTACCGTGTTAGGCAAATGTTTGACGCTCAAGGGGTACCTGTACGCCGAAATCGTCGCCGACCCGGCGGCGCTGGCGCGGGCCAAGGCGTTCATTCTGGACGGGCTGGCCTCGGGCGCGTTGGCGCCGGTGATTGCGAAGACATTTGCGTTGGATGAGGTGCAGGAGGCGCATCGTTTTTTGGAGGCGAACCAGCAGGTGGGGAAAATCGTGGTGACGGTGTGAGGGCGGTTTCCTAGGACAATTCCCAAAGCTGGGCAGTGGGTTGCCCGATTGCCTACGCGTGGGTCAGAATCCGCCGGCTTGTGCGCTGGGGTGGTCGAAACTAAGGTGGCGGGGTCGCTGAATTTCTCGGTGATCGGGTTTAGTAGCCCGGATCGGTTATCTGAATGTGCATGAGCTTCATCAGTCAGACATCACGTCTGTGCTCGATGGCGGCTGTGCGCAGGGCCTTTTCGGACGCGCCGGCTTTAGATATCCACCGGTCTACTAACCTGCGTACAGCTGCCACCCACTCGTTTAGTAGCGGGGAGGTGGTGGCCCAAGTAAGGATATCTTTATGCCTCACGTCATGCAGGATTCAACCGTGCTCTTCTGCGTTGCTCCAGACGCAAGCAATGAAGCCCTCATTGCCAATAGTTACGAAACCTTCGCCTCTGTCAGTACCCTTCTGCTCGATCTATCCGAAGACCTGAGCGGCAAACACCGTGATATTGCACTGGCTATCCACCAACTGAGTGAGCTGGGCGTATTGCTCACAGCCAAGATCCTTGATCGTGAGGCGCCCTCCGCGGGCTGACCATAGCTATCCAGAAGACGAGGCAGGTCAGTGGCTGAGTCGAAGTATGAAAAATGGGGGCGGATTGATCCATTAAGAATCAATTCGTCCCCTTTTCAGTGGACTCAAAACGGCTTTGATGAATGGCTACTCTCGGCCAAAAGCGGCCGATAGGATTAGACTACGCCGAAGTCCTGTCAGAGATTATTTGCATGCTAATTGAGTGCCGAAGGTGCGGCCAAGGTTACGTTCGAGCAATGAGGGTTCGCTCTACAAAAATTTTGCTGTGGGTGTGCGAAGAATGTGAAGCAACGTGGACGAGCCAGGCTGAGGTGAATGTCTGTGATTTTGAAGACTACGGAACGTTAATGGCCGATATTGGACGCAGCTGTTTGTGGTCAGAATTGGAGCCGCAGTGAAAAGTTAGTTAACGCGCGCTTTCTGTCAAATGCCCGCTTTGGGTCGATAGCAGCGCTTAATTACAGGCTACTACCGACCCAAAGCGGATATTGCCTGTAGCTGAAGTTGACCGACCATGAGTCCGTATTGCAGCATGGTATTGAAGTGTGGCACCGCTGATCGGCCACTCTGTAAGCGCGACCTTACACATAACCGGAAGAAGCTCATGATCATGGTGTTATCGAAAGTCGAACTCAAGGAACTTTCCGTAAAAGCGGAAGCAGAGGGTTTAACACTGAGTGATCTAGCCCCCATTTACGAAAGGTTCGGCGTTGCACCGCACGATGTGCTGAACGGACTGTCCGTCGCGGTTGCGGAAGGCTATCTCCAAGGATCTCTACCCTATGATTTTTGCGAGGGCGTTATGAACGGGATCATAAATGCTGTGGTTGAAGTAGGCATGACTAACGATATGCCTCAGCCCGCTTTCTCGCTTTACCAGGCATTCGATCAAGGTGAATGGTTCCGCAGTAACGACCCACCGGAAACTGACCCCAGTGAGAAATACACGAAGTATGTGGTCGGGGAAATAATGCGCACCCTTAGAGACTAGCTTTCACAGATCGGCACGTTTCCGCTTTTTGGCTGGAAGGTAGTGGATCGAACGCCGCTTTTGGCCGATCTCTGCCTGTCGCGAGAGCCGTAATCGACCCAGAGCGGCCTTTCGGCACCGGCAGAAGTCGGCTGTTTGGCGCTGATACTGCTTACAGTCATTAGCTGCTGCTAGTATCAAGCGCTCAACCTATCTAGCCCCTGCATCGATTCACGTTTACTATATTTCCAACTCGTATTACTGCGGCTGCTGAACCCGGTACTCACGAGGATATAACGATGAAAAGAACCCGCGCCTGGAGACGTATGCAGGCCCTTAAATGCAGAGGCGACAATACGGTTCGTCCGCTGGAGTGCAAGCCAGAAAAGCATTGGAAACTGATGTACACCCGCGCAGCCAAACTCTACAGAGCACCCCAACTCGGGATGAGCTATCCCATCCGTACAACCCGTCAACTACTGGATTAAGAGTGACTAACCTCCTGTTCGTCTGTAGCCGTAACCAATGGCGTAGTCCTACTGCGGAAGCGATCTGGCGCCGTCGTACCGGCTTTAATGCCCGTTCAGCAGGAACCAGTCCAAATGCACGTAAACCTATCAGCCCAGCGGATATTCGCTGGGCTGATGTGATCTTTGTCATGGAACGCAAACACCTTAATCGTCTTCAGGCTGAATACGCCCGCCTTCTTGAACACAAACGGCTCCACTCTCTCGATATTCCAGATGATTACCGCTACATGGATCCTGAACTGGTGGGCATGCTTGAAGACATTGTGACGTCCTACCTCATCACATAGGCTTCATGCGGAAACGACTATTGCAGGAATGGTCGCGGATAAGCCGGCGGGCCGATCTAGACCTTCTATTGCGTTTAAAGATCAAGATCACACCCATTAGCCGCCATTTGTGACGGGCCACTTACGGCCAAAAGCTGACGATGGCTACAGGCAGAAATCGACCCACTGCTGCCGTCTAGATCAGACGTGATCTTTGTTGGAGCGGGCTTACCCGCAAAGAGGCTGCTTGAGCAACACACATACTCTTCGAGCGATGTCATCTGCGCCATCGGGAATGCCCACTGAAATGCCTAAATAGTGTTCAAGGTGCAGGGTGAGCGTGTGTTCATCTACCAACAGATCCCAGTAGCGCTGATCTTGACCATCGAGCCTCTCTTTCCAGCAACCTCCCAGCCCTTGCTCAAGAACCCGGGCCACGTCCTCGAAAAGCGTCCAGTCGGCTTCTTCTGATACTTCAATCCTCACCATGCGTCACCTCACCACCAGAAGTCCCCCGATTCTGGTGGCTCCTGCGAATGGTCGCAATGGGTCGAAAGTCGTCAATCGCGAAGCGCAGCTATTGGCCGTGAGCTGCGGTACGCAACTGAAAGCTTCCGGCCCAAAAAAGCGGCTCCGAATCGCCGAATGAAGGCTAAGAAACCTGATCACCTATCACTATGAGGGGTTCTCCGAAGGTTACATCAGATAGCCGAGTAGCCTCAGCTAATGCCCGTAAAGGGGCAGGCAAATCGAAAAGTGTCAGTGGATTCAGTGGGCGGCATTGCAGCTCATACCCCCTCAAGGCCTGGCGTGAATCGCGATGAACGTCTGACCAGTCGTACGCGAAGAACCCACGTTTGGCAAATTCAACGAAAGCGTTTACGCCAGCCCTGGCAGTGACCCGATCTACATCGGACACCTCCGGCAATGAAAGGACAAATTCTTCGGAGTTTTCGACGGAGGGCATTGCGGAATCAGGAACCGGCCCCGGCCCACCCGTAGTGAAGAGCGCAACCTGCCCGACGGCGTCGGTGGCGACCCATCCAACATCAAAGTCCTGGAGAACGAAGGGAGCCACCATTTGCACCTACTTTATAAAAAGGGACGAGTTGATTTCCTAACTCTACTTCCCAGCCCGGAGTGTGTAAAAGCGCGTCGGCAAACTCTTAAAGCAGGAAGAAATTCGACGAGTTCATTATCCCAGCTTTAAACATCCGGTTCTGGCCGATTGCTGCCCGCTACGACAGGCAGAAATCGGCCAGAAGCAGCACGTCAGCACGAGCAGAAATCGCCAGACTATTCAACCAGTAGAGACAACAGACTAGACACTGCGCTGGCAGAAAGACTGTCTCAGATGAGGCGAGGCCATAAGTTGGTGGCAATACGCTTTGTCTGTGTACGCCATCACAATCCGCACCCCTTTGCGATAGGCTCAACGATAAGTGTTGAAGGCGCTTTCCCTGTCTGAATATCAACTACCTCCAATGCACAACCGGATTTAGGAGCTGAGTGGGTCACTTGGTAGATCCCCCCCGCATTAGGGACGAAGCTACTGATGCTCAAACAACTCCTATGGATTAACGGCTGATCCGTGTTCTCACGCTCCTTGATTCCTGAGCTGAGTGCGCTCAGGTAAATGCGCCGATCAGGCTGGATTAGAAATCGATTCTTTTCAGGTTCTGACGGTGAAACACTACCTAGCACACCGGTCTCTCTCGTATCTTGGCAGTGAGCATCGTAGTAGGCCCAATACACTTGGCTGCCTCCAGACATGAATTCATTTTTCCCCCAATGAGCATCAAGGGTGGCGTGCGGCGCATTCGGTGCCGGTTGCTGGTAGTGACCAACACAACCAGTCAGAAAAATCGCACAGCAGATAAGTATGGATTTAGTCAACTTCACACCAACCGAGAAGAATCCAGAAATGGGGACATCTGGTCCGTTATCGGCCAGTCTGGTTTAAACAAGAGAGCCGTCTCAAAGGTTGACGATGTTATGCGGACGATTCAGTTGTCCGCGTTAGGGCGAAAGCTGCCGGTCGTGGGTTAACGCTTTCGACCCAACGGGGACGTCGAGGGCGAGCTTCGGAGAATGATCGCTAAGACGATTTATGTGGAAAAGGTAAGCACTCTTGCCTCTTGAGTATCCGCTATGAACGCGCTGACTTGCTCTTGCGGATGCGGGGAAAGCTCTGGGTATTCATCCGCAAGGTATTCCGTGACCGCATCTTCTTCCCAAGGGCCGAGCGAAGTCATGTAGTCAGGGTACTGATTTTGAATTTCTCGCCATGATTGGTAAGGATGCTTGGAGAGCAGCATGACTGTTCGGGTGTAGATAATATGAATGTGCACGAATCTAATTCCGTACGTTGACGTCTGGAACCCGCCAGGCGAGTTTAAATCCTTTTCAAGACTGCCTTCCTATCAGCAGCTTCTTCCTGAAGAAATGTGGTGGGCTGGAGGTCCTCTTCTGGCCGGAAGCTGCCGCTCTTAAGCGTCCGCTTTTGGCCGATAGCGGCCCTTCGCAAGAGGCAGCAATCGGCCAATTTCGCCCCCCATTTCGTGAAAATACTACCGCCAAGCCGGGCACTCCCAATAAAACCGCAGCCGTGGTGAAAGCGGCCGTTCTGGGCGTGCTGGGTTTATGAGCCTGCTATCCTCTCGTCACGCCGCATGGCGCTCATCGCGAAGGCGTCTGGCGGGCGCCCAAACACAAAAGGAGAATAATTGTGTTCCCATTAGATATTTGGCTGACCTATACCGCCGCCTGTCTGTTACTGGTGCTTTCCCCCGGGCCGGATAACCTGCTGGCAATCGCCAGGGGACTCAGCCAGGGCAGACTGGCGGCGGCCATTTCAGGCGTGGCGTCGGGCACCGGCATCCTGTTTCACGTGGCAACCGCTTCCCTGGGATTAACCCTCCTGATGCAGACCTCGGTGCTGGCCTTCTGGATCGTCAAGGTGATCGGGGCCAGCTATCTGCTGTGGCTGGGCATCAAAGTCTTGCGTTCGCGCAACCTGATCAACTTCCAGCCAACGGCACGCCAGCCCCTGAGAAATATCTTCCTCACTGGTTTTCTGTCGGCGGCCCTGAACCCAAAGCCAGGCCTCTTCGTGCTCGCCTTCATTCCCCAGTTCGTCAACCCCAAGCTGGGCTCGGTCACGGTGCAAATGCTGGTATATGGCGCCTGGTTCGCGGGATTGACCGCCCTGGGCTTTGCCCTTATGGGAATTTTTGCGACAGGTCTTTCGGCGTGGTTACAGCGCAAGCCGAAGGTGGTCAACGGGCTTAACCTGGGCGCGGGCTTTACGTTTGTGGCCTCGGGGCTGTCGATCGCAGCGCTGAGTCAAAAGTAAAAAGAAGCTCATGGCCGGCCAGCCCCGGCCAACTTCAAGGCAACAAACATGATGCTAGCGTCGAAGGCCAAAGCCTCATCTTTTCCTTCGTGGATTCCCACGTGAAAACGGAAAATTTGGGTCAGACCACGTTATCAATAATGGTGTACTGCCCCCTATTCCCCCTGACAAACCCGCTTGCTGTGGGACTTGTTGTTGCTGAAATTGAGATCGCAGGTACAACCGCGATCTGACCCACTTTGCGTCGACTACGGAATGCACCTGTTTTCTTGCGGTCTGTAGCACAACGCTGCAAAGGACTCGCGCCATGTCGATTCGCCCCACGCTCTGCCTGTTGATCCTGCCACTATTTGCCGGCTGCCAGTTTTTCCCACAGACCCATTACTTCACCGCCCCCGACAACGAGCCGAACCCCGCCTGGGTACGCATCGTCAATTTCACGCAGCACGCCGATATCTACCAATACGAAAACGGTGTGCGCTCGGGCGGTGTCATCCGTAGCGGGCCGCTGCCCTTCATCCATACGCAGGATCAGGGCATGCCCAAAGCCGGGCAGCATTTGACGTCCGACTACTATGAAACCCGCGTGCGGCCCGGCATCGAAACCCATGTGGGGCTGTTCTGGGAGGGGCCGCGCACTCAATCCTGTTTTGTCACGGTGCAGTTTACGCCGCAGGCTGGGCGTTACTATCAGTTCAGCCTGACGTCGGGCTCCAGCGGCACCTGCACGGCCAGGCCCTCGCTGATCGAGCGCGATAAAGCGGGGGCGGGATGGCATCTCACGCCTAATCCGCAGGTGACTTACTCGCCTGTCGGCCCCACCGCCAAAACCCACTACAACAACAGTCGCTTCGAGGACCCGGATTACCAGCCACCTCCCGGTCTCTATCCGGGGATGTAGGGATCAGGGATCAGCGCCAGCAACTCATTCACCAATCCAAAGGCTTCCTGCTGATAGCCCTCGCGCCAGCGGGCTGAGAAATCCTCCGGCCTGCCCTGCTCTTCCCACTCGGCCAACGCCAGGCCATTGATAATTTCCAGCTCGAACCATTGGCGCTGCCAGGCGGCAGCGTCGGTCACCAGCGTGGTGTTCTGCCATAGGCATTCGGTGTGCGCGACAAATTGGCTCCACGCAGAGAATTGGGGTCAGATCACGTTTTCAATAATGGTGGCCTGACCCCTATTTCTGCTATTTCTGCCCTGACCTATGTCCTCCCCCCTATTTCCTCGCTGGAGATGGCGGAACAGACTGAGGTTTGATCATGCATAGCTACGGTCGAAGTTAGGCCGCCGCTGACCGACCAGAAGCAATCCGTCGACGGGCTTGATAAAGATGATTACACCCGTGGTATTTGGTAAACAACTGAGTCGTACTTGGCTGATGTGCGCGTCTCGAGGATGATTCCACCCAGAGCCTCGGCAATACGTCGACTCGCATGGTTGTCCGTCGCAACGGGGTAGATGAAACTTTTTGCTACGACTCGCTGGCTGGCCCACTGAACAACCGCTTGGACCGCTTCCGCTCCAAAGCCCAACCCGTGTTTATCCTCACGAATCCAGATGCCCAGCTCCGGTGTTTCACCGTGGGTAGCATGCAACCCAACGAGGCCAGTAAAACGAGCATCGTCGAGTTGTCTAATCGCGAACACAAAGTCGCTGCCATCTGCGATTGAAGGCAGCCACTGCCGCCAGACTTTTGCATACTCATCAAGAGAAGTAGGGGGTTCCCACGACATGTAGCGCGTCAACGAGGCCGTTATACAAGCGAAGGATTCAACAGCGTCCTGCGCGCAGAAGGGCTCAATACTCAGGCGTGGCGACTGAATGCAGATTTCGCGGGTATCGATGGGCATTGTAATTTCCTTATTAGAGGTGCAGCACTCCGTTCGTGTCCAATAAACGTATCATGCTGATCGTTTTTTCAGCGAATCGAACGTCCTCTTTGGGTCGAAAGCTGTCCGTCGTGGAGTCAGCGCTGCGACTCTTCGGCAACTGGTGGTACAAAACTGAGCCTATGACGACATGGATAGAGGCGAAATGAATCAGCTGAGTCCCGATCTGCGTGAAGACCTCCTCGAAGTGCTGGATGAGGTTTCTACACTGATGTCCGCAGCATATGCGCAGCTAGGCCCCTTGCCTCACGATCATCCACTGGCGCAGTCGGGTCTTGAGAATGGGTCAGAGATCGTCCTGGACTACATCGCGCACGGCGAGGCAGGTGTCGCACTCGATCATCTGTTCTACATGATCAAAGAGCCTCCTCTCGCTATCTCTGCCCGATCTGCCGGGAAGCTGGCTCGGCTTGCAAAAGTGTTCGAAATGCCCTTGAACTGGAGGGCATGAGGTCTGATCGGACAGGGAGAGAATTGGGGTCAGACCACGCTTTCAACAATGGTGGTCTGACCTCTATTTCTGCCAGCCACCTCCCAGCCTCAATCCGGGGATGGAGGGATCAGCGCCAGCAACTCATTCACCAATCCAAAGGCTTCCTGCTGATAGCCCTCGCGCCAGCGGGCTGAAAAATCCTCCGGCCTGCCCTGCTCTTCCCACTCGGCCAATGCCAGGCCATTGATAATTTCCAGCTCGAACCATTGGCGCTGCCAGGCGGAAGCGTCGGTCACCAGCGTGGTGTTCTGCCATAGGCATTCGGTGTGCGCGACAAATTGGCTCCACGCAAACAGCCCGTGTGAAGCCCTTTCGCCCTGCGCGGTCAATTGCGCTTTATTCACCCTCGGTGCCCTCACGTTTGCAATTCAATCCCCACTGAAATAGCGCCATGCCCATAACCCGCGCCGTGGGGTAAGGCAGTAGACGCTTTGCGCAGGCAAGAGAATAAGTGCGCAGGAGCCTTCGGACCACCCCACGATTACACACGGGGGATTAAGGCGACGGATTTGGTTTACCACGTTTACACTGGCGCCTTTTGCGCCACTCACTCAGGCACGCTTATCGAACCCCTTACGAATGGAATCGACACCATGCTCACCTCCCCGCGCCCACTCAAACCACTCATCTGCCTCACCCTCCTCGCCGCCCTCACCGGCTGCGGCGCATTGACGGATGTGCGCTCGTTCTCCACGCCCTACGCCACGCCCACCAGCGCTGAAACCGTGCGCCTGCGTGTGATGAGTGATGGCATGGTGCGCGCCGTGCCCAACTCCAACTGCATCAACTTCCGCCTGCCCGGCGCGGGGGTGATGGTGGCCAACCGAGAGGGCTATGCAGACCGCAACGGCGAAAGCCTGGGCATGGCGCCCGTGGAGCGGTATTCGGATGGCACGGTGATGAGTGAGCTGCGGGTGCCGGCCGGGCAGCCCATCGCGTTTCATTACATCGGCAATCGTTGCTACAACATGTTCACTTTCGTGCCTGAGGCGGGGATGGACTATGAGCTGGATGCAGCGGGTCGCTATAAGTGCGGGGTGACGCTCAAGCGCATGTTGGTCGGCAAGATTGAGGGCTCCCGCGTGCCGTTGGCTGAGAGCAAGTTATGCAACTGGGGCGATAACTTCTGAGCCACGTCTCGCCCTCAGCTATGCAACGGCAACGCCACCCCGAACAACACAAAGAACCCACCGCAGACTTTATTGAACCGCCGCCCCGTGCGAGCCAACCATGGCCGCACCCGGTGCGCGGCGCTGGCCACCAGGTATTCGACCACAAACTCCACCACGGCGTAGGTCAGCGCGATGATCGCGGTCTGCGTGATGATGTTTCTGTGGGGGTCCAGGAAGGGTGGGATAAACGCGGTGAACAGCAGCAGCGCCTTGGGGTTTGAGAGGGCCGAGACCAACCCTTGGCGGAACAGCGACCAGCGGCGCAGGCTGGTGGTAGCCGGGGTTTCCAGGCTGACGGGGGCGGCGCGCCACAGTCCGTAGCCCAGCCAGATCAGGTAGAGCCCGCCGGCAATCTTCAAGGCCGTGAACGCGCTGGCCGAGGCCTGGATCAGTGCGCCCAGGCCCAGCGCACACAGCGCAAGCACCAGGGCAAAGCCGAGCACGCCGCCGCTGATGGTGAACAGGGTTCTGCGACTGCCGTGCAGCGCGCCATGGGTCAGCGCCAGCAACGCATTCGGGCCTGGCACCACGGATATCCCGCAGCAGGTGATCAGGTACAGCAACCAAGTCTCGAAGGGCATGGGCAGTTCCGCAAGGGGGTAGGTTCTGGCCGCTATCTTGCAAATGAACAGCGACCGTGAAAAGCGCATAATTCACGTCGCAGCCATTCGATTAACGAATAAAGGTAACCGCCATGTCTTCCAGCGATTTGCAGATCGATTGGCTCAAGTGCTTCGTCGCCGTGGTGGATGCCGGTTCGCTGTCGGGGGCGGCCCATGAGGTGAACCGCTCGCAGTCCGCCGTCAGCATGCAGATGAAAAAACTCGAGGCGGCCCTGGGCCGGCCCTTGCTCAACCGTGGCCCGCGGCACCTGCAACTCACCGATGACGGCCAGACGTTGCTGGGCTATGCCCGTCGCATGCTCGCCCTGCACGCCGAGACCCAGGCGGCGTTTCATGGCGAGGCATTGACCGGGCGCATCCGTCTGGGCGTTGCCGAGGACTACGCAGCCAAGTACCTCACGCCGGTGCTCAAACGTTTTGCGCCGCGTTATGCGGGGGTGGACATCGAGCTGACCTGTGAACAGTCGACCGCCCTGATCCCGCGTGTGCGCAGCGGCGATCTTGATCTTGCGCTGGTGTCCAGGGACTCGCCGCACACGGGGACGTTTCTGTTCAAGGAGCCGATGGTGTGGGTCGGCTCCGCGCAATTCGAACTATGGCGCCGCGACCCGGTGCCTATCGCCGTCTACGAAAGCGAAAGCCTGGCACGGCGGTATGCGGTAAATTCGCTGGCGCAACAGGGCCGCCAGTTCAAGGTGGTGTACAACAGCTCCAGCCTGGCCGGCCAACTCGCGGCCGTGGAAGGTGGGCTGGCGATTGCTGCGATTACAGAGTGCACCGTGCAGTCGTCCTTGCAGGTCTTGAGCAGCGAACACGGCCTGGGCGCTATCGAACCGATGGAGGTGTCGATTCTACGTAGCCGGGCTTCGCGCGGATCCAAGGCGGTCAACAGCCTGCATGGGTTTATCATCAGTGCGCTTAGAGCTCAGGCGTAGCCCTGGCGCGTAGCGCTATCAACAGGAAGGTTCACCCCCCCATGGATATTTCGTTGAACGCGAAAGCCTTGTCAAAACGCGACAATGCGCGCATCGAACGCCGCCTGGTCGCCACCCTGACTGACGCCTGCGAAACCGCCAAGTCCGAAATCCCGGGGTTTGAATGGCTGACGCACACGGTCGACTACGCCGCGTTCCCACAGAGCCTGCGGGTCACCTGGGTATTCGACACGCGGGCCAGCCAGAACCACGCCCTGGCCAGCGGCTTCGACCAGCGCATGCGCGAGTTGACGGGGGATGCGTTGCAGCAGGCAGACGTGCCCGCCGTGCAGTTGGACCGCTGCGTGCACGTTGATTCTGAACAGGCATGCCAGTCGCAGCACGGCGGCGACTGGCGTGTGCGCCTGGCTCGTGGGGCAAGTGCGGTCAGGCCTGTACGCTAAACCGCTGCGCTGCACGCCGCTCGAGCATCGCCGCTTCGGTCTCTTGCGTGGCCACTTGCCCTTTGTTGGCCAACTGGCCGATTAATGTTCCGGCGGCATGCTCTTTGGGTGGCAATGAGCCGGGCCGATTGAACAGCGCCGCCAGGTCCAGGGTGGCGGCAAAGTTTTCCTTGGTCAGGCTGTAGTAGCCCATCAGGTTGCCCGACCAGGGCGAGTCGGCGTCCAGCAGGTCGATGGTGGCGTCGCGAAACCTGATCGCGGCGGGCTTCAGGTCAGAGGTTTGATTGAGCAGCAGGGTCAGCCGCTGAATATCCGACTGGCTGAGCTGGCCTGCAGTGTCGATAACCTTCAAGCGGTCATCGGCCTCGACGGTGAAGCCGAACTTTTTGCCGGCCAGGTCCGCCGGCAGCGCGGCCTTGAAGGTCTCGACCGCCGCTTTCAGCACACTCTGCGCGCCCTGGAACAGTTTTTCGAGGCGCGGGAGTTCCGGTGATGCCGACCGGCCGACCCAGGTGTCGATGACCTCCAGGGGTTGCGCCAGAGTCTGGGCGCCTTCACTGGGGTGGTAGACCGCCGCCGGGGCCGCGTCAGCCAAGGCTGCCTGAGCGGTGTCCATCAGCGGTGCGGGCGCGAGGTTCTGGCCGGAAGGCGTAAGGAGGGTGTTAGCGGGTGGGACGTAGGCAGAGCTGACGGTGAATGCCATTTAATCGGTCCATGATTGGCGGGTTCCTCCGGTTTATCGGCGGCGACGGCTCAGGCTTTAAGTCAGTCATCACGGATAAGCGCTAGAGCGCACTCGCCAATCTCTGGATAATGCCCCCTCCTCCCGCCTCGATACGGAAGTCCCGCTCAATGAAGTTACCCGCGTCCGCCGTCGCCCTCGCCTCAGCCTTGCTGTTGCCTTCCCTCGCCCACGCCGACGACGCCGCACTGGTCGACACCCTCAAGGCCTTCACTCGCTGCGACGCGAGTTTTTTCAGCAGCCTGAACACCCACCGTGACGCCTGGCAGGCCTACGCCCCGCTCAAGCAAGAGAAGGACTTCAGCTGGATCGCCGTGCGCGATCGCACCGACCCCAAGGCCACCGCAGTGCCGGTGAGCGCGCCGGCCATCGCCGGCTTGAAGTTGCTGTCGTACAACGATGAGGTCAGCGATCTCGGCCCGCTGGGCCTGTATTACTTCTGGGGTTTCACGGTGGACGGCAACATTGATGAGGTCGCGCAGCGCTTTGCCGCACTGCTGGACCAACCCGCTGCGCTGCAAAAAGGCGAAGGGCAATACACGCGCAGCGAGCTCAAGGTGGGCAACAGCTGGCAGGCGATCAAGCCGATGCCGGGCAAGGCGCCAGGGCTGCGCAATGTGGAGCGGGTGCTGATCGTGGAGCCGGAGGGCACGCACTCGCGTGTGAGCTGTTCGGTGCAGGGCGGGGTGACTCCCGGCTTGGTCGCACTGCTGCGGCCGGACATTGCGCCGGTGGATTACCCGCGCACGGTGGCCGAGACCAATCTCGCCGACGTGCCGGTGCCGCCCACTGTGCTCCAGGGCCTCGACGCGCCGTTGTTGCAGCCCAGGTTCAAGACGTTGAGCTACACCTACCTGTCGAAGAATGACGCGGGCAAGGACGCGCCGATCACGATCCGGTTCAAGGCCGAGGGCGGTTTGCTGGTGAAGAATGAGGCCTATGGCAACGCCTTCAATGTGGACCGTTTAATGCTGGCAGACCTGATCCAGCTGAAATCGAAAATGAACGGCGTGGGCGAAGGCCAGGTGCTGCAGACCCGCGAGGCCGAGGTGAAACTACCGACCAGTTGGGCACCGGGCCAGACCCTGAGTGCGCACCTCAAGATGGCCAATGTGCCGGTCAAGCCCACTGACAAACCGACCGAAACCACCTTGACCTGCAAGGTCGGCGAGCGCTTCCCGGCGCGCCAGGTGTTTGCGTCGTTGACGGGGGATGCCATCCGGCTGGCCTGCGAGCAGGACGGCTACACGTCGTCGCGCGCGTTTATCGAGGACCTGGGGGTGGCCCTGACGCTGGAGTCGACGTCGAGCCAGACCCACTATGTGAATGAAATCCAGACGCTGGACGTGGTGCGCTGACTAAAGCCCCTGCCCCTGCAAAAACGTGTCGACCTGGCGTTCGAAGCCAGGTCGCTCGAACTTCACCAGCGCCATGCGCCACAAGCCTTGCATGTAGGTGAGGATCACCGAGGCGGTCACCTGCGGGTCCAGCGTGGCCGGGAGCACACCGCTGGCCTGGTCCTCGCCCAAGCGCTCGGCCATGATGCCGCGCACCGCTTCCAAGCCTTGTTCGGCCCGCTCGCGCAACTCCGGGTCTGACAGCACCACGTCGGTGACCATCGCGGCCACCATGCACAGCGGCGATGGCATGTGTGCGCTTTGCAGGTCGTCCAGGATCACGCTGAAAAAAGCGCGGATGCCCTCAGCCGCGGTAGGCGCTGCAACCAGTGCCTCCAGGCGTCGCGCCACCACGTCATCTTCGTAACGCTGCACGCACGCCAGGTACAGCTGCTTCTTGCTCTTTAGCGAGTTGTAGAAGGAGCTTTCGCCGATGTCCATGACCTTCAACAGGTCGCGCAAGCCAGTGGCTACATAGCCGCGCTGCCAGAACAGCACCTTCGCCTTTTCAACTGCCTGGTCGTAATCAAACGCAATTTTTCTCGCCATGGGTCACCTGCCGATACTGTATCGACCGATACAATATCATTGACGAAGTATTTCTGCTCGGGCTATTTTGTAGCGACCGTTACAATCAAATAATCCCTGGAGACAGAAATGCCTGCCACACTCGATTTTTCCGCCCATCGCCCCTTGGTCTTGCCGCCCGCCACGCATGCGGTCACGCCGTTTGAAGTGCACGTGCCCCAGGCTGCCATCGAGGATTTGCACCTGCGTCTGCGCCTGGCCCGCTGGCCCGACCAGGAGTTGGTGGATGACTGGTCCCAGGGCGTGCCGCTGGATGCGGCGAAGTCACTGGTGGACTACTGGCTCAACGGCTATGACTGGCGCACGTTCGAGGCGCGGTTGAACGGCTTCCCGCAGTTCCGCACGCGCATCGATGGCGTCGGCATTTACTTTATCCACGCCCGCTCGCCCCACCCGAATGCCACGCCGATCCTGTTGACCCACGGTTGGCCCGGCTCGGTGCTGGAGTTCCTCAACGTGATCGAGCGCCTTACCGATCCGGTGGCGTTCGGTGGCCAGGCCGAAGACGCGTTTCATGTGGTGGTGCCGGCGATTCCGGGTTACGGCTTTTCCGACAAACCCACCGAGCAGGGCTGGAACCCGGCGCGTATTGCCAAGGCCTGGGCGGTGCTGATGACGCAGCGGCTGGGCTACAAGAACTGGGTGGCCCAGGGTGGCGACTGGGGTGCGGCGATCACTACCGCGCTGGCCGGCCAGGCACCCGAGGGCTTGATGGCCGCGCACGTGAACCTGCCGATGGTGGTGCCGGCGCAATTGCCCGCCCACCCCACCGACGAAGAACGCCAGGCCCTTGAGGATATCGAGCGTTACGTCAGCGACAAGGCCGGCTACGCCAACCAGATGAACACCCGCCCGCAAACCATCGGCTACGGGCTGAACGATTCGCCGGTGGCCCTGGCCACCTGGCTGTATGAAAAGTTCTGGGAGTGGACCGACAACAACGGTCGCCCCGAAGACGCCCTGACCCGCGACCAGATGCTCGATGACATCTCGCTCTACTGGTTTACCGGCACCGGCACCTCAAGTGCCCGCCTGTATTGGGAAGGCGTGGGTGCGACCATTCGCGGTGCAGACTTTTTCTCGTCGGCCCGTGGTGGTGTCGAGCGCATCCAGGTGCCGATGGGCGCGAGCATTTTCCCCGCCGAAACCTTCAAGCCACCACGGGCCTGGGCCGAAGCGGCGTGGGCCAACCTGTTCTATTGGAATGCCGTGGACAAGGGCGGGCATTTTGCCGCGTTTGAACAGCCGCAGATTTTTGCCCAGGAACTCTGGAAGGCGTTTCGGCCGTTTCGCGTCACCACCGCCTGATCCCCCTACCCCGAAGTGAGCGGGCTTGCTGTGGCGAGCGGGCCAGTTAGAAGTGGCGTATGAGCGAGCCGAACAGGTCGCCCTGGGGCATTTGGCTCAACGGGATTTCGGCATTCTCGAACCACTGCGCACTGGCTTCAGGATGGGGGCCGCTCAGTATCACCACGCCTTTCTCGAAGGTATACCGCGCCGCCGCGACGTCACCGTTGCGGTAGGTCGCGATGGCCGTGTAGGGCGCGACTTTGGGAAAATACGGGCCGTCCTGGAAGAACACCTGGTCAGGCTTGCCCTCCCAAGTGACCTGCACCGCGGCGTCGGCGCTGTCGGGCACTTCGAAACCGGGGCGGCCGGCTTCTCCGTCGAGGTCCACGGGGATCAGGCCGAGGTTGCTGTCATCCGCCAGGTAGGCGCCCATGCACAAGCCCAGGTAGCGCCCGCCGTTGGCCACGTAATCGCGGATCGCCTCGCTGCGCGCATCGCCCAGGCTGCGCAGGGCGCCGGGGATGTCCTGGCCGCCGCCGGGTTGCACGTAGAGGTCGTAGCGCGCCAGGGTTTGCGGCGTGATGTCGATGGGCTCGTCGGCGCCCACGAAGTCGATGCGGTAGTTGGGATTGATGCGCTGCAGGGCCTTTGCCACGTTTTCCGAACAGTCATCGCAGCCTGCCGGGCCACGGTAGATGGCGACACGGGTGATAGGCGCCGAGGCTTCTGCCGGTGACGGCAGCAAAAGGGCAAAGGCAAACAACGTGGCGACGACAGCTCGCAGGTTCATGGTCGAGGACTCCTGAAGGACCAAGCAAAGCCTATAGCGATTGCGCCGTTGAATCCGTTAACAGTTGTAAACGACGTTCAGTTGGGGATAACTGGCGGTCGAGCCCCGTTCCGAGAGTGCCCATCATGTTTGAACTCGCCGCCCTCATTACCTATGTCGCCGTCGTGATCGGCCTGTTCCTGATCCCCGGCCCGTCCGTGTTGCTGGTGATCACCCGTACCGTGCAGGGCGGCCGCAAGGTCGGGGTCGCCACCGGCCTGGGGGTGGCGTGCGGCGACCTGCTGCATACCCTGGGCGCGGCGCTGGGGTTATCGGCGATCCTGATGACCTCGGCCACCGCGTTCAACGCGGTGAAATGGGCGGGCGCGGCTTACCTGATCTACCTGGGCATCCGTGCGTTCATGGCCAAGACCGGCACACAGAAGGGGCTGACGTTGCCGGCGGTCACGCCGCGCCAGGCGTTTTTCCAGGCAGTCGGTGCCGAGTTGCTCAACCCGAAAACCGCGATTTTCTTCCTGGCCTTCCTGCCGCAATTCGTGCACCCGGAAGCCGGCTCATCGCTGGTGCAGTTCGCGGTGCTGGGTTTGATTTTCTCGGTGCTCAGTGCGGTGTACACCAGCCTGCTCGCCCTCGCCATCCGCCCCTTGAGCCGAGGCATCAAGGGGCTGTCCAAACTGCGGCGCTGGGAAGGAAAAATCATCGGCACGCTGTTTATGGGGCTGGGGCTGAAGGTGGCGTTGCAACAGCGTTAGTCACTTGGCAAACGCATACTCCCCACCCTGCTCCACCGCCTTGCGATAGGCAGGTCGGGCCTGGAGTTTTTCTACCCACGCCGCCAGGTGCGGGTAAGCCTGCAACTTGCCCTGGGCCTTGGCGATTTCGCCGATAAAGCTCATCTGGATATCCGCACCGCTCAGCTCGTCGCCCAGCAGGTACGCTTTATCGGCCAGCACGTCGTTCAGGTAACCCAAATAGTTGGCCACTTCCGATTCGATACGTGGATGCAACGGCGCACCAGCTTCACCCAGGCGGCCGACGTAGAGGTTGAGCATCAGCGGCAACATGGCCGAGCCTTCGGCGAAGTGCAGCCACTGCACGTAGGTGTCATAGGCGGCGCTGGCCGGGTCCGGTTGCAGGCGGCCCTGGCCGTGATGGCGGATCAGGTAGTCGATGATCGCGGCGGACTCGATCAGCACCTGGCCGCCGTCTTCGATCACCGGGGATTTGCCCAGCGGGTGGATGGCCTTGAGTTCCGGCGGCGCCAGGTTGGTTTTCGGGTCGCGCTGGTAGCGCTTGATCTCGTAAGGCAGGCCGAGTTCTTCGAGCAGCCACAGGATGCGTTGCGAACGTGAGTTGTTGAGGTGGTGGACGATGATCATGGCGTGCTCCGCAGGGCGAGAGGGATGTCTTGGAAACAGACTACGCCAGCGGCCGGGAGTGCCGACAATTAAATTTCAACGCGACAAACACTCGTGGTTACCATGGGGATCGATTCCACAGGAGCTCCGCCATGGACCTGAAGTTCAGTCACGTCGACATACTGGTCGAAAACCTCGAGGAGGCCTGCGCCTATTACGCAAACATCCTCAAGGCACGCATCTCCAAGACCTTTGTGTGGGAACGCGGCGGTTTGCATGTGCGCTATGCCGTGGTGCTGATGGGGCAAGAGCGGTTCATGCTGGTGCAGCCGATTGCCGGGAATCTGCGCGAGCTGCTGGACGCCCACGGCGAAGGCATGATTTACCGTCATTGCTACACCACGCCGGACATCGAGGTCGCCTATGACGAGCTGATCGCCGCCGGTGTGCAGCCTGAGAATGAAAACGGCGTGCCCCTGGCCCGCGAGAACCTGCAGTCGCCTTCCGGCGGGCGCATTATCTGGCTACCCAAGCGCTTCGGGCACTTTTCCATGGAAATCCTGGAAGAGAAGACACTCGAGGCGTTTATTGTGGAGGCGTTTGGCTGATCGACGCCCACGCCGCCTGGGCCAGTAACTGCGCGTAGTCATTCGGGCTGTTCTTGAACCGCCCGGACAACCACGCCCGGGCGTAGTTTTCTGCCGCGCCAATGATCAGCGAGAGCAAAAGCTCGGCGGGAATGTGGCTGAACGCTTGAGCGCGGCCCTCCTCGCTCATCCACTCGGTCAATTGCCGATTGCGCTGTTTGTTGCGGGTGAGCAATTCATCCTTGAACGGGCCGTTGGCCACGGCGAAACGGCTCTGGAACACAAAGCGCGCCCAGTCGGGTTGTGCGTCCACCCACTCCACATAGCTGCGCACCAGTGCCTCCACGCCTGCCTGGGCGGTTTGCGCCTGCGTCAGGTAGTGCTCACGCAGGGCAGCCTGGTCCTCCAAAGCGGCAAAAAACAGCGCGGCAACGATGCCTTCCTTGCTGCCGAAATGGTGGTAGATGGCACCCACGCTGGTGTCGCACCGCGCGCGGATGGTTTCGATGTTCGTGGCTTCAATACCCACTTCGTTAAAGCAGGCCAGCGCCTCGCGCAGGATGCTGCGCTTGAGGTCGCTGCGCCGGCCCGGGAAGGTGCGCTCGATCAGGTCAGGTGCGTGCATGTAGTCGCTCGCCAAATGTGCGGAGTCTAAAGGTACGGCAGCCGCGAGAGAAGGCATGGCTTGACACTCCTGAGATTTACAGAATATTGTTCCGCTACAGAATATTATTCTGTAAATCTAACCGGAGGAAATCCATGAGTCAGTTTCTCAGCATGTTCAACAGCGTAGGCCCAGCAGCCTTCAGCCAGATGGCCTGCCAGGTGGCGCCCTACTTCAGCACCATCAACCCTGAAATCGCCGAACTGCGCCCAGGCCACGCGGTGGTCAACGTGCCGTTTCGCAAGGAAATCACCAACCACCTGGCCTCGGTGCATGCCATTGCGTTGTGCAACGCAGCGGAACTGGCCGGTGGCACGATGACCGATGTGTCGATCCCCCAAGGCGCCAAATGGATTCCCAAGGGCATGACCGTGGAGTACCTGGCGAAGGCCAAGTCGAACATCCGTGCGGTGGCGGATGGCAGTGGCATTGACTGGGCAACGGCTGGCGACAAGATCGTGCCGGTGGACATTTTCGATGAGGGTGGGGTGAAGGTGTTTACGGCGAAGATCACGATGAATGTGAAGATCGCCTGAGGCCACGGCAGCAGGAGGAGGACCTGACCCGATACTGAAAACAGCGCAGGACAAAATGTGGGAGGGGGCTGGCCCCCGAATGCGGTGTGTCAGTCGCTGAATCTGTTGACTGGTACACCGCAATCGGGGGCAAGCCCCCTCCCACATTGGGTCTGGTTTGTTTGGAAGACAGCTCAGCCCAGGCGGAACCGCGCAGTGTTGTCACTCAGTGCCTGGCTGCCTTTGCTCAGGGTATCGGCTGCGCGGTTGACTGCCCGCGCACCGTCGAGCAAGCGCCCGGCAGCCTGGTCCACTTGCTGGATATTGCCACTCACTTCATCCGCCGTCGCCGCTTGTTCCTCAACGGCGGTGGCGATCTGCGCGAGGGTGTCGGTCACGTGCTGCACTGCACCGGCGATCTCGCCCAAACGGGTGCCCAGCCCGGTGACAGACTCCGCATCCGTCAGCGCTTGTTCACACGCAGCACCCATCAGGGTGACCGCCTGGCTGACCGTGGCGCGCAGGCTGTCGACGGTGCCGGCAATCTGTGCGGTGGAGGCCTGGGTGCGTTGCGACAGGCTGCGCACTTCATCGGCCACCACCGCAAAACCACGGCCCTGCTCGCCGGCGCGCGCAGCTTCGATGGCGGCATTGAGGGCCAGCAGGTTGGTCTGTTCGGCGATGCCGCGAATAGTGTCGACCACCGATTGAATCTGCTGGCCCTGCTGGCTGACTTGCTCCAGCGCATCGGCGGTGTCAGTCAGGCGTTGGTTGAGCTGCTGGATGCTGGCCGTGGTGCGCTGGCTGTCACGGCTGCTGTCTTCAGCAATGCGCCGGGTCTGCTGGGCGCTGCCCGAGGCCTGTTCGCAGCTTTTGGCGACGCCCAGGGAAGTGGCGGCCAGTTGGGTCGCGGCGGCGGCAATCTGGCTGATTTGGTGTTGCTGGTCTTCGACTTCGGTGAGGGTGCTGCCCGATTGCGAATTGAGGGTGAGCACCGCCGAACCGAGTTGCTGCGTCTCGTGGTTGACCCCCAGCAGGCTGGTACGCAATTGCACCACCGCCACATTGAGCGCGGTGCTGATGGCCGCCAGTTCATCGCGCCCTTCCACCGCCACCTCCACGCACAGGTTGCCGTCGCGCAGGGACTCGGCCAGGGTGGTGATGCCGCTGGCACTGCGGCGGATGGAAGCTTGCAGGCACATGAACAGGTACAACGCGGCCAGGGCCAGCAGGCTGAATGTCGCCGCGACGGGGACGAACTTCTGCAACGAGCGATCACGGTAGTGCCCCAGGCGCGCATCCAGCGAATCGAGGGATTGGTTACGCAGCGCGCCCAGGCTGTCGAGCATGCCGTCGACACTGGTTTCGAAGGCGGCGGTGTCGAGCTTGATGGAGCCGCCGAACACGCCGTCGTCGAGCACTTTGAGCTCATTGTCCAGGCGTTGCAGGCTGGTGTCGTACTGAGTGGTCCAGGGTTCCAGGCCGGCATATTGCTTGGCCTTGAGCGAGGCCGCCGCCTTGACCAATTGGTCGCGCGCATCGCCGATACGGCCGCGCAGGTCACGCATCTGCAAACGGCTTTGCAAGGTGAATTGCCCCGAGGCGATGGATGACTGACCGACACTGGCCATGCGCCCGATGCGCTCGATCAGGTCCGGTGTGTGCTGGGTGGACATCTGCATCAACAGGTAGGTTTCCAGCCACGGGTCGAGGATCAGGCCGGCGTCCAGGGTGATCTGTTCGCGTAGGGTCTGCATGGCGGTCAGGGCCGAGGTGAAACGGTCGTAACCGTCCGGCCACCAGCCCACGGTGCGCAGCGATTGCGAGTCCATGCCCTTGACCGTGGCCTGCAACGCGTCGAAGCGGGCCAGCACGTCGGTACCGGCATGCTGGGTCTTGAGTGAATCTCCCAGGGCTTGCAGGCTTTGCAGGATCAGCGGGAAATTCGCGTCGACCTTGTCCATCGCCGCCTTTGCCGCCGGGGTCGGGGCGTGCAGGATGTCGGCGGCTTTCCAGCGTGCAGCCAAGTTGCGCTGGCTCGTCAACTGGCCGTCCAGCCCATCCAGGGCCAGCAGTTGGCGAACGCCGGATTGCTCGCTGGAAATCACGGTCAGCTTGTCGCGATAGTCCGCGCCGATCATCCACAGGCTGCCTGCCAGGGGCAGCATGAACAGGAAGAAGAGAATCTGGAACTTGCGCGCAAAGCCGAAACGCCCCAGCAGGCGGATACCCGGTGATAAAAGGCTGTGCATCTGCAAACACTCCCCAAAAACGACCCAGTCGGTGCACCGCTGGGTGAAGCCTTGAAATGACTAACGGCAAAATGCCATGTCATTGATTGGGAAGGCACTAGCAAGATGTGGGCCGTTGGTGAAGAAGGCGGATACAGGCGGGGTGGCACACTGACGGTGCACGCAAAGTGCCCTGAAATGGGGCGAAAGCACCCATCACTGCGCGCAGATATGTAACCACGCCACAAATTCAAGGTGGGAGGGGGCTTGCCCCCGATGGCAGTGCGTCATTGAGCACATTCCTCGCTGACCCACCGCAATCGGGGGCAAGCCCCCTCCTACATTTTCAACCCCCGACAGCCTCGCTTACCCTTGCGCCTGTCCGGCCATGTACCGGTCGAAATTATTGATGTGATCATCCAGATTATCCTCAAGCATCATCCGGTACTGATCGCAGAAGTACTTCAACATGGCCTCCCGCGCTTCGGCCATTTGCGCACCCGACTTGAAGTTGCGCGCACTGGCCCAGGCGTTGAAGCGCGTGGTGCCAAACAGCATCGAGGCGCTGACCTGGCCGAGGTTTTCGTGGGTCTGGAGCTGCTGGTTCGACAGCTCGATATGCGCGTCGGCGCGGTCGTAGAAGGTGGGGTCGATGGCGTCTGCCATGGTGGTTTTCCTTGGTCATCAGGTTTGAATGAAGGTCTATCAAGCCAGTAGCGCGGTTATCCACCTGGCCTGCTGGGAAATCGCCTGCCACTTGTCTGGCGGCACTGCCTGCCGCGCCTGCTCGAAGCTGGCCAGGGTCTTGTGCTTTTGCTGCAACAGGCGCTGCCACTTGGCCAGGAACGCCGGGCTGCGCGCCTGCATTTGCAGGGGGCCGAAGTACAGCTGTTCGGCGGTGTAGGCCACCGGCCCGGTGCGCTCGGCGACGATGATTTCGTAGTAGAAACGGTTCTCGCGCAGCAGCTCTTCATGGAGGATGGAGTAGCCGTTGTGCATCAACCATTGGCGCAACGGTTGTTCGCCACCGTTGGGTTGCAGGATCAGGCGTTCCTGGCCGCTCAGGTGCAGTTTGCCGTGTTCAAGAATGTCGCGGATCGTCTCGCCGCCCATGCCGCAAAGGCTGATGGCGGTGATGCCGTCATGGGGTTCGATGGCCGCCAGACCATCGGCCAGGCGCACGCAGACCTGCTGTTCCAGGCCGTTGTCGCGCACGGTACGTTGCGCCGCATGAAAGGGCGTGGTCGCCACCTCCCCCGCCAGCGCCGCCGTGATCGCACCTCGGCGCATCAACGCCACCGGCAGGTAAGCGTGATCGGAACCGATGTCGGCCAGCCGCGCGCCAGCCGGTATGTTGGCGGCCACGCGCTCCAGGCGCTGGGATAAGGTGTGTTCGTTCAACGGCCCTGCTCCCCGGAAAACCGATCGCGGCTGTTGGTCAGGTGCAGCACCATGGCGGCGCGGGCGGCATCCGGGTCCTGGCGCTTGACCGCGTTGAAGATTGCCTCGTGCTCCAGGTTCGCCAACTGCCCCAGCCTGGCGAAGTCGGCACCGCCGCGCTCATCACTCTTGACTTGGGTGCGCGGGATCATCGCATTGCCCAGGTGCAGCATGATTTCGGTGAAAAAAGTATTGCCAGTGGCCTCAGCGATCAGTTGGTGAAAACGTTTGTCTTCCTCCACGCAGCTGTCGTTATTGGCCAGGGAGGCCTGGTAGTCGTCCAGCGCCTGGCGCATGTGGGCCAGTTGGGTGTCGGTCCTGCGCACCGCCGCCAGCGCGACGGCCTGTACTTCAAGGCCCAGGCGCAACTCCAGCATGTTGCGCACGCTGGCCACCGTGTCCACGTGCAGGCGCAACCCCTGCTGGGCCTGCTGCTCCAACACAAAGGTGCCGATGCCGTGGCGGGTCTCGACCAGGCCGGACGCCTGCAACTTGGAGATGGCTTCGCGCACCACCGTTCGGCTCACGCCATGCTCGCGCACGATGGTGGATTCCGAGGGCAGTTTTTCACCGGGTTTGAGTTGGCCGAGCAGGATGCGCTGGGTCAACGCGTCGACCACGCCTTGGGCCAGGTTGGTGGAGCGTCTGCGGACAGAGTTTCCATTATCGATGGGCATATTACGCATCCACAGGGTTGAGCAGCGGCAAGCTTAACATCCCCACATCCCAGGCCCCAGGCCCCAGGCCCCAGGCCCCAGGCCCCATGCCCCATGCCCCATGCCCCATGCCCCATGCAACTGTAGGAGCGAGCTTGCTCGCGAAAAACCTGAGGGCGCCGCGTTACACCTGAGGCGCTGCATTATCGTTGACGTTTTTCGCGAGCAAGCTCGCTCCTACAGGGTGGTTTACGCGCAAAAAACACTTAACTTGTATGACAACATTACTGTGACGCATCATTAAAACCAACAAAACCTCAAGATCTTGCGTAAAAAATAAAACAACTTGTATGATGTCTATCAACAAGACACACAAGCCCGCATAAAAACAATCAGGGGGAGTTTTGAATGGTGACCACTTCAAGCCACGCATCTGCCACACCCGAAAATGATCCAGTCCTCACGCGCGCAGTGAGCAAAGTGAAGAGCCATGTGCTCCCACTGTTCGTGATCATGTTCATCCTCAACTACATCGACCGGGTCAATATCGGCTTTGTGCGCACGCACATGGAGCACGACCTGGGCATCGGCGCAGCGGCCTATGGTTTCGGCGCCGGGCTGTTCTTCATCGGCTACGCGCTCTTCGAAGTGCCCTCCAATATGCTGCTGCAAAAGGTCGGCGCACGTATCTGGCTGACCCGCATCATGTTCACCTGGGGCATCGTCGCCACACTGATGGCGTTCATCCAGAACGAAACCCACTTCTACATCCTGCGCTTCCTGCTGGGCGTGGCCGAAGCCGGTTTTTTCCCCGGGGTAATCTACTACTTCACGCGCTGGCTGCCCGGCGTGGAACGCGGTAAAGCCATTGCGATTTTCCTCAGTGGCTCGGCGGTCGCGTCGCTGATTTCCGGTCCGCTTTCCGGCGCGCTGTTGCAGATCGAAGGGTTTGGCTTGCATGGCTGGCAATGGATGTTTGGCATTGAAGGCCTGGCCTCGGTGGCGCTGGGGTTCTTTGTGTGGTTCTGGCTGGACTCCAAACCCCACGACGCCCAATGGATGACCCGCGAGGAACAGGATGCGCTGGTCAATGCCATCGACCAGGAACAACGCGACCGCGAAGCCCTCACCAGCGTCAAGCCGACCCTCGGCAAGCTGCTCAAGGACCGCCAGATCCTGCTGTTCTGCGCGTTGTATTTCTGCATCCAGCTGACGATCTACGCCGCCACCTTCTGGCTGCCGAGCATCATCAAGAAGATGGGCGACTTGAGTGATGTGCAGGTCGGCTTCTTCAACTCGATCCCGTGGCTGATCTCGATCATCGCCATGTACGCCTTTGCGTCACTCTCGGGCAAGTTCAAGTTCCAGCAGGCCTGGGTCGCGGCAGCGCTGTTGATTGCGGCGGCGGGGATGTTCATGTCGACCACCGGCGGGCCGATCTTCGCGTTTGTGGCGATCTGTTTTGCGGCCATCGGCTTCAAGTCGGCGTCGTCACTGTTCTGGCCGATCCCCCAGGGCTACCTGGATGTGCGCATCGCCGCCGCGGTGATCGCGCTGATCAACTCCATCGGCAACCTGGGCGGTTTCGTCGCGCCGACCACCTTCGGATTTCTGGAGCAAACCACCGGTTCGATCCAGGGCGGCCTCTATGGCCTGGCCGGCACCTCGGTGCTCGCCGCGATCCTGGTGTTTTTTGCCAAGACGGCCCCCTCTGCCGCATTGATGCCACCGAGCGCCGTGCCCACCGCCGCCCTCGGCAAACCACTTTGAGCCCAATCAGGAACCTGCCATGAATACTCCCGTCGTTACGCACTTCCAGGTCATCCCCGTCGCCGGCCACGACAGCATGTTGCTCAACCTCAGCGGCGCCCATGGGCCGTACTTCACGCGCAATATCGTGATTCTCAAGGACAGCTCGGGCAACACCGGCGTCGGCGAAGTACCCGGCGGCGAGCGCATCCGCGAAACCCTGGAGGACGCCCGCAGCCTGGTGATCGGCCAGCCCATCGGCCAGTACCAGCGCATCCTCAACCAGATGCGCAGCACATTTGCTTCACGCGACGCTGCCGGCCGCGGCCTGCAGACCTTTGACCTGCGCATCACCATCCATGCCGTCACCGCCATGGAAGCGGCACTGCTCGATTTGCTGGGCCAGTTTCTCGAAGTACCGGTGGCCGCCCTGCTCGGCGAAGGACAGCAGCGCGATGCGGTGAAAATGCTCGGCTACCTGTTCTATGTCGGCGACCGCAGCGCCACCACCCTCGCCTACCGCAACGAAGCCGACAGCGACGATGACTGGTTCCGCCTGCGCCATGAAACAGCCCTGACCAGCGACGCCGTGGTGCGCCTGGCCGAGGCCGCCCAGGCCAAATACGGTTTCAACGACTTCAAGCTCAAGGGCGGCGTATTGAGCGGCGATGCTGAAATCGAAGCCGTCACCGCCCTGGCCGAACGCTTCCCGGACGCACGCATCACCCTCGACCCGAACGGCGCCTGGTCACTGAAAGAGGCTATCCGCCTGTGCCGCGACCAGCACCACGTACTCGCCTATGCCGAAGACCCCTGCGGTGCCGAAAACGGTTACTCGGGCCGCGAAGTCATGGCCGAATTCCGCCGGGCCACGGGACTGAAAACCGCCACCAACATGATCGCCACCGACTGGCGCGAAATGGGCCACGCGATCCAGTTGCAATCGGTGGACATCCCCCTCGCCGACCCGCACTTCTGGACGATGCAGGGCTCGGTGCGCGTCGCGCAGATGTGCCATGAATGGGGCCTCACCTGGGGCTCGCACTCCAACAACCACTTCGATATTTCCCTGGCAATGTTCACCCAGGTCGCCGCCGCAGCACCGGGCGACATCACCGCCATCGACACCCATTGGATCTGGCAGGACGGCCAGCGCCTGACCAAAGCGCCGCTGAAAATCGAAGGCGGTTACGTGAAAGTGCCAAGCAAGCCAGGCCTGGGTGTGGAGATCGACATGGACGCGGTGGCCCAGGCCCACGAAGTCTACAAAGGCATGGGCCTCGGCGCGCGGGATGACAGCGTGGCCATGCAATTCTTGATTCCGGGGTGGCGCTTCAACAACAAACAGCCGTGCCTGGTGCGATAAATGCCCCCCCTGTAGGAGCGAGCTTGCTCGCGAAGATCGCCAACGGCAACACGTACATCCCGGATAGACGCGGCGCCTAGGGTTTCTTCGCGAGCAAGCCCGCTCCTGCAATTGGCTGTACCGTCAGCTCGACGCCCAACGCCAGCATCAGCTTCTGGATCGTCTCGTAGCGGGTCTTCGAGCCGCCTTTCAACGTTTTATACAGGCTCTCCCGGTTCACCCCAGCGGCCTCGGCCACCTTGTTCACACCTTGGGCCTTGGCAATCTCGGCAAGCGCCTTCATGAGCACCTGCAGGTCTTGAGCCTTCATGCTCTGCGCCAGATACGCACTGATGGTTTCCGGGCTGTCGAGAAAGCGCGAAGCCTCATAGACGCTGGTTCCGGACGTATCCAGATCGAGGATCGGCATGTCCTCGGGTTTGAATTTCGATTCGCTCATTTCATTTACCTCTCAGGGCATCGAGAATCTCTTTTGCCCGCTTGATGCCTCTTTTCTGGTCAGTCTTATCACTGCCCCACAGCATCAAGTAAGCGGTGATCCCCGTACGCACGAAATACATCCTGTAACCAGGCCCGACGAACACACGCATTTCACTCATGCCGTCGCCTACCGATTCACAATCCCCAAAATTGTTTTCCTCCGCCCGGTCCAAGCGAGTAAGAATCGCCGTTTTCCCCCCAGATATCCCGCATACCGTCGAGCCATGTATCAAACTCCGGCGTCCTGCCGATCAAATTAGTCACAGTATCACTTGTAGCCTACAGGCTACTCCTTGTCGATGCCAATGGATTTTTGTTTCCGGTGAGCGCCGGAATAAAAAACCCTAGTTCAGCACCTGCACAAACATCGGATGGATACTATGAGTGCTTGTTTCCCCTGTGTTTAAAGCACCCGATCAAACAACGGCGCCACGTCATACCGCTGCTTCAACATCTGCGCATCCACCAAAAAATCCGCCGTGGCCTGGGCCTCGCTGATAATCTTCGGCGAGATCGGCAGCACCTTGATTGCATCGCGCTTGAACCACACCTTGGCGATTTCCGGCGCCGACTGGTTGGCCTTGGACCAGGCTTCGGCGTATTCATCGACGTGGGTGTTGCTCCAGACTCGGGCGCGAGTCAGGCGGGCAATGAAGTCTTTGATGATCGCGCTTTTCTGCGCCAGGGCCGGCTCGTACGCCACGATGTAGGTCGGCGCACTCATCAGGCCCTTGGCGTTGCGGATCAGCGTGCTGCCTTCTTTTTCCTGCAACGACACGTAGGGTTCCCAGGTGCCGAAGGCGTCGATGTCGCCCTGGGTCAACGCCAGGCTGGCCTCGGCCGGCAGCAGGTATTTGAAGTTGACGCTGCTGCGCGGCACACCCGCTTCATCCAGCGCCTTGTACGCCAGTTGCTGGCTCCATGAGCCGTTCCAGATGGCAACGGTCTTGCCTTTGAGGTCGGCCACCGAGTGAATGCCCTTGCGCGCCACAATACCCACGCCGTCGAGGCTGGTCTGGGTGCTGGCGACGACTTTCACCGGTGCGCCGTTGGCGGCCAGGCTGATCACCGGGGTGTCGCCGACGATGCCCACATCCAACGCGCCGCTGGCCACGGCCGAGGCCACCGGGGAGCCGGTGTTGAAGCGCTTGAAGTCGATTTTGTAAGGCAAGTCCTTCAGCTCGCCCGACAGCTCCAGCACGATGCGGTTGGAGAAGAATTGGTCACCCACGACGAGGGTCAACGGCTCGGCGGCACTGGCCGACGGACCATAGAGTGCAAGAGAGGCCACGCCTAGCAAGGACAGCAGTGTTCGACGGTTGATCATGAAAAATCCCACAGGGTTAGAGGGTTGGTTTAACCATCTGTGGGCATGCAGTCTGGTCGCTTGAGGTAGAAGCTAACGCAATAAAAGCGCGGGGTTTAATACTGTTGGGCACTATCGATAGAACCGTCCCACAGGTCGCTAGTTGCTTTTCGTATTAAAACCTTCGCCGCCCCTGGGTTAGGGTGACGTCACCAGACCACTGGACCCCAGCACCTGAACCACTTTCAGCAAGGTCCATTGCATGTCGATTCCCGCTTTGAATATCTGGGGCGCTCCGCCCACTGCCCGCTACGAACAATTGGCCGCGCCGTTTCGCCCACTGTTTGCGCAGATTCTCGCGCAGGCCGCCGAGGCGGATCAGACACGCGCCAGCCTCGCCACGGTGATCCAACAACTCAACGCCCTGGGCTTGCCACGCTGGCGCCTGCCGGCCAGTTATGGCGGCCAGGATGCGAGCCTGGTCGAGCTGCTCACGCTGCTCACTGAACTGTCTGCCGCCGAGTCCAACATCACCCAGGCCCTGCGCGGCCACTTTGGTTTTTGCGAAGACGTGCTCAGCGCCAAGGACCTCGACTGGCGCGCCAAGTGGCTGGACCGCCTCGGCCAAGGTGCCCTGCTCTCGCCCGGCAGCACCGAAGTCGGCAACGCGGCCCGTGGTGATTTTGATACCCGGCTGCACCGTGACGCCGCCGGCGCGTTGCGCATCAGCGGCAAGAAGTTCTACACCACCGGCGCGCTCTACAGCGACCTGATCAACACCATTGCAACCGGTGAAAACGGCACCGTGTATACGGTTGTCGTCGACCTGAAAGCCCCAGGGGTACAGATCGTCGACGACTGGAACGGCTTCGGCCAACGCCTCACCGCCAGCGGCACCTGTATCTTCGATAACGCACCGGTGGTGGACGACGACGCGCGCCCCACCCAACAGCGCTTTGGCCATGGGCAGTCGTTCTTCCAGCTCTACCACCTCAGCACCCTGGCCGGTATTGCTCGGCGCGCCGCCCTCAGTGGTGCCGAAGAACTCAGCCGACGCGCCCGCACCTTCACCACCGGCAATGCCGACACAGCGAGCCAAGACGTGCAACTGCTACAGGTAATTGGTGAAGTCGCGAGCCAAGCCTACGCCGCGCAAGCCATCGCCCAGCAAGCGGCCCAACGCCTGGAGTACACCGCGCAGTATGTGATCGCCCACGACCAGCCACTGCATGACGATGACCCGCAGGTTGCATTGGCCGAGCTGGAAGTGTGCCTGGCGGTGAACCCGGTGGTGGATGCGACGCTGGCCGCGACCACGGCCTTGTTCGATGCCCTGGGCGCCAGTGCCACTGCCAGCAGCAAGGCGTTGGACCGGCTGTGGCGCAATGCGCGCACCCTGGCGAACCATAACCCGAGGGTGTACAAGTCGCGGATTGTGGGCAATTACCTGGTGAATGGAATCCTGCCGCCTGCGCAGTGGCGGGTGGGTGTGGCAAAGCACTGACAGTTCGAGGGCGCAACAAAGATCAAATGTGGGAGGGGGCTTGCCCCCGATTGCGGACATCCAGTCACTGCAGTGTTAGTTGACCCACCGCCATCGGGGGCAAGTCCCCTCCCACAGGTAACCTACACGCTCACAAACTTCAGCACCCGCGCCAACATCCGGTCACAGGCCTGCAACTGCGCCAGGCTGATGAACTCATCCGGTTTGTGGCCCTGCTCCATGCTGCCAGGCCCACACACCACCGTGGGAATACCGGCCTGGTCGAACAACCCGCCTTCGGTACCAAAGGCCACCGTGCCAAAATCCTGCGAGCCACAGAACTGCGCCACCCACTCTGCGGCCTGGCTTTCTGGCGACGTGGCCAGCCCTGGATAACTGGACAACTCGCTGATGCTGATCGCCGATTGCGCGCTCACCGCCCGCATTGCCGGCAATAGGGAGTGCTCGGCGTAGTCGCGCAGTTGCTGCACCACCTGCCAGGGATCCTGGGCCGGTAGCGAGCGCACTTCAAAGTCGAAACTGCACTCCTGCGGCACGATATTCAGTGCCTTGCCGCCGCTGATCAAACCGGTCTGCACCGTAGAAAACGCCGGATCAAAACGCGCATCCAGATGCTGCGTCGCCTTGAGCGTTTCGCCCAGACGCACCAGCTCGCTGACCAGGCGCGCCGCGTATTCAATCGCGTTCACACCCGCCGGCGCATACGCCGAATGGCATGCCGCACCGTGCACCTGGCAGCGCATCGCCAGCTTGCCTTTGTGGCCCAGCACCGGTTTGAGTTCGGTGGGTTCGCCAATCACACACAGCAGAGGCTTGACCGGCTGCCCATGGAACCGCTCGATCAACGAGCGCACGCCCAGGCAGCCGACTTCCTCATCGTAGGACAGCGCGATATGCACCGGCATGCGCAACGGCGCCTGCACCAGCGCCGGCACGCACGCCAGCACACAAGCGATGTAGCCCTTCATGTCGGCCGTGCCACGCCCGTACAACTTGCCGTCCTGTTCCGTCAGCTCGAACGGCGCCACGCGCCAGCGCTGCCCGTCGACCGGTACTGCATCGGTATGCCCGGACAACACGATGCCGGGCACCTGTGCCGGGCCGATGGTCGCAAGCAGGTTGGCCTTGCTCTTGTGTGCGTTGTACACCAGTTCACAAGCCACGCCGTGGTCTTGCAGGTAGGTGCGCACAAAGTCGATCAAGGCCAGGTTGGATTCGCGGCTGGTGGTGTCGAAGCGCACCAGTTGCGCCAGCAGGTCGCGGCTGTTCATCGGTCATCTCCCGGCACCGCATAACCCGGTGCGATCTGCGGGTTGAGCGCACGGTCGATGTAATCCTGCAATTGCCCGCGATAGGCCTGCCAGAGTTGGTCGAGGGCGCTGATCGGGCCCGTATCGGCCCAATCCACGCGCAGATTGACCACCGGCCACAGCAGGTCATCGACGATCACCAGCGCCGCCGAATGCACCGGCCCGGCTTCGCCACCGCCCGCCACACCGGCGTGCATCGCGGCCAGCAGCCGGTCAGCCAGGTGCCCCGGGGCCGCTTCGAACGCCGCCACCATGGCCTCGATCACCTCAGCGTTGGCCAACATGTTGCCTGCCGCCACGCAGCCCTCACCGCTCACTGCGTGGTGAATGCCCAGGGTCTGCGCACCGCTGAAATGCGCGGTGCGGCCCAGATGATCAATCACGCTGACCTGGCGATACTCGCTGTGATCCTGACCGGCCAACATCGCCAGCGCTTCACTCGGCGCCAGGCCCTGCTCCAGTAAATCCAGCACCTGTGGCCCCAGGCTCGGCAAGGTGATGTTCTGCGACGCCACCGCGCCCACACCGGGGCGCAGCCAGGGGCAACGCGCGCCCACGGCAATGCTCGATGAGCTGATCGCAATGCCCAACTGGCCCGTCTCGGCGCAGCGGGCGACAACGGAAAACGTCATGGGGTGTCCTCAGTCGAGCACGGAAGGGTCCGCGTCGATCATCAACTGCTTCATTTCTTCGAAATGCTGGCGCGAAAAGTCGGTGATGCCTTCCCAGCCCCGTGCGGTTTTTTCCGCCACTTCATCGGACAGCACTCGCAACGGCTGCCCGGTGGACCAGGCCGTGACGAGGATCTGGCAGGAACGTTCCAGGGTCCAGATGTCGTCGAAGGCTTCACCGATGGAACCGGCCGTGACCATCACGCCGTGGTTACCCATCAACAGGCGGCTCTTGCCGTCGAGCAGCCCGGCCAGGCGCGCGCCTTCGGCCTCGGTGTCGGCCATGCCGCCGTACAATTCGTCCACGGCCACGCGGTTGAAGTAGCGCGCAGTATTCTGGTCGATCGGTGGAATGTGCGGCCTGGCCAGGCACGCCACCGCCGTGGTGTACACCGGGTGCAGGTGCAGCACCGCACGGGTCTGCGGCAGCAGCCGGTGGATCTGCCCGTGGATCGACCACGCCGTGGCATCCACGTTGGGGT
Source organism: Pseudomonas azotoformans (assembly GCF_900103345.1). Taxonomy (NCBI): domain Bacteria; kingdom Pseudomonadati; phylum Pseudomonadota; class Gammaproteobacteria; order Pseudomonadales; family Pseudomonadaceae; genus Pseudomonas; species Pseudomonas azotoformans. Next base: position 2,653,107 of record NZ_LT629702.1, read on the forward strand.
GATCGGCACAGGCCGTGTCGTCTGCGTTCAATAGCAACAGATCGCTCGCGCGAATACGTGAAAAGTGCTTCCACTTCGGGTTGAGCAAAAACTGTTTGCCATCGGCCGAGACGGCGGCGCTGAAGTGGTTGGCCACCGCCTCATGCATGCCCAGGTGGGCGATGATGCGAAAGGTCGCCGCCAGGTCGATGCGCGTCTGTTCTTCGTGGGATAACGCCATGGATCGGACTCCGCAGGGCGCGGCCGCAGGCGAATGCGGCACGCGCGTGTAGGTTTACTTCGGCATCAGTGCGGCGATGTCGGCATCGGTCGGCGCTTGGAAGTTGTACTTCTTGAGCAGGGCGGCGTACTCCGGCGTGGCGCGGTACTTTTCCAGGCCGTCGAGCAGGGCTTGTTTCACGCTGTCATTGCCTTTCTTCACGCCGAAGCCGTTGAGCACCGGGTAGATCAGGGTGTCGGAAGAGATCACCACGCGGCTGCCGAGCTTGTCGATCACGCCTCGGGCCACGGCGGCGTCGGTGATCTGCGCTTCAACCGCGTGGGCCAGCAGCGCCTGGGTGGTTTGCGGGTCGGTGCTGTATTCGCTGATCTGGATCGGCTTCAGGCCCTTGGCCACGCAGTATTCGGTGGACAGCTTGTTCATCTGCGCCAGCCACGAGGTGGCGCCCATGGAGCCGATCTTGTGGCCGCAGAATTCCTCCGGGGTCTTGGGCTGGAGGCTGCTGTCCTTGAGGGTCAGGATCGACTCGCCGCTCTTGAGGTAAGGGATCATGTCGATGACTTTGACGCGCTCGGCGGTGATGTACATCGACGAGTTGGTCACGTCGAAACGCCCGGCCTGCAGACCGGTGATCAGGTTGGGAAAGCGCGTATCGAGGGTCTCGACCTTGCGTCCCATGACCTTGCCCAGGCCGTCCATGAATTCGATATCAAAGCCTGCCGGCTTGTTGTTATCCATGTACTCATAGGGGAAGAACGTCACGTCGGAACCGGCGATGATCTTGCCGTCCTGCTGGAACGCCGACGCGGCCAACGAGGTCAGTGCAACCGCTGCGCCCAGCAGGCACACGGCAAGGGGACGAACACTTTTACGAAACGCTGTCATGGTGATTACCTGCAAGGGTTTAGGGGGTTAGGCAGTGGCTGAATCTTGTCCCGCCTGTTGCACGAAGAACGACGCGCCACGAGGCTTCTGCGGCAGGCGCATGTGGTTGTCGGTGGAACGCACCAGGCCACTTTCTTCACCGGCCACCAGTAGGCCGGCATGCGCACTGGGCAACGGGTTTTCGCCGAAGGGCAGCGCGTCTTCAGCGGCATAGACACTGATGAACAGGGTGCGCGGCAGTTCGGTCTCGTTAGGGCTGGAAGCATGCAGCAGCCGGGTGTGCATGAAGCACACCGAGCCGGCCGGGCCGTAACAGGCCACCGGTTGCTGGCAATGTTGCGCGACCACGCTGTCGTCCACCGAGCCGGTGAAACGCTGGTGCTGCCAGTGCGACCACAGCGGGCCTTTGTGGCTGCCGGGGATCACGTTCAGCGGGCCGTTCTGCGGCGTCACTTCGCTGACCATCAGCAAGGCGGTGACGATGTCGTCGTTGCTGTGGGGCGTGAACAGGAAGTCCTGGTGCCACTTCACCTGGGTCGCGGTATGGGGCAGTTTGGAGTTGATCTTGCTGTGGTGAAAACGCGTACCCTGGGCGCCGATCAGTTGCGCGGAAATCGCCGCCATGCGCGAGTGCAACGCCACGCGCTCATAGGCCGGCGAAATCTCGGTGGGCGAGCTGACCCGGCGCAGTGACGGGTGGTCGGCGCGGTGGTCGCCCTCCAGGTCAAAGCGCTCGCGGCCATCGACGGTGGCGCCCCAGCCCCGGTCATGACTGCGGCTTTCTTCCACCCATTGGTCGAAGTCATGCTGCAGCGCGGCCACTTCATCCAGTGACAGCACGCCTTCTACCACCAGGAAGCCGTCGCGCTGGAATTGTTCGATTTGCGATTGCTCGATCATTTTAGTGTTTCCTGAACGTTAAACAGATCACGCCAGCGAGACGTCCTTGAGGAACGCCTCCACGCGTGGGTTGTGGCCGTTGCGCAGGGCGCCCGGCGTGTCGTCGCAGACCACGCGGCCCTTCTCCATGAACACGATGCGGTCGGAGACCTTGAAGGCGAAGTTCATCTCGTGGGTGACGATGACCATGGTGATGCCCTCCTCGGCCAGGGCTTCGATCACCTGCAGCACTTCGTTGACTTTCTCCGGGTCCAGCGCCGAGGTGGGCTCGTCGAACAACATGATCTGCGGGCGCATCATCAGCGCGCGGGCGATAGCCACGCGTTGCTGTTGGCCGCCGGACAACTGGTGCGGGTACTTCCAGGCGTGGTCGAGCATGCCGACCTTGTGCAGCAGCGCATAGGCCTGTTGCTTGAGCTCGGCGGTCGCGCCCAGGCGGTGGTACTTGGGCGCCATCAGCAGGTTGTCGAGCACGCTCAAGTGCGGGAACAGGTTGAAGCTCTGGAACACCATGCCGATGTGCAGGCGATGTTCGGCGTGCTCGATGTACTGGGGTTTCTGCGCGCCGACTTTGTTCAGGTGAATGAAGGGCTGGCCATTGATCCTGATCTCGCCGTTATCCAGTTGCTCCAGGCCGTTGAGCAGGCGAATCAGTGTGGTCTTGCCGGAGCCCGACGGGCCGATCACCGACACCACTTCACCGGGCTGGATCTGCAGATTCACCGAGCCCAACACCTCGATATCGTTGTAGGCCTTGTGCAACCGCGTGGCCTGCAACGCCGACTCGCCATTATTGGCCGGGCGCGCCAAGGCGGTGCGCTGTTGGGTCGCCAGGGCCAGCACCGCCGCATCGGGCACGCGGGACACGTTGCGCTGGTTGACGTCGAGAAAGCGCTCCAGGCGTTTGAGCAGAAAGTCGAACACCGTGACGATAAACACGTAGAAAAACGCCACCGCCGCCATGGTTTCGATCACCAGGAAGTTCTGCGAATACAGGCGCTGGCCGACCATCAGGATCTCGGTCAGGGAGATCACCGACACCAACGAGGTGAGCTTGACGATAGAGATGTACTCGTTGGCCAGCGACGGCAAGGCCACCCGCAGCGCCTGGGGAATTACCACGCGCCACTGGGTGCCGAAGAACTTCAAGCCCAGCGCCCGCGCCGCCTCGCCCTGGCCCTTGGGAATCGACAGCAGCCCACCGCGATGGATCTCGGCCACATAGGCGGTTTCGCAGATCACCAGCGCCAACAGGCCGGACCAGAACGGGTCGGCCAGCACCGCCGAGGTACCCGGCAACGCTTGCGGCAGGTTGTAGATAAAGATCAGCAGCACCAACAGCGGCAGGCTGCGGAACAGCCAGATATAGCCGCGAGCCGGCACGCTGAGCAAACCATGCTTGGATTGCTTGGCCAGCGCCAGCAGAAAGCCCAGGCCAATGCTCAACACCCAGGTCAGGGTACTGAGCTTGATCACCGTCCACGTCGCCCGCCAGAACTCGGCATCGCCCAGCAAACCAAACATGTAATTCCAGTCGAATGTCATCGTCGCTGTGCCCTGAGAAGTTGATCTACATCGATGGGTTCAGAGTCGTGGTGGGAGGCGGTTGGGGTCAATTCGTAAAAGCCGGGGCACTGGGTAGGTAGAACCTATGCAGCTCAAAAGGGTGCAAGCCAGAATCCGTAGCGCGTCGCGCGCTGCATTTCGGTGCACGACAGGATTGCTGCGTTTCTGTAGGAGCGAGCTTGCTCGCGAAAAACCCAAGAGCACCGCGTTCACCCAGGCTTCCCGCGTTATCGTTAACGCCCTTCGCGAGCAAGCTCGCTCCTACAGTCGCGCACCGCATGCGGGTCAAAGAAGCTTGGCGGCGCCATGCCGGGGATGTACTGGTCGGACACAAACATGCGGCAGCGCTCGGCAAACGCCGACACCACCCGCGACAGCTGGGTGTTGCTGGCCGTGGCGTAGCCCAGGCGCATCGGCCGGTGCGCACCCGCCAGGCGCAAGCGGATGACGCGCTTGCCGTCCTGGGACATATTCGATTTGGGCCGCGCATTCGCGAAGGAATAGCCGATACCGTTGCCGACCATGGCGCGCACCGTTTCAAGGTTGGTGGAGCGCATGATGATGTTCGGCGTGGTGCCGGCCTGGATGAACAGGCTGAGGAAATAGTCGCGGCTCCACGGCGTGTCGAGCAGCACCACCGGGTAGGCCTCCAGGTCCTGCATGCTCACGGCCGGCGAGTTCGCCAGCGGGTGGTACTCGCCCACCATGACGTAGGGCGGCAGTTGCGCCAGGGGTTGGAAGTCGATGTCCGGACTGGTCACCAGGTCATAGGTCAGGGCGATGTCCAGCTCGCCGCTGCGCAGTTTTTCCAGCAGCTCTTCATGGTTGCCCTCGGCTTGCGTCAGCCGTACGCCGGGAAAGGCCCGGCCGAAACCAAATACCAGCTCCGGGGTGATCATCGGCGCCAGCGACTCCAGGCAGCCCACGCGCAGCGGCCCGCGCACCGTGTTCAAGGACTCCGAGGCGATGGTGTAGAGGTTGGTCATCTGCTCCAGGATCAGCTTGGCTTCCTGCATCACCAGGCGCCCCACCGCCGTGAGGGAAATGCCCTGGGCGTGATGGCGGATAAACAACTGAATGCCCAGCTCCGCCTCCATATGGGTGATCGCCGCCGAGATCGACGGCGACGACACATGAATGCGCTCGGCGGCCGCACTGATGCTGCCCGCCTCTCCCGACGCGACGAAATACTCCAGTTGACGCTGAGTAATACGACTGAGCATGACGCCTGCCCCTCAACAATGACTGTGCCGGTGGCGTTGCAGGGTTCGTGCCGGGTCAGGCGCCGGGCGATGAACTGCAGGGGCTTCGGTTTTTCCTAAGCACTACCCCGCACAAATGCTGGTTTCGCCGCAGCCGGGGCAGTGTGAAGCTGGATCTATCCCGCTTCCCACGAGCTGCCGATATGCCTACCCACACCCGTATCCGCATGTTCAACACCCGGCAGACCTATCCCAACCAGGCGCTGGACAATGACCTGTGCCAGGCCGTGCGCGCTGGCAACACCATTTATGTACGCGGCCAGATCGGCACCGATTTCGACGGCAACCTGGTCGGCCTCGGCGACCCGCGTGCCCAGGCTGAGCAGGCGATGAAGAACGTCAAGCAACTGCTGGAAGAAGCCGGTTCGGACCTGTCGCATATCGTGAAGACCACCACCTATCTGATCGACCCGCGCTACCGCGAGCCGGTGTACCAGGAGGTGGGCAAGTGGCTCAAAGGTGTGTTCCCGATTTCCACTGGGTTGGTGATCGCCGGGCTGGGCCAGCCAGAGTGGTTGATGGAGATCGATGTGATCGCCGTGGTGCCGGACGATTGGGCCGTATGCACACGCTGATTGCCTGGAGTGCCCCATGACCCATCGTGTGTTTTTCCTCAACGGGCCCAACGCCAACCTGTATGGCCTGGATAAAAACGGCACCTACGGCAGCGAAAGCTTCGCCAGCATCGACGCCCGCTGCCAACGCCGCGCCGCCGTGCTGGGCCTGAGGCTGGACTTTCGCCAGAGCAACCATGAAGGCGTGCTGGTGGACTGGATTCAGGAAGCACGCCTGCAGGCCGACGCCATCGTGATCAATGCCGCCGGGCTCAGCTACAGCTCGGTGCCGATCCTCGATGCGCTGCTGGCGTTCGACGGCCCGATCATCGAAGCGCACATGAGCAACATCTGGCAGCGTGAAAGCTTCCGGCACCACTCCTACGTGTCCAGGGCCGCCACCGGTGTGATCGCCGGGTTGGGGGCGCTGGGCTATGAACTGGCCCTGACGGCCGTGGCCGAACTATTAGAGACATAAGCCTAAGACAGACGAACTGCTGTGGTGAGCGGGCTTGTCCCGCGTTGGGGCGCGAAGCGGCCCCAAACCTCACAGCGAAGTTTGCCTGAAAGAACGCGATGACTTGATCAGGGCTGCTACGCAGCCCAGCGCGGGACAAGCCCGCTCACCACAAACGTTTGACCTATCTTCGGGAACCCGCTCATGTCAGTAGAAAAAATCAACACCCTGGTCGTCGGCGCAGGCCAGGCCGGCGTCGCCATGAGCGAGCACCTGTCCCTGATGGGCGTGCCCCACCTTGTGCTGGAACGCCACCGCATCGCCGAACGCTGGCGCTCGGAACGCTGGGACTCCCTGGTCGCCAACGGTCCGGCCTGGCATGACCGCTTTCCCGGTCTCACCTTCGAAGGCCTTTCGCCGGAAGCCTTCCCGCCGAAAGAGCGCATGGCCGACTACTTCGAGGCCTACGCAAATAAGTTGCAGGCCCCTGTCCGCACGGGCGTGGAAGTCCAGTCGGTGGAACGCCATGCAGGGCGCCCCGGCTTCAAGGTCACCACCTCCGCGGGTGTGATCGAAGCCGTCAACGTGGTGGCCGCGACCGGCCCGTTCCAACGCCCCTCAATCCCGAACATCGTCCCCGCCAGCGCAGCGCTGCACCAACTGCATTCCTCTGCCTACAAGAACCCCGGCCAACTGCCCGAAGGCGCCGTGCTGGTGGTCGGCGCCGGTGCCTCCGGCTCGCAGATCGCCGAAGAACTGCAAAAGGCAGGCAAGACCGTGTACCTCTCGGTCGGCGAACACTACCGCCCGCCCCGCGCCTATCGTGGCCGTGACTATTGCTGGTGGCTGGGTGCACTGGGCTTGTGGGATGAAGTGAAAATCCAGCCGAAGAAAAAACACGTGGCGTTCGCGGTGAGTGGCTATGAAGGCGGCAAGACGGTGGACTTTCGCCGACTGGCCCACCAGGGGATTCAGTTGGTGGGTGTCACCCAGGACTGGGTGGAGGGCGTCATGACGTTTCAACCGGGGTTGGCCGAGAACGTGGCTGAAGGCGACCGCGCTTACTTTGACGTACTGCGCGATGCGGATGCGTATATCGAGGCCAATGGCTTGCCGTTTCCGCTGGAGCCACAGGCCTGGGAATTGTTGCCCGATCCAGAGTGTTTGGTGAATCCGATGTTGAACCTGGATCTGGCTGAAGCAGGCGTGACCACAATCCTTTGGGCTACTGGCTTTACCTTCGATTTCAGCTGGTTGAAGGTGGATGCTTTCGACGAGAAGGGCGAACCGTTCCACAAGCGCGGAATCTCGGCGCAGAGCGGGATTTACTTCCTGGGCCTGCCGAATCTGGTGAATCGCGCGTCGTCGTTTATCTATGGGGTTTGGCACGATGCGAAGTACGTGGCGGACCATATCGTGTTGCAGAACGCGTACATGGCGTACGACAAGTCCTAATCCTGCCGGGACGAAAGGCGCGAGCCTTGCCCGGTTGCCTACGCTTGCGTCAGAATCCGCCGGCTTGTGCGCTTGGGTGGGTGTCTCTAACGTGGTTCGGTCGCTGAACACTCAGTGATCGGGTTTAGTAGCCCGAGTGACAACATAAAGTGCATGAGCCTCATCGATCAGATGTTCTTGTCTGTGCTTGATGGTGGCTGTGCGCAGGGCGTCCTCGGGCGCGCCGGCTTTGTGTGTTTCCCCGGTCTACTACCTGCGTACAGCTGCCACCCTCTCGTTTAGTAGCGAAAAGGTGGTGGCCCTAAAACAGGTACAACACACATGTTCAAAGTCACGCCCAACCCCTTGATCGTCAACAGCTACGAAACCTTTTCCTCGGTGAGCGCCTTGCTGCTCGACCTGTCGGAGGCGTTGACGGGAAAACAGCGGGATGTGGCGCTGGCCATTCACCAGTTAAGTGAGTTGGGGGTTTTGTTGGTGGACAAGCTGATGGAGCGCGAAGCTGATCAAGGTCTTTGAGAAACCGGCCATCTCCGGCTGATACCGTCCCATAAGGACGAACACTGCAACTGTGGCGAGCGGGCTCGCCACAGAATACTTATCGCCAGTTTTACCTAAAGGCCTTGCGTGCTTTCAGCCACGCTTGGGCAGCTTCCAATTCGGCCGAATAAAGTGGCAGGTATAGCCATTGGGAATCCGCTCCAGATAATCCTGATGCTCCGGCTCCGCCTCCCAAAACGGCCCCGCCGGTTCGATCTCGGTTACCACGCGGCCTGGCCACAGCTTCGATGCATCCACATCCGCCGCCGTATCCTCGGCCACAGCCCGCTGCTGATCACTCAGGTAATAAATCGCCGAGCGATAACTCGGCCCCAGGTCATTGCCCTGCCGGTTAGGCGTGCTCGGGTCATGGATCTGGAAAAAGAACTCCAGAATCTGCCGGTAGCTGATCACCGCCGGGTCGAACACGATTTCAATCGCTTCGGCATGGTTGCCGTGGTTGCGGTAGGTGGCATTCGCCACGTCGCCGCCGGTGTAGCCGACGCGGGTGTGCAGCACGCCGGGGTAGCGGCGCAACAGGTCCTGCATGCCCCAGAAGCAACCGCCGGCGAGGATGGCGGTTTCGGTTGAGTTGGTCATGGTCTGCCCTTGCGTTCAGTGGATACCCGCCTAGTTATGGGGCCGTGTTGGCCAATAGCAAGATTCACGGTTTGTTACGCAGTGCGCCGGGAGCTCAGGGTTTGAAATTTTTCATCAATTTGAACAGGTGGCCGGGCCAGATCCAGCGTGACTGGGGCGGGTCGCGAGTCTCACCGAGAGCGTCCAGAAAGGTTTTGTTGGGCGCATCACCGTCAGGCCCATTCACGTTTGGACGCGGGAGAATTGGATCGCTTGGCGGGTCCTCCGGCTTATAGACCCGATGGGTGACTGCATCCAGCACGTAACCGGAGGCCTTGCCGTACTCAGTGAGGCTCCAGACACCGTCGATGACTTGGGAGACTGCCTTTGAGGGTGGAAGTTTGATGTCCTTGTGCGTGGTGGTGACGATATGGTCCGCAGTTTTGGCGTGTTTGAAGGTGGCGTACTCGCTGCCGAGTGGAGGTTGATCCGCGCCCTCGTCGGAAAATTTTTTCACCATTCGCTCCAGGAACGGTATGCCGCCAAAGTGGGTGTACACCCCGATGCCCGGATCCAGGATGTGCTTCACAAAACCCGGGTCAACACGGCTGTTGCCGAGCGCTGAACTGGACAGTATCCGTGAAGCGATGGCGGCGTCCTCCGGCTTGAAATCGAACGTCGTCCAATACTCATCGACGTAATAGCCATTATTGCTAATGAGTTGGCGACCGTCGCTGAAATAACGATAGTCAGCGAGTGCATAAACCAATCGGTCGACGTGACGTAGATCCGCACCTTCTGAATGTGCATAAGCGTACATATCCGAGATCAAGGCACGGTCATCGAGGGTGAGAAAGTCGTTGCGATTTTGAGTGCCGTTTTCAAAGGTCGCGGGTGGAAGGGCAACGGGTGGTTCGCCATTGTGAAACATGCGCGAAATGAAGGTCTCACGACCGTTAATGGGGACCGGCGTGGGATTAGAAGCGCCTGAAGGCGCCATCGACTGGACGGTTTCCCACGCCGCGCGTCGCTCGTTGACCGTGAAGGCGCCGCCGTTGTCGCGGGCGATCAGGTTGAGTTGATCTCGCCCGAGTCCCTTGAAGGGGTTGCTGTCATGACCGTTGAGGAAACCGGTCGCTTGTCGCGCACGGGCCAGGAGTTCTGGGTCATTGGCCGTTGGAGTCTCTGCGTCGTGTTGTGCCTTGTTGGCGAAATACTGTTCGTCGGTGATGGGTTCTAGGGAGTCGGCGTTCTTTTGGCCAACGGGTGTCTCCGCCCGCTGTGCCGCATCACTCAGTTGACGCGCCAGGATTGAGACGGTGGTGGTGCCGGCATTACGTGTAGAGAGGGGGGCATCAGCCTGGGCGTTGTCAGGCGAGACTGTTGACGGAATAACAATGCCGCCGGATTCATTCGTCACGCGACTGTTAGACGAGGAGGTATTAGGGCTGATAGTGATCATTAGTATTCACCTTGCGTTAGGCATGTGAATGGTCATGTAAAAGCTTCTTACCTATCCAAATACCCGCAGCCAAATTGGCTGCGGGCATCACACCACACTAATAGCTATATTTAATTGTCACAGAATAAACGCCGGCAGGACGAGCGTAAGGTGGAGTGCCGCCCAATACCGTATGAAAAATCGTAAATTTTGAACCATGACCGAATGACTGATTGTTAAAATCCATCAGCACACCCGAAGAACTCGGAAAGATATCACGACAATCTTTTTCAGCACTGAAGGAGCGAAAGTAACACAGCTCAACCTTCTCACTCAGTGTCCCAGGCTAGTACGTTGTACTCCACCGAATTTCTGATATCTGCTTGGGGTCTTGGAGTGTTCCTGAGGGAATATCCGCAGCCAGCACACTAAAGTTTGCGAATTCACGACTCGGCACAGTATTAGAATTGGACAGTACCAATACGGGAGTTGGTGCCACCGTTTTAGTAAAGACGCCCTCCGCCGCCAACACGGCATTTTTTGTAAAAATAGTTAAAACAACACCCACAGCAAGCCAAACCTTACTAATGCTTTTCGAGCTCTTCATAATCTTCACCCTAGTTCACAAACTAATACCTGAGGTTCCAATCATTCCAGCAGTAGGAATCACACCACTACCCTTGCACGATTTTTCAATTCAAGTAAGGCACTCGCTTCCTAAAAACATGAAGTCCTTATCTGTAATACTTACAAGTAGGACTTTGTCAGCAACTTCCTAGTCCCGCCGCCCCTCTATTAAAAACCCCTGTTTCAAGGCATGATGCCGCCCTCACATCAAGGACGATAAAACCGTGAAAACCACCCTCACCGTGCTGCTGTTGATTGGCTTGGCGATGCCTGCATTCGCCGACACCACGCCCATCGGCTTCAAGAGCATCAACGTCCCTGATGCACAACGCCCGCTGCAAATGGTGGTCTGGTACCCCGCCGCCACCACCGCTAATCCTGAGTTGATCCGCGATGACGCCGTGTTCTTCGGTGCCTTGGCGGTGCCCGATGCGCCGGCAGCGAGCGGCGAGCATCCGTTGGTGGTGCTTTCCCACGGCTACGGCGGCAACTGGGGCAACCAGGTGTGGCTGGCCAGCGCCCTGGCCCATCAGGGCTACATCGTGGCGGCGGTCAACCATCCCGGCACCACCAGCAAGGATCGCAGCCCCCAGGCTGCTGCGCAGTTATGGCAACGACCCAGAGACCTGAGCCGGGCCATCGATACGGTGATCGCCCAGCCGACGCAGTTCGGCACCGTGGCAAACAACCGTATCGCCGTGGTGGGCCACTCCATCGGTGGCTGGACCGCCATGGAAATCGCCGGCGCGCGTTTCGACCCGGACCTCTTCGCCCGCGATTGCAACGCCCATCCCAAGTTGGGCGGCTGCATCGGCTACCAGCAGATCAAGCCCGCCGCGACCCCGGCGGCGAAGGCCCAACTGGCCGCTGACCTGCGCGACCCACGCGTCGGCGCCGTGGTGACCCTGGACCTGGGCCTGTCGCGCGGCTTCACCGACGCCAGCCTGGCCGCCCTGCCGGTGCCGGCGCTGGTGATTGCGGGGGGTGTACCAACGGAAGATATGGACCCCAACCTGGAGTCCGCCGACATGGTCAGGCGCATGCCCAAAGCCTCGACCCAGTACGTGGAAATCCGCGATGCCACGCACTTCAGCTTCATGTCGATCTGCAAGCCGGGCGGCATGGCGTTGATCGAAGAAGACTCGCCGGGCGACGGCATGATCTGCCGCGATGGTGAGGGGGCTCGACCACGGGCAGCGATCCAGCACCAGGTGGTAGAACGCATGGCTGCGTTCCTGCGGCAATCGTTCCGCCATTGATCAAAGACACGACCCCTTGACTGACCGACGGAGCGCAACATGCAAGAAAGCAAAAACCTCAGAGGGCTACGCGGCTGGCTCATACTGATTGGCATCGGCCTGATCGTATCGTTCGCCCGCATGACCTACGCCCTGCTCGCGGTGTATTACCCGCTGTTCACCGACGGCACCTTCACTGCCCTGAGCACGCCCGGGACGACGTTGTATAACCCGCTGTGGGCGCCGATCCTGATTTCGGAAGCGCTCATCAGCTCACTATTTGCCGCCACCTACACGTACCTCATTTACCTGTTCATCACCGAGCACTACCGGTTCCCCAAGGTTTACATCGCCACGGTGCTGGTGTCGGCGGTCTTTATTCCGCTGGATGCCTGGGTGTGCTCCCTTGTGTTGGTAGATGAGCCCATCTTCGACGCCAGTACCACGAAAGAACTGGCGCGGACGTTGATCACCTTGTTTGTCTGGGTGCCCTACATGCTGGTATCCAAACGGGTCAAGGCAACGTTTGTGATGCACAGGCCAGAACCTGCGGACGCTCGCAGCGCCGTCACCCTTTGACCGCCCGCGCCTTCGCTTACCAAGCGGTCTACCGCTACCTCGTCGAACTGATCGAGGCCAGCCCGTACCAAGGCGAGCGTCAACTGCCATCCCTGCGCCAACTGGCGCAGCGCCTCGGCGTGTCGGTGTCGACGACCAAGTACGCCTACTCGCTGCTGGAGGATGAAGGCCGGATCGTCGCCAAGCCCAAGGTGGGCTACTTCACCCGCCTGATGCCGACGCCGCCCTCGACTGAACACTCACCGAACCTGCTCGAACAGGTCTTCGCCAGCTCCCGCCAACCGGGCATGCTGGCCCTGAGCAGCGACGTCCCGGCCATCCTGTTGTCGCTCGAAAACCCGTTGCTGATGATCGAGCGCGAACTGGCCCGCCACTACCCGCGTTCACTCACACCGCAGTACCTGCCCTTCGGCGAGCTCGAATTGCGCGCGGCGCTGGCCGAGCGCTACACCTGCTCGACGGATAACTACTGGCAGGCCGACCAGGTGTATATCGGCGCAGATCTGCACAGTGTGCTGGAGCTGTCGCTTAACGCCCTGGACCTCGCGGGCACCGTGGCGCTGGTCGAGTCACCCTGTTCGTGGGCGACCCTGCGCCAGTTGCAGGCGGCAAACATCCGAGTGATCGAAATGCACCTGGGTGCCGACGGGCGCTTCGACCTGCCGGCCCTGAATGAACAGCTCAAACATGCGCCCATTCGCCTGGCTGTGCTGTCATCCACCGTGAACATTCCCCACGGTAGCCGCATGCCGGCTGAGGATAAGCAGCACATCTGCCAGTGGTTGGCGGAACGGGATATCTGGCTGTTCGAAAACGACACCTACGGCGAGTTGTATTTCGCGCCCCAACCGGCCCGTTATCGCGACTTTGCCGACCCGCAAAAACTGCTGGTGTTCTCGACGTTCGACAAGGTGATCGGCTCCGAGGCGCCCTACGGTTATGTGCTGTGCCGTGGGTGTGGGCCGCCGTTGCAACGGGCATTCCGCGAGCGCGCGTTTCGCCTCTCCCCCATTCGTCAGAGAGCGATCGCCAAGCTGTTCACCTCCAAGCGCATCGACACGCACCTGCACAGACTGCGGGCCTTGTTGCACGACAGCATGACCCGCATGAAAGCGCTGCTGGACGAGCACGGCCATGGCGCTTTCAAGGTGATGACTCCGCACGGCGGCGCGTGCTTCTGGCTGGAGGCGACGCACCCGGTCGACTTGCAGCGGGTGTTCGAACGCCTGCTGGCCGAGCGCATCGTGATCGCCCCCGGCGAACTGTTCGGCCAGCAAGGTCGCTGGAAACAGCATATGCGCCTGAGCTTTACCCTCGATTGGAACAAGGATATCGCCCAGGCGCTGAAACAGTTATCGCAGGCGATCCGTCAGAGCCCGTAGCAGTGCCGCGCCTCCGGGAAACGCCCGTGGCGCACGTCTTCGGCAAACCGTTCGCAGGCATCGCGAATTACCGCGCCCACATCCGCGTAGTGTTTGACGAAGCGCGGCAGGTGCTCGCCCCCCAGACCCAATACGTCTTCGGTCACCAACACCTGGCCGTCGCAGGCCGGTGATGCACCAATGCCAATGGTGGGCATTTTTGAATCGAGGGTGATCTGCCGCGCCACGCCTTCAGCCACCCCTTCCAGCACCAGGCTGAACGCGCCCGCCTGCAGAGTGGCCCGCGCGTCCTCGGCAATCCGCGCGCCGGCTTCGGCGGTAAGGCCCTGGGCCTTGAACCCCCCCATGACATTGACGAACTGCGGCATCAGCCCGATGTGCGCCATCACCGGAATCCCCCGCGCCACCAGGAACTCGACGGTGCCCGCCAAGGCCTGGTTGGCCTCCAGCTTCACCGCGTCGCAACCGGTGCGCGCCAGGACCTGGGCGCAATTGCGGAAGGCCTGTTCATTGGACTCCTGATAGCTGCCAAACGGCATGTCGGCGATCACACAGGCCAGGCGCGTGCTATCGACCACGGCGCGGGTGTGGCCGATGATTTCTTCAAGCTGCATGCTCAGGGTCGAAGGTCGGCCATAACCGACCATGGCCGTGGAATCGCCGATCAGGATGAAATCGACCAATGGGTCGATCAGCTTGGCGATCGCACTGGAGTAGGCCGTGAGAGAGACGATCTTCTGCTGGCCCTTCATGGCGACCAGTTGCGGGACGGTCAGGCGTTGGGTACGGGTATGGAGGCTCATCAGTGTCTTCCGTTATGCGCTGGAGGACCCGATTATTGGTGAAAGCCACCGCGATTCAATGCACAGATCGGCGCGAAAAAGCGACCCAGGGCACGGCTGCGGATTTTAAGCTGGTATCATCCCGGGCCTGTATAACCCGGGTAGAACCACATGAACCGCCAGAAAAAACTCCAGCAGCTCTTCAAGGAAAAAGCCAGGAAGGCCAACGCCAAATTGGCGCCGAAGAAGAAGGACAAGTACATCAGCAAGGCAGACCGGGAAAAGCTCGCGGCCGAAGCCGCCCAGGACCCAAGCCTTTCCCCGGAAAGCTGACTCAGCAACCGCTCAACACGACCTGCCGCCGCTCGCCCGCAAAGAAAAACGGCCGCAGCCGCACGCCCACGCTGTTGCCGATAAACGCCGCCACCAGCCACACCCAGCCATGCAAGCTGCCCGAGGCGATGCCGCTGAAGTACGCGCCGATGTTGCAGCCGTACGCCAGGCGCGAGCCGTAGCCAAGCAGCAGGCCGCCGATCACCGCCGCCGCCAGCGAGCGCGCCGGAATCTTCAGGCTGGGGGCGAAACGCCCGGCCAGGCCGGCGGCCAGCAGCGCACCGAGGATGATGCCGATGTCCATCACGCTGGTGATGTCCTCCCACACCGGCGCTGCCAGGGCCTTGGCGTTGCCCGGCATCTGCCAGAACGCCCAACTGGCCACGTCCACACCCAGGCCGCTGGCGACTTTGGCGCCCCACAGCGCGAATGCAGAGGTGATGCCCCAGGGCCGTCCCGCCAACGCCAGGGTGGCGTAGTTGAGCAGGGCCAGGCCGATGGCGCCCCACACCAATGGCCATGGCCCACGCAGGAAGCGGCGCAGGCCTTGGTGTTCGCTTTTCACGCCCTCTTCCAGCTGACCATGACGGCCCTTCTCCAGGCGTACGGTCACCAGCGCAATGATCGCGAACGCCGCCAGGCTCAAGCCCAATGCCGGCACCACGCCAAAGCTCTTGACGATGGACACCGCCGGGAACGCCGGCAGCCCGAACCACCAGTCAACATGGTGCGTGGCGATCAACGAACCACAGATAAAGAACAGCAAGGTGACCAGCATGCGCGCATTACCGCCGCCCACGGTGAACAGCGTGCCCGATGCACAACCGCCGCCCAGCTGCATGCCGATACCGAAGATAAACGCCCCGAACACCACCGACACCCCGGCCGGCGCCACCAGCCCGGTCACCGGCTGCCCGAACAGCGTGCCTGCCCCCAACGCAGGGAAGAACAGCAGCACCGCCAGCGCCAGCATCACCATCTGCGCGCGCAAGCCGGCGCCACGACGATCATTGATGAACACGCGCCAGGCCGAAGTGAAACCGAAGGCGGCGTGGTAGAGGGTCAAGCCCAGTGCGGCGCCGACCACCAGCAACAGCACCTGGCGCGAACCGACGCTGTTTTGCAGGAACAGGGCGCCCAGCACCAGGATGATAAAGGCCACCAGCGGCGCGACGGGCTTGCGCGCGGGGGTGAGAGGCAGAGAGGTACTCATGGGGAATCTCGATCTGTTTGAATGGAGTAGGCTGCGAGGGTGGCGAGTATAACCTTGTGTGTAGATAATCCTGGGAGGCGTGTGGCCTGACGGCGCCCCTTTCCTCCATCAGCCGGTGAACCCGTGGCCAAAGACATCGAGAACCCCTGCGTTTCCCTCTGCCAGCTCAGCGGCGACCTCTGCGTCAGTTGCGGACGCACCAAGGATGACATCCGCAAATGGAAACGCATGAAACGCCCGGAGAAGATGGCGGCCGTACAGCGTGCGACACAGCGCCTCAAGGCGTTGAAAAAAGCCAGGTAAGGCCGTTCATGCATCTGTGGTGAGCGAGCCTCTGTGGTGAGAGCGCTTGTTGTGATGAGCGGGCTTGTTGTGGTGAGCGGGCTTCTGTGGTGAGCGGGCTTGCCCCGCGTTGGAGTGCGCAGCGCTCCCGCTTTTTTTGGGGCCGCTGCGCAGCCCAACGCGGGGCAAGCCCGCTCACCACAACAAGCCCGCTCACCACAGAAGCCTGCTCACCACAAGAGTCCGCACCACAACAAACCCGTTCACCACAATGGCCCGCCAGATCGCGGATCAACCCCGCCCCACCGACCCCGACACCGGAAGATCCCCCAGCAACTTGAGCCCAGTGCTCTTCACAAACGTCGCGTAGTCCATCGGTTTCTGGATACGCGTCTCGGCATTGGGCAGCACATAGGCCCAGGCACGTTTGCTGGAGGCGTCGTACACCAGTTTGAACAGCCGCGTCGGCACCCAGACCCTGTTGTCGCCGATGGTGCCGTAGCCCGGGTCGAACAGCGGGCCGGTGAACACATACACATCGCCGCCGGCGCGCACGGCAAACTTACGCACGTCGGCCTCGACCTTGCTCCATATCTTGC
The DNA here is from genome assembly GCF_900103345.1 of Pseudomonas azotoformans. Taxonomy (NCBI): domain Bacteria; kingdom Pseudomonadati; phylum Pseudomonadota; class Gammaproteobacteria; order Pseudomonadales; family Pseudomonadaceae; genus Pseudomonas; species Pseudomonas azotoformans. Next base: position 2,670,001 of record NZ_LT629702.1, read on the forward strand.
GGTTATTGGTGGGGTCCTGGGGCACCATGTTCGACAGCGCGAACGACTGCGCCATGGCATTGGCATTCGGTGCATCGGCGGCCGGGGATTGATGACCACGGTCCACCGCCGGGTGCTGGGCGCGGTAGTCGCTCAACTCAGCGCGACCGGCCTTGGGGATACGCGGGTCGGCATAGAACTGGTTGGTGCGTTCCTCGCCCTTGGCGTCTTTCAGCAAGGCGGCATTCAGGCGTTCGACCACCACCAGCGGCGTCTTGCTGGTTTGCGAGTAGAGCACCGCAAAATGGTCGGAACACAACGCCAGAGGCTTCATCGCAGCTGGCACCGTGGCGGTGTTGATCGGTGCGGCGGGGAACAGGTCGGCACAGCTGTCGAAGGACAGTTGTTTTTCCTGTTTGGAGTAGAGGTCCGGCAGGCTGCGGGCGTTGGCCCCGCAAGACAGCAAAACAAAGGCGGTCAGCCCAACGGCAATTTTGCGTAGGTACATGCATTAAATCTTCGAAAAGGAGTGAAGCGGCTGGCTCCGGCGTACGGAGCCAAGTGGATGATATTGCGAGGATTATTGACTAGCAGATGTGAGATTAGTGCCCGACCGCTGTAGGTTTTCCCGCAGCCCGCGCGCCTGGTTTGAATCCATGGGCACGGGCGCCCCAGGCAATCGCCAACGACACACCGATCAACAGCAGCATCGCCCACGGAAACGAGGCCACGCCCCAGGTCTCCAGCAGCACGCCACCGACCACGCCGCTGCCGGCAATCGCGCTGTTCCAGGCCACCACATTCAGTGACAGCGCCACGTCGGCGCCATCGCCCGCCGCATCGGCCAGGGCGGTTTGCAGCAGGGTCGCGGCGCCGCCAAAACTCAGGCCCCACACCGCTACACCGATATAGACCACTTCCGGCCGGTTGCCGAAAAGACCCAGCCCCAGCGCGACGATCGCGAACACCGCCAGGCTGACGAGTACGGTCTTGCGCAATAACGGCTCAACGAGCCTGGCCGTGAGCCAGATCCCCGCCAACGCGGCCACCCCGAACACCAACAACACCAGGTCAACCCGCTCTGCCAACCCCGCAGGCGCCACGAACGGTGCGATGTAGGTGTACAGAATGTTGTGCGCCAGCATCCAACTGATCACCACCGCCAGCACCGGCCGTACGCCCGGCGTGGTCAGCACCTGGCCCAGTGACACACGTTGATGGGCGGGCTGGGGCGGGTAGTCCGGGACTTTCACCAGCACCCACGCAATCAATCCAAGACTCACTGCCGACATCAGGCCAAACGTGGTGCGCCATCCCACCAACCCACCCAGCCAGGTGCCAAGCGGCACCCCCAGCGACAGCGCAATCGGCGTACCCACCATCGCCAACGCCAGCGCCCTGCCCTGCTGGTGCGGCGCGACCATGCGCCGGGCGTAACCGGCCAGCAGGCTCCAGGCCAACCCCGCTGCCACACCGGCAAAGAAACGCGCCACCAGGGTCACGCCATAGTGGGACGACAGCGCGGTGATGGAGTTGAACAGCAGGAAGCCGACGATAGTCAGCAACAACACATTGCGCCGGCGCCAGCCACGGGTCGCGATGGTCATGGGGATTACCGCCAGCACCGAGCCCAAGGCATACGCGGTGACCATCTGCCCGGCCATCGACGGGGATATCGCCAGGCCCTCGCTGATCAACGGCAACAGGCCGGCAGGCAGGGTTTCGGTGACGATGCAGATGAAGCCGGTCATGGCCAGGGCAAGCAACGCACCAATGGGCAGGCGGTCGGATGACGCCGATAAAGTGAGTGAGGGTGTCACGGAGAACTCCTTGAGCGAGACTTAAATACTGATCGATACAAATGTTGCGACCGAGCGCAGTGCATTGTCAACGACTTATGTATCGACTAGTATTTATCTCGCTTCCCCCCCGGAGATCCGCCATGGCACAGATGGGCCGCCCCCGCACTTTCGACCGCGACCACGCCGTAGACCAGGCCCTGCACCTGTTCTGGCAGCATGGCTACGACGCCACCTCCCTGGCCCATCTCAAGGCTGGCCTGGGCGGCGGTATCTCCGCGCCGAGTTTTTATGCCGCGTTCGGTTCCAAAGAAGCCTTGTTCGACGAATGCGTGCAGCGCTACCTGGCGACCTACGCCCAGGTCACCGAGTGCCTGTGGGACGAAAGCCTGCCGCCGCGCCAGGCCGTTGAAACGGCGCTGCGCCGGTCGGCACGCATGCAGTGTGAAGACGGGCACCCCAAGGGCTGCATGGTGGCGCTGGGCGTGATGAGTGCGCCCAGCCCGGAAAATGCCCGGGTGGCGAATGGGTTGACGCAATCACGGCTGCGCACCCGGGCGGGAATTGTGGCCTGTGTGCAGCGCGCGATACGTGCCGGGCAATTGCCAGGCACGATTGACCCGGCCGTGATGGCGACGGTATTTGACAGTTTCCTGCAAGGCATTTCGATCCTGGCGCGCGACAACGTGCCCCACGCCAGCATCGACGCGGCGATCAGCCAACTGCTGCTGACCTGGGATATTGCCGCGTCTACGGCACCGCCCATTCGTCCCGACACTGCATCAGGAAATCCACAAACGCCCGTACCCGATGCGGCAGATAGCGCCCGTGGGGATACAACAAGGTAAACGGCCGTGAACGCCCGCCAAACAGCTGCAGGACTTCCACCAGGCTGCCGTCAGCCAGTTCCTGCTCGACGATAAACCTGTAGGTCTGGAACAACCCCGCCCCATGCTTGGCCAGGGTCACCCCACCCAGCACATCGTCGGAGCAGCTGTACCCCGCCTCCCCCGCATACTCCTGCGCCTTGCCATCCACCTGGAACAGCCAGGCGATGCGCCGGCCATTGCTGGGCAGTTCGTACTGGATGCATTCATGGGTGGGCAGGTCTTCCAGCGTCTGTGGGATGCCGGCGCGTTTCAGATAGGACGGTGCCGCGACCACCACCAATTCGGCGTCTTCCAGCAGGCGCGCGATCAGCGATGAGTCTGGCTGGGCGCGCACACGGACCGCCAGGTCGTAGCCTTCGGCGACGAAGTCGATATTGCGGTTGCTGATGTGGATATCCACCGTCACCTGCGGGTAGAGCGCACGAAACCTGGGCAGTAGCGGCAGCAGACGGTGATGGGCGTAGGTGGTGGGAATGCTGATGCGCAACAGGCCCGATGGCACGGCTTGCGCGCCCATCACTTCCTGCTGGGCTTCCACCAGTTGGGTCAGGGCCTGGCGGCATTGCTCGAAGAAGGTCCGGCCGCTGTCGGTGAGGCGGATGCTGCGCGTGGTGCGCACAAACAGCCGCGCGCCCAGGCGCTCTTCCAGGCGGGAAATGCTGCGGCTCACGGCCGCCGGCGTAACACCGGCAACCTGCGCGGCAGCGGTGAAGCTGTTGGCTTCGGCGGCGAGGCAGAAGAGTTCGATACTGCCCAGCTGCACATCTTCGAAATGGCGCTTCATGGTCGCTCCCTAAAACAACAGCCGCGAGAAATTGCAGCACGCCTGTGCCAGTTGCGCTACCTCTTGATTCAGCCCGTATTGCCGGTCCACCCTGTGCAACGCCACATACTGGATATCTGGCAGCGCCGGCTCGGTGACCAGCGCGCGCAGGGTGCCTTGCTCGATCAGGTGGGACAGGCAGGCCACGGGCAGGTAACTCACGCCGATCCCCGACAACGCCAACCCGGCCTGCACCAACAGGTTGTGGCTGGTGAGGGTGCGCGGCATCTGCACATTATTGGCCGCCAGCCAGCGCTCGTAGATCATCCCGGTCCCCGACTGTGAACCCTGGGTGAGCACGGTGTAGCTGGCCAGGGTCTCCAGGCTGATAGGGTCGGCGTCGGGGATCAGGTCAGGGGCGCACATCCAGGCGTTTTCCACGCATTGCAGCGGCGTACTGTGAAAACGCGGGTCGCTGTAGACGTCAGGCACGATGACCACATCCAATTGGTCGCTTTCCAGCTTGCGGAACAGCTCGCTGCTGAGCTCCACCGACGGTTCGATCTGCACCTTGGGGTACATCTGACGCAGCGCTTCGACCAACGCCGGCAGCCAGGTCAGTGCAGTGAGTTCGGTGACACCCAGACGAAACCGGCGCACCAGTACTTCACGGGCGCTGACCCGTTCCAGCAATTGGTCGCGGCTGTTGAGCAGGTCACGCGCGTAGTCCAGCAGCTCGCCGCCCTTCTCCGTCAGCCGGGCGTTACGTTTGCTGCGGTCGAAAATCTCCACATCGAAGGTGTCTTCCAACTCCTGGATACGCTTGGAGATGGCCGACTGCGACATGTTCAGCTTGTTGGCCGCCGCTTCGAAGCTGCCCAGTTCGGCGATCCAGTACAGCGCGTCGATTTGCTTGAACGTGATCATGGCAGACCAATCATGAGAAAAAGCGATGCTAACACATCATAAAATATCGCTAAAACTCTCCGATCATCACTCCTAAGATCTGGCCATAGCCCGTCGCTATCCAACAATTCTGGAGATTTGCCATGTCCTTGCCCGGTTCACGCATCCTTCCCAACGCCCCCATGGCCTCGGCCGAACTGGTCGAGGCGTTCGCCCAGGTGGTCACCCCGCACATCAGCGACAACCTGGGCCGGCATATCGGCGCGCGCGGCCTGACGCGCTACAACCGCAGCGGCAAACTGGTGGGCACGGCGATCACGGTGAAGACCCGTCCCGGTGACAACCTGCTGATCTACAAAGCCCTGAGCCTGCTGCAACCCGGCCATGTGTTGGTGGTGGACGGCCAGGGCGATACCAACAATGCGGTGATCGGCGAGTTGGTCAAGCTCTACGCCCAGCAACGCGGCTGCGTGGGGTTTGTGATCGACGGCGCGATCCGTGATGTCGCCAGCTTCGACGACACGCCTTGCTACGCCCGCGCCGTGGTGCACACCGGGCCCTACAAGACCGGCCCCGGTGAAGTGAACGTGCCAGTGTCCATCGGCGGCATGCTGGTCAACCCCGGCGACCTGGTGGTGGGGGATGAAGACGGCCTGGTCGCGTTCTCCCAGGCCGACGCCGCCGAAGTGCTGCGCCGCGCCGCGCACCATGCCGACCATGAAGAGGCCGTCAAAGCCGAGATCGCCAGCGGTGCCGTGCGCCAGAGCTGGATCGACAAGGTACTGGACAACGCAGGGCTGGCGTCATGAGGCACTGGTTGTCTGATCGCGTCCTGGGCATCGCGCCCTCCCCCAGCATCGCCGCCAACGCACTGGTGACCGAGTTGCGCGCCCAGGGCCGCGATATCGTCAACTTCACCGTCGGCGAGCCGGACTTCGACACCCCGGCGCATATCCTCGCAGCCGCAAGCCAGGCGATGCACAGCGGCGACACGCACTACACGCCCACCACCGGCACCCTCGCCCTGCGCCAGTCCATCTGCCTCAAGCTGCAACGGGACAACGAACTGGCCTACGGCCTGGATGAAGTGGTGGCCGGTTGCGGCGGCAAGCACATCATCTATCACGCATTGGCCGCCACGCTGAACCGCGGTGATGAAGTCATCGTGCACACGCCGTATTGGGTGTCGTACCCGGACATCGCCCGGCTCAATGATGCGACACCGGTGATCATCCCCGGTGATGAAAGCCTGGGTTTCAAGCTGTCGCCCGACGCCTTGGAACAGGCGATTACCGCGCAGACCAAATGGGTGATCCTCAACAGCCCGAACAACCCCAGTGGCGCGGTCTACAGTGAGACCGAACTGCTGGCGCTGGCCCATGTACTGCGGCGCCATCCTCACGTGCTGATCATGGCCGACGAAATCTACGAGCACTTCGTCTACGGCGATGCCCGGCATGTGCCGTTGACGCGGCTGGCACCCGACCTCAAGCCGCGCACGCTGATCGTCAACGGGGCCTCCAAAGGCTACGCCATGACCGGCTGGCGCCTGGGGTTTGGCGCAGGTCCCGCCTGGCTGATTGCGGCGATCGCCAAGCTGCTGTCGCAAACCACCACGTGCCCCAGCTCGTTGAGCCAGGCGGCTGCCGTCGCCGCGTTTGCCGGAGACCAGGCACCCATCGCCGCCATGCGCGAGGAATACCAGCAACGTCGCACACGCATGTTGGCTTTGCTCGCGGACATCCCCGGTTTGAGCTGCACCCCACCAGACGGCGCGTTCTACGTGTTCGCCAATGTGAGCGGGCTGATGGGCAAAGTCACCCCGCAAGGCGGTCGCCTCGACAGCGACAGCCAACTGGTGGACTACCTGCTGCGTGACTACGGCCTGGCCACAGTCAGCGGCGCAGCGTATGGCATGTCGCCCTATGTGCGCCTGTCCTTCGCAAGCTCGCTAGAAGTGATCGAAGAAGGTTGCCGACGTCTCAAGGACGCGTGCCACGACCTGCGCTGACCCGCCCTGCTGCACCCGGCGGCCAACGGATGGCCGCTGTTTTGACTGCCTAGAACAACAACTTAAAAATCATTGATCGCAAATGAGGCATTCCCATGCACACGCCCCGTATCGCGCTGGTCTGGCAAATCATGATCGGCTTGCTGGCCGGCATCGCCATTGGTGCCCTGTTGCACCGTTTTCCCGAATCCCGGCCGTGGCTGGTGGACAATCTTTTGCAACCGGCGGGCGATATTTTTATCAAGCTGATGAAAATGATCGTGGTGCCCATCGTGTTTGCCTGCATGGTGGTGGGCATTGCCGGGCACGGCGACGGTAAATCCCTGGGCCGTATCGGCGTGCGTTCCCTGGGCTATTTTTTCTGCATCACCACCCTGGCGATCATCGTTGGGCTGGTGCTGGGCAATCTGCTCAAGCCGGGCGCCGGTACGGAGCTGTCTAGCCTGCACGCGGCGAACATCACCCTGCCTACCAGCAACGGCGGCGGGCATAGCCTGGGGCAGATCGTCGTCGGCATCATCCCGGATAATGTGATCAGCGCCATGGCCCAGGGCAGCTTGTTGTCGGTGCTGTTTTTCGCGGTAATGTTCGGCCTGGGCGTGGCGCGCTTGCCCGCCGAACGCAAGGACCCGGTGATCGCACTGCTGCGCGGCGTGTCTGACGCAATGTTCAAGGTCACGTCGATGATCATGGCCTACTCGCCCATCGGCGTGTTCGGCATGATCGCCGTGACCGTGGCCAACTTCGGTTTTGGTTCGCTGTTGCCGTTGGCCAAGCTGATCATGGTCAGTTACGTGTCCATCGCGTTCTTTGTACTGGTGGTGCTCAACCTGGTGGCGCGACTGTGTGGCATCAACCTGTTTGCCCTGATGCGGCATATCAAGGATGAGCTGATATTGGCGTTCTCCACCGCGAGTTCGGCGTCGGTCATGCCGCAACTGATGAAGAAGCTGGAGACCTACGGTGTACCGCCGTCGCTGGTGAGCTTCGTGGTGCCGGTGGGCTACTCGTTCAACCTCGACGGTGCCTCGCTGTTCCTTGGCATCGGCACGCTGTTCGTGGCGCAGTTGTATGGCATCGATTTGAGCCTGGGGGATCAGGCGCTGCTGGTGGTGACCATGGTGCTCACATCCAAGGGCGCCGCGGGCGTGCCGGGGTTCATGTTCGTGATTCTCTCGGCAACGCTCGCCAGTGCCGGGTTGCCATTGGAGGGGATTGCGTTTATTGCCGGGGTGTATCGCTTGATGGAAATGCCGACCACCGCACTGAACGTACTGGGCAATGCGCTGGCGCCGTTGGTGATTGCGAATTGGGAGGGCCGGGAGGTGCCAGGGGCTCACCAAAGAGCACCGACGCGGTAAGTTTCCTGATGATGTGTAGGACTTGCCTGATTCCGCCGGCTCGGCTGGAACCTGCCGCTTTTTTTCGCTAGATTCTTCACCCAACGCATATGGGCAACCATGTGCCCACCTTCCGAGGCCCGTTGCGAGAAATCGCACGGGCTTTCGTGTTTCTCATGGATGGGGAAATCGAATTTGGTGCAGTACATTGCTTATCTGGATGAGTTTGGGCACGTGGGCCAATATGTCTCGCGAAAACACCCGATGTACAAGACCAGCCCTGTATTCGGGTTAGGCGGCATGCTGATTCCCGCCGAAGAGGTGCGCGAGTTCGCAATCTATTTCTACAAACTCAAGTGCCAGTTACTCGCCTGGGACCTGAAACACAAAAACCCTCATCACTTGCCTGCCTATCAATGGGAAAAGAAAGGCTCTGCACTTTTTACTGTGGGTAATGTGCGCAAGTATCGGGAGCTGCGAAGGTCCTCATGTCGTTTGCTGAGTCATATCCAGAAAATTGGAGGACACGTTTTCTACACGGGTGAGCACAAATCTATCGAGCCCGGGGAACACGACTCGACCGAGACCTTCAAGCGGACGCTGTTACAGTCAATCCGCAAGATTGATCGCTTCTGTACGTTGAAGAATGCCTCGTTCATCGTTCTGCTGGATGAGCAGAAAGCAGGCAATGAATGGCGCGAACGAAACGTAGAAGCCTGTACCCTGGCGATGTTTGAAGATCCAGCAGAAAAATGCCGCACACTGATAGAGCCTCCGCTTCAAGGTGAGAGCTATCTGTTTCAAACGTTGCAATGTGCTGACTGGCTGTGCGGATTGATTGGTCGGCTGACGACGTTTGCTGTCGCTCCTGAGGAGTTCGAAGACTGGCAACTTTTCGATATGTATTTTGCGGCACGCATGGCTGACGTGACCCTGCCGAGCAGTGGTCTGGATGATAAAAAAACGGCCAAAGCCAAAGAGCAATTTGCTCAATTAACAGCAAATGACTGTTAATCATTGGGCCAAATAAAGGCGCTCCTGAGAGCGCCTTTATTCACTTCAACTCACTGCTCGCCGATGGATTTCACATCCGCCTTGGCAGCGCCACCAATCGCAATGCGTTTTGGCTTGGCTTCCTCCGGTACCACCCTGAGCAGGTCGATGCTCAGCAGGCCATTGGCAAGCTGCGCGCCCTGCACTTCGATGTGGTCGACCAGGCGGAACGACAAGCGGAACGCGCGCTGGGCGATGCCCTGGTGCAGGTAGGTGATGCCTTCATTGTGTTCGCGCTTGCCGCCGGCGACGGTCAACACGCCTTTTTCCACCTGGATTTCCAGGTCATCCTCCACCAGGCCTGCGGCTGCAATCACGATTCGATAATGATCGTCACCGTGCTTTTCGACGTTGTGCGGTGGGTAGGTGGTGCCGGCCTCGCTGCGAAGCGCCGATTCGAAAAGGTCGTTGAAACGGTCAAAGCCGACAGAGTGACGGAACAGTGGGGCCAACGAAAGAGTAGTAGCCATTGCAAAATCTCCTGAGGTTTCTCCAAGTGATTTGAGACGCGACCCGCCTTCGGCATCGCGTAAAACCTAAGTAGGTTCAGGCTGAAAATTTTCAAGCGTCGACCACAAAAAATTTTATCCGGTGCGATGCTCACCTGAAGAAAGGCTGACACAACGGCGCGCAAGGACCGTCGTAGGATCAACCAGGGCGACGCGGTGGGCACCGATCTCGAACACCTCACAATGCGCCAACACCAACGGCAACTCGGTACACCCGAGAATCAACACCTTCGCCCCCTGCTCACACAAATGCTCCGCCGCCAGCAGCAACTGCTCGCGGCACACGCCCTCGGTAAACCCCGCCTTGATCCCCCGCTCGCCATAGATCGCCTCCATCACCAGCGCCTGGTAATCAAAGCCCGGCGTGATGAGTTGCAAGCCGCAGCGTCGCGCGGCCTGGTGGTAGACCTGGCTTTGCAGGGTGCCGGACGTCGCCAGCAAGCCCACTGCCTGGCCGCTGCCGTGGGTGTGCACGATCCACTCCACCGTCTCGCTGAGCATGTTGACGATGGGCACGCGCAGGTGCGCCTGGATGCGTTCGACAAACGCATGGGCGGTGTTGCACGGAATCGCGATGGCCTGGGCGCCGGCGCTTTCCAGGCGTTTGCAGGTGGCATACAGGGCCAGGGTCGGGTCGGTTTCATCACGCAGCAGGTTGGCGGTGCGGTCGGGGATCTGCGGGTTTTGCTCCACCACCATCTTGATATGGTCCTGATCCTTGCCGGCCGGAGTATGGGCGACCACCTTGCCCATGAAGTCCACGGTGGCCGCCGGGCCAACGCCGCCGACGATGCCCAGTTTGAACGGCGGCTGACGCGCCGGGCCATCGGCCTGGGTGGCGAACTCGGCGTAGATCTGGTTGATGTCGAGGGCGCTGATGCCGCGCCGTTGCAGGTCGCCGCAGACCAGCGACAGCTCGGTCATGCCCGGCACAATTACCATAGCGCCCTGCCCTTGCAGCGACAGGCACGCCTGGTACACCGACTCCAGCGGTACGCCATCAAGGTGGCCATCCTTGATGCCGTTGACGCCGTACATCGCCTCCATCAAGGCGGCCTGGGCGTGGTCCTCCGGGTACACCAGGTTGAAGTGCTGGCCGAGGTGCCGTTCAAACAAGCCGCCGTGGCGCACGAAGTCCGATGCGATCACGCCCAGGGTGGTGCCCGGCGCGACTCGACGGGTGATGTGCCGGACCAGCGCCTGCATCATGTCCAGCACCGGAATGCCCAGTTCCTGCTGGATTTCCCCAAGAAAGCTCTGGCTGGCGAAACACGGCAGCAGCACCGCATCCACTCCGGTGTTTTCAAAGGTCTTGCACACCTGGAACACATAAAACTTGCGCGCGGTCATGCTCGCGTTACGGTCCAGGGGCAGCAGCACATCCTTGAACGGGTGCTGCTCGAACAGGAAGTGATAGCGCCCCTGGTCCTCCCGTACGGCACGGGACTTGACCAGCTTGTAGAACAGATCGCCGCCCGCCAGCGAACCGAGCCCACCCACGATGCCCAGCCGAGAGGTGGTTTTCATGCGTGCGCACCCTGCGGCAGTTCAGCGGGGTCTTCCGCGCTTTCGGATTTGGCTACCACCGCCGTGGCGATGCTGTTGCCCACCACGTTGGTGGCGGTGCGCGCCATGTCGAGGAACTGGTCGATACCGATGATCAGCAACAGACCCGCCTCGGGCAGGTTGAACATCGGCAAGGTCGCCGCCACCACCACGACCGACGCCCGCGCCACGCCGGCCATGCCTTTGCTGGTGATCATCAGCGTCAACAAAATCAGCAGTTGCTGGGTGAAACTGAGGTCGATGTTGTAGGCCTGGGCGATGAACATGATCGCGAACGCCTGGTACATCATCGAACCGTCGAGGTTGAAGGAATAGCCCAGCGGCAGCACAAAACTGGAGACCCGCTTGGGCGCGCCGAACTTCTCCAGCGCCTCCATGGTTTTGGGGTAGGCCGACTCGCTGCTGGCCGTGGAAAACGCCAGCAGGATCGGCTCGCGGATCAGCTTGCCGAGGGTGAACACCGAGCGGCCGAGAAACAGATAGCCGGCGGCGAACAACAACACCCAGAGCAAGGCGATCCCCAGGTAGAACTCGGCAATCAGCTTGGCGTAATCGGCCAGCAGGCCCAGGCCGTTGGTGGTGATCGCCGAGGCAATCGCGGCGAACACACCGAGCGGCGCGAAGGCCATCACGTAGTCGGTGATCTTGAACATCACCTTGGCCAGCTCGTCCACGGTGTCGGTGATGCGCGCATAACCGGCACGCTTGACCCCGGCGAGGGCGAAGCCGAAGAACAGCGAAAACACCACGATCTGCAGGATCTCGTTGTTGGCCATCGCCTCGGCAATGCTGCGTGGGAATACGTGGCTGATGAAGGCCTTGAGGCTGAAGTCGCCGGTGTTGACCGGCACCGCTGCCGTCGCATGTTGCACCACCTGCATGTTCAGCCCGGCGCCCGGTTGGAACAGGTTGACCAGGGCCATGCCAAGCATCAGCGAGACCAGCGACGCCGTGACGAACCACAGCATCGCACGCAAGCCGATGCGCCCTACCGAGCGCGAACCGTCCATGCTCGCGATACCGCCCACCAGGGTGGCAAACACCAGCGGCGCAATGATCATCTTGATCATGCGCAGGAAAATATCGGTGACCAGCGAAAAATATCCGGCCAGTGCCTTGGCGGCCTGCTCGCTCCCTGCATAGTGGTGACACGCCCAACCCACCAGCACGCCCAAGGCGATGCCGACTGCAATTCGACGGGGGAGTTTGTTCTTCTTCACAGGTGCGGCCCTCAGATGGCTTTTGTTGTATGGAGCGGATTCTAGGGACGCACCCCGGCGGCCATGATGAGTAATCCGGCTAACCCCATGCGCTTTTGGAATAGTTTGCAAAAAGCCCAGCCCCGGCTACGCGCGGCGACATACACTCAGGGCTCATCGCCTGGAGAACCGGCATGCAGATCAAATGGTTGGACGACCTCTTGGCCATCGCCGAGTGGAAGAACTTCTCCCGCGCCGCCGAAGTGCGCTGCGTGACGCAATCGGCGTTGTCGCGGCGTATTCGCTCACTGGAGGAATGGGTGGGCGTCGAACTGGTGGACCGTGGCACCTACCCGGTGCAGTTGACCGCCGCAGGCGCCGCCTTCTGCAGCGAAAGCCGCGACGCCCTCGCCGGCCTGATGCGCCTGCGCGCCCGCCTGCGCGAAGTGGAACGCATGCCGGGGCGCTCGATCCAGGTGACCGCCGCGCACAGCCTGTCGATGACCTTCCTGCCCAAGTGGCTGACGCAGTTCCAGCGCCAGACCGAGCAGTTCAATGCACGGGTGGTGGCGGCGAATATTCATGACGCAGTGATTGCGCTGGAAGAAGGCAGTTGCGACCTGATGATCGTCTACCACCATCCCCTGGCGCCGATCCTGCTGGACGCGCAACGCTTCGGCAGCCTGGCCCTGGGGCATGATGCGTTTATCCCGTTGTGCGCGCCGGACAAACGCGGCCGACCGCTGTATCGCCTGCCGGGGAGCACGGGGAAGCCTGTGCCGCATCTGGCTTACACCGCCACCACGTTCCTGGGCCGCGTCGCAGAAATCGTGATCAAGAACGGCCCTGCGCCCGCCGTGCTGGAGCGCTGCTACGAAGCCGACATGGCCATGCTGCTGATGCGCATGGCTATCGAAGGTTACGGTGTGGCGTGGTTGCCGCAGAGCGCGGTGGTGGATGAGTTGGAGCGTGGGCTGCTGGTGCGTGCGGGTGGCGAGGAATGGAGTACGCGGTTGGAGATTCGCTCGTATTGCGCGATTGAAAACCAGAACCCGACGATGAGGAAGTTGTGGCGCACGCTCGAAGGGTTGCGCTGACGTTAATGCACCTGCGGCATCGCCATTCGCAAACGCTGGGCCAGTAAATCGGAGAACGCTTGCGCCAGGGCCGTACGGGGAACATCACTGCGAAAAACCAGGCCGAATGAGTACGGCAAAACCGGTAGAAAAGGCCGCGTCACGATCGGCAAGTCCAAGAAATCATTGGCCAGCAATTCATTGATAATCGACACGCCGATGCCCTCCGCGACGAAAGCGCAGGCGGCACCTGCCGAATGCACTTCCATACGCACGTTGGGAAGAATGGACGCCTGCCGAAACACCTGGTCAAGCTCCGTGCGCAGGTTGCGCTGGCGGCCCAGCAGCACCAGCGGCACACCGCGCAAATCACTCACCTGGATGACGCGCTTTGCGCACAGCGCGTGCGCTTGGGGGAGCACGCACACGCCTTGCACCTGCAACACCGGCACCACATCGAAGCCCGGCAATTCGGTGGGCAGACGCACAAAGGCAAAATCGACGCTGCGGTCCAGCACTGCGCGCTCAAGCGCATCGTAGGAGCCAGTGACCAGTTCGATCACAAGGTCGTCGCGGCCCTGCATGAATTCGGCCACCACACGGGGCAACCATTGGTGGGTCATGCTGGTGGGCACCGCCACGCGCAGCAGCGCCCGGCCTGCGTGACCCAGGCGCAGGTCGTCGGCCATGCGCTGGACGCGTTGCATGTTGTCGACCAGCCCCGACACCTCCGGCAAAAACGCCTCGGCCTCGGAGGTCGGCGTCAGCCTGCCCTTCCTGCGCAGGAACAAGGCAAAGCCCAGTGACTCTTCGAGCTGGCTGAGCAAACGGCTGATGGCCGACTGGGACAAGCCCATGCGCGTGGCGGCATCGATGGTCGAACCGGTCGACATGATGGCCTGGAACGCTTCCAGTTGTTTGAGATTCACGCTCGGGCTCCAAGCAGACACGACTGGGTGCAGTTTCCGCTGGCAACACCGGCGGCGTCCAGCCTTACAGCCCTACCAGAGCTTGATGTCGTAGGTCAGGTACAGGCGGTTGTAGTCCCAACTGGTGAGCACATTGGAGCGGTACGCCGTGTTGCGAAATTCTGCCCCCAAACCTTTGAGCGTGCCGTCCTGGATCACGTACTTGAGGCTGGTATCCAGCTCGTGCTCATCGGCCGGTTTGCCGGAATACTTGGCGTCGAACCCTTTGTAGTAGCGGACCATGAAACTCAAGCCCGGGATCGCCAGGGCGGAAAAGTCATAGTCGTAGCGCAGCATCCAGGTTTTCTCATCCTCCAGGATGAATTTGCTCACGCCCGGACTGGTAAAGGACGTGGTGGCCGCACCATTCAAATACGGCAATGCGGCGTCACCGGACAACTGCTGATAGCCACCGCCGAACGTATGCCCGCCAAGTCGATAACTCAAGGAGCCGCTGAACATGTCGGCGTCCGCAGCACCGTTATAGGCCGCTCCCGTTTCAAGACTGTTGTAATAACGCACGTCCGTCGTCAAGTGACCTGGCCCGACAGCTACTTTATGCGCAACCCCGAAAAAGTGCTGGCGATAGAAGTTTTCAAGTTCACCGTAGTAATAAGACAAACTGATGGTTTTATTGAGTGCATACGTACCCCCTGCAAAGTAAAAATCACCGTGCTTCGGGCCTTTGTAACCGCTCGGTAGCAGATCGACGTTATCGCTGGAGTTACGCAACTTTGATTGATCCAGTCGCCCACCTTGCACAAATAGATGTTCGATACCGGTGTATTCAAACTGCGTGCCTTGGAAGGTCTGTGGCAGCAAACGCCCATCGTTGTAACTGACCACCGGGTTCTTGGGCAACAACGTGCCCGTCTTCACCACGACATCGGCGAAACGCAGCTTGCCGGTCACGCCTAGGCTGGAAAAATCACGCGCGGCGCGGCCATCATCATGCACTGGCAACAGGCCTGTACCGGCGTGTGCAGGGCTGGAGTCAAGCCTCAGCCCCAGCAGGCCCAGGGTGTCGAGGCCAAACCCGACGGTCCCGGGGGTGAAACCGGAACGCATCGTCAGCAACAACCCCTGTGCCCATTCGACACGGTCGTTGCCGCCGCTGCGGTTGTCATGATTGAAAGCGTAATTACGCAACGCAAGGTGGCCGGTGGAATCCTCGAGGAAACCTTCGGCGCGCACGCTTGATATACCAGGCACCATTAAGCTGGCGCATAAAAGCCCGCCGGTCGTTATAAACGCACGCATGTTGAAGCCCTCAGCTGTGTTTTATTTTTTGTGGCAGAGAGTAAGAAAAGTTGCTTGACCCAGTATTTCCTGGCCGATGCTCTTGGGTGTTAATGACCGAAATTAGTAAACAACGCTATCGAATTAAAACAGGGGCGACAAGCTTATGACAAACGCGCATCAGGCTATGACAAACAACCCGAAAACACCTTCAAACGCATAGCCCAATACGCGTTCGTCATAACGTTGTGAGGTATTTATGATTGCCCTACTGTGCCGTTGTAGCCGTTGGCTATCCCCATAAAAAAAAGAGAGCACCGCTATGTCATCCACTGCGCCAACAGTCACCGACACCGCGCCACCCAAAAACACCCGCCAACTCAACCCGGCAATCATCTTGCTGAGCATTGTGTTCCTGGCCATGGTGCTGACTTATGTGGTGCGCTCCGGCCAGTTTGAACGCCAAGACGTCCGCGTGATTCCCGGGACCTATCAGGTACTGGAAAAAGACACCTCGCTCAGCCAACTCTTCGCCCTGCCGTCGCGCTCGGCGAATAAAACCGTGGCACAACCGGTATCGCTGGCCGAGACCTTTTTGGCCATTCCCCTGGCCATCGAGAAACGCGCCGGGCTGATTTTCATGGTGCTGTTCATCGGTGGCATGTTTGCCGTGCTGAACAAGACCGGCACCATCGATGCCGGCCTGGACCGGCTGCTCGGCGCCACCAAAGGCAATGTCTACATCCTAGTGCCAACCCTGATGCTCGCATTGTCGGCAGGCAGCACCTTCATGGGGCTGGCGAAGGAATACATCATGTTCGTGCCGGTGATGGTGGCCATGGCAAACCGCCTGGGCCTGCCCAACATCGTCGGCTTGGCAATCGTCGCACTGGCGGTCAAGACAGGGTACATGGGCTCGATCTCCAACCCCATCGCACTGTCTGTCGCGCAACCCTTGGTCGGCCTGCCGGTGTTCAGCGGGCTGAGCATGCGCATCGTCGCGTACTTCATTTTTGTCACGCTGGCCGTGGGCTACATCCTGTTCTACATCCGCCGGAGCGGCTTCGATACCTCGGCCACGTTTTCCCATTCGGGCAAAAAACTCTCCGTGCGGCATGCCCTGAGCCTGATCACGCTGGGAGCAGGCGTCGGCTTCCTGGTGTACGCCTCCAATACCTGGCACTGGAAATACCCCGAGCTGTCCTCGTATTACCTGGCGCTGACCATCGTCTTCGCCGCCATCGCAGGCATGAGCCCGAGCACCACGGCAAGCACCTTTGTCGAAGGCATGAACAAGATGCTCATGGCCGGCGTGCTGATCGCACTGGCCACGGCCGTGGAGTCGATCCTCGCCAGCGGCCAGGTGCTGGACACCATCGTCCACGGGCTGTCGCAGATCATCGGCCAGCACGGCCAACTGCCTGCGGCGTTCGGCATGTTCTTCGCGCAGATGAGCCTGGATGTGGTGATTCCGTCCACCAGCGGGCAGGCTGCGGTGACGATGCCGATCTTCGGTCCGCTGGGCCAACTGGCCGGCGTGAGCCCGCAGACCACGGTGTATGCCTTCCTGCTGGGCAACGGCTTGACCAACATGATCACGCCCACTTCCAGCGGCCTGCTGGTACTGCTTGCCGCGGCCAATGTGGGCTGGGTGCAGTGGGCGCGGTTTGTGCTGCCGCTGTTCCTGATCTGCACGGCGGTGGCGTTGCTTCTGCTCGCCTGCGCCGCCCTCACCGGCTATTGAATTCGACTGACCAAGGCTTTGTCATGACCCTCCCTGCATTCGAAAACATGCACATCGTACGCAACCAGATGATCACCCTGCGCGATGGCGTGCGCCTGGCCACCGACATTTATCTACCGCTGGGCACCGGCCCCTGGCCGGTTGTCATCGAGCGCACGCCCTACGACAAATCCGGCCCCTCGCGCTCGGAAAAACGCCTGGACGGCCTGCACCTTACCCGCGAGCAAATGGCCGCAGCCTTTACCGAGCAGGGCTTTGTGGCGATCTTCCAGGATTGTCGCGGGCGCTACCGTTCCGAAGGCGTGTTCACCAAATACATCAATGAAGGCGAAGACGGCTACGACACCTTGCGCTGGATCGTCGAACAGCCCTGGTGCAATGGGCATATCGGCAGCATAGGCCTGTCCTATGCTGCGCACACGCAGATGGCGATGGCCTGCTGCAATGCGCCTGGTCTCAAGACCATGGTGCTGGACTCGGGCGGGTTCGCCAACGCCTACCAGTGCGGCATTCGCCAGGGCGGCGCGTTCGAACTCAAGCAAGCGACCTGGGCCTACAAGCAAGCCCAACAAAGCGCCGCCGTGCAGGCCGACCCGCAGTTGCGAGAGGCGTTGGCCCAGGAAGATATTCTCGATTGGTTTGCACGCATGCCGTGGCGCCCAGGGCATTCGCCATTGCGCCATGTACCGGAGTACGAAAACTACCTGTTCGAGCAGTGGTCCCACGGGGACTTTGATCAGTACTGGAAGCAACTGGGTATCTACGCCGAAGGTTTCTACGAGCAGATCCCGGACATCCCGGTGTTGTTCATGTCCAGTTGGTACGACGCTTATGTCAGTTGCACGCTGGATAACTTCACGGCGTTCACCGCACGCAAGCAGTCACCTCAACGCCTGATCATGGGCCCGTGGCTACACGGTGACCGCAACATCAGCTACAGCGGCAACGCCGAATTTGGCAACACCGCCTCTTTCGACGGCAACCTGGGCGAAGACTGGTTGAGTTGCCGAGTGGAATGGATGCAGCGCTGGCTCAAACCCACCGATGCCGAACGGAGCGCCACTCATCAGGTCGATGTGTTCCTGATGGGCGGCGGCAGCGGCCGAAAAAATGCGCAGGGTCGGCTGGAGCATGGCGGGCGTTGGCTCAAGTCGCCGTGTTGGCCGCTCGCGGGCAGCCAACAGCTGAACCTTTACCTGACACCACACAGAGCCCTTTCGCCGCTTGCCCCTGTGGAGACGCCCTCCTCATTGAGCTACTTCAGCGATCCCGCCCACCCCGTACCGACCATTGGCGGCTCGTTGACATCGGGCGCTCCGGTGTTTGTGGGTGGCGCTTTCAACCAGGTCGAAAGCCCGGACTTTTTCGGCACCAGGGGTGACCACTCGGCACTGTGCGACCGAGATGACGTAGTGAGCTTCGAAACCCAACCCCTTGAGCACGACTGGGTGGTCGCCGGCCCGGTGAAAGTCGAACTGTGGGTGCACAGCAGCGCGCTGGATACCGATTTCACCGCCAAGTTGGTGGACGTCTATCCGCCGAGCGACGATTACCCGCAGGGGTACGCCATGAACATCACCGACGGGATTATCCGGTGCCGCTACCGGGACTCGTGGGAACACCCGGCTCCGCTCACGCCGGGAGAGCCTTTCAAGGTGGTGATCGAACCCTTCGCCACCTGCAACCTGTTCAAGCGAGGCCACCGCCTGCGCCTGGATATCGCCAGCAGCAACTTTCCGCGCTTCGATGTAAACCCCAACAGTGGCGAGGCCGAAGGCATGGGCGAGCATCCGCAGGTGGCGCGCAACACCGTGCATATCGGCGCCGGGCATCCGAGCCGTTTGATACTCATGGTCTTGAACAACGCGCTCTCGGAGGCGGACCAAAACTGATGCGCGAGGCGATTTACTGCCGAAACCGCATTGACATATCGGTAAATCTCGATATCCTCGCGCCATGGACCTACTCGACATATTCAAAGCCCTCTCGAACCGTACTCGACTCGACATCCTGAAAGGTTTGAAGGACCCCGAAAAGAACTTCCCCCCGCAGGATGAAGGGGACGTTCATACCGTTGGCGTCTGCGTGAGCAGTATCCAGGAAGGCGTCGGGCTGTCGCAGTCGACCGTGTCGGATTACCTGGCAACGCTGCATCGGGCCGGGTTGATCGAGACACGCCGCATCGGGCAGTGGACCTACTACAAGCGAAACGAGGCAACCATCAGCGCCCTTGCCGAGATCATCGGCAAGGAGCTGTAATTTTTTATCCCTGCATATCGAGAATTCCCGATATCCCTTTTTACCGAAACCTACGACTATTGAAACCTACTGCTATTGAAACCCACGGCTATTGAAACGAGGTAATGCAATGAAAGCGATGATGCTTGAATCATTTGGCGGCCCTGATTCGTTCGAAAGCTGCGAGGTGCCCAAGCCGGTGCCGCACACGGGGCAGGTGCTGGTGCGGGTTCACGCAACCTCCATCAACCCGCTGGATTACCAGGTGCGACGTGGTGACTATGCCGACCTGGTGCCCCTCCCCGCCATCACCGGTCATGACGTGTCCGGCGTCGTCGAGGCCGTAGGCCCGGGCGCGACGAACTTCGCGCCAGGCGACGAAGTCTGGTACACCCCGCAGATATTCGACGGCCCCGGCAGTTATGCCGAATACCACGTGGCGGCCGAAAGCATCATCGGTAAGAAACCACCTACGCTCAGTCACCTCGAGGCGGCAAGCCTGAGCCTGGTGGGCGGCACGGCATGGGAAGCGCTGACCGTGCGTGCAGCACTTCAAGTGGGGGAAAGCATCCTGATACATGGCGGCGCGGGCGGCGTCGGGCATGTGGCAATCCAACTGGCCAAAGCCATCGGCGCCAAGGTGTTCACCACCGTGCGTGAAGCCAATATTGATTTCGCACAACGCATGGGCGCCGATGTGATCATCGACTACGAGAGGGAAGATTACGTTGACGCGATCCTCCGGGAAACGGCTGGGCACGGCGTCGATGTGGTGTTCGACACCATCGGCGGCCACACGCTTTCACGCAGCCCCGACGCACTCGCGCAACTGGGCCGCGTGGTCTCGATCGTGGACATAGCGCAGCCGCAGAACCTGGTCCAGGCCTGGGGCAAGAACGCGAGCTACCACTTTGTGTTCACGCGGCAGAATCGCGGCAAGCTGGATGAGTTGAGTACGTTGGTTGCGCAGGGCCACCTGCGGCCGCATGTAGGGGCCATCTATGCACTGGCCGACATCGGACTTGCCCATGCTCGGTTGGAGGGTGCCAACAACGGTATCCAAGGAAAAATCGCGATTGCCGTCGTGCCCGCTCAGGAAACAAGACCATGATTTACGAGATCGCCGTGCTGCCGGTTCACAAGGAACACATCGACGCGTTCAGGCGAGCCTTTGCCGAGGTGGCGCCGTTGCTGAGTCGTGCCAAAGGCTACCTGGGCCACATGCTCGCACAAGGGATCGAGACGCCTGAGCGATTCAACCTGATTGTGCGCTGGGCGTCGCTGAAGGATCACACGCCGGGGTTTGAAGGGAGTGAGGATCATCGGGTGTTTATGTTGGGACTGGAAAAATACTTTTTAGAGGAGCCGCAGGTTTATCACATTGAGGGGGCAGCTTTTAGCGCGTAGAGAAACCCAAGGCAAAAAAGCCTGCATCGCTGCAGGCTTCCCTTTATGTCGCTATCTGGCTCCACGACCTGGACTCGAACCAGGTACCCAATGATTAACGGTCACTTGCTAGCGGTTAGACACACCGGGGCCACGACGAAATGTGGCGCAGAAAATAGGTTAGTTGCATAGCGTGGGTCGCATGAATGCGTCACGCCAGGAAAGTTAGTCGGGTTGGGGTGGCTTGTCAAAGCGGGGCAAAGCAATGACCTGTAGGAAAAGGAGGCGCCCTCTGTCAGTTACCGAGTAACCTTTATGGCTCACTTAACTTCCTGACCAACGTAGCCCCACAGTGGCTTTTGCCGCTTTTCGCTAGTTTAGCGCGGAGCTTTTTCAATGCGGCTAAAGGCATCGATGTAAGCAGCCTTCAACGCAAGACTAACAGCATTTAGTGTTTCGGACTTAAGATAGGCTTGATTCTGACTAACCATCTCTTGGCCTGCCCTCTTTATTTTCACACGCGACTGCCCGGTATATTTAGCCGTCCCGATATACACCGAGAGCCTCGCTTCGCACGCATAATAATCAGGACTGTTCCAGGTTTTGACAAAAATCCGGTCGATCTCGACTCTGGTTTTTATGCTCGCATCTGCATCAGATCCGATAGACCGCTTGGTGAACTCAGACCAATCGGTGACTGGGATATTAGCGAAACCCTCGTACAGGCCCACGTTATAGTTGGCCGCATGCCACACCACCTTACTACGCTCGGAACAGGGAGCGCAGCGTTCATCGCCAGATATGCTGGTTATCGTTGAGTGAATGGTTTTGTTTTTGATCGCAGACAGTTCTGCATCTGTGGTGTAGGCCGCGAAGTGCAATTGATTGGTTACGCAGCCGGACAAAAGAAAAACCAAAACCAACAACATGCTAGATTTCACTACAACTCCTCCTTCTCTCGCAAGCACTTATACAATCACGACATTATTTACTCATGAAACAGGGTTAAGCCTATTTCAAACCTAGACAGTAACACATCACCAGAAAAACTGAACAGATTTATTTTCGATCAAAAATCAACACATCCACGCCAATAAAACTATAAAAAAATCATCTCACTTTCCGGCATCAGCACTGGCACCAATACCTTTTTACAGATTATCTAAGATTGAATAAACTTGTTCTCTTTTCTCTTCGCCAACAACGTATTCGATATATTGTGCCGGCCCAAAAGAATAAAAAGGGGGACAGATTTATTTTCTATTTTTTCCCACATCCAACTTCGGCCTACCCCGACCTCGATGTTCGATACGAGCCCCTGCAATTTTTTTCAACCTCATCAACAAAACGACCAGTCTCGGTAAGCTGCCCACGTTGCAATACCTCACGAATGGTTTTTATCTCTTCACTTGAAACGGACTGCTCCACAAATCTTTTATATCCTTAGTGCCGCTCCAGCGTTGTGTTCCCCAACACAGCAAAATACGCATCAATATCTAGCCGATCGCTATCCCGTGCATGCCCCACAGGGGCGTTATAACTTGACCATGGATAATCTGCTGCACCAGCCACCCTGCAGGCACGTACTGGATTCAGTTCAATATACCGACAGCACGCAAGGAAATAATTCTTCGCTTGCACCACACGTGATTTATATCGACTCTCCCATAACGTACCTGTACGACCCTCTAACTTGTTTCGACATCAAGTAGCCCGAGCGGCAAGCGCCTTCATTAACTGCCTTGGTCCCGCCACCGATTCGCCTGACGCGACTAACAAATGAACATGATTTATCATCAAACAATAGGCATATATTTTTATTCCAAATGCGCCCTTGAGCTCTCGGAGGTCTCTCACATAACGCTGGCAATCTTCTTCAGCAGCACACACCATCTGGCGGTTATGACCAGGCGGTACAACGTGATGCGGATAGTCTGCCAAAACGATGCGCCCCATTCCGAGCATAGGTAATCTCCTTCCTTAGGAAATTACAGCCTAGCAAATGGATAAAAAATAAATCCGCCCCCTTTTCCCCATGATGCCTCACCCGCTATTGGCCGACGTTTGTCTTCGAGACGTTCGTACCTAAATTGAGGCATAACGTTGAATGGCATAAAACGCCCTTTCAGCAAATACACAGCACTTATGAAAACATCGGCACCAGATGCACCTTCAGCCACCTTAATACGCCAGGCCCATTGAGTGCAATGACGGCGACAACCACTTGCAATATCGCTAAAAACACGACCAGTCTATTGATCATCTTTTGATAGCCTAAATTTTCCGCCAGAACCTTTTCGTGACAAATTGCCTTGCGCTCATCGACCTCTCTGTTCAACGCCTCAAGTTGAGACAACCTGGCCCCGAACAACTCCTTGGCTCTCTCTACGGCTTGATCGTTCATCTTGAACAAAAAAAACGAGCTGTCATTCAGTATCGATCTGACTCGAAACATAAGCTCCATAAAATCAATTTTCACATCGTATATATTGCCGTAGTTCCGACTGGGCTTTGAAAGGCCTTTTGATATACAGTCCTTGTAATGGACTGTAGCAAGGGAGAGCTGCTTGCTTAGGAGCAAATAATACCTAAACAATCCATAATTTATTTTTGCCGGAAAGAAAGACCTTCGATACTCCGCAATCGTAGAGTCAAAATTGTCCGGGGCAACGTAGCTAATCGCAAGGTGCTGGATATTAGTTTTTTTTAATACCCCTGGTGAGAACAATACGGTCTGCCCATTCTCCGCCTCCCAGATCAAGGCGTGAAGCCTTTTATATTTATCAATAGCGTGATATCCGGCAGCGCCACCCTGTTGTCGCATAGGCAAAACATCTTCGTAAAAATAAGGTTTGCCGGTACCGCTCAGCACTTCCAACGTTGATATCCCGCTGCGGGTGGATCTTATGCCGATTCTGTCCTGCAAGGTGCGCAGAAGATTTTCAACCTCGGCGTGGAGCTCATTTACTCTGCGCATGAGTTCCTTGTCACTGAGATTGGCTCGATTGAGAAGTGTAGCTGCCGAAAAATTTTTTTTGAACGGATTACACGTCTCATATTCAACGTGCCTGTGAGGCAGATGTTCTACGCTGAAACGCTGAAGTAAACGTGTGGCTTCTTCGGTAAAAAAACAATGAGAATCAAGAAAAAACTCCCCATTCTTCAACTCCATTAACGACAAAAAACAATGGGATATGTATTTAGCATTTACTCTAACCTCGCGCTCACTTGGTAGCTTAACCCCATCAGCATGTGCCCTTATAAAAAACTCACCAAGGTCAACTTGCTTGGCATGCTCAGCAGAACGTTCGGGTGTATCTTTGCTCCATATTTCATGGCGGGTTTTCCAACGCAGCGCAGCCGCAGCACATTGCTGCGGAAGCAATCTTAGATTGCGAACCCCGAGAACCTTCTGATGATCATCTGGATCCAACAGACTAAAGTGAGTGAGTTTTTCATGTGGTGAAAGATTTTCCAAATCGAGACAGTGATTTTTATTGGATACATATCCCTCTTTTGCATCTCTTAAACGTTGGAAAAATGCGAAAGGTATCTTTTCCACCACACAACAAATTACGCCCGTCACTAGGCTTTTAACGTTCCACATCTTACTCACTCAAATCACAGTCAATACATTTTATATTTTCGCACACGCTCTATACCATCATCCCCAACCTATGTATCTGATCGATAGCAACCACGTCTGAACGACTAACTTTAGCTGGTCCTCATCGAACACTCTATGCTGGAGTAAGCGAATAGCGTTCATTCACGAAGGGTGCTTTGGACCCAAAGTAAACCTTCGTGACATGAAAGGTTAAAACCTCACGCTAGTACCGCTCATTATTCGGACGGTACGAGGTAAAGGTCTTAAGCCCATCACGGGCATTCCGAAGATTCGTTTTGTACGACTCCCGTTCCGATGTCGACAACACATAAGAATCTTGAGGACTGGTGGCAATACGTTTTTGCAGTGCGACAATAGCTTCAAGTGATGCAATTGTACTTTCAAGGTTACCGGTATTGGGATCTCGCGCTTGCTCTGCGGCTTTGCGGATTGAATCAAAAACGTCCTCAGATATTGGAAGCGAATTTTTGAGGTAGTCCAGCTCAGGTTCCGAGCTTGATCCAGAGAGCTGACTCAACAAACGTGCAGCGAGTCTTTCCAGTTCACGCTTGCCCTCTTGCCTGTTGTTTTCTTCTTTGTCTTTCACTTCATCTAAACGCTGTTGGTTGAGTGCCCGCTGCTCCTGTGCCAACTCGGCTAGGCTCGAAGAAACTTGCGCCTGAGCGCGAGCGAGCTCAACTTGCTCCTTCGCCGCAATGGCAATTGCGCCCGTTAGATTCACATATCGGTACGTGAAGCGAGCAAGCAAGGCAGTCAATACCGCGACTGAAATTGAGGCAAGACCTTGTACAGCTCCGGTGTTTTCATTTAACCAATCTATCATTCTGTCGCTCCGTCCTAGTAGCATTTGGCCATAACCCAATAAAATAATGTATTTCTACGAAACGCGACAGACTTTTTCATAAATATACATTCGGCCCATAGGACCTATTTAACTGCCTCTAAATTTGCAGACGCAGTCAAGCGGCCGCTCTTGGCTGGCGACTGCCTATTGCTAAAGGTTAGGACGATTCATACCTCTGAATCGTAGGATTAGAGACGGCTTCATGCTGGTCACGCTGTGCGCTTTGATCACCCTGGAGAAATCCAAGGCAAAAAAAAGCCTGCATTTCTGCAGGCTTCTCTATCTGGCTCCACGACCTGGACTCGAACCAGGGACCCAATGATTAACAGTCATTTGCTAGCTGTTAGGCGCACTGGGGCCACGGTGAAATGTGGCGCAGAAAATAGGTAGCTGCATAGCGTGGGTCGCATGAATACGTCACGCCAGGAAAGTTAGTCGGGTTGGGTTGGCTTGTCAAAGCGGGGCAAAGCAATGACCTGTAGGAAAAGGAGGCGCCCTCTGTCAGTTACCGAGTAACCTTCTTGCCTCACTTAACTTCCTGAGCAACGTAGCTGCCATTAGCTTCAATGTTCTGCACTCTACCTCAAACCTCTCATCTAGAGCGCGTACGACCTGCGCCCTGTCAAGAATGTAGCCAGCCAAAAAAACTGACTCAATTGATTCAACTGCATGAATGACAACCGAATCCTCTCCAGCTTTTAGAAGCGTTAGCAAAACCCGCAACGCCCGCTCATCATTAGAGTCACCGAGAGACTCCGCGCACCGACCTCGCCAGACTTCAGACTTCGCCAGAAGAGCAGATTAAAGTTCGTTCCAGCTTGAATTATCAAACTGAGAGACCTTGGAGGTCGCGATATCCGTTCCTACATCCGACCAATAATCTTCTGACCCTATTGAATCCAATAACAAATCATAGTCTTTAAACACATTCCGCCTATCAGAATCTGATGGGTGACATCTCCCGAAGGGTCCAATATAAACTTGTATAAACCGCCTGCCCCCTCAGGGTCTGACCCCGTTCACATTTTTGAATAAACGT
The DNA here is from genome assembly GCF_900103345.1 of Pseudomonas azotoformans. Lineage (NCBI taxonomy): Bacteria > Pseudomonadati > Pseudomonadota > Gammaproteobacteria > Pseudomonadales > Pseudomonadaceae > Pseudomonas > Pseudomonas azotoformans. The sequence goes on from NZ_LT629702.1 coordinate 2,696,178, forward strand.
CATAAACTAGACTGGAGACTTCTTTGAGTAGCGCTCTTCTAATCTTTCAGCAGACCTTAGAACACTGCCCCTATCATCAGGAAAGAATGCAGAGTAAACATCAGCTGCAACTTTCATCAGGGAAACGTAGTCAGGCACTGGGATACTTGAAGTTTCCACTTCACCCAAAAAGAAACTGACCTCATTGAAATCTTCTGGAATGTCCCAGTCCTGATCAAGAGAGTAAAAAAATCCTTCACTCACAGAAAAGCCAAATCCCCGCGAGGCGTTATAGATAAGCGCTGGAAAATTAATCCTCCCCCTCGCCATAGAAGCCTCTATCAATTCGTAAAGGTCTTCATAATCCAGACCCGTTGAAACAAACGACTCCTTGAGGCTCTCAAGCCAAGCCAAGTTAGCCATCAGTTTGTCCTCGGCGGCATAGTGATAAAGGCATTTGTTATTTCTCCAGTCTTGCTATTACGTGTCACTTGGAAATGATAGCCATCCACTTTAATATTAGCTTCTCTCAACGCTGGGCTGGATTTAAACAAAGACTCAGCTTGAACTGCCGCACGACTAGACATATCAGCCACCCTGCTATCCGGAAGAACCTTTGGATCGTAAGTCGTTTTCGTGGATGTAGGCTTATACCCACCTATCAATTCGCCCTTAGTGTTGGTTCTAGGCAACTGATAGCTATACTCAACAAGGCCAGGATAACGGACATCCGTGATTTTGTTCGAGATTTTCGCGCCAGTTATTTCAACCGACTCTAGGAAGGCATCGCTGTTGTGAGCGCCAGAAATCGTCCCCGCCTTACTATTTCGCACGCCAATCTGGGTGTTATGACCGAGGACTGACTCGCCAAAGGTGTTCGGAAGTGTAGAAGCTGGTTGACCTGCCGTCGGGGGTGTGCTTTTTGGGCCATTTAAACCAAACCCATCAGCGTCCGCCGAAATACCAGGCCCTTTATCCTCGACCTTCCCTTTCGAAATGCTCGGTTTAGGTGCCCTGTTACCCCAACCATTGGTAAGTAACATGTCACCCATGTCAGTGAGCATACGCGCCCGTTCAGACACACTCAACTCACGACCCGCAGCCCTTTCCATCCAAGAAGTGCCCTTTACCCACTCATCCAGATGTGCTGCCTCGTCCGGTGTCAACCATCCTTCCTGAATGTACTTGGCTGTGACCATCTGATCATCTGTGACATATGTCGCTCCCCATTTGTCAAAGCCCTGCGGTGGCGATGAAAAATCTTTGGGGTTGCCCACCAACAGACCAGGCACGTCGTACGCAATCTTTCCTCTGAAAAATTTCAGGAGGTCTTGAGCAACGGGGTCGTCCATGGAAATCGTGTTGGCCACGATGCCATCAGCACATTCACGACTCTTGCAAGCCTTGATCGCAGCAGATCGTGCCGCCGAGATTTCCTCGTATCGGTCAATGACACCTCGGACCTTTTCTGTACTGCAACCGCCATTGGCTTTGCAATCATTAAGCTCCTTTAGCAGTCTTTTCGCAGTTGGGTGGTCAAGGCTGTTGAACTTGGTTGCCTGTTGAGCCACCCAACCGGCAACCTGCTGGTCCTTGGCTGACCCACCGGCGACCGTTGCCACGGTTGTTCCGATGAGCTGGGATGTCATCGCCAGCAGTTGATCATGCATCGGCCCAGAAAATATCGAGTCGTCCACAGCAGCCACAAACGCTTCGTTTGCACCCGCAGCCAAGGCTCCGGTCCTAAAGCTGCCACCGGCAGCTTCGGCGATCAGTCCACCGACGATGGCATGAGCCCCCACCTTGCCGGGGATACCAGTGAACTCCAGCTGGGAGCCCAATTTTTTGTAAACCGATGCACTGAGCACATCTGCAATCGCGCTAATACTAGCCTGGGCCATTTGATCTTTGAGGCTACCGCCGTCGAACGCAACATTGGTCAACGCACCGAAGCCCTTCTCTGCAAGGCTATACCCGGCAAACTTGGTAAAGCCATCAAGCTCTCCAAGTTTAAAGCCATGGGTGGCAGTACCCGCCTTCTCTGGAGAAACCGAAAACGCTTTATCAAGTACTCCTGCGGCAAATCCTGCCGCCAACCCCGATTTCAAGTAACCCTTGATACTGTCGCTAGAGGTCACATCCTTAAGTACCGCTCCCAAATCCCCTTTGTTATTGATGGTACTGACGACTGATTGTGTGACCACAGCGGTATAAGCAGCTGCCGCCGCCGCCGACGCCGCAGACCCGACAGCCGCAGCAGTGACAGTACTTGCACCCGCAGCAACGGCCGCACTAGACGCGGTGGTACCCGCCGTTGTTCCAATCGCAGTTGCGGTGCCGCTACCGGCAGTCACTACGGTGATCACAATGACCACCACCAGCATTGCCCCGGTGCCCATTCCAGAATGGCTGTACTTGAAGGAGTCGTGAGTTTCTTTTACCAGGCGCCAATCCACATCACCGCGCTTCTCAGCCTCTTTGAGCCAAGCCAGTTGCGGATCTGCCTTGACCATCGCATCAATGGCCTGGCTGACCGTTTCTTGATTGATGTGTTTGACATCGATTTTTAACCCATCGACGGCTTTGATAACGATTTCGCCTTGGGCGGTCATCTGGGTCTGCTTGAACGTCTCATCGGTGTTGCCTTTACCGCTCATGCTGTTCCAGAAAAGACTTGATTTACTCTTGGAGTGACTCTCCTGATGCAGGTCTTTCACCCCTTCAAACTCAATCCCACCACCGCTTTGCACAGTCAGGTCCTGATCGCTTTCCAGTTTTGCCGCCTGGTATTTTTGATCACCGCCGCTGATAAGGGCGATGTCGCCACCGGCTTTGACTTCGCTCCCGATATTCACGACTTTTGTCACTTCATCGTGCTGCGTCTGCTTTTTGCTTTTGCTCTTCTTCTTCATGTCATAGAGCGAATAGTCACTATCCTGCGCAGCAAGCAGACTCAGTTTCTCGCCAGCCACCAGATAAGCTTCGTCGCCAGCGGTTATACGGCTGGAGATCAAAGCCATATCATGGCCAGCGGTGAGGCGTACATCCGCGCCTGCGCTAACCAACGATCCAACTTGGCTGACATGGTCTTCTTGGATGGTCCTCTTCTTGCTCTTGCCAAAAGCGTGTTCCTCATTCGCGGCAGAGGCGACAGTCATGTTCTCTTTGGCATTCATGAAGATATCGCGCTTGGCGTTGATTGAGCTGGCGATCGCGTTCAGATCACGCCCCCCGTTCATCACCACGTCTCGCCCTGCACTGACAGAAGAAGTACTTTGAGTCACTGCGCTGGTACGCATACCCATGCCGCTGAAACCGGAATCAAGCGCTTTCGTTGCGACGATGTTGATATCGCGACCGGCGTCAATCAGAGTATCCCCACCACTTTTCAGGGAACTACCACTATTGGTGAAGTCACGTGAAGCTTTGATGGTCAGGTCGTTTGCCGCCTCAATACGCGCAGAATCACCGTAGTAACTGCGATTCCCCTCCCCCATGCCATACCCTGTCAGGCTGCGCTCATTTACCACATCCCCCGTCAACGCCGTCAGCGTTACATCGCGTCCAGCAATCACACCGCCAGACTGGTTAACGATGTTATTTCCCGCCAATAGATCCAGTCGGTTTCCTGCCTCAATCCGACCACTGTTGACAAGGTCATCACCTGCGGCCGCTGAAAGATTGTTACTGGCACGTAAGGTGCCTGCGTTGATGAGGTCCTTACCGGCAATCAAGCTGACGTCCTGGCCAGCAATCAATGCACCGTTCGACGTCAGGCGCTGATCGGCATTGGCTAAATAAAGCACCGGTACCAGGACTTTCTCGCCAGCCACCTCATGCTCTTCCAGCCAAACGATGTCATGCGTCAGTGCTGCAACCTGCGCGCCGGTCAGCGACACACCTACTGATAGATCCAGGCTTTGCTTGCTGCGGATGGCGTTATCCATCAGGTAGCGGAAGAGTGCATCGTCCGAGGTCTGGCCGTCGAGGAAGCGCTGACCGGTACGGGCGACCACGGCTTGCTGGATCAGCCGCTGTTCATAGAGGCCGTCTCCGAGGCGCTTGGCGCTCTCGTCAGGGTTGTAGCCAAGGCCAGCGAGCAGGTAGTCCGAACTCATGAATTGCTTCAGGTCGGTCAGTGCGGGGTTGGTTTCGATCAGGTACTTATGTGGTTGGGCGGCGGCGCTGCTGATGGGCAAACCTTGGACGCGATGAATGGGTTTCGCTGCGCCAGGTTGAGTGCTGCCTGGTGCCAGTGGGGTCAGTACTGGGATGTTGATAGTGGCGCCGGCATTGGACGCGATGGAGTTATCACGCGCTCCGTTCGTATCACGTGCTGCCGGTGTCAATACAGGCAATTCGAGGTCCGGACGCGAAACCTGCGTGTGTGTCGCATCACCGTGGCTGATTTCAATACCAGTGGTACGGCCGGGCGGCAATGCACCGCTATCGGTATTGCCGGCGACGCTAATCGTACTGGCACTGCCACTGACGGCCCCGGCGTCACGAGCGGTCAGCGCGACTTGATGGACACCTGCTGCTTGCGCGGCATTATTTACCTGGAGGGTACGGCCGGAGACGCCGGGCGATGGTTGCTGGCGCTGCACCAAGCCTACGTTGGCATTGCCCAGCGTCCAGTTCTGCGAGCCAGTGTCGCCACTGCTCACCTGCCCAGTGTTCGCAGCTTGTTCATTCAAGCGGAACAAGCCGTTTTTGCCGGTAGGCAAGGTGAAGCCTGGCAGGGCCACCGGGTTGACTTGCTGCAGGGCGAGGCCAGGTGGCAGTTCGCGGTTGATCGTAACCATCACCGCCGTGTTGCCGGTGACCTGGGTAGCGCCCACACGGGATGCATTACCGGTGACCGCTACGTTTTGACGTACCACGCTGTTGGTCAGGTTTTGTGTTGCGTTGATACTGACGGTACCGCCGGCTTGAACCACCGCACCCGCCGCAGTTGTGGAACCGATGGTGGTGCTATTGAACGGACGAGCACTCAGCATTTCCCAGGGCCCGTCCGCAGCACCAATATTTGGATCGACGCTCTCACCCTTTGTTTGGATTCGTAATGTTCCATAAGTCGTGTAAAAACGAACAGCGTCTCGCCCCCCCTCAAAGCCAATACGTTTATAGGACTCAACGCCACTGCTGTTAAAGGTATGAACGGCAGGACTTCTGGAGTTATAGAGCGGGTCGTGAGTCCGGTTGTAGTTCATGACCGTGAGCATGAACTTCGCAATATTGGATGGGTTTAGTGAACCAAAGTCATAAGAGCGCCGAAGGCTGTAGTCACCTACCGATGCTCCTTCGTTGGTGAAATTTTTCAAGGTAAACGAGATGTTATTACCTGCAGTCAACGTCGAGGCTTTATTGATCAGATCCCCTCCGGAAACCAGGAAGTTTCGTCCGGCGGTCATGCTGGAAGCCGCCGAGTCTTCAACAACCTGTGACTTAAAGTTCTCAGCCCACACCAGAAAGCTTGGGCCCGATCCAGCAGTGGAAGTACAGCTGCTGCATTGCACACCGATGTAACTGGAAACGAGGCCGCCAGTAGTCTTGAATACGTCCTTGCGGTTTTCGATGTAGCCAGCGGCCAAGCTCAAATCTCCACCACTCTCTACCGTGGCCGAAATATTGTTGATCGACGTGCTCTGCCCGTTGTTGTCATCCTTGGCAATGCTCACATTCCCCAGGCCGTAAACATCGGCAAATCGATTGGTGAACGTATCGGTGCGCAGCGCCATGTCGCCGCCGCTAAAAATCAGGCCGTTCTGGTTCAACAAAGCAGGTGTGGTCAGGCGCAGGTTTGCGTTGCTGCCCAGCGTGCCGCTGTTATTGATCGCGCCTGCGGATACATTCAGGTCCGTAGCCGAGGTGATCCGCCCTTCATTCGCCAGCGTCCCGTCCACAGCGATGCGGCTATTGCCGCCACCGGTGATGCTCGCGAGTTGCCCCACGGTCAATTGCGCAGCCGTGAGGTCCAGCGCGCCCACACTGCTGACTCGACCGCTGCCCTCATAACCACCCGTCAATTGCAGCGCCAGGCTGCCATCACTGGCGATCAGGCCATTGTTGATCCACTGACCGCCCTTGCCTTCCAGGCGTGAAGACGCCAGCAACTGCCCGGTTTCAGTCTGAGTGAAAGTGCCGACATTCACATTGAGGCGTCCTGCCTGGATGACGCTGCTGTTGGTCCAGGTGTCGGCATTCAGGGTCAGGCCGCCACGGGTAACGATGCTGCCACCGGCCCCCGTAACATTGGGCAGGGAGATATCAAAATCGCCCTCGCCGGTGTGCAGGAGTTGGCCGCCGGTGTTCTGGAAGGTCGTGGCTGCCAGGCCCAGGTTGGTGTTGGCGGTTTCGACCACGCCGTTGCGGTTGTCGAACAGGTTGCCGATCTGGAACTGAGTCTTGCCCACGCTCGCCAAGGCACGCAACTTGCCGCCCTGGTTGACCAAGTCATTAGCTTGCAGAGTCAGCGTCTCCTCGCTTTCGATAATCCCCGAATGGTTGCTCAGTTGCCCACTGAGGCCGAGGTCGATGCGCTTGGCGGAGATTTGCCCGAAGCTGTTATCCAACGAGATGCCGCGGGTTTGCAACGCGCCCTTGGCATACACCCCGCCATAGGCGTTAAGCAATTGATTGGCAGTGATAACGGCATCGCCGTCCTGGGCGGCGATGCGACCTTGCTGGTTATCGACGGTAAGTGCTGTCAGGCTCACGCGCTGGCCTTGCACTACCCCGCCTTTGCTTTGCCTAGCGCCATTGAGCAGACTGTCGCTCAATGTGGCATCCACTCCCCCCGCCACGCTGGCCACACTGCCGCCCTGGTTGTTAAGGGTGTTGGCCTTGATCACGGTGTCGCCAGTTTGCGCCAGGAGCTTGCCGCCCTGGTTATCGATATCGCCACTGACGTCGAGGCTCAAACCGCTCTGGGCCTGCACGACGCCGGTAACGTTTGAGAGCCCTGCGGACTTGATTTGCAGGTCGGCTTCCTGACTGTAGATCAGGCCCTTGGCGTCATTTTGCAGGATGCCGCTGGTGGTGATCGCCACACGACCTTTACCGGCGACAGTGCCGAGCTTGCTGTTGTCCAGGCCGCCAGCCAGTAAGGTCAGCAACCCTTGGCTGGCGATCTGGCCGCCCTGGTTGTTGATCTGTATCGCGCGCTGTAGCAACAGCGGACCTGCGCTGGCCAGTTTGCCGTTGGTGTTGGTCAGGGAACCGAGCAGGTTGAGGGTCAAGCGGTCGTTGCCGGCGACGGTGCCGCCGGTGTTGTTGAGGTCTGTGGCGGTGATGGCCAGGGCCTTTTGCGCGCTGACTGAACCGCCCTGGTTGTCCAGCGTGACCGCCTGCAGTTCGAGTTCGGCGCCGCTGTCGATCAGGCCAGCGTTGCCGTTGCTCAACTGGCCGGTGACGGTCAGGCTTTGCCCCGCGCCACTTGAGAGGATACCGCCGCTGTTGTCGAGACTGGCGGCAGTGAGGTCCAGCCGTCCCTGACTGGCCACCGCGCCGGCAGCGGTATTGAGCAGAGCGCCGGTAAGACGCACGTCCACCGCGCCGTTGCGACTGGAAAGCGTGCCGTTGTTGCGGTTGTCGAGACTGTCGCCACTAACACTCAATCCCTGCCAGCCGGACAACAATCCATTCTGGTTGAGCAGTGTGCCTGCGTTGACAGAGAGCAATTGGCTGCTGATCAACTTACCGCCGCTGTTATCCAGGCTATTGAGGTTAAGCGTCAGGTTTTGCTGGGTGGAGAGTTCGCCATTCTGGTTATTGATGGCGTGCACACGGTTCAGCGCCAGTGAGCCCTTGGCGGAAATCAGCCCGTTACGGTTATCCAGTTCAGCGCCGTTCAAATCGAGGGTCACGCCCTGCGCGCCGACGATTTGACCGCCGCCCAGCGTCAAGCCGCTGAGCTTCAAGTCCATCGAGCCCTTGGCGGACACCTCACCGCCGCTGCCAGTGCTGAGGTTGCCTGTCGCAATATCGAGGGAGCCTTGGCTGTTGACCAAACCCATGGCGGTGTTATCCAGCGCCGTCGCGTTGAGGATTACGCGGCTACCGCCCAACAGATTGCCGCCTTGGTTATTCAGCAGACCGTCGCTGGTCAGTTGCAGCTCGCCTCGACCGGTCAATGTACCGCCTTGGTTATCAATGGAACCTGCGTGCACATTGAGATTGGTGGCGCCGACCAGGCCCTTGATGTTGGCCATGGCCTGGTTGATTCGCAGTGTCAGGTCCTGGTTGCTCAGCAGCTTGCCATTGCTGTTATCCAGGCTTTGTGCAGCCAAGGTGAAGGCTTGGTCGCTGGAGATTTCACCGCCCTGGTTATCGACGGTGGTGAGGTTTTTCAGCAGTAGCGGACCACTGGTGTTTATCAACCCGCCACGGTTGTTCAGTTGGCCGTTGCCCAGGTCCAGGCTCAACCCGGCCTGGCTGAAGAGCTTGCCGGCCTGCTGGTCGAGGCCAGTCACCGTAGCGTTCAGTGCCTTGGCACTACCAATGCTGCCACCGTTGTTTACCTGGCCAGCGACCAGGGTCAAAGTATCGCCGCTGTTAAGGCGGCCGGCCTGGTTGTTCAGGGTGCCGGTGGTAACCGAGACCGGACCTTTGCCGCTGAGGGTGCCTTGTTGATTGCCCAGGCTGGCGCTGCGCAGCGTCAAGCTGGCGTCGGTGACCAGTTCACCGCCCTGGTTGTTCAGGTTATCGCTGACAACCACATTCAGGCCTTGCGCGCTGGAGAGACTGCCCTTGGTGTTATCGAGGCTGCGCGCCTTGACGTCCAGCGTGTCTTCGCTGCTCAGCAGGCCCTGGTTGTTGGTGAGGTCACCTGCCAGATCCACCACCAAAAGTTGCTGACTGAGCAGCTTGCCGCCGCTGTTGTCCAGCGCTGTACCCGTCAGTGTCAGGCGCTGGCCATTCAATTGGCCGCGCACACGGTTGAGTACGTTATCCACCGCCACGCTCAAGCCTGCGGCTGCGAACACCTGTCCGCCGTCGCTGTTGTCCAGACGTTGGCCAGTGATGCTCAGGTCGGCGTTGCTGGTCAACTCACCGGTGCGGTTATCGACGTCGCCCACGTCCAGCTTCAGCGCTTTTGTCGCGCCTACCAGGCCATTGCGGTTGTCGAGATTGATACCCGTAAGCGCCAGGGTGTCAGTGCTGATCAACTGACCTTTCTGGTTGTCGATGCGATTGGCGTTGACAGTGACCTTGGCCTTACCCGCTATTTCGCCCGCACGGTTGTCCAGTTTTGCGGCGGTCAGCAGAACGGCACCGTCGCCAATCAGGCTGCCGCGCTGGTTGTCGATCAGGCTGTCAGCGCTGATCTCCAGGCCACTACGGCTGCTGATCAAACCGTCGGTGTTGTCCAGGCTGGCGCTGTGCACATTGAGGCCGATCGCGCTGATGCTGCCCTTGGCATTGGCCAGGGCTTGTTCGATGCGCAGGTCCAGGGCCTGGTTGCTGATCAACTTGCCGTTGCCGTTATCCAGGCTGCGTGCCGCGAGGGTGAAGGCGTTCTGGCTGGAGATTTCACCGTCGCGGTTATTCACGTTGCCGAGGTTTTTCAACACCAGGATCGGTGCGTTGATCACCCCGGCGTTGGTCAGCTCTCCGTGATTCATGTCCAGGTTCATCTGGCTGCTGCTGAACAGTTCGCCGCCGCTTGCCTGGGTCAGGCTTGCAAGGTTTGCATTCAGCACGCCAGTACTGGCGATGCGGCCGCCGTTGTTGAGGTCAGTAGCTTGAATATCGAGGCTGTTGGCACTGATCACACGACCGCCAAGGCTGTTGTTGAATTGCCCGGTAGTCAGGGTGGCAGCGCCCTGGCTTTTCAGCAGGCCTTGCGTGCTGTTATTCAGGCCGGTGCTGGTGAGACTGAGCACCTGCGCAGACTCCACCACACCGCCCACGTTGAGCAGCTCACCGTCACTGGTAAGGGTCAGGTCACCGGCACTGGACAGGCTGCCGCCGCTGTTATCCACCCGCTGTGCGTGCAGTTGCAGGCCGCCTTCGCTGCTGATCTTGCCGCGCATGTTGTCCAGCCCGGCCGACAGTCGCACCGCCAGCGAGCGTTGACCGGCCAGCGTGCCTTCGGTGTTGTCCAGGCTCGCAGCATTGAGGTGTACATCCTGGGCGAACACCAGGCCCTTGGCCCGGTTGATCACCTCAACCATTGCCAGTTCCAGCGCGGTGCCGGCCAATACCTTGCCGTCGCTGTTGTCCAGGCGCTGGCCGCTGATCTCGGTCTTGAGCTGGCCGGAGATTTCCCCTACGCGGTTATCCACGCGGTCGACATTGAGTTTCAGCGCTTTTGTCGCGCCTACCAGCCCGCCGTTGCGGTTATCCAAGTCATTGCCGCTGAGGCTCAGGTTGCCCTGGGCAACGAGTTCGCCACCCTGCTGGTTCAGCACGCCGACCGTAGCGTCGAGATCAGCCTGGCTGGCGATACGGCCCTTGGTGTTGTCCGCTACGTCCACTGTCAGACGTAACGGCCCAACGGCATTGACCAGACCGCCGTTGTTATTCAGGGATTGCCCGGTAAGGGTTTGTGCCTGCCTGCTGCTCAGCACACCACCGCGGTTGTCGAAGCTGCCCGCCTGAAGGGTCATATCGCCCTTGGACAACATGCGGCCCTTGGCCTGATTGTCCACAAGCCCCTCCACCTGCACCGTGACGCTGCCATCGCTGACCAGGCTGCCGGACTGACTGTTGTCAAGACTGGACGCAGTCACCAGCAGACGCTGACCGGCGCCGAGCGTACCGCCTTGGTTAACCAACACGGCTCGGGTCGTCAGGGAAAGACTGACGTCACTCAAGACCTGCCCACTGCGGTTATTCAGCGTCATGGCGTCAATCACGCTGGTGCCAGCACTCGACACTTCGCCGTCGGCATTCAGCCATTCACCGGCCACAGCCAGGGTCAGGTCTTTTGAACTGTTGAGCACGCCTTGCGTATTGTCCAACCGCGCTGCCTGAGCACTAAGCCCGGCTGCAGCGATCACGCCCTTGATATTGACCAGAGCCTGGTCAATGGTGAGGGTCAGGGCTTGATCGCTGAGCAGTTTGCCTTCGCTGTTGTCCAGGCTTTGTGCAGCCAGGGAGAACGCGTGTTCGCTGGAGATTTCGCCTTTCTGGTTGGCGACCGTGGAAAGGTTTTTGAGTACCAACGCACCGGGGGTGTTGATCAGGCCAGCGGCGTTGTGGAGTGCGCCATGGTTCATGTCCAGGGTCAGGCTCGCCTCACTGCGCAGCGCGCCCTGCTGATTCAACAGTGGACCATTGAGTACTATGTTCAGGTTGCGTTTGGCGTAGACGCTGCCCTTGAGCTGGTTGTTCAGACGGTCGAGGTTCAGTTGAATATCGCCGTTGGCGAGTACCTTGCCACCGGCACTGTTATCCAGCTGACTGCCGTTGAGCACAATGTCCGTGACACTGGACACTTCACCGGCGCGGTTGTCGAGGCTGTCGCCCGCCAAAGTCATGGTTTTGCCGGAGTTGATCAAACCGCTGCGGTTATCGAGTTGGCCGAGGGAAAGCGCCAGCTCACTCTTGCCGGTGATGCGGCCTTTGTTCTGGTTATCGAGACTGGCGGCCGTCAACTGCAAGAGGCCGGCGGAAGCAAACAGCCCGGCCTGGTTGACCAACTGACCGGAGATCAACGCCTTCAGGGTGCCGTCACTGGTGAACAGGCCACCGGTGTTGTCGAAGCTGGCAGCACTCAGGTCCGATGCCTGCCCGGCGACCATACGCCCGTTGCGGTTGCTGATCAGGCCTGTGTGATCAAGGGTCAGGCGCTTGTCGCCCTGGATCAAACCCTTACCGTTATCCAGTGATGCACCGGTCAGTAAGGTGTTAGCGCCGAGGATCTCGCCCTGGCGATTGAGCAGGCTTGTGGTGACACGTGCAGTCAGGTCATCGCGCGCACTGAGTTTGCCTTCGGTGTTGTTCAGGCTATTGGCTTGCAGGTCCAACCCGGTCGCGGCGACCAGGCCCTTGGCGTTGTCCAGCGCTTGAGCAATACGTACCAGCAACCCTTGCTCACTGAGCAATTTGCCGCTGCGGTTGTCGAGGCTGTCAGCCGTGAAACCCAGTGCCTGGGCACTGGAGATTTCGCCGCCTCGGTTATCCACACTGGTCAGGTTATTGAGTAGCAACGCACCTGGTGCATGGATCAAACCGCCCTGGTTGTTCAGGTGGCCGCCATTCAGGTCGAGGCTGACGTCACCGCCTGCGAAAATCCGACCGTCGTCGTGCTGGTCCAGGCCGCTGACGCTGGCATTAAGCGTCTGGCCGCTGGTGATACGGCCGCCTTGACTGTTGTCGACCTCACCGGCTTTAAAATCCAGGCTGACGTTACCGCGCATAGTGCCGTGCTGATTGTTCACCGGCCCAGTCAACTGCAGGTTGAGATGGTTGGCGAAGATCGTGCCATGACGATTATCGAGGCTGGCCAGTTTCACGCGCGCGTCACCTTTGGCGGCGAACAAACCGGTCTGGTTGAGCAGTTGACCCGCGATCACCGTGGTCAGCGCGTCGTCACTGATTAGCTTGCCAGCGGTGTTGTCGAGCGTGTTGCTGACAACATCAAGGCGCTTACCCGCAGCGATGTTTCCGCGAAGGTTGCCGATAGCGCTGCCCTTGATCGACAGCGCGTTATCACCCTGAATCTGACCATCATCGTTAGCCAGAGAGCCCACGGCCAACGTGGCGTCAGTCGCCAGCAGTTGACCCTTTTGATTTAGCAGTTGGCCGGCGGTGACCTCAAGACTTCCTGCGCTAAGGATCCGGCCCTGGTTCTGGTTGTCCAGAGTCGACGCATTCAGTTGCGCATCGCGTTGAGCGCTCAACGTGCCACCCTGGTTGGCCAGGTTGCCCGTGTTGATGGTCAAGTCACGGCTGGCGATCACCGTCTTGCCGCTGTTGTCGATGCTTTGTGCTTTTAAGCGCACATCGCCTTGGGCATTGCGGCTGTTATCCGCATTGACGCCCGCTTCGATGATCCCGTTGTTGGTCAATCGGCCAGAAGCGTCCAGTGTGATGCTGTCCTTGGCCGCCAGGGTTTGCTGATTGGTCAGTGCGCCTTGGGTGTTCACCGACAAGTCAGTACCGGCATACACGGCGCCCTTGGCCTCTACGCTGGCTGCTTTGACCGCCACTGCCGTACCGGCCGAGGTCTGGCCCATGACCACATTGCCCGCCGCATCAATCTGGATATCACCACCGGCGACCATGTCCCCGGACAGTTTCACCCCTACGCCGGCCTCGGTCCCCACCAACCTGACCGCCCCCACATACATGCCGCCCAGCGCCGACGAGTCAATCGCCAGATCCGGTGTCTTGCTACCGTCTGCCGCACGCGCCGTGGCGTTCAACGTGCGCGCATCCACATCATTACGGCCCGCCACGATGGTGAGCTTTTTCGCCTGGATCTGAGCGTTGAGGGTGGTGGCACGGGTGATGATTTCGAACTGGTCGACGTTGCTGGCGTTCAGTCCAGTGCCTTCGATGGCGACGTTGCCCTGATCCACTTGATAGCGGCTGATCTGGCCGTTTTCGATGACCGCCTTGCCCGTGGTGAGTGTGGCTTGAGGGGTGTTGATAAAGCCGCAACCGTTGCAACTGATGCCATACGGGTTGGCGACAATCACATGGGCCGACTGCCCCGCCACTTCGGTGTAGCCACGCAATTGGCTGGGGCTGCCGCCATTCACCTCATTGAGGATGACGCTGGCGGCGCTGCCATTGAAATTCGAGTTTCCGAGGATGATGCCGCCCAGTTGGGTGGACTGGGTCCGGCTGGTCGAGTTGTTGAGGATGACCCCGTTGGCACCGACGTTGTAGTCGTGGAATTGGTTATGCGACAGCCCATTGGCGTTCGGCGCGGCAATATTGACGATCGGTACGCCATTGCCCGCTTGCCCGAGTGTGGTACCCGGCCCGCTCACAGCAATGCCGTCCGCCTGAGCCAGCAGCGGCTGCCAGAACATGGCGTTAGCCAGCACCAATGCCAACCCGCGCTTGGGCAAGCCCAGGAAGGTGGAGCGGCTTTTTACGGCCGCAGAAGGTTGGCGCACGAGGAAGGCGAACTGGCGAACATCCATGTCGTATCTCGATGCCCAAAGGGCGATAAAAAATTAAAGGAAAAAATCCATGCGGAAATAGATCGGCGCTTCACGTTCCGTGATCGGGTCCGGTCGTTCCAAAGAGTGTGCAAAGGTCACCGTGGCCGCGACGTTCTTGCCGCGTGCAAACAGTTCCAGGGAATTGCTGGTCATGCGCCCATGCTGTTCGGCGTTGTAGCGACCGTGGCGGATCACGCCCTGGTCGTAGCCGACGCTGGTGCCGTATTCGTTGAACGCCGACTGCAGCCATGCCCAGGTCACCGGGCGGCTCCAGCGCAGGTCGTTGCGCCAGTAGCCGCCGCTGTCGCCGGCCAGGCTTTGGTCCTTATAGCCACGAATCGAGGACTGCCCGCCGAGGCTCATGCGTTGCGGGCTGAACAGCACGTCTTCGCTGCGCTGGCCGGTCATCAAACTGCTGAAGCTGAGCGACTCGCCCCACAGCTTGAAGGGGTACAGGTAGCTCACCGTCGCGGTGTATTTGCGGTAGCGCGCATCGGCCTGGCCGGGGCGTGGGTTGTGGTTGGCCTGGGCGTCGAACGCGCCAATGCCGTCCTGCATACCCAGGTCGATGTTAAGGAACGAGCTGCCAATGCGTCGGCCATGGTTGATGCCGAACTGGGCTTCGCTGAGGCGGTTGCTGCTCAGGGCGAGCTTGCTGTCTTCGATGAAGTTGTTGGTGCGCAGGTAGGCCACGCCGGTGCTCAAAGAAGTCTTGCTCAGGGCGTCGCGGTGGACGACCCGCTCCAAGCGCAACTGGTGGCTTTGGCTGTCACCGGACTGCTTGAAGTTGAAGCCGCTGGCCTGGGCCAGGGAGCGATATTCAGTCTCGCTGTAGCTGTAATTGAGGTTCCACCAGCCAAACGGCAGGTTGTAGTTGAGCATCGAGTTGCGTGAGGTTTTCTGGTGGTCGCTGACCGCGTCATGGCCGCCACGCAGGGAGAGTTGGTCAGCCAGGCCGAGCGGGTTATCCCAATCGAGACTGGCGCCCCACTGTTGTTCGCCGGTGCTGCGTTGGCCGCCGTTGTGGCGAGATAGGCCAACACGCCAGGGTTTTTGCGGCGTGTTCTTGACCAACACCTCGCTACCGCCGACTTGTTTGCCCGGTGCCAATTCCATCTGCGCCTGGTTTGAGGGAAGGCGGTTCAGTTGGTCGACCATCTGCTCGATTTCGCGCAGGTTGAGCAATTCACCCTTTTGGCCTGGAAAAGTCATGGCGAGTTGGCGGTCGGTGATGCCGCTGCCCTGCTCGCCCTTCAATCCTTCGAGCCTGCCTTCGATTACCTGGATCTTGAGCACGCCGTTGGAGAGGTCTTGTTGTGGCAAGTAGGCGCGGCTGGTGACCAGTCCTTTGGCCAGGTAGCGGTCCGTGATGACCTTGAGCACCTCGTTGAGTTGCGGTACGCCCAGGCATTGCCCGATGTAGGGTTGGACCAACGCGTGGCGCTCGCTTTCAGACAACGCATCGGCGCCAGTGAGTTCGATGGTCTTGATGGCGAAGCAGCGGGTGTCAGCAGGCGCTGTCGGTTTGGCAGGCGCGGCGGCTTTGCCGGGCAGGTCCTTGAGTTCGTCGAGGCGGCGTTGTTGCTCTTGAAGCAGACGATCCTGGCGATCACGGATCAGATCAGTGACGCCCGGGGTGCTCTGCGGGGTCGCGCCTTGGACCGTCCCGGCGAAGCCCAGGCAAAAACAAGCGGACAGCAGGCCGAGCCTGGTCCGGCGTACCAAACGCCACATTTCTAGATCCCTCTATATGGCGTAGTGCCATCAATGAGCGGCGATCTTAAGATGGCGATATAGTGGCGTCAATTAAATGTACAACTTTGTACCACTACCGACTCCAAGAGAATGGGTATTGCCGGCCTTGGGTGGGCCGACTGCTGCCTCTCACAACATCGGCCCTAAGCGGTCGCTCGCCGGTTAACGACGGACCATCGATTCGCCCAGACGTGTCAGAGCTGCACGTAGCTCTCGGTCACTACCGCCTAGCGCATTGCTGGCGATGGCTGCATTTCTCAACAGGATCGACGCCGCATGTTCGATGTGTTCCTTGAGCAGACGGTCAGACGGACCGGACAAGGTCAGCGCCCCTTTCAACTCATGGCCCATGGCAAACACCGGCACTGATACGGCGGTAGTTTCCGGGTCCCGCTCGCCGAAGGAACAGGCCCAGAAGCGTTCGCGGACCTCGGTCAATGCAGGCTCCGCATCGCGGGAAAAGGCCCGAAGGATCTTGCCTGACGCTCCGGCCTGCAACGGAAAGCGCGCGCCTTCCAGCACCGAAACCCGCACCGCACGCTTGGGCTCGACCCTAAACAACACGACGCGGCTGCCGTTTTCCAGCACGTAGAACGAAGAGGTTTCACCGCTTTCCTCAGTGATCGACTCCAGCAAGGGGTGAATCACGTCGCGCAGTCGGAACGAGCTCTGGTACAGCTGCGACAAACGCAGAGGCTCAGGGCCGACCGAGTAACGACCATCGGTGAGGCGACGGACGAACCCGGCTTTTTCCAGCGAGGCGATCAGGCGCAGGATGGTGCTTTTGTACAAACCCGTCCGCCGCGCGATTTCGGCCAGGGCCAGACAGTCCTGCTCGATGCTGAAGGCCGACAAAATGGCAAATGCGCGGTCGACGGCAGCCACGCCGCCTTCAGCATTGGCGGCCTGGTCGGAAAGGTTTTTTTCAGATTCGGTAGTCATAGACACTCATTGTCGATTCGTCGCTCGCAGGCGGCGGATGATTCGCAAACCACCCCGCCAACCCGCAAGACAATATCAGAGCCGCCCGATCCCTTCTGAAAAATGTGCAGCCGCTGCTCACTACTCGCGCAGGAAGAAGCGAAGCGAGACGACCATTGCTGCGGCAACGAACATGATGCAGCCCATGACCATAAGACCTGCGGTGAACGACCCGGTGTAGTCCTTCAAAAAGCCCATCAGGTAAGGCCCGACAAACCCGCCAAACGCGCCAATGGAATTGATCAGTGCGATTCCACCCGCTGCGGCTTGCCCGCGCAGGAACTTGCCCGGCAAAGTGTAGAAAATCGTCTTGCCAGCGATCGTGCCGATCAGCGCTAAAGTAATCCCTGCCAGTGCCGGAACCAGCGCGTCCATTCGCAGCGCCAGGATTAACGCAAAGCCTGCCAGCAGCATGGCCACGGTCAGGTTGAAAATGCCTTTGCCCGTACGGTCCACATGTTTGGCCCAGATCAGTAGCGCTACAGTGGCAAAGAAGTACGGAATGGCCGCAACCCAGCCGATCATGCTGACTTCGACACCATGGGCCTTGAGCATCTCCGGCAACCAGATACCGATGCCGTAGGAGCCCAGGGTGAAGCTGAAGGTGATCGAGCTGAGAATCCACACGCGTGGGTCTTTGAGTGCGGCCTTGAAGCCATGGCTGTGCTGACCTTTGCTCTGCTCTTCGGCGAGCATGCCGGTCAGCACATGGCGTTCTTCGGCGGTCAGCCATTTGGCCTCGGCCGGGTGGTTGGTCAGCACCTTCAAGGTAATCAAACCGAGGATGCACGCTGGCACCCCTTCGATGAGAAACATCCATTGCCAACCCGCAAGCCCGAGCAAACCGTGCATCTGCAACAGCCAGATCGACAGCGGCCCGCCCACCAGAAACGAGATCGGCGTGGCCACGGTAAACCAGGCCAACACCCGCGTGCGGTATTGCGCGGGGAACCACAGGGTAAGGAAGAAAATCACGCCGGGAAAGAAGCCGGCTTCAGCGATGCCGAGGATCAAGCGCACAATATAGAAGCTGTACGGCCCGACGATCATCGCGGTGGCAGCAGCGGCCAGGCCCCAAGTGATCATGATCCGCGCCATCCACAGGCGGGCGCCGAAACGGTACATCGCCAGATTGCTCGGCACTTCGCACAGGCAGTAGCCGAAGAACATGATGCCCGCGCCAAGGCCGAACTGCGTGGCGGTCAGGCCCAACTGCTCGGTCATCTGCAACGCGGCGTAGCCGACGCTGGTGCGGTCCAGGTAATTGAAGAAATACGCCAGCGCGAGCAAGGGGATCAAGCGCCAGGCGGCCTTGTGCAGGACGCGGGTCTGTTCGGCATCCAGGGAGCGCACGCTGCTGATATCGCTGCTGTGCGGGGGTGTCGTGACGATGGCCATGACGGGTTTCCTCAGCATTTATTTTTATAAGGCTGACGGCGGGAATGTCCGTCAGCTACAGGAATCAGGAATCCCTTCCAGCGGTTTCAGCGAACGATGCCACGCCCGCGCAACGCTTCGATGTCACCCGACGCGTAGCCCATTTCTTCGAGCAGCTCGGCAGAGTGACTGCCCATTTGCGGCACATTGAGGCGGGTATTGAAGCGACGACCATTCATCTCGAACGGCAGCATTGGCACCTTGACCGCGTCGCCATTCTCCAGCGTCAGATGGGCCAGCCCACCCGACTCGTTCAGGTGCCGGTCGTCGAACAGGTCCTGCGGCCGCTGGATCGGCGAAAACGGCAGGCCCGTCTGCTCGCACAGGTCCATGACCTCCTGCTTGCTCATTTGCGCCAGACGCTCGCGGACCTGCGGCAGAATCCTCGCCCGGGCCTGCACGCGCTGGGTGTTTTTCGCCAGTCCAGGGTCGCGCCCCAGCTCTGTAAAGCCAAAACCCTGGCAGAAATTGACCCACTGGCTGTCGCTCACCACGCCCATGAACACCTGCTCATCGCCCAGGGTATTGAACACGTCGTAGATCGCCCAGGCTGACAAACGACTGGGCATCGGCGCGGCAGGCTTGCCAGTGGTTGCCATCTGCATCATGTGTTGCCCCACCAGAAACGCTGAGTTCTCGAACAGCCCGGTCTGCACGAACTGCCCTTCCCCAGTGTTTTTGCGTTGCCACAGCGCCGCCAGAATCGAGATGGCGCTGAACATGCCGCCCATTACGTCATTGACCGAGGCACCGGCGCGTAGCGGGCGGCCTTCGGGACCCGTCATGTAGGCCAGGCCCGTCATCATCTGCACCACCTCGTCCAGCGCAGTGCGATGTTCATACGGCCCCGGCAGAAAGCCTTTCATCGAGCTGTAGATGATGTCCGGCTTGATCGCCTTGACCTGCTCGTAGCCCAGGCCGAGCTTGTCCATGGCGCCGGGACGAAAGTTCTCGGTGACCACATCGGCGCTTTCGATCAGCTTGCGCACCGCGGCCATGCCTTCCTCGGTCTTGATGTCGACCGCGAAGCTTTTCTTGTTGCGGTTGTAGGTCATCCAGTAGCCAGCGCCGGAGCCGGTCAGGCGACGCGTGTTGTCACCCTCGGGCGTCGGCTCGACCTTGATCACTTCAGCGCCGAGGTCAGCCAGCACCAGCCCACAGGTCGGGCCCATGACCATGTGCACGAACTCGACCACGCGCACCCCTGCCAGCGGCAGCGCCTGAAGGTTCCGATTGAGCAGGCTCATCGCGCACCTCCGGCGTAATGGAAATTCTTGCCGACGCCTGCGTCAGGGATGAAGCCATACAGCGGCTCTCCCGGCAGGCCCTGTTTCAGCCAGGCGCGAGCGGCCACCAGCTTGTCGATGTCCACGCCGGTGCGCAGGCCCATGGACTCGAGCAGGTAGACCAGATCCTCGGTCACGATATTGCCCGACGCCCCCGGCGCATACGGGCAACCGCCGATACCGCCCTGAGAGGCATCGATGGTGGTGACGCCAACATCCAGCGCCGCGACCACATTGGCCAGGCCCTGCCCACGGGTATTGTGAAAATGCGCGCTGCCGGCCTTGCTGCCGATCTCGTTGCGCAGACGGGTGAACACGCGACGCACCTGCGCCGGATTGGCGTACCCCACAGTGTCGGCGAGCCCGACTTCATCGACGCCCAGCTCGACCATGGTCAGGGCCATGCGCAGCACGTCGTCCTCGGGCACCTCGCCCTGAATCGTGCAACCGAACACCGTCGACAGCCCGGCCTCGACCTCGACGTGCGGGAAGCGCTCGTTGCGCAGGGCCATCACCGTACGCACTTCGTCGTAGACCTGTTGATGGGTCTTGCGGATGTTGGCCAGTGAATGGGGCTCGCTGACGGAAATGGGCAGGGTGATCTTTTGTACGCCCGCGTTGAACGCTGCCTCGGCGCCCTTGAGGTTCGGTACCAGCGCGGTAACGAACACGTCCGAACGCTGACGCATGTGCGCCACCAACTCGGCGGCATCGGCCATTTGCGGCAGCAGTCTGGGGGACACGAACGAGCCGACCTCAATCTCCTTCAAGCCCGCGTCGGCCAGGGCCGTCAGCCATTGAAGCTTGAGCGCAGTGGGCATGGTCGCGCTAATGCTTTGCAGGCCATCACGGGGGCCGACCTCGCTGATCAGGATGTCCAGGTTGTTATTAGAGTTCATCGCCGGGTCTCCGGGTGGTGGAATGCAATAGTTCTATCTGACAGAACACTGTTCTGAAATAATCATGAGCCGACAAAATCCCACTGTCAACGCCTCTCATCCCGAGCGATGCGTCAGGGCGCTCCCGAGAGCGTTGGGAGTGCCTGGTGATGAATGGCGAAATGAAAAACAGACAATCCCGGTGGGTTGACAGCTGAAAAAATAAAGTCGAACCTTGTTCTATCTGCAAACACAACGTTCTGTCAGATAGAACAAAAACAATAAGGCGAAAAGGTCTCGTCACCAGCAAGATCGGTGCTTTCCGTTCGCCCCCGTAGGAGCTGATCCTGTGAGCCTGTATGCCCCGCCTCGCGATTTGTCGACCCGCGTGTTCACCACGCTGCCCGAAGAATTCTGGAAAGACGGCGACTCCGACTGGGTACGCGCCAACAAACCAGGGCAGAAGGTCAAAAGCTTTCTCGAAGGGCCGTCCTTCGACCGGGACGGCAACCTGTACGTCACCGACATTCCCTACGGCCGCATCATGCGCATCGACCCTCAAGGCCACTGGACGTTGATCGCCGAGTACGATGGCTGGCCCAATGGTTTGAAAATCCACCGCGACGGGCGGATTTTCATCGCCGATTACAAGCAAGGGATCCTGACGCTCGCTCCGCACACCGGCGCGGTGACGCCGTTCCTCACTCACAGTCGCAGCGAAGGCTTCAAGGGTGTCAACGACCTATTCTTCGATGCCGGCGGCAAGCTGTACTTCACCGATCAGGGCCAGACCGGCCAGCAGGACCCGACCGGTCGCGTCTACGCCTATGATCTGGAAAAGCAGACCCTCACGCGTCTGATCGACAACGGCCCGAGCCCCAATGGCCTTGTCATGGACCTCGCGCAGAACGCGCTCTTCGTGGCGATGACTCGGGGCAACGCTGTCTGGCGCCTGCCGATCCAACGCGACGGCGGCACCAGCAAGGCGGGCATTTTCACCGCCATGGCCGGGGGCGTCAGTGGCGCCGA
Organism: Pseudomonas azotoformans; assembly: GCF_900103345.1. Classification (NCBI taxonomy): domain Bacteria; kingdom Pseudomonadati; phylum Pseudomonadota; class Gammaproteobacteria; order Pseudomonadales; family Pseudomonadaceae; genus Pseudomonas; species Pseudomonas azotoformans. Next base: position 2,717,649 of record NZ_LT629702.1, read on the forward strand.
CGGCATGGCGCTAGACAGCGAAGGCAATCTGTATGTGTGCGATGCCGGTAACGGCTGCGTCTGGGTGTTCGACCCTCACGCCGTGCCGCTGTACCGCATTCGCTCGTGCACCCAAGGCCGCACCCTGACCAACCTGGCGTTCGGTGGCGAGGGCAATCGGCAATTGTTCATCACCGACTCTTCTACCGGTTCCATCCTGGTCGCCGACCTGCCCCATAGCGGCCAGCCGATGTTCTCGCACCACTAAACCCGCAACACGCTGAATCCTGTGCGCCTGCTGCACCGGCTTCGTTCGGCCCGAAGAACGCGAGCCGTCCCGCGCTCGCCCCCTACAAAACCAATAAAAGGGATGCCCATGTTGATCTTTCTGAGCTACGCCATGATCGTCTGCTTCATGTACCTGATCATGAGCAAGCGCCTTTCACCGCTGGTGGCGCTGCTGCTGGTGCCGATCCTCTTCGGTTGCCTCGGCGGTTTCGCCACGCAACTGGGCGGCATGATGTACGACGGCGTGAAGATGCTCGCCCCCACCGGCATCATGTTGACCTTCGCAATCCTGTATTTCTGCATGATGACCGACGCCGGTCTGTTCAACCCGCTGATCAAGGTGCTGTTGCGGCTGGTCAAGGGCGACCCGCGCAAGATCGTTGTCGGCACCGCCGTGCTGGGGTTGTGCGTCGGCCTGGACGGCGACGGCGCAACCACGTACATCATCGCCACAGCAGCTTTTTTGCCGCTGTATCGTCTGACCGGCATTCGTTTGCAGGTCATGGCCACCGTGCTACTGCTGGCCATCGGGGTGATGAACATCCTGCCGTGGGCCGGGCCGTTTTCGCGAGCGGCCAGTGCCATGCACGTCGACATCACCGAGCTGTTTTTACAGATGGTTCCCATCATGATTGCTGGCGGTGTATGGGTGATTTTTGCCGCCTGGTGGCTAGGTCGAATGGAATACCGCCGTTTGGGTATTGTCAGCGTCAGCGAAGACAAGGTGCTCGAAGGCTACGCACACGTTCGCCTGAGCGACCCGAAATTTCTGTTCAATGTGGTCCTGACGGTCGCCCTCATCAGCTCGATGATGCTCAGCCTGATGCCGCTGCCGATCCTGTTCATGGTCGCCTTCGGCCTGGGTTGCCTGATCAACTACCCGACGCTCAAACAGCAGAAGGAAGTCATCGGTCGGCACGCCGACAACGTGCTGGCCGTGACCCTGCTGATTTTTGCGGCGGGCATCTTCGTCGGCATCATGGGCGGCACCGGGATGATCAAGGCTATCTCCGATAACCTGATCGCCATCCTGCCAGAGCAGGCTGGCCACGGCATGTCAGTCATCACCGCGCTGCTCAGCATGCCGTTCACCTACGTCCTGACCAACGACGCGTTCTATTTTGGAGTGCTGCCCATCCTCGCCGAAACCGCTGCCCACTACGGCATCGGCCCCCACGAAATGGCCATCGCCTCGTTGATCGGCCAGCCAGTGCACCTGCTCAGCCCGCTGGTGGCCTCCACCTACCTACTGTGCGGGCTGCTGGACATTGACTATGGCGATAACCAGCGGGTCTCGCTGAAGTGGACCTTCGGCACCGTGCTGGTGATGTTGATCGCGGCCATCGCAACTGGCGCGATCACGGTCATAAACTGAATGCTCAACAGGTTGATTTGCGGATCTGGATGTCAATGCAGCGAGGCAATTTCAACAACCCTGAACCGGCTCTACCGTACAACCGCTCCGGAATCGCGCTGAGTGCCCTGGCGCAGCGCATCAAGATGTTGTTGGGCCTGGGCAGCTTGGCAATAGGCGTTGAGGATGCCTGCGATCTGGTCGTCATCCAGGGTATGGCCCTCATGCATCAGGCCGGCGGATTGAATCAGGATCTGCGGCTGGGGTTTGTTCAGGGCCAGCGCCTGGTTGCCGAACAGCTGTCGCGTGGCGCGATGCACAGGCAGGGGCGCACCGGGTCGCAAAATCAGTTTCTGCACGGTCAGCCAGCCTTCCTCACTGACGCTGACGTCGGCAATTTCGACGAGATCGACCGGCGCACTCAAGGTGTCCACAAACAACTGGCGGCGGGTCAGGCGCATAAAGGCATGTTGCCCGGCGTTGCGGTGCTGCCAAGTGAGCAGTACGAACACCACGGCCATCACCGCGGCACACACGGCCAAGCCGTTGTAACCTCGGTGCAGCCCGAAGCCCAGCAAGCCCAGGGCAATCAGCAAAAACAGCGGACCGCGCACCTTGTAACGGCGCGAATTGGTGAATTCGGTCTGCTCGGGCACGCGATGGATGACCTGCTCGAGTTCGGCGATCGCACGCTCGCGCTGAGCTTCGCGGGAGTCGGCATATTCCTGACTGAGTGTGCTGGCGAGATCCGACAGCGGATCGGAGGGTTGGGTCATGGGTCATTCTCCTTGAGCGATTGATATAGGCGGTGATACAGGCAGCCAGACATCGGAGGACGATGCATGGGTGAGTTGGCTGAACCAGTGGCGGTCGTGCTCGGTAGGCACGCGAGTGGCCTGGGCCAGCAGGTCGTCATCCAGTCGCACGCCCAGTTGCTGCATGCGCAGTGCTGTCGGCGGGTGCGTATCGAACGGGTGCGCGATGGCATGGTCCAGCGCTGCCTTGTCCAAGCGCAGCGGTGTATGGAGCAGGTGGTCGGCAAGGGCCTGGATCAGGTTCGGGTGGCGCTCGGTGAGCAGCGTGTGGATCTCACAGTCGAGCGCGATAACGCGTAACAGTGCCTGGCAAAATAAGCGCTCACCGCCGATGTTGCCGCCCACCCTATCTGCGACCAATTCCTGGGCGCGGCCCCAGTGGTGCACCGCCAGTTGAAAGTGGTGCAGGAAACGCTGCGTCATCCAGATTGCCGGGCGCTCGACCCACGCCGGGTCGGCATCCCCAGCGCTGATATACGAAAAGTGCAGGCACATCAGGCTGAAATGCGCCCCGATCTCGCTGCCCCGTTCGGTGTCGCGACTGCTGAAATGGCCCAGCTCATGGCCGATGATCGACGCCGCTTCGGCCTGGCTCAGGCTCGAGAGGTAGGTCAGCGGCAAGTAAAGGGTGCGCCCGCTGAGCACGTCACCGGCGGGTTGCAGCGCGACATTGACGCTGGTGACGAAAAACGCCTGGTCGATGCCCACCACGATATGGTCGGGCACCGGCGCGCCGGCCGTATTGGCCAGTTGCTCAACCCACGTCCATAAGGCCGGTGCCTTGTCGCGCCCCAGGGTTTGACCCAGAAACGCCGAGGAAGGCCGGTCCAAGGCGTGCCATTGCCGGCGCAACCGCTCAATCAACCGGCAGCCTGTCCAGAGCACGGTAATCACTGGCACCGCCACCAACAGCATGAACCAGCCGCCGGCCTTGAAGTGGCTCCAGCCCCAGCTCAGTTCATACAGCAGGCACAGCGCCAGCGCGCAGACCAGCAGCCCGGTGTAGGCCACCAACCAGTGGCCCAGAGCACGCCAGCAGAGGAACAGACGGCCGTAGAGAAAGTCCTTGGATTGCCGCGCGCGCCATGCGTCCAGCCGCATCTTGAGCCATGTTGAGAGCCCGGCCACCAACGCGGCGATGGCCAGCCAGTACGCCAACCCCGCCAGGGCCTGACGCACACGCAGCCAGGCGTAGTCGCCGTCGATACTTTGCGCGTCCCGCAGCACTTCATCGGCGCGCCAGCTCTGCAGACTGGCCCACCCCATCAGGGCCAGCGGCAGTACCAGTATCGTCAGCGCCCACGACCACCGTGCGAATCGACCCACTGCTCAGTTGGCCTGCAAATAATCGGTCAGGAATGCCTGCGCATTGCCTTGGCTGGACAGGAACTCGTCATAGCCAACGTTCAACGCTTGAGCGTCGCCGGGCAAGTACAGCTCGCCCCAGCCTTGACGCAGCACCAGCACGACGAACTTCTGGCCGTCCACGGTGGTGGAATAGCGGGTGTCCTTGCCGGTCTTTTCCACGGCCATTTTCTGGATCTTCATGTTCCAGTCGTGGTCCACGCCCTCTACCTGCACCAGCGCCTGATTGTCACTGCGCGCGCCGATGCGCAGGGTCCAGACTTTCACGCCGCCTTCGCCGGCATAGGCCAGCACTTTTTCCGCGACTTCCGGGCGGTTGTCAGCCTGGGCGATCCCCGCGATCACGGCCAGAACCAGGCCCAGCAGCGCTGCCCACTTGCGATATATCAACATTTACGGCTTCCTCGACAGTTCAAAGCCGACCATTGAAATCAACGCGCCGACGCCTGCCAAGCGGCACGGCCGTGGCGCACAACAATAAGGCCGTGACTCACAACAACTGATCGGGCTGCCCGATGTCGATATCATGCAACGCTGCCCACCCGCTCTGACGGACGCTTTTGCCAATGGACCGCCGCAACCCCTATCTGGACACCCACTTCTGCTTCGATCACCCAGAGGCCCTGGACCAGGCCGGTGTATTCGATGACAGCGCGCAGCAGGTCATGGGCAGCGCGATCGGCCATTACCGTGCGCAGACGGTGCGGCCGCACCTGCAGTATTTCGACTGCGATCTGCAGTTCCCCGAACCGTTACGCATCCACAAGGTGCTGCCCGACAGTGTGTGCATCGTGCAGGTACTGGGTGGGCAATGGCAGCATCAGGTAGACGGCCGGCTAAATGAATACACCCCCGGCGCGCCCCATGTGCTGGGCTTGAGCGAAAGCATGGAAGCCATGGACCAGATGCCTGCCGGTAGCCGTGCGCGCATGGCCGGGCTGCGCATCGGCGGCGACTATCTGCGCCAATTGGCCGAAGAAGACCCGTCACTGCAATCGCTGGCCAGGCTGCTCGACGATGGCATGCACTTTTCAGAACTGCACGGCTGTCGCGCCGTCGGGCGTTTGTTCGAGCGCCTTTATCACTCGCCCTACCAGGGGGCGTTGGAACGGCTGAACCAGGAAAGCCTGAGCCTGGCCGTGCTGGTCGAGCTGGCCACGCACCTGGCGCCACAACCGGCCAAGCCCACGGCCCCGTTGCGCAGCCATTCGGACCTTGCACATGAAGCACGCTTCAAGCTCGACGCAAACCTGATGAAACCACCCGGCACGCTGGCGCTGGCACGGGAACTGGGCGTGGGTGAAACCACCCTCAGACGTGCCTTCAGCCGGGTGTACGGCCAATCGATGCTCGATTACGTGCGCCAGCAGCGCCTGGAACTGGCGCGCACCCTGCTGCGCCAGCGCAAATGGCACGTGGCGCAGATTGCCCACCGCCTGGGGTACGCCAACCCTGCCAACTTCAACCACGCCTACAAGGCGTACTTCGGTCATCCGCCTGGGGCTGAATCCTGACGTTCGCTACGCCGACTCTGCCGTCTTTGGTTGAAACCACTGCAGCGACTTTCATGGGGCTTCCCTCTGAATCGTAGGATTAGAGACGCCTTCATGCCTATCACGCTGTGCGCTTTGATCACCCTGGAGAAATCCAAGGCAAAAAAAAGCCTGCATCTCTGCAGGCTTCTCTTTATGTCGCTATCTGGCTCCACGACCTGGACTCGAACCAGGGACCCAATGATTAACAGTCATTTGCTCTACCAACTGAGCTATCGCGGAATGCGCCGTATGTTACTGATTGAAAAGGAGAAGTCAAGCTTTCTCTGGCATTCGGCGTGATTAAACCGGATGACCGGTTGAAATGGTGTGCTCCCTGGCCAGTTCCAGCCAGGCCAGGGCGGCGGGGGGCAGGTGGGCGCTGGCGCGCCAGGCCAGGGCGATGTGCCAGTCGGTGTAGGGCTCGTCCAAGGGGATCAGGGCAATGCCGGGGTGCTGGTGTTTGTGCGCCAGCATGCGTGGTACGAAGGCTACGCCCAGGCCGGCGGCGACCAGGTCGATGATGAAGTCGATCTGCCCGCTGCGGGCGGTCACCTTGGGGTTGACGCCTTTACGCTCGCAGGCAGCGAGAATCTTGGCATTGAGGGCGAAGCCGGCTTCAAACAGGATGAACGGCGAATCGGCCAGGTCGGTGAAGTCGATACGTTCAAGGCGGGCCAGCGGGTGGCTGATGGGCAGCACGGCCATCAACGGTTCGTTGCGCACGGGCTGGTAGTCAAAGTCTTCGTCCACCGGCAGCAGCAGCGCTGCCAGGTCGACCTCCCCCGCTTCCAGGCACTCGCGCAGTTTTTTGCTGCCGTATTCGGTGAGTTCGATGTCGATGTCCGGGTAGCGGCTGCGGTAGGTGGCGAACATGGTCGCGAACAGCACGCCGCAACCCACCGGCGGCAGGCCGATGCGCAGTACGCCGCGCTTGAGGCCACACAGGTCGTTGATCTCGGCCACCAGGTCATTGCGCTCGGCGAGCAGCACCAGGGCGCGACGGTAGGCGATTTCGCCGGCGGCGGTGAGTTCGTTGCGATGCCCGAGGCGATTGAGCAGCGGCGTGCCCAGTTCGTCTTCCAGAGTCTTGACCGCCTTGCTCACGCTGGATTGGGTCAGGGACACCACCTCGGCAGCCTGGGAAAAACCACCCTGGCGCACCACTTCGACAAAGGCACGCAATGTTCTCAGGTTCATCAGTATTCCTTTGGCGACTTGCTGCCAGCGATAAAAGTTGTTTTTATCATGCCAGAGAATTGCCTATCCTGACGCCACCTTGCCCGTGGAGCCTCCAACAATGATCATCTCGTCCGCCTCCGACTACCGCGCAGCCGCCAAGCGCAAGCTCCCGCGTTTCCTGTTCGACTACATCGACGGCGGCGCCTACGCCGAACACACGATGCGCGCGAACAGCTCGGACCTGGCCGAGATCAGCCTGCGCCAGCGCATCCTGCGCAATGTCGACAACCTGAGCCTGAAGACCAGCGTGTTCGGCCAGGAACTCGACATGCCGGTGATCCTCAGCCCGGTCGGCCTGACCGGCATGTACGCGCGGCGCGGTGAAGTGCAGGCGGCCAAGGCGGCAACGAACAAGGGCATTCGGTTCTGCCTGTCGACGGTGTCGGTGTGCCCGATTGAAGAAGTGGCGTCGCAAAGCGCGCAGGCGATCTGGTTCCAGTTGTATGTGCTCAAGGACCGCGGCTTCATGCGCAACGCGCTGGAGCGCGCGCAGGCAGCCGGTGTGACGACGCTGGTGTTTACCGTGGACATGCCCACGCCCGGCGCACGGTATCGCGATGCCCATTCGGGCATGTCCGGCCCGTTCGCCGCACAGCGACGCATGCTGCAAGCCGTCACCAAGCCGCAATGGGCCTTCGACGTGGGCCTGATGGGCCGTCCCCATGACCTGGGCAATATCTCCAGGTACCTGGGCAAACCCACCCACCTGGAAGACTACATCGGCTGGCTGGCAAACAATTTCGATGCATCCATCAGTTGGAAAGACCTGGAGTGGATCCGCGAATTCTGGAAAGGCCCGATGATCATCAAAGGCATCCTCGACCCCCAGGACGCCAAGGATGCAGTGAGTTTCGGTGCCGACGGCATCGTGGTCTCCAACCACGGCGGCCGCCAACTGGACGGCGTGCTGTCCACCGCCAAGGCCTTGCCGCCGATTGCCGATGCGGTGGGCGATGACCTTACCGTCTTGGTCGACTCCGGCATCCGTTCCGGGCTGGACGTGGTGCGCATGCTCGCCCTGGGCGCCAAGGCCTGCCTGCTGGGCCGCGCCACGGCCTACGCGCTGGCCGCCGATGGCCAGCACGGCGTGGAAAACCTGCTGGACATCTTCGCCAAGGAAATGCGCGTAGCCATGACCCTCACCGGCGTCACCTCCATCGCGCAGATCGACCGCACCACCCTGGTCTAACCCTGCTGTTCGACAATCCCACGGGCCTTGAGTTGGGCCAGTTGCTCCGGCGACAGGCCCAATCGCCGGCCGAGAATGTCGTCGGTATGCTGCCCCAGCCTCGGCGCCGGCCGCTCGTACTCCACGGGCGTACCGGACATTTTGATCGGGCTGCCGACCATGGCGAAATCCGGGTTCTGCGGATGGGGGATCTTCACCATCAGGTTGCGCGCGAGCACCTGGGGCTCTTCCAGGGATTGCGCGATGGAGTTGATCGCCCCCACCGGCACCTTCGAGGCATGGATACACGCCACCCACTCATCGGCACTGCGCCCCAGAAAGTGCGCCGAGAGCAGCGCGACGATTTCTTCGCGATGGGCCACGCGGTCGGCGTTGCGGCGAAAGCGCGGGTCGTCCGGCAGATGCGCCAGGCCGATGCTCTGGCACAGCGCGACAAACTGGCTGTCGTTGCCACAGGCGATGATGAAGTCGCGGTCGGCGGCACGGAACACCTGGTAAGGCACGATATTGGCGTGGGCATTGCCATAGCGCTGCGGCACCTTGCCCGAGGCCAGGTAGTTCATGCTTTGGTTGGCCAAGGTCGCGACCTGCACATCCAGCAACGCCATATCAATGTATTGGCCCACGCCGGTGCGCTCACGGCTGAGCAGCGCAGCCTGGATCGCCACGGTGGAATACAGGCCGGTCATCAGGTCGGAGAACGCCACGCCGACTTTTTGCGGGCCGCCGCCGGGCAGGTCATCGCGCTCGCCGGTGATGCTCATCAGGCCGCCGATGCCCTGGATGATGAAGTCGTAGCCCGGCTCCTCGGCACGCGGGCCGGTCTGGCCGAAACCGGTGATGGAGCAATACACCAGGCGCGGGTTGAGCTCGGCCAGGGTCGCGTAGTCCAGACCGTAGCGGGCCAGGGAGCCCGCTTTATAGTTCTCGATCAACACGTCGGAACTGGCCGCCAGCGCCCGTACCAACTCCTGCCCTTCGGGAGTGGCCATGTCGATGGCCACGGACAGTTTGCCGCGGTTGGTCGACTGATAATACGAAGCCTCGCCCGACGACTCACCGGTGTCGGTCTTCATCCACGGCGGGCCCCAGCCACGGGTGTCGTCGCCGCTTTTCGGGCGTTCGATCTTGATCACTTCCGCGCCAAGGTCAGCCAACACTTGCCCACACCAGGGGCCGGCCAACACACGGCTCAGATCCAGCACCCGCAAACCTGTCAATGCACCCATTGTTCTTATCCTGTGAGGTTGGGAAATCAGCCGAGGCTCGGCTCTTCATGGCGCAGGGAAACCCCCAGCAGCGCCCGCCGCCGCAGCCACGGACTGGGGCGGTAACGCGGGTCATGGGTGAGTTCGCTCATGCGTTGCAAAATTGTGAGCAGGCGCCGCGGCCCGAGGGCATCGCCCCAGGCCAGCGGGCCGTTGGGGTAGCCCAAGCCGAGCTGCACGGCCTGGTCGATATCCTCGACACTGGCGATGCGCTGCTGGGCAATGTCGCAGGCGAGGTTGACCACCATCGCCAAGGTGCGTTGGGCCACAAAGCCGACGCTGTCGCCGATCACCGTAACGCCCACGCCATCCGCTGCGAGCAAGGCGTGGGCGGCATCGCGCATCGCCGGGGCCGTCAGCGGGTTTTGCATCAGCGTGCGGTGGCGTGCAAGGTCCGTCAGCACATCGATGCACAGCGTGCGCGCCGGGTCGGTATCGAAGCGCACGCAGGCGCTGGTGGCATCCCGGCCGTAAGGCGCCAATAGGCACAACGCCTGCGGCGACGGTTGCGCAGCGTGTTCCAGATGGGCGCCCAGGTCGATCACCAGGGCACTCAGGCGCTCGTAGTCTTGGCTGTTTTCCGTGGCAATCCACACCGGTGGCAGCGGTTGCACCGTGGGCACCGGTTGGGGCTGCGGGCCGTTGATGAGTTGGCCGTTTTCATACTGATAGAAGCCGTGGCCGGTCTTGCGTCCCAGGCGACCGCCCACCAGCATCTGCCGGGTCAGGGGCGATGGCTTGTAGCGGGGTTCCTGGTAGAACTGGTTGTAGATCGACTCCATCACCGGGTGCGAGACGTCCAGGCCGGTGAGGTCCAGCAGCTCCAGCGGCCCCATGCGAAACCCGGCGCCGTCGCGCAGGATGCGGTCGATATCGCCGCGCTCGGCGATGCCTTCCTCCAGCATCTTCAGGGCTTCGGTGCCGTAGGCCCGGCCCGCGTGGTTGACGATGAAACCAGGGGTGTCCTTGGCGCGCACGCCGCGATGGCCGGTGCGCGCCACCAGCGCCAGCAAGGCTTCACCGACCTTGGGCGCGGTGGCCAGGCCATCGATCACCTCCACCACGCGCATCAACGGCACCGGGTTGAAGAAATGCAAACCGGCCACGCGCTCGGGGTGCCGGCAACCGGTGGCGATGGCGGTGACGGAGAGTGACGAGGTGTTGGTCGCCAGGATGCAGCTCGGGCTGACAATGCCTTCAAGCTGTTGCAACAGGCCGCGCTTGGCGTCGAGATTTTCCACGATGGCTTCCACCACCAGGTCGCAATCGCGCAGGTCGTCGATGCGCTCGACCACCTGCAAGTTGGCCAACGCCGCGTCCATCGTCGCCTGGCTGATCTTGCCCTTGCCCACCAGTTTGGCAAACGTGGTACCGAGGTTGTCACGGGCCGCTTGCGCAGCGCCGTCGCGAGCATCGAACAGGCGCACCACCACACCGGCCTGGGCGGCGATTTGCGCAATGCCCGCCCCCATCACACCGGTGCCCACCAGGCCCAGCGTATTGATAATGTCGGTCATGTTTATTCCCCCCGGTATTGCGGCGTGCGCTTTTCGAAGAACGCCGCAGCGCCCTCCTTCTGGTCCTTGGAGTCGAACAACAATTGGAACGCCTTGCGCTCCAGCACCAGGGCGCTTTCCAGCGGCAGGTCGGCACCGGCCAGCATCACCTCCTTGATCTGCTCCACCGCCAACGGCGGCAGCGCAGCGATCTGCGCGGCCAGTTCCAGGGCGCGGGGCAGTGTCTGATCGTCGCTGACCATCTCGCTGAGCATGCCCATGGCCAGGGCTTCCTTCGCACTGACCATGCAGCCGGTAAGCGCAATGCGCATCGCCTGGAATTTACCCACCGCCCGCACCAGCCGCTGGGTGCCGCCCGCGCCCGGCATCAAGCCCAGCTTGACCTCCGGCTGGGCAAACCGCGCCGACTCGCCCGCCACGATCAGGTCGCAATGCATCGCCAGCTCGCAGCCACCGCCCAGGGCAAAACCATTGACGGCCGCGATCACCGGCTTGGGGCAGCGGCTGATGGCTTCCCACAGGTATTCGGTGTGGCGGCGGTACATATCGATCGCGCCGGCAGCGGCGAACTCCTTGATATCCGCGCCAGCGACGAAGAACTGTTCGCCCCCGGTCAGCACAATGGCGCGCACATCCTGGCGGCGAGCCAGTGCACGGAAATGCTCGGCGAGCGCTTCACGTACCTGGGCATTCAGGGCGTTCTTGACGTCGGGACGATGGATACACACCACGGCCACGCCATTGTCCTGGATGTCGAGGGTCACCACGGGTGGGTTAGCGTTGGTCACATTCACTCCTGCTGCACTGTTCTTGTTAGTTGGACTGCATATGTTTCGCTGTGCGAAATAACATTCCGTATTTGTCAATAATCATAAGTATCGACCCCGCAGGTGTAAACGTAAAAACCCGAACTCATTCTAAAACAGTGACTAACTCGCTGTTTTACTGGGGTTTATCGCATTAAATAATCACAACTCAAAAAGTTGCTTAGTTTCGCTGTGCGGAATACTATTTTGTTTTGTTGATTTTATAAAAAAATGAGGCTTAACATGCGCCGTCGAAACCCGGACTCGGACAACAACGAAGTCCCAGCAGGCAACAACGCCTTCGAGCATTTGTTGATTGACCCGATGCACAACGATGAGGAGGAAGACAAGGATCGCCAGTTCGTCACCGCCCTGGCCCGTGGCCTGGAACTGCTGCGCTGTTTCACGCCAAGCGAGAGCGTGCTGGGCAACCAGGAACTGGCGCGCAAGACCGGGTTGCCGAAACCGACGATCACCCGCATGACCCACACCCTGACCCGCTTGGGTTACCTCAGGCACCTGCCGCAGTCGGGCCGGTACCAGTTGGAGGTGGGCGTGATGGCCTTCGGTTACGCCATGTTGTCGAACCTGTCGATCCGCGCCGTGGCCCACCCGTTGATGGAGACCATGGCCAAGTACGCCCAGGCGGCCGTCGCGATGGCCACCCGGGACCGCCTCGACGCGGTGTACCTGGACGTGGTCCAGGGTGAAGCCAACATGACCATGCGCCGCCAGGTCGGCACACGGTTGCCGTTGCACTTGAGTTCAGCAGGCCGCGCCTGCCTGGCAGCGATGCCGGAAAACGAGCGGGAGTTCATTCTCGACCACATCCGCCAGCGTCATCTGGAGGACTGGCCGAACATCCGCAAGGGGCTGGAACGCGCCTTCCGGGACTACACCGATTTCGGCTACTGCATGTCGATCGGTGAGTGGCACCGCGATGTCAATGCCATCGCCGTACCGCTGCGACACGCACAACACGGCTTGCTGGCGTTCAACTGTGGCGGACCGAGTTTCCACCTCTCCCGGGAGAAACTCGAAGACGACATCGGCCCCCGCCTCAAGCACATGGTGAACAATATCGAGGCCGCCACCCGCTAGCTGGACCGGTGCATGGCCTCGGCAGATTGACGATAACAGGCCCGCCGAACGGGCCGCTGAGGGCTGCACATGATCCGAGACGCACAAACCCTGCATATCCTGGTGGAAGCCATTGCGCAGTTCGTCGATGAAGCGCTGATCCCACGGGAAAACGAAGTCGCCGAGACCGACGAAATCCCGGCCGACATCATCAACCAATTCCAGGACATGGGCCTGTTCGGCCTGACCATCCCCGAAGCCTACGGCGGCCTGGGCCTGACCATGGAAGAAGAGGTGACCATCGCCTTTGAACTGGGGCGCACCTCCCCGGCCTTCCGCTCATACTTCGGCACCAACAATGGCATCGGCTCCATCGGCATCCTGCTCGACGGCACCGACGCGCAGAAGGAACATTACCTGCCGCTGCTGGCCAGCGGCGCGCTGCTCAGCTCGTTCTGCCTCACCGAACCCGACTCCGGCTCCGACGCCGCCTCGCTGAAAACCACCGCCGTACGCGATGGCGACCACTACGTGATCAACGGCACCAAGCGCTTTATCACCAACGCACCCCACGCCGGGATTTTCACGGTGATGGCGCGCACCGATCCGGCGATCCGCGGCTCGGGCGGTATCAGCGCGTTCATCATCGAACGTGACACACCGGGCCTGTCCCTGGGCAAGCGCGACCACAAGATGGGCCAGCAAGGTGCGCACACCAGCGACGTGATCTTCGACAACGTGCGTGTGCCGGCCAGCCAGTTGATCGGTGGCGTGGAAGGCGTGGGGTTCAAGACCGCCATGAAGGTCCTCGACAAAGGCCGCCTGCACATTGCCGCCGTCAGCGTCGGCGCCGCCGAGCGCATGCTGGGCGATGCGCTGATCTACGCGATCGAACGCAAGCAATTCGGCCAGCCGATTGCCGAGTTCCAGTTGATCCAGGCCATGCTCGCCGACAGCAAGGCCGAAATCTATGCCGCACGCTGCATGGTGCTCGACGCCGCCCGCAAGCGTGACGAAGGCCAGGACATTGGCACCGAAGCCTCCTGCTCGAAGATGTTCGCCACCGAGATGTGTGGCCGCGTGGCTGACCGCTGCGTGCAGATCCATGGCGGCGCCGGCTATATCAGCGAGTACGCCATCGAGCGTTTCTACCGGGATGTGCGCCTGTTCCGCCTGTACGAAGGCACTACGCAGATCCAGCAACTGGTGATTGCCCGCAACATGATTCGCGCGGCGCAACGCTAAGCACCACCCATACCCAATGCCCTAACAACTACAACAAGGTATCGCTATGGAAGTCGCCGCATCGGCGGGCGCGTTGTCGCCTGCAAAAAGCAAACTGTGGATCATTGTCTTTATCTTCTGCTTCCTCGGCCTGTTGATCGATGGCGCAGACCTGATGTTGCTGTCCTACAGCCTCAGCAGCCTCAAGGCCGAATTCGGCCTGACCAGCGTCGAGGCCGGCAGCCTGGGCAGTTTCACCCTGGCCGGGATGGCCATCGGTGGCATCTACGGGGGCTGGGCCTGTGACCGCTTCGGCCGGGTCAAAACCGTGGTGTGGAGCATCGTGCTGTTCTCCGTGGGCACGGCGATCCTGGGCATGACCCACAGCTATTGGCAGTTCGCGAGCACGCGGTTCTTCGCCTCCCTCGGCCTGGGCGCGCTGTACGTGGCGTGCAATACGTTGATGGCCGAATACGTACCAACCCGCTACCGCACCACCGTGCTCGGCACCTTGCAGGCCGGCTGGTCGGTGGGTTACATCGTCGCCACGCTGCTGGCCGGCTGGATCCTGCCCGAGCACGGCTGGCGCTGGTTGTTCTACGTGGCGATCATCCCGGTGATCCTCGCCGTGCTGATGCAACGCCTGGTGCCCGAGCCTCAAGCCTGGCTGACCGCAAGGGCCGAGCGCGCGCGGGAGAAAGCCAATGGCACCCGCCAAGCCCTGAAGAACAAGCCCGACGGTATGTTCAAGCTGATCTTCAGCGACCCGAAAGCCAGCCGCATGTTCCTGCTCTGGGCCCTGACCGCAGGCTTCCTGCAGTTCGGCTACTACGGTGTGAATAACTGGATGCCCTCCTACCTGGAAAGCGAACTGGGGATGAACTTCAAGTCGATGACCAGCTACATGGTCGGCACCTACGCGGCGATGATCTTCGGCAAAATCCTCGCCGGTCTCGCCGCAGACCGCCTGGGACGACGCACCGTGTTCGCCGTCGGCGCCCTGGGCACGGCGATCTTCCTGCCGGTGATCGTGCTGTTCCAGAGCCCGGCGAACATCCTGTGGATGCTGGTGGTGTTCGGTTTCCTGTACGGGATTCCCTATGGCGTGAACGCCACGTACATGACCGAAAGCTTCGAGGCGAAATTTCGCGGCTCGGCGGTGGGTGGGGCCTACAACATCGGGCGCATTGGTGCGGCAGTGGCACCAGCGGCGATTGGTTTCCTGGCGTCCCATGGCTCCATCGGCATGGGGTTCCTGGTGATGGGCGGCGCGTACTTCATCTGCGGCGTCATCCCTGCGTTGTTTATCCGCGATAAACAGTTCGATCCGCAAAAACAGTAAGCGCGGCGTCCGTTTGCCAAATAACTGGCGTCATTCTTCGGCGACTGTTTTTAGCGATAAAAACAGTCGCTTGATTTGTAAGGCTTTTTATTTAATTGAACGAATGTGGCATGAATCTCGCTCTAACCCTGTCCAAGCAGGTTAAGCGATGACAAGACGTGCGGCAGTGCCCAGGGGTTATAACCCATGGTAAAGCGGTCTAGACTGTAACTCATGTTTTACGGAACTGAAGGAACAGTAAGACGCTTGGCATTCGCCACTCTCATCGAGCCTGTAAGACAGTTGAGTGCTTAGAGGCCAAACGGTTATGAAAACACCTACCCAGACCCATGCAATTGACTTTGACAGTGCCAAATTGCAACGCCTGGGCTTTGGCCAACCCGCCCTCCTGCCGCGCCGCCCCACCACCGTTATCGAACTTCGCCAGCAACTGGGCCAGCAACTGCAAACCAGCCTGGAACCGGAGCGCATTCTCGCGGTGTTCTTCCGTGAGATCCAACGCCTGGTGCCCCTGGACGCCCTGCACTACCGTCACCAGGCCAGCGACCTGCGCCTGGAGTTTGGCCATCGCGGCCATCACTCGATGAGCTACAGCCTGAGCCATGAAGGCGAGCACCTGGGCGAGCTGATCTTCCGGCGCAACCAGCGCCTGCTGGAAGAAGAACTCGGCCAGCTTGAATCGCTGCTGGCGACCCTGCTCTACCCGATGCGCAACGCCCTGCTCTACCGCGCCGCCACCCGCAGCGCGCTGCGCGACCCGCTGACCGAGACCGGCAACCGCATCGCCATGGACCAGACCCTGCAACGGGAAATCGACATGGCGCGCCGGCACCTCAACCCGCTGTCCTTGCTGATGCTGGACATCGACCACTTCAAGACCATCAACGACACCCACGGCCATGCCGCCGGCGACAACGTGCTGCGCACTGTGGCGGCATCGATCAAGAGCCAGTTGCGGAACGTGGACATGGTGTTTCGTTATGGCGGGGAAGAGTTTCTGATCCTGCTGTCCAACACCGGTCGCGATGCGGCGGCGATGGTCGGCGAACGCCTGCGCCAGGCTGCACAGGCCCAGGACTACTGGGCGGACGGAACGCGGATCGAATTGACGGTGAGCCTGGGTTGCTCGACCTTGCTGGCCGCCGAATCTGCCGAAAGCCTGCTGCGCCGGGCCGACAGCGCGCTGTACGTGGCCAAGCGCGAAGGCCGCAACCGCCTGGCGATGGCGGGGTAAACCCCGCCATCTGCTCTACATCAGGCTTCGCTGGCAACCCGCGCCTGGCGCTCACGCATCAAGGCTGGGGCTTTTTCTTTCTCCAGACGCATGCAGCTTTCCAGGAACAGGTACATGTAGTCGTAGCTCTTGCACACGGCCTGGCGCAGTTCTGCCTGCAACGCCTTGGTCGGGTTCATCCCGGCCAGGGTGCAGATGATTTCCAGCGCTTCCCACGGGTGGGCGTCATCGTACTGGGCATGCATATTCAACCACTTCATCGCACGCTTGCGTTCGTCCTCGGGGAAAGCCGCCGCGTAGACACCGGTGGAACACACCACGGCGGACCACTCACCGGTCGCGCCTTCGATCGCGTAATTGGTCGCGGCAATGGCCACGATCAGCGAATCGGCAGAACTGGTGTGCCAGCACCAATGGCTGAGGGCGTGCAACTCCGGCGGCACGTCCTGGGCCTGCAATTCGTCCAGGCTCACGCCGTGGGCACTGGCCCAATTGACCCAGTAATCGGCGTGATTGAGTTCCACACGAATATTGCGCATCAGCCAGCGGCGCGCCATGTCCTCCCCAGGATGGCGGGCAAATTTGGTCTTGGTCAGGTTCTGTGCCATGTACAAGGCAAACTGTTCCACCACCGGCCAGCCACCGATCAGGTAGTGGCGCAGGGTCCTGGCGCTGAGCGTGTTGTCGCGCATGCGCTGGTACAGTTCGTGTTCGACAACTCGGCGCTTGCTCTCGCTACAGTCCAGGATCAATTTCTGAGCCCAGGCGGGGTAACTTGAGGCTTCCATAAGCGGGCCGGTTCTGTTGAATGTGTCGATCACTGTAAGGCTCCTTTTTAAGTGTGATTGTACAGACCAGCAAAGTTTTCAGCGGAATGTGCCGGGCGCCTTGAATAACAGAGGCTGCGGCCGCACAGGTCGACACTGCAAGCTATCAAAGGTAAACAATTGCGGTCGTTCAATCAGGTAGCCCTGAGCGTAATCCACACCAATTTCGAGTAATGCCTGTTCGATGTGCGGTGTCTCGACAAACTCTGCAATTGTGCGCTTACCCATGACATGGCCGATGTGGTTGATCACTTCGACCATCGCGCGGTTAATCGGGTCGTCCAGCATATCCTTTACGAAACTTCCATCGATCTTCAGGAAGTCTACAGGTAAATGTTTGAGATAAGCGAATGAGGACATTCCGGCACAAAAGTCATCCAGCGAGAAATGACAGCCTAAGGCTTTGAGTTCATTGATAAAGCGGATCGCACTGCCCAAGTTTGCAATCGCACTGGTTTCAGTGATTTCAAAACAGATCATGCCCGGCGGAATATTGTATGTATGAAACTTCTCACGCAAAAACCCGAGGAAGTCATCGTCACCAATGGTGATGCCCGACAGGTTGATCGCACACATCGCCATGGGACGCCCCGGGCGCTCCTGCAGGCATCGGCTGATGATCTTGAACACATTTTCTACTACCCAGCGGTCCAGGGACGTCATCAAGCCATAGCGTTCGGCGGCTGGGATAAAGCTGTCCGGAAGGATGATGCGGCCAGCCTCGTCATGCAGGCGCAGCAGGATCTCGATGTGCCCATCGCCACCGTCAGTGTGCCCCAGGGGTGAGATTTCCTGGGCGTAGAGGCAGAACCGGTTTTCTTCCAGGGCCATGTGCAGGCGCTGCACCCAGGCCATTTCGCCGAAGCGCACGGACAATTCCGAGTCGTCGGCGTGGTAGACCTGCACGCGGTTGCGGCCCTTTTCCTTGGCCATGTAGCACGCCATGTCGGCGGCGCGCAGTGAGGTTTCCAGGGTCGTCGGGGTATGCCCAAGGTGCACCAGGCCGATGCTGACGGTGGTCATGAACGGCCGGCCCTTCCATACGAAGTGCAGGCTTTGCACCGTATGACGCAGACTCTCGGCGATTTTTTCAGCCGCGGCCGCCGGGCAGTTCTCCAGCAGAATGCCGAATTCATCGCCGCCCAAGCGCGCCAGGGTGTCACCTTCACGCAGGTCCGATTGCAACAGCGCGCAGATATGCCGCAACAACTCGTCGCCTGCCGCATGGCCACAGGTGTCGTTGACCAACTTGAACTGGTCCAGGTCGAGGAACATCAGCGCATGCCGCCCGCCCAGCTGCGACCCCGTAGGGTGGAGCACCTGTTCCAGGCGAAACTCGAACTCACGACGGTTGGCCAGGCCGGTCAGGGCGTCGTGGGTCGCCTGCCAGGACAGGTTGGCGATGTATTGACGCTCCTGGGTCATGTCGTGCAACACCAGCACCGCCCCGGTCACCTTGCCGGCGCTGCGGATCGGCGCGCCCACCAGGGTCACCGAAACCGTACTGCCATCCAGGCGCTGGATGGTTTTCGAGTGCTCGCTGCCGCCGCCGAGCTGACCCTTGACGATATGTTCGATCAAGGTAAAGCCATCGGGCTGGGCATTGTCATCCAGCAGGTTGAACAGCGCCGCCAGGGGTAACCCCTGGGCCTGGGCAGAATTCCAGTGGGTCAGCGCCTCGGCCGCCGGGTTCATGTAGGTGATGGCGCCATCGACATCAGTGGTAATCACCCCGTCGCCAATCGACTCCAGGGTGATCTGCGCCCGCTCCTTCTCTTGTTGCAGCGCGTCGGCAAAGGCGTGGCGTTGGGCCAGCAGTTTATGCGTGCGCAGCAGCGCCAGCACAATCAGGCCCAAGGCCGTGGCCAGGTTGGTGATCACCAGCAGCCGCAGGATCATCCGCGAACCTTCGCCCAGGGCATCGCTGAACGCCTTGGCGGCGGGCGTCACACCTTCGTTGATGGCGGTGATATGTGCCTTCCATTGACGCACATCGTTGGCGCTGACCTGGTCGCGGCTGATTGCGCCATGCATCTCGCGCGCCAGGTCATCCAGTTGCACCAGATAGCCATCGCCCACGGTCCACAGCTCGATGGCTTTTTCCAGGTAGCTGAAATGGCGGAAGTTGAGGTACAGCCAGATCAGGCTGGAAACGTCATCCGGGTGGTTACCGCCTTTGAGGATGCCCAATCGAGCGGCAGCAAGATCAGGGGTGGAGCGGTCCAGGGCAATACGCAATTCATGCCCGCCCTGGGGCACGGCGATCGCCTGCTGGTATTTGAGATAAGTGGTTTCGTCGCGGTTGTCGGCATACAGCGTCAGGTAGTAGATCGCATCTTTCTGGCCCTTGGACCACAGGCTTTCGCCAGCCACATAACCACGCACCGCCGAGAGCACGTAGAGGCTGACGCAACCCAACAATGCCTGGAACAGCACCACGGCGATAAAGGGCCAGACAATGCCCAACAACCGTGGCGTTCCGAGAGTCCGCTTTTGCTTCATGAAGCCCCTTGCACATGCACTGCTGGATACGCACGCGAAACACCGCTTCCGATAGCTCAGCCTAGGCTAAATCAACGTACTTGTTGCAAGTGCCCGTAGAGTTTGGCGTACAAACCACCGTCAGCAATCAATTGCTGATGGTCGCCATCCTCTGCAATGTGACCGCCGTCGAACACTAAGACTCGATCTGCCTGCTTAACCGCCGACAGGCGGTGGGCGATGATCAGTGTAGTACGGCCGCTGAGGAAGCGCGCCAGCGCCTGGTGCAGGTTGTACTCGGTGGCGGCGTCCAGGGCGGAAGTCGCTTCGTCGAGGATCACCACTTTCGGTTCGGCCAACACCATGCGCGCAATCGCCAGGCGCTGACGCTGGCCGCCGGAAAACCGCACCCCGGAACGCCCCACCACACTGTCCAGGCCCATGGGCAACGCCTTGACGGTCGCATCCAGTTGGGCGATTTCCAGTGCCTGCCAGCAGGCCTGGTCACTGCGCTCGCGGCCCATGGTCAGGTTTGCGCGCACAGTGTCGTTGAACAGCGCGGGATGTTGCAGCACCACGGCGACGTGCTCGCGGATGGTCTCCAGGCCGATGTCCTGCTGGGTGGCACCGCCAAAGCGGATAGTCCCGGCCTGGGGCGTGTACAGGCCCAGCAACAGTTGCACCAGGGTGCTTTTGCCACCGCCGCTGGCGCCGACGATCGCGACCTTTTCCCCCGGTGCAATGGCCAGGTTCAACTGGTCGAGCACCAGGTCTTCGCCGTAGCCGAAACTCAGGCCACGCACTTCGATGCCGACGGTTTCGCGCCCGGTGAACGGGTCTTCGCCGCCCGCATATTGCGGCTCATCGGCCCGCGCCAGCAGCTCGTTGATCCGCGTCAGCGCCCCGCCCGCCGCATAGTAGGCATATTGCAGGTTCAGCAATTGCTCCACCGGGCCGATCATGAACCACAGGTAACTGAACACCGCGAGCATCTGGCCGATGGACAGGTCGGAAAACAGCACCGTGAGCATGGCCGCCGCACGGAAGATGTCGATGCCGAACTGAAACAGCAACCCGCTGGCGCGGCTGGAAGCATCGGTTTTCCACTGGGAGTGGATCGCGTAGTCGCGCACTTCCTGGGCCCGCTGGCCGAGGCGCCCGAGGAAGAAGCCCTGGCGGTTGCCGGCGCGCACTTCCTGGATGGCGTCCAGAGTTTCGGTGAGTGCCTGGGTAAACCGCGAAGTGCTGTCGTTTTCCAGCTTCTTCAGGTGTTTGACGCGTTTGCCCAACTGCACCGTGGCGTAGATCACCAGCGGGTTGAACAGCAGGATCAGCAGCGCCAGTTGCCAATGCATCCACACCAGGATCGCCGACGTGCCCACCAGCGTGAGCATCGCCACCAGAAAGCGGCTGAGGGTTTCGCCGACGAATTTATCCAGGGTATCCAGGTCGGTGACCAGGTGGGTGGTAACCGTGCCACTGCCCAGGCTTTCGTATTCGCCGAGGGAAATGCGCTTGAGCCGCTCGATCAGGCGCACGCGGATGCGGTACACGATGTCCTTGGCCAACCGCGCAAACAACCGCGCCTGTACCACGTTGAACACCAGCGCGCCGCAGCGCAGGAACAGCGTCACCAGCAACATCAGGCCGATATAGCCGGCAGCCTTCTGCCAGCCCAGGGGCAAGGCGTGGTTCATCACCTTGAGCGCGGCATCGCCACGGCCCAGCAGCACTTCATCCACCAGTAACGGCAACAGCAGAGGGATGGGCACGCTGCACAGGGTCGCCAGCACGGCGACACCATTGGCGATCCACAGGGATTTCTTGTGGCGCAGGGCCAGGCGGCGAATTTCCGCCCAGGTCAGGCGGTCAGTGCGTTGAGGTTGCTCATGCACAGGTGGCTCGCTCCAGCCATCGACCCAGTAGCGGTGATAGCTCGGACAGCGGCTGGTAACCGTTGGTCAGCAACGCCAACTGGCCATTGCGCTCGGCCAGCAGCGTGGGGAAACCGGCGATACCCAGGTCCTGCACCCAGGTAAAATCGGCCGCTGTGGCGGCGTGCTGCTCGGCGCGGTCGAATTCGCCGGCAAACTCGATGCGCGGGATGCCTGCCTGCTCGGCCAGTTCCACCAGCACGCTGGCGAGGGTCACATCGCGACCCTCGACATAAAACGCGCGCTGGATCAGCCCCAGCAGCTTCCACGCGCAATCCGGCGCCAGGCTGCGTGCCGTGACGATGGCGCGGCACGCCGGCTCGGTGTCATACACAAAACCGTCGGGCAGTGCGCCGTCACGCTTGAACGGCTGGCCGGTGGCGTCGGTCACCGCCTGCCAGTGCTCCAGGATGTACCGCCGCGTGGTCGGCTCCAGCGCCGCACCGCTGCCGGTGCGCAAGCCGCCCACCACCAGATGCAGTTCCACGCCGGCGGCCTGGGCCTGCTCCACCAACGCTTCGGCCACCGGGGCAAAGCCCCAGCACCAGGAACACATCGGGTCCATTACATAGAGCAGGCGCGCGGACATGGCTCAGGCCTCGGAAGGAGTTTGCTTGTAATTGAAGCCAATCGGGTGCGGCATGTTACGGGCCTTGGCCAGCTCGATCTGCTTCTGGCGGTCAATCGCACTGCGGCGGGTCTTCTCCGGCAGCTTATCCCAGCAATGTGGGCAGCTGATACCCGCCACATAATGCTCGGAGGCGCGGTCCTCAACACTCACGGGGGTGCGGCAGGCATGACATTGATCGTAGTCGCCTTCGCTCAGGTCGTGGCGCACGGTGACGCGATTATCGAAAACAAAGCAGTCACCCTGCCATTTGGTTTCTGCCTGCGGCACCTCTTCGAGGTACTTCAGGATGCCGCCCTTGAGGTGGTAGAC
Source organism: Pseudomonas azotoformans (assembly GCF_900103345.1). Taxonomy (NCBI): domain Bacteria; kingdom Pseudomonadati; phylum Pseudomonadota; class Gammaproteobacteria; order Pseudomonadales; family Pseudomonadaceae; genus Pseudomonas; species Pseudomonas azotoformans. The sequence goes on from NZ_LT629702.1 coordinate 2,740,066, forward strand.
CTCATCGAAACCCTCGCTGAGCATGTAGCTCGAGGCCTTCTCGCACCGAATGCCGCCGGTGCAGAACATGGCGACCTTCTTGTGCTTGGCCGGGTCGAAGTTGGCTTTGATGTAGTCGGGAAATTCGCGAAAACTGGTGGTTTTCGGGTCGATTGCGCCTTCAAAGGTGCCGATCGACACTTCGTAGTCGTTGCGGGTGTCGATCAACAGCACTTCCGGGTCGCTGATCAGCGCGTTCCAGTCTTGTGGGTCGACGTAGGTGCCGACTTTTTTGTTCGGGTCGACGCCTTCGACGCCCAGGGTCACGATCTCTTTCTTGAGCTTGACCTTGGTGCGGTAGAACGGCTGGTCGTCGCAGTAGGATTCTTTGTGGTCGATGTCGACCATGCGCGGGTCGTTCTTCAGCCAGGCCATCAAGCCATCAATGCCTTCGCGGCTGCCGGAAACGGTGCCGTTGATGCCTTCTTCGGCGATCAGCAAGGTGCCTTTGATGCCGTTGTCGACCATCGCCTGCAGCAGTGGCTCGCGCAGGGCGACGTAATCTTCGAGGGTGACGAACTTATACAGTGCCGCCACGACAATCGGTTGAGTCATGGGTGTTCTCTCCAGGTGGCTACCCTCGTAAGGGGTGAACCGGATGCAAAAAAAACGCGCCGGCTAGGCGGCGCGTTGCGGATTCTAACAAATGCCCGGTGTCAGAGACACCCGATCATCAATCATGTCCGCCGGCGCAGGTCGGCGAGGCCGGGGCTGCGTCGATTTTCGCCCATTCTTCAGGCGTGTAGGTATGCAGCGCCAGCGCATGAAACTCGCTCATCAGGTCACCCAGGGTGGCGTAGACCTTCTGGTGGCGCTTGACGCGGTTGAGCCCCTCGAACTGCGGGCTGACCAGCACGGCCTTGAAGTGGGTCTGCAACCCACGGCTGTGCATGTGGCTTTCATCCAGCACGCTCAAGTGGTCGGTGCCCAGGGCGGCAAGCGCCGTTTCGATACGCTGTTGCATGGTCATTCCTGCTTACTTCTTCTTGGCCGGTGCGGCGGCTTTAGGTGTCAGCTCGTTGGTCATGTCTTCCAACAGCTTGTTCACCACCGGTACGGCGCTTTCCAGCTTGGCCTGGGTCATCTGAGCCGATTGCTGGGTCAGTTGCGGCATTTTTTCCAGGACTTTCTTGCCCAGTGGCGACTGGTAGAAGGCAACCAGGTCCTTGAGTTCGGATTCGCTGAAGTTGGTGGTGTAGAGCTTGACCATGTCCGGTTTCAGCTTCGGCCAGCCGATGGCCTGGTCGAGGGCGGCGTTGGCCTTGGCCTGGTAGCTGTCGAGTACGGACTGCTTGGCGGCAGGCGCCTTGGTCTGTTCGAAACGCTGGGCGAACATTTGCTGCACTTGCATGTACACCGGGGTACCCAGCTTGTCGGCATGGGCCAGGGTAAGGAAGGCTTCGGCACTGGCGTTGTGGCTGGCGGTATCGGCAAGAACCTGGCCGCTGGCGCAAACCAGAGCAACCGCGGTACAGATGGCACGAAGACGAGTCATCGAGTTTCCTTTTCTAGCAGGCGAGGTAAGACCCCAAGGGCGCCCATTCTGCGCCTAAAAAACCTTGGGGCTCAACCCCGGGCCTTGTCGGACAAGGATTGCCCGATGAAAAGTCTTTCAGGGGAACCCCCAAGGCTCATCACAGCCTAAACTGCGCAAACGAACCTGAAGGAGTGTGCCCGATGAGCCGTATCGAAACCGACAGCCTGGGAGAAGTCCACGTCCCGGATGACGCTTACTGGGGCGCCCAGACCCAACGTTCGCTGGTGAACTTCGCCATCGGCGAGCAGCGCATGCCCCTCGCGGTATTGCACGCCCTGGCCCTGGTCAAGAAGGCGGCGGCACGGGTCAACGACCGCAATGGCGACCTGCCTGCCGATATCGCCCGCCTGATCGAACAGGCCGCCGACGAAGTGCTGGCCGGCCAGCACGACGACCAGTTCCCCCTGGTGGTGTGGCAGACCGGCAGCGGCACCCAGAGCAACATGAACGCCAACGAAGTGATCGCCGGTCGCGCCAACGAACTGGCGGGCAATAAGCGCGGCGGCAAGAGCCCGGTGCACCCCAACGATCACGTCAACCGTTCCCAGAGCTCCAACGACTGCTTCCCCACGGCCATGAGCATCGCCGCCGTGCAGGCGGTGAATCAACGGTTGCTGCCGGCGATTGCCACCCTGTCCGGCGGGCTGGCGGAGCAAGCCGCCAAACATATGAAGCTGGTGAAGACCGGTCGTACCCACATGATGGATGCCACGCCGATCACCTTCGGCCAGGAACTGTCGGCATTCATCGCTCAACTCGACTACGCCGAACGTGCGATCCGCGCCGCCCTGCCCGCCGCGTGCGAACTGGCCCAGGGCGGCACCGCGGTGGGCACCGGGCTCAATGCGCCCCACGGCTTCGGCGAGGCGATTGCCTCGGAGCTGGCGGCGCTGTCGGGCTTGCCGTTCGTCACCGCGCCGAACAAATTCGCCGCTCTTTCCGGCCACGAGCCGCTGGTAACGCTGCACGGCGCGCTGAAAACCCTGGCCGTGGCCCTGATGAAAATCGCCAACGACCTGCGCCTGCTGGGCTCCGGCCCGCGCACCGGGCTGGCCGAGGTGAAATTGCCGGCCAACGAGCCGGGCAGCTCGATCATGCCGGGCAAGGTCAACCCGACCCAGTGCGAAGCACTGTCGATGCTGGCCTGCCAGGTGCTGGGCAATGACGTGACCATCGGCATTGCCGCCAGCCAGGGCCACTTGCAGTTGAATGTGTACAAGCCGGTGATCATCCACAACCTGCTGGAGTCGATCCGCCTGCTGGCCGACGGCTGCAACAACTTCCAGGAACACTGCGTGGCGGGTCTTGAGCCCGACCCGGTGCAGATGGCCGAGCACCTGGAACGCGGCTTGATGCTGGTCACCGCGCTCAACCCGCACATCGGCTATGACAAGTCCGCAGAGATCGCCAAGAAGGCCTACGCCGAAGGGTTGACGCTGCGGGAGGCCGCGCTGGAACTGGGCTACCTCACTGACGAAGAGTTCGACCGGTGGGTTCGCCCCGAAGACATGCTAGGCGCCTAGCCTAGGATGCCATGCGCAACCGCCGGGCCTTGAGCCCGGCGAGCAGCGACGGCGCCAACGCAACGGTTGCCGACCCCAGCACCACCACCAACGCCCCGGCATAGCCCAGGGCGTTGATCTCTTCGGCCTGCACATACTCGGGCCACAGCCAGGCCGCCAAGGCCACCGCTACAAACGTCACCAAAGGCGTGAGCGCCAGGGTCGCACTGACCCGCGAAGCCTCCCAGTGGGCCAGCGCTTCGGCAAAGGCGCCGTAGGCCACCAGGGTATTCATGCAGCACGCCAGCAACAGCCAGCCTTGCAACGGGCTCAGGTCGAATGCCTCAAGCGGATGCGCCCAAGGCGTGAGCAGCACGGCGCAGGACAGGTAGATCACCATCATCACCTGCAACGAATTCCACACCGTCAGCAATTGCTTCTGGCCCAGTGCATACAACACCCAGATGCTCGTGGCGAGCAGGACCGTCAGCACGCCGGCAGTGTAGGTACCCAGTGACGTCAGCAACTCCATCAGCCGCTGATTGAAGAACAACGCAAAACCGATGATCAGCACCACCAGACCCACACCTTGGCCCAGGCTGAAGCGTTCCTTGAAGATGAACACACTGGCGATCATCAACAGGATCGGGCCGATCTGGACCACCAGTTGCGCGGTGCCGGGGCTGAGCATTTTCAGGCCCACCAGATACAACACATAGTTGCCTACCAGGCCGCACACCGCCATCCCCACCAGCCAGCCGCCCTTGTGGCCCAAAACCTTGAGGTTGGGCAAGCGTCTGGTCAGCGCCAGGTAGACAAACAGGCAGCCGCCAGCCACGGTCAGGCGAAACCAGGTCACGGTGATCGGGTCCATCACCTGCAACACCTGTTTGAGTTTGATCGGCAGAATGCCCCAGAGCAGCGCGGCCAGCAGGGTCAGGAGAAAACCATAGACCCAGCGGCCGGAAGATATGTGCATGAGTGCCCCAGAGCCAGAGGAAGTGGAGCCGCATTCTAGGGGCACCCGATGCACTTTGTGTAGCGAACACTTACTTTGCCGATCAGCGCACCACTTCGAACAACCCGGTGGCCCCCATGCCGCCGCCCACGCACATGGTGACGATGCCGTAACGCAGGTTGCGCCGCTGCAACTCACGCACAAGGTGCCCCACCTGCCGCGAGCCGGTCATGCCGAACGGATGCCCGATGGAGATCGAGCCGCCGTTGACGTTGTACTTGGCATTGTCGATTTCCAGGCGATTACGCGCATACAGGCACTGGGAGGCAAAGGCTTCGTTCAGTTCCCACAGGTCGATGTCCGCCACCTGCAAACCCTTGGCCTTGAGCAACTTGGGCACCGAAAACACCGGGCCGATGCCCATCTCGTCCGGCTCGCAGCCGGCCACGGTAAAGCCACGAAAAAACGCCTTGGGCTTAAGCCCCAGTGCCAGGGCTTTCTCCAGGCTCATCACCAGGGTCATCGAGGCACCGTCGGAGAGCTGCGACGAGTTGCCCGCCGTCACCGAGCCGTCATCGGCAAACACCGGCTTCAAACCTTGCAGACTGGCCAGGGTGGTGTCCGGGCGGTTGCAGTCGTCACGGTCGACCACGCCGTCAAGGATCTGCACTTCACCCGTGTGCTTGTCCTCGACCTTGTACTTGACCGCCATCGGCACGATTTCATCGTTGAACAGGCCGTCGGCCTGAGCCTGGGCGGTGCGCTGCTGGCTTTGCAGGGCGTACAGATCCTGTTCTTCGCGGCTGACGTTGTAGCGACGCGCGACGATCTCGGCGGTCTGTCCCATGGGGAAATAGATACCCGGCACCTGTTCTTTGAGCAGCGGGTTGATCAGGTTGTCGGTGTTGACGCTTTTCATGGTCAGGCTGATCGATTCGACGCCGCCGGCAACGATGATATCGCTGCAACCCGACGCAATCTGGTTGGCCGCAATGGCAATCGCCTGCAAGCCCGACGAGCAGAAACGGTTGAGGGTCATGCCGGCCACGCCAGTGCCCAGTTGCGAGAGCACCGCCACATTGCGCCCGATGTTGTAGCCCTGGGCGCCCTCGTTGGAGCCGGCGCCGACGATGCAATCCTCCACGGTCGCCGGGTCGATGCCGTTGCGGGCGAGCAGCGCGTTGACGCAATGGGCCGCCATGTCATCCGGGCGGGTCTGGTTGAACTTGCCGCGAAAGGACTTGGCCAGGCCGGTTCGCACGCTGTCGACGATCACTACTTCACGCATGGGCTACCTCGATCTTGTGGTTGTTGGATCGAGCATAGATCCCGCTCTGCGCAGCCGCGACGATCATTCACCCCATAGATACAAAACCATGGCGGCCCGGTTCACTGTGGCGAGCAGGCTTGTTGTGATGGTTCGGCTTGTTGTGGCGAGTCGGCCTGTTGTGGTGAGCAGGCTTGTTGTGGTGAGCAGGCTTGCCCTGCGTTGGGGCGCGAAGCGGCCCCGAATCAGGCACCGCGGTTCTTCAGGCACGACTGAGTTGGCAGGTTTTAGGGCTGCTTCGCAGCCCAACGCGGGGCAAGCCCGCTCACCACAACAAGCCTGCTTGCCACAACAGGCCTGCTTGCCAAAACAAGCCCGCTCGCCACAACGAGCTGCATCATTATTTCTTTTTCTTTTTGTCGTGCTTGTCGGTCTTTGCGAACGCTTCTTCCAGCGCCAGGTTGATCGTGCGCAACACCTTGACCCGCGCCCAGCGCTTGTCATTGGCCTCCACCAGGGTCCAGGGCGATACCTCGGTGCTGGTGCGATCGACCATATCGCCTACCGCCGCGCGGTAGTCGTCCCATTTGTCGCGGTTGCGCCAGTCGTCTTCGGTGATCTTGAAGCGCTTGAAGGGGATTTCCTCGCGGGCCTGGAAGCGCTCCAGTTGCGTGTCCTTGTCGATGGCCAGCCAGAACTTGACCACGATCACACCGGCATCGCGCAATTGTTCTTCGAAGTCATTGATCTCGCCATAGGCGCGCATCCAGTCGGCCGGGGTGCAGAAGCCTTCGATGCGTTCTACCAGCACGCGGCCATACCAGGAGCGGTCGAACACGGTGAACATGCCGCGTGCCGGGATCTTCTGCCAGAACCGCCACAAATAAGGCTGGGCGCGCTCGTCTTCACTGGGCGCGGCAATCGGCACGATGTGGTACTGACGCGGGTCCAACGCCGCTGCCACCCGGCGGATCGCGCCGCCCTTGCCCGCCGCATCATTGCCTTCAAATACCGTGATCAAGGCGTGCTTGCGCATACGCTTGTCGCGCATCAGCCCGGAGAAACGCGCCTGTTCGGTGATCAGCTGTTCTTCGTAATCGTCCTTGTCCAGGCGCTGGGACAGGTCGAGGCTGTCCAGCAGGCTCTTCTTGTCCACCGAGGCGATCAACGGCGCCGGGTTCATGCCGCTGGCCTTGCCCTTGGGCAGCTTGAGCGCATTCTGCAGGCCTTCGAGCAGGAGTTTGCCCACGGTGAGGCTGCGGTAGTTGCTGTCCACGCCTTCGATCACATGCCACGGCGCATAGTCGCGGCTGGTGCGGCGCAACACACGCTCACCGAAGTGCACGAATTTGTCGTAGGTCTCCGATTGCTGCCAGTCCAGCGGGCTGATGCGCCAACTGTGCAGGGGGTCGTCGGCCAGGGCCTTGAGCCGCGCTTTCATCTGTTTTTTGGAGAGGTGGAACCAGAACTTGAAGATCAGCGCGCCTTCATCGCAGAGCATCTTTTCCAGGCGTTCGGCGCCGGCGATGGCCTGGTCCAGGCGGGCGTCCTTGATCTGCCCATGCACCCGGCTTTGCAGCATCTGGCTGTACCAGTTGCCAAAGAAGATGCCCATGCGGCCTTTGGCAGGAAGTTGGCGCCAATAGCGCCAGGCCGGCGGGCGCGCCAGTTCTTCGTCGGTCTGCTGGTCAAAGGTGCGCACCTCGATCAGGCGCGGGTCCATCCATTCATTGAGCAGCTTGACCGTCTCGCCCTTGCCGGCGCCTTCGATACCGTTGATCAGGATAATCACCGGGAAGCGCTTCTGCTGCTGCAACTCGTACTGCACCTCAAGCAAGGCTTCGCGCAATGCAGGCACTTCAGCCTCAAAGGTGTCTTTGTCGATGGCGTGACCGATTTCGGCGGATTCGAACATGGGCAGCTCCGTTTCAAGATGGCTCAAGACTAGCGGATTGGGCAACAACACGCGGGAGGAAATTCCACCGGCGCTTGCCGTGGGTCAATTCAATGCCGGTTGATCGGCTAGAATGGCGGCCTTGTCTTTACCGAGCCGCCCATGAACCCCATCACCCACGCCCAGCTCGACTGGGATGACCAAGGTCGCCCGCACTCGCGAATCTTTGACGACGTGTATTTTTCCGATAAGTCCGGCCTTGAGGAAACCCGCTATGTGTTCCTCGAACAGAACCGTTTGCAGGAACGCTTCGCCGCGCTGCCCGCCGGTGGGCGGCTGGTGATCGGTGAGACCGGGTTCGGCACGGGGTTGAATTTCCTCTGCGCCTGGCAACTGTTCGAACAACACGCGGTAGCCGGTGCGCGCCTGCATTTCGTCAGCGTGGAAAAGTATCCGCTGAGCCATGCCGACCTGCGACGCGCCCTGCTGCTCTGGCCCGAACTGCACCCCTTCGCCGAACAACTGCTGGCGCAATACATTGCCATCCATCAGGGCTTCCAGCGCCTGGTGCTGGATAACGGCCGCGTGAGCCTGACCCTGCTGGTCGGTGACGCCCTGGAACAACTGCCGCAACTGGATGCGCAGATCGACGCCTGGTTCCTGGACGGCTTCGCCCCGGCGAAAAACCCGGAAATGTGGACCGCCGAGCTGTTTGCCGAGCTGGCACGCCTGGCGGCGCCAGGCTCGACCATCAGCACCTTTACCAGCACCGGCTGGGTGCGTCGGTTGATCAACGCCGCCGGGTTCAAGATGAAACGTACGCCGGGCATTGGCCACAAGTGGGAGATCCTGCGTGGGGAGTTTCTCGGTTGGCCGGCCGACACACCGGTACCGGCCGCTGCCAAGCCGTGGTTCGCCAGGCCGCCCGCCATTACGGGTGAGCGTCACGCACTGGTGATCGGCGCCGGCCTGGCGGGCTGCGCGACAGCGGCCAGCCTGGCAGCCAGGGGCTGGCAAGTCAGTCTGCTGGAGCGCCGTGCCGGCGCGGCCCGGGAAGCCTCCGGCAACCCCCAGGGCGTGCTGTACCTGAAACTGTCAGCCCACGGCACGGCCCTCTCGCAGTTGATCGTGGCGGGGTTCGGCTACACCCGCCGGGTGCTGGAGCACCTGCATCGCGGCGTCGACTGGGACGGTTGCGGCGTGCTGCAGCTGGCCTTCGATGCCAAGGAGGCCCAGCGCCAGGCGCAACTGGCCGCTGCCTTCGCGCCGGACTTGCTGCACCTGCTCGACCGCGACCAGGCCCAGGCCCGCGCCGGTATCGCACTGGCGCACGGTGGGTTGTTTTTCCCCGAAGGCGGCTGGGTGCACCCACCGGCATTGTGCGAATGGCAAGCACACCAGCCGGGCGTGACCCTGCTGCCCCACCATGATGTGCTCGACCTGCGGCACGTCGACGGTCAGTGGCAAGCCTGGGACGGTGAGCGCCTGCTCGCCAGCGCCAGCGTGGCGATCCTGGCCGGCGCCGCTGAAGTCCAGCGCTTCGCCAACCTGCCCCTCAAGCGCATTCGCGGGCAGATCACCCGTTTGCCGCAGACCGCCGACAGCCAGGCCCTGGCCACGGTGGTGTGCGCCGAAGGCTACGTCGCCCCGCCACGCCTGGGCGAGCACACCCTGGGCGCCAGTTTCGACTTCAAGAGCGATGACCTTACGCCCACTGCCGCTGAACATACCGGGAACCTGGAGCTGCTCCAGGGCATTTCCGAAGACCTGGCCCAGCGCCTGGGCGCCGACAGCCTGGCGCCGGAAGCCCTGGAAGGCCGCGCTGCGTTCCGCTGCACCAGCCCGGACTACCTGCCGATTGTCGGGCCATTGGCTGACCGCCAGGCGTTCGACCAGGCCTACGCCGCCCTGCGCAAGGACGCCCGGCAAGTGCCAGGTGCCGCCTGCCCGTGGCTGAACGGGCTGTACGTCAACAGCGGCCACGGCTCAAGGGGGCTGATCACCGCCCCGCTGAGTGCGGAGCTACTCGCCGCCTGGCTGGACAACGAGCCGCTGCCGGTGTCGCGCGCGGTGGCTGACGCCTGCCACCCCAACCGCTTCGGCGTGCGGGCGCTGATCCGCACCACCACCGGCAAGGCCGAATGATCAACCGGCCGGGGCCTCACACACGGGGCCCAGCCCTTCGGTCCTGATGGCGTCCTCGGTCAAGCGCTCGATCAGCACGCTTTCAGCCTGCTCCCGTTCACTGAGGACGGTGTGCATGCGACTGCGGTAATCGGCATCGCTCAGTACCAGGCTTTGTTCGAAGATGTCATTGAGGCGCTCATCATAGGGCGTGTTCAAGGCCTCGAAGCGAGCCGCCTGGGCACGCTTGAGGTAGTCGGTCCAGAACGGCAGCTTCTTGAGATACGTCATCAGCTCGGGGGACAGCTCGGCCAGCGTGACTTCGGCCTTGGCTTCATCCAGCGCCAACTGAGTGACCTCCCCCAGCCGCGAATAGCGCATGTGCCGAGGCTGGCCGGGCAAATAGAATTCGCCGACCAGGCCTGTGCGGAACGCCAGGCTGACCTCCAATGGATCGGCGGCAGGATGCAGGCCACTGTGACGGCGCGCAATCGCCTCCAACTGCTCCAGGCGAAACAGGCCACGACCCAGTTTCAACAGCGGCTTGGGCGTCAGAGCACGCCCCTGAATGAGGGCCTTGGCATCGCTGATTTCCACCAGGACTTCCAGGCTGCTGAAGTTGACGGCGGCGGCATCGTCACAATTGATCGGCGTGGCGGCCCGTTCGAATACTTCATCACGCAGTTCGCTGTTCATCGCGGCAGCCTCCAGCACCCGCCAGACGCGGCGCTGCAGATCCTCACGCACGAACTCGGCGTCTTTGGTACCGCCCAGTTCCGCGAGCAGCTTGAACAGGGCATCCGACCGGCGATCGTCCTTGAGCCCCGTCCACGTGAGTTTCTTCGCCGCATAGCCCGCCAGCCGTTCGTCCGCCAGCCACAATTCCCGCGCGCTCTGCTCGTTCAAACGGGCAATGTCGTCTTCCAGGAACCCCATCCCCGGACCGAACGCCTGACGGTAGTTTTTCAAGGCCAGTTGGCTTTGAACCGATAACGGGTTGTGCCGCAAGTTGACACCCTGGGCAAAGTTTCGCGGCACGCGCAATAGCCACTCCGGCAGCACGCTGATGTCATTGGCGCGCAAATCGATGTGTTCAAGATAAGGCAGGCGCCACAGGTCCTTGGGCAGTTCCTTGAGCCGGCAATTGCGCAACACCAGGCTGCGCAGCGCGAACATCCGGCTGATATCCGGCGGGTCCAGCAGCGGGTTATCCGTCAGGTTCAACACCTTCAGGCGCGTCAGGTCGGCCAGCTTGGCACGGGTGTATTCGGTGAGCTGGAGTTTGTTGTTGCTCAGGTACAACCGCTCCAGGCCCGGCATGTGCGACAGGGCTTCAGGTAGCCGGGTCATCTGGTTTTCGCCTAGTTCAAGGGTGCGCAGCCCCTTGAAGTGGCTGAGGAAATACGCCACATCGTCAGTCAGGTTCAAACGGCGCAGTGACAAATGCTCGACGTGATCGAAGCGCACCTGTGCGGGCAATGTCGGCAGAGGGCCGATGACCATATCATCGAGCAACAGCCCAGGAACCTGGCGGGCGTGCTCATCGGGCAGGGTCGACATCCGTCGCCAGCACTTTTCGATGCTCTTCGCCGCCTGGTGGCGGCTCAATCGATAGTCCCACAGGGGGTCGGCCTGCACGATATTGACAGACTTCTCGGCACGCCAGCGTTTGAGTGCCATGTGCAGCGCTTCAAACTCCTGCTCGCGTGCCTGAACCGCCTTGGCACGCGACAGGTGATCATGGCCCGCATCGCGCAGGAAATCGTTGACCTGCGACGGACTGAGCAAGGGATAGAGCTTGTTGACTTTACGCACCAACGCCGCCGGGAAATGCTCTGCCTCGGCGCGCGCCGCCTGGGTACAGATCAGCGGCTCTTCGTCCAGCAGCCCGCGTTCCGGCCACAGGTAACGGGCGACCCTGTCACGCTCATGCACCGTGGTAGCACGCAGGCGGCCGCGCAGGTCGGCCGCCTCGTTTTCGGCCTGAAGCTTCAATGCAATGCGCTGGCGTGGCAGCAGGCTATCGAAAAGCGCCGTGTACAAGCCGTCCGCGCCTGTCGCGACCGGCCCGAGGGCTTTGCCTTTTTGATCGAATGCCTGATACCCCTGGGGCGTACTGACCAGGGTCCTCTGCGTTGCGGCTGTTGACGCGCCCGCCTCGGCCAGCACCTCCCCGCCCAGGGTTTGCCTGCGCACCTGCAACGCCAAGTCTCGGGGCCAGCCGGGCATTCGCTGCAGCATACCGACGGCCACGCGTCGGGTGCCGTCCCCCGCCAGTTCCGGCCAGTACAGGCCCATCAATGCGCGGTCCTGCTCCAACAGGTCCACCGCCTCGCGTGCCCGCTGGGCAAGCACCAGCGGTACCTGGCCGGTGGTGCGCAAATACCGGCGCTCCCATAATGTGGCCTGTGAGTACAGCTCCCACGCCACACGGGGCGGCAGTTGTTTGAAGCGCTCGCACAACGGCACCAATTCGTTCAGGGCAACACCGGCGTAATAGGTGTACAAATGATCGAACACGGCTTGATGCCGGCTGCGCAGCGTGTCCAGCAGACGACGCTCCAGTGTGCTGCGCATGTCGTCTTCCGCCACGCCCTTGCCCAACAGGTCGCTACGTTCCTCGTCGCTCAAGTGCTCCAGCAGAGTCTCCATGACTCGCCCCTCCCTCAACTCCTTGCGGGTGATATGGATGCTCAGGTCCTCATAATCGAAAGGTGCTGTTTCCGGATGCCTTTCCAGCAGCTCGCCCTCCTCGTCCAGCACCTCGAAAAAACGCCCCTGGGGCCAGCCTGGCACCAGCGGCAACGCAAACAATTGCGCGCGTGCGGTACTCGCATCGGGACGTTCACCACGCTCCAGGTACTCCATCAGTTCATGGACCCTGTCGTTTTGCTTATAGCGCAGCACTGCGTCATGAAAACGCTCGGGTAACGGCTCGTAGGCACTGCCCAATGCCTGCAGGTGTGGCAGGGTCATTCCTGTGAGGGTTGCCAGGTTCGACAACGGCTCAGCCGGCAACTCTTCAAGGCTTGGATCCAGTCGCCTGAGGCTGTAGACGGGGTCTACCCACTGCAAGGGGCGCTCGTAGACATGCTGCCAGCCACCACGGAAGTTGTGCTCCAGCGGCGGGCGATAAGCCTGCGGACGCTGTGGATGGATGACCCGCCACTTCTGCAATCGGGTATCGAACGCAACCGAATAGTGGTTTCCCCCCATGCGGATGTAGGAGCGGCCGTTGACTTGGTACACCCCTCGAGAACTGGCCACGGCCTGGCGTGCGACCGGCTCAGGCTGTCGATAGGCATTGAGCCTTGGTCGCCAGAGTTTCTGGCCCTGATCGGCAGTGTTGACGGCTTCGAACTTCTCGAAGAACTGCGCAGACGTTGTCAGGGTGCGCTTCAACGTCCCCACTACCCGCCCGCCCGCCACGAACAACGCCATGGCCGCGATATTTTCAGCCACATTCAGCAGATGCTTGAGGGCCTCGGTATGCTCATCGTGCTGCCAGTCCTCGACGGCCTCGAACACTTCACCCAACAGCTGTCCGACGGCTACCCCGAGCATCAACTGACCCAACACCGGCACCACCAACGACGCCACATTCAGCAGGTCCAGCCCCAGGTCCAGATAGCGCTGCATGCGCTCTTCACTGGCTTGCTGGTCGACCTGGGCCTTGGGTACCGCCAGCACCAGCGCGTCCAACTGAATCTTGCCGACAAATGCCTGGAAGAAGAACCCGGTCAGGCTGGTCGTGACGGGTAAGGCACGCAGCTGGCCAACCTTGCGCGTCCTGTCGAACGATTCGAAAAAATCCAGGCGGTTGGACTCATCCAGGTACCCTTCGAAAAACGTCCGGTAGCTCTTGATTTGCAGCTTCAAGGACAAGTACACCTTGAAGTCTTCCAGCGTCGGATACTCGTACCAGGGCCTGGAGGGCTCGTTCGGCATGTAGACAATAAAGGGGCCGGTATGCAGGCTGCCCGGTGCGCTGTCGGAAAATACCAATACACTCCACACACAGGTGTCATCGATGTTCACACCTTGCCACGTACTCAGACCGTTGCCCGGCAGCTTGCTCTTGAGCTCACTGGCCGGACGGTCGAAACCGATCAGCTTGAGCAACCGCGCGTAGGTCCCGGCTTCGATATGCCCCTTGCACAAGGCAATATGCAAATCCATGCGCATGTCCATGAGTTTGCCCAGGCCAATACTGACGGCAACCTGGTTGTAGGAGCTGACTTCCTCTTTGCTTTTCGGGTCGGGCAGGTCGAAGACCTCTTCGATGTGCTTTTGATAGAGCGCCCCCAGGTCCAGCTCCCGGCAATAACCGACAAATTCAGGCACCGTCATCCCCACCATCGGCTGCCTGGTGGCCGCGGAGCGCACTACAGCTGCGACGGACATGCCCCCGGGCTCAGCGCGCTCTGCAGAGAAATTCTGCATCGCCGCATGCAGCAGGCTTTGTTTGGTATAGGTAACGGTCTGGAGCAAGCCGCCGCCCAGGTCCGGGCTCACTCCAGTGAGCTTGCGCCGGGGCAACTCCAGCAGGTCTTGCCTGACATCCGGCGACTCCACCCCTTTGGCCCGCAGAAAATTGGTCAAGCGCTCTGCGCAATACTGATCCAGCGGTTCCAGGCGGCTCAACAGGTAACGGACATTCTCACGAATCACCTTGCTGTCGATATGCGTCTGTTCAAGGGCTGTGAGTGTCGAAGCGTCGGCCTCAACCAACCAGTGCGGCACGGTTGTGCGCAAAACCTGCGCCTTGTCCAGGTCGGCGGTCATGTCGAGCAATGCCCTGTCCAGTTCATCTTGAGTCGCCCCTGCGGCGACCTCACTCAAATCGCGTTTTTGCGTCATCGGCATGTTTCCTCAGCCAGCTGAACATGACGCCAAACGATAAGCCTGGACCGGACCGCATCCGGGTATCTGTATACCGCCCTGCAACCACCTTCATCCGCTTATAACCGATTGATCTAAAACTCCACGAATAGCCCCGTGTCAGTTTCTGGGTACGCGCCCTGTCGGGCGTATTGAGTTTTATGCTCCCCAACGGAAAAACCGGTAAGGAATTTATGTGCGGATTAGCTGGAGAATTACGTTTCGATGCCCAACCTGCCGACCTGGCAGCGATTGAACGCATCACCCATCACCTGGCCCCGCGTGGCCCTGACGCGTGGGGTTTTCATGCCCAGGGGCCGATAGCCCTGGGCCATCGGCGCCTGAAAATCATGGACCTGTCGGACGGTTCAGCCCAACCGATGGTCGATTCGCACCTGGGCCTGAGCCTGGCCTTCAATGGTGCGATCTATAACTTTCCGGAATTGCGAGAAGAGCTGGAAGCCCTGGGCTACGCCTTCTTTTCCGGCGGCGACACAGAGGTGCTGCTCAAGGGGTATCACGCCTGGGGCGAGGCACTGCTGCCCAAGCTCAACGGCATGTTTGCCTTCGCGATCTGGGAACGCGATGCCCAGCGCCTGTTCATCGCCCGCGACCGCCTCGGCGTGAAGCCGTTGTACCTGTCGCGCACCGGTCAGCGCCTGCGCTTTGCCTCGGCTTTGCCGGCGCTGCTCAAGGGTGGCGATATCAACCCGATCCTCGATCCGGTTGCCTTGAACCACTACTTGAATTTCCACGCCGTGGTACCGGCGCCACGCACCCTGCTGGCGGGCATTGAAAAACTGCCACCGGCGAGCTGGATGCGCATCGATGCCAGCGGCAAGACTGAACAGAAGACTTGGTGGACCCTGCCCTACGGCCCGCATGAAGATGAAAAAAATCTGAGCCTGGAAGACTGGACCGACCGCGTGCTCGACAGCACCCGCGAAGCCGTGGCCATCCGTCAACGTGCTGCGGTGGATGTGGGGGTGTTGCTCTCCGGTGGTGTCGATTCGAGCATGCTCGTCGGCCTGCTGCGTGAAGTCGGCGTACAGGATTTGTCGACCTTCTCCATCGGCTTTGAAGACGCCGGTGGCGAAGCCGGCAACGAGTTCCAGTACTCGGACCTGATCGCCAAGCACTACGGCACGCGCCACCACCAATTGCGCATCGCCGAAAGCGAGATCATCGAGCAACTGCCGGCGGCCTTCCGCGCCATGAGCGAGCCGATGGTCAGCCATGACTGTATTGCTTTCTACCTGCTGTCACGGGAAGTGGCAAAGCATTGCAAGGTGGTGCAAAGCGGCCAGGGCGCCGATGAGTTGTTCGCCGGTTACCACTGGTACCCGCAGGTGGACGGTGCTGCCGACCCCTATGCGGCCTATCGCGATGCATTTTTTGACCGCAGCTATGAAGACTATGCCGCTACTGTCGCGCCCAAATGGCTGACCGCCAACGACGCTGCCGGTGATTTCGTGCGCGAGCATTTCGCCATGCCCGGCGCCGATGCGGCGGTGGACAAGGCCCTGCGTCTGGACAGCACGGTGATGCTGGTGGACGACCCGGTCAAACGTGTCGACAACATGACCATGGCCTGGGGCCTGGAAGCGCGCACGCCGTTTCTCGACTACCGCTTGGTCGAGCTCTCGGCCCGCGTGCCGGGTAAGTTCAAGCTGCCCGACGGCGGCAAGCAAGTGCTCAAGGAAGCGGCGCGCCGGGTCATCCCGAGCGAAGTCATCGACCGCAAGAAAGGCTACTTCCCCGTGCCGGGCCTCAAGCATTTGCAGGGCGATACCTTGAACTGGGTACGCGAACTGCTGCTCGACCCGAGCCAGGATCGCGGCCTGTTCAACCCCGCCGCGCTGGACCGCTTGTTGACCGACCCGCAAGGCCAATTGACGCCGTTGCGTGGCTCAAAGCTGTGGCAACTGGCAGCGCTGAACCTGTGGCTCAGCGAACAAGGAATCTGATTGATGAAACCTCTCGCAGCGGCCTATAGCCAACGCTTGCTCAAGGGCCAGGCGCCGACCTACGAGCGCCTGCAGGCGCGCCTGGCGGAAGATGGCAGCCCACTGGGCGCCGAACCGATTGCCGTGCATTGCGGCTGGGGCCGGTTGCTGATCGGGCATACCTTTCCAGACCCCGCGACCCTGGCGCAGGAACTGTTGAATGAACAGCCAGGCGAACGCGACATCGCCCTGTATGTGGCGGCGCCGCAACAGATCCTGGGGATCGACCCGCAGCAGTTGTTCCTCGACCCGTCCGACACCTTGCGCCTGTGGTTCACCGACTATCGTCCAGCCACCCGGGTGTTCCGCGGCTTCCGCATTCGACGGGTGCAGACCGAGGCCGATTGGCTGGCGGTGAATCAGCTGTACCAGGGGCGCGGCATGTTGCCGGTCGACGCCGAACGCCTCACGCCGCGCCATCAAGGCGGCCCGGTGTACTGGCTGGCAGAAGACGAAGACAGCGGCGCGGTGATCGGCAGCGTCATGGGCCTGAATCACCAGAAGGCATTTCATGACCCGGAAAACGGTTGCAGCCTGTGGTGCCTGGCAGTCGACCCGCAATGCACGCGCCCCGGCGTGGGCGAAGTGCTGGTGCGCCATCTGGTGGAGCACTTCATGAGCCGTGGCCTGAGCTACCTGGACCTGTCGGTGCTGCACGATAACCGCCAGGCCAAGAACCTTTACGCCAAGCTCGGTTTCCGCGCGCTGACCACCTTTGCCATCAAACGCAAGAATGGGATCAACCAGCCGTTGTTCCTCGGCCCTGGCCCACAGGCTGGGTTTAATCCGTACGCACGGATAATTGTCGAAGAGGCCCACCGACGTGGCATCGATGTGCAGGTGGATGACGCCGATGCCGGTCTGTTCACATTGAGCCATGGCGGGCGCCGAGTGCGTTGCCGTGAGTCGTTGAGCGACCTGACCAGTGCCATCAGCATGACCTTGTGCCAGGACAAAAGCCTGACGCACAAGGTGCTGAAGGCCGCCGGATTGAAACTGCCGGCGCAGCAACTGGCGGGCAGCGCGGATGACAACCTGGAGTTCCTCGATGAGCACCAGCGCATCGTCGTCAAGCCGCTGGATGGCGAGCAAGGCCAGGGCGTGGCGGTGGATTTGCAGAGTATCGAGGAGGTGCAGCAAGCCATTGAAGCGGCGCGGCAATTCGACAGCCGTGTGTTGCTGGAGAGTTTCCACCAAGGCTTGGACCTGCGCATCCTGGTGATCGGCTTCGAGGTGGTGGCCGCCGCGATCCGCCGCCCGGCGGAGGTGACCGGTGACGGCCATCACTCCATTGGCGCATTGATCGAAGCCCAGAGCCGCCGTCGCCAGGCCGCCACCGATGGTGAAAGCAAAATCCCCCTGGATGGCGAAACTGAACGCACCTTGAAAGCGGCCGGCTACGACTACAGCAGCATCCTGCCTCGTGGCCAGGTCCTGGCCGTGCGCCGCACCGCCAACCTGCACACCGGCGGCTGCCTGGAAGACGTCACCGCCATCCTGCACCCCACGCTGGTGGACGCCGCCGTGCGCGCCGCCCGCGCCCTGGACATTCCCATGGTGGGCCTGGACCTGATGGTGCCCGCCGCCGACCAACCCGAGTACGTGTTTATCGAAGCCAACGAACGGGCCGGCCTGGCCAATCATGAACCGCAACCAACCGCAGAAAAGTTTGTGGATTTACTGTTTCCTCATAGCCAGCCGGCCACTCAATAACCCTGTGGCTAGCGGGCTAGTGTGGCTAGAGGGCCTGTTGTGGCGAGCGGGCTTGCCCCGCGTTGGGCTGCGCAGCAGCCCCAATCCAGGCGCCGCGCTCCTTCAGTCAAAGCTCATTGGCAGGTTTTGGGGCTGCTTCGCAGCCCAACGCGGGGCAAGCCCGCTCACCACAGAAAACCCGCTCGCCACAACAAGCCCGCTCACCACAAAAAGCCAGCTAGCCACAACACGGCTGTTCGCCACACCTCATCAGGAGTCTTTATGAGCCGAACCATCCCCGAACCGGATCTGAACTACCTGCAAAAAGTGCTGCTGGAAATGCTCGCCATCCCCAGCCCCACCGGGTTTACCGACACCATCGTGCGCTACGTCGCCGAGCGCCTGGAAGAGCTGGGCATCCCCTTTGAGATGACCCGCCGCGGTACCATCCGCGCCACCCTCAAGGGCCAGAAAAACAGCCCCGACCGCGCGGTTTCAGCGCACTTGGACACCATTGGCGCCGCCGTGCGCGCCATCAAGGACAACGGCCGCCTGAGCCTGGCGCCGGTAGGCTGCTGGTCGAGCCGCTTTGCCGAAGGCAGCCGCGTCAGCCTGTTTACCGATAACGGCGTGATCCGTGGCAGCGTGCTGCCGTTGATGGCCTCCGGGCACGCGTTCAATACCGCCGTGGATGAAATGCCGGTGAGCTGGGACCACGTGGAATTGCGTCTGGACGCCTACTGCGCGACCCGGGCCGACTGCGACTCCCTGGGGATTGGCATCGGTGACTATGTCGCCTTCGACCCACTACCGGAATTCACCGAGAGCGGGCACATCAGCGCCCGACATCTGGACGACAAAGCCGGCGTCGCCGCGCTGCTGGCCGCACTCAAGGCCATCGTCGACAGTGGCGAGCCGTTGCTGATCGACTGCCATCCACTGTTCACCATCACCGAGGAAACCGGCAGTGGCGCAGCGGCCGCGCTGCCCTGGGACGTCAGTGAGTTCGTCGGCATCGATATCGCCCCGGTCGCCCCCGGCCAGCACTCCAGCGAGCATGCGGTGAGCGTGGCGATGCAGGATTCCGGCGGGCCGTATGACTATCACCTGTCGCGGCATTTGCTGCGCCTGGCGTCCGACCACGAATTGCCGGTGCGCCGCGACCTGTTCCGCTACTACTTCAGTGACGCACACTCGGCTGTCACCGCCGGCCACGATATCCGCACCGCGTTGCTGGCGTTTGGGTGCGATGCGACCCACGGCTACGAGCGCACGCATATCGACAGCCTGGCGGCGCTGAGTCGTCTATTGGGCGCCTACATTCTCAGCCCGCCCGTGTTCGCCAGCGATGCACAGCCGGCACAGGGTTCCCTGGACAGGTTCAGTCACCAGATCGAGCACGAGACGCAGATGGAGAGCGACACGCGAGTGCCGTCGGTGGATAGCCTGGTGGGCAACAAGTCCTGAGACTGGCAACTGCGGTCCCGGCGCAGTAGGATCGCCGGGATCCATCACCCGAGGCTTGTATGCTGATTCCCTACGATGCACTTGAAGTCGACACGCTGACGCGCCTGATCGAAGACTTCGTGACCCGCGACGGCACCGACAATGGCGATGACACGCCCCTGGAAACCCGTGTACTGCGCGTGCGCCAGGCGCTGACCAAGGGCCAGGCACTGATCGTGTTCGACCCAGAAAGCGAGCAGTGCCAGCTGATGCTCAAGCACGACGTGCCCAAGCATCTGTTCGACTGACGTCAGAGATTGGGTACCGGCACCGGATGGGTGCTGGGGTCCTGGCGATCGCGGATTTTCTGATGCACCTCCGCGCGATGTACATGCACCCCGGCCGGCGCTTCAACGCCGAGTTTCACCTGGGTACCGTTCAACTCGAGGATATGCACGGCGATGTCATCGCCGATGGAGATGACTTCGCCTATGGCGCGGCTTAAGACCAGCATGGCGGTTGTCCTTTATAACAGTGAAAGGACCTCGACCATGCGCGCAGGCTGTGCTGCGCATCAATGGCTTGCCGTGAAATCAGGCACTACTTACATGTGTAGGTAAAATACCTGACAGACCACTACCCGATCAGCCCTTGGCAGCCTGTGCCTTGGCGCGCATTTTGTCGGCCATGCTGGTCATTTCGTCATACAGCAATTGCGGGTTCTTCTGCTTCAACGCCCATGCCATGCGCCCCTGTTCGTGGGGCAGGATCATGAACTCGCCCTCCGCGACCCGCTGATAGATGTAGTCGGCGATATCCGCCGCCGAAATCGGCGAGCTTTCCAGCAGCTTGCCCACCTGGGCCTTCATGGCGGGGGTCGGCCCACGGAACGAATCCAGGAGATTGGTCTGGAAGAACGATGGGCACACCACATGCACACCGATTTCCTGCTGCTTGAGTTCCACCAGCAGACTCTCCGACAATGCCACCACACCGGCCTTGGCCACGTTGTAGTTACTCATGGCCGGCCCCTGCATCAGTGCAGCCATGGAGGCGATGTTGATGATGCGGCCCTTGCTCTTTTCCAGCAGCGGCAGGAATGCCTTGCAGCCCTTGACCACGCCCATCAGGTTGATTGCGATCTGCCAGTCCCAGTCCTCCAGGGACAACTCGGCAAAGAAGCCGCCTGACGCCACGCCCGCGTTGTTGACGATCACATCGATACCGCCCAGCTTGACCTCACAGGCCTGAGCGAATGCAGTGAGCTGGCTGTAGTCGCGCACGTCGCAGCGCTGGATAAAACCTTCGCCACCGGCGTTACGCACGAGCTTGAGGGTTTCTTGCAGGCCGGGCTCACTGACATCCGACAAGGCCAACTGCCACCCCTCACGGGCCCAGCGCAGAGCGATTTCACGACCCAGGCCGGACCCGGCGCCAGTGATCATCATGCGATTTTGCATAGGAAGTTGCCTTGTGGTTCACAGAAGAAGTGACCGGCAGTGTAGCGAAGGTTTTTCCTGCCCCCATCCACCATCAGAGTGATGAATGCCCCTGGCAAACCGTGGGCCGGGTCGGATGTTTGCGTATAGCCTAAGTTCAATATTTTTCAACTAATAGGTTTTAGTTGCGAGCGCATTAAAAGAAATAAACACGTTTGCGAAATGCTTTAAAAAAATACTGAATTTTCTATGAAGGGCCACAGTCGGAGTTGTTAAGGCGTCCGTATTAATTACTCGGGCCTATCGTTAAACAACCGGTCTTTGCAGAAGGCCAATAAGGAAAAAAACCATGAGCCTCATTCTGATCATTATCCTGATCCTGCTACTGGTCGGCGGTTTGCCAGTATTCCCTCACTCCCGCAACTGGGGTTATGGCCCGTCGGGTATCCTGGGCGTGGTGTTGGTGGTGCTGCTGGTGCTGTTGTTGCTCGGCCGCATATAAACGCCACCCCCTGTAGGAGCGAGCTTGCTCGCGAAGGTCGTTAACGATAACGCGGGCTTTCCGGATTAACGTGTTGTTCTAGAATTCTTCCGCGGGCAGGCCCGCTCCTACAGTAAAACGCACAAAAAAAGAGGCCCTTTAAAGGGCCTCTTTTTTATGGCCGGTTAATTAGTCCGGCTTGCCGTTGACCACACCGGCAGTGTTATCCAACAGACTCTTGGTAGCCGTCTGCAGGAACGACTCAAGTTTCTGCTTCAGCGCCGCCTCGTCCGGTGACTCGGGGATCACTTTACCGGTCGGGTTCGCGCCCAGTTCGTATTCCCACAACTTCGGTGGCATTTCCTTCGGCAGCACCAGAATGCGGTCTGCGGTCACCAGCGCCACGGTCTGATCGCTGCCCGATGGCTTGATCACGCCGAAACCTTTGTCGCCTTCCGGCAGGTTCAGCAGGTCACGGCCCCAGCACTGGTGCAGGGTATCGCCACCGAGGCGGCCCATGATGGTCGGCACGATGTCGATCTGGGTGCCTACGGTATGGTCACGCTCGCCGAACTTTTCCTGCATGCCTGGCGCGATCATCAGCATCGGCACGTTGAAACGGCCCAGGTCCATTTCGGTGATCTGCTGCTCGTTGCCGAAGCCATGGTCACCGACAATGACGAACAGGGTTTCCTTGAAGTACGGCTCCTTGCGGGCCTTCTCAAAGAACTGGCCCAGGGCCCAGTCGGAGTAGCGCATGGCGGTCAAATGCTCGTTGAGGCTGCCACGGTCGGTGACTTTCTCCACTGGCAATGGCGTCGGCAGCGCATACGGCGTGTGGTTGGACAGGGTTTGCAGCAACGCATAGAACGGCTTGCCGCCTTCACGCGCCTTCAGCTCTTCCAGGCCACGGTTGAACATGTCCTGGTCGGAGACGCCCCACGTCGGGTCGGAGAACACCGGGTCGACGAAGTCATTGCGACCGATGAAGTTGGTCATGCCCTGGTTGCTGAAGAAGCCCGACTGATTGTCCCAGGCGAAATCGCCGTTGTAGACATACACGTCGTCATACTTGCGCGCGCTGAGCAACTGCGGCAGGCCCGACAGCTTGTGGCTGCCTTCGGGGGTCTGCATCAGGTATTCGAAGCCCGGCAGGTTCGGGAAGCACGCCATGGTGGCGAACATGCCCTGGTGGGTATGGGTGCCGTTGGAGAAGAAACGGTCGAACAGCAGGCCTTCTTTGGACAGTTTGTCGAAGTACGGCGTGATGTTGCCTGGACGACCCAAGGCGCCGACCGAGTGACCGGCGAAGCTTTCCATCAGGATCACAACCACGTTCTTGATCGGCAGGGTCTTCTCGGCCGGCGGCATGTAGTCGCGGCGCACGGCGGCGATGTCGGTATCCACCAGCTTCTCTTGCGGCAGCACCAGCATGTCACGCACGGTCTGGGTGGCCAGCGGCTGGTCGAGCGTGGCCTTCCAGACGTTGGAACGGTCTTCGCCGAAGCGGGCCTTGGCCGCGCCAATCAGTGACAAGGTGCCATTGAGGCCCAACTGGTTGGCGAAGTTGGAGTCGGTGGTGTAGACATCACCCCAACGCAGCGGCGGACCCTGGCGCAGGGTGCCACGGATGGCGACCACGGCGATCAGCAGGCAGACCACGAACACCGCGATGCGCGTGTACCAAGGCGCCACCTGGCGGGTGCCGATGCTGCCACCGCTGAACGGGCCACGGGGACGTGTGGCGCGGTCGGCACCTTTGAACGCCATGCTCAGGATCAGCGTACCCACGGCCCAGGCCAGCAGGTAGCGCACTACCGGGAAACCGTACCAGAGCATGCTCATCACGGTCTTGGGGTCTTCCTTCACATACTGGAAGACCAGGCCGTTGAGGCGCTGGTGGAACTCGCGGTAGAAGTCCATTTCCATCAGGCCCAGGAACAGGGCAATGCTGGACGCGACGGTCAGCCACAGACGGAAGAACCCACGCGCGGCCATGGCGCGGACGCTGAACAGCGCCAGCAGCAGCGGGACCAACGCGTACATCACGAAGCGGATGTCAAAGCGCGTGCCATTGCCGAACGCTTCGAGGAAGGTCGAGGCCGGCGTGTCGAGGATCATTTCGCGGTTGTACACCAGCAGCGCCAGGCGCAGCAGGGAGAACATCACCATCATGACCAGTGCGCAAAGCAGCGTGTACGCCAGATGGGATTTGACGGTCGGTTGCAGCAGGCGATTAGAAGCTCGCTGCTGACTCAGGGCGTCCGGGTTTGCCATGTCGTTTCAGGACCCATTGGAAGTTTAAGTGACGAAGTAATGCAGTGGCGCGAATGGTGCCCGATCAACGGCGGCAAGGCTATTAATTACTGAACGTGCACCGGCGCTCCGCCTTTAGTGGCTCTTGAAATAGGGCCTTGGCAGGAAGATAAAGCCGGCGAATTGTCTTGGACGGGATGTGAAAATTGTGTGCAGCGAATATTTCGAAACACAAAATGAATTGAAGGGAAGAACCCTAGCCTGGCAGCTGCCGAGCCAGGGCTCGACAGCTGCCAGGTCGGGCGCACGATCAGATCCGCACGTTACCCCTTGGCCCGGCAATCGCCCAGATGATCAGGCCCAGCACCGGCAGCAGCAGGATCAACAGGATCCACAACACCTTGGCGCCCGTGCTTGCGCCGCTTTTGAACACGTTGATGATCGCCCAGATATCCAGCGCGAGGATGATCAGCCCGATCAAGCTGTTAAAAGTGGAACCCATGGTGTCGCTCCTAAGTGAGGGCATGCCCTTGTAGGATAGTCAGCCCTGGCGGGGGTTCCGTTTTATTTCAGACGTGAACGGCCACTTTCAGCGCTTCCAGGGACGGTTCGCCCTTGATGCCCACTTCGGCGCACAGCTCCAGCACGCGCGGCAGGTCGTTGCCGTAGACCAGTACTGCCTGGATTTCGTCATCCAGCAGCTGGCTGAAGTTGAGCAGCACATAGCCGCCATCCTCGGGGCTGAGGGCGCTCATCTGGATCTGGATGCGGTTGAGTGCGGTCAGGTCTTCGGTCTTGGCCAGTTGCTTGGGCTTGAGGTTGAACGCCACGCCGGGGCCGAACGACGCGACGATCTGCGCGAACAGGTCGCCATAGGTGTCGGCCTGGAACAGTACGGTGTCCGGCAGGCTGCCGACCACCACCCACTCACCGAGTGGGATGGGGAAGGTGTCGTCGTAGTTGATATCCGGGTTGGCCGCCAGAAACGCGGCCGGGTCGGCGTAGGCCTGGGCCGCTTCATCGGCGATGCGCGCCACCTCGTCCTCGCCCATGACGCCGGCGCTGATTTTGCTGATGAGTTCGACGAGGGCGGTTTTCATGGGAATGGTCCTGTAGCGGGCTGGCTTTTGAGGGCGCGTAGCCTACACCAGTTTCTGCAACTGCGCCGCCGTATCCACCGCGCCCATGGTCTGCGCGGCAGCCAGTGCGGTGGCGCCATTGGCGTCGGTGGCCTTGGGGTTAGCGCCCTGGCCCAGCAGGTAATCGACCATCTCGACGCGGTTGAACATCGCCGCCATCATCAACGCCGTACGGCCATCGGAAGACGCGGCATCCACCGGCGCGCCCCCTTCGATCAGCGCCTTGACCACGTCCAGGTTGCCCTTGAACGCTGCACCGGCCATCGGCAGCTGGTTCTTGTCGTTGGCGATCTGCGGATCGGCCTTGAACTCCAGCAGCACTTTTACCGCCTCGGCGTGGCCGTGGTAGGCCGCGAGCATCAGCAAGGTGTCGCCGTTATGGTTGCGAAAGTTGGCCGGCAAGCCCTTGGCCAGCAGCGCAGCGAGCATGGCGGCGTCGCCTTTACGGGCAACGTCGAAGACCTGCTCGGCAAATTCGGCGGCTTCGTCTTCGGTCATTTGTTTGGCTTGGTCTGACATGTGGGGCTCCTTGTCTGGTGCTTTATATGGCGCCCAGTGTCGCGAGGGAGTTCCCCCCTGTCATGGCTTTTTTGTCAAAAGCAGCCATAGGCAGAATCAATAGCGCTCCTTTAATAGCGGAAATGCCCACCCTGGATCTGCGCCAGCAACTGCCCGGTGACTGGCACATAACTGTCCGACCCCGGCAGCCAGGCATAGACCGGGTCATTGCCGGCCTTGTCCGGGTCGAAGGCCTCCTCCTTGAGCCGCACCTTCTGGTATTTGAAGGTGCCGGTGGTTTCCATCTTCACCTTGATGCGCAGGAACAACGGCACGGCATAGTGCGGCAACTGGCCATGAGCGAATTGCAGCAACTCGCGCATGTCCAGGGCAGCCAGCGATTCGCTCGGGGTGATGGCGACCATGCCAGCACGGCCGTTGGTGTTTTCGATTTCCACGCCATAGGCCACGACTTCGGCGATCTGCGGGTGTTGCAGCAGGATGTTCTCCACTTCGGTGGTGGAGACGTTTTCACCCTTCCAGCGATAGGTGTCGCCCAGGCGGTCGACAAACTGTGCATGGCCAAAGCCGATGCTGCGCACCAGGTCGCCGGTATTGAAGTAGCGGTCGCCCTTCTCGAACACATCCGTGAGGATCACCTTGCGGTTTTTCTCCGGGTCGGTGTAACCGTCATAGGGCGACTTTTCATCGATCCTGGCCAGCAACAAGCCCTGCCCGCCGGTCTTCACTTTATGCATGAAACCATCACTGCCACGGATCGGCTCACCGCTGTCGTGGGCATAGTCCACCAACGCCCAGTGTTGCAGGCAAAAGCCGACGGTGTTGTCGAAATTCAATATGTTGGTGAAACCGATATTACCGTCGCTGGCGGCATACAACTCACAGACATGCTCCACGCCGTAACGCGCCTTGAACTGCGCCCACACACCAGGACGCAGGCCATTGCCAACCATCTTGGTCACGCGGTGGTCACGGTCGTTTCCGGTGGCCGGCTGATCGAGCAGATAGCGGCACAATTCGCCGACATAGCCGAGGGTGGTCGCCTTGAATTTGCGCGCATCCTCCCAGAACTGGCTGGCGCTGAACTTGCGCCGGATAGCGAACCCGGACGCGCCGACAATCGCCGAGCCCCAGCACACGCAGAGGCCGGTGGCGTGGTACAGCGGCAGGGTGCAATAAAGAACATCCTCCGGCCCCATGTCCAGCGCAATGCTGCCGAAGCTGACAGCGGTCTTGGTCCAGCGACCATGTTTCATGATGCCGGCCTTGGGCAGCCCGGTCGTGCCGGAGGTGTAGATATAGAAGCAGGGGTCGTTGAAGAAAATCTGCGCGGTACTCGGCGGGTTGTCCACCGGGCATTCGGCGCTGGCTGCCACCAGGTCACAATAACCGTCGGGCAGCGCATTGGCTTGCTGGTCCGCGACAAACCAGGTCCGTTCCACAGGAATGCTCACCTGCTCACGTACCGCGTCATAAGAAGCCACCAGTTCCGCACCGGCCACAATCGCCACCGGGTTCACCAGGTTGAGGCTGTGCAGCAGCGCCGCCTGGGTTTGCGCGGTATTGAGCATCGCGCAGATGCCGCCCAACTTGGCCACGGCCAGCACGCTCAGCAGCAACTCGGGACGGTTTTCAATAAAGATCGCCACCACGTCGCCCTTGCCGATGCCCTGGGCTTGCAGATGGTGGGCCATGCGGTTGGCCTGTTGGTTGGCTTCGCTGTAGCTGAGCACGCGGTCGCCGTACAACAAGGCTGTGCCATCCGGGTTACGCAGGGTGGCTTGTTCAAAATGCCAGCCCAGGCCACAGGGCTGCGCAGGGTCGGTGACATTGGCGGCCCGCATGCCGCGCACCACGCGAGGCAAAGCGCGAACAATGGCCGGCACCTTACGTAGCATCATGCCCCAGGTGATCATGTCGTTTTGCGCGTGGCTCATGGGAACGTCCTTTTTCTTATTGTGCGTAAACCTTGCAGAAAAGTACGTCAGGCCCTCTTCGGCTGTACACGCAGGATTTGAAAAGTTTTGTATCCCGATAAGCGAGCGCTAAAAAAAGGAATTTAGCCAGCCAAGGGCAGTCTTTATGAGGAGTGAAGCGCCTGCTCGAGCGTGCATAGCCACGCAAAATGCAGGATGCATGATGGCCATTCATGCAAATTGCACGAATCCGAAAATCTTGAATTCTTATAAGATGTTGATTTATAACGATATTTATTTAAACCATTAGCTGGCACAATCACTGCACCTATCTCTCCATGCTTGCCAACTTGAGCCAACGGAGCTGATAGACATGAGCCTGATCCAAGATAAATTCGCTTCAGTATTCTCCAACTACGATGTCACCACCCAGCCTCGTCCAGACGGCGGCATCCTGCTGACCCTGCGCAACAGCGAGGGTAAACAGGTCAAGCGTTCGATCTCTTACCAGCAATTGCACACTGCCGACCAGCTGACATGGGTTATCAGCGCCATTCGCCGCGACCTGGCAGAACAGGCCAGCGAGCTGCCGCAGATTTCGATGCTGCAAAGCCAGAACCGCTTTGCCTTGCCGACCTACCACTCGGCTTAAGCTCCAGATACCCAAAAGGGCCGCGACGCCTCTAGCGTCGCGGCCCTTTTTCATGGGTTCAACACAGCCCTTGGCGGCTGGCTTCATTGACGGCCTGTACCCGATTGGTCACTTCCAGCTTGCAGTAGATATTGCGCAGGTGGAACTTCACGGTTGCTTCAGACGTAGCGCGTATCTGGCTGATCTCCCAGACGGTCTTGCCTTCCGAAGCCCAGCGCAGGATTTCCAACTCCGCTGGCGTCAGGGCCTTGCCCGCCAGGTTCAAACGTCGCCTGATTGCATTAGGCACTGAATACGGCGGTAGATACGATTCCTTGGGGCCGCTCATTAGATCCTCTCCTTTTTCTGGCTCATGCCGCACCACCTTCGGATTCCTCCTATTGACAGGTGACATAAACATTGATGCCGCAGAGGGTTACATAACGAATGGTATTAAGGCGCAGGCCCGCGCATAAACATCCGAGCCTTACAGAAGTTTAAGTTTCTTCCCACAGCAACTTCCAACCTTCAGGGGTTGTAGTTTTTGATAAGTGGGGATTAGTCGTCGAGGCCGGGAAAACGACTGGCAATATCGTCCTCGGTGAACTCCGGTGTACATTCTTCAGCCGTATTGCACAGGCGCAGCGTGACAAAGTGCGGGTTCTCACCCATGTCAATCCAGTGCGCCATACCGGCCGGGATCACCAACAGGTCGTTTTTCTCACAGCGCACGGCGTATACGTAATCGCCTATGTGCAGGGAAAACAGCCCCTGGCCAGCAATGATGAACCGTACGGTATCCTCGCTGTAGCGGCGCTCAGCAAGAAAACCCGCACGCACTTCGGCCTTCTGGAGATGATCCTCCGTCACCTTGAGCACACGCGCATCTGCGTAGCCCAAGGCCTGAATCTGCGCCTGGTACGCCGCAATCAATTGCGCATCTGTGGCCCCCTTCTCGATGGGGACAGGCTGCCAACGCTCAAAACGCACGCCGTGCTCGGCCAGGGTCGCAGCAATATCCTCGTAGTGGGTGAGGACCTTGTTCGGGGTGTCTGGTGAAGCAACGGAGTAGACGGCGACATAGCTCATTGAAGGGTTCCTTGGTTCTGCTCGTGCAATCGAAGACCGATGATAAGGGCGGCGGCCAGGGCCGCGAGGCTCGCGATGCTGAAGGTCAGGGTCGGCCCCAACAGGTTCCAGCTGTAGCCGGCATACAGCGCACCCAGCGCACCGCCGGTGCCGGCCAGGGCGGCGTAAAGCGCCTGGCCCTGGCCTTGTTGGCGGTCACCAAAACTGCGTTGCACAAAGGCAATCGAGGCCGCATGAAAGCTGCCGAACGTAGCGGCGTGCATCACCTGTGCCAGCAACAGCACCCAGCAATACTCGGCAAACGACCCGAGCAGCAACCAGCGCAGCGCCGCCAACAGGAAACTCGCCAGCAGTACCCGACGCACCGAAAAGCGCGTGAGGATGCGGCTCATGCCGAGGAACATCAACACTTCCGCCACGACACCCAAGGCCCACAGCATGCCGATCAAGCCCCGGCTGTAACCCAGGTGTTCCAGGTGCAGCGTGAGGAACGTGTAGTAGGGGCCGTGGCTCAGTTGCATCAATGCCACACAGGCATAAAACGCCAGCACGCCGGGGCTGCGCAATTGCTTGAGGAAGCCGTCGCCCGCCAGACGATTACCCTGGGTCGTGGGCTGCGCATTCGGCACCCACAGGCTGGCGCCGATAATGCCGGCCATGATCACCACGACCACCACCGGGTAGATATCCAGGCTCAGCCAGTCGAACAGGCGCCCCATGATCACCACGGTGAGGATGAATCCGATGGAGCCCCACAGGCGAATCTGGCTGTAGCGCGACGTCTGCTTTTGCAAGTGCGCGAGGGTGATGACTTCAAACTGCGGCAGTACCGCGTGCCAGAAGAACGCATGCAGCGCCATCACCATGGCCAGCCAGGCGTAGGTGTGGCTGACGAAGATCAGCGAAAAACTCGCCAGGGTGCACACCGCGCCAAAACGCACGATAGTCAGGCGCCGGCCGGTGTAGTCGCCCAGCCAGCCCCACAGGTTGGGCGCCACGCAGCGCATCAGCATGGGGATGGCCACCAGCTCGCCGATGCGCGCGCTGGAGAACCCCAGGTGATCGAAGTACAGCGCCAGGAACGGCGCGGTCGCCCCCAGGAGGGCGAAGTAGAACAGGTAGAAGCTGGAGAGGCGCCAGTATGGGAGAGATGGAGTCATGTCAGGGGCTGCTGCGCAGCCCAGCGCGAGCAAGCTCGCTCACCACAGTCACAGCTGGCCCAGCACCGGCGTACTCACGCGCACATCGGCGTTTTGCCCGCGATTGCGTAGCAGGTGGTCCATCAACACGATGGCCATCATCGCTTCGGCAATTGGCGTGGCACGGATGCCGACGCAGGGGTCGTGGCGGCCTTTGGTGATCACATCCACCGGGTTGCCGTGCACATCGATGGAACGGCCCGGCGTGGTGATGCTCGACGTGGCCTTGAGCGCCAGGTGCGCCACAATCGGCTGGCCCGAGGAAATACCGCCGAGGATGCCCCCCGCGTTGTTGCTGAGGAAACCCTGCGGGGTCAGTTCGTCGCGATGCTCGGTGCCACGCTGGGACACACAGGCGAAACCGGCGCCGATTTCAACGCCTTTGACCGCGTTGATGCTCATCAGCGCATGGGCCAGTTCCGCATCGAGGCGGTCGAAGATCGGTTCGCCCAGGCCCGGCTTCACGCCCTCGGCCACCACGGTGATCCTGGCGCCGACGGAATCCTGGTCGCGGCGCAACTGATCCATATAGGCTTCCAGCTCTGGCACTTTGTCCGGGTCCGGGCTGAAGAAGGCATTGTCTTCAACGCTGTCCCAGGTCTTGAAGGGGATTTCAATCGGGCCCAGTTGGCTCATGTAGCCACGGATCACGATGCCCTGGGTGGCCAGGTATTTCTTGGCGATGGCACCGGCGGCCACACGCATGGCGGTTTCGCGGGCCGAACTGCGGCCGCCGCCACGGTAGTCACGCTCGCCGTATTTGTGGTGGTAGGTGTAGTCGGCGTGAGCCGGGCGGAACAGGTCCTTGATCGCCGAGTAGTCCTTGGACTTCTGGTCGGTGTTGCGGATCAGCAGGCCGATGGCGCAGCCGGTGGTGCGGCCTTCGAACACCCCGGAGAGAATCTCGACTTCGTCGGGCTCCTGGCGCTGGGTGGTGTGGCGGCTGGTGCCGGGCTTGCGGCGGTCGAGGTCACGCTGCAGGTCTTCCAGGGACAGCTCGAGGCCGGGCGGGCAGCCGTCGACAATGGCGACCAACGCCGGGCCATGGCTTTCGCCCGCGGTGGTGACAGTGAACAGCTTGCCGAAGGTATTGCCGGACATGCAGGGCGCTCCGTGAAATCAGTTGAATCAAGTCAACCGTAATAACTTAAGGCGGCCAGTATACGCAGGCTAACCGAGTAGTTCATCCTCGAAACCTTACCGGTAGACCTTGGTCCAACCGGCACCTTCCTCATGATGGCGCGATGATGCTGCGAGTTCTGCTTTTGACCCTCACCCTGTTTTCCAGTGTTGGCTTCGCTGCCTCTCCTGTCGTGCTGCAAAGGCCCATCAGCCTGGACACCGGCAGTGGCGAGCTGTTTGGCTCACTCTTGTTGCCCAAATCCGATAAGCCAGTCCCGGTTGTACTGATCATCCCTGGCTCCGGCCCTACCGACCGCAACGGCAACAGTGCCGACGGCGCGCGCAACGACAGCCTCAAGCGCCTCGCCTGGGTGCTGGCGCGGCACAACATCGCCAGCGTGCGCTACGACAAGCGCGGCGTCGCGGCCAGCCTGGCGGCCACGCCGGATGAACGCAACCTGACCCTGGAGGCCTACGCGGCCGATGCCGTGGCCTGGGGCAAGTTGCTCAAGACCGACCAACGCTTTGGCCCGCTGATTGTGCTGGGCCATAGCGAAGGGGCGTTGGTGGCGGCCCTCGCCGCGCCGCAACTGGACCCGGCCGGCGTCATTTCGTTGTCCGGCAGCGCACGCCCGGTGGACCAGGTGATACGCCAGCAGTTGGCCGATCACCTGCCCCCTGCCCTGTTGCTGCGCAGCAACGAGATCCTCGATCACCTCAAGGCCGGCCAGGTGGACGCCGATGTACCCGGCCCGCTGGAAGGCATTTTCCGCCCCAGCGTGCAGCCGTACCTGATCAGCCTGTTCCGTGCCGACCCTTCGGCCGCTTTCGCCCAGTTGCGCATGCCCGCGCTGATCATCCAGGGCACCAACGATATCCAGGTGGGTGTGAGCGACGCCCAGCAATTGAAAAAGGCCAAGCCCGACGCACAGCTGGCGGTGATCGAAGGCATGAACCACGTGATGCGCATTGTGCCCAACGACGTGAAGCAGCAATTGGCCTCCTACAACGATCCGCAACTGCCCCTTGCCGCCGAGCTGGGCAGCCGCATCGTGCGCTTTATCGACGGACTTCAACCCCGTTAAGCGACAATTTGCCTCCAGTCCTGGGAAAAACGGCCGATAAGCACTGAGTCGACAGCAAAAAGACTGTCGGCTCGCCGGGCTTGGACAGGATCGCGCCGCATGACAACCACTGAAGCAACACCGGAATCCACCGCCGACACCCCGGCAGAAAAAACCGAGGCCGTCGACGCGGCGCCCTTGCCGTGGGCGGATGTCCAGGCCGAGCATTTCAAGATGCTGCGCCTGGCGCCCCTGGCCACCGACCGCGCCACCGGCGTGCGGCCGTTGCGCTTCGTGCAGTTCGGCTATGCCGAACGCAATGACAAACACCACAGCCTGCTGCGCATGGTCATCCAACTGCCAGGGCAGCGCGTGCGCCGTGAGCAGAACCACCTGGATATCTGGGTCGACCACGACAAGCACCGCGTGCACTTCGGCCCGGGCAACAGCCTGGAAATCGAACCGGCCAACCGGGGTATCGGTCGCTTCCTGGTAGCTCAGGGCGCCGCGTGGGCGAAGAAGAAGTGGTCACACTACCGCGTCGACGGCGTCGACCTGGCCAACAAAGATGCGTTGAACGAGGCCACCCGCCTGCGCCGCGATCACTTCCTGCGCATCCAGGGCTTTGATGTGGCCTACGCCGATGTACAGCACCTGAAAGGTAACGTGCAGCCGGGCAAGGTCGGTGATGTGCTGGATAGTTGGAACACCGAGAAGGTCCAGTTTGTGGAGATTCTTGAAGCGGCGCAGATGCTGCAACAGGCCGAGCAGAACCTGGCCGAGCAGGAAGTGAAGCTGCGCAAGGAAGAGGAAAAGGTCACCAAGTTCAAGCGTGAGGACAGCGGGTTGCGCTTTACCATCACCTGCCTGGTGGCGTTTACGGTGTTTCAGGCGGGGTTGTTGATCTGGATTGCTACGCACCGCTGAAATGAGTCTATGCCTTGAAATAAGGCCTGAATGTGGGAGGGGGCTTGCCCCCTCCCACATTGGCCCTATTCGTTCAGTAAGGTGGGTTAAACGCGGGCGGCGAAGACGGCCTGATGCTGACGGCATTGCTCAGCCGTCAGCATGAACACCCCATGCCCACCGCGCTGGAAGTCCAGCCAGGCGAAGTCCACTTCCGGGTACAACGCCTCGACGTGCACCTGGCTGTTGCCCACTTCCACGATCAGCAAGCCCTTCTCGGTCAGGTGGTCTGCCGCTTCGGCCAGCATGCGCCGTACCAGGTTCAAGCCATCATCGCCACAGGCCAGGCCCAGCTCCGGTTCGTGTTGGTACTCATCCGGCATGTCGGCGAAATCTTCGGCATCCACATACGGCGGGTTCGACACGATCAGGTCAAAACGCTGGCCCGGCAGGCCGTCGAAACCGTCACCCTGCACGGTGTAGACGCGCTCATCGACGCCATGCCGCTCGATATTCTGGTTGGCCACTTCCAGGGCTTCGAACGACAAGTCGCCCAGCACCACTTCGGCGTCCTGAAACTCGTAGGCGCAGGCGATACCGATGCAGCCGGAGCCTGTGCACAGGTCGAGGATGCGGGCGGGCGGCTGAGCCAGCCAGGGTTCGAAGCGGTTTTCGATCAGCTCGCCAATCGGCGAACGCGGGATCAGCACGCGCTCGTCGACGATGAACGACATGCCGCAGAACCAGGCTTCCTTCAGCAGGTAAGCAGTTGGCACACGCTCATGGATGCGGCGATGCAGCAAACGCTGCACGTGGGAGACTTCCTCTTCTTCCAGGTTGCAATCCAGATAGCTGTCGGCAATCTCCCACGGCAGGTGTAAGGCACCGAGCACCAGTTGCCGGGCTTCGTCCCAGGCATTGTCAGTGCCATGCCCGAAAAACAGGTCTTCCCCATGGAAACGGCTGACAGCCCAACGAATATGGTCGCGCAAAGTGCGCAGGCGGGATGTGATCACGGGGACAAGCTCCTGGAAAAAACGACTGGCGATTCTAACAGCCTTCACCTGTACCGACGATGTACGAAAAGCCGCGCCCATCCGTCGGATTTCATCCAAATTGCCATCATTGTGTTAAACAGGCCCACCTCTTGACATGGCTGCACGTCAACAACGGCGTACCTTACGATGGTAGCGATTCACAGAACCGCTCAGCCAGTGGACAATGTCGCAAAAGCCCCCCTCACAGGAGCCCCAGAATGTCCGTTCCAAAGACGATGTTTCAACTCAGCGGTCGTGGTTACGCAGCAGCGAACCTCAGCCACGCGACCCTCGTGATCATCGACGCCCAGAAGGAATACCTCAGCGGCCCGCTCGCCCTCTCGGGCATGGACGCGGCCGTTGGTAACATCAAGCAACTGGTCGCCGCAGCGCGCAACGCCGGGCGCCCGATCGTGCATGTGCGTCACCTGGGCACCGTTGGCGGCTTGTTCGACCCTCAAGGCGAACGGGGTGAGTTCATCCCGGGCCTCGAGCCTGAGGGCGACGAAACCATCATCGGCAAACTGCTGCCCAGCGCATTTCACGGCACTGGCCTGGAAAAACACCTGCAGGACCTCGGTTCCCTGGACCTGATCGTCTGCGGTTTCATGAGCCACTCCAGCGTCAGCACCACCGTGCGTGCCGCCAAGAACCTGGGCTTTCGCTGCACCCTGGTGGAAGACGCCTGCGCCACCCGCGACCTGCCTTACAAAGGCGGCATCCTCAGCGCCGAGCACGTACAGCAGACCGAAATGGCCATCATGGCCGACAACTTCGCCACCCTGGCGTTGACCAAAGATCTGATCTGATCGACCTTCTGATGAGCGGTGCGACAATGTTTATTGCCCCGCTCATCCGCAAAGCCTTTTCATTTGGCGCATTTACCCCTCGTCCCGGAACAACCTGTGTATTGTCCGGTCCAAGGGCCGATACCCTGGAGGAAAGGTCGGAATGAAGATATCCGATGGTTTTGATGCTCGTCGCTTGCGCCCCAAGGGCCCGAGCAACTGGCGTCTGCGCCTGGTAGCCGGCATCGCCGCGCTGCTGGCGATCGTAGGTCTGCTGTTGGCCGGCGCTGGTGGCGCCGGTCTGTCTGGTCACTCGCCGGCCCTTGGCGAGCTGAATGCCAGCCCTGGTGGCTCGGCTATCCTGCTGGGGATCGGGCTGCTGGTACTGTGGCTGGGCGTATGGTTGTGGCGGCGCAGCCGTCGGAAAATGCGCCAGCCGTTGTCGCTTAACATCGCTTCGCACCTGATGAAAAAACACGACTGATGGCGCTTGGATAGCGTTTCCTGCGCCCCGGCCGCCGCGATTTAGGTAAACTGCCCGCCCTTCGCGGAGGCTGACATGCAAGACGACGATTTTTCCCTGTTCAAAAACGAGTTGCGCGGCGTCAAGCCGATCAAGCACGACCGCGCCGACACTGGCAAACCCAAGGCCGACCGCGCGCAGATCGCCAAGCTGCGCCAGGCCGCGACCGTGCGCACCGATGCCACCACCGTAGACGGCCTGTCGGACCAGTTCGTGATCGACGTCGGCCCCGAAGACGAGCTGATGTGGGCCCGCGACGGTGTGCAGGAAAGCCAGATGCGCAAGCTCAAGATCGGCCAGATCCCGTTCGAAGGCAGCCTCGACCTGCACGGCATGACCGTGGAAAAAGCCCGGGAAACCCTGTGGGCCTTCCTCGCCGAAGCCACCAAGTTCGAAATCCGCTGCGTGCGCGTCACCCACGGCAAGGCCGTGCGGCTGGACGGCAAGCGGCCGATGATCAAGAGCCATGTCAACACCTGGCTGCGCCAGCACGCCCAGGTACTCGGCTTTACCTCGTGCCAGGCTCGTCACGGCGGCGCGGGGGCGGTGTATGTGATGCTCAAGCGGACCATGATGGAAGGGCGCGACGAGTAACAAGTGCCATCGTCAGGCTTGCAGCGATGTGCCCGCCACCGTAACCTTGCGCTTTGCGAAAATCCCACAGGTAGTTTCATGTCCCTGGAACAGAATTACACCGCGATCCTCGGCCAACTCGGCGAGGACGTTTCCCGCGAGGGCCTGCTCGACACGCCAAAACGTGCCGCCAAGGCGATGCAGTACCTTTGCCGCGGCTATGAGCAGACACTCGAAGAAGTCACCAACGGTGCCTTGTTCAGCTCCGACAACAGCGAAATGGTGCTGGTCAAGGACATCGAGTTGTACTCGCTGTGCGAACACCACCTGCTGCCGTTTATCGGCAAGGCGCACGTTGCCTACATCCCCAGCGGCAAAGTGCTGGGCCTGTCCAAGGTCGCGCGGATTGTCGACATGTATGCGCGCCGCCTGCAGATCCAGGAAAACCTCAGCCGCCAGATCGCCGATGCGGTGATGCAAGTCACCGGCGCCCTGGGCGTGGCCGTGGTGATTGAAGCCAAGCACATGTGCATGATGATGCGCGGTGTGGAGAAACAGAATTCGTCGATGATCACTTCGGTGATGCTGGGTGAGTTCCGCGAAAACGCGGCGACCCGCAGCGAATTCCTCAGCCTGATCAAATAACGGGCTGCGTAGGAAAAGACCGGCGTTCATCGCCGGTTTTTTTTCGCCCGCAGAATTCAGGTAAGCTGCCGCCCCTCAGTTATGGGCAAGAGGTTTACACCATGTTGGTCAAAGCACTTCGAGTCGGCCTCGGCCAGATCATCATCGCGGGCGACTTCCTGACCCGTCCCCGCAAAAAACAGCGCCCCGCCGAACAGCAGGCGCAGGTGAATGCAGCGGCCAAGGAACTGACCCTGTATCAGTTCCACGCCTGCCCGTTCTGCGTGAAGACCCGTCGCACCCTGCACCGCCTGAATGTGCCGGTGGCGTTGAAGGACGCGAAGAACAACGCGCAGGACCGCCAGACCCTGCTGGAGCAAGGCGGCAAGATCAAAGTGCCGTGCCTGCGCATTGAAGAAAATGGCCAGACCACCTGGATGTATGATTCCAAGGTGATCATCGACTACCTCGACAAGCGTTTCGCTGCGGTCTGACAGACACTGGATAACCAATGTGGGAGGGGGCTTGCCCCCGATGGCGGTGTATCAGTCAACTTATGTGTGACTGACACTCTGCTATCGGGGGCAAGTCCCCTCCCACATTTAGTTCAGTATTGGCAAATCAATGTCCAGCAGCGCGGAGCCCAGGCACTTGCCGTGGGCATCCAGCGCCAGCGAGCGGGTGACACCGCCGCGCAGAATGCCCGGCAGCACGAAGTTCAATGCCTGCACGTTCGGCAGTTCATAGCGCCGCACCGGTGCGGCGCCTGGCTCCAGTTGGTCGGCAAAGAACGCGGCCACGCGCTCAACCGTCAGCTGTGCGCAGAGCAATGGGTAATCCTCGGCACGATAGGCAATGATCGAAATGTTCGACGTGTCGCCCTTATCCCCGGTACGGGAATGGGCCAGTGTGTGCAGCTTCATGCTTCGATCCTCGGTTTGACCGCATTACGCGGCAGCAGCAACGACGCCACCGCCACCACCTGCCGCACACTCTTGCTCGCGCCGCCGCCACCGGACGGGCCGTTGGTATAAAGGGTTTCCACTTCGTTGCCGACGCGCACCGCTTCGCTGCGCTCTTCACAGCGAGCCGCCACGCGCAGGCGCACTTCCCAGGGCTCCACCGTGCTGCGCGGGCCGTGCAGCGAGTCCATGCCGATCAGTTCGGCACGCACGTCCTGCATCTTTACCCCCATCAACTCAAGGCGCTTGAGCACGACATCCCTCGCCAGCTGTGCCCGTGCGACAGCACCGGGGCCACCGTAGGACATCTGCCCTTCACCGATCCATCCGTCCAGATAGCCAACACTCACCTTCAACTGTGCGGGACGCGAGCGCCCCCCAGCACCTTGGGCACGAACACGATCAGCGCCCTCCTCGACAAAACCCACCTGAGAAAAGTCGGCGGTCACATCCGGCGTCAGGTACGCGGCCGGATCATGCACTTCGTAGATCAGTTGCTCAGTGCAGGTGGCACGGCTGACCCGCCCACCGGAGCCGGTGACCTTGGTGATCACGGCTTCACCGTCGGCATCAATCTCGGCCAGCGGGAAACCCAGGCGCGCCAGGTCATCCACATCCTTGAAACCCGGATCGGCAAAATAGCCGCCGCTGACTTGCCCGGCACACTCGAGCAGATGCCCCACCAAGGTGCCGCGCCCCAAGCGCTGCCAATCATCCTCCGTCCAGCCGAACTCAAACATCTGCGGTGCCAGGAACAGCGAGGGGTCGGCCACGCGCCCGGTGATCACCACATCCGCGTCAGCGTGCAACGCCTGCAGAATGCCGTCGACGCCCAGGTAGGCATTCGCAGAGATCAACCGTTCGCCCAAAGAGCCGACGGTCTGGCCGTTATCCAACAAAAAATCAGGCTGCAACAGCGTCAACACATCGTCGCCCACCACAGCGAGCACCTTGAGATCCAGGCCCATCTCACCCGCAATTCGCCGCACTTCGGCCGCCGCCGAGACTGGGTTGGCCGCGCCCATATTGGTGATCACCCGCAGGCGACGGCGCCCGGTCTGCACCCCCACAAACGGCAGCACCCGGCGCATGCGCTCACTCAGCAGCGGATCGTAACCGCCCTGCGGATCGCTGATACGCGCCTGTTGCGCCAAGGCGATGGTGCGTTCAGCCAGGCATTCAAATACCAGGTAATCCAGGTCGCCGTGTTCGGCCAACTCGACCGCAGGTTCGATACGGTCACCGGAATAGCCGGCACCAGAACCGATGCGCAAGGTTTTCATCTCAAATCACTCCCAGGAGCAACGCGGTCAGGGTCATCAACACCGACGCGGCAAACAGAAACGGAATGGTGAAGCGCTGGTGATCGGCCAGTTCGACCTTGCACAGGCCCACCAACAGGAAGGTCGCGGGCGTCAGCGGGCTGACCGGGAAACCGGTGGTGTGCACCCCCAGCAACGAGGCCTGGGCGACTTGCAGTGGATCGACACCCAGGGCCTTGCCGACCTCGGCGATCACCGGCATTACGCCGAAATAGTAGGAATCGGGGTCAAACAGCATGCTCAACGGCATGGAAATGAAGCCCACCACCGCCGGGATCAACTTGCCATGGCCCGCCGGAATCTGCGCCACCGCCACTTCGGCGATGGCCTTGAGCATGCCGGTGCCTTGCATGATCCCGGTGAACACCCCGGCGGCCAGCAGGATACTGGCCATGGTCAGAGCGGTCTTGGCATGGGCATCGATGCGGGCACGCTGGGCATCCACGTTCGGGTAGTTAATGCACAACGCCACTACGGTGCCGAGCATGAACATCACCACTGGGTCGACCCAGCCGGCAATCATCACCACCATCACCAGCACGGTGAGGATCAGGTTGACCCAGAATAGGCGCGGGCGACGCAGCTTGATGTCGTCGTCGCTGAGCACCCGTTGCGGCACCGCATCCACCGTGGAGCCGGCGCCGAGGCCCAGGCGTTTTTCTTCGCGACGGCCCAGCCACCAGGCACAGGCAAACACAAAGATCAGGCCGACGATCTGCACCGGGATCAGCGGCTGGAACAGGTCTGCCACCGGCACATGCAGGGCGGCGGACGAACGCAACACCGGCCCGGTCCACGGCAGGAAGTTGACCCCGGCGGCCATCGCACAGACGCAGGCGAGGATGCGTTTATCGATGCCCAGCCGCGTATACAGCGGCAACATGGCCGGCACCGTCACCAGGAAGGTCACCGCGCCGGAGCCGTCCAGGTGCACCAGCAGCGCAAGGGTCGCGGTGCCTACAACAATGCGTGTAGGACGCGTCCCTACCGTGCGCAGGATGCGATCAATGATGGGGTCGAGCATGCCGGCATCGGTCATGATCCCGAAAAACAGAATCGCAAAGACGAACATGCCGACCACGGGGGCGACGTTCTTGATCCCGGTGATGATGAAGGCACTGGTTTGCAGGCCGAACCCGCCGAGCAGTGCGGCGATGATCGGCAAGGCGATCAGGGCCACCAGCGGCGAGAGGCGTTTGCTCATGACGGCAGCGAGCAGGCACAGGATGGTGATGACACCCAGGGTAGCGAGCATGGGTTACTCCAGAGCGGCCTTTTTGGCCGGTTATTGTTTTCCCTGGAGTATTGGAAGCAGGTTAGTCTTTGTAAATTGGAATATTCACCCGTTAGTGTTCGGAAAAACAAAATGAAGAACAGTATCCAACACATTCAGGCATTTCTTACGGTGGCCCGTACTGGCAGTTTCACCAAGGCGGCCAATGAGCTGCATCTGTCGCCTTCTGCGCTGACGGTGCAGGTGCAACAACTGGAAGACTGGCTCGGCGTCGCCTTGCTCGACCGCAGCCCGCGCCACGTCAGCATCACCGTCGCCGGCCAGGAGGCCCGCGGGCCGATGGAAAAACTGCTGCTGGACCTGGACAACATCGTCAGCGGGTCCCGCGACCTGGCGGCGTTGCGCCGAGGCGTGGTGACCATCGCCGCCCTGCCCTCGGTCTGTGCCGGCAGCCTGCCGCCGGTGCTGCGCCTGTTTCGCGAGCGTTTTGCCGGAATCGAAGTACGCCTGCATGACCTGGTCGCCCATCGCATTCATGCCCAGGTACGTTCCGGCGAGGTGGATTTCGGCGTAGGTGTGCGCGCTCGGCTCAGCCACGGGCTGGAATTCGTGCCGGTGCTGAACGATCGCCTGTGTGCGTTCGTGCCGGTGGATCACCCCCTCACCCGCCATCGCCGACTGACCCTGGAGCAACTGGCGGACCAGCCGATCATCCTCACCGGCCGCGACAGCAGCGTGCGCGAGCAAGTGGATGCACTGTTCGATCAGACACGCCTGACGATGAACGCGGGCATGGAAGCCAACTACATGTCGACGGTATTGGCGCTGGTGCGCCAGGGGTTGGGGATCAGTGTGCTGCCGGAATCGGCGGCGGACAGCTTGGCGGGGTTGAAGCGCATGCCCATCGATCATCCCGGGGTGAACCGCGAGATCGGCTTGATCACTCGCAGCGGGATGGGCCTGAGCCCGGCGGCGCAGCGTTGTTTCGACTTGCTGAACGAACAACTGAATGTGGGAGGGGGCTTGC
Organism: Pseudomonas azotoformans; assembly: GCF_900103345.1. Taxonomy (NCBI): domain Bacteria; kingdom Pseudomonadati; phylum Pseudomonadota; class Gammaproteobacteria; order Pseudomonadales; family Pseudomonadaceae; genus Pseudomonas; species Pseudomonas azotoformans. The sequence goes on from NZ_LT629702.1 coordinate 2,781,263, forward strand.
CCCCGATAGCAGAGTGTCAGTCACACATCAGTTGACTGATACACCGCAATCGGGGGCAAGCCCCTCCCACAGGTTTAACCGAGCATGGCCACATGCTTGGGATGGCTGGCAACCCTCTTCAACCAAGCCTGCACCGCCGGATAAGCGTCCAAGTCAAAACCACCCTCATTCGCCACATGGGTATAGGCATACAACGCCACATCCGCGATGGAGAACTGCTCGCCCACCAGGTACGGCGTCAGTTGCAGTTGGCGTTCCATGACCTTGAGCGCCTTGTAACCGCCTTTGTGCAGCTTCTTGTATTCCTCCAGGCGATCCTCGGGCAGGCCCAGGTAAAACTGGATAAACCGCGCCACCGCAATGTACGGCTCATGGCTGTACTGCTCGAAGAACTGCCACTGCAACACCTGGGTACGCAGGCGCGGTTCGCTGGGCAGGAACTCGCTGCCATCGGCAAGGAAGTTGAGGATCGCGTTGGATTCCCACAGGCAGGTGCCGTCTTCCAGCTCCAGCACGGGGATCTTGCCGTTGGGGTTCTTCGCCAGGAACTCGGCGGTCTGGGTGTCACCCTTGAGGATGTCCACATCGATCCATTGGTAGGGAATGCCCAGTAGGCTGAGCATCAATTTGACCTTGTAGCAGTTGCCCGACTTGTAATCGCCATAAACCTTGTACATGGGGCTCCCCTTATGCCGCTTGCGCGTGCTGTGCTTGACGGATCACCGCGGCCAGGCGCTTGAGACCTTCATCCAAACGGGCCGGGTCGATGTGGCTGAAATTGAGCCGCAACGAACCCAGGTGTCGGTCGGGCTCGGAAAAGAACGGTTCACCGGGCATGAACGCAACGTCCTGGTCGAGCGCTTGAGCCAACAAGGTGCGGGTGTCGAGCGGCTGTTTCAAGGTCAGCCAGAAGAATAAACCGCCCTGGGGCACCTGCCAGTCGGCCAACTCGGCGAAGTGACGCTCCAGCGCCGACTGGAAAGCATCGCGGCGCTCGCGATAAAAGCTGCGCAGTTGCGCCAGGTGCTGCTGGTAGTGCTCCGTGCCGATCCACTGCATGGCCTGCCATTGGCCGACGCGGTTGGTGTGCAAGTCCGCCGATTGCTTGAGCTTGAGCAGGTGCGGGAACAGATCCGGGCTGGCGATCAGGTAGCCCACGCGCAGCCCCGGCAACAGGGTCTTGGACACGGTGCCGGTGTAGATCCAGCTGGCTTTTTTCAAGCGCCCGACGATGGGTTTGGCGCTGCCGCCGTCGAAGGTCAGCTCGCGGTAGGGTTCGTCTTCGATCAGGGTCACGCCGAACTCATCGAGCAAAGCGGCGACGGCTTCGCGCTTGGCCTCGCTGTAGCGCACGGCCGAGGGGTTCTGGAACGTTGGGATCAAGTAGATGAAGGCCGGGCGATGGCGCTCAAGATTGGCACGCAACGCGGCCAGATCCGGGCCGTCGGCTTCCAGTGGCACAGTGAGGCAATCGGCGCCGAACAGTTGGAAGATCTGCAACGCGGCCAGGTAGGTAGGCCCTTCCAACAGAATCTGGGTGCCCTTGTCGATGTACAGCTTGGCCGCCAGGTCCAGGGTTTGTTGGGAACCGCTGACCACCAGCACCTGGCAGGCCTGGCACGGTACACCCAGGGCACGCGCCTCGGCGGCGAGCAGTTCGCGCAGCTGCGGTTCGCCTTCGCTCATGCCGTATTGGCCGATGTTCAGCGGCATGTCGTCCCAGTTCAAGGCAGGCAGCATGGCTTCGGCCGGCAGGCCACCGGCGAACGACATCACTTCCGGACGCTGGGCTGCCGCGAGGATTTCACGGATCAGGGAGCTTTTGAGGCGCGTAACACGTTCAGAGAAGGCCATGGGGTCACCGGTAGCGAAGACTGTGGGAAATACGTCAAACTGGTTGACCGAAATTACGACGACTCGCACGGATACGTCAATATGCTTGACCTTAAAAACCCCACCGCCCAGCAGGCCGCCATGGAAGCGTTCTTCTTCGGCTACCAGGCGTTTACCGCCAAAGCCGACGAAATGCTCGAGCGCCGTGGACTGAGCCGGGTGCACCAGCGCATCGTGTTTTTCATTGCGCGCTACCCGGCGTTGAGCGTCAAGGAACTGCTGGAACTGCTCGGCGTGAGCAAGCAGGCGCTGAACATACCGCTGCGTCAATTGCAGGAGATGCACCTGGTCAACAGCGTTGCGTCCGAGACAGACAAGCGCAAACGCCTGCTGGAGTTGACCGAGGAAGGCCTGCGTTTCGAGCAGTCACTGCGCCGCGAGCAGGTGAAGTTGCTGCAACGCGCCTTCAGTGACGCGGGCGAAGACGCGGTGGTTGGGTGGCTGGCGGTGAATCAGGCGCTCGCCAACCAACCCTGATGCGGTGGTGACTCTCCTGGGGCCGCTACGCGCCCCAACGCGGGGCAAGCCCGCTCACCACACAATCGTGTGGTTGCCTTTCATCTCTTTCGTGCAGCAGATAGAAAACATTATTTGCTTTATTTGTATACAAAAGCATAATTCGCTTCGTGCGAGTTCCTGACCTATTGGTCAACAAACCCGCCAGTACCTCTCAGCGCTTCGGCGCTGGCCATAACAATAAAATGCTTGAGGAGTACTCGCTGTGGATAGCCGCAAATCCGAAGCCTCGACGCTGGACCTTGCCCCCTCACCAAACGGCTGGCTGGAACGCCTGTTCAAACTGCGCTTGCATGGCACCACAGTGAAGACCGAGCTGATCGCCGGCCTCACCACCTTCATCACCATGGCCTACATCATCTTCGTCAACCCCAACATCATGGCCGACGCGGGCATCGATCACGGTGCGGCGTTCGTCGCCACCTGCATCGCCGCCGCACTCGGTTGCCTGTTGATGGGCCTGTACGCCAACTGGCCGGTGGGCCTGGCGCCAGGCATGGGTTTGAATGCGTTTTTCACCTACACCGTGGTCGGCACCATGGGCTACACCTGGCAGACCGCGCTCGGCGCCGTGTTTATCTCCGGCGTGCTGTTCATGTTCCTGACCCTGTCGCGGGTGCGTGAATGGCTGCTCAACAGCATCCCCGTGAGCCTGCGCCACGCCATGGGCGCCGGCGTCGGCCTGTTCCTCGGGGTGATCGGCCTGAAGACCGCCGGCATCATCGTCGAAAGCCCGGCGACCTTGATCAAGCTCGGTTCACTGCACGAGCCGGCGCCATTGCTGGCGGCGGTGTGCTTCCTGCTGATCGCCATCCTCAGCTACCACCGGGTTTTTGGCGCCATCCTGATCAGCATCATCGCCGTGACACTGGCCGGCTGGGGCCTGGGGCTGGTGCACTACAACGGCTTTATCTCCACGCCGCCGAGCCTGGCGCCGACCTGGATGGCGATGGATATAGCGGGTGTATTCAATGTCAGCATGATCAGCGTGGTATTTGCTTTTCTTTTTGTACACATGTTCGACACCGCAGGTACACTGATGGGCGTCGCGCAACGGGCCGGATTGGTCAATGCCGACGGCAAGATCGACAACCTGTCCCGCGCATTGAAGGCCGACAGTGCCTCCAGCGTGTTCGGTGCCATGGTCGGTGTTCCGCCGGTGACCAGCTACGTGGAAAGTGCTGCGGGCGTGGCCGCAGGTGGCCGTACCGGGTTGACGGCCGTCACCGTCGGCGTGCTGTTTGTAGCCGCGATGTTTTTTGCACCGCTGGCCGGGATGATTCCGGCCTATGCCACCGCAGGTGCGCTGATTTACGTGGCAATGCTGATGATGGCAAGCATGGCCCATATCAATTGGGATGAAGCCACCGACAGCATCCCGGCGATTGTCACCGCGATCATGATGCCGCTGACGTTCTCGGTCGCCGATGGGATTGCCCTGGGGTTTATCACCTACGTGGCCCTCAAGGCCGGTACCGGCAAGTACCGCGAGATTTCCGTCAGCTTGTGGGTACTGTGCGCGATTTTCATCGCGAAATTCATATTTCTATAAGAGGTGTTAGGCATGAGTCTGGAAACCTGGTTGTTGTTCAGTGGCGCTGCATTGGTGGTTATCCTGATCCCCGGGCCGCTGTCGTTGTTGATGATCAGCAACAGCCTCAACTATGGCTTGCGCCGCTCCTACCCCGCCTTCCTCGGTGGCGTAAGCGCCTCGATCTGCCTGCTCAGCGCTTCAGCGCTGGGCCTGGGCGCCCTGCTGCTGGCCTCGGAACATCTGTTCAGCGCGCTGAAGATCGTCGGCGCGCTGTACCTGTTTTACCTTGCCTGGCAGAGTTGGCAGCAGTCGCGCCAGCCAAGCCAGGGCGCCGACGTCCCGCAGGCCGCGCCGACGCCACGCTTTCGCGCCCTGTTCGGGCGCGCGTTTGTGCTGGGCGCCAGCAACCCCAAGGACATCCTGTTCTTTGCCGCGTTCCTGCCGCAGTTTCTCAACAGCCAGCAGCCGTTCCTGGCGCAGTTGCTGATCATGATCGCCACCTGGACCGTGCTCGACCTGCTGTGCAAGCTGGCCTACGGCTTGAGTGCCCACGGCGCTGCGCGCTACCTGCGCAGTGGCAAGGGCCAGGGCTGGTTCAACCGGGTCAGCGCCGGGCTGTTCGGTGGCGCAGGCGCGCTGTCGTTGCTCAAGAGCTGACCCCGCCGAACTTGACGAAAAACACCGTCGGGTTGGAACGCGATGTCCACTGGATACCGGCAATGATCTTGACCAGGCGGTTCTGATTCAATGCCCGACTGATCTCGGGCATATGCTCCGAATAAGTGCGCGCCACACTGCGCCGCCTGAACCATTCGTCAGTCAGTTGCACGCTGGTGGCGGACCGCAGGTTGACCGTGCTGTCCTTCACCCAGCGCGTGAGCACGTAGTACCTGGCGTTGGATTTGGGGTGCGTGCAGAAGTAATCCACCGAGTACTGCCCGCCCATGCGCTTTTCAATCGAGCGGATGACAAACCCCTGTTGTTCCAGCATCTGGGCAATCACCGCCTGCACCACCTGGGCTCTGGCACTGGCGTTTTCGCGGGTGCTCACGCGCCAGGAGGGATCGAGGGGCGCTGGCAGGGTGAAGTCCATGCGTGTAAACCCCGGTGAACGGCCTTCATAGCCAATGTAGAAAGCCAGGCGCCGCCGGCTGTAGGTGGGGCGCAACATTTTCAACAGGTCATCGGTGTGGCCCACGGCACCGGGGGCGAGCCAGTCGTCCAGGGTGGCGCGGATGGTCAACAGATGACTGGCCGTCACCTCACGACCGGCGTCAGCCAGTTCGATCAAGCGCTCGCTGGCGAAGCGCCGACTGAGTTCCTTCATGCGCGGAAACACTCGGCCCATGGTGTTTTCCAGCGGTTCCAGGAACAGCACCGGCCGCGCCTTCCAGAGGCCATCGGCGCCTAGCGTCGCAGGAATCGGCTGCTCACTGAAGCCTGCGCCCAACCAGAAGTGAATGTCGGTGGCCGCTTGAGGGGCCAGCGCCCGGTTGCGGGTGAGAAAGATAATGCTCTGGAACGAAGAGTTGGTCCCCTCGGGCAGCAACCGGAACAAACGCCCGTCTTGGCGCAGCACATCGAAGGCCCGCTCCCCCTCCCCGCCCGACACGCGGAAGATCCCGCGCTCGGGCAACAGGTCTGTCAGCACCCAGCGCGAATCGAAGCCCCAGCCCTGCCCCGCGCCTGGCAAATGAGCGGCGCGGCCCACGTGTTCCTGCAGCATCGCATGAGAAGGCGGCGACCACTCCTGGGCGCTGGGGGTTGTGGCCCAGGGCCGCCACATCTCGGTACTGGGCCCCGGCTGCGGCTGGGCTGGCGGAGCATCGGCGCCGAGCAGCCACTCTCCGGGTTCCTCGATGTGCAGAATCAGCTCGTTTTGCACATCGTCCTGCGGATGCTTGAGACGCAGCACCTGATCATCCTGGCGTCGATAGACCGGGTATTGATGGGTATCGTCGAGCACAAATTGCTCGCCACCCTTGACGTAAGTGCCCCGATTGCCCGGCCCCTGCAACTCGATGGCTGCGCTTGGCGGCAGGTCCTTGCGAAAACGCTCCAACGCCTTGGCCGGCAGGATCGTCGACGGTTTGAGCGCAGACAGCCCGCCGCCGACCAACCCATGACGACGGTGCAGCCGGCCCAGGGCACCGCGCATCGACGCGCGCGTGGCGGCCACACCTGTCACCCGCGCACTTTTTGGCCCGGGAATGAACGCGGTCAGCACATCCACAAAGCCCAGCAGTGTGACAAACCCTAGGTCCACGGCATCACCGGGTTGGCGACTGTGATGAAAGCGCCTGGCCGCCAACAGAATTTCGTAAAGGCTGACCCCCAGGCCGATCACCGGTACGAACGACAGCACCCCACGCAACGTGGCCGCGTGTTGCTCGCCCAAGCGCTCTTGCCGGTAGGCCTGCAATGTCCTGGCCGATACGGCTCGCCCCTGTGCACGGTGCTGGATTTCGAACATCCGCGCGTGCGCCAGCAGGGCCAGCGCATGGCTGGCGGTGGTCGTGCTGAAGTCGAGCCAGGCTTTCGGGGCGGTGGCGATCTGTTCGTTGATCTGCGTCTGGATATCTTCCACGACCACCGCCGGAACGCGGTGTTTGACCTTGAACGAGCGAATGAACCGAGCCATGGCCTCGACCGTTTCCAGCACATAAAAACCACGCACCGGGGCAAACACCAACCTGGAGCCACCCGTGGCGACCATCGCCCCCTCGCTGCCGGCGGCGGGGTAACTGGCGATGGCCTGCGTCTCCCACCCCGGTGCCACCCGATGGGCCAGGGCTTTCACATTGGCCGGGGTTGCCCAAGCCTTGTTCAATGCAGCGACAGCCTGCTCCCGGCTCGTGTACTCGGCAATGGCCGGGCCGTCCACTGCGGCAGGCCAGTACACCAGCCACAACCCTGTCGATTCGTCGTGGGTCACCAGCACCCCGGCGATATGCCGGTCGTGTTCCAGGGTATGGCCGCACAGACGCACGAAGTGCAGTCGCAGGCGATGGCCATTGCGGTTCAGATCGGCCACCGCCTGCGCCGCCATCAGGGTGTTGAACACACTCTGGGCCTTGGCACCCAGGCCCTGCTGCGCCGCCGAAAATACATGCATGCGTGCCTGCTGGCGCAGCACCCGGTCAACCAGTCCACCAGGCAACGCTGGGGGCGCGGAAGCGGGCGGATAAAACACTTGCTGGATCAATGTGTCATAGCGCCCACCGATATCCAGGGCTGCCAGGGTCTTGATCAAGTAACGGCTATTCAAGCGCTGCTGCCACTGCGGGGCCAGGTAGCGCGCACGGTTCAAGCGCCATTCGGTCCAGGGCGCCTGGGCATCCAGATTGTGCAGGGCCAACTGCAACAGGCTGAATGTAGTGCGTTGCGGACTGACGACTTTCTTGATATCCCGCTCGCCCACCGCGCACTGGCTGGTCCACCCGCAGAAGTAGGCGCTGACGTCATCGGGCATATCGAGCAAGGGCTGATCGATATCCACCTCCGGGTACAACCCATCCAGCTTCAATTGAGCGATCAGCAGCTTACGTGCGAACGCCTCCAACTCCGGCAATTCACGCCAGAGCTTGGCTTCGAATGCCTGGGCACTGCTCAGGTAATGCAGCTGTAATCGTCGGTAGGCATTGCGCTGATCGGCCTGCGCCTGGCCCAGCCATGCCGGCAGTTTTTTCGCCTGGGCGGCGGCGAACCGCAGCAGCTCCAGGTTGGCCATAGCCTCGGTCACGGCGTCATGCGCCGGCACCTGTAGGTGCTCGCGCATCTCGGCGGCCAACAGCATCCGGACCAGCGCCGGGTCGCGGACTTCACTGAAAAGTCGCGAGCCCTGGTCTAGTCCCTGGTCGAGCCTGGCGTAGTGGTTGATCAGTTCAGTGAGCCCATGGTGCAGCACATGTTCCTCAAGCACTTCGTACGTCACCTTGATGTCAGACGCGGTCTTCAGCGCCTGGCGCCGATCACGCCCCACGCACTGCCAGAGGGGCGAGCCGTCGCGACTGCCCAGGCTGGCTCGCAGGCGCTCGGATAGCGTCTCCAGGTTGTCGAATGCAGCCAGCCCGCCGAAGCGCCCGGCCACACACAGCAGCACCGGCTGCGTCCGCACCGGGGTGGCGTGGGCCTGTTTCGTCGTCACCACGAACGCCCCAAGCATCCCCTCGCCGCCCAACAGCACCCGCAGCACGCAGGTGTCGCTGCCGTTGCGATCGCTGGCCTGGGGCTTGTTCAACACCTCGACCAGGCGCTGCAAGGGCGCCTCGGCCATCAGTTTCAAATGCTGCAACCGTTGCACCTCCTGCAACAACGCCTCGCGCTGGGCGATCAACAACAAGGTGGTACGGTTGCGCCTGTCGTCTGGGTGTTCCAGCCAGAATGCCGGGCTCAGCAGGCGCTCATCTGGCCCGAGTGACAGGGCCTGCACCGCATCAGTCTGTGCTTGCCATTGCCCATTGAGCGTGACCAATGCGTCATAGGCCGTGTTCTCCCGGCTCGGGTCCTGTGGATCGAGCAGCGTCATGAGACGCTTTTCGTAGCGCTCCACCTGCTGTTCGCGGCTGCGCAAGGCCAGTCCGGACGGCAGCTGGCCGAGGATGATTTCTGCCGCACGCCGCGTTGCATCCCAACCCAACAAGGTCCCCAGGGAAGCGCCCAGGTGCTCCGCGATCGCCAGTCGGTCCCGGCCTTTTTCGATAAACCGCAGGAAGCGCGCCGTGTCACGCCCCGGTGAAGCCGGCGCCGCTACCGTCGCGTGATTGATCGACAACGCACACGCCAGTTCATTGTCCCATTGCGCATCAAGCACGGCGATTGCACTGTGCTGCAAGGCATCGCCGGTCAGCGCAGCGCCACGCGCCAACCGCGTCTCGCCGCGACAGGCTTCGTGGCGACGGCGAAGCGGCAGGCACTGCCACAGGACACTGAACAACGCGCCGTTCAGCAGGCTCGTCAGACCGCATTGCACCTGTTCCCATGCACTGAACTCATAGAATGCGCGGGCCATCCCTGGCAGATAGATCACGTGGGGCGCCTGCTGCGCCGCGCCCTCACGGCACAAGTGCAGGGCGCCGGGAATGGCCAGCGCCGTCTGAAACGTACCGGGCCACAGCACTGTGCTGACGCGCACGCCAGCCCAATCGCCGCCAGCGCACTTGCGCGCCTCGCCGGAAGGCGCGTCCGCCACCTGCTGCACCAATACCCAACCCGCATCCGACAGTTCATCCAGCTGGTGCGCCAGGAAGCCCGCGTCGATGAACAAGCGCTTGCGCAACTGAACCCAGCGCGCCTGGCGCGTCAACCACGAGCCGTACGCCAAATACTGCCAATATTCACGCACCTGGTTGTCGAGCCGAGCCATCAACCCCAGCCCCTTGACCCGCTCCAGCGCCTGCAGGGCGGTAAAAGGCAGTGTGCGCGCAGGGTCGTCCTTGAGGCTCAGTGCGGTGTACTGGTTAAGGTTGATCGGCAAGGACGGATCGCTGAACAACGCCAGCGCGCGCTCGGTCAGACTGTCGACTTTCTGCGCGGGACGTGGCGGCGTGGGCTCGGTGAACAGCAGGTTGTCCGGGTCCAGGCCAAAGGCTTCCTGCAACGCGAAACGAATCACCCGCAACAGCCGTGGCGCCCTGCCTATGAGACGCTTGAGCGCCTTTGAAGATTCGATACAGCGCGTGTTCACGAGGTGCCATTGGTTGATCAACCGGCTGGGCTGGGCAGAGGCGTTGAGGCGGCGCGTCAGCAAGCGGCGGACGGCTTGATCACGGGCCTCGCTGGCCTGAATGGGGCTGTCGAGATCATAGGTTTCGACGGGGACAGTGTCCGGTGCTGAGACTGTGGGGTTAAGGGGATCAGAGCTCATGACGGCGTCTTCTTGTACGAAAGACGCCGAGCCTAGGCCTCATCCCTCTGAGGTGTGCGCCACATAATTGAACGGTCGTGTCGACAAGCGCCAGACGAAAAAAAGCCCGCAGTGTGCGCGGGCGAAACCAACGAAGAGCTTTGGGGGTGTGAAGCGAGGTGACGCTCAGCTACCGCGATAGGTGGAGTAGCTGTAGGGCGAAATCAGCAGCGGGACATGGTAGTGATCCTGCTCGGCGCTGATGCCGAAGCGCAGCACTACCACATCCAGGAAGGCCGGTTCCGGCAGTTGCACGCCACGGGCGCGGTAGTAATCACCGGCGCTGAACTGCAATTGGTACACGCCGCTGCGGTAGTCGTCACCTTGCAGCAGCGGTGCGTCGCAGCGGCCATCGCTGTTGGTCTGCGCGGTGGCCACCAGTTCCAGCTGCGCGCCTTCGACGCGGTACAGCTCAACCTTGATTGCGCTGCCGGGGCAGCCATGTGCGGCGTCCAATACGTGTGTGGTCAAGCGTCCCATGGCGTCTACGCGCCTCCTGTGGTCAGAAGAAAAGTGATCCGCACTTTTTCAGGGCATCGAAAAAGCCGGTGATTACTGATTAAGACACTTTCCAAAAAAATTGTACACAATAAATTTAACAAATCCTCGTATCCCTGTAGGAGCGAGCTTGCTCGCGAAAAACGCCAACGATAACGTGGGCTCTCAGGATAAAAAGTGTTGCCCTCAGGTTTTTCGCGAGCAAGCTCGCTGCTACAAGGAACTTTTTGTGCATTAGCTGACCGATTGGGCAAGTTTATTGCAATAGCCTTCCGAGGGTGCCTGCGGAAAAAATGCAGAAATGCGGGCTTACAAAGTCGGCGATAAGTTGTATACAATCACTCATCGCTATTACGACGAACAAGAAGGAAGACTGCAGTGAGCGCTGACTACCCACGCGACCTGATCGGTTACGGCAGTAACCCTCCTCACCCCCACTGGCCGGGCAAGGCGCGCATTGCGCTGTCTTTCGTACTCAATTACGAAGAAGGCGGCGAGCGCAATATCCTGCACGGCGACAAAGAATCCGAAGCGTTCCTCTCGGAAATGGTCTCGGCCCAGCCGCTGCAAGGCGCGCGCAACATGAGCATGGAGTCGCTGTATGAATACGGCAGCCGTGCCGGCGTGTGGCGCATCCTCAAGCTGTTCAAGGAATTCGACATCCCGCTGACCATCTTCGCCGTGGCCATGGCCGCGCAGCGCCATCCGGATGTGATCCGCGCCATGGTCGACGCCGGCCATGAGATCTGCAGCCACGGCTACCGCTGGATCGACTACCAATATATGGACGAGGCCCAGGAGCGCGAGCACATGCTCGAAGCCATCCGCATCCTCACCGAACTCACCGGCGAACGCCCACTGGGCTGGTACACCGGGCGCACCGGCCCCAACACCCGGCGGCTGGTGATGGAGGAAGGCGGCTTCCTCTATGACTGCGACACCTACGACGACGACCTGCCCTACTGGGAACCCAACAACCCCACCGGCAAGCCGCACCTGGTGATCCCCTACACCCTGGACACCAATGACATGCGCTTCACCCAGGTGCAGGGTTTCAACAAGGGCGATGACTTTTTCGAGTACCTCAAGGACGCCTTCGACGTGCTCTACGCCGAAGGGGCCGAGGCGCCGAAGATGCTTTCCATCGGTTTGCATTGCCGCCTGATCGGCCGCCCGGCGCGCCTGGCGTCGTTGAAGCGCTTTATCGAATACGTCAAAGGCCATGAGCAGGTGTGGTTCACCCGTCGCGTCGACATTGCCCGCCACTGGCAGCAAACCCACCCCTACACGGGAGCGGCCAAATGACTGCGTTCCAGAGCCTGAAACCCTCGAGCCTGAGCCGCGATGCGTTTGTCGCTGCCTTCGCCGATATCTATGAACATTCGCCATGGGTGGCCGAAAAGGCCTTCGACCTGGGCCAGGGCGCATCGATCGACCAGATCGAGACCCTGCACCAGCGCATGAGCGACATCCTGTTGAGCGCTGATCATGCCAGCCAGCTTATGCTGGTAGTCGCTCACCCGGACCTGGCCGGCAAAGCCGCCGTCCAGGGCCAACTGACCCAAGCCAGCACCGATGAGCAAGCTGGCGCGGGGATTCACCAATGCACGGCCGAAGAGTTCTCGCGCTTCACCGAGCTGAACGACGCCTACAAGGCCAAGTTCAAGTTTCCCTTCATCATGGCGGTAAAAGGCAGCAACCGGCACCAGATCCTCGCCGCATTCGAAACGCGCATCCACAACTCGGTCGACGCCGAGTTCAAATGTGCACTGGCCGAGATCAACAAGATCGCGTTGTTCCGTTTACTGACCCTCTAAACGACCATCCCCAGCCACTCTATCTAAGGCAGACAAGAAGAATGAAAGCTTACGCCGTACCTTTCGAGAAGTTCGTCAACCTGGCCGACGCCCGCCTGGGCACCAAGATCATCTCCGTCACCGATGACTGGTTTGCCGATGCCAACCGCCTGTTCCAGCCGACCCCGGCCGTGTGGAAGGAGGGCGTTTTCGATGACAACGGCAAGTGGATGGACGGCTGGGAGTCACGCCGCAAGCGCTTCGAAGGCTACGACAGCGCAGTGATCCGCCTGGGCGTGCCGGGCTCGATCAAAGGCGTGGACATCGACACTTCATTCTTCACCGGCAACTTCCCGCCATCGGCCTCCCTGGAAGCCTGCTTCCTGGCCTCGGGCGAGCCGGATGACAACACCCAGTGGGTCGAAGTGCTGTCGGCCGTCGAGTTGCAAGGCAACAGCCACCACTACCACGAGATCAACAACGACCAGGCCTTCAGCCACCTGCGCTTCAACATCTACCCGGATGGCGGTGTGGCGCGTCTGCGCGTGTACGGGGTGCCGTTCCGCGACTGGTCCTCGGTGGGCGACAACGAACAGGTCGACCTGGCTGCGGCCTTGAACGGTGGCCGTGCCCTGGCCTGTTCCGATGAACACTTCGGCCGCATGAGCAACATCCTCAACCCCGGCCGTGGCATCAACATGGGCGACGGCTGGGAAACCGCGCGTCGTCGCACGCCGGGCAATGACTGGGTAATCGTCGCCCTGGGCCACCCGGGCGAGATCGAGAAGATCATCGTCGACACCCTGCACTTCAAGGGCAACTACCCGGACACCTGCTCAATCCAGGGCGCGTTCGTCAAGGGCGGCACCGACAGCCAGATCGAAACCCAATCACTGTTCTGGCGCGAACTGCTGCCGGCGCAGAAGCTGGAAATGCACGCCGAACATACCTTCGCCGAGCAGATCAAGGCGCTGGGGCCGATTACCCACATCCGCCTGAACGTATTCCCGGATGGCGGTGTGAGCCGCCTGCGTGTATTGGGCAAGGTTTCGAAGTAAGCGGTGATGCCATTCGCGAGCAAGCCCGCTCCCACAGGGGAATGCACTCCAAATGTGGGAGCGGGCTTGCTCGCGAAGGCGCCAGAACAAACAACACAAAATTCGGATAAGAAGACAGCCATGCGCACACTAGTGATCGAACCCCTGACCAAAGAAGCCTTCGCCCCTTTCGGAGACGTTATCGAAACCGATGGCAGCGATCACTTCATGATCAACAACGGGTCGACCATGCGCTTTCACAAACTGGCGACGGTGGAAACCGCGACGCCGGAGGACAACGCGATCATCAGCATCTTCCGCGCCGACGCGCAGGACATGCCGCTGACCGTGTGCATGCTGGAACGACACCCGCTGGGCAGCCAGGCTTTCATACCGCTGCTCGGCAACCCCTTTCTGATCGTGGTCGCGCCACTTGGCGATGCACCTGTATCAGGCTTGGTCCGCGCCTTCGTCACCAACGGCAGGCAGGGCATTAATTACCATCGCGGCGTCTGGCACCACCCGGTGCTGACGATCGAAAAGCGGGATGACTTCCTGGTGGTTGATCGCAGTGGCACAGGCAATAACTGCGATGAGCATTTTTTCAAAGAGGATGAGCGGTTGATCCTCGCCCCCCACCAATAAGAGAAGGTCTGATCACCCGACAACAAGGGTGACAGGCGAGAGGTAAAGACTGTGGAAGCACATTTGATGGAATGGCTGAACCTGAGCGTGCGCTGGGTTCACATGATCACGGGCGTCGCGTGGATCGGCGCCTCTTTCTACTTCGTCTGGCTGGAAAACAACCTCAATCGCGTCAACCCCAAGAGCGGCCTGGCCGGTGACTTGTGGGCGATCCACGGTGGCGGTATCTACCACCTGGAAAAATACAAACTGGCCCCGCCGACCATGCCGGACAACCTGCACTGGTTCAAATGGGAAGCCTATTTCACCTGGATGTCGGGCATCGCGCTACTGTGCGTGGTGTTCTACTGGAACCCGACCTTGTACCTGCTGGCCCCGGGCAGCAGCCTCAGTGGCCCGGAAGGCGTATTGCTGGGCATTGGCTCACTGTTCGCCGGCTGGTTCATCTACTCCTTCCTCTGCGACTCGGCGCTGGGCAAGCGCCCTGCCCTGCTCGGCTTCATCCTGTTCGTGCTGTTGATCGCCGCCGCGTACGGCTTCAGCAAAGTGTTCAGTGGCCGTGGTGCGTACCTCCACGTGGGTGCAGTGATCGGCACCATCATGGTGGGCAACGTGTTCCGCATCATCATGCCGGCGCAACGCGCGCTGGTGGCGGCGATCGCGGAGAACCGCACGCCGGACCCGGCACTGCCGGCCAAAGGTTTGCTGCGTTCGCGGCACAACAACTATTTCACCTTGCCGGTGCTGTTCATCATGATCAGCAACCACTTCCCGAGCACCTACGGTAGCCAATACAACTGGCTGATCCTGGCGGGCATCGCGGTGGCGGCGGTGTTGGTGCGTCACTACTTCAACACCCGGCATAACAGCCAGAAGTATGCGTGGACGTTGCCGGTGGGTGCGTTGGCGATGATCAGTCTGGCCTACGTGACCGGCCCCAAGCCGGTGGCCGAAGTGGCCAAGGCCCCAGCGGCCATCGAGTACCAACCATTGCCGGAAACAGCACTGGGCGGTGGCTTGAAACCGGCTGCACCTGCCGCACCCGCCGCTGAACCTGCGCCGGCCCAGGCGACGATTGATTTCGACAAGGTCCACGGGGTAATCCAGGAACGCTGCGCCGTATGCCACTCGGCCAAGCCCACCAGCCCGCTGTTCAGCACCGCACCCGCTGGCGTGATGTTCGACACCCCGGCGCAGATCCAGCAGCAGGCGGCGCGCATCCAGGCGCAGGCCGTGGCGAGCCAGATCATGCCGCTGGGCAACATCACCCAGATGACCCAGCAGGAGCGGGATTTGATTGGCACCTGGATCAATCAAGGAGCCCGCACAAACTGACAGCCTGATGCAGATCCAAATGTGGGAGCGGGCTTGCTCGCGAATGCGATCGTTCAGTCACTGATCAGTTGAATGACACACCGCTTTCGCGAGCAAGCCCGCTCCCACAGGGGATTTGCGCCGATTTACCGATCGCGTTTCAAATGGCAATTGAATGCCGAACAACACAACAATAAAAAAGATCCGAGGTGTTGCATGACCGAGTTAGCCGAACCGCAGATTCCCGCCGCACCCGCCCTGGTGCGGCTGCCCCTCTTGCAACTGATTCTGGTAGGCCTGCAACACGTCTTGCTGATGTACGGCGGCGCCGTCGCCGTGCCTTTGATCATTGGCCAGGCCGCAGGCCTCAGCCGTGAAGAAATCGCCTTTCTGATCAACGCCGACCTGCTGGTGGCCGGCATCGCCACCCTGGTGCAGTCGTTCGGCATCGGCCCGGTGGGCATCCGCATGCCGGTGATGATGGGCGCCAGTTTCGCCGCCGTCGGCAGCATGGTCGCCATGGCCGGCATGCCCGGTATCGGCCTGCAGGGCATCTTCGGTGCGACCATCGCTGCCGGGTTCTTCGGCATGCTGATCGCACCGTTCATGTCCAAGGTCGTACGTTTTTTTCCGCCGTTGGTGACCGGCACGGTGATCACTGCGATTGGCTTGTCGCTGTTTCCCGTGGCAGTGAACTGGGCCGGTGGTGGCAGTGCCGCCGCGACTTTCGGCTCACCGGTCTACCTGGCGATTGCCGCGCTGGTACTGGCCACCATCCTGCTGATCAACCGCTTCATGCGTGGCTTCTGGGTGAACATCTCGGTGCTGATCGGCATGGGCCTGGGCTACGCCTTGTGCGGTGCTATCGGCATGGTCGACCTCAGCGGCCTGGCCCAGGCGCCGTGGGTGCAGGTGGTGACGCCGTTGCACTTCGGCATGCCCAAATTCGAGTTGGCGCCGATCCTGTCGATGTGCCTGGTGGTGGTGATCATCTTTGTCGAGTCCACCGGGATGTTCCTCGCGCTGGGCAAGATCACCGGGCAGGACGTCACGCCGAAGATGCTGCGCCGTGGCCTGCTGTGTGATGCCGGTGCGTCATTCTTCGCCGGGTTCTTCAACACCTTCACCCACTCTTCGTTCGCGCAGAACATCGGCCTGGTGCAGATGACCGGCGTGCGCTGCCGTTCGGTGACGATGATGGCCGGCGCGTTTCTGATCGTGCTCAGCCTGCTGCCCAAGGCGGCGTACCTGGTCGCGTCGATCCCGCCGGCGGTGCTGGGCGGCGCGGCGATTGCCATGTTCGGCATGGTGGCGGCGACCGGGATCAAGATCCTGCAGGAAGCCGATATCGCCGACCGGCGCAACCAATTGCTGGTGGCGGTGAGCATCGGCATGGGCCTGATCCCGGTGGTGCGCCCGGAGTTCTTCGCGCAGCTGCCGCTATGGATGAGCCCGATTACCCACAGTGGCATCGCCATGGCCACGCTCAGCGCGTTGTCGCTGAATATCCTGTTCAACATTCTCGGCGGTTCTGAACGACCTGCCGTTGCTCCTACGCATTGATTCCTTCGTTCGCACAAAAACAATAACGAAACAGGGAACATCAACATGCACACCCTTCACCTGGGGCCGGTCACAAGCCGTGCCCCATTCTCGCCCCGCGCGCGCTGTAACGGCGCACTTGAGCCCAGGCCTGGGAGCCAGTATTCTCCGCGCCCGCTCGAATCGACTCAAAAAAAAACAGCGAATGTAAAAGCTGACTGCAAGGCCAACTTATCCCGGCCTCCTGTCTGCAGCCAAAGTGCGCAAATGTCCTCTGAATTCGACTGCATCTCATGCAGCCGACGGGGATTTTTTGGCTTTTTAAACACCTTGGCGCAGCTCTTGCTAAAAGCACTAAAGCTGACCGAACAGACGATTTTTGCAGCGAACCAAAAGGCGCCACACCAGAGCGCCTGCGTAGAAGAAAAACCATAAAACTTTAACTCGGGAGCAACCGAATGAAACCTATGTTCAAAGGCCTGATGCTGGCGGGATCCCTGCTGGCCGGTGGCCAAGCCGTGGCCGGTGACCTGTTGCAGTGGCAGAACAACAGCCTGACTTACTTGTGGGGCAAGAGCTTTACCGTCAACCCGCAGATCCAGCAAACCGTCACGTTCGAACATGCCGATGCCTGGAAGTACGGTGATAACTTTGTGTTCGTCGACCGCATCTTTTACAACGGCAAGGAAGACGGCAACGTCGGGCCAAGTACCTATTACGGCGAAATCAGCCCGCGCCTGTCATTCGGCAAAATCTTTGATAAAGACCTGTCGTTCGGCCCGATCAAAGATGTATTGCTGGCCTTCACTTACGAGTTCGGCGAAGGCGACAACGAGTCGTACCTGCTCGGGCCTGGCTTTGACTTGAACATCCCCGGTTTCGATTACTTCCAGTTGAACTTCTACCAGCGCCAGACCGAAGGCAATCGCCCGGGTGACGGTGTGTGGCAGATCACCCCGGTGTGGTCTTACACCATCCCCGTGGGCAACTCCGATGTGCTGATCGACGGTTTCATGGACTGGGTGACGGACAACGACAAGAACGCCCGTGGCACCTACCACGCCAACCTGCACTTCAACCCGCAGGTCAAATATGACCTGGGCAAGGCACTGCATTGGGGCGACAAGCAGTTGTACGTGGGCTTTGAATACGACTATTGGAAGAACAAGTACGGGATCGAAGATTCCGGCGCGTTCAAGACCAACCAGGACACAGCGAGCTTCCTGGTCAAGTATCACTTCTAAGCGTTCAGGTTTCCCCCTGTAGGAGCGAGCTTGCTCGCGAAGAACGTCAACGATAACGCGCACATACTGAATGATCGCGTTGCTCTTGGGTTTTTCGCGAGCAAGCTCGCTCCTACAGGGATTATGCCAAGCCCAAGAACCGGGTTATTTCCTCGCGCTTGGCCAACGCATCCCGTCGCCCCAGCTCGATCAATTCGCTGCAATACCCCGCCTCGAACAGCAAGTAACTCAACACCCCCGCCCCGCTCGTCTTGGTCGCCCCCGGCCCGCGCAAAAACAAGCGCAACGCCGCCGGCAATTCCTGGCGATGCCGCGCCGCGATCTCATCGATCGGCTGGCTGGGTGCGATCACCAGCACCTCCACCGCCGCCACACCAGGCGCGACATGGCTGAACTGGTTCAAGCGTTCGAGCAATTCGATATCGCCTTCCAGGCTGTCAATGAACGTGCTGTTGAGCATATGCCCACCGATCTGCGCCAGGGTCGGTTCCTGGCCGGTGTAGCTGCGCTGCACCGCCGGTTCATTGCCCCGTGGGTTGCCGCTGACGCCCACCACCAGCACGCGGCTGGCCCCCAGGTGCAACGCCGGGCTGATCGGTGCTGATTGCCGCACCGCACCGTCGCCGAAGTACTCCTGGTCGAGTTTGACAGGCGCGAACAACAAGGGGATCGCCGAGCTGGCCAGCAGGTGTTCGACCGTCAGTTGAGTCGGCAGGCCGATACGGCGGTGGCGCAACCATGCATCGATGGTGCCGCCGCCCTGATAGAAGGTCACCGCCTGGCCGGACTCGTAGCCGAAGGCCGTGACCGCCACCGCATGCAGATGCTTGTTGCGGATCGCTTCGTCGATGCCGTCCAGATGCAGTTTGTCTTTGAGCAGCGCCTTGAGCGGCGTGCTGTTGAGCAATGCCACCGGTACTTGCGCGCCCAGCCCGAGCAGGCTGTGGATTAGGAAGCGGCTTGCCTGCCGGATCACCCCCGGCCAATCACTGCGCAGCACCAGATGACTGCGAAAGCCCTGCCAGAACGCCGTAAGACGTTGGATCGCAGCGGTGAAGTCCGTGGCACCACTGGCCAGGCTCACCGCATTGATCGCGCCGGCCGAGGTGCCGACGATCACTGGAAAAGGATTGGGTGCCCCCGGTGGCAGCAACTCGGCAATCGCCGCCAATACCCCCACCTGATACGCCGCTCGCGCCCCGCCGCCGGAAAGAATCAAGCCTGTAACCGGTTCAGCTGGGCGCATTGCTTCACTCCATGTGGGGAAAAGTCGTTCTTATCAGCGGCGTTTTTCGTACAGCTTGGGCTCACCCGGCGGCCGGCTCTTGAAGCGGCGGTGCGTCCACAGGTATTGCTCGGGGCATTCACGCACGGAGGCTTCAACCCATTGGTTGATGCGCAGGCAGTCGACTTCATCGCTTTCGCCGGGAAAATCGGTGAGCGGCGGATGGATCACCAGGCGGTAACCGCTGCCATCGGCCAGGCGCTTTTGGGTGAACGGCACCACCAGCGCCTTGCCCAGCTTGGCGAACTTGCTGGTAGCCGGCACTGTGGCGGCCTGGATGCCGAACAATGGCACGAAGATACTTTGCTTGGCGCCATAGTCCTGGTCCGGTGCGTACCAGATGGCACGCCCGGCGCGCAGCAGCTTGAGCATACCGCGCACGTCTTCGCGCTCCACAGCCAGGGAATCGAGGTTGTGACGTTCGCGGCCACGGCGCTGAATAAAGTCGAACAGCGGGTTGCCGTGCTCGCGGTACATGCCATCGATGGTGTGCTTCTGCCCCAGCAGCGCGGCGCCGATTTCCAGGGTGGTGAAATGCAGGGCCATGAGGATCACACCCTTGCCATCCAACTGGGCCTGCTTGAGGTGTTCCAGGCCTTCAACGTGGGCCAGGCGCGCCAGGCGCTGGCGCGACCACCACCAGCTCATGGCCATTTCAAAGAACGCGATGCCGGTGGAGGCAAAGTTTTCCTTGAGCAACTGCTTACGTTCTTTGGCGGATTTTTCCGGGAAGCACAGTTCCAGGTTGCGCGCGGCGATGCGGCGTCGTTCGCCGGCCACGCGGTACATGCCGGCACCCAGCAGGCGACCGATGCTCAGCAGCGCGCGATACGGCAGTTGGGTGACCAGCCACAGCAGACCGAGCCCCAGCCATAACAGCCAGAAACGCGGGTGAAAAAATACAGCTCGAAAACGCGGGCGATCCATTACAGATTCCGGTAAAGACAAGGGCCGCGCATTCTACAACGGTTCGACCCGGCTTGCGGCGGGTGAGTGTTCTCGTTATAAGTCTCGACACTTTTCGTGACAAGCCGCTTTTGCCGACCATGAGCCAAACCGAACCGCTAGACCAAGATCCCGTGTTCCAGCTGAAAGGCAGCATGCTCGCCATCACCGTGCTGGAACTCGCCCGTAACGACCTCGACGCCCTGGACCGCCAGTTGGCGGCCAAGGTCGCCCTGGCGCCGAACTTCTTCAACAACGCCCCGCTGGTGCTGGCCCTGGACAAGTTGCCCGCCGGCCAGGGCAGTATCGATTTGCCCGGCCTGATGCGCGTGTGCCGTTCCCATGGCCTGCGTACCCTGGCGATTCGCGCCAGCCGCATCGAAGACATTGCGGCGGCCATCGCCATTGAACTGCCAGTACTGCCACCGTCCGGCGCACGCGAGCGTCCGCTCGAACCATTGGTCGGCGAAGAGAAGAAAAAACCGGAAAAACCACCCGAGCCTGCGATAAAGCCTACAAAGATCATCACCTCGCCCGTACGCGGCGGGCAGCAGATTTACGCCCAGGGCGGCGACCTTGTGGTGATCTCCTCGGTCAGCCCGGGGGCGGAACTTCTCGCCGATGGCAACATCCATGTATACGGCCCGATGCGCGGACGTGCCCTCGCCGGCATCAAGGGTGATACAAAGGCCCGTATTTTTTGCCAGCAGTTGACCGCTGAGCTAGTGTCCATCGCAGGCCAGTACAAGGTTTCGGAAGATTTGCGCCGTGATCCGCTGTGGGGGGCTTCGGTGCAGGTCAACCTGTCGGGCGATGTGTTGAACATCATCCGTCTTTAACGGATACTGCCGCATTTTCCAAGCATCTCTAGACTCTGATAGCACAGCGAAACCGGCATTACTTATGTAGGAATTTTTTATTCCTACAAGGCTGTCCGCCTGCAGCGAGTTCCAAGAGATGTTTTTCAGGGACTGAAAAGTCCTTTTTCCTTAGGGGTGAAACACCTTGGCCAAGATTCTCGTGGTTACATCCGGCAAGGGTGGTGTGGGTAAGACCACCACCAGCGCCGCTATCGGTACCGGCCTCGCTCTGCGCGGCCACAAGACAGTTATCGTCGACTTCGACGTCGGCTTGCGTAACCTCGACCTGATCATGGGCTGCGAACGCCGCGTGGTGTATGACTTCGTCAACGTGGTCAACGGTGAAGCCAACCTGCAACAGGCCCTGATCAAGGACAAGCGCCTTGAGAACCTGTACGTGCTGGCCGCCAGCCAGACCCGCGACAAAGACGCGCTGACCAAAGAAGGCGTAGGCAAAGTCCTGGCCGAGCTGAAGGAAACCTTCGAATACGTGGTCTGCGACTCGCCGGCCGGTATCGAGACCGGTGCTCACCTGGCGATGTACTTTGCCGATGAAGCCATCGTGGTGACCAACCCGGAAGTCTCCTCCGTACGTGACTCGGACCGCATGCTCGGCCTGCTGGCCAGCAAGTCCCAGCGCGCCGAGAAAGGCGAAGACCCGATCAAGGAGCACCTGCTGCTCACCCGCTACAACCCTGAGCGCGTCAGCAACGGCGAAATGCTCGGCGTTGAAGACGTGAAGGAAATCCTCGCAGTGACCCTGCTGGGCGTGATTCCAGAATCCCAGGCGGTCCTGAAGGCTTCCAACCAGGGCGTTCCGGTGATTCTCGATGACCAGAGCGACGCCGGCCAGGCGTACAGCGATGCCGTTGATCGCTTGTTGGGCAAGACCGTGGAACACCGCTTCCTCGATGTCAAGAAGAAGGGATTCTTCGAGCGTATCTTTGGAGGCAACTAAACAATGAAATTTCTCGACTTCTTTCGCGCCAACAAAAAGCCAAGTACCGCGTCGGTAGCGAAAGAGCGTCTACAGATCATCGTGGCGCACGAACGCGGCCAACGCAGCACGCCGGACTACCTGCCAGCCTTGCAGAAGGAACTGGTCGAGGTGATCCGCAAGTACGTCAATATCGGCAACGATGACGTGCATGTCGCCCTGGAAAATGACGGCAGCTGCTCGATTCTGGAACTCAATATCACCCTGCCTGATCGTTGATCGAACAGGCGGCCGCCACGGCGGCTCTGCTACCTGGCCCTCAACCTGTAGGAGCGAGCTTGCTCGCGAAAAACTCAAGGACGTCGCGTTCATTCTGGATAAACGCGTTGTCCTCAGGTTCTTCGCGAGCACGCTCGCTCCTACAGATTGAAGGGGCAGTCAGTGGAGCCGCCGTTGGCGTTTGTTACGAGGCTGTTTAATGCCGCTGTCCAATATCCACATCCTGTATCAGGACGACGCCGTCCTGGTGGTGAACAAGCCCACCCTGCTGCTCTCGGTGCCTGGCCGCGCCGACGACAACAAGGACTGCCTGATCACTCGCCTGCAGGAAAACGGCTACCCCGAAGCCCGTATCGTCCACCGCCTGGACTGGGAAACCTCGGGCATCATCTTGCTGGCCCGGGATGCTGACACGCACCGCGAGCTGTCTCGCCAGTTTCACGACCGTGAAACCGAAAAAGCCTACACCGCCCTGGCCTGGGGCCAACCGGAACTGGACAGTGGCAGCATCGATTTGCCGCTGCGCTACGACCCACCGACCAAACCCCGGCATGTGGTCGACCACGAGTTCGGCAAGCACGCGCTGACCTTCTGGAAGGTGCTGGAGCGTTGCGGGGACTGGTGCCGCGTCGAGCTGACACCGATTACCGGGCGTTCGCACCAGCTGCGTGTGCACATGCTTTCCATCGGCCACCCCTTGCTGGGTGATGGCCTGTATGCCCATGAGCAAGCCCTGGCTGCCTGGCCGCGCCTGTGCCTGCATGCAAGCATGTTGAGCTTCACCCACCCCCAAAGCGGCGAGCGCCTGCGCTTCGAGTGCCCTGCCCCTTTCTAAGGCAAAGACGCTTACCTGTAGGAGCGAGCTTGCTCGCGAAAAACCAGAGAACGCCACGTTCATTCAGAATGCCCGCGTTATCGTTGACGTTTTTCGCGAGCAAGCTCGCTCCTACAATGAATCGGCGGAGCCAATACGGTAAACTCCGCGCATTGCTGTCTGGAGCTATTTATGCGCGAAGCGTTGAATCAAGGCCTGATCGACTTCCTCAAGGCCTCCCCTACTCCTTTTCATGCCACTGCCGCCCTGGCCCAGCGCCTGGAAGCGGCCGGCTACCAGCGTCTCGATGAGCGCGAAACCTGGGCCACCGAGGCCAACGGGCGCTATTACGTGACCCGTAACGACTCTTCGATCATCGCCTTCAAGCTCGGCCGCCATTCGCCGCTGCAGGGTGGTATCCGCCTGGTCGGCGCCCACACCGACAGCCCGTGCCTGCGGGTCAAGCCGCAGCCTGAGCTACAACGCCAGGGCTTCTGGCAGTTGGGCGTGGAAGTCTACGGCGGCGCACTGCTGGCGCCGTGGTTCGACCGCGACCTGTCCGTGGCCGGCCGCGTGACCTTCCGCCGCGACGGCAAGGTCGAAAGCCAGTTGATCGACTTCAAGCTGCCCATCGCGATCATTCCCAACCTGGCCATTCACCTCAACCGTGAAGCCAACCAGGGTTGGGCGATCAATGCCCAGACCGAGCTGCCGCCGATCCTCGCGCAATTTGCCGGTGACGAGCGCGTCGACTTCCGCGCCGTGCTCACCGAGCAACTGGCGCGCGAGCATGGGCTGAACGCCGACGTGGTGCTCGACTACGAGTTGAGTTTCTACGACACGCAAAGCGCTGCGGTCATTGGCCTGAATGGCGACTTCATCGCCGGCGCACGCCTGGACAACCTGCTGTCGTGCTACGCCGGCCTGCAAGCCTTGCTCACCAGCGACAGCGAAGAAACCTGCGTGCTGGTGTGCAACGACCACGAAGAAGTCGGATCCTGCTCGGCATGCGGCGCCGATGGCCCGATGCTGGAGCAGACCCTGCGTCGCCTGCTGCCAGAAGGTGATGAATTCGTACGTACCATTCAGAAATCTCTATTGGTGTCGGCAGACAATGCCCACGGCGTTCACCCTAACTACGCCGAGAAACACGACGCCAACCACGGCCCCAAGCTCAACGCCGGCCCGGTGATTAAGGTCAACAGCAACCAGCGCTACGCCACCAACAGCGAAACCGCCGGGTTCTTCCGCCACCTGTGCATGGCCCAGGAAGTGCCAGTGCAGAGCTTCGTGGTACGCAGCGACATGGGCTGCGGCTCGACCATCGGCCCGATCACCGCCAGCCATCTTGGCGTGCGTACCGTGGACATCGGCCTGCCGACGTTCGCCATGCACTCGATCCGCGAACTGTGCGGCAGCCATGACCTGGCGCATCTGGTGAAGGTGTTGGGGGCGTTCTACGCGAGCCACGATCTGCCCTGATCTGAATGTGGGAGGGGGCTTGCCCCCGATAGCAGTGTGCCAGTGACTACACCTGACGCTGATCCACCGCAATCGGGGGCAAGCCCCCTCCCACATTGTGTTGTGCACGCCTGATCTATATCACCTGCACTTCTCACAATCCGACCTAGACTTGTCAGTATTCCCACTCCGACAAGGCCGTCCCCTCCCATGATCTCCATGTCCTCCTTCCACGCCATGCTTATCCCTATCCTTATCGGCATGATCATGTTGGCCGTGGGTTTCAACTTTCGCGACAAGCCCCTCGGCGTGTTCGGCATGTGGCTCGGCATGCTGCTGATCCTGGGCACCGTGGTGTACAAGATCCTCGCCAAACTGGCCGAATGACGCTTGCACTCGTACACTCGCTCAACCCGTCGTTTCCAAGGTTGACCGCCTCGTGCTTTCCCGTCTGTTTGCCCTGCCCTGCTACTGCTTGATCGCCCTGCTCACCTTGCTGCCGCTCACGCCTGCCCATGCAGTGGGTTTGCCCGGCTTGCTGGGCAGTACCAACAAGACCCAGCCCCAGGCCGAAGTGCCACTGGGGCAGTCGCTGGACGAGGTGATCAAGACCCTGGAAAACGACCAGCAGCGCACCCAGTTGCTGAGCGACCTGAAAAAGCTGCGCGCCGCCACGCAAAAGGCCCAACCGGCCGCCGAAGAAGGCGTGCTGGGGTTGATCGGCGGCACCCTGGCCAACCTGGAGGCACAGTTCTCCGGAGCCGACAGCCCGCTGGAACGCTGGTCCAACGAAGTCGACCAGGCCAAGGAAGAACTCAGTGCGCTGATGCTGCCGGCCAACGAATGGCTGCCGATCATTTTCGGTTTTGCCCTGATCCTCGCCGTGTGGAGCCTGCTGGCCTACGCGCTGATCTGGCTCAGCCATCGGGTGCGCGAACGTTTCGGCCTGCCTGAAGAATTGCCGCAACATCCACGCACCTGGGACATGGTGCGCTTCGCCCTGCGCAAGCTCGGCCCATGGATGATCGCCCTGGTGATCACGGTGTACCTGAGCTACGCCCTGCCCTCGTCCCTGGGCAAGTCCCTGGCGATGGTGCTGGCCTACGCACTGGTGGTAGGCACCTGTTTCTCGGCGATCTGCGTGATTGCTTTTTCGGTACTCGACGGCCCGCACCGTCATCGTGCGCTGTATATCCTGCGGCACCAGGCGTTCCGCCCGCTATGGTGGATCGGCAGTTTTGCCGCCTTTGGCGAGGCCTTGAGCGACCCGCGACTGGTCCAGGCCCTGGGCCAGCACCTGTCCCACACCGCCGCGACGGTCGCCAATGTGATGGCGGCGCTGTCGACCGGTGTATTCATCCTGCGTTTCCGCCGGCCCATCGCCCACCTGATCCGCAACCAGCCGCTGTCGCGCCGCCTGACGCGCCGCGCCCTCAGCGACACCATCGAAATCATCGGGTCCTTCTGGTACATACCGGCCTTGCTGCTGGTGGGCATCTCGCTGTTCGCCACCTTCGTCTCGGCCGGCGATACCAGCACCGCCTTGCGCCAGTCCCTGCTGTGCACGGTGCTGCTGGTGCTGTGCATGGTGATCAACGGCCTGGTCCGTCGCCACGCGCTCAAGCCGCAGCGTGGGCACAAGCGTCATGCGCTGTATTCCGAACGCCTGAAAAGCTTCGTCTACACCCTGGCCCACCTGATCGTGTGGCTGGTGTTTATCGAGTTGGGCCTGCGGGTGTGGGGCCTGTCGCTGATCCGCTTTACCGAAGGCGATGGCCATGAAGTCAGCGTCAAGCTGTTCGGCCTGGCCGGGACCTTGCTGTTCGCCTGGCTGATCTGGATTCTCAGCGACACCGCGATCCACCATGCCCTCACCCGCTCGCGCAAAGGCCTGGCCAACGCGCGGGCGCAGACCATGATGCCGTTGATCCGCAACGTGCTGTTCGTGACCATCTTTATCATTGCTGCCATCGTCGCCCTGGCAAACATGGGCATGAACGTCACGCCGCTGCTGGCGGGCGCCGGTGTGATCGGCCTGGCCATCGGTTTCGGCGCGCAGTCGCTGGTGGCGGACTTGATCACCGGCCTGTTCATCATCATCGAGGACTCCCTGGCCATCGACGACTACGTGGATGTGGGCGGCCACCTGGGCACGGTGGAAGGCCTGACCATTCGTACCGTGCGCCTGCGGGATATCGACGGCATTGTGCACACCATCCCGTTCAGCGAGATCAAGAGCATCAAGAACTACTCGCGGGAGTTCGGCTACGCGATCTTCCGGGTGGCGATCCCGTACAACATGGAGATCGACGACGCCATCAAGCTGATGCGCGATGTTGGCCAGAAAATGCGCAACGACCCGCTGCAACGTCGCAATATCTGGTCGCCGTTGGAGATTCAGGGGGTTGAGAGTTTCGAGTCGGGCAGCGCGATCCTGCGGGCGCGGTTCAAGACGGCGCCGATCAAACAGTGGGAAGTGTCGCGGGCGTTCAACCTGTCGCTGAAACGGCATCTGGATGAGGCGGGGTTGGACCTGGCCACACCACGCTTGAGCGTGCAAGTGGTGACGGGGGCTTCGGGCGGATTAGACAAAGAAAAAAATACCTGAAAGCAACACAGCTCAAAATGTGGGAGGGGGCTTGCCCCCGATGGCGGTGTATCAGTCACTCATTAGTCGACTGACACTCCCTCATCGGGGGCAAGCCCCCTCCCACATTTTTGATCTGTGGCGTTTACGCGATCGCAGTGCCATCCATCTTCTGGCGCAGGCTCAGCGGACGCATGTCAGTCCAGACTTCTTCGATATAGGCCAGGCACTCTTTCTTCAGGCCGCTCTTGCCCACCGTGCGCCAGCCTTCCGGCACGGCCTTGTAGTCGGGCCAGATGGAATACTGTTCTTCATGGTTGACCACTACCTGAAACAGGATGTCGTCGCGGTCAAATACTGAGGTCATTGCTGTTCTCCATCGCTATAAGGCTGGCTGCGCACCGTGCGCAGCACCGATATCTGTAGAAACGTACCAAGCTGGCAAAAAATTAGAGGCTGGCGACCGCTGCCGCCAACGCGCGCCCGAAGATGTCCGCCACCCGGTCCACTTCGTTAGCGGTGATCACCAGCGGCGGCAGGAAACGCACCACACTGCCGTGCCGACCGCCCAGTTCAAGGATCAGCCCGCGCTTGAGGCATTCGCGCTGCACCAGCGGCGCTAATTGGCGATGCACCGGCGGATGGCCTTGAATGTCCGGCGTGCCGTTCGGGTCGACCAGTTCCACGCCAAGCATCAACCCACGGCCCCGAATATCCCCCAGGTGCGGGAAGTCGCGTTGCAGGATGCGCAGGTGTTCACCCAGGCGCTCGCCCATGGCCGCTGCATGGCCGGCCAGGTCGTGGTCCTTGAGGTAGCGCATCACCGCCGAACCTGCCGCCATGGCCATCTGATTGCCACGGAAGGTCCCGGCATGGGCGCCCGGCAGCCAGGTGTCGAGCCAGTCGCGATACACCACCACCGCCAGCGGCAGGCTGCCGCCGATGGCCTTGGACATCACCACCACATCCGGGATGATCCCGGCATGTTCGAAGGCAAACATCTTGCCGGTGCGACCGAAACCGCTCTGGATTTCATCGACGATCAACGCCACGCCCGCCTGCTCGGTGATGCGACGCAGGCCGCGCAGCCAGTCCAGGTCAGCCGGAATCACGCCGCCCTCGCCCTGCACCACTTCGACAATCACAGCGGCTGGCAGCAATACGCCAGCCTCCGGATCATTCAGCAGGTTTTCCAGGTAGTGCAGGTTGACCCGCACACCTTCCGCGCCACCCAGGCCGAACGGGCAACGGTAGTCGTAGGGGTATGGCAAAAATTGCACGCCGTTGCCGAGCAGGGCGCCCAAGGGTTTCTTCGGCCCCAGGCTGCCCATCAGGCTCAAGGCGCCCTGGCTCATGCCGTGGTAACCGCCCTGGAAGGACAATACGGTACTGCGCCCGGTGGCGGTGCGTACCAACTTCAACGCAGCTTCCACCGCATCGGTGCCGGTGGGGCCGCAGAACTGGATTTTCGCTTCCCGCGCCAGCGCCGGCGGCAACAAACCGAACAGGTCCTGCACGAACTGGTCCTTGACCGGGGTGGTCAGGTCCAGCGTGTGCAGGGGCAGTTCATCGACCAGCACCTGTTGAATAGCCTCGATCACGACCGGGTGGTTATGCCCCAGCGCAAGGGTGCCGGCGCCCGCCAGGCAGTCGATGAAGCTGCGCCCTTCGACGTCTTCCACGTAAATCCCCTTGGCACGCTTGAGTGCCAGGGGAATGCGCCGAGGGTAGCTGCGGGCATTGGATTCCTGCTGGCGCTGTCGGGCCAGCAGCGGGGTTTCGTCGAACTGGTAAAGCGTTTCATGCACCTGGGCGTCTTCGATACGGCTGGTAGCGACTGACATTTCTCGATCCCTCAATACGCTGATGATGGTGACCAAACTGCCGATCCGCTGGCGTCTGGCCCCAAGGGGCATGCGCACGGATTTCCTGTTCTGGAAACGCACCAGCGTCGAGGGGATTTAGGGCCTTTGATCACTCACCAATGAATACAAAACCAAATGTGGGAGGGGGCTTGCCCCCGATAGCAGTGGATGAGTCACTGGTGTCGGGACTGACAGAGCGCAATCGGGGGCAAGCCCCCTCCCACATTGGAACTGCGTTCGGCGTCATAAACCACGGTATTTTTCGTTCAGTGCGTACAAGATCGCGCAGGTCTCCGCATCCAGAAACCCGCAGTAATCCCGCGCCCGAAAGTGCATCTGAAACGCCCGCGTCCTCTGTTCAAACCCTTGCCGATTCTTCGCCGGCGCATAGCCATAGCGTTGAAACGCCCGCTCCACCTCGACCTCCGGCGGCAGGCCCAGGCAAAACCTACGCTGATACATCGCCCGCGTCGCCTCATCAAACCAGGCCCCCACCCCAGCCTCATGCAGACACCGCCACGGCAGCCGCGGCCCCGGATCGCTCTTGCGCCCGAACGCCACGTCCGCATGCCCGAGGATGTCGATGGGCCCTATCTGCGGGTAGCGCCCAAGAATGTCGCGAACCAGCGCAATCAATACGTCGATCTGTTCCTGCGCGTAGGCAGGAAAGGTGAACACACCACCGTCATCCCGCGCCAGGTTGACGATCTCGACGCCAATCGAGCGGCTGTTGAGGTTGTCGCGCCCCGCCCAATGACTCACACCGGCGTGCCAGGCACGCTTGTCTTCCTCCACCAACCGGAACACACGCAGCTCTTCATAGCCCGCCGCGCGATAGTCGGGCTCATCAGGGTCGGGCAGCAAGTAGTGGGCACTCACCCCGTCCTGAGTCAGGGTGCGCAGGGAGGCACCAAAAGGCGCTGCGGTGTAATGCAGGATCACCTGCCGCACGGGCTCGCCGTTGCGTTCGTTGAAGCCTCTGGCAGGGAAACTGGTATCGATGACCAACATGAGAACCGTCCTTTTCAATACAGGCCGAGTCGTTCGGCCCGTTCAAGCGCAAAAAAATTACCGCCATCCTGAAGGCTTGAACTTCAGCAGGGCGGTAACTATTTGGCACTTGAAAGAAACGTGATCAGCAGCGCAGAGGCATGCCCAGGTCGACGCGCAAACCATCCGGCCGACTGTCGAATTTCAATGAGCAGGAACAGCGTTGCACGATCGCTTGCACGATCGCCAGGCCCAGGCCACAGCCTTCGCTGTTGCCGTTGCGCCAGAAGCGTTGGGTCAGGTATTGCAGGTCCTCGGCGGCAATCTGCTTGCCGTGGTCACGCACGCGGAACACCACATTATCGGCTTCGGTGAACACGCTGAGCTCCACCCGGGTGTCCGTCGGCGTGTGGCGCAACGCGTTGTCCAGCAGGTTGCGCAAGGCCGCGACCGCCAGGCCCACCGGCATTTCCACCGGGGTGGCCGAGAGGTCGTCCGGCAGGATCAGGTCGATGCGCGAGTTGTCACCGGCATTGGCATCCTGGATCGCCAGGCGCGCTACTTCTTCGGCACTGGAATGCATACCATCGTCAAACGACAGGTTGCCCTCCACCCGGGCCAGCAAGAGCAATTGCTCCAGGGTCCGATGCAGGCGGTCGGCGCCCTCCTCGGCATGGGCCAGGGACTGGTCGCGGGCCGCGCCTTCGGTCATGCGCGCCACTTGCAGGTGGGTCTTGATTGCGGTGAGCGGGCTGCGCAGTTCGTGGGCGGCGTCACCGGTGAGACGGCGCTCGCGCTCGATGGTCTTGGCGATGCGTTGCAATAGCTGGTTCTGGGTGTCGAGCAGCGGCTTGAGTTCGCTGGGCAACGGGTGGATCTGCAGCGGTTCAAGGGAGTCGGCACTGCGGCGCATCAAGGCGTCACGCATGCGGTTGAGCGGCAGCAGGCTCTGGCCGATGCCCAGCCACAACAGGCACAGGCAGCCCAGCATCGCCACGCCCACCGGCACCGACGCTGCCAGCAAGATCGACAGGTTCAGCGCCTCGCGCTCCACTTGCCGATCGGCCGTGGTGATCAGCAGGTCACCCCGGGACAGGGTGAAACTGCGCCAGCCCACGCCATCGACGACCTGGTCGCGAAACCCGCTCTTGCGCGACTCCAACCCCTCTTCCGGCGTGGTGTGGCTGCGCGCCAGGATTTCCCCGCGCAGGGAACTGACCTGGCAGGCCATGCCGCCGGGCACATTCAATTGTTCAGCGCTGAAATGCGCGCCGCCGCTGACGCTGGCCAGGCCGGGCATCTGTTCGGTCAGCCCCGCCACCATGCGCGCCGACGCCACCAGGCGCTGGTCGAGGGAGAACATCATCTGGTTGCGCAGGTCGTTGAGCATCCAGGCCGCCGCCAGGGCCCAGATCAGCACAAAAGCGGCGCCCAGCTTGAACGTCAGGCGCAGGCGCAGGCTTTTCACGATGCGTCCTCGCCTCCATCGGCCGGGCCAAGGCGATACCCGAGGCCACGCACGGTCTCGACGATGCCATTGCCCAATTTGCGCCGCAGGTGGTGGATATGCACGTTGAGCGCGTTGCTCTCCAGCTCGTCGTTGAAACCGTAGACGCTGTCCTTGAGCTGTTCGCTGGAGAGTACCCGGCCTTTATTGTGCAGCAAGGCTTGCAACAGCGCCTGTTCGCGACGCGACAGGTCGACGGGCTCACCGCCCAGGAAGGTTTCGCGGCTACTGGGGTCGTAGGCCAGGCGGCCATGCTCGATGAGGTTGACGCTGCGCCCCGCGACCCGTCGCAACAGGGTTTGCAGGCGCGCGGCGAGTTCGCGCAGGTCGAAGGGTTTGAGCAGGTAGTCATCGGCGCCGGCTTGCAGGCCATCGACGCGGTTGGTCACCGAGTCGCGTGCGGTCAGGATCAGCACCGGTATCTCCAGGCCCTGGCTGCGCTGTTGCTGCAACAACTTGAGGCCGTCTTCATCCGGCAGGCCCAGGTCGAGCACCATGATGTCGAACGTCGCGGCCTTGAGCATCGCGCGTGCAGCGCCCGCCGTGGCCACATGTTCGACGGTAAACCCTTGGGCAGCGAGGCCGGCCACAATGCCGCTGGCGATCAGTTTGTCGTCTTCACAGACCAGTACGTGCATGGAGAACCCTTCATGAAAGATGGGGAGATTAAAGGGGCAGCGGATTAAGCGCAGATTATGCCGCTAAACACCCCACACTCAATCTAGAATAGCCATGGTTAATCATCGGTTAATCAACGCCACACATTGTGTGCCTACTTGCATCGAACTAAGGCTTGACCATGCGGCATCTGTTTACCTTTCTGCTGGTGTTGTTCGCCGGGCTGGCCCAGGCAGCGCCGGGCAACCCGTTTGAGACCAAACCCGATTTCCTCCCGGTGGGCAAGGCCTTCACCTTTACCTCCGAACGTCTTGAAAGTGGCGAGACCCAGTTGTATTGGCAGATTGCCGACGGCTATTACCTGTACAAGCAGCGTATGAAGTTCGACGGCCTGGCCGAAAAGCCCGCTTTGCCGCAAGGCGAGGCTCACAGCGACGAGTTCTTCGGCGACCAGGAAGTGTATCGCCAGGGCCTGGAAGTGAAGATCCCGGCCGGCGTCACCGGCCAGGTCAAGCTGGGCTGGCAGGGCTGCGCTGACGCGGGCCTGTGTTATCCGCCGCAATCGATCACCGTGGACTTGGGCGGCAACCCCGCCGTCGCCGCCACCGCGCAAGCCCAGGACCAGAGCCTGGCCAGCGGTTTGCAACAGCGCAGCCTGGGCTGGAGCCTGTTGTTGTTCTTCGGCCTGGGCCTGTTACTGGCGTTTGCCCCGTGCTCGTTGCCCATGCTGCCGATTCTCGCCGGCCTGGTGGTGGGCAGTGGCGCCAGCCCGCGTCGCGGTTTTGCCCTGGCCAGCAGCTATGTGGTGTGCATGGCGCTGGTGTATGCCGCGCTCGGCGTATTGGCTGCGTTGCTTGGCGCCAACCTCGCCGCGCTCCTGCAAACCCCATGGATCCTCGGCAGTTTCGCTGCGCTGTTCGTGATCCTCGCCTTGCCGATGTTCGGCTTCTTTGAACTGCAACTGCCAGCGTTCCTGCGCGACCGCCTGGACAACGTCAGCCGCCAGCAAAGCGGCGGCAGCCTGGTGGGGGCAGGGATTCTCGGTGCGCTGTCCGGTCTGCTGGTGGGCCCGTGCATGACCGCGCCCCTGGCCGGCGCCCTGCTCTACATCGCCCAGAGCGGCAATGCGCTGCACGGTGGCCTGATCCTGTTCGCCATGGGCATCGGCATCGGCATTCCGCTGTTGCTGCTGGTGACCGTGGGCAACCGCTTCCTGCCCAAGCCGGGCACCTGGATGAACGTGCTCAAGGGCATCTTCGGCTTCCTGTTCCTCGGCACCGCCGTGTTGATGATCCGCCCGGTGGTCGGTGAAAACCTGTGGATCGGCCTGTGGGGCGTACTCGCGCTGATCATGGCCTACTGCGGCTGGACCCTGGCCCGAGAATACGGCCTGGCCGCCAAGGTGTTTGGCGCAGGCTCCCTGGTACTGGGTCTGTGGGGCGCGGTGCTGGTGGTGGGCGCAGCGGGGGGCAGCGACGACCTGTGGCAACCGCTGAAGGTCTACAGCGGTTCACGGGTCGCCGGCGCAGCCTCCGCCCACGATGCCTTCATGACCATCAACGACCCGGCCGTGCTGCAAAGCCAGCTCGACAGCGCCAAGGCCCAAGGCCAATGGGTGCTGGTGGACTACTACGCCGACTGGTGCGTGTCGTGCAAGATCATGGAAAAACAGGTGTTCGGCCAACCCGAAGTCATGCAGGCGCTGAAAGACGTACGCCTGCTGCGCCTGGACGTCACCGCCGACAACGCCGCCAGCCGCGCGCTGCTCGGCCGCTACAAAGTGCCTGGCCCACCGAGCTTCGTGTGGATCGGCCCGGACGGTGAAGAACGCCGCGCCCAACGCATCACCGGCGAAGTGGATGCCGCCGCTTTCCTGCAACGCTGGACGCAAACCCGAGACGCTCTCTGATGCTGACCCTGACCATCGGCACCTTCGCCATCGCCCTGAATCACATCCTGCTGATCAGCGCGCTGATTCTCGCCACCCTGGTGGGTTGGCGCGTGGCCAAGCGTGGTGGTGAAAACCCGGAATCGGTGCTGTTCAGCCTTTTCCTGCTGGGCATGCTCGTCGCCCGCATCAGCTTTGTACTGAGGTACTGGAGCGACTACCGCAACGACTGGGTGCAGATGGTCGACCTGCGCGACGGCGGCTTCCTTGCCTGGCCGGGCGTGATCGCCCTGGTCCTTGGCGCACTGGCCTATGGCTGGCGCCGCCCGGCCCTGCGCAAGCCGCTGAGTGCCGGGGTGATCACCGGCCTGGTGTTCTGGGGCATGACCAGCGTGTCCCTGAGCCTGTATGACAAGGGCTCGCAGCTGCCGGAAATCACCCTGCGCAATGCCAATGGCGAGGTGGTGCAATTGGCCGACTACAAGGGCGGTCCGCTGGTGATCAACCTGTGGGCCACCTGGTGCCCGCCGTGCCGCCGCGAAATGCCGGTGCTGGAACGTGCCCAACACCAACGTCCCGATGTGACCTTCCTGTTCGTCAACCAGGCCGAAAGCATGCAAAGCGTCAGCACCTTCCTCGCCACTCAAGGCCTGACGCTGGACAACGTGCTGTTCGACGCCAGCGGCCGCCTCGGCCAGGCCGTGGGCTCGATGGCCTTGCCGACCACCTTGTTCTACCGAGCCGATGGGCGCCTGATCAACAGCCACCTGGGCGAGTTGTCCCA
The DNA here is from genome assembly GCF_900103345.1 of Pseudomonas azotoformans. Taxonomy (NCBI): domain Bacteria; kingdom Pseudomonadati; phylum Pseudomonadota; class Gammaproteobacteria; order Pseudomonadales; family Pseudomonadaceae; genus Pseudomonas; species Pseudomonas azotoformans. The sequence goes on from NZ_LT629702.1 coordinate 2,816,007, forward strand.
GGCCAGCCTGGCCCGCGCCATGGAACCCTTCGACACCGCCCCTGAAAGGAAACCGACATGCCAAGCCTCCGCCACCTGCTGACCCTGCTGCCGCTGACACTCGCGGCCACCCTGGCCCAGGCCGAAGACTGGCCTGCACCGATCAAACAGATCGAGGCCAAGGGCGCCAAGATCCTCGGCAAATTCGACGCCCCCAGCGGCCTCACCGGCTACGCCGCCCAGTACCAGAACCGTGGCATGGCCCTGTACCTGACCGCCGACGGCAAAAGCGTGATCGCCGGCAACCTGTACGACGCCCAAGGCAACGACCTGAGCAGCGCCCCCCTGGAAAAGCTGGTGTACGCACCGATGGCCAAGGAAGTCTGGGCCAAGATGGAAAAAAGCAGCTGGATCCAGGACGGCGACATCAAGGCGCCGCGCATCGTCTACCTGTTCAGCGACCCCAACTGCCCCTACTGCAACATGTTCTGGGAACAGGCCCGCCCCTGGGTGAAGGCCGGCAAGGTGCAGTTGCGCCACATCATGGTCGGCATCATCCGCGAAGACAGCCCGGGCAAATCCGCCGCGCTGTTTGCCGCTAAAGACCCGCAGAAAGCCTTGGAAGAACATGAAGCCGCTGGCAAGGGCAGCAAGTTGCAGGCGTTGGCCAAGATTCCGGCGGATATCGAGGCCAAGCTTGATAGCAACATGAAGTTGATGGATGAGCTGGAATTGTCGGCGACGCCGGCGATTTTCTATCTGGATGACAAGGGCGGGTTGCAGCAGCAGCAAGGGGCGCCTTCGCCGGAGAAGTTGGTGAAGATTCTTGGGCCGAAATAGGCGGTGCCTTGACTGACGCCATCGGGGGCAAGCCCCCTCCCACATTTGGAACGCATTTCAAATGTGGGAGGGGGCTTGCCCCCGATGAGGCCCTGACAGACAACGAAAATTAAAGCCCCTCCAACTCCGCCATCAAATCACTCAAACGATCTACCTTCTCGGCACTGATCTCATTCGCAGCCAGCCCCTCGATATACTCGGCCAACTCCGCCACCGTACTGCATTCAAACATCGCCCTTAGCGGCACATCCCGCTGCAAGGTCTTCTGCACCCGCGAGGCAATCTGCGTGGCCAGCAACGAATGCCCGCCCAGTTCGAAGAAGTTGTCCTGCACCCCTACCCGCTCGACTTTCAGCACTTCGGCCCAGATGTCTGCCAAGGTGGTTTCCAGCTCATTGCGCGGCGCCAGGTAGTCCTGGCTGTGTAACTGGCCGATCTCCAGCGCCGGCAGCGCCTTGCGGTCGAGTTTGCCGTTGGCATTCAGTGGCAGGCGGTCGAGCCACAGCCAGTGCAGCGGCACCATGTATTCCGGCAGCTCGGCGCGCAGGCGTTGCTTGATGCGGTCCAGGCGTTCGCTTGGGTTCAGCGCCTCATCCGCCGCCACCAGATAGCCGACCAGGTGCTTGCCGTTGACGCCCTCCTGCACCCCCACCGCCGCGTCGCGCACTTCCGGTTGTTCGTGCAGGCGCGCTTCGATTTCACCCAGCTCGATGCGGTAGCCGCGAATCTTCACTTGATGATCGACACGCCCGACGTACTCCAGCACGCCATCACTACGGCGACGCGCGAGGTCGCCGGTGCGGTACAGGCGCTCGCCCGGCGCACCGAAAGGATTCGGCACAAACACCGGCGCAGTGCGCAGCGGGTCGCTGACGTAACCGCGACCAACGCCGGTGCCGGCGACACACAGCTCACCCACAGCACCTTGGGGCACCAGCTCCAACGCACCATCCAGCAGGTACAAACGGTTGTTGTCGGTCGGTGTACCAATCGGCAGGTAAGTGCCACGGGTCGAGGCCGAGTCGACGCGATAGAACGCCACATCATCGGAACATTCCGCCGGACCATAAGCGTTCACCAGCCCGATCTCGGGGTAACGCAACAACCACTGATGCGCCAGCTCCGGTGGCATCGCTTCGCCGGTTGGCAGCATCCAGCGCAGGCCATCCAGGCTGATGCGGTCCTGGGCCAACATGCCCTGGATCAGTGATGGCACGCTTTCCAGCACGGTGATCCCTTGGGTCTGAACGTGTTCCAGCAGGCCTTGGGGATCATGCGCGATGGTGTTCGGCACGATATCCACCCGCGCGCCAAACAGCGGCGCGGCAAGGAACTGCCACACGGAAATATCAAAGCTTTGCGACGCAGTCTGCGCGATCACATCGGCGTCGCTCAAGGCCAGGTATGGGACCTTGCTCAACTGGTTATTGAGCATGCCGCGCTGCTCCACCATCACGCCCTTGGGCAGGCCGGTGGAACCCGAGGTGTAGATGACGTAGGCGAGGTTGTCCGGGCCGCTGTAGATCCGCGGGTTTTCACCACGTGCCGGTATCTCTTCCCACACCAGCAATTGGCAATCGAAGCCGTCCAGCAACTCGATGGCCAGCTCGCGGCATGCCTCGGTGCATACCAGCAACGGCGTGCGGCTCAAGTCGATGATGCTGCGCAAACGCTGGCTCGGCAGACCCGGGTCCAGCGGCAGGTAACCGGCACCGGCCTTGAAGCTGCCGATGATCATGCCCAGCAGGTCAAGGCTACGTTCGCCCAGCAACGCCACCGGTTGATCGAGACCCACGCCGGCTGCAATCAGCGCATGACCCAGGCCGTTACTGCGGCGGTTCAGTTCGTCGTAGGTCCATTGTTGATCAAGGCAACTGGCGGCGATGCGCTGCGGATGTGCGGCCACCTGGGCTTCGAACAACTCGACATAGCTGCGCTCCAGCGGGTAAACATGCTCACTCTGGTTGCAGCCCTCCACCAGGAACTCACGCTCCTGCTCGCCAATCAGCGGCAGGTCGGCCATGTCGCCATGGAAGCCCTGCACCAGCGCCAGCAGCAGGCGCTTGAACTCACCGAGCATGCCTTGCACGGTGGTTTCGTCGAAGTAGCGCTGGTCGTAGGACAGGTGCAAGCCCAGGTCATCGCCCGGATAACACACGGCCGTCAGCGGAAAGTTGGTGTGGGTGCGGCCGGAGTCCGAGGTGGCATTCAGGCTTTGTGCACGGTCCAGCACCGAGACTTCCACCGGGGCGTTTTCGAACACGAACAGGCTGTCGAACAGCGGCTGGCCCTTGGGCAGTTCGCTGTGTTCCTGGAGGGTTACCAGCGGCAGGTATTCGTACTCGCGCAGTTGCATATTGCTGTCGAGCAAGTCGCTCAACCACTGGCGCACGCTGCAACGCTGGTCGTCCTCGGGCAGTTTTACCCGCAGCGCGATGCTGTTGATGAACAGGCCGACGGTGCGTTGCATCTCGGGCATCTCTACCGGGCGCCCGGCCACGGTGACGCCAAACAGCACGTCACGGTCGCCACTCAAACGACGTAATACCAGCGCCCACGCCGCCTGAGCGAAGGTGTTGACGGTCAGTTGATGAGCCTGGGCCAGTTCGCGCAGCTGCGCACCGTCGCGGGCGTCGAGGCGGGTGTAGCAGTCGCCCACCAACATGCCACCGTGGCCGGCGTGGTCACGCAGGAACGGACGATCGCTCGGGATCGGCGTGGTGCGCTCGAAGCCTTGCAGGTTCTGCTGCCACCACTGGCGTGCCTCGCTCAGGTTCTGGCGTTGCAGCCAGGCTATGTAATCGCGATAGCGCGGCGGTGTGGCCAGTTGCGCCTCGCGCCCCTCGCCGAGGGCCATGTAGATCTCGAAGAAGTCATTCATCAGCAACGAGCGGCACCAGGCATCGATGAGGATATGGTGGTTGCTCATCATGAACCAGTAGCGCTCGGCGCCGACGCGGATCAGGCGCAGGTGGAACGGCGCCTGGTTGAGCAGATCGAAACCGGCTTCGCGCTCCTGCTTGAGCAGTGCTTGCAGGCGCGGCTCATGTTCGCTTTCCGGGTCAGCACTCCAGTCGAGGTATTCAATTGGCGTGCTGCCCGGTGCGTGGATCACTTGCAGCATGTCTTCGCCGACGTTCCAGCAGAACGAAGCGCGCAAGGCTTCGTGACGGGCGATCACCGCCTGCCAGGCCTGGGCGAAACGCTCGGGGTCGAGGGCGCTGTTGATGCGGTAGCGGTCCTGCATGTAGTAGAGGCCGGTGCCCGGCTCCAGCAGGGTGTGCAGCAACAGGCCTTCCTGCATCGGCGTCAGCGGGTAGACGTCTTCGATGACGCTGGCCGGCACCGGCAGGCTGTCGAGTTGCGCCTGGGTCAGATCGGCCAGCGGGAAGTCGGACGGCGTGAGGCCGCCGACATCGTCCTGCAGACAGTGCCGGGTCAGGCTGTGCAGTTCGGCCAGGTAGGCCTCGGCCAATTCGCGCACCGTGTGCTGATCGAAACGCTCACGGCTGAAGGTCCAGCGCAGCACCAGTTCGCCGCCGTACACCTGGCTGTCGATGCTCAGCTCGTTGGGCAGTGGCGCGTCCGGGTCATGGGCCAGGCCCGCGGACTCATCCAGCGGATGGAACAGCGCATCGGTACCGAAGCTCTGGTCGAACTGGCCGAGGTAGTTGAAGGTGACCTGCGCGCTCGGCAAGGCGGCCATGCTGTGCTTGCACAGATCATCGGCCAGGTAGCGCAGCACGCCATAACCCAGGCCTTTATGCGGCACGCCGCGCAGTTGCTCCTTGATCGCCTTGATCGAATCGCCCTGCCCGGCCTGCGGGGTCAGGCGCAGCGGGTAGGCACTGGTGAACCAGCCGACGCTGCGGGTCAGGTCGATGTCATCAAACAGGGCTTCACGACCGTGGCCTTCCAACTGGATCAGTGCCGAGGCGTGACCCGTCCAACGGCACAGCACACGGGCCAGGGCGGTCAGCAGCAGGTCGTTGACCTGGGTGCGATAGGCGCTCGGGGCCTGTTGCAGCAGCTGGCGGGTGTGTTCGGCATCCAGGCGCACGCTGACGCTGTCGGCGTCGCGGTTGCGCAACGAACCGTGCGGGCGCGCCACCGGCAACACCACTTCCGGCCCAGCCAATTGGTCCTGCCACAGACTCAGTTCTTCACGCAGGGATTCGCTGCCGGCATACGCCTGCAAACGCGCGGCCCAATCACGCAGGGCACTGGTCTTGGCCGGCAGGCTGACCGATTGGCCGTCACTCAGTTGGCGGTAGACCGTTTGCAGGTCTTCGAGCAGGACGCGCCACGACACGCCGTCCACCACCAGGTGATGGATCGCGATCAGCAGGCGTTGTTGCCCTTGGGGACCGTCCACCAGCAAGGCGCGCAGCAACGGACCGTGTTGCAGGTCGAGGCTGCGCTGGGTGTCGGTGAACAGCGCGGTGCACTGCGCCATATCACGCACTTGCGCCTGCATCAGCACGCCGCCTTCCGGCACGGCCAGATGCTCGGCGTGCCACCGCGCGTCGCGCTGGGAGAAGCTCAGGCGCAGTGCATCGTGGTGTTCCAGCACCGCCAGCAGCGCCTGCTCCAGACGATGGGGTTGCAGCAGTTGCAACGGTTTGAGGACCAGCGCCTGGTTCCAGTGCTGACGGTTCGGGATCTCGGTGTCGAAGAACCAGTGCTGGATCGGCGTGAGGCCCGAGCTACCGGTAAGCACGCCTTGCTCGGCGGTGATCTGCTCGGAGCGCGTGGCCACGGCGGCCAGGGTTTGCACGGTCTGGTGCTGGAACAGGTCGCGGGGGCTGAAATGAATCCCGGCCTGCCGCGCACGGCTGACCACCTGGATCGACAGGATCGAATCACCGCCCAGTTCAAAGAAGTTATCGTCCAGGCCGACTTGCTGCACATTCAGCACGGCGCACCAGATCGCTGCCAACGTCTGTTCAAGCTCGTTGCGTGGCGCAACATAGGTCTGGCGATTCGCCTCGGGGTCCGGCTGCGGTAACGCACGACGGTCGAGTTTGCCGTTGGCGGTCAACGGCATGCTGTCGAGCACGATCAGGTGCGCGGGCACCATGTAGTCCGGCAGTTGCGCCTTGAGATGTGCCTTGAGCGCATCGCGCAATGCGCCGTGCTCGGCATCGCTGACCAGGTACGCCACCAACTGCTTGCCACTCGGCGAATCCAGCGCCAGCACCACCGCTTCACGCACGGACTCGTGTTCCAGCAGGCGGGTTTCGATCTCGCCCAGTTCGATACGGAAACCGCGAATCTTCACCTGATGGTCAATCCGCCCCAGGTACTCCACCAGGCCATCGGCGCGTTGGCGCACCAGGTCGCCGGTGCGGTACAGGCGCCCACCGTTGCTCGCGAAGGGATCGGCGACAAAACGCTCGGCGGTCATGCCCGGACGCTGGTGATAACCCTGGGCCAGTCCGGCGCCACCGACGTACAACTCGCCGGTCGCCCCTTGCGGCACCAGGGCCAGGTCGGCGTCGAGAATGTACGCCACACGGTCGCCGATGATGCTGCCGATCGGCACGCTGCCGGCGCCCTCCTCCAACTGCTCGGGCGCGAGACTGGCCAGCGGCATCACCACCGTTTCAGTCGGGCCATAGGCGTTGAAGAACACCTGCGGCTGGAACGCTGCGCGGATGCGCTGCAGGTGCTCACCGGTCAGCGCTTCGCCACCGGTGATGCACATGCGCACCGGCAACGTCTGCTGCTGGGTCGCCAGCCATTGCGCCAACTGGCTGCCGTAGCTCGGCGTGAAGCCCAGGATAGTGATGTGATAGGTACGGATCAGTCCGCAGATTTCTTCTGCATCCCACTGGCCCTGGGCCCGCAACACCACCTGCGCACCGCTGAGCAACGGCACCAGCAGGCGCTCGGTGGCGGCGTCGAAGTTGATCGAATAGAAGTGCAGCTCGCAGTCATCCGGGCGCATGCCGAACCGCTCGATCACTGCCGCGCAATGCATGGCGATTTCACCGTGGGCCACCACCACGCCCTTGGGCTTGCCGGTGGAGCCGGAGGTGTAGATCAAGTACGCCTGGTGTTGCGGCAGGCTGATCAACGGCAGCTCATCGGCTGGGTAGTTGGCGAGTACCGGCAAATCATCTTCCAGGCACCAGCACGCCACGGTCGCCGGCAATTCGCCAAGGGCTTCGAACATCGCCGCGTCGCTGAGCAGCAGGCCGATGCCGCTGTCTTCGATCATGTAATGCAGGCGGTCCAGCGGGTATTCCGGGTCCAGCGGCACGTAGGCGCCGCCGGCCTTGAGGATCGCCAGCAGGCCGATGACCATTTCCAGCGAACGCGGCAACGCCAGGCCGACCCGCACCTGCGGGCCGACGCCACGCTCGCGCAGCATCCAGGCCAGGCGATTGGCGCGGGCGTCCAGTTCGCGGTAGCTGAGGGTAACGCCGGCGAAGGTCAGCGCGGGCGCATCGCCACGGGCTTTCGCCTGCTGGCTGAACAGCGTGTGAATGCACTGATCAAGGCGATGTTCACCGGCTTCGACGCCCAGGCTGTCCTGTAGCGCGCGCTGTTCCATAGCACTGAGCAACGGCAATTCGCTCAGACGCTGCTCGGGATTGGCGATCAACGCTTCCAACAGGTTGCGCCAATGCTCGGCCATGCGGGCGATGCGTGGCTCATCAAACAAATCGGTGCTGTAGGTCAGGCAGCAACCCAGGCGATGGTCAAGGTCGGTGACTTCCAGGTTGAGGTCGAACTTGGTCGCCCGCGCATCGTTGGCCAGGTACTCGACGGTCATGCCGGCCAATTGGCGGCTCTGCTGGAACTCCCAGCGCTGCACGTTGCACATCACCTGGAACAGCGGGTTGTAGGCCGCACTGCGCGGCGGCTGCAGGGCCTCCACCAAGTGGTCGAAAGGCAAGTCCTGATGGGATTGGCCTTCGATCACGGTATGGCGCACCTGTTCGAACAGCTCAGCCACGTTCATCTGCCCATCGAGCTGGCAACGCAGCACCTGGGTGTTGAGGAACGCGCCGATCAGCCCTTCGCTTTCCGGGCGGATGCGGTTGGCCACGGGCGCGCCGATGCGCAGGTCGGTCTGGCCGCTGTAGCGGTAGAGCAACACGGCCAGGGTGGCGGTCATGGTCATGAACAGGGTCAGGCCGCGTTCAGCGTTGAAGGCACGCACGCGGACGGCCAGGTCATCGCTCAAATCGAAGCGGTACAGTTCGCCCCGATGGCTTTGTACCGGTGGACGTGGACGGTCGCCGGGCAGTTCGAGCAGCGGATGTTCCGTGCCCAACTGACGAGTCCAGTAGTCCAGTTGGCGCTGACGCTCGCCCGCTTCCATCCACTGGCGCTGCCATACGCTGTAGTCGAGGTACTGCACCGGCAACGGCGCCAGCGGCGACAGGCGTTCGTCGATAAAGGCCTCGTACAACGCGCTGAGTTCACGGGCAAAGATGTCCATGGCCCAGCCTTCGGTGACGATATGGTGCAGGGTCAGCACCAGGTAATGTTCGCGCTCGGCGGCCTTGACCAGGCAGGCGCGCAGCAACGGCCCGGTTTCCAGGTTGAACGGAGTATGCGCCTCGTGATCGGCCAGTTGCTGCAAGCGCTGCTGGCGTTCGGGTTCGGCCAGCGCGGAGTAGTCCTGCCAGTCCATGCGCAGGCCGGTCTGTGCCGAGACCTTCTGACAGGCCACGCCGTCGACGCTCGGGAAGGTGGTGCGCAGGGTTTCGTGACGCATGATCAGCGCTTGCAACGCCGCCTCGAAACGCCCCACATCCAGCACGCCACGCAGGCGCGCCATGCCGCCGACGTTGTACGCCGGGCTGTCCGGCTCCATCTGCCAGAGGAACCACATGCGCTGCTGGGAATAGGACAACGGCACCGGCTGGCTGCGGTCGACCTTGGCGATGGCGGTTTGTTGGTTGCGTTGGCCCGACGCCTGGATCAGCCCGACCTGTTCGGCAAAAGCGCCCAACTCGCTGGCTTCGAACAAGGTGCGCAACGGCAACTCGACGTCACACGCCTGGCGGGTGCGGGAGATGATTTGCGTGGCGAGCAGCGAGTGGCCGCCCAGGGCGAAGAAGTCATCGTGCAGGCCGATTGTCGGCAGCCCGAGGACTTCGCGCCAGATCGCGGCGATCTGCTGTTGCAGCGGCGTTTCAGGCTCGACGTGCTCACGGGTTTGCCACACCGGCTCCGGCAACGCGCGACGGTCGAGCTTGCCGCTGGGGCTCAACGGCATGGCGTCCAGGCGCATCAGCAGCGCCGGCACCATGTACTCCGGCAGTTCGGCGGCCAGGGCGCTCTTGACCTGCTGTTCGTCCAGTTCGGCATGGGCGGTGTAGTAGCCGATCAACTGGGCGTCACGCACCAGCACCACGGCCTGGGCGATGCCGTCCAGGGCGAGCAGGCGCGCTTCGATTTCTTCCGGCTCCACACGGAAACCGCGCAGCTTGACCTGTTGGTCGAGACGGCCGAGGTACTCAAGCACACCGTCGGCGTTCCAGCGGGCGCGGTCACCGGTGCGGTACAGGCGCGCACCTTGGTGGTCGGCGACAAAGCGCTCAGCGGTCAACCCAGGACGGCCGAGGTAACCCCGCGCCAGGCCGATACCACCGATACACAGCTCACCCGGCACGCCAACGGGCACGGGGTTGAGCTGCTCATCCAGCACACGGCAGATCACATTGCCCAGCGGACGGCCAATCGGCGAGCGTTCGCCATCCTCGGCACTGCAGTGCCAGTGGGTCACGTTGATTGCGGTTTCGGTCGGGCCATAGCGGTTGTGCAATTGCACCGCCGGCAACTGGGCCAACACGCGGTTGCGCAGCTCGGCAGGCAAGGCTTCGCCACCGGAGAACAGGCGGCGCAGGCTGGTGCATACGGCCACCAGCGGTTCATCGATAAACAGCTGCAACAGCGGCGGCACAAAGTGCAGCGTGGTCACGCCGTGCGCCTGCACCAACTGCGCGATGCGGTGCGGGTCGCGATGCTCGCCGGGGCCGGCCAGCACCAGGCGGCAACCGGTGATCAGCGGCCAGAAGCATTCCCACACCGACACGTCAAAACTGATCGGCGCCTTTTGCATCAGCACATCGCTGGCGTCGAGTTGATAGGTGGCCTGCATCCACTGCAAGCGCTCGGCCAATGCCGCATGGGTATTGCCCACGCCTTTGGGCTGGCCGGTGGAACCGGAGGTGTAGATCACATAGGCAAGGTTATCGCCGTGCAGGTGCAGGCCGGGCGCCTGGGTCGGCCAGCTGTCGAGGTGCAGGCTGTCCATGGCGATCACACACACGCCTTCGGCATTCGGCACTTGCTCCAGCAGCGCAGTCTGGGTCAACAGCAAGTGGACGCCGCTGTCCTTGAGCATGTAGGCCAGCCGCTCGGCGGGATAGTCCGGGTCGAGCGGCACGTAGGCACCACCGGCCTTGATGATCGCCAGCAGACCGATCAGCAGTTGCGGCGAACGCTCGGCGGCGATGGCCACGCACACGTCCGGGCCGACGCCTTTATCGCGCAGGTAATGGGCCAGGCGGTTGGCCTGGGTGTGGAGTTGGGCGAAGGTCAGGCTACCGCCGTCCCAGACCAGCGCGGTGCTGTCCGAGGTCTGCTGGTTGAGCAGGTCGGGCAGCCACTGTTGGGCCGGCGCGCAGGGGGCTTCGCTGTAAAGCGCCTGTTCGTCGTGCTGCATCAGCATGAGGTCGCCGATGGCTTGCCGGGGCTGTTCGCAGACAGCGTGCAACAGGTTGATGTAGTGCTCGGCCAGGCGCTGGATAGTCGCGTTTTCGAACAGTTCATCGGCGTAGTCGAACGACAGGCTCAGGCGCCCGTTGCGGTCTTCTTCGGTGTGCAGTTGCAAGTCGAACTTGGCTTCGCGGCTGTGCCACGGCAGCTCGTCGGCGAGCATACCCGGCAGGCGGCGCAAGGCACTGAGGTCGCGTTGCTGGTGGTTGAACATGACCTGGAACAGGCCCTGCTCGCGGGCTTGCGGGAAGGCTTCCAGCAGTTGTTCGAACGGCAGGTCCTGATGGGCCTGGGCGCCCAAGGCCGTCTGGCGCGTTGCGGCTAGCAGCTGGTTGAAGGGCAGGCGTCCGTCGAGTTCGGCGCGCATCACCAGGGTGTTGATGAAGAAGCCGACCAGGCCTTGGGTTTCCTGGCGCGGGCGGTTGGCATTGGGTACGCCGATGCGGATATCGCGCTGGCCGCTGTAGCGATAGAGCAGGCTCTGGAACGCCGCCAGCAACAGCATGAAGGGCGTGGATTCGTTGGCCTGGGCGGCCTGGCGAATGGCTTCGCTAAGGCTCGCACCCAAGCGCAAGCTATGGCGCGAGGCCGTGTGGCGGTGGTGTGCCGAGCGCGGATGGTCGGTGGCCAGGCTCAGTGTCGGGTGCTCTTCACCCAGTTGCGTTTTCCAGTACGCCAGTTGGCGCTGGCCTTCGCCTTCGGCCAGCCATTGGCGCTGCCAACTGCCGTAGTCGGCGTAGTGCAGAGCCAGGGGCGGCAACGCCAGGGTCTGGCCCTGGGCAGCGGCGGCGTAGAGGCGTGAGAATTCATCGATAAGGATATTCAGCGACCAGCCGTCGGCGATGATGTGGTGCAGGGTCACCAACAGTTGGTGGTCTTCATCGTCCAGGCGCACCAGGGTCACCCACAGCAGCGGGCCTTTTTCCAGGTCGAACCGGGTGCGCGCTTCGTCTTCGCGGATCTGTTGCGCACGGGCTTCACGCTCGGCTGCGGGCAGGTCGCTGAGGTCGATGATCTGCAGGTCGAAATCGGCCTTGGCATCGATCCGCTGGAAAGCCTGACCGTCGCGTTCGTAGAAGCGTGTACGCAGGGCTTCGTGGCGCTGGATCAACTGCTGGAAGCTTGCGCGCACCGCGTCTTCGTCCAACTCGCCGCGCAGGCGCAGGGCACCAGGGATGGTGTAGGCGCTGCTGTGCGGGTCCAGTTGCCAGGTGATCCACAGGCGGTTCTGTGCCAGGGATTGGGGCAGTTCCTCCAGACGGGACAAGCTGTGAATCGCACCTTGGGCGACGCCGCCATCCTGTTGTAATTGCGCGACAGCCGCGGCAAAACCCTGCAGGGTCGGCGCTTCGAACAGCAGGCGCAGGCTCAGCTCCAGGCCAAGGGTTTCACGCAGGCGCGCGACCACTTGGGTGGCGCTGATGGAGTTGCCGCCGAGCAGGAAGAAGTGGTCATCGGCCGCAACGGTCGCGACCTGCAACTGTTCGCACCAGATCGCGGCGATCTGGTTTTGCAGGTCGGATTCCAGCGCTCCAGTGCGCGCCTGCGCTTGCAGATCGGGGAACTGCGCATAGCGGTCGAGGCTGCCATCGGCGTGGCGTAGCGCACACGCCGCACGTTGCACCTTGCCGCTGGAGGTCTTCGGCAACGCGCCAGGGTTGAGCAACACCACCACGCTCGGCGCCTCCTGGTACGCCTCCGCGACGGCCTGGCGGATCGCTTTGATCAGCGCTTCGGGCGGCAGGATCTTCTGCACGCTGCGGCTGATTTCGGCGGCAATGCCGATGCCCTCCAGGCCCCGGTCATTCACCGAAAACGCGGCGACCCGGCCTTTGCGCACCACTTCCACTTCGCGCTCGATGGTCTGTTCGATGTCCTGCGGGTACAGGTTGTGGCCGCGCACGATCAGCAGGTCCTTGAGGCGACCGGTGATGTACACCTCGCCGTCCCGGATAAAACCGAGGTCGCCAGTGCGCAGCCAGGTAAGGCCGGCATGTTGCACGAAGGTCTTGGCGGTGGCCTCGGGGTTGCGCCAGTAGCCGTGGGCGATGCTCGGGCCGCTGGCCCAGAGTTCGCCGACGTGGTTATCGGGCAGTTCGGCGAGGCTGTGCGGGTCAGCGATCAGCACCGCGTGTTCGGGCTGGCTGGTGCCGCAACTCATGATCGCACTGCCCTGCCCCGGCTCGGCGCGGTTGGCGGCCAGGGCCTGCTCGTCGACGCGCAGCGCGGGGATGCCATGGCCACGAGTGCCACCGGCGACAAACAGGGTTGCTTCGGCCAGGCCGTAGGAGGCGAAGAAATTATTCGGGGTAAAACCACAGGCAGCGAACTTCTCGGCGAAGCGCTCCAGGGTGTCGAGGCGGATCGGTTCGGAGCCGGAATAAGCCACGCGCCACTGGCTCAGGTCCAGGCGTTCCAGGGCCGATTCACTGACCCGCTCACTGCACAGGCGATAGGCGAAGTCCGGCCCGCCACTGATGGTGCCGCCGTATTCGCTGATCGCTTCCAGCCAGCGCAATGGCCGGCCGAGGAAGTAGGCGGGCGACATCAGCACGCACGGCACGCCACTGAAGATCGGTTGCAGCAGGCCGCCGATCAGGCCCATGTCGTGGTACAGCGGCAGCCAGCTGACGATCACGTCGTCGGGGTTGAGGTCGATGCCAAAACCGCGCCGGATCAGCACTTCGTTGGCCACCAGGTTGCCATGGCTGACTTGCACACCCTTGGGCAACGCGGTGGAGCCGGAGGTGTATTGCAGGAAGGCGATGTCATCGGGGTGCAGGTCGGGGGCGGCCCAGTCGCCAGCGCTCTGTAAGGTATCGACGCTCAGGACCGGCGGCGCATTGTCGATCTGCGCCAAGCCGTCGGCGAGACTGGCGATGGTCAGCAACAGGCGCGGCTCGGCATCGCTGATGATCGACAGCAGGCGCTCCTGGTGATGACGGCGGGTGGACTCCGGCGGATAGGCCGGCACCGCGATCACGCCTGCGTACAGGCAACCAAAGAACGCCGCGACGTAATCCGGACCGCTGGGGAACAACAGCACCGCACGATCGCCCAGCTCGGCGTTGGCCTGCAAGGCGGCGGCGATGGTGCGGGCGCGCTGGTCGAGGTCGCGATAGCTGAGCACGACGCTGTGCTCGGCGGACTCGGCGAGGAAGCGCAGGGCAACCCGGTCCGGGGTCTGCGCGGCGCGACGTTGAAGGGACTGGACCAGGGTGCGGGGGAGTTCGAAGGCGTCCATCATGGGGTTCCTGCCTGAAATCGGCTTACGGGAAATTCAAGAATTCGGGGGGGTGTTCAGCCGACGGCGAGTGGCCGCGCCGCGCCATTGCGCCAGCGGGCCAGGTGTTCGTCGGCGTAGCGCCGCACGCAACGCAGTACGGCGCTTTCGTGTTGCACGAGGAAGAAGTGGTGGCCGTCGAACATGTCCAGGGAAAAGCCGCTGGCGGCGTCGAGTTGCCAGTCGAGCAACTGGTCGGCGCGCACGCTGTCCTGCTTGCCGCCGAACACATGGATCGGCATGCGCAGCGGCGCACGCTCGCCGTAGGTGAAGCTGCCGCACAGCAGGAAATCGGCACGCAGGATCGGCAGCATCAACTGCATCAACTCGGGGTTGGCCAGGGCTTCTTCGGTGGTGCCTTGCAGTTCGCGCAGGCGAGCAATCAGTTGTTCGTCGGTCTTTTCGATGGCGTATTCGCTGACATCGCGACGGGCCGGGCCGGCAGTGCCGGAGGCGAACAGGGCGAGCGGCGCAGGCACACCGCGAGCGTTCAAGGCATGGGCCAATTCGAAGGCGAGCAGGCCGCCGAGACTGTGGCCGAACAGGGCATAGGGACCGCTCAAGTCGCGGCTGATTTCATCGGCGAGCTGCGCGGCCAGGGCCTTGATATCGCGTTGCAACGGCTCGTCCATGCGCATGCCACGGCCGGGCAATTCCAGCGGACATACCTGCAACCACTCAGGCAGCGCCCGGCGCCAACGCGCATACACCATGGCGCTGGCGCCCGAATAGGGCAGGCAGAACAGGCGCAGTCGAGTCGGCGTACTCATCGAGTGACGACTCCAAACTGAAACACGCTGTATGCACGATAGAAACCCATTTCGTCCTCCTGCGGGTGCTGATCCTTGGCCGTTTTACTAACGGACCTGTCACCCAGAAGAACGGACGGCACCGGCAAATAATTAGTCGCCGGGTACAAGCGAGACGTGGTTCACACCGAACAAGAAAGCATAAGATTAGTTCGCCTTCTCATTTGACAATCATTATCATTAAGCATAATTTGTTGCCCGATGTGTAGGAGGCCCCGGCAAGGACGCCCTCCCCTAACCTCTTTTGCGACAAGGTGATTTCCATGACGGAACAAGTATCCACAGGCAGGTGCGACTCACCGCTGCTCCAGGCATTCGTCGATAATCGACTGATTCTGGTGAAGATCGCGGCACGTATTACCGGGTGCCGCTCCCGTGCCGAGGATGTAGTGCAGGATGCCTACTTTCGGCTGCAATCGGCGCCGACGATCACCTCATCGTTCAAGGCCCAGTTGAGTTATCTGTTCCAGATCGTGCGCAACCTGGCCATCGATCATTACCGCAAGCAGGCCCTGGAGCTCAAATACTCCGGGACGGAAGAGGAAGGCTTGAATGTGGTTATTCACGGCGCTTCACCGGAAACCTCGCACATCAATTTCAACACCCTGGAAAACATCGCCGACGCCCTGACGGAGCTGCCCCAGCGCACCCGCTATGCGTTCGAGATGTACCGCCTGCACGGCGTGCCACAAAAGGACATCGCCAAGGAACTGGGCGTATCGCCGACCCTGGTGAACTTCATGATCCGTGATGCGCTGGTGCACTGCCGCAAGGTGTCGGGCAGCCATAGCGATACGTTTGCACGTCGGGTCTGACAGCAAACCATCACTGTAGGAGCGAGCTTGCTCGCGAAGGTCGTCAACGATAACGCAGCGCATCTGGCTTGACGCGGCGCTCTCTGGTTCTTCGCGAGCAAGCTCGCTCCTACATGGGGACTGCGGTTACATCGATGCGGTACGGTTCGAAAATCTTCAGCATCTCGCCATCGTCGCGCAAACGCTTGAGCAACGCGGCAAACGCGTCCCCCGTGATCGGCGCTTTCGGGCGCAACAACGCGTAGTGGTGATAGACCTGGTCGATGCGCTCCGAGACCAGGAACTGCCCCGCCATCTGCGCATTGCGCACCATGAAATCACTCAGGTACGACCGCGTCACCAAGGCGATATCGGCACGCCCGCGCGCGACCATCAGCAGGTTGCTGTCATGGGAATAGGTCAACGTGGCGTTGAAGTGCTCGGCCATGTACTTGGGGTCGGGGTTGAAGTTGGCGAAGGCGTAGTGATAACCGCTGAACACCGCCAGGCGTTTACCTCTCAGGTCAGCGAAATAGCTTTGGTCACGACCGGGCTCACGCTGGGCGACGAAGATTTCCGCATCTTCCAGGCCCATGTCGACCGACGTGTGGGCTATCTCCTGCCAGCCCCAGGCGGGGTTTTCGAAGATCGCCATATCCACCCGGCCCTGCTCGAAATCGCGAAAACGTCGCGGGATGGAGGTGGGCACCAAGACAAATTGGTAGTCGGTTTGCGCGGCGTTCAGGGCTTCGACCAGTTGCGGCAGCAAACCGGTGTCGGCGCCCTGCTCCGGGCGCACGGTGTAGGGTGGGAAATGCGCCGCGCCGATACGGACCAACTGCGCAGCCGAAGCCGGCACCCACCACGCGGTGCCCAGTGCCCAAAAGGTAAGTCCTGCAGCCAGCCGCCATGGCGAAAACATCAAGGCACGCACCGTTCAAAAACGCTAATGGCGATAAGCTAGGCGTTTTTGTCTGGAGAGACAACTTTCCAGCGGTAAATTAATAGCTTGCGCCTCAATCGGCCTTCAAAACCATCAGCAGGGCCTCTTCGGCCAACTGCTCCAGCGTCAGGCTGCCCTCGGCGCGAAACCAGGTGGTGGTCCAGGACAGCGCGCCGGTGAGGAAACGCCGCGTGATAAATACATCACCACGGATATAGCCCGCATCCTTGGCCTCCCCCAGCACTTGCAGCCAGAGCGCCTCGTACACATCGCGCAGGGCCAGCACCTGGGCCTGGCCTTCGGCCGACAACGAACGCCACTCGTACACCAGCACCGCCATGGCCTCGCCGCTGCCGCCCATGATCGACTGCAATTCGCAGCGGATCAGCGCCAGCACGCGTTCGCGCACGTTGCTCGCCTCTTCCAGCGAAGCGCGCATCATCGCCGTGTTGTAGTGGATGGTTTCTTCCATCACCGCCCGCAGGATCTCGTCCTTGCTCTTGAAGTGATGAAAGATGCTGCCGGACTGGATGCCCACGGCGCTGGCCAGGTCACGCACGGTGGTACGTTCGAAGCCCTTGTTGCGAAACAGGTGGGCCGCGGTTTGCAGCAGCTTGCCCCGGGCACTGTCGGGGTCGGTCAATTGCCCGCCATCAACCATGGTGC
This sequence comes from Pseudomonas azotoformans, assembly GCF_900103345.1. Lineage (NCBI taxonomy): Bacteria > Pseudomonadati > Pseudomonadota > Gammaproteobacteria > Pseudomonadales > Pseudomonadaceae > Pseudomonas > Pseudomonas azotoformans. The sequence goes on from NZ_LT629702.1 coordinate 2,833,062, forward strand.
GCATGACCCGCAGGGCTTTGTGCTCATCCATGCCTCTCTCCTCTACTTCCACGGACGTCTTGGCCCGCAATTTAGGCCGAGGCGGCGACCCAAGCAAGCGCTTGGCTGAAACTTGCATCCACAGTTTACAAACCAAGCGCTTGCTTGGTAGTCTCGACCCCAGCCATTCGAGGAAGGATTTCTCATGAGCAAGACGGTTCGTATCGGCTGTGCCAGCGCCTTCTGGGGCGACACCTGCACCGCCGCCGCCCAACTGGTGCAAGGCGGCCAGCTGGATTACCTGGTATTCGACTACTTGGCGGAAGTCACGATGTCGATCCTGGCCGGTGCGCGGATGAAAGATCCCCAGGCCGGCTATGCCACGGATTTCGTCGACGTGCTCACGCCGCTGCTGGCGGATATCCAGCGCCAGGGCATTCGCGTGATCAGCAACGCCGGCGGCATCAACCCGCAAGCCTGCGCCGCCGCCCTGCAAGCCGCCTGCGACAAAGCCGATATTCCCTTGAAAATCGCCGTGCTGCTGGGCGACGACCTGCACCCCCAGCTCAAACACCTGCGCGGCGTCACCGACATGTTCAACGGTATACCGTTGCCGCCGCTGTGCGTGTCCGCCAACACCTATCTGGGCGCACCCGGCATCACCCAGGCGCTGAAACTGGGCGCGGATATCGTCATCACCGGGCGCGTGGTGGACAGCGCAGTGGTCAGCGCCGCGCTGGTGCATGAATTCGACTGGTCCTGGCAGGATTACGACCGCCTCGCCCAGGCCGCCCTGGCCGGGCATATCATCGAATGCGGCGCGCAGTGCACCGGCGGCAACTTCACCGATTGGCGCGACGTACCGGACTACGAGCACATCGGCTTTCCCATCGTCGAAGTCAGCGCCGACGGCCAATTCACCGTCAACAAGGTCGAGGGCACGGGCGGGCTGATCAGCGAACTCAGCGTCGCTGAACAGTTGCTGTATGAAATCGGCAACCCGCACGCCTACCTGCTGCCCGATGTGATCTGCGATTTCAGCCAGGTCAAATTGCAGCAGCAAGGCAACAACCAGGTACGCCTGCACGGCGCCAAGGGCTTGCCACCTACCGACCAGTACAAGGTCAGCGCCACGTACCCGGACGGTTTCCGCTGCACCGCCAGTTGCCTGATCGCCGGCATCGATGCGGTCGCCAAGGCCGAGCGGGTCAGCCAGGCGATCATCAACAAGACCTCGGAGCTGTTCAGCCAGCGCGGCTGGGCGCCTTACACCGAAGTGAACATCGAATTGCTCGGCAGCGAAGCCACCTACGGCGCCCACGCCAGGCGCCAGGACTGCCGCGAAGTGGTGGTGAAACTGGCGGTGCGTCACCCCAGCAAACAAGCGCTGATACTGTTTTCCCGCGAGATTGCCCAGGCCGCTACCGGCATGGCGCCGGGCCTGACCGGCATCGTCGGCGGACGGCCGACGGTGTACCCGCTGATCCGGCTGTTTTCCTTCCTGATCGATAAAACAGCCTGTGACTTGGCCATCGACTTCCAGGGCGAACGCCACCCCTGCGCACTGCCAGCTGCCGACGCCCCGCGCCTGCCCGATGCGTCCATCGATCCGCCCAAGCCCCAAGGCCGCGCCGACGCCAGCGTGCCATTGGTGAAACTGGCCGTGGCGCGCTCCGGAGACAAGGGCAACCACAGCAATATTGGCGTGATCGCCCGCCACCCCGATTACCTGCCATGGATCGCCGAAGCACTCACCCCGCCAGTGATTGTCGACTGGATGGGCCACCTGCTCGACCCCGTTCACGGCCGTGTCGGGCGCTGGTATCTGCCCGGCAGCCACAGCCTCAACTTCTTGCTGGAAAACGCCCTGGGCGGCGGTGGCATCGCCAGCCTACGCATCGACCCGCAGGGCAAAGCCTTCGCCCAGCAACTGCTGGACATCCCGATTGCCGTGCCGCAACACATTGCCAATCAACTCGCATAACAGGAGCGTTGCCGTGGCCTTCGACTCGATCTTCAAAGCCAACCTGTTCCAGGGGCAAACCGTGGTAGTCACCGGTGGCGGCAGCGGCATTGGCCGTTGCACTGCCCATGAATTGGCAGCGCTCGGCGCTAACGTCATCCTGGTGGGACGCAAGGCGGATAAGTTGCAGAAGGTCGCGGCGGAAATCGCTGAAGACGGCGGCATCGCCCATTGGCAGGTGTGCGACATCCGCGATGAAGAGGCGGTCAAGGCGCTGGTCAAACACATCCTGCATGCGCACGGTCCGATCCATGGCCTGGTCAACAATGCCGGCGGCCAGTACCCCTCGCCACTGGCCGCAATCAACCAGAAAGGTTTCGAAACCGTACTGCGCACCAACCTGGTCGGCGGTTTCCTGGTGGCGCGGGAAGTGTTCAACCAATCCATGAGCAAGCACGGCGGCGCCATCGTCAACATGCTCGCCGACATGTGGGGCGGTATGCCCGGCATGGGCCACTCGGGGGCGGCACGGTCGGGCATGGACAACTTCACCAAGACCGCCGCGTTCGAATGGGGTTATGCCGGGGTGCGGGTCAATGCGGTGGCGCCGGGCTGGATCGCCTCCAGCGGCATGGACACCTACGAAGGCGCGTTCAAGGCGGTGATTCCCACGCTGCGCGAACATGTGCCGCTCAAGCGCATCGGCACCGAATCGGAAGTCAGCGCAGCCATCGTGTTCCTGCTCAGCCCCGCCGCTGCCTTTATCAGCGGCAGCACACTGCGCATCGACGGCGCCGCCAGCCTGGGCAGCCGCGCCTGGCCGTTGCACAAGGCGCAGGCGCCGAGCGAACCGTTCAATGGCTTCCACCGCGCCTACTTGCCGGATGTGCTCAAGGCGGAGCAATAGACCATGCCAGTGATTGAATCGCTGATCGATGCCCACAGCGCCCAATTCGCGCAAAACCGCGAAGCCATGCTGGCCGCCATCGCCCAACTGCGCGCGCTGGAAGACACCCTGCTGAGCAAGGCGCAGGACGCCAAGCCCAAGTTCGACAAGCGCGGCCAACTGCTGCCACGCGAGCGCCTCAACCTGCTGCTGGACCCTGGTGCGCCGTTCCTGGAACTGGCCAGCCTGGCCGGCTACAAGCTGCACGACGACAAGGACGGCAGCGCCGCCGGCGGTGGGTTGATCGCCGGCATCGGCTACGTCAGCGGCGTGCGCATGCTGGTGGTGGCCAATAACAGCGCGATCAAGGGCGGCACCATTTCCCCCACCGGCCTGAAAAAATCCCTGCGCCTGCAACAGATCGCCCTGGAGAACAAACTGCCGGTGGTGACCCTCGCCGAAAGCGGCGGCGCCAACCTCAACTATGCCGCCGAGATCTTCGTCGAAGGTGCGCGCAGCTTCGCCAACCAGGCGCGCATGTCAGCCATGGGCCTGCCGCAGATCACCGTGGTGCATGGCTCGGCTACGGCCGGTGGCGCGTATCAGCCGGGGCTGTCGGATTACGTGGTGGTGGTGCGCGGCCGAGCCAAACTGTTCCTCGCCGGCCCGCCGCTGCTTAAAGCCGCGACCGGCGAAGTGGCGACCGATGAAGAACTGGGCGGCGCCGAGATGCACGCACAAACCGCCGGCACCGCCGAATACCTGGCGGAAAACGATGCGGACGGCGTGCGTATCGCGCGCGAAATCGTCGGCCTGTTGCCCTGGAATGATCGCCTGCCACAGACGCCGAAACGTGCCTACGCCGAACCGCTGCACCCCATCGAAGAGCTGCTCGGCCTGATCCCGGACGACCCGAAAAAGCCCTACGACGTCCGCGAAATCCTCGCACGCCTGGCCGACGGCTCGCACTTCCTCGAGTTCAAGGGCGAGTTCGACGCCCACACCGTCTGCGGCCACATGCACCTCCAGGGCCGCGCCGTCGGCGTGATCGGCAACAACGGCCCTATCACACCGAAGGGGGCGAGCAAGGCCGCGCAATTTATCCAGCTGTGCGACCAGAGCCGCACGCCGCTGCTGTTCCTGCACAACACCACCGGCTTCATGGTGGGCACCGAGTCGGAGCAGCAAGGCGTGATCAAGCACGGCGCGAAGATGATCCAGGCGGTGGCCAATGCACGGGTGCCTAAACTGACGATTGTGGTCGGCGGCTCCTATGGCGCGGGCAACTATGCGATGTGCGGCCGTGGCCTGGACCCGCGCTTTATCTTCGCCTGGCCCAACAGCCGCACGGCGGTGATGGGCGGTGCGCAGGCCGGCAAAGTCCTGCGAATTGTCACGGAGGCCAAGCAATTGAAGGACGGCCTGGTGCCGGACCCCAAGGTGCTGGACATGCTGGAACAGGTCACTGCGCAGAAGCTCGACAGCCAGTCCACGGCGCTGTATGGCAGCGCGAACCTGTGGGACGACGGGCTGATTGACCCTCGGGATACACGGACCTTGCTCGGTTTTCTGCTGGATATCTGTCATGAGGCTGAGGTGCGGCCATTGCAGCCCAACAGCTTTGGTGTGGCGCGCTTCTAATCAGGAGAACAATAAAAATGATCTTCACTCAAGAACACCAGGAACTGCGCCGCAGCGTCCGCGCCTTCGTCGACCGCGAGATCAACCCCCATGTGGACGAATGGGAAAAGGCCGGGCGCTTTCCCATCCACGATATTTTCCGCAAGGCCGGTGAACTCGGCCTGCTGGGTATCTCCAAACCGGAGAAGTTCGGCGGCATGGGCCTGGACTACAGCTATTCCATCGTCGCCGCCGAAGAGTTCGGCACCGTCCGCTGCGGCGGCATTCCCATGTCCATCGGCGTGCAGACCGACATGTGCACCCCCGCCCTCGCCCGCTTCGGCTCCGATGCACTGCGCGAAGAATTCCTGCGCCCGGCCATCAGCGGCGAGCAGGTCGGCTGCATCGGCGTCTCGGAAACCGGCGCCGGTTCCGACGTGGCCGGGTTGAAGACCCATGCGCGCAAGGACGGCGACGACTACGTGATCAACGGCAGCAAGATGTGGATCACCAACTCGCCCAGCGCCGACTTCATCTGCCTGCTGGCCAACACCTCCGATGACAAGCCGCACATCAACAAGTCGCTGATCATGGTGCCGATGAACACCCCCGGCATCAGCGTCAGCCCACCCCTGGAAAAGCTCGGCATGCACAGCTCCGAGACCGCCCAGGTGTTCTTCGACGGCGTGCGCGTGCCGCAACGCAACCGCATCGGTCACGAAGGCGCGGGGTTCATGATGCAGATGCTGCAATTCCAGGAAGAACGCCTGTTTGGCGCGGCCAATATGATCAAGGGTCTGGAGCATTGCATCGACAGCACCATCGAATACTGCAAAGAGCGCCAGACCTTCGGCAAGGCGCTGATCGACAACCAGGTCATTCACTTTCGTCTCGCCGAACTTTCCACCGAAATCGAATGCCTGCGCGCCCTGGTCTACCAGGCCACCGAGCAATACATCAAGGGCCAGGACGTGACCCGCCTGGCGTCGATGGCCAAGCTCAAGGCCGGGCGCCTGGGCCGCGAAGTCACCGACAGTTGCCTGCAATACTGGGGCGGCATGGGCTTCATGTGGGACAACCCTGTGGCCCGGGCTTATCGCGATGTGCGGCTGGTGTCGATCGGTGGCGGCGCCGATGAAATCATGCTGGGCATCATCTGCAAGTTGATGGGCACCTTGCCGGGGAAAAAGCCATGAACACCTTGTTGCTCGAACCCCACAACGGCGTGCTGCACATCACCCTCAACCGGCCCGACTGCCGCAATGCGATGAGCCTGGAGATGGTCAATGAACTGAGCAGTGTGCTGGCGCAGTTGGATAGCCAGACGCGCGCGGTAGTGATCAGCGGCGCCGGCGGACATTTCTGCGCCGGGGCGGATGTGAAGGACCTGGTCACGGCGGGCAATCAACTGCAGGCGCTGAACCGGGCGTTTGGCACCTTGCTGCAGGAAGTGCAAGCGCTGCCGCAGGTGGTGATCGTGGTGCTGCAGGGCGCGGTGCTGGGCGGGGGCTTTGGCCTGGCGTGCGTGAGCGATATCGCCATCGCCGATCATCAGGCGCAATTCGGCCTGCCGGAGACCAGCCTGGGCTTGCTGCCGGCGCAGATTGCACCGTTTGTGGTCAAGCGCATCGGGCTGACCCAGGCGCGACGGCTGGCGCTGACCGCGGCGCGGTTTGATGGGCTTGAGGCTGAGCAGCTGGGGGTGGTGCACTTTACCGAGCGCGACCCGCAGGCGTTGGCGCAGCGGTTGGACGACGTGCTGGGCCAGGTGCTGAAGTGTGCGCCGGGGGCGAATGGACGGACTAAAGCGCTGTTGCTGGCCAGTGTGAATGAGCCGCTGGAGGCGGTGCTGGATCGGGGCGCGCAGTGGTTTGCCGAGGCGGTGCGCAGTGAGGAAGGGATTGAGGGGACGCAGGCGTTTGTACAAAAAAGAAAGCCTCGGTGGTGCAAATGACGCCATCGGGGGCAAGCCCCCTCCCACAGTGTGGGAGGGGGCTTGCCCCCGATGAGGCCCGATCAAACACCCCATCAGCCAAGGGATAAACCCATGCCCGCCTTTAACAAAATCCTGATCGCCAACCGCGGCGAAATCGCCTGCCGCATCCAGCGCACCGCCCAAGCCCTGGGCTACCGCACCGTCGCCGTCTACAGCGACGCCGACGCCCAGGCCCTGCACGTGCAGATGGCCGATGAATCCGTCCATATCGGCGCGGCCCCCGTGCAACAGTCGTACCTCAATATCGAGGCGATTCTCGCCGCCGCCAGACTCACCGGCGCCGATGCGATCCACCCCGGCTACGGCTTCCTCTCGGAAAACCCCGACTTCGCCCGAGCCTGCCAACACGCCGGCCTGACCTTCATCGGCCCCAGCGTCGAGGCCATCGAACTGATGGGCAGCAAACGCCTGTCCAAACTTGCCATGCTCGACGCCGGCGTGCCGTGCATTGCCGGCTACCAAGGCAGCGCCCAGGACGACGCCACCCTGCAACAGGAAGCCGGGCGCATCGGCTACCCGTTGATAATCAAGGCCAGCGCCGGTGGCGGCGGACGTGGCATGCGCCTGGTGCACCAGCCGGAAGCGCTGCTGGACAACCTGCATACCGCCCGTTCGGAAGCGAAAAATGCGTTTGGCAGCGACGACCTGATCCTCGAACAAGCGCTGATCGAGCCGCGCCACGTCGAGATCCAGTTGTTCGGCGACAGCCACGGTCAGTTGATCTACCTCGGCGAACGCGACTGTTCGGTGCAGCGCCGCCACCAGAAAGTCATCGAAGAAGCCCCCTGCCCCATCATGACGCCCGAGTTGCGCCAGGCCATGGGCGAAGCCGCATTGAAGGCCGGGCGCGCGGTGAATTACGTCGGCGCCGGTACCGTGGAGTTCCTGCTCGACCGTAGCGGCCGCTTCTACTTCCTGGAAATGAACACCCGCTTGCAAGTGGAACATCCGGTCACCGAGCTGATCACCGGCCTCGACCTGGTGGATTGGCAGTTGCAGATCGCCGCCGGGCAAGCGCTGCCGTTGACCCAGGCAGACGTCACCCTCAGCGGCCATGCCATGGAAGTGCGCCTCTACGCCGAAGACCCGACTCAGGGCTTCCTGCCGCAAACCGGCGCGGTGCTGCGCTGGGAACCGGCGACGGGCGTGCGCATCGACCATGGCGTGGTGCAGGGCCAACGTATCAGCCCGTTCTACGACCCGATGCTGGGCAAGCTCATCGCCCACGGCACCACCCGCGAAGAAGCGCGGCGCAAACTGCTGCGGGCGGTGGAAGACACGCTGTTGCTGGGCGTCGCGACCAATCAGCAACTGCTGGCTGACCTGCTCAAGCACCCGGACTTTATCAACGGCGATTTCAGCACCGGGTTTATCGCCAAGCACTTCAGCGAGATACCGCGTCCTTCTGTGTCGAGCGAACAGCTCGCCCTGGCCGCTGTACTGTTCTACACCCACGGTGCCGAGCAACATCCCCACGGGTTGTCGGGCTGGCGCAACACCGCGAGTAGCCCTTGCACCTATCGGCTTGAGGTCAATGGAGAAATCCACACTGTCAGCACCGAACCCCTGCTGCTCACCACCGACGGCCGCCACGCCACCCAGGTGCTCAACGGTATCCGTCGGCGCATGGCCTATCACCTCGACGACGACCAACTGTGGCTGCCGGGCCTGTGCGTGACCAACCGCACCCAGCAAGTGGCCAGCCGCCAGGCCGATGCCAGCAGCGGCACGGTCAAGGCCCCGATGGACGGCGCCATCGTCGATGTGCGGGTCAGCGCCGGTGATTACGTCACCAAGGGCCAACTGCTGCTGGTGCTCGAAGCCATGAAAATGGAGCATCCGCTGACCGCCGGCATCGACGGTGTGATCAAGGGTGTGCAGGTGATCGCCGGTGACCAGGTGCGCAATCGCCAGGTTTTACTCGAGATCATCTAGCCCCCTAGGCGGAACTACAGGGCCGGGCTACGCTCTATCCCCAACAGAAAGGGAAGAGTACGGGAACCTGCGCGATGCCTCATTGGCTGATTATTGACCTTGAAGCCACAACGGATGAAGGCGGCTGGCCCGTGACGGAGATGGAAGTCATCGAGATCGGCGCAAGCCTGGTCAACCGCCAGGGCCGCGAGCTGGATCACTTCCAGCGCTTCGTGCGGCCGCTGCGCCGCCCCTTGCTGACGCCTTTTTGTCGGCAGTTGACCCACATCACCCAGGCGAACATCGATGGCGCGGTGCCAATCACTGAAGTTTGGCCGCTGTTCGAGCGCTGGCTGGGCCAACACCAGGCGCGCCTGGAGGGTTGGGCCAGTTGGGGCGATTACGATCGCAGGCAACTGGAGCTGGAATGGCAGCGCCATGGCCTGGCCAGCGCCCTCGCCACCACGCCCCATGTGAACCTCAAGCAGCGCTTCGCCAAGGCCCGGCGCCTGGACAAGCCCCTGGGGCTCAACGGCGCCCTGCAATTGGCGGGGATGCAGTTCCATGGCCAGCAACATCGGGCGTTGGAGGATGCGCGCAACACGGCGCGCCTGCTGCCGCTGATTCTGCCGGTCTAGGCAGCTTCCAAAGGCTTGGGCATACTGAGCACCCATTTTCGTGTGGCTTACCCTGTAGGAGCGAGCTTGCTCGCGAAGAATGCTAACGATAACGCGTGCTGTCTGATTAAACGCGGTGTCTGGACGCTCTTCGCGAGCAAGCTCGCTCCTACAGTAAAGCCTTGACCCACTTTCCGAGGAATCGCCCATGTTCAAAGTCAACGAGTACTTCGACGGCACCGTCAAGTCGATCGCTTTCGGCACCGCAGAAGGTCCGGCGACCATCGGCGTCATGGCTCCCGGCGAATACGAATTCGGCACCGCCCAGCGTGAAATCATGCACGTGGTGTCCGGCGCCCTGACCGTCAAGCTGCCTGACGCCAGCGACTGGGAAACCTTCGCCGCCGGCAGCCAGTTCAACGTGCCGGCCAACAGCAAGTTCCAACTCAAGGTCGCCGTGGACACCGCTTACCTGTGCGAATACCGCGGCTAAGGGTTTCCCGGAAGCAAAAAAATGCCCGTCTCCTGCGAGACGGGCATTTTTTATGGGCGTCGAACACTATTCGAGAATGGTCACCGGCATCCCCACTTCCAGGCGGCCGATGCCATCGTTGACCAGGTTCTGGCCGAAGATCGCGCCATTTTCAGTCTTGCGATAGGTTTCCAGCGTGGCGAAGGGTTCACGGTCAGCACTGCGTTCGCCGGTCTGCGGGTCGATGGTGGTGAGGATGCAGCGCGAGCAGGGCTTGACCGCACGGAACTCCACATCACCGATACGCAGGCGCTTCCAGCCATCTTCGGCGAAGGCGGTGCTGCCTTCGATCACCAGGTTGGGTCGAAAACGCAGCATCTCCATGGGCCGGCCGATGCGTTGCGAAAGGTCATCCAGCGAAGCCTGGCCAATCACCAGCAGCGGGTAGCCATCGGCAAACGCGACCTGGTCATCGTCCTTGCCATAACCGGCCTCGGTGGTGCGGGCGCGTTCGAGGGGGATCTGCACCAGCCGCGTCGGTTTGCCGATAAAGTCACTGACCCAGGCCGCTGCCTCGTCGCCGGCGTCCGGTACGCGCAGGGTATCGCGCCAGATGGTCACACCGCGCAACTCGGCATCAGCGCCGGGCAGCGCCACCTCCAGCGGCGTGCAACCGGGCGAACTCAAGGTGAGCCCGCCGTTGCGGTTCCACAGTGCCGACAGTTGGCTCATCTTGGCCACGGCGCGCTGCGTGAGGAAGCGACCGCTGGCTTCGTCCACCAACATCCAGCGTCGATCCCCGTCCACCCCGAGCTTATCCAGGCCGACCTGCTGCAGGATTTCGGCCTTGCCGGACTTCAAGGGGTAACGGTACAACGCGCTGAGACGAAGCATGGGCCTGCATTCCTGAGGGGCAAAGCCATCACCCTAAGGTCATGCGGGCACTTCGTCCAGCATCAGACGCTGACGCACCACGTCCACCAGCTTGTCGGGCTGGAATTTGGACAGGAAATTGTCGCAGCCGACCTTCTTCACCATCGAGTCGTTGAAGCTGCCTGACAGCGAGGTGTGCAACACCACGTAAAGGCTGCGCAAGCGCGGATCGTTGCGGATCTCGGTGGTGAGACGGTAGCCGTCCATCTCGGGCATTTCGGCGTCGGTGAAAATCATCAGCAGCTTGTCGGTCATCACATGGCCGGCGTCGGCCCAGGCCTTGAGCATGTTCAATGCCTTGAGGCCGTCACTGGCGATGTGCATCTTCACGCCCAGTTGGCCAAGGGTGTCGCGCAGTTGCGAGAGGGCCACGTTGGAGTCATCCACCAGCAGCACTTCGCGGCCGCGGGCGCGCTCCAGCACCGGGTCTTCGAGTTTCTCGCGGGAAACCTTGGCGTTGTACGGCACGATCTCGGCCAGGACTTTTTCCACGTCGATGATTTCCACCAACTGGTCGTCGACCTTGCTGATGGCGGTGAGGTAATGCTGGCGCCCGGCACTGGTCGGTGGCGGCAGGATGGCCTCCCAGTTCATGTTGACGATGCGGTCCACACCGCCCACCAGGAAGGCCTGCACCGAACGGTTGTACTCAGTGACGATGATGGTGCTGTTGGGGCCAGGCACCAGCGGACGCATGCCGATGGCCTGGGACAGGTCGATCACCGGCAGGGTCTGGCCACGCAGGTTGACCACACCGCACACGAAAGGATGGCGCTGGGGCATCAGGGTCAACTTGGGCAGTTGCAGCACTTCCTGCACCTTGAACACGTTGATCGCGAACAATTGGCGCCCCGCCAGGCGGAACATGAGGATCTCCAGGCGATTCTCACCCACCAGTTGCGTGCGTTGATCTACCGTGTCGAGAATGCCGGCCATTAAAAGCTCCTGATGCGCTGAGGAATTTGTGCGGTTCACATAAGGTGGGTTATCGGCGGCGAACGCCAGACCTTGACCCCCGTAAAATGCCACGTAAATCCATTGATGTCACACTGACATCATGCTTTACTGCGCTGGCCTCTCCGTATGGCAATAAAGCGACGTTGCGCGACATTCAATTCGACGCAAGGTTCCGCTATGTAAGGGATTCCCCTACGCACAATCAGGCCCAACCTGATATTCGCAATATCTAATAGCCATTAATGTGACGCCATTCTCAATGCATGAATGGAGTCAGGCTTTTGTTTGCCATCCCAAGCCCTCGGCCCACGGGCCTTCCAGACATACAGATGTCGGCAATCGAAGGTGTGCAATTGACCCCTTTCATGAGGGCAGCGCACAGCCGTTGCCGTCACTCTAATAAACGTCCTACTGAACGCTCAGAAGCGACCTACAGGTCCAAGTCATATTTCAGCGCTATTTTTAAGCCATTCACCCGGTGCGACATCTCATCACCCGACCTTATGTTGTGGAGACTTGTATGATGAACAGCGCAAATGAATGGCAAACCACACTTCCCGATTTCCTGCTTGAAGCAGAAACGCTGCTGGCCAAGTCGGAAGAGTGCTTGAGCCACCTGCACCTGATTCGCGACGACAGCGACGCCATCGATTGCATGAAGGCCAGCCTGGCTAAACTCGCTGAAAAGGCCGACAGCCTGGCCCTGCAGGTGATCAGCGAGTTTTCCCGGCATATCCAATACCTGATCGCCAATGCGGCCAGCCCGATGCAACTGCATGACCAGGCGCTGGATGCACTGCATGCGTGCCTGACGCTACTCGCGTGGCAACTGGAACTGATCGATGTGCGCACCGGTGAACTGAGTATGGACGAGAGTGAGCAGGCGACATTGATTGCAACCGTCACGCTGCAGATCCCGCAAAAGGACTTCACTTATAAACCGCAGCAGCGTGTGCACCACGCCTCTTGAGTGGATAACAAGTCGTATTCGAACCCGAAGTTATCTAAAAACGACACGACTATTAATGTGTTGGACTTGAACAGCGCAGACAAAGATATCAATTAGCCATTAACGGTAATAACGATACAACCAAACAGAAATAATATAACTCCCCCACTCCATGAACTCTGGGAATACCGCCCGGAGCATTTGCGCGGTCAATAATCCGGTGAGGCACGGCACCAGGCGACCAACGGTAATAGTGGTGGTACTATGCCCCGCTCGAAGTGACTCAACTTCATCATGCATAAAAACGATTCGATAACGCATCCCAAACAGAGCCCCGTCAGCCGCAGTGACCGGACTTCCCGCAGCGCACCCTCATTGGCTCCATCCGCTATGTACGCCAGCCTCAAGACACTCATCGCAAGGTCCGCGTCCCGCAGCAATGCGCGCCGTTTGATCCTCGCCCTGTGCCTTGGCTCGCTGCTGCTGAGCCTCTGGACCTATTCCAGCTCCGAACCGCTGCCGTTGCTGGTGATTGTGCTTAACCTGGCCACCCTGGTAGTGGTCGGCCTGCAACAATGGCGTTCACGCAAGTCCATCAAGTTCCAGCCCCAGGAACTGGCCGATCGCCTGTTGCAGGTACAGGAAAACGAACGCCATCGCCTCAGCCGTGAACTGCACGACGATATCGGCCAACTGCTCACCGCGGCCAAGCTGCAAAGCGAATGGCTCAAGCGCCGCCTGCCCGACGACCTGCAAAGCCAATGCACGGTGCTGTGCAACACCCTGAATGAAACCCTGGCCAAGGTGCGTGACGTATCCGCCATCCTCAACCCTCGCCAGTTGGCCAGCCTGGGCCTGGAAGCCAGCCTGCGTGCACACCTGCTCAAGACCCTGGAAAACACCCCGATCCACTGGAGCCTGGAATGCCAGCAACGGCTGACCGGAATCCCGGAAGAAATGGCGGTGGCGGCCTTCCGCATCACCCAGGAAGCGGTGACCAACATGCTGCGCCACGCCCAGGCGCGCAACCTGCTGGTACGCCTGCAACGCTTGCCCGAAGGCCTGTCGCTGACCATCTGCGATGACGGCCAGGGTTTCTCACCGTCCATCAATCCCGGCCTGGAAGGCCAACGGGGCATGGCCGGCATGTCCGAGCGGATAGATCAGCTTGGCGGCACGTTGTCCGTCAGCAGCCAGCCCGGCAATGGGACACGGATCGAAGCGCTTTTCCCCTGGGCGCCCCGCGCCCTCGAACGGGCCAGTTCCCCTAAGGTTCTCGAGTGAGCTGCAAATTACTCCTGGTGGATGACCATGCACTGATCCGGGCCGGCGTACGCGCACTGGTCCAGGATATTCCCGGCTACACGGTGATCGGCGAAGCAAGCGATGGCGCGCAGTTGCTGGAGCAGTTCAGCGCCCTGCTGCCGGATATCGTCCTGCTGGACCTGTCGATGAAGCACACCGGCGGCCTGGACGCCTTGCAGCAACTCAAGCGCGCCTATCCCAAGAGCAAAGTGCTGATCCTGTCGATGCACACCGACCCGGAACTGATCATGTGTGCGCTGGAGTCCGGCGCCCATGGCTACCTGCTCAAGGACACCACCGCCAACGAGCTGGAACACGCGCTGCTGGCCTTGCGCAACAACGAGCGCTACCTAAGCCCGGCGATCGCCCACACCGTGATCAACCAGGCGCTGGTGCGCAGCCAGGGGCCGACCACTCCCGCCGGCCACAGCCACAATCTCACGGCGCGGCAGTTGGAGATCCTGCGCCTGATCGTGCGCGGCAAGTCCACCCGTGAGATCGCCCACGGCCTGGGCCTGAGCATCAAGACCGTGGAAGCCCACCGCTCGCAGATCATGAAGCGCCTGCAGATTTTCGACGTGGCGGGCCTGGTGCTATTCGCGGTGCGCGAGCAGATCATCAGCCTGGACGACTAGCGGCGAATCCACCGGCAAGTGCACGCGCAAGGCCTTGGGCAAGGCCTCGAAGTGCAGATCATCGCCCTCCAGCGGCTCGCCATCCAGGTTGATGTACAAGCCCTGTGCGACCTTGATATTCACCCACGGCAGGCGCGCCCGCACAAACATGGTGTCCAGGCCCCAGCCGTTGCTCATCAACTCGCGCAAGGTACCGACCACTTCCTGGGGGGCCGGCAGGATGCTGACGTCCAGCAGGCCATCGTCGGCCATGGCGCCTGGGCATAGCTCATGCCCACCGCCTGCCTGGCGACCGTTGCCGATGCCCAGCGCGAGCAGCTCGCCTTTCCAATGGAAATCGGGGCCATCCAGCTCGGCATAGGCGGCTTTCAACTCGCTGAATCGCGTCAAACCGGTGAACAGATAGGCGGCGCCGCCCAGGACTTTTTTCAAGTCTTCGGAGGTGTTGGCGGTGACCTGGCTGCCGAAACCGCCGGTGGCCATATTGAGGAAGATCTGCCCGCCGACCTGGCCGAGGTCGATGGCCCTGGGTGGCACGTCCAGCAGCGCCAGCGCCTGGTCAGGCTCCAGCGGCACGCCGGCGGCCTTGGCGAAGTCGTTGGCGGTGCCCAGGGGCATCAGCACCAGGCTGGCGTTGGTGTTGGCCTGGGCCATGGCTTCGGCCACGTCGCGCAGGGTGCCATCGCCACCACCGGCGATGATGTGGGTGTAGCCGTCAGCCAGGGCTTCGTTGACCAGGCGCTGGGCGTCGCCGCCCTCCCACGTGACCCGTACGGCCAACTCCCCACCCTGCTCGCGCCGGGCCTGCACGGCTGAACGCACGTCCTCGTTGAGGGCTTGCTTGCCGTGGAGGATCAACAGGGCTTTGGGGGTGGTCATTGGGGAATCTCCTGATTCAAAGGTGCTTGGAGGATGGGACCTTTGGGGAGGGGTTTTGGTTTACCGAGTGCATATCCATTTTTTTGGTAACGGCCGCTTAGGGTTCCGCCCTTACGGCGGGTCACTTTTGGAAAAGAGCCCGGAATGCCGGCCCAGCCAAAAGTAACCAAAAGGGCTCTTGCCCCAACACTCGGCACCTCGCTTAGGCTCGGTGTGCCCGTAATTCGACAGGGATTTGGGGGGCCGCCGCCCCGCGCCATCCATGGCGCGGGGCGGCTAAACCGGCATCCCTGCCGGTTTACCCCCCAAATCCCTGCCGAATTCCGGCCAGCGTGTTTGACGGGGCGCCTTAGATCAAAATCAAAAGCAGATCAAAAGCCAGAGCCAGAGCCAGAGCCAGAGCCAGAGCCTGAGCCAGAGCAAACCACCCTTCAACTGATACATGAAGATCAAACTGTGGGAGGGGGCTTGCCCCCGATGGCGGTGTGTCAGCCAACTCATCAGTGACTGACCCAATGCCATCGGGGGCAAGCCCCCTCCCACACTTTGACCGAGTACCGGCCATACAATCCGGTCGGCTCTAAGGCCGCCGCGCTCTTGCTTTTGATCTTCGGCGCCCCGTCAAACACGCTGGCCGAACGCAGGCTTGAATCCGTGGGTAACCCGGCAGGACGCCGGGTTAGCCGCACTGGGCCAAGGATGGCCCATTGCGGCGGCCCACGGATTCAAGCCGGAGAGAGGGCACACCGAGCCTAGGCGAGGTGCCAAGTGTTGGGGCAAGAGCCCTTTTGGTTACTTTTGGCGCTCTTCCAAAAGTGACCCGCTGTAAGAGCGGAACCCTAAGTAGCCGTTACCGCAGCAACGGATATGCACTCGATCAACTCTTATGCAACTTACTCATCAACTGCGCCTCAGCCTGCGTCAACCCACACGACTGCGTCAGCTCATCCACCGTAGCCCCCATCCCCACCAGCTTCGCCGCCTGCGCAAACGAAAGACTCGAAGGATCGCGCTGCTCAATCTGCGCCAGCTTATCCGGCAATGGCGCAAGAATCGCGCGCAACTCATGCACCTCGTCCCCGACCTTCACCGCACTCTGCTGAAAGTGATCAACCCGCTTCACCAACTCCAGCACCCGCCGATCACGCACAACATCACGCTCAGCCTGCTGCAGCAACAGTTCGCGCTGCTGACGCACATAGCGCAACAGGAATGCCAGGGTCCCGGCCCACAACAGGGCCAGGACAATCACCGCGGCCTCAAGGAACAATCAGATGCTCTCCAGTTCCGACCACTCTTCTTCGCTCATCATCTTGTCCAGCTCAACCAGAATCAGCAGTTCGCCGTTCTTGTTGCACACGCCCTGGATGAACTTGGCGGATTCTTCGTTACCCACGTTCGGCGCGGTTTCCACTTCCGATTGGCGCAGGTAGACCACTTCGGCCACGCTGTCGACCATGATCCCGACCACTTGCTTGTCGGCCTCGATGATGACGATACGCGTGTTGTCGTTGACCTCGGTCGGTACCAGGCCGAAGCGCTGGCGGGTGTCGATCACCGTCACCACGTTGCCGCGCAGGTTGATGATACCCAGCACGTAGCTCGGCGCACCCGGTACCGGCGCGATCTCGGTGTAGCGCAGCACTTCCTGGACGCGCATCACGTTAATGCCGTAGGACTCGTTGTCCAGTTTGAAGGTCACCCATTGCAGGATCGGATCATCCAAACCTTGTGCGGACGCTGACTTGTTCATACCCCTGACCCCTTCAAGATTGGCCACGCACCAGCGTGGACCTTATTGTTCAATCAACTGCGTTTAGTAACCGGCATCGTTTTGACAGCGCCACTGGCGATCAACTCGGCCAGTTCTGCCACATCAAGCAACGCGCACATGTGTTCGATCACGGTGCCTGCCAGCCAAGGCCGTTGGCCCCGATGGCTGCGCCATTTGATTTCGTTCGGGTCCAGGCGCAACGAGCGGCTGACTTGATGCACCGCCAGCCCCCACTCGTAGCCCTGCACCGAGATCACGTATTGCAAACCCTGGCGGAAGTCGTCGCGGTAGCGGTCGGGCATGACCCAACGCGCGGTATCCAGCA
Source organism: Pseudomonas azotoformans (assembly GCF_900103345.1). NCBI lineage: Bacteria > Pseudomonadati > Pseudomonadota > Gammaproteobacteria > Pseudomonadales > Pseudomonadaceae > Pseudomonas > Pseudomonas azotoformans. The sequence continues at coordinate 2,850,266 of NZ_LT629702.1, forward strand.
CTTTCAGGTTACCGGCCTGGCTCGGCAGGATGCCGAGGAACCACTCCGGCTGCCCGAACAGCGGCGTCAGCTCCTGGCCTTCCAGGGAATAGATCGAGCCCAGGCACACCAGTGGCACCGCCAGCGTCAAGCCAGCGACGTCGAACAACAGGCATTCGAACGGCTCGGCAGCCCAGCTCGGGCGATCATCACCGGTGACCGGCGGCGGTGTGATGCTCGGTGGCAGGTGCACTTCCACCACCGGCTCGACCACCACGGGGGCAATCACCACCGGAGCAATCGGCACGACGACAGGCGCAACCTGCGCATCGCGGGCCTGTTCTTCCAGGACGGCCAACTGGAATTCATCCAGCGTGCTTTCCGGTTCTACAACGGCAGGCTCCAGTACCAGGATCGGTTCCGGCAACGCTTCCTCGGTCGCATCCTGCAGCAGGGCATCCAGGTAGGATTCCAGCGCCAGTTGCGGCCGGGTCTTGAGTTCGACGGGACGGTTCATCACGCCACCTGCGCCACAAGCTGCTGCGACAGCAGGTGTTTGAGCAACGCGCGGTAGGCCAGTACGCCACGGCTTTTCGGGTCAAACTGCGACGGCGCCAGGCCCGCACGGCTGGCGTCACGCAGGCGCGTGTCCACCGGGATATAGCCGTTCCAGATAGTGTCCGGGTAGGCATCGCGCAATACGCGCAGGGTGCCGAGGGACGCCTGGGTGCGGCGGTCGAACAAGGTCGGCACGATGCTGAACGGCAGCGCCTGTTTGCGCGAGCGGTTGATCATCGCCAGGGTGCTGACCATGCGCTCCAGGCCTTTGACGGCCAGGTGCTCGGTCTGCACCGGGATCACCAGTTGCTGGCTGGCCGCCAAGGCGTTGACCATCAGCACGCCAAGCAACGGCGGGCTGTCGATGATCGCGTAGTCGAAGTCCTGCCACAGTTGCGCCAGGGTCTTGGCGATCACCAGGCCCAGGCCGCTCTGCCCCGGCGACTGGCGCTCCAGGGTCGCCAGCGCGGTGCTGGACGGCAGCAGGGAAATGCTTTCGTTGCTGGTGGGCAACAGCAGTTGCCCCGGCAGATCGGCCGGCACACTGCCCTTGTGCAGGAACAGGTCGTAGTTGCTGTGTTCCAGCGCATCCGGGTCGTAGCCGAAATAGCTGGTCATGGAGCCGTGAGGGTCCAGGTCCACCACGACCACACGCTTGCCTGCCTCGGCCAGCAAACCGGCTAAGGCGATGGAGGTGGTGGTCTTGCCGACTCCACCTTTTTGATTGGCAACTGCCCAGACTCTCATTCGGTTGGTTCCTCCCGGCAGGCACAGGCGCGACCGAGACATTGCATAGGGTTATTGAGCCGGCGACGGAGAATTGACGGCACTCTGTCGAACCGGCGGTTTTACCGGGGCCGGTGCAGTTTGTGTGCCAGCCCGCTTCAAGGCCGCATCCGGTGTTGCATTGGCGGTGCCGGTGCCGGTCAGGCTGCGGCGCACATCCAGGTTGCGCGACACCACCAGCACCACCCGACGGTTACGCGCGCGGCCTTCCGCCGTGGCGTTATTGGCCACCGGCTGGAACTCACCGTAGCCTACGGACGCCAGGCGACCAGGGTTCACGCCCTGCATCGCCAGCATGCGCACGATGCTTGAGGCGCGGGCCGAGGACAGCTCCCAGTTGGTCGGGTACTGCGCGGTGCTGATCGGGAAATTGTCGGTGAAGCCTTCGACATGGATCGGGTTTTCAAATGGCTTGAGGATCGCCGCCACCTTGTCGATGATGGTGAACGCCTGGTCACTGGGCAACGCATCCGCACTGGCGAACAGCAGGCTGGAATTGAGTTCGATCTCCACCCACAGCTCATTACCGCGCACCGTCATCTGGTTGGAACTGATCAGGTCGCCAAACGCCGCGCTGATGTCGTCGGCGATGCTTTTCAGCGGGTCGCTGGTGCCGCCCACGCCGGCAGCGGTTTCATCGCTGTCGTTGACCAGCGGCTTGGCCGGGGTCACGGTCTTGGGCCGTTCTTCACCGATGGGAATCGGCTTGAGCGCACGGTCGGCATCGTTGAACACGCCGATCAGCGCCTGGGAAATGACTTTGTACTTGCCTTCGTTGATCGACGAGATGGAGTACATCACCACGAAAAACGCGAACAGCAGGGTGATGAAGTCTGCATAGGACACCAGCCACCGCTCGTGGTTGACGTGTTCTTCAGGCTCGCGACGGCGACGGCTCACAAGCAACTCCCTGGACAAAACGCATCCCCTGTAGGAGCGAGCTTGCTCGCGAAAAACCCGAGAACACCACGGGGTATCAGGCAACCCGCGTTATCGTTGGCGATTTTCGCGAGCAAGCTCGCTCCTACAAGGTGCATGTTCATCAATCCATGAAGCCCTGGAGCTTCAATTCGATGGAACGCGGGTTCTCGCCCTCGGCGATCGACAGGATGCCTTCGAGCAGCATCTCGCGATAACGCGACTGGCGCATGGCAATCGACTTGAGTTTGCTCGCCACCGGCAACAGCACCAGGTTGGCACTGGCCACGCCGTAGATGGTCGCGACGAACGCCACGGCAATGCCGCTGCCCAGTTGCGATGGATCGGCGAGGTTGCCCATCACGTGGATCAGGCCCATCACCGCACCGATGATGCCGATGGTCGGCGCGTAGCCCCCCATGCTTTCGTAGACTTTGGCGGCGTTGATATCGCGGCTTTCCTGGGTGTAGAAATCCACTTCAAGAATGCTGCGGATCGCTTCCGGTTCGGCGCCGTCCACCAGCAATTGCAGGCCTTTGCGTGCGTAGCTGTCGGGCTCGGCATCGGCCACGCCTTCCAGGCCCAGCAGGCCTTCCTTGCGTGCGGTGAGGCTCCAGTTGACCACGCGGTCGATGCCGCCCGGCAGGTCCACGCGTGGCGGGAAAATGATCCATATCAGAATCTGCATGGCGCGCTTGAACGAGCTCATGGGCGATTGCAACAACGCCGCGCCCACGGTGCCGCCGATCACGATCAGGGCGGCCGGGCCGTTGGCCAGGGCGCCGAGGTGCCCGCCTTCGAGGTAGTTGCCGCCGATGATCGCGACAAACGCCATGATGATGCCGATCAGGCTCAGTACATCCATCAGAGGCAGGCCTCCACCAGATGCTTGCCGATGTCGTCCAGGCTGTAGACGGCGTCGGCCAGGCCCGCCTTGACGATGGCCATGGGCATGCCATAGATCACGCAGCTGGCTTCGTCCTGGGCCCAGATAGCGCTGCCGCCCTGCTTGAGCAGGCGTGCACCTTCACGGCCATCGGCGCCCATGCCGGTGAGCACCACCGCCAGAACTTTGTCACCGTAGGACTTGGCTGCCGAACCGAAGGTGATATCCACGCACGGCTTGTAATTCAGGCGTTCGTCGCCTGGCAGGATTTTGATCGCGCCACGGCCGTCGACCATCATCTGCTTGCCACCGGGGGCCAGCAGCGCCAGGCCAGGGCGCAGGATGTCGCCATCCTCGGCTTCCTTGACGCTGATGCGGCACAGCTTGTCCAGGCGCTCGGCGAAGGCCTTGGTGAACGCCGCCGGCATGTGCTGGATCAACACGATCGGCGCCGGGAAGTTGGCCGGCAGTTGGGTCAACACGCGTTGCAGCGCAACCGGGCCACCCGTGGAGGTGCCGATGGCGACCAGCTTGTAGGCCTTGCGCTTGGGTGCGGGCGAATGAGCCGACGCCGGCGCGGCTGTACGCACAGGCGCAGGTGCCACGGGACGGGCCACCGGTGCTGGCGCAGGACGCCCGAACGAGGTCGTCGGAACCGCTGCGGGCGCAGGTGCAGGCGTCGGCGTAGGCGTGCTGAACAGGCTGCGACGGTTACTGCGCGAAATGCTGTGCACCTTCTCGCACAGCATCTGCTTGACCTTCTCGGGGTTGCGCGAGATGTCTTCGAAATTCTTCGGCAGGAAGTCCACCGCGCCAGCGTCCAGCGCATCCAGGGTGACCCGGGCGCCTTCGTGCGTCAGCGAGGAAAACATCAGGACCGGGGTCGGGCAGCGTTGCATGATGTGCCGGACTGCCGTGATGCCATCCATCATCGGCATCTCGTAGTCCATGGTGATCACGTCCGGTTTCAACGCAATGGCTTGATCAATCGCCTCTTTGCCGTTGGTGGCCGTGCCGACCACCTGGATCGTTGGATCGGCGGAAAGAATTTCCGAGACGCGGCGGCGGAAGAAACCCGAATCGTCCACCACCAGGACCTTGACTGCCATAAACACTCCGTTAGGCGGGGCGGGCACTACCGCCCTGCCCCACCAGAATCAAATACGCCGAGCGGCGTAACGCTTGAGCATGCTCGGAACATCGAGAATCAGCGCGATCCGACCGTCACCGGTGATGGTCGCACCCGACATGCCCGGGGTTCCCTGCAGCATTTTGCCCAAAGGCTTGATGACCACTTCTTCCTGGCCAACCAGTTGATCGACGACAAAGCCGATGCGCTGGGTGCCCACGGACAGAATCACCACATGGCCTTCGCGCTGCTCTTCGTGGGCAGCCGAAGCCACCAGCCAGCGCTTGAGGTAGAACAGCGGCAACGCCTTGTCGCGCACGATCACCACTTCCTGGCCGTCCACCACGTTGGTGCGCGACAGATCGAGGTGGAAGATTTCGTTGACGTTGACCAGCGGGAAGGCGAACGCCTGGTTGCCCAGCATCACCATCAGGGTCGGCATGATCGCCAGGGTCAACGGCACCTTGATGACGATCTTCGAGCCCTGGCCCTTGGTCGAGTAGATGTTGATCGAGCCGTTGAGCTGGCTGATCTTGGTCTTCACCACGTCCATGCCGACGCCACGGCCGGACACGTCGGAAATCTCGGTCTTGGTCGAGAAACCCGGGGCGAAGATCAGGTTGTAGCACTCGGTGTCGGTCAGGCGGTCGGCGGCGTCCTTGTCCATCACGCCGCGCTTGACCGCAATGTTGCGCAATATGGTCGGGTCCATGCCTTTGCCGTCGTCAGTGATCGACAGCAGGATGTGATCGCCTTCTTGCTCCGCCGCCAGGATCACCTTGCCGCCACGGGACTTGCCCGAGGCTTCGCGTTCTTCCGGGGTTTCCACGCCGTGGTCGACAGCGTTGCGCACCAAGTGGACCAGCGGATCGGCCAGGGCCTCGACCAGGTTCTTGTCGAGGTCGGTTTCTTCGCCCACCAGTTCCAGGTTGATTTCTTTCTTCAGCTGACGCGCCAGGTCGCGGACCAGGCGCGGGAAGCGGCCGAAGACTTTCTTGATCGGCTGCATCCGCGTTTTCATCACGGCGGTCTGCAGGTCGGCGGTGACCACGTCAAGGTTCGACACGGCCTTTTGCATGGCTTCATCGCCGCTGCTAAGGCCCAGGCGCACCAGGCGGTTACGCACCAGTACCAGTTCGCCGACCATGTTCATGATGTCGTCCAGGCGCGCGGTATCAACCCGCACGGTGGTTTCGGCTTCACTGGCAGGCTTCTCGGCGGCCGGGGCCGGGGCTGCGCGCGCTGGAGCAGGTGCGGCGGCCGGGGCCGGTGCTGACTTGGCAGCCGGTGCAGGTTTGGCGGCCGGGGCTGGCGCAGCGGCTTTGGCGGCGACCGGTGCAGCGGTCGCCACCGCAGCGGCCGGGGCCACTTCGCTGAACTTGCCCTTGCCGTGCAACTCGTCCAGCAGGGATTCGAACTCGTGATCGGAGATCAGCCCATCGCCCGCAGGAGCGGCGCTGGCAGCAGCCGGTGCCGCAGCCGTGGCGGCGACTTCCGGCAAGGCGTCGGCCACGAAAGTGCCCTTGCCATGCAGTTGGTCGAGCAATGCTTCAAATTCATCATCGGTAATGTCGGTGCTGGTGCTGGCCGCCGGTGCATCCACAGCCGCAGCGGCAGGTGCCACGGCGTCGGCCGCGAACTGGCCCTTGCCATGCAACTGGTCGAGCAGCGATTCGAACTCGGCGTCGGTGATGTCTTCGCTGGTCGGTGCAGCGACCGGCGCAGCCGGTGCTTCAGCCTCGGCCTTGACGGCACTGAGGGAGTTGAGCAGCTGTTCGAACTCGCTGTCGGTCACATCCGGTTCGGCCTCAACCACAGGCTCCGGTGCGGCTTCAACCACCGGTGCGGCCGACGTGTCGGCAGGTTCCGCCAGGCGCGCCAGGGCGGCCAGCAGTTCCGGGGTGGCCGCCGTGATCGGTGCACGGTCGCGCACCTCGCTGAACATGCCGTTGACCGCATCCAGTGCTTCGAGAATCACGTCCATCAACTCCGAATCAACGTGACGCTCACCCTTGCGCAGGATGTCGAACACGTTCTCGGCGATGTGGCAGCACTCCACCAGCTCATGGAGCTGGAGGAAGCCGGCGCCCCCTTTTACAGTGTGAAAACCGCGAAAAATTGCATTGAGCAGGTTCGCATCATCCGGTCGGCTTTCCAGCTCGACCAGTTGTTCGGACAGTTGCTCTAAAATTTCGCCGGCCTCTACAAGGAAATCCTGAAGGATTTCTTCATCGGCGCCGAAGCTCATGTGGGTGCTCCTTAGAAGCCTAAACTGGATAACAGGTCATCTACGTCATCCTGACCTGACACAACGTCTTCACGTTTATCGGCATGAATCTGCGGACCTTCACCCTTGGCGAGATGTTTTTGTGGATCTTTTTCCGAGAGGATCGCTTCGCGGTCATGTTCGATGCCGGCGAAACGGTCAACCTGGCCTGCCATAAGCACCAATTTGAGCAAGTTGCTTTCCACTTCGGTGACCAACTGGGTCACACGCTTGATCACCTGACCGGTGAGGTCCTGGTAATCCTGGGCCAGCAGAATGTCGTTGAGGTTGCTGGAAACCGTGCGGTTTTCCTGCTCGCTGCGTGACAGGAAACCGTCAACCCGACGTGCCAACTCGCGAAACTCCTCAGCCCCCACTTCCCGGCGCATGAAGCGGCCCCAGTCGTGGCTCAGGGCCTGGGCTTCAGTGGCCATGCCGTTGACCAGGGGCGTGGCGTTTTCCACCAGGTCCATGGTGCGGTTGGCCGCCGCCTCAGTCAGCCTGACCACATAGGACAGGCGTTCGGTGGCATCGGTGATTTGCGAGATTTCTTCGGCCTGGGGCATATGCGGGTCAATCTGGAAATTGACGATCGCACTGTGCAGCTCGCGTGTGAGCTTGCCCACTTCCTGGTACAGGCCGCGGTCACGGGTCTGGTTGAGCTCATGGATTAACTGCACCGCGTCGCCGAACTGGCCTTTTTCAAGGCTGTCGACCAACTGGTGAGCATGCTTTTTCAGGGTCGACTCGAAGTCTCCCTGTGACGTTTCTTTATGCTCCATAGCTCCCCCGCGATGGCATTAGCCGTGGATGCGTTCGAAGATTTTTTCGATCTTCTCTTTCAAGGCCAGTGCAGTGAATGGCTTGACCACGTAACCGTTGACCCCGGCTTGGGCGGCTTCGATGATCTGCTCACGCTTGGCTTCGGCGGTCACCATCAGCACAGGCAGGCTGCGCAGCTTTTCGTCAGCGCGCACGTGGCGCAGCAAGTCGATACCGGTCATGCCCGGCATGTTCCAGTCTGTTACCAGAAAGTCGATACTCCCGCTGTTGAGGATCGGAATGGCCGTAATGCCGTCATCCGCCTCGACCGTGTTTGTGAACCCAAGGTCACGCAACAGGTTTTTTATGATCCGCCGCATCGTTGAGAAGTCATCAACGATGAGGATTTTCATGTTCTTGTCCAATTCGACCTCCAAGCAGTCTTAAACGCGCCCAGCACCTGGACACGCCATTTCAATCAACAGGCATTACACAAAAAGGACTGCCGGGGGCACCACGGGTCGAACCCGCGAAGGCCGGTTGCCCTCGCGGTATCGTCTGCAGTGTCCCCACACTGCCTGTTCAGCGCGCTCGCCACTCTCCCAAACGCCCCCGCAAGCGGGCTGCGCACTGGCTGTGCAACTGGCTGACCCGCGATTCGCTGACACCCAGGACCTCACCGATTTCCTTGAGGTTCAGCTCTTCGTCGTAGTACAGCGCCAACACCAGCCGCTCACGCTCCGGCAAATTGGCAATCGCGTCCGCCAACGCCCCCTGGAAACGCTCATCTTCCAGGTCTCGCGATGGCTCCATATGAGCACTCGCGCCGTCCTCGTGCAGCCCTTCATGTTCGCCGTCCTGCAACAGGTCGTCGAAACTGAACAGGCGGCTGCCCAAGGTATCGTTCAAAATCCCGTAGTAATCGTCGAGACTCAATTGGAGTTCGGCCGCAACTTCGTGATCTTTAGCGTCGCGACCGGTTTTTGCTTCAATTGCGCGAATTGCGTCACTGACCATGCGTGTATTGCGGTGTACCGAACGCGGCGCCCAGTCACCCTTGCGCACTTCATCGAGCATCGCGCCACGGATACGGATGCCCGCATACGTCTCGAAACTTGCACCCTTGCTCGCGTCGTATTTGGTCGACACTTCGAGCAGGCCGATCATGCCCGCCTGGATCAGGTCTTCGACCTGGACGCTGGCGGGCAGGCGTGCCAGCAAGTGATAGGCAATGCGCTTGACCAAGGGCGCGTAGCGCTCGATCAACTCGCCCTGGCTGTCACGGGCAGACTTCTTGTACGCGTTGTAGCCGGTCGCGGTCATAGCACGGGTCCTGCGCTCGTCTGATGCACCAATCGCTCGACGAAAAACTCCAGATGCCCCCGGGGGTTGGCAGGCAACGGCCAGGTATCGACCTTCTGGGCAATAGCCTTGAACGCCAGTGCGCACTTGGAACGAGGGAACGCTTCGTAGACTGCACGCTGCTTTTGCACAGCCTTGCGCACACACTCGTCGTAGGGAACTGCGCCGACGTATTGTAAGGCGACATCGAGGAAACGATCCGTGACCTTGGTCAACTTGGCGAACAGGTTGCGCCCTTCCTGCGGGCTCTGGGCCATGTTGGCCAGGACGCGGAAGCGGTTCATGCCGTAGTCGCGGTTAAGCAGTTTGATCAGGGCGTAGGCGTCGGTGATCGAGGTGGGTTCATCGCAGACCACCAGCAACACTTCCTGCGCAGCGCGCACGAAGCTGACCACGGACTCGCCGATCCCGGCGGCGGTGTCGATCACCAGCACGTCGAGGTTGTCACCGATGTCACTGAAGGCCTGGATCAGCCCGGCATGCTGCGCCGGGCTCAGGTGCACCATGCTCTGGGTGCCGGAAGCGGCCGGGACGATGCGGATGCCCCCAGGCCCCTGCAGCAGCACATCGCGCAGCTCACAGCGGCCCTCGATCACATCGGCAAGGGTATGTTTGGGCGTCAGCCCCAGCAGAACGTCGACGTTCGCCAACCCCAGGTCAGCATCCAGCAGCATGACGCGACGGCCAAGCTCTGCCAGGGCCAGGGACAAATTCACTGACACGTTAGTTTTCCCGACGCCACCTTTGCCGCCGGTCACCGCGATCACCTGTACGGGATGCATGCTGCCCATTTTATTTCTTTACCTTGTCTTGCTTAGACGCAGGCTACATGGCTTGGCCGCGTGAATCGCTTGCAGACCATCGATGTAGATACTTTTCACGGTGTTCATACCGCCCTCAACCTACCCGCTTCGCCGGGTTGTGGTAGAGGTCGGCGAACATATCGGCCATCGCTTCCTCGCTAGGCTCGTCTTGCATTTGCACGCTGACTGCACGGCTGACCAACTGATGACGGCGCGGCAGATGCAGATCATCCGGAATCCTCGGCCCGTCGGTCAGGTAGGCGACCGGCAATTCATGGCTGATGGCCAGGCTCAGCACCTCGCCCAGGCTCGCGGTTTCGTCGAGCTTGGTGAGGATGCAACCGGCCAGGCCGCAGCGCTTGTAACTATGATACGCAGCGGTAAGAACCTGTTTCTGGCTGGTGGTTGCAAGCACCAGGTAATTTTTCGACTTGATGCCACGCCCGGCCAGGCTTTCCAACTGCATGCGCAAGGCCGGGTCGCTGGCTTGCAGGCCGGCGGTGTCGATCAGCACCACGCGCTTGCGCAGCAGCGGGTCGAGGGCGTTGGCCAGGGACTGGCCTGGGTCGACATGGGTCACCGACACATTGAGAATGCGGCCCAGGGTCTTGAGCTGCTCCTGGGCACCGATACGGTAGCTGTCCATGCTCACCAGCGCGATATTCTGAGCGCCGTACTTGAGCACGTAGCGCGCCGCCAGCTTGGCCAGAGTGGTGGTCTTGCCCATGCCGGCTGGGCCGACCATGGCGATCACGCCGCCCTCTTCCAGGGGCTCGATCTCCGGGGTGACGATCATCCGCGCCAGATGGGCCAGCAACATGCGCCAGGCCTGGCGAGGCTCTTCGATTTCGGTGGTCAGGGCCAGCAGGTCGCGGGACAACGGGCCGGACAGACCGATGCGTTGCAAGCGGCGCCACAGGTTGGCCTGTTGCGGCTTGCTGCCTTGCAACTGGTTCCAGGCCAGCGAACCCAATTGCACTTCGAGCAGTTCACGCAAACCGTTGAGCTCAAAGCGCATCGAGTCGAACACCCGCTGGTCAACCGCCGCTGCCGGGGCTGGCGCAGCGGGACGCGGCGGCTCTTTGAAGGTTGGCTCAACCAATGGCTCCGCGGCGGTCAGCGGCAGGCCGGCGAACAACTGGCGATTGGTGGTGGCATCGCTGTCGCCACGCATGCTCAGTTCAGCCTGGGCCGAAACAATCCGCGAAGCGGTCTTGCGCAGCTCGTCTTCGAGCTCCATGTTCGGCACGCGCGGCGCCAGGGCCGAAGGTGTGTAATCCAGGGCAGCCGTCAGCTCGACACCGCCGGCAATACGACGGTTGCCAATAATCGCAGCGTCGGCGCCCAGCTCATCACGAACCAGTTTCATGGCCTGACGCATATCGGCGGCGAAAAAACGCTTCACTTGCATAACCCACTACCCTCAGCCGTTGGGCCCTACTGTCGCGACGATAGTCACTTGCTTGTTGTCAGGAATTTCCTGATAAGCCAAAACGTGCAAATTCGGTACTGCCAGGCGCCCAAACCGCGACAACATCGCCCGGACCGGGCCTGCCACCAGCAGGATCACCGGTTGGCCTTGCATTTCCTGGCGCTGCGCGGCGTCGATCAACGAACGCTGCAGCTTCTCGGCCATGCTTGGCTCCAGCAGAACGCCCTCTTCCTGGCCCTGTCCTGCCTTCTGAATACTATTGAGCAATATTTGTTCCAACCTTGGTTCCAAGGTGATCACAGGCAGCTCGGAGTCAAGCCCTACAATGCTTTGCACGATTGCGCGCGACAATCCGACGCGCACCGCGGCCACCAGGGCGGCAGTATCTTGACTCTTGGCGGCATTGTTGGCGATAGCCTCGGCAATGCTGCGAATGTCGCGCACCGGCACCTGTTCGGCCAGCAGCGCCTGCAATACCTTGAGCAACTGCGACAGCGACAGGATGCCCGGCACCAGCTCTTCGGCGAGTTTTGGCGAGGCTTTGCCGAGCAAACCCATCAATTGCTGGACTTCTTCGTGGCCGATCAGCTCGTGGGAGTGCTTGTAGAGGATCTGGTTGAGGTGGGTAGCAACCACGGTGCTGGCGTCCACCACGGTGTAACCCAGGGACTGCGCCTGGCTGCGCTGGCTGATTTCGATCCACACCGCGTCCAGGCCAAAAGCCGGATCTTTGGCGGTAATGCCGTTGAGACTGCCGAACACCTGCCCCGGGTTGATCGCCAGTTCGCGGTCCGGGTAGATCTCGGCTTCGGCCAGGATCACGCCCATCAGGGTCAGGCGGTAGGCGCTGGGCGCCAGGTCCAGGTTGTCGCGGATATGCACGGTGGGCATCAGGAAGCCCAGGTCCTGGGACAGCTTCTTGCGCACGCCCTTGATCCGCGCGAGCAGCTGGCCACCCTGGTTGCGGTCTACCAGCGGAATGAGGCGGTAGCCGACTTCCAGGCCGATCATGTCGATCGGTGTCACGTCATCCCAGCCCAGCTCCTTGGTTTCCTGGGCGCGGGCCGGGGATGGCAGCAGTTCCTGCTGGCGTGCAATCTCCTGCTGGGCCTGGACCTTGACCGCATTCTGCTTTTTCCAGAACAGGTAGGCACCGCCCGCCGCCATGGCCGCCATGCTCAGGAAGGACACGTGGGGCATGCCCGGCACGATGCCCATGATCGCCATGATGCCCGCCGCCACGGCCAGGGCCTTGGGCGAGGCAAACATTTGCCGGCTGATCTGCTTGCCCATGTCTTCGGAGCCCGACGCACGGGTCACCATGATCGCCGCTGCTGTGGATAACAACAGTGATGGCAATTGCGCCACTAAACCGTCACCGATGGTCAGCAAGGCGTACACCTTGCCCGCATCGCTGAAGGTCATGCCGTGCTGGAACATGCCGACCGCCACGCCGCCGATCAGGTTGATGAACAGAATCAGCAGGCCGGCAATGGCATCACCGCGCACGAACTTGCTGGCACCGTCCATGGAACCGTAGAACTCGGCCTCCTGGGCCACTTCCAGACGGCGGGCCTTGGCTTGGTTCTGGTCGATCAGGCCGGCGTTGAGGTCGGCGTCGATCGCCATTTGCTTACCGGGCATGGCGTCGAGGGTAAACCGCGCGCTCACCTCGGAAATCCGCCCGGCGCCCTTGGTCACCACCACGAAGTTGATGATCATCAGGATCGCGAACACCACGATACCGACCACATAGTTACCGCCGATCACCACCTCGCCAAAGGCCTGGATCACCTTGCCGGCGGCGGCGTGGCCGTCCTGGCCGTGCAGCATCACCACGCGGGTCGACGCCACGTTCAGCGCCAGGCGCAGCAAGGTGGCGACCAGCAGGATGGTCGGGAACACCGCGAAGTCCAGCGGCCGCAGGGCGTACACACAGACCAGCAGCACCACGACGGACAGGGCAATGTTGAAGGTAAAGAACACGTCCAGCAGGAACGGCGGCATCGGCAACATCATCATTGCCAGCATCACCAGCAACAACAACGGCACACCCAGATTGCCCCGCGAGAGGTCAGTCAGGGTGCTGCGCGCCGTGCCGAGCATTTGAGAGCGATCCACCAGTATTCCTCGTGTCCTTTGAAGCAAAGTTTTGACGCGGTTGGGCGTCCTGGAGGCGGTATTGCAAGAAGCCTTCCAACTTTTGTTTTGGAACGTCGATCGCTATGGAGGCCCACGTTTTTTCGGAAAGAACACATTTTAAATGTGGGAGGGGGCTTGCCCCCGATTGCAGCTTGCCAGACTAAGAGTCGGTGACTGACACAACGCCATCGGGGGCAAGCCCCCTCCCACACTTGGATGTGCGCGCAGCCGGTACTACTGGGGAAATTTCCGACAAGGTTTTGCGGTTGCCCCTAGGAAAGCCGCTCTCTAGTCTCCGTACACCGCTGCAAACGCAGTGGACGGGCGTCGCGGCCCGGATTTTCAAAGAGCAAAAGCACTATCGCCCGCTTTCAGTTGACGCTTTTTTAGCGTCTACTGTGCGGCGCTATGGCGGCTGTGCGCGGGATACCTTAGGGTATGCCGGGTTGCTCCTTGACCGGTCCGCGAACCTGCGCACAGCTGTCACCCCATCGCGTCGCGGCGATCAGTGGCAGCTCCACTTTTAAGGAGCCTCACAATGATCAAACCCACCCCAAATCCCCCCATCAGCCTCTTCACCGTTGCAGACCACCTGAAAACCGAAGACCTGCTGGTCAACCTCACCGAAACCCTCGCTTCGGCCGAAGCGCTGATGAGTGACTTTGCCTTCGAGTTGGACGGGACAAAACGCGAAGGTGCACTGGGCGTAGCGCAGTTGATCGGGCTCGCGAAGCTGCTGGCCGACAGAGTACTGGAGGACAGCGAGCACTTGAGGGCCTGATGGCGGATCGTTCCTGCACTACCCTGCGGGAACGATTATGACACTGATAGGATGCGGACGTTTTCAGCCTGACCGCCTTTGGGTCCTTGGGCTAAATCGAATTCAACTTTTTGATGTTCTTCAAGCGTCTTGAAACCGTCGCTCTTGATAGCCGAATAATGGACAAAAACATCACCGCCATCGTCTTGAGTGATGAACCCGTAACCCTTCTCCGCGTTAAACCACTTCACCGTGCCTGTTGCCATTACCGTTCTCCTGATATCTCACTCAAGGACTTGCTGGATGACCCTGACATCGGAGGCAAAGACGCCGTCAGGTCGATGGATCCTCTGAAACGCAACCTGCATACCCACTGCAAGCCGGACGCCGCGCGAACCAATGAGGTCCACTGGAACCGCCTCGCCGCCCACGACAATCAAACCCTTTCCAGTTGCCTGGTCATAGGATGTGACGATGCCTCTGATAACCCGATTCAAAACCACTCTCCCTGCATCTCGTTTACAGCCTGCGCGCAGTACTTACGGCAATAGAACCGCGAGCAGCGCTGCCTGGCTACTGTCAAGTTTGACAGGTAGACGCCAGTTATCGACGAGTGGTAAAGAGGGCGGTGCGGCGTCAGGAATCGCGGCGCAAATCCGGCGGAATCGGCAGATCCTTGAGCGGATCCGGCCGCTTGCCCTTGCCCGCACGGTACTGGCGAATCTGATAGACGTACGCCAGTACCTGGGCCACGGCCAGGTACAGCCCGGCGGGGATTTCCTGGTCGAGGTCGGTGGAATAGAAGATCGACCGCGCCAATTCCGGCGACTCCAGCAGCAGGATGTCGTTGGCCACCGCAATTTCGCGGATCTTCAAGGCGGTAAAGTCGCTGCCCTTGGCCAGCAGCATCGGCGCGCCGCCCTTCTCCGGGTCGTACTTGAGGGCCACGGCGTAGTGGGTCGGGTTGGTGATGACCACGTCGGCGTCGGGCACCGAGGCCATCATCTTGCGCTGGGACATCTCGCGCTGCAGTTGGCGAATACGCTGCTTGACCTCGGGGCGCCCCTCCTGGTCCTTGTGCTCGTCGCGCACTTCCTGCTTGGTCATCAGCAGTTTCTTGTGGCTTTCCCACAGCTGGATCGGCGCATCCACCGCCGCGATGATGATCAACCCGGCCGCCATCCACAGCGCACTCCAGCCCACCACCTGCACGCTGTGGATGATCGCCGACTCCAGCGGTTCATGGGCGATGCGCAGCAGGTCGTCAATGTCGGACGACAACACCATCAGCGCCACGAACAGGATCAGGATGAACTTGGCCAACGCCTTGAGCAGCTCCACCAGGGCCTTGGTGGAGAACATGCGCTTGAGCCCGGCGCCAGGGTTCATGCGGCTGAACTTGGGCGCCATGCTGCCGGCGGCGAACAGCCAGCCGCCCAGGGCGACCGGGCCGATCAGTGCGGCGAGCAGCAAGGTGATCAGGATCGGCTGCACCGCCAGGATCGCAATCTTGCCCGAGTGCAGCAGGTACTGGCCCATGGCATCAGGGTTGAGCAGCACCTCGCGGGGCAAGGCGAAGTTGTGTTTCATCAACTCCATCAGGTCCAGTGCCAGGCCGCCGCCGTAGATCAGCAACGCGCCGGCGCCGGCCATCATTGTGGCGACGGTATTGAGCTCTTTTGAGCGGGCAATCTCGCCCTTTTCCCTGGAGTCCTTTTTACGTTTCTCCGTGGGGTCTTCTGTTTTGTCCTGACCACTCTCGCTCTCGGCCATGGCTCAGCGCGCCCGTGCCAGATCACGTAAGAACTGCAGGGCGTCGGTCGCCAGCGGTTGATACTGATTCAGAATGTCGGCCAGGCCGATCCAGAAAATCCCCATGCCCAACACCAGGGTCAACGGGAAACCAATCGAGAAGATGTTCAATTGCGGCGCCGCGCGGGTCATCACCCCAAAGGCGATGTTGACCACCAGCAACGCGGTGATCGCCGGCAGCACCAGCAACAGCGAAGCGCCCAATACCCAACCGAGGCGTCCGACGATCTCCCAGAAGTGATTGACCACCAGCCCCGAACCCACCGGCAAGGTGGTGAAGCTTTCGGTCATCACCTCGAACGCCACCAGATGGCCGTTCATGGCCAGGAACAGCAAGGTCACCAGCATGGTCAGGAACTGCCCGATCACCGCCGCCGACACACCGTTGGTGGGGTCGACCATCGAGGCGAAGCCCATGCCCATCTGGATCGAGATGATTTGCCCGGCGATCACAAAGGCCTGGAAAAACAGCGTGAGGGAAAAGCCCATCAGCGCGCCGATCAGGATCTGTTCGGCAATCAGCAGCAACGCACTGAGATCGATAGCGTTGACCGGCGGCATCGGCGGCAACCCGGGCACGATCACCACGGTAATCGCCACCGCAAAGTACAGGCGTACGCGGCGCGGTACGAGTGTGGTGCCGAACACCGGCATGGCCATGAGCATGGCCGTCACCCGGAACAGCGGCAGGATGAAGGACGCCACCCAGGTGCTGATCTGGGTGTCGGTCAACGCCAGCAAGGACTGCATCGGGTCAGCCGATCAACTGCGGAATACTGCCGTACAACTGCAGGATGTATTCCATGAAGGTCTGCACCAGCCACGGGCCAGCGACGATCAGGGTGACCAGCATCACCAGCAGGCGCGGCAGGAAGCTCAAGGTCTGTTCGTTGATCTGGGTCGCGGCCTGGAACATCGCCACCAGCAGGCCCACCAACAGGCTCGGCACCACCAGCACGGCGACCATCATGGTGGTCAGCCACAGCGCTTCACGGAACAGGTCGACGGCTACTTCTGGCGTCATCGCGCTATACCCCGCCGAAACTGCCGGCCAGGGTGCCGATAATCAGCGCCCAGCCGTCCACCAGCACAAACAGCATGATCTTGAACGGCAGCGAGATGATCAGTGGCGACAGCATCATCATACCCATGGCCATCAGCACGCTCGCCACCACCAAGTCGATGATCAGGAACGGGATAAAGATCATGAAGCCGATCTGGAACGCGGTCTTCAACTCGGACGTGACGAACGCCGGCACCAGGATGGTCAACGGCGCCTGGTCCGGGGTCGCGATGTCGGTGCGCTTGGACAAGCGCATGAACAGCTCAAGGTCGCTGGAGCGGGTCTGCGACAGCATGAAATCCTTGATCGGGCCCTGGGCCTTGTCGATCGCGTCCTGGGCGGTCATTTTCTCCGCCAGGTAGGGCTGCAGGGCTTGCTGGTTCACCTTGTCGAACACCGGCGCCATGATGAACAGCGTCAGGAACAGGGCCATGCCGGTGAGAATCTGGTTCGACGGCGTCTGCTGCAGGCCCAGGGCCTGGCGCAGGATCGAGAACACGATGATGATCCGCGTGAAGCTGGTCATCAGCATGACGAACGCCGGGATGAAGCTCAGCGCGGTCATGATCAGCAGGATCTGCAGGCTGACCGAATACTCCTGCGCGCCCGCTGCGTTGGTCCCCAGCGTAATGGCCGGGATCGACAACGGGTCGGCGCCGAACGCCAATGGCGCGGCCAGCAACAGCATGAGCGTCAATAAAACGCGCATTACTTCTTATCCTTCTGATCCTTGCCCAGCAACTCCATCAGGCGCTGGGCGAATTCTGGCGTGGCGGACTGGCTCTGATCCACGCTCACCGGGGTCTTGAGCACGTGCAACGGGGTGATGCGGCCAGGAGTGATGCCCAGCAGGATCTGCTCCTCGCCCACCTGCACCAGCACCAGCCGATCACGCGGGCCGAGGGCGCGCGAACCGATCATCTCGATCACCTGGCCGTTGCCCGGCCCTACCCGCTGCACGCGGCGCATCAGCCAGGCCAGCACGAAAATCAGCCCGACCACCAGCAACAGGCCCAGCACCAACTGGGTCAATTGCCCGCCGATGCCACTGCTCACCACCGGTGCGGCTACCGCTGTCGCTTGCGCGGCCGGCTCAGCCGCGAGGGCGCTCAATGGCAGCGCCAGAAACAGTCCCGCCATCGAATACTTCATATCAGCGCAACTTCTTGATGCGTTCGCTCGGGCTGATCACGTCGGTCAGGCGGATGCCGAACTTTTCGTTGACCACCACCACTTCGCCGTGGGCGATCAGGGTGCCGTTGACCAGCACATCCAGCGGCTCGCCGGCCAGGCGGTCGAGCTCGATCACCGAACCCTGGTTGAGTTGCAGCAGGTTGCGGATGTTGATTTCAGTGCTGCCGACTTCCATGGAAATCGATACCGGGATATCGAGGATCACATCCAGGTTCGGGCCATCGAGGGACACCGGCTCGTTGTTTTTCGGCACGCTGCCGAACTCTTCCATGGGCAGGCGGTTGCCGGCCGGGGCGGTGGCGGCGTCAGCGGCCAGCAGCGCGTCGATATCGTCCTGGCCAACATCGCCGGTTTCTTCCAGGGCAGCCGCCCATTCGTCAGCCAGGGCCTGGTCTTCGGCGGAAGTGTTTTCGTGTTCGGTAGCCATTACATGTCCTCGGCGGAGCAAACATTCATAAATAGGAGTGAATCAGCGGCGGTTGATCGGCTCGACCACCTGCAGCGCCAGGTTGCCCTTGTGGGAACCGAGCTTGACCTTGAATGACGGCACGCCGTTGGCGCGCATGATCATTTCTTCCGGCAATTCGACCGGGATGATGTCCCCCGGCTGCATGTGCAAAATATCGCGCAGGCGCAGCTGACGACGGGCCACGGTGGCGCTCAGCGGTACGTCGACGTCCAGCAGGTCTTCGCGCAGGGCCTTGACCCAGCGTTCGTCCTGGTCGTCCAGGTCGGACTGGAAACCGGCGTCGAGCATCTCGCGCACCGGTTCGATCATCGAGTACGGCATGGTCACGTGCAGGTCGCCGCCACCGCCATCGAGTTCGATGTGGAAGGTCGACACCACAATGGCTTCGCTAGGGCCGACGATGTTGGCCATGGCCGGGTTCACTTCGGAGTTGATGTACTCGAAGTTGACTTCCATGATCGCCTGCCAGGCTTCCTTCAAGTCAATGAAGGCCTGCTCCAGCACCATGCGCACCACCCGCAACTCGGTGGGGGTGAACTCACGGCCTTCGATCTTGGCGTGGCGGCCGTCGCCGCCGAAGAAGTTGTCCACCAGCTTGAACACCAGTTTGGCGTCGAGGATGAACAGCGCGGTGCCGCGCAGTGGCTTGATCTTGACCAGGTTGAGGCTGGTGGGCACGTACAGCGAGTGCACGTACTCGCCGAACTTCATCACCTGCACGCCACCTACCGCCACGTCCGCCGAACGGCGCAGCATGTTGAACATGCTGATGCGGGTATAGCGGGCGAAACGTTCGTTGATCATCTCCAGGGTCGGCATGCGTCCGCGGACGATACGATCCTGGCTGGTGAGGTCATAACTTTTGACGCTGCCGGGCTCGGCAGCCATTTCGGTCTGTACCAGACCATCGTCGACGCCATGCAGCAGCGCGTCGATTTCATCCTGGGACAGCAGGTCTTGCACGGCCATGTCGTGATCCTACTGCAATACGAAGTTAGTGAAGAGCGCCTGCTCGACCACGACTTTGCCGAGCTCCTTCTGGGCCACTTCCTGCACGCTGGCCGTGACCTTCTGGCGCAGCATTTCCTGGCCCACCGGGGTGGCAAGTGTGTCGAAGCTCTGGCTGGAGAACAGCATGACGAGGTTGTTGCGGATCACGGGCATGTGCACCTTGAGGGCGTCCAGGTCCGAAGCGTTACGTGCCAGCAAGGTGATGCTCACCTGCAGGTAGCGTTGACGACCGTTCTGATTGAAGTTGGCGACAAAGGCCGGAAGCATCGGCTCGAAGATTGCCGGTTGCTTGACGTTAGTGGCGGTTTCGGCGGCAGGGGCCGGTTTGCTGGCACTGCTGTGCATGATGTACCAGGTGCCGCCGACCGAGGCGCCGATGGCCAGGAGCAGGCCCAGGACTATCAACAGGATAAGCTTGAGCTTGCCTTTGCCTGCGGGTGCTTTTGCTGCGTCGTCGCTCTTCGCCATGCCAATAATCCGTCACTATTCGGGGATTCATAGATCTACGGAAAGGCAAGAGCAAGTGTTATGCCAGAGTTGTCTGGTGGATTTGGAGGTGTATCCCGATATCGGCCACGCAACAGATCCAATGTGGGAGCGGGCTTGCTCGCGAATGCGGTTTATCAGTAACAGATATACTGACTGTTCCACCGCATTCGCGAGCAAGCCCGCTCCCACATTTGGGCCTGCGCAACGTTCAAATCAGGCGTAGTAGTCCACCGCGCTGGAGCCGATCACGGTGGATGTCACCGGCGTAAGGGCTTCAGCCACATCAATGTGGCTGCCACTGTCGCCGTTATCCCCGCCACGTCCACCGCTGCGGCTCACGCCACCGGTCTGGGCCTGTTGCTGCTGTTGCTCCTGGCCACGGGACTGGTCGGACACATTCACATCCACCTGCCCCATGCCCTGCTGGGCAAACATCTCCCGCAAGCGCCCGGACTGGCTTTCCAACGCTTCGCGTACCACCGGGTGGGCGCTCATGAAGTTGACCTGGGCCTGTTGGTCGGCGGTCATATTGACCTTGATATCCAGGCGGCCGAGCTCAGCGGGTTGCAACTGGATCTCCGCCGACTTGAGGTTGGCGCTGGACAGGTACATCACCCGGTTGACGATTTCGTCGGTCCAGCCGCTCTGGTGCATGGCCAATGGTGCATTGGTCACCGGTGGCAAGGCGTTGGCGGTTTTCGGCGTGGCGGCTTGCGTCAATGCGGCCAGGCGGTTGGCGAAGTCATCGACACGGGTGTCGCTGCTGGCGTTCTTCAGGTCCTTGAGACCGTCTTCGATCAACCCGCTGAAGGCCTTGTCGCCGCCCTGGTCGGTGCTGTCTTTGGTGGCTTGCTGGTCGACCATATTGGCCAGGCCGGCGGCGAAATTCTGTGCGGCGGTGGGTTGATCCTGAGTTGGCGCCGGAGCGCTTTTTGCCTGCGCCTGGCTGCTGGCCGATACGTGACCGCCCTGCTCCATCGCCAGGCGCACGGCTGGCATGGCATCCAGGGGATCAGCCTCCGGATCGAACGCAGGCTTGGCCTCCTCGGTCGCGGCGACCGGCGCTGCAACCACCGGCTGGGCCTTGTCATCCTTGGCGGTGGTAACGGGCGCGGGTGTTTCAACCGGCACCGGCACGGCTATCGGGGTTACGGTGGCAATCAATGCCGGGTCGACCACCGGGTCAGCCGGAGGCTGCTGCACCAGGGTCGGGTCGGCTGGCGCGTCGTCATCCTTGCTGGCGCTGTCGTCGGTTTTGGCCGGCGGCGTGGCAGGCAAGGTATTGCCGCTATCGGCAACGGCTGGCGTGCTGGCGGCAGGCTTGTCATTGCCCGCTGCAGGCTTGGCGCTGGCATCGGACGACTTGCCTGCAGTGGGTTTGGCCGAGCTGTCGTCGGTCTTGACGGAAGGTTTGGACGCCTGGTTGGCAAACACTTGAGCGAAGCCAGGGCCCTTGTCCCGTGGGTCCGCAGCCGCTGCCGGTGGGTTGGCAGAGGGCGCTTGAGGCTTGGCCGCGGGGGCAGCCTGAAGGAGCGAATTGGGGGCGACTGGCATAGGTAAAGGTCTCCACTGCATGGGGGTCGGGGATGCAGTAACTGAAGGTAGAGCAAGAGTTGGGCCAGGTTGGTATATCGACCGAGTACATATCCATTTCTTCGGTTACGGCTGATATTGGTTCCGCCCTTACGGCGGCTCACTTTTGAAAAGCCGGAATGCCGGCCCAGTCAAAAGTAAGCAAAACGCTCTTGCCCCAACACTCGGCACCTCGCTTAGGCTCGGTGTGCCCGTAATTCGACAGGGATTTGGGGGGCCGCCGCCACGCGCCATCCATGGCGCGGGGCGGCTAAACCGGCATCCCTGCCGGTTTACCCCCCAAATCCCTGCCGAATTCCGGCCAGCGTGTTTGACGGGGCGCCTAAGATCAAAATCAAAAGCAAAGCGCGGCGGCCTGGTAGCCGACCGAGTCGTTAAGGCATACGCGTTCCCCCTGTAGGAGCCGGGCTTGCCCGCGAAGGTCGTTAACGATGACGCGGGAAACCAGGATAAACGCGGCGCCCTCACCGGTTTTAGGGCTGCTTCGCAGCCCAACGCGGGGCAAGCCCGCTCACCACAGTAAGTGGGTTACACAGAACAGAAAACGTATCTACGATGCGAAGCGAGTCGCTCTTGCTTTTGATCTTCGGCGCCCCGTCAAACACGCTGGCCGAGCGCAGGCTTGAATCCGTGGGTAACCCGGCAGGACGCCGGGTTAGCCGCCCCGCGCCATGGATGGCGCGTGGCGGCGGCCCACGGATTCAAGCCGGAGTGAGGGAACACCGAGCCTAGGCGAGGTGCCGAGTGTTGGGGCGAAGGCCTTTTGGTTACTTTTGGGCCTTTCCAAAAGTGACCCGCCGTAAGGGCGGAACCATAAGCCGCCGTTACATAAAAAACGGATATGTACTCAATCAAACCTGAAACCGCTGCCGCTCCGACTCATACAACGGCTTCACCAACGCAAACTCCCGATCAATCTGATCGACCAACTCCCCCAGATCCCCAACCGCAGACTCAACCGACTCAACCTCCAACCGCTGACACAACTGCGCCAACCGCACCGCCCCCAGGTTCCCACTGCTGCCCTTGAAACTATGCGCAATCCGCCCCAACGCCTTGGCATCATCCCTGGCCTTGCGCAGCGCTTCGACGCGTTTCTGGGAATCATCGAGAAAGGTATCAAGCAGCTTGGGATACTCGCCTTCCATAACTTCCTGCAAACCCGACAACACCTCCGGGTCCAGATGTAGATCAACCACTTGCTCGCTCCTTGATCAAGAATCGGCGGATTATGCCAGAGCCTCCCAGGAAAACTCCACGCAGACACTGCGCCCGCCGTCCGACCAGCGTACATCGCTGCTCAATTGACGCACCAGGCTCAAGCCCCGGCCTGACAGACGGTCGATATCGAGCGGCCGCGCCAGCATCTGTTCCACGTCGAACCCAGGACCGCTGTCCTCGATGCGCAGGGTCATCCTTCCGCCCACCTCGGTCGGCACCACCTGCACATGCACCCGTATATAGCCGCTGTTGAGCTGCGCCAGGCGGTCATTACGCAGGCGGTAATACTCGGCAAACCCTTGGGCGTCACGCTTGAGCCGGGAATCCAGCCCCAGCACGCCATGCTCCAGCGCATTGGAATACAGCTCCGCCATCACGCTGTACAGCGCCCCGCTCTGCTCGCGCAGACCGTGAATCTCCAGCAGCAGTTGCAGCAAGTACGGCAATGGGTTGTAACGCTTCAACGTCTCAGCACGAAATTCGAAACTGACTGACCAATCCAGCGGACAAGACTGCCCACTGTCGGCATACAACGGCCCGCTGGCACGCAGCTGCTGGCCGCCGTGCAGGGTGATTTCCACCATGCTCACGTCATCCCGCGCTTCACCTCGGAACGCCGCCAGGGCCTGCTCGATATCTTCAAACAGCCGATCCGGCTCACGGTTGGCAGCGAACACCTGCTGCAAGCGTTCAGCGCCGAACAACTGGTCATTGGCGTCAGCGGTATCCAGCACGCCATCGGACAACAGGAACACCCGGTCACCCAGGGCCATGGGCCAGACTTCGGTGCGATCATCAAAGACCTCAGCCGACAGCACCCCCAATGGCAAATGCCGCGATTCCAGCGGCGTGCGTTTGCCCGTGGCGATTTCATGCACATAGCCTTCGGGCATCCCACCGTTCCACACCTCCACCACCCGTCGCTGCGTGCTGAGGCACAACAGGGTGGCGCAGCAGAACATGTCCACCGGCAGGATGCGCTTGAGCTTGGCGTTCATCTCCCGCAGGGTCTGCGCCAGGCCGTAGCCCTTGGCGGTCATGCCGTAGAACACTTCCGCCAGGGGCATGGCGCCCACCGCCGCCGGCAGGCCATGGCCGGTGAAGTCGCCGAGCAGCACATGCATATCGCCGGACGGGGTGTAGGCGGCCAACAGCAGGTCGCCGTTGAACAACGCATAGGGCGATTGCAGGTAGCGGATATTCGGCGCGGCGTTGATGCAGCCGGAATGGGCAACCTTGTCGAACACTGCCTTGGCCACCCGTTGCTCGTGCAGCAGGTAGTCGTGATGCTTGGCAATCAGGTCGCGCTGCTGCAAAACCGTCGCCTGCAACCGGCGCAGGCGGTCCATGGCGTTGATCTTCGCCGCGAGAATCAGCGGGTTGTAGGGTTTGGCTAAAAAGTCATCACCGCCGGCATCCAGGCACTGGGCCAGCGCTTCGCTCTCGCGCAGGGAGGTGAGAAAAATCAGCGGCACCAGCTCTTCACCCGCCAATTGCTTGATTCGGCGCGCCGCCTCAAAGCCGTCCATCACCGGCATCAGCGCATCCATCAACACCAACTGCGGGCGCTCACGGGTAAACACCGCGACCGCTTCAGCGCCGTTGGTGGCCGTGAGCACCTGATGGCCCTGGCGCCGGATGATGGTCGACAGCAACAACAGGTCGGCGGCACTGTCCTCGGCGATCAGGATTGTCAGCGGCTCAAGGACCGGGGCCAGGACGCTCAACTGATGTCGAACAGTTTGTCGAAGTTGGAGATGCCGAGGATCTTGCGCACATCCGAATTGCTGTTGATCACCCGGATATCGGCGTCATCGCCGGCATGGTCGCGCAGCAGCAAGAGCATGCCGAGGGCGGAGCTGTCGAGGTAGGTCGTCTCTTTCAAGTCCACGACGTAGGTATTGGGCACTTTGTAGAAGCGCTCATAGGCTTCGCGAAACGTCTGGTGGCTGCCGAAATCGAACCGGCCCTTGACTGCGATCGTCAACTTCGTCCCATCCAGGGATACTTCTGACTCGACTGACATGTGACTGCTTCCTTGTCATTGGCAATGACACAAGGTTTAGCAGGTGCCGGGGATGTGGGCAACTTTCAATAGACGTCTTTGCGCGGCATGCGCTGCGAAAGCTCATCCAGCAACTTTTGCTCGCGCTTGTCTTCGAGCGCCCGTGCTTCGTCGATATAGCGCTGCACCAACTTGCGCAACCCTTCGACCCGGGCAAACGCGGCTTGCCAGCTCTCACGCGCCTTATCGAGGTTGTTCTGGTGCCAGGCCAGGCTTTGGCGTTGCTGGCCGACGGCGGTTTCCAACTGGTTGAGAAAGCCCTGGTAACCCATCAGCCATTGGCCGGACACGCCCTTGCTGCCGCGCTCGATCCATTGCTGCTGGTACTCGCCGCGAAAACGCTCCAGGTCGCCCAGCTTGCTTTCCGCCAAGCGGACTTGCCCCTGGAAGTAACCCAGGCGCTGCACGGCGGTTTTCTCGGCCTTCTCGGCCATGTCCACCACCGGAGCCAGACGCGCGGCGCGGCTGTTGGCCATGGCTTAGCCGCCCGGCGCGGGGGCGAAGATCGACTGCAGGTGCGCTTCGCTTTCGCCCATGCTGATCTTGTCGTTGAGACCCTGGCGCAAGTAGGTGACCAATTGCGGTTGCAGGGCAATCGCCAAGTCGGTGTCGCGATCACCGCCCGCCACGTAGGCGCCGACGCTGATCAA
This sequence comes from Pseudomonas azotoformans, assembly GCF_900103345.1. NCBI lineage: Bacteria > Pseudomonadati > Pseudomonadota > Gammaproteobacteria > Pseudomonadales > Pseudomonadaceae > Pseudomonas > Pseudomonas azotoformans. The sequence goes on from NZ_LT629702.1 coordinate 2,875,616, forward strand.
GTCGCGGCTCTGCTGGTAGCGCGACCACAGCTGCTTGAACTGTTGCGCACGGGCCATGTGTTCCGGCGTGACCACGGCCGGCATCACCCGGCTGATGGACGCTTCGATGTCGATGGCCGGGTAATGCCCTTCTTCGGCCAGGCGCCGTGACAGCACGATGTGGCCGTCGAGCACGCCCCGCGCCGAGTCGGCAATCGGGTCCTGCTGGTCATCGCCTTCGGACAATACGGTGTAGAACGCGGTGATCGAGCCACCACCGGCCTCGGCGTTACCGGCGCGCTCCACCAGCTTGGGCAGTTTGGCGAATACCGACGGCGGGTAACCCTTGGTCGCCGGCGGTTCGCCGATGGCCAGGGCGATTTCCCGCTGGGCCTGGGCGAAACGCGTGAGCGAATCCATCAGCAACAGGACGTTCTTGCCCTTGTCGCGGAAGTATTCGGCGATGCGCGTGCAGTACATGGCGGCGCGCAACCGCATCAGCGGCGCATCGTCGGCTGGGGATGCGACCACCACCGAGCGCTTGAGGCCTTCTTCACCGAGGCTGTGCTCGATGAATTCCTTCACCTCGCGGCCCCGCTCGCCGATCAGCCCGACCACGATGATGTCGGCCTCGGTAAAGCGCGTCATCATGCCCAGCAACACCGACTTACCCACGCCGGTACCGGCGAACAGGCCCAGACGTTGGCCACGGCCGACCGTCAATAATCCGTTGATGCTGCGAATGCCCACGTCCAGCGGCACGCTGATGGGGTTGCGGTTGAGCGGGTTGATGGTGGGGCCGTCCATCGGCACCCAGTCTTCGGCCTTCATGCCGCCCTTGCCGTCCAGCGCGCGACCAGCGCCGTCGAGTACGCGGCCGAGCATGCTCATGCCCATCGGCAGGCGGCCGGTGTCGGCCAACGGCACCACGCGGGCGCCGGGGGCAATGCCCGCCAGGCTGCCCACGGGCATCAGGAAAATCTTGCTGCCGGAAAAGCCCATCACTTCGGCTTCGACCTGCACCGGGTGGTAGCTGTCGTCGTTGATCACCATGCAGCGACTGCCCATGGCGGCGCGCAGGCCTTCGGCTTCGAGGGTCAGGCCGACCATGCGCAGCAGGCGCCCTTCGAGGATCGGCTGGCCGGGCAACTCCGTAGCCTCGGCGTAACCACCCAGGCGCTTGGCGAAGCTGGTGCGGTCAAGGCGCATCGACGGCGTCCAGGTCCACGCTCAGATCAGGCTCGGCCGGGTGCAGGGCCTGTTCGTGAAGCTGATCAAAGAGCTTGGCCATGATCTGGCTGATGCGGGTTTCCACCGTGGCATCGATGCGGCTGTGTTCGGTTTCGACCCGGCAACCACCGGGCTGCAACGCCGCGTCTTCGACGATGCGCCAGGTTTCTTCATGGCGCTCGCGCAAGGCTTTGACCTGCTCGAAATCCTGCGGGTTGATGTACAGCCGCACGTTGCCGACACCCAGGGGCAGCAGCTTGAGCGCTTCGCGCATCACGCTTTCGATATGGCTGGAATCCAGCACCAACTCGCGCTGGATCACCTGGCGGGCAATGTGCTGCACCAGGCCGACCATGGCCTTTTCGATCTGCGAATCCTGCTCGGCGATGGGGTCGAACAGCGTGCCCATCAAGCGTTCCAGGCTGGCCAACTTGACGCTCAGCGCCTCTTCGGCTTCCTGGCGCACCTTGAGGGTGGTGCTGCGAAAACCATCTTTTTCACCCGCCGCGAAGCCTTCGTTGTAGGCCTCTTGGCGAATGGCTTCCAGTTCTTCCAGGGTCAGTGGCTGGACTTCATCCAGCGGCACTTCTTCCATTTCCACCGGAAGTTCTTCGACCGGCTCCGGCTCGGGCTCCGGCACATGCGGGTCGAAGCTGGGCAACGACCAGATGTCGAACCCACCGACGTCCCGTGCGCGAATCAGATCGCTGGGCGCCTCATCTTTGTTCGACATGGGACGCGCCTTAGATCATTTCTTCGCCGCCCTTCCCGCCGAGAACGATTTCTCCGGCTTCGGCCATACGGCGGGCAATGGTGAGGATTTCTTTCTGTGCGGTTTCCACGTCGCTGACACGCACCGGGCCCTTGGCTTCCAGGTCGTCGCGCAACAGTTCCGAGGCACGCTTGGACATGTTCTTGAAGATCTTCTCTTTGACGTTTTCGTCCGAGCCCTTGAGGGCCAGCACCAGCACGTCCGAGGACACTTCGCGCAGCAACGCCTGGATGCCACGGTCGTCGACATCGGAGAGGTTGTTGAACACGAACATGAGGTCTTCGATCTGGCCGGACAGGGTGTCGTCGATCTCGCGGATCGAGTCCATCAACTGGCCTTCGACCGAGCTGTCGAGGAAGTTCATGATGTCCGCCGCACGCTTGATACCACCCAGGGTGGTGCGCGAGGCGTTCGAGTTGCCGGAGAACTGCTTCTCCAGAATCGTGTTGAGTTCTTTCAGCGCCGCCGGCTGTACGGTGTTCAGCGACGACACGCGCAGGATGATGTCCAGGCGCACTTTGTGGTCGAAGTGGCCGAGCACTTCACCGGCCTGGTCGGGGTCGAGATACGCCACCACGATCGCCTGGATCTGCGGGTGTTCGTAGCGGATCACGTCGGCGACGGCACGCGGCTCCATCCATTTCAGGCTGTCCAGACCGCTGGTGTTGCCACCCAGCAGGATGCGGTCGATCAGGCCGTTGGCCTTGTCTTCGCCCAGGGCCGAGGTGAGCATCTTGCGGATGTAGCTGTCGGAGCCGACGCCCAGGCTGGTCTGGTCGCCGACGATCTCGACGAACTCGCTCATCACCTGCTCGACCTGCTCGCGGTGCACATTGCGCATCTGCGCCATGGCCACGCCCACGCGCTGGACCTCTTTGGGCCCCATGTGGCGCAGCACTTGGGCGGCGTCGGTTTCACCGAGGGACAGCAGCAGGACTGCGGCTTTGTCGACCTTGGTGAGCTTGGCAACAGCGGCTCGATTATCACTCATCTGCGTTGATCCACTCTTTCACGACCTGGGCCACACGGCCCGGGTCTTCTGCCACCAGACTCTTGATTGCATTCAGCTGAGCGTCATAGCCTTCGCTCGGGCTTGGCAACAGGATGCTTTGCGGGCCGCCGAGGCTGACGCGGTCGTTGGCCAGTTCGCCGTCCAGGCCGCCCATGCCACCCAACTCGACGTCGCTGCCACCGAAGGCCGCCAGTTGTTTCTTGCCGTTGCCGGTGATGTTGTTGAGCACCGGGCGCAGCACGCCGAACACCAGCACCAGGATGAACAACACACCCAGCACTTGCTTGACGATGTCCCAGAACCACGGCTGCGTGTAGAACGCAGGGTCAGCGATCACTTCGCCACGCTCGGCGGAGAACGGCATGTTGATCACGCTGACGCTGTCACCGCGGCTGGCGTCAAAACCGACAGCGTCCTGCACCAGGCGCGTGAAGCGTGCCAATTCATCGGCGCTCCAGGGGGCACGGGTAACGGCGCCATCGGCGGCATTGACCTTGACCTGGTCATCCACCACCACCGACACCGACAGGCGATTGACGCGGCCCTGCTGCTGCTTGGTGTGGCTGATGGAACGGTCGAGTTCGAAGTTCTTGGTCGACTGGTTACGCTTGTCCGCCGGGTACGGTGCGAGCATCGGCTGGCCGGTGGCCGGGTCCATGATCTGCTGGCCATTGGCGTCCAGCAGTGGCTGGCCTGGCTGGATGGCGCCAGCGCTGGCCGTCGCGCCACCGGTGGTTTGCGGAGCCGAGGCCGGGGCCGGCGGCTGGTTGCTCAGGGCGCCCGGTACGCCTTGTGGCGGGCCATTGGCGGCGGTGCGTTGTTCGCTGGTGGACTGCTCGCTGCGCAGCGCCGGCTGGTCCGGGTTGAACTGCTCGGAGGTCGATTCGACGGCGCTGAAGTCCACATCGGCCGACACTTCAGCCTTGTAGCGGTCGTTGCCCAACACCGGTTGCAGGATGTTGTGCACACGCTGGGTGAGCATGCTTTCGACGCGACGGCTGTAATCGAACTGCTTGCCGGCCTGGGTCAGCGCGGAGTTTTCCGCCTGGTCGGACAGCAGGTTGCCCTTCTGGTCGACCACAGTGATTTGCGACTTGCTCAGCTCAGGCACGCTGGTGGCAACCAAGTTGACGATGGCCAGCACCTGGCCTGGCTCCAGGGAGCGACCAGAGAACAGCTCCACCAATACCGAAGCGCTGGGCTTGCGCTCATCGCGCACAAACACCGAGCTTTTCGGAATGGCCAGGTGCACGCGGGCGCCCTTGACGTTGTTCAGGCTGGAGATGGTGCGTGCCAGCTCGCCTTCCAGGCCACGACGGTAGCGGGTGGCTTCCATGAACTGGCTGGTGCCGAGGCCCTGGTCTTTGTCGAGGATTTCAAAACCGATATTGGCGTCGGACGGGGTGACGCCGGCCGCCGCGAGCTTCATGCGCGCACGGGCCACGTCGTCGGCCTTGACCAGCAGCGCGCCGGAGTTGGGCTCAACGGTGTAGGCGATGTCGGCGGCGGCCAGGGTTTCCATGATTTGCTTGGAATCCATGCCGGCCAGGCTGCCGTACAACGGCCGGTAATCCGGTTGCTGCGACCACAGCACCACGGCAAAACCAATCGCCACGCTGGCGGCCAGGCCGACCATCAGGCCCACCTGACGCAACATGGTCATTTCGGAAAGGTTTTCCAGGAACGACAGGCCAAACAGCGGCGGCTTGCCGTCTGCCTTGGCGGGTGCGTTGTCCACGACTGCTTCTGCCATGACTTAAATCTCGTCCTTAAACCGGCATCTGCATGATGTCTTGGTAAGCCTGAACCAGCTTGTTACGCACCTGGGTCAACGCCTGGAACGACACGCTGGCCTTTTGCGAGGCAACCATCACATCGGTGAGGTCCACGCCGCTTTTGCCGATCTCGAACGCGTTGGCCAACTGGCTGGAGGCTTGCTGGGTATCACTGACTTTGTTGATGGCCTGGCCGAGCATGTCGGCGAAGCTGCTTTGGCCCAATTCCGGCGCAGGCGCGACGGATTTCGGTTGAGCCATGGCATCCATTTGCATGGAGCGCATATCCAACATCAACCGATTGAACTCAATACCCTGGCTCATGAACTTCTCTCTCCGACAACCCGCATGTTTTTTGACGCTACGCCGCAATTACTAGGTGAAGTAGCAACAAGGGTGCCAGCTCTGGTTCAACTCGTAAGAAAAGGCGACAAACCTTGTCTGCCTTGTTACCGATCAGGTGGCGAACAGATACGCCTCGACGTCCATGCCGGCGTCACGCATCTGTGCCAGCTTGTAGCGCAAGGTCCGCGGGCTGATCCCCAGGCGCTCGGCGGCCTCTTTGCGGCGGCCGCGCTCGGCGCGCAGGGTGTCGATGATCATCTGGAATTCACGGCGACGCAGGTCGTCGCCCAATGCACCGGCGGTTTCGGATTCGACCACCACGGGCGCAGGTGCCAGGGTCGGCAGCGGCGCAATCCCGCTGCCCATGGCCAGGCAGAAATCCTGGGGCTGGATCAGGCCGCCCTGTTGCAGGATCAACGCACGCTGGATGGCATTGTCCAATTCCCGCACGTTCCCTGGCCACGGATAGGCCACCAGGCAGGCCTGGGCCTCGGCCGACAGGCGCGCCTGGGCATGCTTCATTTTTTTGACGTGGTTGCCCAGCAGACGCTCGGCCAGCGGAATGATATCCGCCGGGCGCTCGCGCAACGGGCGCCAGGCCAGGGGAAAGACCGAGAGACGGTAGAACAGGTCTTCACGGAAGCGCCCCGCCGCCACTTCGCCCGCCAGGTCACGGTTGGTGGTGGCGACCACGCGAATATCCAGCTGGATCGGCTTGCGTGCGCCAACGCGCTCCACTTCGCGCTCTTGCAGCACCCGCAGCAACTTGGCTTGCAGGCCCAGGGGCATCTCGGAAATTTCATCGAGCAAAATCGTGCCGCCATCCGCCTGCTCGAACTTGCCCGCCTGAGCCGCGATGGCGCCGGTGAACGAGCCTTTTTCGTGGCCGAACAGCGTGGCTTCGAGCATGTTGTCGGGGATTGCCGCGCAATTGATCGCGATAAACGGCTGTTTGGCGCGGGTCGATTGCTGGTGGATATAGCGGGCCAGCACTTCCTTACCGGTGCCGGACTCGCCGGAAATCAGCACGGTGGAATCACTGCGCGCCACGCGGGCCGCCAATTCCAGCAACTGCGCGCTGGCCGGCTCGAAGGCAATCGGACCTTCGCCGTCGCTGGCCGGGATCACGCCCAGGGCATGCCGCGCGACCAGTTCGATCAAAGCTTTGGGCTCGAACGGTTTGACCAGGTAATCCGCCGCGCCCTGGCGCATTGCGTCGACCGCACGCTCGACAGCGCCGTGAGCGGTCATCAGCAACACCGGCAGCTGTGGCTGACGCGCGCGCAGCAGGCCGAGCAACTGGTGGCCGTCCATGCCCGGCATGTTCACGTCGCTGACCACCAGGCTGAAGGACTCTTGCTCCACCGCCTCCAAGGCGTCCTCGGCAGAACCGACCGCCCGGTAGTCATGGCCCGCCAACAGCAGCGTGTCAGCCAATGCTTCACGCAGCGCGCGATCGTCTTCCACCAACAGAACCTTGATAGCCATAACCTTTTACTCCGCGCTTGCCGCGCATGAAAACAGCGGCAAGGTCATCAATGCACAGGTGCCACGCCCGACACGGGAATGCAGCAGCAATTCTCCCTGATGGGCGCGTGCCACTGCCTTGACCACGGTCAGGCCGAGGCCGGTGCCGTTAGTCTTGGTGGTGAAAAAGGGTTCGCCCAGGCGCTGCAACACGGCGGGCTCGATACCGCTGCCACTGTCGCTGATGCACAGGCGCAGGGTTTGCTCGCGGTGGTACAGGTGCACCTTGAGCCGCGCACCGGGGCCGCTGGCCTGGGTGGCGTTTTCGATCAGGTTGAGCAGCGAACCAACAAGGGTGTCGCGGTTGCACAGCAGCTCGCCGAGATGGCTGTCACACTGCCAACGCACTTGCACGTCTTGAATGTGAGTGGCGGCCGCCGCTTGCAGGGCCTGCATCAACTCGGCCGGCGTGATGCGGTCGGTCAGCGGCAATTCACCACGGGCAAATACCAGCATGTCGCGCACCTGATGCTCCAACTCGTGCAGGCGCTCCTTGAGGCGCCCGGCAAAACGCTGGTGGGTGGCCGCAGGCAATTGCTCATCAGTCAAATGACTGGCGTAGATCAACGCCGCCGACAGTGGCGTGCGGATCTGATGCGCCAGAGAAGCGACCATGCGCCCCAGCGAAGACAAACGCTCGTGGCGCGCCAACTGGTCTTGCAGGTGACGGGTTTCAGTCAGGTCGTTGAGTAGCACAAGCTGGCCCGGCTCCGCGTCCAGGGCGCGCGTGGCAATGGACAAGCGGCGGCCGTCCTTGAGCGAGATTTCATGGCCGTCGTCTTCACGCGGCGCAAAGCAGCGGGTGATCACGTGACGCCACAGCTCGCCTTCCAACGGCAGGCCAAGCATGTCGCAGGCCGCCGGGTTGGCTTCGCGCACGCGGCCCTCTTCGTCGATGACGATCACGCCACCAGGCAACAGCGACAGCAGGTTTTGCAGACGGTTGGCCAGGCGCTCCTTCTCAGCCAACTCTTCCATGCGCTGGGCACTGACCACCGCCAACTCGCCCTTGAGCTCCGAAACACGGGCTTCGAGCAGGCTGTAGGAATCGGTCAATTGGCTGGACATCTGGTTGAACAGCGAAAAAGCTTGCTCCAGGCCCTGGCGGCTTTGCTGTTCTACAGAGGGAACGAGCCCCGGGATGGCGGGGCTGGAAGAATGTTGGGCGGCGTGGGGCATCATGCTCTCTCGCTTGGCTGACCGTCAGTTAAACGGAACGTTGCGAGGGCTGTAGCAATACCCGTGCCGAAAAAAAACCGCTGATAAATCAGCGGTTTGAAAAACAGGCGTCAATCATCCGCCTGTTCATCACCTTCTTTGCGGCTCATACCGTACTTGCGCATCTTCTCTACCAGGGTGGTTCGACGGATGCGCAGGCGCTCGGCGGCACGGGCGACGATGCCGTTGGCGTCGTCCAGGGCCTGTTGGATCAGGCCTTGTTCCAGGTTGCCGAGGTAGTCCTTCAGGTCCAGGCCTTCAGGCGGCAGCATCGCGGTAGAGCCGAAGTCCGGGGTATGACCGTTGATGGCCACCCGTTCTTCCAGGTCGCTGCGCAGGCTGTCGACCAGTTGCTCGTCTTCGTCGTCGACGTAGCGGAATTTCTTCGGCAGCTCGACCACGCCGATCACACCGTAGGGGTGCATGATCGCCATGCGCTCCACCAGGTTGGCCAGCTCGCGCACGTTGCCCGGCCAGCCGTGGCGGCACAGGGACATGATCGCGGCGGAATTGAAACGGATCGAACCGCGCTTTTCATGCTCCATGCGCGAGATCAGTTCGTTCATCAGCAGCGGGATGTCTTCCACGCGCTCGCGCAGCGGGGCCATCTCGATCGGGAATACGTTGAGGCGGTAGTACAGGTCTTCGCGGAAGCTGCCGACCTCGATCATGCTCTCGAGGTTCTTGTGGGTGGCCGCGATGATGCGCACGTCGACGCTCTGGGTCTTGTTGCTGCCCACGCGCTCGAAGGTACGCTCCTGCAACACGCGCAACAGCTTGACCTGCATCGGCAGCGGCATGTCGCCGATCTCGTCGAGGAACAGGGTGCCGCCGTTGGCCAGCTCGAAACGCCCGGCACGGCTGGTGATCGCCCCGGTAAAGGCGCCCTTCTCGTGGCCGAACAATTCGCTTTCGAGCAGCTCTGCCGGGATCGCCCCGCAGTTGACCGGCACAAAGGGCCCGTCGCGGCGCTTGGAGTGATAGTGCAAGTTGCGCGCGACCACTTCCTTGCCGGTGCCCGACTCGCCAAGGATCAGCACGCTGGCGTCGGTATCGGCAACCTGCTGCATCATCTGGCGCACGTGCTGGATGGCGCGGCTGGTGCCGACCAGACTGCGGAACAGGTTGGGTTCGCGATGGCGACCGCGCTCGCGGGCCTGGTCATACATCTCGCGATAGACCTGGGCACGGTGTAGGGAGTCGAGCAATTTGCTGTAGCTGGGCGGCATTTCCAGGGTGGAAAGCACGCGGCGGCGCTGGTCTTCTGGCAGGTCGACAGAAGAAATATCGCCCATCAGCAACACGGGAAGGAACTCATCCCAGGTAGACAGTGTCTTTAACAAGCCCAAAACAGCGCCAGGAGCGTTTACCGTCCCGATCAGCACACAAATGACTTCACGGCTCGATGACAATGAGCTGACCGCCTGCTGCCAGTCATGGCTGCCGCAGGGCAGATTTTCTTCGCCAAGAAAATTCAAAATCACCGCTAAATCGCGGCGGCGGACGCTATCGTCATCAATCAGCAGAATTTTGGTTTCACGCCACATGCAATAGCAACTTCCCTAGTAAAACTTCGTGCCCCAAAAGTGAGGGCAATCGAGACGCCTGTACGACTTTGTACCTTACTAGACGTCTGAAATCTGAAAACAGCACTAGTTAAGTCAAAAATGCTGGCACAGTCAAATATATGACGCACCCATCGGACCAACTGCGGCTCTTCAGCCGAACAGATGGTAAACCTTTGACGCATTTTTCGCTTGGTTGATCTGCGACATCTCTTCGAAAATCGCCTGCCGCTCGCCGGTCGTCACCTCAAGCAATTGCTGGTAAACCGCCAGCAGACTCTCAAGCTTTTCGCGCAACGCATCCTCGTCTACCGGCGCTTCGCTGAGCACCTCGTCGATGACATGACGACAGCCCAGGTCCAGTTCGCCGATGGCGTCCCAGTTGCGGTCCGCCAGCGCGCCCATCAGCGCCTCGCGGGTTTCATCAATGCGTTGCAATGCTTGGCTCATGACGTGTTCCTCAAGGCCGCTTGGCCTTATTGTGCAGCGCCTTGTGGCGCGCCGATGGCATCCCAGCCTTCTTTCACGGTAATCAGCAAACGGGCGACTTCGTCAATCATGTCGGCGTCGTTGTGCAGATTGGCTTCCATTAAACGGTTAGTCATGTACACGTACAGACCTTCCAGTTGCTGAACGTATTCCTTGTTGTCGCTTTTTTCCGCGCTCAGGCCATCACGAAGCCCGATGAGGATGTCGGCGGCCTTGCCCAGCATCAGGCCCTTTGCGGCGATATCGCCACGCGCCAACGCACCTTTGGCCTGCGCCATGCGGTCGAGCCCGCCCTCCATCAGCATTTGCACCAGACGGTGCGGGCTGGCTTCGGAGATCTGGGCATGGGAATTGACCTTCTGGTATTGGCGAAGGGCTCTCATGGGATTCATGTTTCTACCTCGTGACAGGCAACAGCGAGAAGGGTTGCAATAACCATTATGTCGACTGGGTCGCAAAAAACTTTAACCCGACGGCACTATGAAGAACAAAGCCCAGGTCAATGGACCTGGGCTTTTTCATCAGCCATCAATCAGCTGCTTTTCTGGGCGTTACTCAGCGCGCTGAGCGTACCCAGGATACTGCTGCTCTGCTGGCGCAGTTGCGCCACCAGCGTATCCATGGCGGTGTACTTGCGGGTCAAGGAGTCTTGCATGGTGGTGAGGCGTTCATCCAACGCAACTTGCTGCTTGTTGAGGTCTTTAAGGCTGTCGGACAACGACGCTGAACGCGTGGCCAGGATCCCGGTGGTGGCCTTGGCATAGCCATCGGTCGCCGCCGTCAGGCGCGCGAGCAGGCCGGTCTTGCCGCTGAAGATACTGTTGATGTCGGCGGCGTTGGTCAGCACAGCCTTGTCCCACTGCTTGGCATCGATGCTCAGCGCGCCGGTGTCGCGGTCAGTCGTCACCCCGAATTGCGCCAGGGACTTCAAGGTGCCGTTGCCGGACAGGGCGTTGAACTCGTTGCGGATCGCCGCCTGCAAGGTGCGCATGGTCGAGTCGCCGGTCAAGGTGGCGGCGACGGAGTTACCGGCGGCATCCTTGGTCACCTTGGTCTCGGCGTTCATCGCCTTGAGCAGGGCGTTGTAGGTGTCGACGAAGCCTTTGACCCCGGACTTGAGGGCGGTGGTGCTGGTGGAGACGGAGATGGTCAAAGCATTGCGAGCCGTAGACGCGGTATCCGAAGGCGTGGTCAAGGGCGACACAGAGAGCAACTTGATACTTACACCACTCACTGCATCCGTGATGCTGTTGGTCTTGGACTCTGCAGCAATACCGTCAATGGTGTACTTGGCGTTCTTCGGCTCGCTGACCACTGTGTAACCGGTATCAATCCCCGAGTTGCCCGACATCGTCAGATCGGAACCAACACCAGCATTGGTGGAGGTCAGAATAAGACGCGAACCGTTGGAGTCGGTGAGGATGTTGGCACTCAGGCCTGCGGTGCCGAACTGCGAGTTGATCGAGTCACGCACCTGTTGCAGGGTCGCGCCGGCCGGCACCTTCAGGTCGAAGTTCTTGCCCGACTGGCTGATCGTCAGCGTCGTTGGGGTGGTGCCACTGTTCACGACCGTCGACTGGCCGCCAGTGAAACTCTTGGTCGACAGCTTCGACGGCGTCGCCAACTGGTTGACGACCAGCGAGAAGCTACCGCTCGCCGCACCCTGGTTGGCCGTCATGGTGGCGACCTTCTCGTCCGAGGACGTACCGGTCAAGCCACTGAAGCTGTTATCGGTGCCCATGCTTGTCAGCGCACCCCGGAAGGCGTCCAGGGCTGCCTGGATCTTGCCGATGGACGACAGCTGGGTGGTTGCCTTTTGCGACTGGAGGTTGATCTGACCCTGTTTAGGCGCTCGCTCGGCATCCACCAGGGATTTCACAATCGCCTGAGTGTCGAAACCCGACCCCACGCCGGTAATCGTTGTACCCGCCATCATCTTTCTCCTGTTCCGGTGGCTGCCGTTATCTTGACGACTATCGCTTCAAGCTGTGACAGCAACAAGTTTCATGCCAGTTCACGCCTTGTCGTCAAACAACACATGACTGGCGCTGGCCAGACTCTGTGCCAGTTTCAAGGCCGTTTCCGAAGGAATCTGTCGGATCACTTCACCGGTGTCGGTGGCAATGACCTTGACCACAACCCTATGGGTGGAATCGTCAATGGAAAAGTCCAGGTTGCGCTGGGCCGCTTGTACGAATTCTTTAATATCAGTGACCGCTTTTTCCAGGCTGTCCTTTTGGGACGTACCCGCGGTTGGCGCGGCCGCTTCAACCTTAGTCTTGTCTTTATCCGCAACCACAGGTGCCGGAGTGCCTTGAGGGGCCAGCGGCGGATAAGACAAGTTCAGTTTTACACTCATGTCCATGCCCAATCTCCTCTGATTGGAAAAGACGAAAGGGCACGTAAACGCGCCCTTCCGTCATTCACCACGCGTCGCTATTACTGAAGCAGCTTCAGTACAGCGGATGGCAGTTGGTTAGCCTGCGACAGGATCGCAGTGGAAGCCGACTGCAGGGTTTGCTGCTTGGTCAGTTCAGCGGCTTCGGAAGCGAAGTCGACGTCCTGGATGGTGGAACGAGCAGCGGTGCTGTTTTTCTGGATGTTGGACAGGTTGTCCACAGTGCTGGTCAGACGGTTCTGTACCGCACCCAGGCCCGAACGGGAGCTGGAGATGGTAGCGATAGCCTGGTCGATCACGGACACAGCGTTCTGGGCCTTGGTGGCGTCAGTCACGTCGGTTTGCGATACGGAGGTCTTGGTCGAAGCAGCCGAAGTAGCGGCACCGAAGACACCGGTCACACCAGCGCCTTCCAGGGAGTAACCCTTGGCGGAGTCCAGGTTTACTGCACCGGTAGCGATGATGCCGTCAGCCAGGGCGGTAGCAGTACCGTAGGTGCCCGAACCGTCTTTGGTGGCAACAGTGATGGTGCCGGCAGCGGTCGAAGCGCTGAAGGCCAGGTTTTCACCGGTGTCGGATTTAACCGACAGAGTGCCTTTGGACTCGTCGTAGTTAACGCTGATACCCAGTTTGGCGGAGTTCGACTTCAGTTGGTCAGCCAGGCTGGCAGTGTCTTTTACGCCAACGAACGTGGTGGCTTGGCCGCCAACGGTCATGGTGAACGAAGCTGGAGCGGTAGCAGCACCGGCGCCGACTACGAACTGAGCTTCAGTGCTGGCGGTAGCGCTCAGGCCACCGACGGCGCCGTTCAGCTGGGCAGCGATGGTTTTAGCGGAAGCAGCAGCAGCAACAGTGACGCTGCTAGTCTGGCCGTTACCGGTCACTGCGATTGCGCCGCCAGCTACACCAGCACCTGGAGTGATGCCGATGCTCTTCACCTGCTGCGAACCGATATTGTTGGCAGCAACGTTATCCAGGGACAGGTTGATGGTTTCGTTAGCGTTGGCGCCAACCTGGATCGACTTGGTACCGTACGAACCGTCCAGCAGCTTCTGGCCACCGAAAGTAGTGGTCTGGGCGATACGGGTCAGTTCCGAAGTCAGGGCCTGGTATTCGTCGTTGTTCGACTTACGGTCGTCGGGGCTCAGGGAGCCGGTAGCCGAGGACAGAGCCAGGGTACGCATTTTTTGCAGAATGTCGGTCGAAGCCTGCATTGCGCCTTCAGCGGTCTGCGCGATGGAGATACCATCGTTGGCGTTCTTTACAGCTTGACCCAGGCCGTTGATCTGGCTGGTCATACGGCTGGCGATACCCAGGCCGGCGGCGTCGTCTTTAGCGCTGTTGATACGCAGGCCGGAAGACAGGCGCTGCATGGAAGTGGCCAGGGCGCCGCCAGCTTTGTTCAGGTTGCCCTGAGTAGTGATCGAAGCAATGTTGGTGTTTACTGTTAAAGCCATGACGAAATCCTCGTTGGATGGATACTGCGGCTTCCGGCCCTGGCAACCGCCGGGTGTGGCCTGAGAACCTACGTAATAGTTATCGTCGTGCTAGCCGGTTGCTTGAGGATTTTTTTCGATTTTTTTGCTGGCGTCGTGCCACCCCTTGTAATTCAAGGGCTTACGCAGGCAAAAAAGCCCGATTTCATTGGCTTTTCTGGCGCCAAATAAAAAACGCCGATGCTCTTTCGAGCATCGGCGTTTTTTTGTGCTATCGATTCAAGGTGTCACGGGCGATAGAGAATCGCCGAGCCCCACGACAGGCCTACACCAAACCCGCTGATGGCCACGCGTTTCCAGGTGGCGTCCATCACGTGCTTTTCCAGCAGCAGCGGGATGCTCGACGACACGGTGTTGCCGGTCTCGACCATGTCCTTGATGAACTTGTCCACCGGCGCATCTTCAAAACGACGCGCCACGGCATCGACAATCGCCGCACTGCCCTGGTGGATGCAGAACGCATCAATGTCGTCAGCCTTGAGGTCTGACTCATCGAGCAACTCGTGCAAATGCGCCGGCACCTTGAGCAAGGCGAAGTTGAACACCTGGCGACCGTTCATGAAGAACACGCCATCGCTGACCTTCAGGTGAGGGGCGCCGGAACCGTCGGTGCCGAACTTGGACTTGCCGAGCAACCACGGCGCGTCTTCACCCATCCAGGTAGCGGTGGCGGCATCGCCGAACAGCATGGTGGTGTTGCGGTCTTCCGGGTCGACGATCTTCGAATACGGATCGGCGGTGACCAGCAGGCCGTTTTTCAGGCCGGCGGCTTCCATGAAGCCCTTCATCGCGTAGATGCCGTAGACGTAGCCGGAGCAGCCCAGGGAAATATCGAAGGCGGCGACGTGGGTCGGCAAACCGAGCTTGTCCTGGACGATGGCGGCGGTGTGCGGCAGGCCCTCTTCGTCGCCGTTCTGGGTGACGACGATCAGCGCGTCGATCGACTCGCGCTTCAAATCCGGGTTGTTGGCAAACAAAGCGTTGACCGCCTCGACACACAGATCGGAAGTTTCCTGCGCGGCTTCCTTGCGCGGCAGGAACGCCGACCCGATCTTGCCAATGATGAATTCTTCATCCTTGGCGAATTTGGCACCCTGGGCGTAGTTATCGATCCCGTCTGCCGGCACGTAACTGGCGATGCTTTTTATGCCAATCATTGTGGCTTCCCAATACTAAATAGCTGGAGAACACCCCTGGGCCACGCCCGGAGTGCTGACAATAAAGGGGATAACCCCATAAAAATCTCGCTGAAAGCCGCCTCGCAAGGACCCTGTGACGACTTATCCTTTTCACACGATACAGTGAAGATGCGCTTTATGACTCACAGGTCACTCAATTGTGTGTGCTTTGTGCAAAACCTTCAAACAATTAAATCCCAGAAACGACAACGGCCCGCCGTGTTTCCAGGGCGGGCCGCTTGACGTGAAGCCACTTACATCTTGTTGAACAGGCTCAACTGCGAGATTTTCACAAACGCCAGCTGGGAGGCTTGCAGCATGGTTTGCTGCAGCGCCAGGTTGATGGCCGCCTCACCCATGTCGATGTTGGCCAGATCACTCATCGTGCTGGTCGTGGCAATGCTGATGCTTGAGTTCTCACTGGCCTGGATATCCAGAGCATTCTGCCGCGCCCCGACGGAACCCCGCACATTGACGATCTGGGACATCGAATTGGCCAGGTTGGCGATGCTCGAATTCATGGCATCCTTGAGCTTGACCGTCGCTGCCGGATTGCCGTCGGCCGGCGCTTCCAGCGCCTTGCGCAACTGGCCCAGGGTATCCAGCGCATTCTGGGTCTTCTGGGTATTGGCGCCCACCGAGAACTGGTCGCCTGGCTGCGGCGGGCCGCTGCTCACGTCAAACGTCACGCCGGCCGCCGTCACCGTGGTACCGCCGCCGGTATCGCCGGTGGCGATCGCCTTGCTGGCGCTCGAATAGGGCTGGGCATACACCTCATAGGCCGTCGCGCTGGTGAACTTGATGATCGCCCCACTGTTGGACGGGAACGTGCTGGCATAGTCCGCCTGATTGGTGACCTGCGCGCCGGTCAACTGTGCGCTCGACGCATTGCTCGGCGTGCGCGACACGCTGAACGTGTCCGGCTTGGCCTCCAGGCTGAAGGTACGGTCCTTGACCAACGCATCGGAGTTGGCGCCCGGCGCCACGTCCCCGAGGTTCATGGTGATATCGAACTTCACCCCCCGCAGTGCAACGCTGGTGCTGCCTTCCTTGGTGGCGTCGAACGTGCCATTGCCCGGTATCTCGGAAGTCACGTCATTGCCGTTCTTGTCAGACACCTTGTATTGCGTGCTGCTGGTAAAAGTCAGCTTGTAAGGCTGGCCGTCGGCGAATTTGTTGGCGTAGTCGCCGCTCGATGTCACCAGCCCGGCCGAGAGCGCCACCTTGTGGTCATTGACCGTAGGCGGCACGGTCTGCGGGTTCGGCGCAACCCAGGGGGCCTGGGTGCGACCGGCGTTGGCCGCGCCTTCAAGGATGGTCTTGCCGGTATCACCCGCGCTGACATTCAGCGTATTGGAAATCTGCAGGCTCAGTGGGGTTTCATCCCCCTGGTAGCTGTAGGTGCCATCGTTGTTGCGCGCATACGGCGGCGTCTGGGTCTTGGACCCGGAAAACAAGTAGTTGCCGGCCGAGTCCTTGCTGTTGAGCAGGCCCAGGACCTGATCTTCAATCGCACCGACCTCACTGGCAATCGAGCGACGATCAGCATCACTGCCGGCACCACCGGCCTTGAGTGCCAGCTCCGTGGCACGCTGCATGGCTTCACTGATCGCACCTAAAACACTCTCTTCGTTAGTCAGCGAGTTTTTCAGGCTGGTGATGTTGCCCGTGGACTGGGCCACCATGTCTTTCTGCTGCTGCAGCATCAACAACCGCGCCGCCGCCACAGGATCATCCGCGGCGGTCTGTACACGCACGCCGGAGCTGGCCTGGTCCTGGGCCTTCACCACACCCGAATAGTTATCCGAATACTTGGCGGAGCTGGTCTCGAAATACTGCTGTGTAGAAATACGCATCGTCCCAGCCTCCCTTAAAGACTATTGATCAATGTGCTGAAGGTTTCTTGCGCAGCCTTGATGATCTGCGACGACGCCGTGTAGTACTGCTGGAACTTGATCATGTCGCCCGCCTCTTCGTCCAGGTTGACCTGGGACACTGAGTTGCGCGCGTTCTTGTTGGCGGTCAGCAATGCGTTCGTCGCCGTGCTGTCGGTACCGGCAGCCGCCGCTTTCGCACCGACGGTAGACACCAACTTGCTGTTGGCCCCCACCAGGCTGGTGCCGCCAGTGCCATCGGCGGCCGTACCGATGGTCGCCTTGGTCTGCAAGCTGAGCAGGTCAAGAGCGTTGCGGTTGTCGGACTTGCCGGAGGCATTGAACGAGAACGTCGTGCTGTCGCCGTTGGCCGGCGAACCGCCCACCGTGGTGTCGAAACTGAAACTCTTGGCCGGCACCACCAAGGCACCGTTGGCATCGCGCATCGGCACGTTGACCGTGACCTTGTTGCCCTGCCCCGGAACAATGCTGCCGGTGCCGATCGGGTTGCCCTGGGCATCATTGAGCGTGTACGGCTGGGTGCCATCGGCTGCCGGCTTGCCGAACACCATCTTCACCGGCATCGAATGTTCAATACCTGTGCGCAATTGGGCAGTGGCGGCGCCGCCCTGGATATCCAGAGGCACCGTCAGGGTCGGCGGGGTAAACGTGCCGGTGCCCTCGTTGGTTTTACTGGCTTGCCCGGATAACGGCGCGGCGAAGGCGATCTTGTTCGGATCCGTCAGCACCGTGCCAATGTCCTTGGCACCATTGGCGGTCGGGCTGACCTTGAAGCTGTCCCCGGTGGCCATCGGCCCCTTGCCATCGAGCGCCAAGGTGAAACCATCGATCACGGCCGGTGGCGTGGCCGTGACGTCAAAGGTCCCCATGGCCTTGCCATCGGAACGCACTACGGTGACGTTGTTCGGGTTGGCGCTGTCGCTGAAGGTGACCTTGTAATCGAAATTGGTCAGCTTGCTGCTGTCCTTGATCGTCACGTTCAGGTTGCCGGAACCCGCGCTATTGTCACCCGAAGCCTGGCTGCGCTGGGCAATGGCGGCGGCGCTGTTGATGTCCTTGAACAGCGAGCTGCCGAACTGGCTATTGAGGTCAAGGCCCTGGCCCAACTGGTTGTTGATGGTGTCTGCGGTGGCGATGGCAATGCGGCCCAGATCATTGATGGCAGGCATCAGCGCATCGGTGCGATAACGCAACAGACCGCCGATGCTACCGCCGCTCAGCACGTTGCCCAGGTCGAGCGACTCACCGCCGCCAACGTTGAGCTGGATGGTGAACTGGCTGGTGTCGTTCTTGCTCGGTACGGCGGAAATCGTGTTGGACTGGTCACCCAGTACCAGCGACTGGCCGGAACCGGTGCTGACACTGAACACGCCATTCTTCTCGGTGGCGGTCACGCCGACCAATTCGTTCAGCGAACGCACGGCTTCGGCACGCGCGTCCAGCAGGTTGGCCGGGGCTGTGTTCGACGAACCCTGCACCTGGGCGATCTGCTTGTTGAGCGAGGCAATGGACGAGGTCAGCTTGTTGACCTGGTCACTCATCGAGCTCAACTGGCCGTTGATGGTTTCTTTCTGCTGGCCCAGTTGCGTAGAGATCGAGTTGAAGCGATTGCTCAGCGTCTGCGCCTTGGTGATCAACACCTGGCGGGCCGAGACATCGCTCGGGTTGGCCGAGGCCGTCTGCACAGCCGAGAAGAACTCACTGAGTACAGCCGACATACCGGTGGTCTTGTCCGACAGGGTCTTGTCGACAGCGCTGACTTGGTCGAGGTAAGCCTTGGCATCGCTGTTGAGCGAGGTGCTGTTCTGGTACGCCGCGTCGAGGAATTCGTTGTACACCCGGCGCACATCGGCCAGGGTGGTACCGCTGCCGATGTACACACCTCCGTACTGGTTCGCCGCGCTGGCATTCTGGGTGGTCTGCTGACGCGAGTAACCCGGAGTGTTGGCGTTGGCAATGTTGTTACTCAAGACCGACAGCGATCCTTGAGAGGCGTTGAGCCCTGACATCCCGATACTGAGCAAACTCATGGTTCAGACCTTATAAATGTGTGGTTGCGCCAGCGGCAGCGTAGTTCTGGTAACTGTCCATCGTTTTGGCGATCTGCGAAATCTTGCTGGCATAGGCCGGGTCGGTGGCGTAACCGGCTTTTTGCAACTCGCGGACAAACTGTTCCGGGTTGTCGGCCGATTTGATGACTTCTTTATAGCGATCATTGCTTTGCAGCAATGTCACCAGGTCATGGAAGCTGTCCTGGTAGGAGTTGTAGGAACGGAACTGCGCCGTTTCCTTGACCATCGCCCCATCGCGGAACTCGCTGGTGATCGCACGGGCCTGGCCGCCCTGCCAACTCTGGCCGGCCTTGATGCCGAACAGGTTGTGGCTGCTGCTGCCGTCTTCGGCGCGCATCACCGATTTACCCCAACCGGTTTCCAGGGCGGCCTGGGCCACCAGGTACTTCGGATCGACACCGATGCGCGCAGCGGCCGCCTTGGCCATCGGCAACATGGTGGCGACAAATTCATCCTGCGAACTGAAGGCTTTCTTAGCCGGCGCCAACGGTGGCTGGGCCACGGCGCGACCGTAGACCTGCATGCGCCCGCTCGGCACGGCGAAGGTGCGCGCGCTGCTGTTGATCACATTATCGTCGGCCACGCTGTTACGCAGCGGCGCGCTCTTGGCATCAATCGCGACAGGTGCGTTCGGCACGATGCCAGCCAGCAGGCGATCGGTCAGTTTGCTCGGCAAGGCGATCCGACGCTGGTTCATCAATTCCATGTCATTGCTGTGGGACGCCGCAGCGCCAGCCTGAGGCTCAGCAACACGGTAAGCCCACAGCGGACGCTGGCCATTGGAGCGGCCCAGCGGCCCTTCGGCCTGGGTGCCTGCCGCAATCTCGGTCGGCACATCGACTTTCTTCTCAGGCGTGGTGCCTGCCGGGCCCTGCAAGGTGGCGGCCTGGGCCTCTACCGGTTTGTTCTTCTGCATCTGGCGCATCAGCACGTCGGCCAGGCCGATACCCCCGCCTTCACGGGACATGGAGACGGCCAGCTGCTGGTCGTACATTTCCTGGTACTGCTTGGCCGCCGGCGTATTCATCGGGTTGTCTTTACCCAGCGCCTCGGTGGCCGAACGCATGGACTTGAGCATCTCGCTCAGGAACAACGATTCGAACTCCTGCGCGACCTTGCGCATGTTGCCTTCGCTGTTCTTGTCGGCACCGACCTTGAGCTGGTTAAGCCGGTTCAGGTCGGAATAAGACCCCGAGTCCGCCGTGCTGCTGATCCCGCTCTTGCGCATATCCATGGCCATGGCCTCAGATCACGATAAGGTCGGCTTGCAAGGCGCCGGCCTGTTTCAATGCTTCAAGGATCGCCATCAAGTCGCCGGGCGCTGCGCCCACCTGGTTCACCGCGCGGACAATCTCATCCAGGGTGGTGCCGGGGCCGAACTTGAACATCGGCTTGGCTTCTTGCTGGGCATTCACCCGCGAACGCGGCACCACCGCCGTCTGGCCGTTGGACAAAGGCCCTGGCTGGCTGACGATCGGGTCTTCGGTGATGGTCACGGTCAGGCTGCCGTGGGTCACGGCGGCCGGCGAGACCTTGACGTTCTGGCCGATCACGATGGTGCCGGTGCGCGAGTTGATGATGACTTTGGCCACGGCCTGACCCGGGTCGACTTCAAGGTTTTCCAGGATCGACAAGTAGTCGACACGCTGGCTCGGATCCAGCGGCGCCGTCACGCGGATCGAGCCGCCGTCGATGGCCTGGGCCACGCCTGGGCCGAGCATGTCGTTGATCTTGTCGACCACGCGCTTGGCGGTGGTGAAGTCGGAGCGGTTGAGGTTCAGGGTCAGGCTGTTGCCTTGGTTGAAACCACTCGGCACCGTACGTTCAACCGTGGCGCCACCCGGGATACGCCCGGCCGACGGCACGTTGACGGTGATCTTCGAGCCGTCGCGACCTTCGGCGTCAAACCCGCCCACCACCAGGTTGCCCTGGGCGATGGCGTAGACGTTGCCGTCGATACCCTTCAGCGGCGTCATCAGCAAGGTGCCGCCGCGCAGGCTTTTCGAGTTACCAATGGACGACACGGTGATATCCACCACCTGGCCCGGCTTGGAGAACGCTGGCAGGTCGGCGCTGATCGACACCGCCGCGACGTTCTTCAACTGCACGTTGCCCGAGCCCGCCGGCACTTTGATGCCAAACTGCGAGAGCATGTTGTTGAAGGTCTGCAGGGTGAACGGGGTCTGGGTGGTCTGGTCACCCGTACCGTTGAGCCCCACCACCAGGCCGTAGCCGATCAACTGGTTGGAACGCACGCCGGAGATGCTGGCGATGTCCTTCAGGCGTTCGGCCTGGGCGGCTGCGCTCAGGCACAACAAGAGCGCGGCGGCCATCAGCTGTTTGAAGTTCAAAGTGGCCACCTAGAAAGGGAACAGCGGGCTAAGGAAGAAACGGTCGAACCAGCCCGGCTGACTCGCATCAGCAAACGAACCCGTACCCGAGTAAGTAATGCGCGCATCGGCAATGCGTGTCGACGGCACGGTGTTGTCAGTGGAGATGTCATCGGCGCGGACCATGCCGGCAATGCGCACCAGCTCATCGCCGGTGTTGAGGGTCATCCACTTTTCACCGCGAATGGCGATGATGCCGTTGGGCAATACATCGGCCACGGTCACGGTAATCGAACCGGTCAGGCTGTTGCCCTGCCCCGCCGCGCTCTTGCCATTTGTGGCACGGTCGCCGCTGTAGCCGGCGCTCAGGCTCAAGTCACCACTGCCCAATGGGTTGTTGGTGTTAGGCACTGCGCCAAACAACGAGGTCAGGCCGATACCGGTCTTGCTGGTCTTGCCCACCTGGGAGTTGGCGTTCTTGCTGGCCTGGGTCTTCTCGTTCAGGGTGATGGTGATGATGTCACCGACCCGGAACGCCTTGCGGTCGCTGTACAGGTTCTGTTCAAAACCGGCCTGGTAGATCGAGCCATTGTTGGCAGCCGCCGGCAACGGCGTGCGTGGCAACACCGGCGCGTAGTACGGGTCATTGGGTTTTGGCGTCGGGGCGACACAGCCCGCGAGCACGGCAATCCCACTCAATGCCAGAACAGAAACATAGCGATTCATGACCCTTACCTCACGGTGTTGCAGGCGCCCTCAAGAGCGCCCCATAGACTTGATTACAGATTCTGCGTTACGAACGAAAGCATCTGGTCGGCGGTGGAGATCACCTTGGAGTTCATCTCGTAGGCGCGCTGGGTGGTGATCATGTTGACCATCTCCTCAACCGTGCTCACGTTGGAGGTTTCCAGGGTGCTTTGCAGCGTGGTGCCGAAACCGTTCAGGCCAGGGGTGCCGATTTGCGGCGCGCCGCTGGAGGCGGTTTCCAGGAACAGGTTGTTGCCCATGGCTTGCAGGCCGGCCGGGTTGATGAAGTCAGCGGTCTGCAGGTTGCCGATCACTTGCGACGCGGGGTTGCCGGCCACGGTGATCGACACGGTGCCGTCGTTGCCGACGGTGAAGGTCTTGGCGTCGGCTGGAACGATCACGGCCGGCTCTAGGGCGAAACCGTTGGCGGTCACGATCTGGCCGTTAGAGTCCAGGTGGAAAGTACCGTCACGGGTGTAGGAAGTTGTCCCGTCCGGTTGCAGGATCTGGAAGAAACCGCGGCCGTTGATGGCCATGTCCAGCGGCTGGCCGGTTTGCTGCAGGTTACCGGCGCTGAAGTTCTTCTGGGTGCCGACGATCTGCACACCGGTACCCAATTGCAGGCCCGACGGCAGTTCGCTGTCCTGGGTCGACTGGGCGCCTGGCTGCTTCTTGATCTGATAGAGCAAGTCCTGGAACTCGGCACGGTCACGTTTGAACCCCGTGGTCGACACGTTGGCCAGGTTGTTGGAAATGGTGGTCAGGTTGGTGTCCTGGGCGGACAGGCCTGTTTTGGCAACCCATAGAGCCGGAAGCATGCTGTTCTCCTTCGTGCGCCTGTTTGTTGGCGCTGCGCCGCAAAATTAGTGTGTTGGATCAGCTCATCTGCATGACGCGCGTCATGGCCTGATCGTCTTCTTTAGCGCTGTTCATCATCTTGATGTGCAGCTCGAACTGCTTGGAAAGCGCCAGCACCGCAGTCATTTCTTCCACGGCATTGACGTTGCTCGCCTGCAGGAAGCCCGAGGTCAGCTTGACGTTCGCGTCGGCCTGGGCTGGCTGGCCATCCTTGGTATGGATGGTGCCGTCGAGGCCCTTATTCATGCTCTTCAGGTCCGGCTGGACCAGCTTGATGCGGTCCACTTCAGCCATCACCCGCGGGCCTTCGCCCATGGCACGGATACTGATGGTGCCGTCGGAACCCACTTCGATTTTCTGCTGGGGCGGCACGGCAATCGGACCACCATTGCCCATGATCGGCATACCGTTGCCGGCACGCAGCACGCCCAATGCATCGACGTTCATGCTGGCGCTGCGTACGTAGGCTTCGCTGCCATCAGGGGTCTGCACGGCCATCCAGCCGTCGCCGTTGACGGCCACGTCCAAGTCACGACCGGTCTCGATCATTGCGCCAGGGGTGAAGTCGGTGGCCGGACGCTCAGTCATGGCAAACGCCCGCGCCGGAAAGCTGTCGCCGAACACCGGCATCGAACGCGCCTGCTCCAGGTCACGTTGGAAACCATTGGTGGAAATGTTCGCCAGGTTGTTGGCATGGGCCTTCTGCGCCAGAGCATTCTGGCTGGCGCCGGTCATTGCCACATAAAGGTACTTGTCCACGCTTCTTCCTCTTTCTGACGGACGCTTGCCGCCCACCGCTGTACTGATGAGGCTTAAGCAATTTGCGAACCAACTTTTGAAAAGAGCGAGAAGTGCAGGCTGCGCGGGGGTTTGCCGTGAGGTGGGGTGATTTCAGGGTTGAGCGTGAGTCGAAAAAACGGCGGACTACTGCCGCCTGCGGCAAACACATGTCTGGAAAACGGCGAAGATCCAATGTGGGAGCGGGCTTGCTCGCGAATGCGGTGGTTCACTCACTCATGTGTTGAATGACACACCGCATTCGCGAGCAAGCCCGCTCCCACATTTTGACCGCGTAGTGTCCGCGAATTATTTATCGCTCTTCAGGATTTCGTAATCGCGCAGTTTATTGGCGATGGTGGTGTGGGATACCCCCAGTCGCTTACCCAACTGCCGGCTGCTGGAATGCTCAGCGTACAAGGCTTCCAACACCGCCTTCTCAAACCGCCCGACAATGTCTTCCAGGCCACCTTCCAGGGAGAAGTCGCCAAGCGGCTGACGCACGCCATAATCGGGCAAGCGGATATGCTCAACCTTGACCATACCGCCGTCGCACAACGACACCGCCTGGAACAGCACGTTTTCCAACTGCCGCACGTTGCCTGGCCAGTGGTAGTGACTCAGACGCTCCATCGCGGCGGGCGCCAACTTGGGCAGCGGGCAACCGATCTGGCGGCTGGCCTGGTCGAGAAAGTGCTCGACCAAGGGTGCCAGGCCATCCAGGCATTCGCGCAATGGAGGGATATGCAGGGACAGCACATTGAGGCGGTGGTAGAGGTCCTGGCGGAATTCACCACGGGCGCACAGCTCGGACAAGTCCACCTGGGTGGCGCAAATCACGCGCACGTCGAGGTACACCTCTTCATCACTGCCGACGCGACGGAAGCAGCCGTCCTGCAAAAAGCGCAGCAGTTTCACCTGCAAGCGCGCACTCATTTCCCCCACACCGTCGAGAAACAACGTACCGCCCGCCGTCAGCTCCAGCAGCCCCAGTTTGCCTTCAGCCCGTGCGCCCTCAAACGCGCCAGGGCCGTAGCCGAACAACTCGGTCTCGGCCATCGACTCAGGCAGGCCGGCGCAGTTGAGCGCCATCAACGGTGATTGCCCTCGCGGGCTGGCCAAGTGGCAGGCACGCGCCAGCAGCTCTTTACCGGTACCGGTTTCGCCTTCTATTAATAGAGGCGCATCGAGCGGCGCCATGCGTCGGGCTTCGCGCACTACGGCGGCCATGACTTTGGAGCTCTGGAAGATACTGTCAAAGCCGCGCAGCTCCTGCTTGCGCACGTTGTAGATGCGCTCACCGACGCGGTCGGCGCGGTGCAGGGTCAGCACAGCACCGGCCATGGCCTCGCTGTCGTCATGCTCGGAGGATTGCAGCGGTGCGATGTCCGCCAGAAACACGTCGCCCTTGACCTTGACCCGCAGGCCGTTGATCCGCGACTTGCTCGCGCGCACCAACTCCGGCAAGTCAAAGTCCTCGGCGTAGCGCGACAACGGCATGCCCGGCACCTCATCCACCCGCACCCCGAGCAACTGCGCCGCGGCGCGGTTGGCGGCGACAATGGAACCGCCCATGTCGATGGACAACACCGGAAACTCCAGGGCACCCAGCAGTGCATTGAGCTCCATATGCCGGCGCTCGCTGGGCATCAGCCCTACCCTCTTTACGCCAAACACCCCGGCAATCGCCTCGAATTGCGGGCGCAGCGCCTGGAACTGCATGTTCACCAGGTTCGGGCAGTACAGGTAGATGGCGTTGCCATGCTCCCCACCGACCTCGCCCTTGGCGACGTTGACGCCGTATTCCACCAGCAGGTTGAGGATGTCCCGCAGGATGCCGATGCGGTTCTGGCAGTGCACTTTGATACGCATGAAGAGGCCCGAAAAGTGGGGAGGCGCCGCGTCTTTTTGTCGCTGGGCGCAGATAGTCGTCAAGATTATGTGACAGCGACAGCGACTTTCCCAGCCCAATGCAACGGTCAACCTAACAAGCGTAACGAATACTTTACGAAAAATGGTAAGTTTTCCTACATCCGTCGGTTTTAGACAGATGGAATCTGGCTTCTCACGGGTTATCAATAGGCTCATCGCAGGACATAACAAGAACGAATGCCTAGCAGGAGAGCCGTATGAAGCAGACGCAGTACGTGGCACGCGAGCCCGACGCGCAAGGTTTTATCCACTACTCACCGGAAGAACATGCGGTGTGGAACACCCTGATCACTCGCCAGTTGAAAGTGATCGAGGGTCGCGCCTGCCAGGAATACCTGGACGGCATCGACAAGCTCGGCCTGCCACACGATCGCATCCCGCAACTGGGCGAAATCAACCAGGTGCTGGCCGAGACCACCGGTTGGCAAGTCGCCCGCGTGCCGGCGCTGATCCCCTTCCAGACCTTCTTCGAATTGCTCGCCAGCAAACAGTTTCCGGTGGCGACCTTTATTCGTACCCGCGAAGAACTGGATTACCTGCAAGAGCCGGATATCTTCCACGAGATTTTCGGCCACTGCCCGCTGTTGACCAACCCCTGGTTCGCCGAATTCACCCACACCTACGGCAAGCTCGGCCTGGCGGCCACCAAGGAGCAACGGGTGTACCTGGCGCGCCTGTACTGGATGACCATCGAATTCGGCCTGGTGGACACGCCCGCTGGCCGGCGTATCTACGGTGGCGGCATTCTGTCGTCGCCCAAAGAGACCGTGTACAGCCTGTCGTCCGAGCCCGAACACCAGGTGTTCGACCCGTTGGAAGCCATGCGCACGCCGTACCGCATCGACATCCTGCAACCGCTGTACTTCGTGCTGCCCAATCTGAAGCGCCTGTTTGAAGTGGCGCAGGAAGACATCATGGGCATGGTCGAGCGCGGCATGCAGTTGGGTCTCCACGCGCCGAAGTTTCCACCGAAACCCAAAGCGGCTTGAACCTTACATCTTCAGGCCAGGTGAGTCTGTTCCCTGGCCCCGCGTTGCTTTAGGGTGACGCTACTGATCTTCAAACACTCGAATTCAGGACACCATCATGACCACCTTGAACCAAGCCCACTGCGAAGCCTGCCGCGCCGATGCCCCGCAAGTCAGCGACGAAGAACTGCCGGTATTGCTCAAGCAGATCCCTGACTGGAACATCGAAGTCCGCGACGGCGTGATGCAACTGGAAAAGGTTTTCCTGTTCAAGAACTTCAAGTTCGCCCTGGCCTTCACCAACGCCATGGGGGAAATCTCCGAAGCCGAAGGCCATCACCCAGGCCTGCTCACCGAGTGGGGCAAGGTCACCGTGACCTGGTGGAGCCACTCCATCAAGGGCCTGCACCGCAACGACTTCATCATGGCCGCACGCACCGACGAAGTGGCCAAGGACGCCGAGGGCCGCAAGTAATGCACTTCGATACCATTGGCCGCGTGCCCGGCGACCCGATCCTCGGGCTGATGGACCTGTACGCCCAGGACGCCAACCCGAACAAATTCGACCTGGGCGTGGGCGTCTATAAAGATGACCAGGGCCTGACGCCGATTCCACACTCGGTGAAGCTGGCCGAGCAACGCCTGGTGGACACGCAAACCACCAAGACCTACATCGGCGGCCACGGCAATGCCGCGTTCGGCAAGCTGATCAGCGAACTGGTGCTCGGCGCCGACTCCCCGCTGCTGCGCGACCGTCGTGCCGGCGCCACCCAGACCCCAGGCGGCACCGGTGCCCTGCGTTTGAGCGCCGATTTTATCGCGCAGAACCTGCCGGGCCGTGGCGTATGGCTGAGTAACCCGACCTGGCCGATCCACGAAACCATCTTCGCCAAGGCCGGGATCCCGGTCAGCCATTACCCGTACGTGGGCGCTGACAATCGCCTGGACGTGGCGGCAATGCTCGCCACCTTGTCCAGCGTGCCCCAAGGCGATGTCGTGCTGCTGCACGCCTGCTGCCACAACCCGACCGGTTTCGACCTGTCCCAGGATGACTGGCGCCAGGTGCTGCAGATCGTGCGCGAGCGCCAGTTGCTGCCGCTGATCGACTTCGCCTACCAGGGCTTTGGCGATGGCCTGGAGCAAGACGCCTGGGCGGTGCGGCTATTTGCGGCCGAGTTGCCGGAAGTGCTGGTCACCAGCTCCTGCTCGAAAAACTTCGGCTTGTACAGCGACCGTGTCGGCGCGCTGATCGTCTGCGCGCCGGATGCCGAGAAACTGACAGACGTGCGCAGCCAACTGGCGAACACGGCGCGCAACCTGTGGTCGACGCCGCCGGACCATGGTGCCGCAGTGGTGGCGACCATCCTCGGCGATGCAGGACTGAAAAAGCAGTGGAGCGACGAGGTTGAAGCCATGCGTTCGCGGATCGCACACCTGCGCTCCGGCTTGGTGGAGGCGTTGGCGCCCCATGGCTTGTCAGAGCGGTTTGCGCATATCGGTGCACAGCGCGGGATGTTTTCCTATACCGGCTTGAGCGCCGAGCAGGTGAAGCAACTGCGTGAAAAGCACAGTGTGTATATGGTGAGTTCTGGCCGGGCGAATGTGGCAGGGATTGATGCCACGCGGTTGGCCTTGCTGGCCAAGGCCATCGCCAACGTCTCCAACTGACGAAACTCAATCTAAATGTGGGAGCGGGCTTGCTCGCGAATGCGGTGTATCAGTCACTATAGTTGTCGGCTGTCACTGCGCATTCGCGAGCAAGCCCGCTCCCACATTTTGGACCGAGTCCGACGCTAGCCAGCAACCATCTCAGCCTTGAGCTGTGCTTCCTTGGCCTGCGCATCCGCCAACCGATACAACTCGATACTCCCATCCCAGTGCTCGATCAACGCCGTGCATGACTCCACCCAATCCCCGCAATTGAGGTAATCCACCTCGCCCACCTTGCGAATCTCCGCATGGTGAATATGCCCGCACACCACTCCATGCAACTCGCGTTTGGTCACCTCGTGGGCGATGGCTTCTTCGAAATCGCTGATGAAGTTCACCGCCGTCTTGACCTTGTGCTTGAGGTACGCCGACAGCGACCAATAGCCATAGCCATAGCGCGCCCGCCAGTGATTGAGCCAGCGGTTGAGTGTGAGGGTGAATTCGTAGGCCGAATCGCCGAGGAACGCCAGCCAGCGGTGATAGCGGGTGATTACGTCGAACTGGTCACCGTGGATCACCAACAGATGGCGGCCATCGGCAGTCACGTGGATGGCTTCGTCCACCAGCTGGATATTGCCCAGGATCAGCTTGGAATAACGGCGCAGGAATTCGTCATGGTTACCGGTGACATAGATGACCTCGGTGCCGCGCTTGGCCATGGTCAGCAGGCGACGGATCACGTTGGTGTGGGCCTGGGGCCAATACATGCCGCCACGCAGTTTCCAGCCGTCGATGATGTCGCCGACCAGGTAGACCTTGTCGGCGTGATAGCCCTTGAGAAATTGCGACAGATGCTCAGCCTGGCAATCCCGGGTGCCCAGGTGCACATCGGAAATCCACAGGGTACGCACCCGTTGCTTGCGGCTGGGCTTGGTGAACTCGGCACTGGTCATGGGCATCCCTCGACGGTGTTTTCGCGAGCTTGCGCCCTGGCGATTAATAGCCCATGACAACTGTGCGTCAGTCTGATGACAGCGCCTGCCGGCCGCAAAGCGTTGTAGACTGCCGGCTTGCCGCCCCGGAGATCACTATGGGACCCGCCCTCACCCTGCGCCATTACCTCGAAGCGCCCCTCGCCCACAGCCATGACCATGCGCAGTTGGTGTTCGGCCTGTCCGGGCACCTGGACCTGGAAGTCGATGGGCGTGGCAGCCAGGTCCGCGAAAGCAGCGTGATGGTGCTGCCTTTCTCGGCCCACCATGCGTGCGGCAGCCGTGATGGCAGCCGCTGCCTGGTGCTGGATGTGCCTACCGAGCATTGGGTGCTGCAATCGCTGGGCGAACATGCCGACGCCAGCCGCCGCCTGCTCGACCAACCGTCGCGGCTGGCCCTGGATACGCGGCAGAGCCAGTTGGTGCAATGGCTGGCGCAAAGCCCGGTGCATGACCCGCTGATCGTCCAGCAAGGCGCGGTGCTGTTGCTGGCCAGCCTCAATCATCCCCAGGCCCAACCCCTGCCGGGACGGCGCCTGCCGTACGCGGCGTTCAATGCGCACATCGAGCGCCACCTTGCGCACCCGCTGCAGGTGGCGGACCTGGCGCGCATCGCCGACCTGTCGGTGGCACGTTTACACGCACGCTTTATCGCCGAATGCGGGCAAACGCCGATGGACTACATCCGCAGCCGTCGCCTGCAGATGGCCTTGGACCTGCTGCGCAAAACGCCGCTGGCCATCGGTGAAGTCGCCGATCGCGTCGGCTACACCTCGCAAAGCGCCTTTGCCGCCGCGATGCTGCGTGAGTTCGGCGCGTCACCGGGGGCATTGCGCCGCAACGCGTAGGAAGAGTCCTGCGATAAAAAACGCGAGCCGCACGACAGACATCCGCACCGGCGACCCACTAGACTGCGCACTTGCCACCCGCTTGTCTCAAGGATCGCAATGACTCCCCGCTCAGCCCTCGGCGCCCTGCATATCGGCGCATTGATGTTTGGCCTTACCGGCGTATTCGGCAAACTCGCGGCCGCTTCGCCGGCCATCATCGTGTTTGGTCGCGCGGTGTTTGCCGTGGTGGCCCTTGCGGTGTTTGCCCGGTTCGCCAGCAACACGGCATGGAAGACACTGGAACTGCGCGACTGGCGCCGGCTGCTGGTGAGCGGCGTGTTGCTGGCAGCGCACTGGGTGACCTTCTTTATCGCCGTCAAGGTGGCCGGCGTGGCCGTCGCGACACTGGGCTTCACCGCGTTCCCGGCGTTTACCGTGATCCTCGAAGGGTTGATTTTCCGCGAGCGGATCCGCCCCAACGAAATCGTGCTGGTGGTGCTGGTCAGCATCGGGCTGGTGCTGGTCACCCCAGACTTCAACCTCGCCAGCGAAGCCACTGGCGGCTTGCTCTGGGGGATCGCCTCGGGGCTGCTGTTTTCGCTGCTTTCATTGAACAACCGCGCCAGCTCCGGCCGCATCCCCGCAGTGCAGGCGGCGTTGTGCCAGAACGTGGTGGTCGCTGTTTGCCTGTTGCCGGTGGCGGCACCAGGGCTGACCGAGGTACGGGCAATCGACTGGCTGTGGATCGGTTTGCTCGGCGTGTTCTGTACAGGCCTGGCCCACAGCCTGTTTGTCGCCAGCCTCGCGGTGATCAAGGCACGCACCGCCTCGGTGGTGTTCGCCATGGAGCCGGTCTACGGCATCACCGCCGCCTGGCTGCTGTTTGCCGAAACGCCGACGCTGCGCATGCTGCTGGGTGGCGCGCTGATCATCGTCGCCATTGTGCTGTCGGGGTTGATGGGCAGCGCCAGCCAGGCTAAACAGCCCACTGCAACGGCCTGATCTATACTTTAAACATCCGCAACAGTCAGCAGTCGTTCAACGGATAACCGACAGCTCGACGACAGCCAGGGTGTGTTCTGAAGTTGCTGCAAGCGAGTGGTCACAACCTCAACGCGATGCGGGAGCTTTAACATGGAAATGCTCATCAGCTTATTGGTACAGATCATCAGCGGGGCGGTCGGCGGCAACGTCGCCGGCATGACCAAACAGAGCCTCGGGACCGGGCTCAATACACTGATCGGTGGTGTCGGCGGACTGGTGTTGGGCCAGGTCGTCGCGGCATTCACGGGCACCTCGGGCGGTGAAGCGCTGGATGTGGCGGCAGTTGGCAGCAACATTGTGGGGGTGGTATAGGTGGCCTCGTACTGACGTGGCTGATTGGCTTCATCAAACACAAGATGGCCGCCAAATAGGGCTGCGCTAGAGGGTCACCGCCCCTAATAATAAGGCGGTGACTTTCACTGCGTACGGTCGTTGTGCCCCAGGTCACGTTGCGGGTCGATCCGGTCGCGCACGCGCTGCTTTAGCACCTTGGCTTCGGGGAAACCACCGTCCGCCTTGCGCTCCCAGATCTGCACGCCATCACAGGTGATGCGAAACGCGCCGCCGGTGGCCGGCTCCAGCGACACTTTGCCCAGGTCATCGGCAAATGTACTCAACAGTTCCTGCGCCAGCCACGCGGCGCGCAGCAGCCACTGGCACTGGGTGCAATAGGTGATGACGATCTCGGGTTTGCTTGTGGACATAACTTGAGAAGCTCCTGGCATAACGGGCTCGGCGGATCGAGTGGCTATAATACCGGCCTTTATCGCCCAGCCCCGAGATTCCTGATGCGCCGCCTGCTGTCCTGCCTGTTGCTGTGCCTGTTCCCTCTGCTTGCCGACGCCATTGAAGCGCCACGCCCGAAAATCGGCCTGGTGCTGTCCGGCGGCGCCGCCCGTGGCCTGGCCCATATCGGCGTGCTCAAGGCGCTGGAAGAGCAAGGTATCCAGATCGACGCGATTGCCGGCACCAGCATGGGCGCGGTGATCGGCGGACTGTATGCGTCGGGCTACAAGATCGATGAGCTGGAAAAACTGGCGCTGAGTATCGACTGGCAACAGGCCTTGTCTGACGCACCGCCCCGGGAAGACGTACCATTCCGACGCAAGCAGGACGACCGGGACTTCCTGGTCAAGCAGAAACTCAGCTTCCGCGACGACGGCAGCCTGGGCCTGCCACTGGGTGTGATCCAGGGCCAGAACCTGGCGCTGCTGCTGGAAAGCATGTTCGCCCACACCAGCAACACGCGTAACTTCGACAAGTTGCCCATCCCCTTCAGGGCGGTGGCGACCGACATCACCACCGGCGAGAAGGTGGTGTTTCGCAAGGGCCACCTGCCCCAGGTGATCCGCGCCAGCATGTCGATCCCGGCGGTATTCGCCCCGGTGGAACTGGACGGCCGGCTGCTGGTGGACGGCGGCATGACCGACAACATCCCGCTGGATGTGGCGCGGGAGATGGGCGTGGACATCGCCATTGTCGTGGACATCGGCACCCCGCTGCGTTCGCGCAAGCAACTGGCCACGGTGGTGGATGTGCTCAACCAGTCCATCACCCTGATGACCCGACGCAATTCCGAAGAACAACTCAAGGACCTGCACCCCAAGGACGTTCTGATCCAGCCGCCCCTCGCCGCCTATGGCGTGACCGACTTCGGCCGCGCCAAGGACATGATCGACGCCGGCTACCGCGCCACCCGTGCCCTTGACGCACGCCTGGCTCACCTGCGCCCCGCCGAGCCGGTCGACCCGCAATTGGTGGCCGCCCGCACACCGGGCGAACGCACCCCGGTGATCACCGCGATCAGCGTAGAGAACGATTCGAAAGTCAGCGACGACGTGATCCGCTACTACATTCGCCAGCCCCTGGGCGAACCACTCAACCTGGGGCGCCTGCAAACCGACATGGGCACCCTGTACGGCCTGGATTATTTCGAGCAGGTGCAATACCGCGTGGTCAAGAAGGGCCAGGACAACACCCTGGTGATCAGCGCGCGGGGCAAGCGCAGCGGCACCGATTACCTGCGCCTGGGCCTGAACTTGTCGGATGACATGCGCGGCGACAGCGCCTTTAATCTCGGCGCCAGCTACCGCATGAATGGCATCAACCGTCTTGGCGCAGAATGGCTGACGCGGGTGCAGATCGGTGACCGCCAGGAACTGTACAGCGAGTTCTACCAGCCGATGGACACCGGCTCGCGCTACTTTGTCGCACCGTACATCAGGGCACAGGCGCAGAACGTCGAGCTGACCCTGGACAACGACCCGGTCTCCGAATACCGCTTGGAGCGCTACGGTTTCGGCTTGAACGTCGGGCGGCAGATCGGCAGCAGCGGCGAGATCCGCTTCGGCGTCGGCGAAGCCTGGGGCAAGGCGGATGTGCGTATCGGCGACCGGGATTCGCCCAGTGTGAGTTTCAGCGAAGGGTTCTATGAGTTGAAATACTCCTTCGACTCCCTGGACAACGTTTACTTCCCCCACAGCGGCGAAGACATCGGCCTGGCCTTGCGCGAATTCGAACCGGGGCTGGGCTCGGACCAGCGCTACCGCCAATGGGAATTCAAGCTCGACAAGGCCATGAGCCACGGCCCGGACACCCTGGTGCTGGGTGGACGCTACGGGCGCACCCTGGATGATTCGGATGTGGTGATTTCCAGCTTCCTGCTGGGGGGCGCGCGGCAGCTCTCAGGCTTCCGCCAGGATGCGATCTCGGGGCAGAACATCAGCCTGATGCGGGCGGTGTATTACCGCAGGCTCACGCCTCGCTCGTACTTGCCGCTGGATTTCCCGTTGTACCTGGGTGCGTCACTGGAACGCGGCCGGGCGTGGAACAACGACAACGAATTCGACAGCGGCTACATCAATGCGGCGAGTATCTTCCTGGGGTTCGATACGCCGTTGGGGCCGCTGAATTTCAGCTATGGGTTCAACGATGATAACCAGAAGGCGGTGTATCTGAACCTGGGGCAGACGTTTTAGCGTCTTGCACAGAACCCGATTGTGTAGAGCGGCGCTGTTGTGGCGAGCGGGCTTGCCCCGCGCTGGGCTGCGCAGCGGCCCCAAAAACAGACGACTGATTTCTGACTGAAAAAACGCGGTGACTTTAGTGGGGCTGCTTCG
Organism: Pseudomonas azotoformans; assembly: GCF_900103345.1. Taxonomy (NCBI): domain Bacteria; kingdom Pseudomonadati; phylum Pseudomonadota; class Gammaproteobacteria; order Pseudomonadales; family Pseudomonadaceae; genus Pseudomonas; species Pseudomonas azotoformans. The sequence goes on from NZ_LT629702.1 coordinate 2,909,814, forward strand.
CAGCCCAACGCGGGGCAAGCCCGCTCACCACAACAGCCCTACTTACCACAGTAAGCCAGCACAGTGGTTTCTTCAGGACTTTTCCAGATTCGCCAGGATGTGCCCATGCACGCGCATGCACACGCTCAAGTCGGCTTCGTCTACCCCCACAAACAGTTCGTGGCGCAGGGCGGTGGCGATGGTTTCGATTTGTTCGATCAGTGGCCGGGCGGTATCACACAGCACGATGCGCTTGGCACGACGGTCTTCCACCACGGCCTGGCGTTGCACCAGGCCTTGGCCTTCGAGGCTGTCCAGCAGGCGAGCCAGTGTCGGCCCTTCGACGCCAACGCTTTGCGCCAGCTCGCGCTGGGTGGGTGCTTCTTCAAAACGAGCCAAGTGCAGCAGAACCAGCCAGCGCGCCTGGGATAAACCAAGCCCCGCCAAACGGCGGTCCAGCTCGGCGCGCCACCCACGGGACATTTGCGCCAGCTGCATGCCAAAACGATGTTGATCGGTTAACGACATAAAAAACTCATTATTTAGACTGAAAATAAAGTATGGCTAATTATTAGTCAGCTAAGCATGAGCCATGTCACTAGGCAAGAGGTGCTATGTACTGATTCGTTACATTGTCGTAATTGGCACATTAAATTTCGAATTCGGACTGCAAAGCCGCCCGCACGCAGTACAAAACCCCCTCTGGAACACGCCCGGTGAACAGCGGCGCAATCTCTGCGACCGGTGGCAATTCGCCCTCTCCGTCGAGGAACGCATCCTGGATTTCGCCGAGCAGATCCTCCGGCAAATCAAGGGCTTGCTCCAACGACAATTGCTGCTTGCCGATGGATTCGGCAAGCAAGGTGTAAACGTTTTTTTCCGAACATTGCAGCTGACCGGCGATCTGCATCGGGGTCATGCCAGCGCGTGCCAGGCTGATCAGTTCGTGGCGGATATCGGCGACTTCCTTCGGCGCTTCGGCCTGGCCGCCGAGCACTTCGAGGAACGCCTGGCCGTAACGCTCCAACTTGCGCGCACCCACGCCGCTGACCCGCGCCATCTCGGCCATGGTGGTAGGTTGTTCGCGCAACATTTCCAACAGGGTCGAGTCGGGGAAAATGACGTATGGCGGCACACTGTGTTCCTGCGCCAGTTTGCGCCGCAAGGTGCGCAAGGCTTCCCACTGCTCGCGCTCCTCAAAGCGCACCAGTTGGCTGGCCTGACTGGTGCTGGTCTTGGCGGTGGTCTGCGGCTTGAGGTCGCGGCGCAACTCCAGGCTGACCTCGCCCTTGAGCAACGGCCGGCAACTGTCATTCAAGCGCAGGCCGCCAAAACCTTCGATATCGATGTCCACCAACCCACGTGCGACCATCTGGCGGAACAGCGAGCGCCATTCACCTTCAGCGCGGGCCTTGCCGACACCGTAGACCGAGAGTTTTTCGTGGCCAAAGCTGCGGACTTTCTCGTTGTCCTTGCCCAGCAAGACATCCACCAAGTGGCCCACGCCATAACGCTGGCCGGTGCGGTAGATAGCGGACAAGCCCTGGCGCGCCGGCTCGGTGGCATCCCAGGTCTGCACGCCATCGACGCAGTTATCGCAATGACCGCATGGTTCGGGCATGTCTTCATCGAAATATGCCAGCAGGGTCTGGCGCCGGCAGCGGGTTTCCTCACACAGCGAGAGCATCGCGTCAAGTTTGTGCTGCTCCAGGCGCTTGTGACGCTCGTCGCCTTCGGAGTTCTGCAGCATCTGCTTGAGCATCACCACGTCCTGCAGGCCATAGACCATCCAGGCATCCGCCGGCAGGCCATCACGGCCGGCGCGACCGGTTTCCTGGTAGTACGCCTCGAGGGATTTGGGCAAGTCCATATGCGCAACGAAGCGTACGTTGGATTTATCGATGCCCATGCCGAACGCGATGGTGGCCACCATGATCAGGCCTTCCTCGTTGAGGAAGCGCTTCTGGTGCGCCGAACGCGTTTCGTTGGGCAGGCCGGCATGGTACGGCAACGCCGGGTAGCCTTGCTCGCAGAGGAATGCGGCGACTTCATCGACCTTCTTGCGCGACAGGCAATAAACGATGCCCGCATCGCTGCGCCGCTCGGAGAGGAACGCCAGCAACTGCTTGCGCGGCTGTTCCTTGGGCACGATGCGATAGAAGATATTCGGTCGGTCGAAGCTTGAGAGGAAGCGCTCGGCGTTCTGCAGATGCAGGCGCTCGACGATTTCTTCGCGGGTGCGCTTGTCGGCAGTCGCGGTCAACGCAATGCGCGGCACATCGGGAAACAGCTCCGCCAACTGGCCGAGTTGCAGGTATTCACGCCGGAAGTCATGGCCCCATTGCGATACGCAGTGGGCTTCGTCGATGGCGAACAAGGCTATTTCCAGGCCCTGCAAAAAAGCCAGCATGCGTGGCTGCACCAGGCGCTCAGGCGCCAGGTAGAGCATCTTCACTTCACCGCGCTTGATCCGCGCCGCCAGGTCGCGCTGCTGCTCGGCACTGAGGGTGGAATTCAATGACGCTGCTGCAACCCCGAGTTCTTCGAGGGTGGCGACCTGATCGTCCATCAACGCGATCAGCGGCGATACCACCACCGCCAGGCCATTGCGCAACAGCGCAGGCACCTGGAAGCACAATGACTTGCCGCCACCGGTAGGCATCAGGACCAGTGCGTCACCGCCACTGGCCACGCGCTCAATGATCGCACCCTGGCGGCCACGAAAACTGTCGTAGCCGAAGATGTCCTTGAGGACGCGTTGAGCCTGCTCGAGCATGTAAAACTCCAAAATGGTGCCGAAATCCCTCTGTACAGGCTGGCCGAAAAAACACGCTTTCACGGGAAATAATCCGTAAGCGAAGTTTTCGCGGGCTGGCGCTTGGCCTGCAAGGGCATCACAAAACGCGGCAGTATACCCGAGCGATCCCCGGCAAAGGGCATCACTGACGAATAGTAAAAACCGGGCATCCCTCCAGAAACGCTGAGAAATTCATTCCGCCAGCCACACCAAATCGCCCTCTTCGCGAGCAAGCCCGCTCCCACGCTGGCCTGGGCGCTCAAGAAAGCCTAGAATTCAGCATCGTTTATTCCCAAGGTAACTCTTCAATGTCCTTCGCTGAGCAACTAACCCGCCTGCAAGCCTTCCTCGACGCCGATGAGCTGCATGACGAGGCGCTGGACTACGTGGCCGCCCACGGCTACCTGACCGCCTTGTCGATCTGCTCCGAGGTCGTGCCTGACCGTGAATGGATCGACGCGCTGTTCGCCGAAGAGCCGCACTACACCGACGCCGCCCAACGCGAAGAAATCGAAGCCACCCTGCTGGCCCTCAAGGCCCACATCGGTCGCCAACTGGCCTCCGACGAAGAGTTCGAGCTGCCGTGCGAACTGGACCTGGGCGAAGAGCCGGATGATTCCGACCTGCGCGGCTGGTGCATTGGTTTCATGGAAGGCGTGTTCCTGCGTGAAGCCGCCTGGTTCGAAACCGCCGAGGAAGAAGTCAGCGAAATGCTGCTGCCGATCATGGTCGGTTCGGGTCTGTTCGACGACCAGCCGGAGTTCTCCGACATCGCCGCCGACGCCAACCTGATGGACGACATGATCGTGCAGATCCCGGAAGCCCTCACCGCGCTGTACCTGCTGTGCAACGCCCCTGACGAAAAACCGGCGATTCTCAAGCCACGTCACCACTGAGTCGCTTGCCCGTGACACCCATGGGCAACCGTCCGCTGCTCCTGCGCTACCTGCTGCTGGCCATTGGTTGGTTGAGCGTAGCGCTGGGAGTGATCGGCATTTTCCTACCGGTATTGCCGACCACGCCCTTCCTGCTGCTCGCCGCCGCCTGCTTCGCCCGAAGCTCCCCGCGTTTCTACCACTGGCTGGTGCAACACCCGCGCCTTGGCCCGTGGATCCGTGATTACCTGGACGGCAACGGCATCCCACTCAAAGGCAAGGTCTACGCCATCGGCTTGATGTGGCTGAGCATCGGCGTGTCCTGCTATTTAGTGCCATTACCGTGGGCGCGCGGCTTCATGCTGACCAGCGCCGTGCTGGTGACAATCTACATCCTGCGCCAGAAAACCCTGCCACCGCGCTGAATGACCTGCGACATTCGATCCCACACGACCTTGGTCGACACTGACTAACCCCAAGCATCATGCGAGACTGTCCAACCGGGCCCGGAATGCCCGGGCGTTCCTATGCTCGGAGTTACCATGTCGCTGTCCAGCGGGCTGATCGCCGCCGTTGCCCTGGCCTATATGGCCATCATGTTTGCCATCGCCTTCTACGGAGACCGCCGCCGTGCGCCACTGCCGCCGCGCATGCGTGCCTGGGTGTACAGCCTGTCGCTGGCGGTTTATTGCACCAGTTGGACCTTCTTTGGCGCCGTAGGCCAGGCCGCCGAACAGCTGTGGGCGTTTTTACCGATCTACCTGGGACCGGTGCTGCTGCTGGTGTTGGCACCCTGGGTGCTGCAGAAGATGATTCTGATCAGCAAGCAGGAAAACATCACCTCCATCGCCGACTTCATTGCCGCGCGCTACGGCAAATCGCAATCGCTGGCGGTGGTGGTCGCACTCATCTGCCTGGTCGGCGTATTGCCCTATATCGCACTGCAACTCAAAGGCATCGTGCTCGGGGTGAACCTGTTGATCGGCGCTGGGGCCGACACCACCGGCACCCGCGCCCAGGACACCGCGTTGATTGTGTCGCTGGTGCTGGCACTGTTCACCATCGTGTTTGGTACGCGCAACCTCGACGCCACGGAGCACCACCGGGGCATGGTGCTGGCGATTGCGTTTGAATCCCTGGTCAAGCTGTTCGCGTTTCTGGCGGTGGGTGCGTTTGTGACCTACGGCCTGTATGACGGTTTCGGTGATTTGTTCAGCCAGGCCATGCTGGCACCACGCCTGGAGGAATACTGGAAGGAGACCGTCAACTGGCCGTCGATGGTAGTGCAGACCGGCGTGGCGATGATGGCGATCATCTGCCTGCCTCGGCAGTTTCATGTCACGGTGGTGGAAAACATCGACCCTCAGGACCTGCGCCTGGCCAAATGGGTGTTCCCCGCCTACCTGATCCTGGCCGCTCTGTTTGTAGTACCGATCGCCTTGGGCGGCAAGATGATGCTGCCGGGCTCGGTGCTGCCGGACTCCTACGTAATCAGCCTGCCCATGGCCGAAGCCCATCCGGCACTGGCGGTACTGGCCTTTATCGGCGGCGCCTCGGCAGCCACCGGCATGGTGATCGTGGCAAGCATCGCCTTGTCGACCATGGTCTCCAACGACATGCTGCTGCCGTGGTTGCTGCGCCGCTCCAGCGCCGAGCGCCCGTTCGAAGTGTTCCGCCACTGGATGCTGTCGGTACGCCGGGTCAGCATCGTGATCATCCTGTTGCTGGCCTACGTCAGTTACCGCCTGCTGGGCTCGTCTGCCAGCCTGGCAACCATCGGCCAGATCGCCTTTGCCGCCGTGACCCAGCTGGCACCGGCGATGCTCGGCGCGCTGTACTGGAAGCAGGCCAACCGGCGCGGCGTGTTTGCCGGGCTGGCAGCGGGCACTTTCCTGTGGTTCTACACCTTGGTCCTACCGGTAACGGCGAAAAGCCTGGGCTGGTCCCTCAGCCTTTTCCCAGGACTGACGTGGATGCATTCCCACCCACTGGGTCTGTCCGTCACTTCGTTGACCTTGGGTACCGTGTTTTCTCTGGCAGGTAACTTCACGCTGTTCGTATGGGTGTCGATGCTGTCGCGTACGCGGGTTTCCGAACACTGGCAAGCCGGGCGTTTTATTGGCCAGGAAATCAGCCAACGCGCCAGCGCCCGCTCGATGCTGTCGGTGCAGATCAGTGATTTGCTCAGCCTGGCCGCGCGCTTTGTGGGTGAAGAACGCGCCCAGCAGAGTTTTATCCGCTTCGCCTATCGCCAGGGCAAAGGCTTCAACCCCAACCAGAACGCCGACAACGACTGGATAGCTCACACGGAGCGCTTGCTGGCCGGCGTACTCGGGGCGTCCTCGACCCGCGCAGTGGTGAAAGCCGCCATCGAAGGGCGCGAAATGCAGCTGGAGGACGTCGTACGCATCGCCGACGAAGCGTCGGAAGTGCTGCAGTTCAACCGCGCATTGCTGCAAGGCGCTATCGAGAACATCACCCAGGGCATCAGCGTGGTCGACCAGTCCCTCAAGCTGGTGGCCTGGAACCGGCGTTACCTGGAGCTGTTCAACTATCCGGACGGCCTGATCAGCGTCGGCCGGCCGATTGCCGACATCATCCGCTACAACGCCGAACGCGGCCTATGCGGGCCAGGTGAGGCCGAAGTGCACGTGGCGCGACGCCTGCACTGGATGCGCCAGGGCCGTGCGCACACCTCTGAACGCTTGTTTCCCAATGGCCGGGTGATCGAGCTGATCGGCAACCCGATGCCCGGCGGCGGCTTCGTGATGAGTTTCACCGACATCACCGCGTTCCGTGAAGCCGAGCAGGCCCTCACCGAGGCCAACGAAGGCCTGGAACAACGGGTCGCCGAGCGCACCCACGAGCTGTCGCAACTCAACGTGGCGCTCACTGACGCCAAGGGCGTGGCCGAGTCCGCCAGCCAGTCGAAGACGCGCTTCCTGGCCGCCGTCAGCCATGACTTGATGCAACCGCTGAATGCCGCACGCCTGTTCTCCGCCGCCCTCTCCCACCAGAACGACGGCCTGTCCGACGAAGCCCGGCAACTGGTGCAGCACCTGGACAGCTCACTGCGCTCCGCCGAAGACCTGATCAGCGACCTGCTGGATATCTCGCGCCTGGAAAACGGCAAGATCAATCCGCAGCGCCATCCTTTTGTGCTTAACGAACTGTTCGACACCCTGGGCGCGGAGTTCAAGGCGCTGGCCCAGGAGCAAGGTCTTCGCTTCCGTATGCGTGGCAGTCGCTTGCGCGTGGACAGCGACATCAAGCTACTCCGACGAGTTCTTCAGAACTTCCTCACAAACGCCTTTCGTTATGCCGATGGCCCGGTGCTACTGGGCGTACGCCGACGCAAAGGCGAGCTGTGCCTGGAAGTATGGGATCGTGGCCCGGGGATCCCGCTGGATAAACAAAAGGTGATCTTCGAAGAATTCAAGCGCCTGGACAGCCACCAGACCCGTGCCGAGAAAGGCCTGGGGCTGGGCCTGGCGATCGCCGACGGGCTGTGCCGCGTGCTGGGCCACCGCCTGAGCGTGCGCTCATGGCCCGGCAAGGGCAGCGTGTTCAGCGTGCGTGTGCCGCTGGCCCGCAACCAGGCCGCCCCGCAGGTCAAGACGCCGCAGGAAAGCGGCCTGCCACTGAGCGGTGCGCAAGTGCTGTGTGTGGATAACGAAGAGAGCATCCTGATCGGTATGCGCAGCCTGCTGACGCGCTGGGGCTGCGAGGTCTGGACCGCCACCGACCAGGCGCAATGCGCGGCATTACTGGCCGACGGCGTGCGCCCGCAACTGGCCTTGGTGGACTACCACCTGGACCATGGCGAAACCGGGACTGAACTGATGGGTTGGTTGCGCGCGCAATTGGCGGAGCCGATTCCCGGTGTGGTGATCAGTGCCGATGGCCGCCCGGAGATGGTCGCCGAGGTGCATGCGGCGGGGTTGGATTACCTGGCCAAGCCGGTGAAACCGGCAGCGTTGCGGGCACTGTTGAGCCGGCATTTGCCTTTGTAGGAGCGAGCTTGCTCGCGAAAACCGTCAACGACACGCGGACATTCTGAATGAACGTGTTGCCTGTGGGTTCTTCGCGAGCAAGCTCGCTCCTACAAGAGGTGGCCGTTTATTCGGGCAGATGGGCCACGCCATCTGAGTCCGTCATCGCCCGCTCCAGCAGGTCAGCGGGAAGGCTCTTACTCGCCCGCGCACCGAGCAACCTCAATTGCTCAGTCCGGCTGACCAGATTTCCGCGTCCATCTGTCAGCTTGTTACGCGCCGCACTGTAAGCCTTATCCAACTGCTGCAAACGGTTACCCACTTCATCCAGGTCCTGGATAAACAACACGAACTTGTCGTACAGCCAACCGGCGCGCTCGGCGATTTCCCGGGCATTCTGGCTCTGGCGCTCCTGCTTCCACAGGCTGTCGATCACCCGCAGGGTGGCCAGCAACGTGGTCGGGCTGACGATCACGATATGGCGGTCGAAAGCTTCCTGGAACAGGTTCGGCTCGGCCTGCAACGCAGCGGAAAACGCCGCTTCAATAGGCACGAACAGCAACACGAAATCCAGGCTGTGCAGGCCTTCCAGGCGTTTGTAATCCTTGCCGGCCAAGCCTTTGACGTGGTTTCGCAGCGACAGCACATGTTGCTTCAGGGCCGCCTGGCCGATGACCTCATCATCCGCCGCCACGTACTGCTGGTAAGCAGTGAGGCTGACCTTGGAGTCCACCACCACCTGCTTGTCGCCGGGCAACATGATCAGCACGTCGGGCTGGAAGCGCTCGCCATCCGGGCCCTTGAGGCTGACTTGAGTCTGGTACTCGCGGCCTTTTTCCAGGCCCGCATGCTCCAGCACCCGCTCAAGAATCAGCTCGCCCCAGTTGCCTTGGGTTTTCTGGCCCTTCAAAGCACGGGTCAGGTTGGTGGCTTCGTCCGACAGACGCAGGTTCAGTTGCTGTAGGCGCTCCAGCTCTTTAGCCAGGGAAAAACGCTCGCGGGCCTCGTTCTGGTAGCTTTCTTCCACGCGTTTTTCGAAGGACTGGATGCGCTCTTTCAACGGATCAAGCAATTGGCCCAGGCGCTCCTGGCTGGTTTCGGCGAAGCGCTGTTCGCGCTCATCGAAAATCTTGCCGGCCAGCTCGGCGAACTGCGCGCGCAGCTCATCCCGTGAGCCTTGCAGGTCAGTGAGGCGCTGTTGATGGCTGTCCTGTTGTTCCCGCAGTTCGGCGCGCAAGGCCGCTGACAGAGCATCGAGACGGCGCAGCTCGGTCTCCTTGGCGCTACGGTCGAGGTTCCAGGCGTGGGCGGCGTCGCGGGCATTGTCGCGGTCGATCTGCAGCAGTTCGACTTCGCGGCGTACGGCCGCCAGGTCGGCCTGTTTGGCAGCATTCGCCTGGCTCAGATCGCTGATCTCGTCGCGGCTGGCATCCAACTGTGCGGCGAGGCCCTCCTGGGCCAGTTGCGCAGTGGCCAGGCGCTCTTCGAGCAGTTCCCAGCCGGTCATGCGGGCGGTCAGTCGCCGCTGAAGCTGCCAGCACACCGCCAATAAAGGCACGGCAGCGCCTGCGAGGCCCAGGGCAATACTGGTCCAGTCAAAAACCATAGACATGTCTGCCATCACCGAAAAAAAGCAAGGTTAGCGGAGCCCAGGGCCTGAGGACAGCTCAGTCTTCGACTTGGCCCAGTTCACGCTGGGCGCGACGGTCACCGGCGCGAGCCGCCAGGCGCAACAGGTCGTGGCCGATGCGGCGGTCGCGGGCATTCCCGCATTCACGGCACATCAGTTGACCCAGGCGGCTTTGGGCCGCAACCACGCCTTCACGGGCGGGCTGCTTGAGCAAGCGCCCGGCGAAGTGTTTGACGTTGGTGTTGTGACCCAGGCGCGGACTGTCGAGCAGCCACAAGGCGACTTTCAAGGAGAAGCGCTTGGGGGCGGTAACAGTTTGAGGGGTATCGGTAACAGAAGGTGATACTGAGCGAAACTTCATAAAGCACTGTGGGACAGATCGGAAGGCGCGCCACTCTACTCTTTTTTTCGTACAGGTAAAGCTGAAAAAACTCTGCACGCCCGTTCTAGAGCAAGCGCTCGGGACAATCCACAGAAGCTGTGGATAACTCAGTGGACAACCCCCCTTTAACTCGCGCAAAGCCCCATGGAATGGGGGTCGCAGTCAAACTGACGATTTTTTCACCAATAAAAAAAAGCCAGATTTTTCATTGACTTAAATTTCCATTGCAGGCAAATGGCGGCCCGGTAGAGCAGTTGACAGCGCGGTTACACCTCCCGCAACTAATGTGCACAAGTACCCATCCGACGGTTATATCGCCGACGTTTTTTGAAGCAACTTGCTGCAAAGATGTTACCGCCGCGGCAAAACAGGGACTTTTCAAATCTTTCCCGGCTCGCCACACTCCCCGACCTACAGCGCAACGGTGGAGGGGTCGATGAAAGGAATTCTGTTGTTTGCGGTGCTGCTCCTGGCCATCTGTGCCATTTCATTGGGGATCAATGCAGCGTTGCCCTCACCGGATGGGGCACTGTTCGCCATCGCCATCCTGCTGTCGGCGGCGTTCACGGCCGTGAGCCTGTGCATCGAACTCGGCGAAGGCCGGATCAACGATATGGGGGATGTGATGAAAGTGGTCGAGACCGGCCAGTCCCTGCGCTTGACCCTTGCCGCTTATGGCTTGGGTTGCTCGCTGGCAGCAGCAGCCACTGTGCTGGTCTATCGAGGCCTGCTGGGCGGCTGATTGAGGTTTTTTGGCTAACATACTTCCCTTACCTGTTTCAATCAGTTACTATCCGCGGCGTTAGTACCAAGCTGAAAGTCAATTCTGGTCGAACAACTCCCCTGCACAACACGGGATCGACCACCTCGATGGTTTCCAGGTATCACTTGCGACGACACTGCCTTTGAACAAGCAAAGGGTGCGCGAAGTTTCCATACTCTGACCGAACCAACCTGCAAATTGATCAGGATCTTCACCCCGGGCCCAGAACCTTTGCCCCTGTTGTGATGCCTGCCCTCCTAAGTACCTACCTGCCAGCCCAAGCGCGCCTAACTTATCAGCGCTTCAAACTGGCTGCTTTGTTCCAGTCAGGTTCTTCGTTTGATCAATGGTGATCAACGTTACTGGAACGTTTTAACGTTGCACGGTTCTTAATCCGTGTCATTTGTAGGAACACCCATAATATGAACGCTCAAATCCACACTCAGGATGCCATTCGCACCCTCACCAACGCTTTTGCTCCAATGAACTGCCTGATCATGGCTGCGCGCAAAGGCTGCTTCAGCTTCACCCTGGTCAACGAACACGGCATCGCTCGTCACAGCGAACGCCTGTACCCCGATCAATACTCCAGCGCAGAACCGCTGCAGGCCGTGATCGAGCGTACCCGTCAGGCATTGACTGCCTGACCGACCCGAGTCGCTGAAACACAAAAACCCTGCTTGAACAGCAGGGTTTTTTATTGCCCGGAATTTACTGATTGAGCAATTGCACTAAGTTCAAATAGATATAAACGTTATAACTAAATGAAGAAGATGTTTTAAAAACAGTCCTTTACATCGTAAATATGACACTACACTTCAACTCAAGCGGCATGATCCGCTTCCGGCGAGCCTGAGATCCGATCCACTGCTGCCAAGCCCCCATCTTCTCAGGCCTCGTCGACCACTTTCACGGATTGAGGCGTGTATGGGTATCGCTGCCAGCGAATTGTGTCGTTATGTGATCAAGCCGACGTTGATGTACCTCGGCCGACATAACCCGACGGCCGAGTCCCTGCTGCTGGGCATCGCCGCCAGCCAGTCGGAACTCGGTTCCGCCTTGCACGACCGACGGGGGCATGGCCTGTATAGCATCACCGAACCGCGCCACCGTGCCTTGTGGGACAGCTACCTGGCGCTGGACCCTGAGCGCGCCAGCCTGGTACGCGGCCTCGCTAGCCAGCACGCGTTCCTCAGCGCACCGCAACTTGAGCTGACGGTCAACCTGCGTTACGCCACAGCCATCGCCTGGCTCCTGGTGGAACAACACACCCCTGCACTGCCCCCGCCCGGTGATGTACTCGCCATGGCACGTATCTGGAAAGAAATTTTTCATCCACAAGGAAGGCTGCGCGATTTCACTCAAGCCTGGCAAACCTGTGTTTCACCCATGAATCACGTGGTTTGCTGACCGGGCAATTTGCAAGATTCGCCAAAAAAACCGAATTTTGGTTGGATTGTCCTACAAAACCGCTCTATCTCCTGTATTACAGCCTATAGCGCGATCTTAAATTTATTGTTACTTTCCGCAGCGGTGATCACCACGGAGTTCTAATAATGAAAAAAGTAATGCTCAAGACCACACTTAGCCTCGCCGTTGCCATGGCATCCTCCCACCTGTTCGCAAGCGGTTTCGCACTGAACGAACAGAGCGTCAGCGGGATGGGTACGGGTTTCGCAGGTCGCTCTTCTTCTGCCGATGATGCAAGCACTGTTTACGGTAACCCTGCCGGTATGTCCCGCCTGAATGGTCAACAGATCACGGGGGGCGTTGCTGCCATTGATGCTTCGACCGATATCAGCGACACAGGTGGTAATTCCCGCGGCTCCAACAAAGGCGATATGGTTCCGTTCACGGCCGTTCCTTTCGGTTTTTACACCAACAAACTAAACGATCAGTGGGCCATCGGCTTCGGTGTATACGCACCGTTCGGCCTGGTGACCGACTATGAAAACGGCTTCCAGGGCCGTGGCTTCGGCAGCAAGAGCGAAGTGAAGGTCATCACCTTCCAGCCAACTGTCAGCTATGCATTCAACGACCGTGTCTCCATCGGTTTTGGCCCGACCATCAACCGGATCTCCGGTGTGCTGGAATCGGACAAGACACTCGACCCGCGCTTTGCAGACACCAACGTCAAGATCAAGGGTGATGACACCGCGCTGGGCTTTAACATCGGCGTGCTGGTCCAGGCCACGGATACCACCCGTGTCGGCCTGACCTACCACTCGAAGGTCAATTACAAACTTGAGGGTCATACCACCGTCAGCGGTCCAGCGCAGACTCAACCGTTCCTGCGCAACAACCGTTACGACGCTTCGTTGAAAATCGAAACGCCAGAATCCTACGATCTGTCGGTCACTCAAGACCTGACCGATGCCTGGAAACTGTACGGTGGCGCTACCTGGACGCGCTGGAGCCGTCTGAAAGAAATCACCGTCAACAACGAAGGTGTAACTGGCGTTGGGGGTGGCGGCCTGGCACCTAGCCAATTGACAGCGATCACCGAGAAGCAAGATTGGCACGACACCTGGGCCTACGCCGTGGGTACTTCGTACCAGTTGACCAAGCAAGTGGTACTGCGTACCGGCTTGACCTTCGACCAGTCTCCCACCAACAACGCCGATCGTTCGCCACGTATTCCTACCGGTGACCGTACGATCTTCAGTGTGGGTATGGGCTACAAAGTCATGGATAACATGACCATTGACCTGGCCTATTCCTACCTGAAGGAAGAAGACGTCAAGGTCAACAACAAGGCCAACCCGCCGTCGACAGCCAGCTACAACGCCAAGTACGAAAACAGCGCCAACGGTTTCGGCCTGGGCATGACCTACACCTTCTGATCCAGACCGGTGTAAAAAAGCCCCGCTCTCCTGCAAAGGAGGCGGGGCTTTTTAATGGCTGACGATCAAGGCTTGGACGCTATCGCCTGTTCCACTGCCTTGATCAAATCCGGATTGTCCGGCTTGGTCAAACTGGAGAAATTGGCGATCACCTTGCCCTGGCGATCCACCACGTACTTGTAGAAATTCCACTTCGGCGGCGTGTCGGTCTGCTGCGCCAGGATCTTGAACAGGTGCACCGCGTCCGGCCCCTTGACCTTCTGCGGCTCGGTCATGGTGAAGGTCACGCCGTAATTCACGTAGCAGACCTTGGCAGTCTCTTCGCCGGTCTTGGCTTCCTGCTTGAAGTCATCGGACGGCACGCCGATCACTTCCAAACCTTGGCCCTTGTAACGTTGGTACAACGCTTCAAGACCTTTGAACTGTGGGGCGAACCCGCAGAAGCTGGCGGTGTTGACGATGACCAGGGGCTTGCCGGCGAAGCGCTGGCACAGGTCGATGGATTCCTTGGCGCGCAGCTTGGGCAACTGGCCTTCCAGCAACGGCGGGCAACTGGCGGCCAGGGCGGCACTGCCAATGGCCATCAGGACGGGTACAGCGAGCCAACGCATCTGCATGTCGTGTGTCCTTGAAAGTAGTCAAACCACGAACTTAACAGATCGACATACCCAGTTGCATCAACGCCAGCCCGCCATGCTGCCAGCCCCACCAGGCCAGCAGCACCAGGATCAGCCCCGCGAAGAGGATCAGACCGCGTAACGCTACACTCATGCCGCCTCCATCTGCGCCTGCAAGCGCGCCACCGGCCGCTCACGCACCGGCCAGTTCAGGGCGGCGGCGAGCAGGCTCAACAGAATCGCCACCTGCCAGATCAAATCGTAGTTGCCGGTTCGATCATAGACTACCCCGCCCAACCAACCACCCAGGAATGAACCCAGCTGGTGGAACAGGAACACGATGCCGCCGAGCATGGAGAGGTTTCGCACACCAAACAGCGTGGCCACGGTGCCGTTGGTCAGCGGCACCGTGGATAGCCACAGGAAGCCCATCGCCATGCCAAACAGGTAGGCCGTGATCTCGGTGACCGGCGCCCACAGAAACAGCACGATCACCACTGCACGCAACAGGTACAACCCGGTGAGCAAGCGCGGTTTGGACATGCGCCCGCCGAGCCAGCCGGCGGTGTAGGTCCCGAAGATATTGAACAGCCCAATCAGTGCCAGCACCGTGGTGCCGACGGTGGCCGGCAAGTGCTGGTCCACCAGATAAGCCGGCAGATGCACGCCGATAAACACCACTTGGAAACCGCAGACAAAAAAGCCGAACGCCAACAGCCAGAAACCGGAATGGGAGCAGGCTTCCTTCAAGGCTTCACGCAAGGTCTGCTGGCCCGCCACCGCCGGTAATGGTCGGTCCTTGAGCATGGCGACCAGCGGCAGAATCAACGCCACCATCAGGCCAAGCACCAGCAGTGCCGCCGACCAGCCCAGCCAGCTGATCAAACCCAAAGTGCCAGGCACCATGGCGAACTGACCGAACGAACCGGCAGCACTCGCGATGCCCATCGCCATGCTGCGTTTTTCCGGCGCCACGGCCCGCCCGACTACACCCAGAATCACCGAGAACGAGGTGCCGGACAGGCCGATACCAATCAGCAAGCCCGCACTGAGAGACAACGACCACGCCGAATCGGACATGCCCATCAACACCAGGCCAACGGCGTAAAGAACACCGCCGACAAACACCGCTTTGGTGGCACCAAAACGGTCGGCCAGGGCACCGGTGAAGGGCTGCGCCAGGCCCCAGATCAGGTTCTGCAAGGCAATGGCAAAGGCGAAAGTCTCACGGCCCCAGCCAAACTCGCTGCTCATCGGCGCCAGGAACAGGCCGAAACCGTGACGCACGCCCAACGACAACGCCAGGATCAGCGCACTCCCCACAAGAATCCAGCCACTGGTGCGCCACATCGAGGTCATTTCTTATTCTCCGCTCGCGGGTATATACCCGCTTGTATTCGAACAAACTGCCTTTCAAGCGAGTTCGTCCAGCAAGGCCAACAAGGTTTCGCGTTTTTCCGCACCGAGTTGATCGATCAATTTCTGCTGCGCCGCCTCCCAAGCGGGTAATGCAGCGGCAAGTCGCGCTTCCCCCTCCTGGGTCAACATCACTAGGCGATTGCGCAGGTCGTCGCCTTCCACCAGTTGCACCAGGCCCTCGCCTTCCAGCACCCGCAGGTTGCGGCCCAAGGTGCTGCGATCCAGGCCCATGGCTTCCGCCAGGCTGGAAATACTCGGCTGGTCGAGTCGTTGCAGGTTGCACAGCAAAGAATACTGGGCGACGTTGATCCCGAAGCCGTCGAGAGCGCCGTCGTAATGCCTGCTGACGCCACGGGCGGCACGTCGCAGGTTGGTGCACAAACATTGGGAGGCAAGCATGGAACGTGTATATACCCGCGATTAAGGAAATGCAAGAAAGTGTTACAGCGCCAGGCCGACCAACACCACGACCTCCAGCAGTTCCAGCAAGGCCCCTGCGGTGTCGCCGGTGGTACCGCCCAAGCGATTGACCATCAGTTGGCGCAGCCCCACAAAACAGATCGCCGCGAGCAATACCGCAACTCCGCCGCTGAAGCCGCCGATCAGGATGCAGGCAAGTCCACTGAGGATCAGCACCTGTTGACCGACGATCCTCGGTAAATGATCCGACAATGCCTGGCCCAGTCCACCGGCACGCACATAGCGCGTGGTGAGAAACAGCGCCAGCATCGATGCCCGGCCGATCAGCGGGGCCAGGATCAGCGCGGCGCCGTTGTGTTGTTCGATCAACGCCACCAACGCGGTGAATTTGAGCAGCAGCACCAAGCCAAGCGTCACCACGGCAATCGGCCCGCTGCGCGGGTCCTTCATGATGGTGAGCGTGCGCTCGCGGTCACCGAAGCCGCCCAGCCAGGCATCGGCGCTGTCCGCCAGGCCATCCAGGTGCAGGCCGCCACTGAGCAATACCCAGGCCGTCAGCAACAGTGCGGCATGCAGCAGCAATGGCGCGCCCATCAATACGCTGTTCAGCGCCCACAACAGCACGCCGAACAACAGGCCCACGACAGGATAAAACAGCAGCGAACGCCCCAGCTCCTGAGGCTGCGGCATGCCGGGCAGGCGAATCGGCAGGCTGCTGAGAAATTGCAGGGCGATCCAGAACGGCAGCATGCCTAAACTCCTTCCTTCAGCGTGCCGTCAGCTGCAACTTGGAGGCTGAACAACCCAGCATGAGCGACTTCGACATTCAACAACTGCTCCCGGGGCAAGCCACGCGCGTGCGCCAGCAACAGACGCATCACGCCGCCGTGACTGATCAACAACACACGTTCACCGGCATACGCCTGATACAAGCGTGAGACAGCGCCTAGAACCCGCTCGGAAAAGTCGCTGACTGGCTCCCCTTCCGGCGGTGTAAAGCTATAAGGATCGGCCCAGAACAGCCCCAGCCCTTCGGCGTCGGTCTCCATCAACGCCGCTGCACTCTGCCCTTCCCAGGCACCGAAGTGCAGTTCTTGCAGGTCCTTCTCCAGCGTCACCGGCAGCTTGAGCCGGGCACCCAACTCTTCGGCGAATCGTGCACAGCGTTGCAGCGGCGAACTGATCAAGCGGTCCCACGGCCCCTGCGCCACCACGGCCTCGCGCATCTGCGCCCAGCCGTTGGCGGTGAGTGCGTCGTCCAGGCTGCCGCGCAGGCCACCGCCCAGCTCGGTTTCGCCGTGGCGCAACAGGTCCAGGTGCAAGGTCATGCCGGGCGGTCTGCCACGGCGGCTTCAGAGAAGGTCGCCATCTGCCCGTGCAATGCACAGGCTAGGCGCAACAACGGCACTGCCAACACAGCACCACTGCCTTCGCCCAGGCGCAGGCCCAGTTCCAGCAGCGGCTGCGCGTCAAGGTGTTGCAGCACATGACGATGCCCAGGCTCAGCGCCACGGTGGCCGAACACCAGCCACTCACGGCATGCCGGGTTCAGGCGCGTGGCGACCAGCGCGGCGACGGTGCAAATGAAACCGTCCACCAGCACCACGATGCCTTCCTGGGCGCAGGCCAAATACGCCCCCACCAGCGCGGCAATCTCGAAGCCGCCCAGATTGAACAGGGTCTGCAAGGCATCACCGCGCTGAGCGGCATGCACCGCCAGTGCGCGTTCGATCACGGCCACTTTGTGGCTTACGCCCTGGGCATTCAAGCCGGTGCCCGGCCCCGTCAGGTCACTGACCTGGCAGTCGAGCAAGGCACACGCCAGCGCACTGGCGGCGGTGGTGTTGCCGATGCCCATCTCGCCGCCGATAAACAGCTGTGCACCACCTGCCAACGCCCGCCGCGCACTGTCGCGACCAGCTTGCAGGGCGAGTTGCCCCTGGGCCTGGGTCATGGCCGGGCCGTTGACGAAATTGGCGGTGCCCGCGCCGATGTTCAGGTGACGCACACCGGGCAGGTCCAGGGACGGGGTCACCGTGCCCAGGTCGACCACTTCCAATTGGGCGTCCAACTGCCGCGCCAAGACGCTGATGGCCGCGCCACCGCTGACGAAGTTGTGCAGCATCTGCCCGGTGACTTCCTGGGGAAACGCCGACACGCCTTCGGCAACCACGCCATGGTCACCGGCGAAGATGGCGATCCACAGCGAATCTACCGACGGCTTGACCTGGCCCTGCAAGCCGGCCAATTGCACCGCCAG
Source organism: Pseudomonas azotoformans (assembly GCF_900103345.1). NCBI lineage: Bacteria > Pseudomonadati > Pseudomonadota > Gammaproteobacteria > Pseudomonadales > Pseudomonadaceae > Pseudomonas > Pseudomonas azotoformans. Next base: position 2,927,791 of record NZ_LT629702.1, read on the forward strand.
CGCTTCCAACTGGCCGAGGGAGCCGGCCGGTTTGGTCAATTGCTGTTGGCGTGCCAGGGCGTGTTCGTACGCTTGAGTGTCGATCGCCTTACACGGGTTGAGCCACCAGGTGTCAGTCATAACGCAGTACCTTTCAAAGTCAGGGGCAGGCCGGCGACGGTCAGGACAACACGCTGACATCGCTCGGCCAAGGCTTGATGCAGCCAACCGGCTTCATCCACATAGCGGCGAGTCAATTCGCCCAGCGGCACGACACCCAGACCGGTCTCGTTGCTGACAAAAATGATTTCACCTGGCAGCGCGGCCAGGGTTTCCAGCAGTTGATCGCGCTCGCCTGCCAGACGATCCGCATCCTCAAGCATCAGCAGATTGGTGAGCCACAAGGTCAGGCAATCCACCAGCAGGCAGCGCTCGGTTGCCGCGTTTTCACGCAGTACACGCGCCAGTTCGACGGGTTCTTCAATAAGGCCCCAATGGTCGGGGCGGCGCTGGCGATGCAGGGCAACGCGCGCGTTCATCTCGCCATCCAAAGGTTGGCTGGTGGCGATGTACGTGACCGGCAAGCCGCTGTCGCTGGCGAGCTTTTCGGCAAGACGGCTTTTGCCGGAACGGGCGCCACCGAGGATCAGTTGGAGCATGACATAACACCTTGCTTCGCCAGTGGGACCCTCGAAGCTGGCACGGCTCCCTGTGGGAGGGAGCTTGCTCCCGATGGCGGTGCGCCAGTCAGCCCATTGGCTACTGACGCACCGCCATCGGGGGCAAGCCCCCTCCCACCTTTGGGTTGCAGTGCAGCAGTTAAATACTCAGCGCATTCGCTCACTGTCAAATCCCACATAGTTTGCGTAACAACTCAGTATCCAAATGGTTCTCCACCAGATCAGCCAGGCGCTCGATATCGCGCTCGCGCAGGGCGTGGTAATCCACTTCCTGCACGTCCTGCAAACCGGCCCAGCGCAACAAGGCGCTGCACGCGGCCGGGCTTTCGAACAAGCCGTGCAAGTAGGTGCCAAGAATTTGCCCATCGGCACTTTGTGCGCCATCGCTGCGGCCATCCTCCAACAGCACGGCGGCATTCGACAAAGCATCGCCGCAGGTCACGCCCGCATGGATCTCATAACCGCTGACCTCGGCATTCTCCAACAACAAGCGCCCCCGCACATTGCGCAGCTGCTTCTCTTCTTCCAGCGTGGTACTGAACGCCAGCAGCCCCAGGCCATCACTGGAGCCGGCAGGCCCTTCCAGGCCCAACGGGTCGTGTACCTGCTCGCCGAGCATCTGCAAGCCGCCACAAATGCCGAGCACCTTGCCGCCATAGCGCAAGTGCCGCGCCACGGCGGTGTCCCAACCGTTGGCACGCAGATAGGCCAGGTCGCTACGCACACTTTTCGAGCCCGGCAGGATAATCAGGTCGGTGGCAGGGATCGGCTGGCCCGGACCAATGAATTGCAAATCCACCTGGGGGTGCAGGCGCAGCGGGTCGAAATCCGTATGGTTGCTGATGCGCGGCAACACCGGCACCACCACCTTGAGCACCTGGGCCGCCTTGTCGATCTGGCGTTGGTCGATGCCGTCCTCCGCTTCGAGGTGCAGGTCCATCACGTAGGGCAACACGCCCACCACCGGTTTGCCGGTGCGCGCTTCCAACCAGTCCAGGCCCGGCTGCAACAGCGCGATGTCACCGCGAAAACGATTGATGATGAAGCCTTTGACCCGCGCCTGTTCCGTGGGTGACAGCAGCTCCAGGGTGCCGACCAGATGGGCGAATACCCCGCCGCGATTGATATCGGCGATCAGCAACACCGGGCAATCCACCGCCTCGGCGAAACCCATATTGGCGATGTCATTGGCACGCAGGTTGATTTCCGCCGGGGAGCCAGCGCCTTCCACCATGACTACGGGATAGGCCTGACTCAACCGCGCGTGGGAGGCCAGCACCGCTTGCATCGCGATGGCTTTGTAGTCGTGATAGGCCACTGCGTTCATTGTGGTCACGGCGCGGCCGTGGATGATCACTTGAGAGCCGGTGTCGCTGTTGGGCTTGAGCAGCACCGGGTTCATGTCGGTATGGGGCGCCAGGTTGGCGGCCTGGGCCTGCACCGCCTGGGCACGGCCGATTTCACCGCCTTCAGCGGTCACGGCGCTGTTGAGCGCCATGTTCTGCGGTTTGAACGGCACCACGGCAACGCCCTGGCGTACCAGCCAGCGGCACAATGCGGTCACCAGCGTGCTCTTGCCGGCATCGGAGGTGGTGCCCTGCACCATCAGCGTACTCATGTCGCGTCCTTATAGGCGGCCAGGGCTTCGTCCAGGCGCTGCCAATCGGCCTCGGTGTCAGGCAGGCCGAAACGCAGGCTGCTGTCGTGCACGAACAGCCGCAGCAGAATGCCGCGCTGGGCCATGAATTCGTGCACACGTTCGGCATGGGGCGTGATCAGCCATTGGAACAGCGCGCAGCCGCCGTGGGGTGGAAAACCGTGGCGCTCCAGCAACGCGAACAAACGCTGGCCCGCCTCAATGCAACGCGCACGTTGCTGCGCATGCCCGGCCGTGTCGCGCAGGCACGCTTGGCCCAGCACCCGCGTCGGCCCGCTGACCGCCCAGGGACCAAGCTGCTCGGCGAGTAACTTGAGCAACTTGCGCTCGGCCAACACAAAGCCCAGTCGCACGCCGGCCAGGCCGAAGAACTTGCCGAACGAGCGCAGCACGATCAAACCGACCTGATGCGCCTGGCCCGCCAGGCTCAGTTGCGGGGTCACATCCATGAAGGCTTCGTCCACCACCAACCAGCCGCCGCGCTGGGCCAGCCGCGAGTGCCAATCCAGCAAGCGTTGCGGGCTCAGGCTCAGGCCGGTGGGATTGTTGGGGTTGACCACCACCAGCACGTCGAGACCATCAAGAAAGAAGTCGACTTCCTGCTCCTGCACTTCGCGCACCACATAACCGGCACGGCGCCAGGCTTCGGCGTGTTCGGCATAGCACGGCGACAGCACGCCGACCTTGCCCGCGCGACGCAGCCGCGGCAGCAACTGGATCGCCGCCTGGGAACCCGGCACCGGCAATAGATGCGCAGCGCCATAGTATTCGCTGGCGGCCTGCTCCAGGCCGTCGTCGGTTTCCGGCAGGCGCGCCCAGGCGCGCAACGGGATCTCGGGGATCGGCCAAGGCCAAGGCGCGAGGCCGCTGGACAGGTCGAGCCAGTCGGCTTCGGCTATCCCGTATTGAATCGCGGCCTTGCGCAGCCGACCACCGTGCTCAAGCATAGAATTGCGCCCCCGCGCATAGGATCAGCAGCCACAACCATACGCCGCGTTGCACCAGTTGCCAGCCCCGGTCGATGGAAGCGGCATCCGCCGCCGGGCCTTCGCCCAGTTGCGGGCGGTGGTGCACTTCACCGTGATAGATCGCAGCGCCGCCCAACTCCACGCCCAGGGCGCCCGCACCAGCGGCCATGACCGGCCCGGCGTTGGGGCTGTCCCAGGTCGGGCCTTGGGTGCGCCAGCATTTGAGCGCCAGGCGCGTCTTGCCCAGCACCGCGTAGGTCAACGCCACCAGGCGTGCGGGAATGTAATTCAGCACGTCGTCGATTTTTGCAGCAGCCCAGCCGAAGCGCTCGAAGCGTTCGTTGCGATAACCCCACATGGCGTCGAGGGTGTTGCTCAGGCGGTAAAGCACCACGCCTGGCACGCCGGCCACCACAAACCAGAAAATCGCAGCGAACACCGCATCGCTGCCGTTCTCCAGCACCGACTCGGTAGCGGCACGGGCAACTTCGGTGCGGTCCAGCTCGCTGGTCTGACGGCTGACCAGATAGCTCACACGCTTGCGCGCTTCCTCCAGGTCATCACTGCGCAGCGCCTGGGCCACCGGAATCACATGCTCGCCAAGGCTGCGCATGCCGAGGGCGCAGTACAGCGCGAGGATCTCCAGCACCCAGCCGATGTACGGCGCCCATGACAAGGCCGTGGCCAGCAACGTCAGCGGCACCACGGCGATAAACCACGCGGTCACGCCATGGCTGCGCCAGCCACGGCCACCGGTGTTGAAACGTTGCTCGATGCGCCCGGCGAAATTGCCGAACGCCACCAGCGGATGCCAGCGCCTGGGTTCGCCCAGCAGCGCATCCAGCGCGACTGCAGCGACACACAGCAAGGCCACACTCATTGACTCACTCCCCACGTATTTTCATACAACATGTCACTCAATGGCCGAGGCTCGGTCCAGCCTTCGAGCTGCAACATCGGTGCCGGATAGAACTCGGCTACCGGCCCCAGGCACAACACGGCCAGGGGTTTCGCGCCGGGCGGCAAGCCCAGCAGATCGGCCAGCGCCTGGGGTTCGAACAACGAGACCCAGCCCATGCCCAGGCCTTCGACCCGCGCCGCCAGCCACAAATTCTGGATAGCACAGGACAATGACGCCATGTCCATTTCCGGCAGGGTGCGACGCCCGAAGATGTGCCGCTCGCGATCATCCATCAACGCCGCCACCAGCACTTCGGCACAGTCGTGAATGCCTTCGACCTTGAGCTTCATGAACTCATCGGAGCGCTCACCCAGGGCTTCGGCGGTGCGTACGCGTTCTTCTTCCACCAATTGTTGAATCTGCCCACGCAGTTGGCGGTCGCTGATGCGGACAAAGCGCCAGGGCTGCATCAGGCCGACGCTGGGCGCCTGGTGTGCGGCCTGGAGCAAGCGGTGGAGCAGCTCGGGGGCGACAGTACCGCCGCTGAAGTGGCGCATGTCGCGGCGTTCGGCGATGGCACGGTAGACAGCGTCGCGGTCGGCCTGGGGAAAGGCGTTGTCGCTCATAGTGCTGGGTCGGGCGCGAACAATGCGGCCACCGCCTGGGGATTGGATGGGAAATAGAAATGTACGTAGGACGCCGTCATCCGCCCCTGCCGGTATACCGCCTCGGCACCGCGCCCACCGTTGGGGCTCATGCCACGGGCAATCGGCTGCCATTCGGTGGTGGTCAGGGAATGGTGATAGGTATGGCCACGCAGGGTGCCTTCCGGCAATTCGACGCTTTGCAGGGCCAGGGCCGCCAGTTTCTTTTGCATCACCGCGTCGCCCTGCAACAGGCCGAGCAGTTCAGCGCGGATGCCGTCGACATCGGTCAGCGAGTCCAGCAGGTAGAGCATGCCGCCGCATTCGGCGAGCAAGGGTTTGCCGGCCGCGTGGTGAGCGCGAATGGCTTCAAGCATCGGGATGTTTTCCGACAGCGCCTGATGGTGCAATTCCGGGTAACCGCCGGGCAGGTAGAGACTGTCGGCATCGGGCAACTGGCTATCGTGAATCGGCGAGAAGAACGCCAGCTCAGCGCCCATTGCGCGCAGCAGGTCGAGACTTGCACCGTAGGTAAAAGCGAAGGCCTCATCGCGGGCCACGGCGATGCGCACGCCCTTGAGCAAGGGTTCGGCCTCGATCACTTGCGGCGCAGCAAATGTCACCGGTGGCGGCAAGGCGACTTCGCAACTGCTGCCCAGGGCTTGCGCGGCAGCGTCCAGGCGCACATCCAGGTCATTCAGTTCGCTGGCCTGCACCAGGCCGAGGTGGCGACTGGGCAGTTCGATACCGGTCTCGCGTGACAACGCGCCATACCAGCGCAGGCCCTCGGTGAGGCTGCCTTCCAGCAGTTGCGCATGACGCAGGGTGCCGACACGGTTAGCCAGTACGCCGGCGAATGGCAGATCCGGCTGATAGCGCGCCAGGCCCAATGCCAACGCACCGAAGGTCTGCGCCATGGCCGTGCCGTCGATCACTCCCAGCACCGGCACGCCGAAATGTCGCGCCAGGTCGGCGCTGGAGGGTGTGCCGTCGAACAGGCCCATCACGCCTTCGATCAGGATCAGGTCCGCCTCCCCCGCCGCTTCCCACAGCAAACGGCGACTTTCCGCCTCGCCCACCATCCACATGTCCAACTGATACACCGGCGCACCGCTGGCGCGCTCGTGAATCATCGGGTCGAGAAAGTCCGGGCCGCATTTGAACACACGCACCTTGCGCCCCAAGTTGCGGTGCAAGCGGGCGAGCGCGGCGGTGACGGTGGTTTTGCCCTGGCCGGACGCCGGAGCGGCGATCAACACGGCAGGGCAATGACGGGGCTGATTCAAAGTTCGACGCCCTTCTGTGCCTTGATGCCGGCCTGGAACGCGTGCTTGAGCATGCCCATTTCGGTGACGGTGTCGCCCATTTCGATCAACTCGGGTTTGGCGCCACGGCCGGTGACCACCACGTGCTGCATCGGTGGACGGGCTTGCAGGTCGCTGAGGACCTGGTCCAGGTCGAGGTAGCCGTGCTTGAGCGCGATGTTCAGTTCGTCCAGCACCACCAGGCCGATGGAGGGGTCTTGCAGCAATTCGCGGGAGACCGCCCAGGCGGCTTCGGCGGCGGCGATGTCGCGCTGGCGGTCCTGGGTTTCCCAGGTGAAACCTTCGCCCATCACATGGAAACGCACTTGCTCGGGGAAGCGGCGGAAGAACAATTCTTCACCGGTGCTGTTGCGCCCCTTGATGAACTGCACCACGCCGCACTGCATGCCGTGGCCCATGGCTCGGGCCAACATGCCGAACGCGGAGCTGCTCTTGCCTTTGCCGTTGCCGGTCAGCACCAGCAGTAGGCCGCATTCGTTGGGGGAGTTGGCGATGCGCTCGTCGATCACGGCTTTTTTGCGCAGCATGCGCGCCAGGTGGCGTTCGTCGCGGTCGGGGGAATCGGTCATGGCAGCTCTCCGTTGGGGCTGGACAAAAACGGCGGGCAGGAAAAAAGAACAACAGACAGCCAAGCATCGCCCACCGTGATGCTGTTGGATGTTGCAGGCCGGTCTCCGGGCTCATGAGTGGCGTGCGGGTTGAAGGCAGGCCAACGCTGCGCCTTCCCATATCGCAGGCGATACAGTGGCAAAAGGCAGCGTCTTGACTCATTTACCGTTGCGGGGGCAGCGCCGGAATCGCGGCGGCACTGTGTAGAAGTGCGCTCACTCACCGGCTTCCCTGTTTCACTCCGTCGACCCGTGGGTCACAGAGCACCTGGAACAAGCGGCGAAGGGTAGTAGGTTGGGGGTGGAGCGTCAATTAAAGCGACTTGAAGTCGACACAAAACAACTGTGGGAGGGGGCTTGCCCCCGATGGCGGTGGATCAGCCCATTTATCTTTAGCTGACACACTGCTATCGGGGGCAAGCCCCCTCCCACATTTTGATTCGAGTCTGGCGCTAAGGATTGCGTGCCAGGTTGCCCGGCAACACGCGTTTGGCGCTCAGGTAGGCATTCTGCCAATAGGCCTTGGACAGCGTATCCAGCTTCACCGTGCCGCCGGTTTGCGGCGCATGCACAAACCGGCCTTCACCCACGTAGATCCCGGCGTGGCTGACCTGGGAACCGCCACCGGTGGCGAAGAACAGCAAGTCGCCGGTCTGCAGGTTCTGTTCGCTGACATCCTGGGCGCGCATCACGATCAGTTCGCGGGTGGTACGCGGCAGGGAGATACCAGCGGCATCGCGGAAGACAAACCCGATCAGGCCACTGCAATCAAACCCGGAGTCCGGCGTGTTGCCGCCCCAACGGTAAGGCGTGCCGACCAGGCCCAGCGCACGGAAGAGCACGTCTTCGGCCGCAGGCGAGAAATTCTGGGTGGAATAGTTGAACACCGGCTTGGGCTTCACCGCTACGGGAGCGGGCGGCGGCGTGCGGCTTGCACAGGCGCTGAGGAGCGCGGCGCAAACAATGAGAATCAGGCGGGCCGAGGTCGACATGTGCAGAACAATCCTGGTCTGGATGCGGCTTTCGCTGCCGAACGCTGAAAACCAGAACGCGCAAGCAAAGCTCGCGCGAACGGATTACAACAATATCCAGGGATTCTAGCGCTTACACGTCAAACTTCAAGTATCACTTTAAGTTTACTTGCTAGCGGTAACCGTCGTCGGGGCCATGGCGAGTGCGCGCTTGGCTTCGATGAAGGTTTTGCTCCAGTAGCTGTCACCCAGGTTATCGACCCGGACACCACCACTGCGACGGCTGCTGGAGTGGATAAACTGGTTATCGCCCAGGTAGATACCGGCATGGCTGACACGACCACGGCCTGCCGTACTGAAGAAAAGCAGATCACCGGGCTTGAGGTTGTTGCGTGCGACCAACGGTGCATTCACGTTGATCATTTCGCGAGTGGAACGCGGCAGGTTCATGCCGGCCTCTTCACGAAACAGATAGCCGATGAAACCGCTGCAGTCGAAACCGGCTTCAGAGGTACCACCGAAGCGGTAACGGGTACCGATCAGGGACATGCCGCGTTCGAGGATGCTGTCGGCCAGGACTGGAAGCTGGTAAGGCTTGTTGCCGGCGAAGTCGGCCAGTTCCTTTTCCGTTGCAACTTCTTCCTCATAAACAGAGGCAGATTGAGCAGCAACGAATTTTGCCTGATTTTGAACCTGTGGTTTTTGCTGATCTGCCACCTGCTGAGGGTGGGAGGCGCAACCAAACAACAGGGTAACGAGTGCGAGGGGCACGAGGGGTGCGAAGCGATTTAGCATGGGCACGACCGTGGCTGATATGTAAAGAAGTCGAGACTATGCCTTCTATCACATCGATTTGCAAATTCAATCGTGGTCTATGTGACTTCTTGTTTGGACTATGACATCTAAGCCCTTAACACCCCTTACCTGCCTTTTGCGTGGCCAAACCGGCTAAAACGCAGGTTTTCTGGCGCCTGGAATTTGCCGAAAGCCGCGAAAACAAAGGGCTGGTTACCAACCGAGGGTTTCTTTCAGGAAGGGGATGGTCAGCTTGCGCTGGGCCTGCAAGGAGGCCTGGTCGAGCTGTTCGAGCAGATCGAACAATGCACTCATGCTGCGGGTGCCTCGAGTAAGGATAAAGTGCCCGACCTCGTCGGTGAGGTGCAGGCCGCGACGGGATGCGCGCAGTTGCAGGGCACGCAATTTGTCTTCGTCGGACAGCGGGCGCATCTGGAAGATCAGCGCCAGGGTCATCCGCGACTTGAGGTCGGCCAGCTTGATCGGCAACTCACGGGGCGAAGTCGACGCGGCAATCAGCAGCCGCCGACCGCTGTCACGCAAGCGGTTGAACAGGTGAAACAGCGCTTCTTCCCAATCCGCCTTGCCGGCGATCGCTTGCAGATCGTCGAGGCACACCAGCTCGTATTGCTCAAGATGGTCGAAGATGCCGATACCGCGGTCCATCAACTCAGCCAACGGCAGGTACACCGCCGGTTCGCCCATCTGCTCGAACCGCAGGCACGCAGCCTGCAACAGGTGGGTACGCCCTACGCCGTGCTTGCCCCACAGATAGATCAGGCTTTCGGTCCACCCGGCGTCGGCTTCGCAGAGCCGCTCGACATAGCCGAGTGCAGCGGCATTGGCGCCTGGGTAGTAGTTGATAAAGGTGGCGTCATCACGCAGACGCACACCCAAGGGCAGCTGAATCGGTTTCATGCTGACTGAACGGCTCCAAACGAACCGTTAGTGGCCTCTGTGTAAAGTTTGCAAAGTTTATACCCGTGACGCCGGGCGCACAATGCAACAGACCCCAAGCAAAATCAAAGGTTTGCGTTAACTTGTTGGATTTATGCAGATTGTTTGACGGACCGCTCCCAGAAAAGACAAACCCGGCGTTGGCCGGGTTTGTGAAGAAAGGGTTACAAGTCGGGATCTTCAACCCCCGTATACGCATCCGAATCCTTGTACAGATCGTGCACATGGCGCACCAGCACCATGATCACCGCCGCTACCGGCAGTGCCAGCAGGATGCCGGTAAAACCAAACAGCTCACCGCCCGCCAGGATCGCAAAGATCACCGCCACCGGGTGCAGGCCAATCCTATCCCCCACCAGCAACGGCGTGAGCACCATGCCTTCCAACGCTTGGCCGACCATGAATACGGCCACGATCCCCAGCATCGGGTAAAGGTCACCGCCAAACTGGAACAAGCCCGCCACCAGCGCCGCGCCGATACCGATCACAAAGCCCATATAAGGCACGATCGCGGCCAGGCCGGCGATCAGGCCGATCAACAGGCCCAGCTCCAGGCCGATGGCCATCAAGCCAGCAGCGTAGATGATCCCCAGGGCCAACATTACCAGCAACTGCCCGCGCACGAAGGCGCCAAGCACCTCATGGCACTCTTCGGCCAGCGAGACAATGCGTTCCTCACGGTTGCGCGGCAGCAAGCTGCGGATCTTGGCCATCATGATGTCCCAGTCGCGCAGCAAGTAGAACGCCACCACCGGGATCAGCACCAGGTTGGTCAGCCAGCCGATCAACGCCAGGCTGGACGCCGTCGCCTGACTGAGGATGACCCCGACGATGTCGGTGGTCTGACCCATATGTTCACTGATGGCCGACTTGACCTTGTCGAACTTCCAGAAGCCATCCGCCAGCCCCAGCTTGGCCTGGGCCCATGGCATTGCCGTGTGCTGCAGCCAATCGAGCATCTGCGGCGCCAGCTCATACAAGCGGAACAACTGCTTGGCCAGCATCGGCACCAGCACCAGCACCAACGCCGTGATGATCAAGGTAAACAGGGCGAACACCGCCACCACGCCCCAGGTCCGCGACAACCCTGCCTTCTCCAGACGGTCCACCACCGGATCGAACAGGTAAGCCAGCAGCAACGCGACCAGGAACGGCGTCAGGATCGAATGCAGCAGGAACACAAAAACGCACAGCAGGACAAACCCGCCAAGCCACACCCAACGACGCGTATCCGCCATAAACCACTCCATCTATATAAAGAAGAAAACTGCTACCAACGAAAACGCAGTTGCGCCTGAGGTTCTGGTGCAGCAGCCGGCTGCTCACCCTCCGCCACGGGTTGCTGGACCGGTGCTTCACCCGCAGGAATCTCCTGCAACTTGGCCAGGCTCAACTGAGTACGCAACTGATCGGCACTGCCGTTGACGCGGTACACGATGCGATTGCCATCCACTAACTGCGGCTGACCGCCGAAAGGCTCCAGCAGATGCCCCAGCGCGGCATAACGCTCAAGGGTCATGCCCTGCACTTCCAGCAATTGTTCGGTGCTCACGCCGGGCTTGACCGCAAAGCGCGGCGCCAGCTTCTGGCTGACCGCCAGCATCACCGCGTCGGCCACGGCGCCGGTGTCGGCCCCTTGCGCCGTGCCTTGCTCACTTTTGTCGCCCAGCCACAGACGCCATTTGGCCAGCCATTGGCTGCCTTCCTGACGCGCATGCACCGCCAGCAAGGCGTCGGCGCCGTAACGCTCGGAGGCCGCACGCAGCGGTGTGGCGTCGGCACTTTCCAGATTCGGTGCGGTGGCGACCACCTGCTCATCCAGGTCACCCAGCGGCAGGCGCAGCGGCAAACCTCGGTGTTGCGCCGCACGGCGCAGCGCCTGGGCAACGGTCTGGCCATCGCCCACCAGGCTGCTGCCTTCGGTGGAGTCGTTCAGCCACCAGCCAAGGATCGACGGCCGATTGCTGCCCCAGATCGACAGGCCCGCTTCCCGCAGCACGCGATCGGTGCTCACCGGGTCGAAATCCACTTGCAGGCTTTCCGGCGGGCCTGCGTCGTAGCCGTACTGACTGATGATTTGTTGCGGGTCCTTGCGAACGGCCGCCAGGCCCGGGCCATCGGCGGCCTTGGCGTCGCCGGTCAAGCGAATCACCAGGGTCTGCACGGCGCGCTGGGTCGCCTGGTCGCGCTCTTGCGGCGACTGGCTGCTGACGGGCTCGAGTACTTGATAAAGGCCATTGAGGGTTTCGGCATGACTCGCCAGGCTGACCAACGACAAGCAGCCTACAAAGAAAAACTTGAACAAACGCATGAAAGATTCCCGAACGACAAATTTAGCGGCTGGAACAGACCGCGTGAACTCGGCTTGGCAAGGCTGTGACCACAGCGACCGGTAAAACATTCACAGGGTCGTGGCAGTTTTTGTACTGTCATAACGATAGCGGTTTAAAGGCTATACCTTAATACACGTCAAGGCAGGGCCGATTTGCATTTTTTAACCGGCTTTTTTACCTATATGCCCCTGCCCGTCGGCCCGAGGATGGCCGCTGCCCCTCAAGCCTGATAAAATCGCGCGCCTTCGCAGACCGTCAACGGCTGGGCCTTTTACCAAAAGCGCCTGCCCGCTCGGTCGTTACCCAGAAATCCCCCCTAAAGGCCTGGATCATGAGCAAGCAACCCTCCCTGAGCTACAAGGACGCCGGTGTAGACATCGACGCCGGTGAAGCATTGGTCGAACGCATCAAGAGCGTCGCCAAGCGCACTGCGCGCCCCGAAGTCATGGGCGGCCTGGGCGGTTTTGGCGCCCTCTGCGAAATCCCGGCCGGCTACAAGCAGCCTGTCCTGGTGTCCGGCACAGACGGCGTGGGCACCAAGCTGCGCCTGGCACTGAACCTGAACAAGCACGACACCATCGGCATCGACCTGGTCGCCATGTGCGTCAACGACCTGGTGGTGTGCGGCGCCGAGCCGTTGTTCTTCCTCGACTACTACGCCACCGGCAAGCTGAATGTGGACACCGCGGCACAAGTGGTCACCGGCATCGGCGCTGGTTGCGAACTGTCGGGTTGCTCCCTGGTCGGCGGTGAAACCGCTGAAATGCCAGGCATGTACGAAGGCGAAGACTACGACCTGGCCGGCTTCTGCGTCGGTGTCGTGGAAAAAGCCGAGATCATCGACGGCTCCAAAGTCGCTGCCGGTGACGCCCTGCTGGCCCTGCCATCCTCCGGCCCGCACTCCAACGGTTACTCGCTGATCCGCAAGATCATCGAAGTGTCCGGTGCCGAGATCGAGAACACCCAGCTCGACGGCAAGCCGCTGACCGATTTGCTGATGGCCCCGACCCGCATCTACGTCAAGCCACTGCTCAAGCTGATCAAGGACACCGGCGTAGTCAAGGCCATGGCCCACATCACCGGCGGTGGCTTGCTGGACAACATCCCGCGCGTGCTGCCAAAAGGCGCCCAGGCCATCGTTGACGTGGCCAGCTGGCAGCGTCCGGCAGTATTCGACTGGCTGCAAGAGAAAGGCAACGTCGACGAAACCGAGATGCACCGCGTGCTGAACTGCGGCGTCGGCATGGTCATCTGCGTGGCTCAGGAGCACGTTGAAACCGCACTGAACGTACTGCGCGAAGCCGGCGAGCAGCCTTGGGTCATCGGCCAGATCGCCACCGCTGCCGAAGGCGCGGCTCAGGTTGAGCTGAAGAACCTCAAGGCTCATTAATGTCTCAGACCTGTGATGTCGTGGTGCTGCTCTCCGGCACCGGCAGTAACTTGCAGGCCCTGATCGACAGCACGCGCACCGGCGACAGCCCGGTGCGCATTGCTGCGGTGATCTCCAACCGCAGCGACGCCTACGGCCTGCAACGCGCCAGGGACGCGGGTATCGACACCCGCTCGCTGGATCACAAGGCTTTCGAGGGCCGCGAGGCCTTCGACAGTGCCTTGATCGAACTGATTGACGCCTTCAACCCCAAACTCGTGGTACTCGCCGGCTTCATGCGCATCCTCAGCGCTGACTTCGTGCGGCATTACGCAGGGCGCCTGTTGAATATCCACCCTTCCCTGCTGCCCAAGTACAAAGGCATGCACACGCACCAGCGTGCGCTCGAGGCCGGCGACAGCGAGCATGGCTGCAGCGTGCACTTTGTCACCGAGGAACTCGATGGCGGGCCTCTGGTCGTACAGGCAGTGGTTCCGGTAGAGTCTGACGACTCGGCGCAGACGCTTGCGCAACGGGTTCACACCCAGGAACACAGGATTTACCCGCTGGCCGTTCGCTGGTTTGCCGAGGGGCGGTTGATTCTTGGTGACCAGGGTGCATTATTGGACGGTCAGTTACTCGCGGCCAGCGGCCACTTGATTCGAACCTAGGAGATTTTATGCGTCGCGCCTTGCTCTTCGCTTTTGCGCTGTTCGCCTTGCCAGCCGTGCAAGCAGCAGACCTTCACCCCTTCTCCGTCAGCTACACCGCCGACTGGAAACAGTTGCCCATGAGTGGTTCGGCCGAACGCAGCCTGGCCAAGAACGGCGACGGCTCCTGGACCTTGAATTTCAAGGCTTCCATGATGATCGCCAGCCTCACCGAAACCAGCGTGATCCTGTTTGACAAGGACACCCTGCAACCGAAGAGCTACACCTTCGAACGCGGCGGCCTGGGCAAGGCGAAGAAGATCAATCTGGACTTCGACCAGACCGCCAAGAAAGTCACCGGCTTTGAAAACAAAGACCCGGTCAACGTGCCCCTGCAAAGCGGCATGCTCGACAAGTCGACCTACCAGTTGGCCCTGCAGCGCGACGTGGCTGCCGGCAAGAAGAGCATGAGCTACAACGTGGTCGAAGGCACCGACGTCGACACCTACGACTTCCGCGTGATCGGCCCGGAAAAGGTCCAGACCAAGGTTGGCTCCATTGACGCGATCAAGGTCGAGCGCGTGCGTGACCCGACGCAGAGCAAGCGCATCACCCAGATGTGGTTTGCCAAGGACCAGGGCGGCATCCTGGTTGCCCTGCGCCAGGTAGAAACCGACGGCAAGGAATACAACATCATGCTGCAGGACGGCACCGTTGACGGTAAGGCTGTCAAAGGTAGCTGATCGGTAGCTGGAACAGAGAGCCTCGCGAATGCGGGGCTTTTTTTCGCCCATGGATTCAGTGTTGAAACCTCTACCGCTATCGGGGGCAAGCCCCCTCCCACACTTGGTTGTGTTCACCGATCAAAACGTGGGAGGGGGCTTGCCCCCGATGGAGATAGCCGGGCCAACAAAGGGTTCAAGGCCTGACTTGAACATGAAACTTTTGTCATAAAACTCAGCACCCTGCGGCGCAATGTCGCGGTTTACGCGGCCTGCAGCACTGTTGCGTTTGCTGCAATGATTTGTTGCGCGAAAAGTCGGTTTACTTAGCAAGCTAACAAATCATATAACAAAGGCCTGCGACGACTTGCCGCAGACTCACCAGAGATTGGAGCAAGCAGATGACTGTAAAAGTAACTGAACGCGACGACGAACATATGTCCCACGAAGCACTGGGCCATGGGATTCACATCTGGGATGTACACCAGCAAGACCTGTTGGTCGGCATGTTTCACAACGAGAGCGACGCTCATAATTATAAAAACGAGCTCGAAGCCCTTGAGATGAGACGCCAGTCAGAAAGTCGTTAACCCCATACTGTAGGAGCGAGCGTGCTCGCGAAAAACTCATAGGCACCGCGCTCATTCAGGCTACACGCGTTATCGTTGACGTTTTTCGCGAGCAAGCTCGCTCCTACAAATAAAAACCCCGCCTGTTAAGCGGGGTTTTTCGTTTCTACTGCCTTACCACATCAGGTCATCCGGAATCTGGTAGGCCGCGTATGGATCATCCTCATCCGGCACCTGGCTTTCCGTCAGGATGTTGAGCTGGACGATACGCTCCGGTGCACGTTCCTGGATTTTCAGCGCCGCTTCACGCGGGATCACCTCATAACCGCCACCGTGGTGCACGATCGCCAGGGAGCCGTTGCTCAGCTTGTTGCGCATCAGCGTGTTGACCGACAGGCGCTTGACCTTCTTGTCGTCCACGAAGTTGTAATAGTCCTCGGTGGTCAGCTTGGGCAGGCGCGAGGTCTCGATCAGTTGCTTGACCTGGGCCGTGCGGGCCTTGGCCTCGGCTTTTTCCTGCTGCTGGCGGTTCAGTTCCTGGTCGCGCTTGACCTTCTCGGCCTGCGCCTCAGCCGCCAGGCGGGCCTGGGTGTCATCCGCCTCGATCTGGCCTTTGTGGACCAGGCGCTGCTGCTTCTGTTTCTCTTTGCCGACCTGCTTGGCCTGCTTTTGGTTGACCAGACCTGCTTTGAGCAACTGGTCGCGAAGGGAAAGGCTCATGGTGCTTACTCACTTAGGCAACTGCTCAACCGCAGCTGGACACATTCTTTTCCTGACGTTTGGCTTCGCCCCACAGGGCGTCCATCGTTTCGAGGGTGCAATCTTCTATGGATTGGTGCGTATCGCGCAATGCCTGTTCGATAAATCGGAAGCGTCGCTCGAACTTGGCATTGGCGCCACGCAGCGCGGTTTCCGGGTCGACCTTGAGGTGACGGGCCAGGTTGACCGCCGCGAACAGCAGGTCACCGACCTCATCGGCAATCGCCGCAGAATCGTTGTCGGCCATGGCTTCGAGCACTTCATCGAGCTCTTCGCGCACGTTATCCACCACCGGCAGGGCCGACGGCCAGTCGAAGCCAACCTGGCTGGCGCGCTTCTGCAATTTGGCGGCGCGGGACAGGGACGGCAGCGCCGTGGGCACGTCATCCAGCAGGGAGAGTTGCTCCGGCGCGTCGGACTTTTCCGCACGCTCCTCAGCCTTGATCTGCTCCCAGCGTTCCTTGACCTGTTCTTCA
Source organism: Pseudomonas azotoformans (assembly GCF_900103345.1). Taxonomy (NCBI): domain Bacteria; kingdom Pseudomonadati; phylum Pseudomonadota; class Gammaproteobacteria; order Pseudomonadales; family Pseudomonadaceae; genus Pseudomonas; species Pseudomonas azotoformans. Next base: position 2,944,154 of record NZ_LT629702.1, read on the forward strand.
CTCAGCTGTGGGATATCCAGCGGCGCATACAGGTCGCCGGTGGGGAACACATGGGGATGGCGACGGATCAGCTTGCGCGTGATGCTGTCGATCACCCCGGCAAATTCGAAGCGCCCTTCTTCCCGCGCCAACTGGCTGTAATACACCACCTGGAACAACAGGTCGCCCAGCTCACCCTGCAGGTGATCGAAGTCGCCGCGCTCAATGGCGTCGGCGACTTCGTAGGCCTCTTCCAACGTGTGCGGGACGATGGTGGCGTAGGTTTGCTTGATGTCCCACGGGCACCCGTATTGCGGGTGCCGCAGGCGGTTCATCAAATGCAGCAGGTCTTCTAGTGAATACATCGGTCTCTTTCCGCTGAAGTGGGAACGCTAGAGATCAAATGTGGGAGCGGGCTTGCTCGCGAAAGCGGTAGGTCAGCCACTGCATCCGGCACTGACAAACCGCATTCGCGAGCAAGCCCGCTCCCACATTTTTTTAGTCCGCGTTCATCCCGCTAATCATGGGGTACGGTTACGCCGCGTCTCGATGATATTCGGCAACTGGGAAATCCGCCCCAGCAACCGCCCCAGTGCGTCCAACCCCGGAATCTCGATGGTCAGGGACATCAGCGCGGTGTTGTCCTCTTTGTTCGAGCGGGTATTGACCGCCAGCACGTTGATCCGCTCATTGAGCAGCACTTGCGACACGTCACGCAGCAAACCGGAACGGTCGTAGGCACGGATGACGATGTCCACCGGGTAAGTGAGCACCGGCACCGGCCCCCAACTGACCTGGATGATCCGCTCCGGCTCACGCCCGCCCAGTTGCAGCACCGAGGCGCAATCCTGGCGGTGAATGCTCACGCCACGGCCCTGGGTGATATAGCCGACGATGGCGTCCCCCGGCAGCGGCTGGCAGCAGCCGGCAATTTGGGTCATCAGGTTGCCCACGCCCTGGATCTGGATATCGCCACGCTTGCCTGGCTTGTAGCCGGTGGCCTTGCGTGGGATCAGTTCCAGCTGTTCGCTGCCGCGTTCCGGCTCGACCAGTTGCTGGGCCAGGTTGACCAGTTGGGCCAGGCGCAAATCGCCGGCACCGAGGGCGGCAAACATGTCTTCGGCAATCTTCATGTTGGCCTTTTCGGCCAGCTTGTCGAAGTCCACCTGGGGCAGGCCCAGGCGCGCCAATTCGCGCTCGAGCAAGGTTTTACCGGCCGCGACGTTCTGGTCGCGCGCCTGCAATTTGAACCAGTGGACGATCTTCGCCCGCGCTCGCGACGTGGTGATGTAGCCCAGGTTCGGGTTCAGCCAGTCACGGCTCGGCGTACCGTGCTTGCTGGTGATGATCTCGACCTGCTCACCGGTCTGCAGGCTGTAGTTGAGCGGCACAATGCGCCCGTTGATCTTGGCGCCCCGGCAGTTGTGGCCGATCTCGGTGTGCACGCGGTAGGCGAAGTCCAGCGGCGTGGCGCCCTTGGGCAAGTCGATGGCGTGCCCGTCCGGGGTGAAGATATAGACCCGGTCCGGCTCGATATCCACGCGCAGCTGTTCGGCCAGGCCGCCGATGTCGCCGAGTTCTTCGTGCCATTCCAGCACTTGGCGCAGCCATGAGATTTTCTCTTCGTACTGGTTGGACCCGGCCTTGACGTCGGTGCCCTTGTAGCGCCAGTGCGCGCACACCCCCAGTTCTGCCTCTTCGTGCATGGCGTGGGTGCGGATCTGCACTTCCAGCACCTTGCCCTCGGGGCCGATCACCGCTGTGTGTAACGAGCGATAACCGTTTTCCTTGGGGTTGGCGATGTAATCGTCGAACTCCTTGGGGATGTGCCGCCACAGGGTATGGACGATGCCCAGCGCGGTGTAGCAGTCGCGCATTTCCGGCACCAGCACGCGCACCGCACGCACATCGTAGATCTGGCTGAAGGCCAGGCCCTTGCGCTGCATTTTGCGCCAGATGGAATAGATGTGTTTGGCGCGGCCGCTGATGTCGGCTTCGACGCCGGTGGCCTGCAACTCGGAGCGCAGCTGGTTCATCACATCGGTAATGAAGCGCTCACGGTCCAGCCGCCGCTCGTGCAGCAGCGTGGCGATCTGTTTGTATTGATCGGGTTCGAGGTAGCGGAAGGACAAGTCCTCCAGTTCCCACTTGATATGGCCGATACCCAGGCGGTGCGCCAGCGGCGCATAGATGTCGAAGACTTCGCGGGCGACGCGGTTGCGTTTTTCGTCGTCGGCGGTCTTCACCGCCCGGATCGCGCAAGTACGCTCGGCCAGCTTGATCAGGGCGACACGCACGTCGTCGACCATCGCCACCAGCATCTTGCGCAGGTTCTCGACCTGGCCCTGGGTGCCCAGCACCATGGACTGGCGCGGGCTGAGGCTGGCGCTGATCGCCGCCATGCGCAGCACGCCGTCGATCAACTTGGCCACCACGGTGCCGAAACGCTGGCTGACGGTGGGCAACGGGATATGCCCTTCACGCACGCCGCGATAGAGCACGGCGGCGATCAGCGAATCCTGGTCCAGCTTGAGATCGGCGAGGATCTCGGCGATTTCCAACCCGGTGCGAAAGCTTGAAGTGCCTTCGGCCCACAGGTTCTTGGCCGCATTGTCTTGCTGCTCAGACTCACGAGCGAACTCGCAGGCTGCTTTCAAGGCTTCACGGTCCAGTGCCGGGTCGACACTGATGGCATGGTCCAGCCATGCCTCGAGATTGATACTGCCGTCGGTGTTGATCGGCTGGTGTGCTCTCACCTGTACCATCTTGCTTACCTTCCCTACGACGCACCTTCGATGCGCCAAAATCATCGCCGACGTTTACTGCGGACTCCCTGGCAGATCACAGGCCCTGGAGAACGCAGGCCAGTCGGATTAAACGGGCATCCTAGCCCGCTTCAAATAACGCCATGGCCTCGACATGCGCGGTTTGCGGAAACATGTCGAGGATCCCGGCACGTTTTAGCCGGTAGCCTTGCTTGACCAACTCAACCGTGTCCCGCGCCAGCGTAGCCGGGTTGCAGGACACATACACCAGACGCTTGGCGCCCAAGGTCGCAAGCTTGCGCACAACCTCCAGGGCACCGTCACGGGGTGGGTCCAAGAGTACCGCAGAAAAGCCCTGTTTGGCCCATTCTGCGTCAATCAAAGGCTGGGACAAATCGGCCTGAAAAAACTGCGCATTATGCAAATCGTTGCTGATGGCATTCACGGCCGCCCGGTCCACCATGGTCTGCACACCTTCCACCGCCACCACTTCACGCACTTGGCGCGCCAGTGGCAGGGCGAAATTGCCCAGGCCGCAAAACAGGTCCAGCACCCGTTCGTCGGGTTGTGGCGCCAGCCATTCCAGGGCCTGGGCAACCATCGCTTCATTGACCCCGGCGTTGACCTGTACGAAGTCTCCCGGCCGGTAAGCCAGCTCCAGATTCCACTGTTCCAGTCGAAAGCCCAAGACAGCATCAGTGTCGACCGGCTCCGGCTGGCCCTCGCCATGCAGCCACAATTGAGCCTCATGGAAAGTGCAGAATTCTTTTAACACCTGCAGGTCCGCTTCGGACAACGGCGCCATATGCCGCAGCAACACCGCAGTGGACGTACCGCTGAACAACTCCACATGCCCCAGCGCCTGGGGTTTGCTCAGGCGGCGCAGCATGTTCGGCAGGCGCTGCATGATCGGTTGCAAGGCCTGTACCAGCACCGGGCAATCATCGATGGCGACGATGTCCTGGCTGGCCACGGCGCGAAAACCGACGTCCAGGTGTTTCGCCTTGGCATCCCAACGCACCGCCACGCGGGCGCGGCGACGGTAGCCGAATTCCGGCCCGCTCAACGGCGCGGCCCACTCTTGCGGTTCGACACCGGCCACGCGGGACAGTTGCTCGGCGAGCATGCGCTGTTTCAGGGCAAGCTGTTCGGTGTGGGGCAGGTGCTGCACGCTGCAACCGCCGCAACGGCCAACGTGCGCACACGGCGCCGGGCGGCGCAGCTCGCTGGCCTTGAAGACACGCTCGGTGCGCGCCTCGACGATTTTGCCGTGGGCCCCCAGCACTCGGGCTTCGACTTCTTCGCCGGCCAGCGCGCCGTTCACAAACCAGGTGCGGCCCTCGAAGAACACGATGCCACGGCCATCATTGGCCAGGCGCTCGATGGTCAGGCGTTGTTTCTTGCCCACTGGAATCTGCGGGGCCCGGCTGCCGCCCGTCGGTTGGAAGCGCAGGCCTCTCTCGTGCTTGGCCATCAGTTGGGTTCGTCGAAGATGCCGGTCGACAGGTATCGGTCGCCTCGGTCACAGATGATCGCGACGATCACCGCGTTTTCCACTTCTTTGGACAGGCGCAACATGCCCGCCACCGCACCACCGGAAGACACGCCGCAGAAGATGCCTTCTTCACGCGCCAGGCGGCGGGTGGTGTCTTCGGCTTCACGCTGGGCCATGTCGATGATGCGGTCCACACGCGTGGCGTTGTAGATCTTCGGCAGATACTCCTCGGGCCAACGGCGGATACCTGGGATGGCCGCGCCTTCCATCGGTTGCAGGCCGACGATCTGGATCGCCGGGTTCTGCTCCTTGAGGTAGCGCGAGTTGCCCATGATGGTGCCGGTGGTGCCCATGGAGCTGACGAAGTGGGTGATGGTGCCCTGGGTCTGGCGCCAGATTTCCGGGCCGGTGCTGGTGTAGTGCGCCTCGGGGTTGTCGCCATTGGCGAACTGGTCCAGCACCAGGCCACGGCCTTCGGCGGCCATGCGCTCAGCGAGGTCACGCGCGCCTTCCATACCTTCTTCCTGGGTGACCAGCACCAACTGCGCGCCATAGGCGGTCATCGCCGCCTTGCGCTCGGCGCTGCCGTTGTCGGGCATGATCAGGATCATCTTGTAGCCCTTGATCGCGGCGGCCATGGCCAGGGCGATCCCGGTGTTACCCGAGGTGGCTTCGATCAGGGTGTCGCCGGGCTTGATCTGCCCGCGCAGCTCGGCGCGGGTGATCATCGACAGCGCCGGGCGGTCCTTCACGGAACCGGCCGGGTTATTCCCTTCGAGCTTGAGCAGCAGGGTATTGCTGGTTTCACCCGCCATGCGTTGCAAGCGGACCAGGGGCGTGTTGCCGACGCAATCGGCGATTGTTGGGTACTGCAAGGTCATGGCGTATTCGCAATCCAGACTGCGGGGCGCACATCATACCGGGAAAGGCTGGCGGGCCATATCACGCAAAGTATGGTGCTTATTACCCAATAGAATAAGTAGCCAGGAATGCGCTCCATTCTTCCTCGGTCAACTGGACAAACAGCGTTTCTTCTTCCTGATTCCTTGCCGCCGCTAGCCCGTTCACCTCCCGTAGATACTCACCTTCGCTGAGCGCCCCGCGTTCCTGCCTATCCATTGCATCATTCATCCGACTTTCATAACCGTGATAGTCAATCTTCTCGTTAAAGCGCCCTTGATACTTCTGTTTCAGAAAGGCTCTCCAGAGCGTCTCTTCCTCGTCCAGCAAGGGCGACGGCCACAAAGCCTGCGCCTCCTCCATCATCACTCTTTGATGCATAGCAGCGACCTCCGCAGGGCTGACGGTCAACTCTCTGTCCAGGCGTTCCTTCAACGGAAGTTGCAATTCCAATTCCCGAGCCAACAAAATTGCGAAAGCCAACATACGGTTGCCTGCCGCTCTGGGAGATTGGGACGGTAATACCTTCACCACTATCTCCGTGATAGTGTCCAGCCGCTTCAAGGTACGAAGACAGTGGATGAGAGACACACCCCGTTCATTGTCTGCACTAAAATACAGCTCGGTGGCTTGAAACCTGAGCTCCAAGCGGTTCAGCGCCAACACCCATCCATCTCTACCGTAGCCCCTTTCGTACAGTTGCTCGGCCATAACATCAGCCAGCGAACGGTTTAACTCCGCACGTTCGATCAATGACCAGACTCGCGCAGTCAGGTCTTCTCTAAAAGCCCGATAGCCGATCGACGTAAAATTGGGGTCATTACTCACACATGCCAACAATGAGAAAAAATTCTCGAATCTCGGTTGTGATTGCATGAAGCGCCAACGTTCGTGATGCGCAGTTACCTCTTGCAATGGCAGCACCGCCAGCCAACGGTCCGCCTGCGATAGGTGTTGTGGGCCGAGTCCAAAGTGGATATCTGATCGATCAGGCTGCTCGCGCATGCGGCGCATCATTTGCAGCGTTCCGTCCGACAGTGGATTTCCGCGCAGATTCATCGCACGACTGACATGGGGGAAAATAAACAGATCACTGCTGGTAAGTATGGATATACGGTTATCGCGAAGGTCGAACACTCTCAGGTTACGCAAGGTGACGGCACCCTGTGGAAGGTTCTCGAGTTGCGTATTCCGCATTTTCAATACACGCAAATGCTTCAGCGGATAAAGATTGAGCCGCTTGCCCAACCTAAGCGGGTTGTCGGACAAATCGAGGCTTGTCAGTTGAGTCCATTCGGATAGGGCGATCACGTCCCCCAAGTTGAACTTGAGCCGATTGTCAGCAAGATCCAGCTGTACCAGATAGGGTAAGTAATTCAAACCCGAGGGGAGGCGCTCCAGACGATTGCCACTGGCACACAGCCAGCGCACGTTCGGGAAGCACCTGAGGAAGTGAGTGGGCAAACTTGTCAGGTGATTATTCCTTAAACTCATCAATTGGACATGTGCCATAAGAGCCCCTAATGGCGGCAGGTCACTGACCTCCAAATCATCCAGATTGAGTTCGAAGTCCACGCCTCGTGTGGAGACTTCTTTACGCCAGCAGCGCCGAATCCGCTCAGCGACTTCATTTCGCCGGAGAGTGTCCGCTGCCTCTCCCTGACGACACCAGTGATCCAGCAGCCGATTCATACGCCCCCGCTCCCTGAACTTGAAGTCGATAGCCTCCTCACGCTGGGCCACGGAGTCACTGATATTCTCCAACATCTCGAAGACTTCCCGGTCCGTCATGGCAGGAAACAACTCGCGCATGCGGGCCACTTGTTGGCGGTCCACCGGCCCCAACTCGGTACCACCACTCAACGGATACCCCACACGCCCGTCTTCCAGGCGCTTTGACACGCCCGTTTCTGGTACACGCTGCATCTTGAGAATGGCCTGCATGCCCGGCCAGTCGCGACTAAGCCGGCTGCCCATCTCCGCCCTCAACTCAGCCACCCCGCCCATATGGGTGTAGCCCAACGTCTGTCGCTCGGCAGGCGGTAATGCACTGAGCAAGGCTTCCAGAAACGGCGCCCGAGCGCCCACAGCCTGCAAGCCGTCACCAGGCCGCGGGGAGTACGCTTGGTATTGGCCCACGGTCGGCTTCAACACTCGCCGTAGAGCCCCATCAGCAGGACCAACGCTGTCGATCATCCGATGGGCGTCCCAGACTTCGACTCGCAAATGGGCTGGCCATCCCTCACGGCGAGCCATCTCATGCAGCATCAACCGTGAGCTGTCATCATTCGCCAGTGGGGAAAGGTGCACGCCTTCCAAGGCGCGGCAGACGCGCAACCAGCGGGTCCACCAGCGCGCTTCTTGCAGCAGGGAGGCAGGTACCCGCCCCCCCCTCAAGCGCGTAAGCTCCGACGGCGCGGCATGCTGTACCCAGTCCTGTGCAATCCCCACCGTCAACCCAGGGAACTGACGCAGAATCAACTGAACCAGGGGGTCGTCGGACTGTTGATTCTTCAGACGCAGCACATCAAAAAACTGAGCATGCATCTGCAGTTTGTCCATATTCACCTTGGCCTCCAGCGCCGTGACCTGATCTTCACGTGCAGCGCCAGGCAGCCCTACCAACGCATCCGCGCTGTCGGGGGTTATTTCATCGAGCACCTGGACGATAAATTCCGAGCCCGTCTCCAGCCCTTGCTTGACCCGTTCAAAGATATTCAAGCGCTCGAACGTCTCCACCAAAAGCACCGGCGGCGGTTCGCTGCGCACATGCACCTTGCGCAGTATGTCCGGCGTCACCCCGCTGATCTGCTGAACCTGGTCGATGGCATCGGGGGTCAATGTGCGAAACCTGGGGCCCAGGCGGTAAAAGGGTTTATGCCCGTCCCAGGTCAGCGGGTTCTCCCATTCATGCCGCCACGCGCCCGCGCCGTTGTGGCTCAGCAGCGGCGCATACGCATCGTCCAGGGCCGGATGGCGGATGCGCCAGGCTCGGGTTCGATCCGCCTGGGTCACTTTGAAATATTGGCTATCGATGAACAAATAGCGGTCCGATTCCAGAGAGAACAACCCCAAGGCATCGGGCTCGGGTGCAATGCGCCTGGTGTCGACGTCACTCGCGTACTGCGCGATGTCGCGCAGTACCGGGTAAAACGTGCCTTGCGGTGCACGATTGCGCAGCATTGCCTGGGCCACTTGATGACGAAACCCAGTGATGGCCGCGGGCATATCGGCACCAAACCGGGCGCGATCGTGATCGGAGAGTTGGCTCAGCAGCACCCGGAAAAACCCATCCGCGCCGCCCTGCTGCACGCCGGCGCCCTGGCTGCCCGGATCATAGGGCGAAAACTCCCCATCACCATGGTCGAGGATCAACACGGCATGCTTGTCACGATCCAGGGGAACGTAGGTTGGAGGGCGAACAATCAGGTGCTTGCCGATAGCCCTCAACGCACTGCGGGCGAACGCCTGGACCCACGCCTGGGTCTGCTGGTCAAAGCTGCGGCGGTGGTAGATCCGGTCAATGAGCGCCTCGGCACGCGCCATCTGCGCGGCAACCTTGAGCGCGTCGTAGAGCTGCTCGGGTTGCTGCCGCACCTCGATCAAACGGGTTTGCTGTTCAAGCGACAGCGGATGCTGTTCCAGCACCTCCAGCAACCTGGGCAGGCTGACGTCGGGGTGCAATGCGCGCAGCACCTCGATCACATCGGGCACCGGATAGTCATGCCCAAGGCTGTCGGGCAGCCACTTGCGCACGAAGGCCGACGCGCGGTTAGCGGCCAAGCGATGGGTGTCGGCAAAGCGGGTCAAGGCTTCGAACAGATCGAACCGCGACGCCTGAGCCTGGGCCGCCAGTTGCAAACGGACCGCCTGTTCGCCGGCGGAAAAAATCGAGGGTAAAAGTTGTACCACCGCGTGGGACAGGTGCGCGGTGATGCGCTGCGGTGCAGAGTAGCCAAACTGGTGGTTATCCAGGGCGGTAACCGTGATCACGATCGTCGTCGGGCGGGTCGCATCCCTGCTGTAGCGCCGTAACTCTTGGCCCTGTGCACTCACGATCCTCAACGCCGTATCCACCGGCCACGCCGGCAGCTGGGTCAGCAACGGGCCCATGACTTCGAACGCCCCCATAGGCACTGGCCGGTTGGAATCGACCGAGTTGGCGGCCCAGTCAATCAGCCGGTCGGCGTTGAACCGATGCGCCGCCTCCACCAACGAGGCTGATGGACGTTCGCCTGCCCAGACACGCTCCAATTGTTCCCGTGAGGTACCGCTGGTTTCCAGAACGGCCTGCAGCTCATGCGCAGGCGCCTGGGAGGGCAGCAACATGCGCTCAAGCAACTGGGGGCTACTCAACCCCGCACTGTCCTTGATGCTGGCGGCGGGCATTTGCGAAAGGCGTTGATACAAGGCTTGATGGCGCCGCCGTACACTGAACGCCAGGCGGCTATGCAGCCGCCCGTTGATCAGCAGGTCGGCCAGGTCGGAAAAAGCCAGGACCAGTTCCCCAGCATGCCCCTCGAGCACACTGGAAATTCCGTTGAGCAACCCCTCACCGAGCGCCGCGAACAACGCGACTGCCCGTACACGCGCCAAACCCTTGAGCGGCCCGGGTACCGGCATCAGCAATAGCTCCAGCACCTCGCCGATCACGGTGCGAGCGATACCGGCAAGGGTCGGCAGAAATCCCGGTGTCTCGTTGGCCAGGCCCTTGAGGTTGGCGCGAATGCGCGCCAGGTGGAGATCGCCCAAGCTGACGGGCGGTGCTTTGGTCACGACTTTACGGGTATAGCCGGTCCGGTCCTCCAGGCGAGGCTCGAACACCTCAAGAAACAGATCCTGTAGTGCCTCGGCAAAAGGACTGAGCCCGGTTTCGCGGGTGGCGCCTCGTCTGAGTCTGGTCAAGCGCTCGCTGTCGGGCTGTGACATGACCACGTATAACCACGCCACCCAGCCCTTTCGGTAGAAAGCACTGAAGGCCACATAAAACTCCTGGCAGGCTTCCCGTTGGCTGTCGAAATGACGCAGGTCGCCCCCGCCCGGCCGACGGGGAAAGTAACTGAACGCGCCTTTGCAACCGTTAACGGAAAACACCAGGTGGGGGATGTTCAGGCTGTCCCCCGGCGGCTTGCTGAGTATTTGCCCGGTGTTGCCGATGAATTGAGGCACCCAACCGATGTTGTCCATGCCGTCGGGGATGAACAGCTGCATTTCCTCGCAGTGCCCCCACCCCTCGTCCTGCTCCAGTGCTTGCTTGATATGCCGGTATTTTTCCCGGTCGATTCGAGTGATGTTCGAGTCTTTCAGGGCTGCAATCAGGGCGAACTCAAGCTCAAGGCGCCCCAGGTTCACAATCGCCTGGCCCAACGGCTTACCCTTGTGCAGGTTATCGTCAAGCAGGGTTCTGAGTTGGCCGCCGAGATCGAGTTCGCGCACCAACGCGATGAAGTCCTCGGGGCTGAGGTCGATACTGAGCCTGCTGGACGTTGCCACGCCGTCATGGCCGGGGTAATCCCATCCGGTCAGCCCGTCATAGTTCATGCAGGCGGCGTCCCACAGCGAAAGCCGGACGACCTTGGGCTCATTGGCGTGGTCTGCCAGGTCGCGCCGATGGCGGCGAGGGCCATACGAATAGGTGGTGGTGATGTGCTGGGTTTTGGGATCAACGACTTGACCGGTGAGGTCTTTGAGCCCCGTTCGCAAACGCTCCAGGCTCTGGTGTTCAAACTGTGTGACGAATTGACGAATAGTACGCTCAACCTCCGCCTGGGCCTCGATCAAGGCCCGTTGCAGGCGAACATATTCGCGCTGGCCATCGTCATCCAACCCGGCCATGAACGCGGCGAACTTTTCATGCAGGGCGTCCACGGTTTGCAGGGTCGCCCACTCGTCGCCTGCGACCAAAGGCCCCAGCGCTCGCTGCTGCGCCATGAACTCAGCCAATGGGTCTGCCTGCTGTCGTGTCGCTATCGGCTCAATCATTTCACACTCCTTGAAATGATCAGCCTATCCACTACCCGTCGATGGCTCCGGTAGCTATGTAGCGCGTTGATTCAGCCATGGTTCTTCTCGAAGACCGCTGCGCCCATCGCTGCAATCTGCCCTTCGATCAGTGCATCGAACGGACGCAGCAATGGCTCGAAGGAGGTGGGGGCTTCCAACACTTGCAGGGCCTGTGCAATCGCCTCGATAGTGGACAATGCCCCCGGTCCGGGAGCCTTGCGCAGCCGATAGCGTGATACGGCGTCGCCCGCCAACGTCACCCGGGGCAACGCTGCCAGCATCGGGTTGAGGTGCAACAATTTGCGCGCCTTGCGCCAGGTGCCGTCAGGGACCACCAGCAACAGCAGCTGTTCGCCTGGCACATAGCTTTGGAGGGGTTGTGCATCGTCCGACGGAAACAACAGTCGCGCCTGATAACCGGGTGGGTTCAACAACGTCGGCAGATCCTCGAACACCTCCCCCACCACCAACTGCGCGTTGTTCAAGCCCAGCGCTGCCAGCCTCGCGGTGTTCAGCGCATGGTTGACCTCACTCGGGTGCTGCAACAGCAGCACGCGGGTGCGGCTGTCGAGGCTGGGGATCAGCGCGCACAGGCAATGGGTGACGGGCCGTAGGCAGCGGGAACATTGGGGTCTGGACATGGTGTTATCAGGCCTGGTTGAGCTGGGCTTTGAGTAGATCGCGGAAGGTCTGGATCAGCGGTTCACGGCTGCGACCACGGCGCATGATCATCGAAAACGGTGCCTGGTAGCCGAAGGTCGCCGGCAGCAACACGCGCAAATCGCCCTTGTCGGCCCAGGCCTGGGCATAGTGCTCGGGCAGGTAGCCGATGTAGGCGCCGGACAGCACCAGGATCAGCTGCGCCTCCATACTTTCCACCGTTGCCGCACTGTGCTTGAAGCCATGGCGCGCCAGTTCGGCCTGGCTCCAATAGCCGCGCCCGACCATGCGTTGCTGGGTGATGACTTGCTCGGGAATACGCCGCTCGTTGAAGAGAGGGTGACGGGTGCTGCAATACAGCCAGTGCTGCTCGCGGTACAGCGGCATGTAGACCAGCCCGCTCATGCGGTTGGAGAAGGCGCCGATTGCCAGGTCCAGGCGGTTGTCCTGCACGCCGAGTTGCAGCTCGTAGGGACTCATCACCGACAAGTGCAGGTGCACCGCCGGGTGCTCCAGGCTGTAGGCGCCGATGACTTCGGCGAATGGCAACGCCTTGTCGCTGACAGTGGAGTCGAGTACGCCCAATTTGAGCGTGCCGCGCAACTCGCCTTTCAACGCGGCGGCGTATTGCTCGAAGCCTTCCAGTTCACCGAGCAGGCGCAAGGTCTCCTGATGGAACAGCTCACCTTTGCTGGTCAGGCTGAACCCGCCGCGGCCTCGATGACACAGCACCAGGCCCAATGCCGATTCCAGCTGGCTCATATAGGTGCTGATGGCCGAGGTGGACAGGTTGAGTTCGTGCTGGGCATTGGCGAACCCCTGGTGGCGCACGACGCTGACGAAGATGCGCAGGAGTTTCAGGTCGGGCAAGGCGTTGGCCATGGGGCCTCCAAAAACGCTGTAACTGTAGGAGCGAGCTTGCTCGCGAAAAACCTGAGAGCGCCGCGTAAAACCAGATGCGCTGCGTCATCGTTGACGGTTTTCGCGAGCAAGCTCGCTCCTACAAAGGTCGGGGGCAGTTTACCCCAGGCATTAGTTTAGAAAAATCTGAACTAAGTATTTGCCCCTACCGATTCTTTCGTTTCCCGGTATTTCGCAGAATCAGGCCCTAATAAACAAAACAACGATGAGGCACTCCCGTGGACAAGATTTTCCACCAACCACTGGGCGGCAACGAAATGCCGCGCTTTGCCGGCATCGCCACCATGATGCGACTTCCCCACCTGCAAACAGCCAAGGGCCTCGACGCCGCCTTCATCGGCGTGCCCCTGGACATCGGCACCTCGCTACGCGCCGGCACCCGCTTCGGGCCGCGTGAAATCCGCGCCGAATCCGTGATGATCCGCCCCTACAACATGGCCACCGGCGCTGCACCGTTCGACTCGCTGTCGGTGGCAGACATCGGCGACGTGGCGATCAACACCTTCAACCTGCTCGACGCCGTGCGCATCATCGAAGAAGCCTACGACGAGATCCTCGAACACGACGTGATCCCGATGACCCTGGGTGGCGACCACACCATCACCCTGCCGATCCTGCGGGCGATCCACAAGAAACACGGCAAGGTCGGGCTGGTGCATATCGATGCCCACGCCGATGTGAACGACCATATGTTCGGCGAGAAAATCGCCCACGGCACCACCTTCCGCCGCGCTGTGGAAGAAGGCCTGCTGGACTGCGACCGCGTGGTGCAGATCGGCCTGCGCGCCCAAGGCTACACCGCCGAAGACTTCAACTGGAGCCGCAAGCAGGGTTTCCGCGTGGTCCAGGCCGAAGAATGCTGGCACCACTCCCTCGCGCCGCTGATGGCCGAAGTGCGTGAGAAAGTCGGTGGCGGCCCGGTGTACCTGAGCTTTGACATCGACGGTATCGACCCGGCCTGGGCACCGGGCACCGGCACCCCGGAAATCGGCGGGCTGACCACCATCCAGGCAATCGAGATCATCCGTGGCTGCCAGGGCCTCGACCTGATTGGTTGTGACCTGGTAGAAGTTTCGCCACCCTACGACACCACCGGCAACACCTCACTGCTGGGCGCCAACCTGCTGTACGAGATGCTCTGCGTACTGCCGGGCGTGGCGCACCGCTGATGAGCACCCGCGAAGTGCTGCAAGCCGCCGCCGAACTGGTGGCGGCCTTCGCCCGCAATGACCGCGCCGCCTACTTCGGCGCGTTCACGGCGGATGCCAGCTTTGTGTTCCACACCCTCCCCCAGCCGCTGCTCAGCCGCGATGCCTACCAGGCGTTGTGGGACAGCTGGCGCCGGGATGAGGGGTTCGAGGTGCTGTCCTGCTCCTCGAGCAACGCCGTGGTCAGCCTGCAAGGCGACGTGGCGATTTTTATGCATGACGTGGCCACCGAGCTGCGCATGAACGGGGAGCAATTCTTTAGCCAGGAACGCGAGACCATTGTCTTCACACGGCAAGGATCTCGCACAGAACAAGAAGAAGGCCTGTGGCTGGCCTGTCACGAACATTTGTCCGCTATGCCGGAAGGGCTGCCGCCCCCTTAGCCAATGTGATCGGAGCAGATCATGAATAATAAAAACAACGATAAAAGTATTCGAAAGATAGAAACCAACGGGGTCGAGCAGATCCCGGACCACGAACGTACCGCCGGGCCCAAGGATCTGTTCCGACTGATCTTCGGCGGTGCCAATACCTTTGCCACCGCCGTGCTGGGCTCCTTCCCCGTGCTGTTCGGCCTGTCATTCCAGGCCGGCGTCTGGGCGATTGTGCTGGGTGTGCTGGTGGGCGCGCTGATCCTGGCGCCCATGGGCCTGTTCGGGCCGATCAATGGCACCAACAACGCCGTGTCTTCCGGTGCGCACTTTGGTGTGCACGGGCGGATCGTCGGCTCGTTTCTGTCGCTGCTGACCGCGATTGCCTTCTTCTCACTGTCGGTGTGGAGTTCGGGTGATGCGCTGGTGGGCGGTGCGAAACGCCTGATCGGCCTGCCGGAAACCGACCTGACCCTGGGCCTGGCCTACGGGGTGTTCGCCATTCTGGTGCTGACCGTGTGCATCTACGGTTTTCGCTTCATGCTGTGGGTCAACCGCATTGCGGTGTGGGCGGCGAGCCTGTTGTTCCTGTTGGGCATCTTCGCCTTCGCGCCCGCCTTCGACAGCCATTTCGCCGGCACCGTCGCGCTGGGCCAGACCGGTTTCTGGGCCGCCTTCATCGGCGCTGCACTGGTGGCCATGAGCAACCCGATTTCCTTCGGGGCGTTCCTCGGCGACTGGTCGCGCTATATCCCGCGTGAGACGCCGAAAATGCGCATCATGCTGGCGGTGATTCTGGCGCAAATCGCGACGCTGATCCCGTTCCTGTTCGGCCTGGCCACCGCGACCATCGTAGCGATCAAGGCACCGGACTACATCGCGGCGAATAACTACGTCGGCGGTTTGCTGGCGGTGGCACCGACCTGGTTCTTCCTGCCGGTGTGCCTGATCGCGGTGATCGGCGGCATGTCCACCGGCACCACCTCGCTGTATGGCACCGGGTTGGACATGTCCAGCGTGTTCCCGCGCCTGTTGTCGCGGGTCAAGGCCACCTTGCTGATTGGGGTAATGTCGATTGCCTTCATCTTTATCGGACGTTTCGCCGCCAACCTGGTGCAGAGCGTGTCGACCTTCGCCGTGCTGATCATCACCTGCACCACGCCGTGGATGGTGATGATGATCATCGGCCTGATCGTGCGTCGCGGCTTCTACTGCCCGGATGACCTGCAGGTATTCACCCGTGGAGAAACCGGCGGTCGCTACTGGTTCAGCCATGGTTGGAACTGGCGCGGGCTGGGCGCGTGGATTCCGAGTGCGCTGGTGGGCCTGTGCTTCGTCAACCTGCCGGGGCAGTTTGTCGGGCCACTGGGCAACCTGGCCGACGGCATCGATATCAGCCTGCCGGTGACGCTGGGGCTGGCGTCGGTGGTGTACCTGACTTTGCTACGCATGTTCCCGGAACCGGCGGCCGTCTACGGGCCCGCCGACCCTCGCAGCAAGCGCACGGATGCGCGCGTTAAACCGGCGCTGCAACCAGCCGCCTGATCGCCCATAAGAACGATAATCGGAGAACCGCCGTCATGGCTTTGGATTTATTCGTCGTACTCATCTACGCCGCCGGCATGCTCGTGCTCGGCTACTACGGCATGCGCCGCGCCAAGACCCACGAAGACTACCTGGTGGCCGGGCGCAACCTGGGCCCGTCGCTGTACATGGGCACCATGGCCGCCACCGTATTGGGCGGTGCGTCCACCGTCGGCACCGTGCGCCTGGGTTATGTGCATGGCATTTCCGGCTTCTGGCTGTGTGCCGCGCTGGGGATGGGCATCATTGCGTTGAACCTGTTCCTGGCCAAGCCGCTGCTGAAGCTGAAGATCTTCACCGTGACCCAAGTCCTGGAAAAACGCTACAACCCCATGGCCCGCCAGGCCAGTGCGGTGATCATGCTGGCCTACGCGCTGATGATCGGCGTGACATCAATCCTGGCCATCGGCACCGTGTTGCAGGTGCTGTTCGGCCTGCCGTTCTGGATCTCGGTGCTGCTCGGCGGTGGCGTGGTGGTGGTGTACTCGACCATCGGCGGCATGTGGTCGCTGACCCTGACCGACATCGTGCAGTTCGTGATCAAGACTGTCGGCCTGATGTTTATCCTGCTGCCGATCTGCCTGTACCGCGTCGGCGGCTGGGACGAGTTGGTCGCCAAGCTGCCGGCGTCGAGCTTCAGCTTCACCGCCATCGGCTGGGACACGATCATCACCTACTTCATGATCTACTTCTTCGGCATCCTGATCGGCCAGGACATCTGGCAGCGGGTGTTCACCGCCCGTGACGAAAAGGTCGCCAAGTACGCGGGCACCTTCGCCGGTTTCTACTGCATCCTCTACGGCCTGGCCTGTGCGCTGATCGGCATGGCCGCGCACGTGCTGATTCCGGACCTGGACAACGTCAACAATGCGTTTGCCGCTATCGTCAAAGCCTCACTGCCAGACGGCATCCGTGGCCTGGTGATTGCCGCTGCACTGGCCGCGATGATGTCCACCGCCAGCGCCGGTTTACTCGCCGCTTCCACCGTATTGACCGAAGACCTGCTGCCGCGCCTGCGTGGCGGCAAACAGTCGAGCCTGGCCGTCAACCGCCTGTTCACGATGCTGACCGGCATTGCCGTGCTGGGCATCGCCCTGGTGGTGAGCGATGTGATCAGCGCCCTGACCTTGGCCTACAACCTGCTGGTGGGCGGCATGTTGATCCCGCTGATCGGTGCGATCTTCTGGAAGCGTGCCACCACCTCCGGCGCGATCACCTCCATGACCCTGGGCTTTGTCACGGCGCTGGTGTTCATGATCAAGGATGGGCTGGATGCGAACACACCGATCTACTACAGCCTGGCGGTGGGGCTGGTGAGCTTTGTGGTGGTGAGCTTGTTGTCGCGTCGGCCAGAAGGTGTAGCGGCCAGCGCGGTTTGAGAGACAGCGGGTTTTAGAGGGGTTTCTTCAGCGGGCGCGACGTCGGATGTCGCGCCCGTTTTTTTCATTCAACCGCCAGGTTCTGGTTTGCCTGGATGATCTCCTGGACCAGGGAGGCCCATAACAGTCCTTGGATTGTGCCGCCGGCGTAGGTGCCTCCGGCTGCTACTTGGTGATGGGCGCAACAGTGAACTATCGAAGTTCCGCCCTCCTCACTGGCTATAACCACGAAGTGCCCCCTGCTCCGCTCGGCGATCTGAACCCGACTCAGAAACTGTGACGGAAACCGAACCCCGGAGCCTCTCAAAAGCGCCTTGATCTCCCTCTTTAAATGGATAAGTTCCAGGCCGTAGCCCGAAACCTCAACATCCCGAGCCAGCGCGAATCGTGTCAGCGTTGGATTGTCAGCCAGAAACCTTTCAAACAGCTCGATACCTGCACGATTGCATTCAACGGCCAAATACAGATCGGCATAACCGGTGCCATCGCTCTTCTGATCTCCCCCATACACGGTGACCTGATAATTCGCCAACCGGAGCATCACGGCCTGGAACAGGCCATTGATGCCTCTGCCGATAATCGACACACGCGGCGCACTGGAATCTACCGGCAGAGAAGGGAGCGTCAATGATTGTGCAAGTTTACGCCTCACCAGACCGCGCAAGGCCATCAAACTCAGCTGTATTGAAACGGCATAGTCAAGGTCGCGCTGGCAGGCCTCGGTGGTTGATGCCTGGGTAGTGAGCGTCGCAGGCCTGTACCAGGTGGAGACCTCGCAGCCGAGCGTCTGCGTGCGTTGCCGGAACGCATCCAATGTCGCTGGCCCATAGTCCAATACCAGCTGCATATTTTCAGCCTCGGCCAGGGCATGCAACGCACCGTCGCTAAAGACATCCGGCTTGGCGACACAGATCAGGCGGGCTTGTCGGTGCAGGCACTGAATAAGAGCCCGATCAAGGCGATGAACGGACTCGTCATTGAGGGATACGCACACTGCCACAGCAGCGGCGCCCTCCAAGGCCTCGAACCAGTCCACGACAAATGACACTCGACTGTCGGAAGCGGCATTCCCGAGAGTATCCGGCGCTCGACCTGGCCGGACCAACACTCTGATCCGAACATCGGGATCTCGATCAAGCAACAGGTTGACCAGCTCTTTCCCCACATTACCGTATCCCAGTACGCGCACGTCCCGGGGGATGGAACCATCCGCCAGTCTCAGCCAACGCAGGATGTAGGCGGCCACATGCGGCGCGTTCACCCCTGGGGTGTTGAGTACTTGAATGGCGTGGGATTCACACAGGTCCAGTCGTATCTTGTCCAGGCTCGTCCCTCTGCGGATCAAACAGAGGTTTCCAAAAGGGTGGGAGGTACGCCATTGCTCCAGGACATCCGCATCGATGGGTTGGTCTCCAACAATGATGGTTGTTGGACGCAGGAGCGCGATCTGTATGAGCAGCGCCTGCCTGGTCAATGCCGGGGAAAGAAACACGACGTTTCTGGGCGCGTCGGCCCTCCAGCCTTTCGACACAGGCGCAGCCTGTAAAACACAGTCGGTGGTGGTGATGAGTGACGCGGCGACCGGAGGAACTGAAGAGAGCAACATAGCTTTGTCTCCAACAACTCTGACTGACACCTCGAAAAGAGGCACTCAATAAAACGTTGGGGCGCTATGAAGAGGCGCTTGAGTTTCAAGCTATGGGTATTTCTAGAATTAGATAAGCCAGCTGATTCCGACTGACAGGTAGTCCGATTCCGACAATCGAACGCCAAGGGCTGACCGGCAGACCCACAGCGCTTGCTCACTCCTCCCCGCTGCTGAGACCTTTAAACAAATCAACACAATCCTTACAGCCGAAATATTGCTCGACTGCCGGGCATTCGATCTCCCCTGTCGCCCCCGCCCTCACCCGCCACACACACGCCTTGCCATGATATTTCAGTGTGCCTTCAAGGTAACAAGGCGCCCATTCGTACTCGTCATGCAGCGTGCCTCCATCAATGGGCTCAGCACGCTTGAAAAAGGACGCGACCTGTCGCTCATCCAGCGCAACGTCACTGGGTCGACAGCGTTCCGGCTCTTCGGAGTGAAAGCCCAAAAGGGCAATTTCGTCGATATCGGGAGGGGAAGTCGTGCATCCGGCGAGGAATACCCACACGCCAAGTGCCCATCGGCGCAGACTCATTGCCACACCGCACTGCTGGCTTCGCCGGGGTGTTTGTAAGAGATTTGCGGATGCCTGTAGACGTCCTCCGGCGTCAGGCGGAAATGACCATATAACTCCCCCACCAGCCATCGCAGAGATTGATTCTGCATCGCGGTCACCTCCTCATAACGTGCAGCATCCAGATGCTTGCCGACCAATTCGATGCCCAGGGAGTCCGCATTCATCGGGAATCGCTCAGGATAGCCCTTGGTGCGTTCATACCGATCCAGCGCGCGGATCTGCAAGGTCCAGGTGAGTGCTTGAATAGCTCGGATTCGGGCGGGGTCGCACGTTGCCTTGTCCGTTGCCATGCACTTGGAACGCAAGTAGCGGCCAACGTGATAACAGCGTTTCTTGAGGCTGGCCGTCTGGTAGATCACACCATTTTTCTCGATGAGAAAGTGTGCTCCGTTGCCCTTGGCAAGGTAGGCATTAAAGGTGTGCGGGGCGGTCGGGGCATCTGTCTGGTGAACCACCAGCGCGCTCACGCTGCGCAAATCCCCGTGCTCGATCGATTGAAACCGACGGAGTTCGACTCTGTCGGCAATCAACATCCCTTCGCTATCAATACTCGACATACCACTGCCCATTCATCCATGTGAAGGCAAAAATATAGAAGGACAAACGGGGAAAAGGGCATGGATGACGGGATAAAAAGAAGGCTCTGACGATGACACGTGCCTCGTCAGATAATTGGGCACACTACCCAATGAACGGGAATACAGTCTGATTACAGGGAACCGAACACGCCCTGAAGAACAACCCAGCCATGAGCGCCCGCGCGATTCAATCGCGTGAGCGCTTCAGGACTTACCTGCGACGTGGACGACGCTGCTCGTCATCTGTGCGAATCGGTACCGGCTGCAGCGGAGGCTCGATCAAGCCCAGTGCAACACCCAGGTCATGGAGCCAGTTTTGAATTTTCTCTTTCATGGTTGCCCCCTTTAAGGGTAATGCGAGTAGGCGCAAGTTCTGTCGCCCTTTCCTACAGTGATAGTAGCCCTAAGTCCTACGTATTGCTTGAACGAAAACACAACGAACTATTACTGAATTCATCAAAATCCTGACGGATCGCTCAAGCAATGGCGCGTGTGTCTTGCACAACCGCAGCCTTGTCGGCTTGCTGCAAGTCGATCCATGCGTTGAGGTTAGCGCCGAGCATACCCTTTCGCCACATCAGCCAGGTGGTCGCAGTGGCAAAAGGCCCTATCAGCGGATGAACGGACACACTGTCCTTGCCGGGCAGGCTGTCGAGCATCGATTCGGACATCAGCGCCACACCCGATCCGGCGATCACGCAGGCGAGCATGCCCTGGTAGGACTCGATCTCGATCGCCCGGCCCATGGCCACGCGCTCGTGGGAAAACCAGGTCTCCAGGCGGGTGCGGTAGGCGCAGCTGCGACGGAAGGTGAACACTGAGCGCCCAGCGACATCCTGGGGGCCACGTACGGGAGGGTGGTCGGCCTCGCAAATCAGCACCAGGCGCTCTTCGCACAGTGCGATGCCGTCCAGGGAGGCGATGGTGATGGGACCGTCCACAAAGGCCGCATCCAGGCGACCGGTGATCAACCCTTCGAGCAACTCCCCGCTGGGCGCCGATTGCACCTGAAGGTTCACCATCGGATAAGCCTTGTGATAGCCCGCCAACAACTTCGGCAAATGCACCGCGGCCGTGCTGTACATGCTGCCCAATACAAAATCGCCAGCCGGTTGCCCACCTTGCACGGCACCGTGGGCCTCGTCATGCAGGGCCAGCAGACGGGTGCTGTAGTCCAGCAGCACCTTGCCCGCAGGAGAAAGCTGCAAGCGTTGGCGTTCACGCACGAACAGCTCTACACCAAGCTGCTCCTCCATTTGCTTGAGGCGCGTCGACAGATTCGACGGCACCCGATGCAAGCGGTCAGCCGCACGGGTAATGGAGCCCTCTTCCGCCACGGCCTGGAAAATGCGCAATTGACTGAACTCCATGACTTTCTCCAAAACTGAACAAGTTACTCACTATTATTCAATTTTACAGAAAGTCAATCCGTCTTAGCCTGAAGGTATTCGCTTACCCGCAGGAAACCTGACCTATGTCTCCCTTGATTCGCTTAACAGCCAGCTTTGTCGCCCTGATGATGGCGATGGGCATTGGCCGCTTCGCCCTCACCCCGCAAATGCCCCACCTGCTCAGTGAAGGGCAGATCGACTTGACCGGCGCCGGCCTGATCGCCGCCGCCAATTACCTGGGCTACTTCGTGGGCGCGGTGGATTCGATCTTCGCGCGCAGCCATCACCACGTGCGTGGCCGTTTGTATGGCGGGTTGTGGCTGTGCGTGCTGCTGACCCTGGCGTCGTACTGGGCCCATGGTTTCTGGCCGCATCTGTTGCTGCGCTTTGGCACCGGTGTCGCGAGTGCCTGGGCGCTGGTGATGATCACCAGCCTGAGCCAGCCGCTGGCGATGGCCGCCGGGCGTCCACGCCTGGGTGCCTTGGTGTTCGCAGGGCCGGGGCTGGGGATTCTATTGACCGGCCTGCTGGCGCTGGGCTCGAACCTGCTGGGGCAAAGCTCGGCAACGTTATGGCTGGTGTACGGCGCGGTGGCGCTGGTGATGTTACTGGCGATTCTGCCGTTTCTGCCCAAGCCGTCTGCCGCCGCCCCCCTGACCGGCCACTCCGACGCAGGCAGCAACGGCAGCATCGCGCACTTGTGCTGGATCTACGTGTTGTACGGCCTGGGCTACATCATCCCGGCAACGTTTCTGTCGCAGATGGCCAGCGCACAGTTCAAGGGCGTCTGGCAGGCTGACCTGTTCTGGCCGTGCTTCGGCCTGGCGGCCGCGATCGGTGTGGTGGTGGCGACCCTGCGCCGCAAGGACCCGAACACCACGCGCCGCTGGCTGATGGCCACGCTCTGGCTGCAAGCGGCGGGGGTGTTTGCCTGCTTGCTGGGCAACGGCTGGGGCCTGGCACTGGGGGTCCTGCTGTGTGGTGGGCCGTTCCTGGCCTGCATGCAGTTGGTGATGGCCCGGCTGCGGGAAGTCGCGCCCCATGGCTACCAGCGCAGCACCGGGCTGTTGACCGCCAGCTTTGCCATCGGCCAATTGAGCGGGCCGTTGCTGGCGTCGGTCAGCAGCCACTTGAGCGGTGGCCTGCAACCGGCGTTGGTGGTCGCTGGAGCAGGCTTGTTGGTAGCGGGCTCGGTGCTGATCAACCGGCAACCAGCGGCGCAGGCACACGCACCTGTTCACGCCGCGCCAACACCAGGAAAAACAGCCCACCCAGGAAGCACCCGGTAAACCAGGCAAAGTTGGCCATGCCCTGCAAGGCCGGGGTGAAGGTGATCGCGACGCCCACCAGCGTCGCAGGCACCAACGCCTTGACCGCTGTCCAGTTCACCCCGCCGTCGAAGTAATAGCGCCCGTTCGGGCTGTCATCGAACAGGGCGTCCACGTCGATCTGCTGTTTTTTGATCAGGTAGAAATCCACCAGCAGGATCCCGAACAACGGGCCGATAAACGCCGCGAGGATATCCAGGGTGTAGTGGATCATCAGCGGGTTATTGAACAGGTTCCACGGGGTGATGAAGATCGAGGCCACGGCAGCGATCATCCCGCCGGCGCGCCAGCTGATCTTGCTCGGCGCGACGTTGGCGAAGTCAAACGCCGGCGAGACGAAGTTGGCGACGATGTTGATACCGATGGTCGCGGTGACGAAGGCAAAGGCACCGAGCAATACGGCCATGCTGTTGTCGATGCGCGACACGGTGGCGATCGGGTCATGCAGCATTTCGCCAAACACCGGCAAGGTGCCCGAGACAATCACCACGGTCACCAGGGAAAACGCCAGGAAATTCACCGGTAGCCCCCAGAAGTTGCCGCGTCGCACGTCCTGCATGCTGCGGCAGTAACGGCTGAAATCGCCGAAATTCAAGGTAGGGCCGGAGAAGTACGACACCACCAGCGCCGTCGCCACAATCACCTGGCCAAATGCCTGCCAGCCCGACAGGGATTTTTCCGCCAGGGTAAAGCTGATGTTCGACCAGCCGGCCTTCCACACGATCCAACCCGCCAGTACAAACATGACCGCGTATACCACCGGCCCTGCCCAATCGATAAAACGGCGGATGGACTCCATGCCCGCCCAGAACACCGCCGCCTGCAACACCCACAGGCTGAGGAAACCAAACCAGCCAAGGTAGGACAGGCCTGCAAAATGCGGTTCTGCATACACCGCCATCTGTGGGAAGAAGCGCAGCACCACGATGATCAAGGCACTCGACGCCAGGTACGTCTGAATCCCGTACCAGGCCACGGCGATGAGACCACGAATCACCGCCGGAATATTCGCGCCGAACACCCCAAACGCCAGGCGGCAGATCACCGGATAAGGCACCGCAGCCTGCTGGCTCGGCTTGGCCACCAGGTTGGCGATCAACTGCACGATGCAAATGCCCGCGAGCAACGCGATCAACACCTGCCAACTGGCCAGGCCCAGGGCGAACAGGCTGGCGGCGAACACATAGCCGCCGACGCTGTGCACGTCGCTCATCCAGAATGCGAAGATGTTGTACCAGGTCCACTTCTGCGGCAGCGGGCCCAAGTCCTGGTTATATAGGCGCGGGCTGTAGCCTTTGGGCAATTGTTCGGTCATCGCTGGGCTCCTCGAAATACCGGCCTGCGCTTCCGTCGCGGGGTGCATACGGGAGGCGGCATGGTTTGTATACGAGAGAGTCAGCAGAATGCGTGCCAATTGAACGCAATCCCGCTGGCACGGCGTTCCAAAGAGATTGATAAGCGCCTATAGGGCGGCACTACGCTCAGCAACGGTGCACATACATCCTGTACACAATCAGCGGCGCACTCGTTGTGCACACAGGTAACCCACTGTGCAGCATGCGGCGGTCAGGAACGTCCCCCAAGCCATGTCCATGATCGCCAATTGCGCGGACCAGCCTTGCAGCGTGGCCCAGTTACTCAGGTCATAGGTGCCGTAGGCGACCAGGCCAAGCAAGGCGCCCAGGCGCGCGGCGCGTTGCCAGCTTGCACTTGGCAAGACCACGAACACGACGCAACCGAGCACATAAAGGAGATAAAACAGCGTTGCAGGCAAGAGGCGTGGTTGATCCAGCATCAGTGGACCCAGCAGGGACTTATAGGTGGGCCCCATGATGACGCCGAGCCAGAGGCCGTCCAGAATCAGGAAGGCGAGCAACGTGCCAAGGTAGGCGAACAGCGTTTTCTTATTCATTGAGGCGACCTCTGTAGACGCCAATGGGCGCCTACAGAAGAGCAAAACGCACTCAGCTTAGTTCAATACGATCCGCATGAATCACAATCTGGCCCTGCTTATACAGCGCACCGATGGCCTTCTTGAAGTTGCCCTTGCTCACGCCGAACAAGTTGCTGATCACCGCAGGGTCGCTCTTGTCACTGACCGGCAAGGTGCCGTTGTTTTCACGCAACTTGGCGAGGATCTTCGAGTTCAGGCTGGAGGCCGCTTCCTGGCCGACCGGTTGCAGGCTCAGGCTGATGTTGCCGTCGGCGCGGATCTCTTTGATAAAGCCCTTTTCTTCCTTACCCGGGCGCAGGAACTTGAACACTTCGTTCTTGTGGATCAGGCCCCAGTGCTTGTTGTTGATGATCGCCTTGAAGCCCATGTCCGTGGCTTCGGCCACCAGCAGGTCGACTTCCTGGCCCACCTGGTAGTTGGCCGGTGTCTTGTCCAGGTAGCGATCCAGGCGCGCGGTGGCGGTGATGCGCTTGGTGTGCTTGTCGAGATAGACATGCACCACGCAGTATTCACCGGCGGTCAACTGGCGCTTTTCTTCCGAATACGGCAGCAGCAGATCCTTGGGCAAACCCCAGTCGAGGAACACGCCAATACTGTTGACTTCCACCACTTTCAAACTGGCGAATTCGCCGACTTGAACTTTGGGTTTTTCAGTGGTGGCGATAAGTTTGTCATCGCTGTCCAGATAAATGAAAACATTAAGCCAGTCTTCATCTTCACTGGGAATATCTTTGGGAATATACCGATTGGGCAGGAGGATTTCGCCATCTTGCGCACCGTCCAGGTACAAACCAAAGTTAGTGTGTTTAACCACTTGCAAGCTGTTGTAGCGCCCGACTAAAGCCATGTCCAATACCCTCATTACGTGGGCGGCATTCTACCCGAGTTGCGCTCGCCACGCGCGCGCGCCTGAAAAATCGCGGGCTGGCGTGGCCTTCCAATGGCAGTGCCCCGCTCGTCCGATCGATCGGCTGAATTTTCCATGGTTGGCAAGCGCCACCCGCCCCCATGGTTTCGAGTTAAAACAGTAAGTTAGGGGCTTATTGATAAGATGAACTTCGGCGATTTCCGGCCGCCGCACTTATTCTCAGGGGATATTTACCAAGCAATTGTCAAGTATTTCCTGTACGATGCCTGGCCAAGTTAATTTTCTACAGGTTAGTGGCCGCCATGCGCGTAAAAGCATCCAACAGCAAAGCAAAGCCAGCTCCCGCCGTTGAAACCAGCGAGTCGATCAACAGCCAGATTGCGGCGTTCCTCAAGTCCGGCGGCGAAATCCAGCAAATTGCCAAGGGCGTAAGCGGCCAGACTTTCGGCCCGTCCAAGCAGATCAGCCTGGGTAAAAAGTAATACCGCGCAACCCCCCTGGTCCCTAAGCGTCTTGACTCTCAAGGCGCTAGGACTAGAGCCCGAAATACCCCTTCTATACCTCTAATCGACGAACGGGCCTCAGCGCCTGGCATTCGCCGGTATGCTTGCACACGTCTAGCACGGGCATCTGCCCGATTTTCTCCGTCACTGCTCCTCGCTTTTCATGGAGTGAAGCATGTTCAAACCCTGCATCTTCCTGGTCTTTGCCCTGGTTGCCAGCCCTCTCGCCGAAGCGCAGATCTTCCAGCGCGAATTGGGCGACTTCGACCTGAAATTGGGCACCACGCCCAGCCGCAGCATGGCCCAGGGCCTGGTCAAACCCACCTCCCCCGGCAGCGACTCGTTCCATGGCGGGCTGGACCTGAGCCACGACAGTGGCCTGTATTTCGGTCAGTTCTCACCGAACATGGGCTTGTCTTCGTCCAGCAACCTCGAAGTCGATTCGTACATGGGTTTCAAACATCCCTTCGACCAGACCCTGGGCTACGAAGTGGGCCTGATCCACTACAGCTACCCCAAGCTCAGCCCCCTCGACAGCCAGGAGTTCTACGGCGGTCTGAACCTGTTGGGCAACCGCTTCGGCGCATCCTTCAGCAACGACCCGGACCGCCAGGACAGCACCCTGTTCGCCGACCTTGGTGGCACACAACCGTTTGGTATTGGCGTCAGCATGAAATACACCACTCATCAGTTGGGCACCCCGGTGTCGGTGGAAGGCGGTTCCATCCGCAGCTTCAGCGACTGGTCGGTGCAATTCTCCCGGGAATGGATGGGGGTTGACCTGAACCTGATCTACAGCGACTCCAGCCTCAGCGGCGGGGATTGCTCGGCCTATTCCGGACACAATTCGCAATGCGATGGTCTGTTGACGCTAAAGGCCGCACGGTCGTTCTATTGATGGGCTGAACTGTCGCACCCTGCGCGGGTTCACATGTGATAACCCACTTCGCGAAGGACCCGCCCATGCTGCGTCGGCTCAAACTACTGGTGCTATTGCTGACCCTGAGCCTCGTGCTCGCCGGCTGCAATCGCGTGGGCCTGGCCTACCGCAATCTGGACGTGATCATACCCTGGACCCTCAACGACTACCTGGACATGAACGCCGGGCAGAAGAGCTGGTTCAACGACACCCTCAAGCAGCACCTGGCCTGGCACTGCACCACGCAATTGCCGGGTTACCTGGATTGGCTGGACCGCCTGCAGCGGATGGCCGACGACAACCAGGTCACCGACGCCGCCTTGCAGGCCCGTACCGTCGAGGCCAAGCAGGCCATCGACGAAATCGCCCGCGAGATCACCCCGTCCGCCATCCAACTGCTGCAGGGCCTGGATGATCAGCAGGTCAAGGACATGAACGACGCGCTGGCCAAGGACCTGCGCAAACGCCAGGACGACTACCTCAAGCCGCCCCTGGCTCAGCAGATCAAGGAACGCGCCGAGCGCATGAGCAAGCGCCTGGACGCCTGGATCGGCCCGCTCAGCGTCAGCCAGCAGAACCGCGTGACCGCGTGGTCCATCGCCCTGGGCGAGCAGAACCAGGAATGGATCGGCAATCGCGTCCGCTGGCAGGCGCAATTTATCGACGCCGTGCAACAACGCCGCAGTGCCGATTTCCCGCAGAAGGTCCAGCAGTTGCTGGTGGACCGTGAAAGCCTGTGGACCCCGGAGTACAGAGCAGCTTATGCCCAGACAGAAGCGGCGGCGCGCAGCCTGATTGTCGATGTGATGGCCGAAAGTACGCTGCAACAACGGCAGAAACTCACCCAGAAAATCGACAAGGTGCGCAGCGACTTCCAGGCACTCAAATGCTTGAAGAGCGCGCAGTCCTAACCGGGCGCCAACGTCCCCAGCCAGGCCACCAGCGCCAGGATCAACACCACTGCGGCAGACTCCAGCGCAATGCTGCGGCGCAGTGCTCTGCTTGCCACGGTAATGTCGCCCGCCGCCAGGGCGCGTTGCAGCAACGGCGTGAAGTGCGAACGATTGAGCGCCGCCAGCCCCAGCATCAAACCGAACAGGCCCAACTTGAAACACAACAGGACCGCATAGGTGCCACCGTTGATGCCATCGAGGTTCGGCCCGACCACGAACAGATAATTCGCCACGCCCGTGCCAATCAGCACTGCCACGAATACCGCGCCCATCCGCCCGAAACCTGCCAGCGCATGCGCCAACCTATGGAGCGCCGGCAAAGACCTGCGTCTCAGCGCTAACCCGAACGCAGCGAGTGCGCCGACCCATCCCCCCGCCGCCAGCAGGTGCGCACTGTCACTGAGAACATGCCACAGCCCCAGCGCCCCCTCGTGCATCACACCGTGGCCCGCCCACGCCAGCGTGACCAGCGCAAGCGCGCCGAACAGCGGTGCCAGCCGGGTACTGAGCACAACCAGCATCAAGGCCACCACTCGCAGGCCCCAGGTCCCACCCAGCTCGGTCTGCCCGAGCATCATCTGCAGGTGCGGCCACAGCGTTTGCCAATCTTCGGCGCCGCTCATGGCCTGGGTCATGGACAGCAACGACGCGACCGAAAGCAGCACACCCAGGCACGCCATCAGTCGCAACAGCGGCTGCAACTTCCAAAG
Organism: Pseudomonas azotoformans; assembly: GCF_900103345.1. NCBI lineage: Bacteria > Pseudomonadati > Pseudomonadota > Gammaproteobacteria > Pseudomonadales > Pseudomonadaceae > Pseudomonas > Pseudomonas azotoformans. The sequence goes on from NZ_LT629702.1 coordinate 2,972,851, forward strand.
GCGGCGGTCGCCATAAAGGCCAAACAAACCCAGGCCGAACACCAGCATCAAGTCCAGATAAAGCGCAAAACGCAGGAGTATCGGAACCACTTCGCTCATGGCTGGACGCTGAACATCACATTACCCAGGATCGGGTGCGTATCGGACGACACCGCGCGCCAATCCACCCGGTAAGTACCCGCCGTCAGCGCGGACGCCGGCTTGATCAGCATCACCTTGGGATCGGTACTGGCCGCGACACTGGCCTTCACCGGCATCGGCGAGTGGGACATGCCGGGCATGTCAGTCATGGTCAGTTTGGCACCGGAAAACTGCGTCAGCAGGTTTTCCGAGAAGCGCAGTTCGATCACGGCCGGCGGCGCCCCCTTGGCCCCATCCGATGGTGTGGACGACAGCAGCTTCGGATGAGCCGATACCGCCAGGCTGCTGATCAGTCCGGCGCACAGCACAGTGGTTTTCAACAATGACATGCAAGGCTCCAGGCCGCTCATGGCGGCGAGTGAATCATAGAGAGGGGGAAACCATCAGAACCACAGGCGCACACCGACGACCCAGCGCCATTGGCTGGTGTCCTCGCCTTCATCCCGGGCGTATTGCGCAGTCTGGCCGTAGCTGCGGTTCCAGCTGACGCCCATGTAGGGCGCAAACTCACGGCGCACTTCATAACGCAGCCTCAAACCCAGCTCACTATCCGACAGGCCCGAGCCGATGCCGCGCTGTGGGTCGTTGCGTCCATAGAAGTTGAGTTCAGCGGTGGGCTGCAGGATCAGCCGGTTGGTCAGCAGGATGTCGTAGTCGCCTTCCAGGCGAGCAGCGGTACGACCCGCCTCACCGACAAACAACGTGGCTTCGGCTTCGAAGTTGTACAGCGCCATGCCCTGGGCGCCGAACGCCGCCCAGGTCTGGCCGTCGCCTGGCTTGAAGTCCTGGCGCACGCCGCCCACCAGGTCCCACCACGGGCTGATGGCATGCCCCCACAGGGCCTGGACTTCGGCGCTTTCAGTGCGACCGGCACTGCGCTCGCCTTCGCTGCGTAGCCACAGGCGGTCGATATCGCCGCCGACCCAGCCTTTGATATCCCAGTTCAGCGCGCCTGCACCGTCACCGTCCTGCCATTCCAACTGGTTGATCAGCAGCAAAGAATTGATGCCACTATCGTGAACCCTGTGCCCACCGGGGGCGTTGTACACCGCCGCGCGATCAGCATCGGTCAGCGCAGGAATCGGAGTGCGACTTTCGGTAAGGGCCGGTGTCGCCGGGCTCATGCCCTGGAACTCGTCGGCCTGCGCCAGCGGAGCGAGCGCCAGCCCGAAGAAGGTCAATAAAACACGATGGCTCATGTTTGCGTCCTTATTCATGCACGCGCACCTCACGGAACATGCCCATTTCCATGTGGTACAGCAGGTGGCAGTGATAGGCCCAGCGCCCCAGCGCATCGGCGGTTACGCGGTAGCTGCGGCGCGAGCCCGGCGGCATGTCGATGGTGTGCTTGCGCACCTGGAACTGGCCGTTCTCATCCTCCAGATCACTCCACAAGCCATGCAGGTGAATGGGATGACTCATCATGGTGTCGTTGACCAGCACCAGCCGGACCCGCTCGCCATACGTGAGCTGCAAGGGTTCGGCATCGGAGAACTTCACGCCATTGAACGACCAGGCGAACTTCTCCATGTGCCCGGTGAGGTGCAGTTCAATCGTGCGGCTGGGGTCGCGGCCGTCGGGGTCCTCGAAAGTGCTGCGCAGGTCGGCATAGGTGAGCACACGGCGGCCATTGTTGCGCAGGCCGATGCCAGGGTCATCGAGCTTGGGCACCGGGCTCATGGCCTGCATATCCACCAGCGGGTTGTGTTGCTCGCTGGCCGGATGGGCCTGCATCGACATGGCGCTGTGATCCATGCCCGGCATATCCGCCATGGCGCCGTGATCCATGCCGCCCATGCCCATGTCGTCCATGGTGATCCAGGGGCGCGGGTCCAGCGCCGGCACCGGTGCGATTGCTCCAGCTTGAAGGGCCAGCGTGCCGCGGGCGTAGCCGCTGCGGTCCATCGACTGCGCAAACAGGGTATAGGCGGCTGCAGTAGGTTCGACCAGCACATCGAAGGTCTCCGCCACGGCAATGCGGAACTCATCGACACTCACCGGCTGCAGCGGCTGGCCATCGGCCGCGATCACCGTCATTTTCAGCCCCGGGATGCGCACATCGAAATAGCTCATCGCCGAGCCGTTGATGAAGCGCAGGCGCAGGGTCTCGCCCGCACGGAACAGGCCGGTCCAGTTATGCTCGGGCGGCTGGCCGTTGAGCAGGTAGGTGTAGGTCTCGCCGCTGACGTCGGCAAGGTCGGTGGGGTTCATCTTCATCTGTGCCCACATCAGACGGTCGGCGGCAGTGGCCGACCAGCCCTGCTTGCCCACATCCCGCACAAAATCGCCCACGGTCGGTTTGTGCAGGTTGTAGTAGTCGGACTGTTTCTTGAGGGTTTTCATCAGCGCGACCGGGTCTTCATCGGTCCAGTCCGACAGCATCACCACGTAGTCACGTTGGTAGGTGAAGGGCTCGGGCTCCCTGGGATCGATCACCAGCGGACCATACACGCCTTGCTGTTCCTGGAACCCGGAATGGCTGTGGTACCAGTAGGTACCGTGCTGCTTGAGCGTGAACTGGTAGACAAACACCCCACCCGGCTCGATGCCCTGGAAACTCAGTCCGGGCACGCCGTCCATGGTCGACGGCAGCAGAATGCCGTGCCAGTGGATCGACGTCGGCTCGGCCAGGCGGTTCTTCACGCGCACGGTGACCGTGTCGCCTTCGCGCCACCGTAGCAAGGGGCCAGGCAGGCTGCCGTTGATGGTCAGCGCGGTGCGGTTGCGACCGGTGAGGTTGACCGGCGTCTGATCGATGAACAGATCAAATTCGGTGCCTGCCAGCACGGTGGGCTGGCCGAGGCCGGTGAGGGCCCAGACCGGGCTGCGCCAAAGCCCGAGCCCGCTCAGCAAACTGCAGGCGGCCAGGCCTTTGACGAAGGTTCGTCGGGTGGTTGTGGGGTGCATGCCGATTCAATTCCATGAGTTGAATGGCAGCAGAGTAGGCAGGGCCGGCTGTCAGCCAGCTTAGCGGCAGATTACCGATCTGACAGTTTCGCCCCGGCTTTGCGACAGTGCCGGGGCGCGATGGGTATCAGGCGATCTGCGCCTTGGAGGCCACCTCGGCAAAGGTCGCCGGGTCCAGCGCATCTGCCTGCTCGTCCAGCACCTGACGCGGGTGATCATTGCCGGGGATCGAACTGTCGATCAGCGCCAGCAACTGTGCGCCGAGCGGGGTCAGGATGAAATTTTCACCGTTGCCACCCTCGTCTTCAGGACGCGACGCTATGAAACCGCGCTTGAACAACAGCGCCTCATAATCGGCAGCAGTCTTTTTCAGCACGTCCAGATTGCCGGTGGACTCACCCGCCGTGGCCTTCTCGGCCGCTTCCTGCTCGGCGTATTTGCGCGGGGCGAAGCTGCCCTCGCCGTTCTGCACTTCGTGCAGCAGACGTTCGATCAGATCCCAGTTGTAAGTCGTCATCCTGATTCCTCCTGCAGGCGGGTGGAAAATAGCCTGTCAAACGGTGGACAGGCACCATTACGCACCGTTCCGTCCACCTGACGAAGAACCTGAGGGCATAAAAAAACCGGACAATCGTCCGGTTTTTTCACATCACCCAAGCCTTACTCGGCAGCCGGGGCTTCCGGCTTGCGGCGCTTGAGCGGTGCCATGCCGTCCTTGCTGACGAGCGACAGGTTGTCGGTCTTCGGCCGGTTGGCGATCTTGCGCTTGGTCGGCGACTTGGCGCCGGTTTTCTTCTTGTCGCCCTTGGCGTCGGTCTTTTTCTTCTTCACACCAACGGCCTTGCCCGATGCCTTGACCTTCTTCGGCCCGGTGTAGGTGCCTTTGACTTCCTTGATGGTACGACGCTCGAACGACTGCTTGAGGTAGCGCTCGATGCTCGACATCAGGTTCCAGTCGCCGTGGCAGATCAGCGAGATGGCCAGGCCATCGTTGCCGGCACGCCCGGTACGGCCGATACGGTGCACATATTCGTCGCCGCTGCGGGGCATGTCGAAGTTGATCACCAGGTCCAGGCCGTCCACGTCCAGGCCGCGCGCGGCAACGTCAGTGGCCACCAGAATTTTCACGCCGCCGGCCTTGAGGCGGTCGATGGCCAGCTTGCGGTCCTTCTGGTCTTTCTCGCCGTGCAGCACGAACGCCTTGTATTCCTGGGCCACCAGCCGGCCGTAGATGCGGTCGGCGGCAGCGCGGGTGTTGGTGAACACAATGGCTTTCTGATAGGTCTCGTTGGCCAGCAGCCAGTTGAGTATCTGCTCTTTGTGCACGTTGTGGTCGGCGGTGACGATCTGCTGGCGCGTGGTCGCGTTCAGGTCGCTGACGTTGTTGACCTGCAGGTGCTCGGGGTTGTTCAGCACCTTGGCGACCATCTCGCGCAGGGTGGAACCGCCGGTGGTGGCGGAGAACAGCATGGTCTGCTGGCGGTTGACGCATTCGCCCACCAGGCGCTGCACGTCGTCGGCAAAACCCATGTCGAGCATGCGGTCGGCTTCGTCCAGCACCAGCACTTCGACTTCCTTGAGGTCGAGGTTGCCGGCGTTGAGTTGCTCGATCATGCGGCCCGGGGTGCCGATCAGGATATCCGGCACCTTGCGCAGCATGGCGGCCTGGACCTTGAAGTCTTCACCGCCGGTGATGATGCCGGACTTGATGAAGGTGAATTGGGAGAAGCGCTCCACTTCCTTCAACGTCTGCTGGGCCAGCTCGCGGGTCGGCAGCAGGATCAGGGTCTTGATGCTGACACGCACTTTGGCCGGGCCGATCAGGCGGTTCAGTACAGGCAGGACGAAAGCGGCGGTCTTGCCACTCCCGGTTTGAGCTGTCACCCGCAGGTCACGCCCTTCGAGCGCGAGCGGGATGGCCGCTGCTTGCACAGGCGTAGGCTCGACAAATTTAAGCTCGGCCACGGCTTTGAGCAGGCGTTCGTGCAGGGCGAATTGGGAAAACACGGGTGCTACCTCGAAGAAATACAAAAATCAGCTGCATAGGTTACCGGTTTCGGGCGCCCAAACCGAGTTTCTTTACGCGAACGGTGCTAATCGGCCGCTTTTTTGTCAGGACATTTGTCCATGACGTCAACTTTGTTGCACTTAAATGCTCTAATCGCCCCGTCTTGTCCCACAGAAGAATCGGTTTCACCCATGGATATCAAACAGCTCTGGCTCAACGCCCAGGACCTCTGGGGCGCCCTCGATGAACACCCGCTGCTGCACGCCAGCCTCGGCTTGCTGGTGTTGCTGGTGGTGGCCCTGGTGCTCGGACGACTGGCGCGCTACCTCATCCTCCACGCGGTCAAACTGCTTGGCCGGCAACCGTCCCTGCACTGGCTCAACGACCTGCGGCACAACAAAGTCTTCCATCGCCTGGCCCAGATGACACCGTCACTGGTGATCCAGTTCGGCCTGTACCTGGTGCCGGACCTGAGCAAGACCGCCATCCTGTTCATCGGTAACGTGGCCCTGGCATTGAGCATCCTGTTCCTGGTGCTGGCCATCAGCGCCCTGCTCAACGCCTTGCTGGACATCTACGCCCGCACCGAACACGCGCGCACCCGTTCGATCAAGGGCTACGTGCAGTTGGCGAAGATGGTGCTGTTCGTGTTTGGCGCGATCATCATCGTTGCCACCCTGATCGACCGCTCGCCGCTGTTGCTGCTGTCGGGCCTGGGTGCGATGTCGGCGGTGATCCTGTTGGTGTACAAGGACACGCTGCTGTCGTTCGTCGCCAGCGTGCAGTTGACCAGCAACGACATGCTGCGGGTCGGCGACTGGATCGAAATGCCCCAGGTCGGCGCTGACGGCGACGTAGTGGACATCACCCTGCACACGGTCAAAGTGCAGAACTTCGACAAGACCATCGTCTCCATCCCCACCTGGCGCCTGATGTCCGAGTCGTTCAAGAACTGGCGCGGCATGCAGGCCTCCGGCGGGCGCCGCATCAAGCGCAGCCTGTTCATCGACGCCAGCGGCGTGCGCTTCCTGCGCGACGACGAAGAACTGCGCATGACCCAGGTGCACCTGCTCACCGACTACATCGGGCGCAAACAGGCCGAACTCAAGGCCTGGAACGAAGCACAGGGCCACAGCGCGCAACTGTCGGCCAATCGCCGCCGCATGACCAACCTCGGTACCTTCCGCGCCTATGCCCTGGCCTACCTGAAAAGCCACCCGGACATCCAGCCGAACATGACCTGCATGGTGCGCCAGATGCAGACCACTGCCCAGGGCGTGCCGCTGGAGATCTACTGCTTTACCCGCACCACGGCGTGGGCGGATTACGAGCGCATCCAGGGGGATATCTTTGATTACCTGCTGGCGGTGTTGCCGGAGTTTGGCTTGAGTTTGTATCAGCAGCCGAGTGGTAATGACTTGCGTACTGGGATGCTACCGGCCTTGCTCGGCGCCAGTCATTTGCCAACGCAGGAAAACAAATCTGCCTGACACTAGTCCCCCTGTGGGAGCGGGCTTGTGTGGGAGCGGGCTTGCTCGCGAAAGCTTTTTGTCAGTTGATGCATCTGGTGACTGACACACCGCATTCGCGAGCAAGCCCGCTCCCACAAGGGGGGTCAGCGCAGTATCGGCTGTTTGCGCCCCCCCAACCGACTGATCCACACCGCCCCCAGAATCACCAGCCCACCCAACGCCAACCGCCCCAGCGGTTCATGCTGGTTCCAGATCAGCAAATTCAACAGCAGCCCCACCGGCACATGCAGGTTGTTCATCACCGCCAGGGTGCCGCCCTGCACCAGGCAGGCGCCTTTATTCCACCAATACATGCCCAGCGCCGTACTGACCAGGCCCAGGAACACCAGCACGCCCCATTGCAGCGGCGCCTCCGGCAGAAAGTTGGCTTTGCCGAACAGCAGGAACGCCGGCAACACCACCAGCAACGCGCCGAGGTAGAAGTAACCGAAGCGCCGGTAGTGCGGCAGATTGCTCGGGTAACGCGCCACCAGGTGCTTGTACATCACTTGCCCGGCAGCGTAGGTGAAGTTGGCCAGTTGCAGCAGCAGGAAGCCACCAAGGAAATGCGGGGTGATCTGGTCGAAGCGAATCACCGCGGCGCCCGCTACCGCCACCAGTGCGGCGACCAACGCCCAGGGGTTGAAGCGACGGTTGAGGGCGTCCTCGATAAGGGTCACGTGCAGCGGCGTGAGAATGGTGAACAGCAACACTTCCGGCACAGTGAGCACGCGAAAGCTCAGGTACAGGCACACGTAGGTCACGCCGAACTGCAGTGCGCCGATCACCAGCATGCCGCGCATGAAGGCCGGTTCCACCGAACGCCAGCGGGTCAGCGGGATGAAGACCAGGCCGGCCAGCAGCACACGTACCAGCACGGCGAAGTAGCTGTCGACGTGACCGGCGAGGTATTCGCCGATCAAGCTGAAGGAAAATGCCTGAATCAGGGTGACAACCAGTAAATAGCCCATGCGCGCCTCGTTTCGAATGGGCGGGACATTAAAGGTTTTCGGCGGTTGAAGAAACTCGGGGCAAAAAAAACCCGACCTCGCTATAGCGTCAGTCGGGCGGTAGCACTCAGGAGCAATAGTGCAAAGGGAGGTTCGTTACGCGTACTTGAAGGGTTGGCGTGAAGCGATATAAACACCGCGCGATTATGTGACGATTAAAGGATCAAGCCACCTGGGCCAGCAGCGCCTTGGCGTGGTTGATGCCCTTTTCCTGGAAGTCCCCGCTCAGGTTCACCCCTTCTGCGTGAATGAAGGTGACGTCGTGAATCCCGATGAAGGCCATGACCTGACGCAGGTACGGTTCCTGGTGATCGGAGCTGGCACCGGTGTGGATGCCGCCGCGAGCAGTCAGCACGATGGCGCGCTTGCCGGTCAGCAGACCCTGAGGGCCGGTGGCGGTGTACTTGAAGGTCACACCCGCACGCAACACGTGGTCCAGCCAGGCTTTGAGGGTGCTGGGGATAGCGAAGTTGTACATCGGCGCGGCCATCACCAGGACGTCGGCGGCGAGCAGTTCGTCGGTCAATGCGTTGGAGCGATCCAGGGAGGCCTGTTCGTTGCCATTGCGTTGATCCGCCGGTTTCATCCAGCCGCCGAGCAGGTTGGCATCCAGGTGCGGGACCGGGTTGAGGGCCACGTCACGTACGGTGATCTGATCCGCCGGGTGCGCGGCCTGCCATTGGCTGATGAACTGCTGGGTCAGTTGGCGGGAAATTGAATCCTGCTGGCGGGCGCTGCTTTCGATGATCAGAACGTTGGACATGGCGTTGTAGGCTCCATCTGTAATTGCTGTAAGTCGATGGAGTGAAGATTAAACAGAGCCAATTCGATTAAAAAGCGCAAAAAACTGCTATAACCCATCTATAAATTTGTTTATAGGCAGAGCATGCTCCGCTCTCGGGTTATTTCGGCGTGCAGGCCAAGGCAATACGCATCTTGATAATCGCGCGGTTGAACTTGACCGTGGTGTTGGTGCTTTTGCCCGCCGGCACCGTGACCGTACGGCGACGTGGGGATTCCGGGCCGTTGGTGAAGGTCACCGAGCACACGGCATCGTGGGTGCCGTAGTTATTGAGTTGGATCGAGCTGATATCGCCGTCCACGTCGGAGGCGGTGTAATCGATGCTCACACCGTCGATCGTCTTGGTCACGTCGATGGGGTAGGCAAACACGCTCATCGGCAGCAGCGCCAGCAACACACAACAGAATTTTCTCATTCGGCAGTCTCCAATATGGACAGCCAGCTTAGGACAAGAGGAGCCCATCTTGAAAGCGCCCCGCGTTACCCTCGATCAATGGCGCACGCTGCAGGCCGTGGTCGACCATGGCGGCTTCGCCCAGGCGGCCGAAGCGCTGCACCGTTCGCAGTCCTCGGTCAGCTACACCGTGGCCCGCATGCAAGACCAGCTTGGCGTACCGCTGCTGCGCATCGACGGACGCAAGGCGGTACTCACCGACGCCGGTGAAGTGCTGTTGCGTCGCTCCCGGCAACTGGTGAAAAACGCCAGCCAGCTGGAAGACCTTGCCCACCATATGGAACAGGGCTGGGAAGCCGAGGTGCGCCTGGTGGTGGATGCGGCTTACCCCAATGCGCGTCTGGTTCGCGCCCTCACCGCATTCATGCCGCAAAGCCGTGGCTGCCGCGTGCGCCTGCGTGAAGAGGTGTTGTCGGGCGTAGAAGAGTTGCTGATGGAAGGCGTGGCCGACCTGGCGATCTGCGGGTTCAGCATACCCGGCTACCTCGGTACGGAAATGAGCGATGTGGAGTTTGTCGCCGTGGCCCACCCGGAGCATGCACTGCACCGCATGAACCGCGAGTTGAGCTTCCAGGACCTGGAAAGCCAGATGCAGGTGGTGATCCGCGACTCCGGCCGCCAGCAACCCCGCGACGTGGGCTGGCTCGGCGCCGAGCAGCGCTGGACCGTCGGCAGCCTGGCCACCGCCGCCGCCTTTGTCGGCAGCGGCCTGGGCTTTGCCTGGTTGCCCCGGCACATGATCGAGCGCGAACTCGCCGAGGGCGTGCTCAAGCAACTGCCCCTGGAACAGGGCGGCAGCCGCCACCCCACGTTCTACCTGTATTCAAACAAGGACAAACCCCTGGGGCCTGCCACGCAGATCCTCGTGGAACTGCTGCGCACCTTTGATACCGCACCGCTGGACGCGCCTTTCGCCGCCCCCCGGCAAGCCTGAAACGGAGTTCGCCCATGGCCTGGTTCGACCATGAAGGATGCAGCCTGCACTACGAGGAATATGGCCACGGCGCGCCGCTGGTGCTGATCCACGGCCTGGGCTCCAGCAGTCAGGATTGGGAACTGCAGATTCCAGTACTGGCCCGGCATTACCGCCTGGTCGTGGTGGACGTGCGCGGTCACGGCCGCTCGGACAAACCGCGCGAACGCTACAGCATCCAGGGTTTCACCTATGACCTGATCGCCTTGTTCGAGCACCTGGGCCTGCCACCGGCCCACGTGGTGGGCTTGTCCATGGGCGGCATGATCGCTTTCCAACTGGCCGTGGACGAACCCGCGCTGGTCAAAAGCCTGTGCATCGTCAACAGCGCCCCCGAGGTCAAGGTGCGCAGTGCCGATGATTACTGGCAGTGGGCCAAGCGCTGGAGCCTGGCACGCTTGCTGAGCCTGTCCACGATCGGCAAGGCGTTGGGCGAGCGGCTCTTCCCCAAACCGCACCAGGCCGAGCTGCGCCGCAAGATGGCCGAACGCTGGGCAAAGAACGACAAACGTGCTTATCTCGCCAGCTTCGATGCGATTGTGGGCTGGGGCGTGCAGGAACGACTTTCGCGGATCACCTGTCCAACCCTGGTCATCAGCGCCGACCACGACTACACCCCTGTGGCGCAGAAACAAAACTATGTAAAACTGCTGCCCGATGCGCGACTGGTGGTGATAGAAGATTCCCGCCATGCCACGCCCTTGGACCAACCCGAAGTCTTTAACGCAACCTTGCTCGATTTTCTAAAGACAGTCGAAACCACTAACCAGGATCACTGACCCATGCTGAAAAAAATCGCCTTCTTTGCCGGTTCTGTTCTGTTCGCCGCCAACCTGATGGCCGCCGAGCCCGCCAAGGCGCCCCACGTATTGATCACCACCACCAACGGCGACATCGAGATCGAACTGGATCCGGTCAAGGCGCCAATCAGCACCAAGAACTTCCTGGCCTACGTCGACAAGGGCTTCTACACCAACACGATTTTCCACCGTGTAATTCCGGGCTTCATGGTCCAGGGCGGCGGGTTCACCGCGCAGATGGCGCAGAAGCCGACCGACGCGCCAATCAAGAACGAAGCCAGCAACGGCCTGCATAACGTGCGTGGCACCTTGTCCATGGCGCGCACCAATGACCCGAATTCGGCCACCAGCCAATTCTTCATCAACGTCGCCGACAATGCGTTCCTCGACCCGGGCCGCGATGCCGGTTACGCCGTGTTCGCCAAAGTGGTCAAGGGCATGGATGTGGTCGACATCATCGTCAACTCCCAGACCACCACCAAGCAGGGCATGCAGAACGTGCCAATCGATCCTGTCCTGATCAAGTCGGCCAAGCGCATCGACTGATGCCTGGCAGGCAGCTCCGTGCGCAGCCCACAAGGCCGCGCGCGCATTTGTAAAAGGAGAGCCCGCACGGCGGGCGTCAAACTGAATGCTCTATCGTCGCTTTGAACAACTGATCGACATCTTCCGCGACGCCCCGAGCGCCGCCCCGCCTGATAAAGTCCTGCCTTTCTACCTGTACTACCTGCGCCAGGTTTGGCCGCATTTTGCTGCCTTGCTGGTGGTGGGTCTGATCGGTGCGCTGATCGAAGTGGCGCTGTTCAGCTACCTGAGTCGCATCATCGACCTGGCCCAGGGCACGCCACCGGCCAACTTCTTTCAGGTTCACAGCACCGAGCTGATCTGGATGGCCGTGGTCGCCCTGCTGCTGCGCCCCATCTTCGGCGCCCTGCATGACCTGCTGGTGCACCAGACCATCAGCCCCGGCATGACCAGCCTGATCCGCTGGCAGAACCACAGCTACGTGCTCAAGCAGAGCCTGAATTTCTTCCAGAACGACTTCGCCGGACGTATTGCCCAGCGCATCATGCAAACCGGCAACTCGCTGCGCGACTCCGCCGTGGCCGCGGTGGATGCGATCTGGCACGTGGCGATCTACGCCATCAGTTCCCTGGTGCTGTTTGCCGAGGCCGACTGGCGCCTGATGATCCCGCTGGTGACCTGGATCCTCTGCTACAGCCTGGCGCTGCGCTACTTTGTACCTAGGGTGAAGGAGCGCTCGGTGATTTCCTCCGAGGCGCGCTCCAAATTGATGGGCCGCATCGTCGACGGCTACACCAACATCACCACCTTGAAGCTGTTCGCCCATACCCGCTATGAGCAGGAGTACGCCAAGGAAGCGATCGTCGAGCAGACCGAAAAAACCCAGTTGGCCAGCCGCGTGGTCACCAGCATGGACATCGTGATCACCACCATGAACGGCCTGCTGATCGTGACCACCACCGGCCTGGCGCTGTGGTTGTGGACGCAATCGATGATTTCCGTTGGCGCGATTGCCCTGGCTACAGGCCTGGTAATCCGTATCGTCAACATGTCCGGCTGGATCATGTGGGTGGTCAACGGCATTTTCGAAAACATCGGCCAGGTGCAGGATGGCCTGAAGACCATCGCCCAGCCGCTGGCGGTGATCGACCGCGATAACGCCCCGCGCCTGAGCGTGCCCCGTGGCCAAGTGCGTTTTGAGCAGGTGGATTTCCATTACGGCAAGAAGAGCGGGATTATTGGCGGCCTCAACCTTGAGATCAAGGCCGGTGAAAAGATCGGCCTGATCGGCCCGTCCGGTGCGGGCAAGTCGACCCTGGTCAACCTGCTGCTGCGCCTGTACGACCTGCAAGGCGGGCGCATCCTGATCGACGGCCAGAACATCGCCGACGTCGCCCAGGAAAGCTTGCGCGAGCAGATCGGCATGATCACCCAGGACACGTCGCTGCTGCATCGCTCGATCCGCGACAACCTGCTGTACGGCAAACCGGACGCTACCGACGAAGAACTCTGGGCCGCCGTGCACAAGGCGCGCGCGGATGAGTTCATCCCCTTGCTGTCGGACTCCGAAGGCCGCACCGGGCTGGATGCGCATGTGGGTGAGCGCGGAGTGAAACTCTCCGGCGGGCAGCGTCAACGTATCGCCATCGCCCGCGTACTGCTCAAGGACGCGCCGATCCTGATCATGGACGAAGCCACTTCAGCGCTGGACTCGGAAGTGGAAGCCGCGATCCAGGAAAGCCTGGAAACCCTGATGCAAGGCAAGACCGTGATCGCGATTGCCCACCGCTTGTCGACCATTGCGCGGATGGACCGCCTGGTGGTGCTGGAGAAAGGCAAGATCGCCGAGAGCGGCAGCCATGCCGAACTGCTGGCCCATGGTGGGTTGTATGCGCGGTTGTGGCAGCACCAGACCGGCGGCTTCGTCGGTATCGACTGACCCTTACACAACCCAGCCTGTGGGAGGGGGCAAGCCCCCTCCCACTTTAGAGCCCTGGATTTGTGCCATACCCGTGCTGTACTCAGTGCAGTGCCCAGACGGGCGCTGAAGTAAATCTGCAGGGAGCATCACTGATTTACGGATCCGGTAGAGCGATCTATCAAGGACGGGTTGCATGTCTTTGTTCAAGCGTTCAGTCACAGAGGGGTTAGGTACGTTTTGGCTGGTGTTGGGCGGATGCGGGAGTGCGGTGTTGGCCGCCGCGTTCCCCGCAGTCGGGATAGGGTTGTTGGGCGTGTCACTGGCCTTCGGGCTCACGGTGCTGACCATGGCGTTCGCCATCGGGCATATCAGCGGTTGTCACCTCAACCCGGCAGTATCGGTGGGGCTGGTGGTGGGCGGAAGGTTTCCAGCCCGGGAGTTACCGGCTTACATTGTCTCGCAGGTAGTCGGCGGTACGCTCGCCGCTGCGTTGCTGTACTTCATTGCCAGCGGCAAGCCGGGGTTCGAACTGGCGTCGGGCCTGGCCTCCAACGGCTATGGCGAGCATTCGCCTGGCGGTTACTCAATGGCGGCGGGGTTTGTCTGTGAGTGGGTGATGACGGCAATGTTCGTGCTGATCATCCTCGGCGCCACCGACCGCCGTGCCCCGCCAGGCCTTGCACCGATAGCCATCGGTTTGGCGTTGACACTCATCCACCTGATCTCCATTCCCGTCACCAACACCTCAGTCAACCCGGCCCGCAGCACCGGCCCTGCACTGATCGTCGGCGGATGGGCGATCCAGCAATTGTGGATGTTCTGGCTTGCGCCGATCCTGGGCGCGGTGATCGGTGGGTTCACTTATCGATGGCTGGGCAAGGAGGCGGCGGGCTGACGCCTCACCTGTAGGAGCGAGCTTGCTCGCGAAAAATGTCAACGATAACGCGGGCAGCCTGGTTTAACGCGGTGTCTGGGCGTTCTTCGCGAGCAAGCTCGCTCCTACAGGGGGATTTATACCTGCCGATACGGCAAGGCTGCCCTCGCCTCCTCGGCATACGCCACGATCCCTACGCGCTCGCGTTCGAGGAAATCCTCCACGGCATTCTTCAATCCCGGATGGCGCAGGTAGTGCCACGACCGCGTGATCACTGGCTCGAACCCACGGATCAACTTGTGCTCGCCCTGTGCCCCCGCATCGAAACGCTGCAGGCCGTGGGCGATGGCGTAGTCCATGCCCTGGTAGAAGCAGGTTTCGAAGTGCAGACGGTCAAACTCTGCCAGGCAGCCCCAGTAGCGGCCGTAGAAGCTGTCGTCGCCGAGCAGGCTGAAGGCCATGGCTACCGGGCGCGAGCCTTGCTTGGCCAGTACCACGCGGATGGCTTCAGGCATGCGCTCGGCCAGCAGGCTGAAAAACGCGCGAGTCAGGTAGGGCGATTGGCGGCGCACGGCATAGGTGTTGGCGTAGCAGGCGTAGACAAAATCCCACTGCGCCTCGCTCAGTTCATGGCCTTGCAACCACTCGAAATCGATCCCCTGCCCCGCCACTTGCTCGCGCTCCTTGCGCATCTGTTTGCGCTTGCGCGAGCTCAAGGCGTCGAGAAAGTCCTGGAAGTCGCGGTAGCCGCGGTTCTGCCAGTGATACTGACAGCCCAGGCGCTGCAACCAGCCCGGTTGCCGGGCCAGTGCAGCATCGGCCAGGCCATCGGTGAAGTTTATATGGGCGCTGGAAAGCCCCTCGATCTCCAGGTAACCCGGCAGGCTCTTGAGCAGCTCAAAACCGTCTTCGGCGCTGGCGGCCAATAGACGTGGACCGCTGACCGGGCTGAACGGCACCGCTGTCAGCAACTTGGGGTAGTAGTCGATGCCGGCGCGCTCACAGGCATCGGCCCAACCGTGATCGAACACGTACTCCCCATAGGAATGCCATTTGCGGTAACTGGGCAGTGCGGCCACCAGCCGGTCACCCTCCCAGTGCAGCAAATGCTCCGGCTGCCAGCCCGATTGCGGGCCCAGGCTGGCGCTGTCTTCCAAGGCGCTCAGGAACGCGTGCCGCACGAACGGCTGCCCCTGCGGCACCAGCGCATCCCAGGCTTGCGGGACGATTTCGGACAGGCTGTCCAGGCGTTGCAGCGGCATCGGCATCCTCACTGGTTCGGGGCGTGAAAGCCTGGCGAGTATCGCCGATTGCCGGCCCTGGCACACCCCCGTTTCGCGCGACAAGGCTCTAAACCAATAGTTCCGAACGTGAAAAATTTGTCATCTAGATGACATCACTTCGCCACTGCGCCGTCATAAACGATCGTGATACTAACGCCTGTTTTTAGAGCGCCTGGTTCTACCCGGCGGCTATTTTTCCGTCCGTCATCGGTCGGTTGTGTCCTGGATGGTTTGCCATCCCTCCTCACTTTCGGAGATTGATATGCGTCTTGCTTCCACTAAAACTGCGGCGGTCCTGTGCGGCGGCCTGTTACTGGCCCTGAGCGTTCCGGCCAGCGCTGCAGTCGACGCTAAATTGCTCGACATGCTCAAGGCCAACGGCCAGATCACCGCGGCGCAGTACACTGAACTGCAAAGCGAGCTGGCCAAAGACCAGAAAGAACAGCAGATCGCACGGCAAGCTCAACAAGAGACCAACGAACAGATCGCGGCCACCGCGAAGAAAACCAATGAGCTGAGCAGCTTCGACCAGAAGCTGGCCTGGGCCGCCAAGACTCAGTTCAAGGGTGACGTACGTTTCCGTCAGGAAACCGTGAAAATCCAGGGCGAATCCAACAACGGCGGCCGCGACAAGGACCGTCAGCGCATCCGTGCCCGCCTGGGCGCCTACACCGAGATCAACTCGCAAGTCGACACCGGTATCCGGATTGCCACCGGCAGCAGCGACGATGCGCGCTCGACCAACCAGGACCAGGACAACTATTTCGACAAGAAGTCGATCTGGCTGGACCTTGGCTACATCGACTACCACCCGGACCAGATCAAGAACCTGCACGTGATCGGCGGCAAGATGCTGCAACCGTGGGTGAACATGGGCGACGTCATCTGGGATAGCGACATCAACCCTGAAGGCCTGGCCCTGACCTACAAATACCCGCTGGGCAGCAGCGCCGAGCTGTTCGGCAGCCTCGGTAACTACAACCTCAAGGACAACGTCGACGGCGATGGCGTGCAATTCCGTCACGACCTGCGCCTGACCTCTGGCCAGTTGGGCACACGCTTCTCGGTCACCGACAACCTGAAAATGACCCTGGGCGGCAGCGTCTACGCCTACCAGAACGACAAGGACAGCCGTTGCACAACCACCACCACGCCTTGCGCACTGGCGGTCAACGGTAACTCGGCCGACAACCAGTTCCGCCTGTATGAAGGCTTTGCCCAAGCCGACATCGGCGGTCTGGCAGTGCCGCTGGCGTTCTACGGCCAGTACGTGAAAAACAACGACGCCGTGACCGACCAAGACACCGCCTGGCTGATCGGTGCCAAGTCGAAAGTGTTCGGCTTCAACCTGGACTACAACTACCGCGACATCCAGCGTAATGCCGTGGTGGGTGCCTTCACCGACTCGGACTTCGCCAATGGAACCACCGGTTCGCGCGGTCACAAGATGAAGGTCAGCTACGACATCGACAAGAACTTCGCCCTCGGTGCCACGTACTTCCTGACCAAGGCCGACTACGCCAGCCGTACCCAGCGTGACGCCAACACCAACACCCTGCAGCTGGATGCAGAAGCCAAGTTCTAATAGTAGGTGTTGAAAGCCTTGGGCCAGGACGGCCCGAGGTGGCTGTACCAGTCTTGCGTGAGTGGATCGGTCCCCATCATCCGTTCGCTCCACCCACGCGAGCCTGTTTATTCCCCGCCTTTGTGATCCTTGAGCCGCTCGTCAGCCAGACGCTGGGCCAAGGCCTCCACACCCTCTACCGGCTCATCCGGCATTATCTTCAGCGTCGCCTGCATCAGGCGCATCTGGCGGATAAACCGGCGGCAGTTCGGGCAGAACATCAAGTGATGACGCACCAGCAGACGCTCGCGAAAGGTCAACTGCCCATCGAGATAGTCACTGGAACGTGCCACTTGTTCTTTACAGGTCAACATTCGCCCGTTTCCTCAAAATGCTCCACCGTGGCGAAGACTTTAAGCCGTGCCCGATGCAACAGCACACGGACATTGGAGAGCGACAACGTCAGAAGATTACAGATCTCTTCCAACTCCAGGCCCTGCCGTTCGCGCAGCACCAGCACGCTGCTTTGCAACTCCGACAGACTCAGCAACGTATGCTCCAGGCATTTGCGCAGTTCATCTTCGGTGAGCAGGGCTTCCGGGGTGTCCTGGTGCCAGGCGTAGGGGGCGACGGCCCAATGGCCATCGTCAGGCGTGAAGCGATCATCACCGATAGTGCCGTGGGGCGAAGGCAGATCGTCGAGCAACACTTCGCGACGATTCTGCTTGTAGCGCCCTTTGGCAGCGTTGGCGGTAATGGTCAGCAGCCAGGTCTTGAGGCTGGAACGCCCCTCGAACCTGGCCAGGTTGCGCACCACCGACAGCCAGGCATCCTGCACGACTTCGTCGGCGTGACGCTGGCCGACGATGGCAAAGGCCACCGCGCGCATGGCGCTCTGGTAGGTGGTGACCAATTCCTTGTAGGCCCGCTGCTCACCCTTGAGCAGGCGTTCAAGCAGGTGCGCGTCGTCCGCTGCTGCCATTCAAGACCTCGATTGTCTTAGCGTTTGCGCAGGATCACGCTGCCGATCGAATAGCCCGCGCCGAACGAACTGAGCACCGCCACGGAGCCCTTGGGCAGGTCATCCTGATTCTTGTGGAACGCAATCACCGAACCCGCCGAGCTGGTGTTGGCGTAGGTATCGAGGATCACCGGTGCTTCTTCGACCGTGGCTTCGCGGCCCAGCAGCTTCTTCACGATCAGGTGGTTCATGCTCAGGTTGGCCTGGTGCAGCCAGAAGCGCTTCACATCGGCCACGTTCAACTGGTTTTCCGCCAGATGCACGCCAATCAGCTCGGCCACCATCGGGCATACGTCGCGGAACACCTTGCGGCCTTCCTGTACGAACAGTTTGTCCGGCGCGCCGATGCCCTCTTCCGCGGCGCGGTTGAGGAAGCCGAAGTTGTTGCGGATGTTATTGGAGAACTTGGTCAGCAGCTTGGTGCTCACCACGTCGAACTGATGTTCGGAGGTTGCCAGGTCGGCGCGCTCCAGGATCACGGCGGTGGCCGCGTCACCAAAGATGAAGTGGCTGTCGCGGTCGCGGAAGTTCAGGTGGCCGGTGCAGACTTCCGGGTTGACCATCAGGATCGCCCGCGCCTGGCCCAGCTGGATGCTGTTGGCGGCGTTCTGGATGCCGAAGGTGGCCGAGGAACAGGCCACGTTCATGTCAAAACCAAACCCTTCGATGCCCAGGGCTTCCTGGACTTCAATAGCGATGGCCGGGTAGGCACGTTGCAGGTTGGAGCAGGCGACGATCACACCGTCGATGTCGGCGGCGGTTTTGCCCGCGCGTTGTAGAGCTTGTTCAGCGGCGCCGACGGCCATCTGGCAGAGGACCGACCATTCGTCGTTGCTGCGCTCGGGCAGGCGTGGGGCCATGCGCTGCGGATCGAGAATGCCGTCCTTGTCCATCACGAAGCGGCTCTTGATGCCGGAGGCCTTTTCGATGAAGGCGGCGCTGGATTCGGTCAGCGGCTGCACGTCACCGCGCTCGATGGCGGCGGCGTTGTCGCTGTTGAACTGATGCACGTAGGAATTGAAAGACTGCACCAGCTCTTCGTTGGAGATGCTGTTGGCCGGGGTATACAGGCCAGTGCCGCTGATGACGACGTTATGCACGGTCGTTCCTCTAAATCTGTCAGGCAGAAGATATTGGTACCGTCGTACCAAACTATAAGTAGTCCGATTCCGCTCCGCGGACACCAAACTGGCATCGCTTTATTCCATCGCGCCGCAGCCTTTCGCGACGATCCCGGCATTTATAACCGCGAAGTTTGCCACAACCCTCGGAATTTGGCGCTATCTGTGGGAGGGGGCTTGCCCCCGATAGCGGTGGGCCAGTCAACACATCCTTTACTGACAGACCGCAATCGGGGGCAAGCCCCTCCCACACTGGACCTGTATTGCCTTGGAAACCGTGTAAACATCAGGCTTCTACCTGGCTCCACTGCTTGCTCAGGCGCTTGTCGGAAATCGGCACTTTGGTCCCCAGTTGCTGGGCAAACAACGACACCCGGTATTCCTCCAGCCACCAGCGATACAGCTCCAACTGGAGGTCGCGCTTGCCTTCCTGGGCGTGTTTTTTCAGGCGGTTTTCGTACTGCGTCCACAGGCCGGCCAGCTCGCCGCTCCACACCCGATCCTTTTGCACTTGGCTCGGTAGTTTTTCCAGGCGCAACTCGATGGCCTTGAGGTAACGCGGCAGCTCCTTGAACCACTGGGCCGGGGTTTCCCGTACAAACCCGGGGTATACCAGGTTGCTCAGTTGCTGCTTGATGTCGTTCAAGGCCACGGCCTGGGCCAGGTCGATCTTGCCTTTGAAGCGTTTTTGCAGGCCGTGCCAGAGTTTCAGCACCTCCAGGGTCAGGCGCGCCAGACGCTCGGCGTGCTCGGTCCAACTGCTGCGTTTGCGCTCGGCCAGGGCAGCCAGACCAGCGCCATCACGCGGCAGGCTGGCTTCGCCTTCGAGCACGCAGGTGTCGAGGCTGGCGAGCAGGATGTCTTCCACCAGCGCATCGATCCGGCCCAACTCGCGGTACATCAGGCCCAGTTCGGTCAGGCCTGGCAGTTTGCCGCGCAGGAATTTCGCCGGTTCTGCCAGTTGCTGCATCAGCAGGCGTTGCAAGGCGCGACGATGCTGGAACTCGGCCTCGGCCGCCGTGGAGAAACGCCCTTCCTTGACCGTGCCGTTTTCTTCCACCAGTGCCGGATACACCGTCATCGACAACCCGGCGATCTTCTGCTGCGTCTTCTCGGCTACCGCCGCGAACACCTTGGCCTCCACCGGCTGCTGGCTTTTTGCAGTTTGCGGCACGGCCAACGCGGCCTGGCTGGCCTCGGCAAAGCGCGCCGTCAGTTCGGCGAGATCCCGGCCTTCGCCGAGGAACTTGCCCTGGCCGTCGACCACTTCCAGGTTCATCTTCAGGTGGCTTTCCACCTGCTGCGCGGCCTCAGCCCAGGCTTCATCGCTGACCCGCGCCCCGGTCATGCGCAACAATTCGCGGCCCAGGGCCTGGGACAATGAGCCCTGGCCGAACTCGATGCGTTGCAGGGCCGCCTTGACGAAGTCCGGCACCGGTACAAAATTCTTGCGCAGCGCCTTGGGCAGGTTGCGCACCAGGGCGATGCACTTGGCTTCGATCACCCCCGGCACCAGCCACTCCAGGCGCTCCGGGGGCAAGGCGGGCAACAGCGGCGCCGGCACGCGCAGGGTCACACCGTCACGCGGGTGGTTGGGTTCGAAGTGGTAACTCAAGGCCAGTTCCAGGTCACCCAACTGCAGGGTGTCCGGGTAATGCGCAGCGGTGACTTCGCTGGCCTCGCGGGCCAGCACGTCTTCTTCGCGCATGATCAACAGTTGCGGGTCTTTCTGGCTGTTGACCTTGTACCAACTGTCGAAGGTCGCGGTCTGGTGGATCTCCGCCGGCAGGCGCGCATCGTAGAAGGCGAACAGGGTTTCCTCGTCCGCCAGGATGTCGCGCCGGCGCGCCTTGGCCTCCAACTCGTCGAGCTGTTCCAGCAGTTGCTGGTTGGCGGTGAGGCACTTGGCCCGCGACTGGATCTCGCCACGCACCAGGCCCTCGCGGATAAACAGCTCGCGGGACACCACAGGGTCAATCGGCCCGTAATGCACCGGCCTGCGCCCGACCACAATCAGCCCGAACAGGGTGATCTGCTCGAAGGCCACGACCTGGCCGCGCTTCTTCTCCCAGTGCGGCTCGAAGTGGTTTTTCTTGATCAGGTGCCCGGCCAGCGGTTCGATCCAGTCGGCGTCGATCTTGGCGACCATGCGCGCATACAGCTTGGTGGTTTCCACCAGTTCGGCGGTCATCAACCATTGCGGGCGTTTCTTGCCGATGCCCGATGAGGGGTGAATCCAGAAACGCCGCTGACGTGCACCGAGGTAATCGCCGTCCTCGGTTTTCTGACCGATCTGGCTGAGCAAACCGGACAACACCGCCTTGTGCAGTTTAGGAAAGTCCGCCGGCTCTTTATTGACGCTCAACTGCATGTCGCGGCAGATCAGGCTCAACTGGCGATGGGAATCACGCCATTCGCGCAGGCGCAGGTAGTTGAGGAAGTTCTTGCGGCACCAGTTACGCAGCGGGCTGGCAGTCAGCGCCTGGCGCTGCTCTTCAAAACCGCGCCACAAATTGACCAGGCCGGCGAAGTCCGAATCCGGGTCCTTCCACTGTGCGTGGGCCTGGTCGGCGGCCTGCTGACGCTCCGGCGGACGCTCGCGCGGGTCCTGGATCGACATGGCGCTGGCGACGATCAGCACTTCCTGCAAGCTGCCCAACTTGGCGGCTTCGAGCAACATGCGGCCCATGCGCGGGTCCACCGGCAGGCGCGCCAGTTGGCGGCCCAGTGGCGTGAGCTGGCTGTTGCGGTCCACCGCCGACAGCTCTTGCAGCAGGTTGAAACCGTCGCTGATGGCCTTGCCGTCCGGCGGTTCGATAAACGGGAAGTCGGTGATTTCGCCGAGACGCAAATGCAGCATTTGCAGGATCACGGCGGCGAGGTTGGTGCGCAGGATTTCCGGGTCGGTAAATTCCGGGCGGCCGATAAAATCTTCTTCGCTGTACAAACGAATGCAGATGCCCGGCTCGACCCGGCCGCAACGGCCTTTACGCTGGTTGGCGCTGGCCTGGGAAATCGCTTCGATCGGCAGGCGCTGCACCTTGGCGCGGTAGCTGTAGCGGCTGATGCGCGCGGTGCCACTGTCGATCACATAACGAATGCCCGGCACGGTCAGCGAGGTTTCCGCGACGTTGGTCGCCAGCACCACGCGCCGGCCCGGATGGGACTGGAAGATGCGCTGCTGCTCGGCCGGCGACAGGCGCGCGTACAGCGGCAGAATTTCGGTGTGCTTGAGCTGGGCCTTGCGCAGCATGTCGGCGGCGTCGCGAATCTCGCGCTCGCCCGGCAGGAACACCAGCACGTCGCCGGGGCTGCGCCGCTCGCTGCGCTCATAGGCGGCGATTTCATCGAGGGTGGCGAGGATCGCCTGGTCGACGGTGAGGTCGTCCTCGACGCGGTTACCCTCCTCGTCCTGCTCCAGGGTCAGTGGGCGGTACCAGGTGTCCACCGGGAAGGTGCGGCCCGACACCTCGACAATCGGCGCATCGTCGAAATGCTTGGAGAAACGTTCCAGGTCGATGGTCGCCGAGGTGATGATGACCTTGAGGTCCGGGCGACGTGGCAACAGGGTTTTCAGGTAGCCCAGCAGGAAGTCGATGTTCAGGCTGCGCTCGTGGGCTTCGTCGACGATGATGGTGTCGTAGCGTTCCAGGTAGCGGTCGTTCTGGGTTTCCGCCAGCAGGATGCCGTCGGTCATCAGCTTGATCAGGGTGTTGGAATCGCTCTGGTCTTCGAACCGTACCTGATAGCCGACCAGCGCGCCGAGCGGTGTGGCCAACTCCTCGGCGACGCGGCTGGCCACGCTACGTGCGGCGATCCGGCGGGGCTGGGTGTGGCCGATCAGGCCGAACTGGCCACGACCGATTTCCAGGCAGATCTTCGGCAACTGGGTGGTCTTGCCCGAGCCGGTTTCGCCGGCAATGATCAGCACCTGATGCTTGTTCAGCGCCTCTTTGATTTCATCGCGCTTGGCCGCGATCGGCAGGCTGTCGTCATAACGAATCACCGGCAGGCTGGCGCGCCGCGCCGTGACCTGGGCGCAGGACGCCTGCATGCGCGCCACCCACTGCGCCAGCTTCTCCTCGTCGGGCTTCTTGCGCAGCTCAAGCAGCTGGCGCCGCAAGCGGTGGCGGTCAGCGAGCATGGCGTGATCGAGGGTTTTGAGCAGTTGGTCGATAGTGGGCGCTTGGTCAGTCATCAGGTACGCAAGGGTCGTCTATATATATGCAGGGGGCGGATTGTCGCAGAAAACCGCCCACAAGCGTGCCCCCTCATTCGTTATCGCGGTCTTTGCGCCGATACGGAAACACATCGATCACCTTGCCGGCGCGAATCGCCTCCTGCAGGCCTTTCCAGTAATCGGCGTTGTACAACTCGCCGTGCAGCTCGTCGAAGAGCTTGCGCTGGCCGGCATCGGCGAACAGGAACGGTGGGAATTCTTCGGGGAAGACGTCCAACGGGCCGATGGAATACCAGGGCTCGGAGGCCATTTCATCCTCCGGGGTACGCGGCGCCGGGATGTGGCGGAAGTTGGCCTCGGTAAGGAAGCAGATTTCGTCGTAGTCGTAGAACACCACGCGGCCGTGGCGGGTGACACCGAAATTCTTCAGCAGCATATCGCCGGGAAAAATGTTCGCCGCCGCCAGTTGCTTGATCGCCAGGCCGTAATCTTCCAGGGCTTCGCGCACCTGGGCGGGGTTGGCGTTGTCGAGGTAGAGGTTGAGCGGGGTCATGCGCCGCTCCGTCCAGCAGTGGCGGATCAGTACCGTGTCGCCCTCCACTTCGACGGTGCCCGCCGCCACATCCAACAGCTCGGCCAGGCATTCGGGCTCGAACTTGCTCAAGGGGAAACGGAAGTCGGCGAACTCCTGGGTGTCGGCCATGCGCCCGACCCGGTCGACGCTTTTGACCAGGCGGTACTTCTCGATCACCGTGGCGCGGTTGACGTTTTTCGACGGTGAAAAACGGTCCTTGATGATCTTGAACACGGTGTTGAAGCCCGGCAGCGTGAACACGCTCATGACCATGCCACGCACGCCGGGGGCCATGATGAACTGATCGTCGGTGGTCGCCAGGTGGTTGATCAGCGCGCGATAAAACTCCGACTTGCCGTGCTTGTAAAAACCGATGGAGGTGTACAACTCGGCGATGTGCTTGCCCGGCAGGATGCGCTTGAGAAAGCCGATGAACTCCGCTGGCACCGGTACATCCACCATGAAGTAGGAGCGGGTGAACGAGAAGATGATCGACACATCGGCTTCGTCGGTGATCAGCGCATCGATCTGGATGCCTTGCCCTTCGCGGTGCAGCAACGGGATAACCAGCGGCCATTGTTCGTCGCGGGTGTAGATGCGCCCGACGAGGTAGGCACCTTTATTGCGGTAGAGCACCGAGGAAAACAGCTCGACCTTGAGGTCCGGGTCCTTGCACACCCAGTCCGGCAGGTTTTCCCGCAGTTGGGTTTCGAGGCGATGAAGATCGCCTGCAAGGTCGGCGTAGGATTCGCTGAAGCGGTAGTCGGCAAAGATCTGCGCGAGCATTTCCGGGATGTGCCCAGCGGGTGTGTAGGTGCGCGTCTGCGCGGCCCGTGCCCGGCGCAGGCTGGGCCGGGTGGTGTGGATGAACATGCTGCCGTCGCTGATCAGGTCGTGGCTGAACAGCCCGCAGAAGATCGAGTTGTACCAGGTCTCGGAGAGTTCATCGTCGAAGCGCAGGTCGATCAGGCCGATGTAGGCGCTTTTGACCACAGGCCACGCATCGATGTCGAGCAGTGCGGCGTCATCGAAGTGCTTACGCAACCACTGGGTCACCTCAGTGACCTTTTCCTCATAGAGATTGATCCGCGCCGCCGACGCCGCCTGGCCCTGTTGCCACTGGGCCTTTTCGAAACGCTCGCGGGCGCCATCGGTGATCTGGCGGAAATGCTCGCGGTAATCGTCGAAGCCATCGAGGATCATTTGGGCAATGGCGAGGGCGAGTTGCGACATGTGGGAAACCTCGAACGGGCATCTGGAAGCCCTGAGCTTAGCCAGTGTACGAACGCAGGAGAAGGGTCATTTTTCGTGCAGTCTTGTACAACTCCGTTCATTTCGTACATTTGTTTTCAATTTTTTTAATTCGACCAATCGGTCAATAAACGCACTAAAAAGTCGCCCGGTGTTTTCCCCATACGCCCACAACGACGCGGCCTTGCCGCTTAGAGCAGGAAACACGCGTACTCACCCGGTGACTCTGCCCTCTACAAACCTTTGGATCCAACTAAGGGAAACCCTGATTACCACCTTGATGGCACTTTGATATATAGCGCGCCCTCTCCCACCCTAACAAGGTCCGAAGACCGATCCGGGAACAGGTTCTAATCGCCCAAGGAGCATAGAGATGTCATTGAGGAACATGAGGATCGGTCTGCGTGCCAGTCTGAGTTTTGGGGTTTTGGCCAGCTTGCTGGTGATTGTGGGCCTGTTCGGCCTGGGCCAGATGGCCAAGTTGCGACAAAGCGCACTGGTCATCGAGCAATCGTGGATGCCGAGCATCGAGAACATCCACGACAGCGCGGCCTTTGTCGCCAGCATCCGCCTGGAGGCCTTGCGCCTGGCGACCACCGACGAATCGCGGATCCGCGACAACAGCAAAGCCCTGATCACCCGCCAGCGCAGCGAGCTGCAAACCCTGCTCGACCATCACAAAAGCCTGCTCAGCAGCGACGAAGAGCGTCAGATGCTCAAACAGCTCGAAGGTAACGTGAACACTTACCTGACCCTCGTCGAACAGATCGTCACCCTGGTGGACAAGGATCAGCAGCAAGACGCCATTGACCTGCTCAACACCCGCGTCGCTCCGCAGGGCGTGATCCTCAACAAGAGCCTGGAGGACCTGATCGTGTTCAACCAGAACGGCGTGGAAACCGCAGTGGATTCAGCCGCGCAGACCTATTCCAGTGCCCAGTGGATCGTCGGCCTGATCATCGTATCCGCCTTGATCGCCACCTTGTTGCTCGCCTGGCTACTGACCCGCAGCATCACCGCCCCGCTCGGCCAGGCGCTGAGCGTGGCCCGCACCATTGCCGGCGGCGACCTGAGCCAGCCGATTGCCGTCAGCGGCAAGGACGAACCGGCTCAATTGCTCAACGCCCTGGCCACCATGCAGGCGCAATTGCAAGGCACCATTCGGGGCATCAGCGAATCGGCGCAACAACTGGCCTCCGCCGCCGAAGAGATGAGCTCGGTGATGGAACAAAGCACCCGTGGCCTGCAGGCGCAGAACGACGAGATCGAACAGGCCGCCACCGCCGTCACCGAAATGAGCGCGGCCGTGGACGAAGTGGCCGGCAATGCCGTGTCCAGCGCCGAGGCGTCCCAGGCCTCCGACGAGGACAGCAAGCACGGCCACTACCAGATCAGCGAAACCATCAGCTCGATCCAGAACCTGGTCGACGAAGTGCTCGGCGCCTCGAACAAGGCCGAAGGGCTGGCCGTGCAGGCCCAGGACATCAGCAAGGTGCTGGAAGTGATCCGCGGCATCGCCGGGCAAACCAACCTGCTGGCGCTCAACGCCGCTATCGAGGCGGCTCGCGCGGGCGAGGCCGGGCGCGGTTTTGCGGTGGTGGCCGATGAAGTGCGCTCCCTGGCGCAACGCACCCAGGACTCCACCGAAGAAATCGAACAGATGATCACCGGCATCCAGCGCGGCACCCAAGACACCGTCGATGCGCTGAACAGCAGCGCCGAGCACGCCGGCCAGACGCTGCAACGAGCCAACAGCGCCGGCAGCGCCCTGGAAAAAATCACCGCGGCCATCTCGCAGATCAGCCAGCGCAACCTGGTAATCGCCAGCGCCGCCGAGCAGCAGGCGCTGGTGGCACGTGACGTGGACCGCAGCCTGGTGAACATCCGCGACCTGTCCACCCAGACCGCCGCCGGTGCCACCCAGACCTCGGCCGCCAGCCAGGAACTGTCGCGCCTGGCGGTGGACCTGAATGGGCTGGTGACGCGGTTTGTCCTGTAATCGATAGAAATGTCGTGTAACACTCGCCGCCTTATTGAGGGTAGGAGTGTTCCGTGAGACCTGTCGACACCTTGTACTTGCTGGGACTCGCCGCCATCTGGGGCGCGAGTTTCCTGTTCATGCGCATCATCGCGCCCGAGATCGGCACCGTGCCGACGGCATTTTTCCGCGTGTCGATTGCCGCCGCCGGGTTGCTGGTGATCCTGGCGGTGATGCGGGTGAGCTGGGATTTCCAGGGCAAGTTCAAGACCGTGTTACTGCTCGGCGTGATCAACTCCGGGATCCCGGCGACCATGTATTCAGTGGCCGCCCAGGTGCTGCCGGCGGGTTACTCGGCGATCTTCAACGCCACCACGCCGTTGATGGGTGTGCTGATCGGCGGGCTGTTTTTCAGCGAACGGCTGACCCCGTCGAAAGTCGCCGGGGTCTGCCTGGGGCTGCTGGGCGTGGGTGTACTGACCCGCGCAGGGCCGGTGGCGTTTGATCTGGAATTGTTGATGGGGGCGCTGGCGTGTTTGCTGGCGACCACCTGTTACGGCTTTGCCGGGTTCCTGGCAAGGCGCTGGCTGGATCAGCGCGGTGGCTTGGACAGTCGCCTATCGGCGCTGGGCAGCATGCTTGGTGCGACGTTATTTCTGTTGCCGTTCTTTGCATACAGCGCGATCAGTCAGCCGCCCGCAAGTTGGGGTGGATGGCAGGTGTGGGGGTCGTTGCTGGGGTTAGGGCTGGTGTGTACGGCGTTTGCCTACATTCTTTACTTCCGGTTGCTGACGTCCATTGGGCCGGTGAAGTCGATGACGGTGACCTTCATGATTCCGCCGTTTGGTGTGCTGTGGGGGGCATTACTGCTGGATGAGCCGCTGTCCATGGCGCATCTGTATGGTGGGGTGTTGATCGCTGGAGCGTTGTGGCTGGTATTGCGCCCGAAAAAAAACCTGTAGGCGTGAGCTTGCTCGCGCCTACAGGGAGGTTGGGCCTTTAGCGTCTGCGGAAGACAAACACTAATCCGATGATAATCAACCCCATCCCAACCAGACTCAACAGAGCAAGCCTGTTGCCAAAGATCAGGTAGTCCATCACCGCCGTCACCGCTGGCACCAGATAGAACAGGCTGGTGACATTCACCAGGTTGCCCCGGGCGATCAGGCGGTACAGCAACAGCGTGGCCAGCAACGACACGACCAGCCCCATCCACAGCACAGGCAGGTAAAAACTGCTGCTGTGCTCAAAGTTGAATGGCTGGAACGGCACGAATGCAGAACACAGCAGCAACCCCGCCAGGTACTGCACCGGCAGCGTGCCCAGGGGGTTGTCGGTGATGCGTTTCTGCATGATCGAACCAAAGGTCATGCTGGCCAGGGCCAGCAGCCCGAACAGCATGCCCGCCAGGGACATGCCGGACAAACCAATGCCCTGATACACCACCATGATCAGCCCCGCCAACCCGAGGCCCAGGCCGAACACACGGCTGAATGAGCGCTGGCGCTCCATCAGCACCACGGTGAGGATCGGCTGTACGCCCATGATGGTTGCCATCACGCCGGGGGTGACGTTGAGGTCCAGGGCCAACAGATAGAAAATCTGGTAGGCGCCCAACAACACCAACCCCGTCGCCGCGGCATACAACAGCGGCTTGCCGGGGCGCGGCAGTTTCAACTTGAGGATCGGTATCAGCACCACCAGGCCCACGAGGGCAATGGCAAAACGGATCAGCAGAAACGCAAAGGGTGACGCGTGGGCCAGGCCCCATTTGGAGAAGATCGCCCCGCTGCTCCACAGCAGGACAAACAGGCTCGTCGAGGCCGCCGCGGCCACGGATTGTTTCGAAAGAACAGACATGGTTACCACCTGTAATCAGGCAAAAAAGCCGACTCAGCAGACGCTGAAGTTCAAGGTTTTTTCAGGCGGGCAGACGGGAACAGCAATCAGCTGATCAGCCCAAAATACCAACACCCGGCGGTGATACGACTGCGTACACCGGCGTACTGCTGACAGGTGGGGGGTAGTGACTGATCTGCGCAGGCTGCTTGTCCCCGCACGGCACGACCGCAGCGTTGACCGCTGAATCGACTACCGCTGTGCGCTGGAGAGCTGGCATGGACTGATCTTGTGTGAGGGGATGAAGAGGCTGGGACTATACCCAGCCGGAGTTACGTTTTGCAATCGCCTTGAATGGAGTAGTTTTCATGCAGGACCTGCCGGACGGCTCGCTATAATGCCGCCCAGCTTTTTCCAAGGACTCCCCATGATCGCATTGCCCTGGCTGTATCTCGCGCTTCTTTCCATCGGCTATCTGCTGGCGTTGATGTACGGGCAACTGGGGGTGCTGGCAGCCGTGTCCGTCGCCCTGCTGCTGATCGCCGGCTACGCGGTACGCCAGCAACGCACGCCTTGGGCGCGCTACCTGGGCCACGGGCTTTTTGTGGTGCTGGCCTTGAGCCTGGCGATGCACTGGTTGCCGGGTTTCTACAACGGGCGCGGCATTGCCTCGCAGCGTTTCACCGAGGACGCCGTCCCCTTCTCGATGTACCTGAACCAGGACAAACCGCTGATCGGCTTCTGGCTGTTGCTGGCCTGCCCGTGGATTGTGGCGCGGCGCTCGTTGCGCTTGTCGATCTGCGTGGCCGCCCTGGCGTTGACCCTCACCGCCATCGCTGCCCTCGGCGGAGCGGCCTTGCTGGGCGTGATCAGTTGGGCACCGAAATGGCCGGAACAAGCCTGGCTCTGGGTACTGAATAACCTGCTGTTGGTGACCCTGGTGGAAGAAGCCCTGTTCCGGGGTTACGTACAGGGCGGTTTGAGCCGACGTTTCAAACACCTGCCTTACGGTGAGAACCTGGCGCTGCTGCTGGCCTCGCTGCTGTTCGGCCTGGTGCACATCGGCGCAGGCTGGCATTGGGTATTGCTGGCGAGCATCGCCGGGGTGGGTTATGGCCTGGCCTATCGGTTTGGCGGTCTGGGCGCGGCGATAGCCACGCACTTTGGCTTGAATCTGCTTCACTTCGGGTTGTTTACCTACCCGATGCTGGCCGGTTGATCCCCGTCCCAGTAGGAACGGGCGTGCTCGCGAGAAACGCCAAGGCACCGCGTTTTTCCAGATGCCCCGCGTTATCGTTAACGCTCTTCGCGAGCAAGCTCGCTCCTACAGTGGGGACGTGCGTACCGCCGATTGTTGCAAAAATAAGTTAAATAAAATGCCGATCTTGCCGATAACCCCTGAAAGCCTTGCGGATTGAACAATCATGCGTAATAACCAACCCGTTACCCAGCGCGAACGTACCTTCCCCGCTCAGCAACGGTTGATCTCCACCACAGATGCCAAAGGCGTGATCACCTACTGCAACGACGCTTTTGTCGAAATCAGTGGGTTCTCCCGCGACGAACTGGTGCGTGCCCCGCACAACCTGGTGCGTCACCCGGACGTTCCGGCGGCGGTGTTCGCGCACATGTGGTCAACGCTCAAACAAGGCTTGCCATGGATGGGCATTGTCAAGAATCGCTGCAAGACCGGTGACCATTACTGGGTTAACGCCTATGTGACGCCGGTTTTCGAAGGCAACCAGGTGGTCGGCTACGAATCGGTGCGCATCAAGCCCACCGCCGAGCAGATCCGCCGGGCCGAAGCGCTCTACCAACGCATCAACCAGGGCAAGTCGGCGATCCCCCAGCGGGACAAGTGGCTACCGGTGTTGCAGGACTGGCTGCCGTTTATCCTGGTGAGCCAGTTGAGTTTCATGATCGGCGCCTCGCTCAACTCCCACTGGGGCTTTGCCCTGGCGGCGGGGTTGTCGGTGCCGCTGGGCCTGCTCGGCCTGAGCTGGCAACAGCGCGGCCTCAAGCGTTTGCTGCGCCTGGCCGAGCAGACCACCTCCGACCCGCTGATCGCGCAGATGTACACCGACAGCCGTGGCGCCCAGGCGCGCCTGGAGATGTCGATCCTCAGCCAGGAGGCACGTCTGAAGACGTGTCTTACCCGCCTGCAGGACACCGCCGAACACCTCAACGACCAGGCCGCACAGTCCAACACCCTGGCGCATAACAGCTCCAGCGGCCTGGAACGCCAGCGCGTCGAGACTGAGCAGGTGGCGACCGCCGTTAACCAGATGGCGGCCACCACCCAGGAAGTCGCCAGCCATGTGCAGCGCACAGCGGACGCAACCCAGGAAGCCAACCGCCTCACCGGCCGTGGCCGCGATATCGCCGGGGAAACCCGCGAGGCGATTCAGCGTCTGTCCGTAGCAGTGGGTGAGACCGGTGTGACCGTCACCCAACTGGCCAAGGACAGTGATGAAATCGGCGGTGTGGTCGACGTGATCAAGGGCATTGCCGACCAGACCAACCTGCTGGCGCTCAACGCCGCCATCGAAGCGGCCCGTGCCGGTGAGATGGGCCGTGGGTTTGCGGTGGTTGCCGATGAAGTCCGTCAACTGGCACAGCGCACGGCGGAGTCGACCGGGCAGATCCATGCCCTGATCGCCAAGCTGCAACAAACCGCCGCCGCTGCCGTACAGACCATGGACGCCGGGCATCGCCAGGCCGAAGAAGGCGTGGCACGGGTGATGGAAGCGGACCAGGCGTTGGTGGGCATCAGTGAAGCGGTGGCGCATATCACCGACATGACTACCCAGATCGCGGCTGCCACCGAAGAGCAAAGCTCGGTGGCCGAAGAGATCAGCCGCAATATCAGCACCATTGCGCTATTGGCAGACCAGACCTCGGAGCAAGCGTTGAACTCGGCGCAGTTGAGTGAAGAGTTGACGCATACCGCGAATACCCAGTATTCGCTGGTAGAACGGTTTAACCGTTAAACCGCTTTCGCGAGCAAGCCCGCTCCCACATTTAACCGCGTACATCCCTTGGAATGCGGTCGAATGTGGGAGCGGGCTTGCTCGCGAAGAGGCCCTAACAGGCGCCGAGAAACCTGGCCACCTTCCCCGCCGCCGCCTCCAAATGCTGCTCATGACTAAACCCCGACGCCTTCAACGGCTTCAAGTCATGATCCCCCGCCACCAGCCACATCACCTCGATGCTCGGCGACAATTCATACCCTTGCACCGCCGCCCGATTACCCAGCGCATCGCGCTCGCCCTGCACAATCAAGGTTGGCGTCTTCAACCCCGCCAAATGCTCAACCCGTGGTTTCTCCGGCTTGCCCACCGCGTAGAACGGATACCCCAGGCACACCAGTCCATCGGCGCCCAGTTCATCGACCAACAAACTGGCCATGCGCCCGCCCATGGACTTGCCACCAATGGCCAGTTTCCCAGCGACATGACGTCGCACCTCGGCATGCACCCCGCGCCAGGCTTCCAGCAGTTTCGGCGCAGGGTTTGGCGGGCGCTTGCCGCCATCCACCCGGCGCTGGGCCATGTAGGGGAACTCGAAGCGCAACACGTTGACGCCATGCCCGGCAAGGCGCGCAGCCATGTCGTTCATGAAGGATGAGTCCATCGGTGCGCCTGCGCCGTGGGCCAGGATCAGCGTGACGGGATCGCTCGAAAGCGCCACGGCCGCGACATCCCACAACCACCCATGTTCCCGCACACACTGCGCCCATTGATCCCCGTCAATACTGGCCTTGTGCTCTTTGCCCATGCTTGCCTCGCTTTTTAGTCTGCCTATAACTCCAGCCCAAGTGCCGCATCTGCTTGGGTTGAACCGTGGATGGGGAACCATGAACACTACTTTAAGTACCGCCTATAACTACAAGGTGGTCCGCCAATTCGCCATTATGACGGTGGTGTGGGGCATCGTCGGCATGGGGCTCGGGGTTTTTCTCGCGGCCCAATTGGTGTGGCCTGCACTCAACTTCGATCTGCCGTGGACCAGCTTCGGCCGCCTGCGCCCGCTGCACACTAACGCGGTGATCTTCGCCTTCGGTGGCTGCGCGCTGTTCGCCAGCTCCTTCTACTCGGTGCAACGCACCTGCCAAACGCAGCTGTTCGCGCCGAAAATCGCCGCGTTCTGCTTCTGGGGCTGGCAGTTGGTCATCCTGCTGGCTGCGATCTCCCTGCCGCTGGGCTACACCAGCTCCAAGGAATACGCCGAGCTGGAATGGCCGATCGACATTCTGATCACCATTGTCTGGGTGGCCTACGCCATTGTGTTCTTTGGCACCGTGGCCAAGCGCAACACCAAGCACATCTACGTCGGCAACTGGTTCTTCGGTGCGTTCATCATCACCGTGGCCATCCTGCATATCGTCAACAACCTGGAAATCCCGGTCAGCCTGACCAAGTCCTACTCCCTCTACGGCGGTGCGACGGATGCCATGGTGCAGTGGTGGTATGGGCATAACGCGGTCGGCTTTTTCCTCACCGCCGGTTTCCTCGGCATGATGTATTACTTCGTGCCCAAGCAGGCCGAGCGTCCGGTGTATTCCTATCGCTTGTCCATCGTGCACTTCTGGGCGCTGATCACCCTGTACATCTGGGCCGGTCCCCACCACTTGCACTACACCGCACTGCCGGACTGGGCACAGTCCCTGGGCATGGTGATGTCCCTGGTGCTGCTGGCACCGAGCTGGGGCGGCATGATCAACGGCATGATGACCCTGTCGGGCGCCTGGCATAAGTTGCGCAGCGACCCGATCCTGCGCTTCCTGGTGGTGTCCCTGGCGTTCTACGGCATGTCGACCTTCGAAGGCCCGATGATGGCGATCAAGACCGTCAACGCCCTCTCCCACTACACCGACTGGACCATCGGCCACGTACACGCCGGCGCCCTCGGTTGGGTGGCAATGATCTCCATCGGCGCGCTGTACCACATGATCCCGAAAGTCTTCGGTCGCGAGCAGATGTACAGCCTCGGCCTGATCAACGCGCACTTCTGGCTGGCCACCATTGGCACCGTGCTCTACATCGCTTCGATGTGGGTCAACGGCATCGCCCAGGGCCTGATGTGGCGTGCGGTCAACGAAGACGGCACCTTGACTTACTCCTTCGTCGAAACCCTGGTGGCCAGCCACCCAGGCTTCATCGTGCGGCTGGTGGGCGGTGCCATCTTCCTCAGCGGCATGTTCCTGATGGCTTACAACACCTGGCGCACCGTGCGTTCGGCGCAGCCCGCCGAAGTCACCGCTGCAGCGCAGCTGGCCTGAGGAGTCTGTGATGAAACACGAAACGATTGAAAAGAACGTCGGCCTGTTGATGTTGCTGATGGTGCTCGCCGTGAGCATCGGCGGCCTGACCCAGATCGTCCCGCTGTTCTTCCAGGACGTGACCAACAAGCCGGTGGAGGGCATGAAACCCTACACCGCGCTGCAACTGGAAGGCCGTGACATCTACATCCGCGAAGGCTGCGTACAGTGCCACTCGCAGATGATCCGCCCCTTCCGTGCCGAAACCGAACGCTACGGCCACTACTCGGTCGCCGGTGAAAGCGTGTGGGACCACCCGTTCCTGTGGGGCTCCAAGCGTACCGGTCCGGACCTGGCGCGCGTCGGCGCACGCTACTCGGACGACTGGCACCGCGCCCACCTGTACAACCCGCGCAACGTGGTGCCCGAGTCGAAAATGCCGGCCTATCCATGGTTGGTCACCGCCGCCGTCGACAGCAGCCACACCGAGACCAAGTTGAAAGTGATGCGCACCCTCGGCGTGCCATACACCGACGACGACATCAGTGGCGCCGTGGCCAGCCTCAAGGGCAAGACCGAGATGGACGCGCTGGTTTCGTACCTGCAAGTGCTCGGCACTGCCATCAAGAGCAAGAGGTGAGCCATGGGATTTGAATTCGATGCAGGCACCATCCGCGGCCTCGGCACACTGGTGGTGGCCATCGCCTTTATCGGCCTGTCGCTATGGGTGTTCAACAACCGGCGCAACGCGGAATTCGAGCAGGCGCGCCTGCTGCCCTTCGCCGATGAACCCTCTCCATCCGACGCTCAAGAAGAGCCTGCAATAAGGAGCACCCGGCCATGACCCTATTCTGGAGTACATGGATCTGCGTACTGACCCTCGGCAGCCTGATCGGCTTGACCTGGCTCCTGGTCGGCACCCGCAAGGGCGAGACCAAGGGCAGTGTCGACCAGACCATGGGCCACGCCTTCGACGGTATCGAGGAATACGACAACCCGCTGCCCCAGTGGTGGTTCATGCTGTTCGCCGGCACCCTGGTGTTTGCGGTCGGCTATCTGATCCTCTACCCGGGCCTGGGCAACTGGAAAGGCGTGTTGCCGGGCTATGAAGACGGCTGGACCCAGACCAAGGAATGGGACAAGGAAATGGCCAAGGCCGACGCCAAGTTCGGGCCGATCTTCGCCAAATTCTCGGCCATGCCCGTGGAAGAAGTGGCCAAGAACCCGCAAGCGCTGAAAATGGGCGGTCGCCTGTTCGCTTCCAACTGTGCGGTGTGCCACGGCTCGGATGCCAAGGGCGCGTTTGGTTTCCCGAACCTGGCGGACAACATCTGGCGCTGGGGCGGTTCGGCCGAGGCGATCAAGACCACCATCCTCAACGGCCGCCACGCGGCGATGCCGGCCTGGGGTGACATGCTCGGCGATGAGGGTGTGAAGAACGTTGCGGCCTTTGTTCGCCACGACCTGGCCAAGTTGCCCCTGCCCGCCGACAGCAGCGCCGATGTGGCTGCCGGCCAGGCGGCCTTCAACACCACCTGTGTTGCCTGCCACGGTCCGGAAGGCCACGGCATGGAAGCCATGGGCGCGCCCGACCTGACCAAACCGGCCGGGTACATCTACGGCACCAGCCTTGCGCAGTTGCAGCAGACCATCCGCCACGGCCGCCAAGGCCAGATGCCGGCGCAGGAAGTGCTGCAGGGCAATGACAAGGTGCACCTGCTGGCCGCTTATGTTTACAGCCTGTCCCACAACGCTGATGGCGCAACGCCAGAAAGCCAAGCGCAATAACCTTCAACCGCCGCCCCTGATCAGGGGCGGCCCCCGGTTTTCCTGTAGGGGCGAGCTTGCTCGCGAAGAGCGTCAACGATGAAGCGGTGATCCTGATTCAGCGCGGCGCCCTCACGTTTTTCGCGAGCAAGCTCGCTCCTACAAAGAATCCAATGTCGCCTTCACTGACGCGACCAAGTGTCACACCCTTCCAAAGCACAACTTTCCCCTCCTCACTTTCGGGTCTACGCTTGTTCCCACAGCGGACCAATCCTGGCGTACGCGACGACATTCGTTGCGACCCCCTGAATTTTCCTGTCCACTTGATCAGCTTTCGATTTCCGATTTTGTCCTTACACCAAACATGGAAAGGGCGCAGAATCTGGCGTGGAACGCATTGATACAGGTCAGTCATTGCGTTGCAATGACCCCTCGCTTTCTACATACTTGCGGCCGATTTTACCTATAAAAAAACCTAAACCGTGGAACCTTAGAATGAGCACAGCAATCAGTCCGACTGCTTATAACTATAAGGTAGTCCGCCAGTTCGCCATCATGACGGTGGTCTGGGGGATCCTTGGCATGGGGCTCGGGGTGTTCATCGCCTCGCAACTGGTCTGGCCGGAATTGAATTTCGGTTTGCCATGGACGACCTTTGGCCGCCTGCGCCCGCTGCACACCAACCTGGTGATCTTCGCCTTCGGCGGATGTGCATTGTTTGCCACCTCCTACTATGTCGTGCAGCGAACCTGCCAGACGCGACTGATCTCCGACAGCCTTGCGGCCTTCACCTTCTGGGGTTGGCAAGCGGTCATCGTCGGCGCCATCGTCACCCTGCCGCTGGGTTACACCACCACCAAGGAGTACGCCGAGCTGGAATGGCCCATCGCCATTTTGCTTGCCATCGTGTGGGTGGCCTATGCCGTGGTGTTCTTCGGCACCATCGTCAAGCGCAAGACCAAGCACATCTACGTGGGCAACTGGTTCTACGGCGCATTCATCCTGGTCACGGCGATGCTGCACATCGTCAACCACGCCTCGTTGCCGGTGAGCCTGTTCAAGTCCTACTCGGCCTACGCCGGGGCCACGGACGCGATGATCCAGTGGTGGTACGGCCACAATGCCGTGGGTTTCTTCCTGACCACCGGTTTCCTGGGGATGATGTACTACTTCGTGCCGAAACAGGCCGAACGTCCCATTTACTCGTACCGCCTGTCCATCGTGCATTTCTGGGCACTGATCACCCTGTACATCTGGGCCGGCCCGCACCACTTGCACTACACCGCGTTGCCGGACTGGGCACAGTCCCTGGGCATGGCGATGTCGATCATCCTGCTGGCCCCGAGCTGGGGCGGCATGATCAACGGCATGATGACCCTGTCCGGCGCCTGGCATAAATTGCGCACCGATCCGATCCTGCGCTTCCTGGTGGTGTCGCTGGCGTTCTACGGCATGTCGACCTTCGAAGGGCCGATGATGGCGATCAAGACCGTCAACTCGCTGTCCCACTACACCGACTGGACCATCGGCCACGTACACGCCGGCGCCCTCGGCTGGGTGGCGATGATCTCCATCGGCGCGCTGTACCACATGATCCCCAAACTGTTCGGCCGTCCGCAGATGCACAGCGTTGGCCTGATCAACGCGCACTTCTGGCTGGCCACCATCGGTACCGTGCTCTACATCGCCTCGATGTGGGTCAACGGCATCACCCAGGGCCTGATGTGGCGAGCCATCAACGATGACGGCACCCTCACCTACTCCTTCGTCGAAGCGCTGCAAGCCAGCCATCCGGGTTACATCGTGCGCGCCCTGGGCGGTGCATTCTTTGCCTCCGGCATGTTCCTGATGGCCTACAACGTCTGGCGCACCGTGCGTGCCGCCGACCCGGCAGAAGCCGAAGCCGCCGCCAAGATCGCCGTTGTGGGAGCTCACTGATGAAGCATGAAGTAGTCGAGAAGAATATCGGCCTGCTGGCCTTCTTCATGGTCATCGCCGTGAGTATCGGCGGCCTGACCCAGATCGTTCCGCTGTTTTTCCAGGACGTGACCAACAAGCCGGTGGAAGGCATGAAGCCGCGCACCGCCCTTGAACTGGAAGGCCGCGACGTCTACATCGCCAACGGCTGTGTCGGCTGCCACTCGCAGATGATCCGCCCGTTCCGTGCCGAAACCGAACGCTACGGCCACTACTCGGTCGCCGGTGAAAGCGTGTGGGACCACCCGTTCCTGTGGGGCTCCAAGCGTACCGGCCCGGACCTCGCCCGTGTCGGCGGGCGTTACTCCGATGACTGGCAGCGTGCGCACCTGTACAACCCGCGCAACGTGGTGCCTGAGTCGAAAATGCCGGCGTACCCGTTCCTCGTGGAAAACAAGCTCGACGGCAAGGACACCGCGAAGAAGATGGAAGTCTTGCGCACCCTGGGCGTGCCCTACA
Source organism: Pseudomonas azotoformans (assembly GCF_900103345.1). Classification (NCBI taxonomy): domain Bacteria; kingdom Pseudomonadati; phylum Pseudomonadota; class Gammaproteobacteria; order Pseudomonadales; family Pseudomonadaceae; genus Pseudomonas; species Pseudomonas azotoformans. The sequence continues at coordinate 3,011,051 of NZ_LT629702.1, forward strand.
CCGACGAAGACATCGCCGGTGCAGCCGCCGCCGTGAAGGGCAAGACCGAAATGGACGCACTGGTGGCCTACCTGCAAGGCCTGGGCACCATCATCAAAAGCAAACGGTGATCTATGGATATCGGGATGATTCGTGGCCTGGGCACCGTTGTGGTGATGGTGGCCTTTATTGGCCTGGCGTTGTGGGTGTTCAGCCCCAAGCGCAAGTCGGAGTTTGAAGACGCGACCTTGCTGCCCTTTGCGGATGATCCCGAAGCCATCAAGCACGTCGAGCAAGCTTCTAGGAGTAACAAAGAATGACTACGTTCTGGAGTCTGTACGTCACAGTCCTCAGTCTGGGTACCATCTTCGCCCTGACCTGGCTGTTGCTGTCGACCCGCAAGGGCCAGCGCGCCGAGCAAACCGACGAAACCGTCGGCCACTCGTTCGACGGCATCGAGGAGTACGACAACCCGCTGCCCAAGTGGTGGTTCATGCTGTTCGTCGGCACCATCGTCTTCGCCCTCGGCTACCTGGCGCTGTACCCCGGCCTGGGCAACTGGAAGGGCCTGCTGCCGGGCTACAACTACCTCGATACCGACAAACAAACCCCTTTCGCCAACGGCCAGACCGGCTGGACCGGCGTGCACGAATGGGAAAAGGAAATGGCCAGGTCGGACGCCAAGTTCGGGCCGATCTTCGCCAAATTCGCGTCGATGCCGATTGAAGAAGTCGCCAAGGACCCGCAAGCCCTGAAGATGGGTGGCCGCCTGTTCGCTTCCAACTGCTCGGTGTGCCACGGCTCCGACGCCAAGGGCGCGTATGGCTTTCCCAACCTGACCGACGCCGACTGGCGCTGGGGCGGCGAGCCGGCCACCATCAAGGAAACCATCATGAAGGGTCGCCATGCGGTGATGCCGGCGTGGTTGGATATCCTCAAGGAACAAGGCGTCAGCGATGTGGCCGCGTTCGTGCTCACCAACCTCGACGGGCGCAAACTGCCCGAAGGCGTGAAAGCCGATGTGGCCAACGGCGAGAAACTCTTCGCCGCCAACTGCGTGGCCTGCCACGGCCCGGCCGGTAAAGGTACCCCAGCCATGGGTGCACCCGACCTGACCCACCCCGGTGCGTTCATCTACGGTTCGAGCTTCGCCCAACTGCAGCAGACCATCCGTTGGGGTCGCCAGGGCCAGATGCCGGCGCAGGAGCAACTGCAAGGCAATGACAAGGTGCACTTGCTGGCGGCGTATGTGTACAGCTTGTCCCATGGGGATAAACCGGCCGACACCGAGTGAAGCGTTAAAACAAAACAGCCTCGCCAATATTAATCGGCGGGGCTTTTTTTTGAGTGCACAACAACTTCACTCACCGACAACATCAGCGTCATCGACAATTCACTGATTAACCTGCAAGCGCAGGCGCGTGCAGGCGATCGGCACCATTACAGCGAGGAACGCGCAAGACCTGCCCACCCGGTTGCATTCATCTAGGGTTCAAGCTTCGCCCAACTGCAGCAAACCATCCGCTACGCCCGTAAGGGCCACATGCCTGCGCAGGAACGGTTGCAAGGCAATGACAGGGTGCACTCGCTGGCAGTGTATGTTTACGGCCAATCCCATGGAAATAAGGCGACGGACGCGGAGCAAGTGACTCAGCACCACCAAACAGCCCGCCAGTGCTCTGGCGAGCTGCTTCTTTGAGGCTCGATGATGTTTCAGCACAACGCGTTGCATACATCAACCGGGGTTACAAGGAGTCCGATCTTTTTTCTATCAACATCCAACTCGTTGTTACATATGACGAAGGTTTGTAACCACGGTAACGTGCAATCTCTTCGCCCTTATCCGAAAGTGCTACCCGGACAGTCCCGTGGAAAGGGTCGTCCAGGTATTCAATCCTGTGCGTCAACTCGTCTACGATAGTACCGACGCCGATCCTTCCATCTTGATCACCATCCAGTTTCCTGAACAGAAACCGACGAGACAACAACTGAAGTTTTTAATAAATATTGGCTGATATTGTTATCACTCGAGTGATCGGAAAGTGATTAAACCCTTGGCACCAATAACATGTTGGATATTATGACGATCAATTTCCCCATCCAGCCGGCCATGCGCATCTATATCAAGCTGATTCATAATGTACGGACGGCATAGAATTGCATCCGCCAGCGGTGAGCCTTCAACGGTCAATCCATGCACCTCTTCTCGACTCTTCTCAACGAGTTCGGTGTGATAAAAACCCTTTTCAAATGGATCGACGTACTTGTCGAAACTGGCCAGCAACTTCAAGGTCAAGGCTTGATCGCTCAATCCCGTCCAAAGAGGTAAGCTCCTGAGCATTGATGACATTATATGAAGCCCCGTCCGGTGAAACCGTAAGGGCGTTGATGATTACTCACAATTGTATTGCACTACCTGAAAACCGCACTTCACCCTTTTGAAGTCACCAGCCAATTGCTTGGACATCCGTAAAATCGCTCCAAGCGGCATATTGTATGCGCACCGTTTTTTCCTCTTCGGGCCACAGCGCGATACGAGATGGCGCAGACAGTAGTGGAGCATTCAACACATTATTTATAATCATAGTATTACCTTAGAATAGTAACCACGTTGATAGCAGTGTCTACTCGTGTGTGGCAACTCGACGCTATCAGTTCCACTCACAACGGCATTAAACAACTTACACAAATGTCATAAACCATTTCAAGCTGTCAATCCCTTACATCCTCTACAGTGCCGCCCCACCTTGGCGCCCCTGCAGTATCCATCCAGCTCACTCAGCAGCGAATCGCCTGCGGATACGTCTTAGCGCGTTAGGATCGAGCCAATACCCAGGGTGTCATCTATAAACTAGAAACTCCGATTCCGATATCAGAAGCTGGTCACAAGCGAGTGTAAGCGTGCGGTTAGTTGGCCTGGGCATACAGCGGGCTCAACCGAACGTTAGTTGACAACCACATTAGCCTGCCAGGCTCAACCGTCCAGGGCTGTCGGTTTGCGGTTCTATTGTTCCTCGGCTTTATTGTCCCCATGGGACTAGCTGTAGTTGCCCAAGCGTGGTTAAGGCCACCAGTGGCCGAGGGCGAAGATTAGGGCGGCGGCAAACGGCATGAACCGCCATCAGCGGTACCGGGTTATCATATGTCGTTGCAAAATTGTTGAATCTGCACCGCTGGCAGTGTACATGCGGCGACAATGAGTCAAGCAGTGAACCCTACATTCAGATAGTCAATCTCTCGTAAAATTTATCCTCTCCGCTGTGCAGGCTGGTACAAAAATTGATGTCAGAGCCGCAACGTAATAACCGTAGAAAATATTCTTAAATAATTGCTTCGGTTTCAGTTGGAACGGTAGGACGGGGTGTTTCCACCAAGAGGGGCCATAGACAACTGGTTTTAATTTAGGGACTGTTAATGACTGCGATTGGAAATGTTTATTATAACCCCTCGGCGCCGACTCAAGCTTCGTCTACTCCAGCAACGCGCGACCTTAAAAATTATTACATGAACACTACAGAGGAGGGGATAGTCTTTCTTCTGCGTACGTACTTTGACAAGTTTGAAGATCCCAAGCACCCAGGTTCTGTAACTCGCGAACATCTGGCGAAAATGGCGTACTTCCCTGAAATGGATGGGGTCGACCCTTACGATTCAGCGTTCGCCAGGGCCATCTTGGAAAAAGATAGGCTGTTCGAAAAGCTAGATGGTTACGGCAAAGACAAACATGATGGAAAAATTGATCAGGCCAGTCTCGCGTCATTTGAAAGAAAAGATAATGGTCGATTCTCTACCATGAGTGATAGGGATATAACTCGACACCTCTTCGATAATTTCAATGATTTCAAACTGGTGAGTTGGAGTAGCACGGGTAGAAAATTTAACGAACTATCTATTCAAAGACTTCAACAGGTACTCAATTCGAAAAACTATAATGATGAAAAAAAGATGTTCATACGTGAATTCTTTAACCGTCCTGAGCTAATGCAGCAATTGGGGTTTCATGGTAAGTCCAGCTTGGTTACTCGTGATGATGTCAAGCAGAAGCTCCCGTATATCAGGTAAGTGCGAAAGGGTTACCAAAGCCCCATGAAAAAAGCCCCGCCAGTTTTTACTGCGCGGGGCTTCGTCGCTTCTAAAACCTTACTCTCCGAGCCCGGAGAGCCAAAAACCGTCCATACTCACCTGTCAATTGACCCAGATCACTTACACCATCAATTGATCTCCCCCAACGCGACCAAAGGTCGCACCCTTTGACAGGGATCAGGGGCGTATCATTACGCCACTGCAATATCCTTAATTTGACCCCGGTTGGCACGTACTGGCCGAGGCAAATCTCCACCGCCGTGGGATGCAATGATGAGCGACCAGATACCGGTACATGACGTTACCCCGCCTGCCAAAACCGTCGACCTCTACGCCTCGCGAGAGAAAATCTACACCCGCGCCTTCACCGGCCTGTTCCGCAACCTGCGCATGCTCGGCGGTGCCGGCCTGTTCCTGCTCTACTTCGGCACGGTGTGGCTGAACTGGGGTGGGCACCAGGCCGTGTGGTGGAACCTGCCAGAGCGTAAGTTCTTTATTTTTGGCGCGACCTTCTGGCCCCAGGACTTCATCCTTCTCTCGGGCATTCTCATCGTTGCGGCGTTTGGCTTGTTCTTCATCACGGTGTATGCCGGCCGCGTGTGGTGCGGCTACACCTGCCCGCAGAGCGTGTGGACCTGGATCTTCATGTGGTGCGAAAAGGTCACCGAAGGCGACCGCAACCAGCGCATCAAGCTCGACAAGGCCCCCATGGGCGCCAACAAGTTCCTGCGCAAATTCAGCAAGCACACCCTGTGGCTGCTGATCGGTTTTGTCACCGGCATGACCTTTGTCGGCTACTTCTCGCCGATCCGCGAACTGGTGTTTGACTTCTTCACCGGCCAGGCCGATGGCTGGTCGTATTTCTGGGTGGGTTTCTTCACCCTCGCCACCTACGGCAACGCCGGCTGGCTGCGCGAACAGGTGTGTATCTACATGTGCCCGTATGCGCGCTTCCAGAGCGTGATGTTCGACAAGGACACCCTGATCGTTTCCTACGACCCACGCCGTGGCGAGCTGCGAGGCCCGCGCAAGAAAGGCGTCGACTACAAGGCCCAGGGCCTCGGCGATTGCATCGACTGCACGATGTGCGTGCAGGTGTGCCCGACCGGTATCGACATCCGCGACGGCCTGCAGATCGAGTGCATCGGCTGCGCCGCGTGCATCGACGCCTGCGACAACATCATGGATAAGATGGAGTACCCACGCGGCCTGATCAGCTACACCACCGAGCACAACCTGTCGGGGCAGAAAACCCACAAGCTGCGCCCACGCCTGATCGGCTACGCGCTGGTGTTGCTGGCGATGATCAGCCTGCTGGTGGCGGCGTTCTTCATGCGCTCGCTGGTGGGTTTCGACGTGAGCAAGGACCGCGTGCTGTACCGCGAAAACGCCGAAGGCCGCATCGAGAACGTCTACAGCCTGAAGATCATGAACAAGGACCAGCGCGACCACACCTACGTGCTCGACGCCGCCGGCCTGCCCGACCTCAAGCTGCAAGGCCGCCGCGAGATCAAGGTGGCGGCCGGCGATATCGTCAGCATGCCGGTGGAGCTGTCGAGTGCGCCGGAACAGTTGCCGTCGAGCACCAACGAGGTGAAATTCATCCTCACCGATGCCGATGACGCCAGCGTCCATATTGAAGCCAAGAGCCGATTCATCGGCCCACAAGTCCGCTAACAGGGAACCGAACAATGTCCGTAGCAACTGCCGCAAGCCCTTGGTACAAGCACCTCTGGCCCTGGATCATCATTGGCATCCTGGCCTGTTCGGTGACCTTGACCCTGTCCATGGTGACCATCGCGGTGAACAACCCGGACAACCTGGTCAACGACAACTACTACGAGGCCGGCAAAGGCATCAACCGCTCCCTCGACCGCGAGCTACTCGCGCAGACCCTGCAACTGCGCGCCAAGGTGCACCTGGATGAGCTGACCGGTGAAGTCGAGGTCAACCTTACCGGCTACAGCAACCCGAAAACCCTGGAGCTGAACCTGATTTCCCCGACCCAGCCGGAGAAAGACCGCAAGATCAACCTGGCCCGTAGCGACAGTGAGCCCGGCCGCTACATCGGCCAAGTCACCGACAAGGTCGAAGGCCGGCGCTTCGTCGAGTTGCTCGGCGTGGAAGGCGACCGGACCTGGCGCATGTTCGAGGAAGAACAAGTCAGCCACGACAAGGACTTGCTGCTGGGTGATGAACCGTTGCAGGGTGCCGAAGACCTGAAAAAATAAAAAGCCTGCGCTTCGCGCATCGGGGGCAAGCCCCCTCCCACACTGGATTGGGTTTACACATATCTATTGGTGAAATCAGTCAAATGTGGGAGGGGGCTTGCCCCCGATGAGGCCCTACCAGCCACCATAGATTCCCAAGCCATGACCACCCCCTGCTACCACTGCGCCCTCCCCGTCCCCTCCGGTAGCCGTTTCACCACGGTCATCCTCGGTGAGCGCCGCGAACTCTGCTGCCCCGGCTGCCAGGCCGTGGCCGAAGCCATCGTGGCCGGTGGGCTGGAAAGTTATTACCAGCACCGCAGCGAAGCCTCAGCCAACCCTGAGGCGTTGCCGGTGCAACTGGTGGACGAGTTGGCGCTGTATGACCGCGCCGACGTGCAGAAACCCTTTGTGCGTCACGCAGGCGAGCTGGCCGAAACCACCCTGCTGATGGAGGGCATCAGTTGCGCCGCCTGCGGCTGGCTGATCGAGAAACACCTGCGCAGCTTGCCCGCCGTGGCCGAGGCGCGGTTGAACCTGTCCAACCACCGCCTGCACGTGCGTTGGGCCGATGGGCAACTGCCGCTGAGCCAACTGCTCGGTGAACTGCGCCATATCGGCTACGCCGCTCACCCCTATCAGGCGGATCGCGCCGCCGAGCAACTGGCCGGGGAAAACCGCCTGGCCCTGCGCCAACTGGGCGTGGCCGGGCTGCTGTGGTTCCAGGCGATGATGGCAACCATGGCCACCTGGCCGGAATTCAACATCGACCTGAGCCCCGAGTTGCATGTGATCCTGCGCTGGGTGGCGATGTTTCTTACAACACCCATCGTGTTCTACAGCTGTGCACCGTTTTTCAAGGGCGCCCTGCGCGACTTGCGCACGCGCCACCTGACCATGGACGTCTCGGTATCCCTGGCCATCGGCGGGGCGTACCTGGCGGGCATCTGGACCGCGATCACCGGCACGGGCGAGTTGTACTTCGATGCGGTGGGCATGTTTGCGTTGTTCCTGCTGGCTGGCCGTTACCTGGAGCGCCGCGCCAGGGAGCGCACGGCCGCCGCGACGGCGCAATTGGTGAACCTGCTGCCCGCCTCGTGCCTGCGGCTCAAGCCCGACGGCCAGAGCGAGCGCATCCTGCTCCCCGAACTGATGCTAGGCGACCGCGTGCTGGTGCACCCCGGCGCCGTGCTGCCGGCGGATGGGGTGATTCTCGATGGACAATCGAGCATTGATGAATCCCTGCTCACCGGTGAGTACCTGCCGCAACCGCGCCAGACCGGCGACGCGGTCACGGCGGGCACGCTGAATGTCGAGGGGGCATTGACCGTCGAAGTACGTGCCCTGGGCCATGACACACGCCTGTCCGCCATCGTGCGTTTGCTTGAGCGCGCCCAGGCCGATAAACCACGCCTGGCGCAGATCGCCGACCGGGCCGCGCAGTGGTTCCTGTTGTGCTCGCTGATCGCCGCCGCGCTGATCGGCCTGCTGTGGTGGGAACTGGATGCGTCGCGGGCGTTCTGGATTGTGCTGGCAATGCTGGTGGCGACTTGTCCCTGTGCGCTGTCCCTGGCCACTCCCACCGCCCTCACCGCCGCCACCGGTACTTTGCACAAACTCGGGTTACTGCTAACTCGCGGCCATGTGCTGGAAGGGCTGAACCAGATCGACACAGTGATCTTCGACAAGACCGGCACCCTCACCGAAGGGCGCCTGGCGTTGAGAGCCATCCGGCCCTTGGGGTCGTTGAGCACCGACCTGTGCCTGAGCTTGGCCGCCGCCCTGGAAAACCGCTCCGAACACCCGATTGCCCGCGCCTTTGGGCGTGCGCCATTGGCCGCCGATGAGGTCATCAGTTCGCCAGGGCTGGGCCTTGAAGGTCGTGTCGGCGAGCGCGTATTGCGCATTGGCCAGCCGGGCTTTGTCTGCGAACTCAGTGGTTGCCCGATTCCTGCAGCGCCGCAGGTTTGCGGCCAATGGCTGTTGCTCGGCGACCGCGACGGCGCCCTGGCCTGGTTCGTGCTCGACGACCGCCTGCGCAGTGATGCCCCTGCCCTGCTGGCCGCGTGCAAGGCGCGTGGTTGGCGCACGCTGTTGCTGTCCGGGGACAGTTCGCCGATGGTCACCAGCGTCGCCGCCGAGTTGGGTATCGACGAGGCCCACGGCGGCCTGCGCCCGGATGACAAGCTGCAAGTCCTTCAGCAACTGCACAAGGAAGGCCGCAAGGTGCTGATGCTTGGTGATGGCGTCAACGATGTGCCGGTACTCGCCGCCGCGGACATCAGCGTGGCGATGGGCACGGCCACCGACCTGGCCAAGACCAGCGCCGATGCGGTGTTGCTGTCCAACCGCCTGGACGCCTTGGTGCAAGCCTTTACTCTGGCGCGGTGCACCCGCCGGGTAATCATTGAAAACCTGCTGTGGGCCGGGCTGTACAATGGCCTTATGCTGCCGTTTGCCGCCCTGGGCTGGATCACTCCCATCTGGGCGGCGATCGGCATGTCCCTCAGTTCGTTGACCGTGGTGCTCAATGCCCTGCGCCTGACTCGCCTGCCGAGCGCGCCAGCCGCCCGAGCCCCCTCAGTAACCCGCCCGCTGCCGGTGTGAGCCGCGCGGGCATGGAGTGCAGATGCCAGCTTTATACGTAATGATCCCGGCGGCGCTGCTCTTGGTGGGCGTGGCCATCTACATCTTCTTCTGGGCCGTGGACAGCGGCCAGTACGACGACCTCGACGGCCCGGCCCATAGCGTGCTGTTCGACGATCAGGACCCGAACCACCTGGCTGGCGTCGAAGAGGCCAACCACCCCGAACAACCACCAAAAGACCCGCCCCATGCTTGAGCTGGCGCCGCTGCTGGTCTCTGCGCTGATCCTCGGCCTGCTCGGTGGCGGCCATTGCCTGGGCATGTGCGGCGGGTTGATGGGCGCGCTGACCCTGGCGATCCCCAAGGAGCAACGCGGCCGCCGGTTTCAACTGCTGCTGGCCTACAACCTGGGACGTATCCTCAGCTATGCCGCGGCCGGCGTGTTGATCGGCCTCGCCGGCTGGGCGGTGGCGAACAGCCCGGCGGCGATGTTCATGCGCGTGCTCGCCGGCCTGCTGTTGATCAGCATGGGCCTGTACCTGGCGGGCTGGTGGAGCGGTCTCACCCGTATCGAAAGCCTCGGACGCGGCCTGTGGCGCTATATACAGCCGGTCGCCAACCGTTTGCTGCCCGTGTCCAGCGTACCGCGTGCATTGCTGCTGGGGGCGCTGTGGGGATGGTTGCCGTGCGGGTTGGTCTACAGCACGTTGCTGTGGGCGGCGAGCCAGGGCAATGCCTGGGACAGTGGGTTGTTGATGCTGGCGTTCGGGCTGGGGACTTGGCCGGTGCTGTTGGCTACAGGTCTGGCGGCTGAGCGGGTGACGGCGCTGTTGCGCAAGCGCAGCGTGAGGATGGCCGGCGGCTTGCTGGTGATCCTGTTTGGAATATGGACGTTACCCGGTCCGCATCAGCACTGGTTGATGGGCCATTAAATCGCCATGTGGCATAGCGCCGCTCCCTGTTGATGCAAATCAAGGTGGGCGCCCCGGACAGCCCCTAGACTCGGCCCACTAGCCTATCCGGGGGAACGCCCGCATGCTCGACGCCATTCGTTGGGATACCGATCTGATTCACCGCTACGACCTGGCGGGACCGCGCTACACGTCCTACCCCACCGCCGTACAATTCGACAGCCAGGTCGGCACTTTCGACCTGCTCCACGCCCTGCGCGACAGCCGCAAGGCGGTGCGGCCACTGTCGCTGTATGTGCATGTGCCGTTCTGCGCGAACATCTGCTACTACTGCGCCTGCAACAAGGTCATCACCAAGGACCGTGGCCGCGCCCAGGCCTACCTGCAACGCCTGGAGCAGGAAATACAGCTGGTGGCGTGCCACCTCGACCCCAGACAACCGGTGGAACAGCTGCACTTCGGCGGCGGCACCCCGACGTTTCTCAGCCACGACGAATTGCGCCAGGTGATGAGCTGCCTGCGCCAGCACTTCAATTTGCTGGATGACGATTCCGGTGACTACGGCATCGAGATCGACCCACGCGAAGCGGATTGGGCCACCATGGGCCTGCTGCGCGAGCTGGGTTTCAACCGCGTGAGTATCGGCCTGCAAGACCTCGACCCCGAGGTGCAACGGGCGGTCAACCGCCTGCAAAGCCTGGAAGAAACCCGCGCGGTGATCGATGCGGCACGCACCCTGCAATTTCGCTCGATCAATATCGACCTGATCTACGGCCTGCCCAAGCAAACGCCGATCAACTTCGCACGCACCGTGGAAGAGGTAATCAGGCTGCAGCCCGACCGCTTGTCGGTGTTCAACTACGCCCACCTGCCGGAACGCTTCATGCCCCAGCGGCGCATCAACACCGATGAACTGCCGTCCCCGGCCTCAAAGCTGTTGATGCTGCAAACCACCATCGAGCAACTGACCCAGGCCGGCTACCGCTACATCGGCATGGATCACTTCGCCCTGCCCGACGACGAACTGGCCATCGCCCAGGAAGAAGGCACCCTGCAGCGCAATTTCCAGGGCTATACCACCCACGGCCATTGCGACTTGATCGGGCTTGGTGTGTCGGCGATCAGCCAGATTGGCGACCTGTACTGCCAGAACAGCAGCGACCTCAACGCCTACCAGAACACCCTGGCCGGCGCACAACTGGCCACCAGTCGCGGCCTGGTCTGCACCACGGACGACCGGTTGCGCCGGGAAGTAATTCAGCAATTGATCTGCAATTTCAGCCTGGACTTCGACAAGATCGAGCAGGCGTTCACCATTGATTTTCGCGGATATTTTTCCGAGATCTGGCCGCAACTGGAGGCCATGGCCGAGGATGGCCTGATCGAACTCGACGCCCAGGCCATTCGTGTACTGCCTGCCGGGCGCCTGCTGGTGCGTTCGGTGTGCATGGTGTTCGATGCCTACCTGGAGCACCAGAACCGGCAGCGGTTTTCACGGGTGATCTGACCCCCCCCTACGCCATAGCGAGGGAGCCAGCCTTCAACGCGTCTTCTCCGCTGAGGCCTTTCATGGCCTTGGCCAGGGAGGTTTGGGCAGTCACCAGGCTCGCCTGCAACTGGGCGAGTGCCCCTTGCAGATTGCTGACCTTGATCCGCGCCTCGTCGGGGCTGAGGCTCTTGTCCGCCATCACGGCTTGCAGTTCGGCCTGCTTCTCGGCGATCTGCTGCTTGATCTTGCGAATCATCTTGAGGACCTGCTGGACACTGTCCGGCAGACCGCTGTCTTCGATGTCCTTATTGGGTTTCTTGGCCTCGGTCAGGGCTTTCAAGGCAGCACCGGAAAAGGTCACCTTCACCCCCTCCTCGTCCTTTTTCTCCCGCAACGGCGCTTCAGTAGCGTCCTTGAGCTCTTTGGCAGCCTTGGCGAGCTTGGCCTCTGCCACCAGGTCTTTCGGCTCCGCGAAGGACTGCACCTGAACGCTTGCAGAGTTCATTGCACCGATGGAAATCATGAATCGAGCCTCCAAGCTCAAGGGTTCGTAACTTTGTATCGGCGGCGACACAAAATTCTTTATACCGTTGCTGGTTTTTTGTACACGCTGGCCTCACCGCCCCCCAGTGCGTTACCCTTACGTCTTATGTGTGTTTTCCCACAAGGATTTAAGAAATGTCCGAGCCAGTTAAACTGCGCGCTCACAGCCAGGCTCATTGCAAGGATTGCAGCCTGGCCCCCCTCTGCTTGCCACTTTCGTTGAATCTGGAAGACATGGATGCGCTGGACGAGATCGTTAAACGTGGTCGCCCGCTGAAAAAAGGCGAGTTCCTGTTTCGCCAGGGCGACAAGTTCGATTCCGTTTATGCAGTACGTTCGGGTGCATTGAAGACGTTCAGCCTGAGCGACAGCGGCGAAGAACAGATCACCGGTTTCCACCTGCCCAGCGAACTGGTGGGCTTGTCGGGCATGGACACCGAGATCCACCCGGTGTCGGCCCAGGCGCTGGAGACTACCTCCGTCTGCGAAATTCCCTTCGAACGCCTGGACGAACTGGCCCTGCAACTGCCGCAACTGCGCCGCCAGTTGATGCGCGTGATGAGTCGCGAGATCCGTGACGACCAGCAAATGATGCTGCTGTTGTCGAAGAAAACCGCCGACGAACGCATTGCGACTTTCCTGGTCAACCTGTCGGCGCGGTTCCGTGCCCGTGGGTTCTCGGCCAACCAGTTCCGCCTGAGCATGTCGCGCAACGAAATCGGCAACTACCTGGGCCTGGCGGTGGAAACCGTGTCCCGCGTGTTTACCCGTTTCCAGCAGAACGAGCTGATCGCCGCCGAAGGCAAGGAAGTGCATATCCTCGACCCGATCCAGTTGTGCGCGCTGGCCGGTGGTTCCCTGGAAGGTTGACGCAGACACTTGCGGCCGCGCCAACCGGCGAGGCCGCAGGTATACTTCGAGTCCGTTTCCAGCCCCAGGACTCTTCGACGATGACCTTCGATTCGTTCGACATCAAATCCCTGATCCGTCCCGTCATCGACTTCCCCAAGCCGGGGGTGATCTTTCGTGACATCACGCCGCTGTTCCAATCGCCCCGAGCCCTGCGCCTGGTGGCCGATACCTTTGCCCAGCGCTACGTCGAGACCGACTTCACCCATATCGGCGCCATGGATGCACGGGGTTTCCTGATCGGTTCGATCATCGCCTACCAACTGAACAAACCGCTGATCCTGTTCCGCAAGCAGGGCAAGCTGCCCGCTGACGTGCTGGCCGAGGGCTACCAGACCGAGTACGGCGAGGCCTTCCTGGAAGTGCACGCCGACAGCCTGTGCGAAGGCGACTCGGTGTTGATGTTCGATGACCTGATCGCCACCGGCGGCACCCTGATCGCAGCGGCGAACCTGGTACGCCGCATGGGCGCGAAGATCTTCGAGGCAGCGGCGATCATTGATTTGCCGGAGCTGGGTGGGTCGCAACGTTTGGAAGATATGGGGATTCCAACGTTCTGCCTGACGCAGTTTGCGCTGAGTGAACAATAACGGTTGCCTGGGCTGACGCCATCGGGGGCAAGCCCCCTCCCACACTTGACCGGTTCACAGATCAAAATGTGGGAGGGGGCTTGCCCCCGATGAGGCGCTGAAAGGCACTCAAGATCAGAAGCCCATCTGCTTACTGATGATTTCATTCATCACCTCGCGGGTGCCGCCGCCGATGGAGAGGATGCGGTTGTCGCGATACAGCCGCTCCACCAGGCTGCCACGCATATAACCCTGGCCCCCGAGGATCTGCACCGCGTCATAGGTGACGCGGTCGGCGGTGTCGGTGGCGAGGTTCTTGGCCATGGATATCTCTTTGATCACGCTGATACCGGCGGCCATCTTTGCGGCCTGCCGATAAGTGAATTCCCGAGAGACCTCCACGGCGGTGGCCATTTCTGCCAGCCGGTGCTTGATCACCTGGAATTTGCCGATGGGTTTGCCGAAGGCCTCGCGCTCGGCAGCCCATTTGAGGCTTTCCTCCAGGGCCAGTTGCGCGGTCATGTTGGCCATGAGCGCCAGGGCCAGGCGCTCGCTCTGGAAGTTGCCCATGATGCAGGCAAAGCCCATGTTTTCGGCGCCGATCAGGTTGCCTACGGGCACCCGGCAATCGTCGAAGAACAATTCAGCCGTGTCCGACGCCCACCAGCCCATTTTCTTCAGGGGCTGGCCGACGGTAAAACCGGGAGTGCCTTTTTCGATCAACAGCAGGCTGATCCCGGCAAAGCCCGGCCCGCCGGTACGGACGGCGACAGTGTAGAAATCGGCGCGGATGCCGCTGGTAATGAAGGTCTTGCTGCCGCTGACGCGATAATGGTCACCGTCGCGAACGGCGCGGGTCTGCAGGCTGGCCACATCGGAACCACCGCCCGGTTCTGTGACTGCCAGCGCGATGATCTTCTCGCCCGACAGCACCTGTGGCGCGACGCGCTCACGCACGTCCGGCCGCGCCCATTTGACGACGGGCGGCAAGCCGATATCCAGCGAGCCCAACCCCGCAACTACGCCGCCAGAACCGCAGCGCATCAACTCTTCGCTGGCGGCCACCTTGGCGAACAGATCACCTTCATGGCTACCACCGAGGACTTCGGGATAACCGATGCCAAGGATGCCCGCCGCACCCGCCTTGAGGTACAACTCCCGGGGAAAGCTTTCCGCCTCTTCCCATTGCTCGATACCCGGCAGCATCTCGCGCTCGACAAAGCGACGCACGCTGTCGCGGACCAATTGGTGGCTGGGGTCGAAGTAGTCCTGATAGGCAGACATCGGCAAGCTCCACGGTGAGGTGGAGCGAAATTACCAAGCGCTTGCTTGGTTATCAAGCCGTGCCGTCAGAGGGCGATCGGTTTGCGGCCGGCAAACGAATGCGCCAGCGTGCCACCATCGACCAATTCCAACTCGCCACCCAGCGGCACGCCATGGGCAATGCGCGAGGTGATCAGGCCTTTGTTGGTCAGCAGTTGGGCAATGTAATGCGCGGTTGCCTCGCCTTCCACCGTCGGGTTGGTGGCCAGGATCACTTCGGTGAAGGTGCCCTGCTCTTCGATGCGCGCCACCAGTTGCGGAATGCCGATGGCTTCCGGGCCCAGGCCGTCGAGGGGCGACAGGTGGCCCTTGAGCACAAAATAGCGCCCGCGATAGCCAGTCTGCTCCACCGCGTACACGTCCATTGGTCCCTCCACGACGCACAGCAAAGTGTCGTCGCGACGCGGGTCGGCGCATTGCGGGCAGAGTTCTTCCTCGGTGAGGGTGCGGCACTGGCGACAGTGACCAACGCCGGTCATGGCCTGGCTCAAGGCCTGGGCCAACCGGGTGCCGCCGCTGCGATCACGCTCCAGCAGTTGCAGCGCCATACGCTGGGCGGTTTTCTGGCCGACACCCGGCAATGTACGCAGGGCGTCGATCAGTTGGCGAATCAGGGGGCTGAAGCTCATGGGCGAAGGGTCCGACAAAACAACGAGACGCGGTTTATACCCGCGCCCCGGATTAGCGTCAAATACTCAATCCTGCGCGACGCGTACCACCAACTTGCCGAAATTGCGCCCTTCCAGCAAACCGATAAAGGCCTCGGGCGCCTGCTCCAGGCCATCGACCACGTCCTCGCGGAACTTTATCTTGCCGTCGCGCACCCACGGCGCCATGGCGCTGAGGAATTCAGGCTGGCGGTCACCGTAGTCATCGAACACGATAAAGCCCTGGATGCGTACGCGCTTGGTCAACAAGGTACGTTGCAGCGCTGGCAAACGATCAGGCCCGCTGGGCGCTTCATGGGCGTTGTAGCCGGCGATCAGCCCGCACAACGGGATGCGCGCCTTGGGGTTCAACAGCGGCACCACCGCATCGAACACCTTGCCACCGACGTTTTCAAAATAGATATCGACGCCCTTGAAGCACGCCTGCGCCAGGTCATCGGCAAAGGTCACGCTCTTATGGTCGATGCAGGCATCAAAGCCCAGTTCGTCCATCACATAGCGGCACTTGTCTGCGCCTCCCGCAATCCCGACCACACGCAAGCCCTTGAGCTTGGCCACCTGCCCCACCACCGAGCCCACCGCGCCGGACGCGGCCGCCACCACCAGGGTCTCCCCGGCCTTGGGCTGGCCGATGTCCATCAGGCCCATGTAGGCGGTCATGCCTGGCATGCCGAGCACACCCAGGGCCATCGACGGGCTGGCCAGGCCCTTGGGCACTGGCATCAGGTTGCGACCATCGGAAATGCTGTGGCTCTGCCAACCGGTAGCACCAACCACCAGGTCGCCTACTTCGAATTTCGGATTACGCGACTGCTCGATACGGCTGACAGCGCCACCGGTCATCACTTCGTCGATTTCCACCGGCGCCGCGTAGGACGGAGCGTCGCTCATGCGCCCACGCATGTAGGGGTCGAGGGACAGGTACAGGGTTTTCAGCAGGACCTGACCGTCTGCCAGTTCCGGCAGGTTCACCCGCTCCAGGCGGAAGTTTTCCGGGGTGGGTGCGCCCTGGGGGCGTGAGACCAGGACGATGCGCTGGTTCAGGGTCGGTTCTTGAGGCATGAAGGGGCTCCTTTATCGAATGCATCGGTATAGGGTGCAGACCATGCGTGGCGTGCCAGGGTTCATATTGGACGCGGAGCGTCGGGGGCGGCATTCCCACGCAGAGCGTGGGAACGATCAGCCTGCTCGCCACAACACAAACAAAAATGCCAGGCACGAGGCCTGGCATTGGAGTCTAGCTCGTCGATCAGAACGGCAGCTTCATGCCCGGAGGCAGTTGCATACCAGCAGTGACGCCGCCCATTTTTTCCTGGCTGTTGGCTTCGATCTTGCGCACGGCGTCGTTGACGGCCGCGGCGAACAACGCCTCGAGCATTTCCAGGTCATCTTCACCCACGCCTGGCAGGACGCTTGGGTCGATGCTCACGCGCTTGATGTCGTGACGACCGGTCATCACCACGCTGACCATATCGCCACCGGCTTTACCGGTGACTTCGGCGTTGGCCAGTTCCTCCTGCATCTTGGCCATCTTTTCCTGCATCTGCTGCGCCTGCTTCATCAGGCCGGCCATGCCACCTTTCATCATGGGAATCACCTCAAAAGTACGTGGATCAATAAGTAGCCCGGTTTTATGACGCCTGGGGCACCGGGGCTTCGACAGGTTCAATAGTATCGTGACGGACGACCGCACCGAACTGTTGCATCATTTGCTGGATGAGCGGATCGGCATGGATCGAATCCTCGGCCTCACGCTGGCGGTTGATGCGCCGGCGGGTCGCGGCCTGGGCCGGGGTTTCCTGCTCAGGCTTGATCAGCTCGATGGCGATGGTCAACGTACGCTCATGGTACTGGTTCAGCGCATCGTTGAGACGACGCTGCTGGGTCGCATTGAACAGGGCGCTGTGGGCCGGGTCCAGGTGCAACAACCAGTGGTCGCCTTCAATGGAGATCAATGTGCAGTTGGCGGCGATGCTGCCGGTCATGCCGGAGATCGGCAGTTTGGGGAACAACTCCAGCCATTGCAGGGCCAGGCCAGTGGCCGGCGCCGCAGCGGGCTCCGCTTCGGGCTCGGGGGCCGGTTCGGCGGTGTGCTCGCTGGCCAGGTCGTCCAGGTAGCTGTAGGCCGAGTCCATGTCCGGCTCGATGTAATCTTCGTCCAGCGGCGGTTCGTCGTCGAGGTCGATGCCCGGCGTGGCGGCTTCCACCTGGGCCACGGTTGGCTCGGGGACGGGTGCAGAGACCCATTCGGGAGCATCCGGCACCACGCTGTCGGGAGTCGGCGTGGGCATCGGCGTCAGCTCTGGTTGCTCGCCGGTGGTTTCCAGCACGGGCTCCACGGCAGGCGCTTGCTCGGCCTCGACTTCAGCTTCGACCGGATCATTCCAGGGCAGGTCGACGACGGGCTCGGGCTCGACAACCGGTTCCGGCTCGACCACTGGTGCAGCTGCCACAGGTTCGGGCACCGGTGCAGGTGCAGCAACCACTGGTGCGACCACTGCCGCGCCAGCCACTGGTTTGGCGGAATCAACTGTGGCCTGGCTGATCCCCACTGGCTTTAGCGGCTGTCTCGGCGCGTCTGCCGAATCGGCGGGCCGGAAGGCCAGCATTCGCAGCAACACCATTTCAAAGCCGCCGCGCGGGTCGGGTGCCAGGGGCAGGTCGCGGCGACCGATCAGGCCCATCTGGTAGTAGAACTGCACATCTTCGGCCGGCAGCGCCTGGGCCAGGGCGAGCACGCGGTCGCGGTCGCCATGGCCGTTGTCGACGCCTTCCGGCAGCGCCTGGGCGATGGCGACACGGTGCAGCACGTTGAGAATTTCCGAGAGCACGCCGTTCCAGTCCGGGCCTTGCTCCGACAGGTGGCGCACGGCCTCGAGCAACGCCTTGGCATCGCCTTCGATCAGCGCGTGCAGCACGTCGAAGACCTGGCCGTGGTCGAGGGTGCCGAGCATGGCGCGCACATCGGCGGCCATGACCTTGCCTTCACCAAAGGCAATGGCCTGGTCGGTGAGGCTCATGGCGTCACGCATCGAGCCATCGGCGGCGCGGCCGAGCAGCCACAGCGCGTCGTCTTCGAACGGTACGTTCTCGACGCCCAGCACATGGGTCAAATGCTCGACCACCCGCTCGGGGGTCATGTTTTTCAGGGAGAACTGCAGGCACCGCGACAGAATCGTTGCAGGAAGTTTCTGCGGGTCGGTAGTGGCCAGGATGAATTTGACGTAGGGCGGCGGCTCTTCCAGGGTTTTCAACAGGGCGTTGAAGGAATGGCTGGACAGCATGTGCACTTCGTCGATCAGGTAGACCTTGAAGCGACCACGGCTGGGCGCGTACTGCACGTTGTCGAGCAGCTCGCGGGTGTCTTCGACCTTGGTGCGGCTCGCGGCGTCGATCTCGATCAGGTCGACGAAACGCCCTTCGTCGATTTCCTTGCACACCGAGCAGGTGCCGCAGGGCGTCGAAGTGATACCGGTTTCACAGTTCAGGCATTTGGCGATGATGCGCGCAATGGTGGTCTTGCCCACCCCGCGGGTACCGGTGAACAGGTAGGCGTGGTGCAGCCGTTGGCTGTCCAAGGCATTGATCAGAGCCTTGAGCACATGGGTCTGGCCGACCATTTCGCGGAACGAGCGCGGACGCCATTTACGTGCAAGAACCTGATAACTCATCGAAAACCGTCGCAACTGGGAAGCGGAAGCCGGTAATGCTAGCGGAGCAAGGGGGAAATTGCATCCGGCACGCTCGCCTAATCTGACTAAGCTTGCCGGGTTGGCCCCAAAAAGGCCTGAACCCGGAGTGTGTATGCGCGTAGTCCTGGGCGCTTTATGGATGATCACCACGGCTTGCCTGGCAGCGCCCGCACCGTTGCGTTTCTCGGTTTCCGACAGCTGGGCGATGCCCATGGTGCAATTGGACAGCGGCCGGCCCACCCAGGGCATTTTGTATGACCTGATGTTGAGCCTGGCTACCCAGGTCGGCAGGCCGGCCGAATTCCACGTGTTGGCACGGGCGCGTATCTCCAGCGCCATGGAGCATGGCGATATCGATGTGCGCTGTTATGTCACCCAGGCCTGGGTCGACGACGCGTCCGGTGATTACGTCTGGAGCGTGCCGTTGATGGTGCAGCGCAACCTGTTGGTCAGCACCCACATCCCCCCGAAGCCGGTACAACTGGACACACTCGCGCCGCAGGCGATCGGCACCGTGCTCAACTACCGTTACGCGACCCTCGACCCGCTGTTCGCCAAAGGCCAACTCAGCCGCGACGATGCGCGCAGCGAAGAGCAGGTGCTGCACAAACTGGTGGCCGGGCGCTTCAAGTTTGCGGTGAGCAACGAATGGATACTCGACCGGTTCAACCAACGCCTGCCGGTCGGCAAACGGCTGCACAAGGTCGCGGTGATTGATGAGCAGCGCCTGGGTTGCATCGTGCGCAACGACCCGAATGTGCCGGTGCAGCAGATCCTGCGCACCTTGCTGCGCATGAAGCAGTCGGGCGAGATCGAGCAAATCATCCAGCTCTACACCGGTGAGACTCCTGACAGAAACTGACAATGCAGCCTTATAGACTGGGCGCCATCAAACACGCCGTCCCAAGGAGCCTGCATGAACACCCTCGCCCATTACTTCCTGCTGTACGTCGACAGCCCGGCCACCAGCGCCAACTTCTACAGCCGCCTGCTGGACAAGCCGCCCGTGGAACTCAACCCGACCTTCGCCCTGTTCATTCTCGACAATGGCGTAAAGCTGGGGCTGTGGTCGCGCCATACCGTGGAACCGGCAGCCCGGCTCACCGGGGGTGGCGGCGAAGTGGGCTTGTCCCTGGCTGACAAGGCCGCGGTGGATGCGTTGCATGATCAATGGGTAGAGCGCGGCGCGACCATTATCCAGTCACCGACCATGCTGGATTTCGGCTACACCTTCGTCGCCCAGGACCTCGACGGCCACCGGCTGCGCGCGTTTTGCCTGAGCGACTGACCGCCAGCGCCCCTCCAGGCTGATGGCGGCCACGCTGGCCAACACGATCACGCCGCCGAGCACCACTTGCAGGGCGATGTGCTCACCCAGCAGCGTGGCCGCCATCGTCATCGCCACCAGCGGGATCAGGTACATCGCTACCGAAGCGCGGCTGACCTCGACATGTTTCAACACATAGCCCCAGGCCAGGTACGCCAGGGCGCTGGGGAAAACCCCGAGTACCAGCACCGCGAGGTTCTCCGGCAAAGGCGCCTGCGCCACGGCAGCCGGCAGGCCCGGCAGGTTCACGCAGAGCATCAAGGTGCCGGCCCAGACCATGTAGCACGCCATCGTCAGCGGGCTATAGCGGTGGGCGTAGTGTTTCTGGATGGCGAAGTACAGGCTCCACGAAGCCGCCGCCAGCAGGATCAGCAAACCGCGCGGGTCGATATCGCCCACACCGTGATCGCCCCAGATCACCACCAGCACGCCGAACAACCCCAGCAGCACACAGCTCCAGCGCCAGAGGCTGACCCGTTCCTTCAAGCAGAAGAACGCGATCAACACGCTGAACAGCGGCGCCGATTGCGCCAGCACGCTGGACGCCGCCGCCGTCACGAATTGCTGCCCATAATTAAGGCTGGTGTGATGCAGGAACACCCCGAAAAAACTCAACACCAACAGCCACGGCAGATCCTGCAGGCGCGGTCGGCCAATGCCCAGCACCAGCGCCACACCGGCCATGAACACCGAAGCAATCAGAAACCGCAGCAGCGCAAGCTGGCCAGGGCTGTAGCTGTGCAGGCCCATGTGCACGCCAATCGGCGAATAGGCCCAACAGAGGATGACGCTGGCGATGACTAGCGTAAGCTTCAGGGGTGACGGGGTATTCATCGACGGCATCCGAAAACTGAGAAGGAATGCCGTCAGTCTTGGCCCGGGCAACACGTAGGACAATTAACCGTTTCTGACTTCTGAAATCACTGGAACTGAGCAATGGAACTGGCCCAACTGAAAATGGTGCGAGCCGTGGCACAAACCGGCAGCGTGGCCCAGGCCGCCGTGCAATTGCATTGTGTGCCGTCCAACATCACCACGCGCATCAAGCAGCTGGAAAGCGAGTTGGGCACACCGCTGTTTATCCGTGCCGGACGCGGGTTGTCGATCAGTGCGGCCGGTGAGATCTTCCTGGAGTATTGCGAACGCATCCTGGCGCTGGTGGACGAGTCCAAACGCGCAGTCGACACCAATGCCATCCCCCGTGGCACCCTGCGTATCGGCGCTGTGGAGTCCAGCGCCAGCGGACGTCTGCCGCCGTTGCTGGCCGAATACCATCGGCGCTACCCGGATGTCAGCCTGGAGCTGGTGACCGGCGCCTGGGGCGAACTGCTCGATGACCTGCAACACCACCGCCTGGACGTCGCGCTGGTGGCCGCCGGCAACAAACGCGCAAAGCTCGAACACAGCGTGGTCTACAGCGAGCGCCTGGTGCTGATCGCCAGCGCCTCCAGCGCACCGATCCATAGCGCCGAAGACCTGGCCGGCCGCACCCTGCTGGTATGGCCGCCCGGCTGCCCTTATCGGGCGGCGCTGGAGAACTGGGTCAAGCCCCACGCGTTCAAGCCGGCCATTGCCAGCTATGCCAGTTGGGGCACGATCATCGGTTGTGTCAGTGCGGGAATTGGCGTGGCACTGGCGCCGGAGGGCATCCTGGCCCGCTATGAGCAGGCCAATCAGCTGGCGTCGTACCGGTTCGAGGAACTGCAGGCGGTGGACAACCTGCTGTTCTGGCACAAGGACACCCAGCGGCATCTGGCACGGGATGCGTTTGCCGGGTTGTTGCGGGAAACCTTCGGCTGATCAGCTTTTGGGGGCAGCCAGACGGCTGTACTGATCCTGGCTGATCCACCCGGTAAACGAACGGTCATCGGCATTGATGAACTCGACCTGGGCCCAGCCATCCTTGAAGGCCAGCACACCGACCACGTCATTCTTGACGATGTACGGACGCTTGGCGGCCTTGGCACTTGGGTTCTTCAGCAGGTAAGCCTTGTCGGCGGACACTTTCACCAGGCCGATCCATTTCGTGTTGACGGTCTGGCTCAGGTCCAGGCCGGTGGCGATCTCCGGCATCAGCACATTGAGGCAACCCGGATGCTGGCGGCCTTCTGCCACGGTCAATGTCACGCCATCGGATGAGGGTGCCACGCTGCCGGGGTAGGTGGCGTCGGCCCAGGTGGTCAACGCCGCGGGTTTGCCTTGCAGGTAAAACGCGCAACTGCGGGTCACGCCCTCGCCCATCGCCTCTAAGTAGTAGCCTTCAACTTGGTGCTCAGGCGTCACCGCCAGCATCAGCCCTTCGTACTTGCCTGAATGCAACGCGGGCGAACCGGCAAACGCAGGGGCTACGGCGCACAACGACAACACACCCATCGCTAGAAAACGGATCATCTTATTTTTTCCCTTCAAGTTTCTCGTAGGCTTTTTGCATAAGGACGTCATAGTTGCCGTAGTCCTCGCCGTTATAGTTACGCGCCATGCCGGTAAAATCCTTGGCTTTCATGGCCTTCATCAACGCCGGGCTCTTGCTGCAAAAACCGAGGAAGGCCTTTAGTTGGTTACCGGCATTCACTTTTAATGCCGCAGAGAATTCAAACACCGTCTTGTAACCGCAGGACACGTAGTTGAAGCCCATGATCTGAAACATGCCCCAGGACGCTGACATCAACGCGGCTTCCTGATCCAGCGCAAACGCGGTGGCCATGGTTTCCCAGGCCTTGGTCTGGTCCTTGTTATTGGTCTGCCACTGTGGCCCGGCCTTTTTCTTGTAGGGGTAGGACAACAGCGGATGCGCCTGGTCGTAGATGTGCTTGGTGTACTTGCGAAACAGGTGCCCTTCGAAGGCGATCACCGGCAATTTGGCCGGGCCGAAACCGGAACGACCGCCGGATTCCACGGTGGCGAAGGCCTTGATGATATTCACCGAAATACCGCCACCCAACTGCGTGGCGGCGTTCTGGAAATCGGTCTCGCTGAGGGTCATGCCCCCGTCGCATGTGGCCTGCAGCATCAATTGGCGGTTGCGCTTCTCGGCCTCGATCATCGCGCGCATGCGGTCCA
The DNA here is from genome assembly GCF_900103345.1 of Pseudomonas azotoformans. Classification (NCBI taxonomy): domain Bacteria; kingdom Pseudomonadati; phylum Pseudomonadota; class Gammaproteobacteria; order Pseudomonadales; family Pseudomonadaceae; genus Pseudomonas; species Pseudomonas azotoformans. Next base: position 3,034,400 of record NZ_LT629702.1, read on the forward strand.
GGTACACATTGACCGTGGCCTGCACCGCGTCGCCCTGATTGTTGCCGAACACATTCAGAAAGCTCGGGATACGCATGCTCGGGAACGCCTTTACCGGCACCTTCACCGCTTCTTCGATCAGGCTGTTGAAGGTTTTACCGGTCGGGTCGATCACGCCATCAGGGTGGGCATATTTGAGATGACGGAATTGATACTGGCTGATGCATTGCACCAATTGGCCATCGCACTTGCCGTTTTCGGCCAGCGGGAAGCCCATTTTTGGAATGATCAGATTGAATAAATACTGGACGCACTGCACATCGGCGGGCAAGTTGCGGGCTTTGCCGGGCGCGCCTACCGAAGCACTGATAAGACGGGGCAACCCTTGCAGGCTTTTCATCAGAGACATCCTTGTTAGTTAAAGAAGTGGTGGCACTTCAATATCAACTCCGCACACTTGTCACACTCTGAAACAAGTGGCTGGCGGAAACTAACAAGGTGGTTTTGGGTTGTCCAGAGCGACCTGCAAAAGTTGTGAAACAGCCGAATTAAATCAATCAGTAACCGTGGAACTCCCTGGTTTTCTGATAGGTGTGAAAATCAATCCATTCGACCACATCGTAAGGCAGGTAGAGCTGCATCCGCGCGCGGGAAATGGCGATATACACCTCGCACAGTCTTTGATCGAACGCGTAGGCGTCCTTGAACTTCACGTTGGTCAGCAACTCGGGCGTCAGCAATACCCGGTCAAACTCCATGCCGCCCGCCTCTGCCGCCAGCATCAGCAGGCAACGTTTGCCGGGCACGCCGCCCAGCCGGTTCAAGCGTGTGATGTCGGCGACGTTGAAGCCTTTTTCCAACTCCCCTTCGACCCACAAAAACGCCTCGTCGAACTGGCTGGCATCGCGCACCTGCTGCCAATCGTCCATGTCGCTGAAATACGTATGGGGGCCGTTGTCGTTGTGCTCGTTGCTGTAGAACTGCGGCTTGAACAAGGCGATGACGCTGATCATGAAGCGCTGCAGATCCTGCTGCGCTGCAGTGTCGAAGAACCCGAACGGGCAGTTGGCCTGTTGCAACTGGATGGCCCATTTCATGGTGTCCCAATGGGAGGCGGTCAGCACGACGCAGCCTTCCGGCGGCACAAAGCCCTGGGGGTAATGCTCGATGCCGACGTCGGCATCACGCGCGCCTTCGAAAGGGGTCTTGCACTTTTGTGAGTGCACACTGATCAACGGGTTGACCAGGCGCTCGACGTTGCGGCCCGAGCGCACCGAGTAACTGATGTCGGTGTGCCGGACTTCACGCTTTCTTCGCACCATTACACCGCTGGCCAATTGGTATTCATCGCCGAGGGTGATCAGCACCTGGCGACCACGTTCGATGATCTGCAGCAATGAAGGCGGGATGTCCTGGCTTTCATCGATCAACACGTGGGTATAGCGAGGTGGCACCACACAGCCTTCGAGACTCGCACGCTTGATCAACCATAGCGCCGCGAAAGCAGTCTGGCCGGCCCACTGTGGGTTGGCCTCCAGGTACGTCCACAACCGGCTGGAATACTCCAGTAACGCCTGGGTATCCACGCTGGACAACGGCTGCTTGAAATGCGGCAGGTGCCTGGCCGACAGGCTGTGATGACTGGAGTGGCAATAGCTTTCGAGCACCTTCAGACAGATATCCAGCGTCGCCACACCCTCGTGCCCGCGCCAGCCGTGGATATTCAGGGTCTGCGACACTTCATGCTTGCCGGGCAACCTGGCAGGCGTGCCCTGCACGGATGGGCGCGGCCCCTGCAACAGCGCCTTGGCGAACGCAGCGAAGGTAGAACCCGCCTTGCTGTCCTTCCCCAGCCCCATGCGCTCACGCAGGGTCGCCAGTTTGGCCCCCGTGCGTGCCAGCACCAGGGTCTGGGCGGGGCGCAGGCACTCCATAAAGGCACCGAGCAGGTGGCTCTTGCCGATGCCGGCGTAGCCTTGAACGTGCAGGTCTTCGTTGAGGTTGGCGCGGAAGGTGCGCACCAGCTTGTCCTGGGCCGGGCTGAGCCAGCGCTCGCGCTGCCGGGGCGTGATCATCTGCTGGCTGAACGGGTCGTTGCTGCGCAGATGGCGGACCTTGTAGCCGATGTCCCATTTTCCGGTAGGCAGCAGGTAATCCCGCGCCGCGACTTCTTCAGCCGACAGCAGGCGCAGGTTGACGCTTTTCAGCGCGTTGAAACCGAAGTAGAGCTTGCGCGGATCGAACAGTCGCTGGGCTTCGGACAGCAGCGTCGCGGCGCCCCCTGCCTGCGTGTCGACCGACCAGTCGAGCAACTTGACCAGGATGCGCTCGGCGCCTGCGCAGGTCAGGTCTTTTTCCGCAGCCTGGGCCAGGTTCTGGATGACCAGTACGGCGGCCAACTCCGGATCCGTCAGGCCAGCCAGGGCCAGGGCGCCGTCCGTACCGAGCAGGGCCGTGCAGGTTTCATCCGTGACAGGCAGGAAGACCGGGCTGGATAGGTCAAAGTGTTCAGGTTGCATAGTGCCTCACCGCCAGGGAATCAGGCATTGCCCTGACCGCCCAGTTCAAACCGATACTCGCCCAGAGAGCCCGACATACTGCCGAAATGAGGGCCTGCGTCAGCCGCAGACGCCATCGCGCTGATCTGTTGCTGGAGTTCGAACACAGCCATATCGAGCAACCGCCGCAAGTCTTCGGCGCTCTGCGCGGCCACGTTCAATTGCAGCCTGCAGGCGCCCGCAAGCGGTGGCTGCGCGGGCTCGTCAACGACTTGCGCAGAGCGGATCATTTCCGCCTGACTGAGGATTTCCGCGTGTTCATCGTCCATCTGGTCCAGCACCCTCGACAATTCCAGGGTCTGCTCAGGGTGGGATTGAATGCGGTCCTTGATCTCCAGGCGGCGCATCTGCCATTCCCGCAGTTTTTCGCGAGTGAGGTCGTCGACTTTTTCCACGTGTGCTGTCTCCGGATGCCAGGCACTGGAGTATGCCGCCATGGACTGCCCGATGGCAGATGGCGTGAAAGCATTTTTGATTTGAAATTAAGAGGTACTGCGAGGAAGAGCGTTATGGAGGCAACCCCACCAGCCACACCCCGGCACACAATGTTCCCGCTGTGGCTGCTGCCTTCCGGCTCTGACCAGGTTCACGGGTAATCGTTGCGGGGGGACCGATGGGGTCACCATAACGACGCCTGCCTCTCGGCAAGCGGGGCCATTGTACCGATCTCATCGGAAGTTACAACCGTTGGGGGCGGATTAAAAATATCCGATGGTTCAAGCACTTGCCCACGGCTTTCACACAGATCCCTGTAGGAGCGAGCTTGCTCGTGAAGAGCTTGAACGCTAACGCGGGGATTCTGGATACCCGCGGCGCCTGTGAATTCTTCGCGAGCAAGCTCGCTCCTACAATAGGACGGCGTCATCTGCTCGGCCGCCTTCTTCCTGGATCACCAGGTGAATGAAGTGCAGCTTGGCGATCACCGCTGGGGGCAGCACGAAGGGATAGAAATCCGGCTGGCCCATGCTGCGCGACAGTTCGTTGAGCATGCCGGCCAGTTCGATCCAGGCGTTAACGAATGACAGGAATGCCACGCCGCCAGGGTGTTCGGGATCATAGAGCGTGCTGAGGGGAAATGGCTGGTAATCCAGGTCCATCTCGCGGGCGCTCATGCCAAAGCCGAGGGCGGTATCGACGGCATCCATCATGTGCAGGTAGTGCGCCCAGGTTTCAGCCCAGTCTTCCCAGGGGTGCATGGTGGCGTAGGCGCTGACGCAGGTTTGCTGCCAGTCGGCGCGTGGGCCGTGCTGGTAGTGCTGGTCGAGGGCGTCGGCATAACTGGCACGTTCGTCGCCGAATAGGTTGCGAAACGGTTCAAGCCAGTGGGTATTGGCGATCAGGCGATCCCAGTAGTAATGGCCGACCTCATGGCGAAAGTGACCGAGCAGCGTGCGATAGGGTTCGCGCATCTGGACGCGGACCTTTTCCCGGTGGGCGTCGTCGGCTTCCTTGATATCGAGGGTGATCAGGCCGTTCGCGTGGCCGGTCATGGGCGCGTTGCCCTCCAGGTCGATACCGACAAAATCGAAGGCCAGGCCGGTGTCTTCGTCGACGCTTTTGGGCACCACTTGCAAACCCAGGCTGATCAGTTGCGCGACCAAACGGCGCTTGGCGGTTTCGACTTTGCGCCAGCGCTCGTGGTTTTCCGGGATCGACAGGTCAGGAATGGTGCGGTTCAGGCTACAGGCCACGCACAACGGAGCGGTGCTGTGGGCCGGGATCAGCCAGTTGCAGGCGGCCGGGGTGTCGAGGTTGGCGCAGCGGCGGAAGGCGCCGGCGTCGAGGTTACCGTCCTGCAGCCAGGTGCCTTCGACCGGGCCGGGCTGCAGGGAGTCCAGCCGGGCTTGCTGGGGTTGGTAGCCCAGCAGCGCCTGGCAGGCCAGGCACTGGCTGTTGCGAAAGAACAGCGATTGGCCGCAGCGGCACTGCCACACCTTGCTGTCGCGAGAGGTGCCGGCTACAAACGGTGCAGCGATGCGCGAACTGAGTTGCTCGAAGTAGCGGAACATGGCGATCTCTCCCTGGGTGATTGAGACTAGATCATTTCCCGTGAGAGATCGTTCCCACGCTCTGCGTGGGAACGCCGCCATGGACGCTCCGCGTCTGCTCTTGAGGGTCGTGACGCGGAGCGTCACAGGATGCATTCCCACGCAGAGCGCGGGAACGATCATCAGACCTTGATGTTGTGCTTGGCCAGGAAGGCGACGAAAGCTTCTTCATCCAGCACCTTCAGACCCAACTCGCTCGCCTTGGCCAGCTTGGAACCCGCGCCCGGCCCCGCCACCACGCAGTGGGTCTTCGCCGAGACGGAACCCGCCACCTTGGCCCCGAGGCTTTCGAGTTTTTCCTTGGCCACGTCACGGCTCATCAGCTCCAGGGAGCCGGTGAGTACCCAGGTGTGTCCGGCTTCGGGCAAACCTTCGACGACTTTCTTCTCGCTCAGCCAGTGCATGCCGAATTCCTTGAGCTGCTGCTCGATGGCCAGGGCATGGTTGGCGTTGTCTGCGTTATCGAAGAACTCGCGTACCGCCTTGGCCTGCTTCTCGGGCAATGCCTGGCGCATGTCCAGCCAGTCGGCCTTGATCACGCCTTCGAGGGTGCCGAACTTGTCTGCCAACTTCTGCGCAGCGCCCGGGCCGACGCTTGGCACATGCAACTTGTCGAGCAAGCCGCCCAGGGTGGTACTGGCGGCGAATTCGGCGCTCAGGTCGCCCTGATCCTGCAATTGCAGGCCGCACTCCTGCTGCGACAGCAGTGCGCCGATCACGTCCTGGTTATGACTGTCTTCAAAGAAGCTGTGGATCTCATGCGCCACTTCCAGGCCCACGTCCGGCAGGTACGTCAGCACTTGTGGCAAGGCCTTCTGCACGCGCTCCAAGGACGCCAGCGAGCGCGCCAGCACCTTGGCGGTCTCCTCGCCCACGTCGGGAATGCCTAGGGCATAGATAAACCGCGCCAGGGTCGGGGTCTTGCTGTTTTCAATGGCGGTGATCAGCTTCTTGCTGGAAATATCGGCAAAGCCTTCCAGGTCGATGATCTGCTCGTACTTGAGCTTGTAGAGGTCGGCCGGTGAGCCGATGAGCTTTTCATCCACCAATTGCTCGATGGTCTTGTCGCCCAGGCCATCGATGTCCATGGCGCGGCGCGAGACGAAATGGATGATCGCCTGCTTGAGCTGCGCACCACAGGCCAGACGCCCGACGCAACGGTACACCGCGCCTTCGCTGACGGTTTCCTTGCCCTTGCTGCGCTTGACCAGTTGCGTGCGCTCCACGTGGGAGCCGCACACCGGGCAGCTCTGCGGGATCGGCACCGCACGGGCGTCTTCCGGGCGGCGCTCAAGCACCACCGACACCACCTGCGGGATCACATCCCCAGCGCGGCGGATGATCACGGTATCGCCGATCATCACGCCCAGGCGCGCGACTTCATCCATGTTGTGCAGAGTGGCGTTGGACACGGTGACGCCCGCAACCTTGACCGGCTTCAAGCGCGCCACAGGCGTCACGGCGCCGGTGCGGCCAACCTGGAATTCCACGTCGAGCAGTTCGGTCAGCTCTTCCATGGCCGGGAATTTATGCGCGATGGCCCAGCGCGGTTCGCGGGCGCGAAAGCCCAGTTCACGCTGGGAGGCGATGCTGTTGACCTTGAACACCACACCGTCGATCTCATACGGCAGGCTGTTACGCCGCTCGCCGATGTCGCGGTAGTAGTCCAGGCAATCCTGAATACCTTTGGCCAGCTTCAGCTCATGGCTGATGGGCATGCCCCACTGCTTCAACTGTTGCAGGTTGCCGATGTGGGTGTCGCTGATATCGGTGGTCACGCCGTAGCAGCAGAACTCCAGCGGGCGGCTGGCGGTGATCTTCGAGTCCAGCTGGCGCAGGCTGCCGGCGGCGGCGTTGCGCGGGTTGGCGAAGGTCTTGCCGCCGACTTCCAGTTGCGAGGCATTGAGTCGCTCGAAACCGGCCTTGGACATGAACACTTCGCCGCGCACTTCCAGGGTTGCCGGCCAGCCGCTGCCGTGCAGTTTCAGCGGGATATTGCGCACGGTGCGCACGTTGACGCTGATGTCTTCGCCGGTGGTACCGTCGCCTCGGGTGGCGCCGCGTACCAACTCACCGTCCTGATACAGCAGGCTGACCGCCAGGCCGTCCAGCTTCGGTTCGCAGCTGTATTCCACCGCCGCGCCAGCGCCGAACAGGTCGCCCACCGGCAGGTCGAGGCCCTCAGTGACCCGGCGATCAAACTCGAGCATGGTGATTTCATCAAACGCGTTGCCCAGGCTGAGCATCGGGATCTCATGCTTGACCTGGGTGAACGCCGACAGCGCCGCACTGCCGACCCGCTGCGTCGGTGAATCGCGCGTTACCAGGTCCGGGTGCTCGGCCTCCAGGGCCTTGAGCTCGTGGAACAAGCGGTCGTACTCGGCGTCCGGAATACTCGGCTCGTCGAGGACGTGGTAGCGGTAGTTGTGCTGATCCAGTTCAGCGCGCAGTTCGAGGATGCGGGTGTGGGCGGCGGTCATGGGTGTTCTCTCATAAAGCAAAAGAGCAGCCGAAGCTGCTCAATATGTTAGTGCACGGATTCTACAGGCAACGCTTAAGCTCGGACCTCAGCGCTTCTGTGTCAGGGCGCGACGCTCGAACTCGACGATGCGCTGACGGTAGTGTTCGATGGTTTGCGCAGTCAGCACGCTGCGCTGGTCGTCCTTGAGCTCGCCATTGAGCTCCTGGGACAGCTTGCGGGCGGCGGCCACCATCACGTCGAATGCCTGTTTCGGGTGACGCGGGCCTGGCAGGCCGAGGAAGAAGCTCACGGCCGGGGTGCTGAACAGGTCGATATCGTCCAGGTCGAAGGTGCCCGGCTTGACCGCATTGGCCATGGAGAACAGCACTTCGCCGTTGCCGGCCATGCTCTCGTGGCGGTGGAAGATATCCATCTCGCCAAACCGCAGGCCGCTTTCGAGGATGTTCTGCAACAGGGCCGGGCCCTTGAAGCCAGCAGCGTCGCGGCAGATCACGCTGATCACCAGCACTTCTTCGGCGGCCGGCTGGTCGTTCACGGATTGGCGCGGGGTATTTTTGCCGGCGTTTTCGTCGGGGAAATCATCGTCGCGGCTGCTGAAGCTCGGGCCGTCATTGACGTCCAGGTCCAGGTCGGCCTGGCGCGGTTCTGCAACCACCGGAGCGGTGCGCTTGCCACGCTTGGATGACGGCTCGCGGGCTTCACGCACCGGCGCGCTCATCGACGGCAAGTCGTGCTCGTCCAGTTGCGGTTCTTTATGGGTATCCAGCACACGGGGCGGCCCCAGCAGCTCGGCGCTGCCGTCGTCGTCGGGCAAGTTGGACAGGTTGCGGTCCAGACGGAATTTGAGCTTGCCCTTGCCACCGCGCATGCGGCGCCAGCCATCAAAAAGAATACCGGCAATGACAATAATGCCGATGACGATCAGCCACTCGCGCAGACCGATTTCCATGTAATCCCGTGCCTCTAATAAAAAATGCTGAAAAATAAGGGGTTTAGCAACGTGCAAACCGCTTTAAAACGTGGCGCCAACTCTATGTTCTGACTGACGTTTTGCCCACGCATACGAAAATTTGACATTAAACTAGCACGACCAAAGATAACTTTACACCGTCTGTCAAAATGCCTTGAACAAATATGTCCATTTGCCACTTTCGCCAGACCGGTAAAGCCTCTTACCGCACGCTACAAAAATTCTTTGCCGGCATGGATCAAGACTCCACCATCGCCATGGCTTCTTCGACATCTACCGCCACCAAACGCGAACAGCCCGGTTCGTGCATCGTCACGCCCATCAACTGATCCGCCATTTCCATGGCGATCTTGTTGTGGGTGATATAGATGAACTGCACGGTCTGGGACATCTCTTTGACCAAACGCGCGTAGCGTCCAACGTTAGCGTCATCCAGCGGCGCGTCAACTTCGTCGAGCATGCAGAACGGCGCCGGGTTCAACTTGAAGATGGCAAATACCAGGGCCAATGCGGTGAGGGCTTTCTCGCCGCCGGACAACAAATGGATGGTGCTGTTCTTCTTGCCCGGAGGCCGCGCCATGATCGTTACCCCTGTATCGAGTAGATCTTCGCCCGTCAGTTCCAAGTAAGCGCTGCCACCGCCGAAAACTTTTGGGAATAACGCCTGTAAACCGCCATTAATCTGATCAAAGGTATCCTTGAAGCGGTTACGGGTTTCCTTGTCGATCTTGCGGATCACGTTTTCCAGGGTGTCCAGGGCTTCGACCAAGTCGGCGTCCTGGGCATCCAGATATCGTTTACGTTCGGATTGCTGCTGGTATTCGTCGATGGCCGCCAGGTTGATTGCGCCGAGTCGCTGGATACGCGCAGCAATGCGTTCCAGTTCTTCTTCGGCGTCTTTCTCGTTGGCCTGGGCGGTCAGGGTGTTGAGCACGCCGTGCAGGTCGTAGCCGTCTTCCAGCAATTGGTCTTGCAGGGTCTTGCGGCGCACGGTCAGGGCTTGCCATTCCATTCGCTGCTGTTCGAGCTGACCACGGATCAGCTGGGATTGCTGCTCGGCCTGGGTCCGGCGTTTCTCGGCGTCGCGCAGTTCGCGGTCGGCGTCTTCGAGGGCGATCTGCGCGGTCTTGAGTTCTTCGTCGACGGTCATGCGCTTGTCGAGCAATTCTTCGAGCTTCAGGCGCAGCTCTTCCAGCGGCGCCTCGCCCTCCTCCAGGTTGAGGCTCAGTTGCTCGCGCTTTTCGGTGAGGCGTTTGGACTGCATCTCCAGGCGCTCAAGGGCCTGGGCGGTGGACGCGTGCTGGGCCTTGAGCGACCCCAGGCGCACGGCCAACTGGTGGGCGTGATCCTTGTGCTGGCGCGCTTCCTGGCGCACGCGGTCGAGGCGTTCGCGCAGGCTGTCACGCTGGGCCAGCAACAGTTCGCGCTGCTCGGTGTCGAGGGCCATGCTGTCGAGGGCTTCCTGCAACTGCAGGCGCGCTTCGCCGATCTGTTCGTGTTCCAGGGCGCGCTGCTCGCCCATTTCCGCGACTTCTTCGTCGAGACGGGTGCGGCGCAGGGTCAGTTGCTCGACCTTGGCTTTGCTCGCGGAAAGCTGGGCCTTCAATTCGCCTTGCTGGCGCGCTTCGTCCTGCAACAGGCGGCGCAGGTGTTCACGGCCGGTCTCCTGCTGGCGCTGGGTGGCGCGCAGGGTTTGCAGTTCGGTTTCCAGGCTTTCGAGGGTGGCTTCGCGCTCTTCGCGCTCGGCGATCAGGTTGACGATTTCCTGGCCACGGGCCAACACGCCGCTTTCCGCTTCACTGGCGCGACGCACCCGCAGGAAGTGGCGACCGACCCAGTAGCCGTCACGGCTGATCAGGCTTTCGCCAGCGCCCAACTGACCGCGCTGGGCCAGGGCCTGCTCCAAAGAGTCCACTGGCTTGACCTGGCCCAGCCACGGCGACAGATCAATCGCCGCTTCAACTTTATCCAGCAGACTCCCTGGCACCCGCGTACCGTCAGCAGCTGGACTGAGCAAACGCAGGTCGCCCTGGGTAAAACCGGCCAGGTCGAAGCCGCCAAAATCATCCACCAATACCGCTTGCAGGTCGGCGCCCAGGACGGTTTCCACCGCCAGCTCCCAGCCGGCCTCAACCTTCAAGCCTTCTGCCAAACGCGGGCGCTCGGCCAGGTGCTGATCGCGCAGCCATTCGGCGGTGCCGGTGCCTGGGTCCAGAGCGGCTTGCTGCAACGCCTCAAGGGAAGCCAGCCGGCCATTGAGCCGCTGCAAATCACCCTGGGCCTGTTGCTGTGCCTGGGTCGCCTGTTGCAACTGCTGACGCAATTGCTCAAGGCGCTCCACTTGTTGTTCTTCGCTGGCTTCCAGTTCTTCCAGCGTCATTTCGCTTTCGGCCAGTTGCTCGCTCAGTTCCATGATCGCCGCGTCTTCCGGGTCGGCGGACAGCAATGCGCGCTCTTCCTGCATGCGGCGTTGGCGTTCGGCCAGACGCTCCATGCTGGTTTCCAGCTGCTGGATGCGTGACTGCTGCACTTCGGCCTGGCGCCGTGGTTCGGCAGACGTCAGGTTGAAGGTGTCCCACTGCTCCTGCCAGCCGTGCATGGTGGCTTCGGCTTCTTCCAGGGCGGCGGCGGCCTCTTCGGCGGCGGCACTGGTGACTTCCTGCTCGGGGGTGAGCATGTCCAGCTCTTCGCCGAGGGTCAGCAGCAAGGTGCGGTCGTGGCCCAGGTGGGATTCGGTCTCCAGGCGCGCGCGCTCGGCTTCCTTGAGGTCATCCTGCAACTGGCGCAGGCGCTGTTGGCCGTGCTGGATGCTCTGCTCGACGCGGGCGATATCGCCACCCACCGAATAGAAGCGGCCCTGCACCAGATTGAAGCGCTCGGACAGGTCATGGTGTCCGTCACGCAGGCGTTCGATGCTGGCGTCGGCATTGCGCTGCTCGGCCACCAGGGCTTCGAAGCTGATCTCCTGGGTGCCGATGATCGCTTCGCGCTGGCCCACCTGGTCGTTCAGCGCCTGCCAGCGCAGGGCCGACAGTTGTGCCTTGAGCTGGCGTTCCTCACCCTTGTATTCCTGATACTTCTCGGCGGCCTGGGCCTGGCGGTGCAGGCGCTCCAACTGGCGCTCCAGCTCTTCACGCAAGTCGGTCAGGCGGGCGAGGTTCTCGTGGGTGCGGCGAATGCGGTTTTCGGTCTCGCGGCGGCGCTCCTTGTACTTGGAGATGCCGGCCGCTTCTTCGATGAAGTTACGCAGGTCCTCGGGCTTGGCTTCAATCAGCTTGGAGATCATGCCCTGCTCGATGATCGAGTAGCTGCGCGGCCCCAGGCCTGTGCCGAGGAAAATATCGGTGATGTCCCGACGGCGACACTTGGTGCCGTTGAGGAAGTAGCTGTTCTGGCTGTCGCGCGTCACTTTGCGGCGAATGGAGATTTCCGCGTAGGCCGCGTACTCGCCGATCAGGGTGCCGTCGGAGTTGTCGAACACCAGTTCGATGCTGGCCTGGCTCACCGGCTTGCGGCTGGTGGAGCCGTTGAAGATGACGTCGGTCATCGACTCGCCACGCAGGTTCTTGGCCGAGCTCTCGCCCATCACCCAGCGGACGGCGTCGATGATGTTCGACTTGCCGCAACCATTGGGCCCGACCACCGCCGCCATGTTACTGGGGAAGTTCACCGTGGTCGGGTCGACGAAGGATTTGAACCCCGCCAGTTTGATGCACTTGAGCCGCACGTTTAGGCGTCCGCCAACGCAGCGATGACCAGCGAGCAACTGCGCTCGCCGTAGGCCGAGAGCACTTGGCGGATTTGCGGCAGGTCACGGGCGAGTACGGCGGCGAGCAGTTGCTCGAACAGCGCCAGGTATTCGCTCATGGAGGCCTTGCGTTGGTCCAGCGCCAGGTAATAGGCGCGGTTCATCGCCGGCTGCAGGTTCTCGACAGTTTCCTGCAAATACGGGTTATTGGCGAAGGGGTACGCGGCGCGCATCACATTGAAGCTTTCTTCAACGAAAGCGCGGATGTCCTCGCGCTCGTAACTGGTCACCAGGCGCTGCTGGATCTGCAGGAACGGCGCCATGTCGGCCTGCACCTGCCAGCCCTGGGCCACCGCATTGCCGAGCAGGATGTACAGCTCGCCCATCAAGGTGCACAGGCTCTGCACCTTGTGCGCCGTTAACTCGGTGACATGGGCGCCACGGCGCGGCAGGATCGCGATCAGGTGGCGGCGTTCGAGGATCAGCAAGGCTTCGCGCACGGAACCACGGCTGACATTGAGCGCCAGCGTGACCTTCTGTTCCTGGATCCGCTCCCCAGGCTTGAGATCGCCGCGAATGATGCGTTCGGCGAGGTGGTGAGCAATTTGCTCGGCGAGACTGTCCGGCGCCTTGAACGTCATGTTTTCCCTTCAAAATCTTCTATCGGTACAAGCGCGGCAGTGTAGCGCATTGGCTGGCTGATGGCGCTACGCCCACCGTGGCGAATTTGGCACAGAATAAGCAGCGATGAACAGCCACAAGCCCCCAAAAACGCCGGTTCCAGAAGACTGGACCATAATTGAAAGTGTTGCGATCGCATTTTCTTGACCTTCTGGTCAGAAAATCGTTGACCGAAAAGTCAGAGATGACTAGATTCGGCGCAAAGCGGTTAACAACAATAATGAGTCTGCGAGGCCTTCCGTGATCCAGTTTTTACTTAACCAGGAACTCCGTAGCGAGCACGCCCTGGACCCCAACCTGACCGTGCTCAACTATTTACGTGAGCATTTGGGCAAATCCGGTACCAAGGAAGGCTGCGCCAGCGGCGATTGCGGGGCGTGCACCGTGGTGGTGGGCGAGTTGCACACCGATGATCAGGGCGCCGAGCAGATTCGTTATCGCAGCCTCAACTCGTGCCTGACCTTTGTCTCGTCACTGCACGGCAAACAACTGATCAGTGTAGAAGACCTCAAGCACCAGGGCCAGCTGCATAGCGTGCAACAGGCAATGGTCGAGTGCCACGGCTCGCAATGCGGTTTTTGCACCCCCGGTTTCGTGATGTCGTTGTTCGCCCTGCAAAAGAACAGCGACGCCCCCGACAGCCAGAAAGCCCATGAAGCCCTGGCCGGCAACCTGTGCCGCTGCACCGGTTATCGCCCGATCCTCGCCGCCGCTGAACAGGCCTGCTGCAACAAGCCCCAGGATCAGTTCGACAGCCGTGAGGCGCAGACCATCGCCCGCCTCAAAGCCATCGCGCCAACCCAGACCGGAGAACTCAACAGCGGCGACAAACGCTGCCTGGTGCCGCTCACCGTCGCCGACCTGGCCGACCTCTACGACGCCTACCCGCAGGCCCGTCTGCTGGCCGGCGGCACCGACCTGGCGCTGGAAGTGACCCAGTTCCACCGCACCCTGCCGGTGATGATCTACGTCGGCAACATCGAAGAAATGAAGCGCATCGACGACTTCGACGACCGCCTGGAAATCGGCGCCGCCGCCGCCCTCTCAGACTGCTACACCGCGCTGCACCATGCCTACCCGGACTTCGGCGAGTTGCTGCACCGCTTCGCCTCCCTGCAGATCCGCAACCAGGGCACCCTGGGCGGCAATATCGGCAATGCGTCACCGATCGGTGATTCGCCGCCACTGCTCATCGCCCTCGGCGCGCAGATTGTGCTGTGCAAGGGCAACACGCGTCGCACCCTGGCACTCGAAGACTACTTCATCGATTACCGCGTCACCGCCCGCCAGGACAGCGAGTTCATCGAGAAGATCATCGTGCCGAAAGGCCACACGCTGTTCCGCGCCTACAAGGTGTCCAAGCGCCTGGACGATGATATTTCCGCCGTCTGCGCCGCGTTCAACCTCAAGCTCGACAACGGCGTGATCAGCGACGCCCGCGTAGCGTTCGGCGGTATGGCCGCCACGCCCAAGCGTGCCAAAAACTGTGAAGCGGTGTTGGTCGGTGCCACCTGGAACAGCGCCACTGTGGAAAAGGCCTGCGCCGCCCTGGCCCAGGACTTCACCCCACTGTCGGACTTCCGCGCGAGCAAGGAATATCGCCTGCTCAGCGCGCAGAACCTGCTGCGCAAATACTTCATCGAACTGCAAACGCCGCACATCGAGACTCGGGTGACCGCTTATGTCTAACCATCACGCCGTCGTTAAAACCCAGGCCGAACTCGCCGCACTGTTTGCCCAGGACCTCACTTCCGGTGTGGGCCGCAGCGTCAAGCATGACAGCGCCGCCAAGCACGTATCCGGCGAAGCGCAGTACATCGATGACCGCCTGGAATTCCCCAACCAGTTGCACCTGTATGCCCGCATGTCCGACCGCGCCCACGCCCGCATCATCAGCATCGACACGGCGCCCTGCTACGCGTTTGAAGGCGTGCGCATTGTCATCACCCATGAAGACGTGCCGGGCCTGAAAGACATCGGCCCGTTGATGCCTGGCGACCCCTTGCTGGCGATTGATACGGTGCAGTTCGTCGGCCAAGTGGTGCTGGCCGTTGCTGCGCGTGACCTGGAAACCGCACGCAAGGCCGCCATGGCGGCGGTGATCGAATACGAAGACCTGGAGCCGGTGCTGGACGTGGTCGAGGCGTTTCGCAAAAAGCACTTCGTGCTCGACAGCCACACCCACCAGCGCGGCGATTCGGCCGGCGCACTGGCCACCGCGAAAAATCGCATCCAGGGCACCCTGCACATCGGCGGCCAGGAACACTTCTACCTGGAAACCCAGATCTCCTCGGTGATGCCCACCGAAGACGGCGGCATGATCGTCTACTGCTCCACGCAGAACCCCACCGAAGTGCAGAAACTGGTGGCCGAAGTGCTGGACGTGTCGATGAATAAAATCGTCGTGGATATGCGCCGCATGGGCGGTGGTTTCGGCGGCAAGGAAACCCAGGCGGCCAGCCCTGCGTGCCTGTGTGCGGTGGTGGCACGCCTGACCGGCCAGCCGACCAAGATGCGCCTGCCGCGCGTCGAAGACATGCTGATGACCGGCAAGCGCCACCCCTTCTACATCGAATATGACGTGGGCTTTGACGACAACGGTCGTCTGCACGGGATCAATCTGGAACTGGCGGGCAACTGCGGCTGTTCGCCGGACCTGTCCAACTCGATTGTCGACCGTGCGATGTTCCATGCCGATAACTCGTATTACCTGGGTGATGCCACCGTCAACGGCCACCGCTGCAAGACTAACACCGCATCCAACACCGCCTACCGCGGTTTCGGCGGCCCGCAAGGCATGGTCGCCATCGAGGAAGTGATGGACGCCATCGCCCGCCATCTGGCCCTCGACCCGCTGGCCGTACGCAAGGCCAACTACTATGGCAAGACCGAGCGCAACGTCACCCACTACTACCAGACCGTCGAGCACAACATGCTCGACGAGATGACCGCCGAACTGGAGGCCAGCAGCCAATACGCCGAACGCCGCGAAGCGATCCGCCTGTACAACGCCCACAGCCCGATCCTGAAAAAAGGCCTGGCGCTGACCCCGGTGAAGTTCGGTATCTCGTTTACGGCGAGTTTCCTCAACCAGGCCGGTGCGCTGATTCATATCTACACCGACGGCAGTATTCACTTGAACCATGGCGGCACCGAGATGGGCCAGGGCTTGAATACCAAGGTCGCGCAGGTGGTGGCCGAGGTGTTCCAGGTGGAAATCGACCGCGTACAGATCACCGCCACCAACACCGACAAGGTGCCCAACACCTCGCCGACCGCCGCCTCCAGCGGTGCCGACCTCAATGGCAAGGCTGCGCAGAACGCCGCCGAAACCATCAAGCAGCGCCTGGTGGAATTCGCCGCGCGCAAGTACGACGTGAGCGAAGCGGACGTGGAGTTCCACAACGGCCATGTGCGCGTGCGCGAGCAGATACTGACCTTTGAAGCGTTGATCCAGCAGGCGTATTTCGCCCAGGTCTCGCTATCGAGCACGGGCTTCTACAAGACCCCGAAAATCTTCTACGACCGCAGCCAGTCGCGGGGACGACCGTTCTACTACTACGCGTTCGGCGCGGCGTGCTGCGAAGTGATCGTCGACACCCTGACCGGCGAATACAAGATGCTGCGCACCGACATCCTCCATGACGTGGGCGCCTCGCTGAACCCGGCCATCGACATCGGCCAGGTCGAAGGCGGCTTCATCCAGGGCATGGGCTGGCTGACCATGGAAGAGCTGGTGTGGAACGACAAGGGCAAGCTGATGACCAACGGCCCGGCCAGCTACAAGATCCCGGCCGTGGCCGACATGCCACTGGACCTGCGGGTGAAGCTGGTGGAGAACCGCAAGAACCCGGAAGACACGGTGTTCCATTCCAAAGCCGTGGGCGAGCCGCCGTTCATGCTCGGGATTGCTTCGTGGTGCGCGATCAAGGATGCCGTGGCGAGCCTGGCAGACTACCGCCATCAGCCCAGGATCGATGCACCGGCCACGCCGGAGCGGGTGTTGTGGGGCTGCGAACAAATGCGCCGATTGACCACTGCGACGGCGGTCGAAACTGAACTGGCTTGATCGTTCCCACGCTCTGCGTGGGAATGCCGCCCTGGACGCTCTGCGTCCACTCTTGTGACGCAGAGCGTCACGGTATGCATTCCCACGCGGAGCGTGGGAACGATCTGACTGGAGGTGACTATGAACAACTGGATCAGTGCCCTCGCCGACCTGCAGAACCAAGGCGAACCCTGCGTGCTGGTGACCATCATCGAAGAGCTCGGCTCCACACCGCGCAACGCCGGTTCGAAGATGGTGATCAGTGCCGCGCAGACCTTCGACACCATCGGCGGCGGGCACCTGGAATTCAAGGCGATGCAGATCGCCCGCGACATGCTCGTGCGTGGCCAGCAGAACACCCATCTGGAGCGCTTCAGCCTCGGCGCGAGCCTGGGCCAGTGCTGCGGTGGCGTGACCGTATTGCTGTTCGAACCCATGGGCCAGGTGCAGGCGCAGATTGCGGTGTTTGGCGCCGGCCATGTCGGCCGTGCGCTGGTGCCGTTGCTGGCCAGCCTGCCGTGTCGGGTGCGCTGGATCGATTCCCGTGATCAGGAGTTTCCGGCACATATCCCCCAGGGCGTGCGTAAAATCGTCAGCGAAGAGCCAGTCGACGAAATTGCCGACCTGCCGGCGGGCAGTTACTGCATCGTCATGACCCACAATCACGCGCTGGACCTGGAGCTGACCGCGGCCCTGCTCAAGCGCAATGACTTCGCCTACTTCGGCCTGATCGGTTCGAAGACCAAACGCGTCAAGTTCGAACATCGCCTGCGCGATCGCGGCTTCGACGCCGCGCAACTGCAACGCATGCGCTGTCCCATGGGCCTCACCGAGGTGAAGGGCAAGTTGCCGGTGGAAATCGCCATCTCCATCGCCGGCGAAATCATCGCCACCTATAACGCCAATTTCGGCCAGCACACCGCCAGCGCCGAACCCATTGCCAAACTGCTGCCGGCTTCACGTCGCAGCCAAGCCATTTGAAATGAGATCACCATGCCTCTGACTCGCAAAGCCTACCGTGCCGCCCTGCTGCACAGCCTCGCCGACCCCGCTGAAGTGGGCATCGAAGCGTCCTACGCGTATTTCGAAGACGGCCTGCTGGTGATCGAAAACGGTCAAATCAGCGCCATCGGCCATGCCAGCGATTTGCTGCCGACGCTGCCCGCTGACATCGACATCACCCATTACCAGGACGCGTTGATCACCCCGGGCCTGATCGACACTCACATCCACCTGCCGCAAACCGGCATGGTCGGCGCCTATGGCGAGCAGTTGCTCGACTGGCTCAACACCTACACCTTCCCCTGCGAGAGCCAGTTCGCCGACAAGGCCCACGCCGAAGAAGTCGCGGACATTTTCATCAAGGAACTGCTGCGCAATGGCACCACCACCGCGCTGGTGTTTGGCAGCGTGCACCCGCAGTCGGTGAATTCGTTCTTTGAAGCCGCCGAGAAACTCGACCTGCGCATGATCGCCGGCAAGGTGATGATGGACCGCAATGCGCCGGACCACCTGACCGACACCGCCGAATCCGGCTACCAGGAAAGCAAGGCGCTGATCGAGCGCTGGCACGGTAAGGGCCGCCTGCACTATGCGGTCACGCCGCGCTTCGCGCCGACCAGCACACCTGAGCAACTAGCGCTGGCCGGGCAACTGCTGGGCGAATACCCGGACCTGTACATGCAGACCCACATCAGCGAGAACAAGCAGGAAGTCGAGTGGGTGAAGGAGTTGTTCCCGGAGCGCAGTGGCTATCTGGATGTCTACGACCACTACAAGTTGCTGGGCGAGCGCTCGGTGTTTGCCCATGGCGTGCATTTGTGTGATGACGAGTGTGCGCGGTTGGCGCAGACGGGTTCGGCGGTCGCATTTTGCCCGACCTCGAATTTCTTCCTGGGCAGCGGTTTGTTCAACCTGCCGATGGCCGAAAAGCACAAATTGAATGTGGGCCTGGGCACCGATGTGGGGGGCGGCACCAGTTTTTCGCTGCTGCAAACCCTGAACGAAGCCTACAAAGTCATGCAGTTGCAGGGCGCGCGGTTGAGCCCGTTCAAGTCGCTGTACCTGGCGACCCTGGGCGGTGCTCGTGCGCTGCGGCTGGAAGACAAGATCGGCACGCTGCAACCGGGCACCGATGCAGACTTCCTGGTGCTGGACTACAACGCCACGCCACTGCTGAGCTATCGCCTGAAGCAGGCGAAGAACATTGCCGAGACGTTGTTTGTGTTGATGACGCTGGGGGATGATCGCACGGTGTTGCAGACGTATGCGGCCGGGCAATTGGTGCACCAGCGCTAATTTCAGCCACACAACAAAACCAAATGTGGGAGCGGGCTTGCTCGCGAATGCGCAGTGTCAGTCAACAGATGTATTGACTGATCCACCGCGTTCGCGAGCAAGCCCGCTCCCACATTTTTGTCCCCGGTGAATCAGGGAAACTACAGCTTTATTGAGGAACGACCCGGCTTCTTGGTCTGCAACAAATGCGAAAACACCGCATGCAGATCATCCGACGCGCTCTCTTCATCGAGGTTGAGCTTGCTGTCGATGTGATCCATGTGATGCATCATCAAATTCACTGCCAACGCCGCATCCCGTGCTTCGATCGCATCGATCAACTGGGTGTGTTCATCGTAGGAACAGTGCGAGCGGTTGCCGCTTTCGTACTGGGCGATGATCAATGAGGTCTGGGACACCAGGCTGCGCTGGAAGCTGATCAGCGGCGCGTTCTTCGCCGCTTCGGCCAGCTTGAGGTGGAACTCGCCGGAGAGACGGATACCGGCACCGCGGTCGCCACGGGAAAAGCTGTCGCGTTCGTCGTTGACCATCTGGCGCAGTTCGGCCAGTTGCTCGGCTGTCGCGTGTTGCACCGCCAATTCAGTAATCGCCCGCTCCACCAGACGGCGCGCCAGGAACACCTGGCGTGCCTCCTCGACGCTTGGGCTAGCCACTACCGCACCGCGATTGGGCCGCAACAGCACCACGCCTTCATGAGCCAGGCGCGACAGCGCGCGGCGAATGATGGTGCGGCTGACGCCGAAGATTTCGCCGAGTGCCTCTTCGCTCAACTTGGTACCGGGTGCCAGGCGTTGTTCGAGGATCGCCTCGAAGATATGCGCGTAGACGATATCGTCCTGGGTTCCGCTGCGACCGGCCTTGCCGGCACGCGGTTGTTTCTTGAGAGGTTGCAACTGTTCGTTCATGGGCACTCGGGTTTGGAGAACGGCGGCGAATTAACGGTAATACGGCAACAGCGTGTCGCTGGCAAGTATCACCTAAAAACAGGGCACATTGTACACAACCCAATGCGCCAACACACTGTACGGCTGTTTGCGGCGGCGGCTGTATTGCAATGGGTCGCTGCGTTTGAGTTTAGGCTTGAATCCGCAACTTCCCTGGTAAAAGGAACACCTGTTCATGAACGATGCCGCCCAAGCGCCTCTGCGCCCGCTGGCCGACACTTCACCCTCGGCCGTCGTCGCCGGCTTCATCGCCATGATGACCGGCTACACCAGCTCCCTGGTCCTGATGTTCCAGGCCGGGCAAGCCGCCGGTTTGACCACGGCGCAGATTTCCTCATGGATCTGGGCGATTTCCATCGGCATGGCGGTGTGCAGCATCGGCCTGTCCCTGCGCTATCGCACCCCCATCACGATTGCCTGGTCGACGCCCGGTGCCGCGCTGCTGATCACCAGCCTGGGCGGTGTGAGTTACGGCGAGGCCATCGGCGCGTATATCACCTGCGCGGTGCTGGTGACACTCTGCGGCTTGACCGGCAGCTTTGAAAAACTGGTCAAGCGCATCCCTGCGTCATTGGCGGCGGCCTTGCTGGCGGGGATTCTGTTCAAGATCGGCAGCGAGATCTTCGTCGCCGCACAGCATCGCACCGGGCTGGTACTGGGGATGTTCTTTACCTACCTGATCATCAAGCGCCTGTCGCCACGCTATGCGGTGCTGGCTGCGCTGCTGATCGGCACCGCGCTGTCGGGGTTGATGGGGCTGCTGGACTTCAGCGGTTTTCACCTGGAAGTGGCGACGCCGGTATGGACCACGCCGCACTTCTCGCTGGCGGCGACCATCAGCATCGGCATCCCGCTGTTCGTGGTGGCGATGACCTCGCAGAACATGCCCGGCATTGCCGTACTGCGGGCCGACGGCTACAACGTGCCGGCCTCGCCGCTGATCACCGCCACGGGGCTGGCGTCCCTGGTGCTGTCTCCGTTCGGCTCCCACGGCATCAACCTGGCTGCCATCAGCGCAGCGATCTGCACCGGGCCTCACGCCCATGAAGACCGCAACAAGCGTTATACCGCTGCCGTGTGGTGCGGGGTGTTCTACGGGGTTGCCGGGGTATTTGGCGCGACCTTGGCAGCATTATTCGCAGCTTTGCCCAAGGAACTGGTGCTGTCGATTGCGGCCCTGGCGTTGTTTGGCTCGATCATCAATGGCCTGAGCATCGCCATGAATGAGCCGAAGGAACGTGAAGCGGCGCTGATCACCTTTATGGTCACGGCGTCTGGCTTGACGCTGTTTTCCATCGGCTCGGCGTTCTGGGGGATTGTGGCGGGGGTGTTGACGCTGCTGATCCTGAACTGGCGTAAGGCATAAAAAAACGGCGACCTTCAGGTCGCCGTTTTTTTCAGTATCACTTAGCCGCGTTGATCGGCTTTTCCGGATACCACACGTCCAGCAGCGGGCTGACTTCAGCCTTGGTCAGCTCGGAACGGGTTTTCAGCCAGGCTTCAACGGCAGCACGTTGCTCTTCGGAGACCGAGCCGCGCTTCTGCAGGCAAACCAGACCGTAGTCATCGCCGCCGACGTAGCCCAGGCCGTTGGCTTCCATGGCTTCTTTGATGAATGCTTCGAGGAAAGCGTCGATAGCTTCTTCACTCAGGCCTTCGTTGAAGTCCAGGTTCAGTTCGAAACCCAGCTCTTGAAATTCATCAACGCACAGTTTTTTGCGCAGACGCTGGGAACGGTTAGTCGCCATTGGAACAATCCTCATAAGTAATAACGGGCGGCACTTTAGCAGTTTAAGGCGGCGATTGCCCGATTCTCTGGGACAGGCGGCACAACGCCTGTGAAAAAAACGCCGAATACCCGCTATGGTTCAGCTACAAGTGGCTTAACCTTGGGGCATAATGCCGACACTTTCATGACCATTGAGGGATTTTTCTTATTTACCCCTCGCCTTTTTCACCCTCCTCAGCAGTAGGGTTTTACTTCTTATGATCAAATCGTTGCGTTCCGTCTTGTTTGCCGGTTTTATTCTGCCACTGGCCTTTTCCGTCTCCGCTGCCCCCGTCAACAACACCCTGCCGCCCAATGTTCAACAGGCGCTGGCCAAAGCCAAACTGCAAAACACTGCGCTGTCGTTGGTGATGATCCCCCTGAACGGCCCGGGCACGCCCACTGTGTTCAACGCCGACGTGTCAGTGAACCCGGCCTCCACCATGAAGCTGGTCACCACTTACGCGGCCCTGGAAATGCTCGGCCCCAACCACCAGTGGAAAACTGAGTTCTACACCGATGGCACCCTCAGCGGTGGCGTGTTGCACGGCAACCTGTACCTCAAGGGCGGCGGCGATCCCAAGCTGAACATGGAAAAACTCTGGCTGCTGATGCGCGACCTGCGTGCCAACGGCGTGCAGCAAGTCACCGGCGACCTGGTGCTGGACCGCAGTTTCTTCAACCAGCCGCTGTTGCCGGAATTCAACGACGATGGCAACGACGAGAACAAACCGTTCCTGGTCAAGCCCGACGCGCTGCTGGTCAACCTCAAGGCCCTGCGCTTTGTGACCCGCAATGATTCCGGCCGGGTACTGGTATCGGTCGAACCGCCGATTGCGAGCATCCGCATCGACAACCAGGTCAAGGTGTCCAACGCCAAACAGTGCACCGGCGACGTACGCTATAACCCGGTCACCGCCGCCGACGGCAGCGTGACGGTAACGGTCAGCGGCCAATTGGCCGACGGCTGCAGCTCGCAGACCTATCTGTCGCTGCTGGACCACGCCACCTATACCGCCGGCGCCGTCCGGGCGATCTGGAAGGAACTGGGCGGCACCATCCAGGGCCGTGACATCCAGGCGCCTGTGCCCAAGGATGCCAAGGTATTGGCCCGGGCATTTTCGCCGGACCTGGCGGAAATCATCCGCGACATCAACAAATACAGTAACAACACCATGGCCCAGCAGTTGTTCCTGAGCCTGGGTGCGCAGTTCCGCAACGACGCCGATGGCGACGATGCCAAGGCTGCACAACGCGTGGTGCGCCAGTGGCTGGCGAAGAAGGGCATCACCGCGCCGCACCTTGTGATGGAGAACGGCTCCGGCCTGTCCCGTGCCGAACGGGTCAGCGCCCGCGAGATGGCGGCCATGCTGCAAGCCGCGTGGAAAAGCCCTTACGCGGCGGAATACATCAGCTCGATGCCCATCGCCGGCACCGACGGCACCATGCGCAAACGCCTGAAGACCACCGCCATGCGCGGCGAAGCCCACGTCAAGACCGGCACCCTGAACACCGTGCGCGCCATCGCCGGTTTCAGCCGCGACAACAATGGCAACACCTGGGCCGTGGTGGCGATCCTCAATGATCCGAAGCCATGGGGCGCTTCATCGGTGCTGGACCAGGTGCTGCTGGATTTGTACCGCCAGCCGAAGGCGGTGGCGGCTGCGCCCGTCCTTTAAGAGGTAACGCAGCCCCTGTGGGAGCGGGCTTGATCGCGAATGCGGAGTATCAGTCGCCAAATGGAGTGGCTGGTCTACCGCATTCGCGAGCAAGCCCGCTCCCACATTGGCCTGCGGCGGTCTCAGGCGCGCAGTCTCTCAGCCTCCACCCTGTCCCTGCCCGCCTGCTTGGCCACATACACGGCCGAGTCGGCGCGCAGCAGCAGCCCGTCGATACCTTCATCCACCCGCCAACTGGCCACGCCGAAGCTGGCGGTGACGATGCCTACCGGTTCCATCGGCGCACTGCGCAGCGACGCCCACAACTCCATCGCCAGGCTGTAGGCCTGAGCACCATCGGTGTGCGGGCACAGCACCATGAATTCCTCGCCGCCCAGGCGGCAGAACACATCGGTACGGCGCAGGCGCTGGCTGATGCGTTTGCACAACTCCTGCAATACCCCATCGCCGACGGCGTGCCCATGCTGGTCGTTGATGCGCTTGAAGTGATCGATATCCAGCATGATCACCGACAAGGCCCCCGAGGTGCGGTTGAGCCTGACCATCTCGGCCTTGAGGCGATCCTGGAAATAGCGGCGGTTGTGGATCCCGGTCAGGGAGTCGGTGATGGAGAGCGCACGCAGCTCTTCTTCCACCCGCTTCAGATCGGAAATATCCGACACGTAGCCATGCCACAACGTGCCGCCTGCAGGTAACTCTTCCGGAGTGGCTTCGCCACGAATCCAGCGCAGGCCGCGTTGCGGCAACAGCACCCGATACTCCTCACGCCAATGGCTCAACTGCAATGCCGACAAGCGGATCGATGCGCGTACCCGCTCCGCATCCAGAGGGTGGATGCGCTCGAAGACCTGCTTGGCGTCCTGCTGCAAGACGCTGGGCTCGATTTCATAGATGTCGCGCATGCCGTCGCTGGCGTAGATAAATTTCCAATTGTCCTGAGGCTCCAACGTGAACTGAAAGATGCCGCCGGGTACATGGGCGCTGAGTTTCTTCAGCAGCCGATCCCGGGCCGCCAATGCCTCGTAGGCGCGCTTTTGTTCGGTAATGTCGAGGTAAATCGCCAGGTGACCGATCCACAAACCATGGTCGTCCAGCAACACTGTTCCCAACATGTTCACGGTCAACTGGCTACCGTTCTCGCGGATCAAGGTCCATTCACGGGCTTCGTGCAGGTTGTCGGGGCTTTCCACCAGCATCGCCTGGCTTGCCGGGATGCGTTTGCCCAGGGCCACACTGAGGCTGGCGGAGCGCGCTTCGAGTTCCGACGCCAGGTGCAGGCTTTCCAGGGTCTGCGTGCCCACCACCTGCTCGGCCTTGAACCCCAGCATCTGCTCGGCACCGGCATTGAAGGTATTGATGACACCGCGCAGGTCGGTGGCAATGATGGCGACCTGCGTCGCGGCATTCAGCACACTGCGTAACTGGCCATGGGCGCCGCGTAATTCCTGCTCACGCAGGCGCAACTGCGCCGTGCGCTGCTCCACCAGTTTCAACGCGCGCTGGCGTTGGCTGACCAGCACATAGAGCAACGCGCTGAGCAACAGGCTGAGCAGGCCGCCCATGGTCAGGATAGTGCTCAACGAGGAGTGGTTGGCCTGGTCGAACACCTGGCTCGGGCGCAGTTTCAGGGCATACACATGGTCGCCCAGCGTGAGGCGGCGCGCCCCGACAAGATCACCGCCGGCCACGGTATTGCCGGACTCGAACAGTACGCGCTGTTGCACGTCGGAGGTGTCGATGATCTGCATCACCAGGTTGTCGCGATCCGGCTTGGGCAAACCGTCGGCCACCAACTGGCGCATGCTGATCACCGCCATGACATAGCCGTAGGGCTCATTCTGGGATTGGTCGGAGGTGGGCAAATGACTCACCGGCGCAACCAGTAGAACCCCAGTGGCATAAGCCGGCTCCACCCCCACCAGTTGCATGGGCTGGGACACCGCCAGCTTGCCGGTCTTTTGCGCACGCTCAAGGGTCGAACGCCGCAGGGGCTGGGCCAGCAGGTCAAAGCCGAGGGGAGCGCCCAGCAGGCTTTGGGTCTGGCTGTACAAGACCGGCACGTATTCATCGCGCTCGGGCGCAGGGGCCAGCTCACCGGCCGAATTCAACTCACGGATAACAAAAGGGGTGCCGCGCTGCTCGGACACGGTTTGCTCAAACTGACTGCGCTGTTCGCGATACACCCGGGGCGCCCAGGAGTAAGCACGAGCACGCAGCAGCAAGGGCTGGGCAAACCCATCGAATTCTTCGCGCGACACGTCATCGGAATTGACGAAGAAACGCCGCAGGCTGTTCAGACGCTGTTCCTGGTCTTCGAAGCGTTCCTGCAGGCGGGTATAGCGCTCATTGACCAGCAACTGAAAACGTTGGCGCACCTGTTGCTGATAAAGATCGGCGGCTGCCCAAGCAACGATCGCCGTCAAGGCCAACCCTGCCAGTAATACCACCAACGCCACCAGCCAAGCCGACGCCTGTTCACTGATAAAGCCTAGAATTTTCGGGCGAACGGCTTGCAACGGCATGGGCAACACTCACAGCGCCAGCGTGCGGGGGTGTCACTTTGGCTTGGCCTTAAGTTATAGCCACCGGCCCCGCTTTTGACCAGCGCAAAACAACTGTAGGAGCGAGCTTGCTCGCGAAGAACCTGAGGGCAGCGCATTATTCAGAATTAATGCGGCGCTCTTGAGTTTTTCGCGAGCAAGCTCGCTCCTACAGGGGCGTGATCAGCGCGCGGTGATTTTCCATGCCCGGTGGATCTTCGCATTGCGTGCGAAATCCGGATCGATGGTCTTGTCGCTGATTTCCTCGACCGCGTAGCGTTCGCTGAGGTTGTCCTCCAGCGCGAACTTGCGGAAGTTGTTCGAGAAGTACAGCACGCCGCCCGGTGCCAGGCGCGCCATGGCCAGGTCGAGCAATTGCACGTGGTCGCGCTGCACGTCGAAGATACCTTCCATGCGCTTGGAGTTGGAGAAGGTCGGCGGATCAATGAAGATCAGGTCGAACTCATCGCGGCTCGCCTCCAGCCACGCCATCACGTCACCCTGCTCCAGGCGGTTCTTGTCGGAGAAGCCGTTGAGGGACAAGTTGCGGCGTGCCCAGTCCAGGTAGGTTTTGGACAGATCGACGCTGGTGGTGCTGCGCGCGCCGCCCTTGGCCGCGTGCACACTGGCGGTAGCGGTGTAGCAATACAGGTTGAGGAAACGCTTGCCGGCCGCCTCCTTCTGGATACGCAGGCGCATCGGGCGGTGGTCGAGGAACAGGCCGGTGTCCAGGTAGTCGGTGAGGTTGACCAGCAACTTCACGCCGCCTTCGCTGACCTCAGTGAACTTGCCCTGGGCGCTCTGCCGCTCGTACTGCTTGGTGCCGCTTTGACGCTCGCGGCGCTTGACCACCACGCGGCTCTTGTCGATGTTCAGCGCCTGGGGAATCGCGGCCAGCGCATCGAACATGCGCGCGGAAGCTTTTTCCGGGTCGATGGACTTCGGCGCGGCGTATTCCTGCACGTGGACCCAATCGTGATACAGGTCGATGGCCATAGAGTATTCCGGCATGTCGGCATCGTACACGCGGTAGCAATCCACACCTTCGCGTTTGGCCCACTTGCCCAGCAGCTTGAGGTTCTTTTGCAAGCGGTTGGCAAACATCTGCCCGCCTTCACTCAGGCGCGCCTGCTCGACCACCGGGGCCGGAGCGGGTTTGATCGGGTTACCGTTCTTGTTGTACTGGCGCTCTTGCGGCTCGGCCGGGGCCTGGTCGTAGGCAGCTTGCTCACGCTCGGCCTGGCGCTGTTCCGGGGTGCGACGCTCGCCGGTGACAAACTGGTCCGGGTTGACCTTGATCAGCAGCAACTTGCACGGCAACGCACCGTTCCAGAACGAATACTGCTTGTGGCTACGGATGCCCATGCGCTTGCCCAGGTCCGGCGCGCCGGTGAACACCGCGGCTTCCCAGCCCATGCACGCCTGGCGCAGACGCTCGCCGAGGTTCTGGTAGAGGTACAACAGGCTGGCTTCGTCACCCAAACGTTCGCCGTACGGCGGGTTGCAGATGACCAGACCTTTCTGGTTCTGGTCCGGGCGCGGCTCGAAGGTGCCGACTTCGCCCTGGTACACCTTGATCCAGTGGCTCAGGCCGGCACGCTCGATGTTGTTGCGCGCAGGTTGGATCAGGCGTGGGTCAGCTTCGTAGCCACGGATCCACAGCGGCGGCTTGTTCATGCCGACGGCGGCGCGTTCAGCGGCCTCGGCATGCAGCTTCTTCCACAGCGCCGGGACGTGACCGAGCCAGGTGGTGAACCCCCACAGCTCGCGGTTCAGGTTGGGGGCCATGTCAGCAGCGATCATTGCGCCTTCCACCAGGAAGGTGCCCACGCCGCACATCGGGTCGCTCAGCGCGCCGCCTTCAGCGGCGATACGCGGCCAACCGGCACGGATCAGGATCGCGGCTGCCAGGTTTTCCTTCAACGGTGCCGCGCCCTGCTGCAGGCGGTAACCGCGCTGGTGCAGGCTGTGGCCGGACAGGTCCAGGGACAGGATGGCTTCGCCACGGTCCAGGCGCAGGTGGATACGCAGGTCCGGGTTGATCTTGTCGATGGACGGGCGCTCGCCGGTCGGGGTGCGCAGCTTGTCGACAATCGCATCCTTGACCTTCAGCGCGCCGAAGTGGGTGTTGTCGATGCCCGAACCGTGGCCACTGAATTCAACCGCCAGGGTGCCGTCGGGGACCATGTGGTCGGCCCACTCGATATCCAGCACGCCGTGGTAGAGGTCTTCGGCGTCCTTCATCGGGAAGCGCTTGAGCACCAGCAGCACGCGGTTGGCCAGGCGTGACCAGAGGCACAGGCGGTAGGCGGTTTCCATGTCGGCCATGCCGCGCACGGCCGAGGTGTGCTCGCGGGCTTCCTCAAGGCCAAGCCCGACGGCTTCCTCGATCAGCAGGCCTTCGAGGCCCTTGGGGCAGGTGAGGAAGAGTTCAAAACGGTCCGACATGGGGCATTCCAGGCTTTTCAGCAATAAATGAACGGGCGACGCATCGCCGGCTCGGTTTTCAATCAAGCACTTTTCTTGAAGAGTGCTCGCGTGGCACGAATGTGCCGTCCCACCCCGGCTGCCGGGCCTTTGGGCCTTTAGTGACGGGGCAGATAAACAATTGGCTGTAACAAAAAGAAATATTCCGACCCTTCGTCGAATAATAACCGACTGCAACGGGCGGACATTCTCACTAAAGGATTAAACCCATCCTCTATGCAGGGTGCATCATAGCTGGGTTTGCCCATTAAAAGGGGCGAAAAACCATCCCAGCTTATGGCTATAGCATCGTTATCGTTACGTGCTTATGACAAAACGATCATTGAATCCATGTGACCTATTGGTTAGAACTCAACACAGGTTGGCGCCGTAACGACGCCGACACATCGGCTCGCCACGCCGGCAGCGAGCCCACCAACGGCAGAAAAACTCTGCCCGGCCTCGGACGAGGCCGAAGGATATCAAGACAGTCAACAAGTGAGGGAAACACCCTATGAGAAGACTTAAGCGTGATCCGTTGGAAAGAGCATTTTTACGCGGATATCAATATGGCGTTCATGGCAAATCCCGTGAGCTTTGCCCATTTACTCTACCGTCGGTACGCCAAGCCTGGATCAACGGCTGGCGAGAAGGACGCGGCGACAACTGGGACGGTATGACTGGCACTGCGGGAATCCACAGACTCAACGAACTTCACGCCGTCGGCTAATCAAGGGCAATTAATTCCGACACCACCTCTGGATTTGTAACGACTTACCATGCACGCCCCATCCGGGCGGCGGGCTTCGGCCCAGGGGGCTCCTTTTCAGGGGCCCTTTTTAATGGGTCGCTTTCAGGCTTTTGGCAATGCTGCGATGGCATCTACCGACTGGCGAATCAGCGCCGGGCCTTTGTAGATAAAGCCGGAATACAACTGCACCAGGCTTGCGCCCGCGGCAATCTTCTCGGCCGCATGCTTGCCTTCGGTGATACCGCCGACCGCGATGATCGGCAAGCGCCCGGCCAACTCCGCAGCCAGCACCTTGACGATATGGGTGCTCTTGTCACGCACCGGCGCGCCCGACAGGCCACCCGCTTCGTCGCCATGGGCCAGGCCTTCGACGCCTACGCGGCTGAGGGTGGTGTTGGTCGCGATGACTGCGTCCATCCCCGAGTCCACCAGGGCCTGGGCCACCAGCACGGTTTCTTCGTCGCTCATGTCCGGCGCGATCTTGATCGCCAGCGGCACGCGCTTGCCATGACGCACGGCCAGGTCTTCCTGGCGCTGGCGCAAGGCTTCGAGCAGTTGCTTGAGGGAATCGCCGAACTGCAGGCTGCGCAGGCCCGGGGTGTTGGGCGAACTGACGTTGACCGTGACATAGCTGGCGTGGGCGTAGACCTTGTCCAGGCAGATCAGGTAATCGTCCACGGCGCGCTCGACCGGCGTATCGAAGTTCTTGCCGATATTGATGCCCAGGATGCCCTTGTATTTGGCGGCCTGAACCCGCGACAGCAAGTGATCAACGCCCAGATTGTTGAAGCCCATGCGATTGATGATCGCCTCGGCTTCCGGCAGGCGGAAGATACGTGGCTTGGGGTTACCCGGCTGTGGACGTGGCGTCACGGTGCCGATTTCAACGAAACCGAAACCCAGCTGTGCAAAACCATCGATGGCCGCACCGTTCTTATCCAGGCCAGCCGCCAGGCCGACCGGGTTGGGGAAGTCGAGCCCCATCACCGAGACCGGCATTTTTGCCGGTGCATTGCATACCAGGCCATTGAGCCCCAGGCGGCCACCGGCACCGATCAGGTCCAGGGACAGATCGTGGGAGGTTTCCGGGGAGAGTTTGAACAACAGCTGGCGGGCCAGGGTATACATGGGCGGGCTAGACTCGGATGGCGGCGAAAGGTGGCGGCGATTATAGCCGGGGTCACGGGTTGCGCGCGAGGCGCGAACCTCAATCGTCAGTAGCGGTGCGCTACCAACTGCTCGTAATACGCCCAGATTTTCTGGGCATATTGCATGCGCAACGCCTCACGCGCAGGCCCGGAACCCGGGCCGGCGTTGTAGGAGCCTACCGCCGTCCAGTTGTAGCCAAAGCGCTGGATGAACTCGGCGAGAATCGAAGCCCCCACCTCCACGGAGAGGCAAGGTTCATTGAGCAAACGCTCCTCGGTAATACCTCGTTCGAGCAGTCGCGGCAAATGGCTGCTGTTGATCTGCATCAGGCCGATGTCGCGAGTGCCATTACGGTTCGCATGGTTTATCGCTTGCGCACGAAAGCCCGACTCTACTGCAGCGATCGCCTGCAGCAGTTCTGGCTCGATGTCGTAGCGGCTGGCCGCCTCCTCCCAGCAATAGGCCAGCGCCTGATTGCCGGTCATCATCACCCCCAACACCAAGCCCTTGCTCCAGAAACTAGCCACGGGTTACCACTCCATGGCGGGTCTGCCCGCATGCGGAGCACACATGCGCCATACGGCCTGACGCATGACCCTCGACCTTCACCGGGCAGATGAACCGGTATCCTCGACCATAAATCGTCTTGATAAAGCCCTTGTCGGTGCCAAGGTACTTGCGCAGTGAATAAATGCAGCGTGTCAGCGACTCTTCAGCGACTTCCCCTTGCGGCCAAGCCAGCTCCAGCAAGCGATCCTTGGTCATCAAAACACCACCGGACATCAGCAACAATCGCAGCACCAGCCCTTCCTTGGGCGGCAACTGAACATCCGCGTCCTCACCGGTCAGGCGACCATCGTCGTGCAGGGTCCAACGCGCAAACACCAGGGAAGTCGTCGTCCCTCCATCATCCATGACAGCCATGATTACCTCGGCATCCGACTACTGACATTGAAGTCCTCATTTGCATTACGGGTTCAAGTGCCCCTGTCACGACTATAAAAACCTGCCTAAGGGCTCACGTTAGGAATAAGCCCATATATCCCGCGCTTTTTGAAACCGCGCTGTAAGACGTTTCGCTATCCACCGCCACCAGGCAGCCACGGTTGATAAACCTCGTGCAGTTCAACCCCCAACCGGTCCTCCAACTGCACCAACTCACCCAAGGCCAGTAGTTGCCCGTTAACCCGAACCTCCACGCAATGGATTATCTCCGGCATCAACGGCAACACCTTTCCGGGCGCAAACGCTGCCAGGCGCCGGCGGCTGATCAATTGTTCCTGAAGAAGAATTTCCAGATGCATCGGCTAACACCTTGTTCACGGTGAGACATGGCGCTCAGGCCGTACAAACGCACGTTGAACGCGCTCGTATTGCGCTGCTGTCAAAGGCGGCGGCCCTGCGCCCCCGCCCGGCCCCAGCGCCTCGCTGCCCACGGCCCGGGCCTGAATCACAAACAGACGCACTTGATCCGGGCGAGCAGCCGCCCGCCCTTGTGCCTCTCGTTGAAACGCACCCAGCCACAGACGCCTGCCCTGGGGCACACGCACCACACTGTTGACCCCCACCTGCCCCACCGCTGTGTTTTTTTCACGCCGCCCCTGCTCACTCATCTGGCGCCCCTCCTCAATCTCGAGGCGCATTTCGATCTGGTTAGCTTCGGAAAAACGCGGCAGTACACTGACCTGAGTGCCATAGCGCACAGGTTTCCAGTCAGTTCGGTCGTTTCCGGGGGACGGTAGATAAAAGGTATGGCTATCCTGGAACACCGCCGGGACGTTCTCCTGAGTGAGAATCACGGGCAGTGTCACCACCGTCGCGCGTCGACGACGCTCCAATGCACCGATCCTGGCCATCACGCGGTTGTCATCCAGAGGCGCAAGGATTCGCGTGGTCGACGTCTTGGCGTCTTCATCCCTGCCCAGGCCCAGCTTCTCCAGTTCAGTGCGCTCCACATCCACCAGCCACAGCGAGACTTCGATCGGTCGCTTGGGTGCGTCGAGTTCCGCCACCAGCTTCTGGATGAAACTCACCTGGGCCGGCTTGCCCTTGATCAGCAGACTGTTGCTGTCCGGGTAGGCGATCACACCGAGGCTCTTGTCGGACAGCAACCCCTTGTGCTCGCTGGCCAGCAGGGTCTCGATCATCGACGCCATCCCCGGCACCGTTACCGGGTTGTCACGTGTGCCGTACTGACGGTCCGCCACATCGGTGTTAAGCACTTGAACCACAGCAAAGGCCTGCGCGCCCACACGCAAGTCGGCTCTTTGCCGATCCATCAATTGGGCCAGGCGCATGACCTGGTCGACGTAATTCGGTGGGCCGGACACATAGAATGTGCGCGCCCCACTTTCACGCAGCGGGTAGCGTGACTCATCAAGGCCCGAGCGGCGCATGAGGCCACGCAACTTGTCGACCGTAATATGCCGCAAGGTCACCGCAGAGCTCTTTGCCTCGTCGGCATCGTAGATATGCAGCACTTGCCCGTCGCCGTACCAGATCAACCCCTGTTCGAGCGCAAGCGCTTCCAGCGTCTGTTGCGGCGCATCGAAATCCAGCGCAGTACTGAGACGTTTGCGCGCCACCGCCTGACTGACAACTATGGGTACCCCCAGCGGCTCCGACAATGCAGTGAACACGGTATACAGGCTTTCATTCCGAACCTGGTAAAGCTCGCCCCAGGCCACCGCACTTAGCAGCCACAGCCCGGCAAACAACAGCCAACGGTGAAACCGGAGGCGGGGCATCGTCACAAGGGGGTCGGCATGCACCGTGAGGGTTCCTGGGCAGTCTGGCAGTGAGAGAGCGGCCATACTGAAAGCCCGCCCGGTTTCAATCTTGATGGAAAGTTGACGGCCACCCGCGCCTCACCGCCCGTGGCATGTGCCTTGCTATGAACTCTGCATGAGAGCACGCACCAACGGCGGAGCGCGCTTACGGACAAAGGCGTCGTTACCCGCATTGGCTTACATCGCCATCTGAGGGAACGACGCTTTTTTTTTAAAGAAAAGGCAGGTGTTGATGAACGATTCGGTTGGCAAGAGCCCGATGAACGACCCTCTGGCCTGGGTCAACGGCAGTGATGCCCCGGAAAAGAGCAGCCTTGACCTGGGTTTCATGGCTTTGAGCGATTGCGCCTCGGTGGTCGTAGCAGCCACCCAGGGCTTCGCTCAACCCTACGGCCTGACCCTGAACCTCAAGCGCCAATCGTCCTGGGCCAACCTGCGCGACAAACTGGCCAGCGGCGAATTGGACGCCGCCCACAGCCTGTACGGGCTGATCTATGCCGTGCACCTGGGCATCGGCGGCGTCGCACCCACCGACATGGCCGTGCTGATGGGGCTCAACCAGAACG
The DNA here is from genome assembly GCF_900103345.1 of Pseudomonas azotoformans. NCBI lineage: Bacteria > Pseudomonadati > Pseudomonadota > Gammaproteobacteria > Pseudomonadales > Pseudomonadaceae > Pseudomonas > Pseudomonas azotoformans. Next base: position 3,067,864 of record NZ_LT629702.1, read on the forward strand.
GCCAGAGCATCAACCTGTCCCACGGTTTGCAGCAACAAGGGGTGGTCACTCCTGAGGCACTGGACCGCCACGTGCACCAAAGCCGAACAAAACTGACCTTCGCCCAGACCTTTCCCACAGGTACTCACGCCATGTGGCTGTATTACTGGCTGGCGAGCCAAGGCATTCACCCTTTGCAGGATGTGGACAGCGTGGTAGTCCCGCCGCCGCAAATGGTTGCGCACCTGCAAGCCGGACGCATCGACGGGTTCTGCGTCGGTGAGCCCTGGTGCGCCAGCGCGGTCAAGCAAAACCAAGGGTTTACCTTGGCAACGAGCCAGGCGATCTGGCCGGATCACCCGGAAAAAGTCCTCTGTTGCACCCAAGCGTTCGTCGACCAATACCCCAACACTGCGCGCGTGTTGGTGATGGCGATCCTGGAGGCCAGCCGGTTTATCGAAGAAAGTACCGAAAACCGCCGCTCCACCGCGCAATTGCTCAGTGGCCGCGAGTACCTCGACGCCCCGCTCGACTGCATCGAACCGCGCCTGCTGGGGGCCTATGACGACGGCCTGGGCAATCAGTGGCAGGACCCCCACGCCCTGCGCTTTTTCGCCGGTGGTGAGGTGAACTTGCCCTACCTCTCCGACGGCATGTGGTTCATGACCCAGTTCCGGCGTTGGGGACTGTTGCGCGAGGACCCCGACTACCTCGGCGTAGCCCTCCAGGTGCAGCAACTGGCGCTGTATCGCCAGGCGGCAGGTGCGCTGGGGATCCCGGTGAAAGCCCAGGACATGCGCAGCAGCCAACTGATCGACGGCAAAACCTGGGACGGTTCCAACCCAGCCGAATACGCCCGCAGCTTCCGCCTGCATGCCCTGGCCGATGATTCCAACCGCCAGGCCTTGCGCTGACAGGAGAACACCCATGCTGCGAATCCTGTTGATCAATGACACCCCGCGCAAGGTCGGCCGCCTCAGGACGGCGCTGATCGAGGCCGGTTTTGAGGTAATCGATGAGTCAGGCCTGACCATCGACCTGCCCGCACGCGTCGAAACGGTGCGCCCGGACGTGATCCTGATCGATACCGAGTCACCGGGCCGTGATGTGATGGAGCAGGTGGTATTGGTCAGTCGCGATCAACCCCGGCCCATCGTGATGTTTACCGACGAACACGACCCGAACGTAATGCGCCAGGCAATCAAGTCCGGCGTCAGCGCCTACATCGTTGAAGGCATCCAGGCCCAGCGCCTGCAGCCGATCCTCGATGTGGCCATGGCGCGCTTCGAAAGTGACCAGGCCTTGCGCGCCCAGCTCCAGGCACGTGACCAGCAGTTGGCCGAGCGCAAGCGCATCGAGCTGGCCAAGGGCATGCTGATGAAAATGAAGGCCTGCAACGAAGAAGAGGCCTACACCCTGATGCGCCGCCAGGCCATGAGCCGTCAGCAAAAGCTGATCCAGGTGGCGGAGCAGATTATCGCCATGAGCGAGCTGCTCGGCTGATGATCGTTCCCACGCTCCCGCGTGGAAATGCAGCCTGAGGCGCTCCGCGTCTCGCCTTCCACCTTATTGGCTCAGCTCTTGCTAAGTATTCTGGACAGGTAGCCAACGGCGGTTGCCCCTCCCCGACAAAGACGTCGCACACCCGGTTTGCCCTCGCGAACCCGGTGGCGGCGTTTTTTCGTTTTGGCCTTCTTACAAGACTCCCAACCGTTGAGGTGCGTGATGAAATCAAGCTTCTGGAAATCCGGGCACACCCCGACCCTGTTTGCCGCGTTCCTGTATTTCGACCTGAGCTTCATGGTCTGGTACCTGCTGGGTCCACTGGCGGTGCAGATTGCCGCCGACCTGCACCTGACCACCCAACAACGCGGCCTGGTGGTGGCTACACCGATCCTGGCGGGTGCGGTGCTGCGCTTCCTGATGGGCATGCTGGCGGACAAGCTGTCACCCAAGACCGCCGGGCTGATTGGCCAGGTGATTGTGATCTGTGCCCTGTTCGGCGCCTGGAAGCTGGGCATCCACAGTTACGAACAAGCGCTGCTGCTGGGGCTGTTCCTGGGTATGGCCGGTGCATCCTTTGCTGTTGCGTTGCCGCTGGCCTCCCAGTGGTATCCGGCGGAACACCAGGGCAAAGCCATGGGGATCGCGGGTGCGGGCAACTCCGGCACGGTGTTCGCCGCGCTGCTGGCGCCTGTGTTGGCGGCCGCCTTTGGCTGGAGCAACGTGTTCGGCTTCGCTCTGATTCCGCTGGTGCTGACCCTGATCGTGTTTGCCTGGCTGGCGCGCAATGCACCTGAACGGCCAAAAGCCAAATCCATGGCCGACTACTTCAAGGCCCTGGGTGACCGTGACAGTTGGTGGTTCATGTTTTTCTACAGTGTGACCTTCGGCGGCTTTATCGGCCTGGCGAGCGCCCTGCCCGGTTACTTCAACGACCAGTACGGCCTGAGCCCGGTGACCGCCGGCTACTACACCGCCGCCTGCGTGTTCGGTGGCAGCCTGATGCGCCCTCTAGGCGGCGCGCTGGCGGACCGCTTCGGCGGAATCCGTACCCTGCTGGGCATGTACAGTGTGGCGGCAATCTGCATTGCGGCGGTTGGGTTCAACCTGCCGAGTTCCTACGCAGCGCTGGCCCTGTTCGTCTGCACCATGCTTGGCCTGGGCGCCGGTAACGGCGCAGTGTTCCAACTGGTGCCGCAGCGTTTTCGCCGTGAGATCGGCGTGATGACCGGCCTGATCGGCATGGCCGGCGGCATTGGCGGCTTTGCGCTGGCGGCAGGCATGGGTGCGATCAAGCAAAGCACCGGCAGCTATCAGATGGCGCTGTGGCTATTCGCGAGCCTGGGCGTATTGGCCTGGTTCGGCCTGTATGGCGTGAAACGTCGCTGGAGAACCACCTGGGGCTCGGCCGCAGTGACGGCTGCACGGGTCTGATGAGCCTGCAACTGAGCGTCGCCCAGGCCAGTGCCATCGGCCCACGGCCGGAAAACCAGGACGCACTGCGGGTGGTGACACCCGTGGCCGAACTGGCGGCGAGCAAAGGCTACTTGTGCGCCATCGCCGATGGAGTGAGCCAGTGCGCCGACGGCGGCCTGGCCGCACGCTCGACCTTGCAGGCGTTGGCCCTGGATTACTACGCCACGCCGCAGACCTGGAGCGTGGCCCAGGCCCTGGAGCGTTTGCTGCTGGCACAGAATCGCTGGCTGCAGGCCAATGGCGGTGGGCAGCCGTTGCTGACCACCCTCAGCGCTCTGGTGTTTCGCGGCCAGCGCTTTACCCTCGCGCATGTCGGCGATTGCCGGGCGTATCGCTGGCTGAATGATGAATTGCAGCGCCTCAGTGAGGATCACGTATGGGAGCAGCCGGGCATGCAGCATGTGCTCAAGCGTGCCCTCGGCTTGGATCAGCATCTGGTGGTGGATTTTCTCGACGGTCAGTTGCGCGAAGGCGAATGTTTCCTGCTGCTCAGTGACGGTGTGTGGGCAACCCTGGGTGATCACAGCATCCGTTCGATTCTGCGCGAGCAAACCGACCTGGAGCTGGCGGTCAACACCCTGGTGAACGCCGCACACCTGGCGGGCAGCCAGGACAATGCCAGTGCCCTGCTCGTCCGTATCGACGCCCTTGGCGCAGCCACCCTCGGCGATGCCCTGGTGCAGTTGCAGCAATGGCCGCTGCCACCACCACTGAAAGCCGGACAACACTTTGAAGGCTGGCAGGTGCAAAGCGTATTGGCGCAAAGCCGACAGTCATTGCTGTACCGGGTGCGGGATGCCCAGCAACAACCCTGGCTGCTGAAAACGCTGCCGCCGAGTCGCGAGGATGACAACGACGCCGGCCAGGCCTTGCTGTCGGAGGAATGGTTTCTACGGCGAGTTGCGGGGCGGGCATTTCCTGAAGTCCATGCCTGCGGCGGGCGTCAGCATTTGTACTACGTAATGCGGGAATACCCCGGCCAGACCCTGGCCGAACTGTTCCAGCAGCACGGCCCACTGCCCCTGGCGCAATGGCAGTCGATCGCCGAGCGCTTGCTGCGGGCGGTGGGCATGTTGCACCGCCGGCAGATCCTGCACCGCGATATCAAGCCGGAAAACCTGTTGCTGGGGGATGACGGCGAACTGCGTTTACTGGATTTCGGCCTGGCGTACTGCCCAGGCCTGTCGGAAGAGTGCGCTCATGCGCTGCCGGGCACGCCAAGCTTTATCGCGCCCGAGGCGTTCAATGGCGACCGGCCTACGGCCCAGCAGGATTTATACAGTGTCGGTGTCAGCCTCTATTACCTGCTGACCGGGCACTACCCCTACGGTGAAATCGAAGCCTTCCAACGGCCCCGGTTCAACCAGCCTGTCAGCGCCAGTCGCTACCGCCCCGACTTGCCGGATTGGCTGCCCCTGAGCCTGGAACGGGCAGTGGCGGCCCAACCGGCGCATCGTTACGAAACTGCCGAAGAATGGTTGCGAGTGCTGGAACAGGCGGACCGACAGGAACTGAGCATCCGCCCCAAGCCCTTGCTGGAGCGTGAACCCTTGAAGGTCTGGCGCACTCTGGCGCTGCTTTCGTTGTTGATCAACCTGGTGCTGTTGTACGCACTCTTTAACCGCTGACGTCATCCCTGGACGAGGAATAATTCATGAACGCAAAAGTCTGGCTGGTGGGCGCAGGCCCCGGTGACCCGGAGCTGTTGACCCTCAAGGCGGTACGCGCCTTGCGTGAGGCCGATGTGGTGCTGATCGATGACCTGGTCAACCCGGCGGTACTGGAACACTGCGCCGGAGCGCGAGTGATCACCGTGGGCAAACGCGGTGGCTGTCGCTCGACCCCGCAGGACTTTATCCATCGCCTGATGCTGCGCTATGCGCGCCAGGGCAAATGCGTGGTGCGGCTCAAGGGCGGTGACCCGTGCATTTTCGGGCGCGGCGGTGAAGAAGCGATGTGGCTGCGTGAACGGGGCGTCGAGGTGGAGTTGGTCAACGGAATCACTGCGGGGCTGGCGGGTGCGACAAATTGCGCGGTTCCGCTGACACTGCGCGGGGTGAGTCGTGGCGTGACCCTGGTTACGGCGCATACCCAGGACAACAGCCGTTTGAATTGGCGAGCACTGGCCGAGGGCGGGACGACGTTGGTGGTGTACATGGGGGTGGCGAAGCTGGAGGAGATTCGCCAGCAATTGCTGGACGGCGGGATGGCGACGGATATGCCGGTGGCGATGATTGAAAACGCATCGCTGCCCCAGCAACGGGAATGCCGCAGTGAGTTGTCACGCATGTATGCAGATGCGCAGGCATTTGCCTTGAAAAGCCCGGCCATCCTGGTAATTGGCCATGTCGCAGCCCCTGGGCAAGTCGCTTGCCTCACACAAGCCGCCAGCGCCTGAAGCAAATTCCAGACGAAAAAAAGCCCGGCCTAAGCCGGGCTTTTTTCTACCACTCAGTAATTACTGAGCTTGAGCTTCAACCGACGCTTCTACGCGACGGTTAACAGCACGACCAGCTTCAGTTGCGTTGTCAGCAACTGGGCGGGACTCGCCGTAACCTACTGCGGTGATACGGCTAGGAGCAACGCCGTCTTTAACCAGGACTTGCTTAACAGCGTCAGCACGACGCTGGGACAGCTTCTGGTTGTAAGCGTCTGGACCTACGGAGTCAGTGTGACCAGCAACTTCTACGTTGGTAGCTGGGTACTGAGCCATGAAGTCGGCCAGGTTTTTCACGTCGCCGTAGCTGTTAGGCTTAACAACCGACTTGTCGAAGTCGAACTTGACGTCCAGCTCAACACGAACAACCTGAGCAACTGGAGCTTCTGGCTCTGGAGTTGGCTCTGGAGCTGGTGCTGGGGTAGGAGCTGGAGCAACTGCGCCAGCGTTGCCGCCGAAGTTCACACCCAGGCCGACCAGTGCGGAGTAATCCCACTTGCCGTTGTCCAGGTTGTAGTCAGACTCAACGCCAGCACGGGCGAACAGGTTGTTGGTGAAGTAGTACTTCACACCAGCGCCAGCGATAGCCAGGGTCGACTGGTCGCGACCGCTGTGGCCGTCAGCCTGTACGTTGGTACGGCTCTGGTGACCGAAACCACCTTCTACGTATGGACGCAGGGAGTCAACACCGGCCTGACCGAAGTGGTACTGAGCAGTCAGGCTGCCAGTGTCACCTTTGATCTTCTGGTTGCCAGTACCGTCGTTCGAACGGGTGTGGTTGGTGGTGTCGTAGTTCAGGTTCACCGACACGTCGTCGGTAATGAAGTAACCGATGCTAGCGCCAGGGTTGTAGCCGTCTTCGATGTGCTTGACGCTATCGTTGAACTGCTTCTTGTAGAACAGCTGGCCTTCAACTGCGCCTTGGCCTTGTGCCAGTGCGCCGAAAGAAGTGGCAGCAATAAGAGTACCAATGGCCAAGCCCAAGGTGTTTTTCAGTTTCATCCGTTAAATCCCCATCTGGTGATTGTAAAGCAGTCCCACAAACCGGGGGACAACTCGGCGACAAGTCTAACAGAACTTGCCTACACGTAAGAGATATTTGCCACGCACTAAGTTTCAGTCTCGCCCGCAAATTTCTCACGTAATTTATCAAGAGCACGTTTGTAACGCATTTTTGTAGCACTCAAACCCATGTGCATGATGTCAGCGATTTCCTGGAACTCCAGCTCTGCGACAAATCGTAGCACCAGAATTTCCCGGTCAATCGGGTTCACATACACCAACCAGCGATCAAGTCCGCCCTTCTCCTCGGGTGCGGGCGCCTTTTCCTCAGACGCCTCCTCAAGGGGGTCCAGACTCAACGCGTCCATCAAGCGACGCTTTCGCCGTTCCTTCCGATACTGCGTGATGCACTCGTTGTACGTGATGCTGTAGAGCCATGTCTTGAACTTCGATTTGCCCTCGAAGTTCTTCAGGCCATACAGCACCTTGAGCATCACTTCCTGACAGACATCATCCGCATCTCTATCGTTCCCTAAATACCTTGAACAAACGTTGAACAGAGTGCGTTGATATCTGCGCATCAATTCTTCGTACGCGCGAGTTACGTGAAACAGCTCCGTGTGCGAGCGCGCGACCAGCTCCTCATCGGAGAGCTCACGGGGGTCATAGCGCGTGGACAGCGTTTGGGCTTTATTCAAAACAAGTCGTGCCGACAGTCAGGTCAATGTCCGCCGCAGCCCGATCAGCCGGGTTTGCGGCGGCGTACATTAGCAGGGTTTGCCGGATTAGCGGCTACTCACCTGCTGCTCCAGGAGAATCCGATTGGACAACGACACCAGGTCGCCGTCATCGGTCAGCACCGTCGTCTTGACGGTACCGATCTCCTCGATTTGCCCTTCGACCTCGCCCACACGCACCTGTTGGCCCACCTGGTACAACTCACGCACATAGATTCCCGCAAGAATCTGGCCGGCAATTTCCCGGCTTCCCAACCCCATGGCCAGCGCAACGGCCAGACCAACGGTAATCAAAACGATCACAATCACATGGTTCAGCAGGTCAGTCTTGACCTCCAACTGGCTGATCGCGACCGAAATACTGATGATGATCACCAGGCCCTGGGCAATTCGCCCCAGGCCGGCAGCATAGTCCAACCCCACGCCTTCGGCGGCGCCGCGCACCAGCCCATTGGCCAGTTGCGCCAGCAAAACGCCTACCAGCAGCACCAGCGCGCCGCCGAAAACCTTCGGCAAATACAGCGCCAGCATGTCGAGCGTAGCTGAAACTCGCTCAAGTCCAAGGGATTGAGCCGCAGAAACCAGGAAAATCAGCAAAACAAACCAATAAACGATCTTGCCGATCAATGTCGAGATCGGTACCTGCAGCCCGGCACGCCCCAACAGCTTGGTCAGGCCGGTGCCCGCCATCAGACGGTCGAGGCCCAGTTTAGCGAGCAGTTTGGACAGCAGGGTGTCGAGCAGCTTGGCCACTACAAAGCCCAGCAACACCAGCACCAGGGCACCAAACAGGTTGGGAATGAAATTCGCCACCTTGGTCCACAATGCGGTCATCGCGGTGACCAGGCTCTGGGTCCAGAGATCAAGTTCCATATTCAATCAGCCTTATCAGCAGTGCGAGCAAGAGGTTTACGACGGGAAACCGGTGAAACGTGGGCTGAACCGTTGTTCAGGGCCATCATCAACGCCGGCACCCAGCGCCCGAGCAGGCCGAACAGATCACCCGCGCCTACCTGACGGTTGGCGGTTTTCAGCACGCGGCCCAGGCAGGCATCATCGTCCCGGTTGGACGGCGAGGCATTGAGCATGTCACGCAAAGACTGTTCGAACGGATCGTGCATAAGGACCTCTCGCAAGTGATTTAAAAGACGAGGGTTAAATTCTTGGGGTCACATAGGCCCCTTCCTACGTTCAGCTCATATTCAGGTCAAACCCAGCGCAATCGTCGAAAAAGCCACCATTGTCCAAGCGCCACCGAGACCATCAACAGGCACGCAATCATGAATCCATAGGGGCTGGCAGAGAACGGAATCCCGCCCACATTGATACCCAGCAAGCCGGTGAGAAAACTCATCGGCAGGAAGATCCCGGTGATGATCCCGAAGCGGTACATGGTGCGGTTCATACGCACGCTCAAACGCCGGTCTTCGGCCTCCAGCACAAGCCCCACGCGCTCTCGGGTCAATTCAAGCTCTTCCAGGTAACGGGTGAGGCTGTTGTTCAATTCGTTCCAATAGTCGGCATCGTCGTCACAGAACCACGGCAATTTGATGCGCGTGAGCTGGGCAAAAATATCCCGCTGCGGCGCCAGGAATCGCTTCAGCCCGGCCGCCCGTCGACGGATCTGCAAAACGCTGCCATGTTCCGGAGTATACCGTTCGTCGGTATCGAGTTTTTCTTCCTCTACGTCGACGATTTCGGACAGGTCGGAGACCAGATCCTGCACTTTATTGGTGAGGTACTGAGCCATATAAAGGATGAGTTCAGAGGCCGTCTTCGGCCCCTTGCCATCCGCCAATTGCACCAGCAGCTCGTCGGTGGCGCGTAACGGGCGCAACCGCAGGGAAATCACCCGGCTGGCAGCGGCGAAGATGCGCACCGAGACCATGTCCTCCGGTTCGGCACCGGGGTTGAGGTTGACCCCTCGCAAGAACAGCAGCAATTCCGAGTCCGGCAGCGGCAACAGGCGCGGGCGGGTGTTCTCCTCCAGCAACAGGTCACAGGCGAACTCGCTCAAGCCACTGGATTTGCGCAGCCAGGTCTGGGTTTGCGGATGGCTGCGATCCCAATGCAACCACAGGCTTTCCTGAGGCTGCAGTTGCAAGTCGTCGAGCTCTGTCCGGGCAATCGAACGCGCACCGCCTTTACCGTCCAGCACCAGGGCATGCACCAGCCCCCATTGCGCGTTTTCTTCCTCGAACATCCTCACCCCGTCGGTTATTGCAATTTATTCAGGCATTTTCAGCGGGCTGGGCGACACGATCACACCGTTATTGTCGGCGTAGATGTATTCACCCGGACGGAACGTCACGCCCGCAAACGTGACCACCACATTCAAGTCGCCGATGCCACGCTTGTCGGTCTTCATCGGATGACTGGCCAGGGCCTGCACACCCAGGTCGGTCTGGGCGATCACATCGACGTCACGGATGCAGCCGTAGATCACCAGCCCTTCCCAGCCGTTTTTCGCGGCCTTCTCGGCGATCATGTCACCCAGCAACGCACGGCGCAGGGAACCACCACCGTCGACCACCAGTACCTTGCCGGCGCCAGGCTGGTCTGCCTGTTCCTTGACCAGCGAGTTATCTTCGAAACACTTGATGGTGACGATCTCGCCACCGAAGGAATCTCGGCCGCCGAAGTTGCTGAACATCGGCTCAAGCACCTGCACCAGCTCCGGGTAGGCGTCGCACAGGTCGGGGGTCACGTAATGGTTCATTGAACAATTCCTTTCCGTCAAAGAAGCGTCTTTCGAAAGAAGCGCCAGCCCAAGCAGGTGCGAAACATCCCATCCACTTCGCCGCAACGCAATAGCCACTGCGCGACTGAATATGACCAGAAGCGTTTAACGCGTCATATCTTAGCCGCAACCACACACGAGTGAAACGCCCTTGGCAGAGCCCTGCGCTCAAACCGTGGCCAACACCTCGGGCTGCACGCCGAACAAGGGTGTGAGCGGGTCGTTAAGCCATTGCGCCACCAGCGGCCACACTTCGGCCTGTGCAGCTTTGCTGACGAGCATTTCAACGTGCCCGAAATCCTCGGTAAACCCTTGCTGGCGGCCGAGACACAGGTATTGACGGTGCTCGGAGCCGACCTGCTCGAACAGCTTGCGACACGCCCAATCGGGATCCTGATGATCGCCGGCAGCACTGACGGCCAGCAACGGCACATCCACGTCTGTCAGGCCTTTCCACCAGTCGTTCTTGCCTTCGCCAAAGCGGCCAAACAGGCCGTTCCAGCGCATGGCCTCGATCATCACACCCGCCGGCTCGTCCTCCGGGCCACGCTTGAGGCGCGAGCCAGACACTTCGCCGAAGCGTTTCAAGAGCAAGCGCCCCGTCCACTCCACCGGTGGCAGTTTCAACGGCCAGTGGGTGCGGCTGACCTGGCAGCCGAACAACGCCACCGAAGCCACGGCTGGTGCGCCAAGGTGCTGCCCACCCAGCGCTGCGGCCAGGCTGGTGCCACCCAGGGAATGGCCGATCCAGTGGGGAACCTGCCCGCTTTGCTCGCGCACAAACGCACCAATGGCCGGCAAGTCGTAGCGCGCATAGTCAGCGACGCGGTTGCGTGCGTAGTCATGATTGCGCTTGGACAAACCATGACCACGCATTTCCGGGATCCACACATCGAAGCCCTGGCGGGCCAGGTAAGCCCCCAGGCCGATGCCTTTGGGCGAATACCAGAAGCGCCGATTGGAAAAACTGCCATGCAATAAAATAACCGCTACGCCCCGGTTTTCCGGGACATCGGCCAGGCCCAAACGGGTAACCGCCAGCTCGACGGTGCCGTCGGGGCTGTTACCGGGCTTGAGGCGGTACACGTCTTCACTCAGGTCGCCACGACGTTCAGCGCTGATCAGGGCGACGGGAAACAGTTTGCTGCTGCTTTGCATAATGCTCTTGCACAAAAAAGGGCGGCGTCCGGAAGGAGTTCCGCCCTGCACAGATAAGAATGCCGGTCACCCTCATCGGGTGACCGGCACTTTTGACATGACGATCTTAGGCGGACGCTTGGCCTTCCGCCAGGAAGAACCAGGTTTCCAGCACGGAATCAGGGTTCAACGAGACGCTTTCGATACCCTGCTCCATCAGCCATTTGGCCAGGTCCGGGTGGTCGGATGGGCCTTGGCCGCAGATGCCGATGTACTTGCCGGCCTTGTTACAGGCCTGGATAGCGTTGGCCAGCAGCTTCTTGACCGCAGGATTTCGCTCGTCGAACAGGTGGGCGATGATCCCGGAATCGCGATCCAGGCCCAGGGTCAGCTGGGTCAGGTCGTTGGAACCGATGGAGAAACCGTCGAAGAACTCCAGGAACTCTTCGGCCAGGATGGCGTTGGACGGCAATTCGCACATCATGATCACGCGCAGGCCATTTTCGCCACGGGACAGGCCGTTTTCCGCCAGCAAGTCCACCACCTGGCTCGCTTCGCCCAGGGTGCGCACGAACGGCACCATGATCTCGACGTTGGTCAGGCCCATCTCGTTGCGCACGCGCTTGAGGGCGCGGCATTCGAGTTCGAAGCAATCACGGAACGCTTCGCTGATGTAACGCGACGCGCCACGGAAGCCCAGCATCGGGTTTTCTTCTTCCGGCTCGTAGAGCTTGCCGCCGATCAGGTTGGCGTATTCGTTGGACTTGAAGTCCGACAGACGCACGATGACCTTTTTCGGGTAGAACGCCGCCGCCAGGGTGCTGATGCCTTCCACCAGCTTCTCGACGTAGAAGCCCACCGGGTCGTTGTAGCCGGCGATGCGCTTGTCAACGCTTTGCTTGATGTCCAGCGGCAGGCCGTCATAGTTCAACAGGGCCTTGGGGTGCACGCCGATCATGCGGTTGATGATGAATTCCAGGCGGGCCAGGCCCACACCGGCGTTCGGCAATTGCGCGAAGTCGAAGGCACGGTCCGGGTTGCCGACGTTCATCATGATCTTGAAGGGCAGGTCCGGCATGGCATCGATGGAGTTCTGCTTGATGTCAAAGCCCAACTCACCTTCGAAGATGAAGCCGGTGTCGCCTTCGGCGCAGGACACGGTCACGCCCTGGCCGTCCTTGAGCAGTTGGGTGGCGTTGCCGCAACCGACTACCGCAGGGATTCCCAGTTCACGGGCGATGAATCGCCGCGTGGCAGGTACGCCCGCCACGGTTGGTGACGATGGCGCTGGCGCGTTTCATCACCGGTTCCCAGTCCGGGTCGGTCATGTCGGAGACCAGTACGTCACCTGGCTGAACTTTGTCCATTTCGGACACATCCTTGATGATCCGCACCTTGCCGGCGCCGATGCGCTGGCCGATGGCACGGCCTTCTACCAGCACGGTGCCGGTTTCTTTGAGCAGGTAGCGCTCCATGACGTTGGCCGACGTGCGGCTTTTCACGGTTTCCGGACGGGCCTGCACGATGTACAGCTTGCCGTCGTCACCGTCCTTGGCCCACTCGATGTCCATCGGGCACTTGTAGTGCTTTTCGATGATCATCGCTTGCTTGGCCAGCTCGCTGACCTCTGCGTCGCTCAGGCAGAAACGCGCGCGTTCGGCCTTATCGACTTCCACGGTTTTCACCGAGCGACCGGCCTTGGCCTCGTCACCGTAGATCATCTTGATAGCCTTGCTGCCCAGGTTACGGCGCAGGATGGCCGGGCGGCCCGCTTCAAGGGTGCCCTTGTGTACGTAGAATTCGTCGGGGTTGACCGCGCCCTGTACGACGGTTTCACCCAGGCCGTAGGCGCCGGTGATGAACACCACGTCACGGAAGCCCGATTCGGTATCGAGGGTGAACATCACGCCGGCCGTGCCGGTTTCCGAACGCACCATGCGCTGCACACCGGCAGACAGGGCCACCAGCTTGTGGTCGAAACCTTGGTGCACACGGTAGGAAATGGCGCGGTCGTTGAACAGCGAGGCGAACACTTCCTTGGCCGCGCGGATCACGTTTTCCACGCCGCGGATGTTCAGGAAGGTTTCTTGCTGGCCGGCGAAGGAAGCGTCCGGCAAGTCTTCGGCGGTGGCCGAGGAGCGCACGGCAACGGCGACGTCCGGGTTACCGGCCGACAGCGCGGCGAAGGCGGTGCGGATTTCTTCGTTGAGCTTCTCGGGGAACTCGGCCTCCATGATCCATTGGCGGATCTGGGCGCCGGTCTTGGCCAGGGCATTGACGTCATCGACGTCCAGGGCGTCCAGTGCGGCGTGGATCTGAGCGTTGAGGCCGCTCAGTTCGAGGAAATCGCGGTAAGCCTGGGCCGTGGTGGCGAAACCACCGGGCACCGAGACACCAGCGCCTGCAAGATTACTGATCATCTCGCCGAGGGATGCGTTCTTGCCCCCCACGTGCTCTACATCATGGACGCCGAGCTTATCGAGGGAAACTACGTACTCTACCAAGGTGATCTCTCCACTTTCTGTGTTGGAAAAGCTCAGGACGCCGGCTGCTCAGTAGGAGCAAACACCAGCGCTTGTGGCCTGGACCTGGAAAATAAGTGAGAATGCGGCCCACTGCGGGACGGCAAAATCGCGCCTATCATATCCAAGATTCGCCATCAGCTTAAGGCCCAGGGCTCAAATGAAACGATCTGCTTTCTTTATCTCCGACGGCACCGGCATCACAGCCGAAACTCTGGGTCAAAGCCTGCTCGCGCAGTTCGAAAACATTACCTTCGCCAAATTCACGCGGCCCTACATCGACAGCGTGGATAAAGCGCGGGCCATGGTACAACAAATCAATCTGGCGGCTGAAAAAGACGGGTTCCGCCCGATCATTTTCGACACCATCGTCAATCAAGACATCCGTGAGATTCTCGCAACGTCGAATGGTTTCATGATCGATATTTTCTCGACCTTCCTGGCGCCATTGGAGCAGGAGTTGAGTGAACACTCCTCCTATTCGGTCGGAAAGTCCCATTCCATTGGGCACAACTCCAACTATATGGAGCGTATCGAGGCGGTGAACTTCGCCCTCGACAACGATGACGGCGCCCGCACCCACTACTACGACAAGGCCGACCTGATCCTGGTAGGCGTGTCGCGCTGCGGCAAAACGCCCACCTGCCTGTACATGGCCATGCAGTTCGGGATTCGCGCGGCCAATTACCCGCTGACCGAAGACGACATGGAGCACCTGACGCTGCCGGCGGCCCTGCGCGCGCATTCGCACAAGCTGTTCGGGCTGACCATCGATCCGGACCGCCTCACCGCGATCCGCAATGAGCGCAAGCCTAATAGCCGCTATTCGAGCTATGCCCAGTGTGAGTTTGAAGTGCGCGAAGTAGAAAATCTGTTCCGCCGGGAGAATATTGCGCACATCAATTCCACGCATTTTTCGGTGGAAGAGATTTCGGCGAAGATTCTGGTGGAGAAAGGCGTGGAGCGCAGGTTCAAGTAAGGGTGGCGCCTGGACTGGCCTCTTCGCGGGCAAGCCCGCTCCCACAGTTGACCGAGTTCCAGCTCTGGAATGCGGTCAAAATGTGGGAGCTGGCTTGCCTGCGAAGAACGATAACGCGGTGAACCTGCCTACAGCTGAAACCTTCCTCCCCCCTGCCCCAGCGCCGTGGCCAGCGCATCAAACCCCGCCCGCAACAACTGATCATCCCCCGACGTATTGCAGATACTCGCCCGGATGAACTGCGGCACCGCCGTCTGCCCCACGGCAAAGGCCTCGGCGGTGGCGATCAGGTAATTGTTCTGCTTGAGTTCGGCCTCGATCTCCGACGCCCGCCATGGCTCCGGCACTTCTATCCAGAAGTGCGGGCTGTTGAGATGGGTGCGGTATTCCAGGCCCGTCAGCAGGTCGCGGACCAGCGCCTTGCGGCGGCTGATCTCGTTGATCTGCTGGCGCAGCAGGTATTCCGCCGTGCCGTTTTCGATCCACTGGGTCGCCAGCTCGAGGGTGACGGGCGTGGCCATCCAGCAGGTCGAACGCAGGGCCGCCGAAATACGGCTGACCAGCGCGGGCGGCGCATGCACATAGCCCACACGCAGCCCGGCGGACACCGCCTTGCTCAGGCTGCTGATCAAAATCGTACGCTCAGGGGCGAAATGGCTGAGGGGCGGCGGTCGGTCTTCCACCAGGACACCGTGGGCTTCGTCCTCAAGAATCAGCAGGTTGTGTTCGCGACAGACTTTGACCAGCGCTTCGCGACGCGCCACCGAGAGCACAGCGGTGGTGGGGTTCTGGATGGTGGGCGTGCAGTACAGCGCTGAAATCCGGTGATTACGACAGACTTCGTCCAGCGCGCTCGGCAGCACGCCTTCTTCGTCCATCTCCAGACCGATCAGCCGGATACCCAGCATGCGCGCGGCGGTGATCAGGCCGGGATAAGTCAGCTGTTCAGTGACCACCGTATCGCCAGCCCGCAACAGCGCCATCATCGAGCAGAGCAAGCCGTGCTGGCCGCCGTTGACGCAGATGACCTGCTCGGGGATCGGATGAAAATCGCGCTGCACCAGCCATTGCGCACCGGCTTCACGGTAGCGCGGCAGACCAGCGTCTGGCGTGTAGGCACTGATGTCCTGGAGGAACTTGGCGTTGGTCGACAGGGTTTGGAAGCTCTGGGCCAGGAACACCGTCTCCTGCCCCGGGATGTGCATATTCCGGCTCATGTCGAAGTATTGGCGCGGTTCTTCGCTGAAGTTGCGAAAGCCTTCATCGCGCTGGCGCTCCATCCCTCGCTTGCGCACGAAAGTGCCGTCACCGACTCGCGCCACCACCAGGCCCAGGCGTTCGAGTTCGCCATAGGCGCGGCTGATGGTGCCGATCGTGACGCCAAGATTGTCGGAAAGCACCCGATGGGGCGGCAGTTTTCTTCCTGGCTCAATCAGACCTTCAAGGATGCCCCGCTCCATGACATCGGACAGGCGCTTGTACTTCACGCCCTGCCCGTTGGACAACCCCTCACGCATAATTGACACCATGTCAATATTTGTTTTGACAGCCATCTTTCGCCCTAATAGTGTGCTTTTACGGGTTCAATCGCCGAAGTTTACAACTCATTACAAGCTCAATATAGAGTTCAATTCCGGCTCAGGGAAGCAATAAACGATGCCAATGTCCGCCGTTCTCGAAAACACCGCCAAGACCAAAATTCAAAAACAATGGCTGGCCGGGCTGATCACCAGCGTGATGTTCCTGATCGTGTGCCTGAGTTGGGGCACCACGTGGCTGGGTATCAAGATTGCCGTGGAGAGCGTGCCGCCGCTGACCTCCGCCGGCCTGCGCTTCCTCATCGCCTTTCCGCTGTTCCTGTGTTTTGCCATGGTGCGCCGCGAACCGATCCTGTTTCCCCGCGAGAGTCGCTGGTTCTTCGTGTTCGTGACCCTGTCCTACTTCAGCGTGCCCTACTACCTGCTCAACTACGGCGAGATGCATGTCTCGTCCGGCCTCACCGCGCTGCTGTTCAGTTGTATGCCGGTGTTCATCCTGATTTTCTCCGCGCTGTTCCTGCGCGAACGCATCTACTTTTCCCAGGTGGTCGGTATCGGTATCGGCTTCGGCAGCCTCTACATGATCATCAAGAGCCAGGGCCTGCACCTGGACCACGCCGAGTTCTTCGGGGTACTGGCAATTCTGACCGCCGCGATCATGCATGCCTTGTGCTACGTCATCACCAAGCAGAAAGGCAGCGCCATCAGCGTGATCACCTACAACACCCTGCCCATCGGTATTGCCGGGCTGATGCTGTTCGTCGCCGGGCTGTGGTTTGAAGCGCCGACCTTCGAAGCCATCACCCTACGGTCGTGGGGTGCGCTGTTCTACCTGGGGCTGGTGGCCTCGGTGGGTGGGTTCATCGTGTACTTCATGCTGCTCAAGCGCTTGAGCCCGATCATCCTGTCGTTCGTGTTCATCATCTTCCCGGTGTTCGCGGTGATCATCGGCGCCTGGTACGAAGGCGTGTCGATTTCCCGCGACCTGATGCTGTACTCGGCCATCCTGCTGGCCGGCTTTGCGATCACCAAGTTGCCGGTTGAAAAACTCCTGGCCAAGAAAAATTGACCCTCCTACCACCACGCGAGAGAAACATGGACGTCCTCCGCCCCGAAGCCCTGGAACAGATCTACGCCCACGCCAGCCGCAGCTACCCCGAGGAGTGCTGTGGTTTTGTCTTCGCCGACGGCAGCGTGTACCTGGGCAGCAATATCCAGAACGAGCTGCACCGCAAGAACCCCGAGATATATCCGCGCAGCGCCGCCAACGGCTACACATTCTCGGTGGCCGACACCCTGCTGCTGAGCAAGGCGTTGCGCAGCGACAACCCGGTGGTGGTGATCTATCACTCTCACCCGGATGTCGGCGCCTATTTCAGCGACGAAGACGAGGACAAGGCGCTGTTCATTGGTGAGCCGATCTACCCCGTCAGCTACCTGGTGGTCGACGTTCGCCAGGGCCAGGCCCTCGGCTCCAAGCTGTTTGCCTGGGATGGCAAGCATTTCGCCCTTCAACCTTTCAACGACCTGCACACGGAGTTGTCCATGAACGCTGTCTCTTTCCCCGACATTCTGGTTCGCGTGGCCAAGCTGCCGGAATCGACCCTCGAGGGCGCCGGATCGACATTGCGCGAAGTCATTGAAAACCTCTGCAGCAGCCACCCGCAGTTGCGCGCGCACCTGTTCCACGAAAAGAACAACCAGCTCAAGGAACACTTCCTGTTTACCGCCGAGGAAGAGTTGGTGGGCGCCGACGACCCACTGCCGGAAAAAGCCCGCATCGAAGTACTGCTCGCCACCTCGGGCGGCATGGATGTCGACGCACTGAGCAATGAAGAAGTGCAACGCTACGTGCGCCACATCACCCTGCCCGGCGTGGGCCGCGAAGGCCAGTTGAATCTCAAGAAAGCCAAGGTGCTGATCATCGGCACCGGTGGCCTGGGCTCACCGATCAGCCTGTACCTGGCAGCGGCCGGCGTCGGCACCCTGGGGCTGGTGGACTTTGATGTGGTGGAAAGCAGCAACCTGCAACGCCAGATCGTCCACGGCAACAGCACCCTCGGCATGCCCAAGGTCGAGTCCGCCAAGCAACGCCTGCAAGACCTCAACCGTCATATCCAGATCAACGCCCACGACACCGCCCTGAATGCCGATAACGCCCTGGAACTGGTGGGCGCCTACGACCTGGTGATCGACGGCACCGACAATTTCGACACGCGCTACCTGGTCAACGACGCCTGCGTGCAGCTGGGCAAGCCCTTGGTATACGGCGCCATCTACCGCTTCGACGGGCAGATCAGCGTGCTCAACTATAAAGGTGGGCCGTGCTACCGCTGCCTGTTCCCCAGCGCGCCGCCCGCCGAACTTGCCCCCAACTGCAGTGCAGGGGGCGTGATCGGCGTGTTGCCCGGTGTGGTCGGGATGATCCAGGCGACCGAGGCCATCAAGCTGTTGATCGGCATTGGCGAACCGCTGTCCGGCCGTTTAATGCGCTTCGATGCGCTGGCGATGAAGTTCAGCGAGATCCGCTTCAAGCGCCGTGCCAACTGCCCGTGCTGCTCCGAACTGCGCCATAGCGAAAGCGTGGCACCGGCTGTCTGTACAGACGCTGTGCCCAGCCAGCCGTCCCTGGCCGAAGAGCGCTACATAAAGCCCCGTGTACTCAAGCAATTGCTCGAACACCCGCGCAGCGTCGATGTGTTGCTGGACGTGCGTGATGCCAGCGAACTGGAGGTGTGTAAATTACCGGGCGTGGTGCATATCCCCCTGGCCGAACTGGACGATCAGCTCGACCGCCTCAGCCGGGACAACACCCACTACCTGATCTGCTACGCC
This sequence comes from Pseudomonas azotoformans, assembly GCF_900103345.1. Classification (NCBI taxonomy): domain Bacteria; kingdom Pseudomonadati; phylum Pseudomonadota; class Gammaproteobacteria; order Pseudomonadales; family Pseudomonadaceae; genus Pseudomonas; species Pseudomonas azotoformans. The sequence continues at coordinate 3,086,749 of NZ_LT629702.1, forward strand.
GGCACCCGCGCCGAACAAGCCGCCAGTACCTTGCTGGCGGCGGGTTTCGCCAATACCAAAGTCCTGCAGGGCGGCATGAAGCATTGGGTTCGCGACGTCGAACCCGACATGCCGTTGTATTGAGCCGAGGACTGAATGATGTTGCACAACTCCATTCTCGAGGTGATCGGCCAAACACCGATCGTACGCCTGGCGCAGTTCTCCGAAGACCTCGGCATCGAGGTCTACGCCAAGCTCGAATCCCTCAACCCGGGTGGCAGCCACAAGGCGCGCATCGCCCTGGGCATGATCCTCGACGCCGAACGCCGGGGCGTGCTGATCCGTGACTCCGGGCAAACCATCATCGAGCCCAGCGGCGGCAATACCGGTATCGGCCTGGTGATGGCTGGCAATGTGCTGGGCTACAAGGTGGTGCTGGTGATCCCCGACAACTACAGCCCCGAAAAACAGAAGCTGCTGCGCCTGTACGGGGCCAAGGTGGTGCTGTCGGACAGCCGCCTGGGCAACAACTCCCACGGCGAAAAGTGCATGGAATTGCAGCTGGAAAACCCCAGCTACGTGATGCTCAACCAGCAACGCAACGGCGCCAACCCACAGACCCATCGTGACACCACCGCACCGGAGATCCTGCGTGCGTTCGGCGAGCGTCGCGCCGACTACTTTGTCAGCGGCATCGGCACCGGCGGGCATATCACCGGCATTGGCGAAACCCTGAAAGCCGCCTGGCCGGGCCTGCGCGTCATGGGGGTGGAGCCGGAAGAATGCGACCTGCTGAAAAACCAGCATGCGCCGCACCATATCCAGGGCCTGTCGATCGGCCTGATCCCGAGCATCCTCAACCTGGACGTGATCGACGGCATGCTCAAGGTCTCGCGCCAGGACTGCATCGACATGATGAAACGCATCATGCGCACCGACGCCATCAGCCTGGGCTTGTCCTCGGCCGCCAACATGGTGGCCGTCGCCCAACTCGCCCCGGAACTGCCGCCCGAAACGGTGGTGCTGACCATGGTCTACGACAATGCCGACAGCTACCTGCCCAGTTTCGAATAAACGGTCTTCCAACCAATCAGACGACGGGGGTGCCTCAATGGGTGGCTTTATCGACATGCAACAGTTGCACGATGAGTTGCTGACTCACCTCATCAAGACCCTCACGCCGGCACAGATGAAACAGCTGGAGCCGCATCTGGCGCCGCTGGTACAGAATGCCGCCCAGGCGGTGGCCGAGGATTTGATCGCCTACGCCTACCGCGACCCGGCATCCCGTGGGCGCGGTGAGCTGATCCTGGAGTCCTACGCGTCGTTCAAGGCGGTGCTGTATTACCGGCTGGCGCACCTGGTGTGGCATTTCCCCGACCGCACCAACGGCGTCTTCTCGCGTATCGCCCTCAAGCTGAGCAACCAGGGCAAGGTGCTTTCCGGGGCCGAGATCCACCCGGCGGCGCGCATTGGTCGGCGCTTTGTACTGGATCACGGCTACGGCACCGTAATCGGCGAAACGTGTGAGATCGGCAACGACTGCTACATCCTCTGCGGCGTGACCCTGGGCGCCCGTGGCATCGCCAACAACCCCGACGGCAAGCGCCACCCACGCCTGGGCAATAACGTCGAGGTTGGTTCCGGCGCCCGCGTGCTCGGCTATGTACTGATCGGCGACAACGTGTTTATCAGCCCCTCCTGCGTGATCACCCAGGATGTGCCCGCCGGCACCAAAGTGAAGGTGGTGAACCAGATCCAACTGCAAAAAAACGACGAGTCGGACCACAGCAATTACCTCGGCGCCTTTGCCCTGGATGAGCGTCTGCACGTGGTCGGCGAGATCAATGCGAGCCACAAGGTCACGGTGCTGGACGCCGACTTCCATCCCTTGCCCGGGCTGATGCTGGAGCCCACGGTGAAGGAGCGTCACCACCTGCAATTTCGCCTGCATCGCATCGAGTCGGGTAACCAGCTGCCACGCCTGCCGCTGAACCTGAAGGTCTGCGGCCCGGAATTTGAAATCACCCTGCTTTCCCCGCCTGGCTTGAGTGCGATGGTGCGTTCCCTGTTGCAAGCCAGCCCATTGATCGTTGGAGGTTGAACATGTCCGTGCACACCATGGAAACCCTGGCGCTGTTCGACAGCGCGCCCTACCAGAACGCCTTCAGCGCCCGGGTGATTGCCGTCAGCGAACACGGCGTCGCCCTGGAACACACGTTGTTCTACCCCACCGGGGGCGGGCAGCCAGGCGACACGGGGCACCTCACCCTGGCGGACGGTACGCGGGTCGACGTGACCGGCACAGTGCGCGACCCTGTGCAGCGCTCGATCATATGGCACCAGGTGGAACACTGCCCCGAGCAATTGACCGCCGGGGTGCAGGTGGACGCCGGCCTCGACTGGGAGCGGCGCTACCAGCACATGAAGATGCACACCTGCCTGCACCTGTTGTGCTCGATCATCGACGCGCCGGTCACCGGATGCAGCATCAGCGCGGACAAAGGCCGCCTGGACTTCGACCTGCCGGAAATGACCCTCGACAAAGACAGCATCACCCGCGATCTCAACACGTTGATCGAACAGGCCCACCCGGTAAAAACCCTGTCGATGCCCGCCACCGAGTACGCCACGCTATTGCAGATCACCCGCACACAGGCGGTGGCACCGCCGATGATCCAAGGGGCAGTCCGGGTGATTGAGATTGCCGGCATTGATATCCAGCCGTGTGGCGGCACCCATGTGCTCAACACCGAAGAAATCGGCAGGGTGTTCTGCGAGAAGATCGAAAAGAAGAGCAAGCACAACCGCCGGGTGATTTTGCGGTTTGAATGATACGACCAACAAGTAGAGGTCAATAGAGAGCTGGATAGGCCTTGCCCCTATTGACCTGACTATCACCTTAAGATGTTCCTGCCTGGGCTTGAGCGCTCTGATTGAGTGCCTCTATTTGCTGCTGCAGTTGTTTGCGTGTGTTTTCGAAATCGGCAATTATCTGATCTAGATGGGCACGAAGTTGCTCGTTTTCGCGCAAGAGCGTATCAATGTGGGATTCCTCGGACGACGAGACGTTATTCGTATCGGGCGCATTAGCGGCCGCTGAAGAATACGAGGGGGTACTGCCCTGAGCGCCCGAGGCCTGAGGAGCAACCTGACTGGGTGGCGTCCCGCTCTCGGCCAGCTTCTTGTTCAATGCTTGTATTTGCTCTTGAAGCCGTGTGACGAACGTATTGAATTGGGTTTGCAGTGGTTCAACTGTGTCGTGCAGTTGCTTGTTTTCGGCCGAGATCTGCTCAAAGTTCTGCGGCACCTGCGGCTCTGACACCGGCGCGTTTTCTGACTGGGCCTTCACCTCAGATGATGCACTGCTCCCGCAACCGCTACTGGCGTCTGGGGCCGGCGGAGAGTCACCTTTTGCAGACTCCCCGTTTTTATCGAGTTTTTCCTGGAGATCATCCACTTGCTTTTGAAGTTTGAGGATTAACGGCGAGAACTGAGCAACCAGTTGTTCAAGTCTTTCACGCAGTTGTTTGTTTTCCTTAGACAGCTGCTCCAGGCGACCGGGATCTGTTTGTGTGGCAGGTGCGGGCGAGTTGACCATGCCACTGTGCGCAGAAAATCGCCCGCGTTGTTGCGTCGACATCGACTGACGGGGTGCTGTGGGATCGGACTGGTTGCTTGGCGAAGTCTGCGCTTCGGCACTGTCTTCGTACCGAGTCGGCGCAGGCTTTGGAGACATCTCATAGTTAGCGTGATAGGGAGCGTACTGCTGATAGTTTACGCTGGTCATAAAGCGCCTCTCAGGTTCAGGTGGTGTATTCAAGGCTGCCCGGTCGCGGGCCGTCTGACTTCCTGATTGGCAGTTATCTGAAAACGGTTCCGCAGAAGTAGGAAACATGACTCTCAAAGTGTGTCGTCGCTACCCCTTGAAACACGTTTTCAGATCACCCACGCGTCCACAAACCGATTCACCGCAGTCGCCTCAAGCCGTGCCGGGTCCTTGCACAACGCAAAAATCTCGGCACTGCGCTGCGCGGTAAACCGCGTGGCCAGGTTGGCCTTGAACTTATCCTCCAGCAACGGGATGCCCTCCACCCGACGGCGGCGATGGCCGATCGGGTACTCCACCGCCACCTGTTCGGTATGCGTGCCGTCCTTGAAGAACACCTGCACCGCGTTGGCAATGGAGCGCTTGTCAGCCTCCAGGTATTCGCGGCTGTAGCGTGGGTCTTCGACGATGACCATTTTGTCCCGCAGCGCGTCGATGATCGGATGGGCGGCGTGGAATTCGTCTTCGTACTGCTCGGCCACCAGATTGCCGAACGCCAACGGCACGGCGGTCATGTATTGCAGGCAGTGGTCACGGTCAGCAGCGTTGGCCAGTTGCCCGACCTTGGAGATGATGCGAATTGCCGACTCATGGGTGGTGATCACGATACGTTCGATTTCCTGCAGGCGATCCTTGACCAACGGATGCAAGGTCACCGCCGCTTCGCAGGCCGTTTGCGCATGGAACTCGGCGGGGAAGCTGATCTTGAACAGCACGTTCTCCATCACATAGGTGCCGTAGGGCTGGGACAGGCTGAACCCGCGCTTGTCCTGGGGTTTGAGCGCCAGGTCCTTGTTGGTGTGGCTGAACAGTACGTCGTAGAAGCCCCACTGCGGCGCGCTCAGCACACCGGGGATGCCCATTTCGCCACGCATCGCAATATCCGCCAGGCGCACACCCCGGCTGGAGGCATCTCCCGCCGCCCAGGACTTGCGCGACCCGGCATTCGGCGCATGCCGATACGTGCGCAACGCCTGCCCATCGACAAACGCGTGGGACAAGGCCGCCAGCAGTTGCTCGCGGTTGGCGCCCATCAGCTTGGCGGTCACGGCCGTGGAGGCGACTTTGACCAGCAGCACATGGTCGAGGCCGACACGGTTGAACGAGTTTTCCAGGGCAATCACGCCTTGGATTTCGTGGGCCATGATCATCGCTTCCAGCACCGCGCGCATCGTCAGCGGTGCGTCACCGTTGGCTATACGCTTTTGCGACAGATGGTCCGCTACGGCGAGAATACCGCCGAGGTTGTCCGATGGGTGGCCCCACTCGGCGGCGAGCCAGGTGTCGTTGTAATCGAGCCAGCGCACGATGCAGCCGATGTCCCACGCGGCCTTGATCGGGTCCAGCCGGAACGAAGTACCCGGTACACGAGCGCCAAACGGCACCACCGTGCCCTCGACCATCGGCCCCAGGTGCTTGGTGCACTCTGGGAAACGCAGGGCCAGCAGGCCGCAACCCAAGGTGTCCATCAGGCAGTTGCGGGCGGTGTCCAACGCGGCCTGGGAATCGATCCGGTAAGTGAGGACATAATCGGCGATGTCCTGCAGGACCTGGTCGTAGTCGGGACGGTTGTTCTGGTCGACGTTGGCGCTCATGGCAGTACTCCTAAAAGGTTGGGTTAGTCCTCAGGATCACGGTTGATAGCTCCATCGCAGGTCTGGCCGCCTGCTTGGGGGTATGAAGATCCAATGTGGGAGGGGGCTTGCCCCCGATGGCGGTGGGTCAGTTGATATATGTGTCTGCTGACACACCGCTATCGGGGGCAAGCCCCCTCCCACACTGGGGACAGTGTGGGTTGTTAGAAAGCATCGCCGGGGACGCGTACGAACCCCTCCATCAACACCCGGGCGCTGCGGCTCATGATGGCTTTTTTCACCACCCACTCGCCGTTGACCTGGGTGGCTTCAGCGCCGACGCGCAAGGTGCCGGACGGGTGCCCGAAGCGCACGGCATTGCGCTCCACGCCACCGGCCGCGAGGTTGACCAGGGTGCCGGAAATCGCTGCCGCCGTACCGATCGCCACCGCCGCCGTGCCCATCATCGCGTGGTGCAACTTGCCCATGGACAGCGCACGCACCAGCAGGTCCACATCACCCGCCTTGATCGCCTTGCCGCTGGACGCCACGTAGTCCGCAGGCTTGGCCACAAACGCCACCTTCGGTGTGTGTTGACGTTGGGCAGCTTCGTCCAGGTGCTGGATCAGGCCCATGCGCAACGCGCCATAAGCCCGCACGGTTTCGAACATCGCCAGGGCCTTGGGGTCGCTGTTGATCGCACCTTGCAGCTCGGTGCCGGTGTAGCCGAGGTCTTCGGCGTTGATGAAGATGGTCGGGATACCGGCGTTGATCAGCGTTGCCTTGAAGGTGCCGACGCCAGGCACTTCCAGGTCGTCTACCAGGTTGCCGGTGGGAAACATCGAACCACCGCCGCCCTCCTCTTCCGCCGCCGGGTCCATGAATTCCAACTGCACTTCGGCAGCCGGGAAGGTCACGCCGTCGAGTTCGAAGTCACCGGTTTCCTGCACGGCGCCGTCGGTGATCGGCACGTGGGCGATAATGGTCTTGCCGATGTTGGCCTGCCACACACGCACCACCGCCACGCCGTTGTGGGGCACGCGGGCCGCGTCGACCAGGCCGGCACTGACGGCGAAGGAACCGACCGCCGCCGACAGGTTGCCGCAGTTACCGCTCCAATCGACGAAGGGTTTGTCGATGGAGACCTGGCCGAACAGGTAATCCACGTCATGATCGGCGCGGGTGCTTTTGGCCAGGATCACGGTTTTGCTGGTGCTCGAGGTGGCGCCGCCCATGCCGTCGATTTGCTTGTCGTAGGGGTCGGGGCTGCCGATCACCCGCAATAGCAAGGCATCGCGTGCAGCGCCCGGCACCTGCGCCGGTTCGGGCAGGTCCGTGAGGCTGAAAAACACGCCCTTGCTGGTGCCGCCACGCATGTAGGTGGCGGGGATCTTGATTTGCGCTACGTGTGCCATGGTGTCCTCTCAGGCCGTCGCCGCCGATTCCAGGAAGTCCTGGGCAAAACGCTGCAACACGCCGCCCGCCTCGTAGATCGACACTTCTTCGGCGGTGTCGAGGCGGCAGGTCACCGGCACCTCGACACGTTCGCCATTCTTGCGGTTGATCACCAGGGTCAACTGCGCGCGTGGAGTGCGCGCACCGACCACGTCATAGGTCTCGCTGCCATCGATCTTCAGGGTGTGGCGGTCAGTGCCCGGCAGGAACTCCAGCGGCAACACGCCCATGCCCACCAGGTTGGTGCGGTGGATGCGCTCGAAACCTTCGGCGGCAATCGCTTCCACACCGGCCAGGCGCACGCCCTTGGCCGCCCAGTCGCGGGACGAGCCCTGGCCGTAGTCGGCACCGGCAATGATGATCAGCGGTTGCTTGCGATCCATGTAGGTCTCGATGGCTTCCCACATCCGCGTGACCTGGCCTTCCGGCTCGATGCGCGCCAGGGAACCCTGCTTGACCTTGCCGTTTTCCACCACCATTTCGTTGAACAGTTTCGGGTTGGCGAAGGTTGCGCGCTGCGCGGTCAAGTGGTCGCCACGGTGGGTCGCGTAGGAGTTGAAGTCGACTTCCGGCAGGCCCATTTTCGCCAGGTATTCGCCAGCGGCGCTGTCGAGCATGATCGCGTTGGACGGCGACAAGTGGTCGGTGGTGATGTTGTCCGGCAGCACCGCCAATGGGCGCATGCCCTTGAGCGGACGCGCCCCGGCCAGCGCACCTTCCCAGTACGGCGGGCGACGGATATAGGTGCTCTGCGGGCGCCAGTCGTACAGCGGCGCGACTTTCGGGCCGGTGTCTTCGTGGATGGCGAACATCGGGATGTAGACCTGGCGGAACTGCTCCGGCTTGACCGAGGCCTTGACCACTGCGTCGATCTCTTCATCGCTCGGCCAGATGTCCTGCAGGCGGATTTCCTTGCCGTTGGCGTCGAGGCCGAGCACGTCTTTTTCGATGTCGAAGCGGATGGTGCCGGCAATCGCGTACGCCACCACCAGCGGCGGCGACGCGAGGAATGCCTGCTTGGCGTAGGGGTGGATTCGCCCGTCGAAGTTGCGGTTGCCCGACAGCACAGCGGTGGCGTACAGGTCGCGGTCGATGATTTCCTGCTGGATCACCGGGTCGAGCGCGCCGGACATGCCGTTGCAGGTGGTGCAGGCGAACGCCACCACGCCGAAACCGAGCTTTTCCAGCTCATGGCCCAGGCCGGCTTCTTCCAGGTACATGGCCACGGTTTTCGAGCCGGGTGCCAGGGACGATTTGACCCACGGCTTGCGCGTCAGCCCCAGCTTGTTGGCGTTGCGTGCCAGCAAGCCTGCGGCGATCACGTTGCGCGGGTTGCTGGTGTTGGTGCAACTGGTGATAGCGGCGATGATCACCGCACCGTCAGGCATTTGGCCGGGCACTTCGTCCCACTGGCCGGAAATGCCCTTGGACGCCAGGTCGCGGGTGGCAACACGGGCATGGGGGTTGCTCGGGCCGGCCATGTTGCGCACGACGCTGGACAGATCGAAGGTGAGCCCACGCTCGTATTGCGCGCCTTTCAGGTCATCGGCCCACAGGCCGGTGTGGCGAGCATATTGCTCCACCAGGGTGACTTGCTCGTCTTCACGGCCGGTGAGTTTCAGGTAGGCGATGGTCTGCTGGTCGATGTAGAACATCGCCGCGGTCGCGCCGTATTCCGGGGCCATGTTGGAGATGGTTGCACGGTCGCCAAGGGTGAGTGCCGAGGCGCCTTCGCCGAAGAACTCCAGCCAGGCGCCGACCACTTTCTGTTGACGCAGGAACTCGGTCAACGCCAGCACCATGTCGGTGGCGGTGATGCCCGGTTGCAGCTTGCCGGTCAGTTCAACGCCGACGCTTTCCGGCAGGCGCATCCACGAGGCGCGACCGAGCATCACGCTCTCGGCTTCCAGGCCGCCGACACCGATGGCGATCACGCCCAGCGCATCCACGTGGGGGGTGTGGCTGTCGGTGCCGACGCAGGTATCGGGGAAGGCCACGCCGTCGCGCACCTGGATCACCGGGGACATTTTCTCCAGGTTGATCTGGTGCATGATGCCGTTGCCGGGCGGGATCACGTCGACGTTCTTGAAGGCCTTCTTGGTCCACTCGATGAAGTGGAAACGGTCTTCGTTGCGACGGTCTTCGATGGCGCGGTTTTTCTCGAATGCGTCCGGGTCGAAACCGCCGGCTTCGACGGCCAGGGAATGGTCGACGATCAGTTGCGTCGGCACCACCGGGTTGACCTGGGCCGGGTCACCGCCTTGCAGGGCGATGGCGTCACGCAGGCCGGCGAGGTCGACCAGGGCGGTCTGGCCGAGGATGTCGTGGCAGACGACGCGGGCCGGGAACCATGGGAAATCGAGGTCACGCTTGCGTTCGATCAGTTGGCTCAGGGATGCATTGAGGGTGGCCGGGGCACAACGGCGCACGAGGTTTTCCGCAAGCACGCGGGAGGTGTAAGGCAAGGTGGCGTAGGCGCCGGGGGTGATTGCCTCGACAGCCGCACGGGCGTCGAAGTAGTCCAGGCGGCTGCCGGGGAGCGGTTTGCGAAATTCAGTGTTCATCGTCAGGACTCGGTCACGGTGATAACAAGGGGAGGACCTGCACCGATCCAGAATTGAAATGTGGTCAACCTGTGGGAGGGGGCTTGCCCCCGATAGCGGTGGGTCAGTGCCCGCTGCATCAACTGACAGACTGCAATCGGGGGCAAGCCCCCTCCCACATTTGATCCGGTTAACAATTCGGGATCGTCGGCATTCCCATTCAGCGACGTTCGATTGGCACGAACTTGCGCTGCTCAACGCCGGTGTATTCGGCGCTTGGACGGATGATGCGGTTGTTGGCGCGCTGTTCGAACACATGCGCCGCCCAGCCAGTCAGGCGCGAGCACACGAAAATCGGGGTGAACAGCTTGGTCGGGATGCCCATGAAGTGGTACGCCGAGGCGTGGTAGAAGTCGGCGTTGGGGAACAGCTTCTTCTGCTCCCACATGGTCTTGTCGATGGCTTCGGAGACCGGGAACAGCACCTTGTCGCCCACCTCGTCCGCAAGTTTTTTCGACCAGCCCTTGATCACTTCATTACGCGGGTCGCTGTCTTTGTAGATCGCGTGGCCGAAGCCCATGATCTTGTCCTTGCGCGCCAGCATGCCGAGGGTGCCTTCGACCGCCTCTTCAGCGGACGAGAAACGTTCGATCATCTCCATCGCCGCTTCGTTGGCCCCGCCGTGCAGCGGGCCGCGCAGCGAGCCAATGGCGGCGGTGACGCAGGAATACAGGTCGGAAAGTGTCGACGCACACACACGCGCCGTGAAGGTCGAGGCGTTGAATTCGTGCTCCGCATAGAGGATCAACGACACATTCATCACCTTGACGTGCAACTCACTGGGCTTCTTGCCATGCAGCAGGTGCAGGAAGTGGCCGCCGATGCTCGGCTCGTCGGTCACGCAGTCGATGCGCTTGCCGTCGTGGCTGAACCGATACCAGTAGCACATGATCGCCGGGAAGGCGGCGAGCAGGCGGTCGGTGACGTCGCGCTGCACGCTGAAGTCCTGCTCCGGTTCGATATTGCCGAGGAACGAGCATCCGGTGCGCATCACGTCCATCGGGTGGGCATCGGCGGGGATGCGCTCCAGCACTTCCTTCAGCGCTTGCGGCAGGTCGCGCAGCTTGCCCAGCTTGGCGCTGTAGGCAGCCAGCTCGGTCTTGGTCGGCAACTCGCCGTACAGCAGCAGGTAGGCAACTTCTTCAAACTGCGCATCGGCGGCCAGTTCGCGCACGTCGTAGCCGCGATAGGTCAGGCCGGCGCCGGCCTGGCCCACGGTGGACAGTGCGGTCTGCCCGGCCACCTGGCCACGCAGGCCGGCACCACTCAGTACTTTTGCTTCAGCCATGTCTGTTCTCCAATCTTGAATTTATTCGGGAGTGCGCCGGGTTATTTTTTTGCGGCAAACAGTGCGTCGAGCTTCTGCTCGAAGGTGTGGTAGTCGATGCGATCGTAAAGCTCCATACGGGTTTGCATGGTGTCGATCACGTTCTGTTGGGTGCCGTCGCGACGGATCGCGGTGTAGACGTTCTCGGCGGCCTTGTTCATGGCGCGGAAAGCCGAGAGCGGGTACAGCACGATGGAAACATCTGCAGATTTCAACTGTTCGGTGGTGTACAGCGGCGTGGCGCCGAACTCGGTGATGTTGGCCAGGATCGGTGCCTTCACACGGGAGGCGAACAGTTTGTACATGTCCAGCTCAGTGATGGCTTCCGGGAAGACCATGTCGGCGCCGGCCTCGATGCAGGCGGCGGCACGTTCCAGCGCGGACTCCAGGCCTTCGACGGCCAGCGCATCGGTACGCGCCATGATCACAAAGCTGTCATCGGTGCGCGCATCCACGGCGGCCTTGATACGGTCGACCATTTCCTGCTGGGACACGATTTCCTTGTTCGGACGATGACCGCAACGCTTGGCGCCGACCTGGTCTTCGATATGGATGGCGGCCGCGCCGAACTTGATCATCGACTTGACGGTGCGCGCCACGTTGAACGCCGAGGAGCCGAAGCCGGTGTCCACATCCACCAGCAGCGGCAGGTCGCACACGTCGGTGATGCGGCGTACGTCGGTCAGCACGTCATCCAGACCGGTGATGCCCAGGTCCGGCACACCGAGGGAGCCAGCCGCCACCCCGCCACCCGACAGGTAGATCGCCTTGAACCCGGCGCGCTTGGCCAGCAGTGCGTGGTTGGCGTTGATCGCACCGACCACCTGCAGCGGGTGTTCACTGGCGACCGCGTCACGGAAACGCTGGCCTGGAGTCGTCTTGTTATTGGAACTCATCATTCACCTCGTGATGGGGGAGTGCCGTCCGGGAAGTGACGGGCAATATTGCGTTTGGATGCGCCGATATGCCGGCGCATCAACAGTTCGGCCAGTTCACCGTCGCGATCGGCAATCGCGTCAAGAATGCGGTGGTGCTCGGCAAAGGCCTGGCGTGGACGATTGGGGGTGGCGGAAAACTGGATGCGGTACATGCGCACCAATTGGTACAGCTCGCCGCAGAGCATCTGCGTCAGGGTGCGGTTACCGGCGCCCTGGATGATTCGGTAGTGGAAGTCGAAGTCGCCCTCCTGCTGGTAATAGCCGAGGCCGGCCTGGAAGGCTTCGTCGCGTTCATGGGTGTGCAGCACCTGGCGCAGTTCTTCGATTTCCGCGTCGGTCATGCGCTCGGCGGCCAGGCGGCAGGCCATGCCTTCGAGGGATTCGCGGATTTCGTAGAGTTCGATCAGTTCGTCGTGGCTCAGCGACACCACCCGCGCGCCAACGTGGGGCACGCGCACCAGCAGGCGCTGGCCTTCCAGGCGGTGGATCGCCTCGCGCAGCGGGCCGCGGCTGATGCCGTAGGTGCGCGCCAGCTCCGGCTCGGAGATCTTGCTGCCGGGCGCGATCTCACCTTTGACGATGGCGGCCTGGATACGCCGGAAGACGTTCTCGGACATGGTCTGGGAATCGTCTTGTGTCACCACTGGGGATTCCAGCTGATCCAGCATATTGTCGACACCTTTAAAAGCAATGCCGCAAAAACTAGCCAATCAACCCAGGATAGTCAAAGAATAAATCCACATTGTCGACAATCGTCTAATAACCAGGGTTGCACCCTATCGGGGCATGGCCGGCTGCCAGCGCTGGCGCCAAAAAAGCATCATGTTAGAATGCCCGGCACTTTTGCCTGCCATCATTGGATGAAACGGCGTACGAGGGAGTTTGCGCAGCAATGCCAGTCGCCTTGAATTGAACATCGCACTGCCGCCTCGGGATCTATGAGACTCAAACCCTTCCTTCTATCAATGTGCCTGTTGACCGCACCCGGCCTCGGCGCTGCCGCCGAGAAGACCGTGTATGGCCTCAACGAATACGCGCAACTGGCCGGTATCGACCTGGAGGTCGCCGCCAAGCTGGATACCGGTGCCAAGACCGCCTCGCTCAGTGCCCGTGATATCAAGCGCTTCAAGCGCAACGGCGAATCCTGGGTGCGCTTCTACCTGGCCATCGACACCGCCCATTCCCATCCCATCGAGCGTCCCCTGGCCCGCGTCAGCAAGATCAAGCGCCGCGCCGGTGACTACGACCCCGATGAGGACAAGAACTACACCGCCCGTCCGGTGATTGCCCTGGATATCTGCATGGGCACCGCTTTACGCAGCATCGAAGTGAACTTGACTGACCGCAGCGCATTCCAATACCCGCTGCTGATCGGCTCCGAAGCGCTGAAACGCTTTGATGCGCTGGTCGACCCCAGTCTTAAATACGCAGCAGGCAAACCCGCCTGCGCCGCCGACGCTCATACCGCCGAGTAAACCGAATGCGCTCTCTGACCCTGCACCTGAAGATCCTGATCACCATCCTGGTGGTCCTGGGTATTTCGGTCACCGCTTATCAGATCTTCGTGCTGGGGATCCCCGTCACCGAGGACGCCACCGACGACTTGTGGAACATCGACGCCAAGGTCGAGTTCGTCGCCAACCCGAAAGACCCGGTGAAGATCCAGATGTTCGTGCCGCCCTTGAGCCGCGACTTCGTCAGCCTCAACGAAAGCTTCATCTCGAATAACTATGGGGTGAGCGTCAACCGCATCGACGGCAACCGTAAGGTCACCTGGTCGGCCCGCCGTGCCAAGGGCAACCAGACCCTGTATTACCGCCTGGTGCTGACCAAACGCTACAGCGGCGAAAAAGTCAAAGTGAAGGGCCCCACGTTCCGCGACAGCATTGCCGTGGAAGGCCCGGAAAAAATCGCCGCCGAAGCCCTGCTGGCGCCGATCCGCCAGCACTCGGCCGACGTCGAGACGTTTATCACCGAAGCGATCAAGCGCACCAACAACCTCAACGACGACAACGTGAAGCTGCTGCTGGCGGGCGACCCGTCGACGCCGCACAAGGCCAAGATCGTCGAATTGCTGCTGTCCATCGCCCATGTGCCGGTGGAAAAGGTCCACACCATCCGCCTGGTCGCCGACCAGCCGCAAACCCCGGAACTGTGGCTGCGCAGCTTCAACGGCAATGACTGGTTGTACTTCAACCCGGAAACCGGCGAACAGGGCCTGCCTGCCGACCGCCTGCTGTGGTGGACCGGTGATGAAAACCTGATCACCGTCGACGGCGGCAAGAAGGCCATGGTGACCTTCAGCCTCAACAACAGCGAGATGAACGCGATTCGCCTGGCCAAGCTGACCGACGAGAACACCGACGCCAACTTCCTCGAATACTCGCTGTACGGCCTGCCGCTGCAAACCCAGCAAACCTTCATGATCATGGTGATGATCCCGATCGGCGTGCTGGTGATCCTGATCCTGCGTAACCTGATCGGCTTGCAGACGCTGGGCACGTTCACCCCGGTGCTGATCGCCCTGGCGTTCCGCGAGACGCAACTGGGCTTCGGGATTGTGCTGTTTACGATTATCACGGCGCTGGGGCTGTCGCTCAGGTCGTACCTGGAACACCTCAAATTGCAGATGTTGCCGAGACTTTCGGTGGTGCTGACCTTTGTGGTGGTGCTGATTGCGGCCATCAGCCTGTTCAGCCATAAATTGGGGCTGGAGCGCGGGCTGTCGGTGGCGCTGTTCCCGATGGTGATTCTGACCATGACCATCGAACGCCTGTCGATCACCTGGGAAGAACGCGGCGCCAACCATGCGCTGAAAGTGGCGATTGGTACGCTGTTCGCGGCGTCCCTGGCGCACCTGATCATGAGCGTGCCGGAGCTGATCTACTTCGTGTTCACCTTCCCGGCGATCCTGCTGATCCTGGTGGGTTTCATGCTGGCCATGGGGCGTTATCGCGGTTACCGCCTGACCGAGCTGGTGCGTTTCAAGGCGTTCTTGAAGGCTGACCAGTAATGTTCGGTTTCTGGAAGACCTGGAAAGCCCTGGAAGCGCGCGGGATCATGGGCATCAACCGGCGTAACGCCGACTACGTGCTCAAGTACAACAAGCGCAGCCTGTACCCGATCGTGGATGACAAGATCATCACCAAGGAACGCGCGCTGGCGGCCGGCATCCATGTGCCGGAAATGTATGGGGTGATCAGCACCGAGAAGGAAATCGACAAGCTCGACGAGATCATCGGCGGGCGCAGCGACTTCGTGATCAAGCCGGCCCAGGGTGCCGGCGGTGACGGCATCCTGGTAGTCGCCGACCGCTTTGAAGGACGCTACCGCACGGTGTCCGGCAAGATCATCAGCCATGAAGAAATCGAGCATCAGATTTCCAGCATCCTCACCGGCCTGTACTCCCTGGGCGGCCACCGTGATCGTGCGTTGATCGAGTACCGCGTGGTGCCCGACCAGATCTTCAAGAGCATCAGCTATGAAGGCGTGCCGGACATCCGCATCATCGTGCTGATGGGCTACCCGGTGATGGCCATGCTGCGCTTGCCGACCCGCCAGTCGGGCGGCAAGGCCAACCTGCACCAGGGTGCCATTGGCGTCGGCGTGGACCTTGCCACCGGCCTGACCCTGCGCGGCACCTGGCTGAACAACATCATCACCAAACACCCCGACACCACCAATGCGGTGGATGGCGTGCAATTGCCCAACTGGGACGGTTTCATGAAGCTCGCCGCCGGCTGCTATGAGTTATGCGGGCTGGGCTATATCGGCGTGGACATGGTGCTGGACCAGGAGAAAGGCCCGCTGATCCTGGAGCTGAATGCGCGGCCTGGGCTGAATATCCAGATTGCCAATGACTGCGGTTTGACCCTGCGTACCCATGCAGTGGAAGCGCGGTTGGAGGAGCTGAACGCCGCTGGCGTGACGGAAACGCCGGAGGAGCGGGTGAAGTTCGTTCAAGAAATGTTTGGGCATATTCCACCGGTTGAAGGCTGAAGACCAATCTAATGTGAGAGCGGGCTTATGTGGGAGCGGGCTTGCTCGCGAAGACGGCGTGTCAGTCAACAGATGCGTGACTGACCCACCGCATTCGCGAGCAAGCCCGCTCCCACATTTGAACCGCGCTCTAGGACCAAATTCTTCGGGGGGCTACAATCCCCTCCCCCACGCCAACGGCTGATCCACCCCGCATGCCAACCTGCTCCGTACACCCACTGCCCTATCGAGCCAACCCCGCGGAATATTTTGCGGCGATTCGTCACGCCCCTGGCGCGGTGCTGCTGGACAGCGGCCGGCCGGCAGCCGAACGCGGGCGATATGACCTGCTGAGCGCCTGGCCGCAGGAAACATTGACGGTATCGCCCGACGAAAGCGGCAGTGATTTCCTGCAACGCTTGCGGGAAAACCTTACGCATCTGGGCGAAGCGGATCTACCGACCGGTTACACGCTGCCCTTTGCCGGTGGACTGATCGGCTACCTGAGCTATGACTTTGGTCGGCATCTGGAGCAGATGCCGCATCTGGCAACGGACGACCTGCACCTGCCGGATGCGCGCTTTGGCCTGTATGCCTGGGCGTTGACCAGTGATCACCAGGCGCAGACCAGCCAGTTGGTGTTCCATCCCACGCTGGCCGAGAACGAACGGCAGCGGTTGATCGAGTTATTCAGCCATGACGTTGCCAACACATCGGCGACGTTCAAACTCCAGGGTCCCATGACGCCGGACCTCACCGCCGAGGCTTACCGTCAGGCCATTGTGCGTATCCAGGATTACATCCAGGCCGGCGACTGTTACCAGGTCAACTTCGCCCAGCGTTTTCGAGCGCCGTGCAGCGGTGATCCATGGGTCGCTTACTGCGCCCTGCGCGAAGCCTGCCCGACGCCGTTCTCCGGGTTTCAAAGCCTGCCGGACGAGGGTGCGGTGCTGAGCCTGTCGCCAGAGCGTTTCGTGCACATCAGCAAACGCCAGGTCGAAACCCGCCCCATCAAAGGCACCCGCCCACGCGGGCTGACGCCTGAGGAAGACGCGGCCAACGCCGCCGAACTGCTGGCCAGCCCCAAAGACCGCGCCGAAAACCTGATGATTGTCGACCTGCTGCGCAACGACCTGGGGCGCACCTGCCGCACCGGCTCGGTCAGCGTGCCGGAGCTGTTCAGCCTGGAAAGCTACCCCAACGTGCACCACCTGGTGAGCAGCGTCATCGGCGAGCTGGCAGACGGCAAGGACGCTCTCGACCTGATCGCCGGCAGCTTCCCCGGCGGTTCCATTACCGGCGCGCCGAAGATCCGCGCGATGCAGATCATCGACGAGCTGGAGCCGACTCGCCGTGGGTTGTACTGCGGTTCGCTGGTGTATCTGGATGTGCGCGGCGAGATGGACAGTTCCATCGCCATTCGCAGTTTGCTGGTGAAGGATGGCCAGGTGTGCTGCTGGGGCGGCGGCGGGATTGTGGCGGACTCGCAGTGGGAGGCGGAGTATCAGGAGTCGCTGACGAAGGTGCGGGTGTTGTTACACACTTTGGAAAGTCTGTAGCAACCAAGCCCCTCCTGGCTCTTGTCGACAGAGCCGCCCGAAAGGAAAAAACCTGAATCAGAACGTCTATGGACGGTATTAGGGCTGGACGATAGCGTCCGGCTTGGACCATCCACTGGCCGTCTGTGAGGGATCACATGAACCGACTGCTTACTCGTCAAAAATTGTTTCCGCAATTGCATCTCCATCCAACCGCGCCTATATTCTCCCAAAATGGGAGGTAGACGCGATGCGCATAATCGCTCTCTCTACCCTGCGAATATTCTGGGAAAGCCACCCAGCCTATTCCGACGCTAAAACACCGCTGGTCGAGCTGTACCGCCATATGGAAAAAACGACTTACCCAACGCCACAGGCGCTCAAAGCAGAGCTTCGAACGGCGAGCATCCTTAAAGGTGGCAGGGTTGTGTTCAACGTGGGCGGCAACAAGTACCGGGTGATCATGGCGATCGATTATCAGCGCCAGCTTGGGTTCATACGTTTCGTAGGGACCCACGTGCAATACAACCAGATCAACGCAGAGACCGTGTGATGAACATCAAACCTATACATTCCCAGGAAGACCTGACCGCAGCGCTCGCGCGCGTAGAGCAGATCTGGGGAGCTGAAATCGGCTCGCCGGAGGGTGACGAGCTGGAAATCCTCGCCATCCTCATCGAGAGATACGAGGCCGAGCATTATCCAATGCCTCCTTCAGATCCGGTGGAAGCCATCAAATTCCGCATGGAACAACTGGGCATGACCGCCCGCGACCTGGAGCCCTTTATCGGCACCAGTGGGCGGGTATCAGAGGTGTTGAACCATAAGCGAAAATTGAGTCTGTCGATGATCAAGCGCCTGCATGAAGGCTTGAGTATTCCTTATGAGCGTTTGCTGGCAGGCGTTTGATCAACCGCAGGGTTACAGGCTCAACGACCGACTCGAGGCCTTGATGAATTCCTTCTTCAAATCCTCAAAGGTATGCACCGCCGGGAATTGCGGGAATTCGCGAATCACGTTTTCCGGCGCATGGAACAGAATCCCACGGTCGGCTTCACCCAGCATGGTGGTGTCGTTGTAGGAGTCACCGGCAGCGATCACACGGTAGTAGAGGGTCTTGAAGGCCAATACCGACTGACGCTTCGGATCTTTCTGGCGCAGTTGGTAACTCACCACACGGTCAGTTTCGTCGGTAATCAGGCGGTGGCACAGCAGGGTCGGGAAACCCAGTTGGCGCATCAGCGGCTGGGAGAATTCGTAGAACGTGTCGGACAGGATCACCACCTGGAAGCGCTCGCGCAGCCAGTTGACGAACTCGATGGCGCCATCCAGCGGCTTCAGAGTGGCGATCACTGCCTGGATGTCGGCGAGCTTGAGCCCATGCTCATCAAGGATGCGCAGGCGCTGCTTCATCAGTACGTCGTAGTCGGGAATGTCACGGGTAGTGGCACGCAGGGATTCAATACCGGTTTTTTCGGCGAAGGCGATCCAGATTTCCGGAACCAGTACTCCTTCCAGATCGAGACAGGCAATTTCCACAAGACACTCCCCTAGAGATGTTGTTGGTTGAGCGAGCAAATGCACTGCCGAACTCTAGCCATTCACGCTCGCCGCCGCAACGCAGGGCGGATTTTGATACCATCGCTCCCCTATAGAGCGCTCAGCGCCACTGACCTGTAGGAACCGTCCTGATGAACCAAGCCTTCGACGTCGCTGAACTCGCCGCGACTTATGCCAACAAATCCGCCCAGGACATTCTCAAGCTGGCGTTCAGCCAGTTCGGTGATGACCTGTGGATTTCCTTCAGCGGCGCCGAGGACGTGGTGCTGGTGGACATGGCCTGGAAGCTGAACAAGAACGTCAAGGTGTTCAGCCTCGACACCGGCCGCCTGCACCCGGAGACCTATCGGTTTATCGAGCAAGTGCGCGAGTTCTACAAGATCGACATCGAGCTGATCTCGCCGGACCAGAGCAAGCTGGAACCTTTCGTCAAAGAGAAAGGCCTGTTCAGCTTCTATAAGGACGGCCACGGCGAATGCTGCGGCGTGCGCAAGATCGAACCGCTGCGCCGTAAACTCGCCGGCGTCACTGCCTGGGCCACCGGACAGCGCCGCGACCAGAGCCCCGGCACCCGCAGCCAGGTGGCGGCGTTGGAAATCGACACGGCCTTCTCGACACCGGAACGCACCCTGTACAAGTTCAACCCGCTGGCACAGATGACCAGTGAGGAAGTCTGGGGTTACATCCGCATGCTGGAGCTGCCGTACAACAGCCTGCATGAGCGCGGCTTCATCAGCATCGGCTGCGAGCCCTGCACCCGCCCAGTGTTGCCGAACCAGCATGAGCGTGAAGGTCGCTGGTGGTGGGAAGAGGCCACCCAGAAGGAATGCGGGCTACATGCCGGGAATATCATCAGCAAGGCCTGAAGTTGCGCTGTAAAAATGTGGGAGGGGGCTTGCCCCCGATAGCGGTGGGTCAGCCAGGTCAATGGTGACTGGCACTCCGCAATCGGGGGCAAGCCCCCTCCCACATTTGATTTATGTTTGCCGCCGAACGTGTACACACACATGTAACCATCGGTGCCATTTATGTGTGCAATCCATCTTGTGGCGCACCATTACGTAACACCTCTCCGCTCCTGCCTTTTGTCTTTGCAAATCGCCCGGTTCCCACCAAAAAATAAATAACTGTTCAAACGGTCAATTTATATTGCTTTTAATTCAGCTAGTTATTTCATAAACCTATAAAAACGAAATTACCCAAGGTTTTCATATATCCAAAACTGGCACGCAAGTGGCTTAAGGTGAAATACGCTTTGTATACAATAAATACAAAACCTACATACACTTTGCCATCTGCAGTCTGGCTGCCGATGCGCTGGAGCCTGCCGGAATGCGTACAAGCCTCTCGAATAACATCGCACTGGATCTGCCCTCCTCCCTGAAGCCCGAAGCCATCGAGCCCGGCCCTCTGGTGCTGAGCCCACGCCTGCACAACAAGGACCTGGCGCCCACCAAGGTTGAAGGCCGGCGCTGGGGTCGCTATAGCATCTTCGCGCTGTGGACCAATGACGTACACAACATCGCCAACTACTCGTTTGCCATTGGCTTGTATGCACTGGGCCTGGGCGGCTGGCAGATTCTGTTGTCTCTCGGCATCGGTGCAGCGCTGGTGTACTTCTTCATGAACTTGTCGGGCTATATGGGGCAGAAGACCGGCGTGCCGTTTCCAGTGATCAGCCGTATCAGCTTCGGCATTCATGGCGCACAGATTCCGGCGTTGATCCGCGCGGTGATTGCGATTGCCTGGTTCGGCATCCAGACCTACCTGGCGTCGGTGGTGTTCCGCGTGTTGCTGACGGCGATTCATCCGGGCTTTGCCGAATACGACCACAACTCGATCCTGGGCCTGTCGTCCCTCGGCTGGGTATGCTTCGTGGCGATCTGGCTGGTGCAACTGGTGATCCTGGCCTACGGCATGGAAATGGTGCGCCGCTACGAAGGTTTCGCCGGGCCGGTGATTTTGCTCACCGTGGCGTCGTTGGCCGGTTGGATGTATTTTCAAACGGGCGGCAACATTGCCTGGTCGATCCGCGAGCCGCTGAGCGGCGGCGAGATGTGGCGCAATATCTTTGCCGGTGGCGCGCTGTGGCTGGCGATCTACGGCACGCTGATCCTCAATTTCTGTGACTTCGCCCGCTCATCGCCCTGCCGCAAGACCATCCAGGTCGGTAACTTCTGGGGCCTGCCGGTAAATATCCTGGTGTTTGCCGCGATCACCGTGCTGCTGTGCGGCGGGCAGTTCCAGCTCAATGGCCGGGTGATCGAAAGCCCTACCGAAATCATCGCCGCCATCCCGAATACCTTCTTCCTGGTGCTGGGCTGCCTGGCGTTCCTGATCGTCACCGTGGCGGTGAACATCATGGCCAACTTTGTCGCGCCGGCCTTTGTACTGAGCAACCTGGCGCCCAAGTACCTGAACTTCCGTCGCGCCGGGTTGATCAGCGCCACCGTGGCGGTGCTGATCCTGCCGTGGAACCTCTACAACAGCCCGCTGGTGATCGTGTACTTCCTCTCCGGCCTGGGCGCGCTGCTGGGGCCGCTGTATGGGGTGATCATGGTCGATTACTGGTTGATCCGCAAAAGCCAGGTCGACGTGCCGCAGTTGTACAGCGAAGACCCAAGCGGCGCTTATTACTACAGCCGGGGAATCAATTTGCGTGCGGTGGCAGCGTTTGTTCCGGCGGCGGTGATCGCCATTCTCCTGGCTTTGTTACCGGGTTTCGCCAGCGTCTCACCGTTCTCCTGGATGTTTGGCGCCGGTATTGCAGGGCTGTTGTATTTGCTGATCGCCAAGCGCCAGCCGTTCTACGCCGATGTCAGTGGCGAAAGCATTGCCGTCGATAACGTCAGTCATTAATCAAGGACCTGCCATGCGTATCCTCGTGGTCAACGTCAACACCACCGAATCCATTACCGAAACCATCGCCCAGCAGGCCCGCGCCGTGGCTGCGCCGGGCACAGAGATTGTCGGGCTCACGCCGTACTTCGGCGCCGAATCGGTGGAGGGCAACTTTGAAAGCTACCTGGCGGCCATCGCGGTGATGGACCGGGTGATGGCCTACGACCAGCCGTTCGATGCGGTGATCCAGGCTGGCTACGGCGAGCATGGTCGTGAAGGTTTGCAGGAATTGCTCAACGTACCAGTGGTGGACATCACCGAAGCCGCCGCCAGCACCGCGATGTTCCTCGGCCACACCTATTCGGTGGTGACCACCCTGGACCGCACTGTGCCGCTGATCGAAGACCGCCTGAAACTGGCCGGCCTGTACCAGCGCTGCGCCTCGGTACGCGCCAGTGGCATGGCGGTGCTGGAGCTGGAAGAAAACCCGCTGGCGGCGATGGAAGCCATCGTGCGCCAGGCCGAGTTGGCCATCAGCGAAGACAAGGCCGAGGTGATCTGCCTGGGTTGTGGCGGCATGGCCGGGCTGGATGAGCAGATTCGCCAGCGCACCGGCGTGCCGGTGGTGGATGGGGTGACGGCGGCGGTGACCATTGCCGAGTCGCTGGTGCGGTTGGGACTGTCGACGTCGAAGATCAGGACTTATGCGACGCCGAGGGCGAAAAAAGTCATCGGTTGGCCGCGCTGAAGCGTTGGTTCAACTGCTGCTCGGCGAATTGCTCGATGATGAAATCCACAAACGCGCGAGTCTTGCCGGGCAGCAGTTTGTGTTCGGCGTAGTAAATGGAGATGTTGCCGTCGTCGACGTACCAGTCGGGCAGCACTCGCACCACCGCGCCGCTGTCCAGGAATGGCACGGCCATGGGCATGCTCACCAAGGCGATGCCCAGGCCTTGGGCGCTGGCGCAGCAGGCGGCTTCGGAGTCGCTCATGGTCATGCTCGGCTTGAGTACCAGCGGGCGGTGTTCACGCTCGATACTGGTCAATTGCCAGGACCGTATTCGACCGGTCTGCGGTGAACGGATGAGGATGCCGTGGCAACGCGCCAAATCTTCGGGCACCCGCACCGGAGGACGCTGCGCCAGGTAGTCCGGGGACGCCACCAGCACTCGATGGGCCGGCGTCAACTTGCGCGCCACCACCCCCTGAGGCAGCTCGAAGCCACCACCAATGGCGGCATCGAAGCCCTGGCCGATCAGGTCGACCTGGCGGTTATCGAAATGCCAGTCCGGGCTGATGTCCGGGAAGCGACGCATGAACACGCCCAATAGCGGCACCACGTAGCGATTGCCAAACACCGTACCCATGCTCACTTTCAACGTGCCCACCGGCCGCCCTTCGGCGCTGGCCAGGTTGGCCACGGCGTTCTGGATGGTGGTGAGGCTGCCGCTGACCTCTTCAAGGAACAGCTTGCCGGCTTCGGTGAGGGTGAGGCGCCGGGTACTGCGCTGGAACAGGCGTACACCCAGGCGTGCCTCAAGCTTGGCGACACTTTTGCCCACCGCCGCCGGTGTCAGGCTCAGGTGCCGCGCCGCTTCGGCAAAGCTGCCACCTTCGGCGCTACGCACGAAACATTCGATACTGCCAAAGCTTTCCATATCGCCCACTCTAAACTTTTGGTTTACACAGACTATAGCAATCCGGGTCTACCGGGAGGGGCTGGCGAGGTCGATACTCGGTTCCAACAACAAGGCATCCCGCCTTGAACAGCTTGGAGATCGACATGACCACACAAAACCTCAGCGGCAAAGTCGCCTTGATTCAAGGCGGTTCTCGCGGCATCGGCGCCGCCATCGTCAAACGTCTTGCAGCGCAGGGTGCAGCCGTCGCCTTTACCTACGTCAGTTCAGCCGCCAAGGCTGAAGAATTGCAGAACAGCGTGATCAGCGAAGGCGGCAAAGCCCTGGCGATCCACGCCGACAGCGCCGATGCCGATGCGATCCGCAATGCGGTCAACGCCACCGTCGAAGCCTTTGGGCGCCTGGATATCCTGGTGAACAATGCCGGCGTACTGGCCATCGCGCCGCTGGAGGATTTCAAGCTGGAAGACTTTGACCAGACCCTGGCGATCAACGTGCGCAGCGTATTTATCGCAACCCAGGAAGCGGCCAAGCATATGGGTGAAGGCGGCCGCGTGATCAATATCGGCAGCACCAACGCCGAGCGCATGCCGTTTGGTGGCGGTGGCCCGTATGCGATGAGCAAGGCGGCGCTGGTGGGGTTGACCAAAGGCTTGGCGCGAGACCTGGGGCCACGTGGGATCACCATCAATAACGTGCAGCCTGGGCCGGTGGATACCGATATGAACCCGGCCAACAGTGATTTTGCCGAGAGCCTGATCAGCTTGATGGCGGTGGGGCGGTATGGGCATGTGGAAGAGATTGCCAGTTTTGTGGCCTACCTCGCAGGGCCGGAAGCGGGCTACATCACCGGTGCAAGTCTGACCATCGATGGTGGCTTCAGCGCCTAGGATTTGCGGAACACTGCAAATCAAATGTGGGAGGGGCAAGTCGAATCGTCGCACCGCCCCTCCTACATTTTTAACCGCGATCAATCAGGCTCGAGGTGGCAGGCCGTAGGCCGCCAGGTCGAAGTCCGCTAGCTTGCGGATGATCTGGTCGGCGTGGTGATACTTGCTGTCGGCCATGGCTTCGTCCGGCACGGCGATGGCGGTCATGTGGGCAGCTTTGGCAGCAGTGACGCCGAAGGGTGAGTCTTCGAACACCAGGCAATCCTCCGGTGCCACGCCCAAGCGGCGGGCGGCAGTGAGGAAGATGTCTGGCGCGGGTTTGGCGGCGCCGACTTCCGGGTCGTCAGCGGTGACGATGGTGTCGAAC
This sequence comes from Pseudomonas azotoformans, assembly GCF_900103345.1. Lineage (NCBI taxonomy): Bacteria > Pseudomonadati > Pseudomonadota > Gammaproteobacteria > Pseudomonadales > Pseudomonadaceae > Pseudomonas > Pseudomonas azotoformans. The sequence continues at coordinate 3,111,268 of NZ_LT629702.1, forward strand.
AGGCCAAACCATTCGCGGTGCAAGGTGGTCTTGTGGCCAAACGAATTGCGCGACGAACTGGTGCCCACGGCAATCGGGATATTGTGCGCCTTCAAGTGCCGCACCAAGGCTTCGGCGCCGGGCATGCCCAAGGCCTTGGGGAAACGCTCGCTCATCAGCGGTTCGCGGATCTCCAGGAATTGAGCTGGTGTGATCGGCAGGTCCAGCGCCTTCACCACGTAGTCCGCCAGGTCCTGGGCACCACGCCCAATAATGTGCTGTTTGATGCCCCAGTCGTAGGTGCGGCCGAAGCGTTCAGCGATGATCTGCGTGACTTCGGTGTAGATGCCTTCGGTATCCAGCAACAACCCGTCCATGTCGAAAATCACGGCCTTGATCGGACCGACTGCGGTACGCGGTACATTCATCGCTACAACCCAAGGGAAAGACTAAAAGGATTCAGCACAATAGCGGGGCGGGTCTCATACAGGCAACCTCCACGACTTTGTATCGACTCAATTCCCCAGTTCATGGCCCTTCACATCAATGCCTCATAACTGGAAACAGTTATACCGATCGGTGTGAGTGGCGAGCGTCTACGGTTTGTGAGGGCAGCGCGAACAGCCACTGGCCCGCGTCTGAAAATATTTCTTGCGAACCTTATAAAAGACTTATTAACCTTCCAATGAACTCCATCCACTGGACTAGAAAATCCGTAAAGCAACTGCTTCGGTTGCATACGTATCATCAGCAATAGGTACGCGATGCTGTCTCAGCGCTTGAGCGCATGCCCGAGACAGCCAACGTCAAGGCATTGGTCAATTACCCCCATGGTTATCGCTTGCGCGTGGGTAATTACCGAGTCCTTTTCGATTGGGATCGCGATATCCATGTGGTCAGCATTGAAGAGGTCAAGAAGCGTGACGAGCGAACCTACTGCCGTACAGATCATCCACAATACGGAGGGCAAGCCAGCCTTTGTGGTGATTCCCTATGAACATTATCTGGCCCGGCAGAACGATCCAAATCTGATTCCCCATGCGGTGGTAAGCCGCCTGGTGGATGGGGCAACCCCTATCCGTGCATGGCGCGAACACCTGAAACTGACCCAGGAAGAGGTTGCCAAACGCCTGGGCATTTCCCAATCCGCATTTGCCCAACAAGAGTCGGTGAACAAACCTCGCCGTGCAACGCGGGAAAAAATTGCCAAGGCGTTCGGCATCAACGCCAATCAACTGGAGCTATAGAGCGTTACTCTGGAAAATCCGCCCGCCCACGCGTTGAAGCCCTTGCTCAAGGCTTCCACCTGGATCCGCGCATGGGCCAGTGCCGTAGAGGCCGACGCTACAGGCCCCTTCGAGCCAAACTTCACACCGCCCGAGGCAGGCAACCTATGCCGGCCAGGGTCGTCTCCACCGCTTCATCCAGCGGCGTGTAAGGTTCAGCGCCCAATACCGCCACCAGCCGCGTGTTATCGAGCAGCACAGGGGTTTGCCACAGGTAACGCATCTCCAGCATTTCACGGAAGGTGACTACAAAGGGCGAAGCTATTTTCAGCAGCCACCAGGGGAACATCCTGACGACCGGCTGCTGCCCTGTCCTACGCAGCACCACGCGCTGGATCGCCCGGCTCACCTGTCTGCCATCCGTGTCCACCTGCCCCGCCATATGAAAACGCGCGAACGCCTCCAGGGTTTCACGGCGCTCGAGCAGTTCAACCATCGTGCGCGCCACATCGGGCAGGTACGCCCATTGATGGGCAACACCTGGCGCCCCCGGATAATTGATGCTGCGCACAAGGTTGCCAGGTTTGACCAAGCCCTGGGAAAACCAGCTGTTGGCCGCCTGCGCGCCGAAAAAGTCACCGGCGCGCACGATCAGCACCCTCGCCCCGTTGCCTGAAGCGTCGTATAAACGCTGCTCCAGTTGCACACGGATCGCGCCCTTGCGGGTTAGCGGGTGTTGAGGGGCGTCTTCGTGCAGGACGGGAAACGCGTCCGGCCCAAAGTTGTAGACGGTACCGGGCAACACAATGGTGGCGCCTTCAGCAACGGCCGCCGCGATGGTGTTGTCGATCATCGGCAGCACCCGCTCGGCCCAGTGCCGATAGCCCGGCGGGTTGACCGCGTGCACGATCACTTCACAACCTCGGGCTGCAGCAAGTACGTCATCGCGGTTGAGTGCATCCCCCTCAAGCCAGCCAAATGCGGCGTTCTGGCTACGGGCCTTGTCGGCATCACGGGTCAACGCGCGCACCTGCCAGCCCGCCGCCAGCAGCTGCCGTGCAACTTCGCCACCAATGCCACCGGTTGCACCCAACACCAATACTGTATTCATCACACGCTCCCACGCTGGTTGATGGGGTCATTTTCTGCGCGGCCAAGCTATAGAGGAATTGTCGAAGACCGTCCAGGCGCTATACATTTATGCATGGGAATGAATATTGGTTGGGAGCTTTACCGGTCGTTCCTTGGCGTGTTCCGGGAAGGATCGTTGTCGGGGGCCGCACGGCAACTCGGCATTACACAGCCCACGGTCGGCCGGCACATCGCCGCGCTGGAAACGGCGCTGGGCGTGGTGCTGTTTACCCGTTCACCCACCGGCTTGTTGCCCACGGCCGTGGCCCACACCCTGCGCGCCCACGCCGAAACCATGGAGCGTACAGCGGCGGCACTTGAGCGTGCAGCGTCTGCCCAAGGCAATGAAGTGCGCGGCGTGGTGCGCGTGTCCGCCAGTGAAGTGGTCGGCGTGGAAGTGCTGCCACCGATCCTCACGCAAGTGCGCCGGGAACACCCGCACCTCAAGGTCGAACTGGTGCTGACCAACCGCCTGAGCGACCTGTTGCAACTGGAAGCCGACATCGCCGTGCGCATGGTCCGCCCCCGCCAGGCGCAACTGCTCGCGCGACGCATTGGCTTGATCGAAGTAGGCCTGCATGCCCGCGACGATTACTTGCAGCAGCACGGCACGCCTTTGTTGATGCAGGACCTGGCCGACCACTCAGTGATCGGTTTCGACCAGGAAAACGCATTTATCCGCAGCCTGGCCATCAAGGGTTTCAAGCGCAGCGCCTTCGCCCTCAGCAGCGACAGCGACCTGGCACAACTGGCACTGATCCGCGCCGGTGCCGGTATCGGCGGTTGCCAGGTCCAACTGGCCAAGCGCGATCCCCGCCTGCGCCGGGTCCTGCCGGAAGGCTTTGCGCTCAAGTTGGACACCTGGGTGACCATGCACGAAGACCTGCGCAGCAGCCCGCGCTGCCGCGTAATGTTCGACGCGCTTGTCGAAGGTTTGCAGCGTTACGTACAGGATTGAGACAGCTTCACTGGTGAAGAATCAGACTCCCTCAGTCCCTTCACAGACGCCCCCCATGTCCGAAGCCTTCGAAGTCCCCAGCCCCCACGAAAAACACATCGAACACACCACCGAACATGCCCACGGCCGCGGTGACAACTTCGCCAGCCGCATCGCCGTGATGACCGCCCTCATGGCCACCCTCGGCGCCATGCTCAGCTACCAGGCCGGCTCCACCGAAAGCGAAGCGGCGATGGACAAGAACAACGCCGCCATCTTCAAGACCGAAGCCGCCAACCAGTGGAACTACTACCAAGCCAAATCCAGCCGGCAAAACCTGGCAGAACTGGCGACCCACATCCCCGGCGTGGACGCGGTGCATTACAAGGAAGAGATCGAGCGCTACAGAAGCCAGAAGGAAGACGTGCGCAAACAGGCCGAAAAGCTTGAGGCCACCTCAAAGGAATGGGATGAAAAGTCGGAACAGGCGCTGCACCAGCACCATCGCTGGGCCCAGGCGATGACCGCAATTCAGATCGCGATTTCGTTGGCGGCGATCACCTTGCTCACTAGGCGCGAATGGTTGAAGCGCCTGTCGTATACGGCAGGCGGAGCAGCCGTGATATTGGGGAGCCTGGCCTGGCTGCATTTATAAAAAATCCCCTTGGGCGCCAGAGCTTTACCGCTATATAGTAAATGGCATAACGAAACCCAAGGAGATACCGGTGTCCGCACAACCCAAGGAAGCTGTGGGCGCCGCCTACAGCATCGACGCCATGCGCTACGCCCAAGGCATGACCTGGCAAGCCATCGAACACCTCGCCCAACGCATCCGCCCCGGCATGCTCGAATCCGAAGCCCGCGAGCTGGGCAAACACGTCCTCGCCGAGCTCGACATGCAGCGCATCTGGCACCCGCTGCTGGTGCGCTTTGGCGCCAACACCCTCAAGACCTTCAAACAACGCTCCGACGGCGACCCGGTGCTGGGCGACAACGACATCTTCTTCATCGACATGGGCGCCGTCTGGCAAGGCCACGAAGGTGACGCCGGCGCCACCTTCGCCATCGGCAACGACCCGGACATGCACGCCTGCGCCAGCGCCGCCAAAGCACTGTTCGACCGCGTGCAAGCCCGCTGGAAAAACGACCAGGTCGTCGGCCAGGAGCTTTACCGCTACGCCGAAGCACAAGCCCTGGCCATGGGCTGGCAACTGAACCTCGACATCAAGGGCCACCGCGTCAGCGACTTCCCCCACGCCATCCACCGCGGCGGCGACCTGGGTGATTTCGAGCACTACCCGAATGCCGGGCTGTGGATCCTGGAAATCCAGATCGCCCACCCGAGCAAACCCTACGGGGCTTTCTACGAAGACCTCCTCGCTTAAGGAACACAAATGAACCGCCCCACCGAACACCCCGTGCTGTTGTTTTCCTACGGCACGTTGCAGGACAAATCCGTACAACTGGCCAACTTCGGCCGGGAGCTGACAGGCCAGCAGGATGCGATGCTGGGCTATTCGCAGAACTGGGTGGAGATCACCGACCCGGATGTGCTGGCGAGCAGTGGCAAGACGCATCATCCGATTGTGACGCCGAGCGCTGAGGCAGGCGCCAGGATTGAGGGGATGGTGTTCCGGATTACGGAGCAGGAGCTGACGGCGGCGGATGCGTATGAAGTGTCGGACTACAAGCGGGTGGAGGTGGGGTTGGCTTCGGGGTTGAGGGCTTGGGTGTACGTGCAGGCTTGATATGAACAAGGGCGGCTTAGTTAGCCGCCCGCCTAGGCTCGCCTGAGCGCTTTCAAGAGCGACCGGACGCGTACACGATGACAAGACAGAACATAATTGCCAGGCTCAGGACCGCGCGGCTTCTCTGGTCAGATGCCGACAAGGTTGCTCTGGGCCCATTGTTCGGCGGTCACGACCGGAATCGCCTGCCGCTCGTTGAAAGTGCCTGCTTTAGGCCACGCCACCCCCCTACCCTGGGCAAACACCGCGCGGTACTTCTTGATGTGGTGGGTCGGATCTTTCTCCAGTTCCTGAAGCAGGAACGGAACAGTCCATACGTTACGCTTGAAAGGGCGTCCCAGCACACGCTCAAGAAGACTCGCAAACTCTCCGTACGTCACAGTGTCTCCCGATAGATACACGATCTGGTTGCGCAAACGCGGTTCGAAGAAGACGACTTCCGCTGTCAGCGCACCAATGTCCTCTGGAGTCGTAAGCGTCACGCTGTTCTCAAGGCTGCCCAGCGCGTTCACGGTATCGTTTTCGAAGTCAACCACCTCGAATACAGGCTCACAACCACACATTTGCGCGGCCACTGTCCAGACGCTGGCTCATGGCGTTCATTTGCTCTGCCGTTAGAGCCCCGGCCACCATCAGCCCCCAAAGGAAGCCGCGTAACTGGTTTTGCGTGCGCAACATGCCGGCGTGATTCAAAGCTTCAAACCTAAAATCTTTTACCTGGGGCTGCAGGTGTGGCAACGCGGCTGCTGGGTCGGCCAGAGCGATAAGATCGTCAAAATACAGATTGGCGGCGGCAATCGCGGTCGGGTCCTTCAGTGACTCGTACACAGATGATTCCTTTCGAGTGAGTGGCAGGTGTTACGTGAAGCCACTCTATGGGGGGTTGGTATGCCAGTTCAGGGGGTTATGGTTTCCGCCGGCACACAAAAAGGCCCCCGCACCAGGTCAAAGTGTGGGGGCCTTTTTTACATAAGCGGCGTTATTCGCATTCAGCGCCCTATATTTATCTTACAAAACTTCTATTTTTGTAACATTCAACTGATTGCGAAAAAAACGATCTCGCTCAGCAAACCATTCCTTTGCTTTTTCTTTTCCGGAATCTTGATTGGCTTGCTCTAAAGCGTATTTAGCTGACTTGTATCGCTCTACTTTATCCGAAGTAATGTAGCACAAGAGGCTTAAATCGCTGGCCGCAAACTTTTGCTCTTGCTCGATAAGTTGAAAGGCGTTTTTTCTGGCCAACTCAATGACATCCATTTTTTTTGTGAGAGCATTGAGTTTTAGTGTGGTGACGTTCTTCTCTATCTTCTCTGCTTCATCGTAGGCTTTTTTGACATCCGAGAGGTTCTGCAACACGTCTCGGTATCTCTCAACTAGAAGGAAAGAAGTGTTAGCTATCGTACCTAGCGTCATACGCTGGGTACGACGATCAGTTTTTATCTTCCCTTTCTTATCTGTGTATTCCTTTATCGTCACGCCCGTTACTGACAGTGCATAAGCGCCGGTGCGGGCGATGGACTCAAGATGCCTCATGGTCTGAGGCCCGAGTTTTTCCCGCATTGCATGAACACGAGCCTGGACTGTAGCCAAGTCCGACTTTACTTGAAAAACTTCCTTGAGTGCGGAGTCTTTTTGCTCCACTAGCGTTCGAAGGCGCTCAAGCCCTTCTTCATATTTCTTCTGATTCAGGTATTTAGTTCTGTCAGCGTTCAGCTTTGACTTACCATCAAATTTGGTCTGGGCGCAATCGTTGCCAACAAGAGTAATGCTGTTATCTGTAAGCAGAGCAACAAAGCCCCACTTGTGACCCTCATTGCATAGCTTGTCATTGCTTTTCAGAAGACAGCATTTCACCTCATCGCTAAAAAAATAATCCCCAAGAATATGTTTATAATTTTTAGGCGATACTGGGTTTTCTTTTTTGAAGCCAGGGAGCGCCTCAATCTCAGAAATTGTATTGAATGTGCGGATCTCAACGGTTCTATCGAGTTTCTCGTGCATACGGATATGTACCCAGATATCAAGATTCTATTGCTAGACATCACCCGGCTGCGGAGCGGCAGATTGATCATGACTAGATTTTTCGTAATGCCGTTAAGCCTTGGTTGGAGCCGGAGCATGCCCTAGGGCAATGCGCCCCGTGGAGCTTTGAGGGCCGGTACCCACGTGCCAAACCACTGTTAATTAATACAGTATAGCCTATTTTTCTGGCCCGATATCTGCTGCCAGGTGAGGCGAGTCGAACTGCGCGTCATCTGGAGCAAACAAACCGAAAGCAGGCTTTTACTGCTCGAAATTGAGCTACCACTGCGGAGTCTCAGAAATAGGCGGCCTGTGAGAACCCACCCACGTCACGTGCGCAACCACTGCGGCGGCAATCTGACTGCGTAACTTCTGCTCTAGCCCGCTCTTGGCAGAAGTTCGCCACACGCACGCTAAGTGGTCTGCCGCCGGCTGAAATGGCCCTGCCGATCACGCGGTCACTGGCCACGCTTTCCGCACCAGAATAGAGCGCTAGTCCCATGGTGGTCCCATGGGCTTATTTTTTGGGCGCCAAAAACCACAAACCCCCGACTTTCTCTAGGAAAATCAGGGGTTTGCGTTTTCAGAATGTGGCGGTGAAGGAGAGATTCGAATTAACCACACCTACGGGCCTTTAAACCCCGTATTTAGGGGCTTACAGCTTGGATAGTAGTACAATCGAGTAGTACAATTCGCTGTACCACTCTTCTCTCCCAGCGTGACCCCATGGCCGATAACCTGATCCAGAAACGCGGCGAATCCACATGGTATTGCAGACTTGCTGTACCTGCTGATGTCCGGGCGGCGATGGGCGGCAAGACCGTTCTCATCCGGTCACTACAGACCGGCCTACGCTCCGAAGCCATGGAACGCCGCTTGGTGGTACTAGCCGAATGGAAGGCGCAGATTGCACAGGCCAGAGGGAAACGGGCTGCCCGTGGGGATACGTGGAAAGACCCCGTAGCAAACGTGGCTCATGGATTTGCACAGGCCACACGCAAGCTCAAAACAGACGTTGCCCTCGGGGAGACTGACGAACCATTGGCGTTCGCCCCTGAGGATATTGAAGCGCTTTACCGGGGGCTCTTCGACGACTCGCCAGAGGGCAAGAAACGCCGGGAGAAGGCAGACCGGGTTTACGCCATGACAGGCATGGATGGCGAAGTGGCTAACATCGACTTTGCTACAGAAATGGCGCAGCAGCTCATGGCGAAGGTGTTTGGTGCAACCCAAGGACTCTCCTCAATGGAAGAGACCGAGGCACTACAGATACTAGCGGCGCCAGATGCCCATAAACCAAAGTCACCCATCACGCCCGCAAGACTCAAGGCATTTCGAGAATTCCGGGAGAGCCGTGGGGGCGCCCCGAAACACGTAGACCAGCAAGTTGGGAAGATGGAACGCCTGACAGACTTCCTGAAGAAAGACTCGCTGCCTCTGACCTTCGACACCGTAGACGTTTGGTTGAAATCCCTAGACCGGGCACCCGCGACACTGAGTCAGTATTTGATGGCTGGCACTGCGTTCTGGAAATGGGCGATGAAGTACGATTCGGGTTGGCGCGAGATGTATCAGGACAAGGTGAATCCGTTCGTTGGTCACGATCTGCCAAAGGGTGGGGGCGCAGACACAGCAGGTAAGGACAGGGAAATCTACACTCGGGCTGATACTCTCAAGCTGCAACGTGCAGCGCTGGATAATGATGATCAGCCGCTTGCAGATTTGATTGCTTTGGGCTGGTACACGGGGGCCAGGATTGAAGAGCTTTGCAGACTGACCACGGACAGCGTGATTACCGTCGATGGTGTCCAGTGTTTTGACTTCCCCAAGAGCAAAAGCAAGGCGAGTAAGCGTGTGGTACCGATTCATCCAAGCCTGTTGGCCGCTGTGGATCGACTCCGTAAGGACAGCACAGATACCTTCCTCATCCCAGCAGAGTCAGCAGATAAGTATGGCAAGCGGTCGCACGCAATCTCCAAAGCATTTGGCAGGTTACGTACAGCGGCAGGGTTCAGCAGACTGCATGTCTTTCACAGTTTTCGGCACACAGTTGTGACCGAGCTAATCAGGGCAGACGTGCCAGACGCACTGGCGAAAGAATTGGTAGGTCATGAGACGGGATCAGTTACCCATGATGTTTATTCGAAGGGTGCGTCCACAAAACAGAAGTTTGACGCTATATCGAAGCTGCCCACCATAGCCACGGGTTTGAAGCTGTGAGGAAAATCTAAAAACGGACGTGCGCTAACATTAAGTTTAAAGTATAACTATGAAAAGATGGCCTAGCGCCATTATTTTCTGAGGTTGCCGAGATCCACAGCTGGCATGGAGGCTTCCAAGGACGGGATTTTAGCTAGGGGCAATGTGAGCATTGCTGGCACCTGAGGACAACTGCATCATGGCAATAAATTTCGACGTCGTAATTGAGACACCTGACTACGAAGTAGATATGAAAACCGGCCTTGACACCTTACAAGGTGTTTCTGACGCGACAAGAACCATTGCGGAAACGCTGCTCACTGGCAATGTTCCCCAGCGTAAAAACAGTAAGAGCAACGTTCGGACTATGCTAAAAAAAACGTTCGAGGGTTCTTACGGTCAAATCTTCAGCTTGAACATTTCTGATGAAGAGCTGAAAAAGGAATATCGAAAAATTGGCAATACGGCTTTCGCAGAGCTGATGGGCTTTTTTATGAACGAAGCTCTAGACTTAGAAACTAAGGAACTATCCGCAAAAGCGGAAAAAATAGTTGAGAGTCTCGGTGATAATGCTGAAAGGCTTGTCAGACAACTACGAACTTCAATCATGAAAGACGCACATGAAGTTTCGAAAAAATTCGGATATGACGTCAAGGTTAACTTTAGAAAAAACTCAGTACAAAAAATATTGATTGCCGAATTTGACGAAACCACGGCACACGCATTGGAGGCCGTACGCTCGGATGTTCGAGAAACTATCATCGCAGCCGTACGACGATTCAACACTAATACCGGAAATGGACGTTTACAAATTCAGGACGAAGAAGAGACCATTGCATTCGGCTTCGAAAAAGTCTACAGGGAAGTTAGATTTGCCACCAAAAAAAGATTCTCAGAAAATCTAGACTACAACAATGGAATTGAGATAGAACGTTGGAAATATTTGGAAATCGAGGTATATCCCATTAAACGCTTTGACGACAAGGTCGTTAAATATGTAGTAGCCGGACTCCATGAAGACCAATAGATACATCTTCATCGCGATCACCCTTATTGCAATCGTCTGCTTGTCATACGTGCTTAATTTTTACGTAAAGTTGAGCTATGTAATCTCAGATGAGCCAGAAGCATGGGGACAGCTAGGAGACTTTGTAGGCGGCTTAATCAACCCTATTTTAAGCTTCATGTCGCTGTTATTCATCATAAAATCTCTCAGTCTCCAGAATGAAGCGAACGTAGGTTTGAGAGAAGAAGTAAAAAACACTAGAAAGACTGAAAAGCTGCGTTCATTTGAAACCCAGCTATTCCACATGATCGCTTCTCAAAGAGAATTATTCAACTCCTTAAAAGTTAACGATATATCATATCAAACCTTTTCCAAAAAAATGGGAGTTGAAGCGGTTATCGTTATTGAAACAGAAGTGGAACGCTTGAGAGAAAGCTTTGATGTGGACATTGTCAACGCATACTTAGAGGCGGCTGATCCGACCGATCAAATTTATGGCCTCACAAGGATTTTTTACAACATCGTAAAGCTCACTTCCGAAAAATTAAGCGACGCCAATGAGTTCTCCGCCGAGGATAGAAAGTCCCACTATCTTACATTGATAAACTTTACAGATTTTTCTCTACTACGACTCATTATGCTGTCCGCTCAATTTACAGGACTTCCGCCTACAGAATATCTTAAATCAAACCAAGAATTTAGCTCAACACTAAAAGAAGTTGGACTAAACTACAGTCTCTACTGAATGACAACTCACACCAAAGCATACCGTGCATTCAACATTAATAATCATAGAAGTTAAATTTTCGCTGAAAAAAACAACTGACTTTCGTTTTGACTTGAGTTTCACCGTTAGAAAATAATCTGGTAGCCCACCTGCACCTCTGGACTGTCCCCAGAATTCCGGTGCAGGCGAGCACAGGGGATTGTACAGCAACGTATTTTTGGTGGTCATTCGACAGGCGCTTAACATCGAACGACAGGGGCTTATCCAAACCCTTGAAATCCAGGAATAACCTGACACGCCGTGGCGCTCTGAGACCCCCTACAAGCCACGCTATAGCAACCTGAATCACATGGCATCAGAGACGACAAAGCCCGGTCAAGGCGGGCTGGAAGGCTGTCTCAGCAACGTTAATTCTTCATGGCACGTTGCACGGTGCTCAGACTTACACCAAGGGCCTTTGCTACCTTGCGGAAAGATGCGCCCTCTTCTGCCATTGCCTTGCGAATGGCTTCGTCATCTACCGTCTTCACACGTCCCTTGTAGACACCTGCTGCCTTGGCCTTTTGAATGCCCTCTGCCTGACGCTCACGAATCAACGCACGCTCGAACTGAGCAACACTGCCCAGCAGACCCAGCATTAGCTCCTGCATAGGGTTGGCTTCGCCGGTGAAGTGAAGTTGTTCCTTATGGAACGAGACAGCCACACCCCGACTGATCAATCCCTTTACAAGGGCCAGCAGATCTTCCAGTGAGCGGGCTAACCGATCAATGCTGTGGACGTGGAGAACGTCGCCCTTGCGAACATGGCGAAGCATTGCCTGTAGTTCGGGGCGGTCAGTGTTGGCCGCTGACACCTTGTCTGTGAACACTTCGTCCAGGGCAACGCCTTCCAGCTGGCGAGCGGTGTTTTGATCGGTGGATGAAACTCGAATGTAGCCGATGCTCGCCATTGCTCTCCCCTCTGTATTCATTTAACTCTAGAGGTTTGAGTATGATCGTATTCATTAACAAAAACAAACCCTAATGAACACGACCCTTGTATTCACCGACGAGCGGTCTGAAGGGTATACCCAAATGAATACAATCTAAAAATTGATCCATTGACCCTCATCAAGCTATGGTGGCGATTTAACATACGCAGCAGGAATGATTTAGATGAATCTCTTGTTACAAGATCCAGGCAATGACCTAGTTTACATTGAGCACAACGGAAAACGTCGCGGACCGTACGCATGTGCTTTCAGCACTACCCCCCTTAGGCTTTTCCAGGTCGAGCTGGAAATCACCGAAGGCGACAAGATCGTTCGCAAGGTGCACGGACAGGAATTCGTCTACACAATTAACGAGTTCGAATACTACAGCGGTGGACACTCCCACTCTCGTTTTGACCCCCATTACGAGCTGACAATTACAAAGGATTCCGCCCTCCCCAAGCCGCAGCCTTCCGTCACCACCAATAACATCAACATCCACGGATCGACCGGCATCCAGATTGGCGACCACAACGTCCAGAATCTTGAAGTAGCCCTGAAAGAGGTGCTTACCTCAATAGACAACGCGGACGCCCCTAAGGAAGAGCGAGAGGAAGCGAAGAACAAGCTCAATGCCTTCCTTGCACACCCACTAGTTTCTGCCGCTGTTGGTGCAACACTTCCCGTGGCTCTCGGCCTACTGAGCTGATTACCTCTCCCTTTCGGCCCTTCGGGGCCGGAGGCTATCGCCGCCTTGGCCTTGCAGGAAAACGGTGGTTCCGGCTCAGAACGGGCGTTTTAGTGTGAAAACCTCGATTTGGGCGTCAGCATGGACCCGAGCTAAGCAAATTAACGTTGCCCCCTACGGAAACAGAGGGCTTCAGACGTGCCACAAAGTCAATCTTAGAAACAACGTCCACATCGCGCACTGGTTTCGAGTGGGTTTTGTCCAGGTTATCAAGAGGTTTCCAAAACGGTATGACGTTACGGTGCCAGCATGGATAATCATGCCTATGACCAAGGAGCACTGGCGAATGGAACGATTGAACGGGTGGCAAAGGCTGTGGGTTGCGGTTGCAGTAATCCTGCTTGCCGCGATTACCCTAGGCGGGGTGGATTCCTACCCTAGCCAATCCGAGGTCAAAGACAGGTATCAGGCACGACTAAAGTTTTGGGGCGACTGCAACCTCTACTATCAAGGCCACAAGCTAGCACCAGAAACGCCACCATCACTCTGCCTCGACTTGAAAAAAGATGATGCGGTGATGACCTACAGGAAGACGGCAATCGAATACAGCGATGAAGTAGAGCGATTGCCTGTTAGGCGCCTAGGTTGGGCTGGGACCATTCTAGGTATATGGGCAATCACTAACCTCGTCATTTTCAGCGTATTTACCACCACAAGGTGGATATACCGGGGCTTTCGCCCCAAGGCTGCATAACCGTCTACATCTCACGCTGTATGGCCTACGAGACTTGGATCAGCGGACTATCACCAATCTGCACCACGTAAGCGATGGTAGCCAATTTGGCGTGGTGAGCAGCCTGCCTCAAGGCTTGGTCTACTTTCTTGGCAATGGGTGCCCGGTTCAATTCATCTTGGTAGGAGGTAGTCCAGACTGAGTAACCAGTTACTCGCTGCCAGCCTTGTTTGCGGAGTGACATTTCAAACCTCAAGCGCTGGAGGGCCGTAGCTTCCTTTAGCTGGGATATCGCCGTGCAATGCACCATTGAAATCTTCTCTGTGATGGACGCTTGCCCTAAGGGTATAGGACTACCCACAGCGCCGCTGTAAAGTTCAACTGCATTCATTGAACCCCCTACACTGTGGAAGGACCCATCATGAAATTCATCTGCACATTCACATTTCTACTGCTCGCCCAAGCAGCATATGCGGCTGACTCGGCTCCTGTCCCTGATCCCTACGGTGGCCCTGATAAGCGTCCAGAGAAAAGTGAGAATGTCACTGCCTACTTGAACGAAGACGGTACCTCTACCACCACGGCAGTGATCATTTACGCCGATGGTCATAAGGAATTCTGTATTACCCAAATGGTACGGCCTACAGCGGACCCACGGCGGTGGAAAGTCACCGGCAAGAAGTGCACACGAATTCTCTCGTATCTCAAATAACGGACTGCTGGGTGGACGACTTCGCCAATAGGGGCAGATAACCTCATAGCTTCCGCTATCGGATAATGTCAGTCTCTGTGCACAGATCAGCCAAGGGCTGATACACGGTCAAGACGGATCAGGATCACAGCGGCGCTGTAAAGTCATTCACCTTAACGCTTGTCTCCACCTCTCAGTGGACGTATCGCCACAGGACTTCCAGTCCAACCGAAGTCATACATAAAGAAATCACCACAGAACCGCTCTTACCTTTGATCTTGGATTCTTGTGCAGAATCGAATGCGCTCGCATTCAGTAGTTTTCCGTCAGCGCTCGCTGACAACTGTTGCCCATCACCTTCGGTGCAACAGATCAAGAGCAAAAGCTTTTTGGGTTGTGGTGATGCTGGATGTATTTATTGGTGGGCTGATCCGGAATCGGGACGATACGACTAACGGCAATCCACGTGTGAGTCCACCGTAGTGCTCCGCACTGTGCGACAGCACTGCAACGTAACAATCGATAACTCCGTTATCCCGGCAAAAACACCACAACACCCACCCCCTTAGTATTGTTCGCGCGGTTGGGGTGATCTGGTCAGTAGCCCAGATTGGCGATGGATTCTTCCACCTCGGCGTAGTGCTCGGGCCTTAGCCATCCCTGATCCTCAACGTAGTCAAGGAACGGGTTGCTACCAGTCGGTTCCAGGGAATACCCATCGTAGGAATCGACTTTGCCCATCACTGCGTCTGGCATACGGCCAAGGCCGTTGGCCTGTTCCTCTGCACGCTCAATCAACACGCTGATGGGTTCCGACCCGACCTCAGGGATTGCCAGCTTCAGAATGTGCGAGCGTGCAGCCTTCCTTTGCTTTGCGAATTCAGTTAGGTACTGGTCGCCCTCGAATTGGTTGGGCGAACCTTCATCGACAACCAGCTCAACACCACAGGCAGCCATGTATTCATCGACGACGTCTTGCAACCGCTGGGCAAGGGTCACGGCGCACTCGCGAATCTTTCGGTTGCATTCCACAGGGGCGCGGGCATCAAACCAATCCATTAGGAATACGGCAACCTCACCTCTTGAAGCCGCAATCTCCCGGATACGCATACGCACACGGCTCGCACAGTCTTTGTCGTAGCCACCTTCGCGCTTGCCTTCTTGGGAGTTCCATGTGGATCCATAGCATTCAAACATGATGCTGTGAAACAGATAATCCTTGATGCCAAGTGGGCTGACAGCCAAGGGGTAGGCTTTCGCAACTGCACGACCGAAAGGGTCGTTATATGACTTTTGTCCCTTTACTACACCAGAAGTGAGACGCCGGACGTGATGTTCCGTTACACCTAAGCGCTGCTCGATCTTCCGGCGTGAAATGCCCTGCCGATGCAGCTCAACAATCTGTTCATCAATGGTGGGGGCAATAGTGTCTTGGTTGGCAGCGATTGTGCCGGGGGTCAAACGAAGGGTAAACGTACGCATACTGTTCGGCTCCTGTGTGGTAGTTCAATTCATAGGCGAATGCCTCGGGTAAGTTGTTGGGTCATTTTCCAGACGGCAAGAAACCAACGCCTGACGTTGCACTGGGGCAAGTCGAGATCGTTCAGTTCTGGCTTTCTGGAAAGCGGCTAATATGCATTTTAAGACCATAGTTGTCAAGCAACTTTACACTTTCAAGCCCCTGTAGTGCGATATGAGAGCCTTACTCTTGGCAGGCAGCCCAAACTTCGCCTTACAGCATACGTGACGACTAAGAGGCCAGCAGAGGCTTACAAATGCAACTTCGCCCCCCCCCTTTCTTAGCCAACGCCACTCAGTGACGAGAGTTCAGATAGACAATGAAAACGATCACGATAATGATGATCAACAATACTTTGTTCTTGTATTGATCCTCGTTGCGAATAGCCTGGTACGCTTCCACGTCGGACTTCCCAGATTCTTTGTGCTCCAGTATTCGAGCGATCTTCTTATCAATTCTTTTGTTATGCCTACTATTCTGCATGGCGACAAGAAACCAAAACACTAGCCACAACCCGACTGTAGGTATGCAAAGGAGGAGATGCAGAATGTGATTGGTGGTCTTCTTCTGGCCGTTCAGCACGTAGATTCGTTCGTTCATGACTGTGCTCACCTAATAAACACTGGAGTGTCGAGCGGACAAAATATCTGAAATTCAGATATCTGAAAAGCAGATATAGGTTGAGCAGCTAATCTCCATAGCTGACGACCATGCCTAAAACGATCTACAGACATGAGCACGCTGTGCTCTTGTCACTGCTGAAGAAATACCGAGACGAGGCAGGTCTGACCCAGGTCCAGTGCTCAAAAGCGCTGGGGCGCCCGCAATCCTTCATGAGTGACGTTGAGAGTGGGACGCGCCGCCTGGATGTAGTACAGGTCCGCGATCTGTGCAACGTCCTTGGAGTTAAGCTTACGAAACTGGCAATTGACCTTGAAGAACTACTAGCAGAGGAAGGATGAGGCTATACATACGACCAAACGTATCCTCGAAGTGTTAGCTATGAGCTTCATCACATTTTCGAGGGTGACTGGCATTAACGTCGGTCAAAACCAAGGGCGATGACTACCGAGAAGGCTGCTGACGCATGATTGACGAAATGATCGCTATCGAAGATCCAGTAGATTGGCTGCTGGGGACGGATGAATTCCATCACAGTCTCTATGCCGCAGCACTCCGAAACTTGGAAGACGTAGATAATAAGCTCCGCTTCAACAACTTCGCCTACGCACTGCGGGAGCTGACCAACTCTATTCTGATGAAACGGGCCCCCAAGGCAGAGGTCCTGAAGTGTCCTTGGTACAAAGACGAGATTCAGCTGCCTCACATTAGAGATGGGGTCACGAAGATCCAGCACGCTCGGTACGTGGTTCAGGGAGGACTTTCAGACGAATATGTTGCAAAGGAGCTGAAGCTTGATCTGTCGCCAGAACGCAAGGCGATCCGAGACTCGCTAACCGAGTTGAGCAAGTACACGCACGTAGAAGAGGCAACCTTCAACCTTCCTGGTCAGGAGGTCAAAATGCTTGTCGAAAAATCACTTGATGCCTTACGAGGGTTGGGAATGGCGATGGTTAACTGTCGCAGCCGCATAGCTCACAGCCTTTATGAAGCGATCGAAGACCAGGCTATCTACGAGGTCGTTTCTGACTCTCTCGAGGCGTTGGATAGCGTAGCTCATCATTATTCGCTGGAAGACGTCAGTGTCAATATCAGCGGGGTAGAGCGGATCACCCACGACACTGTTCATTTATTTGCAGCCGGGTTTATAAATGTTCAACTGCAGTGGGGATCTAACTCGGATGTTCGGCGCGGTGATGGCCACTTGCAAGATGATTCGTTTGAGTTTCGCTGCAGCCTCACCTGCTCTGTCGAGGACCCTACCGGTGATTCATTAGTAATGGAGGATGACTCTATTATCGTGGATACGAAGGCTTGGGGGCAGCGGGAGGACGAGTGGGACCATGTAAGTACGATTGACTCTGAGCCCGCGACCTAAACCAACTGGCCCCAGCCGTTCTGGCTAGACGGGCAGCTTCGACACCTGCTGCAAGCGGCCATTTCGTGGCGCTCAACTCCACCTGACGGGAAGCCTGTGCGGATGCGCAACAAGCCTGGTCGAAATGATCCCTGCCCTTGCGGTAGCGGCCGCAAGCTCAAAAAATGTCATGGGTCTGTCGACGGTCTCGGGCCGAATGTACCGCGCATGTACGAGCAGATGCAGATGAAACTCGCTCATCATGAAGCCCGTGAGTTTCAAAGGCGTGAGCAGCAGGGCCTTGGTAAGTCGATCATTTCCACTAAGTTCCATGATCACAGAGTCATAGCCGTCGGTAACACGATGCATTTCTCACAGAATTGGAAAACGTTTCACGACTTCCTGAACGACTACCCGAGGATCGTCTTGGGCAGAGAATGGTGGACGTCAGAGGTAAGCAAGCCTCCAGAAGAGCGACATCGCATTCTCACCTGGGCCGTCCGCAGCTCTGAGCATTCGAAAGCTCACATGGAACAGACTGGGCCAGGTGTTGCTCAGCCGATGACGGGGGCCATAGGTGCCTATATGCGCTTCGCATATGACCTCTACAGCCTGAAGCACGCCATTGAGGTCGAGAAATTGCTTATCGACCGAATCAAATGCGCGGAGAACTTCCCCGGCGCGTTGTATGAAGTGCGAGTCGCTGCCGCCCTGCTTCGGGCAGGCTTCAGCCTGCAACCCCAAGATGAAACTGACAGACGTAGTACCCACGTTGAGTTCATTGCCACTGACGCTAAGTCCGGTGCGATCTACGCCGTTGAGGCCAAGCGACGAGAAGGCAGGCGGATGAAAATCAACAGACAAATGAATCGCGCTTTGAGCAAAAAGTCGGATCATCCTCGCATTGTTTTCATTGACACAAATGACGAGCGACTGGAACTGGGCAGGGGCCAACCTAATCCAGTAGCGCTTGTAGAGGCTGAAAACCTCTTAAAGCTATATGAGCGAGATCCGGTTGGGCAAACGCTTCCGCAGGCGTATGTCATAGTCACGTACGAGCCAGAGGAGCATCACCTTGATGCTATTGATCTGCCTTCTGGAGTGCTGCTATGGGGCTTTCACCTCGAAGATCTTCACCCTGGGCCCAAAACCCTGCTTCAGCAGGTCAAAACTAGGCGTCAGCATGCGCCAGTGTTTTCGCTACTGGAGTCCATGCAGAAGCACCGGCGCATTCCCACTACGTTCGACGGAGAGACTGAGGCGTTCTCAGACGGAAGTTCCAAGACACGGCTACAGGTTGGTCAGCGGATGGAAGTGCCAGCACCTAACGGAACACAGATAGAGGCTACGGTAGAGAGTTGCGTCGTTATACCAACGTGGAGAGAGGCAGCGTGTCTCGTTCGCACGGACGATCAACAGCGCTTCATAGTCAAGATTCCGTTGACGGAAGATGAACTAAAGGCTCACATCCAGCACCCTAAGACCTTTTTCGGCGTTATTGATAAAAATGCTGGCCGTTCGTCTCCGAAGACCGGCTTGGACTGGTTCGACTTCTTATGGGAAACATACTCGAGCAGCACAAAAGAGAAGCTGATTGAGCTCATGGGGCATGCACCTGACGTTGAACGATTGAAGGAGATGACCCGAGAGGATTTGGCCGACGAGTACTGCGCTCGAATGGCAAGCGCAATGATGACGCCCCAAATGGAAAAGATGTGAGCCATTATCCGGGTATAGCTCCACAATACTTTAGCGCCTGAGAACGGGGGGGCTTCCTCGCCCTTCAATGAGCATGGAATGTCCCAACGAGTCAGCTCATGCCATTTATCACAACGGCTGAACAACCGTTTTCCGCAGTCGAGACTGGTCATTCCAAATGCCGTCTCTGGGCCGAACGAATTCGTACGCGAGTGGCTGATTTTGGCCGATTCCTGCCAGTCAGGAGTAAAACCAAAAACGTTCTCGACGATGGATTGGATCGCCTTAGCTGCATAGGTCGAGAGGGAATGCGACGTAGAGCGAGAGTAGTACAATTGAGTAGTACAAACGAAAAAGCCCGCGAACTCTAAGTAACTGAATTCACGGGCTTTTCTAAATGTGGCGGTGAAGGAGAGATTCGAACTCTCGATACAATTTCTTGTATACACACTTTCCAGGCGTGCTCCTTAAGCCACTCGGACACTTCACCGTATCTCGTCAAACCAGTTCAGTCTGTCGAGGCGCGCTAATGTAGTCGAAAGCCTTTCTGATGGCAAAGGTTTTTTTCAGAATATTCATGCGCTTAGCCGGTTATGCCGCTCACCGCCCGGCAAGGGGCGTTGATTGTGCCATTCTCAGGCATTGGCGGTAGGTCTCTGGGGTGGCGATTGTGCCCTGTCCCAGGCATTCCGATGCGCTGTGCAGGGGAAAACCCTGACTGGCCAGTCAGTCACAGCGCTTTACCGGGGCGGGCGTGGTGGGTAACGTCTGCTGCATTCTTCTATAACAAGTCCTACAAGGAACCGCGTCATGAGTGAGTTGATTGCCTACCACCTCGAAGACGGTATCGCGACCCTGACCTTGAGCAACGGCAAGGTGAATGCCATTTCTCCGGCGGTGGTCAGTGCCTTTAATGAAGCGCTGGACCAGGCGGAGAAGGACCGGGCGGTGGTGGTGATCACTGGGACGCCGGGGATTTTGTCGGGTGGTTATGATTTGAAGGTGATGACCGCCGGCCCTAAAGAGGCCATCGGCCTGGTGACGTCCGGGTCGACGTTGGCGCGTCGCCTGCTGTCGCACCCGTTCCCGGTGATTGTGGCGTGCCCTGGGCATGCGGTGGCCAAGGGCGCCTTCCTGCTCTTGTCGGCAGATTATCGGATTGGGGTGGATGGCCCGTTCAGCATTGGCCTGAACGAGGTGGCGATTGGCATGACCATGCACCACGCCGGTATCGAGTTGGCGCGGGATCGCCTGCGCAAGTCGGCCTTCCATCGTTCGGTGATCAATGCCGAGATGTTTGACCCGCAGGGCGCTTTGCAAGCCGGCTTCCTCGATAAGGTGGTGGCACCGGAGGAGCTGCACGCGGCTGCGCTGGAGGCGGCACGTCAGTTGAAGAAGCTCAACATGAACGCCCACAAGCACACCAAGTTGAAAGTCCGTAAAGAACTGTTGGAAGCCTTGGATGACGCCATCATCCAGGACCAAGGGCATATCCTGAGTTAAGCCCTACGCCTGATACACCGAAGCCCGACCTTGAGTCGGGCTTTTTCTTACAACCAATTCCGAATCATCTTCAGCCGCTCTAGCTTGCCCGTATCGACAGATGTTGAAACATGCGCTTAAACATCGCCTATCTCCTACCTCTACCGGGGTAATTGCCGAATACAGTGCACAACCGTACACTGCGCCACCTTTTGTCCCGGTGGGCCGTATCGATGCTTTTTCTGTTGCGTATGTTGTTGATGAGCCTGCACTTTATGCTCGCCGGTGTGCTCGGCGTGCTGGTTGGTGTGTGCCGGCCGTTCAACCCCGACAACAGTCGCCTTTGCGCACGCCTGTATGCGCTGCCGGCCATGTGGATCCTGCGGCTCAACGTGAAGGCCGATGTGGACTCGCTGCGCAACAAGCCCGGCACCTGCGTGATCATCGCCAATCACCAATCCAACTATGACCTGTTTGTGTTCGGCAACGTAGTGCCCTACCGCACGGTGTGCATCGCCAAGAAAAGTCTGAAATGGGTGCCGCTGTTCGGCCAGTTGTTCTGGTTGGCGGGCAATGTGTTGATTGACCGGGGCAATGCGCACAAGGCACGCCGCGCGATGCTTACCACCACCCACACTTTGCAGCACGAAGACACTTCGATCTGGGTGTTCCCGGAAGGCACGCGCAACCTGGGCCAAGGGTTGCTGCCGTTCAAGAAAGGCGCGTTCCATATGGCTATCGCGGCGGGTGTGCCGATTGTGCAGGTGTGTGTCAGCAATTACGTCACGCATATGCAGCTCAATCGCTGGAACAGCGGGGATGTGCTCATACGGTCGTTGCCGCCGATTCCTACAACGGGCCTGACCTCAGATGACATTCCTCAGTTGATGCAAACCTGCCAGACGCAGATGGATGAGTGCATCAAGGCAATGGATCTGGAACTGAATACCTCCCAAGCAAGTCGCCCGCTGTAGGAGCGAGCTTGCTCGCGAAAAACATACAGGCGACAAGGGCGTCCTGATAGCGCCGCGTTTTCGTTGACGTTCTTCGCGAGCAAGCTCGCTCCTACAGTAAAGAGCAAAGCAGCGTTCAACGGCTACAACGGAACGCCATTCAGGCTAAGCTGCCCAACACCTGTCATCCCAATAAGAAGCGATCAGCACCATGGGTAGAGTTGTTGCGGCCGCCGTCTACAGCGCCGGTAAGAAAGTTTCGGATATCACCCTCGACGAAGGCGCGGCCTGGGCCGCCAAACCCGATCACTTTGTGTGGATCGGCCTGGAAGAACCCAACGCCCAGGAGCTGGCCAACCTGCAACGCCAGTTCAACCTGCATGAACTGGCCATCGAAGACGCCCTGGAAAAACACAGCCGCCCCAAACTGGAAACCTTCGGCGATGCACTGTTTATCGTCACCTACTCACCGGTGCGCGAGAACGGCAAGCTGGAGTTTATCGAAACCCATATTTTTGCCGGCAACGGCTACATCATCACCGCCCGCAATGGGCACTCGGCGTCCTACGGCTTTGTGCGCCAGCGTTGTGAGGCGCGGCCGTTGTTGCTGGAGCATGGGGAAGATTTCGTACTCTATGCGCTGCTGGATTTCGTCACCGAGAACTACCAGCCGGTGAGCGAAGCGATCCACGCCGAGATCGATGAACTGGAGCGCAACGTGTTGTGCAGTTCGTTGAGCGAGCGCGATATCCAGAACCTCCACGGGCTGCGCCGCGATGTGCTGCGGCTCAAGCGTTATGTGGCGCCGATGGTGGAGATCAGCCAGGAGCTGCAGAAGCTCAGCTTCCCGTTCATCGACAAGAACATGCGCCCGTATTTCCGTGACGTGCAGATTCACGTGACGCGGCAGATGGAAGACCTCACCACCCTGCGCGATATCGCCAGCCAGACCATCGAAATCGGTGTGTTACTGGAGGCTTCGCGCCAGAGCGTGGTGCAGCGCAAGTTCGCCGCGTGGGCGGCGATCCTCGCATTCCCCACCGCGGTGGCGGGAATTTATGGGATGAACTTCCAGAACATGCCCGAGCTGCAATGGCACTACGGCTATTTTGCGGTGCTCGGGTTTATTGCGACGGGTTGCACGGGGTTGTGGGCCAGTTTCAAACGGTCGGGTTGGCTTTAAACCTGAGCTTCGGACTTGTGCGCCACAAACCGCATCATCCATTCCGCCACGGTTGCACCGTGGTGGTCGCGCTCAAGGCTGGCTACGCCGTTTGTGTAGACCTTTTCACCCAGGGTTGTCTGAAGAATCTCCAACAACTCGCGGGAATAGTCGTGGACAAACTCCGGGTGGCCCTGGAAGCACAGCACCTGGTCGCCGATGTGGTAGGCCGCGAACGGGCAAAACGCGCTGGAGGCGATGACCGTGGCATTCTCCGGCAGCGTGGTCACCTGGTCCTGATGGCTGATCAATAGGGTCAGTTCCGGCACTTCGGGGCTCATCCAAGGGGCCTTGGCATCGAGCTGGTAGTCGTGGATGCCCATGCCCCAGCCCTGGCCGGCGCGCTCGGCCTTGCCGCCCAGCAACAGTGCCAGCAATTGATGACCGAAGCAGATACCTAGCAGCTTGTCGCCGCGTTCGTAGCGGTCGAGCAGGTAGGTCTTGAGGGTCTGGATCCATGGGTCAGTGCCGAAGGAGTCGGCCTTGCTGCCGGTGACCAGGTACGCGTCGAACACTTCGTCGTCCGACGGGTACTCACCGTTCACCACGTTGTACACCACGAACTCGGCGGGAATCGGCTGCTTGGCGAACAGGCGCTTGAACATCTGCCCGTACCCTTGGTATTGATCGATCAAGCCTGGACGCAGGATATCGGTTTCCAGGATACAGACGCGTAGCGACATAAAAAATACCTGACACGGTGATGGGAATATTGCACACCCCAGAGCCTGCCCTGAAATACCCCTTCAAGGCAAGCCCCCCTGCTTCACCGGAACACTTCACCCTGCGCCGCTTTCTCCAGCAACAACCCCGGCGGCGTGAAACGTTCGCCATACTGCTCCGCCAGGTAGCGGGCGCGGGCGATAAAGTCGTTCAGCCCATATTGGTTGATGAACTGCAACGCGCCGCCGCTCCAGGCCGCAAAGCCAATGCCGAAAACAGACCCCACATTCGCGTCGGCCGTGGACATCAACACCCCCTCTTCCAAACAGCGCACCGTCTCGATCGCCTGGATAAACAGCAGGCGGTCGCGTACATCCTGCGGCGAGATGCGTTGACCGGGCCGTTCAAAGCGGCTTTTCAACTCCGGCCACAGGTACTTTTGCCCGCCGCTGGGGTACTCATAGAAACCGCCTCCCGCCGCCTTGCCCACGCGCTTGTATTCGTTGACCAACAGATCAATCACCGCCGTCGCCGGATGCGCAGGCAGCGCCTTGCCCTCCGCCTGCAGGTCCTTGGCCGTCTGCTGTCGGATATGGCTCATCAGGCTGAGGGACACTTCGTCAGACACCGCCAACGGCCCCACCGGCATGCCGGCCTTGCGCGCTTCGGTCTCGATCATCGGTGCGGCCACGCCTTCACCGAGCATGGCGATGCCTTCGTTAGTAAAGGTGCCGAACACCCGTGAAGTGAAGAAGCCACGGCTGTCATTAACCACGATCGGGGTTTTCTTGATTTGCAGGACAAAATCGAAACCACGGGCCAGGGTTTCGTCACTGGTGCGCGCGCCCTTGATGATTTCCACCAGGGGCATCTTGTCCACCGGGCTGAAGAAGTGCAGGCCGATGAACTTGGCTTGCTCCGGCACTGCCGTGGCCAGGCCGCTGATGGGCAAGGTGGAGGTATTGGAGGCGATCACAGCGTCGGCGCCGACCACGCTTTGCGCAGCGGCCGAGACCTTGGCCTTGAGTTCACGATCTTCGAATACCGCTTCGATGATCAAGTCGCAACCCGCCAGGTCGGTATCGGAGTCCGTAGGACGAATCCGCGCCAAAATGGTTTCCCGCTGCTCGGCGGTCAATTGCCCACGGCTGACCTTCTTGTCCAGCAGCGCAGCTGAATGCGCCTTGCCCTTCTCGGCGGCCGCCAGGTTGATGTCCTTGAGCACCACCTCGATACCGGCGCTGGCGCTGACATAGGCAATGCCCGCCCCCATCATCCCGGCGCCCAGCACACCGACTTTGCGCGTGACATACGGTGCAAACCCTTGCGGTCGCGAGCTGCCGGCGTTGATCTCGTTAAGCTGGAACCAGAAAGTGCCGATCATGTTTTTTGCCACCTGCCCCGTCACCAACTCGGTGAAGTAACGGGTTTCGATCAGGTGCGCGGTGTCGAAGTCCACCTGGGCGCCTTCAACGGCCGCACAGAGAATTTTCTCCGGGGCGGGGAAACAGCCGTTGGTTTTACTGCGCAAAATCGACGGCGCAATGGCCAGCATCTGCGCCACTTTTGGGTTCGACGGTGTACCGCCCGGAATCTGGTAGGCCTTGTTGTCCCACGGTTGCCTGGCGTCCGGATTGGCCAGGATCCAGGCGCGGGACTTGGCCAGCAACTCATCGCGATCCGCCGCCAGCTCGTTGATCAAGCCGGCTTGCAGTGCCTGCTGCGGCCGCACTTTCTTGCCTTCGAGCAAATACGGCAAGGCCTTTTCCAGCCCCAGCATGCGCACCATGCGCACGACCCCGCCGCCGCCCGGCAGCAGGCCCAGGGTGACTTCCGGCAAGCCCAACTGCACCGACTTGTCGTCCAGCGCAACGCGGTAATGGCATGCCAGGCAAATCTCCCAACCGCCCCCGAGTGCCGCACCGTTGATAGCGGCCACCACGGGCTTGCCGAGGGTTTCCAGGCGCCGCAGTTGCGCCTTCAACACCCGCACACCGTCGTAGAAATCCTTGGCGTGGGCCTTGTCGACCTTGATCAGTTCATTGAGGTCGCCACCCGCGAAAAAAGTCTTCTTCGCCGAGGTAATGACGACGCCGGCGATGCTGTCCCTTTGCGCCTCCAGGCGCTCCACCGTAGCCGCCATGGCCTCGCGGTACACGCCGTTCATGGTGTTGGCCCTCTGGCCGGGCATGTCGAGGGTCAACACCACGATGCCGTCCTGGCCTTTTTCGTAACGAATGGCTTGGGTCATGACAAGTTCCTTGGTCAGAGGCGTTCGATAATGGTGGCGATGCCCATGCCACCACCGACACACAGGGTGGCCAGGCCATAGCGCTGCTGGCGTACTTCGAGTTCATCGAGCAGGGTGCCGAGGATCGCGCAGCCGGTCGCCCCCAACGGGTGCCCCATGGCGATCGAGCCGCCGTTGACGTTCACGCGAGCGGCGTCAATGCCCATATCCTTGATGAACTTGAGCACTACCGAGGCAAACGCTTCGTTGACCTCGAACAGGTCAATGTCTTCAACGCGCAGGCCGGCCTTGGCCAGGGCCTTGCGCGTAGCGGGCGCAGGGCCGGTGAGCATGATGGTCGGGTCGGTGCTGGTGACCGCTGTGGCAACGATACGCGCGCGCGGTTGCAGGCCCAGCTCGCGCCCCTTGGCTTCGGAGCCGATCAACATCAGCGCGGCGCCATCGACGATGCCGGAACTGTTGCCGGGGGTGTGTACGTGGTGGATGCGTTCTACGTGGCTGTAGACACGCAACGCGGTGGCATCGAAGCCCATCTGCCCCATCATTTCGAAACTCGGCTTGAGCTTGCCGAGGCCTTCAAGGGTGGAGTCGCCGCGAATGAATTCGTCATGGTCCAGCAGTACGATGCCATTCTGGTCCTGCACCGCGATCAGCGATTTGTTGAAGGAACCCTCCGCACGCGCCCTCGCCGCTTTCTGCTGGGAATGCAGGGCAAAGGCGTCGACGTCCTCGCGGGTGAAACCTTCCAGGGTGGCGATCAGGTCCGCGCCAATGCCCTGCGGGGTGAAGTGACTGTGCATATTGGTCTGCGGGTCGAGCACCCAGGCGCCACCGTCACTGCCCATGGGCACGCGGGACATGGACTCGACACCGCCGACCACCACCAGGTCCTCGAAGCCGGAGCGGACTTTCATCGCCCCCAGGTTGACCGCTTCCAGGCCTGACGCGCAGAAGCGGTTGACCTGCACCCCGGCGACGCTGATGTCCCAGTCCGCCACCAGCGCGGCGGTCTTGGCGATGTCGGCGCCCTGGTCGCCTACCGGGGTCACGCAGCCGAGCACGATGTCGTCCACCTGGTGGGTGTCCAAGTCACTGCGCCGGGCCAGCGCCGTGAGCAGGCCGGCTACCAGGTTCACCGGCTTGACGCTGTGCAGGGCACCGTCCGGCTTGCCTTTGCCACGGGGGGTGCGTATTGCATCAAAGATCAACGCTTGGGTCATGACGTCCTCGAACCAGTGTGCATGTGTGCCCTACCTTAGGCCCGATTGACACGGTTTCAATGACGGATGCGCTCATTGCTTTTGACCCCCTCGCTCGGACGAACGGTAGGCACCTGAGGTAATCACCTGATTAATCGTTTTAGCTGTCTAGCCAAGGCATTGGCGCCAAGATGGCGATATGCCTCATGCCTTTTTAAGCTGAAATTCTGATTAGCTGATATGAAATGAGTCTAAGCCGCGAAGAACGAGGGCTCTAAGGTTGAATCAGTAAGAAGTTGCTGCCGGGTTTTGCTGGAGCAACTGTAAGAAAAGCGACACGTCATCTCGCCATACTGAAATAAGACCGGCACGCATTTGACGCTCAGGAATAACAACAAAAGGCAGTCAGCCATGTTCAAACATTCGAAAGTACGTCAGGCGGGACTCATTCTGTTCGCCACCACACTGATTCTGATCTTGCCCAATTTGACCAAGGTCATTGGGTGACCCCCCAACGCCACATTCCGTGCATTCACAGCACCGGGTCTGCAGCTTTTGGCAGCGCCTGCCAGGACATTGCGCATAGCGGTCCGGCAGGGGCTGCCTTTTTGCGCGCCGATTTCCGGTATCGTTAGCTTAAACAGCCCTTTGATTCGAGCCTGCGTCTTGAAATCCATCCTCGCCCTCCTCGCCCTGCTGATCGCGCTTCCTGCTGCAGCCGCGCAATTGACCATCGAACTCGACCATTCCCGCAAGACCTGGCAGACGGCCGACTTGCTCAAGCACCCGCAAGCACAGACGGTGCAGATTGTCGATGACGTCTCCTACAAGCGCAGCATGAGTTATCGCGCAGTGCCGCTGGCCGTACTCCTACCGGGTTTGAAACCTGAGAGCCATCTGCAAGCGGTTGCCCTGGATGGATTCGCCGCCGAACTCACCGCCGCGCCGTTGCTGGAACAACAGGGTGCACGTGCTTGGCTGGCGGTGGAGGACCCTGCTCAACCCTGGCCGGCGCTGGCAGATGGCAAACCGAGTGCCGGGCCGTTCTACCTGGTATGGACTGACCCGCAAGCCGGGGCTATCAGCCCTGAGCAGTGGCCGTTCCAGATCTCCGGGATCAAGCAGTTGAAGACGGTGGCGGAGCGCTTTCCGGCGTTGTTGCCGGATCCGAAGCTGGCGGCCAATGACCCGATCAACCAGGGTTTTGCCCTGTTCCAGAAAAATTGCCTGGCGTGTCACCGCCTCAATGGCGCCGGAGACGCCCAGGTCGGACCGGACCTGAATATCCCCTACAACCCCACCGAGTATTTTGGCGGTGATTTCCTCAAGCGCTATATCCGCAACCCGCAGAGTTTGCGGCATTGGCCACAGGCGAAGATGCCGGCGTTCGCGGCCAGTGTGTTGCCGGACGGTGAACTGGATTTATTGGTGGGGTATTTGAAGCATATGGCGGGGCGCAAACAGCAACCTTAAACATCCGGTGGTGAACGCGTTGTGGCGAGCGGGCTTGCTGTGGTGAGCGGGCTTGCCCCGCGCTGGGCTGCGCAGCAGCCCTGATCAAGCAGAATGCGGTGTGTCAGGAGTTTCTTCGGTTCCTGGTTTTGGGGCTGCTGCGCAGCCCAGCGCGGGGCAAGCCCGCTCACCACAGCAAATCTGCTCACCACAACAAATCTGCTCACCACAACAAGTCCGCCAGCCACAACACCCCGCTCGCCGCAACCGAATCATTGCTGCTGGACGGAAATCACCGGCGTCGGCGCCACGAACACCTTCGCATGCATCTGCTCATGCCCCCCGCCCCGGCGCATGCCGCGCACCGGGCAAGCGTCTAGGTAATCCAGCCCCACCGCCAGCTTCAAGTGCCGCTCCGGGCGGGCCAGCTGGTTGGTCACGTCAAAGCTGTACCAGGCGTCATCCAGCCAGGCTTCGGCCCAGGCGTGGCTGGCCAGGTGCGTGCTGTCCTCGGTGTACAAATACCCCGACACATACCGCGCAGGAATGCCCAGGCTACGTGCACAGGCCAGGAACGCGTGGGTGTGGTCCTGGCACACGCCCGCACGGCCGGCGAAGGCCTGGGCGGCGCAGGTGTCGACCTCGGTCGCGCCGGGCGTGTAGACCATCGCCTGGTTCAGTGCGTGCATCAAGTCGATCAACGCCGTACGGTCACGCCGTTGATGGCAGTGCTGTTCGGCAAAACCGCGCAGGGCTTCATCGGGTTCGGTCAGGCGCGTGCACCGCAGGAACGGGAACGCCGATTGGCTCTCATGCTCGGCCTCGCGCAGCTCATCGATGTCCACCTGGCCACGCGCCCCAATGATGATGGCGTCGTGGGGCTCATCCAGGGTCAGCACATGCAGGATGTTGCCGAACGGGTCCACCTGGGCACGCACCGGGCGTGGCAGGTCGAGTTGCCAACTGAGTACATGCTGGCGCTCGCTGTCATGGGGCGTGAGGCGCAGGTACTGAATGCTGGCGCGCACCTGGTCTTCGTAGTGGTAGGTGGTTTCGTGGCTGATGGAGAGTCTCATGCCGCCTCCAGGTAGGAACTGTAGATGGCGTCGCCTAACTGGCGGACCAAAGGAATAAAGTCGGTCAGCCAGGCGTGCAGGCCTTCCTCAAGGATTTCATCGATGGCGGTAAAGCGCAGGCGCGCGTCCATCTCGGCGGCCAGGCGCTGGGCCGGGCGGCCGTTGATGCCAGGCAGGCTGGCGAGGATCTGGTCGATCTCTTCACTGCAGGCCCGCAGTGAGCGTGGCACATCGGCGCGCAACAGCAGCAACTCGGCGACTTGCCGTGCGCCAGGCGCATCGCGATAAATCTCGGTGTAGGCCTCGAACGACGACAAGGCGCGCAGCAAGGCGCTCCATTGATAGTAGGCGTGGGCCGTGCCATCGGTGACAGCCTCGGCGCGGTCACCGGCCATCTCATAGCGGGCGTCCAGCAGGCGCAACGTGTTGTCGGCCCGTTCGATAAAGGTGCCCAGGCGGATAAACCGGAAAGCATCGTTGCGCATGATGGTGCCGTAGGTGGCACCACGGAACAGATGGGAGCGCTCCTTGACCCACTCGCAGAACCGGCTCATGCCATAACGGCTCAGGCCCTGCTGGGCGATATCCCGAATATCCAGCCAGGTGGCGTTGATGTTTTCCCACATGTCGGCGGTAATTCGCCCACGCACCGCATGGGCGCTGGCCCGCGCGGCGCCGAGACAACTGTAGATGCTGGCCGGGTTGGCCGCGTCCAGCGCGAAAAAGTGCAACAGGCGTTCGGCGTGCAATTCGCCGTGGCGCTCGTGGTAATCCTCCAGGGTGCCGGTAATCAATAGCGGCATGGCCAGTTCATGCAGGCCGTCGCCGCGCCCATCCTGGGGCATCAGTGACAGCGAATAGCTGACGTCGAGCATGCGTGCGAGGTTTTCCGCACGCTCCAGGTAGCGCGACATCCAGTACAGATCCGAGGCAGTTCTACTCAACATGGCATCAGTCCTCGACCACCCAAGTGTCTTTGGTGCCGCCGCCCTGGGACGAGTTCACCACCAGCGAACCTTCGCGCAAGGCCACGCGGGTCAGGCCGCCGGGCACTACACGGGTCTCCTTGCCGGACAACACAAACGGGCGCAGGTCGATATGGCGCGGCGCAATGCCGTTTTCGACAAAGGTCGGGCAGGTGGATAAACACAGGGTCGGCTGGGCGATATAGGCGTGGGGCTTGGCCTTGATCCGCGCTCGGAAGGCTTCGATTTCCGCCGCCGTGGACGCCGGGCCTACCAACATGCCGTAGCCACCGGAGCCTTGGGTTTCCTTCACCACCAGGTCGGGCAGGTTGGCGAGTACGTGGGACAGTTCGTCGGGCTTACGGCACTGGAAGGTCGGAACATTCTTCAGGATCGGTTCTTCATCCAGGTAAAAACGGATCATCTCGGTGACGAAGGGATACACCGACTTGTCATCCGCCACCCCGGTGCCGATGGCATTGGCCAGCACCACATTGCCGCAGCGATAAGCCGCGAGCAGGCCGGGCACGCCGAGCATGGAGTCCGGGTTGAAGGCCAGGGGGTCGAGAAACGCATCGTCGAGACGACGGTAGATCACGTCCACGGCCTTGGGGCCATCGGTGGTGCGCATGAAAACGCGGTCATCGCGTACGAACAGGTCGGCGCCTTCCACCAGTTCCACGCCCATTTCGCGGGCGAGAAAGGCATGTTCGAAGAACGCGCTGTTGAAGCGCCCCGGAGTCAGTACAACCACGCTGGGGTTATCCAAGGGGCTTGAGCTTTTCAGGGTGTCCAGCAGCAGGTTGGGATAGTGATCGATGGGCGCGATGCGCTGGGCAGCGAACAGTTCGGGGAATAGCCGCATCATCATCTTGCGGTCTTCGAGCATATAGCTGACGCCGCTGGGCGTACGCAGGTTGTCTTCGAGCACGTAGTACGTGCCGTCGCCATCGCGTACGAGGTCAACGCCGGATATGTGGGAATACAGGTCGCGGTGCAGGTCCAACCCCTGCATCGCCAACTGGTATTGCTCGTTGGCCAGCACCTGTTCGGCAGGAATGACCCCGGCCTTGATGATGCGCTGCTCGTGATACAGGTCGGCGAGAAACATGTTCAGCGCCTTGACCCGCTGGATGCAGCCACGCTCGACAATCCGCCATTCGCTGGCGGGAATACTGCGCGGGATGGTATCGAAGGGAATCAGACGCTCAGTGCCCTGCTCGTCCCCGTAGAGGGTGAAGGTGATCCCGGCGCGGTGAAACAGCAAATCGGCTTCGCGCCGGCGTTGAGCCAGCAGTTCAGCGGGGGTTTCGGCCAACCAGCGGGCGAACTCGCGGTAATGCGGTCGGACCTGGCCTGCCCCATCGTACATTTCATCGTAATAAGTGCGGATCATGCCGAACTCCTTGTCACCCGGGCGCAAGAACCATCGCAAGGCCCGTGCCAGCGGCATAAACACTTAAAAATCAGTGAGTTAAATTAACCACGCAATCTGCTCGCACCGTCCTGGTGCGCAGAATGCCCGGTGCACTGCCCGACGCTTCATCGCAATGCGGGCTTTGACTATCAACAGCATAGTCAGAGTTGATTTCACTGCCCGGCGCAGGCTGCGGATAATCGGCCCCATCTGCTGAACTGCCTTCAGCGCTCCGCTCTTCCCTTTAGGCCACCCGTATGGGTGGCCTTTTTTTTGGTGCATAAAAACAGCGCGCAAGTTCCGAGTAATTTTCCCACCTCACAAACAAAATCGGCCGACCCAAAGGTCAGCCGATACGCTGTGTTGCTCATAAACTGCCGCTACATGGGTAACCCACGCACCTCCTGCTTCACGCCCCATCCTTCGATGATCCCGCCCAGCGGCTCGACCACCGCCCCGAAGTCTTGCTCGAAGTCTCCAATGCCGTCGTAGGTCGCAAACATGACTTTGCTCAGCTCCAGGTACCAGGCGCCATCGTCGCGCGCACTCACCTGGGCATTCAGGGATTCCCCGCGAAACTCACCCGCAGCCCTGCGCGCCCGTTCCTCATCCGGGAAAATGGCGTAGAACTCGATGGGGTGAAAACGCGAGAAGTCGAAACCGCCTTCTTTCATGCGGCGCAGAACGTTGGTGCTGATGTCTTCTTGATAGGCTGTGCTCATGAAAAGTGCTCCTCAAATTGATGGATAGACTTTCCGTGCTTCCCGAAGCCCACGCCGCAATGGCGTGGGGACTACGGCAACAACATCACCGCTGGAAAACAAGCATGTAGCTGACAAGACCAGACCTTAGCGATTCATTCGCTGATCTCCCTTGCAGAGTAGCGCGAAGCTATCACCTCCACCAGAGGTGCTTGGATGACTTACAGGGAATGTTCAGGCGGCGGGAGAGATGTCGAGGATCTGGATGCTGTTCTGGTCTTTGAGGATCTTGACCGTCGGCTCGGGCTTGCGGCCCTCTAAGTCATTGAGGTCCAGTTCGGCGGCGACGGGCACCAGCTTGTTGCGAATCATGTGCGCAGCGTCTTCGAGGCTGGGCTTGTGTTCGCAGGTGAACTGCTCCACGGACTGCACGCCGTGATCATCAACGAAGGTAATTTGCCACGTTTGCATCGGTGCCTCCTCGATAAAACCCATGTGTGGGCTTACACGTATCTGGACCTTGAGCGCTGGGCAAACGTTCCACTCAAGGCCGGAGGCACCGGATCAGCTGCAGTTATTTTTCCGCGTGTTGTTTCAAGGCTTTCAAGGTGTTGAACGGGGCGTCCACCACGAACTTGTTGGCCAACCACGAGGGGACGCTGCCGCCTGGCTCGGTGTGCACCTGGTAGGTGACTTCGGTCAGGTTGTCGCCTTTGGGCACCAGTTTCCAGAAGCCATCCACTTGGGCGACGCGCACGTAGCCTTTTTCTTCAGGCTTGTAGGTGGGGACACCTTCGAGTTTACGAGTCAAGGTGCCGTCAGCGGCCTTGGTCGTGGTGATATGCAGGTAGGAATCGCGATCCGTCACGGGGAACGGTGCTTTGAATTGGGTGTAGGTCCAGCTCTCGTCGCCCTTCTTGTCGACCAGCTTCTGGGCCTTGCATTCGTGGATCCAGGCGCACGCACCGACTACGTCTTCCTGCAACGCGACGATCTTCGCCACCGGCGCCTTGATCGTGGTCACCCCGCGATACGCCTTGTACTTGGAGCCGGTAATTTCGCTCAGGGACACCTTGATACCGTCTTCGTCCTTGGCGACTTGCCAATCCTCAGCCTGGGCAGTGGCAGCAAACAACACCGTAAAACCGCACAACACAGCCATTCGTTTCAGCGAACCCATTGTTGTATTCCTTATTGTTGAAGTTCCGATAGTAAAGCCCATCAAGCCGCCGTCATCTGCTCCCACCAGCCGATCAAGCGGATCGCATCGGCCTGGTCGGTGCCGCAGACCTCGAGATCTGCCTTGAAATCACTGCACACCGCCGGTCGCTCCGGCTGGCCGAACAGTAGGCATAGCTGTTCGACCGACAGGTGCAGGCAGCGTTCGCCCGCCGGTTTGCCCTGTGGCATGCCCGGTAATGGCGAACTGATGGAGGGGGCGATGCAGCAAGCGCCACAGCCTTCACGGCAATTCATGACCAGCAGGTCCTCGACGACTCAATGTGGATGGCCGGGCTAGAGTACGCCCTAAAACAGCCGTTTTAAAATGGGTTAACAGGGGTTTTTCGCAGAAAACACAAGTGACTGACCAGTCTGCGACAGATGGTCGAGGGCACGCGTCACGTTTGCGGGAAAAGTTTACTGCTTGAACTCGAACTCCACCGCGGCGCCTTCGACTTCGCGCCGTTCTTCGTTGCGCAATTGCAGCTTCATTTCATTGCTGAGCAGGCGGCCGTTGATCTGGAAGGCGCTGTTGTCGGTGGGTTTCTCGCCGAACATCGGCGGCAGCAAGGGCACACTTTTAGGTTTGGGCATGGTGCCGATAGGTTGCAAGTGCCTGACCATGTCCGACGGCAGGGACAGGTCCAACTGTGCCGGTGGCAATTGTGTCTGCGTCACTTCGCGGGATGCCTTGGACCTGCTGGCTGCACGTTTTTTGGCTGCAGCGGTGGGTTTCTTCACCGCTGGGGCTTTTTTAACGGGGGCCGTTTTTTTCGCGGGGGGCTTCTGCTCGTTACTGGCGGCGGGCTTGGTTTCACTCACAGGAGCTGCCGCCAGCACTGTGCCGACGTTGCACAGGCTTAACAGGCCAATTACCAGAACAGCGCGAAAAATACAGGTCATATCGCCTACAGCATTAACGGCAGAGGGCCATATGCTCGCTTGTTGTGCGCGCCATGACAAGCATAGTGATTAGTGTGCTAGAGGATTTGTCCCCTTTCTGAGCGTCATAATCCTGCTGCTGTTTCCTGGCATAACTGGCTCGCCAGCATCCCCAACGTCATCAGCGCCCGCTCTGCCTCGCGGTTCCACGGGGTGCCGCAGTTCAGGCGAATACAGTGGTTGAACTGCTCCGTATTACTGAAGATCAGCCCCGGCGCAATACTGATGCCCTGTTGCAGTGCGCGCACGTGCAGTTCCTGGGTATTGACCCTTCCAGGCAAACTGACCCACAGGATGAAGCCGCCCGTCGGACGGGTCATCTGGGTGCCTTCCGGGAAATACTGCTGCACCGCCAGCTGAAAGGCGCTGAGGTTCTTGCGGTACTCCTGGCGAATGTAGCGCAGGTGCCGGTCGTAGCCACCATTCTCCAGGTAAGCGGCAACGCCCATCTGCGTGACACTGCAGGCGGAGTGAGTGCTGAACATCTGCAGGCGCTGGATCTCCTGCTGGTACTTGCCGGCGATCATCCAGCCAATGCGCACACCAGGGGACAGCGTCTTCGAAAAGCTTGAACAATAGATAACCCGATCCAGGCGGTCATAGGCTTTCAGCGCCTTGGTGCGGCCCAGTTCGAACATCAGCTCGCCGTAGATATCGTCCTCGACAATCTGGATGTCGAAGTCCGAGGCCAGGCGCAGTAACTGTTTCTGCCGTTCCTCAGGCATGGTGCCGCCCAGCGGGTTGCTCAGGCGCGTGGTCAGCACCAGGGCCTTGATCGACCATTGGTTGGCCGCCAGTTGCAGGGCTTCCAGGCTCATGCCGGTGGACGGGTCGCTGGGAATCTCGATGACCTTGAGGCCCAACAGATCGGCGAGTTGCAGCAACCCGTAATAGGTCGGCGACTCAGCGGCAATCAGGTCGCCAGGCCGCGTCAGCACCCGCAACGACATCTGCAACGCATCGACACAACCGTGGGTGATCACCACTTCGGACGGGTCCACCACCACGCCCGCATCGCGCATGCGGATCGCCACCTGGCGGCGCAGCGGTTCGAAACCGGGGCTGAACATGTAGCTGAATGCACGCGGGCTCTGGAAGCGCGTGACCTTGGCCAATTGCTGGTGCAGAGCGCGTACTGGCAGGTAGTCCACGCTCGGCACTGCGGCGCCCAACGGAAACACACCCTCGCGGCGCGATTCGCCCAAGACCTGTTGAATGATACTGCTGCGGGTGACCAACCCTGGGCGCTCGACCCGTGCAATGTCCGGCGTCGGCGCCGTGAGTGCTGGCGTCTGGTGCACGTAATAGCCGGACTGTGGCCGCGCCCGGATCAACCCCTGGTCTTCCAGGTTGGCGTAGGCCTGCAACACGGTGGCGTGGCTGACGTTCAGCTGTGAGCTCATCTTGCGCACCGAAGGCACGCGCTCACCCGGTTGATAGACACCGCGCCGGATATCCTCAGCCAGTTGCTGGGCGATACGTTGGTAAAGCAACAGATTGGTCATGACGCAGCACTCGATTTCACGGGTATTTTATTTTTGTGTGAAACATACCGGCACAGTTTAGAAGTGTACGGGGACAGTTGCCACAATAGTCGAGCGCGCGTTGGAGTGACAGTAAAACTGTGAGGGTGCACACCAAAAAATGTGGGAGGGGGCTTGCCCCCGATGACGGTGGGTCAGCGACAGATTTGCTGACTGATGCACCGCTATCGGGGGCAAGCCCCCTCCCACATTCATAGCTGCTCCAGGCTTCTACCGGGCGGCGCCGAGTTGGCCTTTTTCGTCAGAGAAGACGATTTCAACGCGACGGTTCTGCGCCCTGCCCCGCTCGGAGGCATTGGCCTCCACCGGGTACTGGTCACCATACCCTTCCACCTGGATGCGTTTTTCGTCGATCCCCAGGTCGACCAGCACATCAGCCACCGACTGCGCGCGGTCGCGGGACAGTTTGAGGTTTTCCTGCTCGCCGCCGGTGTTATCGGCGTAGCCCTCGATACGCACCACACGCTTGGGGTTCAGTTGCAAGAACTGCACGATCTTGAGCACTGTGCGGTTGGCCGAGTTCTTCAGCTCGGCGTCACCGGTGTCGAACAGCACATCGCCCAGGGTCATCACCAGGCCACGATCGGTCTGGGTGGTGGTCAGGCTGGCGATCTGCTCTTCAAGCCATTTACCCTGCTGCTGCACGCTGCTCAGCTTGCTTTCACGCAGCGCCAGTTGCAGGCGCTGGCGCTCCAGTTCGAGCTTGGCACCGCGCTCCTGGTTGAGCGCCTGTTCGGTGTGTTCACGGGCAATAGCGCTGTAGCGTTGGCTCAAGTAGGCGTAATGCACCACGTCGGCACCACTGCCCCAGTAGCTGGACAAGCGGTCGGCACGGGCCAGGGACTCACCGGCGCGGATTACGTCCTTGGGCGCAAAGCGCAACACATTGGCGTCTTCCTTGACCTTCTGGAAGTCATTCCCGGCCTGTTGCAGGGCCTGTTCGCTGTCGGGATGGCTGGCACAACCGCCCAATACGGCAGTGCCCAACAACAGCGCACAGCTCAAACCACGGATCAGCGGACTCATTGGGCTTCCCCCAACTGCAGTTGCTTGCGCAGGCGAGTGATGCGGGTGTTGAGCACGTTCAACTGCTCCTGGCTCTTGCGGGTCAACACTTTGGCTTCTGCCAGGCGCGCGTCCAACTCGGCTTGCTCAAAGCGCATGCGTGCATTTTTGTAGGACTGGTCAGCCATGCTCGACTTGGCCCGGGCGAATTTCTCTTCGGCCAGTTTTAGTTCGGGCGATTCATCGGGGTTGGCGCCAACGGCGCTGGCTTGCTCAAGGGCTTGCTGGGTGAGGCGAATTTGTTCATTCGGCGCAGGATCAGCTGCACATCCCGCCAGAGCGACAACGGCGAGGGCCGCGAAAAGAGGTCGAAGAGTCACTGAAAATCCCTACTTTGTTGGGGTGCCGACGGGTTGTTGCAATTGCGCTTTCCAACGTTCCAGATTGCGCTGCAATGCGGCTTCCGTCACACCAGACCCGGGCAATTCTGTCATCTTTTTGGCGAGCTGTCCGCGCAACCACGGATCGTTGCAGGCCGAGTTGTGGGAAATCGCCAGGTACAGGCCCGGCTGATCAACGGGCACATCGCGGGTGATCAGGTCGTTGCTCATGCCCAACGTCTGCGCCATCGCCATGCCGGAATAACGCCCGGCGAGGACATAGTCGACCTCTCCCAGCAGCAGCTTCTGGAACGCCGGCGTCAAGGACGGCAGGCGTTGCAGGCTCAGTTGCTGGCCGGCGAACGTTTCGAAGGCGGCACTCAAGCGCGCACGTTCCGACACCGCGCCTTTGTGCCCGTGCAGGTCCGCCGCCGTGGTGTAGGCCAGCGCTGAATCCTTGCGCGTCCACACCAGGTAGTCGAGCTGCACCAGGGCCGGGTGGATGTAGTCGAGGGTTTCCAGCTCGCCCAGGTTCAGCGGCGCATCGGCGAGGATATCCATGCGCCCGCTGCGCACTTCATCCAGGGCCAGCGAACGTCTGCCGCCGTAGAGCAGGTCGATTTTCAACCCGAGGTCCTTGCCCACTTGTTGCAGCACGTCGGCGGTGGCGCCGATGAGGTGCGTGGGGTCTTGCGGGTCACGCCAGAGCAGGGGCGGCGCGTCCGGACTGCCGGTGATCACCAGGCGGTCGCATTTGCCGGCGGCCAGCGTCAGGCTCGGCAGCAGAGTGAGGCCCAGCAGTACGGCCCAGGGACGCAGTTCCATGGCAAGTGTCTCCAGCAAGTCAAAAAAAAGCCCGGTCACAAGGACCGGGCTCTTTATAAGTGAAGCGACTGGATTAGACCAGCTTCTCCAACTCAGGGACAGCTTCGAACAAGTCCGCCACCAGGCCGTAATCAGCCACCTGGAAGATCGGTGCTTCTTCGTCCTTGTTGATCGCAACGATCACCTTGGAGTCTTTCATACCGGCCAGGTGCTGGATCGCGCCGGAGATACCGACGGCGATGTACAACTGTGGCGCAACGATCTTGCCGGTCTGGCCGACCTGCATATCGTTGGGTACGAAACCTGCGTCGACGGCAGCGCGGGAAGCGCCGACCGCAGCGCCCAGCTTGTCGGCCAGGGCGTACAGGTGCTTGAAGTTGTCACCGTTCTGCATGCCACGCCCGCCGGAAACGACGATCTTGGCAGCGGTCAGCTCAGGACGGTCCGACTTGGCCAGCTCTTCGCCAACAAAGCTGGAGGTGCCAGCGTCGTGGGCAGCGGCGACGGCTTCAACGGCAGCCGAACCACCTTCGGCGGCAACCGGGTCGAAACCGGTGGCGCGTACGGTGATGACTTTGACCGAAGCGTTGGACTGTACGGTAGCGATAGCGTTACCGGCATAGATCGGGCGCTTGAAGGTGTCGGCGCTTTCGACCGAGATGATCTCGGAGATCTGGTCAACGTCCAGTTGCGCAGCAACACGTGGCAGGATGTTTTTGCCGTTGGAAGTGGCGGCAGCCAGGATGTGGCTGTAGCCAGCGCCCAGCTCTGCAACCAGAGGGGCAACGTTTTCCGGCAACTGGTGAGCGTAAGCGGCGTTGTCGGCCAGCAGTACTTTGCTCACGCCCGCGATTTTCGCAGCGGCTTCAGCCACGGCGCCAGCGCCCTGACCAGCAACCAATACGTGGATATCACCACCGATTTTCGCAGCGGCAGCCACGGTGTTCAGGGTGGCCGGGGCCAGCACCTTGTTGTCGTGTTCAGCGATTACCAAGATAGTCATGATTAGATTACCTTCGCTTCGTTTTTCAGTTTCTCTACCAGTTCAGCTACCGACTTGACCTTGATGCCCGCGCTGCGTGCAGCCGGTGCTTCAACTTTCACGGTCTTGTTGGTAGAGGCGGTGGAAACGCCCAAAGCTTCCGGAGTCAACGACTCAAGCGGCTTCTTCTTGGCTTTCATGATGTTTGGCAGGGACGCGTAGCGCGGCTCGTTCAAACGCAGGTCGGTGGTGACGATGGCCGGCAGTTTCAAAGAAACGGTCTGCGCGCCGCCGTCGATTTCACGGGTGACAGCCACGCTGTCGCCGCTCACTTCGACCTTGGAGGCGAAAGTGCCCTGGCCGTAGCCGGTCAGCGCAGCCAGCATCTGGCCAGTCTGGTTGTTGTCGCTGTCGATGGCCTGTTTGCCGAGGATCACCAGCTGAGGCTGTTCCTTGTCGACAACGGCTTTGAGCAGCTTGGCAACGGCCAGGGAGGTCAGCTCTTCAGCGGACTCAACCAGGATGGCGCGGTCGGCGCCCAGTGCCAGGGCGGTACGCAGCTGCTCTTGAGCAGTGGTCGGGCCGATGGAAACCACGACGATTTCAGTCGCCACGCCTTTCTCTTTCAGGCGTACGGCTTCTTCCACGGCGATTTCGCAGAAAGGGTTCATCGACATCTTGACGTTAGCGAGGTCGACGCCGGAATTGTCCGCCTTGACGCGAACTTTCACGTTGTAATCGACAACGCGTTTGACAGCTACAAGAACCTTCATGGATTCCTCGTTACTCTCCGGTGAAAAGAAAGTCGCCTAGGCGAACCTGGCGGTTGATGCTCATCGGCACACAAGGGCACCTCCAAAAACGCAGGCGGCGACCTTGCTCACGGGAAATGATGACCGTTCGTCAGGGGTGACTGAGAGGTCATTCTTTATCGCAGCGTGTAAACTGCGCGCCAATGTTTGGGCACGCGTCACCTGTCTTGCTTTTGGACGTGCTCTTGAAACCTGCTGTCTGCCTACGGTAAGCGCAAAACCGACCGTATATTGACCGGAACGCCTATTCTGGTCAATACAGCAAAATAGCCAGTCATAAGCCGCACCACTTTGATTTATCTAGCCTGCGAGCAATTCAAACAAACGTTTGTATTGGACGCTGCCAGTGGTGTAGATATAATGCGCCACCTAGAGAGAAAGGTGGGTCTTGCCGTTGCCGCAAGACGACACCGAACCTCCACCCATTAGAAAAAAAAGCCTGTTGAGCCTTGAGTAGGAGATAGCCTGTGGAACGCGAATACATGGAATTCGACGTGGTCATCGTCGGCGCTGGCCCGGCGGGACTGTCTGCCGCCTGCCGACTGAAGCAGAAGGCCGCCGAAGCCGGTAAGGAAATCAGCGTCTGCGTGGTCGAGAAAGGCTCCGAAGTCGGCGCGCATATCCTCTCCGGTGCCGTGTTCGAACCACGCGCCCTGAACGAACTGTTCCCGGACTGGAAAGAACTCGGTGCCCCGCTCAATACCCCAGTGGTGCGCGACGACATCTATGTACTGCGCAGCCCCGAAGCCTCCACCAAGGTGCCTGACTTCTTTGTGCCCAAGACCATGCACAACGAAGGCAACTACATCATCTCCCTGGGCAACCTGTGCCGCTGGCTCGCCCAGCAGGCCGAGAACCTCGGTGTGGAAGTCTACCCAGGCTTCGCCGCCCAGGAAGCGCTGTTCGACGAACACGGCGTGGTGCGCGGGATCATCACCGGTGACCTCGGCGTCGACCGCGAAGGCAACCCGAAAGAAGGCGTCTACACCCCCGGCATGGAACTGCGTGGCAAATACACGCTGTTCGCCGAAGGGTGCCGTGGCCATATCGGCAAGCAGCTGATCCAGCGTTTCAACCTGGACAGCGACGCCGACGCCCAGCACTACGGCATCGGCCTCAAGGAAATCTGGGAAATCGACCCAGCCAAGCACCAGCCTGGCCTGGTGGTGCACACCGCCGGCTGGCCGCTGGACATCATGAGCGCCGAGAACACCGGCGGCTCGTTCCTCTATCACCTGGAAAACAACCAGGTAGTAGTCGGCCTGATCGTCGACCTGTCCTACAGCAACACTTTCCTGTCGCCGTTCGATGAGTTCCAGCGCCTCAAGCACCACCCGGTGCTGGCCCAGTACCTGGAAGGCGGCAAGCGCATCAGCTACGGCGCCCGTGCCATCTGCAAAGGCGGCCTGAACTCGCTGCCGAAGATGGTCTTCAAGGGCGGCGCGCTGATCGGGTGCGACCTCGGCACCCTGAACTTCGCCAAGATCAAGGGCAGCCACACCGCGATGAAGTCCGGCATGCTCGCCGCCGACGCCGTGGCCGACCGCCTGTTTGCCGACTCCGAAGGCGGTGATGAACTGACCGCTTACGTCGACAGCTTCAAGTCCAGCTGGCTCTACGAAGAACTGTTCGCCAGCCGCAACTTCGGCCCGGCGATGCACAAGTTCGGCCCGATCATCGGTGCCGGCTTCAACTGGTTCGACCAGAACATCCTGGGCGGCAAGATGCCGTTCACTCTGCACGACACCAAGCCGGACTACGCCTGCCTCAAGCTGGCCAAGGACAGCAAGAAGATCGACTACCCCAAACCCGACGGCAAGCTGAGCTTCGACAAGCTGAGCTCGGTGTTCATCTCCGGTACCAACCATGAAGAAGAACAGCCATGCCACTTGAAGTTGAAAGACGCCAGCATCCCGATCGGCACCAACCTGCCGCTCTACGATGAACCGGCGCAGCGCTACTGTCCGGCCGGCGTGTATGAAGTGATCACCCAGGAAGACGGCGAGAAGCGCTTCCAGATCAACGCCCAGAACTGCGTGCACTGCAAGACCTGTGACATCAAGGACCCTTCGCAGAACATCACCTGGGTCACACCGGAAGGTGCGGGTGGGCCGACTTACCCGAATATGTAAGCTCGCGGCTCGAACAAAAAGGCTCCCAAATGGGAGCCTTTTTTTGGCCAACACCAATCAAAATGTGGGAGCGGGCTTGCTCGCGAAAGCGGTGTGTCAGTTAAAGATGTTTTAACTGGTCCACCGCCTTCGCGAGCAAGCCCGCTCCCACATTTAATCTGCGTTTTGCCTGGAATAACTATGCAGCACGCTCTTCACCGGGGTTGCGTTCGAAGTAGCGTTTATATTCCCGACTGAACTGCGACGT
Source organism: Pseudomonas azotoformans (assembly GCF_900103345.1). Lineage (NCBI taxonomy): Bacteria > Pseudomonadati > Pseudomonadota > Gammaproteobacteria > Pseudomonadales > Pseudomonadaceae > Pseudomonas > Pseudomonas azotoformans. The sequence goes on from NZ_LT629702.1 coordinate 3,153,992, forward strand.
ACTCTGATACCCCACACTATGCGCCGCCTGCGCCACACCCATGCCGTCCACCAGCAGCAACTGCTGGGCCTTGAGCAGACGCAAACGCTTGAGGTACTGCACCGGCGACAACAACGTGCAGCGCTTGAAGTGCTCATGAAAGGTCGACGCACTCATATGCGCATACCCCGCCAGCGTCTCGATATTCAGCGGTTCGGCGTAATGGGCATGCAGGTGATTCAACGACGTGGCGATCCGCGAAAACTGTCCCTGCTGCTCCACCAGTGCTCGCAACACATCCGCCTGCGGGCCCCGCAGAGCGGTGAACAACACTTCCCGGACCCGCGCCGCGCCCATGATCCGGCTTTCCAGCGGATCGTGCAGGCATTGCAACAGCCGCTCGACGGCGCCGCGCATTGCGTCATCGAGCATCACCGAGCTCATCGACTCCAGCGTCTGTGCGGTCGGTGGCGGCCCGGCCTGAATGCCCATGGCCATGACCAATTCGCCCAGGACCACGCGGTCAATGCCCACCGTGACACCGTACAACGGCGCATCAGCCCCCATGGCAAAGGTCTCGCACTCGAACGGCACCGGCATGGCCTGGATCAGGTAATGTCCGGCGCCATACTCCAACGTGCGCGGCCCCAGGTAGGCGACTTTGCTGCCTTGGGCCACGAACATCAGGCTCGGCTCATAGATCTGCGGCCCGCGTGCCACGTCACAACTGGCGCGCAGCACTTGCACACCGGACAGGTGGGTCGGGGAAAAACCGTCGCAGGGCGTAAGCCCCTCAATCAAGGCAACCAAGGTGGCATTGGCATCGAGATGGCGGGTCAACAACATGGCAAAAAACTTCGCGAGTAAGGGATGAGAACATCATCGCAGGTCTGGCGGCCAATGGATCCAAACCAGGGGCACTCCCGGACGAATAGGCATGAGACTCGGAGCAATCGCCATGGCCGCATCAGGACCCGGCGCGGAGAATGCGCCACCTCACCTGTCATTGCTTTGCGAGGTTTCCCCATGTACACCGCCATCGGTTATGCCGCCCAGTCGGCCACCACTCCCCTCGCCCCCATGTCTTTCCAGCGCCGCAGCCCGCGCACCGATGACGTGGCCATCGAGATCCTCTACTGCGGCGTCTGCCACTCCGACATCCACCAGGCTCGCAACGAATGGGGCATCGCCGTGTACCCGCTGATGCCGGGCCACGAGATTGTCGGCAAGGTCACCGCCGTGGGCGCCAACGTCACCGCGCACAAAATTGGCGACCTGGTCGGCGTAGGCTGCATGGTCGATTCGTGCCGTCACTGCGACGCCTGCAAGTCAGACCTGGAGCAATACTGCCTCGAAGGTCCGACCATGACCTACGCCACCCCGGACCGTGTAGACGGCAGCAACACCATGGGCGGTTACTCCGACAGCATCGTGGTCAGCGAGCACTTCGTCGTGAAGATCCCGGCCAAGCTCGACCTGGCCAGCGCGGCGCCGATCCTGTGCGCCGGCATCACCACCTACTCGCCGCTCAAGCACTACGGCGTGAAGGCCGGCGATAAAGTCGGCGTGCTGGGCATGGGTGGCCTGGGCCATATGGGCATCAAGTTCGCCAAGGCCATGGGCGCGGAAGTGACGTTGTTCACCCGCTCGGCGAGCAAAGCCGAAGAAGGTCGTCGCCAGGGTGCCGACCATGTGATCGTGTCCACCGATGCCGAGCAGATGAAAGCCGCCGCCGGCCGTTTCGACTTCCTGTTGGACACCATCCCGGTGCAGCACGACCTGAACCCCTACCTCGACGTGCTGCGCTTTGACGGCGTGCACATCCTGGTCGGCCTGATCGAGCCGGTCGACCCGCCGGTCAACGCCGCCAAGCTGGTGCTGGGCCGTAAAGTACTGGCGGGCTCCTTGATCGGTGGCATTGCCGAGACCCAGGAAGTCCTGGATTTCTGCGCCGAGCACAACATCACCTGCGACATCGAAATGCTCGACATCCGCCAGATCAACGAAGCCTACAGCCGCATGATCGCCGGCGATGTGAAGTACCGCTTTGTCATTGACATGGCGACCTTGAAGGCCTGATCAGGCCTTCGCGCCCAACTCCGCCGACAGCCGGGCTGCGACCTGTTTGACCACGGGAATCAGCTCGGCCATTTTCTCCAAGGGCATGTAGGGCACGGTACTGGCGATGCTGATGCCCGCGACGATTCGCCGGCTGGCATCGCGCACCGGTGCCGCCACGCAGCGAATCGACGGTTCGTTGTCTTCCAGGTCGAACGCATACCCGCCCACCACGTATTCACGCATGCGCTGCTCGAACTGTGCCCAGGATTGTTCCGGGTGCTGCGGCCATTGCAGGCTTTTCCCGCCCACCGGCAGGCTGACGTCGTACAGACGCTGCCACTCTTGCACCGTGTCATCCAGCAGCAATGCCTTGCCAATTCCGGTGCGCGCCAGCGGCATGCGGTGGCCGACCCGCGAGCGCATTTCCGGGCCATTGCGGCCGGGGTTCTTGTGCAGGTAAAGCACGTCGTCGTATTCGCGAATGGCCAGGTGGATAGTGTCACCGGTCAATGCCGACAGCTCATCCAGATAGGGGATAGCCAAGGTCACCAGCGGCAGCTCTTCGCGCGCCTGGAAACCCAGCTCGATCAACTTCGGCCCCAGCAGGTAACCGACTTGCGGCACTACGCGCAGGTAACGCTCGTCCACCAGACAACTGGCCAGGCGGTGGGTGGTGCTGCGGGTGGTGCCGATGCGCTTGGCGATCTCTTTCAGATCCCGCGCACCCGCCGCCACGGCCTGCACCACGCCCAGGCCGCGCAGCAGGGTCTGGGTGCCGGTGGGGGCGGTGTCTTTGACGGGGGTGTGGGCGTTTTCCTGCATATCGGGCCTATTAGTGTGAAAGCGGGGGCATTATGGCAAATACCGACCCTCAATACAGTGGCGATCCAAATGTGGGAGGGGGCTTGCCCCCGATGGCGGCACATCAGAGAAACATGTATCCACTGACCCACCGCTATCGGGGGCAAGCCCCCTCCCACATTTGAATCTTCATAGGGCTGGGGATCAGCGCTGTTTCATGCGGTCGATGATGACCGCCAGCAACAGGATCGAGCCACGGATGACGTACTGATAGAAGGTGTCGATATTTTTCAGGTTCATCGCATTCTCGATGATCGCCAAAATCAACACCCCGGCAATCACATGGCGGATCATGCCGATGCCGCCACTCAACGACACCCCGCCCAATACGCACGCCGAGATCACGGTCAGCTCGAACCCCTGCCCAATCATCGGCTGGCCCGAGGTCATGCGCGAGGCGAGGATCACCCCGGCCAACGCACCGATCAACCCGTGCACGGCAAAGATGATGATCTTGGTGCGATCGACGTTCACCCCGGCCAGCAACGCCGCTTCCTGGTTGCCACCGATGGCCATGGTGTTGCGCCCGTAGGTGGTGTAGTTGAGCAGCCAGCCGAAGAACACAAAGCACAGCACGGTGATGATGATCGGCACCGGCACGCCCATCAGTTGGCCGTTGCCAAACACAAAGAAACCTTCGTCCATCACACCGACGGCCTTGCCGTTGGAGAAAATGTAAGCCAGGCCGCGCACGATCTGCATGGTCGCCAACGTCGCGATCAAGGCGTTGATACGCAGCTTGGCGATGACAATGCCGTTGATCAGCCCCACCACCAGGCCCATGGCCAATGCCGCCGACACACCGAGCACCACGCTGTCGGTGTCACGGATCACGATACCCGCGACCACACCGGCGCAGGCGATCACCGAGCCCACCGACAAATCGAAATGCCCGGATGCCAGGCAGAACAACATGGTGCACGCGGCGATGCCCACGGTGGAAATCGCCAGGCCCAGCCCGCGCATGTTCAGCGGTGAAAGGAAGTTGTCGATAAACAACGCGCTCAGCACAAAGATACTCAACGCGGCGAGCAGCATCACCCAGTCATCGAGGAATTTGCGCTGGTTGAAACCCGGCCAGAAGCCCTTTGCAGTTTTTACCTCAGACATCATTCACCTCGAATTCTTCAAGCCCGCGAACGCGGGAGAGCCAGTTGCAACAGCCGTGTTTCATCCGCCTGGTCACGGGCGAGTTCGCCGGTCAGGGCACCTTCGCTCATCACCAGGATGCGGTCGGAAATACCCATCACTTCCATCAGGTCACTGGACACCACGATTACCGCAATCCCGCTGGCTGCCAGGTTATGGATGATCTGGTAGATCTCCGACTTGGCGCCGATATCGATGCCACGGGTGGGTTCGTCCAACAGCAGCACTTTCATCGGCATCGACAGCCAGCGGCCGAGAATGGCCTTCTGCTGGTTGCCGCCGGACAGGTACATGATTTTCTGTTCGGCGTTCGGCGTCTTGACCTTCATGCTTTTGATTTGCCGGTCTGCGTTGGCCTTTTCCCAGCCGTCGCGCAGCAGCCAGCCGAACGCGGAGTGGGCGCCACGCGCGCTGATATTGATGTTCTCGGCGACGCTGGACAGCGGAATGATGCCTTCCTTCTTGCGGTCTTCCGGGCACAGCAGTACGCCGGCGGCGATGGCATCGCGCGGTGAACGCAGTTGCAGGGCCTGACCGCACAGTTCCAGGCTGCCGGAAGTGCTGCGGGTCAAACCACTCAGCAGTCGAAACAGCTCCGTGCGCCCTGCCCCGACCAAGCCGAACAGACCCAGAATCTCGCCCTTGTGCACCTGCAAGCTGACAGGCTCACGCAAGCCCGGGCCAAGCAAGCCCTCGACCTTCAGCGCTACATCGCCCTGTTCACGCGGGCGGTAGTCGTAGATGTCCTGGATATCGCGGCCGACCATGCACGTCACCAATTGGTCGTGGGTCAGGGTGCTCATGTCGTCGAAGGTGCGCACGTAGCGACCGTCCTTGAACACCGTGACGGCGTTGCAAATGCGGAACACTTCTTCCATGCGGTGGGAGACGTAGAGCACCACTTTGCCTTCGTCACGCAGCCGCGTGATGATCGCCATCAAGCGGTCAATCTCCCGCGCCGACAGGCTGCTGGTGGGCTCGTCGAAGGCAATCACATGGGCGCCACGGGACAGCGCCTTGGCGATTTCCACCAGTTGGCGTTGCCCGAGGGACAGACGGCCGAGCTTTTCATCCGGGTCGATTTCATCCGCCAGGCCCTTGAGGCAGGCCAACGCTTGCTGGCGCAACTGGCTGCGGTTGACCACCCCGAAACGGGTCGGCAGGTGCCCAAGGAACAGGTTCTCGGCCACGGTCATTTCCGGCACCAGGTGCAGTTCCTGGTGGATCACCGCCACGCCGCTGGCAATGCTGTCGGCGGCAGACTTGAAGTCCATGGTCTGCGCGCCGATCTGCAACGTGCCGCTGCTGGGCAAGTAGGCACCGCCAAGGATTTTCAGCAGCGTCGACTTGCCCGCGCCGTTCTCGCCCATCAACGCATGCACCTCACGCGGCCGCGCTTCAAAGCTGATCTGCGCCAGGGCTTTCACACCGGGAAATTCCTTGCCGATGCCGTTGAAGCGCAAGGCCGCGCCGGTCATTTCCACAGCCCGATCTTGGTCAGCTCTGCCTGGAAGTTGGCGCGGGTGATCAGGGTCACTTCGTCCATCGCCGTATATTTCGCAGGTTCGGTGCCTTTGGTGACCCACTCATACATCGCCAACGCGGTGTTGTAACCCTCGATATGCGGGCTGGGCAGCATCGAGCCGAAGAAGCCGCTGTCAGCCTTTTTCAACTCGCCGATGGCGTCGGTGCCATTGATGCCGATACCGATCACGTTGGCCGCCTTGAAGCCCGCGCTTTCGGTGGCGCGTACGCCGCCGAGCACGGTGTTGTCATTCATGCCGCCGATGATCAGGTTTTTCGCGCCGCTGGGCAGCTTGACCAGCGCCGAGTTGGTGGCGTCCATGCTGCCGGGTACGTCGAGGGTCTTGAGCGCGGCGGTCAGGATATGGTCTTTGGGTAGGCCGGCGTCTTCCAGGGACTTGATCGAACCGTCGGTGCGCTTCTTGCCGGTGTCGAGTTCGTTATAGGTGTTGATCACGGCGTAGGTTTCCTTCCAGTCCCAGCCGCGTTTTTTCGCTTCGGTTGCCATTGCGGCGCCCTGCTTCTGGCCCACTTCAAAGGCAGCCATGCCCAGGTACGGCACGTCTTCCATGAAGTTGCCCTTTGCATCCACGAAGCGATCATCCACGGCCATGACTTTCAGGCCATTGACCTTGGCCTTGGCGACGATGGCCGGGCCGAGGGACACGTCCGGCGGGCAGATCACAAAGCCCTTGGCGCCGTTGGCAGCCAGGCTGTCGATGGCCGAGAGGGTTTTTTCACCGTCGGGCACGGCGATCTTGATCACGGTAAAGCCGTGTTCCTTGCCGGCTTTCTCGGCGAAGGCCCATTCGGTCTGGAACCACGGCTCTTCAGCCTGCTTGACCAGGAAACCGATCTTCACTTCTTCGGCGAGTGCCACGCTGCTGAAAGCCATTGCGAGTGCCAGGGTGCCTAAAGTCTTCTTGAACATGAACCACCTCTTTCTTGTTATTGGAAAACGCTTCAGTCGTGGTACATCACAGACCGCCCGCCATCGATCATCAGGCAGGTGGCATTGATAAACGGCGCCTCGTCGGTCGCCAGGAACAACGCGGTCATCGCCACTTCGATCGGCTGGCCGATGCGCTTGGGCGGGTGCAGGTCGAACGCACGCTGGCGCTCGGCGTGGGGGTCGGGGGAACCGTTCCAGTAGTCGACATTGAGTTGGGTTTCGATGTAGCCCGGCGCGATAGCATTCACACGGATGCCCTTGGGCGCGTATTCGATGCCGAGGGCGCGGGTCAGGCCAAGCAGGCCATGCTTGGCCACGGGATAGGGGAAGCAGCCAGGAATGATGTGGCTGGAATGGGTGGAAGCAATGTTGATGATGTTGCCGAGGCCCTGCTCGATCATGTGCGGCAACACCGTGCGGCAGCCGTACCAGGCGCCGTCGAGGTCGATGGCGAAGCAGCGGCGCCAGTCTTCGTCGGTCATCTCCAGCGGGTCGCGGAACACATTGACCCCGGCGCAATTGACCAGTACATCCACACGACCGAAACGCTCGATGGCCACATTGACCAGCGCCTGCCATTGCTCCTTGGACGTGATATCGACGGGTTGCGCGTAGATCTCGGCGCCACGTGCGCGCCAGTGGGCGGCAACGTGCTCGACCTTTTCGCCCTGGATGTCAGCGATGACCAGCTTCGCCTGCTGCGCCTGGAAACACGCGACGATCGCCTCGCCAATGCCTTGGGCGGCACCGGTGATGATCACCACTTTGCCTTTGAGCCGCTCGCCGTAGGTGGGTTCGGGCACGGCAGGGAGTGACAACGGTTGTGCCTGCATCGCTTCACCTGTTTTATTTTTGGTAGTGAGTGCTGATGCAGCCGACTATAAACCCATCTTTTGAAATATCTCAATATATAAATTTGCATCCCATATTATGAGAAAATCGCAAAAAAATGTGGGAGGGGGCTTGCCCCCGATAACGGTCGATCAGCCAGCATCTTGGGTGACTGACACTCCGCTATCGGGGGCAAGCCCCCTCCCACATTTTGATCTACGGTCTTTAGCCTAGGGCGAAGTCACGCAGCGCATCACCCTCCATGCGATAGCGCACCCACTCCTCCTGCGGCTGGGCACCGATGGATTTGTAGAACGCAATCGCCGGTTCGTTCCAGTCCAGCACGCTCCACTCGAAGCGCCCGCAGCCGTTGTCGAACGCGATCTTCGCCAAGTGGCGCAAGAGCTTCTTGCCCGCGCCGCCGCCGCGTTGCTCCGGGTTGATGTACAGGTCTTCCAGGTACAGGCAGTTGCTGCCCAGCCAAGTGGAATAGCTGAAGAAGAACACCGCAAAACCAATCGGCAAGCCATCGCGCAAACAGATCAGGCCATGGGCGGTCGCCCCTTCGCTGAACAGGCTACGCTCGATGTCCACCACACTGGCGATCACTTCATGCCGGGCCTTCTCATACTCGGCCAACTCAGTGATGAAAGTCAGGATCTGCGCAGCATCGCTGGGCACGGCGGGGCGAATCTCGATGGTCATGGGCGAGCCTTGGCAATTTCAAAGCACACATACTAAGGCGCTTTCGTGACGAGTTGCAGCGCAATTTCGTGGTCACTGGCACACAAAATCTTACAGGTGACGCAAGACCGTTCGTCGCCATCAAGGCACGAACGCAGAGCACCGGCGGACCAATAGAGGGTAAGGACATTCATCATATGGAGACACCCTCATGAAGCATTCCAAGTTTGCTGCCCTCGCCCTGGCTGGCCTGTTGTCTTCGGTTTCGCTGAGCGGTTTTGCGGCCACCTCCTCCACCGGCCCGACCAATCCGGACGCCACCACCGAGTCCCAGAAATCCATGGGCACCGGCCTGGACACCAATGGCGGCGCAGTCATTGACAATACCAATGCCGCTGACCCGCATACCCAGGGCCATGACACCCAACGCCAGGCACCAGCCGCCGTCGGCAACGGCAAAATGGGTCCATCGGTCAATGAACCCAAGATCAATAAGGGCGATGACTCGAACCTGCCCGGCGCTCCGAAACAACCTGCGCCTTGATCCACCCAACACAAGACGAACACCCGATCATTTCCCAGTGAAGAGGTACGCATGAACGTCGACAAAGACCTTGAGAAAGAAGTCTTGACCCGCCTGCTGCACGCTCACCCCCAGGGGCTGGGTAAGGAGGTGTTGGATAACTACCGCGGAGAAAAAGTCGTCGCCAGTGCGTTGGCGTTCCTGCAGGATCGCGGCCTGATCAAGGATGGGCATGTGACCACCGACGCCGCCGGTGAATATGCGTTGAACCTGCCGATCAAGCTGACGGCGTCGGGTGTGGATGAGGCGCGTAAGTTGGAGTCTGAAACGAGCCAGTAGCCTCAAATGTGGGAGGGGCTCGCCCCCTCCCACATTTTTTGACCCGCCCTACTCCCGGAGCAAGGCGTCGACTTCTGCGGCAACAGGCGAGGTAGCCGGCCCCCAGCGCGTCACCGCCAGCGCCGCTGCCGCATTCGCCCGGCGTGCTGCCTGGGCAGGTGCCAGGCCATCGGCCAACCCTGCGATAAACACCCCGGCATGGGCATCCCCAGCGCCATTGCTGTCCACCGCCGTCACCTTGAACCCCGGCACATGCTCGGCCTGGCCATTGCGGCTCACCCAGCAGCCATTCGGCCCATCCCGCACCACCAGCAAGGCATCGCCGGGCAGATGACGATTGAGGTCGACCAACGCCTCTGCAACCGTACCCGCCCCTGTAAACGCCAGCGCCTCAGGGCCATTACTGGTCCAGATATCGATACGCGGCAACAACGCGACCATCAGCGCTGAATCCGGTGCCGTCACCAACGGACCGGGGTCGAACACCACCTTGATAGCGCGAGGCAGGGCCAGCAACCAGTCGAGCAGGGCCTGCGCCTTGCCTTCCAGCAACAGGCTGTAGCCACTCACATACACGTAATCGTCCGGCTGCGGGACCACGCGCGCCAGGTCCTCGGCGCTCAACTCGCCTTCAGCGCCGATATGGGAAATGAAGGTGCGTTCGGTGCTGGCCTCGGTCAGCGACACACACAACCCCGTGTCTTTGTCCGTGCTGGCCGCTTGGGCGATCTCGACACCTTCCGCCTGCATCGCCGCACGCGCCAGGTCGCCGAAACGCCCGTTGCCGTGACGGCCCAGGTAGACCACCGCCAGCCCATTGCGCCGCGCAGCCGCCATCACATTGAAGCCACCGCCGGCTTCGAAACTGGCCGATTGCGCCAGCACGTCGCCGCCGGTTGCGGGCAAGGTATCGAGGGCCATGACCAGGTCGACGATGACCTGGCCGGTGTGCAGCAATCTAGACATTGGGGCTCTCTACTAAAGCCGGGCGACGGTCAGCCGCACCGCCCAGTACTGCATAAATCCCACCGGCCACCAGGAAGGTGACGATCCAGCCCAGGCCGTTGTGGCCCAGCCAGGAGTCGGACAAAGGCCCGGCGAACCAGATGTTCTCGGCGGTGGTGCCGATGGTGGTGAAACTGAACCCCAGCACGATCGCCACGGCCCAGGCACCGAAGGCACGCCACTCCACACCGCCGCGATACCAGTAGGCGCTGCTTGGGCTCACGTCCAGCAGGTCCTTGGGACTGTAGTAGTGACGGTGGATCAGGTCGACCACGAAGATGCCGACCCATGCCGTGATCGGCACCGCCAGCAAAGAGATGAAGGTGATGAACGGGCCGTAGAAACTGTCGGCGATCAGCATGAAGTAAATCGAACCGGCAAAGATCGCCACGATGTCGACGATCACCGCATGCACGCGCTTGACCTTCAAACCGAGGGTCAGGGTGGTGAGACCCGCCGAGTACACCGATAGGTTGTTGGACAGCAGCAACCCACCGAACGCGGTGATCAGGTACGGCACGGCCATCCAGGTCGGCAACATGTCGCGGATCGCGATGATAGGGTCAGTGGCCGAAGCCAGGTCATTGTTGCCCACCGACAGCAGGCCGCCGAGGGTGATCAACAGCACCAGCGGAATGCCCGCACCGAACGCCGCCGACGCCACCAGGCGCACGGCCTTGACGCTGCGGTGCTGGTAGCGCGACATGTCGGCACCGGCGTTGGCCCAGCCGATACCGGTGCCGGCCGCCATGGTGCCGACGCCGATGATCATCGCGCTCAGCGGTGCCGGGGTGGCGTTGAACACCGCGCTCCAGTCGATGGTGGCGCAGAGGAAACCGCCCACCAGGATGTTCAACGCGCCGAACACATAGGTGGCCCACTTCTGGATCACCAGCAAGGTGGCATGGCCCAGGCCGGACACTGACAAGGTCAGCAGCACAAAGATGGCGATGAAGACCAGGGTGAGCACCGGCGCGCTTTTGGCTTCGACCGGCGAACCGAACAGGATCGAGCACAACGACAGCAGCACAAAGGCGGCGGTAGTGGTGTTGACGGTTTCCCAGCCCAGGCGCGACATCAGCGACACCAGGGTCGGCCCGATATTGCCGCGCACGCCGAAGATGGCGCGGGACAGGGTCAGGCTGGGCGCACGACCACGACGGCCGGCGATGGAGATAATGCCCACCACCGCAAAGGAGCCGGCGGCGCCGAGGATCGCAACGATGATGGCCTGCCAGATCGCCAGGCCGCGAAACGCGACCAGGGTGGCGCCGAGCGGCAAGCCGAGGATGCTGATATTGGCCGCGAACCACACCCAGAACAGTTGCAGCGGGTGGCCATTGCACTCGCCTTCAGGAACCGGTTCGATGCCGCGTGTTTCCAATTGCCCGGCGCTTTGGCCGGAAGATGTGCTGCTCATGAGGGGTGCTCCAAGTGCCTGTATTGTTGTGGTTGTGGCAGAGAATCAAAGCGTTGACCGGTCATCCTGACTCGATGAATCACTGTAGGAGCGAGCTTGCTCGCGAAAAACGTCAGGGCGCCGCGTGCTGCCTGGCTTTGCGCGTTATCGTTAACGTCCCTTCGCGAGCAAGCTCGCTCCTACGGGGTGCGTATTGTGAGCAGCCCCTGGACCAAGGGCTGCAGGTCCAAATCATTGACCTGCTTGATCTGTTCGATCAGCGCCTCAGGCCAGCACTGCATGCCCAGGCACGCACCGAGCATGGCGCCGAGAATCGCGGCGATGGTGTCAGTGTCACCGCCAAGACTGGCCGCCAGGCACAGCGCCTCGAAAGCACTCATCTCGCCCACCGCCACTTGCTGGGCCAGGGCAAATGACACCACCACCGACTCCTGGGACGCGACGGAGGTACCGATCAATTCGTACAACAGGTCGGCGAACAGGGCCTTGTCGCCGCTGCCGACGCTCAAGGTCCGCGCCCAACTGATGCGCGTGGAAATCCGCCCACCGGCGATCCAGTGACCATGGCCTTCGGCCTGCTGGGCAACCTGGGTGCCGATGTTCAACGCTTCGCCCAGGTCCACGCCGTTGATTCCGGCTGATACCACCGCCGCCACCGCCGCCGCACTGGAAATACCCAGGGTGGTGTTGTGGGTAACCTGACAGGCCTGGATCACCGCCTGGATAAACGGTGCCGGGTCACTGACATCGGCGGCAATCCCCACCGGCGTGATGCGCATCGCGGCGCCGTTGGTGGTGCCGTAACGGCCAGACTCTTCCGGGGTGTGGCCGGCGAGGATCATGTCGATCGCGCGCTTGGTGGAGGGGCCGAGCAAATCCTGCGAGCCCTTGGCACGCATCACCGCTTCCCAGTCGATCAGGCGTTGGGCAAGCACAGTGGGTTCAATCTTGCCTCGGCCTTCCACCAGCAACTCGCCCACCAGGATGGCCTGTTCGGTGTCATCGGTGATGGAGCCGGCGGGCATGTTCGGTGCGATGGGCTGGTCCGCGTCGGCGTCTTCAAGGCCGGTGATGGCACCGAAACGCGCGCGCACCTGTTCGCGGCTCAGGGACTGGGTCGGCATGCCCAGGGCATCGCCCAAGGCCAGGCCGTAGAAGGCGCCGAGGGCGCGATTGAGCGGGGTCATTTCGAGTTTCCAAATTGCAGGTGCAGGCGAAAGTGCAGGGGATCGAGCAAGCTTTCGACGTACTCCATGAAACGCTCGCGACGGTCGTAGGTGGTACGCGAGGCCTTGAGGAACACCGTGCCGGCTGGCCGGCCAAGCAACTCGGCATCTTCATCGCTGAGGGGCTCTGCACCGATCCATTGGTCGCCTTCGGCGCCGACATAACCGTAGGCAGCCAGGGTAATGGTCAGGGAATTATCGATCAGGCCGACTCTCGGCAGGCCCTCCAGGCCTCCGGAAGCGGGCATCAGCGAGCGTTCCAGGGACACGGCAGTGCCGTCAGTGGTGCGACGGCGACGGTCGAGGGCAATGAATTGGTCGCTGCCAAAACGGCTGAACAGGTCCGGACGGGTCACCGCTTCCAGGCGCAGGATATCGGTATTGACCTTCGCACCGGTGTCCGCCAGGGCTTGGGCCCAGCCACTGCGCTGGTCGAGCACCATGCCGTCAAAGGTGACGATGGAGCCGACGCCGCTCTGGGTCGCAATATAGTTACGCCGCTTGAGTTCGGCGAGGGCCTCACGCAGGGTGCCGCGGCTGACCGCGAACTCCTCGGCCAACTGATGCTCGCCCGGCAGCAGGAAACCGTCGGCCATCACCCCACCCTCGATACGGCGGATGAGCTCGTCGACGACGCGTTTTTTCTTATCAAATCGAACATGTCTAATCATGTACAAATTGATAACGCAAAGCGCCCATGTGCAGCAAGTGAATTATTTCAGGGAAATGAAAAAACCGGCCTCAGGGTTCCAGGCCAATGGGGAAAAACTCCCCTGCGCTCCAGACGCCCAGCCAGTTCTGACCGTTGATCGGACGGCTCACTGCCAGCTCCACCAATTGGTAGAACGCATTGCGGTGCACCAGGGCTTCGAGGTTGCTGCGCACTCGCACATAGGGCGCAGGTTCCTGGGTGACGGAATCGATCACCACCCGCAGCGGGTGTTCGAGGCCGGCTTCGACCTGCTCATCGACGTTAGTGGTGAAGCGCAGCACCTGGCTTTCGCCCTGCCCTTCGACTTCCAGGGTAATGGCGACAAACGGCGCATCATCGACGGTGATGCCGACTTTTTCCACGGGGGTGATCAGAAAGTAATCATCGCCATCGCGGCGGATGATGTTGGAGAACAGCTTGACCATCGGCTTGCGCCCGATCGGCGTGCCCTGGTAGAACCAGGTGCCATCACGGGCGATGCGCATGTCGATATTGCCGCAGAAGTCCGGGTTCCACAGGTGCACCGGGGCCGGTCCCTTGCCTTTGGGCAGTTGGGCCAACAGGTCGTTGGCCTTGGCGGTATCGGTCATGGGGTTCTCCTGGTCCTTACTGATCACTCATCCCCAGCAGACCGCGAGCATACTGCGCCAGCGGGCGGGCGATCAGGTCTTGTGGCTTGTTGTCGTGGAACGTCAGTAAACCGCCACGACTGCGAATACGGGCAGTATCAATCAAATACTGGGTGCTGGTCTCGATCAACATGATCTGGATAACGCCGCTGTCCAGGCCGACACGGTCGAGGGCCTCCTGGTCAGCCCATTCATCCGCGTTGCCGATGCGGTCATCCGCCTTGGCGAAACGGCAGTACAGCAGGTAGTGAGCCCCCGCCGCACGGGCTTCGGCCATGGCCTGCTCCAGGCCTTCGGGCTGACGGGCGCGGCGCACCATGGGGAAGTATTCGACAAAACCATTGAAGGCTTCTTCGGCCACCACGTTCGGACGCGGATAGGCACTGCCCGGCGGCACAAAGGCGCCCTGGGCGATAAAGACGAAGGAGTCCGGCTGTATGCGTACCGAGGCGGTACGGCGGGTATCGCTGTAGTCGAGCAAACCGGCGTCGCTCATCTGATAGCGGGTGCCTTCGGCCATATCGCTGACGGTCATGCAGCCACTCAGCGTCAACGACGCCAGCAACAAAACCAGACTACGCATCCTAATCCTCCAGAAGCCGGTGACGGAAAACCGGCGAATGGGCGTGTGATGCAGGTTTTGCGCCATTTGGTGACAACCCATAACAAATGTGGGAGGGGGCTTGCCCCCTCCCACATTTGGTTGTGTGCTGTCTGGGCGGGTTGGTTAGCCGCCGATGATCTTCATGATGGTTGCACCGCCCGAGAAGGCCACTTCCTGTTTGTCGCCCAGGGCCTTCATCAACAGGCCTTGCAACGCCGGCAGCGCTTGATGGCGCGGCTTGTCCAGCAGGTCGCCGACGTAGTGACGGTTACTCGACGACAGGCAGCCATGCAGCCAACCAGTGGACGACAAGCGCAACCGCGAACAGGTGCGGCAGAACGGCACGCTCTCGTTGGCGATCACACCAAAGAAACCCTTGCCCGGCACTTCGTAGCGTACGGCCGTGGCGTCCACGGGGGCGTTGGCTTGCAGGTATTCATACTGTTCGCCGATCAGGCCCAGCAGTTGTTGCAGGCTGACAAACTGCTGCAGGAACGCGTTGGAGTCCTTGGCCAAGTGGCCCATGCGCATCAACTCGATAAAGCGCAACTCGTAGCCACGCTCCAGGCAGTAGTCGAGCAGCGGCATGACCTGGTCGAGGTTCTGGCCGCGTAACGGCACCATATTGACCTTGATCTTGATGCCGGCAGCGCGGGCCCGGTCCATGCCGTCGAGCACCGTGGCCAGGTCGCCACCACGGGCGATACTACGGAAGGCATCCGCATCCAGGGTGTCGAGGGACACGTTGATGCGCTTGATCCCGGCTTCCACCAGCAGCGGCAGCTTGCGCGCCAGCAGTTGGCCGTTGGTGGTCAGGCTGATATCGCTGAGACCCATCCCCCCCACGGCGCCCATGAAAGCTTCCAGCTTGGGGCTGACCAGCGGCTCACCGCCAGTGATGCGCAGGCGGTCGATGCCCGCCGCTTCGATCAGGTATTCCACACCACGGGCCATGGCCTCGGCCGAGAGTTCGTCCTGGGCAGCCACCAGCCGCTTGCCGTTGGGCACGCAGTAGGTACACGCGTAATTGCAGGCTGAGGTCAGGCTGATCCGCAAATTGCGAAAACGCCTGCCTTGACGATCAACGATCATGGATCACTCCGGCAGAGGATGATTCGGGCGCGCTAAAAGCTGACTGATAAATCAGCTTTTAGCAAGAGTCCTTGCCTGAGTATATTCCTGGGGTACTACGCCTGGCAGCAAATCATTACGTGGCAGGCGTTTGGGCCGGCGTTGCTTCAATCGCCGGGGGCTCGCTGCTGTGCTTGCGCTTGTTGCCCATACGCACGCCGATATCCATCAAAAACTGGAAGAAACCTTCCTGGTCTTCCAGCACGTTGCTCCAGAACGGCGAGTGGTAAAGCGCCACGGCACCGTGCACCAGGGCCCAGGCGGCGCAATAGTGGAAATACGGCGGCACATCTTCAAGCTTGCCTTCACTGATGCGGCCCTTGATCAGCAGGGTCAGGCGTTCGAAGTTCGAGGCGCGAATCTTGTGCAGTTCCTCGACCATCTCCGGCACCTGATGGCCCTTGACCACCTTCTCTTCCAGCCGGTCGAACAGGCGATAGCGCTGCGGGTCACGCATGCGGAACTCGAAGTAGGCACGGGACAGGGCTTCCTTGTCCTTGTCGACGTCGGCCGAATGCAGCAGCTCGTTCAAGTCGCGCTCGTAGTCGAGCATCAGGCGCAGGTAGATCTCGGCCTTGGACTTGAAGTGCTTGTAGATCGTGCCTTTGCCGATACCCACGGCATCCGCGATCATCTCGACGGTGACGCTGTCTTCACCTTGTTCAAGGAACAGCTTGAGTGCGGTGTCGAGAATTTCCTGCTCACGGCGGCGAAACTCACGGACCTTACGGGGTTCTTTGTGCATGAGGAAGAGGTCTGCAAAGGTCGGATTAGGGAGGGTTGCGCAGGGCCACAGATACGTGGCGATACGATTTACCCGGTGCGAGGGATTATCCCGACTGAACGGTCGTTGGGCAATGTCTATGTGAACCCGCAATGCACTTTACTTTCAGCGCGCCAACGTTTTCATTGATATCAGTCAGAAATAATACGCAACAACCGCACCCGTGCACCGGCCCGATGAGAACTCAAGCGAAGCGCGCGTATTCCAAATCTGTTTAAAAAACGATCAGTCGCGACTGGACTGAATCGGATACTGATCAATACTTGAACTGTCGACGTGACATCTCCCCCAAGTGAAGCGCCGACCTGGGTACCAACGGACCGCGTACCCTTGTTTTACTCCTAATGGTCTTAGCCCGGATTCACCCCCCAGAACCCGGGTTTTTTTTGCCTGCGATTCGGCAACGCTAGCGGGTTACGTGAGCCAGCGGGAACAGTCGCTTGAAGTTTTCCGTGGTCTGCTCGGCAAAACGCTCGTAGGACTCGCCGCGCAGCATCGCCAGGTAATCCGCCACGTCGCGCACATACTCCGGCAGGTTCGGCTTGCCGCGATGGGGGATGGGCGCCAGGTACGGCGAGTCGGTTTCCACCAGCAGGCGATCGGCGGGCACCTGGCGTGCCACATCACGCAAGGCATCGGCGTTGCGGAAGGTGACGATGCCCGACAGCGAAATATAGAACCCCAGGTCCAGCGCCGCCTTGGCCATGTCCCAGTCTTCGGTAAAGCAATGCAACACGCCGGCCTGGGGCAATGCCGCTTCGCGCAGCAGGGTCAGGGTATCGGCACGGGCGCCACGGGTGTGGACGATCACCGGTTTACCTGTCTGCCGGGCGGCTTGCAGGTGCAGGCGGAACGAAGCCTGCTGCAACTCGGCGGCTTCGGGTTCGTAGTGGTAATCCAGGCCGGTCTCGCCGATGGCCACCACGCGCGGGTGATTGAGCTCACCCAGCAGCCAGTCGAGTGCCGGGGCTTCACCGGGCTTGAGGTCCAGCGGGTGGATACCCACCGAGCAATGCACATCGGCATAACGCTCGGCCAGGGCTTTGACGTCCGCCGCATTCTCCGCGCTGACGCCGATGCACAGGAAGTGCCCTACCCCACGCTGGCGGGCGGCGTCGAGGGCAGCGTCAAGGGAGCCGCCGTGCTGGGCCAGGTCGAGACGGTCAAGGTGGCAGTGGGAATCTACAATCATAGGAATCTACAACTTCAGTCACGAAAAGTGTCTGGCCGACGATACACCCGCCGGCCACGGGAATTAACGACGGCCGAGCAAACCGACCCACTGCACCAGCAACGCTTCCAGCAGCAGAACGCGGTTGAGGTTGGCCTTGCCCAGCACCTTCTGGCGCTGGGCGAGGATCCAGTCCTGGAGGGTCAGCACCTTGTCCTGGGCACTTTTCTGCGCCAGGTATTGCACCACCTTTCGCATATCCGGCAGGCCCAGACCGTTTTCATCCTGGGTCAGCTGGTAGCGCAGGATCAGGCTTGACCAGTCGCAGAACCAGTCGAACAGCAACTGCAGGGGGATGTCCTTCCAGGCGCTTTCTGCCAGCTGGGTGGCGGACACTTCCTGCTTGATCAGTTTCTTGACCCCGTCCACCACCAGCGCACGTTGTTCACGCACGCCCTGGGCGTGCAGCTTCACGGCGGCCAACGGCGAGCCGGCGGCCAGGGTCAGCAGCTCGACCCGTTCGTCCTGGGAACACTCCGGCAACGCCTGCGCCAGCCACGCAAGGCTCATGGCCTCGCTTGGCAGCGGGCAGGCCTGCTGCACGCAGCGGCTGCGGATGGTCGGCAGCAAACGGCTGGACTGGTGACTCACCAGCAGCAACACCGTATCGCCGGACGGCTCCTCCAGGCTTTTGAGCAAGGCGTTGGCAGCATTGATGTTCATCGCCTCCACCGGCTCGATCAGCACCACCTTGCGCCCGCCCATCTGTGCGGTCTGCACCACGAAGCTGACCAGGTCGCGCACCTGGTCGACCTTGATTGCCTTGTCGGCCTCTTCGGGCTCCAGCAGGTAGTTATCCGGGTGGCTGCCGGCCTTGAGCAGCAGGCAGGATTTGCACTCGCCGCAGGCTTCAAGCTTGACCGGGCGCTGACACAGCAGGCTGGCCATCAGGCGCTCGGCCAACGCTCGCTTGCCGATCCCCACCGGCCCATGCAACAGGTAGGCGTGGGCGTGCTGGGCACGGCCGGCCAGTTGTTGCCACAGGCTGTCCTGCCACGGGTAGGCTTCAGCCACGGGCGCGCTCCAGCAGTTTAGGTAGCAGCGCGTCGATGGCTTGCTGCACCTGCGCCAGCGGTTGGGCGGCATCCAACAACGAATACCGCGCAGGCTCAGCCTTGGCAAGCGTGAGGAATGCACTGCGTACCGCGTTGAAGAACTCATCGCCTTCCAGCTCGAAGCGGTCCAGGCGGCCACGGGCACTGGCGCGGGCCATGCCGACTTCCACCGGCAGATCGAACAGCAGGGTCAGGTCAGGGCGCAATTCGCCCTGGACAAAGGTTTCCAGGGTGGCGATGCGCTCCACGGACAAGCCCCGACCGCCGCCCTGATAGGCATAGGTAGAATCGGTGAACCGATCGCAGATTACCACGGCACCACGGGCCAGGGCCGGACGGATCACCTCGGCCAGGTGCTGGGCACGGGCGGCGAACACCAGCAGCAGCTCGGTGTCCGGGTTCATCTGCTCGTCACCTGGCGCCAGCAGCACTTCGCGGATACGCTCGGCCAGCGGCGTGCCACCGGGCTCGCGGGTCAACACCACCTCGATGCCTTCGCTGCGCAAGCGCTCGGCCAGGTAATCGCGGTTGGTGCTTTTTCCGGCGCCTTCGGGGCCTTCCAGGGTAATAAACAAGCCAGTCACAGGCAGTCCTTAGTCAGAATTATTGCGGGCTTTGCGGCGCGGTGGCGTCCGGTGCAGGGTCCGCCGGCGGTTCTACCGGCGTCTCGGCAGGCACATCCGCCGGTGGCGTTGCGTCTTCGGCAGGCTTCACCACCGGCGCCGGGCTGGAGCGGTAATCGGCGCGCCGCTTGAGTTGGAACTCACGCACGGCGGCATTATGCGCATCCAGGTTATCGGAGAAAATGTGGCTGCCATCGCCACGGGCAACGAAATACAGGCTGCTGCCCGGCACCGGGTTCAGCGCGGCATGGATCGCCTCGCGGCCGACCATGGCGATGGGCGTCGGCGGCAAGCCGGCCACCATGTAGGTGTTGTAGGGGTTGGCTTCCTTGAGGTGCGCGCGGGTCAACTTGCCGTTGTAGCGCTCGCCCAGGCCGTAGATCACCGTCGGGTCGGTCTGCAGCAACATGCCGATCTTCAGGCGACGTACAAACACCCCGGCAATCTGCCCACGTTCTTCAGGCACGCCCGTCTCTTTCTCCACCAGGGAGGCCATGATCAGTGCTTGATAAGGGTCGGTGTACGGCGCATCGGCGGCGCGCTTGCTCCACTCCTGAGCGAGGACATCGTCCAGGCGGTTGTAGGCTTTTTTCAGGAATTCGACGTCGGTCATCCCGCGCACAAAACGGTAGGTATCGGGGAAGAACCGCCCCTCGGGAAACACGCCAGGGTGACCGAGCTTGTCCATGACTTCGCTGTCGCTCAGGCCCGAGAGGGTCTGCACGATCTTTTCATGCTTGGCCAGCGCCGAGCGTACCTGGCGGAAGTTCCAGCCCTCAACCAGAGTCAGGCTGTATTGCACCACTTCGCCACGCTGCCACAGGCCGATCAGGCCCTGCGCCGTCATGCCGGACGTCATGCGGTATTCGCCGCTGTGCAATGGCTGGCCGTCCAGGTTGAAGCGCCAGTACAGGCGCAACCAGAAGGCACCGTCCAGCACGCCGTCGGCTTCCAGGCGATTGAAGGTGCCAGTGGGGGTCGCCCCAGCCGGTACGTCGAGCAATTGCTCCTGGGTCAGGTTCAAGGGCTGCTTCAGGGCAGCGTCGTATTTCCAGGCGCCATAGCCCAACAGCAAAGCCGCCGAGAACAGACCGACCAGCAGCAGTACAACCAGTTTTCGTATCAACTCAGATTTCCAATAGCGCGCGAACAATGCCCTGCAGTTTACGGGTGAGCGGGCCAACCGACCAGCTCATCGCAGCGCACTCGCGCACCGGCCAAATGCCATAAACACTGTTGCACACGAAGACTTCGTCAGCTTGCTGCAATTGCTCGACACTGATGTCGGCCACGGCCACCGGGACGCCCAGGGTCTGTGCCTGGGCCAGAATCTCGGCACGCATCACCCCGGCCACGCCGCAACGCGTCAGATCAGCGGTTAGTAACAAGCCGTTGCGCACCAGGAACAGGTTGCTGAATACGCCTTCGATCACGCGACCGGACACATCCAGCATCAAGCCTTCAGCGTGCTCGGCGTCCTGCCATTCGGCGCGGGCGATCACCTGTTCCAGGCGATTGAGGTGTTTGAGACCGGCCAGCAACGGCTGCTCGGCCAACCGGGTAGCACAGGGAAACAGGCGGATGCCATCGGTTCCATGGGCGTTGGGATAGTTAGCGGGCGGGCTGCCCTGCAAGATACGGCGCACCGGTGCGCCAGGGTTGATGCCATAACCGCGCAGGCTGTCGCCACGGGTCAGGATCAATTTGAGGACACCCTCGCCAAGGGCGGTGGCGTAGGCCAGCACTTCGCTGCGGATCAACACCGGATCCGCAACCAAGGCGAGGCGCCTGCAACCCTCGTCGAGGCGTTGCAGGTGACGGTCGAGCAGCACCGGCTGCCCGGCCTTTACGGCGATGGTCTCGAACAACCCATCGCCATACGCCAGGCCGCGATCTTTCAGGGGCACGCTGTCCGCTGGCTGACCGTCGACCCAGCTGTGCATCACTCGGCGAACCGGCGGAACACCAGGGAACCGTTGGTGCCGCCAAAACCGAACGAATTGGAGATCACCACGTCGATCGGCATCGGCTGCGCTTCGTGTGGCACGAAGTTCAGGTCGCAGCCTTCGTCAGGCTCATCCAGGTTGATGGTCGGCGGCGCGACCTGATCCTTGATGGCCATCACACTGAAGATCGCCTCGACCGCGCCCGCCGCACCCAACAGGTGACCGGTCATGGACTTGGTAGAGCTGACCGCCAGCTTGTAGGCGTGCTCGCCGAATACCGACTTGATGGCCTCGGCTTCCGCCAGGTCGCCCGTCGGGGTCGAAGTACCATGGGCGTTGATGTACTGCACCTGGTCCGCATTGACCTTCGCATCGCGCAGGGCGTTGGTGATGCAACGCGCAGCACCGGCACCGTCGGACGGCGGTGAGGTCATGTGGTAGGCGTCACCGCTCATGCCAAAGCCGATCAGCTCGGCGTAGATGGTGGCACCACGCGCCTTGGCGTGTTCCAACTCTTCCAGCACCAGGGCGCCGGCACCGTCGGACAGTACAAAGCCATCACGGCCTTTGTCCCATGGACGGCTGGCGCGGGTCGGCTCGTCGTTACGCGTCGACAGCGCACGGGACGCGCCGAAGCCGCCCATGCCGAGGCCGCACGCCGCCATCTCGGCGCCGCCGGCGATCATCACGTCGGCTTCGTCATAGGCGATATTGCGCGCCGCCATGCCAATGCAATGCGTGCCGGTGGTGCACGCCGTGGCGATGGCGTAGTTAGGTCCCTGTGCGCCCAGGTGGATGGACAGGAAACCGGAAATCATATTGATGATCGAGCCCGGAACGAAGAACGGTGAAATTCGACGGGGGCCGGAATCGTGCAACGTGCGGCTGGTTTCTTCGATATTGGTCAAACCGCCAATACCCGAACCCATGGCCACGCCGATGCGGTCACGGTTGGCGTCGGTGACTTCCAGGCCGGCATTGCGTACCGCCTGAAAACCGGCTGCCAGGCCGTATTGAATGAACAGGTCGAGTTTGCGGGATTCCTTGACCGAGAGATATTCCTCGACATTGAAACCCTTTACCGAGCCGCCAAAACGGGTGGAATAGGCAGAAAGGTCCGTGTGTTCGATCAGACCAATACCACTGCGGCCAGCCAGAATGCCCTGCCAACTGCTTGGCACATCCGTGCCCAGTGGCGACAACATACCCATACCGGTGACTACGACGCGTCTACGCGACACAGCACTCTCCTTTTTCTAATGACGACACTTTTGCTTCAGCGCGTACTTTTCATCAGGGCTAAAGAAAAAACCGCACGCCGTTACAGCAGTGCGGTTTTTCCCTGACAGCAAGCGACGACTACAAACTATTACGCCTGGTGGCTAGTAACGTAGTCGATAGCAGCTTGAACAGTAGTGATTTTTTCAGCTTCTTCGTCCGGGATTTCGGTCTCGAATTCCTCTTCCAGAGCCATCACCAGCTCAACGGTGTCAAGGGAATCGGCACCCAGGTCTTCTACGAAGGAAGCAGTGTTGACCACTTCTTCTTCTTTAACGCCCAGTTGCTCGGCGACGATTTTCTTGACGCGCTCTTCGATGGTGCTCATACCTTGTTTAACTCCTAATGGACAAATTCAGGCAGCTGGCCAGTGGGTAAGTGTATAGAAAGCCTTTTCAGCTTTTCAACTGAAAGCTTCACCCTGTACCCGGTCGACCACCTGCCTATAAATTAAGTTGCAGCTTTATAACGGATTTTAGACAGCTCGTATGACATATTTTTGAAGCGATCCGTCACAATTTAACTCATGTACATCCCGCCGTTCACCGGGATTGTAGCCCCAGTCACGTATGCCGCACCGTCGGATGCCAGGAAAGTGACCACATTCGCGATCTCTTGAGCCTGGCCCAGACGGCCCAGCGGAATCTGCGTCAGCAACGCTTCACGCTGTGCTTCCGGCAGTTCGCGGGTCATATCGGTGTCGATGAACCCTGGGGCCACCGAGTTGACCGTAATCGACCGCGAGCCGACTTCACGTGCCAATGCACGGCTGAAACCTTCCAGACCGGCCTTGGCGGCTGCGTAGTTTACTTGGCCTGCGTTGCCCATGGCACCCACTACAGAGCCAATATTGATAATTCGGCCCCAACGCGCCTTGGTCATGCCGCGCAAAACGCCCTTGGAGAGGCGAAACAGACTGTTCAAGTTGGTGTCGACCACGTCGTACCACTCGTCGTCTTTCATGCGCATCATCAGGTTGTCGCGGGTGATGCCGGCGTTATTCACCAGAATCGCCG
Source organism: Pseudomonas azotoformans (assembly GCF_900103345.1). Lineage (NCBI taxonomy): Bacteria > Pseudomonadati > Pseudomonadota > Gammaproteobacteria > Pseudomonadales > Pseudomonadaceae > Pseudomonas > Pseudomonas azotoformans. The sequence continues at coordinate 3,177,555 of NZ_LT629702.1, forward strand.
GCGCGCCGAACTGTGCGGTGATCTCGGCCAGCACGGCAGCCACGGACTCATCGCTGGTCACGTTCAGCTCAAGACCAGTGCCTTGCACGCCGTTTTCCTTCAGGGTCGCGGCGATACGCTCGGCGCCCGAAGCGGAAGTGGCGGTGCCGATCACAACGGCGCCCTGACGGCCCAGCTCCAGGGCGATCGCCTGGCCGATGCCACGGCTTGCGCCGGTGACCAGTGCAACTTTACCTTGCAGACTCATGCAGGCTTCTCCTAAGTTCAGGGATTCAGGCCAGTGCCGCGCGAGCGGCAGCAAAGGCGTCAGGGGTATTGAGGTTGGCAGTCGACACGCCGTCGGCGCAGCGCTTGTTCAGGCCGGCCAGGACTTTGCCCGGACCACACTCAACCAGTTCAGTCGCGCCATTGGCAGCCAGGGTCTGGACCGATTCAACCCAGCGTACCGGCTTGTAGAGCTGTTCCAGCAGGTCGCGCTTGAGGGTATCGAGGTCAGCAGCCACGGCGGCGCTGACGTTCTGCACCAGCGGTATCTGCGGCGCCTGCCAGTTGATGGCGGCGATGGACTCGGCAAAACGCTCGGCAGCCGGGCGCATCAGCTCGCAGTGCGACGGTACGCTCACCGGCAACGGCAACGCGCGCTTGGCACCACGGGCCTTGCAGCCTTCGATGGCACGCTCAACGGCAGCCTTGGCACCGGCAATCACCACCTGGCCAGGGGAGTTGAAGTTTACTGCGCTGACCACTTCGCCCTGGGCCGCTTCGGCACAGGCCTCGATCACCACAGCGTCGTCCAGGCCCAGGATTGCGGCCATGCCGCCCTGCCCGGCCGGAACGGCTTCTTGCATCAATTGGCCGCGACGCTCGACCAGCTTGACCGCCTCACCCAAGGTCAGGCTGCCCGCTGCAACCAGGGCGCTGTATTCGCCCAGGCTGTGGCCGGCGACGAATGCAGGGCGTGCGCCGCCTTCCGCCAGCCACAAGCGCCACAGGGCGATCGAAGCGGTCAGGATGGCCGGCTGGGTTTTATCGGTTTGATTGAGTTGCTCTTCCGGCCCCTGTTGGGTCAGTGCCCACAGGTCGTAACCCAGGGCGTCGGAAGCTTCCTTGAAGGTGTCCAGGATCAGCGGGTATTGCGCGCCCAGCTCGGCCAACATGCCGAGGGACTGCGAACCCTGCCCTGGAAAGACGAATGCGAGGGATGTAGACATGTAACAAGCCCCTAATGATCTGGTCGTCAAAAAAGCGCACTCCTACAGTGGGAGCGCACGAAACTGACAGATTGGATGGTCAATTGAACTGGCCGGTCACATTTAAGCACTCCCGGGCCGATTCGCCTAAGGCAACAGGTCCTCAAGACGGCCGTGCAAGCGTTGCGGCAGGTTTTCCTGGATCTCGATCACTGCCCGCGCGATCGCACTTTGAAACCCCTCGACACCGGCCGAGCCGTGGCTTTTTACCACGATGCCCTGCAACCCCAGGAAACTCGCGCCATTATGCCGCGCCGGAGCCAGATCAGCCTGCAGGCGGCGCATCAGCGGCAGCGCCAGGGCGCCGACCAGGCGCGATGCGAGGCTCTGCTTGAACAGCGCTTCAATACGCGTGGCGATCATGGTCGCCAGGCCTTCACTGGATTTGAGCAGGATATTGCCGACAAACCCATCACACACCACCACGTCCGCTTCGCCACGGTACAAGCCGTCACCTTCGACAAACCCGACGTAATTCAACCCCCGCGCGCCTTGCAGCAACGTGGCGGCCAGCTTGACCTGCTGGTTGCCCTTGATGTCTTCGGTGCCGATATTCAGCAAGGCCACCCGTGGCCGGGCCACGCCCAGCGCTTCGGCGGCCACCGAGCCCATCACGGCAAACTGGAGCAGATGCTCGGCGCTGCAATCGACGTTTGCGCCCAGGTCCAGCAACTGGCAATAGCCTTTCTGCGTCGGAATCGCCGCCACCATCGCGGGCCGGTCAATGCCGGGCAGCGTCTTGAGCACAAACCGCGACAACGCCATCAGGGCCCCGGTATTGCCGGCGCTGACACAGGCTTGCACCTTGCCATCACGCAGCAGCTCCAGAGCCACCCGCATCGAAGAGTCAGGCTTGCCACGCAGGGCGGCCGCCGGCTTTTCATCCATGGTGATGGTTTCGCTGGCTGGCGTAATCGTCAGGCGCGCGCGATCCACCGCCGGATGGCTGGCAATCAGTTCTTCAAGTAAGGAGGGTTGACCGACAAGGGTCAGGTGCAGCGAGGGTGTTGCAGACAGGCTGGCAATGCAGGCCTGAACAATGCTGCGGGGACCGAAGTCCCCGCCCATTGCGTCTATCGCGATGACTAGAGCAGACAAGTGATTACTCGTCAGCGCCCTTGTCGATCACTTTACGGCCACGGTATACGCCTTCTGGCGATACGTGGTGACGCAGGTGAACTTCACCGGTGGTCTTTTCCACGGACAGGGTGCTAGCCTCGAGAGCGTCGTGCGAACGGCGCATGTCACGGGCGGAGCGGGATTTTTTGTTCTGCTGAACAGCCATAATTGATTAACTCCTAAACGTTTGGGTCACGCTTTAACTGCGCCAATACACTGAACGGGTTGGACCGCGTTACCTCGTCCTCGCTCGGTTCGGGCTCGTCATCGAGGCCCGCCGGCTGCTGGCATTCTTCCGGATGATGAGCAGGCACAATGGGCAAGGCGAGCAGAAGCTCCTCCTCGATCAGTGCATGCAGATCCAAAGGATCTTCGCCCAGTTCCAGCACGTCATAACCTTTCGGCAACGACTGGGTATTCGCACCCTCCTTCACCACAGCATAACTGCACTCGCTGTGGATCGGCAGGGTGACCAGCTCAAGACAACGCTGGCAAACCATTTTGACTTCGGTGTCGATAAAACTGTGGATTACCACAGACTTACGTTCATCTCGTTCAAAAACGAATTTGGCCTGCACCGTACCGACAGTATCGGAAAGCGGGTCGCAGAGTCTCTCCAAATCGGCCAGCAGCAACTCACCTTGAAGGGAAGTGCCACGATCAGCCAATTTGCGCGGGTCAACGTGAGGTGGAATCGGGTCATTCAACATAGGCGCAGCATTATAGGGATGCACCCAGCCATGTCAAAGGAAATTCAGCCCTGTGCGTCAGCCGGTCGCCCCGCTAGAATCCGCTGCCGACCTGAGGAGACGCCCATGCTGCCTTTATTACTCGCATCCAGCTCGGTGTATCGCCGGGAATTGCTGAGCCGCCTGCACCTGCCGTTCATCTGCAGCTCGCCGGATATCGATGAAAGCCACCGTGCAAATGAACCCGCCATCGAACTGGTCAAGCGCCTGGCTGAGCAAAAAGCCCGCGCCCTGACGAGCAGTCATCCGGGGCATTTGATCATCGGCTCCGACCAGGTGGCCGCACTCGATGGTCGGATCATTGGCAAGCCGCACACCTTCGAAAATGCCCGCGAGCAACTGCTGGCAGCCAGTGGCAAGCGCGTCAGCTTCCTCACTGGGTTGGCGCTGCTGAACAGCGAGACAGGCAGCTGCCAGGTCGACTGCGTGCCTTTTACCGTACATATGCGCGAACTCGATGCAGAGCGCATCGAGCGCTATTTGCGAGTCGAGCAGCCGTATGACTGTGCAGGAAGCTTCAAGGCAGAAGGTTTGGGGGTGAGCCTATTCCAGAGCACTGAAGGACCGGATGCGACCAGCTTAGTGGGCCTGCCACTGATTCGACTGGTGGATATGCTGCTGGCCGAAGGCGTGCAAATCCCCTGAGAACACCACAAGCAAATGTGGGAGGGGGCTTGCCCCCGATAGCAGAGGATCAGCCAACTAACCCGCAGCGGACCCACCGCAATCGGGGGCAAGCCCCCTCCCACACTTTCATCTACATGTAGCCTGAGGCTCAGCGCAGAGCCGGGCCTTGGAAGCCCATGTAAAAGGCCAGCTTCTCCGCCACGCTCGCACCGAGCCGCTTGGAGAAACGATCAAACGGCGATTCCTCAACCGTAAAATCCACCAACTCTTTCTCGCCAATCACGTCCCGCGCCACCGAACTGGCACTGCCCAGGCCGTCGATCAAGCCCAACGGCAACGCCTGCTCGCCTGACCACACCAAGCCGGAGAACAGCTCCGGATGGTCTTTGTCCTTCAGGCGATCCCCACGCCCCTGCTTTACGCTAGCGATGAACTGGCGATGGGTGGTGTCGAGCACGCCCTGCCAGAACTGGGTTTCATCAGCTTTTTGCGGCTGGAACGGATCAAGGAACGACTTGTGCTCACCCGACGTATAGGTGCGCCGCTCAACCCCCAGCTTCTCCATGGTGCCGACAAACCCATAGCCCGCTGCCGTTACACCAATAGACCCCACCAGACTGGCCTTGTCGGCGTAGATCTGATCAGCAGCACTGGCGATGTAATACGCACCGGAAGCGCCCAGATCGGAAATCACCGCATACAGCTTGGTATCCGGGTGCAGGCCACGCAGACGGCGAATCTCGTCATACACATAACCCGACTGCACCGGACTGCCGCCCGGGCTGTTGATGCGCAGGATCACACCTTTGACCTTAGGGTCTTCGAAAGCGGCGCGCAGGCTGCTGACGATGTTGTCGGCGCTGGCAGACTCCTTGTCGGCAATCACCCCGCGCACTTCGATCAGGGCGGTGTAGTGGGCGCCACGGGTTGCGCTTTTCTCCATGTCCATCAGCGGGCTGAACAACGCCAGCATGCCGATGAGCCAGACAAAGGTCAGCAGTTTGAAGAAAATCCCCCAACGTCGCGCGCGGCGCTGTTCCTGGACGCTGGCCAGGAGGGTCTTCTCCAGCAGCTTCCAGCTTTTGTCATCACTGCTTTCAGCCTTTTCAGGCGCTTTCCACTCGTCACTCATGCCATCAACCCCAGCAAAGACTTATTGGGCCCGATTGAGCCAGGCCTGCAATTCGGAAAAATGATCGATCGTCAGTCGCGGTTCATATTGCTGCAACGCCTCGGCAGCCTGGGCGCCATAGCTGACCGCCACGCTGTCCATGCCCGCATTGCGTGCCATCATCAGGTCGAAGGAGGCATCGCCCACCATCAAGGCCTGGCGTGGCGACACGCCGCAATGAGCCAGGATCTGCTCAAGCATCAGAGGATGAGGCTTGCTGGCAGTTTCATCGGCGGCGCGGGTGATATCGAAATAATCTTCCCAACCGTGGGCCTTGAGCACCCGATCCAGGCCACGTCGAGCCTTGCCGGTGGCGACCGCCAGGTGATAGCCCTGGGTACGGAATGCCTCCAGGGATTGCACCACACCGTCGAACAGCGGCGAGGGCGTAGCCTCCAGGGCGATGTAGCGATCGGCATAGTGTTCGCGAAACGCGACCAGTTCAGCGTCGCTGATCTCGGGATACAGGGTACGGATCGCTTCGGGAAGGCCCAGGCCGATAATGCCCTTGACCGCCAGATCACTGCACAGCGCATACCCCGAGCGCGTCGACGCAGCGTGCATCGACTCGACAATCCGGCCAATGGAGTCAGCCAGGGTGCCGTCCCAATCGAAAATCAGCAGTTTGTAATCAAGGTGCGACACTCAAGCGCTCCACGGTCTTGGCCCACATCTCATCGACCGGCGCCTGTAGCTTCAATTCGCCACCATCGGGCAGCGGAACCGTGAGCATGTAGGCGTGCAGGAACAAGCGCTTGCCGCCCAGGTCGCGGATTTCCTTGGAGAAATCCTCGTCACCGTACTTGGTATCGCCCGCGATGCAGTGGCCCGCGTGCAGGGTGTGCACGCGAATCTGATGGGTGCGCCCGGTGACCGGCTTGGCCTCGACCATGGTGGCGAAGTCGCCGAAACGGCGCAGCACCTTGAACAGGGTCAAGGCTTCTTTGCCCTCCTCGTCCACTTCGACCATGCGCTCGCCGGAGCGTAGGTTGCTCTTCTGCAACGGCGCACGGACGCTCTTGATCGAGCTGGCCCAGTTGCCGCGCACCAGCGCCATGTAGCGCTTGTCTACACCATCACCGCGCAGAGCGGTGTGCAGGTGGCGCAACATGCTGCGTTTCTTGGCGATCATCAGCAGGCCGGAGGTGTCGCGGTCCAGGCGGTGGACCAGTTCCAGCTCCTTGGCGTCCGGGCGCAACTGACGAAAGGCTTCGATCACACCGAAATTCAGGCCGCTGCCACCATGCACCGCAATGCCGCAGGGCTTGTTGATCACGATCAGCTTGTTGTCTTCGAAGACAATCGAGGCCTCCAGGCGCTGCAACAAGCCCTGGGCCAATGGCACAGGCTCGTCACGCTCAGGCACGCGCACCGGTGGCACGCGCACGATATCGCCCGCCTGCAACTTGTACTCGGGCTTGATCCGGCCCTTGTTCACCCGCACTTCACCTTTACGCAAGATGCGGTAAATCAAGGTCTTGGGCACGCCTTTGAGCCTGGCCAGGAGAAAATTGTCGATGCGTTGGCCGGCATATTCCGGCGAGACCTCAAGCAGCTGGACGCTGGGGGTCTGGGGGGCGGTAGTCGTCATGGCGGCGATGATAACAATTTTTTATGGAATTGAAGCACTTAATCATTGCTGCTATAGTCGCGAACGCCGCCAAAAGCGGCCTGGACAGAGGACATGCGGCAAACTGCCGGCCCTGACCATCGCAATTCATCAGGACGCGAGGCCGTCCTACGGGGCTTTCGCCACCCTGGAAGGCTCAAGATTGTAACAAGCGCAGGTGACATGAGGCCTGAAGCGAGTGCAGAAAGCAGAGTGAATACTCGCGTTCTGCGCCGATATTTACGGCCAGTTCACAAAGTGCAGTCAGTCTTGGACCAGACCACGGCGAATGCTTCGGAAACAACGCCTGTTAAGAGCTGAGTGAGAGCGCAACCGCCCACACCTAGTCTTGTTTAGCCATGAGCGTGGACTCCCCATTGGAGAACACGGTAAATGCCAACCCGCTGCGGATTCTGCGCGCGGCAGCACCCGAATTATCAGGGATACGTGTAGGGTGGAGATGCACAACCGTCGGACCGTGTAGCACTAGGCTTATATTTAGACGCTTCATCTCGTCCACAGTCGCCGGTTGATTCCTCCTCCTGACCTTAGCTTTTGTTGAAGTGGTGCCTTTGTCACCACCGCTAACAAGCAGGACGCGTCCGTCGCGATACCGGCCCAATTGGCTCGTTATTGCTGGACACTGGAGTGGCCAACCACTCTTGACGCACCTGACACCGACCGTGAGAAGTCGTGTGTGCCGAACGCCGTTTCCGGCAGCCCGGAAACCGACGGTACAACATGAAAAGAATGCTGATTAACGCAACTCAACCCGAAGAGTTGCGTGTTGCACTGGTAGATGGCCAACGCCTCTACGACCTGGACATCGAATCCGGTGCACGCGAGCAAAAGAAGGCCAACATCTATAAAGGCCGTATTACTCGCATCGAACCAAGCCTCGAGGCTGCCTTTGTCGATTTCGGCTCCGAGCGCCACGGCTTCCTGCCCCTCAAAGAAATCTCCCGCGAATACTTCAAGAAAGCCCCCGAAGGCCGCGTGAACATCAAGGACGTCCTGAGCGAAGGCCAGGAAGTCATCGTCCAGGTCGAAAAAGAAGAACGTGGCAACAAGGGCGCCGCCCTGACCACCTTCATCAGCCTGGCTGGCCGCTACCTGGTCCTGATGCCGAACAACCCACGTGCCGGCGGTATTTCCCGTCGCATCGAAGGCGAAGAGCGCAACGAACTGCGTGAAGCGCTGAACGGCCTGATCGCACCGGCCGACATGGGCCTGATCGTGCGCACCGCCGGCCTGGGCCGCAGCAGCGAAGAAATGCAGTGGGACCTCGACTACCTGCTGCAACTGTGGACCGCCATCAAGGAAGCCTCCCTGGATCGTTCCGCGCCGTTCCTGATCTACCAGGAAAGCAACGTGATCATCCGCGCCATCCGCGATTACCTGCGCCAGGACATCGGCGAAGTGCTGATCGACAGCGTTGAAGCCCAGGACGAAGCCCTGACCTTCATCCGCCAGGTGATGCCGCAGTACGCCAGCAAGATCAAGCTGTACGAAGACAGCGTTCCGCTGTTCAACCGTTTCCAGATCGAAAGCCAGATCGAGACCGCCTTCCAGCGCGTGGTCGAACTGCCTTCCGGTGGCTCCATCGTGATCGACCCGACCGAAGCCCTGGTGTCCATCGACATCAACTCGGCGCGTGCGACCAAAGGCAGCGACATCGAAGAAACCGCCCTGCAGACCAACCTGGAAGCGGCTGAAGAAATCGCCCGCCAGCTGCGCCTGCGTGATATCGGCGGCCTGATCGTGATCGACTTCATCGACATGACCCCGGCCAAGAACCAGCGCGCCGTGGAAGAGAAAGTCCGCGAATGCCTGGAAGCTGACCGTGCCCGCGTACAGGTGGGCCGTATCTCGCGCTTCGGCCTGCTGGAAATGTCCCGTCAGCGCCTGCGTCCGTCCCTGGGCGAGAGCAGCGGCATCGTCTGCCCGCGTTGCAACGGCACCGGCATCATCCGTGACGTTGAATCGCTGTCCCTGGCTATCCTGCGCCTGATCGAAGAAGAAGCCCTGAAAGACCGCACCGCCGAAGTCCGCGCACAAGTGCCGATTCCGGTTGCAGCTTTCCTGCTCAACGAAAAACGCAACTCGATCACCAAGATCGAACTGCGCACCCGTGCCCGTATCGTCATCCTGCCGAACGACCACCTCGAAACGCCGCACTTCGAAGTGCAGCGCCTGCGTGATGACAGCCCGGAAGCCCACAGCGGCCAGTCCAGCTACGAAATCGCCGCTGCTGCCGCCGAAATCGAAGAAGTGCAGCCAGCCGCCGCGACCCGCACCCTGGTCCGCCAGGAAGCCGCTGTGAAAACCGCTCCGGCCCGTGCCAACGCACCGGTTCCGGTTGAAGCCGCCGCCCCGGTTGCCGCTCCGGCCGTAATGCCTGAGCCAAGCCTGTTCAAAGGCCTGGTGAAATCGCTGGTGAGCCTGTTCGCCACCAAGGAAGAGCCTGCCGCACCGGTCGTGGTTGAAAAACCGGCTTCCGAGCGCCCAGCGCGCAACGAAGAGCGTCGCAACGGTCGCCAGCAAAGCCGTAACCGCAACGGCCGTCGTGACGAAGAGCGCAAGCCGCGCGAAGAACGTGCGCCGCGTGAAGAACGCGCCCCACGTGAAGAGCGTGCGCCTCGCGAAGCCCGCGAAGAAACCCCGACCGTAGAACGTGCACCGCGTGAAGAGCGCGCACCACGCACTCCACGTGCCCCACGTGAAGACCGCAAGCCACGTGGCGAGCGCGAAGAACGCGTGCGTGAACTGCGGGAGCCGTTGGACGCTGCGCCAGCCGTTGCCGGCGCAGCTGTTGTTGCCGAGGAACGCCCGGCTCGCCAGCCGCGTGAGGAACGCGCACCGCGCGAAGAACGCCAGCCTCGCGCTCCGCGTGAAGAGCGTCAACCACGTGCAGAACAAGCGGCTGCCGCCAGCGAAGAAGAAGTGTTGACCGGCGAAGAGCAACTGCAGGAAGACGGTCAGGAAGGCGCCGAAGGCGATCGTCCACGCCGCCGCTCCCGTGGCCAGCGTCGTCGCAGCAACCGTCGTGAGCGTCAACGCGATGCCAACGGCAACGTGATCGAAGGCTCCGAAGAGACCGGCGAAAACGCAGAAGCCGCTACCAGCGAACCGACTGGCGCCGAACTGGCTGCCGGCCTGGCCGTTACCGCTGCCGTTGCCAGCACGGTCATCAGCGCTCCGGCTGAAGCCCAGGCTCACGAGCAGGCTGAGCGCGCTACCGCGACTGTTGAAGAAGCCGTCGTTGTAGAAGCACCTGCTGCCCAGACCCCAGTGGTTGAAGCGCCGGTCGTTGAAGCACCTGCTGCCGAAACCCCAGTCGTAGAAGCGCCAGTTGTTGAAGCGACTACCCCAATCGAAGCACCGGTTGTTCCGGAAGTGGAAGTTGCTCCGGCTCAAGAAGCCCTGCCAGAAGTTGAAGTGGCAGCGGTTGAACCAGCACCTGTGGCTGAGCCTCAACCAGTGGTTGAAGCAGTGGTTGAAGCACCGGTTGTCGAAGCCGCCCCGGAAGTTCGCGAAGTTCGTGAAGAACAGACCGCCTTCCAATGGACGGCCGAGCCTGCCGCTCCGGTCGAAGCGCCAGCACCTGCCCCAGCGGTAGAAGAAGCGCCGGCACCGGTTGCCGAAGTTGTGGTTGCCGAGCCAGCCCCAGTGGTTGAGCCCGCTCCGGCCGTTGAACCTGCGCCGGTGGTAGAAGCGCCGGTGGTTGCCGAAGTGGCTGCACCCGTGATTGAAGCCGCTCCGGTCAGCGCCCTGACCGAAAACGGCCGTGCGCCGAACGATCCACGTGAAGTGCGTCGTCGTCGCAAGGAAGCGGAAGCCGCTGCTGCTGCCGCAGCACAGGAAGCAGAGCACGAGAGCAAACCTCTCGTCTGATTCCCGCAGCAACTAAAAAGCCCCGCCTGAGTGATCAGGCGGGGCTTTTTTATGCACTCTGTCTCGTCCTGAATAAGGTTTACACCTTCTGGCTTCTGATCAGGAGGGTGCAATGGATACGGGCGCAAAACGCAGTCAGCGCGATTACACGCTGACTTTTAAATTGTCGGTTGTCGATCAGGTCGAAAAAGGCGAGTTGAGTTATAAAGAGGCTCAACGGCGCTATGGGATCCAGGGCCGGTCGACGGTGTTGGTCTGGTTACGCAAGCATGGTCGACAGGACTGGAGCCAAGGCGCTTCCATTCGCTCCCAGAGGGTCCGACCGATGGATGAGCCCACTTTGCCATTAACTCCCGAGCAGAGAATCAAAGAGCTTGAGGAGCAGTTGGCGCTGGCGAATCAGAAAGCCAAATTCTTCGAAGACTTGGTCGAGGTTCTGAAGAACGACTACGGCGTATCCGTCGTAAAAAAGCGGCCCGGCAAGTCGTTGCGCAAACCCAGACCCTGAGTGTCAGCAGGGCTTGCCAGTTTATGGGGATCAGCCGCCAAGCCTTTTACAAGCGTGATCGCGTTTATCGGGCTCGAGTCGATCAAGATCAGAAACTCATCAAATTTGTGCAGGCAATCCGAGTGCGCCAACCCTGCATCGGCACACGCAAACTCCAGTCATTGATGCACGCAGAGCGTGAGAAGCCTGAGCTGCATGTTGGCCGTGATCGCTTGTTTGAGGTGCTGCGCGAGCACCGACAGTTGGTTCGTAGGAAACGGGCGTATCACAAGACGACCGACAGCCATCATCACTTTCACTGCCATCCCAATCTGCTAAAGCCAGGCCCGCAGCAAGTCATCGCGAGCGGTCCGGAACAGGTCTGGGTGGCCGATATTACTTACCTATCCACCAAGCGTGATGATCCGGTTTACCTGAGCCTGATAACAGACGCCTTCTCAAGAAAAATTGTCGGGTATCACGTGCACGGCAGCCTTCACGCCGACTCGGTGGCCCAGGCCTTACGCATGGCGTTGAAAACACGTCGAACACGTCAGAAACTGGTTCATCACTCGGATCGAGGTGTGCAGGGCGGATTCAACCGGTCGTCGCAACACTGGATTGTTGTACAGACTTTAAATACTCATTCAGTGCTTCGGCGGGTGTTTTCCAGCCTAGTGTTTTTCGAGGTCTAGTATTGAGTACGTGAGCTACCGCCTGTATTTCTTGGGCACTCCAACGAGAGAGGTCAGTCCCTTTCGGGAAGTATTGCCGTAGAAGGCCGTTCGTATTTTCGTTTGTGCCGCGCTGCCATGGACTATGTGGATCAGCAAAGAAAACCTTTACTCCGGACTCGATGGTAAACCGAGCGTGATCCGACAGCTCCTTTCCACGATCCCAGGTCAAGGATCGCCACAGCTCGATGGGAAGATCAGCCACCGTCTTCTTCAATGCGTTGGCCATACTAACAGCCCCATAGCCAGCCAGCGCCGGGCCGTTCTTCGTGCGGGGAATTAGCCCATAACCGTTCTCGCGAGGCAGATGGACGAGCATGGTAAATCGAGTTGAGCGCTCGACCAGAGTTCCAATCGCAGAACGGTTCAGACCGATGATCAAGTCGCCCTCCCAATGCCCGGGTACAGCCCGATCTTCTACCTCAGCAGGACGACTGGAGATCATCACGTCCTCGCTGACGTGTGCCCACACTTTGGCCTGCGCTCTGGCTCTCGGTACGCGTAACGCTCGTCCTGAGCGCAGGCAACTCACCAGTTCGCGCTTGAGAGCTCCTCGACCCTGAATGTAGAGCGCCTGATATATGGCTTCATGAGAGATACGCATGGATTCATCATCCGGAAAATCGATCTGGAGCCGGTTGGCAATTTGTTCAGGCGACCAGCCATTGACCCATTTACGGTCACTGCGATGCGGTTTATTTCGGCCTTTGAAGGGCGCTTGCCGAGGCCCAGAAATCTCACGACCATCGGCGTCTTGAACCTTGCCCTCAAGGCGGTCGCGTACGTACTGGTGCAGTCGCGGGTTAGTGACCAGTTTTGCTGGTTTCGGCCTCTTGGCCACCAGTTCTGCCTTCCATTGCGCTACTGACGCTCGATATTCAAGCCGACCGCAACGGGTAGTAGCATTTCGTGTCAGCTCCCGTGAAATTGTCGATGGGCTTCGTCCAAGGCGACGGGCGATATCACGAACGCCAACACTTTGCGCTCGAAGCAGCCCAATCTCTTCTCGCTCTGCAAACGATAAGTATCGTCCTGATATGTGATTCGACATGAATAATGGCATCCCGCCTCGATGACGGAACCAGCGTGTACCTACCGCGGTTGATACGCCAACGGCATGTGCTGCCTTTTCGCTTGTGATGCCTGTAGCAATCTGCACCCAAAATAGCCGTTCGATCTCATTACGAAGTGAGGGTGCACCTGGAGAGCGCATCGCTCCCCGGCCCGTCAATTTTTGCATCCATCCTGCAGGTCGTCCCATAAACACCTCGATAAAGGTGTTGCGACGACCGGTTGAATCCGCCCAGTACTGCTCGGCACTGTATCAAAAACTCCATGCCAAGCACGACATCACGTGTTCAATGACCGATGGCTATGACTGCTACCAAAACGCCTTGGCAGAGCGGGTTAATGGCATCTTGAAAACAGAACTGTTGCTCCACCGGCCGACAGACCTGGAACAAGCGGAGCAGATGGTGCGGGAAGCAATCCTGGTCTACAACCAAGAGCGCCCGCATCTGTCCTTGAAATATAAAACGCCCGATGCAGTGCATCGGGCGTTGGGGTGAAACAGGTGTAAACCTATTTCAGGACTAGACACTCCCAAAACCTATTGTGAGAGGGGGCTTGCCCCCGATAGCAGAGGATCAGCCAACCCATCTGCCGCTGATCCAGCGCAATCGGGGGCAAGCCCCCTCCCACACTTAGATCGGTTCGAAATTCAGGCAGTGTGGCAGGTCGACATCCCAGAGTACGCCAGGGTCTTCAACCACGACTTCACACACCGCCGCCTGCGCAAACAGAGATTTCGCCCCACGGTCACCGTTCAGCGCCATCAGCCGCGCCCCAAATACCCGACCAAACCCCACAGGATGCCCGTACTGCCCGCCCTGCACCGGCACACTGATGCCACCCTCCTCCAACCCCGCAATCACTCGCTCAATGCTCGATGACCGAATAAACGGCATATCCCCCAGCACCACCAGCCAACCATTCGCCGAAGCACTGGCGGCAACCGCAGCGGCAATACTGTCGCCCATGCCGGCCGAGCGCAGCAGCAATACCTTGCAGCCGTAGGCCTCTGCCAGGCGAATCACTTCAGACCGATCCGGTGAAGTCACCACCCAGCGATCAACCACGACACTCGGTAGATTCTTCAGTACCTGCTCGATCACCGGCCGAACTACGCCATCCAGGCCCACGCAATCAACCAGCAACTTGTCCTGGTCAGCCCCTGCCACCGCGCGGAAACGACTGCCCTGCCCCGCCGCCAGCACAATCGCAGTGATGCTCACTCAACCACCACCGGCAGCGGCTTCTTCTGCATCGGTGCCACGCCGTTCTTGATCGCGACAATTTCCGCCATCAACGACAATGCGATTTCCGCCGGCGTGTGACTGCCGATATGCAAACCGATCGGCCCATGCAGACGCGCAATCGCTTCCGTCGACAAGCCCAGCACCGCCAGGGTTTCCCGGCGCTTCTGGCTGTTGACCCGTGAACCGAGGGCGCCAATGTAGAACGCCGAGGAATTCAACGCCGTCAGCAACGCCATATCATCCAGGCGCGGGTCATGGGTGAGGCAGACGATGGCCGTGCGCTCGTCGGTCTGGATATTCAGCACCGCTTCATCAGGCATGCCCGGCACAAAGCGGCCGTGCTGCTCTTCCCAGCCGTAGACGAACTCCTCACGCGGGTCGCAGATCAGTACTTCGAAATCCAGCAGGCGCGCCATTTCCGCCACATACCGCGACAACTGCCCGGCGCCGATCAACAGCAGGCGCCAGCGCGGGCCGTAGATGGCTCGCAGACGCTCACCGTCGAAGGTGACAACATCGGTCTTGCTTGCACCGGTTAACGTCACCTTGCCAGTGGCCAGCTCCAACTCCCGGGCGACAATCTGATGATCCTCGCACCGCGCCAACAGCTCAGCGACCCACTCCCACTCGTCTACCCGCTCCTCGGTCAGGCGCAAGGTGCCGCCGCACGGCAGGCCAAAGCGCGCTGCCTCATCGCGGGTGACGCCGTAGGTCACCAACTGCACCGGCGGCCCGTCTTCAGGCAGCCGGCCATCCTGCAGGCGGGCAATCAAGTCGTCTTCGATGCACCCGCCCGATACCGAGCCGATCACCACCCCATCGCCCCGCAACGCCAGCATGGCGCCCGGCGGGCGCGGCGCACTGCCCCAGGTCTGGACCACGCTGTACAACACCACTCGCTGCCCGGCACGGCGCCATTCGAGCACGCTGCGCAGGACATTCAGATCCACACTGTCCACATAACCTCCTGCAAGCGTTACAACTGATTCGCTACTGTAAAACAAAAGCCACCAGAGTAAGGCGCCAGAAACGCAAACGCCCCGAACCAGTCGGGGCGTTTGTGCGTTGCTGTCGGCGTTAGTTCACGTCATCGGCGATTTACTTGACCACAGGTGCAGGGCCTTCGGCCACGCCCAGGTCATCCAGCTCACGGGTTTCCGAGATACCGGTGCCGCCGGACGCCAGCTCGCTTTGCAGCTTGTCGGTGTCCAGCTCCTTGACCCATTTGGCCACAACGATGGTGGCAACGGCGTTACCTACCAGGTTGGTCAGTGCGCGGGCTTCGGACATGAAGCGGTCGATACCCAGGATCAGCGCCAGGCCGGCAACCGGAAGGTGGCCTACGGCCGACAGGGTGGCCGCCAGTACGATGAAGCCCGAACCGGTCACGCCTGCAGCGCCTTTGGAGGACAGCAGCAGCACCAGCAGCAGGGTGATCTGGTGGGTGATGTCCATGTGGGTGTCAGTCGCCTGGGCGATAAACACGGCAGCCATGGTCAGGTAGATCGAAGTACCGTCGAGGTTGAACGAGTAGCCAGTTGGAATCACCAGGCCTACTACGGATTTCTTCGCGCCCAGACGCTCCATCTTGATCAGCATGCGCGGCAGTGCGGATTCGGAGGAGGAAGTACCCAGTACGATCAACAGCTCTTCACGGATGTAGCGGATCAGTTTGATCACGCTGAAACCGTGAGCGCGGCAGATACCGCCCAGCACTACCAGCACGAACAGGATGCAGGTGATGTAGAAGCAGATCATCAACTGGCCCAACTGCACCAGCGAACCGACGCCGTAGGCACCGATGGTGAATGCCATGGCGCCCAGGGCACCGATTGGCGCGAGCTTCATGATCATGTTGATGATGTTGAACATTACATGGGCGAAACGATCGATGAAATCCAGTACCGGCTTGCCGTAGGCGCCTAGGCGGTGCAGGGCGAAACCGAAGATCACCGAGAACATCAGCACTTGCAGGATGTCGCCGTTGGCGAAGGCACCCACGATGGTGTTCGGGATAACGTTGAGGATAAAGCCGACGATGCTCTGGTCTTTACCGGCGGTCACATAGGCCGCGACTTTGGAAGCATCCAGGGTCGCTACGTCGATGTGCATGCCGGCGCCCGGTTGCACGACGTTCACCACGATCAGGCCGATCAGCAGCGCGACGGTGGAAACGATTTCGAAGTACAGCAGCGCGTAGCCGCCGGTCTTGCCCACCGATTTCATGCTTTGCATGCCAGCGATGCCGCTGACAACGGTGCAGAAGATGATCGGGGCGATGACCATTTTGATCAGTTTGATAAACCCGTCACCCAGCGGCTTGAGGGCCACACCGGTCTCTGGGTAGAAGTGACCGAGCAAAATACCGATAACGATTGCAACGATCACCTGGAAGTACAGGGATTTGTAGATAGGCTGACGAGTCGTCATTGCAAAGTTCCTCAATCGTCCCGTGTGGCAAATATCCGCCATTGCCCACGACACTTGAATTGCGAACCCTCCTGCACTGGAGGGATTTGTTGTTTGCGAGGTCTGTAGGTCCAGCCTGCGCTGTAATCCTTATCGCAAACGCCGTGCCACTTTGCTGAAAAACCCTGAAGGCCTTTAGACATCAGGGCTTGGGCTTTTCCGGCACGCTCCCACGCCTTCGATCGAGTGGCGGATTTCCGCCCACCACTCCAATCCCGTCCTACAATTTGGCGGATATCCGCCTTGTGACCCTACCCGGGGATGACTACCATCCGCCCTTCCATGGACGAGGCCTTCGCATGCGTGAACGTACCATCGCCAGCCACTACGCTCGGGCAGCCCTTGGCGGCGCGCGCAGGGCAGGCTACGACTACTCGAGCCTGCTGTTGCAGGCAGGTATCACCCCGGAATTGCTGACCGAACCCCGCGCCCGCATCGCACCGGAACAATTTACCCGGCTGCTGCAAATGCTCTGGCTGGCGCTGGACGATGAATACCTGGGGTTCGCCGACGGCCCGAGCAAACGTGGCACCTTCGCCATGATGTGCCACGCGTTGATCCACTGCCGCACCCTGGAGAAGGCTCTGGAACGCGGCTTATTGTTTTATAGCCTATTTGCGCAAGGCCCACGCTGGCATCTGACACGTGAAGGCGACATGGCCCGCTTGAGCCTGGACGACTCGCAACTGTGGGACCCGGATCACTTCCTCAGCGAATGCCTGCTGGTGATCTGGCATCGACTCGGCAGTTGGCTGATCGGCCAACGCATCCGCCTGCACCAGGCCACCTTCAGCTACCCGATGCCGGCTCACGCCAGCGAATATGACCTGCTGTTTCCCTGTGCCCAGGTATTCGGCGCACCGAACAGCAGCCTGGTGTTTCACAGCCGCTACCTGAGCCTGCCGCTGTTGCAGGACGAGCGCACGCTCAAGCACTTCCTTGAACGCTCCCCCGCCGACCTGTTGTCACGGCCGGATGAAGGCGACAGCTTGAGCAGCCAGCTCCGCCGTTTACTCAGCCGCGACCGTACACCCTGGCCCGATCTGGAAGCCGTCGCCCAGCACCTGCACATCAGCCCGCAAACCCTGCGCAGGCATTTGCGCGAGGAAGGCACCAGCTTTCAGGCACTCAAGGATGAGTTGCGGCGGGACATCGCCATCTATCATTTGGGGCGCGCGGATTTGTCGTTGCAGGAGATTGCCGAGCAGTTGGGGTTTTCCGAACCGTCGGCGTTTCATCGGGCGTTCAAGAAGTGGACGGGGTTGACGCCGGGGGCTTACCGAGCACAAGAGAGCTAAAGATGTAGCGTTTGGACTGACGCTATCGGGGGCAAGCCCCCTCCCACATTTTGATGTTTGGATACATATAAAGGTGGGAGGGGGCTTGCCCCCGATGAGGCCTGTACAGCCGATAAAGATCACAAAGCCGGGAAGTGAATCCTGAAGGCGGCGCCACCCAATGGCGAATCGCCCAGGGTCAACCGCGCACCGTAGCTTTCGATGATGTCCTTGACCACCGCCAAGCCAATCCCCTGCCCCGGGTGCTGGCGATCCAGGCGCTCACCCCGTTGCAGAATTCGTGCACGCTGATCCGGCGGCACGCCAGGCCCGTCATCCTCTATACACAGTTCGGTGCCTTCCAGGCTTTCCACCAGGCTGATGCGCACTTCGCTCAAGCACAGGCGGTAGGCGTTTTCCAGCAGGTTGCCGAGCAACTCCAACAAAGCGCCCTTCTCGATTGGCACGTCGCATTCTTCCGGCAGGTCGAAGGACACGCTGACGCGCTTGTCGCGGTAGACCTTGCCCAGCGTATCGCACAGGCTTTGCAGTACCGGCTCCAGGCGCACCTGGTGGCGCACCAGGCCGCTTTTGCGCAGGCTGGCGCGCTGCAACTGGTAGCTGATCTGCTGGCTCATGCGCTCGATCTGCGATTGCAGCACCCGGGCCTGCTCACGATCCTCCGGACGCTGGGCCATTTCTTCGCTCACTCCCTGCAACACCGCGAGCGGGGTTTTCAGGCTGTGGGCCAAATCGTCGAGGGAGTCGCGGTAGCGCGTACGTTGTTCACGCTCGCTGTGCAGCAAGCGGTTGAGAGAGCCGGTCAGGCGCAGCAATTCGCGGGGGTGTTGTTCGGAGAGGCTCTCACGGGTGCCGCCTTCGATCTGGTCAAGTTCCTGACTCAGCCGCCGCAGCGCTTGCAGGCCCCAGGTCAGGCCCAGCCACAGCAAGGTCAGCAGCACCAGCAGCGCCGCGCCGAAGCCCAGATAGAGATTTTCGCGCAAGCCTTCGAGGGTCAACTGGTATTCGCGCACCGGTTGCAGGGCCACGATACTGAAGGCGGCACTCTTGCCGCCCAGCAGCCTGACCTCGACGTCATACACGAAGAATTCCTGGCCGTTGGCCTCGCGAATCCGTGCGAATTCATTCCCGCGCCCGTCATAACGCGGTTTGTAGTTGATGTTTTCTTCCTTGGTCGCCCGCGAACGCCACACCAGGTGGCCTTCGCGGTCGTAGATATAGCCGAGCAGGCGGCTGTCAGTGAGGTTGAAGCGTTCGTCGGGCAACTGCGCCGGCATCAGCAGGCGGTTGTTTTCAACCCGCGCGGCCGAGATCAAGGTGGTGACGTCCGACGCCAGGCGCTGCTCGATGGAATCCTGCAACGCCAGGCTGAACGCCCCTTGCATGGCCGGCAACAGGCCGAGCATGAACAGCACGGCCAAGGTCGCGGCCGCCAGCATCAAGCGCACGCGTAGCGAGCGAATCAACGGCAGCGCTCATTGAACAGATAGCCCAGGCCACGCACGGTATCGATCGGCTTGAACCCGGCCGGGCCTTCCAGCTTGCGGCGCAGGCGGCCGACCAGCACCTCGATGACATTCGGATCACGCTCGTCGTCATCGGGGTAGAGCTGTTCCATCAAGCGGTCCTTGGCCACCACTTGTTGGTGATGGCGCATCAGGTATTCAAGGATCCGATATTCGTAGGCGGTCAACGCCAGCGGCTGCTCTTCGAGCGACGCTTGCTTGCGGTTGAGGTCCAGCAGCAACGGCCCGGCAACGATGGTCGACTGGGTAAAGCCACTGGAGCGCCGCAGCAAGGCGTTCATCCGCGCCTCCAGCTCTTCGAACTGGAACGGTTTGACCACGTAGTCGTCGGCACCCGCAGCCAGGCCTTCGACCTTGTCCTGCCAGTTACCGCGGGCGGTGAGGATCAGGATCGGAAAGGTCTTGGCCTGAGTACGCAGTTGGCGGATCAGGTCCAGGCCGCCCATGCCGGGCAGGCCCAGGTCGATGATCGCCAGGTCATGGTTGAACTGGCCAGTCTGGTACAGCGCCTCTTCGGCATTGGCCACGGCCTCGACCACATGCCCGCTGTCGGTCAGGCGGGTAAACAGGTGATGACGCAGCAGCGCTTCATCTTCCACCACCAGCAATTTCATAAGGCTCTCCAAGGCAATTCAACTGTCCGACAGAGGGATATCATAGCGGCCCTGCAGGTCTTGCGGGCGCAGTTTAATGCCATTGAACTGGCCGGTCAGGTGTTCATAACCGGCGCGATAGCCCGGCTGCGGGGTTGCAAGGCCCAGGGACTGGCCCCAGGGCGTGGGTTGGCTGCCCGCTTCTTCGAAGCTGACACGCTGGATCAAGGTGCTGGATTTCTTGGTTTTTTCACCGCCGAATGCGGCGAAGGCGCCGTCGGATGCCTGGACCCCAGCGGTGGCACTGAGCATGGTTAACGCCAACATCAGCTGTTTGATCGCAGTCATGGTGTTACCTCTATGCGTTTGGCTGTATGCCCCAGACTACGCAGGCGCCCCTGAACTCCCCCTGAACAGGCTCTGAACCTCACCTGAACCGCAGCGGGCTATCCTCGCGCCCCTCAACTCGGCAAAATACCGCCCATGAATCCCTTACCCGCTTGCTGCACCCCACTCGACGCCCATTGGCCGCTGCCCGAACCGTTGCCCGGCACGGTGTTTCTCAGCACGCGTTTTGACCCGACCCTGCTCACGCCTGGCGATTTCCAGCGCTGTGCCGTGCCGCCACCGGCGAGCATCCAGCGCTCGGTGGCCAAGCGTCAGGCCGAGTTCCTCGCCGGCCGCTTGTGCGCCCGTGCCGCCCTGCAACAACTCGACCACCTCGACTGCATCCCGGCGATCGGCGAAGACCGCGCACCGGTGTGGCCTGCGCACATCAGTGGCTCCATCACTCACAGTACCGGGCACGCCGCCGCGATTGTCGCGCACAAGGCGCAATGGCGCGGGCTGGGGATGGACCTGGAGAATGTGCTGAGCCTGGAGCGGGCGGAGCGGTTGGCCGGGGAAATCCTGACGGCTGATGAACTGCAGCGCATGGCCACCTTGCCAAGAGAGCAGATAGCGCAGTTGGTAACGCTGACGTTCTCCGCCAAGGAGAGCCTGTTCAAGGCGCTCTACCCCATTGTGCAGAAGCGTTTCTACTTTGAGCATGCCGAGTTGCTGGAATGGTCAGAGGGCGGGCATCTGCGGCTGCGACTGCTGACGGACCTGTCCGAAGAGTGGTGCCATGGCAAGGAATTGGTGGGGCAGTTCGCGGTGGATGATGGGCAGTTGTTGAGCCTGGTCGCAGTCAGCGCCTGATCTATCAGGGTTTATCCTGATCCCTGGGCCAACTCAAGCTGAAACACGCGCCGCCCAGATTATTGCTCTTGCTGATCAACGCCCGCCCGCCGTGCCAATAGATAATCCGCCGCACAATCGACAACCCCAGGCCATGCCCGCCCGAGGCACGGGTACGACTGTCGTCCAGGCGCAGAAAGGGCGTGAAGATTCGCTCCCAGGCGCTTTCCGGCACGCCGGGGCCGTCGTCTTCCACGTCGATGCGACAACGTACCTGGCCCACCTGATAACTGATCAACACCTGGCCCTGGGCGTGGCGCATGGCATTGCTCACCAGGTTCTGCAGGGCACGGTGCAGGTAACGCGGTTCGGCGTCGACCCAGGCATCGTCCCAATGCGCCGAAGACAAGCAAATACCGCGGGCTACATTTATTTGCGGACGCAGTGGCGATAATTCGCCGATTACCTGATCGAGCAACGCATCAAGGTCGACCCGCTGGAAATTCAGCTCCGGCGAGCCTTGTTCCAGGCGCGCATAAGTGAGCATTTCATCCACTAGGCCGTCGAGGTCCTGGATGTCGCTGTCCATGCCCTCCAGGTATTTACGCCGTGCCTCGACGGTAGTCGCGTCGCCGACCATCTCCAGGCCAAAACGCAAGCGCGCCACCGGCGTGCGCAGCTCGTGGGACACCGCGCGCACCAGTTCGCGCTGGATCGCCAGCAGCTGTTGCAAATGCTCGGCCATGCCATTGAACGCCGCCGCCAGCCGCCCCACCGAATCGGCACCACGGGCCGGCACCCGGACTTCCAGGTTGCCCTTGGCGATCCGCGTGGCGGCGGCTTCCAGACCACGCAGCCGACGCTCAAGCTGGCGCACCAATAGATAGACGATCAGCCCGATCAGGGTCAGGCCGATCAAGGCGATCAGGATCAGCCATTGCGGCGGGTAAGGGTTCATCTGATACAACGGGCCGATCTCCAGCACCCACGGCGTACCGACCATGCCGGCAAACACGCGGATCGAATCGCCGCCCTTGCCCAATGCCATCACCGTATCGCCTTCCGATACACGACGGCGCTGGTCTTCATCCATATCGGCCTGGTCAAGGGGCATCAGGTGCATGTCAAAGCCAAAGCCCTTGGCTTCCTTCAAATCCGCCAGGCGTTGCGGCTGTTCCGCCACCGGGAAGCGCACCAGTTCATCGGCCAGCAGGTAGATGGTCGCGCGTGCCAGTTGTTCGCTGATCTGCTGCACTTCACCGGTCAGCACAAGCGGCTCCTGTTCGCTGACCAAGCGCAGTACCCGCGCGGCATGTGGCCCGGTCTGTTGCACCAGCACCTGGCCGCGTTGCAGGCGATTGCGCTGGCTCAAGTCCAGTTGCGCATCAGCCAGCGGGCGCAACTCCAGCGGGATCCCCAGCAAACGCTCCCACACCGCCAGGGCGCGCTGGCGCTCGATGGCGCTCATGGGTTGCAGGTTGTCGCCCATCAAGGCGAAGGTGCCATGGGCCAGGCGCTCGCGGTACTGGCCGCTGCGCACCTCGTTGAGCAGGTGCAGGGCGAGTACGCCGAGCAGCGCCACCAGGATCAGCGCCGCGCACATGCCGCCGTAGATGCGCAGGAAGATCGAGTTCACAGCGGCATGTCGGCGGCGGCTTCGGGGACGAACAGGTAGCCTTTGCTGCGAATGGTCTTGATCAGGCGCGGGTGGATCGGGTCGTCGCCTATCTTGGGGCGGATGCGAGAAATACGCACGTCGATGGAGCGATCCTGGCCGTCGTAGCCGATGCCGCGCAGGGCAATGAAGATTTCTTCGCGGGACAGAATGCGCCCGGCATTCGCCACCAATAGCCACAGCAGGTCGAACTCGGCGCTGGTCAGTTCGATGCCGTCATTATTCAGCCAGGCTTCGCGCAGGGCATTGTCCACCACGAGGGGGCCGAATTGCAGGCGGCGCTGGTTCTCCGCGCTGGCGGTCTCGGCCGACTCACTGCGCCGCAGCAAGGCCTGGATGCGCGCCAGCAGCAGGCGCGGACGCACGGGCTTGCACACGTAATCGTCGGCGCCCATGTCCAGGCCCAGCACCTGGTCCATGTCGTCGGTGCGCGCGGTGAGCATCAGAATCACGCCGTCATAGCGCTCGCGCACCTTGCGGCAGATGCTCAGGCCGTCTTCGCCGGGCAGCATCAGGTCGAGGATCACCAGGTCGGGCTGTTCGGCGATGATCCGCGCCGCTGCCAGGGCGCCATCGCCTTCCACCGAGACCCGCAGGCCGTTGCTCTCCAGGTACTCACGGGTCAATTCGGCCAATCGCTGGTCGTCTTCGATTATCAATACCTGCCAGGCTTCTTGCTCCATGCGCGACCTCAGTTCTAATTATTGTAGGAGCGGGCTTGCCCGCGAAAAACGCAAGGGCACCGCGTTCATCCAGGATGCCAGGGTTATCGTTGACGACTTTCGCGAGCAAGCTCGCTCCTACAGTTGTCATCTGGCATGAACAAAATAGGGCCGATTGTAGCCATGGGCCAGCCCTCAAACACAAGCCGGGAAATCCATTCGGTGATCGCGTTTTTTTGTGATAGGGTTCGCGCCCTTCGAAAATGGGCCGCTTGTTTTCAGGCCGAAACATTTAATGACAAACGGTGTAATCCAGCAGCAATGCGGCCTACACAGCTGTTCTACCTTTCTTACACATTTTACTCACAGCGTTATCCACAGGTTACTGCGTTGCTAACCCCTCAAAAACGCATTATCTTGTACCTCGGCACTACAGAAGACCCTACATGTGGGGTTTTCGCAGAAATCGCCCAACCACACAAGTGGCTCGAAATTCAAGCGTTTTATTGCTAGCGCAGCATGGAACCAACCGATTTTCAGTAGACCAAACCGCTCACGCGGATGGCAGCTGTTTCCCATCCCCGATATGGAAAACGGTACGGGTGTTGCAGGAAGAGCCTGGCACTCGCAATCAAATATAGAACGTGGAGACAACCCCCCATGCAAACCGACACAACTCGCGAGAACCCGCAAGGCTCCGTGCCGCAGGCCGCTGATTCGAACCTGGATCTGTCCGCCACCGCACCTGGCCAACTGCGTGTGATCAAGCGTAACGGCACTGTCGTTCCTTACACCGATGACAAAATCACCGTCGCCATCACCAAAGCGTTTCTTGCAGTTGAAGGCGGCACCGCTGCCGCTTCGTCGCGCATCCACGACACCGTTGCCCGCCTGACCGAACAAGTCACCGCGACCTTCAAGCGTCGAATGCCCTCGGGCGGCACCATCCACATCGAAGAAATCCAGGACCAGGTCGAACTGGCCCTGATGCGTGCCGGCGAGCAGAAAGTCGCGCGCGACTACGTGATCTACCGTGACTCGCGCGCCAAGGAACGTGCCGTACGTTCCCCGGCCGAAGAAGCCGCCGTGCAAGCGCATCCGTCGATCCGTATCACCCTGGCCGACGGCAGCTTTGCGCCGCTGGACCTGGGCCGCCTGAACACCATCATCACCGAGGCCTGCGAAGGCCTGGAAGAAGTCGACGGTGACCTGATCCAGCGCGAAACCCTGAAGAACCTGTACGACGGCGTGGCCCTGACCGACGTCAACACCGCGTTGGTGATGACCGCCCGTACCCTGGTTGAACGCGAGCCGAACTATTCGTTCGTGACCGCGCGCCTGCTGATGGACACCCTGCGTGCCGAAGGCCTGGGCTTCCTGAAAGTCGCCGACAGCGCCACTCACCACGAGATGGCCGACCTGTACGCCAAGGCCCTGCCGGCCTACATCGCCAAGGGTATCGAATACGAGTTGCTGAACCCGGTCCTGGCCACCTTCGACCTGGAAAAACTCGGCAAGGCGATCAACCACGAGCGTGACCAGCAGTTCACCTACTTGGGCCTGCAGACCCTGTACGACCGTTACTTCATCCACAAGGACGGTATCCGCTTCGAACTGCCGCAAGTGTTCTTCATGCGCGTGGCCATGGGCCTGGCGATCGAAGAGAAGCAGAAAGAAGACCGTGCCATCGAGTTCTACAACCTGCTGTCGTCCTTCGACTACATGTCGTCGACCCCGACCCTGTTCAACGCCGGCACCCTGCGTCCACAGCTGTCCAGCTGCTATCTGACCACCGTGCCGGATGACCTGTCGGGCATCTACCACGCGATCCACGACAACGCCATGTTGTCCAAATTCGCTGGCGGCCTGGGCAACGACTGGACCCCGGTGCGCGCACTGGGTTCGTACATCAAGGGCACAAACGGCAAGTCCCAGGGCGTCGTGCCGTTTCTGAAAGTCGTCAACGACACCGCCGTTGCGGTTAACCAGGGTGGCAAGCGCAAAGGCGCGGTGTGTGCCTACCTGGAAACCTGGCACATGGACATTGAAGAGTTCATCGAGCTGCGCAAGAACACCGGTGATGACCGTCGTCGTACCCACGACATGAACACCGCCAACTGGATCCCTGACCTGTTCATGAAGCGTGTCTTCGATGACGGCAAGTGGACCCTGTTCTCGCCATCCGAAGTGCCGGACCTGCACGACCTGACCGGTAAAGCCTTCGAAGAGCGCTACGAGTACTACGAAGCCCTCACCGAATACCCAGGCAAGGTCAAGCTGTTCAAGACCATCCAGGCCAAAGACTTGTGGCGCAAAATGCTGTCCATGCTGTTTGAAACCGGCCACCCATGGCTGACCTTCAAAGACCCGTGCAACCTGCGCAGCCCGCAGCAGCACGTGGGCGTGGTCCACAGCTCGAACCTGTGCACCGAGATCACCTTGAACACCAACAAGGACGAGATCGCCGTTTGCAACCTGGGCTCGATCAACCTGCCGAACCACATCGTCAACGGCAAGCTGGACACCGCCAAGCTGGAGCGCACCGTCAACACCGCCGTACGCATGCTCGACAACGTGATCGACATCAACTACTACTCGGTGCCACAGGCGCAGAACTCCAACTTCAAGCACCGTCCGGTGGGCCTGGGCATCATGGGCTTCCAGGATGCGCTGTACCTGCAGCACATTCCGTACGGTTCGGATGCAGCGGTCGAGTTCGCCGACAAGTCCATGGAAGCGGTCAGCTACTACGCGATCCAGGCTTCCTGCGACCTGGCCGACGAGCGTGGCGCCTACGAGACGTTCCAGGGTTCGCTGTGGTCCAAGGGCATCCTGCCGCTGGATTCGCAACAGATCCTGATCGAAGCCCGCGGCCAGAAGTACATCGACGTTGACCTGAACGAATCCCTGGACTGGGCGCCAGTACGTGCCCGCGTGCAGAAAGGCATTCGTAACTCCAACATCATGGCCATCGCACCGACCGCCACCATCGCCAACATCACTGGCGTGTCGCAGTCGATCGAACCGACCTACCAGAACCTGTATGTGAAATCGAACCTGTCGGGCGAATTCACCGTGATCAACCCGTACCTGGTTCGCGACCTCAAGGCTCGCGGCCTGTGGGACTCGGTGATGATCAACGACCTGAAGTACTACGACGGTTCCGTGCAGCAGATCGAGCGCATCCCGCAGGAACTCAAAGAGCTCTACGCGACCGCCTTCGAAGTGGACACCAAGTGGATCGTTGACGCCGCCAGCCGTCGTCAGAAGTGGATCGACCAGGCACAGTCCCTGAACCTGTACATCGCCGGCGCTTCGGGCAAGAAGCTGGACGTGACCTACCGCATGGCGTGGTACCGTGGCCTGAAAACCACTTACTACCTCCGTGCCCTGGCCGCGACCAGCACCGAGAAGTCGA
Source organism: Pseudomonas azotoformans (assembly GCF_900103345.1). Lineage (NCBI taxonomy): Bacteria > Pseudomonadati > Pseudomonadota > Gammaproteobacteria > Pseudomonadales > Pseudomonadaceae > Pseudomonas > Pseudomonas azotoformans. The sequence continues at coordinate 3,204,333 of NZ_LT629702.1, forward strand.
CCATCAACACCGGTAAGCTGAACGCGGTTTCCAGCGGCAACCACGGTGATGACTCGGTGCTTGCAGCCCCAGCCGGCCCGGCACCCGTGCCAAAGGCCTGCGCGATTGACGAGCCGGATTGCGAAGCTTGCCAGTAAGCTGAGACCACCTTGGGTTTAACCCAAGGCTGAAAGCCCCCGATAGACCTTTGGTGTATCGGGGGCTTTCTTTTGCCCGGAAACAAAGGGCGTTCGATCTAAAACAACACGGTCGCTATACCTGATTGAGGCACACCACCGCGCCTGCCCCACAACTCGATCCGGCCATCGATCACTGCCATCGAGTGCCCTCCGTACTCCACTGTTCCCACCTTACTTTTTCGCAAATCAGCGTCAGTGGCCGGCCTGTATCGCCCTTTCAGACCTAGACGATCCAAGCCCTCCCGCGCGAACTCACCATCATTGAGACTGTCCATCGCGGCCTCGAAACTGCGCCCGGCCCTACCATCGTTGTTTTCCATCTGAGCCCGCTTTGCACTCGCCGCATACATGAAATTGGCGTCGGTCATCATGGCTGGATCATCGCCCATGAATTGGGCGTGAGTGGCAGCCCGTCTCACTTCATCATTGGATAAAGAAAGCTTGAAGCCATCACGCATTGTCACGTCATAACCGCTGCTTGTCTGTTTTACCTCCTTGAACACGTCCGTAGGTTTCTGACCGAACTGCATCATGGCGGCCTTTATCGCCGAAACCGTAATGCAGTTGCCGTCGGGCCCTTGTCTGAATCCACTCCAGATATTGTCTGGTTTTTTCCCGGGATTACTGTTGTCGGGCTTATAGTTGTAGTGTTTTGCGCCCTCGGTAATTGGCTTGTTACTCATCGACTCGCTGGGACCAAAGTCCTGCGGGTTCACTCTAACTCGTCCACCACCGCCTCCACCGCCTCCACCGCCTCCACCACCTCCTTTTGGTGGCGTGACAGGTGGCGTAATGCCGCCATCGTCGGGAAACAACTCACGCATCAGACGCCGTAGAAGCTCCAACCAGGAGGGGTCCGCGCTCTCCATCAGCGCCTTCATGATCTCTTTGAATTGTTCGTCCCCCAACTCTTCGCGTTTTTTATTCAGCTTGTCGCGAAGGTCTTGAACAGTCTGACTCTTGGAGGTTGCTTCGGCGTCTATCAATTCGCCGATCAGTTTTCTGACTGATTCCGTATTGGCGGCCTTGTCGTCTTCGGCTGTGCCTGTTTGAATTTTCTGCCCATACAAGTGGCGGTTATTCATTACAAATTCGTGCTGCCCTGCCCCTCCTTTCACCCGCCGCGTATAAATCGCCATTTTGCACCTTAGATTGTCGTTGGACGACTTGCGTCCGATAGTCAATCCGTGGCGAGAGGGGTGTAAGTTGTTCCCGCGTCGGCGCCAGATGAGTAAGTAAAAATCTTACCCACACAAAAAAGGCCCCTCGATTGAGGGGCCTTCCGAAAAGCACTGACGTCGGAGTAACAGAATCAGGTCATCTGAATGATGGTCTGCATGATGGTGCTCTGGGTGGAGATGGTCTTGGCGTTCGCCTGGTAGTTGCTCTGGGCCTTGATCAGGTCCACCAGCTCGTTGGTCAGGTTGACGTTGGAGTTCTCCAGGGAGTTGGCCACGATCGACCCCAGGGTACCGGCTTGCGGAGTGTCGTAACCCGGCTGGCCCGACGCGAAGGTTTCTTTCCAGGTAGTACCGCCGGCTGGCTGCAGGCCCTGCTCGTTGTTGAAGCTAGCCAGGGAGATCTGGCCGATGGCCTTGCTCTGCTGGTTGCTGAACGTGGCGAACAACACGCCGCTGCCGTCGATTTTCAGGCCGGTGATCTGGCCGGTGGCGTAGCCATCGGTGACCGGTGGGTTGCGGTAGGTGGCCGAGTTGTACTGGGTGATGTTGGCCATGTTGACGGCGATACCTGTTGGATTCGCATCCGCACCGTTGGCCTTCCACACACCATTGGTCACGGTGCCAGGAACCCAACCGGTAATGGTCAGGGTCTTATCGGAGACACCACCGGTGACCACACTGGTCAGCTTGCCGGCGCCGTCAAAGGTCAAGGTCGATGGCACAGGTGGGGTCGATGGGGTGCCGGTTGGCGCCGAACCGTTAGGGTTGCGACCATCGATCAGGGTATAGGCATTCCACTTGTTACCGTCGGTTTTCACCAGGTATTGCACCATCGGGTGCGCGTTGCCCTGGGAGTCGTACAAGGTGGTGCTGTACTGGGTAGTAAAGGTGCTGGTGTCGTTCGGGTTGAACGGCTTGGCCACCTGGTCGATCACTGGCTCCGAGGAGTTCAGGTTACTGGTGGAGTCCACTTTGGTGGAGGCCTTGGGCGGCAGGTTCGACAGGTTCAGTTGCAGGTCGGTCAGGCCACCCTTGATGATCTTGCCATCCGCATCCGCCGCGTAGCCTTGCAGGCGCGAGGTGCCGGTGTTGTTGGTGATGTAGCCGTCTTTGTCGGCACGGAAGGCACCGCTGCGGGTGTATTCCAGCGAACCGTCGCTGCCCTTCTGCACGAAGAAGCCGCCACCCTGGATCGCCATGTCCAGGATACCGCCGCTGCCGTTGACGTCACCTTGGGTGAACTGCTGCGACACGGCCGCCAGGTTCACACCGTTGCCGATGCTGTTCTGGCCAGTGCCCAGCTTGGACGCCGCGTAGATGTCGGCGAATTCCGCACGGGACGACTTGAAGCCAGTGGTCGCGACGTTGGCGATGTTGTTGCCGGTCACGTCCAGTTGTTTGTTGGCCGCATAGAGGCCGCTAAGGCCGATGTTAAAAGACATGTTTCTCTCCCTCTGCCGTATCTAGCCGGCTCTATGTACCGATAGTCTGAATTTGCGACAGCTTGACGCTGCCCATGCCGCCCGCCAGGTTCAGCAGCATTTCGCCGCCGGTCTTGCTCAAGGTCACGCTCGTTACCGTCGCGGGCAGCGAAGTGGCCAGGGCAACGGAGTCGCCCTTGTCGTTCTTGGTGGTGGCGTTGAAGGTGTAGGTGCCCGCCGGGGCAACCTCGCCCTTGTCGTTCTTGCCATCCCAGATGAAGTTCTGGGTGCCGGCGCTCTGGGCACCCATGTCGATGGTGCGCACCACGTTGCCGTCTTTGTCGGTGATCTTGACGGAGACGTTGCCCACCGCCGAGGTCACCGCCACCGAACCGGTCATGCTCTTGCTCGTGTCAACCATGGCCTTGTCGGTCTGGATGATGATCGAGCGCCCGACCAGCGACGACGCCTGCAATGCCTGGGACGAGCTGAAGTTGGTGGAGATCGCATTCACCGAGTCATTCAGGGTGTTGATGCCTTCCAGGCTGCTGAACTGCGCCAGTTGTGCCACGAACGCGCCGTTGTCTTGCGGCGACAGCGGGTTCTGGTTTTTCAGCTGGGTCACCAGCAGTTGCAGGAACGCATCCTTGCCCAACGCCTGCTTGCCCGTCGCCTTGTTGGCGGCGTCGCTGACGCTGCTGTTGTCCTGGGCATTCTTGACCTTGGAGTTGAACAGGTCCTGGACCGGCGTGTTGTTTGACGTATCAACGATGGCCATTATTTGGCGCCCCTTATCACTGACCCAAGGTCAGGACCTTCTGCATCATGGTTTTGGCGGTGTTCATCATTTCCGCGTTGGTCTGGAACGAGCGGCTGGCGGAAATCATGTCAGCCATTTCCTCGACCACGTTGACGTTGGGGTAGTAGACATAACCCTTTTCGTTCGCGGCGGGATGGTTGGGTTCGTAGCGGGCTTCGAGGTTGCTTTGATCCTCGACCACACCCAGCACCTGCACGCCGGAGCCGGCGGCACCCTGGTCCTGGAACAGCGAATCGCTGCCGCTGTTCTGGCCTGCCTGGAACATGGTGGCGAACACTGGGTGACGGGCACGGTAGGTCTGGTCAATGCTCGAAGACACGGTCTCGGCGTTGGCGATGTTACTGGCGACGGTGTTCAAGCGCGTGGTCTGCGCGCTCATGCCACTGCCGGCAATATTGAAAACACTGGACAGGGACATGGCTTACTCTCCACGCAGGGCTGACATCAGCCCTTTGAATTTGCTGTTGAGCAGGGTAAAGCTGGCTTGGAAGTTCACCGAGTTCTCAGCGTAGGCCGATTGCTCCAGTTGGGCGTCGACGGTGTTCTGGTCGATCGACGGTTGCATCGGCGTGCGATACAGCAACGACTCGTCACCATTGCTCAGGCCTTGGGCTTCGATATGACGGCTGTTGGTCATATTCAAGGCGAAGGTGCCGTTCTTGGTCTTGTCCTGCTGTGCGGCGAGCACGGCGGAGAAATCCAGGTCCCGAGCCTTGTAGTTCGGGGTGTCGGCGTTGGCAATGTTGTTGGCCAGGACTTCGGCACGCTGGGCGCGGAAGCCCAGGGCTTGTTCGTGGATACCGAGCGCTTTATCGAAGCTGATGCTCATGGCGTAAACCTTCAAGGGCTGACCTGCTTTTCGTTAACAGGGTTATAGCAAGGTGCATGCCAATCTTGCGCAGGCCCGTATATCAAGGGTCTCGGAGGGGGGTTGCTGGCGGCAATGCCAGAAAAGCGGCAAGCGGTTTCCGCGTGGCGCCAGTAAAGCGGCAATGAGGGTTGCCGCTTTACTTAGGCTTGCCGCAAAACAAATGTGGGAGGGGGCTTGCCCCCGATGGCGGTGGTTCAGTTGATACATCGATCACTGACACACCGTCATCGGGGGCAAGCCCCCTCCCACATTTTTTACCGCGCAACCTTATTTAGCCTGGTAGATGATCCCCGGACTGCACTGCACCATCTGGAAATGGTCCGGCAGACCGTTCAGCGCCTCAGAAGCGCCAAGGAACAGATAACCACCACGCTTGAGCGTGCCGTGGATACGCAACAGGATGTCTTTCTTCACTTCGGCCGAGAAATAGATCAGCACGTTGCGGCAGAACACCATGTCGAACTTGCCGAGGCTGGCGTAGCTGTCGAGCAGGTTGAAGGAGCGGAACTCCACGCGGTTCTTGATCGGCGCCTTGACCGCCCAGCGTCCAGCCCCTTTCGGGTCGAAGTAGCGCTGCAGGCGTTCCTGGGACAACCCACGCCCCAGGGCTAGGCTGTCGTACTCGCCGGTCTTGCAGTTGGTGAGCATGGTGCCGGACAGGTCGGTGGCCACGATTTGCGCCCCAGCCTTCAACTGGCCCATGTTGGTCCGCTCGAACTCATCGATGGACATCGAAATCGAGTACGGTTCCTGCCCCGAGGAGCAGGCGGCCGACCAGATGCGCAGGCGCTGGCCCGGGCTGGCCTTGATGGCTTCCGGCAGCACTTTGCTCTTGAGCACTTCAAACGGGTAGGTGTCGCGAAACCACAGGGTTTCGTTGGTGGTCATGGCATCGACCACCATTTCCTTGAGCCCGCTGCGCGGCTGGCCCTGGATGCGCTGGACCAGCTCACCCAACGACTTGATGCCCTGCTGCTCCATCAGTTTGTTGAGACGGCTGGATACCAGGTACTGCTTGTTTTCACCGAGCAATATGCCACAGGCTTTTTCCAGGAAGACCCGGAACTGTTCAAAATCCAAATTACCCGTAGACACTGATACCGCCTCTAAAATCGTATGACCGCCAAGGGAAACACCTTAGCTGTGATCTGCTGCCTTGATCCGGTCGACAACCCGGGATGCCAGGTCATCAGGACGGAATTTGGCCAAAAAGTCATCGGCACCGACCTTCTTGACCATCGCCTGGTTGAATACGCCCGACAACGAAGTATGCAGGATGATATGCAATTTTTGCATGCGTGGATCGTTGCGGATCTCGGCCGTGAGGGTATAGCCGTCCATTTCCGGCATCTCGATGTCGGAAATCATCATCAAGAATTCTTCTTCCGGCTTCTTGCCGTCATCCACCAGCTTGCGCAGGTAGTCCAGCGCCTGGCGCCCATCATTGAGGGCGACCACTTCAACGCCGACGGTTTGCAGGCAACGGGTCACCTGCTTGCGCGCCACGGACGAGTCGTCCACCGTGAGCACGCGCAGTGAGACTGCCTTGTGCGCGGTTTCGGCGTCCACCACACCCACCGAGATCGACTCGGAGGTAGGCGCCACTTCGGCGAGGATTTTTTCGACGTCGATGATTTCCACCAACTGGTTGTCGACCCGCGTCACCGCCGTAAGGTAATGATCGCGCCCCGTGCCCTTGGGCGGCGGATGGATCTCCTCCCAGTTCATGTTGACGATGCGCTCCACCGAACGCACCAGGAAACCCTGGGTCTTAGTGTTGTACTCGGTAATGATCACGAACGGGCTTTCGCGGTCCTGCAAACCGGCGGAACCGGTGGCCAGGGCCAGATCAAGAATCGGGATCGTCGCGCCACGGATGTTGGCAACGCCACACACCACCGGGCTGGACTTGGGCATGATCGTCAGCTTGGGGCATTGCAGCACTTCCCGCACCTTGAACACGTTGATGCCATACAGCTGCTTGCCATCCAGGCGAAAAAGCAACAACTCCAGGCGATTCTGCCCCACCAGCTGTGTGCGCTGGTTTACTGAATCCATTACTCCTGCCATGCCTTGACTCCCACGCTAAAACCTTCGGCCATACCTATAAGGGCAGTGACGCGCACCCAACACTAAACGGCACGAGCTTTGCTATTTATTGGTCATGGATATTAAAACGACAGTTTCCCGACGCCTCCACCTGACACGGTATTGCAGACTGCTCTGCGCACCGCTGGCACTGCTTGCCTTGGGCCTGGGCGCCACGGCCCGCGCAGATAACGTCACCTTGCCTGATCTACTTATCGGCGTCACCCAGGGCTTTCTTGAGTTCACTGTAGAAGATTATCTGGCGACCACCCAGACGCCGGGACGTTACGAAATCCAGGTCAACCAGTTGGACCCGCGCCTGCGCATGCCCATGTGCGACAAGGAATTGACAGCCACCCTGGAAAGCCCCGCCCAGCCCATCGGTCGCGTAACGGTGAAGGTGCGCTGCGACGGCGCCTCGCCCTGGACGGTGTTCGTGCCCGCCCAGGTCAAATTGTTCCGCGATGTGGTGGTGGTTGCCCGCCCGCTTAAACGCACGGGCATTATCGGTTTTGAGGACGTGGTGTTGCGCGAGCGTGACATCAGCATGATCAACCAGGGCTACCTGACCTCCCTCGACCAGGCCATCGGGCAGAAACTGACCCGACCAGTGGTCACCGACCAGGTCATCACCCTGGTGCACCTGGAGCAGGCCGAGGTGATTCGCAAAGGTGACCAGGTAGTGATTTCCGCCAGCAGTGGCGCGCTGCAGGTCAAGATGCCAGGGGAGGCCTTGTCCAACGGCGGCATGAGCGAACAGATCCGCGTGAAGAATCTCAACTCCAACCGGGTGATCAAGGCACGAGTCACGGCCCCCGGCCAAGTGGAGGTGGCTTTATAGACCACTGGTATCAGACGCCAGCTTTTCCTACACTGTCGGTTGGATGCCGGCCGGTGCAGTTTATTGTCATTCGAGCCTAAAGTTTGTCCGGATATGGCCGAAAACATGGCAAGCGTCCAAATACCCAGAGGTTTTTTGATCATGGTCATCGATTTCAGCCGTTTAAATAGCACCCCGACAACGTCGGCACCTACGCGCACTGTCGGCACCAAGGACAGCGTAGAAGCCAAGGCTCAGCCACTGCCCGCCAAGGCAGAACAGGCCAGCGCCAGCCAGAGCGGGGAATCCGTACACCTGAGCAATGAGGCTCAACAGTTGCAGAAGGTCACTGACTCGCTGCGCGATCAACCGGTGGTCAATAAAGCCCGTGTGGCCGAATTGAAACAGGCAATCGCCGATGGCAGCTATAAAGTCGACAGCAACCGTGTAGCCAGCAAGCTGCTTAATTTCGAAGCCGAGCGCTAGGCAAAGGCCTGCGCCGGGCTTTTGGACGCTTAAACCCCAAGGCCAGCCATGCATCACGACGAAACCCTGCTTCAACTGATCATTGATGATCTAGCACCGACGCAATTGCTGCTCGAACTGCTCAGGGAAGAATCCCTGGCCCTTTACGGCCGGGACATGCCCCTGCTGGAAGAAATTCTGGCGCGCAAGCAATCGCTGATTGTCCTGCTGGAACAGCACGGCAAAAAACGCAGCGAGATCCTCGTCAGCCTGGGCCTGCCCGCCGACCATGATGGCCTCGCGCAGTTGGCCAGCCACTCCTCGGTTGGTGATCAACTACTGGCCCAGAGCAAAGAACTCAACCAATTGCTCACCCAGTGCCAGGAAGCCAACCAGCTCAACGGTCAGTCGATCCAGCTTCAGCAAGCCACGACCGCCAACCAGTTGCGTATACTTCACGGCGGAGAGCCTCCAGCGCTTTACAACGCTCAGGGTTCCACCTCGCGCCTGGTCAAGCCAAGCACCCGCAGCCAAGCCTGACGCCGGTTTACAGCGCGGCCTATCCAAGGCGCGCTACATACTGGCAGAATGCCCGCTCTTGCGTGTAGTCGTATTTTGTCTGGAGATGGAAGAACCGTGTTCAACGCCCTTAATGCGGAAGATGCCCCGCAGCCACCCAAGGTCCTCACCACGCCTCTGGAAATCGCCAGTACCTTGCGCATGCTGCAAGAAAGCCACGACCCGCTGATCATCACCTTCCACGAACGCAGCCAGCGCTTTCAGAGCTACCTGGTGGATGTCAATCGGGACAGCGGCACGCTGGCCCTGGATGAAATGATCCCCCGCGACGGTGAACGCTACCTCGAAAATGGCGAACCCTTCCGTATCGAAGGTTTCCACGACGGCGTACGCATTGCATGGGAAAGCAACGGCAACCTGAGCATCAGCGAAAAAGACGGCCACCGCATCTACACCGGCAGCCTGCCCGACGAAGTCGTCTACCACCAGCGTCGCAATGCCTTTCGCGCTGCCCTGAAGCTGGCGCAACTGGTAAACATCGAACTGGGTGGCGAGAAGCTCAAGGCCCCGATCAGCGGCAAACTGCTGGATATTTCCGCTACAGGTTGCAAATTGCGCTTTGAAGGGGATATCTCCGAACGCTTGCAATTGGGCCAGGTCTACGACCGTTTTATCGCCGCCCTGCCCTTCGGCAGCATGACCACCTCGGTCGAACTGCGTTACCTGCACTTCGAAGAGAAGATCAACACCACGTTTGCCGGCGTGCGCTTCCACAATATGAGTGGCTTGGTGCAGCGTCAGGTCGAGCGTTTTGTGTACCAGTTGCAACGCGAAGCGCGGCGCTTCGATAAAGACGACGATTTTTAAACTCAAAGATCGCGGCCATCAAAAACGGGCAGCCCCTGATGGGATCTGCCCGTTTTTGCATTCAGGGGCGCGCCCTGCTCAAGTCATGAGGATGCTCGTCCGGGCCCGGCGGCTCAGGCGGCCCCTCAAAGAGCGGCTCGTCGACTGGTGTGAGCGTTTCCGGGTCAGGTTCCGGCGTGGCGGTTTGCATTTGCTCCTGCACCACCGCCTCGTCTACCCGTGGATCGAGGCAGGCTACCAACGGCGAGCTGGACATGCTGTCGGGCATCGCCACGTGGTGCAGCGGCGCGTCATCCACCTGATGCAGGTTGGTCACGGCTTTCGGCCGAATCCGCCACACCAGGATCAGCGCACACAGGCTGAAAAACGCATACAGCATGTGACTGCCAAACACCTTCATCACCACACCGGCCAGCAACGGCCCGATACTCGCGCCGACGCCGTAGGTCACCAGCAACATCGCCGTTAGTGACACGCGACGGTCACCTTCCACATGGTCGTTGGAGAACGCCACCGCCAGTGGATACAGGCAGAACTGCACCAGCGAACATAGGAAGCCCGCCACGAACAACACTTCAAGCGGCACCTGGGTCATTATCGCCAACGGTAATGCAGCCACCGCCAGGCACAGGGCAAAACAACGGATCAGCAGCGCACGGTCATAACGATCCGACAACCAGCCCAACGGCCACTGCACCAACAAGCCGGCAAAAATGCAGCTACCCATGAACAGGCCCACCTGCTCGGTGGTGAGGCCTTGCTGGGAGGCATAGAGCGGCGCCAGGCCGTAGAACGAGCCCACGATCACCCCTGCGCCCAGCACGGTACTCAACGACTGCGGCACGCGCTTTATGAAGAAGCGTGGCTCCATCGGCGCCGGATGCAGGGGCGCCGGGTGAATACGGCGAGTCATGGCCACCGGCACCAGGCACAGCGCAAAGCACAGTGCGACCAGCATCAGCAGTTCGAGGCCGAGCTGAGGGTGCATGACCAGGATCAACTGGCCAAGCACCAGCCCAAGATAGGACGCGATCATATAACCACTGAACACCACGCCGCGCTGCTTGGCGTCGGCCTGTTCGTTGAGCCAGCTCTCGATGACCATGTACTGGCACATCATCCCCAGGCCCACGATCATCCGCAGCACAATCCAGGCCGGCAGCCAGTCGATCAGGCCATGGCCCAGCACCGCCGCGCCGACAATCCCGGCGCAGGTTGCATAAGCACGAATATGCCCAACCCGGGCGATCAGGCGGTGCCCGATCTTGCCGCCCAGCACCAGGCCAAAATAGTTGGCCGCCATCAGCGCACCGACCCACAGGCTGTCTACATGATCGGCCGCCAGGCGCAAGGCCAGGTAGGTACTGAGCAGGCCGGAGCCGATCAGCATCATCAAGGAGGCGAAATAAAGGGCTCGAAAAGATTTCCAGATCTGGCGCATCGGCGTTCCGAGCGGCTCCTTGCAGTGAGAGACAGGGCTATCGGCATGATAGTCCGGGGTAGCCGGGCCCGAACAGGCAACATGCGCTGTTTCCGGGGATTATTTTGCTTAAAGGCTCAGACGCTGCCCGAGTGCTTGCGAGGTACACCGATTGTGAAAAATGCATGCACACGTGCTGTGAACGCTTAACACCGGCAAGGTTCGACCCGTCTTTGAAAGGCGCCCACAAAAAAGCCCCGCCAGAATAGTCTGTACAGGGCTTCGAATCTGGTGTCCCAGGGCCGGTTCGAACGGCCAACCTTCCCCTTAGGAGGGGGATGCTCTATCCAATTGAGCTACTGGGACAAATGACAGCCGCTACACTGGGACGCGGCGACAGACGGCGTGCATGTTAACGGCCAGGGTAGGTTTTGTCATGTCGTCCGTAGGCTTTTTGAGTGTAGGCCGATACTTGCCTGGTTGATCGTGTTTCAGCCCCGGCGACGCGGGCGCACGGGCTGTATCGTGCAAAATGCACTCCCTCAAAATGCCATCATTGCAAATTGCAACCTAACAGCCATTGAAACCATACTTAAGTATCTGATTTTATTTAATTAATAGATTGGCACGACACCTGCAATACTCCTCCTACAACCCCCAATAAGCCACGGCGTTAAACGGAGAACATAATCATGAACAGTGCCCTTCTGTTAGCCCTGAACACCGTCGCCCTGGTCGCTTTGGTCATGCTTCATTTTCAATCCACCGGCAGCAACGACCCTGCGCAGATCAGCCAGGCCATCCCCCACCATTTGCAACAACGCCCGCAACTGGCAGTGATGACTCCGAACGCGCAATCGCCGGTACGCCTGGCCCAAGACACCCAAGCGGCACCTGCTACTGAACACTGGGTATTCTGAGGAAGCCGTTGATGAATAAATATGCCTGGCTGTTCCTGTGCCTGACCGTTGCCACAGCGGTTCTGGGTTTGGGTGCGGAATCTCAAGACGGCACAACCACCGCTTTCGTTGCCAGCGGTGTATTCGCCAGCCTCTTATTGCTGACGCTCATCGTCGGTCGTCGCATCAAATTCGACCCTGTCCTGCGCTAATCCCCTCTGCGCCCGACCTTATGTCGCCTGATCCTCGCATATCGGCAAATTGCCACTAGTCTTAAAGCTAAGGGCAAAGGGCCACTTTGCTATAGGATGTGCGGCCTGAAACCCTGTGGTGGCCCGGGCTTGCGGGAAGTTCCCTCGCGGATTCACGCGGTGAAAAATTTTCCAACCAGTCCGCAAAAATGCAAATGAGTGCTGGCATAAAGCCTTTAGGCAGTTCAATATTTGTCACAGAATTGACGCCAAGGAACTGTCAAATCTGAGGCATGATGCGGCCTCTTTGCAATTCAGGTTGAACTTTGGTCGTGAGCCTTGTCTTAACACTCATCTTGCGGCCAATTCCAAAAACCGCTCCCCTGAACTAACCGGTTAAATATATGCGCCCATTGAAACAGGCAATTTATTCCAGCCGTACGGCTGACAAGTTCGTCGTACGTCTGCCAGACGGAATGCGGGAACGCATTGCCGAGGTGGCTCGCAATCATCACCGCAGCATGAACTCCGAAATCATCGCTCGCCTGGAACAAAGCCTCATTCAGGAAGGTGCGCTGGGCGACGAGTTGAGCATGCGCCTGGACAGCCCAGAGCTGTCGCTGCACGAACGCGAACTGCTGCAGCGTTTTCGTCAGCTCTCCCACCGCCAGCAAAATGCTCTCGTCTCGCTTATCGCGCACGACGTTGAGGCGGCCGCAGAAGCCAATTGATCTGCAACTGAAAGCCGAAGCCAGCCATGTGCTGGCTTTTTTTTGCCCGGGATTTGGGAAGAGAATGCAAAGCGGGGGCAGATTTGCCCCCGCAGGATGGAATCAGAGCAGGAAGATCGTTGCCAAGCCCAGGAAGATAAAGAAACCACCGCTGTCGGTCATGGCCGTGATCATCACACTGGCACCCATGGCAGGGTCGCGCCCAAGGCGAGCCAGGGTCATCGGGATCAATACCCCCATCAGCGCAGCCAGTAGCAGGTTGAGGGTCATCGCAGCCGTCATCACCACACCGAGCGACCAACTGCCATACAGCAAATAAGCCACCACACCGATTACCCCACCCCACACCAGACCGTTGATGAGGCCAACCGCCAGCTCCTTACGCAACAAACGCGATGAGTTGGCGGTACTCACCTGGTCCAGCGCCATGGCGCGCACAATCATGGTAATCGTCTGATTACCCGAGTTTCCGCCGATCCCGGCCACAATCGGCATCAGCGCGGCGAGCGCCACCAGCTTCTCGATAGAACCTTCGAACAATCCAATAACCCGCGACGCGATAAAGGCCGTGATCAGGTTAATGGCCAGCCACGCCCAACGGTTATGCAGTGAGCGCCAAACCGAGGCGAAGATATCTTCCTCCTCACGCAAACCCGCCATATTGAGGACTTCGGTCTCACTTTCTTCCCGAATCAAGTCGACCATTTCGTCGATGGTCAAACGACCAATCAACTTGCCGTTCTTGTCGACCACCGGCGCCGAGATCAAGTCATAACGCTCAAACGCCTGGGCAGCTTCGTAGGCGTCTTCATCCGGATGAAAACTCACCGGGTCGCTGGCCATGACGTCGGCCACTTTCTTTTCAGGGTCGTTGACCAGCAGGCGCTTGATTGGCAGCACGCCCTTGAGAATGCCTTCGTAATCCACCACGAACAATTTGTCGGTGTGACCCGGCAGCTCTTTGAGTCTGCGCAGATAACGCAGTACCACTTCCAGGCTGACGTCCTCGCGGATGGTGACCATCTCGAAGTCCATCAGGGCACCGACCTGATCCTCGTCGTAGGACAGTGCGGAGCGCACACGCTCACGCTGCTGGCCGTCGAGGGCCTCCATCAGCTCATGGACAACATCACGGGGCAGCTCAGGAGCCAGGTCAGCCAGCTCGTCGGCGTCCATCTCCTTGGCCGCTGCCAGGAGCTCGTGATCGTCCATGTCGGCGATCAGGGTTTCACGAACCGAGTCAGATACTTCGAGAAGGATGTCGCCGTCGCGGTCAGCCTTCACCAACTGCCAGAGGGTCAGTCGATCATCCAGCGGCAAGGCTTCGAGAATATAGGCGACGTCGGCGGAGTGCAGGTCGTCAAGCTTGCGCTGTAGCTCGACGAGGTTTTGCCGGTGAACCAGGTTTTCAACCAGGTTGTTATTCGGGCCATCCTGGCGGTGCGTAAGGTCTTCGACCACACGCTGGCGCTGCAGCAGCTCGATGACTTGAGCCAAACGATCCTGCAGGCTTTCTTGTGTTTTCTTTACTTCTACTTCGGTCATAGGCGAACTCCACTCCCAGCAGCGGGGCACGCCGGAAGGATCAATCAGTCAATTCATGATTGGTAAAACGGGGCACTGAGTAACTACTGGGTAAGTCCATGGAGGTATTCCACAAGCCCCGGCGGGGCTGACGGGCGCAATGATACACCGCCCGGCCACTTTAAACGTCAAAAAACTGGAAAGAACAAGCGCTTGCGAGCCAAAGCTGAGCAATGGCCGCATCTATGAACTGCGACGACGCAGCAGGAAAGGAAAACACATGAAGGCAAAAGAAAAAGAAGAAACCACGCACAAAGCCCAGACGGCAAAAAGCCCGCACTAGGCGGGCTTTTTGTTTGTATGGTGCACTCGACAGGATTCGAACCTGTGACCGCTCGGTTCGTAGCCGAGTACTCTATCCAGCTGAGCTACGAGTGCAAATTGTGTTTTTAGACCAGATCACAACTGGTTGTAACCGAATCACCTGCATTGCTGCAACTGACTCTTAAATGGTGCACTCGACAGGATTCGAACCTGTGACCGCTCGGTTCGTAGCCGAGTACTCTATCCAGCTGAGCTACGAGTGCATTTGTTGCCGCGCATTATAGGCCGTTCAATCTCTATGTAAAGCTATTTTTTCGAGTAATTTCAACAACTTACCGAAAAAACCAGATTGCAACGTACTAAGCAAATAATGGCGGAGAACGGGGGATTCGAACCCCCGACACCCTTTTGAGGTGTACTCCCTTAGCAGGGGAGCGCCTTCGGCCACTCGGCCAGCTCTCCGCAACACGGGGCGTATATTAACCACGTTCATCCCCGTTTGCAAACATAAAAAACGATAAAAATTAAAGGCTTGGTTCTTCGTCCTTCTCTTTCTTGATCCGCAGGTAGATTTCCTCGCGGTGCACCGCTACCTCTTTCGGAGCGTTAACCCCGATACGCACTTGATTGCCTTTGACGCCAAGCACGGTCACGGTGATTTCGCCATCACCGATAATCAGGCTTTCTGCGCAACGACGAGTCAGAATCAGCATACCTTTCTCCTCACGCATTTCAGTTCAGGAACAACAGTCTGCAAAAAAAAGGCCTTCGACCTACAACCCAAAGGCCATAGCCCTACTGCCTAAGTATTGTCGAGCGCACGCAAAAGAACATGCGCCCTACAAAAAAAGGAAAGGCGCGGTAAACCGCGCCTTCCTGGCACTGCGTCACTCGCCCTGTCGGGCCGGAGCGTCCAGCTCAAAAGCGGTATGCAGAGCGCGTACAGCCAGTTCCAGATACTTCTCTTCGATCACCACCGAGACTTTGATTTCCGAGGTGGAGATCATCTGGATGTTGATGCTTTCCTTGGCCAGGGCCTCGAACATGCGGCTGGCAACGCCGGCATGGGAACGCATGCCCACGCCCACGATCGACACCTTGGCAATCTTGGTATCGCCGACCACTTCACGGGCACCGATTTCCTTTGCAGTGTTCTGCAGGATCTGCTCGGCCGCATCGTACTCGTTGCGGTGCACAGTGAAGGTGAAATCGGTGGTGTTATCGTGCGAAACGTTCTGCACGATCATATCGACTTCGATGTTCGCGCCACTGATAGGGCCCAGGATCTTGAACGCCACGCCCGGAGTGTCTGGCACACCACGGATAGTCAGCTTGGCTTCATCACGGTTGAAAGCGATACCGGAAATGATCGGCTGTTCCATGGATTCCTCTTCATCAATAGTAATGAGGGTGCCCGGACCCTCTTTGAAGCTGTGCAATACGCGCAGCGGAACGTTGTACTTACCGGCGAATTCCACCGCACGGATCTGCAACACCTTGGAACCGAGGCTGGCCATTTCCAGCATCTCTTCAAAGGTGATCTTGTCCAGGCGCTGGGCCACGGACACCACCCGTGGGTCGGTGGTGTAGACGCCATCCACATCAGTGTAGATCTGGCATTCATCGGCTTTGAGGGCCGCTGCCAGCGCCACGCCGGTGGTGTCCGAACCGCCACGCCCGAGGGTGGTGATGTTGCCCTGCTCGTCCACACCCTGGAAGCCAGCTACAACTACCACGCGCCCGGCTTTCAGGTCCGTACGGATTTTCTGATCGTCAATCTGCAGGATACGCGCCTTGGTATGCGCGCTGTCAGTGAGGATGCGCACTTGGCTGCCAGTGTAGGACACCGCCGGCACACCGCGTTTATTCAACGCCATGGCCAGCAAGGCGATGGTCACCTGCTCGCCGGTGGACACGATCACATCCAGCTCACGCGGCAGCGGCTGTTGATCACCACTGATTGCCTTGGCCAGATCGATCAGGCGATTGGTCTCGCCGCTCATGGCCGACAGCACCACCACCAGGTCGTCGCCGGCATCGCGGAACTTCTTAACCTTGTCGGCCACCTGCTCGATTCTTTCGACAGAACCGACCGAGGTGCCTCCAAATTTCTGTACGATCAAAGCCATTTCTAAGCCGCCTCAGCCCGTAAAGGGGCGCCTAATATCCAATCAACCAGCACCGCACCGGCCCGTGACTAGACCACGGGCCGGTTAACAGTGCCTTAAATACCTGCCTCGACAAACGGCACGGTCAGGGCCAGGGCCGCGTCCAGGGCGCCGGCGTCTACACCACCGCCTTGCGCCATGTCCGGACGACCACCACCCTTCCCGCCCACTGCCGCGGCGGCTTGCTTCATCAAATCACCGGCTTTGAGTTGGCCAGTCAGGTCCTTGGTCACACCCGCAACCAGCACGACCTTATCCTCATGGACACCGCCGAGCAGGATCACTGCGCGGCCGAGCTTGTTCTTCAACTGATCGACCAAGGCCAACAGCGCCTTGCCGTCTTGGCCGTCCAGGCGTGCAGCCAGGACTTTGACGTCCTTGACGTCCACCGCCGAAGCCGACAGATCGTCGCCGGCCGCGCTGGCCGCCTTGGCCTGCAACTGCTCCAGCTGTTTCTCCAGGGCGCGGTTGCGCTCCAGCACAGCGGACAGCTTGTCGATCAGATTGTCGCGGCTGCCCTTGACCAGGCTGGCCGCTTCCTTGAGTTGTTCTTCCGCCGCATTCAGGTAGGCCAGGGCCGCAGCGCCGGTCACCGCCTCGATACGACGCACACCGGAGGCCACGCCGCCTTCGCTGATGATTTTCAGCAGGGCGATGTCGCCGGTACGGTTGGCGTGGATACCGCCACACAGCTCCACCGAGAAGTCACCGCCCATGCTCAGTACGCGCACGCTGTCGCCGTACTTCTCGCCGAACAGCGCCATGGCGCCCTTGGCCTTGGCGGTCTCGATATCGGTTTCTTCGGTTTCTACCGCGGTGTTCTTGCGAATCTCGGCGTTGACGATGTCTTCCAGTGCCTTGATCTGCTCAGGCTTGATCGCTTCAAAGTGGCTGAAGTCGAAACGCAGGCGCTGACTGTCTACCAAAGAACCCTTCTGCTGCACGTGCTCACCCAGAACCTGGCGCAGTGCGGCGTGCAGCAAGTGCGTGGCCGAGTGGTTCAGCGAAGTGGCATGACGCACATCAGCGTCCACCTGGGCATCGACCGGCGCACCGACGGTCAGGCTGCCCGAAGCCAACACACCGTGGTGCAGGAACGCACCGCCGGTCTTGGTGGTGTCACGCACATCAAAACGACCGGAAGCCGCCTTGAGGAAACCGCAGTCGCCAATCTGGCCACCGGACTCGGCGTAGAACGGGGTCTGGTCCAGAACCACAACACCGTTATCACCTTCATTCAGTACATCAACCGACTGGCCGTCCTTATACAGGGCGACCACTTTGGCCGAACCGCTGGTGGCCTTGTAGCCGGTGAATTCAGTGGCTACGTCAACCTTGACCAGGCTGTTGTAGTCCATGCCGAACGAGCTGGCCGAACGTGCACGCACGCGCTGGGCTTCCATCTCGCGCTCGAAACCTTCCTCGTCGAGGGTCAGGTTGCGCTCACGGGCGATGTCGCCGGTCAGGTCCATCGGGAAACCGTAGGTATCGTAGAGCTTGAACACCACGTCGCCCGGCACCACGGAGCCTTGCAGGTTGGCGAGGTCTTGCTCGAGGATCTTCAGGCCCTGCTCCAGGGTCTTGGCGAACTGCTCTTCTTCAGCTTTGAGCACGCGCTCGATGTGCGCCTGGTTCTGCTTGAGTTCCGGGAAGGCTTCGCCCATCTCGGCCACCAGGGCCGCGACGATCTGATAGAAGAAACTGCCGTTGGCGCCCAGCTTGTTACCGTGGCGACAGGCACGACGGATGATGCGACGCAGCACGTAGCCACGGCCTTCGTTGGACGGCAGCACGCCGTCGGCAATCAGGAAGCCACAGGAACGGATGTGGTCAGCCACTACCTTGAGGGAAGCCTGGTCTTCATTGGTGCAGCCAATGGCCTTGGCCGCAGCGGCCAGCAGGCTCTGGAACAGGTCGATCTCGTAGTTGGAGTGTACGTGCTGCATCACCGCACTGATCCGCTCCAGGCCCATGCCGGTGTCCACCGACGGCGCTGGCAACGGATGCAGAACGCCATCGGCGGTGCGGTTGAACTGCATGAACACGTTGTTCCAGATCTCGATGTAACGGTCGCCGTCTTCTTCTGGCGAGCCGGGTGGGCCGCCCCAGATGTCAGCGCCGTGGTCGTAGAAGATCTCGGTGCAAGGGCCGCACGGGCCGGTATCGCCCATGGTCCAGAAGTTGTCGGAGGCGTACGGCGCGCCTTTGTTATCGCCGATGCGCACCATGCGCTCAGCCGGCACGCCGACTTCCTTGGTCCAGATGTCGTAGGCTTCGTCATCGCTGGCGTAGACGGTGACCCAGAGTTTTTCCTTCGGCAGTTTCAGCACGCCAGTCAGGAAGGTCCAGGCGAAGTTGATCGCGTCTTGCTTGAAATAATCGCCAAAGCTGAAGTTGCCGAGCATTTCGAAAAAGGTGTGGTGACGGGCGGTGTAGCCGACGTTTTCCAGGTCGTTGTGCTTGCCACCGGCGCGTACGCATTTCTGGCTGCTGACGGCGCGGGTGTACGCGCGCTTTTCCTGGCCCAGGAAGCAGTCCTTGAACTGGTTCATCCCCGCGTTAGTGAACAGCAGGGTAGGGTCATTGCCTGGGATCAAGGAGCTGGAGGAGACACGGGTGTGACCTTGCTCTTCGAAGAAGCGAAGGAAGGCTTCACGGATTTCTGCGCTTTTCATTAGGTTCTTCCACGGAGGCTGCGGCCAAAGGCCAGTGCGCAACATCATCAGACGGAGCGACGGCAAAGGGCCGCATTATATCGGCCCTTTGCCGGTGGTACAGCGTGTTTATGCGATAGAGAGGCTCAATTAGACGGTCTGCACAGTCATTTGCGCGAAAATTCGACGAATGTCGCGAGCACTTGCTCGACCTGCGCCCGGCTCACATCCAAATGCGTGACCATGCGCAAGCGCGCTGCGGCACTCAGCTTGATCCCGCGTTCGGCGGCAAACGCCTTCAAGGCCTGGGCCTGGTCACCGATCTGCACATAGACCATGTTGGTCTGCACCGGCTCCACCTCGTAACCCGCCTTGCGCAACTCATCCCCCAGCCATTGGGCATTGGCGTGGTCGTCAGCCAGGCGCTGCACCTGGTGATCCAGGGCATACAACCCCGCAGCGGCCAGGGAACCGGCCTGGCGCATGCCACCGCCGACCATCTTGCGCAGGCGCCGGGCCTTGGCGATCAGCGCCGTGGACCCGCACAACACCGAGCCGACAGGCGCACCGAGGCCCTTGGACAGGCACACCGACACTGAATCGAAGTGCTGCGCGATCTCCCGCGCATCCACCCCCAGCTTCACCGCTGCGTTGTAGAGCCGTGCGCCATCCAGATGCAGGGCCAGGCCATGCTCCCGGGTAAACGCGCGGGCTTTGGCCAGGTACTCCAGCGGCAGCACCTTGCCCTGCATGGTGTTTTCCAATGCCAACAGACGGGTACGGGCGAAGTGGAAGTCATCAGGCTTGATCGCCGCCAGCACCTGGTCCAGATCCAGGGAGCCGTCCGCCTGCACTTCCAGCGGCTGCGGCTGGATCGAGCCGAGCACTGCGGCACCACCACCCTCGTATTTGTAGGTATGGGCCTGTTGGCCGACGATGTATTCCTCGCCGCGCTCACAGTGGGCCATCAACGCCAGCAGGTTGCTCATGGTGCCGGTGGGCACGAACAACGCCGCGGCAAAGCCCAGGCGCTTGGCCAGTTCGGCCTCCAGCCGATTGACGCTGGGGTCTTCGCCATACACGTCATCGCCGCTGGCGGCAGTGGCCATCGCGTCGAGCATACCGGGGGTGGGTTGGGTCACGGTGTCGCTGCGCAGGTCGATCACAGACATGAAACAAGCCTCTCGAGGGTTCAGTAAGTGCCTTTTGTGAGTGATTACTGCGGGCAACGCCACGGAATATCAAGCCCCAACTGCATTCAATCGAATACCAACCAAACAAACCGATATAGCTTATCGATACCGCGGCCGTGCAGTTTTCAAAAAACCGTGTTAAAAACTCTCCGCCGCCAGGGTTCTGGCGGCAACGTTCTCAGGGCGGGGTGCAATTCCCCACCGGCGGTAATTACACGCAATGTGTATAGCCCGCGAGCGCTTGGCGCCTCGAACTGCTCACGCAGGACGGCGACAAGGTCAGCAGACCCGGTGTGATCCCGGGGCCGACGGTCATAGTCCGGATGAAGAGAGAACGGGATTGGCACCTGAGGGCCGCGCACGATGTGTGCTCGCGTACCCTTAAATCCCATTCGATTCATAACGCCCTGTTTTTTTCTTAAACAGGAGTCAGAACATGCAACCCACCGCAATCGACAGCAAAGCCAAGCACCACCACGGCGAACGTATCGCGTTTATCCAGGCCTGCTGGCACAAGGAAATTGTCGACCAGAGCCGTAAAGGCTTCCTCGCCGAGATCATCGCCCAGGGCTACCAGGAATCGGACATCGATTTCTTCGAAGTCGGCGGCGCCTTTGAAATGCCCCTGCATGCCAAGCTGCTGGCCAAGACCGGCCGTTATGCCGGTATCGTCGCCGCCGCGCTGGTGGTGGACGGCGGCATCTACCGCCACGAGTTCGTCGCCCAGTCGGTGGTCAGCGGCCTGATGCAGGTGCAGCTGGAAACCGAAGTGCCGGTGTTCTCGGTGTCCCTGACCCCGCATCACTTCCACGCCGGCAGCGAACACCAGACTTTCTTCTACGAGCACTTCGTGCACAAAGGCCAGGAAGCAGCACGCACCTGCGCCGACACCTTGCACAAAGTCCGCGCGATTCGCCGTAGCGAGCCACGCGCGGTAGCGGTCTAAGCAACACGGCAAAGTACAAGGTGGGAGGGGGCTTGCTCCCGATGGCAGTGTGTCAGTCACTTAATTGTCAACTGACCCACCGCTATCGGGGGCAAGCCCCCTCCCACATTTGGATCTGACCAGGCCTTGAGCTTCAGGCCAGGCCAGCGTCCGTAGTCGGCACAATCAATATCCCCGCCCGCAAACCATTCTTCACCTTCGGGTTGGGGAAGATGATCCGCGCGCCCTCCTCCTCGATCACCCAGCGGGTCTTGGCCACGTCTTCGGCCAGCAGGTAGCCCTGGGCCAACGGCGAGAAGTTTTCCACATCCGCCGGCAGGTGCAGCAGGAAGGCGTCGCTGTGCTTGATGATTTCACGGGAGACGGCAAACAGCTGCAGGCCGTCGAGGCTGCTCGTCGGCGGCTCGGTGCCTTCGATGATCTGCTTCAGGCGTGTTTCCAGGCGGGACACGTCCACGCTCTGGTTTTGCCCGAACGGCCGCGCCTTGCCCAATTCCAGGGTGAACGCCTCGGCGCCGAGCTGCTCGTAGGTAAATGCGGTGAAGGTGATCGAGGTCTTGTTCTGCAGCAGCACCGCTTGCATGCCAGCAGCGTTCAGGCGCGCCAGCTCGTGGCGCGAATGCTGGCGACCCTCCTTCCACGGGTACAGGGCGAACTGCTCGATCTTCGAACCACGAATCGCCGTGTGCAGGTCGTAATGCAGGCGCGAACGGCCGGGCTGGCTAAAGAAGCTGCGGGCCAGTTGCTCCAGCTCGGCGGCGCGCATGGCCTCCGGGCCGATATTTTTCTCATGCCGGCCGTTGAACAGCCGGTTGACGTCCAGTTCGAGGTAACGCTCGCCGCGACGCATGGCCTCGGGGTTGCCGAACAGGAACAGAATACGGGTGCGGGGCTTGATTTCCCCACGGGCAATGCCATGCAACAGGCGGTCGAGCAGTTCGATCGGCGCGGTTTCGTTGCCATGGATGCCGGACGACAGCAGCAGGTCGCTGCCGTTGTCCTTCGCCTCAGGCGGGCGCACTTCAAGTGCGCCCTCGCTGAGCCAGCGCATCTGCACGCCGTCGACAGTCAGTTGAATTTTTTGCGCCGGTTCGCGACCGGCGAGGGTCAGTTCAAGCAGTTTGCCAAGGGCGAGCATACGCAGCTTCCTTAGTGGTTGCAGCCTGGGCCGTGGACGTGATCGTCGTCATCGCCTTCAACCTCGGCCGGTTCCATTTCCAGCTGCAGGCTCATCAGGTTGGTGGCCAGTGGGCGCATCAGCAGGTTGGCGTATTCGGCGTCGCCCTCTTCCACGTCCACGCCGATCAGCAGTTGGCCACGGCCGTCATGCTGGATCCAGATTTCCTTGCCCTGCCAGACCACGGCGACGCGGGTGCAGGAAGTTTCCAGCTGGGTGCCGTCGGTGTCTTCAAGAATCAGTTTCAGGGTGTCGGTGGTCATAAAGTAGCTCTCAGCATAGGGCGTAAAAGAAGGTGGCGTTAATTGATCTGGAAAGGATAAACCGAGCCCAGTTTAAGGATTTGCGTCAGTTCATCCAGTGCCGTCCGGCACTCAAGCAGCAATTGCGGATCAGCCAGGTCGCTCTCGCGCAGGCTGTCGCGGTAGTGCTTGCCGACCCACTGGGTCAGGGTGTCGTACAACGGCGCGGTCATGATAACGCCTGGATTCACCGCCGCCAGCTCCGTTTCGTTCAACGCTACGCGCAAACGCAGGCACGCCGGGCCACCACCGTTCTGCATGCTTTGCTTGAGGTCGAATACCTTCACTTCGCGGATCAGACCACCGGCAGCGGTCAGGTTTTGCAGGTACTGCCAGACGCGTTCATTCGCGCGGCATTCTTCCGGCACGATCAGCAGCATCGAACCATCGGCGCGGCTCAGCAGTTGGCTGTTGAACAGGTAGGAACGTACCGCGTCCTCGACGCTGACCTGGGCGCGGGGCACGCACACCGACTGGAAGTTACCCCCCAGCTTGCCCAACTTGCCTTGCAACTCGGCGAGCATCTGTTCGGTATGGAGGAACGCGTCCTCGTGGTAGAACAGCACTTCGCCGTTACCCACCGCGATCACGTCGTTATGGAACACGCCGGCATCGATAACCGCCGGGTTCTGCTGGGCGTAGACCACGCCGTCATCCTTCAAACCGTGCAAGCGTGCGACGGCCTGGGAGGCTTCGAGGGTCTGGCGTGCCGGGTACTTCTGCGGCGCCGGGTAGCGAGGGTCGAACGCGCTGCGGCCGAACACGAAAAACTCGACACCCGCCTCACCGTACTCACGGCAGAAACGCGTGTGGTTGGCCGCGCCTTCATCGCCGAATTGCGCCACGGCGGGTAGCGCCGCGTGGTGGGCGAAGTGCTTCTGATCGGCAAACATCGCCCCCAACACGCGGCTGGTGGTCGGATGCTCGATGCTGCGGTGGTACTTGCAATTGAGGTTGGCAGCAGTGAAATGCACGCGGCCATCCGCCGTATCGGCGCTCGGGCTGACGGTGGCGGCGTTGGCCACCCACATGCTCGACGCCGAGCAACTCGCGACCAGCAACGGCATCGCGTCTTTGGCCGCCTGCTGGATCACTTGCGCGTCGGTGCCGCTGAAACCCAGGTTGCGCAAGGCGGCCACATCAGGGCGTTCCTGGGGCGCCAACACACCTTGTACAAAGCCCATGTCCATCAGGGCTTTCATTTTCTGCAGGCCCTGCAACGCCGCTTCCTTGGGGTTGGAATGCTGCTGGCTGTTGCTCTGGGACGCGACGTTGCCGAAGGACAAACCGCCGTAGTTATGGGTCGGCCCCACTAGACCGTCAAAATTGACTTCATAGGATTTCATCGGCGAGGCTCCACGAACATCTGTTTTTATAAGCAATCTTCAACACAACACAAACCCAATGTGGGAGCGGGCTTGCTCGCGAAAGCGGTGGACCAGTCACCTCATACATCAACTGACAGAACGCATTCGCGAGCAAGCCCGCTCCCACATTTTTAGATCAGTGTTATCCCAGGGGTCAGTGTTGCTGGCACCAACAAGGTCGGTGTTTCCAACGACGCCACCGGGTACGCACAATAATCCGCCGCGTAATAGGCACTGGCGCGGTGGTTACCCGACGCCCCTACCCCACCAAACGGTGCGGTACTCGCGGCGCCGGTCAGTTGTTTGTTCCAGTTGACGATACCGGCACGGCTTTCCAGCCAGAACTGCTGGTAGCGCGCTTCGGAATCCGACAACAAACCTGCGGCCAGGCCGTACTGGGTGTTGTTGGCCTCGGCAATCGCCGCTTCAAAATCAGCGTAGCGGATCACCTGCAACAAGGGGCCGAACAACTCCTCGTCTTCGCGCTCGGTCACGCCGGTCACGTCGATGATGCCCGGCGTGAGCAACGCGGCCTGGTCCTGTGGCTGGGTCATCTCCAACAGCGCCACCGCACCATTGGCCAACATCAGCTCCTGGGCGTCCATCAAGGCTTTCGCCGCGCCAAGGGAAATCACCGAGCCCATGAACGGCGCCGGCTGCTGATCGAACGCGCCGACTTCGATGGTCGCGCTGACCGCCACCAGGCGCGCCAGCAACGCGTCGCCCCAGCCACCTTCCGGCACCAACAGGCGACGGGCACAGGTGCAACGTTGACCGGCGGAGATAAACGCCGACTGGATGATGGTGTAGACCGCCGCATCCACATCGGCCACTTCATCGACCACCAGCGGGTTATTGCCACCCATTTCCAGCGCGAGAATCTTGTCCGGGCGCCCGGAGAACTGCTGGTGCAGATGATTGCCGGTGCGGCTGGAGCCGGTGAAGAACAAGCCGTCGATACCGGGGTTGGCCGCCAGGGCGATGCCGGTTTCTCGCGCACCTTGCAGCAGGTTCAGCACGCCCGCCGGCAGGCCGGCTTCGATCCAGCACTGCACGGTCAGCTCGGCGACTTTGGGGGTCAGCTCGCTCGGTTTGAACAGCACGATGTTACCCGCCAGCAAGGCCGGGACGATATGCCCATTCGGCAAGTGACCGGGGAAGTTGTAAGGGCCGAACACCGCCACCACACCGTGGGGTTTGTGGCGCAATACGGCAGTGGCATCGCCCAGCGGGCCGCTCTTCTCGCCGGTGCGCTCGCGGTAGCTTTGTACCGAGATCGCGATCTTGTTGGCCATGCTGGTGACTTCGGTGGCCGACTCCCACAGTGGCTTGCCGGTTTCTTCGCCGATGCAGCGGGCGATTTCGTCGGCGCGTTTTTTCAGAGTGGCAGCGAAGGTTTCCAGCACGCCGATGCGCTCTTCCAGCGGTCGCTTGGCCCAGGCGGGGAAAGCCTGACGCGCGGCCTGCACGGCGGATTCGACCTGTTCGGCAGTGGCGCCATTGCCGGCCCACAGCACCTGCTGGGTCACAGGGTTGCGCGATTCAAACAGCTCACCCTGGCCAGCCAGCCAGCTACCTGCGATGTACAGCGAATTCATTATTTCGACTCCCGAGCAGCGGACAACGGTACGGCACGCACTTGATCACCTACCACCAATCCCAGGCGCTTGGCGGTCTGTGGATCGACTACCAGGGTTCCGGCTGCCAGGCGCGCCGGGGCGGCGGTGATGCGGCAATCTTCGCGTTTGCGGTTATGGATCAGGAACGGCGTGGCGTCGTCGCCTGGGGTACCGATCGCCAAGACCAGTGTTTCACTGTCGCGAACGGCACGGATCTTCTGGGTCTCACACTCCACCGCAGGTCCCGCGTCGAAAATATCGACGTAGCCCTGGTAGCTGAAACCTTCACTCTTGAGCATGCTCAGCGCCGGTTCAGTGTCCGGGTGGACCTTGCCGATCACGTTGCGCGCATCTTCGGAGAGAAAGCAGCTGTACAACGGAAACTTCGGCATCAGCTCGGCGATGAATGCCTTGTTGCCCACGCCGGTGAGGTAATCGGCCTGGCTGAATTCCATCTTGAAGAAGTGCCGCCCCAGGCTTTCCCAGAACGGCGAACGCCCGGCGTCGTTGGACACCCCGCGCATCTCGGCAATGATCTTGTTGCCGAACAATTGCGGGAATTCCGCGATGAACAACAAGCGCGCCTTAGCCAGCATGCGACCGTTGAGGCCGCTGCGGTAATCGGCGTGCAGGAACAACGAACACAGTTCGGAGTTGCCGGTAAGGTCGTTGGCCAGGAACAGCGTCGGAATCTCACGGTAGATGTTCAGTTCCTGGGAGGCGCTGACGGTCAGGCCAACCCGGAAGTTATACCAGGGCTCACGCAAGCCGACGGCGCCGGCGATGGCGGAAATGCCCACAACGCGGCCTTCGTCGTTCTCCAGCACGAACAGGTAGTCGGCATCGCCGCGCCCGGCGTCGCCGCGAAAGGTTTTTTCAGCCCAGCCCACGCGGTGGGTCAGGCGCTCTTCGTTGGCCGGCAAGGTAGTGAGACCGGTGCCGGTGCTGCGCGCCAGATCAATCAGGGCCGGTAAATCGCTGCTGCGTACGGGACGAACGATCATGCTATCTCCTCAGACGGGCCGCTGTTTGGCAGCCACCCGCGACACTCAATTCTTTAAACCGCTACCAGACGCACACTCGCGCCTTCGCCAACGCCCAGAGCTTCGGCGGCTGCCAGGTCCAGGGTCACCGGTTTGCCGGGCGCGTAGTCCAGCTCCAGCATCACCGCGCGGTAATCCTGCAACTGCGCGTTGCTCACCAGGTACTGGCGACCGACACCCTTGACCATCTCGCCGATCTTCACCGGCACCACGCGGCTCTGGGCAATCGAACGAATGCCCGAGACCCGTGCGTGCAGCGTGGGGCCGCCGTCGAAGATGTCGATGTAATGGTCAGTCTCGAAGCCTTCGCGCATCAGGATGTCGAAGGTGATCTGCGCACGCGGGTGCACCTGGCCCATGGCTTCCTGGGCTTCGTCCGGCAGCAGCGGCACGTAGATCGAGTAATGCGGCATCAGTTCGGCGAGGAAGGTGCGGCTTTTCAGCCCGCACAGACGCTCGGCGGCGGCGTAGTTGAGGTCGAAGAAGTTGCGGCCGATGGCGTCCCAGAACGGTGAGTCACCGTTCTCGTCGCTGTAGCCGACGATCTCGGTCACCACCGAGTCGGCAAAGCGCTCGGGATGGCTGGCGACGAATAGCAGGCGGCCACGGGAGTTGAGTTCCGACCACGGCGAACCGACCAGCTCGGGCACCACGTAGAAACTGGTGAGCAGGCTGTTGCCGGTGAGGTCGTGGCACTGGGAAAGCACGTGGATCTTGTTGTGGATCTTCAGCTCGCGGGAGGCGTGCACGAAGGTCTCGTTACGGAAGCTGTAGAACGGCTCGGAGTAACCGGCCGACGCGACAATGGCCGAGCAACCGGCCAGCTTGCCGGTCTCGGTGTCTTCGAGCACAAAGAAATAGCTTTCTTCGCCGTTGAAACTCACCTCGGCGGCGAAAGACGCTTCGCTCGCGGCGATCTTGTCGCTCAGGCGTTCCACGTCATCCGGCAAGGAGGTGACACCAATCGGGCTGTCCGCAGCCAGACGCTGTACCTCGCCCAGATCAGCCATTTGCGCGGGGCGCATCACCAGCATGGTGTCACTCCTTAACTCGAAAAACTCATAGGAAAAAAATACCGGACAGTTCCTGATTCAACGCAGGTCAAATGTGGGAGGGGGCTTGCCCCCGATAGCAGTCTGTCAGTTGATAAATCAGGTGGCTGACCCATCGCTATCGGGGGCAAGCCCCCTCCCACATGACACGGTCCGGCAAATAAGGGTGTATCAGGCTTGCGTCAGCGTTTTTACTGCACGTTCAAAACGGTCCAGGCCTTCCTGGATATCCGCGTCTTCCACCACCAGGCTCGGCGCAAAACGCACCACGTCGGGGCCGGCTTGCAGAATCATCAGGTTCTCTTTCTCGGCCGCGTTGAACACGTCCTTGGCTTTGCCTTTGAACGCATCGCTCAACACGCAACCGAGCAACAGGCCCATGCCACGTACTTCGGTGAAGATGCCGTACTGCTTGCCGATCTGCTCCAGGCGCGCCTTGAACAGCTCGTGCTTGGCATTCACGCCAGCCAGCACCTCAGGGGTGTTGATCACATCGATCACCGCCTCGGCTACCGCGCAGGCCAGCGGGTTGCCACCGTAGGTGGTGCCGTGGGTGCCGACCACCAGGTGCTTGGCCAGGTCTTCGCGAGTGAGCATGGCTGCAATCGGGAAACCGCCGCCCAGGCTCTTGGCGCTGGTGAGGATGTCCGGCACCACGCCGTAATGCTGGTAGGCGAACAGGTGGCCGCTACGGCCCATGCCGGTCTGCACTTCGTCGAACACCAGCAAGGCGTTGTTGGCGTCACACAGCTCACGAGCACCTTGCAGGTAGGCCAGTTCGGCCGGCAATACGCCGCCTTCGCCCTGGATAGGTTCCAGTACCACGGCGCAGGTCTTGTCCGACACCGCAGCTTTCAGCGCGGCCAGGTCGTTATAAGGAACGTGGGTGATGCCGGTGATTTTAGGACCGAAGCCGTCGGAGTACTTGGACTGGCCACCGACGTTGACGGTGAACAGGGTACGGCCGTGGAAGCTGTTCAGCGCGGCGATGATCTCGTACTTCTCGGTGCCGAAACGGTCGAACGCGACGCGACGGGCCAGCTTGAACGCGGCCTCGTTGGCTTCGGCGCCGGAGTTGCAGAAGAACACGCGCTCGGCGAAGGTGGCGTCGATCAGCTTATGCGCCAGGCGCAGGGCCGGCTCATTGGTGAACACGTTGGACACATGCCACAGCTTGTTGGCCTGTTCGGTCAGCGCGCCGACCAGCGCCGGGTGGGCGTGGCCCAATACGTTGACCGCGATGCCGCCGGCAAAGTCGATCAGCTCGCGACCGGCCTGGTCCCACACACGGGAACCTGCGCCACGCACGGGGATGAAGGCGGCAGGTGCGTAGTTGGGAACCATGACCTGGTCGAAATCGGCACGTTGCACCGGGGCTTGCTCAACGGACATCGGAGTCTCCTGAAGAGGAACGCCTGCCTGGAACTGGCGGGCGATGCAGGGATTGTAAGGACAGTTTTCAGTAGGGCCTTGTCGCCAAGCGACAACTTCTTATAGCGCCAACCCGCGTTTTACGTGGGTTTACGCCAATGCGACAAATAGCATCGCAATGGCGCAGTTTAAACGCTGCGCGCCGTTTGCGTGAGGGCCAGACGTGCCGGCGGCATAACTATCTAAAGTCCGGCATGCCGAGGTGGCTGATTTACTCGTGGTTTCGAGCCCCCTCATGGATCCGAGCATGACAACCCCGACTTCTCCTGTACCGGCAGTCAGCGATAACAGCCGTCCCGACCAAGACTTTGAACCCTTGACCGGCGCCCTGCCCGGCTGGCTGCTCAGCGCGTCCGTGCGCCAGCGCGAGGCGTTCAAAAAAGCTGCGCCCCTGCCTTTACCAACCGCCAACGCCGCGCAGCAAGCCGCCTTCAAACAGCTGAACGGTGCACATTGGCAAGCCCAGAGCCGCGTCGACAACGCGCTCAAGGATCTCAAGGATGCCAAGGCGTTCGGCAAACCCTTGCTTGCAGACGCCTTGAAACATCAGTTCAACCTTGAGCTGGACGTAGAAACGACCTTTATCCGCCTGTACATCCCCCTGACCATCCCGTGGTTTCCCGTGCGATCCGGTGCAGCCCGCGCCTGGACCGTGTCGCTGCTGGACGCCGCATTGCACAACTTCGAACACAAGGAAACCCTGGCGGACGCTTATGAACCGGCCTCCACCTACATCACCCGTCCCGACGCTTCCGGCCGGTTCGACACCTTGCCGGCGATCAAACACCAACTGCCGGTCGCTGTCTTCGCCCAACTGTGTCGCGACCTCGACCTGGGCGCCCGCTACCTGCGCTACCTGCGTAGCGGGCTGGGCATGGACAGCCCGGTCGCCAGCGCGGTGCTGCAAACCAAGGTCGACGCCAGCCAGAAAGCCGCCCTGCGAGCAGCGCTGCAACTGGCACGGCTGCAGCAGGATATCCAGGACGATTACGCGCAGGTGATAGAGGGTTTCATCGATGGCCGTACCGGCCTGCGCCTCGGCACCGATGCGGTGCTGTGCCATGAATTCAGCATGATGGGCACGCCGCTGACCGGCATCCTGCTGTTCGCACCGGATCTTGAAAACACCCGTAGCGTGCGGCGCCTGGTGGCCTATGTGCCAGATGACCCGGAACACCCGCTCAAGGAATATCGCTCTGCGCTGGCCTTCAAACAGGAACTGACCCGACAACTGCGCGCCACCGATTACCAGGCGTTCTTCAGTCGCTTCGTGGCCCACGAGCACCTCGGCGCGTTTTTCGCCGACCTCAGCCAACGCCTGGAGAAAATCACCTGGCACCCCAGTGATCAAGGCAAAGGTCTGGCCCCTTGGCGCGCCGAACCCACCGACGACCCCAAGCTGCAATTCTCCGCCATCCCGATCTTGGGCGATCCGTGGGTATTCCTCTATCAATCCAGGCTGAACAAAATCCTCAATGACGCCCGCACCCTGGCGGTCGCCACCGCCACCGTGGACCGCAACGCCCGCTGGGCGCGGTGGGATGCGTTCGTCAATGTGGCCTCCTCCATTGTGAACACGCTGCTGATGGTGGTTGCACCCTTCATCCCGGGGCTTGGAGAGCTGATGCTGGGCTACATGGCCTATCAACTGCTCGACGACGTCTTCGAGGGCATCGTCGATTGGGCCGAAGGGCTCGACCGCGAAGCGTTCGCGCACCTGATGGGGCTGCTGGAGTCTGCGGTTCAGTTGGGACTGTTTTCCGCCGGCACGCAAATCGGCGTGCCTGAATTACGCAAGTTGTTGTCGCCGCAAACACTGGCCTTCATCGACCGCTTCAAGCCGGTCACCCTCGCCAATGGCGCCCGCCGCTACTGGAAACCCGATCTCGAGCCTTACCAGCAGAAGCTGCAACTGCCGCCGCACCTGGGTATCGACGCACGCGGCCTGCATGACGTGCGCAAGGAATCGATCCTGCCGCTGGAAGGCAAACTCTATGCGGTGAAAAAGTCCCCTGAGGACGGCCAGTACCGCATCCAACACCCAACACGGGCCGACGCCTATCAACCGCAGTTGCACCACAACGAGCACGGCACCTGGCGGACCGAACTCGACCAACCGCTGCAATGGGCCAAACCCACCCTGCTCGGTCGCCTGGGTCACCGGGCGCAGGGCCTCAGTGACGCCGACCGCGAGTTGGCCCTGACCCTCAGCGGCACCCCTGAAGACGGCCTGCGCAAGATGCACCTTCACAGCGAGCCCCTGCCACCCTTGCTTGATGACGCCCTGGCACGGCTGCGCATCGAGCGTGACCTGGACACCCTGATCGAACGCCTGAACAGCGATGACCCGGCGGTGTACGGCCGTATCGACCCGCAGGACCTGCTGCAACTGCTCACCGCCAACGGCTCATGGCCACACACCCGGGGCTTGCGCTTCCTGGATGACCAGGGCCGTGTGGCGTGGACCTTTGGCGACCAGTTCAAGCCCCTGGTGCAAATTCATGAAGCGCAATTGACCAACGGTGATCTGCTCAAGGCAGTGCTGAAAGCGCTGACCCCGGAAGAGATCCGCGCACAGTTCGGCGAGCGCGCCAGCGACCCGCAATTGAGCCTGGAAACCCGCGCGCGCAACCTGAGGAAGCGGCTGGCCGAGATCGCACGCAAGCATCGAGGTGCCCTGTTCGAATCGCGCTATGGGTTCCGGCAGCATTCCGCACACCCCCAGGCCCAGCGGCTGATCGACAGCGCCCCCGGCTTGCCCGCCTCGGTTGCCGAAAAGTTGCTGGGCCAGGCAACCGCGCAGGAACTGACGGCACTGCGCGAACAGCGCACGCCACCGCGCCTGGCGCAACTGGCCCAGGCGGCCCTTACCGAGGTACGCCTGAATCGCGCCTACGAGGGGCAACACCTGGACTCGCACATCAACCTCGACAGCGACCAACTGACGCTGAGCGCACTGCGGTTGCTGCCGGGCTGGTCCACCGACGTCAACCTGCAAGCCCGGCACCGCACCATCGACGGGCCGCTGTGGCGCAGCATCGGCCCCGACACCGCCCCCATCCGCCGCAGCCTGGTACGCCTGGATAGCGGCCGCTACGTGCCCTATGACGAGCGCGGCCCGCTGTCCGGCGAGACCGACCTCTACACCTCCATCCTCCACGCCCTCCCCGATGCCCAGCGCGATCAGCTGAACATCGGCATCCACCAAGGCCCTGAACTGCGCGAACGCCTGCGCCAACACCCGCCGCCACGCCACGAGCTGCGGGTACTGCTGGGCGCCGAGCCGGAACCCGCCGTCGAAACCCTGCAACTGCTCGGCAACGATGCGGGTTATGCCCAACAACCGCGCACCGCGGGCAGCCCGGTGAGCCTGCAGCAACGGGCACGTACCCTGTACCCCGGCCTGAGGGATACCCAACTGCACGCGCTCATTGAGCAGTTGCAGACTCGCCCGGGCGGCGCAGCAACACAGCTCGCGCAACTGGCCCAGGAATACACACAACTGAACCGAGACCTGCTGGCCTGGCAAACGGATATTCCAACCCACCACCCGACCAGCGCCCAGGCGTTGAGCACCTGGGAGCGGCGTCAGGAAGAACAGAACCGCTTGACCATTGCCCATCAGCTCAAGCAAGCCTGGCGCCGCGAAACCAGGATCGACGATTACTACGAAGACCCGGCCCGCGACGGCCATGTGCTGAACCTGAACGCCAACTTCCTGGGTGAGCTGCCACGCCTGGACGCCCAGTTCGATCACATTTCCATGCTGCTGTTGGACGGCTCCGAGTATCTGCAGGGCGTGCTGCCCTTTCTCAGCCGCTTTCCCATGCTGCGCCAGTTGGGGGTCATGAACACCCCGTTGGATGTTCTGCCCGCGCACATCACCTCGCTGCCTCAGTTGAATTCACTGCAATTGAGCAATTGCCGGATCACCCTCACGCCGGAGAGCCTGGCGCGGCTGTCGGCGATGCATCAGTTGCGCTCGCTGGACCTGAACGGCAACCCGCTCGGCCTCGTCCCCAGTGTCGAGGCCCTGCCTGAACTGGTCGCCCTGGACCTGTCAAATACCGGCATCGAGCGCCTGCCGGCCGGCCTGCTCAGTCGTACGGAGCTTCAAGCCGCTATCTTGAACGACAACCGGATCAGTACCTTGCCAGAGGCCATGTTCGAATTGTCGGCCGAATCCAGCCGCCGTTTCGACCTGTCCCGCAATCCGCTCTCACGGGCGACGCTGGAGAAGGTCAAGACCTACTACCAGGCACACGGCACCTACCTGGAGGCCAATGCCCTGCCCGCCGACATGAGTGACGCACAACGGCTGTTTCCGACGTTCCGCGACGAGCAGATCAACCGGTTCATCTTCGACCTGCCGGGCGACATCGAGGCCGGCAGAGTGGCTCTCGCGCAATTGGCCGCCGACTATCAGACCCTGACCGAAGAACTCCAGACCTGGGCCCGGGCCCCCGCCCTCTCCGACGTAGAGCGCGGACGCCGAACCGTGCTCAAGGAACTGCTGGAACGCAGTTGGCGGCGCGAAACCCCGCAACAGACCCGCTGGCTCAACTCCCTGGAAATCTCGCGCGCCCTGGCCGGTGAGTTACCGCAGTTGAGCATCCGCTTCGAGCATATCGGCGGCATTCGTATCGAGGGTAACGGGCGCCCCCTGCACCTGGATCACTTCCTGTCCAGCTTCAACAAGCTGAACGTTGTCGACATCAGCGACGCGCCGCTGGGGGATATCCCCGCGCCGTTGTTCAACCTGCAACGCCTGGAGTTCCTCGGCCTGCCTCGATGCTCGATCACGCTGTCAGCGTCCTCGGTGCGGGGTCTGGAAGGGATGAGCAACCTGGCATTCCTGGACCTCAACCACAACCCACTGGGACTCGTGCCGGACTTCAACCGACTCCCCCAACTGAGCCGCGTGCACCTGCGCAACACCGGCCTGCGCGAAGTGCCGACCGGCCTGCTGAGCAGCGAACTGCATGCGGCGGTTGACCTGAGCAACAATGCCATTGAGGACCTGCCGGCGAGCCTCTCTGATTTGCCCGACGCGATCGCCCGGGGCGTTGACCTGTCGGGCAACCCGTTGTCCGGGCAGGCATTGGAACGGATCAAGGCCTATTGCCAACGCACCGGAGAGTTCTTCAGAGCCAGGGTTTCCGACGCTCAGCGCGCACGCGTGCAACAGCTCTACCCGACCTTCATCGCCAGCGAGGCCGATCGTTTCAGCTTCAAACTGCCAGGCACGATGAGCGACATAGACGCTGAAATGAGCGAGCTCGAAGAGGAATACCGGCAGCTGGACACCGACCTGGATGAATGGATTGTCGATGTGCCGACCCATCACCCGATCCTCGACATCCCCCTGGACGAACAGACACGCGCCACACAGCAACTGGTACGACGCAATTTCAAAACACTGCTCAAGCAAGCCTGGCGGTATGAAAGCCCCGAAGATGAAGAAAGCCTCGATGAAGAGCTGACCCATGCACTGATACTCGAAACCCCCATACTCGGCGCCCTGCCACAACTCAACGCGCGCTTCGAGCATGTGACTTCGTTCGAACTGATCAGCGACGGCACAACCACCGAAGTCGACGGCACCCTCAGGGGGTTCTCCGAGCTGCAGACACTGACCCTCAACAGATGCTCATTGCAAACCCTGCCGACGTCGATTTTCAGCATGCCGCACCTGTCCTCCCTGGACCTTGCCGAATGCCGACTGAGCTTGACGCCCGAAAGTGCGCGTTCACTGGAAAACTTGAATGGCATTGAATTCCTCGACCTGAGCAACAACCCTCTGGGCCACGCGCCAGCTGTCAGCCGTTTGTATCAGCTGAGCTCGCTGCACCTGCGTGATGCCCAATTGCGTGAGGTTCCCGAGGGAGTATTCCAACTACCGTCCCTGCATACGCTGGACCTGAGCAACAACCTGATCGAGACGTTGCCCGAGGCCATACTGGAAGTCGCAACAACCTTCGACAACGACTCCGACCTGCGCGGCAACCCGCTGTCTGAGCACAGTCTGGAATTGTTGCGGCAGTATTACCTGCGCACCGGTTTTGCCCTGTATGTCCAGGCGGCTACACGGGATGCCGCGGGCAACCGGTTGATTCCACCGCAGGGCCCGCCAGAAGAGGAGTGAAGCAGGCGCTCAACCGCGTTCGGACGGCACCGATGACAGTTCGAACGGGCTGCTGCTGCGCCGCTGGTTGCGGTCTTCGCGAGGGGTGGCGCCGAAGAAGTTGCGGTAGGCGCTGGAGAAATGCGGCCCCGAGGAGAAGCCGCACGACAGGCCGATCTGGATGATCGACTTGCTGGTTTGCATAAGCATCTGGCGGGCCTTGTTCAGGCGCAGTTCCAGGTAGTACTGGCTGGGGACGCGGTTGAGGTATTGCTTGAAGATGCGTTCCAGTTGTCGTCGCGACACGCAGACGTGCTGGGCGATTTCGTCGGTGGTCAGCGGTTCTTCGATGTTGGCTTCCATCAGCAACACCGCCTGGGTCAGCTTCGGATGGCTGGAGCCCAGGCGGTTTTGCAGCGGGATACGCTGGCGTTCGCCACCTTCGCGGATGCGTTCCACCACCAACTCTTCGGACACCGCACCGGCAAGTTCCGCGCCGTGATCACGGGCCAGCACCGCCAGCAGCAGGTCGAGTACCGACATGCCACCGCAGGCGGTGAGACGGTCGCGGTCCCAGTCGAACAGATGGCTGGTGGCGATGACCTTGGGGAAACGCTCGGCGAAATC
The DNA here is from genome assembly GCF_900103345.1 of Pseudomonas azotoformans. NCBI lineage: Bacteria > Pseudomonadati > Pseudomonadota > Gammaproteobacteria > Pseudomonadales > Pseudomonadaceae > Pseudomonas > Pseudomonas azotoformans. Next base: position 3,240,356 of record NZ_LT629702.1, read on the forward strand.
GTCCTGCCAGCGCCAGTGCACGGCGGCTCGGTAGCCGTCGAGCAAACCAAGCTGGGCCAACGGGTAAACACCGGCCGACAAGCCTCCAATCACGCAACCGGCCCGCACCAACTGCTTGAGTGCCGTGCTCAGTTGCGAGGCAATGACGGTCGGTGGCTCATCCGCCAGCAGGAACAGCTTCTGGAAACCCTCGAGCTTGCCGGCCCACGGCTCGCCGGGCAGTTGCCAAGCGCCTTCGGCCGCCGGCTCGGCTTGCAGGAACGACAGCTCATAGACCACATCCGGATGCACCCGCTGGGCAACGCGCAAGGCCTCCTCAGCCAGCGCAAGCGTGAGTGCTTTTGTGCTGGGCCAAATCAGGAAACCAATTTTATGGGCGGTCATGGAGTGCTATCCGAAGCCAGTAACGGTAATAAAGACAAGGGCCAATGCTAGCCCGGAAACGAGCACAAATCCTTAAAGCCGATGAAGATCCAAATGTGGGAGCGGGCTTGCTCGCGAAAACGCTATATCAGATACAGATGTATTGACTGACACGCCGCATTCGCGAGCAAGCCCGCTCCCACTGGGGATCGAGGCCGGCCTCAAGGCTGTGGAGCATGCACTAATTCAGTGCGAAAAAGCAGCCTTGATTATTTCAAGCTGCCGGACAGGAACTGCTGCAAACGCTCGGACTGCGGGTTCACCAGCACTTCCCGCGGGTTGCCGCGCTCTTCGACGATACCTTTGTGCAGGAACACCAACTGGTTCGACACCTCACGGGCAAAGCCCATTTCGTGGGTCACCACCACCATGGTGCGGCCTTCCTGGGCCAGGTCCTGCATCACCTTGAGCACTTCGCCGACCAGTTCCGGGTCCAGCGCCGAGGTGGGTTCGTCGAACAGCATCACCTCCGGCTCCATCGCCAGGGCACGGGCAATCGCCACGCGCTGCTGCTCGCCACCGGACATGTGGCCGGGGAACGCATCCTTGCGATGGCCCACGCCGACCTTGGCCAGGTAATGCTCAGCCTTTTCACGTGCGTCTTTCTTCGACATGCCCAGCACGTGCACCGGCGCTTCCATCACGTTTTCAAGCGCGGTCATGTGCGACCACAGGTTGAAATGCTGGAACACCATGGACAGGCGCGAACGCATGCGTTGCAACTGTTTAGGGTCGGCGGCCTTCATGGCGCCGTCCTTGTTGGCCACCAGCTTCAGCTCTTCGTTGTTGAGCAGGATCTTGCCGGCGTGGGGTTGCTCCAGCAGGTTGATGCAGCGCAAAAAGGTACTTTTGCCCGAACCACTGGAACCGATGATGCTGATCACATCACCGGCCGCGGCGGCCAGGGACACACCTTTGAGCACTTCATGACTGCCATAGCGTTTATGCAGGTCTTGGACTTCAAGTTTGTACATGCGGTCGGTTCTCACAAAAACAGGTGGTCAGTCGTTGAGCAAGCGCCCGTGACGCAGCGCTTCGCGCCCCGCCACCTTGGCCAGCCAGAAACCCGCTTGGGCATAACGTAGCCGTTCAACGGCAAACAGCACCCCCGAGGTGCCCGCGCACAGAGTGCTGACGCGGTCTTCCAGGGGGTCAATCACTTCAAAAATCGGTTCGCCTTTTTCGACCCATTCACCGGCTTTACGCAGGTAACTGATCACCCCGGCGTGGGGCGCGAACAGCAATTCGGTGCCTTCGAACGGCACGCCTTCACACGGCTCGTATTGCGGCGCGGGCCATTCACCCTTGATCAAGCCCTGCTCAGCGAGGAACGCCAGGATGCCTTCGGCGTGGAAGACCGCTTCGTCGCGGCCGGTGTCAGCCTGGCCACCCAATTCCAGAGTCGTCGCCAGGCAGGCCAGCGGGACCTGTGCCTCGGGAAACGCCTGGGACAAGCGCAGCCACGGCAGCGAACAGGCTTCATCGAACGAGCTGCCGCCGGAGTCTTCCGCCAGCAGGCCGACTTTCACATTCAAATGCGCCGACAGCGAACGCCACTGCGGCCAATGCTGCGGCAGCGCATACATATGCAGCGCGGCTTCCGCATCACAATGCAGGTCGAGCACCACATCGGCGGTGCAGGCGTGGCTCAGCAGGATGCGCTGCATGCCCTGCAACTGGCTGCTGGGTTCGGGCAGCGCGTTCAGCGTGTCACTCATGGCCTGGCGGATCATGCGCACGTTGGCGTGGGGATCATCGCCCAGCTTGCCGTCAAGCAACGCGGCAACCGGCTCGCTCAATTCGACGAAATCACGGTTGAAGTTCTTGCCGCTGCCCACCTCGAAACGCCCCTGGTGGCTGCCTTGCAGCAGTTGGCCCAGGCCCATCGGGTTGGCGACCGGCACCAGCTCAATTACGCCGTTGAGCGCACCTTGCTGTTCCAGTTCGACGAGGCGCTTTTTCAGCTCCCACGCGGCGCGCATGCCCGGCAATTCGTCGGCGTGCAGGCTGGCCTGGATATAAGCCTTGCGCTCGCCCTTGCCGAAACGGAACACGCTCAGTTGGCGCTCGCAGCCCAGGTGACCCCAGGGCAACCGGTGATCGATACGTTCCATGTCAATGCTTCCGTGGCGCCAGGTAGCTCAGCCAGCGGCGCTCGGCCAACTTGAACAGGCGTACCAGGATAAAGGTCAGGCACAGGTAGAACACGCCGGCGGTGATATAGGCTTCGAACGGCAGGTAGAACTGCGCGTTCACCGTGCGTGCGGCACCAGTGATGTCGATCAGGGTGACGATGGAGGCCAGGCTGGTAGTCTGCAGCATCATGATCACTTCGTTGCTGTACTGCGGCAGCGCACGGCGCAGGGCCGACGGCAGCAGGATGCGGCGATACAGCTTGTAGCGCGACATACCCATGGCCTTGGCCGCTTCGATCTCGCCATTGGGCGTGGCCTTGAGGCTGCCGGCAATGATCTCGGCGGTGTAAGCGCTGGTGTTGATCGCAAACGCCAGGCACGCACAGAACGTGGCGCTGGACAGCAGCGGCCACAGGAAGCTTTCGCGCACGGCGTCAAACTGGGCCAGGCCGTAGTAGATCAAGAACAGCTGCACCAGCATCGGCGTGCCGCGGATCACGTAGGTGTAGAGCCAGGCCGCGCCGTTGACGATCGGCTGCTTGGACACGCGCATCAGGCCCAGGGGCAAGGCCGCGAGCAGGCCGAAGAACAGCGAGATGGCGAGCAGTTTCAGGGTGGTCACCAGGCCGCCAAGGTACAGCGGCATGGCCTCCCAGATGACGTTGTAGTCGAAGATCATAGATCAGCCGCCCTTACGCCTACCGAGTAGCGCTTCTCAAGATGACGCAGGGCCAGCAACGACACGCTGGTGATCACCAGGTACATCGCCGCCACTGCGAGGAAGAAGGTAAAAGGCTCACGGGTGGCGTCTGCCGCCTGCTTGGCCTTGAACATCATGTCTTGCAGGCCCACCACCGAAATCAGCGCGGTGGCCTTGGTGAGTACCAGCCAGTTGTTGGTGAAACCGGGGATCGCCAGACGGATCATCTGCGGCACCATCACCCGGAAGAACACCTGGAAACTGCTCATGCCATACGCCAGGCCGGCTTCGGCCTGGCCCTTGGGAATGGCCATGAAGGCGCCACGGAAGGTTTCCGAGAGGTAGGCGCCGAAGATGAAACCCAGGGTGCCGATACCGGCGGCCAAGGGGTTCAAGTCGATATAGTCGTCGTAGCCGAGCATCGGCGCGACGCGGTTGAGCAGGTCCTGGCCGCCGTAGAAAATCAGCAGGATCAGCACCAGGTCGGGGATCCCGCGGATCACCGTGGAGTACAAGTCACCCAGCCAGGCCAACCAGCGCACCGGTGACAGGCGTAACGCGACCCCGATCAGACCCAGAACAATGGCCAAGGCCATGGACGACAAGGCGAGCTGAAGCGTCAACCATGCGCCATCGAGGATGACGGCCCCGTAGCCTTTCAACATGATTCAGGTCCTCGAAAAGGGGGATGAAAAAATGGCGCAAACCTCAGGAATTCTGTTGCTTGCGCCATTTGGGACAGACAGCTGCGACGAGTTACTTAGGGTCAGCGCCGTAAATATCGAAGTCGAAGTACTTGTCCTGGATTTTCTTGTATTCGCCGTTGGCACGGATCGCCGCGATGGCCGCGTTGATCTTGTCCAGTTCGGCCTTGTCGCCTTTACGCACAGCAATACCGATGCCGTCGCCGAAGTCTTGGCGTCGGTGAACTGTGGGCCCACGAACGCGTAGCCTTTACCGGCCGGGGTTTTCAGGAAGCCGTCTTGCAGCAGGGTGGCATCAGCCACAGTACCGTCGAGGCGACCGGCTTCCACGTCCAGGTAGATTTCGTTCTGCGAGCTGTAAGGCACAACCGTGACGCCTTTAGGGGCCAGGACTTCCTTGGCGAAACGATCGTGGATCGAACCGCGCTGCACACCGATCTTCTTGCCTTTCAATTCATCCAGGCTGTCGCTGACGGTGGTGCCTTCCTTCATCACCAGCTGCGCTGGGCTCAGGTAGTAGCGGTTGGTGAAGTCCACGGACTTCTTGCGGTCGTCGGTGATGGACATGGACGACAGGATCGCGTCGATCTTGCGCACTTTCAGCGCAGGAATCAGGCCATCGAATTCCTGCTCGACCCACGTGCACTTGACCTTCATCTCTGCGCACAGGGCGTTGCCGATGTCGTAGTCAAAACCGACGATGCTGCCATCCGGCGCCTTCGAGGCAAACGGAGGGTAAGCCGCTTCGATACCAATCTTCAGGGGCTTTTCATCAGCGAAAGCCTGCATGGACAGCACGGACAGCGCCAGGGCGCCCAACAGCACGAGTTTCTTCATCTTGGGACTCCATCGGTATAGGGCAAAACAGCAGTATGAGCCATGGCCCACGATGCGGCGTAAGGGAAACCGAATAGCGGTGCTGCGTCCTACACCGATTCAACACCGGAGACGACGAGCGAGTGATCGGCATTCTAACGACAGGCTGGAAGCCGATATTTCCTCAATGCGACAACAATTTACAGAAGCACCGAGAAAGCGGTTCCAGCTCATTGACAGCCTCTGGATTTTATGCAGAGACAAAAGACATTAAACCTGTAGACGCTGCAAATTGCGGGCCTATTATTCGCAAACCCTTCTGGCACGGCAAGTCTGGCGTTTAATCTTATTTCCTGGGGTGTCTGGAATGGGGTTTTTCGGTGCAGGAGCGTAGCGCATTGCCTCAGGTTTGGGCGCGAGGTTACACATTCAGGGTGGGCGGTAACATTCAGAAACGTCCTACACGATAAACCGATATTTATTGATCTGCCGGTGATCCAAATGTGGGAGGGGGCTTGCCCCCGATAGCGGTGTGTCAGTGAAAGGCATTTCAACTGAACCACTGCAATCGGGGGCAAGCCCCCTCCCACACTGGATCTCCGGTGGTTTTGAGGTCGCACAAAAAAGCCCCACCCGGCTTACACCGGGTGGGGCTTTATCTGACTATCCCGCCTTACGCGACGTTCATGGTCTTGTGCGTCTCGATCAAATGCGCCACCACACCCGGGTCCGCCAGGGTGGAGATATCCCCCAGCCCGTCGTACTCAGCCGTGGCGATCTTGCGCAGGATACGCCGCATGATTTTCCCCGAACGCGTCTTCGGCAAGCCCGGCGCCCACTGGATCACGTCCGGCGAAGCAATCGGCCCGATCTCCTTGCGCACCCAGTTTTTCAGCTCCAGGCGCAGCGCTTCGTTCGGCTCTTCGCCGTTTTTGAGGGTGACATACACATAGATGCCCTGGCCCTTGATGTCGTGCGGCACACCCACAACCGCCGCTTCCGCGACTTTAGGGTGGGCAACCATGGCGCTTTCGATCTCGGCGGTGCCCATGCGGTGGCCGGACACGTTCAGCACGTCGTCCACACGGCCGGTGATCCAGTAGTAACCGTCTTCGTCACGACGCGCACCGTCACCGGTGAAGTACATGCCACGGAAGGTCTTGAAGTAGGTGTCGACAAAACGGTCATGGTCGCCGTACAGGGTACGCGCCTGGCCCGGCCACGAATCGAGGATCACCAGGTTGCCTTCGGCCGCGCCTTCAATAAGGTTGCCGAGGTTATCCACCAGCGCCGGTACCACGCCGAAGAACGGCCGTGCCGCCGAACCCGGCTTGAGCGCATGAGCGCCCGGCAGCGGGCTCATCATGTTGCCGCCGGTTTCGGTCTGCCACCAGGTATCGACAATCGGGCAACGGGATTGGCCGACGTTCTTGTAGTACCAGTCCCACGCTTCCGGGTTGATCGGCTCACCCACCGAACCGAGCAGGCGCAGGCTGCTGCCATCGGCGCCTTCCACGGCAGCGGTGCCGGAGGCCATCATGGCGCGGATCGCGGTCGGCGCGGTGTAAAGGATATTGACCTTGTGCTTGTCGACGATTTTCGCCACCCGCGTGATGTCCGGGTAGTTCGGCACGCCTTCGAACAGCACGGTGGTCGCGCCGTTGGACAGCGGCCCGTAGACAATATAGGTGTGGCCGGTGACCCAGCCGACGTCGGCGGTGCACCAGTAGATTTCGCCCGGACGGTAGTCGAACACGCGTTCGTGGGTCAGGCCGGCATACAACAGGTAGCCGCCGGTGGTGTGCTGCACGCCCTTGGGCTTGCCGGTGGAGCCGGAGGTGTAGAGGATGAACAGCGCTTCTTCGGCGCCCATCTCCTTGGGCGCACACACAGTGCCCGCCACTTTCATCAGGTCTTCGTACCAGATGTCACGGTGCTGGTTCCACTTGATCTGGCCATTGGTGCGCTTGCACACGATGACTTTCTGGATGCTGCTGGTTTCCGGGTTGGTCAGGGCGTCGTCGACGTTGGCCTTCAGCGGGATTTTCTTACCGGCGCGGATACCTTCGTCGGCAGTGATCACCACCTTCGACTTACAGTCGATGATGCGACCGGCCAGGGCTTCCGGCGAGAAACCGCCAAACACCACGGAATGAATCGCACCGATACGGGTACACGCCAGCATGGCGACCACGGCTTCGGGGATCATCGGCATATAGATAGTCACCACGTCGCCGCGGTGCACGTCCTGGCCGCGCAGGGCGTTGGCGAACTTGCAGACTTCTTCGTGCAGCTCGCGGTAGGTGATGTTGCGGCTCTCGGCAGGGTCGTCGCCCTCCCAGATGATCGCAATTTGATCGCCACGCTCGGCGAGGTGACGGTCCAGGCAGTTGTAGGAAACGTTCAGGGTGCCATCGGCGAACCACTTGATGTCGACGTGATGATCGTCGAAAGAGGTCTGCTTCACCGTGGTGAAAGGCTTGATCCAGTCAAGGCGCTTGGCTTGCTCGCGCCAGAAGCCATCGGGGTTGACCACCGACTGCTGGTACATGGCCTTGTAGGTCGCCTCGTCGGTCAGCGTGTTGGCTGCTACTTCGGGGCGAACGGGGTACAGGGAAGCCGCACTCATCTTTCTTACCTCGGTGACATAGTTGTTGTTGTATGGCCCTGTTGTAGCCGGGGCGGCCCTATAGAACCATTCGACGATGGTAGTAACAAGCCCCTACAAATTGCCCTGATATCCCCGTTTGCACCTCTAACCCGCGGGCCGTGGCGCTTTGCGGCTTTGTGAAAAAAGCTTTACCACAGGATTGTTACAAAAACCGCCAATAGTGTTTATCAAAAGCACGGGTATATGAATATAACTTGGGGGCCTAAAATCACTTCCGTCAACACGACACTGTGATTAACAACGCAACAGCCCCCACGAAGGCAACGTTAATCCGAACTTCCCAACTCTTAAGTTACACACGTGGCCTCACAAGGGCCCCGTGACCCCTTTCGCCCTGAAGAAGGTAAATAGAGAAATGAAAGCTTTAGTAGTTATGGCCCTCAGCAGCTTGTGCGCCACCGCCGCCCTGGCCGACGAAGCCCCGACTGACGTAGCTGGCCGCAACACCCCGATCGTTGAAGACTACACTTACAGCACCCATCTGGACGTGGCAAAAGTACTGTCCATGAGCAGTATTCCGGAAGTGTGTGAAGTTGTACCGGTGAAGATGGAATATGAAGACTCGCAGGGCCAGCGTCATATTCTTAATTACCACGTGATGGGCAATGGTTGTTCTAACGGATAATCACTTGGTTAGTTCGAACTTATTCGCCGCAAGAAATTGTTCTTGCGGCAAAGCACCGACCCCGCCCCAATGTGGGAGGGGGCTTGCCCCCGATAGCGATAGCCGCCACACCACCTCTATAAAGCCTGACGCTTCACGCCTCTCTGCGCCCCACAAAAAACATCCCACCGCCCGTCAAAAAAATCCAACCCCAGCAAAGCCTTATAAACCCGCACTCTGGCCGAAAAACACGCCATTCTGGCCGCTCTCCGTGACCATCCGCCTCAACACAAACCGTTTTTTTTCCCCTACAATGCGCGGGTAAATCGGGCCTGCAATATCCCTTTACACTGGGATGAAGAGTCAGACCTGAGGCCTCCCGCTGGAGCAAGCAACCACCGCTCCGCACCTCAAGCCTCACGCAGAGCACCCGTAACCCTATTCCGTTTAATGCGTGCGCTAGCTGCAACAAACGATTCCTTAAGATCCACCGCGGCCCTGGGGGCCGTGTGAACACCCAACCATCCGGTTTCACACGGGCACCTTTGAGCCCTCACGCAGGAGACGACACGTCATGCTGAGCTGGGACGAATTCGACAAAGAAGAAGAAGGCGAAGTAGCCACCAAAGGCGCCAACGCCGGCCACGCCACCGAAGCCAACATGGACCGCCTCGACGGTGCCGGCGCCGCCGCCGCCATCGAAGCCCGCGCCGTCACCGCCAATGACTCCGCCGCCATCGTCCGCGCCAAGGCCGCCCTCGACAAACTCGACGTCGCCGAAGGCCTCGCCGAACTCGAAGGCGCCTCCGCCCGCGTCGCCGTTGACGAAAAGCGCATGATCAACTGCCGCGCCGACCTCAACCAACTCGTCCCCTTCAAGTACGACTGGGCCTGGCAGAAGTACCTCGACGGCTGCGCCAACCACTGGATGCCGCAAGAGGTCAACATGACCGCCGACATCGCCCTGTGGAAAAACCCCGAAGGCCTGACCGACGACGAACGCCGCATCGTCATGCGCAACCTGGGCTTCTTCTCCACCGCCGACTCCCTGGTCGCCAACAACCTGGTGCTGGCCGTGTACCGCCTGATCACCAACCCGGAGTGCCGCCAGTACATCCTGCGCCAGGCCTTCGAAGAAGCGATCCACACCCACGCCTACCAGTACTGCATCGAATCCCTGGCCATGGATGAAGGCGAGATCTTCAACATGTACCACGAGATCCCATCGGTCGCGAAAAAAGCCGCCTGGGGTTTGAAGTACACCCGTTCGATCTCCGATCCGAAGTTCGAAACCGGCACCGTCGAGACCGACAAGGAACTGCTGCGCAACCTGGTCGCCTACTACTGCGTGCTGGAAGGCATCTTCTTCTATTGCGGCTTCACCCAGATCCTGTCCATGGGCCGTCGCAACAAAATGACCGGCGTGGCGGAACAGTTCCAGTACATCCTGCGCGATGAGTCGATGCACCTGAACTTCGGTATCGATGTGATCAACCAGATCAAGATCGAAAACCTACACCTGTGGGATGCCGAGATGAAGGAAGAAGCGACCCAGATGATCCTGCAAGGGACTCAGCTGGAGATCGAATATGCTCGCGATACCATGCCGCGTGGGGTGTTGGGGATGAATGCGGCGATGATGGAAGACTACTTGAAGTTCATCGCCAACCGTCGTTTGTCGCAGATTGGGTTGAAGGAAGAGTACCCAGGTACCACCAACCCTTTCCCGTGGATGAGCGAAATCATGGATTTGAAGAAAGAGAAGAACTTCTTCGAGACCCGTGTGATCGAGTACCAGACTGGCGGTGCGCTGAGCTGGGATTGATTCCTGAGCCAAGCAACCCCATGAAGCCCTGACGTGTTCAGGGCTTTTTTGTACGCGGTGAATTGCCACTTCTTGAAGCACATCAAGCTGGTCACCTCGCCCTGAGTGGTTCGGATCGCACCACCAATGCTGTAGCCTTGTGCCCCAATTGCCATCAGCGTTGTCACCGGTCGAGTGACCGGGACGTCTTCACCGAAGGGCTTTACGCCAGAGTCGGAAGATTGGCACGGGAGTAGACTCCCGCTGTCACACCTGATGCACACTCAAAAAATACCCGATAGGACCGAGGCCAACCCGTGAACCCAGACATGCTCGAAGCCGGCCCCGCTGACGCCAAAGTACTTTCCGTCTTTGACTTCGACGGCACCCTGACCCATCACGACAGTTTCGTGCCCTTCCTCAAGTTTGCCTTTGGCCCCGGCGAGTTCTACGGCCGGATGGTCAAACTGGCGGTGCCTGGGCTGCGCTTTCTGGTGCGGCAGATCAGCCGGGATGAGTTGAAGGCGCAGTTGATCCGCACCTTTATGACCGGGGTGGAGAAGGCATGGGTGCAGCAGAAGGCCGAGGAGTATTGCCAGAAGACCTGGGCGCGGCTGATGCGGCCGACCGGGGTGTTGTCGGTGGAGCAGGAGTTGGGCTCCGGGGCGGAGGTCACGTTGTGTTCGGCATCGCCGGCGCTGGTGTTGCAGCCGTTTGCGAATCGGCTGGGGATCAAGCTGATCGGCACGGAGCTTGAGGTGGTCGACGGGGTGTTGACCGGCAAGCTCACCGGGAATAACTGCCGGTGTGAGAACAAGGTGTTGCGGCTTGAGGCGGTTTACGGGGATTTGGGCGAGTATCGGCTGCGTGCCTGGGGCGATACGCGTGGGGATCGGGAATTGCTGGCGGCGGCGCAGGATGCGCATTTTCGGCATTTTCATGCGAAGAAGAAGCGGGCTCGGTTGCAGCGGTGATGCGGGTGGATGGGGTTGGCGGGTAGACCGTGGGTCGCGCACTAGCATGGGGTGCAAGTGCGCGGATGGCCCATTCCGATCAATCGTCCCCGCTACCCAATTCTTGATCTTCAAATGCGGATCGCACCGCTTCCACAATCCGTTCGGCTAGGTGAATCACTTCCAGCTGCGGATAAGCTTTCTTCAATTTCCCCGATACCTGCCAGCCATTTTCCTTTAACGAGCGAATGACTCGGTTTGCGTCCTGGTCAGGCATTTCCAGCACTTCTTTTAGCCGTTCCTGGGCGCGCTGAAAGATGACCAACACACGCGCTTCATCAGCCATCTCTATACGAACCGTGTGCGCCACTACCTGTGCCGTATACAAGACTTGGTCGGTCAAGTCTGGGTAGCGCCACGCGAATTGCGCATCGTCGTAGTCATCGAAGACCAGATTGCTGCGGGTTCCGTCCTCGTAGACTACAAGTTCTCCAAATCGATAGGAGCCAGCGTAGCGTTGCATGAATGGCCGCGAAAATGCCTCCAGCGTACGATCGTAACGCGCCCGGAAATCAATCGAGCTTGTGATTGTGGCCGACACTGGCAGGATTACGCCATCAGGCACCGCCTTATCACGGATCAAGGTATCGTTGATCAGAAAGCGATGGATCCGACCATTGCCGTCTCGCATGGGGTGGATATAGACAAAAGCGAAAGCGATTACAGCTGCCCGGGCCAGCGGCTCAGCGCCCCGTGTTGCCAACTCGAATGCTTTCAAGCCATCAAGCAGTTGCGTCAGCACCTCAAATTGCGGCGCAATGTAGTGCACGATGTCCTCGCGCATGGTGGCCTGCCCCACGAAGACCGGTGAGTGCCGTAAGCCCAGCCCTAGCGCCTCTTCCCCCAAAATACCGGCTTGCAAGGTGTGCAGGCTTTCATTACTCAACGGATTCTCGATGTGACCACAGTACTTGGCGATCACGTGGGCAAACCGCTGGATCCTGTCGGCTTTGTCTGCCTCTCTCTCGATCAAAAAGCTGGCACGCGACTCCTTGAACGTCAGCCAACTCGCCGTGCGCATCAGGATATCAGCGCCAAAGGTCTGGTTCAGCTCCCCCAGTGCTGCGCCCAGATCAAACTGCAACGCTTCTTGCACGGCTTCGGTGCGACGGATCAAGGGAGAGAACGCAGGTACGCCGGGAAGATTATCGTTGATGCGCCAACGCCTTATACGCAAAGGCTCAACTCGGGTCAGGTAATGCTGTGATGAAACAGCATCGACATAGCCGCCATTGGTAACATCTGGTACATCAAGGTGCAGTCCGGTTAACCACTCGTACAGGAATCCTGTGCGGCGGGCATATTGACCAAAAGGCGTTTGCCGGCACCAGGCTTCGACGGGCTCAGGGCCGGCTGCAGCAAATAGGCGAGCGAAGAATTCGAGGTGAATTTCTTCGTACTTGAGCCCGAACTCGAAATGCCCTGCAAAGTCGTCCGAGGGTTGGTAGCTGAGGGGGTACTTACGCTCGACATGTCCATTGCTCTCGTGGCTCATACGGGTCGTACCGATTACCGATTCGACGCGTAGTGGCTGTGCAAGCGCGATACGGTAGCGGTCAGCGAGTGCCTTGAAACCTACCTGCATGGTCGAATCCCCTAACGAACGCTAAAAAACGATAACTATTGGGGAATATTAGACGAAAACGATAATTTTGTGAGTACGAAAACGCTAATGCGCTCTTAAATTAGCTAACGAATTAGCCATTTCATTTGAAAACGATAACAACCTTAAGGGCAGCGATCCGAGTTGAGGGTCCGTCAGGAGACCGAGGCGATCCCTTCGTAGCCTCGCCGGAGCTCGACAACTCCCACATTTGATCTTTGTCATCCCGTTAATCGGTGTTCAACGGGCGTTTATGTCGTGGCTTTGAGGTCTACGCCCAGGGCTGTGGCGAAGGCTTTTACCATCGGGCTGCGTGGGGCGTTGTGGCGCAGGATGAGGTTGAAGGCGGTGCTCAGGTGCACTTGCTCCGGGCACAGTGCGCGCAGGCGCCCTTCTCTCACCAAGGGCGTGGCGTAGTGTTCGGGCAAGAAGCCGAGGAAACGGCCAGTGAGGATCAGGATCGCGACGGCTTCGACTTGTGAGGCCGACGCGGACTGACTGTCATAGTTGACGAAGTTGGCCTTGTCGCGATGGATCGCATACCGATGGTTGACCACTTCGTATTGACGTAACACGTCTGGGGTGATGTCGCTCGCATTGAACAGCGGGTGTCCTACAGCACAGTAGGCGTGGGCCTTTTCCTCATACAGCGGGAAATAATCGAACTCTTCACGCCGTTGATACACCGGCACGATACCGACGATCAGCCGCCCTTCGACCACGCCGCGTTCAACTTCGTCCAATTGCGAGGCATGTAGGCGCAATCTAATTTTCGGCGACTCGCTATGTAATTTCCCCAGCGCAGTAATGAGCGGGGAATTAACGTCGGACACGGTGTTATCAATTACACCCACACTAAGGTCGCCAATAAGCTCGTTTTGCGCCGAACTAAGCTTGTCGCGAAAACTGTCTACCGAGGTAAATAACTCGATGGACGCCTGATACACCAACTTGCCTTCTTCGGTCAGGCCAAACCCTTCTCGGCCCCGCGTGCACAGGCGCATGCCGATGCGAATCTCAAGGTCGGAAATCTGTTTGCTGATGGCCGCCAAGCCCACGTTCAGCTCGTTTTGCGCGGCGCTGAAGCCGCCGGCTTCGACCACGGCCATGAACACGCGCAGCAATTTGAAGTCCAGCCCGCTCAGTTGCAGGGGCGGTCTTGTGCCGGGTTTGGGTGGCAGGTTTCCAGAAGTGGAAAGTGGAGTTTCCATAATACGCGTTGACCTCAAGTGCCATATTCAACAGGCTTCAACCCAATCCTTGAACATAGCCAGGCGGCGATAATGAACATAAACATCCGCCCTTGGCAACCTTGAATACGGCGCGTCAGACGCTGGTTCAGTCTAGTTGAAAACTTATTTTTACTGCCTCCGACTCTTCTAAAAACAAGCGTGAGGAACATCCATGTCCCAGCCCACCGACCGCCTTTGGGGCGCTCGTTTCAAGACCGGCCCGTCTGCTGCATTGGCCGCGTTGTCCCGTTGCCCTGAGCGCTATTTCCGCCTGACGCCCTACGACCTGGCCGGCTCCCGTGCCCATGCCCGTGAATTGCAGCGCGCCGGCCTGCTGGACGAGTCGGAGACCTTGCGCACCCTCGAAGCACTGGACAGTATTGGTGCGGACTTCGCCGCCGGCACGCTGCATCCGACCCTGGATGACGAGGACGTGCACACCTTTATCGAACGCGTATTGACCGAGCGCCTCGGCGCCTTGGGCGGCAAGCTGCGCGCCGGGCGTTCGCGTAATGATCAAACCGCCAATGACCTGCGCCTTTTCCTACGCGACCATGCGCGCACCATCACCACCGAGGTGTTGGGTTTGCAACAGGCGTTGGTGGAGCAGGCTGAGCAGCATGTGGAGAGCATCTGCCCGGGCTTCACGCACTTGCAGCAGGCGCAACCGATTGTGTTCGCCCACCACTTGCTGGCGCATGCCCAGTCAATGTTGCGCGATGTGCAACGCCTGGTGGACTGGGATGCGCGTACGGCGTTGTCGCCACTGGGTGCGGCGGCAATGGCCGGTTCTGCGATTGCACGGCAGCCGGAGCATTCGGCGAAGGAAATGGGCTACACCGGGCCGTGTGAAAACTCCATCGACGCTGTCGCCAGCCGTGACCATGTTGCGGAGTTCCTGTTTGTGGCGGGCATGCTCGGGGTGAATATTTCGCGCTTGTCGGAAGAGTTTTGCCTGTGGTCTTCGCGGCAGTTTCGCTGGGTGGTGCTGGACGATGCCTACGCCACCGGCAGCTCGATCATGCCGCAGAAGAAGAACCCGGACATTGCCGAATTGGCGCGGGGCAAGGCTGGGCGCTTGATTGGCAACCTGACCGGCTTAATGTCGACGCTCAAGTCGTTGCCGCTGTCGTACAACCGCGATTTGAGTGAAGACAAGCACAGCGTGTTGGACAGTGTGGACACGTTGCTACTGGTGCTGCCGGCGATGGCCGGGATGGTTGCGACCATGAAGGTGCAGGTCGAGGAACTGCGCAGGCAAGCGCCGATGGGCTTTACCTTGGCGACGGAGGTGGCGGATTGGTTGGCCACTCGCGGCGTGCCGTTCAAGGAGGCCCATGAGATTACCGGCGCCTTGGTACAGGCCTGTGAGAAGCATGAGATTGAATTGTGGGAAGCCTCGCCGGCGATGTTGGCGGAGGTGGATGCGCGGTTGACGCCTGAGGTGCGCGATTGCCTGACCCTGGAAGCGGCGATTGCAGCGCGCAGTGGGTGGGGTGGGACGGCGCCGGAGCGGGTTCGGGAGCAGATTGAGCGATTGAAAGGGGCATTGGCGGCTCAACAGAAATGGGCCGACGACTACACCGGGTTTCGTATTTGACGCTCGTTCCCACGCTCCGCGTGGGAATGCATCCTGTGACGCTCCGCGTCGCCAAGTCACGCGTCAATAGCGGGACGCGGAGCGTCCAGGGCGGCATTCCCACGCAGAGCGTGGGAACGATCAACAGCAAGAGCTTTATCAGTTTTGGAGTAAGACCATGAACCAAACCCCGGCCGAGCGCCTGGCAGCCGAGCGCAAGTTGTCCGAAAACCAGTTCGATATCACGCAGTACGAACACGTGCCGCGTCGCTATTACGGGCGGATGTTTTTTGCCACCTTGATTGTGATCGTGCTGGCCGCGTTGTTGCGTGCGTTTGCCAACGGCCAGATCGAATGGTCCTACATCGGGCAGTTCCTCACGTCTGAGGCCATTCTCTGGGGCCTGGTGAACACCATCGTGATGTCGATTCTGGCGATGGCGCTGGGCGTGGTGATCGGGGTGATCACGGCGATCATGCGCATGTCGGCCAACCCGATCCTGCGCTACGTGGCCATCACCTACACCTGGCTGTTTCGCGGCACGCCGTTGATCCTGCAACTGCTGCTGTGGTTCAACCTGGCACTGATCTTCCCGGTGATCGCGATTCCCGGCCTGTTCAGCATCGACACCGTCGACCTGATGACGCCGTTCGTGGCCGCCCTGCTCGGCCTCAGCATCAACCAAGGTGCGTACACCGCCGAAGTGGTGCGCGCCGGATTGCTGTCGGTCGACACCGGCCAGTACGAAGCCGCCAAGTCCATCGGCATGCCGAGCCTGCAAGCACTGCGTAGGGTGATTCTGCCCCAGGCGATGCGCGTGATCATTCCGCCTGTAGGCAACGAGTTCATCAGCATGGTGAAAATGACCAGCCTAGCCAGCGTGATCCAGTACTCGGAGCTGCTGCACAACGCACAAAACATCTACTACGCCAACGCGCGGGTCATGGAGCTGCTGATCGTGGCCGGCATCTGGTACCTGGCGGTGGTGACTGTTCTTTCATTTGGTCAAAGCCGCCTTGAGCGCCGTTTTGCCCGCGGCGCCGGCAAGCGTTCGTAAGTCTGGGTTGAGGAGATTTGCCCCATGAGAAGCATCGTCAAGGCCGTCAACCTGAACAAGTATTACGACCAGTATCACGCGCTGCGCGACATCAATATCGAGGTCGAGCAGGGCGAAGTGATGTGCATCATCGGCCCGTCGGGTTCCGGTAAAAGCACCCTGCTGCGCTGCGTCAACCAGTTGGAAAAAATCGACAAGGGCGGGCTGTGGGTCGACGGCGAACTGGTGGGTTACCGGGTCGTCGGCAACAAGCTGCATGAGATGAACGAATCGCAGATTGCCCGCCAGCGGTTGGCCACCGGCATGGTATTCCAGCGTTTCAATTTGTTCCCGCACATGACCGTGCTGCAGAACATCATCGAAGGCCCGTGCCAGGTGCTGAAGCGGTCGCCCAAGGAAGCCACCGAGGACGCCCTGGAGTTGCTGGCCCGCGTCGGCCTGGCGGACAAGCGCAATGCCTACCCGGTGGAATTGTCCGGTGGGCAGCAACAACGTGTAGCGATTGCCCGTGCGTTGGCGATGCGCCCCAAGCTGATGCTGTTTGACGAACCCACGTCAGCCCTAGACCCGGAGCTGGTAGGCGAAGTGCTGTCGGTGATGCGCGACCTGGCCACCACCGGCATGACCATGATCGTGGTCACCCATGAGTTGGGCTTCGCCCGCGAAGTCTCCAACCGCATGGTGTTTATGGATGCCGGCCAGATTGTGGAAGCCGGCAGCCCCGAAGAAATTCTAATAAGCCCACAAAACCCGCGTACCCAAAGCTTTATTTCTGCCGTTCGCACTTAACTAAAAAACAAACGAGAACGCCCCTATGAAAACATTGTTTATCCCAACGTTGCTCGCAGGCCTGATGGCCTCCACCGCTGTTTTCGCGGCATTGCCGGCGGCAATCAAGGACAAGGGCGAGATCAGCGCGGCCATCGTGCCGAACTATCCGCCGATGGACTTCAAGGACACCGCCACCAACAAGCTCACCGGCCTGGACTTCGACCTGGGCAATGCCTTGGCCGAACGCCTGGGCGTGAAGATCAAATGGCAGGAAACCGGCTTCGAGCAAATGCTCAGCGGCCTGACCACCAAGCGCGTGGACATCGTACTGTCAGGTATGACCGACACCGCCGAACGCCAGAAAGCGGTGACCTTCATCGACTACTTCACCAGCGGCCCGCAGCTCTACACCCTGGCCAAGCGCGAAGACCTCAAGGAATTGACCGACCTGTGCGGTAAAAAAGTCGGCACCAGTCGCCGCACCACCTGGCCGTCGGAAATTGCCGCATGGAGCAAGGAAAACTGCGAAGCGGCGGGTAAGCCGGCGATCGTGGTGATCGGCACTGAGGGCTCGGCGGATGCGCGGGCGCAGTTGCAGCAGAACCGTCTGGACGCTGCGATGCAGGGCAGCGAGACCATTCCATATCTGATGTCGTTGGATAAGGGCAAGTACAAGCCGGTGGGTCTGGCGATTTCCAAGCAGTTCACAGGGCTTGGGATTGAGAAGAGCAATACGGAGTTGGTCACGGCGATCAGTGAAGCGTTGCAGGGCATGATCGATGATGGGACCTACGGCAAGATCCTGAAGAAGTGGGACCTGGAGCAAGGTGCGGTCGAAAAGATCACTATCAACTCCGGCCAGTAACCCTTCCTCTGTAGGAGCGAGCTTGCTCGCGAAGAACCCGAGCCCCACGCGGACAATCTGATGCCCCGCGTTATCGTTGGCTATCTTCGCGAGCAAGCTCGCTCCTACAGAAAACCAAGCCCCCCAGACAAGGACACCCGCCCCACCGTGGCCACCTACTCCCTGGTAATCCGCCGCCTGATGATTTGCTCGCTGACCATCGTCATCAGCCGGGCCATGACCAGTCCCTTGATGACCTTGCTGCTCAGTCGCCGCTTGGGCCTGGACCAGCAGGACATCGGCTTGCTGATGGGCATCGCGGTGTTTACCGCCACGTTGATGGGCCTGTATGGCGGCTACGTCATCGACCGCATGGAAAAACGCAAGCTGCTGATCCTGGCAATGCTCTCCAGCTCCATCGGTTTTCTGTTACTGACCTTTGCCACCAACCTCTACCTCACCACCTTGACGCTGGTGATCACCGAGTCGGCGTCTGCGCTTTTCCTGATCGGCTCCAAGGCGATCATCAGCGAGAACCTGCCGGTGGAGCAGCGCGCCCGGGTGTTTTCACTGCGCTATACGCTCACCAATATCGGCTATGCCACCGGCCCTATGGTCGGGGTCGTGATCGCCGGGCAAATGCCGCTGTTGCCGTTTCTGTTGTCCAGTGCCATCGCGTTTATCAGCGTGTTCCTGATGATCGGCATCCCGCCCACCCTGCGTGATGAAAGCACCAAACCCTTGAGTTTTCTCACCACCCTGAAAACCCTGCGCAACGACCGCAGCCTGGTCCTGTTCACCGGCGGCAGCCTGTTGAGCACCATCGTGCATGGCCGCTACACCTTGTACCTGTCGCAATTCCTGTTGGTGATTCATAACCCGGATGATGCGCTGAAGATTCTTTCCGCCGTGCTGGCCTGCAACGCCATCACCGTGATGCTGCTGCAATACCAGATCGGCCGGTTCCTCAAGCGTGAGCAATTGCGCTACTGGATCCTGCTGGGCACGGCATTGTTCGTCGGTGGCCTGATCGGTTTCAGCCAGGCCGACAGCCTGCTGTCGTGGTGCGTGGCGATGTTCGTGTTTACCTTGGGCGAGATGATTATCTTCCCGTCCGAATTCCTGTTTATCGACACCCTCGCACCCGAGTCGCTGCGCGGCAGTTACTACGGCGCGCAGAACCTGGCGGCCTTTGGCGGGGCGTTGAGCCCGGTGATTTGCGGCTATCTGTTGATCAACTCACCGGCCACCACGATGTTTTATGCGCTGGCCGGGTTGACGGCGGTGGGTGGCACCCTGTGTTTCTTGAGTGGCCGACGGGTAGCAGGTTCTTGCTGATATTTACCCAGGATCCCGCTATTAATAGCGAAACCTCTGATGGACCCGAGCCCCATGAAATTCGACACGGCCTACAGCCTGAGCCTCGATGACAAGCTGTCGATCTACGACGTACGAGACCTGAATTTCGACGAGACCGCCGACTTCGACTCCGACAAGGACCGTTTCCTGTGCCCCAACGATGAGTGCCGGGCAGCGTTTGATACCGGTAATACTCTGAGCACCTTCAACGCCAAGAACGTCAATTACCTGCGCACGCCGCACTTCAAGAACAAGACCGGCACCCGGCATATCGACGGCTGCCGCTACGCCAGCACCCACAAGAGCGCAGCCGGCGAAAACGACGACGAGCGTGAGGATAATTTCCCATCGGAATTTGTACTCACCCGTCGTCAGTACGAGCGAAAGCCCCCATTGATGGACACCGAAGGAAGCATCCCACAAGACTCAACGAATACCCCTTCAAGCCGCATCTCCGCTTCCCACAGCGCCAGCGACACCACACCAGATAAAACCAGCGTGTTCGCCCACCCGGTGGAATGCTACGTGTCCAATATCGACGACAAGGACAAGCTCAAGTCCATGCCGTTGAAGATCGGCGATCACACCGCCACCTACTGGACGTTCTTCAAGAAGATCGAATACCTGCAGGACAACAAAGGCCTGATCTACTGGGGCAAGATCAAAGAAATCAAGGATTACACCAGCAGCTTTCGCATCGATTTCGAAAAGAAAGTGTGGCTCGACAAGAAGCCCTATTCGGTCAACGTCTACCTGAGCAAAAAACTCATCGAGAACTATCGCAAACGCAAGGCGTTCCTGGAGCAGATCAGGGCGGTGGTGGACAGTGAACAGGCGTTGTACTGCTTCTTCTATGGGGTGACGCCGGAACTGAAACAGGTACCGAGCAAGAAAAACCCCGAGCAGACGTTCGGGGTGTTCAGCGCGAATATTGAGAACCTGGATCACCTGATCATTCGGGAGGCGCCAGGGGTGGAATAGTACGCATCAGCGGCAGGACGCTTTGTATGCCCGATAGATTTCGCGTGTTTGTTGAGCCTTGGCGACACCTACGCCCCCGAAGGCTACCAACCAGTGGATCAGCATTTCCTCATCAGGAAACACATAAGCGTTTTGCCCTTTGAATCCTCGGGGTGTTCGATTGATTCCTGCGTCGTAGCGCAATGGACTCCAAGGCTGCGTTACGAAATCAAAATCCTCGGCATCCCATTTAAAGAACCGCAGTACTTCATTAAGGGTAGTCTGGCCACTGCGATCGCCACGTTGGACCAGGCAATAGGCCTGATTAGCCAACATCTGCTCGAGCAGCTGAGGATCGACCCAATCCAGCACTGCGCATTTCAACGCATTATCTAGAATACCGGCTGTCCAACGCTCGAAGAACACCTGGAAAAATCGTTCGCTATCAGCTTTTTTCATATCGAAAAAGAGCATGCAGTAACGGGTTTTAAGATGCATAACCACTATCACATGCTTGCGTTTAACTGTCGCAGCATGCACCAGCCACTGATGGGGGTCGCTGTGAAGATCATAGCTCTCGACAGGCAGAGCAGGCCGTAGAACGGGCGTATGCTTTTTGCCTTTGTGTACTCGGCTGAAAAACTCACAGGCAGCTTGTGAGCAATTGAATGTCAGCATTGCAGTTGTTCCTTCATTTTACTTCCCACGCCAGCAACCAACCGTCCAGGTTTGTGATAAAGGGACATCCACCCATTCAATGTCATAAGGTTGTCGGACGGCATAACTCATCGCATCCAGCACCTCTTCAGTGAGAACTGCCAACTCGGAATCCGTCGGCAAGTCACGCGTGACCATCATAACCAAGCTACTGAGTCGGTTCTTCAAATGCAGCTTTTTTGTACCTGTCATCGCCATCGTCTGGCAAATAGATTACTGCCAGGGCGCAGGAAATCGAGCAAGGCCATGTCGTAAAAAAATCCAGTTGATGAGCGGTCAAAACAACTGTACAAAAACACAGTATAGTTTGTCCTCCCCGTCAAACCCTGGAGACACCCCATGTCCTCTCTGGCAATGAGCTCTTTCGTAGAACAGCAGATCGTCCTGCATCAATTCACCGCCAAACACAGCGTGCAAGCGCGCTCGATGCTGGGCTGGAGCCGTGAACACCTGGCTATTCAGGCTGGCGTGGCGGTCGAAGCGGTTCAACAGTTTGAAAATCAATACGACGTGGGGGATGAAACCCGCCTGGCTCTGGCCTTCCGGTTGGAGGCTGAAGGCCTGGTGTTTTTCCCGGGGTTTGCGCCGGGGTGGGGTATGAGTGCGCGCCGCGTTGACGCCGCCACAACCGAACACGCAGCCCCTGGGATCATCTCTCGTTTGATCGGGGCAACTTCGTCACCACTTGACTCACCCACCGCGCAACCCAATGGTGCATAGCGTCCAGCCGTAGCACCTTGCTGGTCAGCGCCTGGACGGCCCCCCATGGCCCCCCCCTCAACCGCGAAACGTCAGGCATGCAGTTGCAATGCCCGACGTATCATTTGCGGCGTCAAAGCACCGGCTTGATTTGAGCATGGGCTGCCTGCTCATACCCATGGGCCACGGCCAGCAAGGTGGGTTCGGACCACTGGGTCCCGAAAAAATACGCACTGGTCGGTAGCCCATTCTCATCCTTACCAGAAGGGACAGTGATGCCTGGGTAACCGGCTGCTGCCACCCCGAAATAATCGTTAGTCTCAAAATCCGACACCATTGCGTCCAGACCCTCCGATTTGATCGGGTCATCAATGGTAGTGCGAAAGTCCCGGATGAGCTCATCCCAAAGGGGTTTGCTCTGCTCGGGCGTCAGGGTTTGGGCATTGATCTCCTTGAGGACTGACTGGTGATCCACTTCAGCTCCATCGCGTTTATCGTTGAACCGGATCAGTTCAGTCAGTGACTTGACTGGCAACCCTGGGCGCTTGCCCAGATAAGTATTCAATTCATCCTTCACGTCCGAGAACAACAAATCTACCCAGCGCGAATCATCAGCCAGGCGCATCTCGACCGGCACCACCTCTGCGCCTTGCTCACGAAGTACGGCAAGTATCCGGCGGAATGACTCACTGTCCTTAGTGGGTGTGGATTCGCCCGTTTCAGAAAACGTTGCGGGATAACCGATACGCTTGCCTTTCAAGGCGCCTGGGACCAGTGATTTTGTGTAATCAATACCTTGGGGCGCTCCCTGGCTCGCCGGATCCTTGGGATCGCTGCCCGACATGGCATTGAGCATCAGCGCCACATCAAGGACCGAACGCGCCATCGGTCCCGGAGTGTCCTGGTGCTGGCTTGCAGGAATAATTCCGTTACGGTCCAGCAAGCCAACGCTGGGCTTGAGCCCGACAACCCCATTGCGCGCTGCTGGCACAATAATCGAACCACTGGTTTCAGCCCCCACCGCCAAGGGCGCCAGCCCTGCTGCGACTGCGGCGGCAGACCCGGAACTGGAACCCCCGACGGCGGCATCCGCACCGTGTGGGTTACGGGTTTGTCCGCCCCGGCTGCTCCAGCCATCAGGACCACCACGAAACCCTGCCAGTTCGGTCATATTGGTTTTACCGAGGATCACCGCGCCCTGCTTGATCAGGTAGTCGACCAGTGGGGCGTTCTTGCCGACAGGTGCCCCCACCAGCCCAAAAGCACCTGCACTGGTTTGCATGCCGTTAGTTTCGATGGTGTCCTTGAGCAAAACAGGAATGCCATGCAGGGGGCCACGCACCTTGCCGTTGGCTCGCTCACGGTCCAGCTCGCGCGCGGTTTCAAGTGCGTCAGGGTTGAGTTCGATGACGGAGTTCAGTTTCGGGTCGACGCCGCGAATCCGCTCCTGCAGGTACGTGACCAAGTCGGCTGAACCGAACCTGCCTTGGGCCATTTGCGCGCCAAGCTCATTGACATTGAGGTACTCGGTCCCCGAAGGGACTGGCTTTGAAACAACAGAAGAGTTGCCGTCTGCAAAAGACTGTATTAACTGCCAGACGATGGAACCCATTCCATATGCGATACCTATCATAAGACCTCTCAAGGAGTAAGAAATGACGAAGGACCAACGTTGATCCGTGGGCCAGTCTAAAAACTCTTCTCCTGCCGGGCAGCGCGACGCGGGCGGTTCATTGCGTGGGACAGTTCAACACAACGGGTAGCTTTCCAATGAGTCCATCAAACGACGGGAGCTTCGATACTCGCGCACCAGGGCCACCAACCACGCCTTCGCCCATCGTGCACCGTAGAACCACAATGTCGCGCCATCCTCAAGCGGCTCACCCAGCCCTGGATAACCACTCCAACAGGCCTCATGGAATGCGCTGCTGCGACTGTCGGATATCAAGGCATCCAGTCGATACTCATGCACAAGCCCATCGATTTCATTGCGGGCATGCAGGGCGCCAGTCCTATATGCAAGCACCGGTACCAGGACGGCGCCGGACCGGCGCAGGATGTCCAGCGCTCTGAGGAAGGAGGGGCTGTGCTCAATCAACTGATGTTCAGCGTCCTCAACAAACCGCTCGGCAAACCCCAGGCGCCTGCCCTGCAACACACTGGTAGCCGTAAAGGTCGTGTTGTTCTGTACTAGGGGCACTTCCACCATCACTGGCCCAGAGGGGTCAATACCACTCAATGCAATCAATGACAGCGACGGGTCGCGCGAAGGTTTGAAGGGGAGTCCTGGGGCGTCATACCCCGGGATCGGGACGCTTCTTCCCAAGGCGCCCTGAGCCTGGGGATCAACACCGAAAGCGATACCACGCGGACTGGTGTGCTCCTGGGTTGCCGTTGCCTGGCCTGACGAGTCAGTCAGCGCAGACACTGGTTGCCCTGTCGGACAAGGCAAACCCGCTTGCCAATATTTCTTACACTTGCTCTCCATAAAACCGTCCCCCGACTAATGACTTTCCGGGGATCATCGCACCGTAGGCTGGTGCCTGTCGCAGCTCTGAAACAGCTTGAAAACTCCTTTTTCCGATGCCTCTTCCGTCAGCTGGCGAGGTGTTCCTGCACCCCCTGGGTTTCCACCTCCAGCCACCACGCCCCGCCTCGTTCAGGTTGATTCAAGCTGAACGCCTGCCCCATCTGCGGCGTGGTGATTGATACGTTACGCTCCCAGGCCAGGGCCATGATGCGGTCAAAGGGTTCGTGCCAGGCATGGAACGCCAGGTCGAAGGTGCCGTTGTGAATCGGCAGCAGCCAGCGGCCCTTGAGGTCGATATGCGCTTGCAGGGTTTGTTCCGGTTGCATGTGCACATGGGGCCAGTCGACGTTGTAGGCACCTGTTTCCATCAAGGTCAAATCGAACGGCCCGTACTGCTCGCCGATGCGTTTGAAACCGTCGAAGTAACCCGTATCACCGCTGAAGAAAATCCGCCGAGGACCATCGATCATCACCCAGGAACACCACAGAGTCTGGTTCGCATCAAACAGGCCACGCCCGGAAAAATGTTGCGCAGGGGTGGCGACAAACCGAATGCCATCCACCTCGGTGCCCTGCCACCAATCCAGCTGGCGCACCTTGCTCGCCTCCACGCCCCACTTGACCAGGATGTCGCCCACGCCCAGCGGCGCAAGAAAATAACGGGCCTTGTCGGCCAATTGGACGACAGCCTTGCGGTCCAGGTGGTCGTAGTGGTTGTGGGAAAGAATCACCGCCTCCAGGGGCGGCAACTCTTCAAGGCTGATCGGTGGCTGATGGAAGCGCTTGGGGCCGGCCCAACTGAACGGTGAGGCACGCTCGGCAAATACCGGATCGGTTACCCAGAATTTACCGCGCATTTTCAGCAACACCGTGGAATGCCCAAGGCGGAACACGCTGTGATCCGGGGCCGCCAGCAATTGCTCGCGAGTCAGCGGTTGGACCGGGATCTGCCCCACCGGCCGCGTGCTGCGTGGTTTGTTGAACAACATGTTCCAGAAAATGCGCAAGGTCTTGCCGAAGCCACCGTGCTGTACGGGGGCATCGTTGCTGAAGTGCCCTTGGCCTTGCTTGGGCGCTGCTGGCGAAGAATCGACACGCGACGAGATCGTGGCCATTTCCGGGTGACTCCTACGGATCGCTTATAAATTACACTGCACAGTGTAGTTTCAAGATTGCAACAAAATCCGGAGCAAGTAAACTACCGAGTGTAATTTTCCTTCAAGAGCCGAGCGCCACCCATGACTGCCCCTCAACGCCTCACCGACCGTAAACGCGAAGCCATTGTGGCAGCGGCCATCGCCGAGTTTCGCGCAAACGGTTTCGAGGTCACCAGCATGGACAAGATCGCCGCCACCGCCGGCGTATCCAAGCGCACCGTGTACAACCACTTCCCCAGCAAAGAAGAACTGTTCGCTGAAATTCTTCATCAACTCTGGGCCAGCAGCGTCGCCCAACTTGACGTCAGCTACGCCAGCGACCGCCCGTTGCGCGAACAACTGCGCGGGTTGCTGGAGGCGAAAATGAAGATGATGTCGGACACCAACTTCCTCGACCTCGCCCGCGTCGCCATCGCCGCCACCATCCATTCGCCGGAGCGTGCGCAAGACATGGTCACCCGCCTGAGCCAGCGCGAAGAAGGCTTCACCCAATGGGTTCGCGCCGCCCAGGCAGACGGCCGGCTCAACTGCTCCGACCCTGCCTTCGCCGCCCACCAGATCCAGAGCCTGCTCAAGGCGTTTGCCTTCTGGCCACAGATTACCCTCGGCCAACCCACCCTGGATGCAGCCAATCAGGCCAGTGTGATCGAGTCGGCCATCGACCTGTTCCTCGCCGGCTACGAAGTCACCGCCCCCCGCCAACCTTAAAAAACCTGTTGCGTGCGCGACATTCCAGGTCGTTTTTGACGCATTCGCCCTCTGTTTTGCGCAAATGGCCTGGAAGGACACTGATTATTCTCACGCGAATAACTGACAATATTCACAGTCATTATCCGATCAACGGTTGATCCAGCGAACGCGCGCCACCGTATCTGTAAAAAAACAGCTGCCCCAGGAATTTATGGAAAACAGACAAGGCAAAGGGCTTTCATTTGCCAAGCGTATCTACAAGCCAAGGATCATCGGCCTTGCCATCGGTTGCATCAGTGTCAGCGGCGCCCTTTACCCCCTCGCCATGCCAGGCTGGGTGTGGGCACTCCTGCTGTTCAACGGGTTTGCCTGGGCGCATGTGGCGTATCAACTGTCGACCCGCTCGCAATACCCCTACCAGGCCGAACAACGCAACCTGCTGTATGACTCGCTGCTCGGCGGCTTCTGGGCCGCTGCCACGCAGTTCACGCCACTGACGGCAGTGACCATTCTGTCGATGATGACCATGAATAACGTCGCCGCCGGCGGCAAGCGCCTGTTCCTGCGTGGCCTGTGCGCACAAGGGCTCGGAATCGGCGTAGCCGGGGCGCTGTTCGGTATCCGGTTCAACCCTGATGTCAGCCTGCTGCAGGTCTACACCTGCCTGCCGATGCTGACGCTCTACCCCATGGCCATCGGCATGGTCTGCTATCAACTGGCAATCAAACTGTCCGAACACAAGCGTGCCCTGAGCGCCCTGAGCCGCACCGACAGCCTCACCGGGCTGCTCAATCACGGCTCCTGGAAGGACCTGCTGCACCTCAAGTTCCACAAGTGCCAGCAACAGCAAAGCCACGCCACCATTGCCTTGATCGACATCGACCACTTCAAGCAGATCAACGACACCCACGGTCATATCGTCGGCGATGCGGTATTACGGCAGTTGAGCCTGGAGTTGCGGCGCAACCTGCGGGACAACGACCTGGCCGGGCGTTACGGGGGCGATGAGTTCTGTGTGATTCTTCCGCAGATGCCACTGGAACAGGCCGCCCTGGTCATGGAACGTATGCGCGAAACCTTCAGCAATTACCGCAACCCGCAGATCCCCGAACTGCGGGTCAGCCTGAGCATCGGCCTGGCGGATTTCCAACCCTACTTCACCGATGCCGCGATGTGGCTGAATGCCGCGGATCGCGCGCTATACGCCGCCAAGGACACCGGGCGCAACCGGGTCAATGTCAGCGAAGAAGTGATCGCCCATTCCGCCTGAAGTTGTCCTACGACTACCCGTCTGAATCTTGCTGCCGGCATGCGGTAAGAAAGCATAATGCCACCACTGGTCGCCTACCCAAAAAAGGTCCTCCCACAAGGGCGAACTTCTTGTCAGGCTGATCACTCTGAACCCGTTGTCCCACCCCTCTGTCAGCACAAGGAAGCTGGCAATGAGCAAGTCAACCGTAGGGCGTATACCTTACGGGGGCAGGCGCATATCCAAGGAAACTCCAGAGTCTGCTTGCCCGAGCACCGCACATGCTATTCAACACGCATAAAAGAACCATCAACACCCTGCAACACACCGTCGCCCAGCAGGCCAGTTTGCTGGACGCTATCGAGCGCTCCATGGCGGTGATCGAATTCGACCTGTCAGGCAATGTGCTGCGGGCCAATGCCAACTTCCTCCAGACCATGGGCTACCGCGCCGAGCAGGTCGAGGGCCAGCCCCATCGAATGTTCTGTTCCCCGGCCTACACCCGCAGCCCTGAGTACAATCAGCTGTGGTCGAATCTGCGCAATGGCCAATTCCAGTCCGGCACCTTTGAACGGGTGGCCGCCGATGGCCAGTCGGTATGGCTGGAAGCCAGCTACAACCCAGTGCGTGATGACGCGGGCCACGTGACTAAGGTGTTGAAGTACGCGATGGATGTGACCCCGCGCCTGCAAGCCGAAAGCGAAACCAATGCCAAGCTGGACGCCATCGGCCGCGCCATGGCGGTGATCGAGTTCAACCTCGACGGCACCATCATCACCGCCAACGCCAACTTCCTGCAGCGCATGGGTTATACCCTGGCGCAAATCCAGGGCCAGCATCACCGAATGTTCTGCAGCGCGGCGCTGGTCAACAGCCCGACCTACAGCGACTTCTGGAAACGCCTGAACCAGGGAGAACTGTTCAACGGCCAGTTCGAGCGGGTGGACAAAAACGGCCAGGTCGTGTGGCTCGAAGCCAACTACAACCCGGTGTACGACGCCAGCGGGCGGCTGTGCAAAGTGGTGAAGTTCGCCACGGATATCACCGCCCGCGTGCAACAGCATGCGGCAGACGCGCAGAGCGCGGCCCAGGCCTATCACCTGTCCTTGAGCACCCAGGACATGGCAGAAAAAGGTGCCGAGGTGATTCAGAAAACGGCCAATGGCATGCGCGAAATTTCTGCGGACATCGACGATTCCTCGCAACTGATCGCCAAGCTCGGTGATCGCTCGCAGCAGATCACTGCCATCGTCAACACCATTCGCGGTATCGCCGACCAGACCAACCTGCTGGCCCTCAACGCCGCCATCGAGGCCGCACGGGCGGGCGAACAAGGCCGTGGTTTCGCCGTGGTGGCCGACGAAGTCCGGCAACTGGCGGCGCGCACCAGCGGCTCCACCACGGAGATTTCCAGCATGATTGCGATGATTCAGGCTGAAACCCGACAAGCCATCGACAGCATGGACGCCACCCGCGACCGCGCGGCCCAGGGTGTTGAAATGGCCAACCAGGCCGGTACGGTGATCCTGCAGATTCGCCAAGGCACCAGTGAAGCGGTGCAGGCGGTGAGTGCGTTCGCCAACGAGCGTCGCGGCAACTGACCCGATCTTCATACGGAGTGCCGGGGGCTCGGTCTATAGTGCTGACTTGTCTTCAAGCACGAGATCCGAGCCCGCCATGACTCCAGAAAAGCCCGCAGCCGCCCCCGTCGACCACCTGCGCTTCCACCGCCCTCACGCCCATCTGGCGCCGACCTTCGGCAACGACACCTTTGCCCTCAAGGCCGAAGCCTTCGCACGCTTCTTCGGTACGCCGACCTTCCTCGGCGCACAAACCGCCATCGTGGTGTTGTGGGTGGTGCTGAACATGACCGGCATCACGCATTTCGACGTGTACCCGTTCATCCTGCTCAACCTGGCGTTCAGCCTGCAATCGGCCTACGCCGCGCCGCTGATCCTGCTGGCCCAGACCCGCCAGGCCGCCCGCGACAAGGCACAGTCCGATGCCGATGCGCAGCACCGCGAAGCCCTGGCGATTGCCAACACCGAGCGCCAGGCCCAGGCGGCGCAGACCACCAAGCAGTTGCTGGAACTGCTGGAACAGAACACCCGGCTCACGGAAATGACCAAACAACTGACTGAGCACATTGAAAGCCTGACCTGCGAAATGCATGAGCACTTTGTGCGAAAAACCTAAGGCAATCGCACATGCCGCCCCAGCTCATCGAACAGGGTCACCACCGAGCGCAACGCTCGGCAGTCCGGGCGCGTGAGCAGCCACAACGCGGTGTCATGCCCTGCCAACGCGGGGCCGAGCGATTGCAGGCCGTCGCCCAATAGAAAGTCCGGCAAGGCCGCCACGCCCAACCCGGCCCGTACCAGTTCGGTGACCGATAACATGCTGTTGCAGCGATAACTGGGGCGCACACCGGGCAGCTGCTCGCGCCGCCAGGCGACCGTGGGGTGGTCGGGCAGGAAGTCATCCGGGGCGACCCAAGGCAGGTCGACCAACTCACGGCCCGCATGCTGACGGGCAAAATCCGCGCTGGCGCACACCTGATAAGCCACATTGCCCAGGCGCCGGCCCACCAGATGTTCCGGCGGCGTGCGGGTCAGACGCAGGGCAATATCCGCATCGCGGCGGCTGAGGTTGGCGAAATCATTCGAGGTGCTCAGCTCCAGGGTCAGTGCCGGGTAGTGCGGCATGAACTGCGCCAGGGCCGGCAACAGCAACCCTTGCAGTACGGAGTCGGTACAGGTCAGGCGCACCGTGCCGCTGATCACCTCGCCGCCCTGCTCCACACCAATACGCGCTGCTTCCAGGGCCTGTTCGGCACGCTCGGCCTGTTGCGCCAGGTTGCTCGCCAGGCTGGTGGGCAGGTAGCCGGCACGGCTTTTTTCAAACAGCGTCTGGCCCAGCGCCGCCTCCAGGCGCCGCACCGCGCGGAACACCGTGGACACATCCACCCGCAACAACGCTGCCGCCCGTGCGAGCGTGCCGCCACGCACCAGGGCGAGGATCAGCGACAAATCAGGGTAATCCAGTGAATAGTGCGTAGCTGCATTGAGCATGTGGGTAAACGCCAATATTGATTGCGCGAACGCCAATCTATAGTGCGCCCCAGGACACCACAAGCCATGGGATGTACAGGATGAAAACCACGCCACTGCACCTCGCCCTGATCGGCGATTACAACCCCGATGTCATCGCGCACCAAGCCATCCCCGTGGCCTTGCAACAGGCCGCCGAAATCCTTGGGCTGAGCGTCCATGTCCAGTGGCTCGACACCGATGCCCTGCCCCAGTCATTGCACACTTTCGATGGTTTCTGGTGCGTCCCCGCCAGCCCCTACCGCGACACCGATGGCGCACTGCGGGCGATCCGTTTTGCCCGCGAGCAACGCCGACCTTTCCTCGGCACTTGCGGCGGTTTTCAGCACGCGGTGCTGGAATATGCGCGCAACGTGCTGGGCTGGAAGGATGCCGAGCATGGCGAACTCGCGCCGCACGCCAAGCGCGCCGTGATCACGCCACTGAGTTGTGCGCTGGTGGAAGCCACCGACACCGTGCGCCTGGTGCCGTACACGCGCATCGCCGAGGCCTACGACACCCTTGACCTGCAGGAAGGTTACCGCTGCCGCTACGGCGTGAACCTCGAGTTTCTCGACGCCCTGCTGGAAGGCGACCTGATCCCCAGCGGCCATGACTCGGAGGGCGATCTGCGGTCCGTGGAGTTGCTTGACCACCCGTTCTTCGTCGCCACGCTGTTCCAACCCGAGCGCGCTGCGCTGAAAGGCGTCACCCCACCCCTGGCGATTGCCCTGCTCAAGGCTTGCCAGGCGGTGTCGGCATGATCGCCCGCACACCTGCCCCGCCCTACTACGCGGTGATTTTCAGTTCACTGCGCACCGAGGGCGACCAGGGTTACGGCCAGGCCGCCAACCGCATGCTCGAACTGGCGCGCGGACAACCGGGATTTCTCGGCGTGGAATCAGCACGGGAAGACGGGTTGGGCATTACCGTGTCGTATTGGGAGAGCGAGGCGGCGATCCTGGCCTGGAAGCAGCAGGCCGAGCACCGTGCGGTACGCGAACAGGGGCGCACCACCTGGTACTCGGCGTTCCAGACACGGGTGTGCAAAGTCGAACGGGCTTACAGCTTCGAGGCGAGCTAGCTCACCAGACTGCGCAACGCACTGATCTGCGGAATCTCCACCCGCCGCATATACACCCGCAGCGGCTCGGTGATGTTGATACGGTCGTCGATGTTCTGGTCCAGCAGCAACTGGATACGCTCGCGGGACAGGGTCATGGTCTGTTCCGGGGCCGGCAGCCAGACGAATTCGGCGGTGGGGATGATGCCGTCGTCGGCCACGTCCATGCCGAAGGAGTCTTCGCTGAAACGCACGATGTACTGGCCAGTCTTGCGGTTGAGGCCAACAAAACCGTGGAGTTGGTCGGCGGCCTGGCAGATAAGCTCGGAGGTGATGCGCATGGTAAACCTCACTGAAAAGTCCCACAGGGACTGGAAAGATGGTTTACACGCGTGGCACAAAGTACCGCCCTCTAACGGGGCAGCTTCGGGCAAGAGTACTGCAATGCCTGCAAAAAAAACGCAGAAAATTGAGGCGTGAGCACGTTAATGTCGGTTTGGTGATAGCGCCTTTCGCAATCAATTGTTAAAAAGGAGGCCTTCTCAAAGCTACCTCCACGAAAGGACTTCGCATATGCCTGTCACGTTTACCAAGAGTGCCTTGCTGCTCGCCCTGATGCTCGGCCTTGGCCAGGCGCAGGCTGCCGACCCGATCAGCCCGGCTGAATTGGCAACCAACGAAGGCATTCCGTACCCGGCCGTGATCGCCCACCGCGGCGCTTCCTACGACGCTCCCGAGTCCACCGCTGCGGCCTACAAAATTGCCCGCGACCTGGGTGCCGACTACCTGGAAATGGACCTGCAGCGCAGCAAGGACGGCGTGTTGTTCGCCCTGCACGACAACAACCTGCAACGCACCACCGACGTGGCCACCAAGTTCCCCGACCGCAAGGACGCCCCGGCCAACGAGTTCACCTGGAAAGAACTGCAAACCCTCGACGCCGGCAGCTGGTTCAACGCCGCCTATCCGGACCGCGCACGCCCAGGTTTCGTTGGCCTGAAAATCCAGAGCCTGGACGACATCATCAAGATCGCCGAAGGCAACCCGTCGCACAAACCCGGCCTGTACATCGAAACCAAGGAGCCCAAGCAATTCCCGGGCATCGAAGCCGACCTGAAGAACAAGCTGCTGGACAAAGGCTGGCTGAGCTCCGCCGGTTCCAAGCTGGGCAAGAGCAACACCGGCGTCGGCCAGGGCAAGGGCCGCGTGGTGCTGCAAACCTTCGAGGTTGCCAGCCTCAAAGAGCTGCAGAAAGAAATGCCCAACACCCCGAAGATCCTGCTGTTGTGGGTGGGTGAAGGCAGCATCGAGCCGAAAAACAAGCAGACCTTCGCGGAGTCCGGCGAACCGACCAAGGCCGCCTACTACGCCAAGCAGGAGCCGAAGGATGCCGCCGAGTTCGAAAAATGGGTCGACGAAGCCAAGAGCCTCGGCGCCATCGGCACCGGCCCATCGGCCGAGCTGACCAACCACGGCGACCAGAGCTATTCGGACCTGGTCAAACCCGAGATGAACAAGCTGACCCACGACAAGGGCCTGCTGGTGCACGTCTACACCGTGGATGAACCGGTGGACTTCGACAAAGTGATGAAGGCCGGCGTCGATGGCATTTTCACCAACCGCGCCGCCGAATTGCTGAAGTTCTACAAGCGCTGGCCGTCGTCCAGCGTGCAAGACCTGCTGAACGACTATAAGTACTGAGTGACCGCCGAATGGTCGGGCCGCCTGTGGTTGGGGCGTGACTACGGCCTGATCGTCGGCGAGCTGGGGCGCACCGCGCCCCATGCGCACTACGCCCATCAGTTGATGGTCTCCAAAGGCTCACCGTTCACGGTCAGCCTTGATGGCCAAATCACCACGGCCCACCGCCTGTTTATCCCTTCGCGCCAGACCCACGCCATTCTTGACGCTCAAGGTGAAGTCACGGTGCTGTACGCCGAACCCGCCATGTTTGATATCGCACCATTGCTGCACACAGACCTGTCCCAGGATGCACTGCATCAACTCCCCCGACGCAGCCTGGAGGACCCACGTCTGGAGCGAGCGCTCTGCGCACTGGATCAACAACTCACCGGCAAGGTCTCAGCCCAGGCTCTGGCCCAGGCCGCGCACCTGTCCTTGAGCCAACTGGAGCGGCTGTTCGCCCATCAACTCGGTCTGCCCGTGCGTCGCCTGGTGCTGTGGCGACGGCTGCGCATCGCCCTGCAACTGGCCCTCGCCGGTGGCACGCTGACCGAAGCCGCTCACGGTGCCGGCTTTGCCGACTCAGCGCATTTCTCACGGACCATGAAGCAGCTGTTTGGGGTCACGGCAGCAGCTTCATTGCGCCAGCTGGACGTTGAACTGTTAACGTAATTCGTCCGGCAGTGACGGCTCCTTGCTCAAGGCAACCGGCCTGAACGGATCACGCAACTGTGCCCCGTAGTCCACCGGGAAATCCGGTCGACTGCCAATCCCCAGATCCCCCGCCCCCATGCGATAACCCTCGCGGTAAAACGCAGTACCCAGCAGCCAGTCCCACAGGTTGAGGAACAGCCCGAAATTCACATCCCCGGCGCGGCCATATTTCATATGGTGAAACCGATGCACCGGCGCCCAGGCGAACACCCAACGCAACGGCCCCAGGCGCATGTCCACATTGGAATGCTGCAACAGCAATTGCAGGGCAATCGCCAGCGCCAGCAACTGCGCCACGTCCAGGGGAATCCCCAGCAGGATCAACGGCAGCAACCCGGCCGTGGCTTCCAGGATCTGGTGCAAGGGGTGCTTCATCAATCCGTTGAAACCGTAAAGCCGCTGCACACTGTGATGCACCGCATGCAAACGCCACAGCGGCGCAATGCGGTGACTGGCGTAATGCATCAAGGTAATACCGGCATCAGCCAGCACAATGGCCATCAGCAGTTGCTCCCACAGCGGCCAACCGCGCGGCCAGACACCGTCGAACGCCAGTAACGCGGTGAGCCCCGGCAGAATCAACAACCCCAGGGCATTCAGGCTTTCGTTGACCAGCGCGTGCACGGTGTCGCGGCGCCGATCGCCCAGGCTGCGATTCCACTGCGGTTCATAGGGCAACCACTGCTCTGCCAGGAATGACACTGCAACCGCGATCACGAACAGCAGAATCAGCGCGTGCGGCCGCCAAAGCCCACAGCCGATAAAACCGAACAGGAATACAGGCGCATAGACGCAACTCACTAACCGCTTCATACCGAGTCTCCCCTCAAGTGAGCCTCCAGCATGAAATCCCCCGCGTCTGGAGGATTGAACAAACTGCGCAACTGTTTGAATCAATTAAGGGTGAATTAAGTTGCGCTGGTTAATCTGGCGCCACTTAAACAGCTCACCGAAGAAGGACACACACCATGAAAACCTTGACCGCTCTGTTCGCCGCTACCGCCCTGACCCTGACCGCCGGCCTGGCCCAGGCGGATGTTCGCCCGGACCACATTGAAGGCCTGCTCAAGTCCGGCGCGGTGATGCCTTTCGAAAAACTCAACGCGGCTGCCCTGGCCAAACATGCAGGCGCCACCATCAATGACACCGAGCTGGACCACAACAACAGTGGCGTGCTGGTCTACGAAGTCGAACTGACCGACACCGCTGGCAAGAAGTTTGAAGTGAAGCTCGACGCCAAGACTGGCGCCGTGCTGGAAGACAAGCTCGATACTTGATTTAAACTTAAACAATCCTCCCTGTAGGAGCGAGTTTGCTCGCAAAAAAACTCAACGATAACGCGTGAACATTGGATAAACGCGGTGCCTATGAGTTCTTCGCGAGCAAGCTCGCTCCTACAGTTGGCATTAGCCTGATCAGGCGCTCAGACGCGCCGTCACCTCATTCAACTCACTCGATAACCCACGCAGGTTTTGGCTCGCCGCTTCGGTGCGCTTCACATTGTCGAGGTTGGCCGTTGCCACCGTGGTGATCTGCGTGATGTTGCGCGAGATGTCCTCGGCCACCGACGTTTGCTCCTCCGCTGCCGTGGCGATCTGGCGGTTCATGTCGCGAATCGCCTCCACCGCTTGGGTGATGTGAGCCAGCATCGCGCCGGCTTGGGTGACCTTCTCCACACTCTCATCGCTGCACGACTGGCCGCTCACAATCGCTTCAGCCGCGTCCACCGCCCCGGTCTGCACCGCCTCGATAATCCCGTTGATCTCGATGATCGACGCCGCCGTGCGTTGCGCCAGGCTGCGTACCTCATCAGCCACCACCGCAAAGCCCCGCCCTGCTTCGCCTGCACGCGCGGCTTCAATCGCCGCGTTGAGCGCCAGCAGGTTGGTCTGTTCGGCAATGCCACGAATTACTTCCAGCACTTTGCCGATGCGTACGCTGTCGGTTTCCAGGCGGCGGATGATCGTGCCGGTGTTGAGGATTTCGTTGCGCATCTGGCCGATGGTGGCGATGGTGACTTTCATCACTTCACCGCCTTCGCGCGCCGAATGGTCCGCCTCGTCTGCCGCACGGGAAGCACTGGCGGCATGGCGCGCGACTTCCTGGGCGGTGGCCGACATTTCCGTCATGGCCGTGGCCACTTGGTCGGTGCGGTTGAATTGATCGTTAGTGCCCGTCGCCATCTGCCCGGCGATGGCGTTCAACTCGCCGCTGGCGCCGACCAGGTCGGTAGCGCTGCGCTGCAAGCGGCTGAAGGTTTCGGCAAGAAAGTCGCGCAAGGTATTTGCGGCGGCGGCCAAGTGACCCAACTCATCCTGGCGACGGCTGGCTACGCGCTCGGCGAACCGACCGTGGCTCAGTTGCGTCACGTAGTCGATCAGGCTGCGGATCGGCAGGATCAGGTTGCGGTTGATCAACCACAGGCTGAACAAGCCGATCAGCACACCGGACAGCAACATGATCGCCAACCCCACCAGCACGGTACGCTCGGCGTAGGCGCTGATGGCCTTGGATTGCTGGCTGCCTTGTTCACGCAGGTCACTGACCAGCGCACTCATCTGCTCACTGGCGGCGCGGTCTACGCCCTTCACCGCCGTATCGCCCGCGGTGGCATCGCCCCCTGCTGCCACATAGGCATCACGGCCCTTTTGGTAAGCCACACCGAGTTGCTGGTGCGCCTGGCGCAGGGTTTCGATGCGTCGACTCAGGCTCGGATCGCTGCCGGTCTGGGTGACCAGCCGAGTGAGAATGCCCTGCACATCGCGCTGGCGCTCCTGGAACTGGCCCCAGTATTTCTCCATGTCCTGAGGCTGCTTGCCGCGCAACAGGACGTTTTTCCATTCCTGCACCTGCACCTTGAATTGCAGGTTGGCCTCGTCAATCAGTTGCGAGGTCAGTAATGGCCCATCGATCAAACTGCGATAACTCTGCACCCCATTGGACAGGAAGTTGAAACAGGCCAGGGCGATCAACAGCATCGCCAACAGGCTGCCACCGAGCAGCGACAGGATTTGTGCTCTCAAGGAGGTTCGCAAAACATTCATCGGGGAAAAGCCTCGATACAGGGAAGTGGTGCATACACACGGCGACGTCCCTGTCATCAAAAGCACCGCCCATCCACAGCGGGTCTTAATGCCTTGAATCGGCCGGGCCAGAGGCTTCTTGAACGGTTCCTGACAGGCGGTCAAATAAATGTCACCGCAACGAAATAAATCCAAAACCGTCACAAAACTGTCAAATCCCCTTGCAATGATTCGCGCATGCGAACCTGTGAAATCTCCTACAGGCGCTTTTCCTGCGAGCCCTCATGAACCACAGCATCGACCACAGCCACCAGGACTCCGACCTGTTCGGCTTGCTTTACGGTTTCCGTTTTCGCCCCGGTGAAAAGGGCGAGCAGATCGATTCGGCCACGGCCCTCCAGGCCTTGCGCCAACCGGCCGACCCGGACGAATTTTTGTGGTTGCACCTGAACCTGGCCCACGCCGCATGTGAACGCTGGATGCAGGCGCATCTGGATCTGCCGGAAGAGTTCTTCGAAGCCCTGCATGAAGGCTCGCGCTCCACCCGCATCGAACACGTCGACTCAGCCTTGCTGGCGGTGGTCAACGACGTGGTCTTCAACTTCAGCAGCATGGTCTCGTCGGATATTTCCACGCTATGGGTGTGCGCGCGCAGTCGCCTGTTGATCAGCGCACGCCTGCAACCGCTGCACTCAGTGGACAAGCTGCGCTCATCGGTGAAGGCCGGTGAAAGCTTCCGCTCGCCACTGGCCTTGCTCGTGCACTTGCTGCGTGACCAGGGTGAAGTGCTGACGCAAATCGTGCGCAAGACCAGCATCAGCGTCGACCATATCGAGGATCAATTACTCTCGTCACGCCTGTCCACCAACCGCGCCGAACTCGGTGCGGCGCGCCGGGTGCTGGTGCGCCTGCAACGCCTGCTGGCGCTGGAGCCGGGTTCGCTGCTGCGCCTGCTCAACCGGCCGCCACAGTGGCTGCAGAAGGAAGACGTGAAGGAGTTGCGCAAATCCACCGAGGAGTTTGCGCTGATCATCAACGACCTGATGGCCCTGGGCGAACGCATCAAGCTGTTGCAGGAAGAAATTGCCGCCAACCTTAACGAGCAAAGCAACCGCACGCTGTTCACCCTTACCGTGGTGACGGTGCTGGCGTTGCCGATCAACATCATCGCCGGTTTTTTCGGCATGAACGTGGGCGGGGTGCCGCTTTCCCAAGACCCGGAAGGCTTCTGGATCCTGGTAGCGTTGGTGGCGACCTTTACCTTGATCGCCGGGCGTTGGGCTTTCAGGAAGCGCAAAGACTACTGAACTGAAACGCAGTTGAAAAAGTGGGAGGGGGCTTGCCCCCGATTGCAGTGGGTCAGCTACAAATAAGCTGGCTGACCCACCGCTATCGGGGGCAAGCCCCCTCCCACATAGTTTCTGCGGCGTATACAGGATCAGCGGCTATCCCAATTCCATCAAACACTGACCTATGGCAGCATCTCTGTAACATTCTGCAATGACTATGAACGACATCCTCCCCACACTGGATGCCCCGGCATGGCCACCCCTTCCCTGACTGCCTCCCCCCACGCCTCACCCGCTGCCCCCAAACCCAGGCTGGACAAGAAACCCAGCCTGGTGACAGTGATCATCTTCTTTGCCGTGCTCGCCATGGGCCTGTTGTTCACCGCCTACAGCCTGATGCATGACATGCACGAAATGGGCGCCCAGCTCACCACTTGGACGCCGTTTTTGCTGCTGGGCGTGGCGCTGTTGATCGCCCTGGGTTTCGAGTTCGTCAACGGCTTCCACGACACCGCCAACGCCGTGGCGACAGTGATTTACACCAACTCGCTGCCGCCGCATTTTGCCGTGGTGTGGTCGGGCTTTTTCAACTTTCTTGGCGTGCTGCTTTCGAGCGGCGCGGTGGCGTTCGGCATCATTGCGTTGCTGCCGGTGGAGCTGATTCTGCAGGTGGGGTCTTCCGCCGGTTTCGCGATGATCTTCGCCCTGTTGATCGCCGCCATCCTGTGGAACCTTGGCACCTGGTGGCTGGGCTTGCCGGCGTCGTCGTCCCACACGCTGATCGGTTCGATCATCGGCGTGGGCGTGGCGAATGCCTTGATGCACGGGCGTGACGGCACCAGCGGTGTGGACTGGAGCCAGGCGATCAAGATTGGCTACGCCTTGCTGCTGTCGCCGCTGATCGGCTTTGCGTTTGCGGCGATGCTGTTGCTGGCCCTGCGCGCCTTCGTCAAGAACCGCGCGCTGTACAAGGCGCCAAAAGGCGATACCCCGCCGCCGTGGTGGATCCGCGGCATGCTGATCGCCACCTGCACCGGCGTGTCCTTTGCCCACGGCTCCAACGATGGGCAAAAAGGCATGGGCCTGATCATGCTGATCCTGGTGGGCACCTTGCCGATGGCCTACGCGCTGAACCGCACCATGCCGGCCGAGCAGTCGCTGCAATTCGCCGCCGTGGCCGAAGTCACCCAAGTAGCCCTGGTGAAAAGCGCACCGCAAGCGCTGACCGGCGACCCACGACCGATCCTCTCCACTTACGTGCGCACCAAGGAAGCCACCCCGCAACTGGTCCCCGCCCTCGCCGCCCTGGCCGGGCAGATCGGTGATGAAGTCAAAGGTTATGGCTCCCTGGCCAAGGTGCCTGCCGAAGCAGTCGGCAACGTGCGCAACGACATGTACCTGACCAGCGAAACCATTCGCCTGATGGACAAGGGCAAGGTCGGCAACTTTGACGCCGACACCCAAGGCAAGCTGCAACTGTTCAAGCAACAGATCGATAATTCCACGCGCTTTATTCCGCTGTGGGTGAAGATCGCCGTGGCCATCGCCCTGGGCCTGGGCACCATGGTCGGCTGGAAGCGCATCGTGGTGACCGTGGGCGAGAAGATCGGCAAGACCCACCTGACTTACGCCCAGGGCGCCTCGGCGGAAATGGTGGCGATGCTGACCATCGGCGCGGCGGACATGTATGGGTTGCCGGTGTCGACCACCCATGTGTTGTCGTCGGGTGTGGCGGGGACCATGGTGGCCAATGGCGGTGGGTTGCAGATGCGCACGATCCGCAATCTGGCGATGGCGTGGGTGCTGACGTTGCCGGCGGCCATCGTGCTTTCCGGCAGCCTCTACTGGCTATTCACCCAACTCTTCTGACACCACACAGAAGCAAAAGTGAACAGAGAACCAAATGTGGGAGAGGGCTTGCCCCCGATAGCGGTGTGTCAGCCAGTCTTTCTGTAGCTGACCCACTGCAATCGGGGGCAAGCCCCCTCCCACAGTTT
This sequence comes from Pseudomonas azotoformans, assembly GCF_900103345.1. NCBI lineage: Bacteria > Pseudomonadati > Pseudomonadota > Gammaproteobacteria > Pseudomonadales > Pseudomonadaceae > Pseudomonas > Pseudomonas azotoformans. Next base: position 3,280,531 of record NZ_LT629702.1, read on the forward strand.
TATCCTGCGAACAGCCCGGACATTATCTTCAACCGCTTCTTGTACACCCGCCGCGCCTCCAACGCCTCTTCCAGCGTCACTGCCACAAACCCCGCCCGCTGGTTCGGTTGCATCTGCCCGATCAAATCCAGATCGGCGCTGATCACCGTGCCGATCATCGCGTAGCCACCGCCCGACACCGCGTCCCGGTGCAACACAATCGGCTCCAACCCCGCTGGCACCTGGATCGAACCGATCGGGTAGCAACTGTCGACGATATTCGACGGATCCGACCCCGCGCCAAACGGCTGCTCCCGTGGCTGGAAGCTCAACGCACTGCCGCCCTTGAAGCGATAGCCGATGCGGTCGGCTTCGGAACCCACGGTCCAGGGCTCGGCGAAAAAGCTGCTTTTTGCCGCATCCGTGAGGCGTTCGTAATACAGCCCCGGCACCACACGCAGGGTGACGTCACCGCCCACCGAACGGCGCAACGCCATCGGCAGACTATCGCCCGCACGCCGCGTGCCACTGGCTTCACCGATGGGCAACTCGTCGCCTTCCTGCAAGCGCCGACCGTGAAAGCCGCCCAGCGCGCCAAGGGTGTAGGTCGAGCGGCTACCGAGCACCAGCGGCACATCGATGCCACCGGCCACCGCGAGGTAAGTCCGCGCGCCCGCCTTGGGAAACTCAAAGCGCAACACCTGCCCGGCACGCACCTGAAACGCCGTGTCCTGATGCACCACTTCACCGTCCAGGCGCGGTGACATCAAGGCACCACTGAGGGCCACCAGCGCATCCTGTTGGAATTCCAGTTCGGGGCCGATCAGCGTGCACTCCAGGCCCGCTGCGCCCACCGGGTTGCCCACCAGATGGTTGGCCGCGCTCAGCGCGTATTGATCCAGCGCGCCCGATGGCGGGATGCCCAGGTGGTAGTAACCTTCGCGGCCAAGGTCCTGCACGGAGGTGGCGAGGCCGGGTTTGAGGACCTTGATCATGCCAGCGCCTCCTGCAGGGTTTTCGGGTAACCGATAGGGTCGGCGAGAAACGCGTCGAGGGAAAATTCCACCGGGCGGATGCGCAGGTCGAAACGTCCTTCATCCACTTGCGCCACTGCCTGATCGTAAGCGTCGCGGTCCATGGGTTTGAACTGCACGATATCGCCGGGGCGGAAGAACACCATGTGCTCCTTGAGGTACGCCAACTGCTGCGCCGGGTCGTAGATCGGCGCCGGGGTCACGCCGAACATCTGGTAACCGCCGGCACCGCGCACCGAGTAGATGCAACCAAAACAGCCGCCATGGCCGAGGGTGAGTTTCGGCGTATCGGTGCGTGGGCGCAGGTACTTGGGCACCTGCAACTGCCGCTCGCGTTCGACCATCTGGAACATGAACGGCAAGCCCGCGACAAACCCGACCATCGACACAAACCACGGCGCGCCGCTGTGGGCTGCGATAAACGCGTCGACATCAGCCAGGCCATTGATGCGTGCGGCGTATTCCAGGTCGGTGCCGCTGGGGTCCTGGTGACGGTCGCGAAAACGCATCAGCGTTTCGTGCGTCCACGGGTCGTTGTACAGCACCGGGATTTCGATGATGCGCGTGTGCAGGGTGCGTTCGGCCACGGCCTGGGCTTCGGCGGTCTGCACCGCGTCGAGCAGCACATGGGGCGCGATGCGGTCGGGGTCAAAGCGAATCTGGAACGATGCATTGGCCAGGCACACATCCAGCACGCCTTCCAGCGCCAGGCGTTCCACGGCGCGGGTCACCGCCATGCCTTTGAAAAAGGCCTCCAGGGACATGCTGTCGCTGACCTCGGCAAACAGGTGTTCATCACCGCCGAAGCTGTAGCGGATGGGGGACGTTTCAGCCATGTCTGTTCCTCTTGGAATCGTTGTAGAAAGGCAGGCGAAAAAATAAGGCGATGATTTTTTAGTGTGGTGTTTTGACCGTGATGCCCGCTTGGTCCAGCGCTTCGCGGGTGGCTTCCACCAGTTCCAGCGCACCCGGCGTGTCGCTGTGCAGGCAGATGGAATCGAATTCGATAAACAGGTCTTCGCCTTCTACGGTTCGCACAAGTCCCGTCTGACAGGCCCGCAGGACGCGCGCCGCCACTGTTGCAGGATCCAGCGCCCGCACATTGCGGGTAAACACGATGGAGCCGGTCAGATCGTACTCACGGTCGGCATAAAACTCCCGCACCACCGGCTGCCCCAGTTCCGTGGCCACTCGCCAGATCACCGAGTTGGGCATGCAGTACAGCAGCAGCGTCGGCTCGATGATTTGCAGGTTCTGCACCAGCAGCCGCGCAGCTTCTTCGTCGCGGGCCAGGTGCATGTACAGCGCGCCGTGGGGCTTGATGTGTTGCAGGGTCACGCCTTGGGCGCGGGCGATTTCCCGCAGGGCTCCGAGCTGGTAGAGCATGTCGTCCACCAGCTCCTGGGCCGGCGCGTTGATGTGGCGGCGGCCAAAGCCCACCAGGTCGCGGAAGCCCGGATGCGCGCCGATGGCCACGCCCAATTGTTTGGCCCGCTCGACGGTGCGACGCATGGTGCCGGGGTCGCCGGCGTGGAAGCCGGTGGCGATGTTGGCTGAGCTGATATAGGCCATCAGTTCCGCGTCGACGCCATCGCCGATGGTCCAGGGGCCAAAGCCTTCGCCCATGTCCGAGTTGAAATCCACTGCCTGCATCGAAGTCGCTCCGCCTAAGTGATGCTGGAAAAGTAGGCTGCCCCTTGACCCCTTGGGAAGATCTATTATCAGATGACCCATCTTCTGAAAATCAGATAGCCCTATGTTATGGAGAGGCCGATGTCCCTGACCTTGCGCCAAGTCCGCTACTTTGTCGCCACCGCCGAAATCGGCCAGATCTCCCAGGCGGCCATCCACCTGAACATCTCCCAGTCAGCGGTGACCACGGCGATCAAGGAGTTGGAGGGCATGCTCGGCGTGCAGTTGTTCGTGCGTTCGGCCCAGGGCATGAACCTCACGGATGCCGGGCGGCATTTTCTCAACCGTGCCTACGTGATCCTGCGCAGCGTTGATGACGCGCTGAACAGCCCGCTGCCCGACTACCGCGCCAGTGGCGTGCTGCGCCTGGCCGCCAGCTACACGGTACTCGGCTACTTCCTGCCGCACCATTTGCAGCGCATGGAGCACTGGCACCCGGACGTGACCATCGAGGTCTTCGAGCAGGAGCGCCAGGCCATCGAACAGGGCTTGCTCGATGGCCAGTTCGACATGGCGGTGGTGCTCACCGCCAACCTCACTCACCCGGCCATCGTTTCGGAAATCCTCTTCAATTCGGAACGCCGCCTGTGGCTGCCCAGCCACCACCCGCTGTGCGAACGCGGCGCCGTGAGCCTGGCCGACGTGGCCCGGGAACCCTACATCCTGCTCACCGTCGACGAGGCCGAACACAGCGCCATGCGCTATTGGGAACAGGCCGGGCAAACGCCCCTGGTGCGGCTGCGCACCAGTTCGGTGGAAGCGGTGCGCAGCATGGTCGCCAATGGCAGCGGCGTGGCGATCCTGTCCGACCTGGTGCATCGACCCTGGTCCCTGGAAGGCAAGCGCATCGAAACCCTCACCGTCACCGACCCCGTCACGCCGATGAGCGTGGGCCTGGCCTGGCACCGCGAGCGCGCCTTCACCCCGGCGATGCAGGCGGTGCGCGATTACTTCCACGACGCGTTCCTGGCGCCGCAGCAACTGTCGGCGCGGCGTTAGAGGTGGGCTTGCAGGGTGGCGGCCAACCAGTCCATGAACACCCGCACCCGCAACGGCAAATGCCGCTGGCCGGCATACAGCAGTGACACGTCCAGCGGCGGCGCCGGGTAGTCCGGCAGCAGCGCGACCAGCTCACCGGTGGCCAATAAATCAGCGATACCCAGGGCCGGCACCTGGGTAATCCCGAAACCGCCCAGGCATGCCGCCTTGTAGGCATCGGTGCTGTTGACCGTCACGCGCCCGGCCATGGGAACGCGGTGCACCTTGTTGCCCAGCAGGTATTCAAAGCCAGCCGAGCGCGCGCCCAGCGGCCGCACGTAATGCACCAACTGGTGCCGCGCCAGGTCGGCCAACGTCTCGGGCATGCCATGGCGTTGCAGGTACGCCGCGCTCGCGCAGTTGATCATCGGCATGCTGCACAGCAGGCGCGCCACCACGCTCTGGTCCGGTTGCGCACCGACGCGCAGCACGCAATCAAAGCCTTCGGCGAGCAGGTCGACCTGGCGGTCGGTGGTGCTGATTTCCAGCTCGATCAAGGGGTGTGCATGCATGAATTCGGGCAAGCGCGGCAGGATCAATTCCCGCGCCATCACGTTGGGCATGTCCACCCGAATGCGCCCGGTCAATTGCGCTTCATCCTGGCGAAACAAGCCCTCCAGCTCCTCCATATGCGACAGCAGATCCTTGCTGCGCTCATACAAAACCCGGCCGTCCTGGGTCGCCTGCACCTTGCGCGTGGTGCGTTGCAACAGGCGCGCGCCGAGCAGTTCTTCCAGGGCTTGCACATGCTCGGACACAGTCGAGCGCGGCAGCCCCAGGCTCTCGCCGGCCTGGGTAAAACTCGACAGTTCGGTGACACGCACGAAGGTGCGCAGCAGCTCAAGTTTGTTCATTTGATTGTTCGCCTTATCCGGCCAGTGATTCCGGTATAACGCTGTTTATCACGTTATGGGCGAATAAATACACTCTGTCCCACTGATCACCCACGAGGACTAGAGCATGACCCGTAAAATCGCACTCATCACCGGCGCCAGCCGTGGCCTGGGCAAAAGCACCGCGCTTCACCTGGCGGCCCAGGGCGTCGACATCATCGGCACCTACCACAGCGCGGCGGCGGAAGCCCAAGCGGTGGTCGAGCAGGTCCAGGCCCTGGGTGGCCGCGCCGCCATGCTGCAACTGGATGTGAGCCAGAGCGGCACCTTCGATGCCTTTGTCGGCGAAGTCAGTACCCTGCTCAAGGATGTTTTCGCACAGGACCATTTCAATTTTCTGATCAACAACGCCGGCATCGGTGCCCACGCCAGCTTTGCCGAGACCACCGAAGCGCAGTTCGACCAATTGGTGGCGATCCAATTCAAAGGCCCGTTTTTCCTAACCCAGAAGCTGTTGCCACTGATCAACGACGGTGGTCGTATCCTCAATATCTCCAGCGGCCTGGCGCGGTTCAGCCTGCCGGGCTATGCGGCGTATGCGTCGATGAAAGGTGCGATGGAAGTGCTGACCCGCTATCAGGCCAAGGAATTGGGCGGTCGTGGGATCACCGTGAACATCCTCGCGCCCGGCGCCATCGAAACTGATTTCGGCGGCGGCGCCGTGCGCGACAATGCGGCGCTCAATACGATGGTCGCCAACAACACCGCTCTAGGCCGGGCAGGCTTACCGGACGATATCGGCGGCGCCATCGCCGTCCTGCTGGCCGACGGTAGCAACTGGATCACGGGGCAGCGCATCGAGGCGTCGGGCGGCATGTTTCTGTAAAAACGTGTCGCGCAATACGTCATAGCCCCAGTGATAGACATAGGTGTACGGCAGGAAAAACAGCAGTACACCGATGTCGAGCATGAACGCCTGCATCAGGCTGATGTTCAGCCACGCCGCGATCAACGGCACGGCGACGATGATCAGCCCGCCTTCGAACATCAGCGCATGCAGCACCCGCGTCCAACCGCCGTTGGACAGTTGCAGGCGCACCTTGAGACGGTCGAACAGGCTGTTGAAGATAATGTTCCAGGTCAGCGCCAGCAGGCTCAGGCCCAGGGTCACCGCACCCATTTCCAGCGCCGGTCTGCCGGTGATCCAGACCAGCAGCGGGGTACAGATCAACAACGCCAGGCCTTCAAAACCCAGGGCTTGGCATACACGTTCAGTAATCGACTTGGTAGGGCTCATGACCTGTGCTCTGTGAATGACGATGGTTGCCATGATTACCCTTTGAATCGATACTTCATAACTAATAACCATCGATCAAGGCGATAGTCATGGCCTCCCACGAAGTGCTGCAGGCGTTTGTCCAGGCTGCCACCCAAGGGTCGTTTTCGGCGGCCGCACGCAAGCTGGGCAAGAGCCAGTCCACCGTCAGCGCGGCCGTGGCGAGCCTGGAAATTGACCTGAATGTGGCACTGTTCGACCGCAGCAGCCGCAAGCCGACGCTGACTCCGGCCGGCCATGTGCTGCTGCAACGCGCCGAGCAGGTGCTGGAGGCCAGCAGTCGTTTGGAACTGGCAGCGAGCCAGTTGTCCCAGGGGTTGGAGCCGAAGGTCACGATCGCCATGTCCGATACCTACCAGTCGGAACGCTTTGAACTCGCGCTCAAGGCCTTCGAGCAACGCTACCCGGACCTTGAACTGGAGTGGCTGATCGCCGAGTGCGAAGACCTGATCGCCCTTGTGCAGAGCGGCCGCGCGCAGATTGCCTTGATCGAAGCCCAGGACATTTACCCGCCCGACCTGACGCGCTCACCCGTGGCCGAACGCACGGAAATCGCGCTGTTCGTTGCGCCCACTCACCCATTGGCTCGCCTGGAGAACATCGACTCGCAAGCCTTGCAGCAACACCGGGAACTGCGCCTGGCCAGCATCATCAGCCCCAACGAAACACGCCCCACAGGCCGGGTGTGGTCGGCGCCGAGTTTTCTGATGCTGATGGAGATGGCGCAACTCGGTTTCGGCTGGGCGGAATTACCGCGCTGGCTGGTGGAGCGTTTTGGCAATGCCGGGCTGGTTGAACTCAAGGTTCGTGGCTGGCCGCGCTCGGTGGCGGTGGATGCGCTCTGGTCGCGGCAATACCCACCGGGGCCGGCGGGCAGTTGGATGTTGAGCCAGATGCTCGAATGACATCGCCTACAGGTTTTGCAAACGTTGTTCGAGGAACCGTCGTTCCGGGGCCTGCTGGGTCAGCGACAGGGCTTTTGCATAGGCTGCGCGTGCCTCTTCGACGCGCCCCAGTTGCCGGCAGAATTCCCCCCGCGCCGAATGCGCCAAGTGGTAATCCAGCAACTCGCCGCGTGCCAGAATGCCCTCCACCTGCTGCAAGCCCGCCAACGGCCCATCGCGCATGGCCAGCGCTACGGCCCGGTTCAGTTCGATCACCGGTGACGGCACTGCCCTGAGCAATACATCGTAGAGCCCGACGATCTGCGGCCAGTCCGTCTCATCCGCACGCGCCGCTTCGGCATGCACCGCTGCAATGGCGGCCTGCAGGCAATACGGGCCAAAGCGCCGGGTGCCCAGTGCGCGCTCCACCAACCCACAGCCTTCAGCAATCAACGACGCGTCCCACAGCGAGCGATCCTGTTCATCCAGCAGCACCAACTCACCCTCGGCCGAGGTGCGCGCCGGGCGGCGGGACTCGTGCAACAGCATCAACGCCAGCAAACCCATGACCTCCGGCTCGGGCAGCAACTCCAGCAGCAGGCGCCCCAGGCGAATCGCTTCGCGGGTCAACTCCTCGCGGGTCAGGTCGGCCCCGATGGACGCCGAATACCCTTCGTTGAACACCAGGTAAATCACCCGCAGCACCGCGTCCAAACGCTCCGGCAGCGCGTCCCTGGACGGCACTTGATAAGGGATTTTCGCCTCACGGATCTTGCCCTTGGCACGCACGATGCGCTGGGCAATGGTGGCCGGCGTGGCCAGGAACGCCCGGGCGATTTCCTCGGTGGTGAGGTCGCAGATCTCACGCAAGGTCAGCGCCGCCTGGGCATCCGCCGCCAGCGCCGGGTGGCAGCAGGTGAAGATCAGGCGCAGGCGGTCGTCTTCCACGTCTTCATCGCTCCAGTCAGCCGCTTCCAGCGTGTCGGCCTGCTCCTGCAACAACGGGGTAAACCGCGCCTGGCGGCGCAGACGGTCGATGGCCTTGAAACGCCCGGTCGACACCAACCAGGCCCGTGGATTGGCCGGCACGCCGTCCAGCGGCCAGCGCTGCACGGCGACGAAAAACGCCTCGTGCAAGGCTTCCTCGGCCAGGTCGAAGTCGCCCAGCAAGCGAATCAGCGTGGCGAGCACCCGACGTGATTCGCTGCGGTAAAGGGCCTCGACCGAGAGGGTCAATCGCGCATGCCCTGGGTCACCAGCGTGACCAGCCGATCCAGGCTCTGGCCCCAGCCATCGTGAAAGCCCATGGCTTCGTGGGCCTGTTTGTCTTCGGCGCTCCAGTGCATGGCCCGGGCGGTGTAGAGCGTCTTGCCATCGACCTCTTCGAAGGTGACTTCAGCAGTCATGAACGGCTTGCCCGAGGGTATCCAGCCCGGCGTGAAGGCGTCGGTGAACACCAGCCGATTGGGCGCTTCGATTTCCAGGAATACGCCCTGGGTCGGGTATTCGGCACCGTCCGGCGCACGCATCAGGGTACGAAACAGGCCACCGACCCACAGGTTCATTTCGCACTCTGGGGTGGTCATGCCGTGGGGGCCCCACCATTGCTGGAGCAAGGCGGGTTCGGTCCAGGCGCGGAACACCCGGCTGCGCGGTGCATCGATCACGCGGCTGATGGACAGTTCAAACTCGGCAGGTTGCGTAGACATGGGGTAAACCTCTTGAGTCTTATGGTTGTTGTGTTCAGAGATTCAATTCGCGCACCGGGCGCACTTCCACACTGCCGACCCGGGCCGCCGGAATACCGCCGGCCACCTGGATCGCTTCGTTCAAATCGCGGGCCTCGATCAGGTAGAACCCGGCGAGCTGCTCCTTGGTTTCGGCAAACGGCCCGTCGGTGATCGACAGCTTGCCATTGCGCATGCGCACGGTGGTGGCGGTGCTCACCGACTCAAGCGGCTCGGCAGCCAGCATGCGACCGCTGGCCTGCACGGACTGCGCGTAGGCGAAGCACTCCGGGTCTGCCGGGCTGTCCGGCGAGGTGTGCAGCACCTGTTCGTTGCTGTAGATCAGGCAGAGGTATTTCATGGGTTTCTCCGTTTTCGGACTACTGACTATAGTTCGCGGCGCTCACGGTTTCAGGTCGAACAGACCGGCGCCGGTTTCCATGTCAAAAGGCGCGGACCAGTGTTCATGCACCACCTTCCACTGCCCTTTGATGCGCTGGTAACCGGCGCTGACCCGCATCCAGCACGTCTTGAGCACGCCATCCGGCCCGGCGCCACCACAGTGGGCGAGCCAGTGGGCAAAGGCGCTGTCTTCTCCGGCAACGATATGCAGCTCATGAAAATCGAAAATACCGGGGCCGGGGCAGAACTCCATGCAGGCCTTCCAGTGCGCCTGGTAGGCGGCCTTGCCTTTGAATTGCAGGGCGCCAACGGCGTCGAACGCGACGATATCATCGGCGTAAAAGCTGACAATCTTGTCGACATCCTTGGCCATGACGGCGTGTTTCCATTGTTCGATCAAGGTGTTGATGGCAGTGCTCATGGCGATACTCCTCGGGGTAGAAAACTCACGGAAGACACCCCTAGTCGAATGGCCCTTCGGCAAATCGACAACCCGCTTAAAAATAATTTCGCCCTCGGCAAACCCGCTAGAATCCACGCCTCTTTGTAGGATTTCGGATGCACCACCGATGGAAACCCGCCTCGTCCCCTATGAGACGCTGAGCCTTGCGCAGAAACAGCAACTCGACACCCTGCAAGTGCATCCCGAACAACTGCCGTATTCCGGCGATATCTACTGTGCGCTGAACAGCCTGCTGGTCAATCCCAGCCCCGGCGCCATCAAGGGCTTCGCCCTGCTCGCCGACGAAATACCGGTGGCCTTCCTGCTGCTCAAACGCCCACCGTGCCTGCCCCATTGGGCCGATGAACACAGCGCAACCTTGCATGCGTTGCAGGTCAATCGGCATCAACAAGGGCGCGGTTTTGGCAAGGCGTGCTTGCAGGCGCTGCCGGCGGCGGCACTGGCTGCGTGGCCGCAGATCAAGGGCCTGGAGTTGTCGGTGGACGCGGACAATGTGACGGCGATGGGGTTGTATCTGTCGGCCGGTTGGGTCGATAGCGGGGAGGCGTATAAAGGGCGGATCGGGTATGAGCGCAGATTGAGGAGGGTGTTTAACCCAGCCCTTTGATGTCACGTAAACATGACTTTCAGACGTTAATGTCCTGTTTACGTGACATCGGCTAGTGCTTCAGCCTCTCTCGCCCACCGGCAACCAGATCTCCACCGTCCCGGTACCTTTGCGCCCGTCAAAATCCGCGCTGTAGCGCTCGAAATCCGCGCCCATCACCTTGTAGCCCGAGTGCGGCAACCACTCGAACATGATGCGTTCGTAGGTTTGCTCCAGTGCCTGCACCGGCCCGTAATGCGGGAACACGGCATAGTTGAGCGGCGGAATCTCGATAGACTGGAAGTTGCTTGGCACGTCGGCTTTTGTAAGGACTTCGACCCCGGCCATGTAGTCGAATTCGCCATGGTGGGGGTTATGGCAAACGCCATAGGTCACACCGCCGACGCGCTTCTTGATGTCCTTGATGCAGGTGTCGAACAACTCCCACAGCTTGGGGATATCGCCCACGGTGGCCTTCGAATAACGCCCTTGTACACCGGCAATCACCAGGGCCTTGCCCGCCTCCATGCGTGGCTCCAACGGTTGTTTTGTCTGCTGATCCATACGAACAGTCTCCTTCTTATGAGGGAACAAACCCGTATCGAGTATAGGGGCATATCCACGCGGTACTCCATGCAGAAAATTTTCCTACGCATCTGGACAACTGGCCATCATCGACCGTATTGTCTGCCCCGCAGGCCACCGCAGTGGCCGACGTCGCTCGGACGGTTCCGGGCGCTTACGTACTCTCGAGGCAACAATGGCCGACCAAGGTTCGCCGCGCCGCTTTGCGCGCATAGATCGACTCCCCCCGTATGTTTTCAATATCACTGCCGAGCTGAAGATGGCTGCGCGTCGGCGCGGCGAAGACATCATCGACTTGAGCATGGGTAACCCTGACGGCGCCACGCCTGCGCACATCGTGGAGAAGATGGTCACCGTCGCCCAGCGTGAAGACACCCACGGCTACTCCACCTCCAAAGGCATTCCGCGTCTGCGCCGGGCGATCTCGCGCTGGTACAAGGACCGTTATGAAGTGGACATCGACCCCGAGTCGGAAGCCATCGTCACCATCGGTTCCAAGGAAGGCCTGGCGCACTTGATGCTGGCCACCCTGGACCAGGGCGACACGGTGCTGGTGCCCAACCCGAGCTATCCGATCCACATCTACGGTGCGGTAATTGCCGGTGCCCAGGTGCGTTCGGTGCCGCTGGTGCCTGGCGTGGACTTCTTCGCTGAGCTGGAACGGGCGATTCGCGGCTCGATCCCCAAGCCGAAGATGATGATCTTGGGCTTTCCGTCCAACCCTACCGCGCAGTGCGTGGAGCTGGACTTCTTCGAACGCGTGATCGCCCTGGCCAAGCAGTATGACGTGCTGGTGGTGCATGACCTGGCCTACGCCGACATCGTCTACGACGGCTGGAAAGCCCCGTCGATCATGCAGGTGCCGGGCGCCAAGGACATTGCGGTGGAGTTTTTCACCCTGTCCAAGAGCTACAACATGGCCGGCTGGCGCATCGGCTTCATGGTGGGCAACCCGGAACTGGTCAACGCCCTGGCGCGGATCAAGAGTTACCACGACTACGGCACCTTTACCCCGCTGCAAGTCGCCGCGATTGCGGCATTGGAAGGCGACCAACAGTGCGTGAAGGACATTGCCGAGCAGTACCGCCAGCGCCGCAACGTGCTGGTCAAGGGCCTGCATGAGCTGGGCTGGATGGTGGAGAACCCGAAGGCGTCGATGTACGTCTGGGCGAAGATTCCCGAGCAGTATGCCGCCATGGGCTCGCTGGAATTTGCCAAGAAGTTGCTGCTGGAGGCCAAGGTGTGTGTATCGCCGGGCATCGGCTTTGGCGAGTATGGCGATGATCACGTGCGCTTTGCGCTGATCGAGAACCAAGATCGGATTCGCCAGGCGGTACGCGGGATTCGCGGGATGTTCCGGGCGGATGGCCTCGCCCCCAAAACCGGCGCCTGACTCAGTCTAAATGTGGGAGGGGGCTTGCCCCCGATGGCGGTGGATCAGTCACCAGATGCTGTGACTGACACTCTGCTATCGGGGGCAAGCCCCCTCCCACATTTGTTCCGCGGTGTGGCTTAGACCACCAACGACAGCAGCATGATGAAGATCAGTGCCACGATCGACAGAATCGTCTCCATCGCCGTCCAGGTCTTGAACGTCTCGGCCACGGTCATGTTGAAGTACTGCTTCACCAGCCAGAACCCCGCATCGTTGACGTGAGACAGGATCAACGAACCCGCCCCCGTCGCCAACACCAACAGCTCACGGTTAACCCCCGGAATCATCCCCACCACCGGCACCACGATGCCCGCGCCAGTAATGGTCGCCACCGTGGCCGAACCGGTTGCCACACGGATCACCGCCGCCACCAGCCACGCCAGCAGGATCGGATTGATCTGTGCATTCACCGCCATGTGACCGATCACATCACCCACGCCGCTGGTCACCAGCATCTGCTTGAAGCCACCACCGGCGCCGATGATCAGGATGATCGCAGCGGTCGGCGCAAGGCTGGCATCGAGCAGCTTGAGGATCTGCTTGGAGTGGATGCCCTGGCGATGGCCAAAGGTGTACAGCGACAGCAGCAAGGCCAGCAGCAAGGCGGTGATCGGGTGACCGATCATGTCCATCCAGTTGCGTACCACGTTGCCTTCGGCAAACGCGATGTCGGCGAAGGTTTTGAGCAGCATCAGGAACACCGGCAGCAGCACGGTGACCAGGGTGATGCCGAAGCTCGGCAGGTCTTTGTTCTCAGGCTCGCGGGCCAGTTGATCGACCAGTTCCTGGGACGGGTTGCCCGGGATGTACTTGGCGATGAACGTACCGAAGATCGGGCCGGCGATGATGGCCGTCGGCAGTGCGACGATCAGGCCGTAGAGAATAGTCTTGCCGATGTCCGCGCCAAACACGCCGATGGCCAGCAGCGGGCCCGGGTGCGGTGGCACCAGGCCGTGCACCGCCGACAGACCGGCCAGCAGCGGAATGCCGATCTTGATCAGCGACACACCGGTACGGCGCGCGACGATGAACACCAGCGGGATCAGCAGCACAAAGCCGATCTCGAAGAACAGCGGGATACCCACCAGGAACGCAGCGAACATCATGGCCCACTGCACCTTCTCTTTGCCGAAGGCGCGGATCAGGGTCTGGGCGATCTGATCGGCGCCGCCGGATTCGGCCATCATCTTGCCGAGCATCGTACCCAGCGCGAGGATGATGCCGACAAAGCCGAGCACCCCGCCGAAGCCGTCCTGGAACGCCTTGATAATCTTGTCCACGGGCATGCCCGAGGTCAGGCCGAGGAAGCCAGCCGCGATGATCAGCGCAATGAACGGGTGCACCTTGAACTTGGTGATCAGAACGATCAACCCGATGATGGTAACCACTGCGTCTAGCAGCAGGTAGGACTCGTGGGACATGCCAAACATGGGGGGTCTCTCCTGTTTGTTGTTGTTATTAAAGCGGGTGTTGAATTTCCTGCCGGGGACAGCGCTATCTTTTCCGGCAAAAAATTAATGGGTTGGTTCAAAGCCGTGTTGCAGCCACCAGGCGTTGGTCTGCTCGGCCAGCTCCTCGACGCTGTCTTCGCTGGCGTTGAGGGCCAGGGTCAGCGGCTCGCCCTTGGGCGATTCAAGGGTGGCGAACTGGCTGTCTATGAGGCTGGCGGGCATGAAATGGCCGGGGCGATGGGACACACGGTCGGCGGCCACTTCACGGGTCAGTTCCAGGAACACGAAACCCAGGCCCGGCGCGGCTTCGCGCAGGTGGTCGCGGTATTTCTTTTTCAGGGCCGAACAGGTGAGCACGGGATGCTCGCCCGCCTTGAGCGAACGGCGCAGTTCATCGCACAGGATGTCGAGCCAGCCGGCGCGGTCGTCGTCGTTGAGGGGGTGGCCGGCGCTCATCTTTTCGATGTTGGCGGCGGGGTGAAAGCTGTCGCCTTCAATCGCGGTGGCGCCGTTCAGGCGGCACAGGGCCTCGCTGACACTGGTCTTGCCACAGCCGGCGACACCCATGATGACCAGGGCGGTAACAGGTTGACTCATGAAACACCTCAGGACGCAGATAGCGCTACCTTTGCACGCTGTAAGGCTAGTGCAAAAACAGGCTTTTCCCGCGCCGTCTTGTCATTTTTATGGAGTGACGCGTGCATCCTCTCCAATCATTTGAACCGGATCAGGCAACCCTGCGTTCAAGCATTTGCAGCTACTTGGAGACAGCGCTACCTTAGTGCCTCGATTTTTGTTTGGCAAGCCGCCTGATGACCTCCAAGAACGATAAAAAAATGCGCACCACGGGTCGCCCGACCCTTAATGAAGTCGCCCGCCTGGCCGGCGTCAGCCCGATTACCGCCTCCCGCGCCCTGCGCGGCATCAGCACCGTCGCCACCGAACTGGTGGAGAAGGTGCAACAGGCCGCCGCCGAACTGAACTACGTGGTCAACCCCGCCGCCCGCGCCCTGGCCTCGGCCCAGAGCCATTCGGTGGTGGTGTTGGTGCCGTCGTTGTCCAACCTGCTGTTTATCGAAACCCTCGAAGCCATCCACCAAGTCCTGCGCCCCAAGGGCTTCGAAGTGCTGATCGGCAACTCTCATTACTCCCGCGATGAAGAAGAAAACCTGTTGCGCAACTACATGGCCTACCAGCCACGGGGTTTGTTGCTTACCGGGTTTGATCGCACCGAAAGCGCCCGACGAATGGTCGAGGCCAGCAATGTGCCCTGCGTGTACATGATGGACCTGGACCCCAACGCCGGGGTGAACTGCGTGGGTTTCTCGCAATTGGCGGCAGGTGAGACCGCGGCGGCGCACCTGCTGTCCCGTGGACGCAAGCGCCTGGCGTATATCGGCGCGCAATTGGACCAACGTACGTTGCTGCGCGGTGAAGGTTTCCGCCGGGCGCTGCAACAAGCCGGGATGTACGACCCGGCGCTGGAACTCCTGACACCGCGCCCGTCTTCCGTGGGCCTGGGAGGTGAATTGTTCCTGCAGTTGCTGGCGGCCCATCCGGATGTGGATGCGATCTTCTTCGGCAACGACGACCTGGCCCAGGGCGCACTGCTGGAAGCCATGCGCCATGGCATCAAGGTGCCGGAGCGTGTGGCTGTACTGGGCTTCAACGACTTGCCGGCGTCGTCGTTCATGGTGCCGCGCCTGAGCAGCATCAGTACACCGCGTGAGGCGATCGGCCGGCGCGCAGCCGAGCATCTGTTGACGATCATGGCCGGTAACAAGATCGCCAAGCCGGTGGTGGATATGGGGTTTGAGTTGCAGATACGAGAAAGCACTTGACCCATGTGGGAGGGGGCTTGCCCCCGCTTGCAGTGTGTCAGGCCGGTTAGCTGCAACTGCACCACCGATATCGGGGGCAAGCCCCCTCCCACATTGCTATCACCCCTGCTAGATTGGCCCTTCTCCACATGCCAGGGAAGCACCATGGGCCACTCACTGAAAATCTTGGGCCGCACGTCCTCCATCAACGTGCGCAAAGTGCTCTGGACCTGCCAGGAACTGGGCATCGATTACCAACGCGAAGACTGGGGCATCGGCTACACCTCTACCCAATCCGCCGAATTCCTCGCCCTGAACCCCAACGCCCAGGTGCCGGTGTTGATCGACGACCACGGCGTGCTGTGGGAGTCCAACACCATCTGCCGCTACCTCGTCAGCCTTTACCAGCGCCACGACCTGCTCCCCGCCGAACCCGCACCCCGGGCGCGCGTCGAGCAATGGATGGACTGGCAAGCCACCGAACTCAACCCGTCTTGGGGCTACGCGTTCCATGCGCTGGTACGCCAGCACCCGGACTATCAGGACCCGCAGCGTATCCAGGCCGGCGTACAGGCCTGGAACGACAAGATGGGCCTGCTCGAACAACAGTTGATCAAGACCGGCGCCTACGTCACCGGTGATGAATTCACCCTGGCCGATATCCTCGTCGGCCTCTCGGTCCACCGCTGGCGCAACGCGCCCCTGGAACATCCGCCCTACCCTGCGGTGCAGGCGTATTACCAACGTCTCAGCCAGCGCCCCGGTTTCAAAACCTTTGCCCTCGACGGCCATAACTAAAACAAGGACTGCACCGTGAAAGGACTCAACATACTGCTGACCGGCGCCTGCGGCAGAATCGGCAAGACATTTTTCGAAGCCTCGCAAGATCGCTACCGCTTCACGCTCACTGATCGTATTGCGCCGGATTTCGCCCTAGGCGAGCACCGCTTCATACACGCTGACCTCAGCGATAAAACCGGGCTAGCCACCTTGCTTGAAGGCATCGACGTGATCGTGCACCTGTCGGGCATCCCCCACGCCAGCGCCTCGTTCGACGAATTGCTGCCCAACAATATCCTCGCCACCACCTGGCTGTTCGAAGCCGCCGTAGCCGCTGGCGTCAAGCGCCTGGTGTTCGCCAGCAGTGCGCAAACCATCGAAGGTTACCCGGTGGACCGCCAGATCACCCCGGGCATGCAGGTCATGCCCGCCAACCTGTATGGCGTGAGCAAATGCTACGGCGAGGCGCTGTGTGGCTATTACGCCGCGAAAACACCGCTGTCGACGATTGCCCTGCGCATCGGCGCCTTCGAATTTCCCGAAACCCACGACCTCAACAACGCCCGCGACCTCAGCGCCTGGCTCAGCCCGCGTGACGCGGTGCAGTTGCTGCAACGTTCGGTAGAAGCCGAGGGGGTGAAGCACCTGATCGCCCATGGTATTTCCAACAACCGCTTCAAGCGCCTGGACTTGAGCGAGACCACACGGGTGCTGGGTTACCATCCCCAGGATGACGCGTTTCAAACATTCGAGATTCCGATCACTTATTGAGTTTCCCCCATGCCCGCACTCTCCAGTACCGACGGAATCGACCCAATCCGCGCCGCCCACATCAGCGCACGCATCGACCGCCTGCCTGCCGTCGCCACGGTCTGGCGCCTGGTGGCGTTGCTGTCCATCGGCGGCTTTTTCGAGCTGTACGACCTGTTCCAGACCGCCTATATCAGCCCCGGCCTGATCAGCGACGGGATTTTCCACACCGGCAGCGAGGGCGTATTCGGCTTCTCGGACCAGGCCGCCTTTGCCTCGGCGACCTTTCTCGGTCTATTCCTTGGCGCCAGCCTGCTCAGCCCGATCGCCGACCGTTTCGGGCGGCGGGCGATTTTCACCTTTGCGTTGATCTGGTACACCGTCGCTACCGTGTTGATGGGGCTTCAAACGTCAGCGCTGGGCATCATCGGCATGCGTTTCCTGGTGGGTATCGGCCTGGGCATCGAACTGGTGACCATCGACGCCTACCTCTCGGAACTGGTGCCCAAGCGCATGCGCAGTTCGGCGTTTGCCTTTGCGTTTTTCATCCAGTTTCTGTCGGTGCCGGCGGTGGCATTGATGTCGTGGTGGTTGGTGCCGCAAGCGCCGTTCGGCGTGTCGGGCTGGCGCTGGGTGGTGCTGAGCAGTGCGGTGTTTGCGCTGTTTATCTGGCAACTGCGCAAGCGCCTGCCAGAGTCACCGCGCTGGCTTGCACAAAAGGGCCGCTTCGCAGAAGCGGGGACGATCATGGACAACCTGGAAGCACGCTGCCAGAAAGACCACGGCAAACCGCTGGACGAACCCGAGCCGGAAGCCGTCAGCGTGCAAGGCAGTGGCCGCTTTGCCGATATCTGGCAACCGCCATACCGCCGCCGCGCGTTGATGCTGATCGTGTTTCATGTGTTCCAGGCCATCGGTTTCTTCGGCTTCGGCAATTGGTTGCCGGCGTTGCTGTCCGGCCAGGGCGTCAGCGTGACCCACAGTTTGCTCTACGCCTTCATCATCACCCTCGCCTACCCGTTGGGGCCGCTGCTGTTCGTGAAGGTGGCCAATCGCTTTGAAAACAAATGGCAAATCGTCGGATCGGCGCTGGGCGCGATGATCTTCGGCAGCCTGTTCGCCCTGCAAACCACGGCGGTGGGTCTGGTGATCTGCGGGGTGATGATCACCTTCTGCAACGCCTGGCTGAGCTTCAGCTACCACTCCTATCAGAGCGAGTTGTTCCCGACCAACATCCGCGCACGGGCGGTGGGCTTCTGTTATTCGTTCAGCCGCTTGTCCACGGTGTTCAGCAGCTTGTTGATCGGTTTTATCCTCGAACATCTGGGCACGCCTGGAGTGTTGGCGTTCATTGCCAGCAGCATGCTGATCGTGATGATCACCATCAGTTGGTTCGGGCCGCGTACGCGGAACCTGGCGCTGGAAAATATCGCCCATTGACGGCAATGGCTGGCCGCCGGCAGGACAACCCTTGCCGCGCCGGCCACACCATGCACAGTAAAACCGGGCACTTCACACCCGGCACGCTATTTGCTCCACCTGTGGCACCGAACATTTCCACAGGTGACCGATCATGCTGGTTAACAACAACACCCAAGCCGTGTCGACCGTTCAACAGATCAAACGGCCCGACATGGACCCCGCCAACGCCGCCGCCAGCGCGCTGTACAGCGGTGCCCTGCAGGCCGCGCAGCAAAGCGTGACCGTACCGGCCGCACAGAAGGAACTGGACAAGGCCGCCGACCGCATCGACGAAGCCTTCGCCAAGACCCGTGTGCAGTTGCAGACCACCACCGAGGCCGTCACCGCCTCAACGGCGACTGCGGACGTGCCGAAAACCGGTTCGACCGCCACCACGGCGCGCGCCGAGTTCACGGACTACATGAGCAAATCCCCGGCCGAACGTATCCGCGAGCAATTGCTCAAGGAGCAGGGCTTGACCGAGGCGGATGTGCAGAACATGTCCCAGGAAAAGCAGGACGCGATTTCCAAGCAGGTGGCTGAACGCCTGAAGCAGCAGCAAGAGCAGCAGGTAGCGGCGAAAACTGCTGAGCCGCAGGCGCAGACAGTAAAAGAAACTCTGGCCGCGATCTGACAAGCACCGCTGACCAATGGTAGGAGCCGGCAAACCGGCTCTTACAGGGTTTTGGTTTATTGCAGTTGCAACGTCGAGTTGAACTGCCCGATCGCATCCACCACATGCCGTGACCCTTCCTGGATTTCCAGGATCACCTGCCCCGCTTCATTCGCCAGTTCCACCCCCAGCCCCGTGCGGCTCAAGCTCGACTGCATGCTCGACACCGCGCTCAGCGACAGGTCGTGGTTCTTGCGCACCACATCGACAATCTCCACCGTCGCCTGGCTGGTACGTGCCGCGAGGCTGCGCACTTCATCGGCCACCACCGCAAAGCCGCGCCCATGCTCGCCCGCCCGCGCCGCTTCAATCGCGGCGTTGAGCGCCAGCATGTTGGTTTGCTCGGCAATGCTGCGGATGGTCTGCACGATGCTGCCGATGATGTCCGATTGCTTGCTCACCGCATCAATGCTTTGCGCCGCCTGGTTCAGATCGTGGGAAATTTCTTCAATGATCTGCACCGTCTGCTGCACCACCTCCGAGCCCTTGCGCGCACAGGCGTCGTTTTGCACCGAGGTGGCGTGGGCCGAGTCGGCTGCGGTTCTCAGGGTGGTGACCTGGTCGGTGATGTCGCTGGCGAACTTCACCACTTTGTACAGGCGCCCACTGGTGTCGAAGATCGGGTTGTAGGACGCCTCCAGGAACAATGTCTTGCCGTATTTGTTTTTGCGCTCAAAGCGGTGCGAGTGGTATTCGCCGCGATTGAGCGATGCCCAGAACGCCTTGTAGGCCGGCGACTCCACTTCGCTGCGATGGCAGAACATGCTGTGGTGCTGACCGACGATTTCATCCAGCGAGTACTGCACGGTTTTCAGGAAGTTTTCGTTGGCGTTGAGGATCTGGCCCTGGGGGGTGAACTCGATCACCGCCATGGAACGGCTAATGGCATCGATCAGACTCTGGTTTTCATGTTCATGGTGAACCCGCGCGGAAATATCCGACGCGACCTTGATCACGCTCTGCACGTGATTGTCCTTGTCCAGCACCGGCATATAGCTGGCTTCGAGCCACACTTCCTGTCCGTGCTTGTTCACACGCATGAAGGTGCCGCTGAGCGCCTCGCCCCGTGCCAGGTCGCGCCATAGCTTGGCGTAGGCATCGGTGTGGGTGTAAGCCTCGTCGCAGAAGATACGGTGGTGTTTGCCGCGAATCTCCTCGGCGCTGTAGCCCATGGTTTGGCAGAAGTTGTCGTTGGCGTCGAGGATCACGCCAGTAGGGTCGAACTCGATCATGGCCATGGAACGGCTGATGGCGGCGAGTTTGGCGTTGGATTCGGTCAGGGCGCAGGAGAAACGTTCGATTTGTTGCAGGTCGGATTTGTGATGGCGGTTGAACATGTTCGGATCACCCTTTCAAATACCAGCGCCTGGAGGGGCGCATTCCATTCACGGATTGAATATTGCTGGCAGATCTTTATGGGAACAACCATCCGAATCGCTTTATATGCCAAGCGTCATCAACGGTTCTGGATGAGCATAGACAGGGCTTGGCGCTATGCAAGGCCACTAGTCAACCAGCATTTCCAACAGTGCGCTGACGGCGGCTGACGGTGGACGACTCGGCGTGCCGACCAAGGCAAATTCACGCTGCAGCGGCACCTTCAGCGCCATCACCCGCAGGCCCTTGCGCTGGATAGGCAGGGCCATTTCCGGCACCAGCGTGACGCCAACCCCCTCGCGCACCAGGCTGAAGGCACTGTTCCATTCGCGCACTTCCACGCGAATATCCCGCAGGGTCAGCCCCGCAGCGGCCCCCAGGCTGCGCGCATTGGCGGTACAACCACCGGTAGCCAGTACGAAAGGCTGCTCAAGTAACTCCTCAAGCGACACACATGCATCAGCCGGGCGTTGCGCCAGCGCATGGTCCACTGGCAGCACGGCCATCCACAAGTCACGGCCCAGCACGGTCGCATTGCGCTCGGGCGTTGGGTTGAGCACCACGCCCAGGTCGACGAGGCCGCTATCGAGCAAGGTGAGCACTTCGTTGTCGGTGACATCCAGGGTGGTGACCTCGATACCGGGATAGAGCTGCGCAAAACGTTGCAATGCGGGGGTCAGAAACGTCGCCAGCACCCTCGGGAAACTGGCGATGCGAATCGTCCCACGCAACATCGGCCTGGCGTCGTCCACAGTGCTGCGAATCGCCTGCAAGGCACCGAGCATCACCCGCGCCTGTTCGATCACACTCAAGCCCAGGGCCGTAGGCAAGGTCTTGCGCGGTTCACGGATGAACAGTTGCGCGCCCAACGTCGCCTCCATGCCGGCCATGGCCTGGCTGGCAGCGGACTGGGTCATGCCCACCCGCTCGGCGGCGGCGGTGATGCTGCCGTGATCGGCCACGGCCACCAGCAGGCGCCAGTGCATCAGGTTCATCATGGCAGTAGCTGTCCTTATGGCGGGGGTCTGAAGGTTTAATTTTACGCACGGTGCCACGCCCGCGAGACTGGCGCAAATTCAACGGAGCTGCCCCAGATGAAACTGTATTTCTTCCCTCACGCCTGTTCCCTCGCACCGCATATCGTGCTGCGCGAATTGGCTTTGCCGTTCGACCTGGTGCTGGTCGATAACCAGGCCAAGACCACCGCCGAGGGCGAAGACTTCCTGCAGATCAACCCCAAGGGCTACGTCGCCGCCCTGAAGCTGGACAACGGCCAGGTACTCACCGAAGCCAGCGCGATCCTGCAATACCTCGCCGACCTGAAACCCGCCGCCGGCCTGGCGCCGGTCAATGGCAGCTGGGAGCGGGTGCGCTTGCAGGAATGGCTGAATTTTATCGCCACCGAGATTCATGGCGGCTTGGCGGTGTTCTTCAACGACGCGATCCAGGGCGACATGCGCGCGCTGTTCGAGGCCACGCTGTTCAAACGTTTCGCGGTGCTGGTGCAAACGCTGGAGCGCCAGGATTACCTGTTGGGGTCGCACTACTCGGTGGCGGATGCCTACCTGTTCGTGGTGCTGCGCTGGGCGGCATTCCACGCGATTGACCTGGGCCAGTGGCCGGCGCTGGCGGCGTTTCAGCAACGCGTGGGTGAGCGACCTGCGGTGGTTGCCGCACTGGCCGCTGAAAACCCATGAGTTGAGATGAAGCGCCCCAGCGCCAACACATCCACCGAGCCCGAGCGATCCTGATCCAGGTGCGCAACCTGGCTGCGCACCTCGGCATGGATCTGCCCGGTGCCCTGCCCCAATCGCAACGTACCCCGCAGGTCCACCGCCTGCGCCGCGACGATCAGCTCAATACTGGCCAGCCACACCACCCGCTCGACCAACCGACGGGTCTTGTCGACCACCGCCAAGGCCTGCCCCGCATAATCTTCAAC
The DNA here is from genome assembly GCF_900103345.1 of Pseudomonas azotoformans. Lineage (NCBI taxonomy): Bacteria > Pseudomonadati > Pseudomonadota > Gammaproteobacteria > Pseudomonadales > Pseudomonadaceae > Pseudomonas > Pseudomonas azotoformans. The sequence continues at coordinate 3,302,779 of NZ_LT629702.1, forward strand.
ACGATCCGCCACCGGCACACTCACCGCCGGCAGCGGATTGGCCAAATGGCCGATTTCCGCGACCAATGCCGAGCTGGTGCGCTGCAACGCCGCCATGCCGACATGGCCCGGTTGAGTGATCAGGAAGCGCGGCAAGTCACTGGACGCCGGCGAGAGCAACTTGGCGATGCGTTCGGCACTGCACGCTGCCACTCGACTCAGCGCCAGGCCCAGCCCTTCTGCGGCGAGCGCCAAATGCGTACTGTCGAAATTCGCCGTGGCCAACACCAGCGCTTCCTCGCTGATCAACGCCGGGTTGTCCGCGCCGCTGCGCAATTCCAACTCGATCAGCGCATGCAACTGGTGCAACGCCTGCTGCGCCGCGCCTTGGACCACCGTGGCGCAGCGAAAGCTCAGCGGGTCTTGCAGGCGACGCGGGCCGTCCGCCAACTCGCCCGCCGCCAGCAACCGCAACAACGCCGCCGATTGCTCGGTTTGCCCTGGCGCCGGGCGCAGGCGTGAGGCCCAAGGCTGGAACGGGCTGAGGTTGGCGCGATAGCCCTCACACGACAACGCCAGCGCCGCGAGCAACGCCTCCAACGCCCGCTGTGCCTCGGCCACCAGCAACGCGCCGAGCCCGACGCTGGCGGCATTCGCCGAGACCAGCGCCAAGCCATCTTTACCGGTCAGCGGCACCGCCAGCGCCAGGCTCAGGTGCGCCAACGGCGCCAGGTCGCTCTCGCCCAAGGAGCCCAGCAACGGCACCTCGGGCTCGACGCCTGAGTTGAGCAGGTCGAGCAATGCCTGCGCCGCTGCCAGTGAAATTCCCGAGCGCCCCTGGGCCAGTCCGGCCAGGCGCACAGCGGTGATGGCGCGCAATTCCTGGCGGTTGGCAAGACGCCCCACCCCCACCGCCCGCCCCAACGGAATGCTCGCCTGCACCGGCGCCAGCGGCGTATCCACCGCCGCGCCAAGGCCGGTGTTGACGCCATAGATCGGCGTGCCTTCAGCCGCCAGTTTCACCAGCAGCCGATGACCTTCATCGATACGTTGAAGCGCTTTTGGGCTGAAATCCGCTGGCACATCCTGCCGCGCAATCGTCAGCAGGTCCGCCAGCGTCAAGCCTTGGGGATCGAAGTGAATCATGCCCAGCGCAACCGCTGGCCAATGCCCAGGCGCCTGGATTTCTCCAGCAGCGCATGGCCCAACGCGATGTCACTGAGGCTCAGCCCGCGATGCCAGAAAAGGATGGTTTCCTCGGGGGTTTCCCGGCCATTCTTCAAGCCGGCCACGATCTGGCCCAACTCGGCATGCAGGGTCTCGGCGCTGAGCTTTCCCGCGTCGACATGGGCGCGCAACGAACCGAACAGACCGCCCTTGCACTGGCCCCAATCATCCACCACCAACTTGCTCATGATGTCGGTGAGCGACAGTTCCACCGCGCTCATGGTGCCGTAGGGGACCACGAAGGCGCCGGGTTTGATCCACTCGGTGCGCAGCAGCGGTTCAGGCTGGTCCAGGCGCGAGGCCTCGACCACGATGTCGGCACCACGCACGGTGGACTCCCAATCGTCAGTGACGATCACCGGCTTGCCCAGGTCCCGGCGCAGGCGTTCGGCAAAGGCTTCGCGGCTTTCACTACGGCGTGAGTGCACGCGGATTTCCTCGAAGTCGAACAGGTGATCCAGCAGGCGCACGTTCCAGTAGGCGGTGCCACGCGCGCCGATATGCGCCAGCACTTTACTGTCGGGCCGGGCCAGGTATTTGGCGCCGATGGCCGTGACCGCGCCGGTGCGCATATCGGTGATCGCCGAGGCATCGAGGATCGCCCTGGGAATACCGGTGGCCGGGTCCAGCAGGTTGAGGATCGCCAATTCCGAGGGCAGGCCCTTGCGGTAGTTGTCGACAAAATCCCCCACCACCTTGACCCCGGCGTAGCCGATATCCCCGCCCAGTACGCCGCGCAGCACATTGAAGTGGCCGTTGATCTCGCCGCCGGGAATCAGGTGGGTCCGCGGCTCGATCACCGCCTCGCCACGCCCCTGGATCGCCAGGCTGGCTTCGATGGCGCTGAGGATTTCATCGTTGGAGAGGCCCAGCTCGTCAATGTCGAGGCCGTTGAGAAAATCGATGTAGATCGGTTGCATGGTCATGGCGCCTTGAAGACAGCTTGCTGCACATCGACCTTTTTCGGGATCAGGCCGTTGGCGAAGAACAGGTCCGCCGTGCGTTGCTGGGTAGCGACGTCCGAGGCTTGCAGCGGCCGTATCGGCGCGGGTGAGCGGTGTTCGAAGTAGCTTTTCACCACCGCCGGTTGCAGGCCCAGGGTCTTGGCCATCAGTGCAATGCTTTCTTCGGGCTTGTCGAGGGACAGGCGCTGCGCCTTGCCCAGGGTCTGGATGATCGTGCCGATGGACTGCGGGTACTGCTTGGCAAACGGGCTGCTGACCACAAAGAAACTGCCGGCCGGGTTGAGGCCCTGACCGTCACCCAGCACACGGGCGGAGCCGTCGACCACGGCGGCGGAGTAGTACGGGTCCCACACCACCCAGGCATCGACTTTGCCTTGCTCGAACGCAGCACGACCATCGGACGGCGACAGGTACACCACGTTCACGTCCTTCCATTGCAGGCCGGCGCGCAGCAGGCTTTTGAGGAACAGGTTGTGCGCGCTGGAGCCCTTGAGCAGCGCCACGCGCTTGCCCTTCAGTTCAGCCACGCTCTGCACCGGACTGGCCTTGGGCACCAGCACCGCTTCGGTCTTGCCCTCGTTGGGCTCGACGGCAAAGTATTGCAAGTCGATGCCGGCGGCCTGGGCAAAGATCGGCGGGATGTCGCCGATATTGCCGATGTCCAGGCTGCCGCCATTCAGCGCTTCGATCAGCGGCGGGCCGCCGAGGAACTCGATCCACTGCACCTGCGTGCCGGGCAGCGCCGCTTCGAAGAGTTTGTGCTCACGGGCCAGCACCATGCTCACCGAGCTTTTCTGGTAGCCGATACGCAAGGTGGAGGGCTCGACCGCCAGCACCTGACCGGCGATCAATGACAGTACCGCCGCAGCGAAGATTTTAAGCATCAGAGCGCCCCCTTGACCTTGGCCGCGACATCCGCCGGCACCCATTGCTGCCAGACATCTGGATGGTCCTTGAGGAAGGCTTCAGCCACTTGGCGGGGCGGCGTACGTTTCTCGCTCATGTCGCCGAGGATGCCATTGAGCAAATCAATCGGCAGGTCGACCTTTTCAAACACGCTCACCAGTTGCGGGTACTGCGCCTTGAACGGCGCCGACACACCAATTGCCAGGCGTGCCGGCATTGAGCGGGTACCGATGGGGTTGGGGTTTTTCGCGTCGGACAGGGTCTTCCAGGCGTCGGCGTTGAACGGCGGCTCTTCCAGCTTGACCAGCTTGAAGCGGCCCAGCAGCGGCGTTGGCGACCAGTAGTAGAACAACACCGGCTTGCCGCGACGGATCGACGACGCCACTTCGGCATCCAGCGCCGCACCGGAGCCGGTGCGGAAGTTGACGAAGCTGTCGGTGAGTTTGTAGGCCTTGAGTTTCTGGCTGTTGACGATCTCCGAGGTCCAGCCGGTGGGGCTGTTGAGGAAACGCCCACGGCTCGGGTCTTCCGGGTCGCGGAACACGTCCTTGTAGCGCGGCAGGTCGGCCACCGATTTCAGGTCCGGCGCCAGGGGTTTGATACCGCGCGCGGCATCGCCCTTGATCACGAACTCCGGCACCCACCAGCCTTCGGTGGCGCCCTTGACCGTGTCGCCCAGGCCGAACACCTTGCCCTCGTTTTCTGCCTTGACCCACGCCGGACTGCGCCCGGCCCATTCTTCGCCAATCACTTGGATATCGTCCTTGGCCAGGGCGGCTTCCAGGCTCACGGTGCTACCGGGCAAAGTGTCGGTGGGCAGGCCGTAGCCCTTCTCGACGATCAGGCGCAGCACCTCGGTGATCAGGCTGCCGCTTTCCCAGGTGATGTCACCGAAGTGGATGGGTTTGACGGGGTCGGCGGCCGCTGTCGGCTGCGCCAGAACGGCCAGTGCCAGCAGCGAGCAACCAAACAGGTGTTTAAGCTTTTTCATGCAGAACCTCATGGCGAATCAATTTCCAGAACACAGAAGATCCAGTGTGGGAGCGGGCTTGCTCGCGAAGGCGTTGGGTCAGCCAACACTTGCATCAACTGACCCACCGCATTCGCGAGCAAGCCCGCTCCCACATTTGATCTCTGCGGTATTCAAGATCGGTTAAAAGTCATAACTGAGCCGCGTGTAGTAAAAGGCCCCTTCCGGCGCCGACGGCGACAGGTAGCTGTACTGCTGGCCCGGGGTCTGGCGCAGGCGGGTGTTGAAGTCGTCGGGTTTGCTGTCGAACAGGTTGTTGGCGCCGATCGACAGTCGCAGTTGCTGGGTGAAGCAGTAGTTCACGTCCAGGTCGGTGTTCCATTGCGCGCCGAAGGTCTGGTCGTACTGGGCGTTGGCTGCACTGGCGGCGTATTTGCGGTACTCGCCGTAGCGGGTTTCGCTGAGGGCGATGGTCCAGGCGCCGATGCGGTGGGTGGCGCCGAGCACCAGCTTGTCTTCGGGGTAGCCGTGTTCGAGGAAACCACGGGCTTCGCGGGTGAGGATATCGAACCCGTTGGGGTTTTCGTGGACCTTCTCAATCGTGGTGCGCGCCTTGGTGTAACCGGCCGACAGGCTCAACGCGCCGTACTGCGCCAGGTCCAGGTTGTACTTGCCGACGATGTCGACACCCCGCGTGCGCGTATTGGCCGCGTTGGTCATGAACTGCGCCCAGGTGTACTGGCCAAACCCGGCCTGCTGCAGGATCTGCTCGGCACGCGGCCCGGAAATGCCGCCGCTGTAGAGCAAGCGATCACGGATCGAAATCTGATAAGCGTCGAGGGTCAGCGACGCGTTTTCGACCGGCCGCAGCACCAGGCCCAGGGAGTAGTTGGTGGACTTCTCGGGCTTGAGCGGCTCGGCGCCCAGGGCACGGGCGGCCGGGTTGTCGGCCGGCAACATGCGGGTGAGCACCGGGTTGCCGTTGATGTCGACGTTGGTGGTAGTGGTCCACGACGTGCCGATCTGGCCTAGGGTCGGTGCACGGAACGAGTTGTTCAGCGTGGCACGCAAGCCCACCTGCGGGGTGAAGTCATACCGCGCCGACAGCTTGCCAGTGGTGGCCGAACCGAAGTCCGAGTAGTGCTCGGTACGCCCGGCCAGGCCGACCTGGAATTTATCGGTGAGCTGATGTTCGAGGCCGAAGTACACACCGCCGACATCACGCTTGTAGGTGCCGGCGTCATCCGGCGTCAGGCCGGAGGCTTGCACCGCGCCGACCTGCACCCCGTTGATGCCGCCAAAGGAGTAAGACTCGTAGTCGCCGGCCTCCAGTCGATACTGCTCATGGCGGTAGGCAATGCCTGCCGAGACAGTCAGCGGGTGGCTCGACCAGCTGACGTCCAAATCCTTGGCGTAATCCAGGCCGAGGTTGGTCTGCTCGTTGACCAGGGTGGCCACGTCGAACTTGGTCGGGCTGTTCAAGCCATAGCTGGGGTTGAGAGTGTTGAAGGCCAGTTCATCGTGCTGGTCGCGCCCGTAGGTGGCGCTGAGGTCGAAGCGGCCGAGGGTCTCGTCTTCGTAGCGGGTGCCGACGGTGAGCGCACCGTCTTCATAGCGGTAGCGGTACTTGGGAATGGTGCCGTTGGGGTAGATGCCCGGCACGTTGTTCGGGTTGTTGGCCAACAGCGGCGGCGTGTTGTTCACCGATTTGTCCTGGCCGAAGGTGGCGAAACTGTAGAGGCGCCACTGGTCGTTGAGGCCGATTTCGGCATTCGCCGCCAGGTTGAATTTATCGCGCCCGGCGCCGCCCCATCGGGGGTCTTGCGGTTGGCCGTCGGCGACGTATTTGTCGCCAATGTCGGTGGGTTTGTTGTTGAGGGTGTTGAAGCTCAGCGTGAGGAAACCATCCCCCGGCAAGCCCAGGCCGTACCAGCCGTCGGTGGTCTTGCTGAAGCCGTCGCCCTGGGCGTATTTGCCCAGCTGGGTGTTGACCTGGCCGCCGCTGTCACGCTCCTTGAGCACGATGTTGACCACGCCCGCCACCGCATCCGAACCGTATTGAGCCGAGGCGCCATCGCGCAGCACTTCGACGTGGTCGATGCTGCTGATGGGGATCATGTCCAGGTCCACCGGCTGCGCACCAATGAACGGCACGCCACCGGAGATGTTCACCACTGCCGAGGCATGGCGGCGCTTGCCGTTGATCAGCACCAGCGTCTGGTCCGGTGCCAGCCCGCGCAGGGACGCGCCCTTGGGGTTCTGGCCACGGGTGGCGCTCTGGTTCTGCGGAAAGTTGAACGACGGCAGCAGTTGGAACAAAGCCTGGTTGAGGCTGGTGGCGCCGGTCTGCTTGAGTTCTTCGGCGTTGATCACGTCCACCGGCGCGGCGCTGGTGAGGGCGGTGGCATCACTGCGCCGGGTGCCGATGGCGACCACGCGGTCCAGGGTCGGTGCTTGCGCAGCACTGGTTTGCGCCTTGACGTTGCGGGTGGCGTTTTTGCTCGCGCCCTCCTTGATGATGAACGCGCCGTCCGGGCTGACCTGGACTTGCAGGCCGGTGCCCTTCAGCGCTGCGTCGACAGCCTGTTGCGCCGACAGTGAACCGTCCACGCTGGCCGAAGAATAGTTTGCCAACTGTGGCGTGAACGAGATCACTTGACCGCTTTGCCGACTGATATTGAGCAGTACTTCATCCAACGGGCCAGGGGCGATGTGGTAGACCTGGCGCGCCTCTTCAGCACTGGCGGCGAACGCGAAAAACAGACTGGCCAACGGCACCAGGGCAAAGGTTCGACGCGGCACACGGTTGAACTGACTCACTTTGGCTCCCCCCAAGGAAACTCGAGAACGCTGCTCCCCGCAGCGCTTACGGGAGTGATGTGGCACGGCCGGGGGAAAACTTGCAGATCGTTTGGTTATGTCGATAGAACCGAGGTTATGCAGCATTGACGGTCACCCACAGGCCGGTACGGCGGGTGATGTGAATGGGCAAGGTGCGCGCCAGGGTGTCGAGGATTTGCTGAGGGTTATCCAGCCGGTACAGGCCGCTGACGCGCAGGCCCGCCACTGCCGGGTCCAGGCGCAACACGCCGTTGTGATAAGGCCGCAGCGCCTCGATGACTTCAGCCAGCGGGCGGTCGCGCACTTGCAGGAAGCCGTCGACCCAGGCCGTGGCACCGAAGGAACTGGCCTGCACCGGACCGAAACCGGCACGGTCGTAATGCACCGCATGGCCGGCGGCAAGTTGCAGGCGCTCGCCGTTCTGGCCGTCGATTTCTACCGCGCCGTTTAGCGCGACGACCTGACCCTGCCCTGCCCGCTCGCGCACCAGGAGGCGGTTGCCGTAGGCGCGCAGACGCGCCTGGTCGGTCTGGATCATGAAAGGCCGAATGCGATCGCCGGCCACCTTGGCCAGTAACTCGCCCTCGCGCAGGCGTACCAGGCGCCGTTGTGGGTCGAACTGGATATCCGCCGCGCTTTGTGCGTTGAGCAACAGCTCGCTGCCATCGTCCAACTTAACGGTGCGGCGCTCGCCGGTGCCTGTGCGGATATCTGCCGTGAGTTCCGCCAGAGGCACACCCAGCGGCTTGGCCAACCAAGCCGCGCCGGCAGCCACACCCGCACCGACCAGCGCGACCTGCAACACCTGGCGGCGACTGGACGGTGCCGCCAATGCCTGCTGCAACAGCTGGCCGCTGACGCCTTGGGCCTGGGGAATCTGGAACACGCCAAGGCGCGTTTCCAACTGTCGGCACAGCGCGTCATGGCGTGGGTCGGCGGCACGCCAATGTTGGTAGCGCTGCCAGTCGCGCGCCGTGGCCTGGCCGGAACGCAGCAGCACGTACCAGCGCGTAGCGTCGTCGATCAGGTCGTCGTTCATTCCAGGCACAGCCGCAGGCACCGGTTGAAGGCGCGGGTCATGTAGTCGCTGACCGAACGCTGGGAAATCCCCAGCTCGGCGGCGATTTCCGGGTAGGTCAGGCCATTGAGTTGCGAAAGCAAAAAGGTCGCCTTGACCTTGGCGGGCAAGCCGTCGAGCAACTGGTCGATGGCGTGCAAGGCCTCAAGCATTTGCGCCAGCTCTTCCGGGGATGGCGCGGTGGACGTCGCCTCGTTATCGAGAGCGTCGAGGTAGGCACGCTCCAGGTCACGGCGACGCCACAGCTGGTACATCAGGCGCTGGGCGATGGTGGTGAGCAAGGCGCGGGGCTGGCGGATCGGCACCACGCCCGGCGCACTCAGGAGCTGGACGAAGGTGTCGGCGGCAATGTCTTCGGCGTGGGCGCGGGAATCGAGGTGGCGATGCAAACGGCTGCACAGCCAGTCGTAATGACTGCGGAACAATCCGCCCACGTAATCGCTGTGAGAAGTGTCGGCGCCGGACATAGTGGCTCCATCTGAGAAGGTTGCACGTTATGTCCGGTGTTCCGGTGGAGCGATCCTAGCAAGGCCGCTTATTCTTTAATAATATTTAAAAGGTATTTTTATATAACCTTATTGAAGCACTGGATAACCGGCACTGACGGCCTGATCCTGGTAGTTCAATAGCACCGCATAGTCGCTTTCGTTGGCGGGGAGCACTTCGTGCAAGCCCAGTGTCTCGGCCACCTCGGGCAAGTCCTGCAACGCCTGGTTCATCGCCCGGCGGATCTGAACCACCTGTTCATCGCTCAAGCCCAACGGGCCGATATAGGGCAAGGTCGGGCTCGGCGCACTGCGGGTAACGATGCGCAGGCCCGCCACCTCCTGTGGCGCGAAACGGGCGAGGTAGTCGTAGGTCACGCTGTCGATGGCGGCGAGGTCGGCACGGTCTTCGCGCAGCCAGCGCAGGCTCTCGCGGTGGGCGCCGCTGATACCGACACTGGCGAAGAAACGCCCGTCGCGTTGCAGGGGGGCAAGGCGTTCGCGCAACAGGTTCATGCCGCTGTTGGAGTCGTGGCCGTTGATCACGCCACGGCTGTTGTGGAAGTCCGCCAGGCGGTGGCGCGGGTTGTCGTCGCGGGTCAGCAGCAGGCTGCAATGTTCGCCCTGGCTGCTGTGGGGTAACTCATAGCGCGGTCGACCGATCACGCGGACCTTACCGCGCAACTGGGTCATCAGTGGATAACCGCAGGTCTGGGTCACCAGCAATTCGGGGGCCAGCCACAGGCCGGGCAAGTCGAGACGATCGGCATTGAGACGGCGCAGCCCAAGGTGTTCAAGGATGCGCGCCAGCCACTGTTGGCTGGCCTGCCGGACCGGCTCGGGCGCGACATACATCAGCAGTTCGGCGTAGTGCTCACTCATGCTCGTCTCTCACGCAAAGGGGTGCCGGGGGCTGTCGATGGCCTTGAGCCCGTGGCGGCCGATCAACTGGCCGTAGCCTTGCACCAGAAAGCCACCACTGCGCGCGATCCATTGTTCACGCCGGGCGCGATAGACCGTGGGCAGCAAGTACCAGGGCAGTTTCGGCAAATCGTGGTGCACCAGGTGCAGGTTGTTATTGAGGAACAGCCAGGTCCACGGCCAGGACGCTTCGTTGAGCACGCTGCGTTGCTCGGGCCGGGGGTGCGGGCGGTGTTCATAGTAGGAACGGATCGAGGCCAGGGACAAGGCCGGCACACTGACCAGCAGCAGGTAATGCCCCACCGACAGCGCGCTGTAGTGGGCGATGAAACCCAGCATCAGCACGGTGACAGCACCGTGGGCCAGCCACATCGGCCACACCTGGGGCAGGCGCTGGCATTCATGGCGGATCAGGCGGCCAATCGACAAAGGGGCAGAAAGCAGGAAGCGGCCGAGTACGGTCTTGGTCACCCCATGCACGCCGCGTTCGAACAGCGAGCTGTGGTCCCATTGCTGCTGGGTGAGGTAGCGGCTTTCCGGGTCGACGCCCGGCAGGGTCAGGTCTGCGTCGTTGTGGTGCAGCAGATGGCTGTCGCGGTACAGCGTGTAGGGGTACCACACGGCAAAGGGTGCATAGCCGAGAAGCTTATTGAGCAGCAGCGAAGGGGTGGGATGGCCGTGGAGCAGTTCGTGTTGGACCGACAGCCACAGCGTCACGAGCGGGATCAACAGCAGTGTGCTCAACCACAGGCCCAGCCAATGGCTGCCGAGGATCACGGCGAACCAACCGGCGTAGATGCCGATCAACAGCAGCCAGGTCGGCCACTCGGTTCTGGCGGTAAAGCGTTGGGCCAGGGTTTCGATTTCCCGGCGTTGGGCAGGATCAAGGTAGTGGGCCATCGGCAGCTCAGAGCAGGTGTTTCCTGCTCTGTGCAATGGCGCGGGAAAATCTTGCAGATCGTTTGGTTCTAAGCTTGTAACTCAGTGACCGAACAGGCCTGTCTCGGTTTTCTTGGCTTTCTTGTCGGCACGTTTTTCATCCGCGGTCTTTGCCGGTTTTTTCTTCGCGGCTTTCTTTGAATCCATACCTTTGGCCATGATGCGTACTCCACTTTAAGGGGTTGCAGTGATGGGTATACCACCTATTGCCGCGCACAAGGCGTTTATAATCCCCGGCCCTTGATAACGCTGCCTGAAGACCATGCCCCCATTGCACATCGAACCGCTGGCCGAGCCGCTGTGGCCGCTGCTGAACAAGTTTTACCGCAACCACAATTCGTCGATGAAGGCACTCAAGGGCGGGCGTTTGTGGGTGGCGCGCGAGGGCGAGATTGTTGCCGGCTTGTGCCTCACGCCCGTGGTCGGCGGGCGGTGGCTGACCGGGGTGTTCGTTGACCCGGCCTATCGCGGCCAAGGGCTGGCGGCGCGACTGATCACGGCGGCGGCGGCCGATGTGGACGGTACGCTGTGGTTGCTGTGCCATCCGGAGCTCGAAGGGTTGTATCAGCGCATGGGCTTTACCCAGGACACCGTGCTGCCGCAGTCGCTCAATGAACGGCTGGTGCGCTACAAGCGCAACAAACCGATGATCGCGATGGGCTTAGATCGTTTGGTGAGGTCGACCTCGGATAATGTGTGATCAACGGGTGCAATGCCCATGCTAGCCTCGGCGACACAATGGCCCTTTACAGGATGATCATGAAAACGACGCTCGCCGCTCTCTCCCTCACCGCCCTGCTCGCCCCGGCCTTGAGCCAGGCCGCCGACGCACCGATCAGCGCCCAGCAGTACCAAAGCGTACTGGCCGGCAGTTGGCGCGACCCGGCCAACAGCGCCCGTGACGGCTATCGCCACCCGCAACAGACCCTGGAATTCTTTGGCCTGGGCGCCAAGCAAACCGTGATCGAGATCACCCCCGGTGGCGGTTGGTACAGCGAAGTGCTGGCACCGCTGCTCAAGGATCACGGGCAGTACATCGCCGCCGTGCAGGCCGCGAGCAGCAGCGCCTATGCGCGCACGTCGGAAGAGAACCTGAAGAAGAAATTCGCGGCTGACCCAGCGCGCTACGGCAAGGCCTCGGTGGTGGAGTTCGATCCCACGGCGCCGGTATTCGGCAAACCCGCTTCGGCGGATGCGGTGCTGACGTTTCGCAACGTGCATAACTGGGTAGCGGCGGGAACCGCGTCGGCCACGTTCAGTGCGTTGTACCAGGTACTGAAACCGGGCGGCGTGCTGGGTGTGGAAGATCACCGGGCCAAGGACGGGGCGGATCTGCAGGCGATCAAGGACAGCGGCTACCTGACCACCGCCCAGGTAGTGAAGCTGGCAACTGATGCCGGGTTCAAGCTGGCGGGGCAGAGCGAAGTGAATGCCAACCCGAAGGACACCAAGGATTACCCGGGTGGTGTATGGACGTTGCCGCCGACGTTGAAGTTGGGGGAGCAGGATAAGGCCAGGTATGTGGCGATTGGCGAGTCGGATCGGATGACGTTGCGTTTTATCAAACCCAGCCACTAACAAACATTGGAGTATCGCTTTTCTGTAGTGAGCGGGCTTGCCCCGCGTTGGGGCGCGAAGCGGCCCTAAAACCTGCCACCGAGTTTTGTCTGAATGAACGCGGTGGTTTTGTTGGGGCCGCTTCGCAGGCCAGCGCGGGGCAAGCCCGCTCACCACAACAAGCAGCCTCACATTCAGCTGCAGGATCAGTCGTCGGCAGTGGGGTCCATGTCCGGGAACATCACCTCGATAAATCCGAACTTGCTGAAGTCGGTGATCCGCGACGGGTACAACCGGCCTATCAGGTGGTCGCACTCATGCTGCACCACCCGCGCATGAAAACCGTCGGCAAACCGTACAATCGGCTCGCCCTTGGGATCAAACCCTTCGTAGCGAATCTGTTGATAACGGTTTACCGCGCCCCGCAGGCCCGGCACGGACAGGCAGCCTTCATAGCCCTCTTCCAGCACCGGGCTGAGGGGGGTGATCAGCGGGTTGATCAGGATCGTCTGCGGCACCGGCGGTGCGTCCGGGTAGCGTTCGCTGGCCTCGAAACCGAAGATCACCAATTGCAGGTCGACGCCGATCTGCGGTGCGGCCAGGCCAACGCCGCCCACGTGTTCCATGGTCTGGAACATGTCGTCGATCAATTGCCACAACTCAGGGCTGTCGAACATTTCCGGCGGAACCGGAGTCGCGATACGCAGCAGGCGCTCGTCGCCCATTTTCAGGATTTCACGGATCATCGATCAGACTTCGTCAGGGGTGGGCTTGGAGTGGTCCCGGCCGAGGCCTGAGACGTGCTGTTTTTCATCAGTGTGGCCGGGTTCGTCGAACTCTTTTTCACCGGGGTCCTTGCCCTCGGCGGACATGTGCTCGATCACTGCATTCATCTCCGCGCCTAGCAACAGCACGGCGGCGGAAATGTAGAAGTACAGGAGCAACACGATGATCGCGCCGATACTGCCATACATGGCGTTGTAGTCGGCGAAGGTTTTGACGTAGTAGCCAAAGCCCAGGGACGCGACGATCCACACCACTACCGCCAGCACGGAGCCTGGGGTGATGAAGCGGAATTTCTGCTCGACGTCCGGCATCACGTAGTACATGAGGGCCACGGCGAACATCAGCAAAATCACGATCAACGGCCAGCGCAGGATGGTCCACAGGGTCACCACGAACTCCTGCATGCCGATCTGCCCGGCCAGCCATTCCATTACTTGCGGGCCCAGCACCATCAGCGCAGCAGCGGCCAGCAACATGCCGGCGATGCCGACCGTGTAGAAAATCGACAGCGGGAAGCGCTTCCAGATCGGCCGGCCTTCCACCACGTCGTAGGCGGCGTTCATCGCGCTCATCATCAGGCGCACACCGGCCGAGGCGGTCCACAGCGCAATCACGATACCCACCGACAGCAGGCCACCCTTGGATTGCTGCAACTGGTCGATCACCGGGTTCACCTGCTCCAGCGCCTGGGGCGGCAACACCAGTTCCGACTGCAGGCGCAGCCAGGTGAAGAAGTCCGGCAGGTGCAGGAAACCGATCAGGGCAATCAGGAACAACAGGAAGGGAAACAGCGAGAACAGCATCTGGTAGGCCAGTGCCGACGCATAGGTGGGCATTTCGTCATCGACGAATTCCTTGACGGTACGCAACAGCACTTTGTGCAGCTTGAGACCATCGAGAACCGGAAAAATCATAGCGTCTCCTTTCGCCGCAAAAAGTTGAGTTTGTGGGCGACTCAGGGGCCGTTTTCTACATCAAGGTAGCCTATTTGGCGACCTTGAAACAATTTCGAAACTTTAATCACGCCGTGTGACATAAAAACGGCCATCCGTGGATGGCCGTTTGGACTGCTTGAAAGCGCGCTTACTTGGTCGCTTTTTTCACTGCGTCCTTGGTGTCGCCTACCGCTTTCTGCACTTCGCCTTTCTTTTCCTGAATGACACCTTCAGCGCGCAGTTTGTCGTTGCCGGTGACTTTACCGACACCTTGCTTGATATTGCCGACCGCCTCGTTTGCCACGCCTTTAACCTTGTCAGATGTGCTGCTCATGGTATTTCTCCGAAAGAACAATCAAGGGTTTTGGGTCATTACCTAAAGATTGACCCGAGGCCGTTGCGCAGAGTTTCAATTATTTTTACCCAGGCATTTCATCGCCGACCGCAGGTTTGGCTTTATGTTTTGCGGCCAACCCACGAGAATGCCCGGCACATTCAGGCTATAACGCTGAATAACAGATCCCGTAGGAAGGTTATGAAACTCAATAAAGCACAGGCCATCGCCCGCAGAAACACCGAACTGGGCGGAGCCGTACTCGGCGTCAACAACTGCCACTTCACCGACCTGGACCGCAAGCGCAACATCTGGTGGTTCGACCTGCCGGTGGGCCGGATTGCCGTGGGCCAGTACGAGTGGATCCACCTGTTGATGCACAACGCCGAGACCGACCAGTTGCTGCACCTGAAGGTGCCAACGCTGTTCCTGCGTGAAAAGCTCGAAGGCCTGGTGGTGCGCAATGCGGGCAAGCGCAAGCCGGAGATCACGCTGGAGCTGAGCGCGGACAAGGATTCGTTCTTGAAGGATGTGCGTCCGGCAGGGGCTGGCGTGAGCTTCGCGCAGTTCGCCCTGTAAAAAACGCTGTTCAAAATGTGGGAGGGGGCTTGCCCCCGATAGCGGTGTATCAGTCAGCACATCGGTAGCTGACACACTGCCATCGGGGGCAAGCCCCCTCCCACATTGGTATAGCGTTACTTTTTAAGACCGAGCTTCTTCAACTCTTCATCGCGCAGCTCACGGCGCAGGATCTTGCCCACGTTGGTGGTCGGCAATGCATCGCGGAATTCCACGGCCTTGGGCACTTTGTACGCAGTGACGTTGGCACGCATATGCTCCATCACTTGGTCCTTGGTCAGGGTGGCACCCGGCTTGACCACGATGAACAGCTTGATGTGCTCCCCGGACTTTTCGTCCGGCACACCGATGGCCGCGCACTGCAGCACGCCCGGCAGGCCTGCCAGTACGTCTTCCAGTTCATTGGGGTACACGTTGAAGCCCGAGACGAGGATCATGTCCTTCTTGCGATCGACGATGCGCATGTAGCCGTCCGGCTGGATGATCGCGATGTCGCCGGTCTTGAGCCAGCCTTCGCTGTCGAGCATCTCGTCGGTGGCGTCCTGGCGCTGCCAGTAGCCCTTCATCACCTGCGGGCCTTTGACGCACAGCTCGCCGGTTTCACCCAGTGCGAGTTCAGTGCCGTCATCGGCGATGACTTTACACACGGTGGACGGCACCGGGATGCCGATGGTGCCGATCTGGATATGCTGGATCGGGTTCACGGTGGCCACCGGGCTGGTCTCGGTCATGCCGTAGCCTTCGCAGATGCCACAACCGGTCACCGCCTTCCAACGCTCGGCCGCTGCCAGTTGCAGGGCCATGCCGCCGGACAGGGTGACTTTAAGCGCGGAGAAATCCAGCTTGCGGAACGCTTCGTTGTTGCACAGCGCCACAAACAGCGTGTTCAAGCCGACAAAGCCGCTGAACTTCCACTTCGACAGTTCCTTGACCATCGCCGGCAGGTCGCGAGGGTTGCTGATCAGGATGTTGTGGTTGCCGATCAGCATCATCGCCATGCAATGAAAGGTGAACGCATAGATGTGGTAAAGCGGCAGCGGCGTGATCAGGATCTCGCAGCCTTCATTGAGGTTGGAGCCCATCAGCGCCTTGCATTGCAACATGTTGGCGACCAGGTTGCGGTGGGTGAGCATCGCGCCCTTGGCCACGCCGGTGGTGCCGCCGGTGTATTGCAGCACGGCCACATCGCTGCTGGCCGGGCTGACGTCGCTGACCGGTTGGCCGTGCCCCTTGGCCAGCACGTCGTTGAACTTGATCGCCTTGGGCAGGTGATACGCCGGGACCATTTTCTTCACGTACTTGATGACGCTGTTGATCAGCAGGCGCTTGAGCGGCGGCAACAGGTCGGCGACTTCGGTGACGATCACATGCTTGACGGCGGTCTTGGGCACGACCTTTTCCGCCAGGTGCGCCATGTTGGCCAGGCACACCAGGGCCTTGGCGCCGGAGTCGTTGAATTGGTGTTCCATTTCCCGCGCGGTGTACAGCGGGTTGGTGTTGACCACGATCAGGCCGGCGCGGATGGCGCCGAACACGGCGACCGGGTATTGCAGGACGTTGGGCAGTTGCACGGCGATTCGATCGCCGGGCTTCAAGTCGGTGTGCTGTTGCAGGTACGCGGCGAAGGCGCCGGACAGTTCGTACAATTCACCGTAGGTGATTGTCTTGCCCAGGTTGCTGAAAGCCGGTTTGTTGGCGAAGCGCTGGCAGGACTGCTTCAGTACCGCCTGAATATTCGGATACTCGTCTGGATTGATTTCTGCGGCAATCCCGGCGGGGTACTTATCCTTCCAAAAGTCTTCGTTCATGGAAGCCCACTCCTCAGCGACGTCAGCGACGCGAATTCATCATCGCATTTGATGCGATTATTATTGGTGTATGTTTTTTTAGGTGAATCTGGCGCTTTCAAGCAGGCCGAGACGTCACAAAGCGCGCCGAGAGTAGCAGCTTTGCCAAAGGCCGCCTAGAGCCAAAAGAGGGGGCCACGGTCATAAACACGACTGTCCTACAATATTTGGTCACACTTTAAACCAAGCTGAAATAGCTCGATAAATGGCTCTGTAACGGGGCTTTCAGAACAGCACAGTACAAATGTGGGAGGGGGCTTGCCCCCGATAGCAGTGGTTCAGTCTACACATCTGGTGACTGACCCACCGCCATCGGGGGCAAGCCCCCTCCCACTTTTTTTCAGCGCATTTCAGATCAGGCAATATCGCGCAACTCACGCCGCAAGATCTTGCCCACCGGCGTCATCGGCAACGAGTCGCGCAACACAATATGCTTAGGCACCTTGTACCCCGTGAAGTTGGTCTTGCAGTACGCCTTCAACTCCTCAAGGCTCACCCCTTCGGCACGCGCCACCACGAACAGCTTCACCGCTTCCCCGGTGCGGTCATCCGGCACACCGATCACGGCGCAGTTGGCCACCGCCGGGTGGGCCATCACCACGTCTTCGATCTCGTTGGGGTACACGTTGAAACCCGAGACGATGATCAGGTCTTTCTTGCGGTCGACGATGCTGACGAAACCATCGGCATCGATCACCGCGATATCGCCAGTCTTCAGCCAGCCTTCGGCGTCCAACGCCTCGGCAGTGGCGGCCGGTTGCTGCCAGTAGCCCTTCATCACCTGCGGGCCCTTGATGCACAACTCACCGCGCTCGCCCAACGGCAACTCGTGACCTTGATCGTCGATGACTTTCATCGCCGTGCCCGGCACCGGCAGGCCCACGGTGCCCAGGCGCGACTGGCTGCCGTAGGGGTTGGTACTGGCCACCGGCGAGGTCTCGGTCAGGCCGTAGCCTTCACCGATGGAACAGCCGGTGATGGCCTTCCAGCGCTCGGCCGTGGCCTTCACCAGTGCAGTGCCGCCGGAATTGGTGATCTTGAGGTGGGAGAAGTCCAGGGTCTTGAAGTCCGGATGGTCCATCAACGCCACAAACAGCGTGTTCAGCCCCAGCAGGCAGGAGAACCGCCACCTTTTCAGTTCCTTGATAAACCCGCCGATATCCCGCGGATTGGTGATCAACACGTTATGGTTGCCGGTCACCATCATACACATGCAGTTCGCCGTGAACGCATAGATGTGGTACAGCGGCAGCGGCGCAATCATCACCTCCTGCCCTTCCCTCACTAGCGGCTGGCCATCATCGGTGACCTGGGACATGCACGCCCGCGCCTGTTGCATGTTCGCCACCAGGTTGCCGTGGGTGAGCATCGCGCCCTTGGCCAGGCCGGTGGTGCCGCCGGTGTATTGCAGCACCGCGATGTCGTCCAGGGTCACCGGGTGGCGGGTCACGCCCAGGCCCGCGCCCATGCGCAGGGCGCGCTTGAATGACACCGCGCGCGGCAGGTTGTAGGCCGGGACCATCTTCTTGACCTTGTCGACCACCGTGTTGATCAGCCAGCCTTTGGCAGCGGGCATGAAATCGCCCATCTTGGCTTCGATCAGGTAGTCGATCTCGGTGTCGCTGCACACCTCCTGCACCCGCGAACCGAACAGGTTGAGGTAGACCAGCGCACGCACGCCGGCGTCCTTGAACTGGTGACGCATCTCGCGCGGGGTGTACAGCGGGTTGGTGTTGACCACGATCAGCCCGGCGCGCAAAGCGCCGAACACGGCAATCGGGTAATGCAGCACGTTGGGCATCTGCACTGCGATGCGCTCGCCCGGCTTGAGGTCGGTGTGCTGTTGCAGGTAGCCGGCGAACGCAGCGCTCTGGCGCTCCAGCTCGGCGTAGGTCAGGGTGATGCCCATGTTGCTGAATGCCGGACGGTCGGCGAAGGCCTTGCAGGAGCGCTCGAAGACTTCGATCACCGACTTGTAGGCAGAAAGGTCGATGTCGTTGGGAACGCCCGCTGCGCGTTTGTCATTCCAGAAATCAGGTTGCATTATTCTTGTCCTCTTACCTGAGTGTGTCCGGCCGCTTTCTGACTGCTATGAAAAGCGGAGCTTTGGGGACGTTAGCAGCAATAGCCAAACAGGCAAATACAGCAAACCGTGTCATTGATTGTATGAATCTTGCCGCTGACGTGTAGGCAGATGCGCCGATCCTCGGCAGATGAGCTATACACTGCAACAACCCCGAGCTGACCTTGAGCAGCCCCTGAGCAAAGGAACCGCCATGAACCACAGCAGCTTCTGGCTGACCGCGAATGACCGCAGCCGCCTGTACGTCAATCAATGGATGCCCGAAGGCCCGACCAGGGCCCTGGTGATGCTGTCCCATGGCATGGCCGAGCACAGCGGGCGCTATGCGCGCCTGGCGCAAACCCTGTGCGACGCCGGCTACGGTGTGTATGCGCCGGACCAACGAGGCCACGGCCGCACAGCCGACGAAGGCACCCTGGGCCTGTACGCCGAGCACGACGGCTGGAACAAGATAGTGGGCGACCTCGCCAGCCTCAACCAACATATGGGCCAGCAACAGCCGGGGTTGCCGATCATTCTGTTGGGCCACAGCATGGGCAGTTACATCGCCCAGGCCTATCTGCTGCACCACAGCGCCAGCCTGGATGGCGCGATTCTCAGCGGTTCGAATTACCAACCGGTGGCGCTGTACCGCGCCGCGCGGGTGATCGCCCGGGCCGAACGGCTGCGCCAGGGGGTGCGCGGGCGCAGTGCGTTGATCGAATTCCTATCGTTTGGCTCGTTCAACAAGGCGTTCAAACCCAATCGCACCGCTTTCGATTGGCTCAGTCGCGACCCGACCGAGGTGGACAAGTACATCAACGACCCGCTGTGCGGGTTCCGCTGCACCAACCAGCTGTGGATCGACCTGCTCGGCGGCTTGCAGCAAATCAGCAAAGCGTCCAATCTCGCGCAGATCGATCCGGGCCTGCCGATCCTGGTGATGGGCGGTGAATGTGATCCGGTGAGCGAAGGCAAGCGTCTCAACAGCCTGGCCAACGCCCTGCGCGAAGCGGGCTGCCAGCACCTGCAACTGAATATCTACCCGCAGGCGCGCCATGAAGTGTTCAACGAAACCAACCGTGATGAAGTCACGGCGGATGTACTGAGCTGGCTCGACCAGGCCCTGGCCTTGCGCAGGCCTACCCGCTGCGAATAAATTTTCGATTAAAATCAGTTAGTTAAATTACCGATTAGCCACAGGATGCACGTTTAGATGACCCAGGTAACCAACACCCCGTACGAAGCCCTCGAAGTCGGCCAGACCGCCAGCTACAGCAAGCTGGTGGAGGAGCGTGATATCCAGCTGTTCGCCGCCATGTCCGGTGACCACAACCCAGTGCACCTGGATGCCGAGTACGCCAAGGCGACCATGTTCAAGGAGCGTATCGCCCACGGCATGTTCAGCGGCGCCCTGATCAGCGCGGCCGTTGCCTGCGAGCTGCCCGGGCCGGGCACGATCTACATCGGCCAGCAGATGAGCTTCCAGAAGCCAGTGAAAATCGGCGACACCCTGACCGTGCGACTGGAAATCCTCGAGAAGCTGCCGAAGTTCCGCGTGCGCATCGCCACCCGCGTGTTCAACCAGCGCGATGAGTTGGTGGTGGATGGCGAGGCGGAAATCCTGGCGCCGCGTAAGCAGCAGGTTGTGACATTGACTGAGTTGCCGCCGATCAGCATTGGCTGATAGCAATTTCAGGCTCAACACAATACCAATGTGGGAGGGGGCTTGCCCCCGATGGCGGTTGATCAGTCAATGAATCGGTTGACTGATACTCCGCCATCGGGAGCAAGCCCCCTCCCACATTGTTTACAGCATTTACAACCCTGGGCTTACGACTGAGCGCGAGCCTGGTTACGCAGGGCTTTCACCTGGTCGTGGTTGCGTTGCACGCCGTGGTACTGACGCTCAACCAGGTCACGAATGCCCAGCAGGTTGTGCTTGTTGATCTTCTCGATAGCTTCCTTGTAAGCCTTCAGCGCGTGGTCTTCACCGCGCTCGGCTTCGTTCAGTACAGCCTCTTCATCTTTACCGGTGAGCATCGACTTCACGTCGACCCAGCCACGGTGCAGTGCGCCGGCAACGCTGCCGGAATCTTCCGGATCACCACCCAGGGCACGCACGGCAGTCTTCAGCTCGGCAGCAGCGGTGGCGCAATCGGCGGAACGCTTGGCGAACAGGGCTTTGAGTTCTGGGTGCTTGATGTCTTCAGCGCACTCCTTGAAACCCTTTTGGCCGTCGATGCTGGTCTCGATCAGGTCGTTCAGTACGGAGATCGATTCTTTATTGATGTCAGTCATTTTTCAATTCCTTGTACGGGTTAGAAGGTTGTCTTAATGGTTGCAGCGCCCGTGCCAGGTTTTCAAAAAACAAATTATCTATATATTTCAGTAATTTACGATTAATTGAACCATCTGTATGTACGTTATTTGCATGATCTGTCATTTGGCCTTCATGCAGAATGCCTGTATTTTCCAAGGTCACGACTCAAACACCCGAGCCTTCATGAATCCCGAAAAACTCGAACTGCTGATCACCCGCGAAATGCCCTTCGGCAAATACAAGGGACGGATCATCGCCGACCTGCCCGGCCCCTACCTGAACTGGTTCGCCCGTGAAGGTTTCCCCCACGGCGAACTGGGCGGCTTGCTGGCGTTGATGCAGGAGATCGACAGCAACGGGTTGTCTGAATTGCTCGAACCGCTACGCGCCAAACACGGCAAACCCGCACCGCGCCATTAAGAGCCCCCTATGCCAAGGAATGCAGACAACGAACGTCATTGGCAGGCTGTTTCCGAGCGCTATGCCCTGGAACCCGGCCCGATCAATCTGGAAAACGGTTACTTCGGTCGCATGAGCCGAACGGTGCAATCGCATTACCTGGAACAGGTTGGGTTTATCAACCGCAGTAATTCGCTGCATGTGCGCCAGCGCTTCGAACAAGGCGACAACCTCGAGATTCGTCGACAACTGGCCGAGCTGATTGATGTGGTCCCGGAGTCGGTGGCCTTTACTCGTAATGCCACCGAAGCCTTGCAGTCACTGATCCGCAACTACAACCGCCTGCAACCGGGCGACCAGGTGCTGATCAGTGACCTGGAGTACGACACGGTCAAGGGCGCCATGCGTTGGCTGGCCGGCGTTCGTGGCGTGGAGGTGATCGAACTGTCCCACGCACACCCGGCCAGTTTCGACAGCCTGGTGCAGACGTATCTTGATGCGTTTGTGCAGTACCCACGTTTGAAACTGATGGCGCTGACCCACGTCACCCACCGCACCGGCCTGGTGATGCCCGTCGAAGCCGTCGCCCATGCAGCGCGTGAGCACGGCGTGGACGTGATCCTCGACGGTGCCCATGCCCTGGGCCAGATCGAATTCAACCTGGCCGAACTGGGCATTCAGTTTGCCGGCTTCAACCTGCACAAATGGATCGGCGCGCCACTGACCCTGGGCTTTTTGTACATCGCCCCGGAGCGCCTGGCGGATATCGACCCGGACATGGGTGAGTTTCACTACCCCACCACCGATGTGCGTGCGCGTACGTCCTACAGCACGCCGAACTTTCCAGCGTTGATGACCTTACCGCTGGTGTTTGAAGAACATCGCCAATTAGGCGGCGCGGCGGCAAAAGGCGCACGGGTGAATTACCTGCGGGACCTGTGGGTCAGCCAGGTGCGGGGATTGCCGGGGATTGAGGTGCTGACGCCGGATGATCCAAGGGTGTATTGCGGGATTACGGCGTTCAAGTTCAGCGGGCGGGATCAGCAGGTGATGGTGGACAGGCTGCTCAAGGACTACAACCTGTTTGTCACTACCCGAATCGGTGCGTCGTTCGGCACCTGTATCCGGGTGACGCCGGGGTTGGTGACCTCCGCGGCGGACATCAATACCTTGGCCAACGCGATATCCAACTTGAATAGCAACCCCCTGTAGGAGCGAGCTTGCTCGCGAAGAGCGTTAACGATGACGTGTTTATCCTGATTTAACGCGTTGTCCTTACGTTCTTCGCGAGCAAGCTCGCTCCTACAGTTTTCTACAGGCAAAAAAAATGCGGTACACCGACCAAGTGCACCGCAAAAATGCCGTCAAGCACAGCAACAACGATTCAGTAAAAGCAGATCAATCCAGCAGGGCCAATGCCTGCGCGGTGACTTCCTGGATGCGGGCCCAGTCGCCGTTCTTGACCCACTCCGGGTCGAGCATCCAGCTACCGCCCACGCACATCACGTTTTTCAACGCCATGTAGTTTTTGATGTTGGCCGGGCCAACGCCGCCGGTCGGGCAGAATTTCACTTCGCCGAACGGACCGCCCAGGGCCTTGATCGCCGCCACGCCGCCGCTGACTTCCGCCGGGAACAGCTTGAAGCGGCGATAACCCAGGCCGTAGCCTTCCATGATGCCGGAAGCATTGCTGATGCCCGGCAGCAGCGGGATCGGGCTGTGTACCGAGGCTTCCAGCAGGTCACGGGTAATGCCTGGAGTGACGATGAATTGCGAGCCCGCCACTTCGGCTGCTTCGAGCATGTGACGGTCCAGCACGGTGCCGGCACCGGTGCACAGTTCAGGGCGTTGTTCGCGCAGTACCTGAATGGCCTTGAGGCCGAACTCCGAACGCAGGGTCACTTCCAGTGCGGTCAAACCGCCGGCTGCCAGGGCATCGGCCAGCGGCAGGATGTCCTGTTCGCGAGCGATGGTGATCACCGGCAGGATCCGCGCCTTGGCGCAGAGGCTGTCGATCAAGGCAACTTTGTCCGCCATGGACACGGTCGGTTGAGGGCTTTTCATAGCGGCTGATCCTTGGCTCATGGGCACCAGTAAATCTCTAATGTAGGTTGCAGAAACGCGCGAATCGGCATGGCAGCGACGTCATCACTGGCCAGCGCGGCGCTCAAGGTGGTCAATTTCGAACTGCCGGAAATCGACAGCACGGTGTAGTTCGCCGTGGCCAGCAACGCGCGACTCATGGTCAGGCGCTGGTGCGGCACGGTCGGCGCCAGCATCGGCCAGCAACGACGGGTACCGTCGGGCTGCAAGGCTTGGCTCAGGTTCGGGCTGTCGGGAAACAGCGATGCGGTGTGGCCGTCATCGCCCATGCCCAGCACCAGCACGTCAATGGCTGGCAATTCGGCCAGCAGGCGATCGGCCTGCTCGGCAGCGTCTTCGAGGTTGGCGGCAGCGCTGTACAGGCTCAAGAACCTGGCCTTGGCCGCCGGGCCTTGCAGCAAGTGCTGCTTCAACAGGCCGGCATTGCTGTCGGCGTGTTCCACCGGCACCCAGCGCTCGTCGGCCAGGGTGATGGTGACCTTGGACCAGTCCAGGCCCTGCTTGGCCAGGTGCTGGAAAAACGCCACGGGGCTGCGGCCACCGGACACCACCAGGGTCGCTTCGCCACGGGCACTGATGGCCGTGCGCAGTTGCTCGGCCACGTCATTGGCCAGGCCCTCCGCCAACAGCACCGGGGTACGGTACTCATGAGGGGTTACGCCCTGGGGCAGTTTCAAATCAGATATCGCCATACCACGACCTCCCATCCCGCGTGATCAGTGCAATCGAGCTCATCGGCCCCCAGGACCCGGCCGCGTACGGCTTGGGCGCATCACCGGATTTCTTCCACCCGGCGATCAACTGGTCACACCACTTCCACGCGGCTTCGATTTCATCTTTGCGAACAAACAGGTTCTGATTGCCGCGCATCACTTCCAGCAACAACCGCTCGTAGGCATCCGGGATCCGGGCGCTGCGGTAGGTGTCGGAAAAATTCAGTTGCAGCGGGCCGCTGCGCAGTTGCATGCCCTTGTCCAGGCCCTGCTCCTTGGTCATCACGCGCAAGGAAATACCTTCGTCCGGTTGCAGGCGGATGATCAGTTTGTTGCTGATCTGCAGGCGCTGCTCGGGGGCGAAGATGTAGTGGGACGGTTCCTTGAAGTGGATGACGATCTGCGACAGCTTCTGCGGCATGCGCTTGCCGGTGCGCAGGTAGAACGGCACCCCGGCCCAACGCCAGTTGCGGATATCGGCACGCAGGGCGACGAAGGTCTCGGTGTCGCTCTGGGTGTTGGAGTTTTCTTCTTCCAGGTAACCCGGCACCGGCTTGCCGGCGCTGTAGCCGGCGATGTACTGGCCGCGTACCACCTGAGTGGTCAGGCCGTCCGGGCTGATGGGCGCCAGGGCCTTGAGCACCTTGACCTTCTCGTCGCGGATGCTGTCGGCGGACAGGTCGGCCGGCGGGTCCATGGCGATCAGGCAAAGCAGTTGCAGCAGGTGGTTCTGGATCATGTCCCGCAGCTGGCCGGCCTTGTCGAAGTAACCCCAACGGCCTTCGATACCGACCTGCTCGGCCACGGTGATTTCCACGTGGGAAATGTAGTTCTGGTTCCACTGGGTTTCGAACAGGCTGTTGGCGAAACGCAGCGCGATCAGGTTCTGGACGGTTTCTTTGCCCAGGTAGTGGTCGATGCGGTACGTGCGGTTCTCCGGGAAGAACTGCGCCACGGCGTCGTTGACCTTGCGCGAGGATTCCAGGTCCGAACCAATCGGTTTCTCCAGCACCACGCGGGTGTTGTCCGCCAGGCCGACCTTGGACAGGTTCTCGCAGATGGCGCCGTACACCGCCGCCGGGGTGGCGAAGTAGGCGATCAGGCGCTGCTCGGTACCGGCGATGTCCGCCAGGGCCACGTAGTCATCGGCCTTCAGGAAGTCAACGTGCACATAGGTCAGGCGCGCCAGGAAGCGCTGGGTGATGGCTTCGTCCAGTTCCTTGCCGACGAACTCTCGCAATGCGTGCTCGATGTGCGCCAGGTGCTGTTGCTCGGTACCGGCTTCGCGGGCCAGGGCCAGGATGCGCGTGTCGTCGTGCAGCAGGCCGGCGCCATCGAGTTGATAGAGGGCAGGAAATAACTTGCGCAGCGCCAGATCACCCAAGGCGCCAAACAGGGCAAAGGTGCAGGGTTCTACGGTTATCGAAGGCATGATGTTTGTTCTTTTATCAAGTTAAGCTACAAATACCTTTTTTCAAGGCATCACTCAAGGAAAAATGTAGTAATAACCACAACATTTTCCCGAAATACGCATTCCGAGTGGTGGTGTTCAGCTACCCTCAGTAGGATAGGCCACCGCAAAAGGCCACTCGTCGATTGGTTGCCACCCTAATTTGCATCGTCGCCCGAAGGAAAGACTGAATGGACCGCGTGCGAAATCTTCTGGAACAGATCCGGAACCGCCTCGAAGAATTGAACAAGGCCGAGAAAAAAGTCGCCGAGGTCATCCTGCTCAACCCGCAGCAGGCGACCCGCTTCTCCATCGCCGCCCTTGCCCAGGCCGCCTCGGTCAGTGAACCGACGGTCAACCGTTTCTGCCGTTCGTTCGGCGTCAGCGGTTACCCTGAACTGAAATTGCAGCTGGCGCAAAGCCTGGCCAGCGGCGCGGCGTATGTCAGCCGCGCAGTGGAGGCCGATGATAACCCCGAGGCCTACACCCAGAAGATCTTTGGCAGCGCCATCGCGTCGCTCGACAGCGCCTGCCAGGCCCTGGACCCGGCCCTGATCAGCAAGGCCGTGGACCTGTTGATCCAGGCGCGGCAGATCCACTTCTTCGGCCTGGGCGCTTCGGCCCCGGTGGCGATGGATGCGCTGCACAAGTTCTTCCGTTTCAACCTGGCGGTCACCGCCCATGCCGACGTGCTGATGCAGCGCATGATCGCCTCGGTGGCACACACCGGCGAGTTGTTCGTGATCATTTCCTACACCGGGCGTACCCGTGAGCTGGTGGAAGTGGCGCGTATCGCCCGTGGAAACGGCGCTTCAGTGCTGGGCGTGACCGCCGAGAACTCGCCGCTGGCCAAGGCCAGCACGGTGAGCCTGAACATTCCGCTGCCCGAAGACACCGACATCTACATGCCGATGACCTCGCGGATCATCCAGCTTACGGTGCTGGACGTATTGGCTACCGGCATGACCTTGCGTCGCGGGGTGGATTTCCAGCCGCATTTGCGCAAGATCAAAGAGAGCTTGAATGACAGCCGGTATCCGGTGGGGGATGAGTTCAACTGAGCCAACCTTTGTGTTGGCTGTACTGACCCCATCGGCGGCAAGCCCCCTCCCACACTCTGATCTGTGAATACATTCAAAATGTGGGAGGGGGCTTGCCCCCGATAGGGCCAGCAGCCACACCGTTAAACCCCAGCCCTGGCCTGCAAACTCAGATGCGCCCTCTCCCCCGGCGCCAGGCTCGCCCCGGCCATCGCCGACTCCACGCACACAAACCCCGACGCCTCGTTGAAGCTCACGCCCAACAGCGGCCGGCTGCCCGGGTGCCACACCACGGTGTCGGCGCTGTCGCCGGTGTCGATGCACAGTTCGCGCTGCCAGGCGTGGTCCTTGAGCTGCAATTCGCCCTCGTGCTGGAACACCCGCTGGCAACCGCCTTCCACCCGCAACTCGCCTTCCTGCTGGCAGACCTGGCGATTGAGCTGGTCGTAACCCTGCGCACCGTCGAGCCCAGACAGCGCTATCTCATCAACATGACCAATGCGCCAATAAGCGTGCAATGCATGGCTCAGCTGGCACGGCAACTCATCCTGATGCTCGGTGCTCAGGCGCAGCTCCAGGGTTTCGCCCAGGTGCGCATGCAGATCGACCTGCCAGTCGCACAGCTGCAATTGCCAATGCAGGCGTACGCCGTCGTCGTCAGTGCTGCTGTCGAGCAGTTTCCAGTCGATCAAGCGTGCCCAGCCATGGGACGGCCAGGCATTTTCAATCGGGTGACGGCCATACCACGGCCAGCACACCGGTACGCCGCCACGGATGGCGCCGACTTGCGGCCACTTGGCGGCACACCACAACCAGGGCTTCTGGCCCGTCGGCTGAAAGTGCAGCAATTGCGCGCCCTGGCGACTGAATACCGCCTGGCACAGTGGATGATCGATCACCAGCACGTCACGCATCTGGAAACGCTCCCAGGCGAACACCGGGCGCTCGCGCAAGGATTTGAAAAAGCGTTGCAGCGGTTGCTCATGCATGTGCCACGGTCCTGAAAATCATCACAATGCAGCCCAAAAAAAAGCGGATAGCCATGGCTACCCGCAAAATGCGCACAGAGAGAAGGAGCTTATCGCAACAGCGTTAGAACGTAGACTGAATTTTCAGGCCAGCCACCAACGCGTTGTCGACTTTGTCCACGCCGCCAGGCTGGACGACGTATTGCAGGTTAGGA
This sequence comes from Pseudomonas azotoformans, assembly GCF_900103345.1. Classification (NCBI taxonomy): domain Bacteria; kingdom Pseudomonadati; phylum Pseudomonadota; class Gammaproteobacteria; order Pseudomonadales; family Pseudomonadaceae; genus Pseudomonas; species Pseudomonas azotoformans. The sequence goes on from NZ_LT629702.1 coordinate 3,330,401, forward strand.
CGCACGGTCAGCCAGTTGGTGACGTGGAAGCCGTAGTTGATTTCGAAGTTGTACTCGGTTTCGCGGATTGGCGTGTACAGCGGGTTGTCGTAGTCGCTCACGCCATTGGAGGCGTTGAGCAGCTCGGCGTTTTTCTTCACGTCATTGTTGACGTGCAGACGCGCCGCACCGATGCCGACGTCATCTTTTGGACGCGCGTCGAACGGACCTTTGTATACCAGCATCAACGACTGGTAGTTGTCGACGGTGTTGGTTTCCTTGTCGTGGAATGTGGCGTTGGCCGCAATGTTCAGACCACGGGAAGCGTCGCCGTTGTGGGTGGTGAGCTGCTGTTGGGCAACGAACCAGTAGCCTTTTTTGCTGCTGTGGGTGCGGTAGTCCGCGCGCGTGGTAGCCGCATCGTTACCGTTCACGTCTTCACGCACATCGGAGGCATCGGCAGCGCTTTTGTAGTAACCCACACGGTATTCGCCCGGCAGGTTATTGACCTTCGGCGACCAGACCAATTCCACCGGGATCACGGTGCCCTTGGTGCCGCTGCCACTGAGCTTGAAGCCGTTGCCGTGCTCCAGCTGCGACGGGTTCTGGTTGTACGCACCGATTTGCGCGTACAGCTCAGGCGTGATGTTGTACTTCACGCGGATCGCGGCCTGGCTGACCGGCCAGTTGTACCAGGTGTTGACATAGTTACCCACTTGCGAGCCGCAGAACGACAGGTTCTGGAAGTCGCACGGGAAGGTGTTGAAGTCTTCGCCTTCGCCGAAGTAACCGAGTTTCACGTCCAACTTGTTGTCGAACATCTGGTGCTGGATCCAGAACTGGGTCAGACGCACCATGTGGCCACGGCCGTAGACTTCCATCGAAGAGCTCAGCGTGCCGGCACGCGGGTCGCCAATGCGGTCGTTGGAGATGTTCTGGCCATTACGGTTGGTCAACTGGATCTTGGCCTGGGTATTGTCCCAGCCCCACAGTTTTTGCAGGTCGAGTGCCACACCGAGACCGAACTGGTCAGAGTAGCGACCGGTCTTGTCGTGGTTATAACCACCCTTGGCGTTGTAGCCCATCTCCCCAACGTAGTCAGCCTTGATGTCGATACCTTGCTCGATCAGCTTGGTACGCTCACCACCCCAATCGCCGGTCATCCACTTGGAATCAGCACTGAATGCATCGGCCGCCATCGCATTGGCGGACAGTACCAGGGCTGCTGCAGCTGACATTTGGCAGATCAGCCGAGTGTTGTTGTGTTGCTTTTTCATCCCTACATCCTCGTCTTTATTGTTATTAAACTGTTTTTATCTAACGCGGTTTACTTTTTTTATCCAAAACAACAACTTATCTGCTTCAGCGGCCTTTGAATTGGGCCACGTTGTCGGCATGCCCCTGTGCGGGCGATGAAGAAGCAGTGCCCAGTCGCTCGCCCGTGTTGGCGTCGAACAGCAGTACCTTGGAAGGATCGAATTGCAGGGTCAGGGTCTCGCCCACCTGCGGTGCCACGTCGGGTGCCAGGCGGCAGCAGACCTTGGTGTCATTGAGTTGCACGAACACCAGGGTGTCCGGGCCGGTTGGCTCGGTCACCTGGACTTCGGCACGAATGCTCGACGCACTGTTGCCCTCGCCCGCCGCCAACATGATTTGCTCTGGGCGCAGGCCCAGGATCACGTCGCGGTCTTCCAGGCCGGCATCCGTGGTATTCAGGGCCAGCTCGCAGCGCGCCTGGCCGCTGTCGAGCAGTGCCACCAGGCGGCCGTCCTTGCGCTGCAGGCGCAGCGGCACGAAGTTCATCGGCGGCGAACCGATAAAGCTCGCCACGAACTGGTTGGCCGGGTTGTTGTAGATCTCTTTCGGCGTGCCGAACTGCTGGATGATGCCGTCCTTCATCACCGCGACCTTGTCGCCCAGGGTCATCGCTTCGATCTGGTCGTGGGTCACGTAGACCGTGGTGGTCTTGAGGCGCTGGTGCATCAGTTTCATTTCGGTGCGCATCTCGACGCGCAGCTTGGCGTCGAGGTTGGACAGCGGTTCGTCGAACAGGTAGATCTTCGGCCGACGCGCCAGGGCACGCCCCATGGCCACGCGCTGTTGCTGGCCGCCGGAGAGCTGGCCCGGCTTGCGGTTGAGCAGGTGTTCGATCTGCAGCAGCCTGGCCACCCGCGCCACTTCGGCGTCGATATCGGCCTGGGGCATCTTGCGGATCTTGAGGCCGAATTCGATGTTCTCGCGCACGCTCATGGTCGGGTACAGCGCGTAGGACTGGAACACCATGGCGATGTCACGGTCCTTGGGGCTCATGCCGCTCACGTCCTGATCACCGATCATGATCGCGCCGCCAGTGATGGTCTCAAGGCCGGCGATGCAGTTCATCAGCGTGGATTTGCCGCACCCCGAAGGACCGACCAGGATCAGGAATTCGCCTTCCTTGATCGACAGTTCGATGTTCTTCAAGGTGTCGGGCAGGCCGGCGCCATAGGTCTTGTTTACATTGCGAAGTTCAAGCGTAGCCATGATTACCCCTTGACCGCGCCGGCCGTGAGGCCGCGCACGAAATACTTGCCTGCGATCACATAGACCAGCAGGGTCGGCAGCCCGGCGATCATCGCCGCCGCCATATCCACGTTATATTCCTTGGCCCCGGTGCTGGTGTTGACCAGGTTGTTCAGCGCCACCGTGATGGGCTGGGAGTCGCCGCTGGAGAACACTACGCCGAACAGGAAGTCGTTCCAGATCTGGGTGAACTGCCAGATCAGGCAGACCATGATGATCGGGGTCGACATCGGCAGGATGATTTGACGGAAGATGGTGAAGAAGCCCGCACCGTCCAGACGCGCGGCCTTGATCAGCGCATCCGGGATGCTCACGTAGTAGTTACGGAAGAACAGCGTGGTGAACGCCAGGCCGTAGACCACATGCACAAACACCAGGCCGGTGGTGGTGCTGGCCAGGCCCATCTTGCCGAGGGTAAACGACGCCGGCAGCAGCACGGTCTGGAACGGCAGGAAGCAGCCGAACAACAACAGGCCGAAGAACAGCTGCGAGCCTTTGAAGCGCCAGAACGACAGCACATAGCCGTTCAATGCACCGATGGCGGTGGAGATCAGTACGGCCGGAACGGTGATCTTGATCGAGTTCCAGAAGTAGCCGTCCACAGTCGCCCAGGCCTTGACCCAGCCGATGCCGGTGACCACGGTCGGCCAGCTCAGCAGGTTGCCGGAGCTGATGTCTTCCGGGGTCTTGAAGCTGGTCAGCAGCATCACCACCAGCGGCACCAGGTACAGCAGCACGGCAAGGATCAGCACCGCGTAGATCGCGATGCGACTCAGGCTGATGGCAGGTTTGGAGGCGAGACTAGTCATGACGTTTGGTCCTCAGCTCGGAGTAGAGGTAAGGCACGATGATCGCGAGGATCGCACCGAGCATCAGGATGGCACTGGCCGAGCCCATGCCCATCTGGCCACGGCTGAAGGTGAACGAGTACATGAACATCGCGGGCAGGTCGGACGAGTAGCCCGGGCCGCCAGCGGTCATCGCCGCGACCAGGTCAAAGCTCTTGATCGCAATGTGCGCCAGGATCATCACCGCACTGAAGAACACCGGACGCAGGCTGGGCAGCACCACGCTCCAGTAGATGCGCGGCAGGCTCGCGCCGTCGATCTGTGCGGCGCGTACGATCGATTGATCGACGCCACGCAGGCCGGCGAGGAACATCGCCATGATGAAACCCGAGGCTTGCCACACAGCGGCGATCACCAGGCAGTAGACCACGCGGTCCGGGTCGATCAGCCAGTCGAGACGGAAGCCTTCCCAGCCCCAGTCACGCAGGAGTTTGTCCAGGCCCATGCCCGGGTTGAGCAGCCATTTCCAGGCGGTACCGGTGACGATCATCGAGAGCGCCATCGGGTACAGGTAAATGGTGCGGATAAAGCCTTCGCGACGGATTTTCTGGTCGAGGAAGATCGCCAGGGTCACGCCGATGACCAGGGTGATGCCGATGAACATCCCGCCAAACACCGCCAGGTTCTTGCTCGCAACCCACCAGCGGTCGTTGTCGAACAACCGCGCGTATTGCGCAAGGCCCGCCCATTTGTAGCTTGGCAGGAACGTGGAATTGGTGAACGAGAGTACAAACGTCCACAGGATGTAGCCGTAGAAGCCCACCAACACGATGAACATGCTGGGCGCCAGCACCAGTTTGGGGAGCCAGCGCTGCAGTGCATCGAACGGCGAGGCTTTGCTGAACACAGCAACAGAACTCATGGGGAAATCCAGTACAGGGAAAAAAGGACTTGCTTGTCGCTCTTTCACTGTAGGAGCGAGCTTGCTCGCGAAAAACTCTAGGTCACCGCGTTCATCCTGGATGCTCGCGTTATCCTTGAAGACCTTCGCGAGCAAGCTCGCTCCTACAGAAGGGCTGCGTTACTTGGCGGACTTGATCGCAGCGCCAAGTTTCTTGGCGGTGTCGGCCGGGTCGGCTTTCGGGTCGTTGATGTAGTTGGTCACGACGTCAAAGAACGCACCTTGCACCGCCAGGGTCGTGGCCATGTTGTGCGCCATGCTTGGCTGCAGGCCGCCGGTCTTGGCGTCTGCCAGGAAGTCCTTGGCAGCGGTCTGGGCGCAGGAGTCGAAGCCGTACGAGTCCATTTTGTTCAGCATGTCGTTACGCACAGGGATCGAACCCTTGTTGATGCTGAACACTTTCTGGAAGTTTTCACCCAGCACGACTCTGGCAATGTCCTGCTGACCGGCAGCAGTGCCTTTGTCTTTCTGCTTGAACACCGCCAGGGAGTCGATGTTGTAGGTGAAGGCTTTGTCGGTGCCCGGGAAGGCTACGCACTCGTAGTCCTTGCCAGCGACTTTCTTGGCGGCGGTCCATTCGGACTTGGCCCAGTCACCCATGATCTGCATGCCGGCCTTGCCGTTGATGACCTTGCCTGCTTCGAGGTTCCAGTCCTGGCCCTTGCCGTCGACGTCCATGTAGGTCGCGACTTTCTTCAGCTCTGTCAAGGCCTTGACCATTTCCGGACCGGTCAGTGCAGCGTTATCCAGGTCGACCAGGGCTTTCTTGTAGCCATCGGCACCCATCACCGAGAGCACCACCGCTTCGAACACGGTGCTGTCCTGCCAAGGCTGGCCACCGTGGGCAAGCGGGATGAAGCCGGCTTTTTTCAGCTTGTCGCCGGCGGCGTAGAATTCTTCGAGGGTGGTCGGGTTCTTGGTGATACCGGCTTTCTTGAAGACTTCCGGGTTGATCCACAGCCAGTTTACGCGGTGGATGTTGACCGGTACGGCGACGTAGTCACCTTCGTACTTCACGGTATCGGAGACTTTCTTGTCGAGCAGGGAGTCCCACTTTTCTTCTTTGGCGACGTCTTTGAGCACGTCGGTGTCGAGCAGGCCGGTGGACGCCCATTCCTGGATATCAGGGCCTTTGATCTGGGCAACGCCTGGCGGGTTGCCGGCGACTGCACGGCTTTTCAGCACAGTCATGGCCGTGGCGCCACCGCCACCTGCGACGGCACCGTCTTTCCAAGTGAAGCCGTCTTTCTCAACTTGGGCCTTCAGGACATCTACAGCCGCCTTCTCACCACCCGAGGTCCACCAATGCACAACTTCAACCGTACCTTTGGAGTCGGCGGCAAATGCACTGAGGGGAAACAACGAGGCAATGGAAATAGCGACGGCGAGGCGATTAATCGCGTTCATCTGAGTACCTTTTCTTGTTGTTATGCATGCAAGTCTTAGGCTTGCGCTGCACGGAGTTTAAACAGGGTTTTTTGAGGCGCAGGTAACAAAGGGATGCACAAATGTCACCAGTTGGTGACATAGCGTCCAGCCCCGATGGCACTGGCCATGCTGGGTGCCAAGGGCAGTGCAGGCAGCACTACCGCTTGCCAGGCATGGTACAGGTCCGGCTTGCCGCCCCATATTTTGCTGCTGGGTTGGTTGTGCGGGCTGAGTTCGTGGTGCCAGCTGCCGTGGATGCGGTCGATGAAGTGGGTTTCGCAGAATTCCCAGAAGCGCCGGTACCAGGTTTCGTAGTGCAATTCGCCGGTGCGTTTGAGCAAGGCCTGGGCAGCGGCGCTGGCTTCGGCGTGGGTCCAATGCAGGCGCTCGCGCACCACTGGGCGGTGGTTCCAGTCCAGGGTGTAGACGATGCCGGGGGCGCCGTCCACCGCCCAGGCGTACTCGCAGGCACTGGCGAACAGGCCTTTGGCATCGGTCACCAGCCATTCGGGTGTGGCGAGCCCGGCTTGCAGGCGCGCGGCCTCAAGGTGCAGCACCAGCCGCGCCCACTCGAAGCCATGGCCGGGGGTAATGCCGTAGGGGCGGAAGCCATCGGCGGGGTTGTCTTCGTTGTAGCCGAGCAAGGGTTGCCAAGTTGTGTCGAAATGCTCGATGACCATGAACTGGTTGCCGGCGGCATGGGTGTGGATCACACGTTCGACGATCCGCAGGGCGCGGTCCAGCCAGCGGGTGTCACCCGTTACATCGGCCAGGGCAAGAAAGGCTTCGGTGGCGTGCATGTTGCTGTTGGCGCCGCGATAAGCCTCGACGCGGCTCCAGTCCTGATCAAAGGACTCAAGCATCACGCCCTCCTCTTCACTCCAGAAGAACTGGTCGATGATATGGATGGCGTCATTCAGCAGGTTTTGCGCGCCCGGAGCACCGGCCACCACCGCCGAGCTGGCGGCCAGGGCGACAAAGGCGTGCAGGTAGGCGGCCTTGCCACGGTTGCCGTCGACGGCGTGGGGCGTGGCGAACCAGCCGCCGTGCTCACTGTCGCGCAACGGGCCGTTGAGGGAGGCAACCCCGTGCTCAATCAGTTCGGCGTAACCGGGCAACCCCATGGCGTGGGCCATGGCGAAGCTGTGGGTCATGCGGGCGGTGTTCATGGTTTCGGCGCGGGCATCGACTGGCAACCGGCCTCTATCGTCCAGGTTGCCAAAGCCATCGGCCAGACGAGACGCCTTGGCAAACGCCAGCAGGCGCTGCCCTTCGGCAGCGAGCCAGGCGTGATGGGCAGGCGCGTTCAGCCAACTGCTGGCAGGCAGTGGTTGGGTGGTCATGGGTGGCCCTTATTATTGTTTGTGGGATGACCGGAGTCTAAACAAGGGCGCGGTGGGGGCAAGTAACGAAGGGGATGGGAAATGTCACCGAGTGGTGACATTTCCATAAAAGACCTCATTGCCCGAGCGGGGTGACTCTCGCCGGCGCGTTGAGCTGTTGGTTGAGGGTCTGCACCTGGCTCTGCAAGGTGGTGATGTTGCGCGTGGTCTGGATGCGGAACACGTCGAACTCCTTGTTGGTAGGCCCATCACTGCTGGCCGACGCGTTGTCCTGGGCGCTCTTGAGCACCACGAGGTCCTGCTCGATACGGGCGATGGCAGCGCTGGGGTTGCCCTGCTTCTTCAAAGCGGCCACATCAGCGGACAGCTCCTTGATTTCGCTGTCGCGCTTGCCGGCATCGCCCTGCGCCGCCTTGAGCGTCGCCACGGCGTCGGTCAACGCCTGGACCTGGCCTTGCAGCTTGCTGTTGGCGTTGGACAGGTCGGTGGTGCTGGCGGTCATTTGCGCCAGGCGCTTGTCCAGCTCGGTGGCCTGGCCGGCCACGCCGATTTGCTGCTTGCCCTGTTCCAGCAGTTGGTTTTCAAGCTGTTTGATCTGCAGTTTCAGCGCTTCGCTGCCGTTGTTGACGCTGGCTTCACTGGCCACCACCTTGCCGGAAATATCCTGCAGCCGCCCCGCCGCTTCTTCGCTGATGCGCGCAAAGCTCTCCTGGGTGGCCACCAACTGCTGGCCCATCAGGGAAATCTGCTGGAAGCTCCACCAGGCCAGGCCCGCAAAGGCGATCAGCAGCGCGCCGATCAAGGCCCACAACGGGCCGGTGCTGGCGCTCTTGACCTTGACCACCTTGGCGTTACGCGAACGCACTGAAGTGGCCGGGGAAGGTTCGAAGTCATCGTCATCCCCGACATCGGCCCGCAGGCTGGGAACGTTGTCGAAGTCGTCTTTAGCATCGTTACGCATGAATCAACCCTGAATCGGTGAGGTGGCGAGCGACGGGAGTATAAACCGCGTTCCCGGCGCTCTGATCGACCCGGAACGCCGAATTCGGTTCCCGAAGTGTTGCCTGTTGTGTGCTTACTTCGACCCAGGGTCCTGGGCCTTCCACCAACTGCAAAACTCGTCGAGGGCGGTCCACAGGCTGACCTTGGGTTCATAGTCCAGATAATGCCTGGCGCGGCTGATGTCGAGGGTGAAATCTTTGTTCATCACTTGCATGCCCAGGCGCGACAACGCCGGCTCCGGACGGCCCGGCCACATCGCGCAAAACGCTTCGTTGAGCGCCGCCACGCTGTAGGACAAACCGTAGGAGCGATACCGCGTCACCTGCGGCAACTCCATCTGGCGCATCACGTAGTTCACCACATCCCACACGGGCACTGGGGTTCCGTTGCTGATGTTGTAAGCCTTGCCCAACGCCGAGCCCGTGGCGAGCAGGCTGCTGAGCAGCGCTTCGTTGAGGTTGTGCACACTGGTGAAATCGACCTTGTTGAGGCCGTCGCCGACGATGGCCAGGCGATTCTTGCGCTGCATTTTCAGCAAGCGCGGGAAGATGCTCATGTCACCGGCGCCCGTGACGAAGCGCGGACGCAGGGCCACTACTTCGAGGCCGAACTCCTGGGCACCGAATACCTTCTGCTCGGCCAGGTACTTGGTGGCGGCATAGGGGTGTTTGAAGCGTTTGGGCACTTGCTCTTCAGTCAGCCCCAAATGATCGCGCCCGTCGAAATAGATCGACGGCGACGACAGGTGCACCAGGCGCCCGACGCGCTCCTTCAGGCAGGCCTCGACGACATTTTCGGTGACCAGCACATTGCCCTGATGAAAGTCCTGATACTTGCCCCACAGCCCGACGGCGCCGGCGCAATGCACCACGGCTTCGACGTCGCGGCAGAGGTCGCGCACCAGGTCGGCGTCATTCAAATCACCCTGGATAAACTCGGCGCCGCGCCTGACCAGGTGCTCCACGCCTTCGGCACGTCGCCCGTTGACCCGCACGTCCAGGCCCTGCTCCAGGGCGAAACGCGCAAAGCGCCCGCCGATGAAGCCGCTTGCGCCGGTGACCAGAATCTTCATGTATTACCCCATGTTCTTTCGTTTTTCATCGCTGCTGCCTTGACGCGCGCCATCACTCCAACGGCACCAACCACTGTCCACACGCCTGGGCCAGATGGTCGGTCAACAAGCCCAGCAGTTGCCCGCCACTGCGCCAATGATGCCAGTACAACGGCACATCGATGGGCTTATCTGGCAATAACTCGACCAAGAGGCCCTTTTGCAGTTGGTCGCGGACCTGCAATTCCGGCACCAGCCCCCAGCCCAGGCCCGCTTCGGTAAGGCGGATAAAGCCTTCGGACGATGGGCATAAATGATGTTCGAAACCGCCATCCACGCCGAGGGATGCCAGGTAGCGGTGTTGCAGGAAATCATCCGGGCCGAACACCAAGGCCGGTGTGCGTGCCAGTTGGTCGGCGCGCACCCCATCCGGAAAGTGCCGGGCAATAAAGGCAGGGCTGGCCAGCGCTCGATAACGCATGGCCCCCAGCAACAGGCTACGCGCCCCGGCCACCGGGCGCTCGCTGGCGCAGATGCAGGCCGCCACCTCACCGGCACGCATGCGCTTGAGGCCTACGGTCTGGTCCTCCACCACCAGATCCAGCAGCAGATGCTGCTCGGCGCAAAAACCACTGACGGCCTCGGCCCACCAGGTGGCGAGGCTGTCAGCGTTCAACGCGATGCGCAGGCGCTCGGGCATGCCTTCCTCATCCAGGGCCGGCACCTGGCTTTGCAGGTCACGCTCCAACAGGCGCACCTGTTGCACATGGTTGAGCAGGCGACGGCCGATATCGGTGGGCGTCGGCGGCGTGGCCCGCACCAGTACCGGCTGGCCGATGCGCGCCTCCAGCAACTTGATGCGCTGGGAGATCGCCGACTGCGACAGCCCCAGCACCTGGGCGGCGCGCTCGAAGCCGGCCTGTTCCACCACCGCCGCCAGGGCGGAAAGCAATTTATAGTCGAACATCAGTTTCTCTAATGAGCGATCAGCAATATTTGTTTTTCTTATACAGCCTGCACCATGAGAATAGCCAGCATCGCTTCTCTCTTTATAAGGAACCTCCCATGGCTGGCGAAACCGCCCTGGCAACCCTGCTGCGCAGCATGAGCCCGCATCTGAATGACGGTGACTACGTGTTCTGCACCCTGCCCGATCAGCGCATCCCTGAGGGTTGCGAGGTGATCGGCAGTTTCCGCGAACAAGAAGGCCTGACCTTGATCCTCGATCGCCAACAGGCGGAACAGGCTGGGTTGGTCTTCGACTACGTCGCCGCGTGGATCACCTTGAATGTGCACTCGGCCCTGGAGGCAGTGGGCCTGACCGCCGCCTTCGCCAGCGCATTGGGCAAGGCCGGCATCAGTTGCAACGTGATTGCCGGCTATTACCACGACCACCTGTTCGTCGGCCGTGCCGATGCCCAGCGTGCCATGCAGGTGTTGCAGCAACTGGCGACAAACGCGGAGTAGACCCTATGTGGCAAAGCTATCTGAATGGTTTGCTGGTCGCCCTCGGCCTGATCATGGCCATCGGTACCCAGAATGCCTTTGTGTTGGCGCAAAGCCTGCGCCGCGAACATCACTTGCCAGTAGCCGCGTTATGCGTGGTGTGTGATGCACTGCTGGTGGCCGCCGGGGTGTTCGGCCTGGCGACGGTACTGGCGCAAAGCCCGATACTGCTGGCGGTGGCACGCTGGGGCGGCGCGGCTTTCCTGATCTGGTACGGCGCCTGTGCGCTGCGCCGGGCCTGTTCGAAACAGAGCCTGGATCAGGGCGGCAATCTGCAGGTGCGCTCATTGCGCGCGGTGCTGCTGAGCGCGCTGGCCGTCACCCTGCTCAACCCCCATGTGTACCTGGACACCGTATTGCTGATCGGCTCACTCGGCGCCCAACAAACCGAGCCCGGCGCCTACGTCGCCGGCGCGGCCAGTGCATCGCTGCTGTGGTTCTCTACCCTCGCCCTCGGCGCGGCGTGGCTGGCGCCCTGGCTGGCACGCCCCGCCACCTGGCGCCTGCTGGATCTATTGGTGGCGGTGATGATGTTCAGCGTGGCCTATCAATTGATCAGTGCCTGAGGAATATTCCAAAACGCTCTGGAACCTCTATCCCACACAGTTGTTGCGTGGTTTTGCCGCACCCCCGGTGCTATGATCCGGACCCTGCGCCGCAAAGAGTACAAACTCCCCGGCGCTTGTTTGGCCGCCCGTGATCGGCCTTGCGCTCACCGCAACTGACCTGATTAGGAGATTTATCATGGCTTTCGAATTGCCGCCGCTGCCCTACGCACACGATGCCCTGCAGCCGCACATCTCCAAGGAAACCTTGGAGTTCCACCACGACAAGCACCACAACACCTATGTCGTGAACCTGAACAACCTGGTGCCAGGCACCGAGTTCGAAGGCAAGACCCTGGAAGAGATCGTCAAATCCTCTTCGGGTGGCATCTTCAACAACGCTGCCCAGGTCTGGAACCACACCTTCTACTGGAACTGCCTGGCGCCAAATGCCGGCGGCCAACCGACCGGCGCACTGGCTGAAGCCATCAACGCTGCGTTCGGTTCGTTCGAAAAGTTCAAGGAAGAGTTCACCAAGACGTCCGTCGGCACCTTCGGTTCCGGTTGGGGCTGGCTGGTGAAAAAGGCTGACGGTTCCCTGGCCCTGGCCAGCACCATCGGCGCCGGCAACCCGCTGACCAGCGGCGATACCCCGCTGCTGACCTGCGACGTGTGGGAACACGCTTACTACATCGACTACCGCAACGTGCGTCCAAAGTATGTGGAAGCGTTCTGGAACCTGGTCAACTGGAAGTTCGTGGCTGAGCAGTTCGAAGGCAAGACCTTCACTGCCTAAGCACTGCTTGCAGTAAAAAAAGCCCGGCGAATGCCGGGCTTTTTTTTGCGCAACATATAGTCATTTAGGCTCAGGAACTCAGCCATTGTCATTTGCCACGTATTCAGTGAGACGAATTGAGGTCTCTTACCTGTCGGAGAAATAACAATGACTATTGGTGCACTGACAGCACTTCCCGTAGTGGGCGATCTGGTAAAAACAGGACTTCCTGTGCTTGGCGACATCGTCAAAGCGGTCGCGCCGCTGTTGCAACCCTTTGCCGATGCACTGGCAAAACAGATTGCTGGCAAGGAGGAAGCCCCCCCCAGCAAAACTATTGAGTTCCCCATGGAGAAAGACGCAGGAACGTTGACCATCAGCTTCAAGCAATAAGCGCTGACCCAGCTGAAGAAGAAACCAAGAGGTGGCGGAAAGGCCTCTCTCCGCCACCCCCTGATGACATAGGAGCGAAACTTACTCAGAACTGAATTTGCGGTTGTTTGCTGACAGCGCTTCCAGCCAAGCCGATCCCTGCGCCCAACATGCCCTTCGCGACATCCGCCGCCATTTTTACCCCCTCCCCTACCAAAGGTAGAACCACGGGTGCCAGTGCTGCGACTCCGGCTACAGCTGCCCCTGCTGCGATCATACGTAAACTCTCCACAATTGAACGAAAGGCGTATTCCTCTCCCTACCTGGGTGGTCGGTTCCGACGGTTCAGTTCCTCTTTTCGTAACTTTTAGCCCTTGCCCCAATGTCTCTTTGACTGCCGACCCCAGATTGCCAATACTCATGGCATATTGAAGGCCACCCGCATGAGACAAGGAATGCCCCTTTGAAGCTGGAACTCAAGAACAGCTTGTCGGTGAAGTTGCTACGGGTTGTGCTGCTGTCGGCCTTGATCGTGGGCGTCGCGCTGAGCGTGGCGCAGATCGTTTTCGATGCCTACAAGACGCGCCAGGCCGTGGCCGGCGATGCCCAGCGCATCCTCGACATGTTTCGCGACCCCTCGACCCAGGCCGTCTACAGCCTGGACCGCGAGATGGGCATGCAAGTCATTGAGGGCCTGTTCCAGGATGACGCCGTCCGCATGGCGTCCATCGGCCATCCCAACGAAACCATGCTGGCGGAAAAAAGCCGCGCCTTGCAGCAAGCGCCCAGTCGCTGGTTGACCGATCTGATCCTTGGCCAGGAACGCACCTTCACCACGGCCCTGGTCGGCAAAGGCCCCTACAGCGAGTACTACGGCGACCTGAGCATCACCCTCGACACCGCCACCTATGGCCAGGGATTTATCGTCAATTCGGTGATCATCTTCATTTCCGGGGTGCTGCGCGCCCTGGCCATGGGCCTGGTGCTGTACCTGGTCTATCACTGGCTGCTGACCAAGCCGCTGTCACGGATTATCGAGCACCTGACTTCGATCAACCCGGACCGCCCCAGCGAGCACAAGATCCCACAACTCAAGGGCCACGAGCGCAACGAGTTGGGGCTGTGGATCAACACCGCCAACCAACTGCTCGAATCCATCGAACGTAACACCCACCTGCGCCATGAGGCCGAAAGCAGCCTGTTGCGCATGGCCCAATACGACTTCCTCACCGGCCTGCCGAACCGCCAGAAACTGCAGGAGCAACTGGACAAGATCCTCATCGACGCCGGCCGCCGGCAACGGCGCGTGGCGGTGTTGTGCGTGGGGCTGGATGACTTCAAGAGCGTCAACGAGCAGTTCACCTACCAGGCCGGCGACAAACTGTTGCTGGCCCTCGCCGACCGTTTGCGCGCCCACAGCGGTCGCCTCGGCGCACTCGCTCGACTGGGCGGCGACCAGTTCGCCCTAGTGCAGGCCGATATCGACCAGCCTTACGAGGCCGCCGAGCTGGCACAAAGCATCCTGGACGACCTGGAGGCAGAGTTCGCCCTCGACCACGAAGGCATCCGCCTGCGCGCCACTATCGGCATCACCCTGTTCCCGGAAGACGGCGACAGCACCGAAAAGCTGCTGCAAAAAGCCGAACAGACCATGACCCTGGCCAAGACCCGTTCGCGCAATCGCTATCAGTTCTATATCGCCAGCGTCGACAGCGAAATGCGCCGCCGCCGCGAGCTGGAAAAAGACCTGCGCGAGGCGCTCAGTCGCGACCAGTTCCACCTGGTGTACCAACCGCAGATCAGCTATCGCGATCACCGCGTGGTCGGTGTGGAAGCGTTGATCCGCTGGCAGCATCCGGAGCATGGCCTGGTCCCGCCGGACCTGTTTATCCCGTTGGCCGAGCAGAACGGCACCATTATTCCGATTGGCGAGTGGGTGCTGGACCAGGCCTGCCGGCAATTGCGCGAGTGGCACGACCTGGGTTTCACCGACCTGCGCATGGCGGTCAACTTGTCCACCGTGCAACTGCACCACACCGAATTGCCACGGGTGGTCAATAACCTGATGCAGATCTACCGCCTGCCACCGCGCAGCCTGGAACTGGAAGTCACCGAAACCGGCCTGATGGAAGATATCAGCACCGCAGCCCAGCATCTGCTGAGCCTGCGCCGTTCCGGGGCGTTGATTGCCATCGATGACTTTGGCACCGGTTACTCATCCCTCAGTTACCTGAAAAGCCTGCCCCTGGACAAGATCAAGATCGACAAGAGCTTTGTTCAGGATCTGTTGGATGACGACGACGATGCCACCATCGTGCGGGCCATCATCCAGTTGGGCAAAAGCCTGGGCATGCAGGTGATCGCAGAAGGCGTGGAAACCGCTGAGCAGGAGGCCTACATCATCTCCGAGGGCTGCCATGAGGGTCAGGGTTACCACTACAGCAAACCCTTGCAGGCCCGGGAGTTGGCGGCCTTCCTGAAGCAGTCTGAGCGCAATAACGCAGCGATTCTGTGACTAGTCAAAACGATACTGAATATTTCCCGCGTATAACCCTTTACACAAAATGCAAATCTTTCGCATTATGTCGCAGTTTTTGCGCTCCCCCCGCGCGCCCCATCAACAACCGAAGCAGGATGTTCGCCATGATTCGTATGCCCCTGGCCACCGCCAGTCTGCTGGCCATTGCCATTTCTCTCGCCGGCTGTGGCGAAGGTAAAGACAAGGCCGCAGCGCCACAGGCGCCGACCCCGGCTGCCAGCACTACCGCTCCAGCGGCTGCCACCCCTGCCGGCCAGGTCGACGAAGCGGCCGCCAAGGCCGTGGTCGCGCATTACGCAGACATGGTGTTTGCGGTCTACAGCGATGCCGAGTCCACTGCAAAAACCCTGCAGACCGCCATCGACGCATTCCTCGCCAAGCCGAACGACGAAACCCTGAAAGCCGCACGTACCGCCTGGATCGCCGCCCGCGTCCCGTACCTGCAAAGCGAAGTGTTCCGCTTCGGCAACACCATCATCGACGACTGGGAAGGCCAGGTGAACGCATGGCCGCTGGACGAAGGCCTGATCGACTACGTCGACAAGTCCTACGAGCACGCCCTGGGTAACCCGGGCGCCACCGCCAACATCATCGCCAACACCCAGATCCAGGTCGGCGAAGACAAGGTCGATGTGAAGGACATCACTCCGGAAAAACTCGCCAGCCTCAATGAGCTGGGCGGTTCCGAAGCCAACGTTGCCACCGGCTACCACGCCATCGAATTCCTGCTGTGGGGCCAGGACCTGAACGGCACCGGCCCAGGCGCCGGCAACCGTCCGGCGTCGGACTACCTGACTGGCGACGGCGCCACCGGTGGCCACAACGAGCGTCGCCGTACTTACCTGCGTGCCGTGACCCAACTGCTGGTCAGTGACCTGGAAGAAATGGTCGGTAACTGGAAACCGAACGTCGAAGACAACTACCGCGCCACCCTGGAGGCAGAACCTGCCACCGATGGCCTGCGCAAAATGTTGTTCGGCATGGGCAGCCTGTCCCTGGGCGAGCTGGCCGGTGAGCGCATGAAGGTGTCCCTGGAAGCCAACTCGCCGGAAGACGAACAGGACTGCTTCAGCGACAACACCCACAACTCGCACTTCTACGACGCCAAGGGCATCCGCAACGTCTACCTGGGCGAGTACACCCGCGTCGACGGCACCAAGATGACCGGCGCCAGCCTTTCGTCCCTGGTAGCCAAGGCTGACCCGGCTGCCGACTCCGCGCTGAAAGCGGACCTGGCTGCCACCGAAGCGAAGATCCAGGTCATGGTGGACCACGCCAACAAGGGTGAGCACTACGACCAGTTGATCGCGGCCGGTAACGACGCAGGCAACCAGATCGTGCGCGACGCCATCGCCGCACTGGTCAAGCAGACCGGTTCGATCGAAGCGGCAGCGGGCAAGCTGGGCATCAGCGACCTGAACCCGGATAACGCCGATCACGAGTTCTGATCCAGGTGGGAGGGGGCTTGCTCCCGATAGCGGTGTGTCAGTGAAGCACGTGTTTACTGACACATCGCCATCGGGGGCAAGCCCCCTCCCACATTTGACTGCATTGCCTCAAACCCCGGTTTACATGCCCCGCACCCTAGGTAGAATGGCGCCTCTGCCCTATCTCGAGCGAATTTCATGGCGTTGCCGACCCTGCGCATCATCGGTTTCATCATCGGCATCTTCCTGATCACCCTCGCGATCGCCATGGTCGTGCCCATGGCCACCCTGGTGATCTTCGAACGCACCAGCGACCTGCCCTCGTTCCTGTGGGCCAGCATGATCACCTTTCTCGCCGGCCTGGCCCTGGTGATTCCCGGTCGCCCCGAGCATGTACACCTGCGCCCACGGGACATGTACCTGCTGACAGTCAGCAGCTGGGTGGTGGTGTGTGTGTTCGCCGCGCTGCCCTTTCTGCTGACCCAGCACATCAGCTACACCGACTCCTTCTTCGAAAGCATGTCCGGCATCACCGCCACCGGTTCCACGGTATTGAGTGGCCTGGACACCCTGTCGCCGGGCATCCTGATGTGGCGCTCGCTGCTGCACTGGCTGGGCGGCATCGGTTTTATCGGCATGGCGGTAGCGATCCTGCCGCTGCTACGCATCGGTGGCATGCGCCTGTTCCAGACCGAATCCTCTGACCGCTCGGAAAAGGTCATGCCCCGTTCGCACATGGTGGCGCGGCTGATCGTGGCCGCCTACGTGGGCATCACCATCCTCGGCAGCCTGGCATTCTGGTGGGCCGGCATGGGCCTGTTCGACGCGATCAACCACGCGATGTCGGCGATTTCCACCGGCGGGTTCTCCACCTCGGACGAATCCCTGGCCCACTGGAAACAACCGGCGGTGCACTGGGTAGCCGTGGTGGTGATGATTCTCGGCAGCCTGCCGTTCACCCTGTATGTGGCCACGTTGCGTGGCAACCGCAAGGCGCTGATCAAGGATCAGCAGGTACAAGGCTTGCTCGGTTTATTGATCGTGACCTGGCTGGTGCTCGGCACCTGGTACTGGTGGACTACCAACCTGCACTGGCTTGATGCCCTGCGCCATGTGGCGTTGAACGTAACCTCGGTGGTCACCACCACCGGTTTCGCGTTGGGGGACTACAGCCTGTGGGGCAACTTCTCACTCATGCTGTTCTTCTACCTCGGCTTTATCGGCGGCTGCTCGGGCTCGACGGCCGGCGGGATCAAGATCTTCCGTTTCCAGGTCGCCTACATCCTGCTCAAGGCCAACTTGAACCAGTTGATTCACCCGCGCGCGGTGATCAAGCAGAAGTACAACGGCCACCGGCTGGATGAAGAGATCGTACGTTCGATCCTGACCTTTTCGTTCTTCTTCGCCATCACCATTTGCGCCATAGCCCTCGCGTTGTCGCTGTTGGGCCTGGACTGGATGACCGCCTTGACCGGCGCAGCCAGTACGGTGTCCGGTGTCGGCCCGGGGCTGGGGGAAACCATCGGCCCGGCGGGCAACTTCGCCAGCCTGCCGGACGCGGCCAAATGGATCCTGTCATTGGGCATGCTGCTCGGCCGACTGGAGATCATTACGGTCTTTGTTCTGTGTATTCCGGCGTTTTGGCGTCACTGACAACCGAGTGTTCCAACAACCGCGCCCGGTATTCGCCGGGCGTGGCATCGAACCAGCGACGAAACGCACGGAAGAAGTTGCTTGGGTCGGCAAAACCCAGCAGATAGGCGATTTCCAGCAAGGTCATGCTCGGCTGTGCCAGGTATTGCTCGGCCAGTTCCCGACGGGTGTCGTCGAGCAGGGTCTGGAAGCTGGTGCCCTCCTCCTGTAGCCGCCGCTGCAAGGTGCGCTGGGACAGGTGCAACGTCTGCGCCACCACTTCACGCTTGGGCTCGCCCTGGGGCAACAGCCGGCACAGCACTTGCCGCGCCTTGTGGGTCACGCGGCTTTCCGAGAAGCGCGCCAGGTACTCACCGGCAAATCGATCATGCAACAGCGCCATGGCCTCGTTGGCCGTGGGCAGCGGCGCTTCCATGTCGGCCCGCTCGAAAATGAGTGCGTCGTAGGGAGCGTTGAACTCCAGGGGTGCATGAAAGGCTTGTTTGTAAGGCGCCAGGTCCGCCGGTTGATCACCTTGCAGCACCACCTTGCGCGGCTGCAGGGTACGGCCGGTGAGCCAGCCACACAGCGCCAGGGCACTGGCCAGCGAGGCTTCGGCGCTTTGCCGGGTCGGCGGCAGGTGATCGCCATGCACCGTCAGAATCAGCGCATAACCTTCGGGGATCAGTCGGAAACTCAGGTCGGCACTTTCAGCGATGATGCGCTGGTAACGCACCAGGCGCATAAAACCCTCGGCGAGGGTGTTGCTGGACATCAGGGCATAGCCGGCCACATGAAACGACGCCGGGCGCACCACCTTGCCCATGTTCAGGCCGATCGCCGGGTTGCCCGACAGCTCCACCGCGCGCTGCCATAGGCGGGTCATGCAATCCTGCGGGAACCGCGCATCGGGATCATTCAGGGCAGCGTAGTCCAGGCCCAATTGCTTGAACAAGGCGCGGCAATCCAGGCCGTCCATTTCCAATGCCTTGACTATCCCCATCGCCCAGCTTGCAGAAGTTGTTCGTTCGCTCATGGCGTCTTCTTAATAAAGCAGGCTCAAACGACAGCCAGGAAGCCAAGGATACTAAAGTGGCATCTATTGTCACTGGCTGTTACTACTGATCACTCTAGACTCAAATAAGCTCCCCGCCGAACATCTGTTGGGCGGCATAACCACCAAAGGGCCGGCCACTGTGGAAAACGTCAAGCGATTCAATAGCTTTGCTGAGTTCTACCCCTATTACCTGGCCGAGCACGCCAACAGTACCTGCCGGCGCCTGCATTTCATCGGTACCACGCTGGTGATCGGCATTCTGGCGTATGCCATCGGCCGGGGTTCGTTGGGCTTGCTGATCGCCTTGCCGATTGCCGGCTACAGCTTTGCCTGGATCGGCCACTTTTTCTTCGAAAAGAACCGTCCGGCGACCTTTCAGCACCCGTTTTACAGCTTGCTGGGGGACTTTGTGATGTACCGCGACATGATTCTGGACAAGGTGCCGTTCTAACCGAACGACCGTTTAAACGATGAAAGTTCATACATCCGCCGACATAAAAATCTTTTTGTCATTTGCGGTGCTGTATCCTGCCAAGGCTTTTTGAAAGCGCGGAATCACCTGCGATTGAAAAAACAGACCTTGCGAGGAGCGACGACGATGCACGAGATACCTAATCTCCCCTTCCCAAGCCTGCACCCTACAGAGCAGCCAACACCGCAACAGGCCAGCGACAAACAGCCTGAGGCCAAAGAAGCAAAACCAGTCGACAGCGAAAGCCAGGACTGACGCCGTACCAGACCGTGTGGAAAGCGCAACGTTGAGCGCTTTCCACACTGCCTGAATCAATCGAGACGCCCATCATGACCGATACCCTCCCCGACACCCCGGATACCGCCGTACTCGACGCTGCCCTGCAGATGGTCGAGGTGTGGAACCGCCTCAGTGCGCAGAAACAAGCCGTATTGCTCAAGCGCTTCGGCACCCAGGAGAACGCCTTGGCGGCCCTGGTCACTACCCAACTGCTGGCCCCTGCGCAACCCTGAGGTCTTTTTGATCTGAGGTTTTCGCGTTTTACCGCCCTACGCGGGCCCAACCACCGGTATCATTAGCAGCCTATCTTTACCTGCTGCGACAGTGGACCCCTCCCATGCCAGATACCCAGCGCCCCATGGCGGTCACGCTGCAAGTTGTTTCCATCGTGTTGTTCACCTTTATCGGCTACCTGAATATCGGCATTCCCCTGGCCGTGTTGCCGGGCTATGTCCATAGCGAACTGGGCTACGGCGCGGTGATTGCCGGCCTGGTGATCAGCGTGCAATACCTGGCCACTCTGCTGAGCCGTCCCTACGCGGGCAAAATTATCGACAACCTTGGCAGCAAACAAGCCGTGCTGATCGGTTTGGCGGGTTGCGGTCTGAGCGGTGTGTTCATGTTATTTGCGGCATGGGCTTCAAGCCTGCCGGCCTTGAGTCTGGGCTGCCTGCTGATCGGCCGCCTGGTCCTGGGCAGCGCCGAAAGCCTGGTGGGCTCCGGCGCCATTGGCTGGGGGATCGGCCGGGTGGGCGCGCAAAATACCGCCAAGGTCATTTCCTGGAACGGCATCGCCAATTACGGCGCCCTGGCCATCGGTGCGCCGTTGGGCGTAGTACTGGTGCGAAATTTCGGACTGTGGAGCATGGGTGCCAGCATCATCCTGCTGGCAATCGTCGGCCTGTTACTGGGGTGGAACAAAGTCGCTGCCCCCATTGTTGCCGGTGTGCGCCTGCCGTTCATGAACGTGCTGGGCCGAGTGTTCCCCCACGGCTGCGGACTGGCGCTGGGGTCGATTGGGTTCGGCACGATCGCAACGTTCATCACGCTGTATTACACCACTCAGCAGTGGGATAACGCGGTATGGGCGCTTAGTTTGTTCGGCGCCAGTTTCATCAGCGCACGGCTGCTGTTCGGCAATTTGATCAACCGCATCGGTGGGTTTCGCGTGGCGATTGCCTGCCTGTCCGTAGAAACCCTCGGGCTGCTGATGCTGTGGCTGGCGCCAGATGCCCATCTGGCACTGGCCGGTGCGGCGTTGAGCGGGTTTGGCTTTTCCCTGGTGTTTCCGGCCCTGGGGGTTGAAGCCGTCAATCTAGTGCCGGCATCCAGCCGAGGCGCAGCCGTAGGGGCCTATTCACTGTTTATCGATCTGTCGTTGGGCATTACCGGGCCGCTGGCCGGCGCCGTGGCGGCTGGCTTTGGCTTTGCATCGATCTTCCTGTTCGCCGCCCTCGCCGCCCTGGGAGGCTTATTGCTCAGCGTATACCTGTATCGACAAGCGCCTGAAGCCCGCGAAGCCCGCGACGCCTAGAAGTCGACCTTGCCACGCCCGGCCTTGATACTGCCGCGCTTGGTCTTGGATTCGAGGCGACGCTTTTTCGAGCCCAGCGTAGGCTTGGTCGGACGGCGCTTCTTTTCCACCTTGGTGGCGCTGAGGATCAACTCCACCAGGCGCTCCAGCGCATCCGCGCGGTTCTGCTCCTGGGTCCGGTATTGCTGCGCCTTGAGCACCAGCACACCTTCGCTGGTGATACGGCTGTCGCGCAGCGCCAGCAACCGCTCCTTGTAGAAGTCCGGCAGCGACGACGCGGGAATATCAAAGCGCAGGTGCACGGCACTCGACACCTTGTTGACGTTCTGCCCACCGGCACCCTGGGCGCGAATGGCGGTCAGCTCGATCTCGGCGTCGGGCAGGTGGACGTTGTTGGAAATCACCAGCATCAATCAAAAACCTTAGGCAACGGACAAGCCCAACTCAGACAAGAGCATCGACGCCTGGGCTTTGGAAATCACGGCGCCTTTGAACAGTTTGGCATCATTGAGGCGAAACCCGCTCAAATCCGCACCGCGCAGGTCGGCGCCGGCAAAATTGGCGCCATTGATGCGAGCATGGGCGAGGCTGCAATCGACCAGCTCAGCCTTGCGAAAGTCGGCATCAGACAAATCGCTGTCGGAAAAATCCAGGTTATTCAGTACGCTGCGCGCAAACGACAATCCAGACAGAAAAGCGCTGTTCAGCCGCGTTTCGCTGAAACTCAGTCCCAGCGAGGCGCAATGGGTGAAGTTGGCGCCGGTCAACTTGCAGTGTTCAAAACTGGCCTGAGACAGCTTGCTGCGCTGCCAACGGGTGTTATTCAGGTCGCAGCTGTGGAACTGCGCCTCCAGCAGGTTGGCCGCTTCGAAAATGGCGAGGCTGGCACGGCAGCTTTTCCACTGCGTGCCTTCGAGGCGAGCCCCCAGGAAAGAAGCCTGGACCAGGATGCAGCGTTCGAACACCCAATGATCCAGGGTCATGCGCGACAAATCAGCGCCGCTCAAGTCCACGCCAGTGAGGCACAGGGGGCCGGAGTGCTGGTCGATCAGGTCTTCCAACTCATCACGCTGAAAGGCGCCGCCGTCGATGTCGATGTGTTGCATGGGGCCTCCGGGCACGCTCGAAAAACGAGGAGCGATTCTAACCTGCCCATCCAAACAAAAAACCCGGCACGGCGCCGGGTCTTCTGTTTAAGGAAAGGTCCTACTCCAGAACTGTCCCCGTTGTGCTCATGGCCGCACGGGCCTTGCGTTTGTTCTTGATGCCATAACACACCGCCATAAACGCCACCCACACCGGGATCGCATACACCGACACCTGGATCCCCGGAATCATCAGCATAATCACCAGGATGAACACCACGAACGCCAGGCACACATAGTTGCCGTACGGATACCAAAGCGCCTTGAACAGCGGCACCTGGCCGGTACGGTTCATGTGCTGGCGGAACTTGAAGTGGGAGAAGCTGATCATCGCCCAGTTGATCACCAGCGTGGCCACGACCAGGGACATCAGCAGTTCCAGCGCGTGCTGCGGGATCAGGTAGTTCATCAGCACTGCCACCAGGGTGATCGCCGCCGACGCAAGGATGGAGCGCACCGGCACACCGCGCTTGTCGATCTTGGCCAATGCCTTGGGCGCATCGCCCTGCTCGGCCATGCCCAGCAACATGCGGCTGTTGCAGTAAGTGCCGCTGTTGTACACCGACAGCGCCGCTGTAAGGACCACAAAGTTGAGAATATGCGCGGCAGTGTTACTGCCGAGCATCGAGAACACCTGCACGAACGGGCTGCCGCTGTAGGCGTCACCCGAAGCGTTGAGGGTCTCCAGCAAGCTGTCCCATGGCGTCAACGACAACAGCACCACCAGGGCACCGATGTAGAAAATCAGGATGCGGTAGATCACCTGGTTGATCGCCTTCGGGATCACGGTGCGCGGTTTGTCCGCCTCAGCAGCAGTGAAACCGAGCATTTCCAGGCCGCCGAAGGAGAACATGATGATCGCCATGGCCATCACCAATCCGCCGACACCGTGGGGGAAGAAGCCACCGTGCTCCCACAGGTTGGTCACAGACGCCTGCGGCCCGCCGCTGCCGCTGACCAGCAAATAGCTGCCCAGGGCGATCATGCCGACGATGGCCACCACCTTGATGATGGCGAACCAGAACTCGGCCTCACCGAACACTTTGACATTGGCCAGGTTGATCAGGTTGATCAGCACGAAAAACGCCGCGGCCGAAACCCAGGTCGGAATCTCCGGCCACCAGTAATGCACGTATTTGCCGACGGCCGTCAGCTCCGACATACCCACCAGGATGTACAAAATCCAGCAGTTCCAGCCCGACAGGAAGCCGGCGAAACCGCCCCAGTACTTGTGGGCAAAGTGGCTGAAGGAACCGGCAACAGGCTCTTCGACGATCATTTCGCCGAGCTGGCGCATGATCATGAAGGCAATGAAGCCGCAGATGGCATAACCCAGGATCATCGACGGCCCGGCGGATTTGAGCACCCCGGCCGAGCCAAGGAACAGGCCGGTGCCGATGGCGCCACCGAGGGCGATCAACTGGATATGCCGGTTTTTCAGGCCGCGTTTCAGCTCGCCTGAAGAGGAATGGGGTCCACTCATGAAAAGGGTCTCACGCAAGGTTTGAGAAGATTGATTGCAGGTTGCTGCCTTGAATTACCGACTCAAGCAGCGCCGCTCAAACCCCAGCGCAGGCACCAGGAGTACAGCGTCTTTCTTACGGTCATGCGTCACCTGTTTGTTTTTATCTGTGACGAAATCGAACCCGTCCGGCTCGTGGCCAGGCGGAGTGATCAGGGTGGGTACACCCTGAGGTCTTGGCCTTTTACGTGGTTACGCAAGGGGGTCACAGTAAAACGCGGCGCATTGTACACCGCTCGACAGCTTGGGGCCGCCCGCCAAAAGCGTGTGCGACGATCTGTCAGGTAATCCTTACAGGGCAAGATCAACCAACAATGTCGCCATTTACTCGTAAATTAATCGTTACAGCATGGAAAATTCACGTTACAGCTGTGATCTGAATAAAAAATGACGGTCAGAAATTTCCTGCAATTCAGCGCTGCCAGCTGTCTGTTTTTCCTCAAGAAACAATCAAACATAAAAAACAGAACAAAAAATCCAAATGAAACCGTGTCAATAAAAATTTTGCATTTTGAAACACTCTCTCCTAGGTTCTTTCCACTTGCCTGCGAAGCCCGTTGGCAAGCCGTTCTCAAACACCGTCCTCTAGGAGATACACCATGCAAGCACTGGAAAACGACCTGGAAACCGAACTGCAACTCGACGACTGGTTTGAAGCGCCGACCCATGAGGCCGCCGTTGAAATGATGCAAGCCGACGCTGTTGTGCCATTTGGCACCGCGATGTGGCCCTTCTAAAAACCGGCACGCTCCCGGCAGGTGCCGTGCACGGCACCTGCTCCCTTACCCAAGGCACAGAAGGACGCACGTCATGGACAAGGCCCGCGCAGTCGAACATTTTCTCTACTACCTCGCGCACCACCCGGCCCTCAATGGCCTGAGCCGCCCCACCGTGCTGCTGGGCCATACCGAGCGCTACGACGCCATCGCCCAGGCGATCACCCAAGGCAGCGCCGCCCGTTTCAACTTCCAGGTGCAGCGCCTGGACCTGGCCGCCAGCGACACCCTGGCCCAGGCCATCGAAGCCTGCGACCTGTACCTGTTTCTCTACGATTCCTCCACCTTGCCCAACCCTCGTGCCGAAGGCCCGGACTTTATCCGTGCCCTGCAAGGCGTGATGGCCGAACACTGGAAAAAATCCCTGCTGTTCAAGGATTACGGCGACTATTTCTACGACACCTTCAGCGTCGAGCCCCAACGCATTGCCGACCTCAATGCCACGCTGATCCGGCGCATGTCCCAGGCCAACGTGCTGAGCTTTACCGACAAACATGGCTCACGGCTGGAAGCGCCGATGAGCAGCATCAAGAAGTGGACCAATATCAACGGGGTCGGCAACCACGATCTGGCCCCGGGCGAGATCGCCACCCACAGTGAGGCCATCAATGGTCAGGTGCGGTTTGTCGGTACCTTTCTCAGCACCATCCCGTTTGCGCGCAAATATGGTGTGCTGCAATCGCCGCTGGAGTTGTGGATCGAGAACTCGACCATCTGCAGCGTGGCCAGCGAGGTGCCGGGGTTGGCGGATGATTTCAACAAGTACCTGAATGCCAACCCGTCGAACCGGCGTGTGGAGGAGTTGGGGATTGGTACCAATGAAGGCGTGAAGGATCTGTATGCGCGCAACGCCGGGTTCGAGGAGCGCCATTGCGGGTTGCATCTGGGCCTGGGCGGTGGGCAGAAAGGCAGCCATCACCTGGATCTGATCTTTGCCAGTGGGGTGTTGGCCTTGGATGACAAGCCAGTATTCGACGGCACTTTCGCGTTCTGATCAGTGATTTAGAAATCTATGACGATCCAAATGTGGGAGCGGGCTTGCTCGCGAAGGCTGCGTGTCAGTTGATGCATGTGTTACCTGATACTCCGCATTCGCGAGCAAGCCCGCTCCCACATTTTTGACCGTATTCCAAGGCATAAAAAAACGCCAACCCGAGGGTTGGCGTTTTTGTGCAGCAATTAAAACATCACTGCGGCTTCTTGCGACCAAAACCAGGACGCTGACCAGAACCGGCCGGGGCGCCACGGCGCTTGCCAGACGGCTCGTCCGCGACCAGTTTCGGGCCGGGACGCTTGTTAGCGGCAGGCTTGGCTGGACGCTTGGTGCTGGCGTTGTCGGCCGGGCGATCCGCTTCACCCCGGTTGCTGCGGCCACCCGATGGGGCAGGACGCGGCGCACGTGGCGCACGCTCGCCTTCCTGACGCGACGGCGCGGTTGGGCGGCGCTCACCTTCGATCTGCGGCTCACGGGAAATACGACCGCCGGTCGCCGGAGCATTCAACGCCGGGCGCAGGGTGCGGGCAACCCGCTCGGTGCGCGCCACCGGGCGCGACGATTTACGCTGCATACGCTCAAGCTTGTCTTTGCTCTTGGCGTTCATCTGCGGCATCGCCACCGGCGTCAGGCCGACTTCGGCGCTGAGGATGTCGACTTCGTACTGGCTCATTTCGCGCCAGCGGCCCATCGGCAGGTCGGAGTTCAGGAATACCGGGCCGAAACGCACGCGCTTCAGGCGGCTGACCACCAGGCCCTGGGATTCCCACAGGCGACGCACTTCACGGTTACGGCCTTCCATCACCACGCAGTGGTACCAGTGGTTGAAACCTTCACCACCCGGTGCCTGCTTGATGTCGGTGAACTTGGCCGGGCCGTCTTCCAGCACCACGCCCGCCTTGAGGCGCTCGATCATCTCGTCGTCGACTTCGCCGCGTACACGTACGGCGTACTCGCGGTCCATCTCGTAGGACGGGTGCATCAGGCGGTTGGCCAGTTCACCGTCGGTGGTGAACATCAGCAAGCCAGTGGTGTTGATATCCAGGCGACCGATGTTGATCCAGCGGCCTTCTTTGGGCTTGGGCATCTTGTCGAACACGGTCGGACGGCCTTCCGGGTCGTCGCGGGTGCAGATCTCGCCATCGGGCTTGTTGTACATGATCACGCGGCGCACCGATTCGGCGGCCTCTTCACGCTTGATGACCTTGCCATCGATGGTAATTGCGTCGTGCAGGTCGACGCGCTGGCCGAGGGTAGCCTCGACGCCGTTGACCTTGATGCGCTTCTGGGTAATCCAGGCTTCGACGTCGCGGCGCGAGCCCACGCCGATACGCGCCAGCACCTTTTGCAGTTTTTCGCCTGCTGGGCCGATTTCCTGGCTGTCGTTCTGGTCTTTGTCGTTCATCTTAAGCACCTCCCGGTGGGTCGATTCAGGCGTGGCCTGAAGAATGTTGAAAGCGGGGCTTTGGCCGAATAGCTCGGCAAAGGGTCGCGAATCATACGCGCATGGCGCACGTTGCGCATCAGAGACTAGTCGATTAGTACGCAGTCACCGGTTTTTCCGCCAGCCGGCAGCACCACAAATCAAAATGTGGGAGCGGGCTTGCTCGCGAATGCGGTGGATCAGTCGCCATCTCCGGTGGCTGATACTCCGCTTTCGCGAGCAAGCCCGCTCCCACAGGGATTCAGCAGTGTTTGCAGGAACGCGTCAGTCTTCGAACTCGCGACGTTCAGCTTCGATGGCTTCCGCCAATGCGCGGGCTTCGGCTTCTTCATCGCTCAAAGCCGGCTGTTCAAGGGCGGCGACGGCGGCGAGGAGTTTTTCGCGGGCTTCGGCGACGCCAAGGATATCTTCCTCGGGCTCGGGCTCAACAGTTTCCAGGGGTTCTGCCTCAGTCGCACCATCGCGCAGCAAGTCATCAAAGTCGGTCTTGATGCCCTGCTCCATGTCGTCCAGTTCCAGCAGCAAGGTGTGGAAGCTGGTTTCGTCCTTCGGCTCTTCCGGCTCTGCTGTCGCATCGGCAAGCTCTTGCAGGCTGGCCGGCACCGGGGCGTCGTCGAAGTCGAGCACCGGCTCCGCTTCCATTTCGCGCAATTCGGCCAGCGGCGGCAGATCGTCCAGATTTTTCAGGTTGAAATGGTCGAGGAACACCTTGGTGGTGGCAAACATCGCCGGTTTGCCGGGCACGTCACGGTAACCGACGATGCGGATCCACTCACGCTCCAGCAGCGTCTTGACGATATGGCTGTTGACCGCCACGCCCCGCACGTCCTCGATCTCGCCTCGGGTGATGGGCTGGCGATACGCGATCAGCGCCATGGTCTCCAGCATGGCCCGCGAGTAACGCTGCGGGCGCTCTTCCCACAGGCGTCCGACCCAAGGGGAAAATTTCTCACGAATCTGCAGGCGATACCCCGACGCCACCTCGCGCAGTTCGAACGCACGACCCTCGCAAGACTTGCGCAGAATCTCCAGCGCCTTCTTGAACACTGGCGGCTCGGGACGTTCGGCCTCTTCAAAGAGCTCGAACAAACGTTCCAGGGATTGCGGTTTGCCCGACGCCAGTAGGAAAGCTTCCAGCAGCGGTGCCAGTTCGCGGGGTTCAGTCAGATTCATCGATTCAGCTCTTTATTCGGCTCGCGCCCGCACGTGGATAGCCGCAAAAGGCTCATTCTGGACCAGCTCGACCAAGGACTCCTTGACCAGTTCGAGGATCGCCATAAAGGTCACCACCACTCCCAGGCGCCCTTCTTCGGCGGTGAACAGCTCGACAAACGGCACGAAACCGCCGCCCTTGAGGCGCTCCAGTACGTCGCTCATGCGCTCGCGGGTCGACAGCGCCTCGCGGCTGACCTGGTGGCTTTCAAACATATCGCCACGGCGCAATACCTCGGCCATGGACATCAGCAATTCTTCCAGGCTCACGTCCGGCAACAGCTTGCGCGCACGGGCTTCGGGGGCATCCAGCTTGGGCACCACCACGTCGCGGCCCACCCGGCTCAGGCCATCGATGCCTTCGGCGGCGGCCTTGAAGCGTTCGTACTCCTGCAGGCGGCGGATCAGTTCGGCGCGCGGGTCGTCTTCTTCGGCCTCCACCGTCTCCGAGCGCGGCAGCAGCATGCGCGACTTGATCTCGGCGAGCATGGCGGCCATCACGAGGTACTCGGCGGCCAGTTCCAGGCGCACCGACTGCATCAGCTCGACATAGCCCATGTACTGGCGGGTGATTTCGGCCACCGGGATGTCGAGGATGTTGATGTTCTGTTTGCGGATCAGGTACAGCAGCAAGTCCAGCGGGCCCTCGAAGGCTTCAAGGAAGACCTCCAGGGCGTCCGGCGGAATGTACAGATCCAGGGGCATTTCCATGACCGCCTGGCCATACACCATGGCAAACGGCAGCTCCTGCTGGGCGCCCGCCTGGCTGTCGACGGTTTCCACGGCTGACATTCAGGCCTCGACCATGAACGGCGCCGGATCGCCGCAACCCACGCGGATCACTTCGGGTTCGCCGTCGGCCAGGTTGATCACGGTGGAGGCTTTGTTGCCGCCGTAGCCGCCGTCGATGATCAGGTCCACCTGCTTTTCCAGCAACTGGCGCATTTCGTAGGGATCGTACAACGGCTCGTCTTCACCCGGCAGGATCAACGAAACACTCATCAACGGCTCCCCCAACTCCGCAAGCAGTGCCAGGGCGATGGGATGCTCCGGCACCCGCAGGCCGATGGTGCGTTTCTTCGGGTGCAGCAGCAGGCGCGGCACTTCGCGGGTGGCATTCAGAATAAAGGTGTAGGGCCCCGGCGTGTGGGCCTTGAGCAGGCGGAAGGTGCCGGTGTCGACCTTGGCGAACAGCCCCAACTGGGACAGGTCGCTGCAGATCAGCGCGAAGTTGTGCTTGTCGTCCAACTGGCGCAGGCGCCTTACACGTTCGACCGCGCCCTTGTCGCCGATCTGGCAACCAATGGCGTAGGACGAATCGGTTGGGTAGATCACCACGCCGCCGGCGCGGATGATCTCGACGGCCTGTTTGATCAGGCGCGCCTGAGGGTTTTCCGGATGAATCTGGAAGAATTGACTCACGTGTTCTACCTGTTCAGACGGTGGCAATAATGGGGTCATGCTTGAATCGCCCCCACAAGAGCGGCAAATCTTCCGGGACGGGACGATACTCGCCGATCTCGGACCAGCCGCCTGGGCCATGAAAATCACTGCCGGCACTGACCAGCAGACCAAATTCGCGGGCAAGAATCGCCAGGCTGCCGACCTGCTCGGCGGGTTGATGCCCGTTGACCACTTCGATTGCGTGGCCGCCCGCTCCAATATAGTCGGCAATCAGCTTGCGGCGCTTGCTGCGGGTGAAATCGTAATGCCAGGGATGGGCCAGGCTGACCCAGGCACCGGAGGCCCGCAGGGTCTCGACGGTGTCTTCCAGGGTCGGCCAATGTTGCTTTACATCCCCCAACTTGCCGGCCCCCAACCATTTGCGAAACGCTTCGGCGCGATCCTTTACAAAACCTTCCCGCACCATCCATTCGGCGAAATGCGGCCGGGCCGGTGCGTTGCCACTGTCACCCAGCTCCTGCTGGATGGCGCGGGCGCCTTCCAGGGCACCGGACATGCCTTTAAGGCCGAGCTTGCGGCTTATTTCTTCGGACCGCAGCCAGCGGCCATCGTGCAACTGGGCAATGGCGGCGACCAAAGGCGTGGCTTTTTGATCGAAACCGTAGCCGAGCACATGAATGGTGGCGCCGCCCCAGGTGCAGGACAATTCCACACCGTTGACCAACTGCATGCCTAACGCATGCGCGGCTTCGCGGGCTTCGTCGAGGCCTTCGAGGGTGTCATGGTCGGTCAACGCCAGGACTCGCACGCCTTTTTCAAACGCACGCGCAACCAGTACCGCGGGCGCCAGGGCGCCGTCGGAGGCCGTGCTGTGGCAGTGCAAATCAACATTCACGGGGATGTGTAACCTCAAGTCAGCTGGCGCTTTCGCTACCAAGGATGTTTGTTATTATGCCGCCACATCCAGCTTCTGGCTCTTACTGTGAAACAATTCATCGACTTCATCCCGCTGTTGCTGTTTTTCATCGTTACCAAGCTCGACCCCAGGGTCATCGAAATCGCCGGTCATGAGTTCTCGTTCGGGGGCATCTACAGCGCCACCGCCGTACTGATCATCAGCTCTATCGTCGTCTACGGCGCCATTTTCATCTCCCAGCGCAAGCTGGAAAAAAGCCAATGGCTCACCCTGGTCGCGTGCCTGGTATTCGGCGGCCTGACCCTGGCGTTCCACAGCGAAACCTTCCTCAAATGGAAAGCACCGGTGGTGAACTGGCTGTTCGCCCTGGTCTTCATCGGCAGCCACTTCATCGGTGACCGCCTGCTGATCAAGCGGATCATGGGCCATGCGCTGACCCTGCCGGAGCCGGTGTGGACACGCTTGAACGTTGCGTGGATCGTGTTCTTCCTGTTCTGCGGCGCCGCCAACCTGTTCGTGGCCTTCACCTTCCAGGACTACTGGGTCGACTTCAAGGTCTTCGGCAGCCTGGCCATGACCGTGCTGTTCCTGGTTGGCCAGGGTATCTACCTGTCACGCCACCTGCATGACGTCGCCCCTACCACCCCGAAAACCGAGGACTGACATGCTCTACGCAATCATTGCCACCGACGTTGCCAACTCGCTGGAAAAACGCCTGAGCGTGCGCCCGGCCCATCTCGAGCGTCTGAACGTGCTGCAAGCCGCAGGCCGCCTGGTACTGGCCGGCCCGCATCCTGCGGTGGACAGCAACGACCCAGGCGCGGCAGGTTTCACCGGTAGCCTGGTGGTTGCCGAGTTTGCCTCGTTGGCCGATGCCCAGGCTTGGGCCAAAGCCGACCCGTACGTGACGGCCGGCGTTTACGCCGACGTCGTGATCAAGCCATTCAAACAAGTCCTGCCTTGATAACGGCCCGCCGAACCTGATCGGTTCGGCGTACGCCTGATTGCTCATTATTCTCGGTAACCTGCCGACAACGTTCTGAATATTCGTGTGGAATCAGGAGTTCCGATGCGCTTACGTCAGTTGTGTCTGTTGGCAGTGGTAATGATCGGGGCTACGGCCCACGCTGAAGAAACCTCAAACACCGGCAGTTCCACGCCCCTGTCCTTGAGTGCCGGCGCCCAGATCACCGAGTTGCAGCAACGTTTGAAAGAAAGCGAACGCCAGCGCGAAGAACTGAGCAGGCAACTGCAGAGCGCGGACGCTACCCGCGAAAGTGCTCAATTGAGTCGCCTTCGCCAAGAGAACCAACGCCTGGCCCAGCAACTCAAAGATACACAGGGCGGCGCCTTGACCCGATGGCTGACCGAGCAGCAACAGTGGTTCGTCACCGGTGGGGCCGTCGCACTGATAGCCCTGCTGTGCGGGATCTTCGCCAGTGGGGGGCACCGTCGCCGTCGACAATGGCTAAATTGAGTGAGTCATGAGCGAGCTGTTACTGATAGATGATGACCAGGAGCTCTGCGAGCTGCTGACCAGTTGGTTGGGCCAGGAAGGTTTCCAGGTGCGCGCCTGCCATGACGGATTGAGCGCCCGCAAAGCCTTGGCTGACAGTGCCCCGGCCGCGGTGGTACTCGACGTTATGCTGCCCGACGGCAGCGGCCTGGAACTGCTCAAGCAATTGCGCAACGACCACCCGGAGCTGCCGGTGCTGATGCTGTCGGCACGTGGTGAACCACTGGACCGCATCCTCGGCCTGGAACTGGGCGCCGACGATTACCTGGCCAAGCCCTGCGACCCACGCGAGCTTACCGCCCGGCTGCGCGCGGTACTGCGCCGCAGCCACCCGGCCGCCGTGTCCACCCAGCTCGAATTGGGCGACCTGTGTTTCAGCCCGGTGCGCGGCGTGGTCAGCATCGATGATCAGGAATTTTCCCTCACCGTCTCCGAAAGCCGCCTGCTGGAAGCCTTGCTGCGCCAGCCCGGCGAGCCCCTGGACAAACAGGAACTGGCGCAGATCGCACTGGGGCGCAAGTTGACCCTTTACGATCGCAGCCTGGACATGCACGTGAGCAACCTGCGCAAAAAGATCGGCCCGCACCCGGATGGCCGGCCACGGATCGTGGCGTTGCGCAGTCGGGGTTACTATTACAGCCTTTGAAGCAGCTATCAGTTGCAAGCTACAAGCGGCAAGCTAAAGCGGTTACTTGCCGCTTGCCGCTCGAAACTGACAGCTGCCACCTTCCCCTTACCAAACCTTTACCCTCTCCTGACGGCGGCTGACCTTGATCTCCGTAATCTACTCACATCCGGACTCACCGGAATAGAGACAGGAGAATCACCATGCGCAAGACCCTTATCGCTTTGATGTTCGCCGCTGCCCTGCCGACCGTTGCCATGGCCGCAATGCCCGAAGGCCCAGGCCCGATGGGCGGCCCCGAAGGCCACATGATGGGTGGCCCGGGTCACGGCGGCGAACACGGTCCGCGTGGCAAAGGCGGCCCTTTCAGCCAGTTGGACCTGAGCAAGGAACAGCGCCAGCAGATCGGCAAACTGATGGGCGACCAATGGCACGCTCGCAAGGACCTGACCAAAAAGTACCTGGACAAGCTCCCGCCGGCTGACCAGAAGGCCATGCAAGACGAAATCGCCGCCGGCAAGCAGAAAACCCAGGCGGATATCCGCGCGGTACTCAAGCCTGACCAGCAGAAGAAATTCGACGAGATCGTCAAGCAACAGGAACAGCGCCGCGCCGAATGGAAGGAATTCCAGGCCTGGAAAGCGCAACAGCCGCAAAAAGCGCAATAATGCCCTCGCGTTAACGCTCCCAGCCCAGTGGCCCCCGCCACTGGGCTTTTCCTGCTTGAGGGTTTCCTGTGCGTTCATTGTTCTGGCGCATCCTGGCCAGTTTCTGGCTGGCCATCGCCTTGGTTGCCGGGTTGTCGATCCTGCTTGGGCATATGCTCAATCAAGATGCCTGGATTCTCAGCCGTCACCCCGGCCTCAACAACCTGGCCGAAGAGTGGACCCAACTCTACGAAACCCAGGGTGAGGACGCTGCCCAGGAGTTGCTGCAACAGCGCAAACGCCAGTACCACATCGACGTGCAGGTGCTGAACGAAAGCGGCGAGCCGGTGGTGCGCGGCACCTTCCCACGCCGCGCCGCCGCCTTCGAAGCCCGCCAGAACGATAGCAAGGACGGCCACCTGCCCTGGCGCCGCCTGACCGCTGAATACACCAGCGAGAAGACCGGCGACACTTACCTGTTGATCTACCGCATCCCGCACCCGGAACTGGACGAATGGCATCGCAGCAGCCTGACATGGCCGTTGAGCGCATTGGTCATCGCCTTGGTGGTGCTGACCCTGTTCAGCCTGTTCGTCACACTGTCCATCACGCGCCCCTTAAGCCGACTGCGCGGTGCCGTGCATGACCTGGGGCAAGCCACCTACCAGCAAAACAGCCTGGCGCAGTTGGCCAACCGACGCGATGAATTCGGCGTGCTGGCCACCGACTTCAACCGCATGGGCGCGCGCCTGCAAAGCCTGATCGGCAGCCAGCGCCAGTTACTGCGCGACGTGTCCCACGAATTGCGCTCGCCCCTGGCCCGCCTGCGCATCGCCCTGGCCCTGGCCGAACGAGCCAACCCCGAAGAGCGGGAGAAACTCTGGCCGCGCCTGACTCGAGAGTGCGACCGACTCGAAGCGCTGATCAGCGAGATCCTGGTACTGGCCCGCGTTGATGCCGATAACGCCAGCGCCGAAGAGATCGACCTCAACCCGTTGCTCAAGACCCTGCAAAAAGACGCCCAACTCAGCGCGCCGGATCAGGTGGTGCAGCTCACCACCGATACCGAACTGCACCTCAAGGGGTGGCCGACCATGATCGAACGGGCAGTGGATAACCTGCTGCGCAACGCCCAGCGCTTCAACCCGCCGAGCCAGCCGATCGAGCTACACGCCCACCTTCACGGCGAGCATATTGTGATCAGCGTGCGCGACCACGGCCCCGGCGTTGACGCCGAACACCTGAGCCAATTGGGCGAACCGTTCTACCGCGCCCCAGGCCAGACCGC
The DNA here is from genome assembly GCF_900103345.1 of Pseudomonas azotoformans. Taxonomy (NCBI): domain Bacteria; kingdom Pseudomonadati; phylum Pseudomonadota; class Gammaproteobacteria; order Pseudomonadales; family Pseudomonadaceae; genus Pseudomonas; species Pseudomonas azotoformans. The sequence continues at coordinate 3,365,142 of NZ_LT629702.1, forward strand.
ACAAGGCCACGGCCTGGGCCTGGCGATTGCCCGTCGCGCCGCCGAGCGCCATGGCGGCAGCCTGTTCCTGGCCAATCATGCCCAAGGCGGTTTTATCGCCAGTATCGACCTGCCGCTGGAACCTGGGATTGTCACACCCGCCTGATCATCTTCTATAGTGGCCCTTCTCTTAAGGAGGGCCGTTGATGACTGACCTGCTGACCCCCATCCAAGCCGCACTCGATTTACCGCGCACGCCACTGACCACCACCGAGGCCGGCGCCCTGCCCTCGGCCTTCGCCGTCACCGAACTGGCCTGCGCCAGCATCGGTGCCGCCGGCCAGGCTGTGGCCCAGTTGATCCAGCAACAGACCGGGCGCCTGCCCGGCGTCAGTGTGGATCGGCGATTTGCGTCCTTCTGGTTCTCGTCATCGATTCGCCCGGTAGGCTGGAAAACGCCACCGCTGTGGGACCCGGTGGCCGGCGACTACGCCTGCGCCGATGGCTGGATTCGCCTGCACACCAACGCACCCCATCACCGTGCCTCCGCTGAGCGCGTACTGGGCAAAGCCGTCGACCGCAGCGGCCTGGCCAACAAGGTTGCCGCCTGGACCGCTGCCGAACTGGAACAGGCGATTGTCGATGAAGGCGGTTGTGCCGCGCAGATGCGTACCTGGCAAGCCTGGCAAACCCACCCTCAGGGCCTGGCCGTCAATGCCGAGGCACTGGTGCAGCGCCAGACCTTTGCAACCGCCCTCGACAAACCCTGGCTCGGCTCGGTGGCGCGTCCACTGGCGGGCCTCAAGGTATTGGACCTGACCCGCGTGCTGGCCGGCCCGGTGGCCAGCCGTTTCCTCGCAGGGCTGGGTGCGGATGTATTGCGCATCGACTCACCGACCTGGAACGAGCCCGGCGTAGTGCCGGAAATGACCCTGGGCAAACGCTGCGCCCGCCTGGACTTGAAAAGCGCCCGAGACCGCCAGGTTTTCGAATGCCTGCTCAGGGAGGCCGACATCCTGTTCCACGGTTACCGCGCCGACGCCCTGGAACTACTGGGCTACAGCGCCAGTGAACTGCAAACCCTCGCCCCCGGCCTGATCGACGTAAGCCTCAACGCCTACGGCTGGAGCGGCCCGTGGCGCAATCGCCGGGGTTTCGACAGCCTGGTGCAGATGAGCAGCGGGATTGCCGCCGCAGGCATGGCCTGGAAACAGGGGGACAAACCGGTGCCGCTGCCGTTGCAGGCACTGGATCACGCCACCGGGTATTTGATGGCGGCCAGTGCGATTCGGGCATTGAGCGAAAGATTGAAATCCGGCCGTGGTGGATCGGCGCAGTTGTCGTTGGCGCGTACGGCGAAGTTGCTGGTGGACGCCGGGCAGATGCCGGAGCAGCCGGCATTGCGGGCTGAGCAACCGAGCGATCAAGGCCTGGTGGTGGAACAGACGGCCTGGGGCCAGGCGCATCGATTGTTGCCGCCGGTGACTATCAGCGGCACGCCGTTGCAGTGGGATCTAGCGGCTGGGGAACTGGGTTCACACCGAGCGCAGTGGTGACTCGACTATCGCCATCGGGGGCAAGCCCCCTCCCACATTTTTGGATGTTGTTCACAAATCAAACTGTGGGAGGGGGCTTGCCCCCGATGAGGCCAGTACAGGCACCCTCAATCTGAGCGCTGCAACGACGTCCAGAGATGCTGCGCTGCATACGCCCGCAACGGCCGCCAAGCCTCAGCCCGCGCCAACAACTGCCGCGCCGACACCGGCCCGCCCTCCAACGCCGCCAGCGCATTGATCAAGCCGATATCCCCCGACGCAAACGCATCCGTCTCGCGCATCTGGCGCATGGCGATGTATTGCGCGGTCCAGTCGCCGATCCCCGGCAACGCCACCAAGCGCGCCACGCCTTCCTTGAGACTGGCTTTGGGTTCGAACAGCTGAGGGTCATCCAGCAACGCCTGCGCGACGCCGGATAAGGTCCGCCCACGTGCCTTGGGCATGCCCAGTGTGGCCAGGTCCGCTGCCGCCAATACCTCGGGCGTGGGGAACACATGGGTGATACCGACGTACGGCGTCTCCAGCGGCTGGCCATACTGCGCCACCAGCTTGCCCGCCAGGCGAATCGCCGCCGCCACGGTAATCTGCTGGCCCAGCACCGCACGAATCGCCAGTTCCAGGCCATCCCAGGTGCCCGGCACGCGCAGACCCGGACGGGCCGCGACCAACTGCGCCATCAAGGGGTCCGTCGCCAATTGCGGGTTGATCAACTGGGGCTGCGCATCCAGATCGAACATCGTGCGCAGGCGCCGTTCGATCTCAGGCAACGCCGCCGGGTCTGGAAAACCCACCTCCACGTCTAGCCAATCGCCATCCCCCAGTGCCACGCTGATCCAGCCGTGCTGCCCGCCGAGGCTGATACTGCGCCGGTACACCCCCGCCTCGACCGTCTCCATCCCGCCGATCGCCCGCGCCGACAGAAACCCCACCATCGCCGCCCAATCATAAGGCGGTTGATACACCAGTTTCACAACGACAATACCCCGCTGTACAACCCATACGCCGCCAGCCCCGCGCCGGTGATCACACAGCTGAAAATGCCTTTTTCCATGTGGGTAAACAAGGGCTGGCGCTGCTCACGCTTGGCGAGGGCAAACAGGATCACCCCCGGTGCATACAGCAGCGCCGATAGCAGCAGGTACTTCAAGCCCCCGGCATACAGTAGCCACACCGCGTAGCCGAGGGCGATCAGCGCCACCAGCAGATCCTTCATGCGCTGGCCGTGGGCGCCTTCGTAGGTCTCGCCGCGCCCGCTCAACAGCACGGCATAGGCGGCCGACCACAAGTAGGGCACCAGGATCATCGATGAGGCCAGGTAAATCAGTGTGGTGTAGGTGCTGTGGGAAAACAGCGTGATCACCAGGAAGACCTGGATCATCACATTGGTCAGCCACAGCGCGTTGACCGGCACCTGGTTGGCGTTTTCCTTCTTCAGGAACGCCGGCATGGTCTTGTCATGGGCCGTGGCGTAGAGGATTTCCGCACAGAGCAGCGCCCAGGACAGCAACGCGCCGAGCAGCGACACCGCCAGGCCGATGCTGATCGCCATCGCCCCCCAGGGGCCGACGATATGTTCCAGCACGCCGGCCAGGGACGGGTTTTGCAATTGCGCGAGTTCCGGCTGGCTCATGATCCCCAGGGACAGCACGTTCACCAGCACCAGCAAGGCCAGCACGCCCAGAAAACCGATCACCGTGGCGCGGCCCACGTCCGAGCGTTTCTCGGCCCGCGCCGAGTACACGCTGGCGCCCTCGATACCAATAAATACAAACACGGTGACCAGCATCATGTTGCGCACCTGGTCCACCACATTGCCGATGTTCGGGTTGCCCAGGCCCCAGATATCGCGGGTGAAGATATCCGCCTTGAACGCCACGGCGGCGATCACGATAAACATCAGCAGCGGTACGATCTTCGCCACCGTTGTGATCTGGTTGATGAACGCCGCCTCCTTGATCCCGCGCAGCACCAGGAAATGCACGGCCCACAGCAGCAAGGACGCGCAGCCGATCGCCACCGGCGTGTTGCCCTGGCCGAACACGGGGAAGAAGTAACCCAGGGTACTGAATAGCAACACGAAGTAACCGACGTTGCCCATCCACGCACTGATCCAATAACCCCAAGCCGACGAAAACCCCATGTAGTCGCCAAAACCCGCCTTGGCGTAGGCATACACGCCCGAGTCCAACTCGGGTTTGCGATTGGCCAGGGTCTGGAACACGAAGGCCAGGGTCAGCATGCCAACGGCAGTGATCGCCCAGCCGATCAACACGGCCCCGACCTCGGCGCGAGCGGCCATGTTTTGCGGCAAGGAAAAAATCCCCCCGCCGATCATCGACCCCACCACCAGGGCAATCAGGGCACCAAGTCGCAGTTTCTGGGCCGGTTGAGACATGAACACTCCTGAATGAACAACAACTTGAGCTGACAACTGTGCACTCGGCTAATTAACTCAGCGAGTGTAGCGTTTATTAGTGAAGGCGATAAAACCGGGAGGCTCATAACGCAATTGCATGTCAGGCATTCGAGTTTAGTCTTATTTAGAATTTAAATACCGGATTGTCTGACAGTTCGTGAAACGCCATCCGAAAAGTTTGCATATTCAAGAATACGGTCTAGCTTAAAACCTCCATAGCGCTGACTAAATGATTAACCAAAAGGAAAGAATGGCTCTGCGCCAATACTTTCCGAGGATTCTTATCGCCCACGATTTTCCAGCCTAAGTCATTAATTCACAATGGAATGTGCCAATGAAGTGATCTGAGTCAGCTGTTTGATTAGCGCACGGATTTATTCTGTGGTCTCTCTTCTCCTGCATTGGAGTTATGCGATGTCTGAATCTCCCGGAAAACTTCGACTGGGCGCACTGGTTGCACTTGTCGTGGGCTCGATGATTGGCGGCGGGATCTTTTCACTGCCGCAAAACATGGCCGCCAGTGCCGATGTCGGCGCGGTATTGATTGGTTGGGTGATTACCGCCATCGGCATGTTGACCCTCGCCTTTGTGTTCCAGACCCTCGCCAACCGCAAGCCCGACCTCGACGGTGGCGTATACGCCTACGCCAAGGCGGGCTTTGGCGATTACATGGGTTTCTCGTCCGCCTGGGGTTACTGGATCAGTGCGTGGCTGGGCAACGTCGGTTACTTCGTGTTGCTGTTCAGCACCCTGGGTTACTTCTTCCCCATTTTCGGCGAAGGCAACACGCCGGCTGCGGTGATCGGTGCTTCGGTGCTGCTGTGGGCCGTGCACTTCCTGGTACTGCGCGGGATCAAGGAAGCGGCGTTCATCAACCTGGTGACCACCGTCGCCAAGGTCGTGCCGCTGGTGCTGTTCGTATTGATCGCGCTGTTCGCGTTCAAGCTGGAGATCTTCACCGCCGACATCTGGGGCGTGAAAAACCCTGACCTGGGCAGTGTGATGAACCAAGTGCGCAACATGATGCTGGTCACCGTCTGGGTGTTCATCGGCATCGAAGGCGCGAGCATCTTCTCGTCCCGTGCGGAAAAACGCTCCGACGTCGGCAAGGCCACCGTGATCGGCTTTATCACCGTGCTGCTGTTCCTGATGCTGGTGAACGTGCTGTCCCTGGGGATCATGACCCAACCGGAACTGGCCAAGCTGCAGAACCCGTCGATGGCCGCCGTGCTGGAGCATGTGGTGGGCCACTGGGGCGCGGTGCTGATCAGCGTCGGCTTGATCATCTCACTGCTGGGGGCGTTGCTATCGTGGGTGCTGCTGTGTGCGGAAATCATGTTCGCCGCCGCCAAGGACCACACCATGCCGGAGTTCCTGCGCAAGGAGAACGCCAACCACGTACCGGCCAACGCCCTGTGGCTGACCAACGCCATGGTGCAGATATTCCTGGTGATCACGCTGTTTTCCGCCAGCACCTACCTGTCGCTGATCTACCTCGCCACCTCGATGATCCTGGTGCCCTACCTGTGGTCGGCAGCCTACGCGTTGCTGCTGGCGGTGCGCGGCGAGACTTACGAAAACGCCATTGCCGAGCGCAAGAAAGACCTGTTCATCGGCGGTATCGCGCTGGTCTACGCGGTCTGGCTGCTCTACGCCGGCGGCGTCAAATACCTGCTGCTTTCCGCCCTGCTGTATGCCCCTGGCGTGATCCTGTTCGCCAAGGCCAAGCATGAACTGGGCAAACCGATTTTCACCAACGTCGAGAAGCTGATTTTCGCCGCAGTAGTCATTGGCGCCTTGGTGGCTGCCTATGGCCTCTACGACGGCTTCCTGACTCTGTAATTCTGACTGGAGGATCTGTAATGACCACGGAAAAAGTGAAGTACGGCGTACATTCCGAAGCCGGCAAACTGCGCAAAGTCATGGTGTGCTCCCCAGGTTTGGCCCACCAGCGGCTGACCCCCAACAATTGCGATGAACTGCTGTTCGATGACGTGCTGTGGGTGGCCCAGGCCAAGCGCGACCATTTCGACTTCGTGACCAAGATGCGCGAGCGGGACATTGATGTGCTGGAAATGCACAACCTGCTCACCGACATCGTCGCCATCCCCGAAGCACTGGACTGGATCCTGGAGCGCAAGATCACCTCCAACACCGTGGGCCTGGGCCTGGTCGATGAAGTCAGCTCCTGGCTGCGCAGCCTGGAGCCGCGCAAAATCAGCGAGTACCTGATCGGTGGCGTGTCGGCCGATGACCTGCCAAGCAGTTTCGGCGGCAAGACCATCGAGATGTTCCGCGATTTCCTCGGGCATTCGAGCTTCATACTGCCGCCGCTGCCCAACACCCAGTTCACCCGCGACACCACCTGCTGGATCTACGGCGGCGTGACGCTCAACCCGATGTACTGGCCGGCGCGACGCCAGGAAACCCTGCTGGCCTCGGCCATCTACAAGTTCCACCCCGAGTTCACCAACGCCGACTTCCAGATCTGGTACGGCGACCCCGACCAGGAGCACGGCGCCTCCACCCTGGAAGGTGGCGACGTAATGCCGATTGGTAACGGCGTGGTACTGATCGGCATGGGCGAGCGCTCGTCCCACCAGGCCATCGGTCAACTGGCGCGCAACCTGTTCAAGAACAAGGCGGTGGAACGCGTGATCGTCGCCGGCCTGCCGAAGTCCCGCGCGGCGATGCACCTGGACACCGTGTTCAGCTTCTGCGACCGCGACCTGGTGACCATCTTCCCCGAAGTGGTCAACCAGATCGTGCCTTTCACCCTGCGCCCGGATGAAAGCAAGCCACACGGCATCGACATCCAACGCGAAAAAACCAACTTCCTCGAAACCGTCGCCGCGGCCCTCAACCTCAAGGCCCTGCGTGTGGTCGAGACCGGCGGCAACAGCTTCGCCGCCGAGCGCGAACAGTGGGATGACGGCAACAACGTGGTGGCGGTGGAGCCTGGCGTGGTGATCGGCTACGACCGCAACACCTACACCAACACCTTGCTGCGCAAGGCCGGGGTGGAAGTCATCACTATCAGCGCCGGTGAGCTCGGTCGTGGCCGTGGCGGCGGCCACTGCATGACCTGCCCGATCATCCGCGACCCAATCGACTACTAAGGAGATTCCATCATGGCTTTCAACATGCGCAACCGCAGCCTGCTGTCGCTGATGCACCACACCACCCGCGAGCTGCATTACCTGCTGGACCTGTCCCGCGACCTCAAGCGCGCCAAATACACCGGCACCGAGCGTCCGCACCTGCAAGGCAAGAACATCGCGCTGATCTTCGAAAAAACCTCGACCCGCACCCGCTGCGCCTTCGAGGTCGCAGCCCATGACCAAGGCGCCCACGTCACCTACATCGACCCGGTGTCGTCGCAGATCGGCCACAAGGAAAGCATGAAAGACACCGCCCGCGTGCTCGGGCGCATGTTTGATGCGATCGAGTACCGTGGCTTCGAGCAGGAAATCGTCGAAGAACTGGCCAAGTTCGCCGGCGTGCCGGTGTTCAACGGCCTCACCGCCGAATTCCACCCGACCCAAATGATCGCCGACACCCTGACCATGCGCGAGCACAGCGACAAGCCGCTGCATGACATCAGCTACGCCTACCTGGGGGATGCGCGCTACAACATGGGCAATTCGCTGCTGATGATCGGCGCCAAGCTGGGCATGGACGTGCGCATCGGCGCGCCGAAAGCGCTGTGGCCGCACGCGGACTTCATCAAGCAATGCCATGCGTTTGCCGAAGAAAGCGGCGCGCGTATCACCATCACCGAAGACCCGAAGGAAGCGGTGAAAGGCGTGGACTTCATCCACACCGATATCTGGGTGTCCATGGGCGAGCCGGTGGAAGCGTGGGACGAGCGCATCGAGCAACTGCTGCCGTACCAGGTCAACGCCAAGATGATGAAAGCCTCGGGCAACCCACGGGTGAAATTCATGCACTGCCTGCCGGCGTTCCACAACAGCGAAACCAAGGTGGGCAAGGACATCGCCGCGCGGTACCCGAACCTGGCCAATGGCGTGGAAGTGACCGAAGAGGTGTTCGAGTCGCCGGCCAACATCGCGTTTGAGCAGGCGGAAAACCGCATGCATACCATCAAGGCGATTCTGGTGTCGGCACTCGCTGATATCTAAAGTCAACACGGTCAAATGTGGGAGGGGGCTTGCCCCCGATGGCGGCGCATCAGTGACAGATTTTTCGACTGGCACACTGCAATCGGGGGCGAGCCCCCTCCCACATTTTGTCCGGTGTTCACAACGCTGAATTCTAGAAGGATTGCATTATGCGCATCGTCGTAGCCCTGGGCGGCAACGCCCTGCTCCGCCGTGGTGAACCCATGACCGCGGACAACCAACGCGCCAATATCCGCATCGCCACTGAACAGATCGCCAAGATCCATGCCGGCAACGAGCTGGTGATCGCCCACGGCAATGGGCCGCAAGTCGGCCTGCTGTCATTGCAGGCGGCGGCCTACACCCAGGTCTCGCCATACCCGCTGGACGTGCTCGGCGCCGAGACCGAAGGCATGATCGGCTACATCATCGAACAGGAACTGGGCAACCTGCTGGACTTCGAAGTGCCCTTCGCTACCCTGCTCTCCCAAGTGGAAGTGGACGCCAAGGACCCCGCCTTCAAGAACCCGACCAAGCCCATCGGCCCGGTGTATTCCAAGGCCGAAGCGGAGAAACTCGCCGCCGAAAAAGGCTGGGCCATTGCACCGGATGGCGACAAGTATCGTCGCGTGGTCGCCAGCCCACGGCCCAAACGCATCTTTGAAATCCGCCCGATCAAGTGGCTGCTGGAAAAAAGCGCCATCGTGATCTGCGCCGGCGGCGGCGGCATCCCGACCATGTATGGCGAAGACGGCAAGCTGCGCGGGATTGAGGCCGTGATCGACAAAGACCTGTGTTCCTCGCTGCTGGCCTCGCAACTGGAGGCCGATCTGCTGGTGATCGCCACCGACGTCAACGCGGCCTTCATCGACTACGGCAAGCCGACCCAGAAAGCCATCGGCCAGGCCCACCCCGACGAAATGGAAAAGCTCGGCTTCGCCGCCGGTTCCATGGGGCCCAAGGTCCAAGCGGCCTGCGAGTTCGCCCGCAAGACTGGCAAAACCGCCGTCATCGGTTCACTCTCGGACATCGAAGCCATCGTCCAGGGCAGTGCCGGTACACGCATCAGTACGGCAACACCTGGCATCACCTATCTTTGAAGTAGAGGAGAGACGCCTATGGCCACCTTTGAACCCGGTCACTTGCATGTTGAACGTCACGCGCTGAATGCCCAGGACTACAGCTACAACCTGTGCATCGACTACGAAGTCAGCCAGGACCCAAAGGAAGGCAAGGGCATGCTGTTCAAGCTGCATGGCTCGGTGCAGGGCAAGGACCTGAAGGAGGAGTTTTTCCTGCCCAAGGACCAGGCATTCGACTTTGCGCGGCATGCGATGAACATCGCGCAGAAGTATGGGATGCCGAAGGTCGCGGTGTTGAATGGCTCGATGCACAAGCAGTACGACTTGATGTTCGAGGATGTGCGGCATCAACTGGATGTGAAGGCCGGGGACCCGATCAAGCCCGAGCACCTCGAATAACCCGATTTCCCAGGCACCAACAATCAAATGTGGGAGCGGGCTTGCTCGCGAATGCAGTGTGTCAGTCAGCAATTTTTTCACTGACCCACCGTATTCGCGAGCAAGCCCGCTCCCACATTTTTGATCTCCATCACCCGTCAGGCATACTGGCCACCCTCAGTACGCCAGAACCAACAACCGCCCCATGCGTATCCACGTCAGCTTCATCGACCGCGTCGGCATCACCCAGGAAGTCCTGGCCCTGCTCGGTGGGCGCAATCTCAACCTGGATGCGGTGGAGATGGTGCCGCCCAACGTCTACATCGACGCACCGACCCTGAGCGCCAATGTGCTCGAAGAGCTGCGCGACGCGCTGTTCAGCGTGCACGGCGTGCAGGCGGTGACCGTGGTGGACATCCTCCCCGGCCAACGCCGCCACCTGCAACTCGACGCCCTGCTGGCCGCCATGACCGACCCGGTGCTGGCGCTGGACAGCGCGGGCAAGATCCTGCTGGCCAACCCGGCGCTGATCGCCCTGTATGGCCGCGAACCGGCCGGCGAAAGCATCAGCGAACTGTTCAACGACCCGGCGCTGCTGGACACCTTGCTCGAACACGGCTTTCGCCTGCCCCTGCGCGAGATCAGCGTCAACGGCCAGACCCTGCTGCTGGACGCCACGCCGATCACCGACGCCGGCGCCCTGCTCACCCTGTACCAACCCAACCGCATCGGCGAACAACTGTCGGCGCTGCACCATGACCATGCCGAAGGGTTTGATGCACTGCTTGGCGAGTCCCCGGTGATCCGCACCCTCAAGGCGCGTGCGCAGCGGGTGGCGGCGCTGGATGCGCCGCTGTTGATCCAGGGCGAGACGGGCACCGGCAAAGAACTGGTGGCGCGTGCCTGCCATGCCATCAGCGCACGCCACAGCGCGCCGTTCCTGGCCTTGAACTGCGCGGCGCTGCCGGAAAACCTCGCCGAAAGCGAACTGTTCGGCTATGCACCCGGCGCCTTTACCGGCGCGCAACGCGGTGGCAAGCCCGGCCTGATGGAACTGGCTAACCAAGGCACGGTGTTCCTCGATGAAATCGGCGAGATGTCACCTTACTTACAGGCCAAGCTGCTGCGTTTTCTCAATGACGGCAGCTTCCGACGCGTTGGCGGCGACCGTGAAGTGAAGGTCAATGTGCGCATCCTCAGCGCCACCCACCGCGACCTGGAGAAGATGGTCAGCGAGGGCACCTTCCGCGAAGACCTGTTCTACCGCCTCAACGTGCTCAACGTCGAAGTGCCGCCGCTGCGTGCACGCGGCCAGGACATCCTGTTGCTCGCCCGCTATTTCATGCAGCAGGCCTGTGCGCAGATCCAGCGTCCGGTTTGCCGCCTGGCGCCCGGCACCTACCCGGCGCTGCTGGGCAACCGCTGGCCAGGCAACGTGCGCCAATTGCAGAACGTGATCTTCCGCGCCGCCGCGATCTGCGAAAGCAGCCTGGTGGACATCGGCGACCTCGACATCGCCGGCACCTCGGTAGCCCGCCAGAGCGACGGCGAAATCGACAGCCTGGAACAGGCGGTGGAAGACTTCGAGCGCAACCTGCTGGAAACCCTCTACACCAGCTACCCCTCGACTCGCCAACTGGCCAGCCGGTTGCAGACGTCCCATACGGCGATTGCCCATCGTCTGCGCAAGTACGGCATTCCCAACAAGCCTTGAGTGAACATGGTTCAAAAATGTGGGAGCGGGCTTGCTCGCGAATACGGTGTATCAGTCACAGGTGTGTTGGCTGACCCTCCGCATTCGCGAGCAAGCCCGCTCCCACAGGGATCGCATTGCAAATGTTGGTCTGAGAACGACATCGACTGTACTGAAAGCGCTACAGCGTAACGATATCGCTACAGCCCTATTTTTTGCGCGCCATGCAAGGCTTTGATCCACATAGGCTTTTTTTCACAGGCCAAACTGTAGCGAAATCGCTACAGGCAAAATGCATATCGTCATAACAAAATCTATCAAGTCATTGATTTATATAGGCTTAATGACGTTGGCCGCGATATTGCTAAGCAACTCCCCATTATTCCAATCCCGTCCACCAGACGAATCTGGCCCTGAGGAGTTTCCATGAGCGAGTTGCGTTTCACTGAAGATCACGAATGGCTGCGCGCCGAAGCTGACGGCAGCGTCACCGTGGGTATCACCGCTTTCGCGCAGAACGCGCTGGGTGACGTGGTTTTCGTGCAACTGCCGGAGTTGCAGGCCTACGACAAGGGCGCCGAAGCGTCCACCGTGGAATCGGTCAAGGCCGCCAGCGGCGTGTACATGCCGCTGGACGGGGAAGTCCTCGAAGTGAACGACAAACTTGACGGCAGCCCGGAACTGGTCAACGAAGACCCGATGGGCGAGGGTTGGTTCTTCCGCTTTAAACCGGCCGATGCCAGTGCAGTGGCTAAACTGTTGGATCAGGACGCGTACGACCGCCTGATCAAAGCCAACGCTGAAGCCTGAGGAGCGCGCCATGACCGTTAATCTCACCACCGCCAACGAATTCATCGCCCGCCACATCGGCCCGCGCCAGGAGGACGAGCAGCAGATGCTCGCCAGCCTCGGTTTTGACTCCCTGGAAGCCCTGAGCGCCAGCGTGATCCCGGAAAGCATCAAGGGCACCAGCGTGCTCGGCCTGGAAGACGGCCTGAGCGAAGCCGAGGCCCTGGCCAAGATCAAGGCCATCGCCGGCAAGAACCAACTGTTCAAGACCTACATCGGTCAGGGCTACTACAACTGCCACACGCCGTCGCCGATCCTACGCAACCTGTTGGAAAACCCGGCCTGGTACACCGCCTACACCCCGTACCAACCCGAGATTTCCCAAGGCCGCCTGGAAGCGCTGCTGAACTTCCAGACCCTGATCAGCGACCTCACCGGCCTGCCGATCGCCAACGCCTCCCTGCTCGACGAAGCCACCGCCGCCGCCGAAGCCATGACCTTCTGCAAGCGCCTGAGCAAGAACAAGGGCAGCAGCGCCTTCTTCGCTTCGATCCACAGCCACCCGCAGACCCTCGACGTGCTGCGCACCCGTGCCGAGCCGTTGGGCATCGACGTGGTGGTGGGCGATGAGCGTGAATTGACCGACGTCAGCCCATTCTTCGGCGCCCTGTTGCAATACCCAGCCAGCAACGGTGACGTCTTCGACTACCGCGAACTGACCGAGCGCTTCCACGCCGCCAATGCCCTAGTGGCCGTGGCCGCCGACCTGCTGGCCCTGACCCTGCTGACCCCACCGGGCGAGTTCGGTGCCGACGTGGCCATCGGCAGCGCGCAACGCTTCGGCGTGCCGCTGGGCTTTGGTGGCCCGCACGCGGCGTACTTCTCCACCAAGGATGCGTTCAAGCGCGACATGCCGGGCCGCCTGGTCGGTGTGTCCGTCGACCGTTTCGGCAAACCGGCCCTGCGCCTGGCCATGCAGACCCGCGAACAACATATCCGTCGCGAGAAAGCCACGTCGAACATCTGCACCGCCCAGGTATTGCTGGCTAACATCGCCAGCATGTACGCCGTGTACCACGGCCCCAAGGGTCTGACCCAGATCGCCCAGCGTGTGCATCAACTCACCGCGATTTTGGCCAAGGGCCTGACCGCCCTGGGCCTGACCGTCGAACAAGCCCACTTTTTCGACACCATTACCCTGAACACTGGCCCCAACACTGCCGCCCTGCACGACAAGGCCCGCGCCCAGCGCATCAACCTGCGTGTGGTGGACGCCGAGCGTCTGGGTGTGTCGGTGGACGAAACCACCACCCAGGCCGATATCGAAGCCCTGTGGTCCATCTTCGCCAACGGCAAGGCCCTGCCGGCCTTCAACGCCAGCGTCGACAGCACCCTGCCTGCCGCCCTGCTGCGCCAGTCGCCTGTGCTCAGCCACCCGGTATTCAACCGCTACCATTCCGAAACCGAGCTGATGCGCTACCTGCGCAAACTGGCCGACAAGGACCTGGCGCTGGACCGCACCATGATCCCGCTGGGCTCGTGCACCATGAAGCTCAACGCCGCCAGCGAAATGATCCCGGTGACCTGGGCCGAGTTCGGTGCCCTGCACCCGTTCGCCCCGGCCGAACAAAGCGCCGGCTACCTGCAACTGACGTCCGAACTGGAAGCGATGCTCTGCGCGGCTACCGGCTACGACGCGATCTCGCTGCAACCGAACGCCGGTTCCCAGGGTGAGTACGCCGGCCTCCTGGCCATTCGTGCCTACCACCAGAGCCGTGGTGAAGAGCGTCGCGACATCTGCCTTATCCCGTCTTCGGCCCACGGCACCAACCCGGCGACCGCCAACATGGCCGGCATGCGCGTGGTCGTCACTGCGTGCGACGCCCGTGGCAACGTCGACATCGAAGACCTGCGTGCCAAGGCCATCGAGCATCGTGAGCACCTCGCCGCGCTGATGATCACCTACCCGTCCACCCACGGTGTGTTCGAAGAAGGCATCCGCGAAATCTGCGGCATCATTCATGACAACGGCGGTCAGGTGTACATCGACGGCGCCAACATGAACGCCATGGTCGGCCTGTGCGCCCCGGGCAAGTTCGGCGGCGACGTGTCCCACCTGAACCTGCACAAGACCTTCTGCATTCCTCACGGCGGTGGCGGCCCGGGCGTTGGCCCGATTGGCGTCAAGTCGCACCTCACGCCGTTCCTGCCAGGCCACGCGGCCATGGAACGCAAGGAAGGCGCGGTGTGCGCGGCGCCGTTCGGCAGCGCAAGCATCCTGCCGATCACCTGGATGTACATCAGCATGATGGGCGGTGCGGGCCTCAAGCGCGCTTCACAGCTGGCGATTTTGAACGCCAACTACATTTCCCGTCGCCTGGAAGAGCACTACCCCGTGCTGTACACCGGCAGCAACGGCCTGGTGGCCCACGAATGCATCCTGGATTTGCGCCCGTTGAAGGACAGCAGCGGCATCAGCGTGGATGACGTGGCCAAGCGCCTGATCGACTTCGGCTTCCATGCGCCGACCATGTCGTTCCCGGTGGCTGGCACGCTGATGATCGAGCCGACCGAAAGTGAATCCAAGGAAGAACTGGACCGCTTCTGCAACGCAATGATCGCCATCCGCGAAGAAATCCGCGCGGTGGAAAACGGCACCCTGGACAAGGACGACAACCCTCTGAAAAACGCCCCGCACACGGCCGCTGAACTGGTGAGTGAGTGGACGCACCCGTACACCCGCGAGCAGGCGGTGTACCCCGTGCCGTCGTTGATCGAGGGCAAGTACTGGCCGCCGGTGGGGCGTGTCGACAACGTGTTTGGTGATCGCAACCTTGTTTGCGCATGCCCTTCCATCGAGAGCTACGCGTAACCAAGAGATCAACTCGGTCCCCTGTGGGAGGGGGCTTGCCCCCGATTGCAGTGGGTCAGCCAGCTAATCTGTAGCTGACCCACCGCTATCGGGGGCAAGCCCCCTCCCACACTGACCGCGTCCAATAATAAGAAACCGGAGAACAACCATGTCCCTTAGCGTGTTCGACCTGTTCAAGATTGGCATTGGCCCCTCCAGCTCCCACACCGTCGGCCCGATGCGTGCGGCCGCTCGATTCGTCGAGGGTCTCAAGCGTGACAACCTGCTGAGCGCCACCACCTGCGTCAAGGTGGAACTCTATGGGTCGCTGGGCGCCACCGGCAAAGGCCACGGCAGCGACAAAGCCGTACTGCTGGGCCTGGAAGGCGAACACCCGGACACTGTGAATACCGAAACCGTGGCAACACGCCTGGCGCAGATGCGCAAGGACGGCCACCTGAACCTGCTCGGTGAACACCGCATTGCGTTCAACGAGAAAGAACACCTGGCGATGATTCGCAAACCCCTCGCCTACCATCCCAACGGCATGATTTTTCGTGCCTTTGATGCGGCGGGCATCCAGATCCGCAGCCGCGAGTACTACTCGGTCGGCGGTGGTTTTGTGGTGGACGAAGACGCCGCCGGCGCCGACCGGATTGTCGAAGACGCCACGCCCCTGACCTTCCCGTTCAAGCACGCCAAGGATTTGCTGAGCCATTGCACCACTTACGGGCTGTCCATCAGCCAGGTGATGCTGACCAATGAAAGCGCCTGGCGCCCGGAAGCGGAAACCCGCGCCGGTTTGCTGAAAATCTGGCAGGTGATGCAGGACTGCGTGGACGCCGGTTGTCGCAACGAAGGGATCCTGCCCGGCGGCTTGAAGGTCAAGCGTCGTGCTGCGGCCCTGCATCGCCAGTTGTGCAAGAACCCGGAGTCGGCGTTGCGCGACCCGTTGTCGGTGCTCGACTGGGTCAACCTCTACGCCCTGGCGGTCAACGAAGAAAACGCCAACGGCGGGCGCGTGGTCACGGCGCCCACCAATGGCGCGGCCGGGATCGTACCGGCGGTGCTGCATTACTACATGCGCTTCATTCCCGGCGCGAATGAAGATGGTGTTGTGCGCTTCCTGCTCACGGCGGCGGCCATTGGCATTTTGTACAAGGAAAATGCCTCGATCTCCGGGGCCGAAGTCGGCTGCCAAGGCGAGGTCGGCGTGGCCTGTTCCATGGCCGCCGGTGCGTTGTGCGAAGTGTTGGGCGGCAGCGTGTCCCAGGTGGAAAACGCCGCCGAAATCGGCATGGAACACAACCTCGGCCTGACCTGCGACCCGATTGGCGGGCTGGTGCAGGTGCCCTGCATCGAGCGTAACGCCATGGGCTCGGTCAAGGCGATCAATGCAGTGCGCATGGCCTTGCGCGGCGATGGGCAGCACTTTGTGTCCCTCGACAAGGTCATCCGCACCATGCGCCAGACCGGCGCCGACATGAAAAGCAAATACAAGGAAACCGCCCGTGGCGGTTTGGCGGTCAACATTATCGAGTGCTGACGCCTAAAAGCGCGCCAGCACGTTTTTCAGGAGCTGAATATGTCCACCGAAACCCTGTTGAAAACCCCTCTGCACGCCCTGCACCTCGAACTGGGCGCACGCATGGTGCCCTTCGCCGGCTACGACATGCCAGTGCAATACCCGCTGGGCGTGATGAAGGAACACCTGCACACCCGTGATCAAGCCGGCTTGTTCGATGTGTCCCACATGGGCCAGATCCGCCTCACCGGTGCCAACGCCGCCAAGGCTCTGGAAACCCTGGTGCCGGTCGACATCATCGATCTGCCGGTGGGCATGCAGCGTTACGCGATGTTCACCAATGAGCAGGGCGGCATTCTCGATGACCTGATGGTGGCGAACCTGGGTAACGACGAACTGTTCCTGGTGGTCAATGCGGCCTGCAAGGACCAGGACCTGGCGCACCTGCGCCAGCATATCGGCGACCAGTGCACCATCGAGCCGCTGTTCGAAGAGCGTGCATTGCTGGCCCTGCAGGGCCCGGCCGCGGTCAAGGTGCTGGCGCGCCTGGCGCCGGAAGTGACCAAGATGACCTTCATGCAATTCGCTTCCCTGCGCCTGCTGGGCGTGGACTGCTATGTCAGCCGTTCGGGCTACACCGGTGAAGACGGCTTCGAAATCTCCGTGCCTGCCGCCAATGCCGAAAGCCTGGCGCGCAGCCTGCTGGCCGAGACCGAAGTACAGGCCATCGGCCTGGGCGCCCGCGACTCGTTGCGCCTGGAAGCAGGGCTGTGCCTGTACGGCCACGACATGAACACCGACACCACCCCGATCGAGGCCAGCCTGTTGTGGGCTATCTCGAAGGCGCGCCGTGCCGACGGTGCACGTGCCGGTGGCTTCCCTGGCGCCGACCAGATCTTCACCCAGCAGCAAACCGGCGTGAGCCGCAAACGTGTAGGCCTGCTGCCACAGGAACGCACGCCCGTACGTGAAGGCGCGGAGATTGTCGACGCAGACGGCACCGTGATCGGCAGCGTGTGCAGCGGCGGTTTCGGCCCGACCCTCGGCGGCCCGCTCGCTATGGGTTACCTGGACAGCGCATTCATCGCACTGGATACCGAAGTCTCTGCGTTGGTGCGTGGGAAAAAGGTGCCACTTCGTGTAAGTAAAATGCCATTTGTGCCACAACGTTACTATCGTGGCTGATTGACTGTTTCTATAAGTAACGCGATTGCGTTAACGTGCACTAATCTGTAACGCAATCGCCATAAAACAGTGCACTACCGATAGTCTCTACTAGAGCGATTAACCTATAACAAGTGATCAACTCTATCGAATAAGTCGGATTCACACTATTCACCCAAGTGTCATGATCCCCAGCAAAACCTGGGCTTTTGGCAGGGCTTGTTTTTTCTCTATTAGTTGGCGTAGAGTTTGCCCACTGTGTTTGCATGGGTCGCTTGGAACCTGGACCTGGGCAGTAGCCAAAGAAGTCCGCTACAACCCGTTCGACGTCTCTTACTTTCCTGCAACCCAGCCCAGTACTCTTTCATGCGAAAGGGGCTGTCATTAATTTTTAGCGTCAAGGAAATAAGAAAATGGCTGAACGTCAGAGCGGTACCGTCAAGTGGTTCAACGACGAGAAAGGGTTTGGTTTTATCACTCCAGAAAGCGGTCCGGATCTGTTCGTGCATTTCCGCGCTATTCAGGGCAACGGCTTCAAGAGCCTGAAAGAAGGCCAGAAAGTGACATTCGTTGCTGTGCAAGGCCAGAAAGGCATGCAGGCTGACGAAGTACAAGCAGAAAACCACTGAGTTCTTCTGCGACAAAAAGCCCCTGATGGTGACATCAGGGGCTTTTTTATATGCGTTTGCTCGTAAAATGGCTTTTTTCATAAGAGAGCCCTGCCATGCCGAACCCCCTGCTGAGCCCGCAAGGCGAATTCCCCGCCGTTGGCCTGGGCCGTCGCCTGGCAGCGATGTTCTATGATTTCCTGCTATGTACCGCACTAATGATCGTCACCGCGTTTATCTACAAGCTGATCTGGATCGCGTTTGTCGGTGAAGCCAGGATGCGCACCCTCACCGAATCCGGCGCGCTGGATGGCGACCCGTTGTTGTCGACGATCCTGTTGTTTGTGCTGTTCGGCTTCTTCGCCAAGTTCTGGACTCATTCCGGCCAGACCCTGGGCATGCAGGTGTGGGGCGTACGCGTG
This sequence comes from Pseudomonas azotoformans, assembly GCF_900103345.1. Classification (NCBI taxonomy): domain Bacteria; kingdom Pseudomonadati; phylum Pseudomonadota; class Gammaproteobacteria; order Pseudomonadales; family Pseudomonadaceae; genus Pseudomonas; species Pseudomonas azotoformans. The sequence continues at coordinate 3,383,726 of NZ_LT629702.1, forward strand.
CAGAACGCTGACGGCTCGCGGATCAGCCTGTGGCAGGCGCTGCTGCGCTTCGTGGTGTCGATTGCGTCATGGTTGTGCCTGGGGCTGGGGTTTATCTGGTCGCTGTTTGATAAGCGCAAACGCAGCTGGCATGACATCTATTCGGACTCGCAGTTGGTGCGGATTCCGAAGCAGAAGAAATAACCTTCTGCCTATTGGAGATCAAAATGTGGGAGGGAGCTTGCTCCCGATAGCAGTGGATCAGTTAATACACCTGTGACTGACACACTGCTATCGGGGGCAAGCCCCCCCTCCCACATTTTTTACCGCGTTCGACTATGCGTTACCGGCCAGCTTCAGCCGCGCCGCCTGGGTGAAATCCAACATGCGCTTGAGCGGACGCACGGCATGAGGTATCACCGACGGTTCGACGAAAATTTCGTTACTGCCTTCACGCAGGCACTGCAACGTGCGCTCCAGCGTGTTCATTGCCATCCACGGGCAGTGTGCGCAACTGCGGCAAGCGGCGCCGTTACCGGCGGTAGGCGCTTCGACGAAGACCTTGTCCGGGCACAGCTGCTGCATCTTGTAGAAGATGCCGCGGTCGGTGGCGACGATAAACGTCTTGTTCGGCAGGCGCTGGGCCGCTGCAATCAGCTGGCTGGTCGAGCCCACGGCATCCGCCAGTTCGATCACCGACGTCGGCGACTCCGGATGCACCAGAATGGCTGCATCCGGGTAAAGCGCCTTCATATCTTCCAACTGCTTGGACTTGAACTCTTCGTGGACGATGCAGGCGCCGTCCCACAGCAGCATATCTGCACCGGTCTGACGCTGGATGTATGTGCCCAGGTGCTTGTCTGGCCCCCAGATGATCGTCTCGCCGTTGTCCATCAGGCTTTCGACGATTTCCAGCGCGCAGCTTGACGTCACCACCCAATCCGCCCGGGCTTTGACCGCCGCCGAAGTGTTGGCATACACCACCACGGTGCGTTCGGGATGCTGGTCGCAGAACGCCGAAAACTCATCGACGGGGCAGCCCAGGTCCAGGGAGCAGGTGGCTTCCAAGGTGGGCATGAGGATGCGTTTTTCAGGGGTGAGGATCTTGGCGGTCTCGCCCATGAAACGCACACCGGCGACCAACACGGTCTTGGCCGGGTGAGCGGCGCCGAAGCGGGCCATTTCCAAGGAGTCGGAGACACAGCCACCGGTTTCTTCGGCCAGGGCCTGGATCACCGGGTCACAGTAGAAGTGGGCAACCAGCACCGCATCCTGAGCCTTGAGCTCGGCGGCGATGGCAGTGCGCAGGCTCGCCTCTTCATCGGCGCTGAGGGCCTTGGGCTGCTTGGCGTCGAGGTGGGCTTGAACCAGAAGGCGTTCGGAAATTTGCGTCATGTTCGCAAGACCTGCAGGCGCAGTTGCGCGAAAGTCGAGTGTACCACCGGCTCTGGAGCCCTTCGGGCACCGCCGGACGAAGTGATTGTGTTCATCAAGCACGGGTTAAGGTGAAGCTCGGCAAGGCTACAGAATATCGAATGGTTTCAAAAGCCTAATCTGGTGTTCGCCTGCGCCTGCGTCGGGCAAAAATACGGGAAGCCCCACATGGGGCTTCCCGTATTTACCGCCGGTTTTTTTATCAAAAACGGTAAGTCACCGAGCCACCGAACCCGTTGGCACTGTTTTCATATTTGGCATCGTAAGTCAGGCCAACCTGGGAAAGGTTCTGCCGCACCTTGATCGGTTCTTCCTTGAGGTAGGAATACGCCACATCGAAGGTCAGGTTATCGACGGGCGTCCAGCCAGCACCCAAGCTGAAAACAGTGCGGTCCCCCGTAGGAATTCGAACGGAGCGGTCGGTGTTGTTGGTAGGCGTCTGGTCCACCGAGAAACCGGTCCGCAGTACGAGTTCTTTGTTGACCCGATAGGCCGCACCGATCGCGTGGGACCACGTGTCATGCCAGTGCTGCTGCTCGGTGATGGAGCCCAGGCCACCGAATTGAGCGGTGAGGTCGGAGACTCCGTCGTTGTTGATGGTGATCTTCTTCAACTGGCTCCAACGGGTGTAGGTGCTGCCGAGGTAGAGGGTCCAGTCGTCATTGAGTTGATGGGTTACCGAGAAATCCACCGATGACGGCGTGGTCACATCCAGGCTGGCGTCATACTTCTGCGGCCCACCGTCGAACGCATCGGAAATCAAGCCGGAGGCATGGGTCTTGCCGCTGAGGTGGTAGACCACCTGCGAGTGGTAGGTCACACCGATGCGCGTGCTTTCAAGGGGCTGCACCAGGATACCGGCGTTGAAACCGGTGGCGTTGTCGTCACCTTTGACCTTCACGCTTTCGCCAGCGCCGCCACCCAGTGGCACCTTCGAATCCAGCTCGCCGCTGATGCGGTTGAAGGTCGGACCAAAGCCCACCGACACTTTGTCGTTGAAGGCATAGCTGACCGTCGGCTGCACGGTGATGACCTGGACCTTGCTCTTGTTGCCAAAGCCATTGCCCTGGAAGCTGTGTTCATAGTCGGTCACCAGGCCGAACGGCGCGTAGATGCCCAGGCCGAACGCCCAGTGCTCATCGATGGGCGTGACCAGGTAGCCCATCGGCACGGCAATGCCGGGCACCATATCGCCTTTGTTGGTACCAGGGTTGTCGGCACCAAACTGCGCGGAACTGGCGTCCTTGATGTTGGATTTGGCATCGAGGTAAGTCGCGCCGAGGCTGACTTCATTCTGCTTCAGGCGCGACATGCCGGCAGGGTTGCCGAACACCGTGCTGGCATCTTCGGCAGAGGAGGAACGACCAGCATAGCCCGTGCCCATTGAACTGATGCTTTGTTCATTGAGCGCGAAACCACCGGCGAACAACGGGGTTGAGGCAAGGGAAACGGCGAGCGCCAAGGCGCCTTTAAGAGTTTTGTTATTCATTATTAGGACTCGAATTGTGGGGCAGCGATGGGGAAGCTACCAACGTTCGAGCGGGGGGTTTATGAAGAGTTTTTCATGCGCATGATTGTCGGACAATTCTATGTATTTCAAAGACTTTGGCTGATTTTTCGTTTCCAGTAATGACCTGAAAACCCGATTGTGACCCATGGGTTTCGGCGATAGCGTCAACCTCGCGCAGATGTAAAAAAGCCCCAGGTTTTTCATTCGCCTGGGGCTGCTGGGTTTTCAAACAGACAAAAAAAAACCCGGAAATCCTCACTTGCGTGGGCCTTCCGGATTTTCTAAACCGCCAAAAATGGTGGGTCGTGTGGGATTCGAACCTACGACCAATTGGTTAAAAGCCAACTGCTCTACCAACTGAGCTAACGACCCGCTGTGTGGTGGCGCGTATAATACTGATTTCTAAGGATTATTCAACACCTTATTTGAAATAAATCAGAAATAACGCGTTGGGTCAGTAATTCCGGCGGCTTGGAAGCCTTCTGCACGCAGTCGGCAGCTGTCGCATTTCCCACAAGCACGGCCGTCATCGTCTGCCTGGTAGCAGGAAACAGTCAGCGAATAATCGACGCCAAGTCCTACACCTGCCTTCACGATATCGGCCTTGCTGAGGTTTTGCAGCGGAGCCAGGATGCGGAAGCCCTGCCCCTCTACGCCGGCCTTTGTCGCCAGATTGGCCATGCGCTCGAACGACTCGACGAACTCCGGGCGGCAGTCAGGGTAACCGGAGTAATCCACTGCGTTGACGCCGATGAAAATATCGCGAGCATTGAGCACTTCTGCCCAGCCAAGCGCCAGGGACAGGAACACGGTGTTGCGTGCCGGCACGTAGGTCACCGGGATGCCTTCACCGGGGGTTTCCGGCACATCGATACTGCTGTCGGTCAGTGCGGAGCCGCCGATGCCGTCGAGATTCAGACCGATCACTTTGTGTTCGACCACGCCCATGTCGCGGGCGACGCGGGCCGCAGCGTTCAACTCGGCACGGTGACGTTGGCCGTAGTCGAAGCTCATGGTGTAGCAGGCATAACCTTCAGCTTGCGCCATCGCCACCACGGTTGCCGAGTCCAGGCCACCGGACAGCAGGATTACCGCGCGTTTTTGATCAATCATTGGTTCAGTCATTTCAGCGTCCTGGCTCGTCGTTCCAAAGGTATTTATGCAACTGCAATTGCAGACGGACTGGCAGGTTATCAGCCACCACCCAGTCGGCAAGGTCGCGCGCATTCAGATCATGGTGGCTTGGCGAGAACAGCACTTCGCCTGCGCGGCGATCAAGGCCGTACTGGATCAGCTTGGAGTTCGCCCAGTCGTAGTCGTCACGCGAACAGATGACGAACTTGACCTGATCGTTGGCCGTCAACAGCTCGATGTTCTCGTAGCGATTGCGGTGCGCTTCCTTGGAGCCGGGGGTCTTGAGATCCACCACGCGGCTTACACGCGGATCGACCGCCGAGATATCCAGGGCGCCACTGGTTTCCAGGGAGACCTCGTAACCGGCATCACACAGCTGCTTGAGTAATGGGATGGCATTGGGCTGGGCCAGCGGCTCACCGCCGGTCACACAGACGTAGCGCGGCTTGTAGCCGGCAACCTGCTCCAGGATGTCATCGAGGGTGCGCACCGTGCCGCCACTGAAGGCGTAGGCGCTGTCGCAATACTGGCAACGCAAGGGGCAACCGGTCAGACGCACAAATACTGTGGGCAGGCCGGCCGTTCGCGTTTCACCCTGCAACGAGTAAAAAACTTCGGTAATACGTAATGTGTCTTGCATAGTCGCCACGGGCGTAACAGCTAAACAGGCTGTCCGCCTCCGTCAGGCACTTTAAGGGACCCCGCCAACGCGTAGACCCCAAAAAGCGTGTTTCATAAAAGGGCGTGGATTCTAACGAAAAAACCCGCGCCAGGCGCGGGTTTCTTCTAAACGGGCAAACCTCGCTTACAAGCGCTGCAGATCCCGTTGGGCCAACTGGGCAGCGGAAGTGCCCGGATATTGGGCTACCACCTGCTGCAGAATGCCTTTGACCTTGTCGGTATGACCCAGCCGGCGTTCTACGTCAGCGAGTTTGTACAGCGAGTCCGGCACCTTGGCGTGCTTGGGGTACAGCTGACTGACCTTGGCAAATGCCTGGCCCGCGCCCTGTAGATCACCCTTTGCCAGGTTGACTTCACCTAACCAGTATTGGGCGTTGCCCGCATATTGGCTGTTCGGGTATTTACGCAGGAAAGCGGTAAAGGCCTGGCTGGCTTTGTCGAAATCCTTGGCTTTGATCAGGTCGAAGGCCGCATCGTAATACAGCTTTTCCTTCGCCGGATCACCCGGTTCACTGCTCGCGGCAGGGGCTTGGCTTGCGGCCGCCCCTGCTGCTGCACCGGCAGCAGCGCTAGGCGCGCCACCGGCAGAAGAATTATCAGGAGTTGCGGCAGGTTGAACGCCGGCTCCAATACGTCGATCAAGATCCTGGTAACGCTCCAGGCCTTCTTGCTTCAGCTGGTTCACTTGATTCTGCAGTACTTCAATGGTGCCTTGTTGCTGCGCCAATTGATCCTGCATGCGTTGCAGCTGGTTGAACAGTTCGCCCTGTGCCGAGGGAGCGGACGTAGCCGCTCCCCCCGCATAGGCGCCGTTCGTGCCATAACCCGCTGGCGGATAACTGCTCCCGCTATTGTTATAGCCAGAGTTGCTATCTTCCACAGGAACCGCAGCCCACACCGCAAGCGGTGCGAGGCTGAGAGCCAATACAGTCAGAGCACGACGGCACGTTCGCATGACGAATTACTTACGCAGTTCGACGCGACGGTTTTGAGCCCAGGACTGCTCGTCGTGGCCAGTAGCAACTGGACGCTCTTTACCGTAGGAAACCAGTTCCAGTTGGCCTGGAGCAACACCTTGCAGTACCAGGTAGCGCTGAACGGCTTTCGCACGACGCTCGCCCAGTGCCATGTTGTACTCACGAGTACCACGTTCGTCAGTGTTACCTTCCAGAACAACGCGAGCGCCGTTAGCTTTCAGGTCCTTCGCGTGAACGTCCAGAGCGCGCATGGCTTCTGGTTTCAGGTCCGAACTGTCGTATTCGAAGTAGAAAGTGGTGATAGCGCGCAGAGCAGCTTCTTCGCTCAGGGAGCCGTCAACCGCACCAGTGTTAGCGCCGTAACCAGCGTTTGGATCAACAGCTGCGCCTTCACCGGCATTGTCGCCGCCTTTAGACGAGCAACCAACGGCTACGGACAGAGCCAGAGCCAGAGCAGCAAACTTACCAAACTTCAGCATTTCCATCGTGAAACTCCTAATGAACCCCAGTGTGTTAAGCAAATCTTTTTGTAGCGCCGCGTCAGTTCAGGTAAGGGGACCAGGATGGTTCTCTGACTTCGCCTTGTGCGGTAGGAAGTGGGAGCCTTACGCGTCCATTAATGGACACGAGCATCAAGACTCCCCGGCCCTGCTGGCGGGTGGCGTAGATTACCATGGTGCCGTTGGGCGCAACAGTGGCTGACTCATCAAGGTTGGTATCTGTAAGGATTTTTACGGTTCCACGCTGCAAATCCTGGGCCGCAACCCGGAAATTAGTGAAACCATCCTGACGGTGGATCATCACCAACGTCTTTTCATCAGCCGAAAGTTTAGGGTTGGCGTTGTAGTTACCAATAAAAGTAACGCGCTCCGCACCACCACCATTCACGTTCGCCTTATAGACCTGTGGCTTGCCGCCTCGGTCAGAGGTGAAGTAGATGGTCGAACCATCCTTGCCCCAGAACGGTTCGGTATTGATACCCGGACCGCTGGTTGCACGAGTGATCTGGCGCGTGGCCATGTTCATCACGTAGATGTCCGGGTTGCCGTCCTTGGACAGCACGAACGCGAGGCGCGAACCATCTGGCGACCACGCAGGTGCACCGTTGAGGCCTTCGAAGTTGGTGATCTGCTCACGACGACCAGTATCAATGTGCTGGACGAAGATACGCGGACGCTTCTGCTCGAAAGACACGTAGGCAATACGCTTGCCGTCCGGCGCGAAACGCGGCGACAGGATTGGCTCACGGGATTGCAGCAAGGTCACAGCGCGCGCACCGTCGTAGTCCGAACGCTGCAAGGTGTAGCGAGTGTTGTCCACGGAGAAACGCTCAGCCGTTACGTACAGCAGGCGCGTCGAGAAAGCACCCTTGATGCCGGTGAGCTTTTCAAACGACTGGTCCGAAATGTAGTGGGCCATGTCGCGGATCTGCTCGGCAGTGCCCGAGACGCTGCCGGTCAGGACCTGCTGCTCAGTCGCCACGTTGAACAACGTGTAGGTGATTTGCAGGCGACCGCCGGCCGGCGTGATGTTGCCGACCATCAGGTACTGCGCACCCACCGCTTTCCAGTCACGGAACACGACTTCGCTGGCCTGGTTTGGCTGGCTGATCATGTTGCCTTTTGGAATCGGCGCGTAGTAACCGGAGTTGCGCAGGTCGTCACTGACGATCTGGGCCATGTCGTCCGGCAGCACACTGCCGCCCTGCCAGCCGAACGGTACTACCGCGATCGGGGTGGCCCGATCGCTACCGCTGGTGACCAGGATGTTCTTTTCATCCGCCGCCGCTATCCCTGCCATACAGCAAATAACGACAAGCATTCCTCGAAGAAGGTTTCTCACAAGGCTAGATCCTCAGGTGTGAATGTCATCTTGAATGAACGATAGGGAGCGAAGTCGCTTGGTTTCATTCCCTGCATCTCGGTCAACCGGCCAATGTTCTTGACCGCGGCAACCGCCGAACTGTCGAACGAACCGTCACCACTGGACTTGGCCACGCTGACCGAAGTCACCGTACCGTCCGGCAACATGCCGATCTGCAGCACTACTGTCATGCCTTTGCGCGCCGAAGGTGGACGAGTCCAGCCTTCTGCTGCCCGCGCCCGAATCAGGTCATCGAAACTGCCCGCGACTTCATCACCACGCTCATCGGCCAAGGCTTGCTGACGCTGCGGCGTGTCGGAGAGCAAATCTGCCAAGGCCTGGGCCTTTTTCTCTTCGGCGGATTTGCGCGCTGCTTCCTGAGCCTTTTTCTTCTGGGCGTCGGCGGCAGCTTTCTTCTTCGCGTCGTCGGCGACTTTCTTCTTCGCCTCGTCTGCTTCAGCTTTTTTCTTGGCGTCTTCGGCGGCTTTTTTCTTCGCGTCTTCGACTATTTTCTTCTTGGCGTCTTCAGCGGCCTTTTTCTTGGCCTCTTCTTCGGCAGCCTTCTTGGCTTCTTCTTCAGATTTCTTCTTGGCTATATCAGCCAATTGTTTCTCTTCGGCCTTTTTCGCTTCGGCAGCTTTCTCGGCTTTCTTGGCTTCATCAGCCTTTTTCGCCTCGTCGGCCTTCTTGGCTTCATCAGCCTTTTTCGATTCCTCGGCCTTTTGAGCCGCCTCTTCTTTCTTTTGTTCCGCAGCCGCCTTCACCGCTTCCTGCTCGACCTTCTTCTGTTCCATCTGTTCGACTTCAGTCTGGCGTGCAGCCGACTTCTGGGCCTCACCTGCAATCTTCTGATTGGTCTGGGTGGTGGCCTGGCTTTTCGATTTCAGCTGATACAGGGTCGCCTGCACAATCGGCTTGGCTGGCGGCAGGTCCGGGGTCATGGCAAAGCTGACGAACAGCATGCCAAACACCAGGACGTGCAGGGCAATCGCCCAGACGCTAGGCCAGAAGAAGCTTTCCGAGGCGGACGGCTCTCGCTGTTGCTGCATCAGGGCGCCTCGGTAATCAAGCCAACGTTACCCACGCCGGCCTTCTGCAGCCCGCCCATGGCGCCCATGACAGAGCCGTAGTCGACCGATTTGTCGCCACGGATGAACACCTGGGTGTGCTTGCCGCCTTCGTTGCCGGAGCGAATGATCTTGGTCACAGCATCGGTCATCGCAGGCAAGGTGAGAGCCTTGTCTTGCTGCTTCTGCGTGTCGACTTCGCTGCCAAGGTTCCAGTAATAGGTCTTGTCAGCCTTGATCGAAATGGTCAGGACTTGAGTGTTGTTGTCTTGCGGCAAGGCTTCACTGGAAACCTTGGGCAAATCAACCTTCACGCCCTGGTTGAGCATCGGCGCGGTCACCATGAAGATAACCAGCAGCACCAGCATCACGTCGATGTAAGGCACTACGTTCATCTCGGCGACCGGCTTGCGCTTTTTGCGAGCTCGAGCGATTAAAGCCATTGGGAATTACCTGCTTATTCTTCGCTGGTGTGCACTTTACGGTGCAGGATCGCCTGGAACTCATCGGCGAAGGTGTAGTAACGGCCGATCAACGTTTCGCTGGTTGCAGCGAAGCGGTTGTAGGCGATTACTGCGGGGATAGCGGCAAACAGGCCGATCGCGGTAGCGATCAAGGCTTCGGCGATGCCCGGGGCCACGGTAGCCAGGGTCGCTTGCTGGGCCTGGGCCAGGCCACGGAAGGAGTTCATGATCCCCCACACGGTACCGAACAGGCCGATGTAAGGGCTGACGGAACCGACGGTGGCAAGGAACGGCAGGCTTTGCTCAAGCTTTTCTTCTTCGCGGGAAATGGCGACGCGCATGGCACGGGCCACCCCTTCCATGACCGCTTCCGGGTCAACGCCTGGCTGCTGGCGCAGACGTGAGAATTCCTTGAAGCCGGCGCGGAAGATCTGCTCGACGCCCGAATCCGGGTCCGGGTTGCTGCCAGCCTGGCGGTACAGCTTGGACAGGTCGATACCCGACCAGAAGCGCTCTTCAAAGCTCTCCAGGGCACGTCGACCGGCACGCAGCAGATTGCTGCGCTGAAAAATCATGACCCAAGAGGTAACCGATGCGGCTACCAGGGTCAGCATGACCAGTTGAACCACAACACTGGCATTGCTGACCAGGCTCCACATGGAGGAATGGTCGACGACGGTAGGTTCCACGCTAAATCTCCTGCTTTGATTGTTTACCCGCGCCGCTTACGTCGGCAAAGGCCGCACGTAGAGCTTCGGGAATGGCCCGGGGTTTCAAACTATTGGTGCGCACACAGGCCACCAGGAACTGCCCCTCACAGAGCAGCGTTGCATCCGTTGCCCGCCTGACCTGCTGCTTGAAACGCAGGCTGACACGGTTCAATTCGATTACTTCAGCGCTGACCAACAGCTCGTCGTCCAGCCGCGCCGGCGCGTGATACCGCGCCTCGCTGGAGTGCACGACGAATAACAGGTCCTCGCCTGCCAGCTCGGATTGGGCAAAGCCCAGCTCCCGTAGCCGCTCGGTTCGAGCCCGCTCCATGAACTTGAGGTAGTTGACGTAATACACGATGCCGCCGGCATCGGTGTCCTCGTAATAAACGCGACAGCGATGTGCGAACGACTGATCCCCGTTTTGCGCGCGCATACTCTAGTGCTTACTCCTCAGGTTGCCAATCCGGCTGGGCAACTGTTTTTTCATTGTCTGAAACTTTTCTACCGACTGAATGACGACACCAGCCACTAGGACAGCACAAACCTCGGATAAATCGTCTGGCGTGAAGCTTTTAATCGTCCACTGCATCGAGAAATTCGTCTACTACAGGCATCTCGCCCAATCGTGACGGAATGTTTAACCCAAAGTGCAGATAGGCGTGGCGCGTCACCACCCTGCCCCTTGGGGTACGCATGATGTAACCCTGCTGGATCAGGTACGGCTCCAGCACGTCCTCAATGGTATGGCGCTCTTCACTGATGGCCGCCGCCAGGCTGTCGACGCCCACTGGGCCGCCGTCGAACTTCTCGATCATGGTCAAGAGTAGACGTCGATCCTGGTGATCGAAGCCGTGCTCGTCCACGTCCAGCAGGTTCAAGGCCAAGTCGGCCACAGCCTTGGTGATATGCCCCTTGGCCCGCACCTCGGCAAAGTCCCGCACGCGGCGCAGCAAGCGGTTGGCGATTCGCGGCGTGCCGCGGGCCCGACGGGCGATCTCGAACGCGCCTTCCGGGTCCAGCGGCAGGCCGAGAATACTCGCCGAACGGCTGACAATGGTCGCCAAATCAGCTGTGCTGTAGAACTCTAGACGTTGAACAATACCGAAACGGTCTCGCAGCGGGTTGGTCAACATGCCCGCACGGGTCGTGGCACCCACCAGCGTGAACGGCGGCAGATCGAGCTTGATCGAGCGCGCCGCCGGGCCTTCGCCGATCATGATGTCGAGCTGGAAGTCTTCCATGGCCGGGTACAGCACTTCTTCGACAATCGGCGAGAGCCGGTGGATCTCGTCGATAAACAGCACATCGTGCGGTTCAAGGTTGGTCAGCAACGCCGCCAGGTCACCCGGACGCTCCAGCACCGGGCCGGAGGTGGACTTGATCGACACGCCCATTTCCTGGGCAATAATATTCGCCAGCGTGGTCTTGCCCAACCCCGGCGGGCCGAAGATCAACGTGTGGTCCAGGGACTCACTGCGCCCGCGTGCGGCCTGGATAAACAACTCCATCTGCTCGCGCACGGTGGGCTGGCCGATGTACTCGGCCAGGCTCAGGGGGCGGATGGCGCGGTCCTGGACCTCTTCACGGTCGCGCGGGCCGGTGGCTGCAATCAGACGATCAGCTTCAATCACTTAAATCATTCCCTTCAGGGCGCGGCGGATCATGTCTTCACTGCTCAGGTTCTTGTCCTTGATGGCCGATACGGCCTTGCTGGCTTCCTGCGGCTTGTAACCCAGGGAAATCAGCGCACTGACCGCATCGCTCTCGGCACTCGCCACCTGGCCGGCCGGCATGTCCGGCTGGTTCGGGACGAGGGCAAACATGCTCGGTACGACTTCCCAGGCCTTGAAGCGGTCCTTGAGCTCCACCAGCAGGCGCTCGGCGGTCTTCTTGCCGACGCCTGGCACCTTGGTCAGCGCCGAGGTGTCCTGGGCCGAAACGGCACGCACCAGCTCATCCACTTCCAGGCTCGACATCAACGCCAGGGCCAGTTTCGGCCCCACTCCATTCAGGCGGATCAGCTCACGGAAGAAGTCGCGGTCACGCTTGCCAATGAAACCATAGAGCAATTGCGCATCTTCACGCACTACCAGGTGGGTATGCAGCGTAATCGGCTCACCGACCGACGGTAGGCGATACAAGGTGGTCATGGGCACTTCCAGCTCATACCCCAACCCATTTACATCCAGAATCAGGTGCGGCGGCTGTTTCTCAGCCAGGGTGCCGCGCAAGCGTCCAATCACGGTTCAGATCCTTAAAGCTAGGGTCAGAGCAAGGCCCGACCGAAAAACGATTGCGCTGATGCTATCAGAGACGCAGGCGCCCGCCACGACTGCGTGCCGTGCCCAGGCCGTGAGGCAGCAAGCTTGAGCGAGTGTGCGCATGGCAAATGGCAATAGCCAGGGCGTCCGAGGCGTCGATCTGCGGTTTTGAAGTGAGCTTGAGCATGTGCATGACCATCATCTGCACCTGCTCTTTGTTCGCCGCGCCGGTGCCGACCACAGCCTGCTTGACCTGGGTGGCGGTGTACTCGGCGATTTCCATGCCCTCCTCGGCGCCGGCAACGATGGCGGCGCCACGGGCCTGGCCAAGCTTCAACGCGGAGTCGGCATTCTTCGCCATGAACACCTTTTCGATGCCCATGGTCACCGGCCCGTAGGTCTGGATCACTTCACGCACGCCGCGATAGACGATCTGCAGGCGCTCGGCCAACTCGCCCGCGCCGGTACGGATACAGCCCGAAGCCACATACACGCAGCCACGCGAGGTCTGTTGCACCACACCAAAACCGGTGACGCGCGAACCGGGGTCGATACCTAGGATTAAAGTCATAACGCCTGCGGGTTGGGTAAACACAATTTTTGATACAGAGAAGACCCCATGTGGGAGGGGGCTTGCCCCCGATAGCGGTGGATCAGTCGATTTATACGTAACTGACACACTGTCATCGGGGGCAAGCCCCCTCCCACTTTTTGATCTACATCGCCCTTCAGCCTAGCTGTTCGGCCACAGACTCTGGGATATCCGCATTCGAATAAACGTTCTGCACATCATCCAGGTCTTCGAGCATGTCCAGCATCTTCAGCACTTTCTGCGCACCGTCCAGGTCCAGCTCGGCGCTGGTGGTCGGCAACATCACGATTTCCGCGTCAGTACCTTTGAAACCGGCGGCTTCCAGGGCATTACGCACGGCGTAGAAGCTGGCGAACGAGGTAAACACGTCGATTGAACCGTCTTCGTTGGTCACCACATCGTCGGCATCGGCTTCCATGGCCGCTTCCATCAGCGCGTCTTCATCGGTGCCCGGCGCGAAGGAGATCTGCCCCTTGCGCTCGAACAGGTAGGCCACCGAACCGTCAGTGCCGAGGTTGCCACCACATTTGCTGAAAGCGTGGCGCACAGCGGCGGCAGTACGGTTGCGGTTGTCGGTCATGCACTCGACCATCACCGCCACACCGCCCGGGCCGTAGCCTTCGTAGCTCAGCTCGACCATGTCGTCGGTATCGGCCGCACCGGCGCCACGGGCCACGGCGCGGTCGATGATGTCGCGGCTCATGTTGGCACCCAGGGCCTTGTCCAGCGCCAGGCGCAGACGCGGGTTGGAGCCCGGGTCACCCCCACCCTGGCGGGCAGCGACGGTCAGCTCGCGGATCCACTTGGTGAAAATCTTGCCTTTCTTGGCATCCTGACGCTCTTTGCGGTGCTTGATGTTCGCCCACTTGGAATGGCCAGCCATAACACAACTCCAAAAATTCTCTAGAAACCTTATCAATTCCGCCCCAGGCGGAATGCAACCCTTGTAACGCAAAGGCGCATCCGAAGATGCGCCTTTTTAGACTGCGTAAACCTCAGTGCGCTTTCACGCAGCAGCCTTACTCAGCCTTCGGCGTCTCGCGCAGACGGATGTGCAGCTCGCGCAGTGCCTTGGCATCCACCACACCTGGAGCCTGGGTCATGACGTCCGCAGCGCTCTGGGTTTTCGGGAAGGCGATCACTTCACGGATCGACTGGGCGCCGGTCATCAGCATCACCAGACGGTCCAGGCCGAACGCCAGGCCACCGTGCGGCGGCGCGCCGTATTTCAGGGCGTCGAGCAGGAAGCCGAACTTCTCTTCCTGTTCCGCTTCGTTGATGCCCAACAGGCGGAACACCGCTTGCTGCATCTCTTTGCGGTGGATACGGATCGAACCGCCACCCAGTTCGGTGCCGTTGAGCACCATGTCGTAGGCACGGGACAGCGCGCCAGCCGGGTTGGCTTCCAGTTCGGCCGGCGAGCACTTCGGCGCGGTGAACGGGTGGTGCAAGGCGCTGAAGCTGCCGTCGTCGTTCTCTTCGAACATCGGGAAGTCAACGACCCACATCGGAGCCCACTCGCAGGTCAGCAGGTTCAGGTCGTGACCCAGCTTGATGCGCAGCGCACCCAGGGCTTCACTGACGATCTTGGCCTTGTCGGCGCCGAAGAACACGATGTCGCCGTCGACTGCACCGACGCGATCGAGGATCGCGTTCAGGTTGTCCAGAGGAATGTTCTTGACGATCGGCGATTGCAGGCCGTCAACGCCATTGGCGCGCTCGTTGACCTTGATGTACGCCAGGCCCTTGGCACCGTAGATGCCGACGAACTTGGTGTAGTCGTCGATCTGCTTGCGCGGCATGCTCGCGCCGCCAGGCACGCGCAGTGCTGCAATGCGGCATTTCGGATCGTTGGCCGGACCGCTGAACACCTTGAAGTCGACTTCTTTCAACTGGTCGGCAACGTCTACCAGTTCCAGCGGGTTACGCAGGTCTGGCTTGTCGGAACCGTAGCGGCGCATGGCTTCTTCGAAGGTCATGTGCGGGAAGTCGCCGAACTCCAGGTCCAGCACTTCCTTGAACAGGTTGCGGATCATTTGTTCAGTCAGGCCCATGATCTCTTTTTCATCGAGGAAGCTGGTCTCGATGTCGATCTGGGTGAATTCAGGCTGGCGGTCAGCGCGCAGGTCTTCGTCGCGGAAGCACTTGGCGATCTGGTAGTAGCGGTCGAAGCCGGCGACCATCAGCAGTTGCTTGAACAACTGAGGCGATTGCGGCAGGGCGAAGAATGAACCGGCGTGGGTACGGCTAGGCACCAGGTAGTCGCGCGCGCCTTCCGGGGTGGCCCGGGTCAGGATCGGCGTTTCTACGTCCAGGAAACCGTTTTCGTCGAGGAAACGACGGATGCTGGTGGTCATGCGCGAACGCAGGCGCAGCTTCTCGGCCATTTCCGGACGACGCAGGTCCAGGAAGCGATAGCGCAGGCGGGTTTCTTCGCCCACGTCAGAGTATTCGTTGAGTGGGAACGGCGGGGTTTCCGACTCGTTCAGCACTTCCAGCTCATAGCCCAGCACTTCGATCCCGCCGGACGCCATGTTCTTGTTCACGGCACCCGCCGGACGCAGGCGAACCTTGCCGGTGATCTTCACAACGTATTCGCTGCGCACGCGGTCGGCGGCGGCGAAGCTTTCGGCGCGATCCGGGTCGAACACCACCTGGGCCAGACCATCACGATCACGGATATCGAGGAAGATCACCCCGCCGTGGTCGCGGCGACGGTGAACCCATCCGCAAAGGGTGATTTCCTGACCTTCCAGGGTCTCGTTCAGTTGGCCGCAATAGTGGCTGCGCATCATGGTAGTGGTTTCACTTCTCGTAATTCGAAATTCGGTGGAGGCCTGCCTCGTCACCGTACATTAAAGCAGGGGACGGATAATGCAGGAGCCTGCGCGTAGAGTTCAACTCAGTCTGCTTTGTCGCCGCCGGCGAGGTTCTTCTTCGAGCCGGTCTTGAAGTCGGTCTCGTACCAGCCGTTGCCGCTCAAGCGGAAGCCCGGCATGGACAACATCTTCTTGAGCTCTGGCGCCTGGCAGGCTGGGCAATCGACCAGCGGTGCTGCGCTAATCTTCTGAATGGCTTCCAACTGATGACCGCAGGAAGCACATTGGTAGTCGTACATGGGCATGGCGATGTCTCGGCGATCAGAACGTTACTGCGCCACGCCTGCCCTACGGGTCCGCAGCATGCGTAGCAAAGCGCGGGATTATATCCGGTAAATCGAGGCAGCGCAGCCGGCATTCTGCCCGGGGCCCTGCCCGCCATGATAGAGGGCCGGCCCCGAAGCCCGGTGGCTATACCGGTGAACAGGCGGGTTCAGCACGCCCCTTCAGGACGTGCACCACACAAACCACCCTGACCAACCCACTGAAGTTCTTCACCCCGCCATAACGCAAGTGCACTTCCCGATCAACATAAGACAGCAACGCACTGACTGAGCAGGCATTGATCCTGGCGATTTCCGTGAGGATATTCCAATAGATCTGCTCCAGCCGCAGGCACGTGGAAAACCCATTGAGCCTTACCGATCGGGACAGCGGCTTGGCCAGTCCCATATCGAACCCTTTTGCAAACGGGTCGATCTTTATCTTATGAAAACCACCGGTTTCCATCACTCCATTACCCACTCCGCGTGACATACACCTGACACTCCATTGCCAAACAACCGCCCATGGGTACTCCCATTGGGCAATGGCCCTATAAAACAGCAGGGAGCGGCGGGCAGCCAGAAGACGCGGAGTTGATCGGCGTAGGACAACGCCAGGAAATGCGCGGAAACAAGCGAGCGGCGCCAGGGCGACGCCACTCAAGGCCAGCGTTTACTGATTCTCAAGCAGGGAACGCAGCATCCACGCAGTTTTCTCATGCACCTGCATACGCTGGGTCAGCAGGTCAGCCGTCGGCTCATCGCTGACCTTGTCGAGCAGCGGGAAGATACCGCGCGCGGTGCGGGTGACCGCTTCCTGGCCAGCCACCAGTTGCTTGATCATCTCTTCGGCGCTGGGCACGCCCTCTTCTTCCTTGATGGAAGAAAGACGCGCATAGATGGAGTAGGCACCCGGCGCCGGAAAACCCAGGGCACGGATACGCTCGGCAATGGAATCCACTGCCAGCGCCAGTTCGTTGTACTGCTCTTCAAACATCAAGTGCAGCGTACGGAACATGGGGCCCGTGACGTTCCAATGGAAGTTGTGGGTCTTCAGATACAGAACATAGGTATCGGAAAGCAGTCGCGAAAGCCCGTCGACGATAGATTTACGATCTTCTTCACTGATACCGATATCGATTGCCATGTTTATCCCCTTCAATTGACAAGCATTCATTGATCAGGTGCAGGACCACTCTAGCAAGAGTGCTGGTGATGCGCAGCCCGGCGCGGCAATTGGCCCCGGCGCGGCCCAAGCCTTTGAGGCAAGTAGGAAACTTCCCTACTGACCGTTTGAAAAAGCCTGCACGTGTCTAGGACAAGCGTTTGCCGCAGAAATGCCGTCGCCCTTGCAATACCCCGAAATGCTTGATTTGAGTAGGCACAGCCTTTGCTGTTAAATAGATGGCGTGTCGCCGCCGTTACTTTCTGCGGCAGCGGCATAGGCTGATACCCCGCGCACGTGCCCAACGCCTCCCATTGTTCAGAAGCGAACCGTGCCAGTCAGCTCTTCCTTGTGATCCGTCTTAACGTGAGTTGATCAAAATGTTGAAAATCGTCCACCTGCTAACGGGCGTTGCAGCTTTGCTGCTGTCCTTTATCCCGAGCCTGCAGCCTGAAAGCCTGCCGTATCTGGAACAACACGACGCTCTATACCTGGCCATGTTCGGCCTTCTTAACCTGACGCTGGCACCGGTGATCCCTTACTGGAACAAAGGCCCACGTCATCAACTGCAAAACCTGGTCAGCGCACTGCTGGTACTGACCGTTGTCGTACAAACCCTCACCCTCCTGGCACCCATGCCTGAAGTCGGCGGCCACCCGGCCATCCTGCTCAGCCTGGTGATCGCTGTGGTCGCCATCGTTCTTCACCTGGCCATCAGCTTCTACCGTTCGTCCCCTGCGGCCTCGTCGCAAACCTACGACATGACCAATCGGGATACCGGTACCGTCAAGTGGTTCAACACATCCAAAGGCTTCGGCTTTATTTCCCGTGATTCGGGCGACGATATCTTCGTCCACTTCCGGGCCATTCGCGGCGAAGGCCATCGCGTCCTGGTGGAAGGCCAGCGTGTGGAATTCTCCGTGATGAATCGCGACAAAGGCCTGCAGGCCGAAGACGTGATCGCTGCGCTGCCGCGTCGCTGATCCCAGCCTTCGCAGCAAAAAAAACCGCGATCCAGCCAGGCTGGGTCGCGGTTTTTTTATGCGCAGCTATTAATAGTGAGGCGGCGGCGCTTCTTCTTCGGAGGTTTCGAATTGGCCGCCCATTTCTTCCTGGCGTTTGAGCAGCGCAGTCATCTGCAGTTGCAGGCGTTCTACCGCACGCTGCTGGGTGACGAGGATGTCATTGAGGGTCTCAATGGTGTCGTCCTGGAAGGCCAGGCGGCTTTCCAGGTCGGTGACGCGGTCTTGCAGGTCCATGATTCAGCCCTGGTTAAATATGAAGTCGGCGGGCAACAGCTCGCGCAGACGGGCGCGGATGGCAGCGACTTGCTCATCGGTGTAAGGCTGCGCCGGATGTTTGCCCCATACCGGCGCCGGCCAGGCAGCATCGTCGCGCTTGCGCACGATCACATGCACGTGCAACTGGCTGACCACATTGCCCAGGGCGCCGATGTTCATCTTGTCGGCGGCCAAGCCTTCATTCAGCAACTGGGCCAAGGCCGTCGTCTCTTGCCACAAACGCTGCTGGTCGGCGACATCCAGTTGAAACACTTCGCTGATAGCGTTGATGCGTGGCACCAGGATGAACCACGGGTAGTTCGAGTCATTGGACAGCAGCAGGCGGCATAGCGGGAAGTCCCCGATGACCAGTGTGTCTTGTTGCAGGCGTTGATCTAGGGCGAACACCGCGGGCACTCCGTTCGGCAAGTCAGTTCAGGCGCCCAGCATACCTTCGAATGCGCCCGGCTTCACGGCGAATGCAGGAAAGCGCCGGCGCCAATGATGAAAAAACATGCACCCTTTCGAGGCGGGCGAATATTTGAGCTACGCTAAACCGGGCCTCACCGGGACGCACCAAAATGACCCACTTGTGCTTCAAAGGGATCCGCCGATTACCCACTCATGAGGGTGAACCGGTAACGTTTTTCCCTCGCACAAGTTTTATGCACCACCGAACAGGGGTAACACCACCGCGTCAAGCCCAAACCAAACGGCGTAAAAAGCCCGTGCTTATGCGGTTTTTACACGTCCGTAAGGGTTTTCACGAAAAAATGACATTCGGTTACCGCTTTGTGCACGCTTGTTGCATTGACACCTGCATCGTCGGCAACGACACCTGAATGGAAGCAGGTGTTTCGCGAAAAAAAACAGCAGCGTTTCAATGCGTATCAAGGAAGTGTTCAAACTTTGAAAAGGGTTTGGAAACAGTATTGAAGTTGTCAGTCCGGTTACAACAGGACTGTGAATTTGCGACATGGAGCTAGCAATTTACGACAGCCTCGTAAAGAAGCTGAAAGGATAGATGGGTAAGTATCGTCAATAGGGTCTGCGTGATATAACTTTGCGCCGACACATAAAAGAAAGAGCCGCCCAGATAAAAATACAGGTGGGACGGCAGTACTCTTCCTAAAACCAAAGGAGCAAATCACGATGCGCGTGATGAAGTGGAGCATGATCGCCCTGGCTGTTTCAGCAGGCACTACGCAGTTCGCAATGGCCTCTTCCCAGGACGACGCCAAAGGCTTTGTTGAAGACAGTACTTTCAGCATCAATACTCGCGCTCTGTATTTCAGCCGTGACTTCCGCAACGAACCACTGGCTGGCTACGATAAAGTCAACGGCAAGAACAAAAGCCGCGCCGAAGAAACTGGCCTGGGCTTCAACGCCCTGTACCAATCGGGCTTCACCCAAGGCACCATCGGTGTCGGTGTTGACGTGATCGGCCTGTTGGGCGTCAAGCTCGACAGCGGCAAGGGTCGCGCCGGTACCGGCCTGTTCCCAACCGGTGCAGACGGTCGTTCGCAGGACGATTACTCCAAAGGCGGCGGCGCGGTTAAATTCCGTATCTCCGATACTGTGCTGAAAGTGGGTGATCAGTACACCACAGCTCCAGTATTCGCCTCCGACGACAGCCGTTTGCTGCCTGAGCTGCCGCAAGGCATTTCGATCACCAGCAACGAGATCAAGGGCCTGAAACTGGAAGGCGGTCACTTCACCTCCAGCGTCGCACAGAACCAGACCTTCCGTGACAGCCTGGGCCTGACGAAAACCGACTTTGCCGGCGCCGTCTACTCTTTCACCCCAGAAGTCACTGGCAGCCTGTACTACGCAAAAACCGAAGATTACTTCCGTAAATGGTACAGCAACCTTAACTGGACCCACGCGCTGAGCAACGATCAGTCCTTCGCACTGGACTTCAACATCTACGACACGAAAAGCGACGGGGAAGGCAAGCAACGCGCTTACTACGACAAATCCGTCAAACTCGATAACCGAGCATTCAGCTTGCAGGGCGCGTACACCATTGGCGCTCACACCTTCACCCTGGCAGCTCAGAAGGTCACCGGTGACGGTGACTACGGCTACGGTGTAGATGGCGGCGGTTCCGTGTTCCTGGCCAACTCCATTGCCCGTTCAGACTTCAACGCCGAAGGCGAGAAGTCCTACCAGGCGCGTTATGACATCAACATGGCGACCTTCGGCATTCCAGGCCTGAGCTTCATGACTCGTTACGTAACCGGTAGCGGCGCTCAAACCGCCACGACCTCGAACGGCAAAGAGTGGGAACGCGATATCGAAGCCAAGTACGTGATCCAGAGCGGTCCAGCCAAGGACCTGAGCCTGCGTCTGCGTCAAGCCACCTATCGTTCGGGTGATGGCGTTTACTACGGTTCGCCTTCGATCGACGAACTGCGTCTGATCGCGAACTACCCGCTGAACATCTTGTAATTGACGGTTTGATTACAACGATGACTTAAGGCCTCGGCCTTAAACAAAAAGCCGCTCCTTTGTTTAACAAGGGAGCGGCTTTTTTATGACTGCAATATTTCAGCGTAAAAAAATAACTAGCAAGCTAACTAACTAGATCAACGCCTCGAACCTGACCTGACGGCCAAGTTCAAGACGACTAACGCTGTTACTTGGCGGCTGTTTCCTGCATCACCCGAATAACCCGCTGCGGAAATGGAATATCAATCCCCGCCGCTTTTAAACGGTCACGTGCCAGTTCGTTCAACATGAACACCACATCCCAATAATCCGCGGTCTTGGTCCAGCAACGCAGGGAAACGGTGATCGAACTGTCACCCAAGGTCGAAACCACCGCCACGGCAGCCGGATCGGCCAGCACGCGAGGGTCTTTCGCCAACTCCAGCAGCACTTCACGGGCTTTCTGCAGATCAGCCTCATAGTCCACCCCCACATCAAACACCACCTTGCGGGTCGGCTGGCGGTTGGTGTTGGTGATGAGCCCGTTGGACAGGCTGCCGTTAGGGATGATCACAGTCTTGTTATCACCGGTGCGCAGCACGGTGTGGAAGATCTGGATGCTGTCGACGGTGCCCGAGGTGCCCTGGGCTTCGATCCAGTCACCAATGCGGAACGGGCGGAACAGCAGAATCAGCACGCCGCCGGCGAAGTTCGCCAGGCTGCCTTGCAAGGCCAGGCCAATGGCCAGGGTGGCGGCACCAATCGCGGCCACGAACGAGGTGGTTGCCACGCCGATCATCGAGGCCACGTTGACCACCAGCATGACTTTAAGCGCAATGTTCGCCAGGCTGGTGATGAAGTGTTGCAGCGCCAGGTCAGCATTACGCAGTGCCAGCAAACGACCTACTCGATGGGTCAACACGTTGATCAGCCACCAACCGATGGCCAGGGTGACCAACGCCAGCAAAAACCGGCTGCCGTACTCCATGATCATCGGCAGCCACGACTCTGAGGTCTTGATCAGGTGATCCACTTCAGCATTCAAATCCATCTACATTCTCCTGGTTACCGGATGTTCGGTGTAGTGAGTGGCCATAAAAGCAATTGAGCCCCGAAGGGCTCAATAGTAGGCGCAGGTTGTGGGGCGTGGGACGTCAAAAACGCCCGCAGGTTCCCCAATGTGCCATCAGTCGCGGAAGTTATTGAACTGCAGCGGCATGTCGAAGGTCTTGGCACGCAGGGCCGCGATGGCTTCTTGCAGGTCGTCACGCTTCTTGCCGGTGACGCGAACCTGCTCACCCTGGATCGCGGCCTGGACTTTCAGCTTGGCGTCCTTGATGTGGGCGACGATTTTCTTCGCAAGTTCCTTGTCGATGCCTTCCTTGAGGATGGCTTCCTGCTTCATCAACTTGCCGGAGGCGTAGGCGTCCTTGATTTCAAGGCATTGCGCGTCGATCTTGCGCTTGACCAGCGACAGCTTGAGGATCTCGATCATCGCTTCCAGCTGGAAATCGGCTTCAGCGGTCAGGTTGACGGTCAGCTCTTTTTCCTTGAACTCGAAGCTGCCCTTGCCTTTCAAGTCATAGCGGCGATCCAGCTCCTTGACGGCGTTCTCGACGGCGTTGGTGACTTCGTGTTTGTCCAGTTCGGATACCACGTCGAACGAAGGCATGTCATATCTCCAATATAAGGGGCGGGCTCAGTAGAGATGGAGCGCGCCCAAGCTAAAATGCCGGGGCATTATAGCGGTTCTTTCGTCCCGTTCGCTGCGGGCGACCCTACGGAGCAAAAACTGATGTCGACCACCTGGCATATTCTCGGCGCCGGCAGCCTGGGCACACTTTGGGCCACTCGCCTGGCGCGTGCTGGCGTGCCCGTGCGGTTGATCCTGCGCGATGAAGCGCGCTTGGCCAGTTATCAGGCAGCCAAGGGGCTGACCCTGGTGGAACAAGGCGTAGAACACACCTACCCGGTGATCGGCGAAACAGCTGACAGCCCGGCGCCGATTCATCGCCTGCTGGTGGCGTGCAAAGCCTACGACGCTCAAGCCGCCGTCGCACAGTTGCAACAGCGCCTTGCACCGGACGCCGAACTGATCCTGTTACAGAACGGCCTAGGCAGCCAGGACGCAGTCGCCGCGCAACTGCCCCAGGCCCGCTGCATCTTTGCCTCCAGCACCGAAGGCGCGTTTCGCGACGGCGACTGGCGCGTGGTGTTCGCCGGCCATGGCTACACCTGGCTGGGCGACGCGGGCCACCCCACTCCGCCGCTGTGGCTGGAGGACTTACACGCCGCCGGCATCCCCCACGACTGGAGCACCGATATCCTCACGCGGCTTTGGCGCAAGCTGGCGCTCAATTGCGCCATCAACCCGCTGACCGTGCTGTATCAGTGCCGCAATGGCGAGCTACAGGCCCACCAGTGCGAAGTCGCCACCCTCTGCGCCGAACTCGGCGAGCTGCTGGAATGCTGTGGCCAGCCCGCCGCCGCGCTGGACCTGCAACACGAGGTGGAACGGGTGATCCAGGCCACCGCCGCCAACTATTCCTCCATGTACCAGGACGTGGCCGCCGGCCGCCGCACCGAAATCAGCTACCTGTTGGGCTATGCTTGCCAGGCGGCCGCCCGTCACCGACTGAACCTGCCGCACCTTCAACAGCTGCAAGTGCGCCT
This sequence comes from Pseudomonas azotoformans, assembly GCF_900103345.1. Lineage (NCBI taxonomy): Bacteria > Pseudomonadati > Pseudomonadota > Gammaproteobacteria > Pseudomonadales > Pseudomonadaceae > Pseudomonas > Pseudomonas azotoformans. The sequence goes on from NZ_LT629702.1 coordinate 3,407,091, forward strand.
GGTCGAGCAGTTGCTTGCACGCGGATTGCCCCGCGACTGAGCCACGCGCTACCCTGCCCGCCTGTCTATCACCTGGGAAAACCCTGATGCCGCTGCGCCAGCGTCTTGAAAACCTACCGGTCGGGCAGAAACTGCTGGCCGCCCTGCTGGTGCTGTTGACCACCGTACTGCTGGTGGCCAACCTGACCTTTATCAGCGCCGCCTACTGGATCTCCCAGGAAAGCATGGCGCCCCAGGCCTTGCAGGCCATCGGCCGCCTGGTGTCCAACCCTGCGCTCGCCGCCGAAGCCCTCGAATCGCCGGCCAAGGCCGACGCATTGCTCAATGAGCTGACCAGTTATTCGCCGTTGCGCGCCGCCGCCCTGTACGACGGCGACGGCAACCGCCTGGCGCAGATGCAACACGGCGACCGCCTGCACCTGCCCGATAACTACCGGCATATCGAGGCCTGGCGTGTCACCGAGTTTCGCAGCAACCAGGTCATCACCCTGCCCCGCGCCGGCCAACCCTCCGGGCATTTGCTGCTGGTGGCCAGCAGTGAGCTACCAGTGGCGTTCTATACCGGCACACTGACAGCCAGCCTGGGCATCCTGATTTTCAGCGTACTGTTGTGGCTGGTCATCGCCCGCCAGATCAAACGCCTGATCACTCGGCCGATCCACGAACTGGAAGAACTGTCGCGCCAGGTCACCCGCGAAGAGAACTACGCCCTGCGCGCCGGTCGCGGCAACCACGATGAAATCGGCAGCCTGGCCGAAGCCTTCAACACCATGCTGTCGCGCATCGAAGCCCGCGAGCAGCAGCTCAAGCGTGCGCGGGACGACTCCCAGGCGGCCTACGACCAGGCCCAGGGCCTGGCCGAAGAGACGCGCCACACCAACCGCAAGCTGGAACTGGAAGTCCAGGTCCGCAGCAAGATCGAGAAGAAACTCACCGGTTTCCAGAATTACCTGAACAGCATCATCGACTCGATGCCCTCGGCATTGATCGCCCTGGATGAACAGCTTTACGTCACCCAATGGAACCAGGAAGCCAGCGCCCTCTCCGGCACGCGCCTGGACGAGGCCCTGAACCAGCCGATCTACCTGGCCTTCCAGCCGCTCAAGCCTTACTTGCCGCAGATCAGGGCAGCGGTCGAGCAACACACGGTGGAGCGCATCGAGCGCGTCACCTGGTTCAAGGACGACGAGCCCAAGCACTACGCCCTGACCTTCTACCCGCTGATGGGCGGTGCCGGACGGGGCGTGGTGATCCGTATCGATGACATCACCCAGCGCCTGTCCCTGGAAGAAATGATGGTGCAGTCGGAGAAGATGCTCTCGGTCGGCGGCCTGGCCGCCGGCATGGCCCACGAGATCAACAATCCCCTGGGCGCGATCCTGCATAACGTGCAGAACATCCGCCGCCGCTTGTCGCCTGACTTGCCGAAGAACCTGGAACACGCGGAACAGGTGGGTATCGAGTTGGAAACGGTCAACCAGTACCTGCAAAGCCGCGAAGTGCCGCAGTTGCTCGATGGCATCCAGCAGGCCGGGGCACGGGCGGCGAAGATCGTCACCCATATGCTCAGTTTCAGTCGCCGCAGCAACCGGCAGATGGCGCCTTGCGACTTGCCGGCATTGATCGACCAGGCGGTGGAGATCGCCGGTAACGATTTCGACCTGGCCATCGGCTTTGACTTCAAGGGCCAGGCGATCATCCGCCAATTCGACCCCCAACTGGGTCCGGTGCCCGGCACCGCCAACGAACTCGAACAGGTCCTGCTCAACCTGCTGAAGAACGCGGCCCAGGCCATTCACCTGCGGGAAGACGACAGCGAACCGGGGCGCATCATCCTGCGTACGCGCCTCAACCCGCCGTGGGCGGAGATCCAGGTGGAAGACAACGGCATCGGCATGAGCGAAAACGTGCGCAAACGCACCTTCGAGCCGTTCTTCACCACCAAGGAAATTGGCCAGGGCACCGGGCTGGGGCTGTCGGTGTCGTATTTCATCATCACCAACAACCACAAGGGCCAGATGGAAGTGCACTCCACCCTCGGCCAGGGCACCTGCTTTACCTTGCGCTTACCCCTGGCCGGCAGCCAACTGCCGCCTTACGAACTCACCCAACTGGAGCAATGACCATGGGCTTTCGCCTGTCGAAGATCTACACCCGTACCGGCGACAAAGGCGAAACCGGCCTGGGCGACGGCCGCCGCGTGCCCAAGGATCACCCACGGGTGGAGGCCATCGGCGAGGTGGATACGCTGAACAGCCAGTTGGGTTTGTTGCTGGCCAATCTTGAAGAACAGAGCGGCAAACATCCTGAGCTCAAGGATGTGATCGAAGTGCTGACCCCATGCCAGCATCGTTTGTTCGACCTGGGGGGCGAGTTGGCGATGCCGGTGTACAAGGCGTTGAATGCGGCGGAAGTGGATCGGCTGGAAGCGGCGATTGATCGCTGGAATGAAGAAGTGGGGCCGCTGGAGAACTTCATCCTGCCCGGTGGTTCGGCGTTGATCGCCCAGGCCCACGTGTGTCGCAGCCTGGCGCGCAGTGCAGAGCGGCGGTGCCAGCAGTTGAATTCGGTCGAGCCGTTGGAAGGCGTGGGGTTGGCGTATATCAATCGGTTGTCGGATTTGTTGTTTGTGGCGGCGCGGGTGATTGCAAGGCGCCAGGGGGTTACAGAAGTTTTATGGCAGGCTGCCGCTAAACCCCACTGATTATTCAGCGCCTGATCTGACGCCTTCGCGAGCAAGCCCGCTCCCACATTTTGAATGTATTCACAAATCAAAATGTGGGAGCGGGCTTGCTCGCGAAGAGGCCCATCAGAACACCATCAAACCTCAGGCCAGAACGCCCGAATTCCAGCAACGCCCTGGGCCCCAGCCTCCCAAGCCTTCTCCCGCTCGGCCGGCCCAACCCCACCCAGCAGAAACACCGGCTTGCTGAACCCACTGATCAACTGCGCCGCCTGCTCCCAGCCCAACGGCTGCGCATCAGGATGGGTCTGGGTCGGCTGCACCGGTGACAGCGTGACAAAATCCACGTCCATCATTTCTGCCAGTGCCAATTCCTCAGCGTTGTGGCAAGACGCCGCCAACCAGCGATCCTTCGGCAGCGGTCGGCCTTTGCTCGCGTACTTGCGCAGTTGCGCCGAGGTCATGTGCCAACCGGCCGCAGGAAAATCCCCCAGCCATTCAAATGGCCCCTTGAGCATCAACTGGGCCTTGCCCGCGCACAGGCCCACCGCATCCACCGCAAGGTCGCGGTATTTGGGGTCGTAGCCGTTGGGCGCACGCAATTGCACCAGCTTGATACCGCCAGCAATGGCTTTCTGAATCCCCCGCAGTAACGTCGGGGTTTCCAGTTCGCCCGGGGTGATCAGGTACTCGGCAGGCAAGCGCGCAGCCGCAACAATCGGCGCATTGGCCGCCGGGAACGCGTAGTTGAGCAGATCCCGAGGCGCCACCCATTCCAGCGGTTGCCCCTCGGCGCCATGGGGCTCACCGGTAAACGCCGACACTTCCCAGACATCCAGCAACACCTGTTTGTCCGGATAGTCATGCTGCACCTTGATCAGCGGCCGCGCCGTGGTGACCTGGATGCCCAGTTCTTCCTGCAATTCGCGGGACAGCGCGCCGGCTACCGATTCATCGGCTTCCACCTTGCCGCCGGGGAATTCCCAGAGGCCGCCCTGGTGCTGGGTATCGGCGCGGCGCGCCAGCAGGATTTTGCCGTCGACACCGCGGATCACCGCTGCTGCTACATGCACTCGTTTCACCGCGCTTATCCTCTTAGGTACGGTATTCCGCGTTGATCTTCACGTACTCGTGGGACAGGTCGGTGGTCCAGATGGTTTCGCTGCACTCGCCGCGACCCAACTCGATACGGATGGTGATTTCTTCCTGCTGCATCACCGCCGAACCCTGGGCTTCGGTGTAGGTTTCAGCACGGGCGCCACGGCTGGCGATGCACACATCGCCGAGGAACACGTCGATCTTGCTCACATCCAGGTCTGGTACACCGGCACGACCAACGGCCGCCAGGATACGGCCCCAGTTCGGGTCAGAAGCGAACAGCGCAGTCTTGATCAGTGGCGAGTGAGCCACGGTGTAACCCACGTCCAGGCATTCCTGGTGGTTGCCGCCGCCGTTGACTTCAACCGTGACGAACTTGGTAGCACCCTCGCCGTCACGCACGATGGCCTGGGCCACTTCCATGCAAACGTCGAACACCGCCTGCTTCAACGCGGCGAACAGCGGGCCGCTGGCTGCGGTGATCTCCGGCAGGTTGGCCTGGCCGGTGGCGATCAGCATGCAGCAGTCGTTGGTCGAGGTGTCGCCATCGATGGTGATGCGGTTGAACGACTTGTTGGCGCCGTCCAGGATCAGGCTGTGCAGCACGTCGCGGGAGACTTTGGCATCGGTGGCGATGTAGCCGAGCATGGTGGCCATGTTCGGACGGATCATGCCCGCGCCCTTGCTGATACCGGTCACGGTGACAGTCACGCCATCGTGCACGAACTGGCGGCTGGCGCCTTTTGGCAGGGTGTCGGTGGTCATGATGCCGGTGGCGGCGGCCGCCCAGTTATCCACAGACAGGTCGTCCAACGCGGCTTGCAGTGCGCCTTCGATTTTCTCGACCGGCAACGGCTCACCGATCACACCGGTGGAATACGGCAGCACTTGGCTGGCGTCCACGCCGGTCAGTTGGGCCAGCTTGGCGCAGGTGCGCGCAGCCGCCACCAGGCCAGGCTCGCCGGTGCCGGCATTGGCGTTGCCGGTGTTGGTCAGCAAATAGCGGATGGTACCGGCCACGCGTTGCTTGGCCAGGATCACCGGCGCGGCGCAGAACGCGTTGAGGGTAAACACACCGGCGACGGTCGAGCCTTCGGCGCAACGCATCACGACTACATCCTTGCGCCCAGGGCGCTTGATGCCGGCCGAAGCGATACCGAGTTCAAAACCGGCAACCGGGTGCAACGTGGGCAAAGGACCAAGACCAACAGCCATGAATGCGCTCCTTAAAAATGGGTGATGTCTGTGCCGTCGTGAGCGACGGTGAAATTAATGGCAAAACGCCGCGACGGCAGAAGCCGGTCGCGGCGCAGGGTGTTGCAGCGTCAGGCGAAAATCTTATTCGATCTGGCCGTGGCAGTGTTTGAACTTCTTGCCCGAGCCGCAATAGCACAGCTCGTTGCGACCCAGCTTCTGTTCGTTGCGCACCGGGCTTTGAGCCAGGGCCACATCGACCTCTTCACCCAATACCTCAGGCGCTTCCAGGCCCGGCGCTTCGTCGTGCTGGAACTGCATGCGCGCAGCCAGTGCCTCGGCTTCCTGACGCAGGCGAGCTTCTTCCTCGATCGGGTCTTCGCGACGCACCTGAACGTGGGACAGCACGCGGATGGAATCGCGCTTGATCGAATCCAGCAACTCGGAGAACAGCGTGAACGACTCGCGCTTGTACTCCTGCTTCGGGTTCTTCTGGGCGTAACCCCGCAGGTGGATGCCGTGACGCAGGTGGTCCATGGTCGACAGGTGGTCTTTCCACAGGTCGTCCAGCACGCGCAGAACGATTTGCTTCTCGAAGGTGCGCAGTGCCTCGGCACTCGCCTGCTCTTCTTTCTCGTTGTACGCGGCCAGCAATTCGGCCATCAGTTTTTCGCGCAGGGTTTCTTCGTACAGGTGGTCGTCTTCATCCAGCCACTGCTGGACTGGCAAGTCCACACCGAAATCGCTCTTCAACGCCGCTTCCAGGCCGGCAACATCCCACTGTTCAGGCAGGGATTGTGGCGGGATATGTGCGCTGACGGTGGCGTTGAGCACGTCCTGACGGAAATCGGCGATGGTCTCGCCAATGTTGTCGGCGGCCAGCAACGTGTTACGCATGTGATAGATCACTTTACGCTGTTCGTTGTTGACGTCATCGAACTCGAGCAGTTGCTTACGAATATCGAAGTTGCGGCCTTCAACCTTGCGCTGCGCCTTCTCGATGGCGTTGGTCACCATGCGGTGCTCGATCGCTTCACCGGACTGCATGCCCAGCGCCTTCATGAAGTTCTTCACGCGGTCCGAGGCGAAGATGCGCATCAGGCTGTCTTCCAGGGACAGGTAGAAGCGGCTGGAACCGGCGTCACCCTGGCGACCGGCACGACCACGCAACTGGTTGTCGATACGACGCGATTCATGACGCTCGGAGGCGATCACCTGCAGGCCACCGGATTCCAGCACGGCCTGGTGACGTTTCTGCCAGTCAGCCTTGATCTGCGCGATCTGCTCGGGGCTCGGGTTTTCCAGGGCCGCGACTTCCACTTCCCAGTTGCCGCCCAACAGGATGTCGGTACCACGACCGGCCATGTTGGTGGCGATGGTCAGTGCGCCTGGGCGACCGGCCTGGGCGATGATCTCGGCTTCTTTTTCGTGGAACTTGGCGTTGAGGACCTTGTGCTCGATACCTTCCTTGTTGAGCAGGTTCGATACGTGCTCGGAAGTCTCGATGGTGGCGGTACCCACCAGGATCGGACGACCCTGGGCCATGCCGTCCTTGATGTCATTGATGATCGCCGCGTATTTCTCTTCGGCGGTCAGGAACACCAGGTCATTGAAGTCTTTACGCGCCAACGGTTTGTTCGGCGGAATGACCATCACAGACAGGCCGTAGATCTGGTGGAATTCGAACGCTTCGGTGTCGGCCGTACCGGTCATCCCGGACAGTTTGTTGTACAGACGGAAGTAGTTCTGGAAGGTGGTGGACGCCAACGTCTGGCTTTCAGCCTGGATGTTGAGGTGTTCCTTCGCTTCGATGGCCTGGTGCAGGCCCTCGGACAGGCGGCGACCCGGCATGGTACGGCCGGTGTGTTCATCGACCAGCACGACCTGGCCGTCCTGCACGATGTATTCAACGTTGCGATGGAACAGCTTGTGGGCGCGCAGGCCGGCATACACGTGGGTCAACAGGCCCAGGTTGTGTGCCGAGTACAGGCTCTCACCCTCGGCCAGCTCGCCGATCTGGGTCAGCATTTCTTCGACGAACTGGTGACCGGCTTCGTTGAGTTCGACCTGGCGGGTCTTCTCGTCGATGCTGAAGTGACCTTCTTTGGTCACCACGCCTTCGACTTCCTCGATGTGCTGCTCCAGGCGCGGGATCAACTTGTTGATCTCGGTGTACAGGCGCGAGCTGTCTTCGGCCTGGCCGGAGATGATCAGCGGGGTACGGGCTTCGTCGATCAGGATGGAGTCGACTTCGTCGATCACGGCAAAGTTGAGTTCGCGCTGGAATTTTTCTTCCATGCTGAACGCCATGTTGTCGCGCAGGTAGTCGAAACCGAATTCGTTGTTGGTGCCGTAGGTGATGTCGCACGCGTAGGCAGTGCGCTTCTCTTCCGGCGGCTGGAACGGCGTTACCACGCCGACGGTCAGGCCGAGGAATTCATAGAGCGGGCGCATCCAGTTGGCGTCGCGGCGGGCCAGATAGTCGTTCACCGTCACAACGTGCACGCCCTTGCCGGACAGTGCGTTGAGGTAAACGCCCAGGGTTGCCACCAGGGTCTTGCCTTCACCGGTACGCATTTCGGCAATCATGCCTTCATGCAAGGTCATGCCGCCGATCAACTGGACGTCGAAGTGGCGCATGCCCATGACACGCTTACCGGCTTCACGGGCGACCGCAAAGGCTTCGGGAAGCAGCTTGTCGAGGGTTTCACCTTTGGCTATGCGGGCCTTGAACTCTTGGGTCTTGGCGCGCAATTGCTCGTCCGAAAGGGCAACCATCTGCTCTTCGAAGGCATTGACCAGCTGCACCGTCTTGAGCATGCGTTTGACTTCGCGCTCATTCTTGCTTCCAAAAAGTTTCTTTAACAAAGGCGCAAACATATCGGCAGGTTCTTCCACACATAGGGATGGAGGGCGCACCGTGAGTGGCCCGAGCAGCCCTCACGGCCGCATGCGAACGCGCATTCTACCCGGAATCGTGGGTGAGGAAAGTGGCGTTGTTCCCCGATGCTGGCATGAGGCTGTGAGAGGGCCTGTTTAAAATAAGGGCTTTTACCGGAACTTCAACCCATGGAGCGCAGAAGTTACCGATTGATTTCACGCACAAAAAGCCCATGGATGCTTTGCCTGGGGAGATGCAGACGCTTTCTGCTAAGATGGCGGCTCTGTTACTTAAGGTGTCCAACAATGGCATTTCGCCCCTCGCCAGCCCGCGCGCCTGCCGTGTTGCTTCGCGATGCCAAGCCGCTGAAAGCCATCTTTGGCCATGCGCAACGCCTGGGCCATCTGCAACGCCTGCTCGAAAGCCAACTGCAACCGGCCGCGCGCGAACACTGCCGCGTGGCGTCCTGGCGTGAAGGCAACCTGCTGCTAATTGTCACAGATGGCCATTGGGCGACGCGTTTGCGTTATCAGCAAAAACGCCTGCAACGTCAGTTGATGGCGTTTGATGAGTTCGGCGGCTTGACGCGCATCCAGTTCAAGGTACAACCGCCCACCACCCTGCCCGGCGTGGTGGAGCATACTCACGACCTGTCGACGCATGCCGCCGAAACCATTCAGGCAACGGCCGATGGGATCAGTAACCCTGCCTTGCGCGCAGCGCTTGAGCGGCTGGCAGCCCATGCCAAGCCCAAGCCCTGAGTCTCTATTTGCGCTTGCTGCCGCCCAATAGCGATCCCAACAAACCACGCACCAGTTGCCGCCCCATCTGATTGGCGGCCTGTTGCATCGCCGATTTCAGCGCCTTGCCTGCCGTGGTGCCCAGAAACGCACCGGCCCTGTCGGTAAAACTCGGCTCGTCGGTGGTCGGCTTGGTCTCTTCGGTCGGGCCAAGCTCCTTGCGTGACATCAGCACTTCGTAAGCGGATTCCCGATCAATCGGCTTGTCATAACGGCCTTGCAGCGGCGAACTGGCCACCAACGCGGCGCGCTCGGCTTCGCTGAGCGGCCCGATGCGTGATTGCGGCGGAGCAACCAAAACGCGCTGGACGACTTCCGGCGTGCCTTTTTCCTGCAAGGTGCCCACCAACGCCTCACCCGTACCCAGCTCGGTCAATACCGACAAGGCATCGAATGCCGGGTTGGGCCGAAACCCCTCCGCGACGGCGCGCAGGGATTTCTGTTCCTTGGTGGTGAACGCCCGCAAGCCATGCTGGATACGCAAGCCGAGCTGGGCCAGCACGCTGTCCGGCAGGTCGCCCGGCGATTGAGTGACAAAATACACACCGACACCTTTGGAGCGAATCAGCCGCACCACCTGTTCCAGGCGCTCCTGCAACGCCTTGGGCGTATCGGCGAACAACAAATGCGCCTCATCAAAAAACAGCGCCAGCAGCGGTTTGTCGGCATCACCACGCTCGGGCAGTTGCTCGAACAATTCCGCCAACAGCCACAGCAGGAACGTCGCGTACACCTTCGGCGCCTCGTGCACCAGGCGGCTGGCGTCCAGCAGGTGGATGCGCCCGCGCCCATCACTGGTGGGCTGCAGGATGTCTTCCAACTGCAGGGCCGGCTCGCCAAACAAGGCCTCGGCGCCCTGCTGTTCCAGCACCGCCAGGCGGCGCAAGAGGGCCTGGCTAGATCCGGTGGTCATCAGCGCTGCATCTTCACCCAGTAATTCGGGGTGGTAGCGCAGATGGTTAAGCAGCGCCTTGAGGTCCTTGAGGTCCAGCAGCAGCAAGCCTTCGCGATCCGCCACCTTGAACGCCGCATAAAGCGCCGACTGTTGGCTGTCAGTGAGTTCCAACAGGCTTCCGAGCAACAACGGGCCCATTTCGCTGATGGTGGTGCGCAATGGATGGCCGGACTGCCCGTGGATATCCCACAGCGTGACCGGATAAGCCTTGGCCGTGTAATTCAGGAATGGCATGCCGGCGATGCGCTCGGCGACCTTGCCTTGCGGATTCGCCGCGGCGCCCAGGCCGCATAGGTCCCCCTTGATGTCCGCGGCAAACACCGCCACGCCGGCGTCACTGAAGGCTTCCGCCAGGCGTTGCAAGGTAACGGTCTTGCCCGTGCCGGTGGCACCGGCGATCAACCCGTGGCGATTGGTCAACCGCATGGCCTGGGCGATGGGCTGGCCGGAAAGGTCGGCACCGATAAGCAGTTGCGAGGAGTCAGGCATTTCGTCACCCATGGTTAATCTTTAGTGTCGCCAAGTCGATACAGGCAGATGTAAGACCCACAAAGTCTAAAAATAGGTCAGATAGTTCCTACATGGACCACCGGAGCTATCACAAGAAGTATCACACCTTTTTTGACGCTGTCATTTTGCGCATCCCACAAGGACGCGCTTTGGATATTAAGACCTTAGCGGACCCTACAAGCCATGAATAAAAATCTGCGCTTCAGCCACAAAATCCTGCTTGCAGCCTCCCTTATTGTCATCGCGGCTTTCGCGATGTTTACCCTCTACAACGACTACCTGCAACGCAACGCCATTCGCGACGACCTCAACAATTACCTGCATGAAATGGGCGACGTCACCGCCAGCAATATTCAAACCTGGCTGAGCGGGCGTATTGCCCTGGTGGAAAACGCTGCACAAAACATCGCCATCAACCCCGAGTCTTCCGCAGTTGCCGGCCTGCTGGAACAGAAAACCCTGACGTCCTCATTCATGGCGACCTACGTCGGCGACAGCCAGGGCGCCTTTACCATCCGCCCCGACACCAAGATGCCGGACGGCTTCGACCCGCGTGTGCGGCCCTGGTACAAGGGCGCCCAGAGCAGCAACGGCTCAACCCTGACCGAACCCTATATCGATGCCGCCACCGGCAAGTTGATCATTTCCGTGGCCACCCCCAGCACTCGAGGCACTCAGAGCATCGGCGTGGTGGGTGGCGACCTGAGCCTGCAAACCCTGGTGGATAACATTGGCGCGCTGAACTTCGGCGGCATGGGCTACGCGTTTCTGGTCAGCGCCGATGGCAAAGTATTGGTACATCCGGATAAAAACCTGGTGATGAAGACCCTGGCCGATGTGTACCCGAAAAATACGCCAAAGATCAGCGCAGACTTCAGCGAAGTCGAGGCCAACGGCAAGGACAACATCGTCACCTTTACACCGATCAAGGGCCTGCCTTCGGTGAACTGGTACCTCGGTATTTCAGTAGATAAAGACAAATCCTTCGCGATGCTCAGCGAATTCCGCACCTCGGCGGTCATCGCCACGGTGATTGCGGTGGTGATCATCATCGCCCTGCTGGGCATGCTGATCCGCGTACTGATGCAACCTCTGCATGTCATGACCCGCGCCATGCAGGACATCGCCGATGGCGAGGGGGACCTGACGCGCCGCCTGACCATCCAGAATCACGATGAATTCGGCACCTTGGGTAACGCATTCAACCGCTTCGTGGAGCGTATTCACACGTCGATCCGCGAAGTGTCCTCAGCCACCGAACAGGTGAATGAGGTAGCACTGCGGGTGGTCAGCGCATCCAACTCGTCGATGGTCAACTCCGACGAGCAGGCCAACCGTACCAACAGCGTCGCCGCCGCCATCAATGAATTGGGGGCCGCAGCTCAGGAAATTGCGCGCAATGCCGCGCAAGCTTCCCATCAGGCCAGCGATGCTCGGCATCTGGCTGAGGACGGCCAGCAAGTGGTCGAGCGCAATATCAAGGCGATGAATCAGCTGTCAGCGATGATCAGCGCGTCCAGTAGCAATATCGAAGCGCTTAACAGCAAGACGGTGAACATCGGCCAGATTCTCGAAGTGATCACCAGCATTTCCCAGCAAACCAACCTGCTGGCGTTAAACGCTGCCATTGAAGCGGCGCGTGCCGGGGAAGCGGGCCGTGGGTTTGCGGTGGTTGCCGATGAAGTGCGCAACTTGGCGCATCGCACACAGGAGTCCGCGCAGCAAGTGCAGAAGATGATCGAGGAGCTGCAAGTCGGCGCCCGGGATTCGGTCAGCACCATGAGTGACAGCCAGCGCCACAGCCTCGACAGCGTGGACATCGCCAACCTGGCCGGCGAGCGCTTGAATAGCGTGACCCAGCGCATCGGCGAGATCGACGGCATGAACCAGTCCGTCGCCACTGCCACGGAAGAACAGACTTCAGTGGTGGAGTCGATCAACATGGACATTACCGAGATCAACACCCTCAATCAGGAAGGGGTGGAAAACCTGCAATCCACGCTGCGAGCATGTGCCGACCTTGAGCAACAAGCGGCACGGTTGAAGCAATTGGTCGGTAGTTTCCGGATCTGATCAGGAGTCCTCGGGCTCGGACTTGGCCTGCTCTTGCTCCCACAACTCGGCGGCACCGGGAAATTCGGTGCCGTCCTCACTGCTCAGGTCGTCCGGGTCATATCGGCTCAAACAGCCCTCCCCTAAGGTTGCCGGGGCTTTTGACGTGGCTTTGTCCAACGGATCACTCATCGCTCAATCCTCAAAGGCGCGCAAAGAAAAAGGGCCTGGAACGATTTAACGCCCAGGCCCTTCATTCTTCAATCACAACAGGTCGGTCAGAACACCACCGTCTTGTTGCCGTGCACCAGCACGCGGTCTTCCAGGTGGTAGCGCAGGCCACGGGCCAGGACCATCTTCTCGACGTCGCGGCCGAAACGCACCATATCTTCAATGCTGTCGCTGTGGCTGACACGCACCACGTCCTGCTCGATGATCGGCCCGGCGTCCAGTTCCTCGGTGACGTAGTGGCAAGTCGCGCCGATCAACTTCACACCCCGCAGGGAAGCCTGGTGGTAAGGCTTGGCCCCTACGAACGACGGCAGGAAGCTGTGGTGAATGTTGATCACCTTGCCGGCGTATTCGCGGCACAGTTCCGGCGGCAGGATTTGCATGTAGCGCGCCAGCACCACAACGTCAGCCTCGTGTTGCTTGACCAGGCGGGAGACCTCGGCGAACGCCGGTTCCTTGTCCTGCGGGTTGACCGGCACGTGGTAATACGGGATGCCGTGCCACTCGACCATGCTGCGCAGGTCGTCATGGTTGGAGATCACGCAAGCGATCTCGCAGTCCAGCTCATCGCTGTGCCAGCGGTGCAGCAAATCGGCCAGGCAGTGGGATTCGCGGCTGGCCATCAACACCACGCGTTTTTTCTGCTCGGTGTCGGTGATGTGCCAGGTCATCGAAAACTCTTCAGCGATCGGCGCAAACGCGTCACGGAAGGCATCAAGACCAAAAGGCAGCGAATCGGCACGAATCTCGTGACGCATGAAGAACCAACCGCTGAGATTGTCCGAGTGATGACTCGCTTCGGTGATCCAGCCATTGTGGGAGGCCAGAAAGTTACTGACTTTGGCAACGATGCCGACCCGGTCCGGGCAAGCAATCACCAGCCGAAAAGTGCGCATTAGGGGGAAACTCCAGAACTTCGCAAAGGCCGCCATTCTAGCGATTGCGCAGGAAAACTGCAGTATTCGTTAACGTTTATTCTGATCGCCGGCCCCAGCCTTGTCCCTTAATAGCCTATGGTTTTACCACCCTTATATGAACCTGTGCGGCATACCACGGCTGTTCCCGCTTTTCCAAGCAGATTATCTTTGGGTCTACGCCCTAGTAATTAACTCGAATGCATAGCATTGCTACAAACATTCAAAGTAATTCACATAAATGCGAGCTTAAATGTTTACTTGAGGAAACCGCCTGACTATTATTGGGCCACTATCCCTGTCAATCAGCGCTCTACATAAGGTAGTCCACATGTCTCTGATCAACGAATACCGTGCCACCGAAGAAGCTATCAAAGAGCTGCAAGCCCGTTTGAAGAACCTGTCCCAAGACGACAAACTGCAAACCGAGCTGGAATTCGAAGGTAAATTGCGTGCCCTGATGGGTGAATACTCCAAATCCCTGCGTGACATCATCGCGCTGCTGGATCCAGAGTCGAAAGTTAAAGCTCCACGCGGCTCCGTAAAAACTACCGGTACCAAGCGTGCCCGCAAAGTCAAACAGTACAAAAACCCGCACAACGGCGAAGTGATTGAAACCAAAGGTGGCAACCACAAAACGCTGAAAGAGTGGAAAGCCAAGTGGGGCGGTGACGTGGTTGAAGGCTGGGCTACCCTGCTGGGCTAAGCCTCACCAGGTTTGCGCCTGACCCGTGACACATTAAAAACGCCAGCTTGCTGGCGTTTTTTATTGTCCGCATAGTCTGCGAAAACCGACTACAGATTCATTCTGATCGCTAGACAGTCCGCATACTCCTGCCATTGGTCCAGCACCTGAGACTGGAACGGTGTAGCACTAACAGCAAACTCAAGCCGAGCCTGTTTAAACGCATCAAGGGTATTCGGCGCGCCCCATTCCGGGCTCGACAAACGTTGCTGACAGAACAGTTTCCAGCGCAGTTGCTCCTCGCTGTTCAACGTATCGGGGAAGTTGCGCGCTCGGTAGCGGAACAATAATTCAGGCAAACGCTCGTCATCAAAAGGCCACTGCTGGCGCGCTAATTGCGCAGGCTCAGCGGTCCGGACTTGTTCACATAAACGCCGGTCACGGTCTCCGATAAAACCGTCGTAAAGCTGTTGCTCAGGATCCGAACTCGGCGTGAAGTCTTCGTGCGCGTAAATGGCCGCCAACTTATCGCGCCAAAGTTCCGGTGCGTCAGTTAGCCGCAGCGCCCGTTCCTGAAAAATATTCATGTCCAAGTGCAGACGCTCACGATCTTCTGCGCGCAGCACATTCAAGGGCGCCACCACGGGGCAGCGGTTGATATGCACCAATTTGAGGGGGACCGGCAATTCACCGTCGGCGAGATCGTCACGACGGGTATAGAGGCGCTGGCGCAAGGCGTCGGCATCAAGGTCCAGCAGCCCCTGCGGATCGAGTCCGAGGTCACAGACGATCAATGCATTGCGATTACGCGGATGCCATGCGAGCGGCAGCACAACACCCAGGTAATGACGTTCGGCAGAAAAACGCCCGGAAATATGCACCATCGGCTGCAGCAGACGCACCTGGTCCATTACCCGTTGCTTGCTGCGCAGCTGAAACAGCCATTCATACAACTTGGGCTGTTTCTCACGTACCAGCCGAGCCAACGCAATCGTGGCACGCACATCGGACAACGCATCGTGCGCCTGACCATGGTCGATCCCATTGGCTTCGGTCAGACGCTCCAGCTTGAGCGTGACGCGCCCATCCTGCTGCGGCCATTCAATGCCCTCCGGGCGCAGGGCGTAGGCCGTGCGGACAACGTCGATCAAATCCCAGCGACTGTTACCGCCCTGCCATTCTCGTGCGTAGGGGTCGAAAAAATTGCGATAGAGGCTGTAGCGCGTCATCTCGTCATCAAACCGCAGCGTGTTGTAACCAGCACCGCACGTACCTGGGGCGGCCAGTTCAGTGTGCACCCGAGTCATGAAGTCAGCCTCGGCCAAGCCTTTTTCCGCGAGTATTGCAGGTGTGATTCCGGTGATCGCACACGCGATGGGGTGAGGCAGAATATCGTCGCCGGGATGGCAATAGAGATTGACCGGCGCGCCGATCTCGTTGAGTTCGAGGTCGGTACGAATGCCGGCTACCTGAAGCGGGCGATCGCTGCGCGGATTGATGCCGGTGGTTTCATAGTCGTACCAGAAAATGGAGGTCACGGGCTGTTCCTGTACTGAAGATCGACAAAGTCTAGGCGCTGAAAGGCTTCCGCGACCAGCACCAAATAGACTGTACAAACATCCAGCAAGACCTTGAATGGTTGCTTCCATCCCCGACACTGCTAGCATCCGTGTCTTCCAGCCACTCTGCACTGCCAAGGATCGCGATGCCGTCAGCCCCATTGGACACCCGCTACCAGATCGAGACCCCGGAGGGCATCGACCTGCCCCTGCGTCCGGCCGGCCTGGTGCCGCGCGTGCTCGCCTTTGCCTTCGACCTGGGTGTACGCGGGGTGATCATGGGCGTTCTGTTGGTGCCATTGGCTTTGCTTGGCAACGTCGGGATCGGCCTGGGAGCGCTGCTGCTGTTCCTGATCAGTTGGTGGTACATGGTGCTGTTCGAGGTGCTCAACCAGGGTTGCTCACCCGGCAAGCAGGTTATGGGGCTGCGTGTCGTACAAGATGACGGCACTCCGATTGGCTGGTCCGCTTCACTGGTCCGCAACCTGCTGCGGTTTGTGGACATGCTGCCGTTCGGCTACTGCCTTGGCGTGATCAGTTGCCTGCAGCACCCCCACTTCAAGCGCCTGGGCGACCTGGCCGCCGGCACACTGGTGATCTACCGGGAACAGCCGCTGGTACGGCCTCAGATTCCTCAAGCAACAGCCCTGCGCTTGCCCTTTGCCCTGGATTTGAGTGAACAACGGGCGATCCTTGGTTTTGCGGAACGCCAAGGGGAACTGTCCACCGAGCGTGTTCACGAATTGGCCTCGATTCTCGCCGCGCCCTTGCAGGTATCCCCCGCCCGAGCTGCGGAACAACTCAATGGCGTGGCCCGCGGCCTGCTGGGGCCGACATGAAACAGAGTCTTTTCGAAAGCCGTCACCAGCGCCAATGGCAAGCCTTCGCCGAGCAACTCACCCAGTTGGAGCAAGGCCAGGCCAAGGCCGCTGACGTGGCCGATTTCCCTCATCAATATCGACGCCTGTGCCAGCACCTGGCCCTGGCCCAGGAACGCGGCTACAGCAGCTACCTGGTAGACCCATTGCAACAACTGGCCCTGCGCGGCCACCAACAACTCTACCGTCATCGCAGCCAACTGGCGGCGAATGCGCTGAGCTTTGTACTCGCCGATTTTCCTCGGCTGGTACGGGAACAGTGGCGTTTCGTGTTGATCGCCAGCATGCTGTTCTTTGGCAGCCTGGTGGGTATTGCCCTGCTGGTCTACCTGTTTCCCGACCTGATCTACAGCATCGTCAGCCCGCAACAGGTGGCCGAGATGCAGGCCATGTACGACCCTGATGCCAGCCGCCTGGGCCGCGCCGCCGAGCGTGCATCAAGTGAAGACTGGATGATGTTCGGCTACTACGTGATGCACAACATCGGTATCGCGTTCCAGACGTTTGCCGCCGGTTTATTGTTCGGCCTGGGCAGCGTGTTCTTTCTGATTTTCAACGGCCTCATCATCGGTGCGGTCTCCGGTCACCTGACCGAGATCGGCTATGGCCAGACCTTCTGGTCATTCGTCATCGGCCATGGCGCATTCGAACTGACCGCGATCGCCCTCGCCGGTGCCGCAGGCTTGCAGTTGGGGTGGGCACTGATCGCCCCTGGACAACTGACCCGTGGTGAATCATTGCGGCTGGCTGCACGCAAGAGCGTGCGAATGCTGTGCGGTGTCATGCTGTTTCTGCTGATCGCAGCCTTCGTCGAAGCATATTGGTCATCCACCACCGTGATAACCCCGTGGATCAAATACCTGGTGGGCGCTGTTCTATGGCTGCTGGTGGGCACTTACCTGGGCTTTGCCGGAAGGAATCGCCATGCGCCTGACTGATGCCAGTGTGGTCATCCGGCCGCGTACTGCCTGGGAAGCCATGGATCTTGGCGCCTTGATGGCACGGGAGCATCGCCTGCTATTGATGGGCAGTTGGGCATTGGTCACCCTACCTGTGTTCGCCTTGCTTACAGCCCTGCTGTGGCAGTATCCGTCCACCGCCATATTTCTGTTCTGGTGGCTCAAGCCGGCCTTCGACCGCTTGCCGCTGTACATTCTGTCCAAGGCCCTGTTTGGTGAAACGCCCACTATCAAGCACGCTGTGCGCCAGTGGCCGCGCCTCCTCAAGGGTCAACTGCTGGCCAGCCTGACCTGGCGACGGCTCAGCCTGAGCCGCAGCTTTGTAATGCCGGTGAGCCAACTCGAAGGCCTGGACGGCCCGGCGCGCCAGAAACGCCTGGGCGTGTTGCAGCAACGCAATGCCGGCGCCGCACGATGGCTAACCATCATCGGGATGCACCTTGAAATCGGCCTGTGGTTTGGTTGCATGGCACTGTTCTATCTGTTCATCCCGCAAAACCTCGAGATGGACTGGGACTGGCAACGCCTGTTGTTGGCGACAAGCTCGGAAGGGTTGTGGCTGGAGCACCTGGGCAACGCGTTCTATGCCTTGCTCCTGATATTTTGGGAACCCATCTATGTCGCCTGCGGCTTCAGCCTCTACCTTAATCGTCGCACCGTATTGGAAGCCTGGGACCTGGAGTTGGTCTTCCGACGTCTTCGTCAACGCCTGAGCAATGCGGCGCCGCTGATCCTACTGATGATCGGACTGATGCTGCTGCCTCTAAGCCCTCCCGTCATGGCCGATGCTTCCAGCCCCTCCAAGCCACTGAGCACTCCGAGCGCGAGCCAATCCATCAAATCGCTGCTGGACAAACCGCCCTTCAAAAACCCGGAAACTGTGATTCGTTATCGGTTTGGCGAAGAAAAGCCAGCCGGTAAAAACAAAACACACAGTGACGGCAAACTTCCCGATTGGCTGAAGGCCCTGCTGGACAACCTCAACAGCAATACCTTCAAGCACATCGCCCAAGGCTTGGAAGTTCTGCTGTGGGGCGTTTTCATCGGTAGCCTGATCATGCTCGCGTGGCGCTATCGCGAGTGGTTGCGCACCTTCGTCAGCAGGCGCGGACCGCGTAAGACAGAGGTTGCCAAACCGCTGCCCACGCAATTGTTCGGCCTTGAACTGGGCACCGAAACCTTGCCCGCCGACGTTGCCGGCGCCGCCGAACACCTATGGGCCAACCACCCCAGGGAAGCTCTCGGCCTGCTGTATCGAGGCCTGCTCAGCCGGTTATTGCATGACTTCAATTTGCCGTTGAAAGGTGCTGATACCGAAGGCCAGGTCCTGGCACGTGTACAGCAGTTGCAGCAACCACAACTGCTTGCCTTCAGTGATGAGCTGACCCGTCATTGGCAAAACCTCGCTTATGGTCACCGCCTCCCTCCGCTCTCTGCCCAGCAGAAACTGTGCAGTGATTGGCGCGCCCTGTTCAGCCTAGGGAGCAACCGATGAATCGTCCATTACTGTGGGTGGGGTTATTGCTGGCATGCCTGCTTGGAGCGAGCGGTTACTACGTGTGGAGCAAGGCGATTCCCTATGACGAAGTGGTGGATCGTGGTCCTTCGCCGGAGGCACTGGCCAATCCTTACCTGGCGGCCGAACACTTTCTACGCCAACAAGGCCTCACCGTAGAGCATGCCAATAGTCTGAAACAGCTGAGCAGCTTGCCCGCCAAGGGCAGCAGCCTGCTGCTGCTCGGCGAGCGCAGCAACATGTCGCCACGCCAGATAGAACAGTTGCTGGGGTGGGCCAGATCCGGCGGTCATTTGCTGGTGGTCGCCGAGGCGCTGTGGGATGAAGAGACTGGCAAAAGCGGTGACCTGCTGCTCGATCGCCTGCAGATTCACCAGACGTTGAGTGAAGAACCGGAAGAACCTGCCACTTCCCTCAAAAAGCCATCAAAGAAGAAAGCCCCGGACCTGACCAAGCTTTATGTCGACAATGAAACCGCACCGGCTTATTTCAGTTTCGACACAGATTTCAACCTCACCGACCCCAGGCACCTGGCTCAGTTTTCCGCCAACAGCGCAAGGGCCAGCCACCTGATGCAGCTCGACCTCGGGGAAGGCAGCGTCACAGTGATCACGGACAGCGACCTGTGGAAAACCCCAGACATCGGCAAGCACGATAATGCTTGGCTACTGTGGTACCTGAACCAGGGCACTGCCGTGACGTTGCTGTTCAATAGCGACTTCGACGACCTGTTCACCTTGCTGATGCGGTATTTCCCCCAAGCCTTGGTAGCACTCACGACCCTCGTCGCCTTGGGACTTTGGCGGGCCGGCGTACGTCAAGGCCCGATTCAGGCCCCTGCATCCCCCGCTCGCCGCCAATTGCAGGAACACCTGAAAGCCAGTGCCGAGTTCCTGCTGCGACGCAGCGGCCAGGGCACGCTGCTGCGGGCCTTGCAGCGCGATATCTTGCGTGCGGCCCGACGCCATCACCCCGGCTTTGAACACCTCGACAACGCGGAACAGTGCAGGGTGCTTGAACACCTGACGCGCCAACCTTCTTACGTCATCAACCAGGCCCTTGGCCCACTCCCGGCAAAACGGCTTTCCAGCGCCGATTTCAGCCGGCAGGTGGCGCGCCTGCAAACCCTCAGGAATGCCTTATGAGTGATTTCCCAAGCGCTACTGCCTTGACCAGCGAATCCCTGCAACGCGCCAGTGGGCAAGCCCAAGCCCTGCGCACTGAGTTGCGCAAGGCAGTGATTGGCCAGGACGCGGTGATCGACGATGTCCTGACCGCACTCATCGCCGGTGGCCATGTGCTGCTCGAAGGTGTGCCGGGGCTGGGTAAAACCTTGCTGGTGCGCGCCCTGGCACGCTGCTTCGAGGGCGATTTCGCGCGTATCCAGTTCACTCCGGACCTGATGCCCAGCGATGTCACCGGCCACGCCGTGTATGACCTGCACACCGAACAGTTCAAGCTGCGCAAGGGGCCGGTGTTCACTCATCTGTTACTGGCCGACGAAATCAACCGTGCTCCGGCCAAGACCCAGGCCGCCTTGCTTGAGGCCATGCAGGAACGGCAAGTCACGCTCGAAGGCGAGGCACTGCCCATCGGCCAACCGTTCATGGTGCTGGCGACCCAGAATCCCATCGAACAGGAAGGCACCTACCCCCTGCCGGAGGCGGAACTGGATCGCTTCATGCTCAAGGTGCGCATGGATTATCCCGACGCGCAGCAGGAACTGGACATGGTGCGCGAAGTCACACGCTCGTCGCGCGCCGACATGCTGGCTGTACATCCATTGCGCACCGTATTGCAGGCCGAAGATGTGCTGCAACTTCAGCAGGTTGCCAGTGACCTTGCCCTGGACGAACAAGTGCTCGACTATGCCGTGCGCCTGGCACGCGCTACACGTAGCTGGCCAGGGCTGGCGATCGGTGCCGGACCGCGCGCCTCAATTGACCTGGTCCGCGGCGCCCGCGCCCGCGCCTTGTTGCGCGGTGGTGAATTTGTCACACCGGACGATATCAAGGGATGCGCCCTGGCAGTACTGCGCCATCGCGTACGTATCGCACCAGAACTGGATATCGATGGGCTGGAGGTCGACCAGGTGCTCAGGCAATTGTTGGATCAGATTCCGGCACCCCGGCAGTGACTCGGCCATGAAGCCGACTCGTCTGCTGTTGAACTGGCTCGGCGCATTGCTGGGCCTGGGCATCCTTCTGGGCACTGC
The DNA here is from genome assembly GCF_900103345.1 of Pseudomonas azotoformans. Lineage (NCBI taxonomy): Bacteria > Pseudomonadati > Pseudomonadota > Gammaproteobacteria > Pseudomonadales > Pseudomonadaceae > Pseudomonas > Pseudomonas azotoformans. The sequence continues at coordinate 3,428,221 of NZ_LT629702.1, forward strand.
GGCAGCGTTGCAGCTCACAGTACCGGACACCCTGCACTCAGTCGTTTGGGGACTACTCCTGGCGCTGCTGCTGTTAGCCATGCTGGACGCCATGCGGGTGCATCGCCGCCCCTCTCCACGTGTACAACGGCAGATGCCCGGCAGCCTGGCGCTGGGGCGCTGGGGCGAAATCCGCCTGGCCCTGGACCACGACTTCCCACAGCCGCTGACGGTGCAGGTATTCGATCATGCCCCCGACGGGTTGAGCGTAGAGAACATGCCTCAACCCATAACCTTGTATCCCGGTGAACGCAGCGAGCTGGGTTACCGTCTTCGCCCCCTGCGGCGCGGGCATTTCAGTTTCAGCCGCTGCGAAGTGCATCTGCCCAGCCCTATGGGGCTGTGGTCAGCACGACGCTATATCGAGGTGAGCGACGCCACCCGCGTCTACCCGGATTTCGCCAGGCTCTACGGCGCACAACTGCTGGGTGTGGACAACTGGTTGAGCCAACTGGGCGTTCGTCAGCGTCAAAGGCGCGGGCTGGGCCTGGAATTTCATCAACTACGTGAGTTTCGCGAAGGCGACAGCCTGCGACAGATCGACTGGAAGGCCACCGCCCGACAACGCACCCCCATCGCCCGTGAATACCAGGATGAGCGCGACCAACAAATTGTGTTCATGCTTGACTGCGGCCGGCGCATGCGTAGCCAGGATGACGAGCTGTCTCATTTTGACCACGCCCTCAATGCGTGCCTGCTGCTCAGCTATGTTGCCTTGCGCCAAGGCGATGCCGTGGGGCTGTGCACCTTTGCCGGTGACCAGTCGCGCTACCTGGCGCCGGTCAAGGGCAGTAGCCAGTTGAACCTGTTGCTCAATGCGGTGTACGACCTGGACACCACCCGACGCACTGCCGATTACCAGGCGGCGGCAAGCCAACTGCTGGCCCGGCAGAAGCGTCGAGCCTTGGTCATTGTGGTGAGTAACTTGCGGGACGAGGACGATGAAGCATTATTGACTGCCGTCAAACGCATCAGCCGCCAACATAAGGTGCTGGTGGCCAGCTTGCGCGAGGAAGTACTCGACCAACTGCGTCAAGCCCCCGTGCAAACCTTGCCCGAAGCCCTGGCCTACAGCGGCACCGTCGACTACCTCAATACACGGGATGAGTTGCACGACCGCCTGACTGCACATGGTTTGTCGGTGCTGGACGCCTTGCCGTCAGAGCTGGGCCCCGCGCTGGTGACACGCTACCTGGGCTGGAAGAAAGCCGGAACGTTCTGAGAAAAAGCGCTGAAAAACAGCACTCGACCACGGCAGGGGGATACAGCCCCCGAACCGGGTCAACAGTAGGTTGTAGCTAGGCCGAAGCCTGCAAGGGATCAAAACTGAAGTACTGCAACAACACGTTGATCAATTGCCCATACTCCTCCGGGGCCTGCTGCACACTGAACCCGGAGTCGTAATGCTGGGGGTTGATATCTTCGTGACTCCACAGGCAGGTAGCCGTGAGATCAATTGGATGGAAGGTGCCGTCAGCCCCCGGAATCTTCAAGCGCAGCTCGAAATCCACGTCGACCATCATGGGCAATTGACTGATCAACATCAGCCCGTCTTCCGAGAGATTCCCCAAGAAACCGATGGGTTTGTCGGTCAGACGGTTAAAAACTTGCAGGAAATAAGGTAGCTTATGCCGCTCGATCCGTCGGTCGGTAAACATGGTGAGATCGCCATCCAGTGGCCATAACTGCGGCCGTGCCAGTGATTCGGAACGAGCAAATAACGCCCGCTCTCCATGGATCTCGGTACGACAACAGGCAATAGTCCGCCGCCAGAACAGCTACCGAATCCGGGCCCCACATTCGTTTGCATGGAAACTTGTACAAACGAACATCCAAAGGATAGCCCAAGACTGGCAACGGGCCAGTTATGAAATGACGAATATCATCACAACGAAGCGGGACGCGGCTGGGCGACACTTGCACCGGGGTAATGCCCCAGCTGCTGCAAGGTATCGAGCCTCGCACGAGCACGATAGGCGTACTCACTCGACGGGTACTGATTGATGATGAATTGATAGGTCTGCACCGCATCAACGAACAGCTTTTGCCGTTCCAGGCACTGCCCGCGCAACATCGAGACCTCCGGCTGCACATAGCGCCGGGTACGGCTTTCACGGTCGACCTGGGACAATTCCAGGGTGACACGCTCGCAATCACCGACTTTGTAGGCACGATAGGCATTGTTCAAGTGATGGTCCATCGACCAACGGGTGCAGCCGACAACACTGACGGCCAGGGCAGCAACGAGCAAAATTCGCATGAGGGTTCTCCTGTCTTGTGCAGTGTATCGACCCCTCGTCGAAAATCTTCAAGGATGTTCGTATTCAGCCGCAGCGAAAACAAGTCAATCATCGATAAGTAGTGCAAACGAACAATGACTACAACGAAAGAGCATAGTAGCCTTCCTCAGCGCTTGAACTCAGGAGTCTGTGCATGTCCGTCCGTCGTACCAAAATCGTCGCCACCCTTGGCCCGGCCAGCAACTCGCCGGAAGTCCTCGAACAGCTGATTCTGGCTGGTTTGGACGTTGCCCGTCTGAACTTCTCCCACGGCACCCCGGACGAGCACAAGGCTCGCGCCAAGCTGGTGCGTGACCTGGCTGCCAAGCACGGCCGCTTCGTGGCACTGCTGGGCGACCTGCAAGGCCCGAAAATCCGTATCGCCAAATTCGCCAACAAGCGGATCGAGCTGAAGATCGGTGACACCTTCACCTTCTCCACCAGCCACCCGCTGACCGAAGGCAACCAGCAAGTCGTGGGTATCGACTACCCGGACCTGGTCAAGGACTGCGGCGTCGGTGACGAGTTGCTGCTGGACGACGGCCGCGTGGTCATGCGCGTCGACACCGCCACCGGCACCGAGCTGATCTGCACCGTGACCATCGGCGGCCCGCTGTCCGACCACAAAGGCATCAACCGTCGTGGCGGTGGCTTGACGGCACCGGCCCTGACTGAAAAAGACAAGGCTGACATCAAGCTCGCCGCCGAAATGGAAGTGGACTACCTCGCCGTGTCCTTCCCGCGCGACGCCGCCGACATGGAATACGCCCGCAAACTGCGCGACGAAGCCGGCGGTACCGCCTGGCTGGTGGCGAAGATCGAACGCGCCGAAGCCGTGGCCGACGACGAAACCCTCGACGGCCTGATCAAGGCTTCCGATGCGGTGATGGTTGCCCGTGGCGACCTGGGCGTGGAAATCGGTGACGCCGAGCTGATCGGTATCCAGAAAAAGATCATCCTGCACGCACGCCGCCACAACAAAGCGGTGATCGTGGCGACCCAGATGATGGAGTCGATGATCCAGAACCCGATGCCGACCCGCGCCGAAGTGTCCGACGTGGCCAACGCCGTGCTCGACTACACCGACGCTGTGATGCTATCGGCTGAAAGCGCCGCTGGCCCGTACCCACTGGAAGCCGTGCAGGCCATGGCGCGTATCTGCCTCGGCGCCGAAAAGCACCCGACCAGCAAGACCTCCAGCCACCGTATCGGCAAAGAGTTCGAAAGCTGTGACCAGAGCATCGCCCTGGCCGCCATGTACACCGCCAACCACTTCCCGGGCGTGAAAGCGATCATCGCCCTGACCGAAAGTGGCTACACGCCGTTGATCATGTCGCGCATCCGTTCCTCGGTGCCGATCTACGCGTTCACCCCGCACCGTGAAGCCCAGGCTCGCGCAGCGCTGTTCCGTGGCGTGTACACCGTTCCGTTCGATCCGGCTTCGCTGGCACCGAACGAAGTCAGCCAGAAGGCAATTGACGAGTTGGTCAAACGCGGCGTCGTGGAGCAAGGCGACTGGGTCATCCTGACCAAGGGCGACAGCTACCACACCACCGGTGGCACCAATGGCATGAAGATCCTGCACGTGGGCGACCCGCAGGTCTGAGTGACACGCTGAAAAACAAAAGCCCCGCCATGTGAATGGTGGGGCTTTTTGCATTTCAGGGAAGCGGTTGTGTGATGCCAAAGAACCTCATCGGGGGCAAGCCCCCTCCCACCGTTTGACCGCGCCGCCGATCAAAAGTGGGAGGGGGCTTGCCCCCGATGAAGCCCGATCAACCACCACACGTTCATCGCCGGGTGATAAACGCTGACAGCGCCGCAATCGCCTCAGGCGACTTCAACCGTTGGGTGAACAAAGCGCCCTCCTCCTCGATCACCTGGCGCAATTGCTCACGATCCACACTCTTCATCAACTGCTTGGTCACCTGCACCGCCCCCGGCGCCAGGGTCTCAAAACGCTCGGCCATTTCACGCGCCTTGGCCAGCGCCGCATCACCGCTGCCCAGCGCTTCGGTGGCAAGCCCCCACGCCGCGGCCTGTTCGCCGCTGAATCCCTCGCCCAGCAGCAGCAATTCGGCGGCTTTCGCGTGCCCCAGCAACCTCGGCAAAATCAGGCTGGACCCAAACTCCGGACACAGCCCCAGGTTGACGAATGGCATGCGCAACCGTGCATCGTGGCTGATGTACACCAGATCGCAATGCAGCAGCAGGGTTGTGCCAATCCCCACGGCAGCGCCCGCCACCGCGGCAATCACGGGCTTTCGGCAGTTGAGCAGGCTTTTCATGAAATAAAACGGTGGGCTGTCGAGGTCACTGGGCGGCTGTTCAAGAAAATCGCTGATGTCGTTGCCGGCCGTGAAGCACTCGCTGCTGCCCTGGATCAGCACGCAGCGGATATCCGCGTCCGCATCGGCGTGCTCCAGTGCCTCGGCCAATTGCGTGTACATGGCGCGGGTCAGAGCGTTCTTCTTGTCGGGGCGATTGAGCTGCAGGATCAGCAGCCCGCGCTCGCGCAACTGTTGGATGGCATCGGTCATGGCGATTCTCGCGGCTGGAAAATTCAGCGCTCAACCGCGTGGCAGGAACACATCGGCCAGCAGTTGATTACGCGGCAACCCCGCCAGGAACAAGCGCTTGGAAAACGCCTCGACGCTGGCCGGGTGTCCGCAGAGTAAGGCCAGCGTTTGCCGCGAAACAAGCCGCAGTTGCGCCAATGCCTGGGTCGCCTGCGCCGCCGTCCACAGTTCCACCGATACGTTTGGATGCTGTGCAGCCAACTGCGCCAAGGGTTCGGCCAGGTAATGGCCTTCGGCATCATGGGCCAGGTGAATCACGCGGATGGCGCCCTGGTGATCCTGACGCAGCGCCTCACGCAACACGCCCCACAACGGTCCCAGCCCAGTGCCGGACGCCAGCAGCCACAGCGGCCTTGTTTGCCAGTCCGGGTCATATTGCAACGCGCCGCCGCGCAAATCGCCGAGGCGCAGCCGATCACCCACCTGCAACTGCCGGGCAAGATCGCTGAATTCGCCCGGCAAACGGCAATCGAGATGAAATTCCAGATATGGATCGTCCTGGGGCAGGCTTGCCAGGGAGTAAGGCCGCGCGACCTGCCCCGCCCACAGCACCAGATGCTGCCCGGCCCGGTAACGCAAACCTCGCTCCGGTTGCAGGCGCAGGCGCAGTACGGTCGGGCTCAGCCAATCGACACCCACCACCTGCGCCGGCAAGCCGTCACGCGCCGGGTCAAACGCTTCAACCCGCAGGTCACCGCTGACCTGACACTGGCAGGCCAACCGCCAGCCGTCCTGGCGCTGCGCCGGGCTCAAGGCCTCGGGTTGCTTGTCTTCGACCTCGCCCTGGCAACGCACCAGGCAGGCATGGCAACTGCCGGCTCGGCAACTGTAAGGCACGGCCACACCCGCCTGGTTCAAGGCATCCAGCAGGTTGCTGCCGGTGGTTACCGACCAATGGCGTTCGCCGACGTACAGTTCAGGCATTTAACGTTCACCTGTAGGAGCGAGCTTGCTCGCGAAGATCGCCAACGATAACGCGGGGTGCCTGACAAAACCCATCAAATTCAAGTTTTTCGCGAGCAAGCTCGCTCCTACTACCCAATCGAGCCAGGCATTCATGACCATAGTCGGGTGTATCGGCCACCGCGCCGGGTTATACTGCCGCGCCTTTTTAGCGTCGCGCCTGCACCACTTTGGCGTGCCTTGGAAAGGTGGACCCAGCCGACCGATGCAACACTGGGCCCACCTTTATTGAATGTTCCCTTATAGAGGAGCGCGACTCATGACCGTGATCAAGCAAGACGACCTGATTCAGAGCGTTGCCGACGCCCTGCAATTCATTTCCTACTACCACCCCGTGGATTTCATCCAGGCCATGCACGAAGCCTACCTGCGCGAAGAATCGCCAGCGGCCCGTGATTCCATCGCCCAGATCCTGATCAACTCGCGCATGTGCGCCACCGGCCATCGCCCGATCTGCCAGGACACCGGTATCGTCACCGTGTTCGTGCGCGTGGGCATGGACGTGCGTTGGGATGGTGCCACCATGGGCCTGGACGACATGATCAACGAAGGCGTGCGTCGCGCCTACAACCTGCCGGAAAACGTCCTGCGTGCATCCATCCTGGCCGACCCGGCAGGTAGCCGTAAAAACACCAAGGACAACACCCCGGCCGTGATCCACTACTCCATCGTCCCGGGTAACACCGTGGAAGTGGACGTGGCGGCCAAGGGCGGCGGTTCCGAGAACAAGTCGAAAATGGCCATGCTCAACCCGTCCGACTCGATCGTCGACTGGGTGCTCAAGACCGTTCCGACCATGGGCGCCGGCTGGTGCCCACCGGGCATGCTGGGTATCGGCATCGGCGGCACCGCCGAGAAAGCCGCAGTGATGGCCAAGGAAGTGTTGATGGAATCCATCGACATCCACGAGCTGAAAAAGCGCGGCCCGCAAAACCGTATCGAAGAGATGCGCCTGGAGCTGTTCGAGAAGGTCAACCAGCTGGGCATCGGCGCCCAGGGCCTGGGTGGCCTGACCACCGTGCTCGACGTGAAGATCATGGACTACCCGACCCACGCCGCGTCCCTGCCGGTGTGCATGATCCCCAACTGCGCCGCCACCCGTCACGCGCATTTTGTGCTCGACGGTTCTGGCCCGGCGTCGCTGGAAGCGCCACCGTTGGACGCCTACCCGGAAATCGTCTGGGAAGCCGGCCCGTCGGCCCGTCGCGTCAACCTCGACACCCTGACCCCGGAAGAAGTACAGAGCTGGAAGCCGGGCGAAACCGTGTTGCTCAACGGCAAGATGCTCACCGGTCGCGACGCCGCGCACAAGCGCATGGTCGAGATGCTGAACAAGGGCGAAAGCCTGCCGGTGGACCTCAAAGGTCGCTTCATCTACTACGTCGGCCCGGTTGATCCGGTACGCGAAGAAGTGGTTGGCCCGGCTGGCCCGACCACCGCGACGCGGATGGACAAGTTCACCCGTCAGATCCTTGAGCAAACCGGCCTGCTGGGCATGATCGGCAAATCCGAACGCGGCCCGACTGCGATCGAAGCGATCAAGGACCACAAGGCCGTGTACCTGATGGCCGTCGGCGGCGCTGCTTACCTGGTGGCGCAAGCCATCAAGAAGTCGCGTATTGTCGCGTTTGCCGAACTGGGCATGGAAGCGATCTACGAGTTCGACGTGAAGGACATGCCGGTGACCGTTGCTGTCGACAGCAAGGGCGAATCCGTGCACATCACCGGTCCTGCGATCTGGCAGAAAAAGATCAGTGAAAGCCTGGCGGTAGAAGTGCAATAAGCGCTTCCACTCCAAACATAAAGGCGACTGCGGCCCATGGCTCAGTCGCCTTTTTTATGGCCTGTGGAAAACGCGGCGGTTGTGACCTCTGGGCCTTCTGTGACCACTGGGTTTGTTGTGGCGAGCGGGCTTGCCACAACAGCGCCGCTCCCCAACATAAACGTCGTGCATGCTATGGTGCACTCCCCTTACCGTGCCTGCCCATCACCGTATGATCGCGATTCCCCGCCCCCTGCGTCTGACCTTCTATTCCCTGCTGATCATCGCCGGTGCCCTGCTGGCTGCAGCCCTGGCCACTCGCCACGCCGAACGCCAGGCCCTGGTGGACGATGCCGCCCGTGCCAATCAGCAACTTGCACTCTATGCCAACTCGTTGCACACCCTGATCGAACGCTACCGCGCGCTACCCGCCGTGCTGGCGCTGGACTCGGAAATGATCAGCGCGCTGAAAGGCCCGCTGAACGCCGCCACCCAGGACGTGCTCAACCGCAAGCTCGAACGCATCAATGGCGCCGCGCAGTCCTCCACCCTGGAATTGATGGATCGCACCGGCCTGGCGGTGGCCGCCAGCAACTGGAACCTGCCGAGCAGTTATGTAGGGCATAACTATGCGTTCCGGCCTTACTTCAGCCAGACCTTGAGCCAGGGCACCGGGCGTTTTTATGCGGTGGGTGTGACGACCGGGATTCCAGGGTATTTCCTCTCCAGCGCAGTGCTGGATGAACACGAGCAGTTCCTCGGCGCCATGGTGGTCAAGCTGGAGTTCCCCGAGCTCGAACGCGAGTGGGCCCAGGGCAATGACCTGCTACTGGTCAGCGATGCGCGTGGCATCGTGTTTATCGCCAACCAGCCCGGCTGGCGTTATCGCAACCTGCGACCGTTGTCCGCCAACGACCTCGCCGAGTTGAAAGCCACCCGCCAATACGACAAAAAACAATTGCAGGCGCTGGAGACCCAGACCCTGCAGCGTTTTGACGAAAACAGCCACCTGATGCGCGTCAACGGCCCGGACGGCAATGCCAATTACATCTGGGAGTCCTTGCCGCTGAAAGCCGAAGGCTGGACCCTGCACTTGCTGCGCAAGCCTCAGTTCGCCTTTGAAGATCAACGTAACGCTGGCCTGGCTGCCGCCGGCTCCTGGCTGGCGCTGGTGTTCCTGGTCCTGTTCCTGACCCAACGCTGGCGCCTGGCCCGCTTGCGCCAGCGCAGTCGCGAGGAGCTTGAGCAACTGGTGGAAGAACGCACCCAGGCGTTGCGCACCGCCCAGGATGGCCTGGTGCAATCGGCCAAATTGGCGGCGCTGGGGCAGATGTCTGCCGCCCTCGCCCACGAAATCAACCAGCCGCTCACCGCCCAGCGCATGCAGTTGGCCACCTTACGCCTGCTGCTGGACCACGGCCGTATCGACGACGCCTACAAAGCCCTCACGCCGCTCGACGATATGCTCACGCGCATGGCCGCTCTCACCGGCCACCTCAAGACCTTCGCGCGCAAAAGCCCGAGTGGCCTGCGCGAACGCCTGGACCTGGCCACCGTGGTCGACCAGTCCCTGCATCTACTCGACGCACGCCTGCGCGATGAAGCCATCGGTGTGGTGCTGGACCTGACCCGACCCGCCTGGGTGCGCGGCGATGCCATCCGCCTGGAGCAGGTGCTGATCAACCTGCTGCGCAACGCCCTCGACGCCATGGCCGACAAACCGCGCAAACGCCTGGAAATCCGCCTGCACGCCGATCAGCAACTCTGGCAGTTGACGGTCAGCGACAGCGGCGGCGGGATTGCCGAAGAGCACCTGAACAGCGTGTTCGACCCGTTCTTCACCACCAAGCCGGTGGGTGACGGGCTCGGCTTGGGGTTGGCGGTGTCCTACGCTATCGTGCACGAATTGGGCGGTCGCCTGATCGCCGGCAACCGCGGCGACGGTGCAGTCTTTACCCTGACCCTGCCCATCGCGCTGGAGACGCCCGACCTATGTTGAACGCGGTGATTGTGGTCGATGACGAAGCCAGCATTCGCACGGCTGTCGAGCAATGGTTGAGCCTGTCAGGCTTTGAGGTGCAACTATTCAGTCGCGCCGAAGAATGCCTGGCGCAACTGCCCAGGGATTTCCCCGGCGTGATCCTCAGCGACGTGCGCATGCCGGGGCTCAGCGGCCTGGAACTGCTGGCCGAAGTGCGGCGCCGGGATGCCGATTTGCCGGTGATCCTGCTCACCGGCCATGGCGATGTACCGATGGCGGTCGAAGCCATGCGCGATGGCGCCTACGACTTCCTCGAAAAACCCTTCAGCCCGGATGCCCTGCTCAACAGCCTGCGTCGTGCTTTGGACAAGCGCGGGCTGATCCTGGAAAACCGTCGCCTGCATCAGCAGGCCGATCATCGGGCGCAGTTGGAATCGACACTGCTGGGCGTGTCCCGAAGCTTGCAGACCTTGCGTCGCCAGGTGCTGGACCTGGCAAGCCTGCCGGTCAACGTACTGATCCGTGGCGAGACCGGCAGCGGCAAGGAAATGGTCGCGCGCTGCCTGCATGATTTCGGCCCTCGGTCCAAGAAGCCTTTTGTAGCGCTCAATTGCGCGGCGATCCCGGAGCAGTTGTTCGAGGCCGAGCTGTTTGGTCACGAAAGCGGCGCGTTTACCGGCGCCCAGGGCAAGCGCATCGGCAAACTGGAATACGCCCACGGCGGCACGTTGTTCCTCGATGAAATCGAAAGCATGCCCCTGGCCCAGCAGGTAAAACTGCTGCGTGTGCTGCAGGAGCAGAAGCTGGAACGGCTGGGCTCCAACCAGAGCATCCACGTGGACCTGCGCATCATCGCCGCCACCAAGCCGGACCTGCTGGAAGAAGCCCGCGCCGGGCGCTTTCGCGAAGACCTGGCGTATCGATTGAACGTCGCGCAATTGCGCCTGCCGCCCCTGCGTGAGCGTCGCGAAGATATCCCGTTGCTGTTCGATCACTTCGCACAGAGTGCCGCCGAACGCCTGGGCCGCAGCGTCGAGCCATTGAGCGGCGCGCAGTTGGGACGCTTGCTCAGCCATGACTGGCCGGGCAACGTGCGCGAGTTGGCCAACGTCGCCGAACGCCAGGTGCTGGGCCTTGGCGACCCGGAACCGGAAGGCATCGAGGCCGGACAGTCCCTGGCCGCCCAGCAAGAGGCCTTTGAAGCCCACTGCCTGAAAGCCGCGCTGACCCGACACAAAGGCGATATCAAGGCAGTACTGGCCGAGTTGCAACTGCCGCGTCGTACCTTCAATGAGAAGATGCAGCGGCATGGCCTGCTGCGGGAGATGTTTCTCTAGGCGAATCCTTGTGTTGACTGGCAGTCCGCTATCGGGGGCAAGCCCCCTCCCACATTTTGATTTGTGAACACGCTCAAGTGTGGGAGGGGGCTTGCCCCCGATGAGGACCGCAGCCATAAGCGGATTTCCGCTCACCCCCTGAAAATCATCAGCGACTTTCCGCTCAAAAAATCCCCCAAACCCTTCTAGACCGGGCCTTCATCCACCTGGCACAGCTCCTGCTATAGCTCGAGCCAGGCTGCGCACGCGCCGCTCCATAAAAACAACTAGATGAAGGATCCTTCAATGGATAACTCCAACGCCCTGCCTCTGGGGTCGGCGGCCGCGCCGACGAAAGAGCGCACTACCTCCAGCCGCATCAAATCGATTTTCAGTGGTTCCGTCGGCAACATGGTCGAGTGGTACGACTGGTACGTCTACGCCGCTTTCTCGCTGTACTTCGCCAAGACCTTCTTCCCCAAAGGCGACACCACCGCCCAACTGCTCAACACCGCCGCGATCTTCGCCGTGGGCTTCCTGATGCGCCCGATCGGTGGCTGGCTGATGGGCCTGTACGCCGACAAGGTCGGCCGTAAAAAAGCCTTGATGGCCTCGGTCTACCTGATGTGCTTCGGCTCGCTGCTGATTGCGCTGAGCCCGGGCTATGAAATCATCGGTATCGGTGCGCCGATCCTGCTGGTCTTTGCCCGCTTGCTGCAGGGGCTGTCGGTCGGCGGCGAATACGGCACCTCCGCCACTTACCTCAGCGAGATGGCGACCAAGGAACGTCGTGGTTTCTACTCCAGCTTCCAGTACGTGACCCTGATCTCCGGTCAACTCATCGCCCTGGCGGTGCTGATCGTGTTGCAACAACTGCTGACCACCGAGCAACTGTATGCCTGGGGCTGGCGTATCCCGTTCGCCATCGGCGCCCTGTGCGCAGTGGTTGCGCTGTACCTGCGGCGCGGCATGGAAGAAACCGAGTCGTTCACCAAGAAGGAAAAGGCCAAGGAAAGCGCGATGCGCACCCTGATGCGCCACCCCAAGGAACTGCTGACCGTGGTCGGCCTGACCATGGGCGGTACGCTGGCGTTCTACACCTACACCACCTACATGCAGAAGTACCTGGTGAACACCGTCGGCATGAGCATTTCCGACTCCACCACCATCTCGGCGGCGACGCTGTTCCTGTTCATGTGCCTGCAACCCATCGTCGGCGGGCTGTCGGATAAGATCGGCCGGCGCCCGATCCTGATCGCCTTCGGCATCCTCGGTACGCTGTTCACCGTGCCGATCCTCACCACCCTGCACACCATCCAGACCTGGTGGGGCGCGTTCTTCCTGATCATGGCGGCGCTGATCATCGTCAGCGGCTACACCTCGATCAACGCCGTGGTGAAGGCCGAGCTGTTCCCCACCGAAATCCGTGCGCTGGGCGTGGGCCTGCCGTATGCGCTGACAGTGTCGATCTTCGGCGGCACCGCTGAATACATCGCGCTGTGGTTCAAGAGCATCGGCATGGAAACCGGTTATTACTGGTACGTGACGGCGTGCATCGCGGTGTCGCTGGTGGTCTACGTGACCATGAAGGACACCCGCAAGCACTCGCGCATTACCACCGACTAAACGTCAGTTGCAGTCAACCCTGTGGGAGGGGGCAAGCCCTCCCACAGATTGAATCAGGACAACTCGGCGATCGTCTTACGTCCGTACCGCCGCTGCGCGTACGACGCCCCCGCAATCATCACCACCAACACCGCCGCCAACACTGCCGACGAACCGATGGTGCCGAAGTCCAACCCGCCCTTTTCATGGGGCTTGGTAAGGAAGTCACCCAAGGTCGCACCGAACGGCCGGGTCAGTACAAACGCCACCCAGAACAACAGCACCGAAGAAATTTTGGTGAAGTACTTGAGTGCCACCACCGCCGCAATCGCCGAGCCGATCAACAAGGCGCCGCCGGCAAAACCCAGCCCTGAGTCATCTGCCAGGAAATCGCCCAACGCGGTGCCCAAGGTGTTGGAGAACAGGATGGCCATCCAGTAGAACAACTCCCCCCGGAAGGTCTGCACTTTGTTCACGTTCAGCGAATCGCCGCTGAGGTGCCACAACGCGAAGATGATCATCAGGATCGCGATCAGGATCATGGAGCCCGCGGCATAACCCAGCCCCAAGGTGCGGTCCATGAAATCCGACATCGTGGTGCCTGCGGTGCTAGTGGACAAAATCACGATCCAGTACAGCACCGGGTTGTAGGTTTTCGAGCGCAGTTGCGTCACCAGGGTGATCAGGAACACGCTGATCAGCATCATCGAACTGATGGCATAACCGACATTGAGGGTCATCGACAGCAAATCCCCGGCGGTTTCGCCCAGGGTGGTCGCGCAGATTTTCATGACCCAGAACGCCAGGGTGATCTGAGGAAGTTTATTCATAAGGGGGAAGGCTCCAAAGCTCAGTCTCTCAATAGGCCGACTTATTGGGTTGTCGACAGTGGGCGCAGACTGACGGTGGAGCTGTGAAAAATAGGTGGGCGACGAATGAAAATTCCATAGTATGGCCACTTCATCGACGACCACTGCAGGAACCCCGGCCATGCCAGACGATATCCATTTCTACGAACCCGCCAACGGCCACGGCCTGTCCCATGACCCGTTCAATGCCATCGTCGGTCCACGGCCGATCGGCTGGATCTCGTCCCATGACAACGAAGGTCGCCTGAACCTGGCGCCCTACAGTTTTTTCAATGCGTTCAACTACATTCCGCCGATCATTGGATTCTCCAGCGTCGGGCGCAAAGACAGCCTGAACAATATCGAGCAGACCGGCGAGTTTGTGTGGAACCTGGCCACCCGCCCGTTGGCCGAGCAGATGAACCAGAGTTGTGCCCCGGTATCACCGGACGTGAATGAATTCGAATTGTCCGGGCTGACCCCGGTGGCCTCGAAGATCGTTGGTGTACCGCGAGTGGGCGAGAGCCCGGTGTCGTTCGAATGCAAGGTGACGCAAATCATTCAGCTGCAACGTGCCGACAAAGAGTTGGTGCCAAGCTGGCTGGTGCTCGGCGAGGTGGTCGCGGTGCATATCGCCAAGTGGCTGCTCAAGGATGGCATCTACGACACCGCCGCCGCCGAGCCGATTTTGCGCGGTGGCGGACCGGCGGATTACTTCCAGTTGGGGCCGGAGGCACTGTTCAAGATGTATCGCCCAGGCGCCGGCAAACCTTGACTGAAATACAATAAAACGTGGGAGGGGGCTTGCCCCCGATGGCAATGGCACATTCAACATCGTTGTTGACTGACACACTGCTTTCGGGGGCAAGCCCCCTCCCACATTAGATTGTCGGCGTTACTCAGTTGGCGGCGCTCGCCCAGGTCAGCTGACCCTCTTCATCCACACCGATCAGCCGTTCAAGCTGCACGGTGGCTGCATCATCGGCATCGGCGGCCGTCTTGAACGTCTGTCCATCCAGGATCTTGTGAAACTGCGGGGCGCCCATGCCATCGAGTGCCTTGACGGCGACGGCGGCGCTGTAGCCCCCTTCACCCGGTACTACGGCAGATACGGCTTCGTGGTGGGCAAATTGTTTACGTGCCATGTTGCAGGTCCTGGCCAATGGAAAGTCGGCCATTCTAGACCTTCAGCCGGCGAGTTGCAGGTACTCGCCGTAGGCGTGTGCGGCGGATGCATCGGTAAAGGTCTGGAAGTCCATGCTGCGCACGACCATGTCGTTCAACAGCTCGGTAAAGATCATCAGCGCTGGAGAATTGAAGTAGGCGCTCATCGCCTGTTCGCTGCTCCAGAAACCGGAGATCAACCATACATCGGGATCGACCTGGGAATGCTGCAACGAGAATTGCAGGCAACCCTGAGCCTGGCGGCCCGGTTCGATCAAACTGCTCAAGCGTGCACCGAGTTCGGTACTGCACCCGCTGCGGGCGCGGATAAAGGCCATATGGCTCGCGGGAATGGGGGTGGACATGTTCGACTCTCCCGTTGAGAAGTGATGCTCGGCAAGCACTGTGAGGGCGTGTTGCCACAGGATCAAAGATAACGGCGCGGGTCGGCGCGCGGTTAGTCAATTCCTGTCGGCTTATTGCACAATCCTGCGAGAAGCGTAGGGAGGACGTCTGGCACAGCGGTTTTATTCCAGGGGCCAACGCCTTGTTTCAGGGAGATGACAGGCCTTGCGATTGCCTGATTCACGATGTATCGCAGGATCAGGCAAGGATTATGCAGAATCGACGTAACACTATTTGAAAAGCCGCCGCTAAGCTGAACCCATCGAAGTAGCCCGTAGAGGACGTTCCATGTCGTCGCCCGAACATAAAGCCATCCCCCTCGACGCCGAGATGGAAAAACAGCGCGCCGAACTGGCCAGCATCGTGCACCGGCATACCTGGGAGGACGGCTCCTACGGTACGGCCATCACCACCCTGTTTCTGAACCGCCACAACACCCCGCGCGACTTCATGCCGGTGCTGGTGGAGCCGGCGCTGTGCATCCTGGCCAGCGGCAGCAAGGAAGTACGCCTGGCCGACGAGATCTTTGCCTACGACCCGCTCAACTACCTGGTGTTCTCGGTGGCGATGCCGGTGGCCGGGCGGATCATCGATGCAACGCCCGAAGACCCGAACCTGTCGGTGCGCATCAACATCGACCCGGCGCAGCTCACTGCGCTGATTGCCGAGGCTGGCCCGATGGGCGTACCGTCGCGCCCGACTTCTCGCGGCATGTACGTCGACCGCATCGACGGTCAACTGCTGGACGCTGTGCTGCGACTGGCGCGTCTGTTGGACACACCCAAAGACATCGCCATGCTCGCGCCGTTGATCAACCGGGAGATTCTTTATCGCCTGCTGCGCGGGCCGCAGGGCTATCGGCTGTATGAAATCGCCGTGGCCAACAGTCAGAGCCATCGGGTCAGCCAGGCGATCAAGTGGTTGAACGGCAACTACGAACAACCGCTGCGCATCGATGACCTGGCCAAGGAAGTGAACCTGAGCGTCTCGACCCTGCACCACCGCTTCAAGGCGATCACCGCCATGAGCCCGTTGCAGTACCAGAAGCAGTTGCGCTTGCAGGAAGCACGGCGGTTGATGATTGCCGAAGGGTTGGAGGCGTCGGCGGCGGGGTATCGCGTGGGGTATGAAAGCCCGTCGCAATTCAGCCGGGAGTACAGCCGGTTGTTTGGCGCACCACCGTTGCGTGACCTGGCGCGGTTGCGCCAAAGCATCTGAAAACACCCCCGCATCACTGTAGGAGCGAGCTTGCTCGCGAAGAACGACCGGACGCCGCATTCATCCAGGCACCCCGCGTTTGCGTCGAGGTTTTTCGCGAGCAAGCTCGCTCCTACAGGGTGCCCGCTCAGTCCAAACTGCGGGGTAGTTGCAACGTCACCCGCAACCCACCCTCACGCAAATTCTGCAAACTCACTTCACCGCCATGGCTGTGGGCAATGTTGCGCGCAATCCCCAGGCCCAAGCCGTATCCCTGTTGCTGTCCGGCCAGGCGGAAGTGCGGTTCGAACACCTGCTCAAGACGCTGTTCCGGCACGCCAGGCCCCTCGTCATCCACATGCAGGACGAACTCCGCGCCATCGTCCTCGATATGCAGATGGGCGTTCTGCCCGTACTTCAAGGCGTTGTCGATCAGGTTGCCAATGCAACGCTTGAGCGCCAGCGGCTTGCCCGGATACGCCGCCAGGGCTGCACCGTTCAGCGTGACCCGGCCGTTGCCGTTGGGTGCCACGTAAGGCTCCACCAGGCATTCGAGCACATGGTTGAGGTCCACCGGCTCGATGTTTTCGTGGATATCCGTGTCTTTCACGCATTGCAGCGCGCCCTTCACCAGCAACTCCAGTTCATCCAGGTCGCGGCCGAACTTGGTTTGCAGGTTTTCGTCTTCCAGCAGTTCCACGCGCAGGCGCAGGCGGGTGATCGGTGTGCGCAAGTCGTGGGAAATCGCACTGAACAATTGGCTGCGCTCCGTCAGGTAGCGGCTGATGCGCTCACGCATGGCGTTGAACGCACGGCCCACTTCCACCACTTCGCTGCCGCCGCCTTCGGCCACCGGTTCCACGTCCGCACCCAGGGACATGTCCCGCGCCGCCCGCGCCAAACGCTTGAGCGGCCTGCTTTGCCAGTGCACCAGCAGGCCGATGAACAGCAACAGGAAACCGCTGGTCAGCACGATAAACCACACCTGCTGGGACGGCAGGCCTTGTTCTTCAAGGCTGGTGTAGGGCTCGGGCAACAGCGAGGCGATATACAACCATTCGCCCGGGGCGAGCTGGATCTGGGTGACCAGCACCGGCGGGTTCACCGGTTCCAGGGTCAGCGCGTAGTGCGCCCAGGAACGCGGCAGCTCATCGAGTTTCAGGCCGGCATTGAAGATGCGCAGGTCTTCGGCGCTGACGAACTCCACCGACATATGCACATCGGCGCCGAGGGTCTGTTTCAACACCTCATCCACCGCTTCAAGCACCGCCTGTTTACGCGGGGTCTGCGGCAGGATGGCCATGTCCAGCGGACGATCATTGAGGGTCACCACGAAACGCGTGCCGCCCATGCTACGCAGTTGATCGAGCACCAGCGGGCGGTAGGCCACCGGCAACGAACGGAAGTAACTCACGCTGGCGGTCATCGAATGTGCCAGGCTGCGAGCGCTGGTGACCAGGCCTTCGAGCTGGGTAGCGCGCAGTTGTGAGACCCAGATCACGCTGGACAGCGCCTGGGCGAACAACACCGCCAACAGCGTCAGCAGCAGCATGCGCCCCAGCAGCGAGCGCGGCACCGGGAAACGCCGGCGGTGTTCGATCAAATGTTCAGTGGACATTGCCGGCAACCACGCTGGCTGCCAGTTGATAACCACTGCCCCGCACGGTGCGGATCAGACGAGGGGGCTTTTCGGTGTCGCGCAGGCGTTGGCGCAGGCGGCTGACGGCCATGTCGACGATGCGATCCAGCGGCATCAGGTCGCGCCCCCGGGTAGCGTTGCCGATGGTGTCGCGGTCGAGGATCTGCTGCGGATGGTCGAGAAACAATTTGAGCAAGGCAAAGTCGGCGCCGGAGAGGATCACTTCTTCGCCGTCCACATGGAACAGGCGGTGGCTGATCATATCCAGCCGCCACTCATCGAATACCAGCACATCGCCGCCGCTGCTGCGCTCCTGGCCGAACTGGCAACGGCGCAACAAGGCCTTGATCCGCGCTTGCAACTCGCGAGGGCTGAAGGGTTTGCCGATGTAGTCGTCGGCGCCCAGTTCCAGGCCGATCACACGGTCGGCCTCGTCGGAACTGGCGGTGAGCATGATGATCGGCACCTGCGCCTGGCGCGGGTGCTGGCGGATCCAGCGGCAAAGGCTGAAACCGTCTTCGTCCGGCAACATCACATCGAGGATGACCAGGTCGCACGGCGCCTCGTTCATCGCCTGGCGGAACCCCGCGCCATCCGGCACCCCACGCACCTGGAAACCGGCGCGACTGAGGTAGGTCTGCAGCAATTCGCGGATTTCCTGGTCGTCGTCGACCAAGAGGATCGATTTACTGATTACGCTCACGGGGTCCTCCTTGTTGTTATGGGGTGTTATTGATGGCCTCATCGGGGGCAAGCCCCCTCCCATATTGGAATGCGTTCCAAATGTGGGAGGGGGCTTGCCCCCGATAGGGCCATCAGTCCCTATGCAAAAGCCTGTTCCAACGCAACGCCAGCCCCGGTCAACCCGGAATACGGCGCGGTCACCAACCACACCGGAATGCCCTTGAAGTAGTCACTCATGCAGCCTTTATCAGCAAAGCTCCTGGCAAAACCGCTGTGGATAAAGAAGTCGGCAAACCTCGGTATCACCCCGCCCACGATGTACACACCACCGCGTCCACCGGTGGTCAGCACATTGTTACCGGCGACGCGGCCCAGCCAGATGCTGAACTGGTCCAACACCTCCATCGCCACCGGGTCACCGGCCAGGCCGGCGGCCGTGATGGCTTCGGGGGTTTCCAGTACCGGCGCATGGCCGTCGACCGCACAGATCGCCCGGTACAGCCTTGGCAACCCACCACCGCTCAAAGCGGTTTCAGCGCTGACATGCCCGATCTCGGTGTAGATGTGCTGCCACAGCTGGGTTTCCCGTGGGCTGCTCAGCGGCAGGTCGACATGCCCGCCTTCCCCCGGCAGCGCCGCAAAGCGGCCACCGCCCAAGTCCAGCAATGTACCGACACCCAGGCCAGTGCCCGGACCGATCACCACCGCAGGCCGCAACGGCTCCGGCGTGCCCTCGCAGACCACGCGGAATTCGTCGGGCTTGAGGCGGGTCATGCCCAGGGCCATGGCCGAGAAGTCATTGACCAGCAGCAGCTCATCCACCTGCAACGCCTTGCAAAACGCAGTCTTGCTCAGGCGCCAGTGATTGTTGGTGAATTTAAATTCATCGCCGCTTACCGGGCCAGCGACAGAAAGACACACCGCGCCGATGTCCCCGATTTCCAGGCCTTCCTCTTTGAGGTAGACCTTGATCGCCTCTTCAGGACTCTTGTGATCCGCCGTGGCATGCACACGGATCGAATGCAGTTCCTGATCCCGCCACAACGCAAAACGGGCATTGGTGCCCCCGATGTCACCGACCAGCGCTAACTTCACTTAAGCGTCTCCAAGGCAGAGGTAAAGGCGCTTGCGCCCTGCTCTGCGGAGCTTGCGGCCAAGCGCATAAATGCAAACAGCTCGCGACCGGCCCCCACGTTGTTACCCAACAGGCCCGTGGCAGGCGCGCGCGCTGCAAATTCTTCGGCGTCCACCTTAAGCTCCAGGGTGCCCTTCACGCCATCCACGCGAATGATATCGCCATCGCGCACCCGCGCCAGTGGTCCGCCGCTCTGGGCTTCGGGGTTGACGTGAATCGCGGCGGGGATCTTACCCGACGCGCCCGACATACGCCCGTCTGTTACCAGCGCGACCTTGAAGCCACGGTCCTGCAACACCCCGAGGAACGGCGTCATCTTGTGCAATTCCGGCATGCCGTTGGAGCGCGGGCCCTGGAAGCGCATCACCGCGACGAAGTCTTTTTCCAACTGGCCGGCCTTGAACGCGTCGGCCAGGTCCTGCTGGTCCTGGAACACCACGGCGGGCGCTTCGACAATCTGGTGCTCAAGGGCCACGGCCGAGACTTTCATCACGCCACGCCCCAGGTTGCCTTCCATCACGCGCAAGCCGCCCTCGGGCGAGAACGCACGGGCCACGGGACGCAGGATGCTTTCGTCGAGGCTCTCGATGGGGCCGTCGCGCCAGATCAGCTCACCGTCGACCAGGAACGGTTCCTGGGTGTAGCGGCTCAGGCCCTTGCCGGCCACGGTGTTGACGTCTTCGTGGAGCAGACCGGCTTCGAGCAGCTCGCGGATCAGGAACGACATGCCGCCCGCCGCCTGGAAGTGGTTGATGTCAGCCTTGCCGTTCGGATACACGTGGGACAGGGTCGGCACCACTTCGGAGAGGTCGGCCATGTCGTCCCAGGTGAGGATGATGCCCGCCGACATGGCGATGGCCGGCATGTGCAGGGTGTGGTTGGTCGAGCCGCCGGTGGCATTGAGCGCGATGATGGAGTTGACGATGGATTTCTCGTCGACGATCTCGCCGATCGGCGTGAAGTTGCCGTTGGCCTTGGTCAGGCGCGTGACTTGGTGCGCGGCTTCGCGGGTCAGCGCGTCACGCAGCGGCGTGTACGGGTTGACGAACGAGGCGCCTGGCAGGTGCAGGCCCATCACTTCCATCAGCAACTGGTTGGTGTTGGCGGTGCCGTAGAAGGTGCAGGTGCCGGGGCTGTGGTAGGACTTCATCTCCGATTCCAGCAGCTCTTCGCGGGTGGCCTTGCCTTCAGCGTAGCGCTGGCGCACATCGGCCTTCTGCTTGTTGGAAATGCCCGACGGCATCGGCCCGCCCGGTACGAAGATCATCGGCAAGTGACCGTAGCGCAGCGCGCCCATCATCAGGCCGGGGACGATCTTGTCGCAGATGCCCAGCATCAAGGCCGCGTCGAACATGTTGTGGGACAGCGCTACCGCCGTAGACATGGCGATGACTTCACGGCTGAGCAGGCTCAGCTCCATGCCCGGTTCGCCCTGGGTCACGCCGTCGCACATCGCGGGCGTGCCGCCGGCGAACTGGCCGACCGAGCCGACTTCGCGCAGGGCTTTCTTGATCTGTTCAGGGAAATGTTCGTACGGCTGGTGCGCCGAAAGCATGTCGTTATATGACGAAACAATTGCCACGTTGGCGGCATTCATCATGCGCAGGCTATTTTTATCTTCAGTGCCGCAACCGGCCACGCCGTGGGCAAAGTTGGCGCATTGCAGCTTGCCGCGCATCGGACCGTCGCTGGCTGCGCCGCGAATAAGCGCAAGGTAAGCCTCGCGGGTGGCGCGGCTGCGGGCGATAAGCCGTTCGGTGACCTCAAGAACGCGGGGATGCATGTGTAGAACTCCAGGCTAACGGATGTGGCGACCTGAGTGTCTATGCTGATCAAACGCCCGCAGCGCATGGGATGGCAGGGAGTCGTTTGGATCATCGGACCAGTTGATTCAGGTCACTCGTTGTAGATTGAACAAAATATTGCCACTAAAAAGGCTTGTTTTCTATTTTTATGCGAATAATCTTGTAATTCTTACAACAAATCGACGACAGGCACTTTCCAATGACTCTTCGTATCGCAATCAATGGTTTTGGCCGTATCGGCCGTAATGTCCTGCGCGCACTGTATACCCAAGGCTACCGCCAGGATTTGCAGATCGTCGCCATCAATGATCTGGGCGACAGTTCGATCAATGCCCACCTGCTCAAATACGACACCGTACATGGCACTTTCGAAGCAGAGGTCGCCCACGATCAGGAAAGCCTGACCGTCAATGGTGACCGGATTGCCGTCAGTGCCATCCGCAACCCGGCCGACCTGCCCTGGGCCGCGCACAAGATCGACGTGGTGTTCGAATGCACCGGCCTGTTCACCGACCGTGACAAGGCTGCCGCCCATATTACCGCCGGCGCACGCAAGGTGATCATCTCGGCACCGGCCAAGGGCGCGGACGCCACCGTGGTCTACGGCGTCAACCATGACATTCTGCGTCAGTCCCACCAGATCATCTCCAACGCCTCGTGCACCACCAACTGCCTGGCGCCTGTGGCTCAAGTGCTGCACCGCGAGCTGGGTATCGAAAGCGGCCTGATGACCACCATCCACGCCTACACCAATGACCAGAACCTGACCGACGTCTACCACACCGACCCGTACCGCGCGCGTTCGGCCACCCAGAACATGATCCCGAGCAAGACCGGCGCCGCCGAAGCGGTAGGCCTGGTGCTGCCGGAGCTGGCGGGCAAGCTGACCGGCATGGCGGTACGGGTGCCGGTGATCAACGTGTCGCTGGTGGACCTCACCGTACAACTGAAGAAAGAAGCCACGGCGCAAGAAGTCAACGCGCTGCTCAAAGAAGCCAGCCAGCACTCGAAGATCCTCGGCTACAACACCCTGCCGCTGGTTTCCAGTGACTTCAACCATAACCCGCTGTCGTCGATCTTCGATGCCAATCACACCAAGGTCAGCGGTAAATTGCTGAAAGTGCTTGCCTGGTACGACAACGAGTGGGGCTTCTCCAACCGTATGCTGGATAACTGCCTGGCGCTGTGCAACGCCGAGTAATGTGAGCTGCGCGGGACCTTGTGAAGGGGCTTGTGTGGGAGGGGGCTTGCCCCCGATAGCGGTGGCACATTCAACATCTTTGATGACTGACACACTGCCATCGGGGGCAAGCCCCCTCTCACATTGGTTTGTGTCGCGCATAAGGAAAATAGCTGCTTGCCATTTGGGTTGATGATAAGCATTATCATTAACTGCAAATCGGTCTGGTAGCACTGTGAGCCAATCTCGCTTCAACCACGTCTTTCTCACCCAACGGGTGATTCTGCTTCGCACCTTGCAGCGGATGGTGAATAACCACAGCACCGCCGAGGACCTGTTGCAGGAAACCTACCTGCGCGTCACCCGGGCCCTCAGCGAGCGGCCGATCGATCACCTTGAACCCTTCGTCTATCAGACCGCGCGCAACCTGGCGCTGGATCATCTGCGTGCGCGCAGGATCCAGGCCCGTACGCTGCAGGAAGATGTCCCGCTGGATGTCCTGCAAAGTGTCGCCGCCCCCATCAGCACGCCCGAAGATGCCACCCAGGCCGAGCAAATGCTCGAGGCCTTGAGCGTCAGTCTGGGCCAGTTGAGCGCCCGCCAGCAGCAGATCTTCATCCTCAGCCGCCTGCACGGTTGCAGTTACCAGGAGATTGCCGATCAGCTGGAAGTGTCCTTGAGCACCGTGCAAAAGGAACTGAAGTTGATCATGGCCATCTGTGTAGGTGTGGCCGAACGGCTGGATCGGCCTTAAGCTTCACCCGACAGAAACGTCGACCCAAGCTGTAGGAAAGTTGAATAGAACGTGGCGAAGACCCGAGGAACACCGTGACGGACCCGAACAAACTGCGCCCCCATGAGTTGGCTCATGAGGTGTTGCAAGACACGGCTATGGACCAAGCCCTCGACTGGCTGATCGCCTTGCAGTGCCCGCAACCCGGGCAGCAGGCCGAATTCGAAGCCTGGCTGGCCAGCGATCCCGCCCACGTCCACGCCTTCGCCAAGGCCCAGGCTGCCTGGGGTGGCGCGCCAGTGCACAGCGCCGCCGTGGCCCTGGCAGCACCGCGTAAGCCCAGCGCCTGGCGGCGGATCAAGCCCCATTGGAAACCGTTGGCCACCGCCGCCGTGTTGCTGATCGGCCTGTTCAGCTTCAGCAACCTGCCGGTGCGCCTGCAAGCCGATCACCTCACCGTGGTGGGTGAACGCCAGCGCCTGCAACTGGAAGATGGTTCGAAGGTGTTGCTCAACACCAACTCGGCGTTTTCCAGCAGCATCAGGGACCACCAGCGCATCGCCCGCCTGTATCAGGGCGAGGCGTTTTTCGAAATCAAGCCCACCCATGGCCTGCCCCTGGAAATCGACGCCGGCCCCGTTCGTGCCAGCGTGCGCGATACAGCCTTCGCCGTGCGCTACCTCAATGGCGAAGCACAGGTGCAGGTGCAGCGTGGCGATGTCGACCTGAGCAATACCTTCGACGATGCCCGCGTGCGCCTGAGCGCCGGTGAAAGCATCCGTATCGGCCCCAAGGGTTTCGGCGCGCCCGCCAAACTGGACGCCAACAAGGATCTGGCGTGGGTACAAGGTCGGCTGATCTTCGAAAACTGCCCGATGAGCGAAGTCCTGGCCGAACTGCGCCGCTATTACCCCGGCTGGATCGTCAACACCAACGACCAACTCGCCAGCGTCGCCGTCACCGGCAATTACCGCCTCGACCAGCCGCTGGACGTGGTGCGCTCCCTGGCCCACATCACCTCGGCCAGGCTGTCGGAATACCCGGCGCTGGTGATCCTGAACTAAATGAGAATTATTTTTACTCGATAGCCGACGGTGGTACGTCTCGTCTTAGCCAATGCAACTGATTCCTATTTGATTCAGTTCGCAACTATAAGATTCGTACCCCGGAGCGCTCTCGATGTCCTCTTGTTTCAACCGCCGGTCCTCTTCGCCCGTCCTGTCCTTGCTGACGGCCGCCATCCTGCTGGCCGGTGCGCCAATGATGACCGCCACCGCCGCCGAACCTGCCCCACGCAGCCACGGCAACTACAACTTCAGCATCGAGCAGCAATCGCTGGTCTCCGCGCTCAACGCCTTTACCGCCGTGACCGGCTGGCAAGTCGGCCTGCCGGCGGAACTGGCCCAGGGTGTGTCGTCCCCTGGCGTACGTGGCCCGTTGCCGCCGGAAAAAGCCTTGGACCGGCTGTTGGTGGGGACCAACCTGAGCTACCGCAAGCTGGGCAGCAACAACATCGTCCTCGAAAAGCGCACGGCGGGCAGCACCCTCAACCTGCAACAGGTGACCATCAGCGCCACCCGCAACGAGCAGGATGTAAACAGCGTACCGAGCACCGTCAGCGTGCAGGATCGCGAAGAACTGGACCGCCAGAACGTCAACAACATCCGCGAACTGGTGCGCTACGAGCCTGGCGTCTCGGTCGGCGGCGCGGGCACCCGCTCCGGTAACGCCGGCTTCAACATCCGCGGTATCGACGGCGACCGCATCCTCACCCAGGTGGACGGTGTGGAAGTCCCCGACAACTTCTTCAACGGCCCCTACGCCAAGACCC
Source organism: Pseudomonas azotoformans (assembly GCF_900103345.1). Lineage (NCBI taxonomy): Bacteria > Pseudomonadati > Pseudomonadota > Gammaproteobacteria > Pseudomonadales > Pseudomonadaceae > Pseudomonas > Pseudomonas azotoformans. The sequence continues at coordinate 3,453,366 of NZ_LT629702.1, forward strand.
GCCGCAACTACGTCGACCCTGAGATCGTCAAGCGCGTAGAGATCCTGCGTGGCCCGGCCTCCGCCCTGTACGGCAGCAGCGCCATCGGCGGCGCCGTGAGTTATTTCACCCTCGACCCGGACGACATCATCAAGCCCGGCCAGGATTTCGGCGCCCGCCTCAAGACCGGCTACAGCTCCGCCGACGAAAGCTGGCTGACCTCCGGCACCGTCGCCGGCCGCGTGCAAGACTTCGATGGCTTGCTGCACCTGAGCCAGCGCAATGGCCACGAGACCGAATCCTACGACGGCAACAACGCCACCGGCCTGGCCCGCACCGGAGCCAACCCGGAGGACGCGCGCACCACCAACATCCTGGCCAAACTCGGCTGGAACTATGGCGATGACAACCGCCTGGGCCTGACCTATGAGAAGTACAAGGACGATCGCGACGTCAACCTGAAGAACGCGGTAGGCGGCCCGTTCATCGGCGGCCGAGGCTTCAACCTCTACCGTGATCGTCGTGGCAACGACACCATTACCCGTGAACGTTTCGGCCTGGAAAACAGCTTCGCCCTCGAGTCACCGATTGCCGACCGCATCAAGACCAGCCTCAACTACCAGATCGCCAAGACCGACCAGACCACCGCCGAGATCTATCAGTCAGGCCGTCGTGTCTTGCGCACCCGCGACACGCTCTACCAGGAAAAACAGTGGCTCTTCGACGCCCAGTTGGACAAAGCGTTCAGCCTCGGTGAAACCGACCACCAAGTGACTTACGGCACCACCCTCAAGCAGCAGAAAGTCACCGGTTCGCGCGAGGGCAGCGCGACCTGCGTGGCCGTGGGCAGTGGTTGCACCGCCATCGGCGCGCCCAGCCCGATTGCCAGCGACAGTGTGAAGAAGTCCAGCGACTTCCCCGATCCGACCATCAACACCTATTCGCTGTTCGCACAGGACCAGATCACCTGGGACAAGTGGACCTTCCTGCCCGCCGTGCGCTACGACTACACCCAGCTCAAACCCAAGCTGACCCAGGCCTTCCTCAACACCGTCAACCCGACAGGCGCGGACCCGGTGAGCGACAAGGAAAAAACCTGGCACCGTGTGACGCCCAAGTTTGGCCTGACTTACGCCCTGACGGACCAATACACCTGGTTCGGCCAATACGCCGAAGGTTTCCGTACGCCGTCCGCCAAGGCCTTGTACGGCCGCTTTGAAAACCTGAACCTTGGCTACACCGTCGAACCGAACCCCGACCTCAAGCCAGAAACCAGCAAAGGCGTCGAAACCGGGATTCGCGGCAAGTTCGACGAAGGATCATTCGAGATCGCCGTGTTCTACAACAAATACCGCGACTTTATCGACGAAGACAATGCCGTTGCCGGCGGCAGCCTTGAACAGTTCCAGGCCATCAATATCAAGCGCGCCACCATCAAGGGCGCCGAAGCCAAGGGCCGCCTGAATCTGGATGCCTTTGGCGCTCCGCAGGGCCTCTACACCCAGGGCTCGGTGTCCTACGCCTACGGCCGCAACGACGATAACGGCGAGCCGTTGAACAGCGTCAACCCGCTCAAGGGCGTCTTCGGCCTGGGCTATGACCAGGACAACTACGGTGGCCTGTTGAGCTGGACCCTGGTGAAAAAGCAGGATCGCGTCGACAGCACCACCTTCCACGCGCCGGACGGCGACACCAGCGGCCCCTTCAAGACCCCTGGCTTCGGTGTGGTCGACCTGACCGCCTTCTACAAAGTCACCCACGACGTGACCATTAACGGCGGCCTCTACAACCTCACCGACAAGAAGTACTGGAACTGGGATGACGTGCGCAGCTACGACAGTGTCGGCGAAGCCGCTGTGACCGGCCCGGCCAACCTCGACCGCCTGACCCAGCCCGGCCGCAACTTTGCGATCAACGTGATCTGGGACATCTGATGACACCCGCCTCACCTCGACGTATTTGTTCAGCGCCGGGGTGAGGATTTTTTACTGTGCCGCGTCTTCTTGTTCGTCTAGTTGATAACAGCTCTCTTTCGGGCACTAAGGCGCATCCCTTCTCAAGGACTTTTTCATGACCGCTTCCCCTACCCCAGAACGCGCAAGCCTGCGCTCCCAGCGCCTGAACCAGATCACCAACGAGCCGCACACCAAGCTCGACGCACTGGTCAAGGCCCACGCCCCGTTTGAAACCCAGGCCAACTTTGCCCGTTTCGTGGTGGCGCAGTACCTGTTCCAATCGGAACTGGTGGCCCTGTACAACGATGCCGAACTGATCAAGATCGTGCCAGACCTGGCCGCACGGTGCCGTGCCGAAGCCGCCAAACTGGACCTGGGCGACCTGGACACCGACGTACCTGCACCGGTCGCCGGCGCCGTGAAAAACCCGAGCAAGGCCGAAGCCCTGGGTTGGCTGTTCGTGTCCGAAGGCTCCAAGCTGGGCGCTGCGTTCCTGATCAAGCGTGCCGTGGGCCTGGGCCTGAGCGAAACCTTCGGTGCCCGTCACCTGGGTGAGCCGGCAGGTGGTCGCGCCGAAGGCTGGAAAAGCTTCACCCGCACCCTCGACGCCCTGGAATTCAGCGCCGAAGAAGAAGCCGCCGTGGAAAAAGGCGCAATCGACGCGTTTGTACGCTTCACCGTCTTGCTCGAACAGGCGTACGCTAGCGCCCCTGAATTGGCCTGACATCCAGATTGAAATGCCATCAACTGTGGGAGGGGCGGTGCGACGATTCGACTTGCCCCCTCCCACAGTTGGCGCTCACTTCGCGACGTTACAAATAAACCATGACCCGCAAAACCCCTTCCACCTCGAAAATCGCCCGGATCCTCTTCGGCCTGCTGGCCTATGTCAGCCTGGGCATTGGGTTGATCGCGATTGTGGTTCCGGGTTTGCCCACCACTGAATTCATCCTGCTGGCCGCCTGGGCCGCCACCAAAAGCTCGCCACGCCTCAGCGCCTGGCTGGAGAACCACCGGCTGTTCGGGCCGATCCTGCTCAACTGGCGCAACGGCAAGATCATTGCGCGCCGGGCTAAAGTCAGTGCCACTGTGAGCATGCTGTTGTGCGCCGCCCTGATGCTGGTGATGCTCGACCACGGCTGGCCGATCTACCTGGCCATTGCCGGAATGAGCCTGGGCAACCTGTGGATCTGGTCTCGCCCGGAACGTCTTGCAGCACCCGTCTGACGCTGCATGTAGGGTTTTTCCTACCACTCATCGCCTCCCTCTCATGAAATGGTTTGTTACGCCGATGTTGCAGACATAGCGCTGAATGGACTTGGCCTGCACTGCGTGCCTTCCAACAAGTCCATTCGCGAGTGAGCCTATGTTCAACACCCTCTCCATCCGCTTGAAAATCGTGCTGTTGTCCGGCCTTTGCCTGCTGGGGGTGATTGCGTTGGTCGTCGGCATCAACCTCTACAACACCGCCCAGAATGATCAACTGGTCAGCGATTCAAGCTCGCGCATGCTCACCGCCAGTGTCGAACAACTGCTGCAAGCCAAGGCCGCCGAGCAAGCGGTGCAATTGCAAAAAACCTTCGGCGACAGCCTGGTGGCCGTGACCGCCCTGGCCGACCAGATCAAGGACTTGCGCAACCTGGCCGCCCAACGCGGGCTGGAGCCCGGCGCGCTGCGCGAAGCGCTCAACCAAAGCCTGAAAACCGCGTTCGAGCGCAACAACAAGGTGCTGGGTATCTGGCTGTCATTCGAACCCAACGGCCTGGATGGCAAGGACAGTGAGTTCATCGACGACAAGGCACGCGTGTCCAATGAAAAAGGCCGCTTCTCCAGCTATTGGAGCCGTGCGGGAGGCGAAGGCTTGAACACCATCATGGTCGAAGACGACCTGACCAAGACCAGCCTCAACCTCAGCGGCACCCCTTACAACATCTGGTACACCTGTCCACGGGACACCCGCAGCACCTGCCTGTTGGACCCGTACGAAGACACCGTGGCCGGCAAGCCCGTACTGATGACCACCATTTCGCTGCCGCTGATCGTGGACGGCAAGGTCATCGGCGTGGTCGGCGTCGACATCGCCCTGAACGCGTTGCAGGCCGCCACCGATGCCGCGCAGAAAGACCTGTTCAACGGCGCCGCACACCTGGAAATTCTGTCCAGCACCGGCCTGATTGCGGCCTACAGCGGCGAACCCGCCAAAGTCGGCAAGAACCTGGTCGACACCCTCGGCGCCGAGGGCAAGGAAATCGTGCAATTGCTGGCCAGTGACAACCGCATGATCCGCGAGCAGGACGGCACCATGCGCGCCGTGTACCCGGTCAAACCGATTGCCGACGCCAAAGCCTGGGGCGTGGTGATCAAGCTGCCAAAAGCGGTAATGCTCGCTGATAACGTCAAGTTGCAGGGAGTACTCGACAACGCCCAGGCAGCCGGCACCCTCAAGGCCCTGCTGGTAGCCGCCGCCGCTGGCCTGCTGGGTTTGCTGCTGATCTGGCTGACCGCCACCGGCGTGACCCGGCCGATCAACAGCGTGGCCGTCATGCTCAAGGACATCGCCAGCGGTGACGGCGACCTTACCCAACGCCTGGCGTACGCCAAGAAGGATGAACTGGGCGAACTGGTGAACTGGTTCAACCGGTTCCTCGACAAGCTGCAACCGACCATCGCCCAGATCAAGCAAAGCATCACCGAAGCCCGCGGCACCGCAGACCAGTCTTCAGCCATCGCACGCCAGACCAGCGAAGGCATGCAGGTGCAGTTCCGCGAAATCGACCAGGTGGCCACCGCCTCCAACGAAATGAGCGCCACCGCCCACGACGTCGCCAACAGCGCGTCGAATGCCGCCAGCGCGGCACGCGGTGCCGACCAGTCGGCGCGGGAAGGCATGTCGATCATCGAGCAGAGCACCCGCGACATCACCACCCTGGCCGAAGAAGTCAGCAAGGCCGTGGGCGAAGTCGAAGCCCTGGCGGTCAACAGCGAGCAGATTGGCTCAGTGCTGGAGGTGATCCGCAGCATTGCCGAGCAGACCAACCTGCTGGCCCTCAACGCCGCCATCGAAGCGGCACGCGCCGGGGAAAGCGGCCGAGGGTTTGCGGTGGTGGCCGACGAAGTGCGCAACCTGGCCAAGCGCACCCAGGATTCAGTGGAGGAAATCCGCCTGGTGATCGAACGCATCCAGAGCGGCACCCGTGGCGTGGTGGCGACCATGCATTCCAGCCAGAGCCAGGCCCAGAACAATGCCGGGCAGATCCATCAGGCGGTGCAGGCCTTGGGCAAGATCAGCGATGCGGTCACCGTGATCAGCGACATGAACCTGCAGATCGCCAGCGCCGCCGAACAGCAGAGCGCCGTGGCCGAAGAGGTCAACCGCAACGTCTCGGCGATCCGTACCGTGACCGAAACCCTCACCGGCCAGGCCACCGAGTCGGCGGCCATCAGCAGCCAACTCAATGCACTGGCCAGCCAGCAGATGAAGTTGATGGATCAGTTCAGGGTTTAAGAAACACCACAAAACTAAAGTGGGAGGGGGCAAGCCCCCTCCCACAGTTTGATCACTTTGGATTTAGAGACCGGTCCAGGCACTGACAAACTGCGTCAGGTCTTCTTTAGCAGCAGTACGCGGCGGGTTCTGCGGCGTGCCCAGGTACAGGAAGCCAATCACCTCCTCATCCGCCGTCAGCCCCAGGCCTTTGGCCACATGGGCCGAATAGGACAACTCACCGGTGCGCCACACCGCACCAATCCCCTGAGCATAAGCTGCCAACAGAATGCCATGAGCCGCACAGGCAGCAGCCAGCAGTTGCTCGGACTTCGGCACCTTGAAGTGCTCCTGCAAACGAGCAATCACCACCACCACCAACGGCGCGCGCAACGGACCGTTCTGGGCCTTGTCGATCACCGCTTGCGGCGCATCGGCGTCTTGCAGCCGGGCTGCTTCGGCCAACAAGGTGCCCATCTGCTCGCGGGCAGTGCCTTCAACCGTCAGGAAACGCCAAGGGCGCAGTTGGCCGTGGTCGGGCGCACGCATGGCGGCGGCAAACAGCACATCGCGCTGCTCCTGGGTCGGTGCCGGCTCCAGCAGGCGCGGCACGGAAACACGGTTGAGCAAAGCGTCGAGAGCCTGCATGGGCCACCTCCAGAAAAAATGTGCGGTCATTCTAGCGGGAATGAATCGGGTTGCCACCAAACGATAATTGCTCTTATTCATTGCGCCCTGCCCTGTTAGACTTTGCGACCTTATTTTTCGTCGTCGCCCAGGAAATTCGATGTTCCGTTCGTTACTTCGCCTGTCAGCAGCGTTGATGGCCCTGAGCCTGGCCGCCTGCGATGACGCGCCCAGGTTTACCAAGGCCGAGCCGGGTGAATCACGGGCGGGCGGCGCAGCAACGGTGAACAAGCGCGACCAGAACGCGTTTTCCCTGCCGTCGGCCAACCTGTCGCCTACCCGGCGCCTGGACTTCAGCGTCGGCAACAGCTTCTTTCGCAGCCCCTGGGTGATAGCACCGTCCACCACCACCGCGCGTGATGGCCTGGGCCCGCTGTTCAACACCAATGCCTGCCAGAACTGCCATATAAAAGACGGCCGTGGTCACCCGCCGCTGCCCGATGCGCCCAACGCGGTGTCGATGCTGGTACGCCTGTCGATTCCGGATGCACCCGCCTATGCCAAGGCCATCGAGCAGATTGGCGTGGTGCCCGAGCCGGTCTACGGTGGGCAATTGCAGGACATGGCGGTGCCGGGCGTGCCACCGGAAGGCAAGGTGCGGGTCGACTACACGCCGGTCAACGTCACCTTCAAGGACGGCACGGTGGTCGAGTTGCGCAAGCCCGACCTGCAGATCACCCAGCTTGGCTACGGCCCGATGCACCCCGACACGCGCTTTTCTGCGCGCATCGCCCCGCCAATGATTGGCCTGGGCCTGCTCGAAGCCATCAGCGACGCCGATATCCTGCGCAACACCGACCCGAAGACCGCCGACAAGGAAGCTATCGTCGGTCGCGCCAATTGGGTCTGGGACGACGCCCAGCAAAACACCGTGCTCGGGCGTTTTGGCTGGAAAGCCGGGCAACCGAATCTCAATCAACAAAATGTTCACGCGTTCTCTGGTGATATGGGCCTCACTACGTCCCTGAGACCCTTTGATGACTGCACCGATGCCCAAGTCGCCTGCCAACAGGCCCCCAACGGTAATGGCCCCGATGGCGAGCCGGAAGTCAGCGACAACATCCTGCGCCTGGTGCTGTTCTACACCCGCAACCTGGCCGTACCGGCGCGTCGTGGCGTCAACACGCCGCAGGTGCTGGCCGGTAAAAACCTGTTCTATCAAGCCGGTTGCCAAGGCTGTCACAAGCCCACGTTCACCACGGCCGCCACTGCTGCCGAACCTGAACTGGCCAACCAGGTGATCCGCCCCTACAGCGACCTGCTGTTGCACGACATGGGAGCGGGCCTTGCCGACAACCGCAGCGAATTCAAGGCCGGTGGCCGCGACTGGCGCACGCCGCCGTTGTGGGGCATCGGCCTGACACAAACCGTGAGTGGCCACACCCAGTTCTTGCATGACGGCCGCGCCCGCAACCTGCTCGAAGCCGTGCTATGGCACGGCGGTGAAGCACAAGCGGCGCAGCAGCATGTGTTGTCCTTCAATGCCGAGCAACGCGCTGCGTTGCTGGCCTTCCTGAATTCTTTATAAGCTTCGCCCCACTGACAGAAGGGAGCTCGACATGTTCCGTCCCAAGTTGTTGTTCACCAGCCTGGCCGCCCTCGCCCTCGGCGCCTGCTCGCCGCAAGACCCGCAAGCAGTGACCTCGGCGGCCATCGCCAAGCAAGTGATCCTGCCGACCTACAGCCGTTGGGTCGAAGCCGACCGGCAACTGGCCGTCAGCGCGCTGGCCTACTGCCAGGGCAAAGAAAGCCTGGACACCGCGCGTGCCGACTTCCTGCATGCACAGAAGGCCTGGGCCGAGCTGCAACCGCTGCTGATCGGGCCGCTGGCCGAGGGCAACCGTTCGTGGCAGGTGCAGTTCTGGCCGGACAAGAAGAACCTGGTCGGCCGCCAGGTCGAGCAACTGGTCGCCAGCCAACCGCAGATCGACGGCGCCGCCCTGGCCAAGTCCAGCGTGGTGGTGCAGGGCCTGTCCGCCTACGAATACATCCTCTACGACGCCAAGACCGATATCGCCGACGACGCGCAAAAGGCCCGTTACTGCCCGCTGCTGGTCGCCATCGGCGACCGTCAGAAAGCCCTGGCCGAGGAGATCCTGGCCAGCTGGAACAGCACCGACGGCATGCTGGCGCAGATGACCAAGTTCCCCAACCAGCGCTACGCCGACTCCCACGAAGCCATTGCCGATCTGCTGCGCGTGCAGGTCACCGCACTGGACACCCTGAAGAAAAAACTCGGCACGCCGATGGGCCGCCAGACCAAGGGCATCCCGCAGCCGTTCCAGGCCGACGCATGGCGCAGCCAGTCGTCCCTGCAAAGCCTCGAAGCCAGCCTGGCGGCGGCCCAGACCGTGTGGGTCGGCGTCGACAACAAAGGCCTGCGTGGCCTGCTGCCGTCCGAGCAGAAGCCATTGGCCGACAAGATCGACAACGCCTACGCCGCGTCCCTGAAACTGTTCGCCAGCAACCAGCGCACCCTCAATGAACTGCTGGCCGATGACGCCGGGCGCCAACAGCTCAACGACCTCTACGACAGCCTCAACGTCGTCCACCGCCTGCACGAAGGCGAACTGGCCAAGGCGCTGGGCATCCAACTGGGCTTTAACGCCAACGACGGTGACTGATAATGCTCAGGCGACAGGCTCTGGCCGTTGGTAGCGTGCTGCTCAGTGCACTCACACTGGGCGGCTGGACGCTGTTCAAAAGCAAAGACAAGCGCCCGCTGCTGCTCTCGGCGCGGGATGATGCAGACGGCAAGCACTACGCCGTGGGCTATCGCCTGGACGGCAAGCCGGTGTTTGCCACGCAGGTCGGCCAGCGCTGCCACGACATCATCAACCACCCGACGCTGCCGATTGCGCTGTTTGTCGCCCGTCGCCCGGGCACCGAGAGTTACCTGATCGACCTGCGCGATGGCGCGCTGCTGCAAACCATCACCTCCCAGCTCAACCGCCACTTCTATGGCCACGCGGTCATCCACAAGAGCGGCGACTGGCTGTACGCCACCGAGAACGACACGTCCGACCCCGGCCGTGGCCTGCTCGGTGTGTACCGGTTCGAAGGCGAGCGGCTGGTGCACAGCGGCGAGATCTCCACCCACGGCATCGGCCCGCACCAAGTGTCGTGGATGCCCGACGGCGAAACCCTGGTGGTGGCCAACGGCGGCATTCGCACCGAAGCCGAAAGCCGCGTGGAGATGAACCTCAACGCCATGGAGCCGAGCCTGGTGCTGATGCACCGCGATGGCACGCTGATCAGCAAGGAAACCCTCGGCCAGCAAATGAACAGCGTGCGCCACATGGGGATCGCCAGCGATGGCACCATCCTCACCGGGCAGCAGTTCATGGGACCGTCCCAGGAGCGCTCCGAGTTGCTGGCGATCAAGCGTCCGGGGCAGCCGTTCGTGGCGTTTCCGGTGGCTGACGAGCAGTTGCAGGCGATGGGGCACTACACCGCCAGCGTGGCGGTACACAGCGAATTGCGCCTGGTGGCGTTGACCGCCCCACGGGGCAATCGCTTCTTTATCTGGGACATGGACAGCGGCGAACTGCGCCTGGACGGGCCGCTGCCCGACTGCGCCGGCGTGGGCGCGGTCAAGGATGGGTTTGTCGTGACGTCGGGCCAGGGCCGTTGCCGGTTCTACGATTGTCGTCAGAAACAGCTGATTGCAAAGCCGCTGGAATTGCCGGCAGGGCTCTGGGATAACCATCTGCATCTGATCTGAGTGCAAGTCTTTTCTCACCCGACATGAGCCGGATGCCACCCAAAAAAAGGCCTCGCAACGCGAGGCCTTTTCATTTTGGTTTTAAACTCATCAACTCTGTGGCCTCATCCCTTGAGACATTCCAAACATGAACAGCAACAACTCATGATCAGGCTTGGCCGCCGTGCTCGCTTTGGCAACGCGCGGCAATAGGCATTGCGCGCCACCCTGCGTTGCACTGAGTACCTGTGTGCGAGGCTGTTCCCACGCCGCCAGCGCCAAGGCTGCAACGCCCAACGCCCCGACCAGGAACAGACCTCGTGCTATTTCTAGCTTCATCTGGTTAAACCCTTGATAGCGCTGCCAAACGCCGTCTCGTAAAAGTAGCTGAGTTTCTTCCAGTCGGTATCGTTCCACGACGAATGGCGGCGCAATTGCAGCATGTCATGGGAGGCGGCCCGATAAGCGGTCAGGCGCTGGCGGCATTTCTCGAAATCCAGCAGCGCCACCTCGACGTTGGCCGAGTCACCCTCGCCCGTCACCCGCACGAAGATGTGCTTGATGTAGAGGCAGCCATGCTGCCATCGGCCCTTGTGCATGCGCGCCAGGGTACCGGCCAGTTCCTTGAGTACACGCTCATGCACCACTTCGCCGTATTGCTCGCGGCCACCGGCGGCATACCAGTTCTCGATTTCGTCGAAACCGTCGAGGGCCGCGGTGACCAACAGCGCTTTCCATTGGTGCTCGGGGTCACGGCGCGCTTCGCAAAACACCATTTCCGGCACACGCACGTCCAACAGGCGCAGGCCCTTGATCGCATCGCGCTCGCGCAGCACCGTCGGACGGCCAAACGGATGCAGCCAACTGCGGTAGATGTGCCCGGTCTGGCGTTTGCTGTAGAGCAAGCGGCCGTTGGGGCTGATCACACGCTGCACACCGCTTTCACCACCACGCCGACGGTTGGGCTCTTCGACCCACTCGCCTTGCTGGCGCCAGAAATAATCAAATCGTTCCTCGGGCGCTACATGACTGCCTGCTACGCACTCAACTGCCATCCTGTTACCTCTTGCGCAATACATACACTCGCCACATGGCGTAGAGCGGTATGAAGTCCAGGGATTCCTGAACACGAAAACCGGCTTCCTCAAATTCTGCTTCAACAGTAGCAGCCGGTAACACAAACCTGTTTTGGTAACCTTCCTGCTCACCTTTTACACGACGTTGCTGTTCAAGACGCTTACGTTTCCAGGCCTTGAAATTGCCGTCTACCCATAACGAGATAATCACGCTGTCACGGGTAACGCGTTGAAACTCCCGCAATATGGCCATGCGATGCGCCGGGTCACCAATGTGGTGCAACAGGCGCATACAGAAAATGCTGTCGACCGCGTTATCTTGCAGATCAATATCAAAGGCAGATGTCTGCAAGGGCCGTACCCGTTTCACCACATCGGTGGGCTGGGCGGCCATCGCCACCTTCAACATGGACGCCGAATTGTCGGCACCGATGATCACGCGGTTGGGTTTTTCCGCCAGCAAGGGCCAGAAACGCCCAGCGCCGCACGGCAAGTCCAGCACCAGGCCAGGCTCACCCGCCATCGCCAGCGCACCACGGGCCAATTGCTCGTCGCGTTTGTGGGACAACCGGCGCGCCAGATTGTCCTGATGCTTGAGCAAATATTCGTGAGCGTGCTCTTCGTCGTACTTTTCAGAAAATTCGAGCTTGATCGGATCTGACATCAACGGATCTCCAGTAGCTGATGCCTACAACCTTAAGCAGCGCACTGTGATCAACAGGTCAACCCGTTGTGAAAAACTTGTCCTGTCCAATCCCATACATTTCAAGACTTTACAGACACAAGCGATAGCATGGGGCCATCTTCGCCGAATTAGCGGGATCTCTGGCAGGATAGCGGCAGGGGGTGGAGTCAGGCGTTGACCTGACTCAATTGCACATGAAAGCGGCAGCCGTTGGGCTCCATGGTGCTGAGGCTGACGCTCCAGCCTTGGTTCTCGCAGATACGCTGGACCAGTGACAGCCCCAGCCCCAGGCCCTCACCGCGCTTCTCGCTGCCGCGTACGAACGGCTCGAACATTGCCTCGCGCTTCTCCTCGGGGATACCGACACCGCTGTCCTCCACGATAAATCCGCTCGGCTCCAGGGTGAGTCGGATAAAACCCTGCTCGGTGTAGTGCAGGGCGTTGCGCAGCAGGTTGCCCATCACTGCATGCAGGAAGGTGGTGTTATAGCGTGTATCCAGGGGGTTGCCGGGTTGGTAGATCAGCTCCAGGCCTTTGTGCTCGATAGGCTCGCGCCAGATGCCGAGCAGATCATCGGCCACCTGCGTCAGGCTGACCTGGGGCGACATTGCCGCGTCGTTGTGCTGGGCGCGGGCCAGCATCAGGAAGGTTTGCACCAGTTCACGCATTTCTTCGCAGGCCCGGGCAATGCGCAAGACCTGGTTGCGCCCGCGCTGATCGATGGCGGGGTTTTCCAGCAGCAACTCACAGGAGCTGGCCAGCACCATCAAAGGCGTGCGCAGTTCATGGCTCACGTCACTGGTGAAGAGCTGTTCACGGGACAGCGCCTGGCGCAGCCGTCCCAGCGTGGCGTCGAATGCCACCGCCAGCTCACCCACTTCATCCGCCGCGTAATCCGGCGCCAGGGGCGGGGCCAGCCCGAGCAATTGGTCGCGGTGACGCACCTGACGGGCCAGACGCACCACCGGCGCCATCACCTTGCGGGCCAGCACCCAACCCAGGAAGACCGCCAGCGCCAGGCTGAGCACAAAGCCCACCAGCACCACGGCGAACAACACGCGCTCGCGTTCTTCGAAATCACTTTGATCCTGCAATAGCACGTAGCGCCGCCCATCGACCACTTCGACCATGGCGTGGTACGACAGCGCCTCGCGGAATACTTCATGGAAACCGGGCTCAAGGTGACGCAGGTCCTTGGGCAACTCGAAGTCGCCGGGGCCGCCGCTGAAATAAAACAGCTGGTCTGGCTCGGGCCGGTGCCGCCAGTCCTCGACGGTGTCCATCAGCAACAGGCGTTGCAAGTCGCCGCCCAAGCCCGCCGAGATCAACTTCTCTTCCACCAGGTGCACCGTCGCGACGATGCCCATGGCGAAGGCCCCCGCCACCAACGCACTCATCAAGGCAAAGGCGATGATGATCCGTTGCGCAAGGCTTTGCTTAAACTCCATCACGACCCTCAGCCAGGCGATAACCCACACCGTGCACCGTTTGCAGCAACGGCTTGGCGAACGGCTTATCGATCACTTGGCGCAATTGGTGAACGTGGCTGCGCAGGCTGTCGCTGTCGGGGCAATCGTCGCCCCACAGGGCTTCTTCGAGAATTTCGCGGCGCAGCACGTGCGGGCTCTTCTGCATCAGCACCGCCAGCAGCTTCAGGCCGACCGGGTTGAGCTTGAGCAGGCGCCCTTCGCGGGTGACTTCCAGGGTATCGAGGTCGTAGCTCAGGTCACCCACCTGCAGGGCGCGGCGACCGCCGCCCTGGGCACGGCGCAGCACGGCTTCGATGCGGGCGGCCAGTTCCGACAGGGCAAAGGGCTTGAGCAGGTAGTCATCGGCGCCGGACTTGAAGCCCTGCAGCCGGTCATCCAGCTGGTCGCGGGCGGTGAGCATGATCACCGGCGTGTCGCGGCGGGCATCTTCACGCAGGCGTTTGCATAGGGTGTAGCCATCGATGCCGGGCAGCATGATGTCGAGCACGATCAGGTCGTAATGCTCGGTGGCGGCCAGGTGCAGGCCCGACAAACCGTCCTGCGCACAGTCCACGGTGTAGCCCTTGAGCCCCAGGTAATCGGCCAGGTTGGCCAGAATATCGCGGTTGTCTTCAACCAATAGAATTCGCATGGGCAGTGTCTCCGTACGCGGTAACGGCCGTGTTGGCTCGCGCAGCTTAAGGCCAAGTGTGGCTCAGGGATAGACCCGCAAGGGCCGTCGATAAAGGTTTTCAACCGATATTTTAGTTGAACGAGATTTTCACTATAGCTTCACAAACTGACTACAGTGTCAGGGCGAAGATCGCGCCCATCGATATAAGGAAGTTGGACATGGGGTTTCTCAAAACAGCGCCTATGCGCTATTTGCTGTTGGTCACCGGTGCCTGGCTGGTTGTGTTCCTGCTCACGCGCAGCGTGTTGCTCATTACTCACCTGGATGAAGTCGGTGGCAACCTGCTGCCGGTGTTTGGCGTGGGCCTGCTGTACGACCTCGGCTTTCTGGCCTACGCGGCACTGCCACTGGGGCTGTATCTGCTGCTATGCCCACCCGCCCTCTGGCGCCGTCGCGGTCACCGCTGGTTCCTGCAGGCGGTATTGACCGTCAGCCTGTTCGCCATGCTGTTCACCTCGGTCGCCGAATGGTTGTTCTGGGATGAATTCGGTGTGCGCTTCAACTTTATCGCCGTCGATTACCTGGTGTACTCCGATGAGGTGTTGAACAACCTGCTGGAGTCCTACCCGATCGGCAAGTTGCTCAGCCTGTTGGCAATGCTCGCGGTCGTATTGAGCCTGGCCCTGCGCAAACCGTTCAACGCCGCGATGAATGCACCGCTGCCGGCAATGCGTGGCCGTCTGGTCAATGCCCTGGGCCTGTTGGTCGTTGCCGGCCTCAGCCTGCAACTGATCAGTCAGGACAGCCCGCGCGCCCAAGGCGGCAACGCCTACAAGAACGAGTTGGCGAGCAATGGCCCGTATCAGTTTTTCGCCGCGTTCCGTAACAATGAACTGGACTACACCCAGTTCTATAAAAGCCTGCCCGCGGACGTCGTCGCCACACAGTTGCGCGCCGAACTGAGTGAGCCCAATGCTCGCTTCATCGACAAGGATCCCTTGGACATCCGCCGCGCCATCGACAACCCCGGCACGCCGCGCACACCCAATATCGTGCTGGTGACCATCGAAAGCTTCAGCGCCAAATACATGGGCAGCAACGGCGACGAGCGCAACCTCACGCCCAACCTGGATGCGCTGCGCAAGCAGAGCCTGTACTTCAATAACTTCTATGCCACCGGCACCCGCACGGATCGAGGCCTGGAGGCCATTACCCTGGCCATCCCACCGACACCGGGGCGTTCGATCGTCAAGCGCATCGGGCGCGAAAGTGGCTTCGCCAGCCTGGGCCAGCAGCTCACCGCCATCGGCTACGACAGTGTGTTCGTCTACGGCGGACGCGGCTACTTCGACAACATGAATGCCTTCTTCAGCGGCAACGGCTATCGGGTCGTCGACCAGAGCAGCGTGCCCGAATCGGAGATCTCATTCAAAAACGCCTGGGGCATGGCCGACGAAGACCTCTACAAACAAACCCTGAAGCTGGCCGATGCCGACTACGCCAAGCAGCAGCCGTTCCTGCTGCAACTGATGACCACCTCCAACCATCGCCCCTACACTTACCCGGATGGGCGCATCGATATCAAATCCGGTAACGGCCGCGACGGCGCGGTGAAGTACACCGACCACGCCATCGGCGAATTCCTGGAGGCGGCACGCCAGAAGCCGTGGTTCGACAACACGATCTTCGTGTTCGTCGCCGACCACACGGCCGGCAGCGCAGGCAAGGAAGACCTGCCCATCAGCAACTACCAGATTCCGCTGTTCATCTATGCCCCCAAGTTGGTCGACGCCCGGGAAACCGCGCAACTGGCCAGCCAGATCGACCTGGCGCCCACCTTGCTCGGCCTGCTCAACCTGAGCTACGAATCGACCTTCTTCGGCCGTAACCTGTTGCAAGACAATCCGCTACCACCGCGTGTGGTGGTCGGCAACTACCAGCACCTGGGGTTGTTTGACGGCAAAGACCTGGCGATCCTCAGCCCACGCCAGGGCCTGCGTCGCCACGATCAAGCCCTGGGCGAGAGCCAGGAGCTGCGGGTGGGCAGTGATGACCCGCTGATCCTGCGCGCCATCACCTACTACCAGGCCGCCAGCTATGGCTTCAAACAGCAGTTGCTGGGCTGGAAAGCGCCGAAGGTCGCAGAACCTGCGATCAGCGCCCGCTGATCGCCACGCGTGGCCCTTGCCTCCTGCGGGGCAAGGGCGTAACACTTGCGCCCATTCTCCGGCGACGACGCCCTTTCATGTCCGACACCCTGCTGCTGATCGAAGATGACCGCCCACTGGCCGCCCTGACGGCGGAATTCCTGCGCGCCGAAGGTTTCAGCGTGGCGGTGGAACACCGTGGCGACCGGGCCGCCCAGCGCATTCTCGACGAAAAACCGGCGTTGTTGATCCTGGACGTGATGCTGCCCGGCATCGACGGTTTTACCCTGTGCCGACAGATCCGCGAGGAGTACCCCGGCCTGATCCTGATGATGACGGCGCTGGACGAAAACGCCGAGCAACTGACGGGGTTCAACGTGGGTGCGGACGACTACGTGGTCAAGCCGGTCGACCCGCTGTTGTTGCTGGCGCGTATCCGCTCGCTGCTGCGTCGCCATCCCCAGGCGCCCCGTGCGTATTACCAGTGGGGCACATTCCGGTTGGACCTCAACAGCCATTTCGCCTGGCTCGACGAGGTGCCCTTGCAGTTCTCGGTGGCCGAGTTCGAGTTGCTTGCGATCTTTGCCCGCCACTGCGGGGTGTTGCTGACCCGCGAAAAACTCCTGCAAAGCCTGCGCGGCCTGGAGTACGACGGGCTCAATCGCTCGGTGGACATGCGCGTGTCGCGCCTGCGCAAAAAACTGATGAGCCTGGGCTGCCCGGTGACGATCCAGACCATCACGGCCCAGGGCTACCTGTTTGTCGAAACACCGCAAGAGGCCCGGCATGTTCTCTAGAGTGCGACCCTGGATGGCGATTCTCGCAGGCACCGGCTGGGGCGCGTTGACCCTGTATTTGCTGTGGCTGTGCGCCAATGCCTCGGTATTTGTCGGCGAGTACAGCTTTTTGCGCCTGATGGCCGGGCCTGGCTATCTGGTGGCGGAGCAGCTCAAGGCCTTGCCGGCTGACCAGCGTGAAGCCCGTATGGAGGTACTGCGCGCGCGCTTCCAGTACCCGATCCGCCTCGTCACCCTGGGTGAGGTCGAACTGCCGCCCGAAGCGCTGATCATGCTGCAACACCAGCAACCGGCGCAGAGCAGCGACGAAGACATCACCTATTTCCCGCTCGACGACAAAACGCTGATCCAATTCGGCCCGATGTGGGGAACCGCCGAGGTCAAGGACCTGCTGCAATTCCCGGTGTATGGGATCACCGCATGCGTGGCCGCCCTGCCGCTGGTGCTGTGGATGTGGTTCGGTCTGCGTGCACGCCGCCAGCGTAGCGCCGACCTGCAAGCGCTCGATGCCTGCCTGGGCACCCTGGCTCGCACGCCCAACGCGATGCTGCCGGCCATGGGCAAGGAATGGGCGCCCGTGCTGCAGACCTTGCAGCAACACGCCCAAGACATCAACGCCATGAGCGAACGCCACCGGGAAGTTTCCCAGGCCGTCTCCCATGAGTTGCGCACACCGTTGGCCCGCATGCGCTTCGCCTTGACCCTGCTGAGCAAAAGCGACGATCCCGCTACCCGCACGCGCTTGCAGGAACGCCTGCAAACCGATGTGGAAGAACTTGAAGCCCTGGTGCGCGCCAGCCTGGCCTTTGCCCGGATGGCCGGCGCGCCCGCCGACCTGCAGCATGAGCCAATCCCTATCCGTGACTGGTTGCATCAGGAGTTTGCCTTGCTCGACGGGCATCAGCGCCGGCTGAACGTGGACACCGAGCCAGCGGACCTGCAACTGATCGGCGACCGCGCCTTGTTGCATCTGATCGTGCGCAACCTGTTGAGCAACGCCATCACCTACGCCCGCGACCAAGTGAGCGTCAGTGCTGCCCGCCAGGATGACCAGCACCTGGTGCTGCATGTGGACGACGACGGCCCCGGCATACTGGCCGAAAACCGCGAAAAGATATTCGAGCCGTTTGTACGACTGGCCATGGGCGGCGATGAGCCCGGCGGCTTCGGCCTTGGGCTGGCACTGGCCAGGCGCGCCAGCCAATGGCATCGCGGTGAGCTGTCGGTGGCGCGCAGCCCGTTGGGCGGGGCACGCCTGACGCTGATCCTGCCACTGCGCCCGCAGTAACCTTCGTGTTACAGCCTGTGACAGTGGACCGCTGGCATTCTCCGTAATCTCGCCACCTGATCCAGGGTTGCCCCTGAGCCCTGGGCCCCGTCCTCTGGACCCGGTTGGAGAGCCCGTTCATGCGTCCCCCCAAACAGCATTTACCCACGTTGATGCTATCGCTGTGTATCGTCGCCTGCTCACTGCTGGCCAGCCAAGCGGCTGCCGTGAGCCGCGCAGCGCCTGACTTTCCTGGTTCGATCAAGTCGCCCGGCTACGACGCCCACACCCTTAAACTGCTGGGCGAGGTGACCATGTCCAGCCGCTGGCGGCGGCCCATACCCAGGCCACGCACTAAAGCCGCGACTCTGTCTGCCCAAGGCCCGCTCGGCCACACGTCTGCACCGTGGTCCGCTGCACGTGTGCCCTCGGCGCTCGCCAGAGGGATGACCTTCAAGAAGTTGTTGCGACGAGGCGGCATGGGCTGAACGCTCGATCGGGCATAAAAAAACCCCGCCTGCATCACTGCAGGCGGGGTTTTTTATGAGCCGGGTAAGGCTGGCTTACATCATGCCGCCCATGCCACCCATGCCGCCCATGTCTGGCATACCGCCGCCAGCTGCGCCTTCAGCCTTAGGCTTGTCGGCAATCGCAGCTTCGGTGGTCAGGATAAGACCGCCGATGGAAGCTGCAGCTTGCAGCGCGGAACGAGTCACCTTGGTAGGGTCCAGGATGCCCATTTCAATCATGTCGCCGTAGACGCCAGTCGCAGCGTTGTAACCGTAGTTACCTTTGCCGTTCTTGACTTCATTGACCACAACGCTTGGCTCGTCGCCGGAGTTGGCAGCGATCTGGCGCAGTGGCGCTTCAACAGCGCGACGCAGCACAGCGATACCGACGTTCTGGTCAGCGTTGTCGCCGGTCAGGTTGGTCAGGGCTTCCAGAGCACGGATCAGCGCAACGCCACCGCCAGGTACCACGCCTTCTTCAACGGCTGCACGGGTTGCGTGCAGGGCATCTTCAACGCGGGCCTTCTTCTCTTTCATTTCAACTTCGGAACCGGCGCCAACCTTGATCACTGCAACGCCGCCAGACAGCTTGGCCAGACGCTCTTGCAGTTTTTCACGGTC
This sequence comes from Pseudomonas azotoformans, assembly GCF_900103345.1. Lineage (NCBI taxonomy): Bacteria > Pseudomonadati > Pseudomonadota > Gammaproteobacteria > Pseudomonadales > Pseudomonadaceae > Pseudomonas > Pseudomonas azotoformans. The sequence continues at coordinate 3,472,379 of NZ_LT629702.1, forward strand.
GTAGTCGGACGAAGTTTCGGCAACCTGGGCACGGATCTGGGTGATACGAGCCTGGATGTCCTGCTCTACGCCAGCACCGTCAACGATGATGGTGTTTTCCTTGGAGATGGTCACGCGCTTGGCACTGCCCAGGTTTTCCAGGGTAGCGCTTTCCAGGCTCAGGCCGATCTCTTCGGAGATAACGGTACCGCCGGTCAGAACGGCGATGTCCTGCAGCATGGCCTTGCGACGGTCGCCGAAGCCTGGCGCCTTGACGGCTGCGACTTTGACGATGCCACGCATGTTGTTCACAACCAGAGTCGCCAGGGCTTCGCCTTCAACGTCTTCGGAAACGATCAGCAGTGGGCGGCCGGCTTTGGCAACGGCTTCCAGCACTGGCAGCATTTCGCGGATGTTGGAGATCTTTTTGTCGACCAGCAGGATCAGCGGGCTGTCCAGCTCGGCAACCATGGTTTCCGGCTTGTTGACGAAGTACGGGGACAGGTAGCCACGGTCGAACTGCATGCCTTCTACAACCGACAGCTCGTTTTCCAGGCCAGTGCCTTCTTCAACGGTGATCACGCCTTCTTTACCGACTTTTTCCATGGCTTCGGCAATGATGTCGCCGATGGAGCTGTCGGAGTTGGCAGAGATGGTACCTACCTGGGCGATAGCCTTGGTGTCAGCGCATGGCTTGGACAGGTTTTTCAGCTCGGCAACGATGGCGATGGTCGCCTTGTCGATACCGCGCTTGAGGTCCATCGGGTTCATGCCGGCAGCAACGGCCTTGTAGCCTTCGTTGACGATCGCCTGGGCCAGGACGGTAGCGGTGGTGGTGCCGTCGCCTGCGTCATCGTTGGCACGGGAGGCAACGTCTTTAACCAGCTGCGCGCCCATGTTTTCGAAACGGTCTTCCAGTTCGATTTCTTTGGCGACGGAAACGCCGTCCTTGGTGATGGTCGGAGCGCCGAAGCTCTTCTCGATGATCACGTTACGGCCTTTCGGGCCCAGGGTCGCTTTTACTGCGTCAGCCAGGATGTTGACACCGGTGAGCATTTTCTTGCGGGCGGAATCGCCGAATTTAACTTCTTTAGCAGCCATGATCGATAATCCTTAAATACTTTGGAGTAACGGGAAAATGAGCGGGAAAATTAAGCTTCCAGTACGGCGAGAATCTCGTTCTCAGCCATGACCAGCAGGTCTTCGCCGTCGATTTTCACAGTGTTGCTGCCGGAGTAAGGGCCGAATACAACCTTGTCACCGACTTTAACGGCCAGAGCACGCACTTCACCGTTTTCCAGGGTCTTGCCTGGGCCAGCAGCGACGATCACACCGTGGTTGGCTTTTTCAGCAGCCGAACCTGGCAGAACGATCCCGCCGGCGGTTTTCTTTTCTTCTTCGCTGCGACGGATTACGACGCGGTCGTGCAGAGGACGAAGCTTGCTCATTGTCGATCTCTCCTAATTGTGTTTTTCATCGGCCGGTGTCTGTACCGGCGGGTTGTATTCCGGCGGTGCCGGTCGCGCCTCGCCAAGCAAGACGCGGAAGTCTGTCTGGTGTCGCCACCAGAAACCTTGCGGTGACCGTTACATAAGGGCGCATTAGCTTATTACAAGGGGCCGCGGCGGAAATTTTTTGCAGGCGCCAACGGTTGAAAGCAACACGGCACCCGAAGGTGCCGTGCCAATGAAGCGGTTATTTACTGTCGCGGTGTTCGAACTCGCCTTCGATCACATCGCCTTCACGCCCCAGCGGTTGGCGCGGGGCCGGGCCGCCACGGGGTTGCAGGTCGTCGGCAAAGGCTCGCTGGCGAATCGCCGCCTCTTCGGCGCGCTGGCGCATCTTGCCGGCCAGCAGCTTGCGGGTGAACGGCAGCAACATCACCAGGCCCACCACATCGCTGATGAAGCCCGGCAGGATCAACAGGCCACCGGCCAGGGCCATCATCAGGCCTTCAAGCATGGTCTGTGCGGGCAGCTCGCCACGGTTCAGGCTTTCACGAGCACGTAGCGCCGTGGCCAGGCCGGCGACGCGCAGCACCAGAACGCCAAGCATCGAGCCGAGAATGATCAGCAACAGGGCAGGGAAAAACCCGATCGCGCTGCTGACTTGAACGAATACGAACAGCTCCAACACCGGAAACAGCAGAAAGAGCAATAAAAAAGGGCGCATCAAATGGTTCCTCAACGCAAGAATGCCTTGCCAGTCCACCTTAGATGACGTCGCCGTTTCGTGAATTCAAGCGTCAGCAGTGGCTTTTTTCGGCCAGGCCTCGGCATGGGCCAATGAAACCAGGGCTTCGCGTACTTGTGTCGGCGTGTTGCAAGGCTCCGCAAACGGCAACCAATATAAGGATTGGCCGATACGCAAGTGCATGCCTTCGCTGTCGATGCCGGCTAATTGAGCGGGCTCGGAGGTCGGCAAACCGCTGAGATCGACGTAATGGGCAATGGCCTTGGTGTGATCGCTGTTCATATGCTCGATCATGCTGCGCTCGGCCTTGCCGGCGAACGGATTGGCCAGGGTCAACTGGTCGACCCAGTGAATCGCGCCAAAACCGCCGATGTAGCGATGCCGTACGGGCTTGAGTACCCAGAAGTCGAAGTCGTGGGCCTTATGGTAGTTGGCGGAGTCCGGGAAGTAGCGGTAGTAACGCTCGGCCGCCGCCTCGATGGCGTCGACCTCTTCCAGTTTTTCCGCTTCGGCCAGGTAGGTCAGGCGCCCGACGGCCTGCACGTCATCGGCCTCACGCTCACCGACCAGCAACGAACACTTGGGGTCTTTCTGCAGGTTATGGGTGTGCTGTGCGATGCGGCTGATCAGGATCAACGGGCGGCCCTGTTCGTCGAGGCAGTAAGGCACAACCGAGCCGAACGGGAAGCCAGGCATGGCTTTGGACAAAGTGGAGAGAGCCCCACGGTATTCCTTGAGCAACAGCTCTCGGGCGTTCTTGGCAACCTGTGCGCTCAACGTATGACTCCTCGGGTATTCAGCCGCCCATGGCATATGGGAATGGATCTCAACGCAAGGTAATCATATCCGCAAAGGTTGCCAAGCAGGTTTTGTACGCCCGTGTTACCAGGCCACACCGAAACCAGCGGTGTAGCGGGTCTTGCTCAGGCTGCTCTCGGAGTCGCCGCTGATGATGTCGCGCTCGGCCTTGAGGTTGAGGGAGGCCCATTCGGTGACTTTGTAGCGCAGGCCCATTTCCGCATCCAGGGAGTAATCCACGGGCCCATCAATCGGCCGGCCCAGTTCACCATTGGTAAAGAACTCAACCGTCTTGCCCACCAAGTAGCGGTTGTAGTTCCACTTCATGGCCACCGAGTAGAAGTTGTCTTTGCCACCCTCGGCATATTCATAGTCAGTGCGGTTGACCAGCGAACCGAGGGAGAACGCGCCCAGTTCATCATCCCAGAACTGGTAGCCGGGGCCAGTGCCGACGGTGCGTTGGCGGGACAGGTCTTCGACCTTGTCGCGCTTGTAGGTCAAGCGTCCCTGCCAGAACCAATGCTCGGTGAGGAAACGGTCCAGGTCGTATTCCAGGGCCCAGTTGTCGGTGGTGGTGACATCGTCCTGGAACTCACGGTTGTATTCGCCCTGGCCGGTATGGCGCCACTGGCCATGCCGCGCCGTGGTCTTGAAGTCGATGTCGTAGTCGTTGGTGTCTTTGTCGGCGCGCTTGTAGTCCAGCGCCATGTCCACGTTGCCCTTCCACACCAGGTCTTCGATCACGGGCTTGGGCTTGATGATCTGCTGAATGCTTGCCAACTCCACCGTCTTGGGCGCTTCACCATTGGCCAACACCACCTTGCCGTCATCCGCCGCTTTCAGGGATTTGGCCTTCTCGCCAGTGTAGGCGTCCTGCTTGACCAGCAGTTCCTGGTCGCTTTCCAGGGTTTTCACCTGTTTCCAGTCCACGGGGATGGCACCGGCGTAATCGGTCTGGATCAACAGTTTGCCGCCGTCGAAGACCTTGATCTTGCCGGTCAGGCGGTCACCGTTCTTCAACCAGACGGTATCGGCCAACAAGGGTGTGGAGGCGCTGAAAACAGCAAGGCACAACAGGGTTCTGGACAACATAAGCGGGTATGGGGCTCAAGGTTGGCGAAAAGGAGGCATTATCGTGTTAGATAGCTAGGACTGACTCAAGTATCGGGGTCGAGTTCAATGCTCGTCGCCATGTTTACAGACGTTTCTTACAACTATGCCGACGATTTCAACGGATAGCCGCTCAATGAACCAACCTGCCGAGTCCCCGCAAAGCCCCGCCGAGATGCGCCGTACTGCGCTGTACCTGACCCTGGCGCAAGTGCCCGAAGGCTGCGTCGTGAGTTATGGCGAGCTGGCTCACCTGGCTGGCCTTGGCCGCGCGGCACGCTGGGTGGGCCGTACGTTGAGCCAACTGCCCGAGGACACCCGGTTGCCCTGGCACCGTGTGCTGGGTGCCGGTGGTCGGATAAGTCTGCCGGTGGGCAGTGCCTCGGGCGACGAACAACGGGCGCGTTTGCGCGACGAAGGCGTCACGGTCCGCAACAATCGCGTGGATATTCAGCGCCATGGCTGGCGCCCGGTAGAGCACAGCGGTTAGAGTGCGCGCTTTGTTTCCGCAAATCTGAGGCAGACTCCAGCCCATGCCCCGTAAAACCTGGCGCGCCGCGCTCGCTGCCTATGCCAGCCCTTCGACGTTAGTCCTGTTGTTGCTCGGCTTTGCCGCCGGCCTGCCTTACATGTTGGTGTTCTCGACGCTGTCAGTGTGGTTGCGTGAGGCCGGTGTGGCGCGCGAGACCATCGGCTATGCGAGCCTGATCGGTTTGGCGTACGCCTTCAAATGGGTCTGGTCGCCACTGCTCGACCAATGGCGCCTGCCGCTGCTCGGTAAACTCGGCCGCCGCCGTTCCTGGCTGGTGCTGGCCCAGTCGCTGGTGATCCTCGGATTGATCGGCATGGGCTTCTGCGACCCGCAGAAACACTTGTCCTGGCTGATCGCTATCGCCGTTATCGTCGCCTTCGCCTCCGCCACCCAGGACATCGCGGTGGACGCCTACCGCCTGGAAATCGCCGACGACAGTCGCCAGGCCGCGCTGGCCGCCAGCTACATGTCCGGTTATCGCATCGCCGCCCTGTTGGCCACGGCAGGCGCACTGTTTTTTGCCGAAGGGTTCGGCTCTACCGGCTTCAACTACAAGCACTCGGCCTGGACCGGCACCTACGTGCTGTTCGGCGTGCTGATGATCCCGGCGCTGCTGACCACGCTGTTCATGCGCGAACCTGATGTGCCACTGCGCACCCAGTTGCAGGCCGGGCGCTACAGCTTCGTGCACCAACTGGCCTCGGTGTTTGTGCTGATCGTGCTGCTGGTATCGGTGCCGGCGATGTTTACCCAGCTGTTCAACACTGATTTCGGCAGCGTGATATTCCACGGCGTCAGCCTGTGGGAGCTGCTGATGGAAGACCGCGCCTTCCTGCGCGCCATCCTCTATATCACCCTCACGTCGCTGTGCCTGTCGGCCATGGGGCGCCGGGGTCTCGCGCCGGTGCTGACACCGGTCAACGACTTCATCCTGCGCTACCGCTGGCAGGCACTATTGTTGTTGGGGCTGATCGCCACCTACCGCATGTCCGACACCGTGATGGGCGTGATGGCCAACGTGTTCTACATCGACCAGGGCTTCACCAAGGACCAGATCGCCGGGGTCAGCAAGATCTTCGGCCTGATCATGACCTTGCTCGGCGCGGGCATGGGCGGCCTGCTGATCGTGCGCTTCGGCATCCTGCCGATCCTGTTCATCGGCGGTGTGGCGTCGGCTGGCACCAACCTGCTGTTCGTGATGCTGGCCGACATGGGTCCCGACCTGCAGATGCTGATCTTCACCATTTCCCTGGATAACTTCAGCTCAGGGCTGGCGACCTCGGCCTTTGTGGCCTACCTGTCGAGCCTGACCAACCTCAAGTTCTCCGCCACCCAATATGCCCTGCTCAGCTCGATCATGCTGTTGCTGCCGCGCCTGATCGGCGGGTATTCGGGGGTGATGGTGGAGAAATTCGGGTATCACAATTTCTTCCTGATCACCTGCCTGCTGGGCGTGCCGACGCTGTTCCTGATCGCGTTGCACTGGTTCCAGGAGAATCGGCGGGCGCGGTTGAGTCCCCCGGCCGAAGACTGACAATGTGGGAGGGGGCTTGCCCCCGATAGCAGGTTGTCAGGCGCTTATGTGTTACTGATCCACCGCTATCGGGGGCAAGCCCCCTCCCACATACCCCTCTGCATTCTGATGCCTGTACTCCAGCAGCCGGCGCCCGTACAATCCCAAGTCATTTCAAGTCCAAGCAACCGACAACGGCCTACCATGCGTACCAGTCAATATTTGCTCGCCACACAGAAAGAAACGCCTTCCGACGCGGTCGTGATCAGCCATCAGCTGATGCTGCGCGCCGGCATGATCCGCAAACTGGCCTCCGGCCTGTACACCTGGCTGCCCATGGGCTTGAAGGTGATGCGCAAGGTCGAAGCCATCGTTCGTGAAGAAATGAACGCCGCCGGCTCTCTGGAAGTGTTGATGCCGAGCACCCAACCGGCTGAACTGTGGCAGGAATCCGGGCGTTGGGAAGAGTACGGCCCTGAGTTGCTGCGCTTCAAGGATCGCCATGGCCGCGATTTCTGCGCCGGCCCGACCCACGAAGAAGTGATCACCGACCTGATGCGCAACGAGCTGAGCAGCTACAAGCAGCTGCCGCTGAACCTGTATCAGATCCAGACCAAGTTCCGTGACGAAATCCGCCCTCGCTTCGGTTTGATGCGCGGCCGCGAATTCATCATGAAGGACGCCTATTCGTTCCACGCTGACCAGGCGTCCTTGCAGGTCACCTACGACCGCATGCACCAGGCCTACTGCAACGTGTTCACGCGCCTGGGCCTGAAGTTCCGCCCGGTTGAGGCGGACAACGGCTCCATTGGCGGCGCCGGCTCCCACGAATTCCACGTGCTGGCCGAGTCCGGCGAAGACGACATCGTGTTCAGCAACGGTTCCGACTATGCGGCGAACATCGAGAAAGCCGAAGCCGTGCCACGGGAAACTTCCCGTCCAGCCCCGGCCGAAGAGCTGCGCCTGGTGGACACGCCGGATACCAAGACCATCGCGGCCCTGGTGGAAAAATTCAATCTACCGATTGAAAAGACCATCAAGACCCTGATCGTGCGCGCCGAGGAAGAAGGCAAGCTGATCGCCCTGGTGATCCGTGGCGACCACGAGCTCAACGAAATCAAGGCGGCCCAGCAACCTGGCGTGGCCAGCCCGCTGGTCATGGCCACCGACGCCGAACTGCGCGACGCCATTGGCGCCGGTGCCGGTTCGCTCGGCCCGCTGAACCTGCCGCTGCCGATCATCATCGACCGTTCGGTGGAGCTGATGAGCGACTTCGGTATCGGCGCGAACATCGACGACAAGCACTACTTCGGCGTGAACTGGGAACGTGACCTGCCGGTGCCGACCGTGGCCGACCTGCGTAACGTGGTAGCTGGCGACCCAAGCCCGGACGGCAAGGGCACCCTGGAAATCAAGCGCGGGATCGAAGTCGGGCACATCTTCCAGCTGGGCAACAAGTACAGCAAGGCGATGAAGTGCGAAGTGCTGGGCGAGAACGGCAAGCCGATCACCCTGGACATGGGCTGCTACGGCATTGGCGTATCCCGCGTGGTTGCGGCGGCCATCGAGCAGAACAACGATGAGAAAGGCATCATCTGGAGTGACGCCCTGGCGCCGTTCCAGATCGCGCTGGTGCCGCTGCGTTATGAAACCGAGCAAGTACGCGAAGCCACCGACAAGCTGTATGCCGAATTGACGGCTGCTGGTTTTGAAGTGCTGCTGGATGACCGGGACAAGAAAACCAGCCCGGGCATCAAGTTCGCCGACATGGAACTGATTGGCATCCCGCACCGGATCGTGGTCAGTGACCGCGGCCTGGCGGATGGCAATCTGGAATACAAGAGCCGGACCGAAGCCGAAGCCCAACCGTTACCGGTGGCTGACGTGCTGTCTTTCCTTCAGGCGCGTATTCGTCGCTGAAAACCAGATCAAGAGAAGTCATGTTCAAGCGAAACACCAGAGCCCTGGGGGGCGCCGCCTTGTGCGGCGCCCTGCTGGTCAGCGGCTGCGCCAACCAGATGTCGCAACGCAGTGAGCACGAAGAGCGGGTCGAGCGTAAGTTGCTAGACCACAGCCTGCAGATCGATGTAGGCGAGCCCAAAGTGCTGGAGCTGCCGCAACGTCGGGTTCGTATTCACGAGCAGAAGACCTTCGAGGTCACCGAGTTCGAAGTCACCCGCCGTTACGACCGCTATACCCCCTACCAGCCCTGGCGCAAGCTCTACGAGATGCCATTGGGTGCGGTTGCCCTGGTGGCGGGCGCGGGTGCCAATGTGGCGAATATCTTCGCCCTCGGCCACCTGCCGACCAGCATGACCCATGACTGGCTGACCTATGGCGTGGACGGCCTCAACCCGTTCATGAACGTGCAATCCCACGGTCGCGCGCAACAGAACCTGGCGGGTATCGATGAAGTCCAGCGCGACAAGCGCGTGGAGTATTCGAGCCTGCCCTGGAGCGAACGCCCGGTGCAGGTCACCGCCGGCAAGCAGACCCATGAGCTGACCACCGACCGCAACGGCGTCCTGCGCCTGAACCTGTTGGACAGCCCATTTGCCGAGCAGGACCTGAACCGCGTCACCACCTTGAAGATCAGCGTGGAAGATGGCCAGGACGACGTGCATTCGGACTCGACCCTGGCGATCAGCAGCACCCTGCGCGGCAAGTTGCTGGAAGCCCACGGCCTGATCTACGACGATCTGGAAGACGACGAAGTCAGCCAGTGGGTGCATCGGGTCAAGCGCTTGTCGGAGCTGGGCCTGGAAGAAGAAGCCAGTGAACTGGAACAAAGCCTGATCGAACTGACGCGCAATGATCCCGAGTTGCAGCAGGAATTCCTGCAAGCGCTGACCAAGGATGCGGGGCGGTTGGTGGCGGATCCTGGCGCGCGCTAAGACTTCAAAAATGTTGTAGATCTAATGTGGGAGCGGGCTTGCTCGCGAATGCGGTAGATCAGTCAATGCATCTGGTGACTGACACTCCGTATTCGCGAGCAAGCCCGCTCCCACATGTGGTTCTCGGTCTCTACCAGGAGAACTCGAGCTGTTCGTTGCCATTGCTTAAATCCAGCAACCGCACCCCAATCCCCAACAACCGCACCGGTTTCCCTCCCCGGTTGAACGCCTGCGTCAGCAGCTGTTGATAACTCTCCAGGTCCCGCCCTGCCCCGGACTGCTCCAATGTGGTCTGGGTAAAGTCATGAAACTTCACCTTCACGAACGGCTTGCCCGCCCTGTAACTACTATCGATGCGCGCCATGCGCCCGGCCAGGGTCTCCATCAGTTCGGGAAGTTTGGCCAGGCAGCTTGAGAGGTCCGGCAGGTCCACGTCATAGGTATTTTCCACACTGATCGATTGCCGACGACTGTCGTTCTGCACCACACGGTCATCGATCCCACGCGCCAGGCTCCACAACCGCTCGCCAAAACTGCCGAATTCGCGCACCAGCGCCAGCTTGTTCCACTCGCGCAGTTGCAAGCAGTCTTCGATGCCCAGGCGCGCCAGTTTATCGGCCGTAACCTTGCCCACACCGTGCAACTTGCTGACCCGCAACTGTGAGACAAAGTCTTCGACCTGGTCCGGGGTAATCACAAACAGGCCGTTGGGTTTCTTCCAGTCGCTGGCGATCTTGGCCAGGAACTTGTTCGGCGCCACGCCTGCGGATACGGTGATGTGCAGTTGGTTGGAGACACGGCGACGAATGTCCTGGGCGATGCGCGTGGCGCTGCCGCCAAAGTGCGGGGTGTCGGACACATCCAGGTAAGCCTCATCCAGCGACAGCGGCTCGATCAGGTCGGTGTAGTCGCGAAAGATCGTCTGGATTTCCTTGGAGGCTTCCTTATAAGCGTCCATGCGTGGCTTGACGATGGTCAGGTCCGGGCACAGCTTCAAGGCATGCCGCGACGACATGGCCGAGCGCACGCCATAGGCGCGCGCCTCGTAGTTGCAGGTGGCAATCACGCCGCGCCGGTCCGCCGAGCCGCCCACTGCCAGCGGTTTTTGCGCCAGGCTCGGGTCATCGCGCATCTCGATGGCGGCGTAGAAGCAATCACAGTCGACGTGGATGATTTTGCGCTGCGTCATATAAACGGGGTATGTACCTACGGGTGGCCAGTATCGCATTCACACCTGTATATAGCACCAGTAGTTTGAATCTTCCGCTTAAGCGGTAGGAAAATTCGAGGATGAATTTATTTTCTCAATCGGATTCGGCCTTCCGATAGAGCTGAAAGCCTCGGCCAGACTGGGCCCGCGGGGTATCAAGGGGTCTTTATGGAGAGCTAAGCGATTGAACCACAAGCGCTTTTCTTTAATTCACAGGTTGACACACCGGCGTTCCTCTGTAGAATGCCGACACACAGACGCGGGATGGAGCAGTCTGGTAGCTCGTCGGGCTCATAACCCGAAGGTCGTCGGTTCAAATCCGGCTCCCGCAACCAAACATCAAAAAAGGCTACTCGAAAGAGTGGCCTTTTTTGTGCGTGCCTGTTTTGTCCTGTACAAAAATTGTAAGACAAAAAATCTTTGCCCTTCGCGCACTTACGGTGCATGGCCGACATTCAACGGCTAATTCACACTTATTTGACCCATCGGCCCATTAACGGTTGACACCTCGCCGCTGGACTGTAGAATGCCGCCCACAGACGCGGGATGGAGCAGTCTGGTAGCTCGTCGGGCTCATAACCCGAAGGTCGTCGGTTCAAATCCGGCTCCCGCAACCAAACATCAAAAAAGGCTACTCGAAAGAGTGGCCTTTTTTGTATCCGGTGAAAAAGTTCTTCTGAAACAATGGCATGGCATCTTTCATGAAACCGTACACGGTTTGTAGAGTCCATCTCATTGCAAGCTATGCTCAATGCTCAAGCGCTGCCCTCTACGACCAATGGCCGCAGTCGCCGCCCCCGGCGATACGCGTTAATATTTGTAATTATTTTGTCCATAGGGATTGGTAACTTGGCTGGATACCTCCATCCTGTCGCGCACAATCCACGAGGTGATTGATGCGCGCCAACTCGTCTGAACCACAAGACACCGTCACAGCAGAACAACCGATCACACCCACTCGCTTGCGTTGGCTGGATCTGGTGAGCAAGTACCGGCAACCTATCGGGCTGGCCGTCACGTTATTGCTGTTTGCCATCGCCCTGATCGCCTGCCGCCACCTGCTGCTGGAGCTGGACCTCTACGCCCTCCACGACTCGATCCTGGAAGTGCCCAAGCCCGCGCTGCTGGGAGCGTTTGCCGCAGCCGTTGCCGGTTTTGTCATTCTATTGGGCTATGAATTCTCCGGCGCCCGCTATGCTGGCGTAAACCTGCCCGCCAAGACCCTGGCCCTCGGCGGCTTTACCGCGTTCGCCATCGGCAATGCCATTGGCCTGTCGATGCTTTCCGGCGGATCGGTACGCTACCGCTTATATGCACGCCATGGCATCGGTGCATCCGAAGTCGCCCATATGACCGTGTTCGCCAGCCTGGCGCTGGGCACTGCCCTGCCGCCACTGGCTGCATTGGCAACACTGAGCAACCTGCCCGCCGCATCGACCTACCTGCATTTGCCGCAAGCGGTGCTGGGCGGTATTGCCGGCGCGGTGCTGCTGTTGTCGGCGGTGTTGTGCATCGGCATTTATCGCCGTCGCCTGCCGGAGCAACCCTACCCGGACAACCTGTTGGTCAAAGCCGGCCGCCGCACCTTGCGCCTGCCGGGCCGTCGCCTGACCTTCCTGCAACTGATCATTACCGCACTGGACGTTGCCGCCGCCGCTACCGTCCTTTATATGCTGCTGCCCGAGGCGCCGCCCTTCGGCCCCTTCCTGCTCGTGTACCTGCTGGCGCTGGCCGCCGGTGTACTCAGCCATGTACCGGGCGGTGTGGGTGTATTCGAAGCGATCCTGCTGGCGGCCTTCGCTGACAAACTGGGCGCCGCGCCACTGGCCGCCGCCCTGCTGCTGTACCGCATGATCTACGTGGTGCTGCCCCTGCTGATCGCCTGCGTGTTCCTGCTGGTCAACGAAGCGCAGCGCCTGTTCCAGACCCAGCAAAGCCTGCGGGTCGCCTCGGGGCTGGCGGCGCCAGTACTGGCCGTCCTGGTTTTTCTGTCCGGCGTGGTCCTGCTGTTCTCTGGCGCCACGCCCGAAATCGACTCGCGCCTGGAAAACATCGGCTTCCTGATTCCCCACCGCCTGATTGACGCCTCGCACTTTGGCGCCAGCCTGATCGGCGTGTTGTGCCTGCTGTTGGCCCAAGGCCTGCGTCGACGCCTGTCGGCCGCCTGGATGCTGACTATGGTGCTCTTGCTGGCGGGCGCCCTGCTCTCGCTGCTCAAAGGCTTCGACTGGGAAGAAGCCAGCCTGATGACGATGACCGCGATCCTGCTGGCGATCTTCCGACGCTCGTTCTATCGTGCCAGCCGCCTCACCGAGCTGCCGTTCTCGCCGCTGTACCTGGTGGCCAGTGTCTGTGTGCTCGGAGCGTCGATCTGGCTGTTGCTGTTCGCCTATCAGGACGTACCGTACAGCCACCAGCTGTGGTGGCAGTTCACCCTGGACGCCAACGCCCCCCGTGGCCTGCGCTCGCTGCTCGGCGCCGCCGTGTTGCTGGTGATCGTGTCCCTGACCTGGCTGCTGCGTACCGCGCGCCCGGTGATCCATTTGCCGACACCCGATGAACTGGAGCGCGCCAGCAAGATCCTGATGGCCTCTTCCCAGCCTGATGGCGGCCTGGCGCTCACCGGTGACAAGGCGCTGCTGTTCCACCCCAACGACGAAGCGTTCCTGATGTACGCCCGTCGCGGTCGCAGCCTGGTGGCGTTGTACGACCCTATCGGCCCGACCCAACCCCGCGCCGAGATGATCTGGCAGTTCCGCGACCTGTGCGACATCCACCACGCCCGCCCGGTGTTCTACCAGGTGCGCGCGGAGAACCTGCCGTACTACATGGACATCGGCCTCACCGCGATCAAGCTGGGCGAAGAAGCCCGCGTCGACCTGAAACGCTTTGACCTGGAAGCCAAGGGCAAAGAGATGAAGGACCTGCGCTACACCTGGAACCGTGGCTCGCGGGACGGCTTGTCCCTGGAGATCTGCGAACCGGGCACGGCGCCGATGGACGAGCTCAAGGTGATCTCCGATGCCTGGCTGACCGGCAAGAACGTGCGGGAAAAGGGTTTTTCCCTGGGGCGCTTCAGCGACGACTACCTCAAACACTTTCGCATAGCGATCATTCGCTTCGAAGGGCGCCCGGTGGCCTTCGCCAACCTGCTCGAGACCTACAACCATGACCTGGCCAGTCTTGACCTGATGCGCGCCCACCCGGACGCGCCCAAGCTGACCATGGAATTCATGATGGTCGGCCTGATTCAACACTATAAGAGTCACGGCTACGCCCGCTTCAGCCTCGGCATGGTGCCGTTGTCGGGCCTGCAACCACGACGCGGCGCCCCGCTGACCCAACGCCTGGGCTCGATGGTGTTCCGCCGTGGCGAGCAACTGTATAACTTCCAAGGTTTGCGCCGCTTCAAAGACAAGTTCCAGCCTGACTGGGAACCCCGTTACATGGCCGTGCCCGCAGGACTTGATCCGCTGGTGGCACTGGCCGATACCGCCGCCCTGATCGCGGGCGGCTTGACTGGATTGGTGAAACGCTGATGATTCGACGCTCCTGGCGGTATGTATTGGCCTTTGTAGTGCTGCTCGCCCTGATCCTGGGTGGTGGCTATTGGTACTGGAACCGCCCTGCCCCACAACCGGTGCTGGAGCAACTGCCCCAGGCCGATGGTTCGGTCATGACCCGCGTGACCCCCAACGGCACGCCGAAAGCCCGCGTGGCCGTGGCCGTGATGGCCGATGAAACCCTGACCGACAGTCAACTGATTGCCTTGAGCCAAGGCGGCAAGGCGCAGATTGTCCAGGTGATCCTGCCCAAGGATGACTGCAAACTGCAGGAACAAGCGCTGCAAAGCGCCCTGGGCCAGCTCAAGGGCCCGGCGACGCTGGTTAGTGGCATCGGCCCCGGCGCAAGCCTGGCCTGGCGCTGGCTGGCGGCACAGACCGACGACAAGGCCAATGCCATCTCCGTCGGCTTCGCCATGACCCAGCCAGGCTGCACCGACCCGCTGCCGAAAACTTCCGCCCACGGCAACTGGCTGGTGGCCTGGAACGACAACCCTGAGGATGACGCCGCCAGTTTCGTCCGTGACACACCGCGTGCCACCACCAGCATCAGCGACTACGACATTCATTACCCGCAAGTGCTGAACAACGAGTTGCGCAAGCAACTGGTGGGCTCCGACAACGGTGGCCTGGCGATCCCGGTGGTTGAAGTACCGGCCGGCCAGGCCAAGGACACTGTCACCCTGTTCCTGTCCGGCGACGGCGGCTGGCGTGACCTCGACCGCGACGTGGCTGGCGAGATGGCCAAGATCGGCTACCCGGTGGTGGGTATCGACACCCTGCGCTACTACTGGCAGCACAAGACTCCCGAACAAAGCGCCAAGGATCTCACCGAGCTGATGCAGCACTACCGTCAGAAATGGGGCACCAAGCGCTTCGTACTGACCGGCTATTCGTTCGGTGCCGATGTATTGCCAGCCATCTACAATCGCCTGCCGGAGAACGAGCAGCAGCGTGTGGACGCAATCATCCTGCTGGCGTTTGCGCGCACAGGCAGCTTCGAGATTGAAGTGGAAGGTTGGCTGGGCAATGCCGGCAAAGAAGCCGCCACCGGCCCGGAAATGGCCAAGCTGCCGGCCGACAAAGTGGTGTGCATCTACGGCGCCGAAGAAGTCGACGAGAGTGGCTGCACGGACAAGACGGCCGTAGGTGAAGCCATCAAGCTGCCAGGTGGACATCACTTCGATGAGAACTACCCGGCGCTGGCCAAGCGGTTGGTGGATATCATCGTCAAACACCAAACCAAAACCGAATAAGCCCGAGCCTTACACCCATCAAAATGTGGGAGGGGGCTTGCCCCCGATAGCGGTGTTTCAGTCAGCTTATCTGTAGCTGACCCACCGGCATCGGGGGCAAGCCCCCTCCCACATTGGTTTGTGGTGTTGGTGAAATCTAACGTGGCTCGATGTGCGCAATCATCAACTGCACGGTCTCATTCCCGCGAAATTCGTTCACATCCAGCTTGTAGGCCAATTCCACCCAGCGCACGGTTGGGTTCGGCCAAATCTCCCGGTCCACCCCAAACGCAATGCCATCGAGCTTCACGGAGCCGCATTCGCTCTTGAGCACAACTTTCAAGTGCCGCTCGCCCACGACGCGCTGCTCCACCAACTGAAACACGCCATGAAACAACGGCTCGGGAAAGTGCTGCCCCCACGGCCCGGCATGCCGCAGCGCACGAGCCAGCTCCAAGTGAAACTCTTCCACCGCCAGCGTGCCATCTGACAGCAGACGACCGGTCAGGTCTTCTTCGCGCAGTTGCCGACGCACTTCGGCATCGAAGGCTTCGGCAAACAGCGGGAAGTTTTCCTCGGGCAATGTCAGCCCGGCCGCCATGGCGTGACCGCCGTATTTGCTGATCAGGTTCGGATGCTGGCTGGCGACCACCGCCAGGGCATCACGGATATGGAACCCCTGCACCGAGCGCCCCGAGCCCTTGAGCAAGCCATCGCCGGCGTCGGCGAAGGCGATGGTCGGGCGGAAGTAGCGCTCTTTCATGCGTGACGCCAGGATCCCGATCACACCTTGGTGCCATTCCGGGTCGAACAGGCACAAACCGTAGGGCATCGACTCCACCGGCAAGTCCTTGAGCTGGGCCAGAGCCTCGCGCTGCATGCCTTGCTCGATGGATTTGCGGTCCTGGTTCATGCCGTCCAGTTGCGCCGCCATTTCACGGGCGGCGGCAACGTCGGTGGTGAGCAGGCATTCGATGCCCAGGCTCATGTCATCCAGGCGCCCGGCGGCGTTCAGGCGCGGCCCGAGGATAAAGCCCAGATCGGTTGAGGTGATACGCGCGGCGTCGCGCTTGGCCACCTCGAGGATCGCCTTGATCCCCGGCCGTGCACGACCGGCGCGGATACGCTCCAGCCCCTGATGCACCAGGATGCGGTTGTTGGCGTCCAGGGGCACCACGTCAGCAACGCTGCCCAGGGCGACCAGGTCGAGCAACTCGCCGATGTTTGGCTGTGGCGTGTTCTCGTACCACCCCAAGCTGCGCAGGCGCGCGCGCAAGGCCATCAGCACGTAGAAGATCACGCCCACGCCGGCCAGCGCCTTGCTCGGGAATTCACAGCCGGGCTGGTTCGGGTTGACGATGGCATCTGCCGCCGGCAACTCGTCGCCGGGCAAGTGGTGGTCGGTCACCAGCACCTGCAACCCCGCAGCCTTCGCCGCTGCCACACCTTCGACGCTGGAGATGCCATTGTCCACGGTAATGAGCAACTGCGGCTCGCGCTGCAGGGCCACCGCGACGATTTCCGGGGTCAGGCCGTAGCCGTATTCGAAACGGTTGGGCACCAGGTAATCGACATGGGCCGCGCCGAGCAACCGGAGCCCCAAGGTGCCCACGGTGCTGGCGGTGGCGCCGTCGGCATCGAAGTCACCGACGATGAGGATGCGTTGGCGTTGCTCCAATGCTGTCACCAGCAGGTCGACCGCCGCGTCGATGCCCTTGAGCTGCTGGTAGGGAATCAACCGCGCCAGGCTTTTATCCAGTTCGGCCTCGGACTGTACCCCGCGCGCGGCGTAAAGACGGGTCAACAGCGGCGGCAATTCACCAAGAAACGGCAGGACGGCGGGCAACGGGCGGGGGTCGATACGCATGGGGCGGTGGTGACTTCTCTTTGATTGACTGTAGGAGCGAACTTGCTCGCGAAGGTGGTCAACGATGACGCAGGGTGCCTGGTTGAACGCGGTGCCCTCAGATTTTTCGCGAGCAAGCTCGCTCCTACAGAGAACAGCGCGCGCCCACAGTCAACCGCGTTCGCCAACCAGCCATTGCAGTTGTACTTCGTGTTGGCCGCGGTCGTCGGTGACGAAGATCGTGCCTTCGCTGATCATCACGTCCCACTTGATAACACGCGGCATGTCCTTGGCCAGGGTCTCAAGGACTTCCTGCGGCACGGCAGCGATGTGTACGTTTTTCAGGTTGTTTGCCACCGGCACCACCTTGCCTTCCCACACACGCAAGCTGCCGTAGGCCAGCAGGCTGGTGCGTTCGGTGCGGCGCGAACACCAGGTGAGGCGGTCGGCATCGGGCTGGCCGACTTCGATCCAGTGCAACACCCGGTCATCCAGGCTTTTTTCCCACAGGGCTGGCTCGTCTACATCTGACAGGCCACGCCCGAACGACAACTGCTCGTTGTACCAGAGGGCGTAGGCCAGCAGGCGCACGGTCATGCGCTCTTCGGTTTCCGACGGGTGGCGGGCGATGGTCTGTTTGACGCTCTCGTACACCGAGCGGTCGAGGTCGGTGAGGTTGAGTTCGAATTTGTAGGTCGTGGACGGCTGGGCCATGAACGGGCTTCTAGAGACAGGGAAAGGCGGCCAGTCTAACCGATGACGAGGCCAATCAACGAATCCGGCGCTGCCCTGGGCAGCTCGCCTATGTTAAAAGGCATCACACCACCGCCCTGCGCAGACAAGGATCCTCATGTCGTTTAATGCCAAACCGCTTGCCGGCCTGAAAGTCATCGAACTCGGCACCCTGATCGCCGGCCCGTTCGCCTCACGTATCTGCGCCGAATTCGGCGCCGAGGTGATCAAGGTCGAATCGCCGGACGGCGGCGACCCGCTGCGAAAATGGCGCAAGTTGTACGAGGGCACTTCACTGTGGTGGTTCGTGCAGGCGCGCAACAAGCAGTCACTGACGCTGAACCTCAAGCACCCGGACGGCCTGGCCATTCTCAAGAAGCTGTTGGCGGACGCCGACATCCTGATCGAGAACTTCCGCCCCGGCGTGCTGGAAAAGCTCGGCCTGAGTTGGGAGACCCTGCACGCGCTGAACCCCAAGTTGGTGATGGTGCGTCTCTCCGGCTTTGGCCAGACCGGGCCGATGAAAGACCAGCCAGGGTTCGGTGCTGTGGGTGAATCCATGGGCGGCCTGCGCTATATCACCGGTTTCGAAGACCGCCCGCCGGTACGCACCGGCATTTCCATCGGCGACTCGATTGCCGCGTTGTGGGCGGTGATCGGCGCACTGATGGCGCTGCGTCATCGCGAGGTCAACGGTGGCCTGGGCCAGGTGGTGGATGTGGCGCTGTACGAAGCCATCTTCGCCATGATGGAAAGCATGATCCCGGAGTTCGACGTGTTCGGCTTTATTCGCGAACGCACCGGCAACATCATGCCCGGCATCACGCCTTCGTCCATCCATACGAGCGCCGACGGCAAGCATGTGCAGATCGGCGCCAATGGCGATGCGATCTTCAAGCGTTTCATGTCGGCCATCGACCGTGAAGATTTGGCCAACGATCCGGTACTGGCCAGCAACGACGGGCGTGATAGCCGCCGCGACGAGCTGTATGGAGTGATCGATCGTTGGGTGAACTCGCTGCCGCTGGATCAGGTGATAGACGTGCTGAACAAAGCCGAGGTGCCTGCCAGCCGGATCTACAGTGCCGAGGACATGTTGGGCGACCCGCAATTCCTCGCCAGGGAAATGTTCCTCAAGGCCCAGCTTCCCGGCGGCAAGGAATTCAAGATGCCGGGCATCGTGCCCAAGCTGTCGGAAACGCCGGGCAGCTGTGAATGGGTGGGGCCGCAACTGGGTGAACATAACAGCGTAGTGCTCGGCGGGCTGGGTTATGACGCTGCTGGCATTGTGCGTCTGCGCGAGAAAGGCGTGATCTGATGGCCCGTAGGGTTGCTCAGTTGTACCTCGCGATCATGATGGCCTGCGCCTGGCCTCTACCGGCCAATGCCGAGGACACACTGATCTGGCTTTTGCGCGATTTACCGCCGCTGACCATTTTCGAAGGCCCGCGCAAAGGCCAGGGCGCACTGGACCAACTGTTGCCGAGGCTGATCGAGCACCTGCCGGAATACCGGCACCAAGTGCTGCACGTCAATCGCGCACGGGGCACACAAATGCTGCGCGAGCCCACATTCACCTGTGATCCTTCCTTGTTGTGGACCGCCGAGCGGGCCAGGTACGTGGTGTTTTCCAACCAGGCCTTTGTGGTCGCCAGCAATGGGATCACGATCCGGCGCAGCCAGCAGGAAGCCATGGCCGCCTATATCTCCCAGGGCCAGTTTGACCTGCAGGCGTTCCTCGATGCGCACAAGGCACGGGTGGGCGCTACTGCGGAGCGCAGCTACGGGCCTCTTATTGATACACAGCTCAAACAGGCCGACACGCACACACTCGCGCTGCACTACGGCAACGATGCACTGGGCAGCCTGTTACAAATGCAGCGGCTGGGTCGCTTGGAGGCCGTGCTGGGTTACTGGCCGGAGATCCGCTACCACGCGATGCAGCAAGGCATCGCCTCGGATGACCTGAGCTTCTACCCGATCAAAGGCTCGGCGCCGTATCAGCGTACGCACATCGGCTGCTCGGATACGCCCCAGGGGCGCCGGGCCATCAAACGAATCGACCAGATACTGCGCGAGATCCCGCTGGAACAAGTGCAGCAGTCGTATGCCTCATGGCTGGACCCGATCATGCGCACCCATTACCTGCGGGATAACCCGAGTTTTTTCCAGGACTCGCCAGAGCCGTGACAAATCGCAGGCAAAAAGAAACCCCAAAGAGTGGGGAGACACTTTGGGGTTAAACGTGGCCTACAAAGACCAGTACAGCAAGGCACAAACACCGGAGCACAATGTTTGCTCTTGCTGTTACAAAATCTGACCGGCCACGCTGTAGGAAGTTTCCACAGTTAAACAATTCTTCATGCGGCGGTGGCGTTGCGAGTCTGGGCTGCGTTGCGCAAGGCCGCGATGACCGAGGGCTCCAGACGTCCTTCGGCAATTTTGATGTCACGCAGCAGGCAATCCACCACATCCACCAGCATGCGCTTGTCCATCAATTGGGCGCGGTCGACGTCACGCTCGACCACGATGGCGCCAGCAGGATTCTTCACGGTTACCAGGCACTCGTCCTGCACACCAGAGGTGGTCAGCGTAACCTGATAAGGGCTCAGTGCTTCTTCGAGCAATAGGCTGATACTTTCCATCTCGATCACCACTCAATAGTTCGGGAACAATCGTTTCAACGGGAGCTGCATCTATCCTAAGTGACTGTTTGTGACGTAGGAAAGTTCGCTTTATCGTCTTTATGGGGCCGTCAGGGGGTGACGGATTCCAGCATGCGCTTGCAACATGACAACGAAAAAACGGTCGCACATAAGTGCTTACGCAATGGGCGGCTTTTTTGGGGTTTCCGGGCGTTGAGGCCCAAGGTGAATCCTATACTCGGTGGGCGCTGATTACTTTGCCTTGCAGGCAGGAGCGCATGTCAAAAGGCCCATATTGCGAAGGATAAATACGATGCTTGAACACGACAAAGAGCAAGCTGCGCTTGAGAAGATTCACGCCGACATATCACGCATTTATGCCGAGCAACGCAAACTCACTGCCGAGACACACAAGATAACCCGTGAGAATTTCTGGTATCCATTGGGCGTAGTCATGGCCATGTTTACGGCGTTCAGCACTGTCTTGGCCATCGTGCAGAAACTACTCACATAGCCGCGTGTACCAAACGGGGCCTGCCAGAAACGAAAAACGCCGCTGACCCAAGGAAGGGAAAGCGGCGTTTTTGTCTGCGCGGTGTGCCTTACAACGGCTTACCCCGGTTGCCATGCTGGCTCACAAACGCCTGCACGGCCTTCAGGTCATTGGCCAACACGGTGCAACGCTCTTCACGCTCGAACAGGTCAGCCAGGTGCACCGGCAACTCCAGCGCCTTGCCAACACCGGCCTTCTCCACCGCTTCCGGGAATTTCACCGGATGGGCGGTGCCCAGGATGACCATCGGGATATCCAGGCTGCGACGGCACTCGCGGGCGGCCTTCACGCCGATGGCGGTGTGCGGGTCGAGCAGCTCGCCGGTCTGGGCATAGACTTCAGCGATGGTTTCGCAGGTCTGCGCGTCGTCCACGGCCAGGGAGTCGAACAGCTTGCGGGTTTCGCTCCAGCGCTCTTCATCCACGCTGAAACCGCCGCCGCTCTTGAAAGTGTCCATCAAGCCGGCAATCGCCGCACCGTTGCGACCGTGCATGTCGAACAGCAGGCGTTCGAAGTTCGACGAGACCATGATGTCCATGGACGGCGACAAGGTCGCGTGCAGCGTTTCCTTGACGTACTGGTTGCCGCTCATGAAGCGGTGCAGGATGTCGTTGCGGTTGGTGGCAACGATCAACTGGTTGATCGGCAGGCCCATGTTCCGCGCCAGGTAACCGGCGAAAATGTCGCCGAAGTTACCGGTCGGCACCGAGAACGACACCGAACGCGCTGGGCCGCCCAACTGCAGCGATGCATGGAAGTAGTAGACGATCTGGGCCATGATCCGCGCCCAGTTGATCGAGTTCACCGCCACCAGGCGCGTGCCTTTGAGGAAGCTCTGGTCAGCGAAGCTGTTCTTGACCATTTCCTGGCAGTCATCGAAGTTGCCTTCGATGGCGATGTTATGGATGTTCTCGCCGAATATGGTGGTCATCTGGCGGCGCTGCACTTCTGACACACGCTTGTGCGGGTGCAGGATGAAGATGTCGACGTTTTCGCAGTGCTTGCAACCTTCGATGGCCGCCGAACCGGTATCACCGGAGGTGGCACCGATGATCACCACGCGCTCGCCGCGCTTCTCCAGCACATAATCCAGCAGGCGCCCCAGCAGTTGCAGGGCGAAGTCCTTGAACGCCAGGGTCGGGCCGTGGAACAGCTCCAGCACCCACTCGTTACCATTCAGTTGGCGCAGAGGCGCGATGGCGTTGTGGGAAAACACGCCGTAGGTTTCTTCGAGGATCTTCTTGAAATCGGCGTCGGGAATGCTGCCGGTGACGAACGGGCGCATCACCCGGAAGGCCAGCTCGTGGTACGGCAGGCCGGCCCACGAAGCGATCTCTTCCTGGGTGAAGCGTGGCAGGTTTTCCGGCACGTACAGGCCACCGTCAGTGGCAAGGCCTGCGAGCAGGACGTCTTCGAAATTCAGGGCCGGTGCCTGGCCGCGGGTGCTGATATAACGCATGACTGGCTCCTCTAGAGCATTTTTGAACAAGGGCCGCCGAAGCAGCGGGGCCCTTGCCGCAAAACCATTAGTTCAGGTGTTCGACGCGAATCCGCACCACCGGGCCGACCACGCCTTGCAGGGCTTCCAGGGCGGCGATGGCATCGTTGATGTGCTGTTCAAGCACGCGGTGAGTCAGCAGGATCATCGGCACCTGGCCGTTTTGCTCCTCGACTTCCTTCTGCATGATCGACTCGATATTGATACCGCGCTCGGACAGGATGCTCGCCACCTGGGCCAATACGCCCGGGTGATCCTGGGCCTGGATGCGCAGGTAGTAGGCGCTTTCGCAGGCTTCGATCGGCAGGATCGGGTGGGCCGACAGCGAGTCCGGCTGGAAGGCCAGGTGCGGCACGCGGTTTTCCGGGTCGCTGGTCATCGCACGCACCACGTCCACCAGGTCGGCGATCACCGACGAAGCGGTTGGCTCCATGCCGGCGCCTGCGCCGTAGAACAACGTGGAACCGGCGGCGTCACCGTTGACCATCACCGCGTTCATCACGCCATTGACGTTGGCGATCAGGCGGTCGGCCGGGATCAGCGTCGGGTGCACACGCAACTCGATACCGGCTGAGGTGCTGCGCGCAACGCCCAGGTGCTTGATGCGGTAGCCCAGGGCTTCGGCGTAGTTCACGTCGGCGGTGGTCAGCTTGGTGATGCCTTCGGTGTAGGCCTTGTCGAACTGCAGCGGGATACCAAAGGCGATGGACGCCAGGATGGTCAGCTTGTGCGCCGCGTCGATACCTTCCACGTCAAAGGTCGGGTCGGCTTCGGCGTAACCCAGGGCCTGGGCCTCGGCGAGAACGTCTTCGAAGGTGCGACCCTTCTCGCGCATTTCGGTGAGGATGAAGTTGCCGGTGCCGTTGATGATGCCGGCCACCCAGTTGATGCGGTTGGCGGAGAGGCCTTCACGGATCGCCTTGATTACCGGGATGCCACCGGCCACGGCGGCTTCGAATGCCACGATCACGCCCTTCTCGCGCGCCTTGGCGAAGATCTCGTTGCCGTGCACCGCGATCAGCGCCTTGTTGGCGGTAACCACGTGCTTGCCGTTCTCGATGGCCTTGAGCACCAACTCGCGGGCCACGGTGTAGCCGCCCACCAGCTCGATGACGATATCGATTTCAGGGTTGGTGGCCACGGCGAAGACATCGTTGGTAATCGCAATACCGGTCGTTTCGAACTGAGGCTTTGGCGAACGCGTGGCAATTTGCGCCACTTCAATCCCGCGACCTGCACGGCGGGAAATTTCTTCAGCATTACGCTGAAGTACGTTGAAGGTGCCGCCACCGACGGTCCCTAACCCACAGATGCCTACTTTGACCGGTTTCACTGAAGAACTCCCCATGAAACGGCCGACGCGAGGTCGGCCGTGGAAAACAGCCGCACGACTGCGGCTTTCAATTAATGACCTGTCGACTTGTCCACAGGCCATGATCGTCAAAGGTTCGACGATGCTGGTTTATTTGGCACTCAGCGCCAGTTTCGCAACTTGTGGTGCCGGCTGGTAGCCCGGAATCACTTGGCCGTCAGCCAAAACGATGGCCGGTGTGCCGTTGACGCCGATGGACTGTCCCAGGGCAAACTGCTTGGAAACCGGGTTGGCGCATTTGGCGGCCTTGATTTCCTTGCCGTCGACCATCTTGTCCATCGCCGCTTTCTTGTCGGCCGAGCACCATACTGCCTGCAACTGCTCGTCACCCGGCGAACCCAGGCCCTGGCGCGGGAACGCAACGTAGCGCACCTCCACACCCAGCTTGTTCAACGCAGGCACTTCGGCGTGCAGCTTGTGGCAGTACGGGCAGGTGGTGTCGGTGAACACGGTGATGTGGGTCTTGGTCTCACCGATAGCCGGGTAAACCACAGTCTCGGCCACTGGAATGCCATTGATCAGCTTGGACACGCCCAGGCGTTCGGCTTTTTCAGTCAGGTTGACCGGCTTGCCATCCTTCAACTGGAACAGGTAGCCCTGGACGATGTATTGACCATCGGCACTGGCATACAACACGCGGCTGCCCTTGAGTTTGACTTCGTACAGGCCGGCCATCGGGCTGGCGCTGATGCTCTCGATCGGGGTGTCGAGCTGCAGGTTGGCCAGGCTCTTGCGGATGGTCTGCTCGGCAGCGTCATCGGCGAAGGCAAAGGTGGAAACCAACGCAATGGCTGCGGCGGCAATAATCTGGGTCAAGCGCATGGGAACTCCTGAAGGCAGATGCAGGGACGGGCAGTAACACTGCTTGGAAACACAGGTCTGGGTCGTCCCCTTTGCTAACCGACAAAGCCTACCACAGTTGGGCCGCAGGGCAGCCCGTGGCCGGATAAATTGGACGTTTTCAGCCTCGCGGGTGGTGCTTGGCGTGCATATCCTGCAAACGCGCGCGCGCCACGTGGGTGTAGATCTGGGTGGTGGACAAGTCGCTGTGCCCGAGCAGCATCTGCACCACACGCAAATCCGCACCGTGGTTGAGCAAATGCGTGGCGAATGCATGGCGCAGCGTGTGGGGTGACAGCGCCTTGCCGATCCCGGCGACCTTGGCCTGGTGCTTGATGCGGTGCCAGAAGGTCTGGCGTGTCATCTGCTCGCCACGCAGGCTGGGAAACAGCACATCGCTAGGACGTCCGCCGAGCAGTTCGCTGCGGGCATCGCGCATATAGCGCTCGACCCACACAATCGCCTCCTCGCCCATTGGCACCAGGCGCTCCTTGCTGCCCTTGCCCATCACCCGCAACACGCCCTGGCGCAGGTTGACTTGCTCCAGGGTCAGGCTGATCAGCTCGGTCACCCGCAGGCCACAGGCGTAGAGCACTTCGAGCATGGCGCGGTCGCGTTGACCGATGGCCTCGCTGAGGTCGGGGGCGGCGAGCAACGCCTCCACGTCGGCTTCCGACAGGGATTTGGGCAATGGCCTGCCAAGTTGTGGCATATCCACTTGCAGGGTGGGGTCGAGGGCGATCAGCTTTTCCCGCAACAGATAGCGATAAAAACCACGCACGCCGGAAAGAAATCGTGCGGTGGAACGTGGCTTGTAGTTCTGTTCCAGACGCCAGGCCAAGTGGTCGAGAATCAGCTCGCGGCCGGCGTTGATCAGCTCGAGGTTTTTCTCCTGCAACCAACCATTGAACAGCGCAAGGTCGCTGCGGTAAGCCTGGCGCGTGTTGTCCGAGAGGCCTTTTTCCAGCCACAGGGCGTCGAGGAAACGGTCGATCAATGGATGGTCAATGGCAGGCATGGGGGTTCGCACTTGGAAAAGGTGTTGTCAGCGACATCCTATCGCGGGCAAGCCCCCTCCCACAGAGGAATGCGTTCCAAATGTGGGAGGGGGCTTGCCCCCGATGGCCGCGACTCGATCTGAATCAGTCTACAAATCCAGGCAGCACCGGTACCGGGCGCTTGTCCGCATCAATGGCCACAAAACTGAACACACCCTGGATCGCCTTTTCGCGACCATCGGCACTCATGCTCTCGACGAACACTTCCACCTCGACCTTGAGGCTGGTGTTGCCGACCTTGATCACACGGCCGATCAGCTCGACGATGGAACCCGCCGGGATGGCGTGATTGAAATCGATACGGTCGGTAGAGACGGTCACCAGCGGCAACCGGCAAAAACGCGTGGCCGTGATGAACGACACTTCATCCATCCACGCCAAGGCGGTGCCACCGAACAAGGTGTTGTGGTGGTTGGTGGTCGGCGGGAACACAGCCTTGGTCACGTGGGTGACGGACAGGTCGGTGCGACGCTGGATTTCTTCAAGACGGGTGGTCATGGACAAATACCGGGAAAGGGACAAATTTCAGGCACAAAAAAGCAGCCCGTAGGCTGCTTTTTTCTGCATCGGGAAACTGGACTTAAGCCAGTTTTTCCTTGATGCGAGCTGCTTTACCGGACAGGTCACGCAGGTAGTACAGCTTGGCTTTACGTACGTCACCGCGACGCTTGACGGCCATGCTGTCGATTTGCGGGCTGTAGGTCTGGAAAGTACGCTCTACGCCAACACCGTTGGAGATTTTACGAACAGTGAAAGCACTGTTCACACCACGGTTACGCTTGGCGATTACCACGCCTTCGAACGCTTGCAGACGCGAACGGTCGCCTTCCTTCACTTTCACCTGAACGACAATGGTGTCGCCCGGGGCAAAGGTAGGGATCTCTTTGGTCATCTGCTCTGCTTCGAGTGCAAGGATGATTTTGTTAGTCATGCTGTGCTCCTAAGGTAAGTCAATGGACCTACCATCGATACGTTGTTAACTATCGTCCCGCGCGAGGATGTATTCCTCGAGCAGCTTCTTCTCTTCTCCAGAAAGCGAGCGGCTTTCCAGAAGATCGGCGCGTCGTTCATAGGTCCGACCAAGGGACTGCTGTAAACGCCAACGCCGGATGTGTGCGTGATTGCCACTTAGCAATACGTCGGGAACACGCTGATCCGCATACACCTCCGGTCGGGTGTAGTGCGGGCAATCCAGCAAACCATCCGTGAAGGAATCTTCCTCCGCGGAGTCCGCATGCCCTAAAGCTCCAGGCAGCAGTCGTGTAACCGCATCTATCAGGACCATCGCCGGCAGCTCGCCGCCAGACAGGACATAGTCCCCAATCGACCACTCTTCATCGACATGAGCTTCAATAAAACGCTCGTCAATGCCTTCATAGCGACCGGCAATCAGGATCAGTGCTTCCTCATTCGCCAGTTCGCGGACCCCAGCCTGTTTCAGCTGACGGCCTTGAGGGGACAGGTAAATCACCTTCGCCTTCTCCCCGGCAGCGGCCTTGGCCTGAACCAACGCGTCTTGCAGGGGCTTGATCTTCATCACCATGCCCGGACCACCGCCAAATGGGCGATCGTCCACAGTGTGATGTCGATCCGTCGTGTAGTCTCGCGGGTTCCAACAGGTAAGCTGCAACAGCCCCTGTTTCACCGCCCGACTGGTGATGCCGTACTCGCTGATGGCGGAAAACATCTCGGGAAACAAACTGATCACTTCAATGCGCAAATTAGCCACGCCTAGAAGTCCGCGTCCCATTCCACCTTCATCTCGCCCGCTGCCAGGTCGACGGCCAACACGCATTGCTCGGTATACGGCAACAGGCGTTCGCGATCATCCAGGCTGCCAGCGCAAGGCTTGACCACCATTACATCATTGGCGCCGGTTTCCAGAAGATGATCGATTTTCCCGAACAGTTGCCCGAGTTGATCAATAACCTTCAGACCTTCCAGCTGGTACCAGTAGTACTCGCCGTCGGTCAATTCAGGGAACAGGTTGCGCGGCACGCAGATCTCATAACCGGCCAGAAGACGAGCTTCCTCACGATCATCAAGACCCTTGAGCTTTGCGACCAGGAACTTGTCGCTCCCGCGTCCACTGACCAGCTCGACCTGTTTCACACTACCCTCGCGCTTGAGCGTCCAGGTTTTGTACTGCAACAGGTTTTCAGTCGGATCAGTAAAGGAATACACCTTCACTTCGCCGCGAACGCCATGAACCGAGTAAATCTTGCCGATAACGATCAAATCATCAGCAACAGCTGGCGTCGCGTTCATATTGCTCAGGCTGCGGCCTTAGCCGAGTCCTTCAACAGTTTTGCAACGCGCTCGGATGGCTGTGCACCCACGCTCAGCCAGTAGGCTACGCGCTCTTGGTTCACGGACAGACGAACTTCTTGACCACGAGCAACAGGGTTGAAGAAGCCAACCTGTTCCTTGTGCGAACCGTCGCGCGGGTTGCGGCTGTCGGTTACGGTCAAGTGGTAAAACGGGCGCTTTTTGGAGCCGCCAAGGGCAAGACGGATTGTTAGCATGTGAACATCGTTCCTGTAGTCGGTGCTGCAAATCTAAATGCACAGCGGGCATAGGTGCCCGAAAGGCCGCATATTCTAAGGAATATCCGGACTTTTGCAAATGTCTTTTTCTGGCGCCTATCAGCGTGCCACTCAGATCTGCTATAGAGCCGTCGGTTAAAACGGCGAGTCAGCGCCCGCCAACGGCGGGTTTGCTGGAGATCCCACATCCCTGTGGGTCGGAGCAGGAGCTGGGCTCCCGCTCGAATACTTTACATTTTAGGCATGCCGCCGCCGGGCAACATACCGCCCATGCCGCGCATCATCTTGGCCATACCGCCCTTGGCGGAGAATTTCTTCATCATCTTCTGCATCTGCTTGTGTTGCTTGATCAAGCGACCGATGTCCTGCACCTGGGTGCCGGAACCCATGGCGATCCGACGCTTGCGCGAACCGCTGATCAGCTCAGGGTCGCGGCGCTCGGCCGGGGTCATGGAGTTGATGATGGCTTCCATCTGCTTGAACTGCTTCTCTGCCGCGCCCTGGGCATTGCCCATCTGCGCCAGGTTCACACCGCCGATGTTCGGCAGCTTGTCCATCAGGCCGCCGAGGCCGCCCATGTTCTTCATCTGTTGCAGTTGGTCGCGGAAGTCTTCGAGGTCGAAGCCCTTGCCCTTCTTCAGTTTCTTGGCCAGCTTGTCGGCCTTGTCCTTGTCGAGGGTGGCTTCGGCCTGTTCGATCAGGCTGAGCACGTCGCCCATGCCGAGGATACGCGAGGCGATACGCTCAGGGTGGAACGGTTCGAGCGCTTCGCTCTTCTCGCCCATACCGATGAACTTGATCGGCTTGCCGGTGATGGCACGTACCGACAGCGCGGCACCGCCACGGGCATCGCCGTCGACCTTGGTCAGGATCACGCCGGTCAGCGGCAGTGCGTCGCCGAAGGCCTTGGCGGTGTTGGCCGCGTCCTGGCCGGTCATGGCGTCGACCACGAACAGCGTCTCGACCGGGTTGATCGCGGCATGCAACGCCTTGATCTCGCCCATCATCTCTTCATCGATGTGCAGGCGGCCGGCGGTATCGACGATGACCACGTCGATGAACTTGAGCTTGGCTTCTTTAATGGCAGCGTTGGCGATGTCGACCGGCTTCTGGCTCAGGTCGGACGGGAAAAAGGTCACGCCCACTTCGCCTGCGAGCATTTCCAGCTGCTTGATAGCGGCCGGACGGTACACGTCGGCCGACACTACCATCACGGACTTCTTCTTGCGCTCTTTAAGGAAGCGCGCCAGCTTGCCGGCGGTGGTGGTCTTACCCGCACCTTGCAGACCCGCCATCAAGACGACAGCCGGCGGCACCGCACTGAGGTTCAAGTCTTCATTGGCCGCGCCCATCAGGCTTTCGAGTTCGGCCTGGACGATCTTCACGAACGCCTGGCCTGGGGTCAGGCTGCGGGACACTTCGGTGCCCACCGCGCGCTCTTTGACCGAGTTGACGAAGTCCTTCACCACCGGCAAGGCCACGTCGGCTTCCAGCAACGCCATGCGCACTTCACGCAGGGTGTCTTTAATATTGTCCTCGGTCAGCTTGGCCTTGCCGGTAACGTGGCGCAGCGTCTGCGAGAGACGGTCAGTCAGATTTTCAAACATGCGCGATCCTTTCAGGCCCTATTCATAGACCGAGGTAATGGCGGCCCAGGCTGTGGTAAATCGCTATTAAAAACAGCGCTCGGCGAGCCTGCGGCGTGGGCAGGTCGCGGATTATAGCGAAGACTGCGTCCATGCACACCCGCTGTCTGGCCCGGGAGTCTTTCGTGTTGCGCGGGGGTATGCCAAACTCAGCGCCTTTCGGGCTTGCCTAACAGGATTTATGCTCCCTTTGTCACCCAGTTTGCTACCCAGCCTCGCCGCCGCCATCTTGTACGCCGCTGCGACCGTCTATCAGGGCACTCGTCTGGCCCAGGGCACCAAGGCGGACAAACGCCTGTTGGTAGGCCTTGGTGTCCTCGCCTTGCTCGCCCATGCGGCGAGCCTGTTCACGCACTTGATGACGCCGGTCGGCCTGGCCCTGGACTTTTTCAGTGCCGCCAGCCTGATCGCGGCGGCCGTCATCGCGCTGACCCTGATGGCCTGTTACCGGATCCCGGTCGAAAACCTGCTGGTGCTGCTCTTCCCGCTGGGCATGCTGACGGTGCTGCTGGCGCAATTCGCGCCCACCGGCACGGTGCCGGTGATTGATGAAGAGCCGGGCATCCTCGCCCACATCCTGCTGTCGATCCTGGCCTATGGCATGTTCACCATCGCGGTGTTCCAGGCCTTGCTCCTGCTGCTGCAGGACCACCAGCTCAAGCACAAGCACCCCTCCGGGCTGATCAAGAACTTCCCGCCGCTGCAAACCATGGAAAGCCTGCTGTTCGGCTTCCTGTGGGCCGGCTGGACCCTGCTCTCGCTGTCGCTGATCTCCGGCTGGCTGTTCTTCGAAAACCTGTTCGCCCAGCACCTGGTACATAAGACCCTGCTGGCCTGCCTGGCCTGGATCGTGTTCAGCGTCCTGCTGTGGGGCCGCAATCGCCTCGGCTGGCGCGGGCACAAGGCGATTCGCTGGACCCTGGCCGGTTTCTGCCTGCTGATGCTGGCCTATTTCGGCAGCAAGCTGGTTCGCGAATACATCCTGCATATCTGACGGGCGGCGATCATGGACAACTTGCCCTTGGAGCCGATGCTCGCGGTAATCGCCCTGCTGGTATTGTGGGCCGCGCTGTTCACCGCCATCGAGGCCGCCCAGCAACATTTGCTGGCCCTGCGCCCCGGTACACGCCAGGGGGACAAGGCGGCCACCCGCCTGAGCTTTCCGCGCAATAGCCTGATCCTGTGCAACAGCCTGTGTCGCGCCGCCGTGGTCATCCTGTGCACGCTGCTGGCCATTTACGCCTGGGCGCAGAACGGGCCATGGCTCGGCTGGCTGATCTCCTGCGCGATCCTGCTGATACTGGCCGACTACCTGCCCCGTGCCCTGGCCACACGCTATCCGCAAGCGGTACTGGGCTTCGGCAATACGCTACTGGGCGTGCCACTGAAAATCGTCTACCCCCTGGCCTGGCTGCTCAACGGTATCAGTCTGTTGCTGCTGCGCCCGTTTGCGCGCAAGACCGGCATGGTGAAGAAAAGCGACGAACCGCTGCCTGACCATGATGAAGAACCCGAACCCGAGGTCGCCGAAGGGCGCACCCCCGGCATGCCAGGCATCCATGCCCTGGACAACATCACCGTCAACGACATCCTGGTGCCTCGCAGCGAGGTGGACGGCATCAACCTGGATGACGACATCGAGGAGATCATCGAACAACTGCGCACCTCCCAGCGTACGCGGCTGCCGGTATTCCACAGCGACATCAACCAGGTCGAAGCCGTACTCAACACGCGGCAGATCCAGCACCTGTTGCCCGACGCCAGCCTGACCAAAGAGGCATTGCTCGCCGCCTGCCACGAGCCCTACTTCGTCCCGGAAAGCACCCCGCTGCAACTGCAACTGCTGAACTTCCACAAACAGCAGCGCCGCCTGGGCATGGTGGTGGATGAATACGGCGAAGTACTCGGCATCGTGACCCTGGAAGACATTCTCGAAGAAATCGTCGGTGAATTTGAAAGCGAACAAAGTGCGGACAACCCGCATATCGAAGCGCAACCGGATGGCCGCTACATCATCGACGGCGCCGCCTCGATCCGCGAATTGAACAAGAGCCTGAACTGGCACCTGCCCAGCGACGGCCCCAAGACCCTCAATGGCCTGGTGACCGAAGCGCTGGAGACCATTCCGGACTGCGCGGTGTGCCTGAAGATCGGCCGCTACCGCCTGGAAATCCTCGAGACCGAGGACAACCGGGTGAGCAAGGTGCTGATCTGGCATACCAGCCGGATGCCGGTCGCCGCTTAATTCACAGGCAAAAACACAATCAAATAATGTGGGAGGGGGCTTGCCCCCGATGGCCGAGTGTCAGTCGCCGCATCAAGTGGCTGATACACAGCTATCGGGGGCAAGCCCCCTCCCACATTTTGACTTGTTGTATGTTCAAACCCCTTCCTATAATCGGGACGGCTTACCAGAGCCCCGCCCGACCGCGTGCTACCCGCACTGAACGCGTCCTGGCACCGCCATACCGCGTCTGACCGGTGTTCGCTCCCATCCCGAGCCGCCCCGCGCGCTACCCTGATCCATGGGAGTTCGACCAATAATAATCCGCGTCCAAACGCGCAATGACCGTCAGGGATACCACCATGAGCACCACCTACAACGAGGCCGCGCCCGCCGCTGCCCCGACCAACTCGACCGCACGGGTCGCCACGGCGAGCATCGTCGGCACCGCCATCGAGTTCTACGACTTCTATATCTACGCCACGGCCGCTGCGCTGGTGATCGGCCCGGTGTTCTTCCCGCAGACCTCCGGCACCGCGCAGATGCTGGCGTCGTTCCTGACCTTCGGTATCGCCTTCATCGCCCGCCCACTGGGGTCGGCGCTGTTCGGTCACTTTGGCGACCGTATCGGGCGAAAATCGACCCTGGTGGCCTCGCTGCTGCTGATGGGCGTGTGCACCACGCTGATCGGTTTGTTGCCCGGTTATGACAGCATCGGGGCGTGGGCGCCGATCCTGTTGTGCGTGCTGCGTTTCGGCCAGGGCCTGGGCCTGGGCGGCGAATGGGGCGGTGCGGCGCTGCTGGCGACCGAGAATGCGCCCAAGGGCAAACGCGCCTGGTTCGGCATGTTCCCGCAGCTCGGCCCTTCGATCGGGTTCCTGGCAGCCAACGGCTTGTTCCTGATCCTGGCCATGAGTCTCAGCGATGAGCAATTCCGCAGTTGGGGCTGGCGCATCCCGTTCATCCTCAGCGCGGCGCTGGTGATGGTAGGCCTGTACGCACGGCTGAAGTTGCACGAGACGCCGGTGTTCGCCAACGCCGTCGCCAAGGAAGCGCCGGTCAAAGTGCCGTTGGTGGAACTGTTCAGCCAGCATTGGCTGCCGGTGTTGCTGGGCGCTGCGTCAATGGTGGTGTGCTATGCGTTGTTTTACATCACCACTGCGTTTTCCCTGAGTTATGGCGTTTCAACCCTGGGCTACAGCCGCGAGACCTTCCTCGGCCTGCTGTGCTTTGCGGTGCTGTTCATGGGCCTGGCGACTCCGCTGGCAGCCCTGGCGAGTGATCGTTACGGACGCAAACCGGTGCTGATTGTCGGTGCGATCCTGGCGATTCTGTCGGGCTTTACCATGGAGCCATTGCTCACCCACGGTTCGACCTGGGCGGTGGCGCTGTTCCTGGCGCTGGAGCTGTTCCTGATGGGCGTGACGTTCGCACCGATGGGCGCGCTGTTGCCGGAACTGTTCCCGACCCGCGTGCGTTATACCGGCGCTTCGGCGGCGTATAACCTGGGGGGAATTGTGGGGGCATCCGCCGCACCGTTCTTCGCGACCAAGCTGGTGGCGATGGGTGGGCTGAGTTATGTCGGTGGGTATGTGTCGGCGGCGGCGTTGCTCAGCCTGATTGCTGTGCTGTGCCTGAAAGAGACGCGGAACAATGACTTGAACAAGGTCGCCTGATAGACCGCTATCGGGGGCAAGCCCCCTCCCACATTTGGATGTATTCACAAATCTAACGCTGTGAACTGGATCAAGTGTGGGAGGGGCTTGCCCCCGATGCTTTTAGAGCTCTACTACAACCGCTTTGGAGGCACGGGTCGCTTTGGCCCGAGCCGCTTCAATCGACTCGTCCCGCGCCAACGCCACGCCCATGCGGCGCTGGCCATTCACTTCGGGCTTGCCGAACAGGCGCAGCGCGGTATCAGGTTCGCTCAACGCAGCGCCCAAGTTGGCGAACGCCGTCTGGGTCGACTGCCCTTCCACCAGGATCACCGCCGAGGCCGAAGGCCCGAACTGACGGATCAACGGGATCGGCAGGCCGAGAATGGCGCGAGCGTGCAGCGCGAACTGCGACAGGTCCTGGGAAATCAGGGTCACCAAACCCGTGTCATGCGGGCGTGGCGACACTTCGCTGAACCACACCTGATCGCCCTTGATGAACAGCTCCACGCCAAACAGGCCACGGCCACCCAGGGCCTCGGTCACCGCCTTGGCAACGCGCTCGGATTCGGCCAGGGCAATCGGGCTCATGGCCTGTGGCTGCCAGGATTCCTGGTAGTCGCCCTTCTCCTGACGGTGGCCGACTGGCGCACAGAAGGTGGTGCCGCCGATGTGGCGCACAGTCAGCAGGGTGATTTCGTAGTCGAAGTCGATAAAGCCTTCGATGATCACGCGGCCTTTACCTGCACGGCCGCCTTCCTGGGCGTAGTCCCAGGCTTTCTGCACGTCATCGACGCTGCGCAGCAGGCTCTGGCCCTTGCCCGACGAACTCATCACCGGCTTGACCACGCACGGGAAGCCCAGGTCCTGCACGGCCTTGCTGTAGTCTTCGAAGGTATCGGCGAAGTGGTACGGCGAGGTTGGCAGGTCCAACTCTTCGGCGGCCAGGCGGCGGATGCCTTCGCGGTTCATGGTCAGCGAGGTGGCGCGCGCGGTCGGGATCACGGTGAAGCCTTCGGCTTCCAATTCCACCAGGGTGGCGGTGGCGATGGCTTCGATTTCCGGCACGATAAAGTGCGGTTTTTCCGCCTCGATCACCGCACGCAGCGCGGCGCCGTCGAGCATGTTGATCACGTGGCTACGGTGCGCAACCTGCATGGCCGGCGCGTTGGCGTAGCGATCCACGGCAATCACTTCAACGCCCAGGCGCTGCAGTTCGATTACCACTTCCTTGCCCAGCTCACCGCAGCCACACAGCAAAACGCGGGTCGCGGTTGGCGACAATGGAGTTCCGATTCGGGTCATCTCAGGTCCTCAGGGGAGCGGATCATTGGGAGAAAGGCCGGCATTTTACATGAACTGCAGGAATTGGCCTCAGTTGGCGACGGCGCGCTTGCGGATGCGCCAGGCCATGATCAGCCACACCACCGTGACCCCGGCGAACTTCGACACCAGCGCAGTCCCCGCCACCGCCGGGGTAAGCGCGCCGATCAGGCCGAAGAAGATAAAGGTATCGAGGGGAATGCTCAGCGCCGAACTGATCCACAGGCGGTCGTGCAGCGGGCGCTTGGTGATGCTGAACACCAGCCAGTCGATACACTCGGACACCGCGAACGCCGTGGCGCTGGCCAGGGCAATGGCGGGGTCGGACGTGACGTACGACAGCACCAGCGCCGCCAGCATGGCAATAATTGCGCCGTGGCCGAAGCGGGTTTGCACCATGTCGCGCAGGATAAAGACCAGGCCACCCCAGGCGGACCAGATGACGTCCAGGTGCGGGGCGGTGGAGAAGGCGAAGTTGATCAGCACGACGCTGCTGATGTAGGCGATCAGGAAGAGCATGGGAGTGGACCTGTGAACAAGGGGCACAGGGTACTTCACATTTTAAAATATGTCGTCTGGGTGGACCCTATCGGGGGCAAGCCCCCTCCCACAGGTGACCGCGTTTAATCTGTAGGAATGCGGTCAAAATGTGGGAGGGGGCTTGCCCCCGATAGCGATCGATCAGTTGCCCGAGCGCTCAGGCATCATCCACACCAACCCACTCGCCAGCGCCCGCTCATGACATAACCCCAGCACCACCCGACGCTCGGCATTATCCATGCGGCTCCAGCGCGTAATCTCATCCACGGTCCGCTGGCAGCCGGTACAAATGTCGTCATCGTCCAGCGCGCAAATACTCACGCACGGCGACGCAACAGGACGTTCAATCGGGTTCATTCTTCCTGCTCGACCAGATCCCGCGCATAACGCTGCGAGTTATGCACATAGTGCGCGGCGCTGGCCTCGAGCATGCGTTTCTGCGCGTCGGTCAGTTCACGCACCACCTTGCCCGGCGAGCCCATCACCAGCGAACCATCGGGAATTTCCTTGCCTTCACCGATCAGCGAATTGGCGCCGATGATGCAGTGCTTGCCGATCTTGGCGCCGTTGAGGATCACCGCATTGATGCCGATCAGGCTGTAATCGTCCACCGTGCAACCGTGCAACATGGCGTTATGGCCGATGGTCACGCCGGTGCCGAGGGTCAGCGGGTAGCCCATGTCGGTGTGCATCACGCTGCCGTCCTGCACGTTGCTGTTCTTGCCGATCAGGATCAGTTCGTTGTCGCCACGCAACACCGCGTTGAACCAGACGTTGGCGCCCTCCTCCAGCTTGACCTTGCCCACCAGCGTGGCATTCGGCGCTACCCAGCTCTGCGGATGAGTCTCGACGCGGGCGTCGCCCAGGCGGTATTTCATGGTTTTTCCTCACGGCGGTGCCATTCAAGCGATGGCTTAGGTATTGATAAAACTCTTGGGCGGTTGATGCAGGCTGATCTTGGCGTCGTCATAGAGCAGGTTGATCAGCTCGACAATCATGATCGCCGTCAGCCCCCAGATCTTGTATTCGCCAAACCGATAGCTGGGCACGTACCAACTGCGGCCCTGGTAATCGATCCGGTGGGTATGTTCGCGCGGGTCCTGTCGGAAGAAGTCCAACGGCACGCTGAAAACCGCGGCAATTTCGGCATCGTTGGCCAGGTATTCGACGTAATCGGGTATGACGCCGACATACGGCGTAACCCGAATGCCATGCAGGGAGATCAAGGGGCTCAGCGGGCCGATGACTTCCACCAGGCCGGGCGGCAGGCCGATTTCTTCTTCGGCCTCGCGCAGCGCGGTGAAGATCAGGTCCGGGTCTTCGGGGTCGCGGCGCCCGCCGGGAAAGGCCACTTCGCCACCATGGGTCGACAGGCCGCTGGCGCGCAGGGTCAGGATCAGCTCAGGTTCGTCACTGCGGGTAATCGGCACCAACACCGCGGCCTCGGGGAAACGCCCGTCGGTTTCAAGCAGGTGGGGGGTGTGGTTGCTTACCCGGCGAAGTAGCTCGTCCAGCATGAGTCATCTCGGTCTGTTGGCTACCTTGCATCATGCACCAAAGCACGCAGGTGCCCAACCCCAAAACCCGCCCGGTGTCGCTAAACGACAACTTGCAGCGCCCTGCCCGTCACGCCAAGATAGGCGCACTTTCCAGGAACCCCAGCATGAATTTCTGCAGCCAGTGCGGTAAACCGGTTACCCAACGCATCCCCGAAGGCGACGGCCGCCTGCGCTTTGTGTGTGATCACTGCTCGACCATCCACTACCAGAACCCCAATATCGTTGCTGGCACGGTGCCGGTGTGGGGCGACAAAGTGCTGCTGTGCCGCCGCGCCATCGAACCGCGCCTGGGTTACTGGACCCTGCCCGCCGGCTTCATGGAGAACGGCGAGACCGTGGAACAGGCCGCCATGCGCGAAACCCTGGAAGAAGCCTGCGCCCGCGTGCACAACCTGAGCATCTACACGCTGATCGACGTGCCGCATATCAATCAGGTGCATATTTTCTACCGCGCCGACCTGCTTGACCTGGACTTCGCCGCCGGCCCCGAAAGCCTGGAAGTGCAGCTGTTCGACGAAGCCGACATCCCTTGGTCCGAGCTGGCGTTCCGCACAGTCGGGCGTACCCTCGAATACTATTTCGCTGACCGTCGGCAACAGGCGTTCCCGGTGCGCAGCGAGGCGGTAGAGCCGCGGGTGTTGCCCGCTCCATGACCAGGGATACCGTTTTAATGCGTTGGCTGCTTGCCCTTATCTGCCTGTCGTTCGCGACCCTGTCATCAGCCTCGACCGTGGAAACCCTGGGCGGCAAGACCGTCGAAAAGGTCCTGGTGCTCAAGTCCGCCCATCAGTTGCAGTTGATCAATGACGGCAAGCCGCTCAAGACCTACCGTATTTCCCTGGGCAAGAACCCCAAGGGCCACAAGCTGATCGAGGGTGACCGCCGCACGCCAGAAGGGCTTTACTGGATCGACTGGCGCAAGACCAGCGACCGCTTCAACCTAGCCATGCACATCTCCTACCCGAATATCAGCGACGCCGCACGCGCCCGCCGCGAAGGCGTGAAACCCGGCAGCATGATCATGATCCACGGCACCCCTGACACCGAGGATTACCCGGAGCAGTGGTTCCACACCCTGGACTGGACCGACGGCTGCATCGGCATGCGCAACGTGGACATGCGTGAAGTCTGGAACCTGGTCAAGGACGGCACACTGATCGAGATTCGTCCGTAATCTCGTACCGTTCGTAAAATAATTCAAAAAAAACTCCCGCCCCACTCTGCGCCCGCCGGTGAATACCAGTTCTCCCCCGCGGGCTGCGCCGTTCTGTGCTCGATAAAGACCTCTCTAATACCACTTGATATCAGGACCCATTGAGGAGCCCTGAAATCACTATTTGCACCGTTTTGGCTGCATTGACATGGTATTTAAGTGGTATTAATTTCCGGCCAATACCGGGCGACAACACTCCAATAACCGCATCGGAAACCTGACAGATGAACCCCATCCTGGCCCTGCGCCCCGACGATAAACAATCCACGCCGCTGTACCTGCAATTGGCGCGCAAACTGGAAGCAGCGATCCATGCCGGCCAGTGGACCTCCGAACAGGCCCTGCCCTCGGAGCGCGTCCTCAGCGA
The DNA here is from genome assembly GCF_900103345.1 of Pseudomonas azotoformans. Lineage (NCBI taxonomy): Bacteria > Pseudomonadati > Pseudomonadota > Gammaproteobacteria > Pseudomonadales > Pseudomonadaceae > Pseudomonas > Pseudomonas azotoformans. The sequence continues at coordinate 3,511,023 of NZ_LT629702.1, forward strand.
GCAATTGAGCATCTCGCGAGTCACCGCTCGCAAGGCGCTGGAAGTGTTGTTTGCCCAAGGGCTGATCCGCCGTAATCAAGGCTCCGGCACCTATATATCGCCACGCTTGGAACAGCCGCTGTCGCGCCTGTCGGGGTTCAGCGAAATGCTGCGGCTCAAGGGTTTTGTACCCAGCTCCCAATGGCTGGAGCGTGAACTGACCCAGCCGACCCACGAAGAGATGATCCGCCTGGGCCTGTCGCCCGCCGATAAAGTGGCACGCCTCAAACGCTTGCGTAAGGCTGATGACACGGTGATGGCGATTGAAATGAGCACCCTGCCCGCCTCGGTACTGCCGCACCCGCAAGGCATTGGCAATTCGCTGTACGAATACCTCGAAAGCATCGGCAAACCCATCGTGCGTGCCCTGCAGCATGTGCAGGCGATCAACGCCTCTGAAGAGTTCGCCAAGCTGGTCGGCATTGCCCCCGGCACCGCCATGCTGCTGATGACCCGGGTCGGCTACACCGCCGACAACACGCCGATTGAAATCACCGACACCTACTGCCGCAACGACTACTACGACTTCGTCGCAGAGCTGCGCCGCCATGACTATTCCGCTGAACTGCGAATCTAGAGAACTGCCCATGTCCGAAGACAACATCCTCACGCCCAACGGCTGGATTCGCGGCCGCCTGGTGCACGAGCACGGCAAAGTGATCGCCATCGAAGGCGCCCCCTGCGACCCGGCTGACAACGACCGGCCCTACCTGTTGCCAGGTTTTATCGACCTGCACGTCCACGGCGGTGGTGGCAAGGACATCATGGAAGGCAGCGATGCCTTCGAGACCATCACCCGCACCCACGTGCGTTTCGGTACGACTTCTCTGCTGGCCACGACCATGACTGCACCGGTGGATGAAATTTCCAGCGTACTCGGCCAACTCGGCACCTTCTGCGAACAGCGTCCGACGGGCAGCGCCCGCGTACTGGGTGTGCACCTGGAAGGCCCCTACATCAATCCGGGAAAACTCGGTGCCCAACCCAACTTCGCCCACACCGCGTTGATGGCCGAAGTGGAAGCCTACCTGCGCCTGGCACCGATCCGCGTAATCACCATCGCCCCGGAGATCGCCGGGCATGACGGCTTGATCCGCGCCCTCAGCGAACGCGGCGTGCGCATGCAGATCGGCCACACCCTGGGCAGCTATGAAGAAGGCGTCGCCGCCCTTGCTGCCGGCGCCACCAGCTTCACCCATTTGTACAACGCCATGAGCCCGCTGCATCACCGCGAGCCAGGCATCGTCGGCGCCGCGCTGGCACACGCCAAGTACGCCGAATTGATCCCGGATTTACTGCACGTGCACCCCGGCGCCATGCGCGTGGCACTGCGCTCGATCCCATGCCTGTACTGCGTCACTGATTCTACGGCTGCCGCTGGCATGCCCGATGGCGAGTACAAGCTGGGCAGCCACACCGTGACCAAATGCCTGGGCGGCGTGCGCCTGGCCGACGGCACCCTGGCCGGCAGCACGCTGACCATGGACCAGGCGCTGCGCAACCTGGTGAAGATCGGCCTGCCCATCAGCGAAGCCTCACAACGCCTGTCGCAATTTCCTGCGGACTACCTGGGCCTGGAAGAACGCGGCCGCCTGCAACCCGGCAGCTTCGCCGACTGCGTACGCCTGGACCGCTCCCTGACACTCACCGACGTAATGGTCGAAGGAGAAACCATTGACTTCAAAAATGCTTGAAGAGGCCCTGGCCTCCTGCGACGCCGTATCGGCGCAATTGCAACGCCTGGACCCGCTGCTGGAAGACGTCGCCGGTCGCCTGCGCCGCCAGCCGCCGCAAGTGGCGATGACCATCGCCCGGGGCAGCTCCGACCACGCCGCCAGCTACTTCGCCTACCTGGCCATGCAACACGTGGGCATTCCAGTGGCGTCGCTGCCGATGTCGGTGGTGACCCTGCTGCAAGCCCCGTTGAAAGTCAGCGGCCAAGTGGCGTTCGGTTTCTCGCAGTCGGGGCAAAGCCCGGACCTGGTCAACAGCTTGCGCCTGCTGCGCAAACGCGGCGCCCTGAGCATTTCGCTGGTCAACGCCGAAGACTCGCCGCTGGAAGCCGCCTGTGAATTCCATGTGCCGCTGTGCGCCGGGACGGAGCAAAGCGTTGCCGCCACCAAAAGTTTTATCGCCACCCTGAGTGCCAGCGCGCTGCTGATTGGCCACTGGAACCAGGAAGCCGATTTGCTCCAAGCCTGCCGCGCCCTGCCGGACGAACTGCGTGCCGCCGCCAAGCAGGACTGGACGGTCGCCATCGACGCCCTGCGCGACTGCCAGCAACTGATGGTGATCGGTCGAGGCGCCGGTTTTGCCATCGCCCAGGAAGCCGCGCTCAAGCTCAAGGAAACCTCGGCGATCCAGGCCGAAGCCTTCAGCAGCGCCGAGGTGCGCCACGGCCCGATGGCCTTGATTGGCGATAACTACCCCCTGCTGGTGTTCGCCCCGCGTGGCGCCGAGCAGGCGGGCCTGTTGAGCCTGGCCGCCGATATGCGCCAACGCGGTGCCCGCGTGTTGCTGGCCGCGCCGGACGACATCGCCGAGCGCGACCTGACCCTGACCCGCGCCGAACACCCGAGTTTGGACCCGATCCTGGCCATCCAAAGCTTTTACGTGATGGCCGCTGGCCTGGCTGAAGCCCGGGGCATGGACCCGGACCAGCCGCGTCACCTGAGCAAAGTTACCCGCACTCACTGAGTGGCGTTTTCCTGATGAGTACCGTGCCCATGTCCAACAACAATAATGACCTGACCCTCAGCGCCCCCCTCAGCGGACCGGTGTTGGCCCTGGGCAATGTTCCCGACGAAGTGTTCGCCAGCGGCGCCATGGGCGACGGCATTGCCATCGACCCGTTGAACGATTGCCTGCATGCGCCATGTGACGGGGTGATCATCCACGTCGCCCGCACCGGGCATGCGCTGACGATCCGTGCCGATAACGGTGCCGAAGTGTTGATGCATGTGGGCATCGATACAGTGGAACTGAACGGCGAAGGCTTTGCCTTGCTGGTCAAGGACGGCGCGCGCGTTAGCAAGGGCCAGGCATTGGTGCAATTTGATCTGGACCGCATTGCGCGCCAGTGCAAGAGCCTGGTCAGCCTGATCATCCTGACCAATGGCGAGCGCTTCGAGTTGCGCTCGGTGGCGGCTAGAACGGTCAAGGTCGGTGAGCCGTTGTTGCAGATTGTGGCGCGTTTGGCCGCGTCGGTTTCGGCGTCTTTGGATAACTCGGCGGGTGAAGCCAGCGCCCGCGTACGCATCACCCATCGTGGTGGTTTGCATGCCCGCCCGGCGGCGTTGGTGCGCAAGGCTGCGCAGGGTTTCAGCAGCCAGGCCTCGCTGCACTTTGGCAATAAAACCGCCTCGTGTGACAGCCTGATCGGTTTGCTGGGCCTGGGGATTGGCGAAGGCGATGAGGTGCGTGTGAGCTGTCGCGGCAAGGATGCCGAGGCGGCGATGCAGGCGGTGGTCGCGGCCTTGTCAGCCGTGATCAACGAAGAACACCACGCCCCAGTCGTCGCCGCGCCCCGTCGGGTCAATACCGAAGTCGGTGTGTTGCAAGGCGTATGTGCCGCACCGGGCCTGGTCTGCGGGCCGCTGTTTCGCCTGACCGGTATCGAACTGCCGGCAGACACCGGCAAGCATGCTGCCGACGAGCAACTGCAACGCCTGGACGCCGCCCTGGAGCAAGTGCGCAGCGAAATCCGCAGCACCCTGGAGCACGCGCGCCAACGCAAGAACGTCGAGGAAGAAGACATATTCGCCGCCCACCTCGCCCTGCTGGAAGACCCGACCCTGCTGGACGCCGCCACCGGCGCCATCGAGCACGGCAGCGCCGCCACCCATGCCTGGCGCGATGCGATCCAGGCGCAATGTGCCGTGTTGCTGGCGTTGGGCAAACCACTGTTTGCCGAACGCGCCAACGACCTGCGCGACCTGCAACAACGGGTACTGCGCGTACTGCTGGGCGAAGCCTGGCACTTCGAATTGCCCGCCGGTGCGATTGTCAGCGCCCACGAACTGACCCCGTCCGACCTGCTGCAACTGAGCGCGCAAAATGCCGCCGGCATCTGCATGGCCGAAGGCGGCGCCACTTCCCATGTGGCTATTTTGGCCCGTGGTAAAGGCTTGCCCTGTGTGGTCGCGCTGGGCGCCGAAGTACTCGACGTGCCCCAAGGCCAACGGGTGGTCCTCGACGCCGCCAACGGCCGCCTGGAACTGGCCCCCAGCGACGCGCGCCACGCCGAAGTCCACCAGATTCGCGACGCGCAAAACCTGCGGCGCCAGCAACAACAAGCGCAGGCCCAACAACCGGCGCGTACCACCGATGGCGTGGGCATCGAAGTCGCGGCGAATGTCGCCTCGAGTGCCGAAGCCCAGGTGGCGTTTGAAAACGGCGCTGATGGCGTCGGCCTGCTGCGCACCGAGTTTCTCTTCGTCGACCGCCGCACCGCGCCGGACGAACAGGAACAACGCCAGGCCTACCAGGCCGTGCTGGATGCCATGGGCGACAAGTCGGTGATCATCCGCACCATCGACGTAGGTGGCGACAAGCAGCTCGACTACCTGCCACTGCCGGTCGAGGCCAACCCGGTGCTGGGCCTGCGCGGTATCCGCATGGCCCAGGTACGCCCGGAACTGCTCGACCAGCAACTGCGGGCGCTGCTGCAAGTCAGCCCGCTGGAACGCTGCCGCATCCTGCTGCCGATGGTCAGCGAAGTGGATGAACTGCTGCAGATCCGCCAACGCCTGGACGAGTTGTGCGCCGAGCTGGAACTGACCCAGCGCCCCGAACTGGGCGTGATGATCGAAGTGCCCGCCGCGGCATTGATGGCCGAGCAACTGGCCAGGCACGCGGACTTTTTATCCATCGGCACTAATGACCTGTCCCAGTACACCCTGGCCATGGACCGCGACCACGCCGGCCTCGCCGCCCGCGTCGATGCGCTGCACCCGGCGCTGCTGCGGCTGATCGCCCAGACCTGCGCAGGCGCTGCGAAACACGGGCGCTGGGTCGGCGTGTGCGGTGCCCTCGCTTCCGACCCGCTGGCCACGCCGGTACTGGTCGGCCTGGGGGTCAGCGAGCTGTCGGTGAGCCCGCCACAGATCGGGGAAATCAAGGACCGCGTCCGCCACCTGGACGCGGCGCAATGCCGGCAACTGAGCCAGGGCCTGCTCGACCTGAGCAGCGCCAAGGCCGTTCGCCAAGCCTGTCAACACCACTGGCCGCTGAGCTGATAACAACAACAAAAGGAGACTCGCCATGTACCAACATTTTATCGAAGGCCTGCAACGCCTGGGCCGTGCACTGATGCTGCCGATTGCGATCCTGCCGATCGCCGGCCTGCTGCTGCGCCTGGGTGATACGGATCTTTTGAACATCGCGGTGATGCACGACGCCGGGCAGGCGATCTTCGCCAACCTGGCGCTGATCTTCGCCATCGGCATCGCCGTGGGTTTTGCCCGCGACAACAACGGCACGGCCGGCCTGGCCGGGGCGATTGGTTACCTGGTGATGGTTTCCACGCTCAAGGTGATGGACTCGACCATCAACATGGGCATGCTCGCCGGTATTGCCAGCGGCCTGATGGCAGGCGGGCTGTATAACCGCTTCAAGGACATCAAGCTGCCGGAGTACCTGGCGTTCTTTGGTGGGCGACGGTTCGTGCCGATTGTCACCGGGTTTTCGGCGGTGGCACTGGGCGTGATCTTTGGCCTGATCTGGCCGCCGATCCAGCACGGCATCAACAGCTTCGGCGTGTTGCTGATGGAGAGCGGCAGCCTCGGCGCCTTCGTGTTTGGCGTGTTCAACCGCCTGCTGATCGTCACCGGCCTGCACCATATCCTCAACAACATGGCGTGGTTTGTGTTCGGCACCTTTACCGACCCGGTGACCGGTGCCGTGGTGACCGGAGACCTGACCCGCTACTTCGCCGGCGACCCCAAAGGCGGCCAGTTCATGACCGGCATGTTCCCGGTGATGCTGTTTGGCCTGCCGGCTGCGTGCCTGGCGATGTACCGCAACGCCTTGCCGGAACGCCGCAAAGTGATGGGCGGGATTTTCCTGTCGATGGCGCTGACCTCGTTCCTGACCGGGGTGACCGAGCCGATTGAATTTGCGTTCATGTTCCTCGCGCCGTTTTTGTACCTGATCCATGCGGTGCTGACCGGCCTGTCGATGGCGGTCACCAACCTGCTGAACATCCACCTTGGGTTCACCTTCTCCGGCGGCTTTATCGACATGGTGCTGGGTTGGGGCAAGTCCACCAATGGCTGGCTGGTGTTCCCGGTTGGCTTGGCTTATGCGCTGATCTATTACAGCGTGTTCAACTACTGCATTCGTCGGTTCAACCTGAAGACGCCAGGGCGGGAAGATATCCAGGTGGTGCAGGCTGAGGTGATGACCGATAACCAACGCGCATTGGCCTACATCCAGGCCTTGGGCGGTGCGCAGAATTTGCTGAGCGTCGGCGCCTGCACCACGCGCCTGCGGTTGGACATGGTGGATCGCAACAAGGCCGTAGATGCAGAGTTGAAAGCGCTGGGCGCCATGGCCGTGGTCCGGCCAGGGAACGGCGGCAGCTTGCAGGTCGTGGTCGGGCCGATGGCGGATAGCATCGCCGATGAGATTCGGCTGGCCATGCCTTCGTTTGTTGCCAGTGCGCCGGTGAAGGTTTCCCCTGTGGATAAGCCGGTGGCGGTGAATGTGCAGGAAGCCGAGAAGTGGCTGAATGCTTTAGGCGGCCGCGCGAATGTGCGGCAGCTGGAAGCGGTGGCGATGACCCGCTTGCGGGTGGAACTGGGGGATGATTCGGTGCTATCTGAAGCGGACCTGACGGCGCTGGGTTGCCAGGGTGTGAGCCAACTGGATAGCGGCGTTTGGCACCTGTTGATTGGTGGCAAGGCCAGCGGATTGGGAGAGGCGCTGGAGCGCCTGGTTACCCGCCCAATCAACGCCTGACCGATCGTTCCCACGCTCTGCGTGGGAATGCCGCCCCGGACGCTCCGCGTCCACAACCCTGCACATGGGTGACGCAGAGCGTCACAGGATGCGTTCCCACGCGGAGCGTGGGAACGATCAAGATTAGTGAGAGGAGTTCCGAGGGACAACCTGAAAGGCTTGTGGAAAAGATCTGAGGTGCCTGTGCCGACGTCTTCGCGAGCAAGCCCGCTCCCACATTCGATCGCGTTTACCCTGGAGGAATGCAGTCGAATGTGGGAGCGGGCTTGCTCGCGAATGGGCCCTCACAGCCAACAAAAAACCCACTGACCAAACTGGCCCAGCGGGTTTCTTGTTTTTGCAGCCAGCGAATCAAAAGTCCGCCAACTGCCACACCTCATACGCCGGTGTCTCGTAGGGGTGACTGAGTTTCAACGCAGCCACTACAGCCACAATCAACTCATCCGCCACCACCAGCTCAACCTTCCACTCCTCAACCACTTCAACCTGGCCCACCTGCCCAATAAACGGCTGGCTGCCGTCCAACGCGCGGAATTGGCCCTGGCCCAGCACCTGCCAGGCGCAGTTGTCGTAGTTGCCGATGCGCCCGCCGCCAGCGGCAAAGACGGCGGCTTTCACCGTCTCCACATGGCTGTCGGGCACGAAGAAGCTGAGCTTGTACACGGCCTTAGTTCACCCACACGCGGGCGTTACGGAACATGCGCATCCAGGCACCGTCTTCGTTCCACTCTTCCGGGCGCCACGAGTTCTGCACGGCGCGGAATACACGCTCCGGGTGCGGCATCATGATGGTCACACGACCGTCGCGGCTGGTGAGGCCGGTGATCCCGCGCGGCGAGCCGTTCGGGTTGGCCGGGTAGGTCTCGGTGACCTTGCCGTGGTTGTCGACGAAACGCATGGCCACGCAACCGGACAGGTCGGCTTCCAGCAAGGCTTCTTCGCTGGAGAATTCAGCGTGGCCTTCACCGTGGGCGATGGCGATTGGCATGCGCGAACCGGCCATGCCTTGCAGGAAGATCGAGTTGGACTCCTGCACCTGCACCATCGCAACGCGGGCTTCGAACTGTTCGGAACGGTTACGCACGAAGTGCGGCCAGAACTCGCTGCCCGGGATCAGCTCGCTGAGGTTGGACATCATCTGGCAACCGTTGCACACACCCAGGGTGAAGCTGTCGTTGCGCTCGAAGAAGCCCTGGAACGCATCACGCGCACGGCTGTTGAACAGGGCCGATTTGGCCCAGCCTTCACCGGCACCCAGCACGTCGCCGTAGGAGAAACCGCCGCAGGCCACCAGGCCTTTGAACTCGTTGAGGTCAACGCGACCAGCGAGGATGTCGCTCATGTGCACGTCGATCGCATTGAAGCCGGCACGGTCGAACGCGGCCGCCATTTCCACCTGGCCGTTGACGCCCTGCTCACGCAGCACGGCAACCTGTGGGCGAATGCCTTTCTTGATGTAAGGCGCGGCTATGTCCTGGTTGACGTCGAAGCTGAGCTTGATGCTCAGGCCCGGGTTGTCTTCTTCCAGGATCACGTCGAATTCCTGCTCGGCGCAGTCGGCGTTGTCACGCAGGCGCTGGATCTGGTAGCTGGTCTCGGCCCACTGGCGTTGCAGCAAGCGGCGCTGGCCGGCAAACACGGTGTCGCCATTGAACGAGATGTTGATCTCGCCGTTGTTGATCGGCTGGCCGATCACGGCCACGCAGTCGTCCAGGCCGGCGGCGCTGAACTGTGCAAGTACGTCCGGGGTAGCGTCCTGGCGCACCTGGATCACTGCGCCCAGCTCTTCGTTGAACAGGATGCCGTTGATCTCGCACGCTGCCTCGGCAACGCTGTCGAGCACGATGTTCAGGCCGCAGTGACCGGCGAAGGCCATTTCGACGACGCTGGTCAGCAGACCACCATCGGAACGGTCGTGGTAAGCCAGCAGGTGGCCGTCGGCATTGAGGCCCTGGATCACGGCGAAGAAGGCTTTGAGGTCTTCGGCGTCATCGACGTCCGGTGCCTGCTTGCCGAGCTTGCCATGGGTCTGTGCCAGGATCGAGGCGCCCATGCGGTTCTGGCCACGGCCCAGGTCGATCAGGATCAGGTCGGTGGTGCCCTTGTCCATGCGCAGTTGCGGGGTCAGGGTCTGGCGGATGTCGGTGACCGGTGCAAAACCGGTGACGATCAGCGAGAGCGGCGAGGTGACTGTCTTGTCGACGCCGTCTTCGTTCCAACGGGTGGCCATGGACATGGAGTCCTTGCCCACCGGAATGGTGATACCCAGCTCAGGGCACAACTCCATGCCGACCGCCTTGACGGTGTCGTACAGGCGCGCATCTTCACCCGGGTGACCGGCAGCGGACATCCAGTTGGCCGACAACTTGATGTCGGACAGCTTGCCGATGCGCGACGCGGCGATGTTGGTGAGGGTTTCACCAATGGCCATGCGGCCCGACGCAGGAGCGTCGAGCAGGGCCAGCGGGGTACGCTCGCCCATGGCCATGGCTTCACCGGTGTAGACGTCGAAGCTGGTGGCGGTGACGGCAACGTCGGCCACCGGAACCTGCCACGGGCCGACCATTTGGTCACGGGCAACCAGGCCAGTGATGGTGCGGTCGCCGATGGTGATCAGGAAGCTTTTGCTCGCCACGGCCGGGTGGTGCAACACGCGTTCGATGCTGTCGGCCAGTTCCAGCGTGCTTGGGTCGAAATCATCGCCCAACTCGGCTTCACGCACAGCTGAACGGTGCATGCGCGGGGCTTTGCCCAGCAGCACTTCGAGCGGCATGTCCACCGGGCTGTTGCCGAAGTGGCTGTCGGTGACCGTCAGTTGCGGCTCGGCAGTGGCTTCGCCGACCACGGCGAACGGGCAGCGCTCACGCTCGCAGATGGCTTGGAAGCGCGCGAAGTCTTCTGCGCCAACGGCCAGCACGTAGCGTTCCTGGGATTCGTTGCTCCAGATTTCGTGCGGGGCCATGCCCGGCTCGTCGTTTGGAATATTGCGCAATTCGAAGCGGCCACCGCGGTCGCCATCGTTGACCAGTTCCGGGAAGGCGTTGGACAAACCGCCCGCGCCAACGTCATGGATGAAGCTGATCGGGTTCTTGTCACCCAACTGCCAGCAACGGTCGATGACTTCCTGGCAGCGGCGTTCCATCTCTGGGTTTTCGCGCTGTACGGAAGCGAAGTCCAGGTCTGCCGAGCTGGTGCCGGTGGCCATGGAAGAAGCGGCGCCGCCGCCGAGGCCGATCAACATCGCCGGGCCGCCGAGCACGATCAGCTTGGAGCCGACCAGGATCTCGCCTTTCTTGACGTGTTCTTCACGGATGTTGCCCATGCCGCCGGCCAACATGATTGGCTTGTGGTAGCCGCGCACTTCATCGCCACGCGGGGTGGTGATGGACTGTTCGAAAGTACGGAAGTAACCGGTCAGCGCCGGACGCCCGAATTCGTTGTTGAACGCGGCGCCGCCCAGCGGGCCTTCGATCATGATGTCGAGCGCGGTAACGATGCGCTCAGGCTTGCCGTACGGCACTTCCCATGGCTGTTCAAAGCCTGGGATCTGCAGGTTGGACACGGTGAAACCGGTGAGGCCCGCCTTGGGCTTGGCGCCACGGCCGGTAGCGCCTTCGTCACGGATTTCGCCGCCGGAACCGGTGGCTGCACCCGGGAACGGGGCAATCGCAGTCGGGTGGTTGTGGGTTTCAACCTTCATCAGGATGTGCACCGGCTCCTGCACCGCGCCGTACTGGCGGGTCTCAGGGTCCGGGAAGAAACGGCCGGCGACGGAGCCGACGATGACCGAGGCGTTGTCTTTATAAGCCGACAGAACGCCTTCGCTGTGCATCACGTAGGTGTTCTTGATCATGCCGAACAGGCTTTTTTCCTGGCTTTCGCCGTCGATATCCCAACTGGCGTTGAAGATCTTGTGACGGCAGTGCTCGGAGTTGGCCTGGGCAAACATCATCAGTTCGATGTCGTGCGGGTTGCGCTTCAAGCCGTTGAAGGCGTTGACCAGGTAGTCGATCTCGTCTTCGGCCAGGGCCAGGCCCAGTTCGGTGTTGGCCTTCTCGAGGGCGGCGCGGCCACCGCCGAGCACGTCAATCGCGGTCAGCGGCTTGGGCTCGGCGTGGCTGAACAGGCCGGCAGCCTGTTCCAGCTGGCTGACGATGATCTGGGTCATGCGGTCATGCAGGCTGCTGGCGATCAGCTCGGCCTCGGCATCGCTGAACTGGCCGGCGACATAGAAAGCGATACCACGCTCCAGGCGCTGGATTTTCTCCAAGCCGCAATTGCGGGCGATATCGCTGGCCTTGCTCGACCAAGGCGAGATGGTGCCGAACCGTGGCAGAACCAGGAACAAGCGGCCCGTCGGCTCTTGAACGGGAACGCTTGGGCCGTACTTCAGAAGGCGTGCGAGCACTTGCTGTTCGTCGGCGGTCAATACGCCGGTAACGTCGGCGAAGTGAGCAAATTCAGCGTACAGGCCTGTAACAGCTGGAACCTTCTGGCTCAGTTGCTCAAGGAGTTTGCTGTGGCGAAAGGCAGAAAGGGCAGGAGCGCCGCGCAGGATCAACATCTTCGGGACAGCCTCGGGAAGGGGGTGTGCTTTGAGGCCGTGCATTCTAGCGTAAACCGCCGCCAACGGCACCCGAAACGCTACCGGTGGCTGCCGCCGAACGTCAGTTGGCCGGATTACACCCCTTTCGCGGGGTCATGGAGGGCATTCGGCGCAGTTATTTTAACCGTCACAATCCCTCGCCAAGCAGCGTTTCTGCGGGTTGCAGCACAGTTTTTCCGGCGCTAGCAGACAACGCCCATGCTGTCGAGATATGGCGCCGTGGGCCGTTTGCGTATACTGCGCAGATGTTCTCCCCAACGGCTTTGCGACCGCGATGCGCCAAATGGCTCATCGCCACCGGACTCTTCCTGATGCTCAGCGCCTGTGTTGATAAACCCAGCACGCTCGAGCGAATCAAGGAGGATGGCGTATTGCGGGTGATCACCCGGAACAGCCCGGCGACTTATTTCCAGGACCGCAACGGTGAAACCGGTTTCGAGTACGAACTGGTCAAGCGCTTCGCCGACGACCTGGGCGTGAAGCTGGAGATCGAGACCGCCGACAACCTCGACGACCTGTTCGGCCAGCTGGGCAAACCCAACGGCCCGGTTCTCGCCGCCGCCGGCCTGGTCAGCAGCGAACAGCGCAAGGCGCAGGTGCGTTTCTCCCACCCTTACCTTGAAGTCACCCCGCAGATCATCTACCGCAATGGCCAGTCCCGCCCGACGAACGCGGCGGACTTGGTGGGCAAGAAGATCATGGTGCTCAAGGGCAGCACCCACGCCGAGCAACTGGCGGCGCTTAAAAAGCAGAATCCTGCGATTGAATACGAAGAATCCGACGCCGTTGAGGTGGTCGACCTGCTGCGCATGGTGGACGAGGGGCAAATCGACCTGACCCTGGTGGACTCCAACGAAGTGGCGATGAACCAGGTGTACTTCCCCAACGTGCGCGTGGCGTTCGACCTCGGCGATGCCAGCAACCAGAGCTGGGCCGTGGCTGCCGGTGAAGACAACAGCCTGCTCAACGAGATCAACAGCTACTTGGATAAAGTCGAAAAGAACGGCACGTTGCAGCGCCTGAAAGACCGCTACTACGGGCACGTCGATGTACTCGGCTATGTGGGCGCCTACACCTTCGCCCAGCATCTGCAGCAGCGTTTGCCCAAGTACGAGAAACACTTCCGCGCCTATGCCAAGGAAGAAAAGGTCGATTGGCGCCTATTGGCGGCCATCGGCTATCAGGAATCGCTGTGGCAGCCAGCCGTCACCTCCAAGACCGGCGTGCGCGGCCTGATGATGCTGACCCAGAACACCGCCCAGGCCATGGGCGTGTCCAACCGACTGGACCCCAAGCAAAGCATCATGGGCGGCGCCAAGTACCTGGCCAAGATCAAGGATGAACTGGACGACAGCATCGCCGAGCCGGATCGCACCTGGTTTGCCCTCGCCGCCTACAACGTCGGCACCGGTCACCTGGAGGATGCGCGCACCCTGGCCAAGCGCGAAGGCCTGAACCCGAACAAGTGGCTGGATGTGAAAAAGATGCTGCCGCGCCTGTCGCAGAAGCAGTGGTACAGCAAGACCCGCTACGGCTATGCACGAGGCGGTGAGCCGGTGCACTTTGTGGCGAACATCCGGCGTTACTACGACATCCTCACCTGGGTGACCCAGCCGCAGCTGGAGGGCAACCAGGTGGTCGAAGGCAACTTGCATGTGCCGGGTATCGACAAGACCAAGCCGCCGGAAGACAACCCGCAGTTGTAAGAACACAGCAAAACCCGGTGGGAGGGGGCTTGCCCCCGATAGCGGTGTGTCAGTTACAACTAAGCTGACAGATACATTGCAATCGGGGGCAAGCCCCCTCCCACATTGGGATTTCTACCTGGTTTAGAGGCCGGTGAGCAGGTGGACCAAGCCGCCCGCCAGCACCATCACCGCCGGTACTCCCGCCGCCTTCAACGCCCCCTCATCCACCCGCCCCATATCCTGCAACTGCACCCGCACCCGCGTCAGCGCCACACGCTGCTGCGACTTGAGGTTATCCGCCCCACCCAACGCGTTCAGCACCTCGGCCGACAACAGGCTCTGCGTCGGCGCAGTGGCCGTCTCGGCAATCAAGTCCGGCGTCAGGGCCTTCCAGAACGCCCGCTGCAATTTCTCGAACATGCTCAAAGCTCCATGACAGGTGAGGTTTCAACGGTAGCTGCGTGATATTGGCGCAGGGCCTCACGCACTTGGGCTGCTTCTTCCAGGCCCAACACTTGGCGGGCGATGATCTGGCAGTCGGCCAGGTCCAGTTCGCGCACGGTGGCCTTGATGGTGGGGATCAGCGGCACGCTGACTGACAACTCGTCCACGCCCAGCCCGATCAGCATCGGCACGGCCAGTGCTTCGGAGGCCAGCGCACCGCACACCCCTACCCACTTGCCATGGGCATGGGCGGCCTTGACGGTGGTGGCGATCAGGCGCAACACCGCCGGGTGGAAGCTGTCGGCCTGGCTGGCCAGGCGCGGGTGGTCGCGGTCCATGGCCAGGGTGTATTGGGTCAGGTCGTTGGTGCCGATGGAGAAGAAATCCACGTGGGGCGCGAACACATCCGCCATCAGCGCGGCGGACGGTACTTCAATCATGATGCCCAGCTTCGGCAGCTCGGTAAGCCCCAGCGCCAGCGCTTCCTCTTCCAGAATCTTGCGCGCCAGGTGCAGCTCCGACAGCAGGCTGACCATTGGCAACATGATGTGCAGCCGCGCAAAGCCCGCGCTGGCAAGGATCGCGCGGAACTGTTCGTGCAGCAGCTCAGGACGTTCCAGGCACAGGCGAATACCGCGCAGGCCGAGGAACGGGTTGGTTTCGGCATCCATCGGCACATAGGCCAACGGCTTGTCGCCACCGACGTCCAGGGTGCGCACCACCAGGTTGCGCTCGGAGCCCAGGGCACGGGCGATGGCCGTGTAGGTGGCTGCTTGTTCATCGGGGCCTGGCGCACGGTTGCGGTCCAGGTAGAGGAATTCCGAACGCAGCAGGCCGACGCCTTCACCACCGAGGGTCAGGGATTGCTCCACTTCCTGCAAGGAGGCCACGTTGGCGGTGACTTCGACGTGATGACCGTCGCGGGTAGTGGCGGGCAACGACGCCTGCGCCACATCGTGCTGATGGCGCAGCACCTGTTGCCTGCGAGTCGCTTCCAACTGCTCGATCTCGGCCAGGTTCGGCTCCAGGTGCAGCTCGCCTTTGTCAGCGTCGAGCAGTACCTGCTTGCCGTTAGCCAACCCCAGCACTTGGGTGGAAACACCGCAAATGGCCGGCAGGCCAAGGGCACGGGCCAGGATCGCGACGTGGCTGGTCGCTCCACCGCCGACCGTGACGAACCCCAGCACTTTGCGGGTATCCAGGCCGGCCGTCTGCGAAGGGGTCAATTGCTCGGCGATGAGGATCGAACGCTCCGGCAAGTCCCAGGCACTGTCCTGGATGCCCAGGATCAGTTTCAGTACGCGCTGGCCGACGTCCGCCAGGTCTGCCGCGCGTTCGGCGATCAGCGCATTGCCCAGCCCCTGGAACAGCTTGACGGTCGCAAGCGTGGCACTGTTCCAGGCAAACGCGGCGCTCTTGCCCTCCGCCAACAAACTGTGGGCTTGTTCCAGCAAGGTCGGGTCTTCGAGCAATTCCTGGTGAGCGCGGAAAATCTCGGCCTGGGCACTGCCAGCAGCCTTGTCCCGCAGCGCCTGCAATGCCTCGGTGGCAGCCCGCAGGCCACGCGCCAAAGCAGCACGCTCAGTGGCTTCACCCGCGCCTTGTTCAGTGATAGTCAGCTCAGGCTCGGTCACTTGAACGACCTGGCCAAACGCCGAACCCGGCGATGCACACACACCCCGTAGCAAGGTCGCCGACGACTGCGTTGCCAACGGCTCGGCAACGCTCGCCACTACCTCGCCACAACCTTCAGCCAACAAGGCCACCAGCGCCTTGATCGCCCCTTCGGCATCCTCACCCGCGGCGCTCACCTGCAACGTGTCGCCGTGCACGGTTTGCAGCGCCATGATCGCCACCAGCGATTTGGCGTTGGCGCTCTGGGTTTGCTTGTGCAGGTAGATGCTCGCCTTGAAGCCCTTCGCGGCCTGGGCGAATACCGCCGCCGGGCGGGCGTGCAAACCGTTGGCATTGGGCAAGGTCAGCGGTTTGGAGAACAACGCATCGCCCTCCTCCTCGTCCACTGCGTCAACGGCTTCACCTGGGGATAACTGCAGCAGCGGTTGGCCGACCGCCACAAGATCGGTTGCCAACACACTGAACGGCTCGCCGCTGACCACCAGCATCAAGGTCAGCAGACTGCGCGCATGGAGCGCCACATAGTCGGCATCGAATTCGATCAACGGCTGCCCGGCCTCCACCCGCTGGCCTTCCTGCACCAACCGGGTGAAGCCCTTGCCCGCCAGGTTCACGGTGTCCAGGCCGATGTGCATGAGCACCTGGACGCCGTTGTCGTCGGTGATGCTGACGGCATGGCCACTGTCCTGGATATTGCTGATCGTCCCGGCCAATGGCGCGCAGAGGGTCTGCGACGTGGGGTCGATGCACAGGCCATCGCCGATCAGGCGGCTGGAGAAGACCGGGTCGGGCACCTTGTCCAGCGCCAGCAGCACACCCGACAAGGGCGCCAGCAATTCCAGGGGTTGCGTTGTGGTCATGACTTCACCTGTTGTTTTGTTCTATAAAAATCATTGGGTGGATACAAGTCCTGAGGTGACGAAGATCAAGTGTGGGAGCGGGCTTGCTCGCGAATGCGGTGTGTCAGTCACGGCATGTATAGCTGATACACCGCCTTCGCGAGCAAGCCCGCTCCCACATTATCGGTCCGCGAACAACCCTATGTTTATTTCCACCAGTACTCGACTTGCACGCCGAAGTTCGAGCCATGCCGCGCCGTGCCATACGAGCCGGTATCGGACAGCGCCGATCCCGCCGCCAATTCATTCGCCGCACGCTTGGCCGCTTCGTTCCAGGTGGCATAGGTGTAGTACAAGCGCACTTCCGGCCGAGCCCAGAAATCCGGGCCTTTGGGCGACCAGGTCGGGGCGAAGGTGAACTTGCTCAGCTTGCGCGTCCCACCCGTAGCCTCGACCTGATCATGCCCAAGCTCGGTGACCAGTTTGAACTGCTCGCTGATGGCATACGCCGGGCGCACACCGAGGGACATCCAGGTCTGGTCCTGGCTGCCCGGACGAATATCCTTCTGGTATACCGCTTCGATCTGCCCACCGAAACGCGGGGTCACCTGCCAGTCGAAAAACTCCACGGCGCGGTAACTTTTGCTGCTGTTGTCCAGGAAGGTATTGCCGGTGTAACCCAGGCCGGTGCCGGGGCCTTCGCCGTACTGCAAGGCGAACTTGTTCTTGCCGCCCAGGAAAGGTTTTTGCACGTGCTGCGCGGTGATTGCCCAGCCGCTGTTGGTGTCACGCCCGCCGGCTTTTTCGATGTAGCTAAGGCCCAGCTCCAGCTCCCCGCCGGGGTTGGTCTTGAAGCCTGCAACGTTGAAGTCATGACGGGTCGCGTATTCCTTCTGGTACAGATTGTCCTTACGGGAAATGGCGTAGCTGTACTTGAGGTCGCCGATCAGTACGTCCTCGATACCACCGCCCGTGGCGCTCTGGTTCCAGTAGTAGAAGTCGGAGATATGGATGTCATTACGTTTGTAGTAACGCCGGCCGGCCCACAGCGAACCGCCATTAAGCGCTGGCAGGTTGGACCATTGCGCATACATCTGCGGCATGCGCGCGGTGCCGTTGTCTTCGCCCTGAAACTTCAGCGCGCGGTCGTATTTGTTGTAGAGCGATGCCATGGCATCGACGCTGAGCACCGAGCCGTCGTCGAGGGTGAGCAGGTCCTGGCGCAGCTCCAGCTCGGCGTATTGCTCGCATTCGTTACCCAGGCGGTACTTGGATTGCGCCCCCGGCAGTTGGAAGCACTGCTGCGGGCCGCTGCCCGTGGAAGTGCCCGCGCCGCTGCGCAGGTAACCGGCAAATTCCAGGGCTTGAGCGCCGAACGGCAGGCCCAGGCAAGACGCAACGAGGCCCAGCTTTATTGTTGTTTTCATGAAGCACTCCGATTTTTTTATTATGTTTTTTGCAGCGCCCCGTGCTCCCACACAGGGTTACAGCGGGTCTCAGTCCTTGAGGTGGAGCACGAACGATTCGTAAGGGCGTAATGCAACCGTGCCCGTTCGCACAGGGCAGTCGGGGTAGTTGCTGATCAGCAGGCGTTGCTCGGTCGCCTGGTTGATCACGTTGTCCGGCAGTTGGATTTCGCAGAGCGTGCCGTAGAAGTTGTTCAGCACCAGCAGGCGTTCGCCATTGCCTTCGCGCAGGTACGCCCAGACTTGCGAGTGGCCTTGCAGCAGCTCGCGATAAATACCTTCCTGGATCAGCGGTTCATGACGGCGCAACGCAATCAACGCGCGGTAGTGATGCAGCACGGACTCGGGGTCATCCCGTTGGCTTTCGACGTTGATGATGGAGGCATTGGCCGGAATGCCAATCCAGGGTTCACTGGTACTGAAACCGGCGTTTTCCCCGGCATGCCACTGCATCGGCGTACGGCCGTTGTCGCGGGACTTCTGCATGATCGCCGCCATGCTCGACGCCGCGGACTCCCCCGCATCGCGCTTGAGGCGGAAGATGTTCAGGGTCTCCACATCGCGGTACTGCTCGATTCGGTCGAAACCCGGATTGGTCATGCCCAACTCTTCGCCCTGGTACACATACGGCGTGCCCTGGAGAAAGTGCAGCGCGGTGGCGAGCATCTTGGCCGAGACCACGCGATGCTCGCCGTCGTTGCCGAAGCGCGAGACCACCCGCGGCTGGTCGTGGTTGCACCAGAACAAAGCGTTCCAGCCGCCGCCGGCCTGCATGCCCAGTTGCCAGTCAGAGAAGATCTGCTTGAGTTGCAGGAAATCGAAGTCGGCCTTTACCCACTTCTGCAGGTTCGGGTAATCGACTTTCAGGTGATGAAAGTTGAAGGTCATCGACAGTTCTTTCGACGCAGGATTCGAGTAGCGAATGCAATGCTCGAGGCTGGTGGACGACATCTCGCCAACGTTGATCAGGTCATGCCCTTCGAAGACTTCGCGGTGCATTTCCTGCAGGTATTCGTGCACGTTCGGGCCGTCGGTGTAGAAGCGCCGGCCATCCGTGCTGTCCTCGGGAAAATCGGCGGGCTTGGAGATCAGGTTGATCACGTCCAGGCGGAAGCCGCCCACGCCCTTGTCGCGCCAGAAGCGCATCAGCTTGAACACTTCGGCGCGCACCTTGGGGTTGTCCCAATTCAGGTCGGCCTGGGTGTGGTCGAACAGATGCAGGAAGTACTGGCCGGTTTGCGCCTCGTATTCCCAGGCCGAGCCGCCGAACTTGGATTCCCAGTTGTTCGGCTGGTCGCGCCAGATGTAGAAGTCGCGGTACGGGTTGTCGAGGCTGCTGCGCGCCTGCTGGAACCATTCGTGTTCGATGGAGGTGTGGTTGACCACGATGTCGAGCATCAGCTTGATGCCGCGCTTGGCCGCTTCGCTGATCAGCAGGTCGCAGTCGGCCATGGTCCCGTAGCTGGGGTCGATGGCGTAGTAGTCACTGATGTCGTAGCCGTTGTCGCGTTGCGGCGAGCGCAGGAACGGGGTGATCCACAGGCAGTCGACGCCCAGCCACTTGAGGTAGTCGAGTTTGTCCACAATGCCCAGCAGGTCACCGGTGGCGTTACCCGCGTGGCTGTGGAAGCTTTTGGGGTAGATCTGGTAGATCACCGAGTGTTGCCAGTCTTGCATGGTGGGTTCCTTCAGTTGATTTTTGAGCAGGCCTGTCGGGCCTCATCGGCGGCAAGTCGAGTCGTCGCACCGCCCCTCCCACATTTGAAATGCGTTCCAATGTGGGAGGGGCGGTGCGACGACTCGACTTGCCCCCGATTGCGCCGGATCAGGCAACGCGATACCCAGGCCGAACAATCTTCATGCTCAACGCACAGGTCAAAACGAACGGCACGACAATCGCGATCACCATCCCGATCACAAAACTGGGGATGTACTGCGGAATGATCGAAATGAATCCAGGCAAGCCACCGACGCCGATGGCCGACGCCTGGACCTTGTTCAGCGACAGGAAAATGCTGCCCAGTGCCGAGCCGAGCAGCGCGGCATAGAACGGGAACTTGAAGCGCAGGTTCACGCCGAACATCGCAGGTTCCGTGATGCCGAAATACGCAGAAATCGCCGAGGTCGAGGCCATGCTTTTGTCCCGCGCATTGCGGGTCATGTAGAACACACCGAGCGCGGCGCTGCCCTGGGCCAGGTTGGACATCACGATCATCGGCCAGATAAAGGTGCCGCCCTGGGTAGAGATCAGTTGCAGGTCCACGGCGAGGAACATGTGGTGCATGCCGGTGATCACCAGCGGCGCATACAGCAATCCGAAAATCGCCCCGCCAACCATCGGTGCCAGGTCAAACAGGGTGACCACGCCTTCGGTGATCAGGATGCCGAGGTGGCGGGTTACCGGGCCGATGATCGCCAGGGCCAGTACCCCCGTGACAACGATGGTAGTGATCGGCACGACCAGCAGTTGAATCGCGTTGGGCACCCGCGCCCGTAGCCATTTCTCGATGACGCTCATCACGTAGGCCGCCATCAGGATCGGCAGGATCTGGCCCTGATAGCCGACTTTTTCAATCTTGAACCAACCGAAAATATCGAAGTACGGCAGGCTCTGGCCGTCGAGACCAGCGACTGCCTTGCCGTAGTTCCAGGCGTTGAGCAGGTCCGGGTGCACCAGCATCAGGCCAAGCACGATGCCGAGGATTTCGCTGCCGCCAAACCGCTTCGCAGCCGACCAGCCCACCAGGGCCGGCAGGAAGACGAAGGAGGTGTTGGCCATCAGGTTGATCAGGCTCCACAGGCCATCCAGGTTCGGATACGCCTCCAGCAGCGTCTTGCCCTCGATGAACATGCCCTTGGCGCCCATCAGGTTGTTCACGCCCATCAACAGGCCGGCGATGATCAACGCGGGCAGGATGGGCATGAACACATCGGAGAACACCCGCACCAGGCGCTGCATGGCGTTGGTCTTGTCGGCGCCCTTCTTCTTCACATCGGCAATGGTCGCGGCGGCGAGGCCGGTCTGTTCGCGCAGGGCGGCGTAGACCTTCTCCACTTCACCGGGGCCGATCACCACCTGGAACAGGCCGCCGGTAAAGAACGAGCCCTTGACCAGATCGACCTGGTTCAGCGCGCTGCTGTTGACCAGGCTCGGGTCCTTGAGCGCCAGGCGCAGGCGGGTCACACAGTGGGCAGCTTGCTCAAGGTTGCCTGTGCCCCCGAGGTTTTCAAGAATCTCGCGGGCGATAGTCGAATAGTCGTGGCTCATGCTTGGTTTCCACTTTGGTTTTTTTTATTGGGGGCAGTCATTGGCAGCACGCCGAGGGCAAAAGTACTCGTCTGTACGAGTTAAAGCAACAACTCGTCTGTACGAGTTACAAAAAGTTTATGTGCCTGGTTTTTTTGTAGGAGCGAGCTTGCTCGCGAAGAACCTGAGGGCGCTGTTGGGTATCAGGCTTTCGCGTCATCGTTAACGACCTTCGCGAGCAAGCTCGCTCCTACAGAGACCCTGATTTACCAAGGGTCCAATGGACAAACCCCAGCCGGGCCACTAAGGTTCCTGCCTTGACCGCAACCCCGGCAAAGAGCCATCCCCATGAGCAAATACAACCAGATCTATACGGATCTGCTTGCCAGCATCACCACTGAACGCCTGCAACGCGGCACGCGCCTCCCCTCCGAAACCGAATTGATGGACAGCTACCAGGCCAGCCGAGGCACCGTGCGTCGGGCCATCGAGCAGTTGCAGGAGCGCGGGTTTGCGCAAAAGATCCACGGCAAGGGCACCTTCGTGTTGTCGCCCAACCCGATCGAGTTCCAACTCGGCGGCATCGTCAGCTTCCACGAAACCCACGCAGACCTGGGCGACGACGTACGCACTGAAGTAGTCGAGTTCACCCAATTCCCGCTGGAAGGCTCACTGCTGCAACACATCGAAGCCGAACCCGGCACCCTGATCACCCGTATCAAACGAGTACGGCGCATCGGCGGCAAACGGGTGATCCTCGACATCAACCACTTCGTGGCCGACGTGATCCCAGGGTTGGACCGCTCGATTGCCGAACAGTCGATCTACGCGTTTATCGAACAGTCCTTGCAACTGCAAATCGCCTACGCCCAACGCACCATCGAAGCCCTACCGCGCAGCAAGGACGACCAGACACACCTGGACCTTGAAGGTCAGAGCCATGTGATCGTGGTGAGCAACCAGACGTTTTTGCAGGACGGGCGGCAGTTCGAGTACACCGAGTCGCGGCATACGTTGGATAAGTTTTACTTTTCGGATATTGCGCGGCGGTAGACTTAAGTCGGGAAGGTCATTGCACCGCGATACTCTTGGCCAGTCCTGCCGTCCACGCCGCAGTCATCTTCTCCCCTACCACCGCGAATTCAGGGTGAGTGCTTTGATACGCTGAAAGCTCTGCCATCGCGCGGGTCATGCCGTCTTGCACGCTGGCTAGCAGTTCGTTGCAACGTGCCTCGGACAAGCCGCACGAGCTGCGCCCGAACTGGACCAGCATCTTGCGCTTGGGCCAGGCCTTCGAACCTCCGAGCAACAAGCCCATGATGTCGTTGCCGCTGTACACGGTGGTGGTCACCAGGTCGTAAGCCGGTGCCAGCCAAACGTCCGCATCCTCTGCGCAATTCTCATACAGCAAGCCGAAGTTTTTCAGGTGAGCGTCACCGTTCTGGATGCCAGCAGAAAGTGCCACCATCAAGAAGAAGTCTTCCAGCGTTCTGGTGACACGGCTGGGCGTGACAAATGACCTGATCAGCTTCGCGCATCCCTGGTAGCTTCCGTCATACTTCTTCGCGGTTCCCCATCCCGATAAAACGCACATATCCTCAAATCCGAGGTAGGCGCTTTCGCTGATGTCGAACCGTTTCACCACCAGGAATTTCCCGTGTTGGCTGAGCTGGATCTCAGGCACTTCAAGACCACAATGGAATGCGGCCCGCATGCAGAAAAATTCATTGGCCGCCAATTGCGGAAAATCAGATTCGCTGAACGCCTTCACCAGGTGAGTCGCACCTCGATGGGTGAGACGCTCAACACCGGAGTTCATGTCGTCAGCGTCGCGTACCAACACCTTGGGTTGAACACCCGACACCCCCGAGTAGGCGGCGTAGGTTTTCAGAAGGTCAACAAACAAGTCTTTGGCTCCGTCATAGACCAACAGCTCGGAAAGCTTGACCTCGGGCAGTGACTCGCCAGCCGCGTCATGAGCAACGGTGATACGCCCCAACTGATGCGGGCCTACAATGCCCAACAACGCGAAGTCATCAAAGCCGCGCACCGACTTGCTGAAGCGTCGCACAAGTTCGTCCTTGAGATGCCCCTCGGGGATGTGCATCTCGAACAAAGGGTGAACGCCATACTCCCAGTTGTAGCTTTCCAGGCGCACCGGCATGGTCAGGGAGACGGCATTCTCTTCGCTGACAGTGTCGTTATATGAGAAAACTGTATCGCGGCGGTTCTCCTCTCCCCGCCCGAGCGTTCCCGCAGGCACGCCGCCTACGCCGATATAGAGCCGCTCACGTTGACTAGTCATGGATATTCTCCGATTTCAGCTCATCAAGGGTCTTGCGCCGACGTTTGGGGATGGCCGTCAACTCATATCCCAAGCCCTCAAGAATGGCTGCGACCTTGCGAATCCCCACTTCCGGGATGGTATTGTTCTCAATCCCCGAGATGGTGGCGCGACTCATGCCATGCCGTTGTGCGAGCTGGCTTTGTGAAAGGCCAGCAGCTTTGCGCAGGCTCTTGATCAGTATTCCTAAATCATTCATATCAAAATGCATCCAATGCAATGCAAATTTGCACAATATTGCATTAATGCACCCTATACGATGCGCGGAGTTTTGAATAGTGCTTCATCCACGCGCGGCTGGTTGAGCGCTCGCGCACCAGAAATACAAACCAGCGGCCATAGCTGCCTTGATTCAGCCTGGAACCGCGCCGCCAATGCCGACGACTTCAATGCCAATGACGTGTTATGAAACATGATGAGTAGATACTTTCCCCGCCGTCGGACATTGGCCTTCTTCTACAAAGCCTGGATGGTGATGGCCAGCGCGCTTCTCATCGCCTGCCAATCGCCGCGCGAGGCTCTGCAACAACTGGCTGAGAAGCACCATCGACAATGGGAGGTCCTGCCGGGACAGCACTTTCCTCTCTTCATACTTGCTCCGCACACTGCAGAAAAGATGACTCGCCTGCGTGTCTACCTGGAAGGCGATGGTCATTCCTGGGCGACGGCCACTCAACCCAGCCTGGATCCGAGCCCGCACAATCTGTTGGTACCACGGCTGGCGATCAATGATCCGACACCAAATGCGTACCTGGCACGCCCCTGCCAGTTCGTCATGGTCGCTACCTGTCAATCGGCACTCTGGACCCATCGACGATTCTCTCAGGAAGTGGTCACAAGCCTCAGCCAGGCGCTGGATCAATTAAAACAGCGCTATGGCAACAGTGAGTTCGAACTGGTCGGGTACTCCGGTGGTGGCGCGCTCGCATTACTGTTAGCGGCACAGCGCAATGACGTTACCCAGGTGCAAACCCTTGCTGGCAATCTCAGTCCACGCCTGTGGGCGACGATGAAAGGCCTGTCGCCACTCGACGGTTCACTGGATCCGCTGGACTATCGTAGTCGACTCGCCTTGTTGCCCCAGCGTCATCTCATCGGCGAAGCAGACCTGATCGTTCCAAGTCGTTTGGCGGACAGATATCAACAGGCACTTGACTCGCCCCTCTCCGAATTCGTTCATGTACCGGGAGCAAGTCATGACAGGGGGTGGGAAGCAACATGGAGCCGATGGGATAAAACGCCATTGATGCATGAGAATCCTGAAATTAGGGGACGGTAGGACCGCTTAAAACACCGAAATACCATTCCCCCCAGTACCTGACCGACCGCGACAACAACAATGACCTAAAAGTTTCGTTTATTGCTCAATTACCCCACACAGCCGCAAAAAATAATGGCAACTTCGCATTTTTTAGATTTTTTTCGTCACTCATTCTTTTTATGATGAATTGTCCTACACGCATCGTGTAAATTCGCAGGCGCTTGAATCAGCAATTCACTGACAAGCTGGCAGGGATGCCTAAAACAGACGCTGACGCGTGGGCTGTTCCCTGTCAGTTTCTGCCCTGTAAGGATACTACCTTGAACATTTCCCACCTGCGCCGCTCGTTGTTGCCGCTGTCCGTCGCGGCTGCTACTGCGACAGCACATGCCGTACCCGCTCCCGACTTGAACCACGACCTGAGCACAGGGGCATACAGCAGCTCCGGTGGTGTATTCAATAACGCCACCTTCACCGGGATATCGCAAAACGCAGGTGTGGAACTGACCAACGTGACCCTGGCGGGCAACCTGGTCAACCAGGGCAAAATCAACCTGACGGCTGCGACCCCCACCGACTTCCCGTCCGGTATCGCCATGACCCTCAATTCCAACGTCGGTGGCGACTTGGTAAATAATGGCGACATTACGGTGAGCGGTAACGCCGTCGTCGGGCTGGACCTGTATCTGGCAAAGATCGCTGGCGGAGTGAACAACAACGGCAACATCACTGTGACAGGCGCCAATGCCGAAGGCATGCTGATCACCTCGTCCCAGGCGCGCATCAATAACTCGGGCACTATCACCGCACGTGGCATCGACTCTGTGGGTATCGACATCGAGAACGCACGCTTCACGGGTCAGATGACGAGTGGTATCTACAACAGCGGGACTATCTCCGCTGACGGGGTCGGTATCCGCTTTCGCAGTCTCGACACCTCCGGCGGTTCCGACACCCTCTCCATCAGGCAGACAGGTGGCCTGATCGAAGGTGGCACCGCTGCCATTCTGGCGGACGACAATGCCCCACGTTCGTATTTCTACTGGGAGGGTGGCCAGGTCAAGGGTGACCTGCTGGGCCTGAGTGGTGTGCTGGTGCGAGGGGACGCGCTGTTCGATGGCTCGACCATCCGCGCCAGTTACGTCGATATCGACGGTGGCCGCCTGACGCTGCTTCGCCCGCAGACCACGATTGTGGGCGACCTCGACCTGGACAGCGCCACTGCGCGCCTGCGCCTGCTGCTGGACAACAACACACTGCCCAACACGCCGATCCTGAAAGTCACCGGCAATACCTTCTTCTCTGCAGGCAGCCAGATCGAACTGCAGGCGCGCTCCGATGACTTCCGCACGTCGGCCCAGGGCACGCGCTACACCCTGATCAACTCTGGCACCTGGGAAGACCCGCAGAACCTGTCCGTGGTTTCCTCCTCGGCGCTGCTTGAGGTGAGGAACTTCGGCATCGAAGGCCAGGACGTGAAAGCACTGGTTGCCACCCGCAGTGATGAGGTGATCACGCAAGACCTGATGAGCGCTAGTGGTTCGCGCAATGCGGTGAATGCCATCAAGCCACTCAAGAACACGCTCATGGGCCAGCTGGACGAAAGCGACCCGGTATTCCAGCAATTCGCCAACGCCGCCTCCAGCGAAGAACTGGCCAAACTGGCCGAAAGCCTGACCCCCGACGTCAGCCGTGGCGCGATCAACGCAGCCACCAGCAGCCAGAACCTGGTCGCCAGTACCATCAACCGCCGCTCCAGCAAAGCGCGTAGCGGCCTGTCCTCCGGTGACGTGCTGGCCGGACAAGGCGTATGGCTGCAGGCACTGTCCAGCGATGCCAACCAGGACAGCCGCCACGGTGTCGACGGCTACGACGCGAACACCCACGGCATCGCCGTGGGCGCCGACGGCAAGCTCAACGCCGATACCACCGTGGGCCTGGCTTACAGCTACCTGACCAGCGACGTGAAAACCGACCAGGGCAACAAGACCGACGTCAGCGGCCATGCACTGACCCTGTACGGCAACTGGGCCCGTGACAACTTCTTTGTCGACACCTCGCTGATGTACGGCTGGAACGACAACGAATCCAAACGCTACATCGCCGGCACCCGCGCCAAGGCCGACTACGACAGTGAGATCTTCGGCGTCAACGCGCTGGCAGGCTACACGTTCCAGCTCGACAAACAGTGGCTGCTGGAACCACAAGTCGGTGCGCGCTATGCCAATGTATCGATTGACTCGTACCGTGAAAAAGGCAGCTCAGCCGCCCTCAACGTCGGCAGCCAGCGCTACGAAATCGGCGAAATGGGCCTGGGTGCTCGCCTGGCGGCCGCTTTTGACGTAGGCGTGGGCAGCTTTGAACCGGAAGCCAAGCTGATGGCCTGGCACGATTTCATCGGCGACAAGGCCGGCACCACCTCCACCTTCGTGCTCGGCGGCACCCCGTTCACCACCACAGGCGCAACACCGGCGCGCGACAGCTACGAGCTGGGACTGGGCGCCAACTACCGCGTGGGCGCGTGGAGCGTGGGCGGGACGTACAACTACCTGACCAGCAGCGGTTTCGACGCCGACACCTTCACTGCGAACGTACGTTACGACTTCTGATCAACGCCTTCGCCTGAAATGAAAAAACCGGCCTAGGCCGGTTTTTTCATACAGCGTTGCGGGATCATTCCCACTCAATCGTCGCCGGCGGCTTGCTCGACACGTCATACGTCACGCGCGAAATGCCTTCGATCTCATTGATGATACGGCCGCTGACAGTCTCCAGCAGTTCGTACGGCAGGTGCGCCCAGCGAGCGGTCATGAAGTCGATGGTTTCTACCGCACGCAGGGCCACGACCCACGCGTAGCGACGGCCATCGCCTACAACGCCTACGGACTTGACCGGCTGGAACACCACGAACGCCTGGCTGACTTTGTGGTACCAGTCGGCCTTGCGCAGTTCTTCGATGAAGATGTGGTCGGCGCGACGCAGCAGGTCGGCGTATTCCTTCTTCACTTCACCGAGGATGCGCACGCCCAGGCCCGGGCCTGGGAATGGGTGGCGGTAGACCATGTCGTACGGCAGGCCCAGTTCCAGGCCCAGACGACGGACTTCGTCCTTGAACAGTTCGCGCAGCGGTTCTACCAGCTTGAGGTTCATTTCCTCAGGCAGGCCACCCACGTTGTGGTGGGACTTGATCACGTGGGCCTTGCCGCTCTTGGCGCCGGCCGACTCGATCACGTCGGGGTAGATGGTGCCTTGGGCGAGGAACTTGATGTTGTCCAGTTTGTTGGACTGGGCATCGAACACGTCGATGAAGGTGCGGCCGATGATCTTGCGCTTCTTCTCCGGGTCGGACTCGCCGGCCAGGTTATTCAAGAACTGATCTTCGGCGTTGGCGCGGATCACCTTGACGCCCATGTTCTCGGCGAACATGGCCATCACCTGCTCGCCTTCGTGCAGGCGCAGCAGGCCGTTGTCGACGAACACGCAGGTCAGCTGGTCGCCGATGGCTTTGTGCAGCAGCGCGGCAACCACGGAGGAGTCAACGCCACCGGACAGGCCAAGCAAGACGTTGTCGGTGCCGACCTGGGCGCGCACCTGGGCGATGGCGTCTTCAGCAATCTTGGACGGAGTCCACAGGGCTTCACACTCGCAGATGTCGAGGATGAAGCGCGACAGGATGCGCCCGCCTTGCTTGGTGTGGGTCACTTCCGGGTGGAACTGCACGCCGTAGTAACGACGCTCGTCACTGAACATACCGGCGATCGGGCAGCTCGGGGTACTGGCCAGGATGTGGAAGTCCTGCGGCATCTTGGTGACCTTGTCACCGTGGCTCATCCACACGTCGAGGCCGAACAGGCCGTCGGCGTCGACGTGGTCTTCGATGCCGTCCAGCAAGCGGCTCTTGCCGACCACATCGACACGGGCATAACCGAATTCACGCAGCTCGGAACCTTCGACCTTGCCGCCCAGTTGCTCGGCCATGGTCTGCATGCCGTAGCAGATGCCGAAGACCGGTACGCCCAGGTCGAACACGGCTTGCGGGCAACGCGGGCTGTTGGCTTCGTGCACGGACTCGGGGCCACCGGCGAGGATGACGCCTTTCGGTGCGAATTCGCGGATCGCTTCGTCGTCCATGTCGAACGGATGCAGTTCGCAGTACACGCCGATTTCGCGCACGCGGCGGGCGATCAGCTGGGTGTACTGGGAACCGAAATCGAGGATCAGGATGCGGTGGGCGTGAATGTCGAGGGCCATGAAGTCAGTCTCGTCTAATGAATCAGAAACAACTCGGGGCTGAAGAACAGCCCCGGTTACTTAACATTTTGCTGGAAGCCTCAACCTACGCGGTAGTTTGGCGCTTCCTTGGTGATCTGCACGTCGTGGACATGGGATTCAGCCATGCCGGCGCCGGTGATCCGTACGAACTCAGGCTTGGTACGCATTTCTTCGATGTCGGCGCTGCCGGTGTAGCCCATCGAGGAACGCAGGCCGCCCATCAGTTGATGGATGATCGCGCTCAGGGTGCCTTTGTACGGCACACGGCCTTCGATGCCTTCCGGGACGAGCTTCTCGGCGCCTGCCGAGGAGTCCTGGAAGTAACGGTCGGAAGAGCCTTGCGCCTGGGACATGGCGCCCAGCGAACCCATGCCGCGGTAAGCCTTGTAGGAACGGCCCTGGAACAGTTCGATCTCGCCTGGCGCTTCTTCAGTACCGGCGAACATCGAGCCCATCATCACGCAGGAAGCGCCGGCGACGATGGCCTTGGACAGGTCACCGGAGAAACGGATGCCGCCGTCGGCGATCAACGGAACGCCGGTGCCTTCAAGGGCAGCAGCAACGTTGGCGATGGCGCTGATTTGCGGCACGCCCACACCGGCGACGATACGCGTGGTGCAGATCGAGCCAGGGCCGATACCGACCTTGACCGCATCAGCGCCCGCTTCAGCCAAGGCCTTGGCGGCAGCGCCGGTGGCGATGTTGCCGCCGATCACTTGCACTTCAGGGAAGTTCTGCTTGACCCAACGCACGCGGTCGATCACGCCTTTGGAGTGGCCGTGGGCGGTGTCGACCACTACTACGTCCACACCGGCAGCGACCAGCGCCGAAACGCGGTCGCCGGTGTCTTTACCAGTGCCGACCGCAGCGCCAACGCGCAGACGACCTTGGTCATCCTTGCTGGCCAGCGGGTAAGCCTTGGCTTTTTCGATGTCGTTGACGGTCATCATGCCTTTGAGGGCGAATTTGTCATCGACGATCAGTACGCGCTCGATGCGGTGCTTGTGCAGCAGTTCGCGCACATCGTTCTTGTCGGCGCCTTCCTTGACCGTGACCAGACGCTCTTTGGGCGTCATCACTTCACGGACGGTGACTTCAAGACGGTTCTCGAAACGCACGTCACGGGAAGTGACGATGCCGACCAGGTCGCCATCGTGCAGTACCGGAACGCCGGAGATGTTGTGCAGGCGGGTCAGGTCGAACAGGTCACGCACGGTGGCGTCGGCTTCGATGGTGATTGGATCCTTCACCACACCGGCTTCGTAACGCTTGACCTTGCGCACTTCGGCAGCTTGCTGCTCGATGGTCATGTTCTTGTGGATGATGCCGATGCCGCCTTCCTGAGCCATGGCGATGGCCAGACGGGCTTCGGTGACGGTGTCCATGGCAGCGGAAACCAGGGGAATATTCAGCTCGATGCCACGGGTTAGGCGGGTCTTGAGACTGACTTCGTTAGGAAGCACCTCGGAATAACCGGGCACTAGGAGAATGTCGTCGAATGTCAGAGCTTCTTGGCTGATACGCAGCATCGCGGGGGCTCCCGAGCGGGAAAATGGAAGCGCGCCATTATATACATGCACCCTGTCGGGCTCAATGTAAAACTCTGACAAACTTGGTAATACTGATAGATGGGTAATTTAACTGTCCCGATCGTTCCCACGCTCCGCGTGGGAACGCCGCCTTGGACGCTCCGCGTCCTGCCCCAGCGCAAGGGTGACCCGGAGCGTCACGGGATGCATTCCCACGCAGAGCGTGGGAACGATCGGATCGGACGATCGGATTAAAGCTCGACTTTGACCCAACTCATCTTCTGGTCCAGCCAATCGGCGAATTCGTCGATAAAACTCTGCTTGAACCCCGCCTCCGCCCAGTTGTTGAAGATGAATCCCAGGTTGGAAAACCCGCATTCCTGCAGGAACAGGAAGCCGTTGATGTCGTCTTCATGCCCACATAGCGGGCAGGTGAAGTTGTCGGTGTGGCCGGGCATCCAGTCTTCCAGGCTTTCGAACAGCGCTTCGCCGACTTCCTTGCGGCATTCCGGGCAACCGGCTTCTTCGAGAAAGCCCTTGGCCGGCGTGTAGATGCAGCGCTTGTAGATGATCTCCAGGCCATTGATCGGTTCGTTGAACGGCAGTGCCTCGGGGTAAAGCACCACGGCGCGGGCGCCATCGGCCAGGGCGTAGCCCATGCGGTTGCCAGTGCGGCCACAGGTGGTCAGCTCTTCCTTGATGATGTTCTTGCGCACCAGCCAGCGCACGATCGCCCGGGCACGGGGTTCGTGGACGGGCAAGGTGGAGATTTTCGGGACAAGGATGCTTTGGGAGTTCATGGGGCCTGAGAGTCCTGCGGTGTGCCGTCTGGCCTCTTCGCGAGCAAGCCCGCTCCCACATTCGACTGCATTCCAACAGATAGAATGCGGTCGAATGTGGGAGCGGGCTTGCTCGCGAAGAGGCCCTAAAGGCTGGCAGCTTAATCCCTGCCCTACTCAGGTCAAGTGCTCAAGTACCGCCCGATCAATGCAATACCGCTGGCCAGCACCAGCCAGGTCACCAGCCGCACAAATGCCTCGCGCGACATGCGCATCGTCAACCTGCGCCCACACCACAGCCCCAACGCCATCGCCGGCAGCAGGCACAGCGCCAATATCAACAACGGTAAATCAGCATACACCCCGGCCACCAGGAACAGACTGAGGCGCACCACCGTGCTGCAACTGATCAACGCACTCTGGGTGGCGCGCGCCGCGTCTTTGGACAGGCGACTGTTGAGGTAGATCGCATATAAGAAGCCACCACTGCCGAACAGCGCCCCGAACAACCCGCCCACCGTACCCATGGGTATCGACCACCCCGCCGCCAACTGCGTCGGCCGCGCCTTCACCGCCAGGCTGTAGAGCGCGTAGGCGCTGATAAACAGGCCCATCAACAACAGCAACAGGTCCGAATGCAAGTTGAGCAAAAACACTACGCCGAGTGTGCAGCCAATCGCCATGCACGGCAGCAAGCGCAGCAGCTCCAGCTTGTTCACATCGCGCCGCGATTGCAGCAGGTTGCCAAACGCCGCGACAAAATCCAGCAGCACCAGCAAAGGGATGATCTTTGACAGTGGCATAAACAGGATCAGAATCGGCCCCGCGACCAGCGCCGTACCGAAGCCAGCGATGCCAAACACGATGTAGGCCACCACCACACCCACGCCGATCACCAGCCAATCCACACCACCAAACGACCACTGACTTATCAGCTCAACCGGGCTCATGGGGTATTCCTTGTAAGAGATGGCCATCACTTTAGCCATCAGTGAGGGATGCGACTAATATCTTCAAAGCCCCCCATCTATCTCGAAAAGGCATGACGCGTGATTTCCACCCGCCAACTGCGTTACTTCGTCGAAATCGCCGACAGCGGCAGCTTCAGTGCCGCCGCCGAACGCCTGTTTGTGGCGCAGTCAGCCTTGAGCCGACAGATCAAGGAGCTGGAAACCCAGCTGCAAACCCCGCTGTTCGAACGCACCGCACGCCAACCGCGGCTTACGGCGGCGGGCGAAGCCTTCTATCCGCGAGCCCGCAACCTGCTGAGTGAACTGCTCAAGGCCAGCCAAATGGCGACACAAGTGGGCAATGGCGAACTGGGCACGCTGCGCCTGAGCCATTCGAGCACTGTGCCGATGAGCGGCCCTTTGCTGCAGGGTATCGGCGCTTGGTTGGAACGCTGCCCTGGGGTGTCGATGGATATCGTCAAACTGTCTTCAGAAGCGCAGTTGGAAGAAATTGCCGACGGTCGCCTTGAGGTCGGCGTGCTGCGCTTGCCGGTGCTGCGCCAGCGCGAGGGGGTTCGGGTGATGCCGTTGTATAGCGAGCAACTGCTGCTGGCCGTACCGCCCAACCATGCGTTAGCGCGTAGTCATGCGCCCATCGAGCTAGGGCAATTGAAGGACGAAGCGTTTATTTCAATACCCCACCCCCAGCGCGGCGGCCTGAGTTATCTATCAGCCGAGCTATGCATGCGTGCCGGATTTTTTCCCAAAGCCGCGCGAGTGATGTCGCGCAAGACCACCCAGCTGCAACTGATCCAGGCCGGCTTCGGTATTG
This sequence comes from Pseudomonas azotoformans, assembly GCF_900103345.1. Taxonomy (NCBI): domain Bacteria; kingdom Pseudomonadati; phylum Pseudomonadota; class Gammaproteobacteria; order Pseudomonadales; family Pseudomonadaceae; genus Pseudomonas; species Pseudomonas azotoformans. The sequence continues at coordinate 3,543,914 of NZ_LT629702.1, forward strand.
CCTTGTTACCAAAATCCATGCAGGACATCGCCCCCGCCAACGTGCACTTTTTACCCCTGGCCGACCCGGGCTGCCTCAGCACCGTGGCCCTGGCCTGCGCACAGGCGCCGAGCGCGCTGGTGGAGCAGTTCTGTCAAACCTTGCACGAATGCCTATAAACTGCCGCCCATGATTAAAGATCCTTTTGCCCGCCTGGGCCTGGACCGCGAGGTCCTGACTGTCAGCCAGCTCAACGGCCGTGCGCGGGTGTTGCTGGAAGACGTGTTCACCAATATCTGGGTCGAAGGCGAGATCTCCAACCTCGCCCGCCCGGCCTCGGGCCATGTGTATTTCACGCTCAAGGACAGCGGCGCCCAGGTGCGTTGCGCGTTGTTCCGCAACAACGCTGCGCGGGTGCGCCAGGCGCTGAAGGATGGCCTGGCGGTGAAAGTGCGCGGCAAGGTCTCGCTGTTCGAGGGCCGGGGTGATTACCAACTGATCCTCGATACGGTGGAACCGGCCGGTGATGGGGCGTTGCGCCTGGCGTTCGATGCGCTGAAGGAAAAGCTCAGCGCCGAAGGCCTGTTCAGTGCCGAGCGCAAGGTGCCGCTGCCGGCGCACCCTCGGCGCATCGGTATTATCAGCTCGCCGACCGGCGCGGTGATTCGCGACATCATCAGTGTGTTCCGTCGCCGTGCGCCCAACATTGAACTGACCCTGATCCCCACCGCCGTGCAAGGCCGCGAAGCGATACCGCAGATCGTACGCGCGTTGAAACTCGCGGATGCCCGTGGCTTCGATGCGCTGATCCTGGCCCGTGGCGGCGGCTCGCTGGAAGACCTCTGGTGCTTCAACGAGGAAGCCGTGGCCCGTGCGGTGGACGCCTGCGTCACACCGATCGTCAGCGCCGTTGGCCATGAAACTGATGTATCGATCAGCGACTTCGTGGCCGACGTGCGCGCCCCCACCCCTTCCGCCGCTGCCGAATTGCTCGCTCCGGACGCCAGCCACCTGGTGCGCCAGGTCGAAAACCTGCACCGGCGCCTGGTGATGCTGATGCGCAACCGCCTGAGCCACGACCGCCTGCGCCTGGAAGGCATGGCCCGACGCCTGCGTCACCCCGGTGAACGCCTGCGTCAGCAAGCCCAGCGCCTGGACGACCTGGACATGCGCCTGCGCCGCGCCTTCGAGCGCAGCCTCAATACCCGCCGTGAACGCCTGATCCGCCTGGAAACGCGCCTTGCCGGTCAGCACCCGGGCCGCCAGTTGGCCCTGTTGCGCCAACGCCTGGACAGCCTCGCCGAACGCCTGCCCCGCGCCATGCGCGAAGGCCTCAAGGCACGGCGCCTGCAATTGCAAAGTCAGATGCAGACGCTGCACGTGGTCAGCCCGCTGGCGACCCTGGGCCGTGGATACAGCATCCTCTTGGATGAGCGCGGCCAGGCCATTCGCAATGCCGCGCAGACCCACACCGGCCAGCGCCTGAGCGCGCGCCTCGGTGAGGGCCAATTGCAGGTGCGGGTGGAAGACAACCACCTGACACCCGTCACCCTTTCGTTATTGGATTGATCGATGCCACGTCTCTTCAGTGTGTTGATGCTGCTGTGCCTTGCCTTTAACGCGCAGGCCGACAGCTACATTACCCGAACCCTCAAAAAGCCCGTGCCTGGCGGGGTTGCCGTGGTCGAACTCGGCCCTTCCGCTGCCGCCCCCAAAGCCACGTACCTGGGCAAGCCGGTACTGGTGGTGAAAGAAGCGGACACCTGGCTGGCGATTGTCGGTATTCCGTTGACGGTCAAGCCTGGCAATGAGCGCATCAGCAGCGGCGGGCGCAACCTGCCGTTTATCGTCGGCTACAAAAAGTACCCGGAACAGCGCATCACCCTAAAAAACAAAAGCCAGGTAAACCCTGACCCGGCGCAGCTCAAGCGCATCGAAGGCGAATTGGCAGTGCAGCTCAAGGCCTACCGCAGTTTCAGCCCTAACCTACCGAGCAACCTGGTGCTGGATAAACCGGTAAACGGACCACTGTCGAGCAAGTTCGGCGTGCGGCGTTTCTTCAACGGTGAAGAGCGCAATCCCCATTCGGGCCTGGACTTCGCCGTGCCGGCCGGTACGCCGATCAAGACGCCGGCAAACGGCAAAGTGATCCTGGTGGGCAACTACTTCTTCAACGGCAACACGGTATTCGTCGACCACGGCCAGGGCTTTATCAGCATGTTCTGCCACATGTCGAAGATCGACGTGAAAGTGGGCGATCAACTCACGCGCGGCGCGGTGGTGGGCAAGGTCGGTTCGACTGGCCGTGCGACCGGCCCGCACATGCACTGGAACGTCAGCCTGAACGATGCGCGGGTCGACCCGGCGATCTTTATCGGCGCGTTCCAACCCTGAAACACTGGATTGCGCGCTCGATAATGGGCGCGCAATTATATCCAGATATTAAATCATCTTCAGGCATAAGATCTCGTTTCATACGCCGTTAGAAGAACTTCTATCAATTTTTAGCGACTGCTTGCCATCTTTCACCCCGACGGTTAGGGTTGAGCTTATGAAAACCTCTCATACCCTCATTCAGCTCCGCCAGCACCGCAGCCTGTGCCTCGTCAGCGCACGACTGCCAGGCTGAATCGATCTGCCTCGTCTTTACGTTTTATCCCTAAAAACAGTTCTACGGCAGGCCGCCTTTTCTCGGCCCCTACAACAAAGGATTTCCCGATGAGCATGCTCAAAGACCCGTCTTCGAAGTACCGCGCGTTCCCGACCATCGATATCCCGGACCGCACCTGGCCATCGAAGACCATCACCGAAGCGCCGATCTGGTGCAGCTCCGACCTGCGTGATGGCAACCAGTCGCTGATCGAGCCGATGGACGCAGTGAAAAAGCTGCGCTTCTGGAAGACCCTGGTCGCCGTCGGCGTGAAGGAAATCGAAGCTTCGTTCCCGGCCGCCTCGCAAACCGACTTCGACTTCGTGCGCACCCTGATCGAAGACGGCCACATCCCCGAGGACACCACCATCCAGGTGCTGACCCAGGGCCGTGAAGACTTGATCGCACGCACCTTCGAATCCCTGCGCGGTGCCAAGAAAGCCATCGTGCACCTGTACAACGCCACGTCGCCGTCCTTCCGCCGCATCGTGTTCAACCAGGACAAGGAAGGTATCAAGGCCATCGCGGTCAACGCCGCCAAGCTGTTCGTCAAATACGCCGCCCAGCAGCCGGAAACCCAGTGGACCTTCGAATACTCCCCGGAGACCTTCAGCGCTACTGAGCTGGAGTTTGCCAAGGAGGTGTGTGACGCGGTGATCGAGGTGTGGAACCCGACGCCCGAGCACAAGATGATCCTCAACCTGCCGGCTACCGTGGAATGCGCCACGCCGAACATCTATGCCGACCAGATCGAATGGTTCGGTCGCCATATCAATCGCCGTGACAGCGTGATCATCAGCCTGCACACCCACAACGACCGTGGCACCGGCGTGGCCGCCACCGAGCTGGGCCTGATGGCTGGCGCGGACCGTGTCGAAGGCTGCCTGTTCGGCAACGGCGAGCGCACCGGCAACGTCGACCTGGTCACCGTGGCACTGAACATGTACACCCAGGGCCTCGACCCACAGCTGGATTTCTCCGACATCGATGGCGTGCGCAAAGTCGTCGAAGAGTGCAACCAGATCCAGGTTCACCCGCGTCACCCGTACGTGGGTGACCTGGTGCACACCGCGTTCTCCGGTTCGCACCAGGATGCAATCCGCAAGGGTTTCGCCCAGCAGAAAGACGATGCGCTGTGGGAAGTGCCGTACTTGCCGATCGACCCGGCCGATATTGGTCGCAGCTACGAGGCGGTGATTCGCGTGAACAGCCAGTCGGGCAAAGGCGGCATCGCCTACCTGCTGGAGCAGGAATACGACATCAGCTTGCCACGTCGCATGCAGATCGAGTTCAGCCAGGTGGTACAGGCCGAAACCGACCGCGTCGGCCTGGAGATGACTGCACCGCAGATCTACGCCTTGCTGCAGCGTGAATACCTGCAAGCCAACACCCCGTACGCCCTGGTCAGCCATCGCCTGCAGGAAGAGAACGGCAACAGTTTTGTCGAGGTGGAAGTCGCGGGCAAGGGCCAGGGCGAAACCAACCTGCACTGGAAAGGCAAAGGCAACGGCGCCCTGGAAGCGTTGGTGGCCGGCTTGCCGATTGGCGTGGAGATCATGGACTACAACGAACATGCAATCGGTGCGGGCACCAACGCCAAGGCGGCGGCCTACATCGAACTGCGTGTGAACGGCGAGCGTCCGGTGCATGGTGTGGGGATTGATGAAAACATCACCACAGCGAGCTTCAAGGCGCTGTTCAGTGCGCTGAACCGTTCGTTGAGCCAGCAGGAAGCGAAAGCAGCGTAAGCAGTCTGCTTAAAATGTGAAAGGCCCCTGGATATGAGTCCTGGGGCCTTTTTTTTGGTTTTTTGTGGTCTGTGGGGGCCTCATCGGGGGCAAGCCCCCTCCCACACTTTGATTTGTGAACACTTAAAATGTGGGAGGGGGCTTGCCCCCGATGGTGGTCTCTCAGACAAACTGGAAGGTATCGGCATCCAGGTTCGCCGGAAACCGTGTGCGATACGCTGCCAGTTCTGCCGCATCCAGATTGACCTGGAACACCCCATCCGCCTCCCCCGCACTCAGCAACGTCTCGCCCTGGAAGTCCAACACCTGGCTATCCCCGGTGTAGGCAAAACCCTTCCCATCCGTGCCCACCCGATTCACCGCCGCCACATAGCACAGGTTCTCGATGGCCCGCGCCGGCAGCAGTCGGTTCCAGTGCGAGCGCCGCGCCCCCGGCCAGTTGGCGGTGTACAGCAGCAGGTCGGTGTCCTGGGCGTCACGGCTCCACACCGGGAAGCGCAGGTCGTAGCAAATCAACGGGCGAATACGCCAGCCCTTCACTTCGAACTGCACCTGGCGCTCTCCGGGGGTGTAGTGGTTGTGCTCACCGGCCATGCGGAACAGGTGGCGTTTGTCGTAATGCAACACCTCGCCATCCGGCCGAGCCCACAGCAGGCGGTTGCGATGGCTGCCGTCGGCGGCCTGGATGATCACGCTGCCGGTGATGACCGCGTTGTACCTCGCGGCCTGGGCCTGGAGCCAACGGTGGGTCGGGCCGTTTTCGGGTTCGGCGAGGGTTGCTGACTCCATGGAAAAACCGGTGGTGAACATCTCCGGCAACACGATCAGATCGGCGCCTTTCGCCTGCTCCAACAATAACGCGAAGTGCTCAAGGTTGGCTTGGCGGTCGTGCCAGGCCAGGCTGGTCTGGACCAGGGCGATGTTCAGGTTCGGCAGAGCACTCAGATCGCGCATAGTTTTTCGGCCGCTTGTTGCAGCGTTTCCTCGCGTTTGGCAAAGCACAGGCGCACCAGGCGCTGGCCTTGGGGTGGGGTCTGGTAGAACACCGAGACCGGAATCGTCGCCACGCCATGTTCGCGGGTCATCCACAGCGACATCGCGACGTCATCCAGGTCCGGGCGGATCTGTGAGTAATCCACCAGTTGGAAGTAAGTGCCGGTCACTCGGGTAAAGCTGAAGCGCGACGGTGCCAGCAGGTCGCAGAATAGATCGCGCTTGGCCTGATAGAACGCCGGCAACTCGTCGACATGCTCCGGGTGTTCGGCCATGAAGTCGGCCAGCGCGTATTGCAGTGGAGTCACGCCGCAGAAATTGACGTATTGATGCACCTTGCGCAGTTCGGTGGTGAGGGCGGGCGGCGCGACGACGTAGCCGGTTTTCCAACCGGTGACGTGGTAGGTCTTGCCGAAAGAGCTGACCACGAAGGCGCGCTGGTAGAGTTCTTCATGAGCCAACACGCTGACATGGGCCACGCCGTCAAATACCAGGTGTTCGTAGACTTCATCGCTGACCAGGTAGATGTCACGCTCGCGAATCAGTTCGGCCAACTGGTCCAGCTCGGCGCGGCTGATCAGCGCGCCGGTCGGATTATGTGGGGAATTGAGGATGATCATGCGCGTGCGCGGAGACAGCGCCGCCTTGATCTTCTCGAAGTCCAGCGCAAAGCCATCAAGGCTCAGTTGCACATGCACGCAGCGACCTCCAGCCAGCTCCACCGAGGGCTCGTAGCTGTCATAGCTGGGGTCGAATACGATGACTTCATCGCCCTGGCGAATCACCGCCTGGATCGCACAGAAGATCGCCTCGGTGGCGCCAGGAGTGATGGTCACCTCACTGTCGGCATTGACCACAGCGCCATAGCTACGCGCGATCTTGGCGGCCACTTGTTGACGCAGCACAGGCAAGCCGGTCATTGGCGCGTATTGGTTATGACCTAGGCCGATATGCTTGCCCACTGCATCGAGCAAACCCTGGGGGCCATTGAAGTCCGGGAAGCCCTGGGACAAATTCAGCGCGCCGGTCTCGGCAGCGAGTTGCGACATGGTGGTAAAAATGGTCGTGCCGACATTCGGCAACTTGCTGGTGATCATGGGAGCCCCCTTCGGGTGAGCTACAAGTTTTAAGCTGCAAGCCGCAAGCAGGTCAAGGGGCAAACCACCAGGCACAAAAAAGGGCTCCAAAGGAGCCCTCTCTTGCAGCTTGTAGCTAACAACTTGAAGCTGCCGTTACTTCTTATCGCGGCGCTTCTTGTCGGCCTTCTTGTGGTGAGTCATCAAACGACGCTTCTTGTTCACCTGACGGTCAGTCAGCGTGTTCTTGTTGCCTTCGTATGGGTTCTCGCCACCCTTGAACTCGATACGGATCGGCGTACCGACCAGCTTCAAGACACGGCGGTAAGTGTTTTCCAGGTAACGCACATAGGACTTCGGCACCTTCTCGATCTGGTTACCGTGAATCACGATAATCGGCGGGTTGGCACCACCCAAGTGGGCGTAACGCAATTTGATCCGGCGGTTGTTGACCATCGGTGGCGCGTGCTCGCCAACGGCATCTTCCAGGATCTGAGTGAGGCGGTTGGTCGGCCAGCGGGTCACTGCGGACTTGAACGAGTTCTGCACGGAAGCGTACAGGTTGCCCACGCCGGTGCCGTGCAGTGCCGAGATAAAGTGGATATCGGCGAACTCGACGAAGAACAGGCGGCGTTGCAGCTCGATCTTGACGAAATCGCGCTCGCTCGGCGTCATGCCGTCCCACTTGTTGATCGCGATCACCAGTGCCCGACCGGCCTCCAGGGCAAAGCCCAGCAGGTTGAGATCGTGGTCCACCACGCCTTCGCGGGCGTCCATCACGAAGATCACCACGTTGGCGTCTTTGATCGCTTGCAGGGTTTTGACCACCGAGAACTTTTCAACTTCCTCGTGGATCTTGCCGCGCTTGCGCACACCGGCGGTGTCGATCAGCGTGTACTTTTCCTCGTTGCGTTCGAACGGGATGTAGATGCTGTCACGGGTGGTGCCGGGTTGGTCATAGACGATGACCCGGTCTTCACCAAGCATGCGGTTGACCAGGGTCGACTTGCCGACGTTAGGGCGGCCGATGATGGCGATCTTGATACCGTCTTTTTCGCTCGGGCCAGGAATGCGCTTGGCTTCCTCACCTTCGGCGACGATCTCTTCCTCACCCTCTTCTTCCTCGACGTCATCCTTGGGGAAGTCGCGCAAGGCGACTTCCAGCATCTGGGTGATGCCGCGACCGTGGGCACCGGCGATTGGAATCGCGTCGCCCAGGCCCATCGGGCTGAACTCGGCACGGGCCTGCTCAGGATCGATGTTGTCGATCTTGTTGGCGACCAGATAGGAACGCTTGTTGCGCTTGCGCAGGTGCTCGCCAATCATCTGGTCGGCAGCGGTGTAGCCCGCACGGGCGTCCACCAGGAACAACACGACATCGGCTTCTTCAATGGCCAGCAGCGACTGCTCGGCCATCTTTTCGTCCATGCCATGCTCGTCACCGGAGATACCACCGGTGTCGACGATAATGTAGGAGCGCCCTTGCCACTTTGCCTCACCGTATTGGCGATCACGGGTCAGACCGGACAAGTCGCCGACGATAGCGTCGCGAGTCCTGGTCAGGCGGTTGAACAAGGTGGACTTACCGACGTTAGGTCGGCCCACCAGGGCGATTACGGGAACCATGCGGCTCTCCACTTCGTTATTTCAGAAAATACAAAAGCCGCTGCAGGGCAGCGGCTGGTGCTCGGGGCGGCATTTAAAATGCCACATACCCTGCCTGGCACCGATCCCTGTAGGAGCGAGCTTGCTCGCGAAAACACTGAGGACGCCGCGGTTATCCAGCAAAACCGCGTTAGCGTTGACGTCCTTCGCGAGCAAGCTCGCTCCTACAGAAAGCGTTGAAGCAGGGCCGCCTGGGGGTTACCCCAAGCATAGTCAAACCTTTACTTGATGGTCAGGGCTTCCAGCTTGCCGCTGTTGCCAAACACATAAAGCATGTTACCCACCACCAGCGGACGCGCACGCAGGCCGTCGCTGTCGATACGCTCGCGACCGACGAAACGACCGTCTACCTGGCTCAGCAGGTGCAGGTAGCCTTCGAAGTCACCGACCGCTACATAGCTGGAGAACACTTCCGGTGCCGACAGCTGGCGGCGCGCCAGGGAGTCGTTGCTCCACAGTGCGGTGGTGGAACGTTCGTCGACACTTTCAACAGTGCCGGACGCCAGGCTGACATAGACGCTGCCAAACCCTTGGGCGACACCGGCGTAGCTGGAAGCATCACGCTGCCAGTTGACGCGGCCGCTCTGCAGGTCCAGTGCCGCAACACGACCCTGGTAAGTGGCGACGTAAAGGGTTTCACCCGACAACAGCAAACCGCCGTCAATGTCCACTACGCGGTCCAGTTCGGAACGACCTTGCGGGATGGCCACACGGGTTTCCCAAGCCGGTACGCCGTTCTGGGTATCCAGGGCGACCACTTTACCGGTCGACAGGCCTGCAACGGCCAGATTGTTGGTCACAATCGGACCACTGGTACCGCGCAGCGTCAGCACAGCAGGCGTGCTGTCGTACAACCAACGCTGTGCGCCGGTGCTGGCGTCGAGGCCGATCACACGGTCGTCCTGGGTTTGCACCACGACGATATCACCGTTGGTGGCAGGCGGTGCGAGGACTTCACTGGTCACGCGAGCGCGCCATTTCTCTTCACCGGTGCTGGAATCCAGCGCCACGACTTCACCCTTGAGGGTACCGAGCAAGACCATGCCGTAACCCACGCCTACGGCGCCGGATACCGGTATTTCGAGGTCTTTCTTCCACTTCACGTCGCCGTTCATGCGATCCATGGAAATCACTACGCCGGTCACGTCGGCGGCGACAATGTTGTCACCGTCGATGGCCGGTACCAGCATGTTGTAGGTTTCACCCTGACCGTCACCGATGGAGCGGCTCCACTGCTTTTGCAGGACCACTTCTTCCTTGAAGCTGGTCAGCTCCGCAGGCGGCAGTTCTTTTTTACTGTTGCTGCTGCAACCCGCGGCCAGAACGGCCAGAGCCAGCAATGCTGCATGTTTCCAACGGATCACGTCACGCATCCCCTTTGGCCAAGTCGTCCAGCTTGATTTGTAAGCCACCGACCGCCGCTTCATCAGACAGCGCCGCCTTGGCTTTCTTGTACGCAGCATTGGCTTCGTCGGTACGACCCAATTGGACCAACAGGTCGCCCTTGAGCTCTTCGCGAGTGGCTACAAATGCCTTGTCCGCATCGCCGTCGAGCAGTTTGAGTGCTTCGTCAGCCTTGTTCTGTGCCGCCAGTACCTGCGCCAGGCGCTGACGTGCGATTTCACCCAGGGTCGGGTTGGTCGGCTTGTCGGCGATGGCCTTCAGCTCAGCAGCGGCGTCGTCCAGCTTGCCGGTGTCGACCGCGACTTTCGCGACGAACAGGCTGCCGTACTGGGCGTAGGTGCTACCACCGAATTCGTTCTTCAGCTTGCCGGCCAGGTCTGCAACCTGTGCAGGGTCAGGCTTGCCGTCCGGCGTCAGGGTGGTTTCCAGCAATTGCTGATAGAGGATCGAGGCGCCTTGGGACTGGTTGGCCTGATACTTGGTCCAGGCTTGCCAGCCGAACACCACCACTAAAGCCAGCAGACCGCCAGTAACCAGGGGCTTGCCGTTGCGCTGCCACCAGTCCTTGAACTCGGCCAGTTGCTCATCATCAGTACTCGACACCCCAATACTCCTTAATCGCTAAATTCGGCTGTTCGACAGCTTCAACCCTGCACGACGCAGGTGGCCAAGTGCGCAGCGAGCGCATCAAAGGCAATGTTCTGTTGCTCACCCTGGCCACGCAGGGGTTTGAAACCTATCACTTGCTGGGCCAGTTCGTCTTCGCCGAGGATCAGTGCATACAATGCACCGCTCTTGTCGGCCTTCTTGAACTGGCTCTTGAAGCTGCCAGCGCCGGCGTTGACCTGCAGGCGCAGGTTCGGCAGTTGATCGCGCACTTTCTCGCTCAAGGCCAGGGCAGCCAATTCGGCGGCCTCGCCAAAGGCGCACAGGTACACGTCCACCTGACGGGAGATCTCTTCCGGGACCTGCTCCAGGGTTTCCAGCAGCAGGATCAGCCGCTCGATGCCCATGGCGAAGCCCACGCCGGTGGTCGGCTTGCCGCCCATCTGCTCGACCAGGCCGTCGTAACGGCCACCGGCACACACGGTGCCCTGGGCGCCGAGTTTGTCGGTGACCCACTCGAATACGGTCTTGCTGTAGTAGTCGAGGCCGCGAACCAGCTTGGTGTTGATCACAAACGGAATACCGGCCGCTTCCAGGCGAGCCTTGAGGCCTTCGAAGTGGATACGGGATTCGTCGTCCAGGTAATCGGCCATTTTCGGCGCGTTGACCAGCACGGCCTGGGTGTCGGCGTTCTTGGTATCGAGGACGCGCAACGGGTTGGTTTTCAGGCGGCGCTGGCTGTCTTCGTCCAACTTGTCCAGGTGGGCCGACAGGTACTCGACCAGGGCCACTTTATAACGACCACGGGATTCGCTGGTGCCCAGGCTGTTGAGTTCAAGCTTGACCGCGTCGCGGATGCCCAGCAGGCCCCACAGGCGCCAAGTCAGTACGATCAACTCGGCATCGATGTCCGGGCCGTCGATGTTGAACACTTCCAGGCCGATCTGGTGAAACTGGCGATAACGGCCTTTCTGTGGGCGTTCGTGACGGAACATCGGGCCGATGTACCACAGTTTCTGCGGCTGGCCAGCGCCGGTGAGGCCATGTTCGAGCACGGCGCGCACGCACGCGGCAGTACCTTCCGGACGCAGGGTCAGGGAGTCGCCGTTGCGGTCTTCAAAGGTGTACATCTCTTTTTCGACGATGTCGGTCACTTCACCGATGGAGCGCTTGAACAGCTCGGTGAACTCGACGATCGGCATGCGGATCTGCTTGTAACCGTAGTTATCCAGCAGGCGCGCAACAGTGCCCTCGAAGTAGCGCCACAGCGGCGTCTGCTCCGGAAGGATGTCGTTCATGCCACGAATGGCTTGCAGAGACTTGCTCACATCAAATCCTTAAATTCGTTCTTAGCCGCGCGCGATCAGCGCTGCGTCAGCCGCGACCTTTTCGGCCGCTTTCTCGCGGATCAGTCTTTCGAGATCATCCACCAGATTGTCATTCGTCAACTTCTGCGACGGTTTGCCGTCGATGTAGATCAGGTTCGGTGAGCCTCCGGTCAGGCCGATGTGCGCCTCTTTGGCTTCTCCCGGCCCGTTGACCACACAACCGATCACCGCAACATCCAGCGGCACCAGTAGGTCTTCGAGACGTCCTTCCAGTTCGTTCATGGTTTTCACCACGTCGAAGTTCTGCCGCGAGCAGCTCGGGCAGGCAATGAAGTTGATGCCTCGGGAACGCAAACGCAGGGATTTGAGAATGTCGTAACCGACTTTCACTTCCTCTACGGGATCTGCCGCCAGGGAGATGCGGATGGTATCGCCAATCCCTTCGGCGAGCAGCATACCGAGACCCACCGCAGATTTCACTGTGCCTGAGCGTAAACCGCCGGCTTCAGTGATACCCAGGTGCAGCGGCTGCACGATTTCCTTGGCCAGCAGGCGGTAGGCTTCTACCGCCATGAACACGTCGGAGGCCTTTACGCTGACCTTGTAGTCCTGGAAATTCAGGCGTTCAAGGTGTTCAACGTGGCGCAGCGCCGATTCAACCAGCGCCGCCGGGGTCGGCTCGCCATATTTCTTTTGCAGGTCTTTTTCCAGGGAACCGGCGTTGACGCCGATGCGGATCGGAATGCCCCGATCCCGAGCAGCATCCACCACCGCACGCACACGGGCTTCGCTGCCGATGTTGCCCGGGTTGATACGCAGGCAGTCCACACCCAATTCGGCCACGCGCAATGCGATCTTGTGGTCGAAGTGAATGTCGGCAACCAACGGCACCTTGACCAGTTGCTTGATGCGACCGAAGGCCTCGGCAGCGTCCATGTCCGGCACGGAAACGCGCACGATGTCCACGCCAGCGGCTTCCAGACGGTTGATCTGGGCAACGGTGGCGGCCACGTCATTGGTGTCGCTGTTGGTCATGCTCTGTACGGCGATGGGGGCGTCGCCACCCACCGGCACCGAGCCGACCCAGATTTTGCGCGATACGCGACGTTTGATTGGAGATTCGCCGTGCATGACTATTGTCCCAACTTCAGGCGAGCGGTCTCGCCGGTGGTGAACGGCGCTACGTCCACAGGCTGGCCGTTGTAGGCCACTTGCGCGCCACGGGCAAAGCCCAGACGCAGCGTCAAAGGAGGCTTGCCGCCCTGGTCGAGCGTATCTCCCTTACGCTTCAGACCGCTAAACAGCACTTTGCCATTGCCGTCGGTGACTTGCGTCCAGCAGTCGGCGACGAAGGTAATCTGTACGCGGCCATCACCGGCGATCAACGCTGGGGTGGTAGGTGGCGAAATCGCTGTCTGGGCAGTTGGAGCCTGAGTCACTGGAGCCGGCACGGGAGCGGCCGGGGTGTGAGCCGGTGCAGTCGGGGTCACGGAAGCCGGGGCGACGGCGGTCGCGGCAGGTGCGGGGTCCGGCGCGGGTTGCTCAGTGGCAACTGGCGCTTCAGGCGCGGTCTGGCCTTCGGCTACAGCCTGGTCTTCCGGCTCGTCCAGCGGATGAATCTGGGTGGTGCCGTCGGCGCTTTCGACTTCGACGTGCTCCATGGCGTTGCTGGTCAGGTCCTTGGCGCGCTGGGAGGTCTGGTCTTGCCACCAGACGAAGCCGCCACCAATGACAGCGATCAGCAACAACAGGCTGACAATTCGCAAAATCGTATGGGAAACCCGCACCGGTTCTTCGATGCGACCCAGGCCATGCACATTGCTGCCTTGGGAGTCGGTGCCGGTGAACTGGTCGAATTCCTGGACTAAAACAGCCTGGTCGATCCCCAGCAGCTTGGCGTAGGCACGGATATAGCCGCGGGCGAAAGTATGCCCTGGCAGCTTATCGAACGCGCCGGCTTCCAGGTTGCCCAGGGATGTGCTGGTCAAATTGAGCTTGAGGGCCACTTCCGCCAGCGACCAACCATTGCTTTCGCGGGCCTGACGCAAGGTGTCGCCTGGGTTAACGCGATTAGCTGCTACAACTTCCGGGTGCGCCGCTTTCATCATTGCTCCGACAGGTATTGCTGATATTCCGGCGTACCGGGATAGAGTCGTTCGAGTTGCTGGCCAAAACGTGCAGCCGTGTCGCGTTCTTCATGAACCGTCGCCAGCCGCACACCGAGCAATAGACTACGTGCATTTTGCCCGCTGAGCAGGCTAAAACGCTCGTAATAGTCACGTGCCGGCACATAATGCCTGTCTTCGTAGGACAACTCAGCCATTTCGAGCAATGCCCGAGGCTGGCGACCATTCAAATGCAGGGCTTTTTCCAGTTGCCGGCGGGCATCATCGCGCTGGCCGAGGCGGATCGAGGTGACCCCAAGGTTCTCGAACACCCGCGAACGCTCAGGATAGAGGGTATCGGCGCTGGCCTGCTGGAAATAAAGGGCGGCCTGCTCATAACGCTTCTGCGCAAACAGGAAACTGCCGTAGTTGTTCAGTAGCCGCGGGTCGGCAGGGCGTGCCGCCAGGGCCTTGTGGAAATACCAGTCAGCCAGTTCAGGCTCGGCCTGGGCCTGGAACACCAGAGCCAGTGCGGCATTGGCGTCGGCATCGTCGCTGTCCAGCTCAAGCGCCTTCTTCAACGGCACCTTGGCCTGCTCGCTCATGCCTTGTTGCAAGTAACCCAAGCCCAGTTGCACATAGGCAACTCGCGCCTCATCACGGCCTTTACCGGTTTGCATAGGGCTGTCATGGCCCGATGAAACACAACCAGCCGACAGGCCGGTAACAAGCAGAAGCAGCGCAAGGCGCAAGGGCATAGAGATCCTCTCTCAGATTCGATTCACAGCGATCAGCGGTAAATCGTCGGCGGCGTTCACTTCACGTCCGGCGATATAACGCTCGCTGCGGCGGGTGCGGTCCATCACCTGCCCGACCAATTGGCCACAGGCGGCGTCGATGTCTTCACCACGGGTGGTGCGGACGGTGACGTTGTAGCCAGCCTGGTGCAGTTGATCCTGGAAACGGCGGATGGCGTTGTTGCTCGGCCGCTCGTAGCCAGAATGTGGAAACGGGTTAAACGGAATCAGGTTGATCTTGCACGGGGTGTTCTTGAGCAACTCGATCATCTCGACCGCGTGCTCGACCTTGTCATTGATGTCCTTGAGCAAGGTGTACTCGATGGTCAGCACGCGCTTTTCGCCCAGGGACGACATGTAGCGCTGGCAAGATTCGAGCAGCATCTTAAGCGGATACTTCTTGTTGATCGGCACCAATTGGTTACGCAATGCGTCATTGGGTGCGTGCAGCGACAACGCCAGGGAGACGTCGATGTGCTTGGACAGCTCATCGATCATCGGCACCACGCCGGAGGTCGACAGGGTTACACGGCGCTTGGAGATGCCGTAGCCCAGGTCGTCCATCATCAGGTGCATGGCCGAAACCACGTTGTCGAAGTTCAGCAGCGGCTCACCCATGCCCATCATCACCACGTTGGTGATGGCACGGTCGACGGTCGCCGGGACGCTGCCAAAGGATTTGTTGGCAATCCACACCTGGCCGATCACTTCGGCGGCGGTGAGGTTGCTGTTGAAGCCTTGCTTGCCGGTGGAGCAGAAACTGCAGTCCAGGGCACAGCCTGCCTGGGACGAAACGCACAAGGTGCCGCGTTTGCCCTGGGGAATGTACACAGTCTCGACACAGCTGCCGGACGCCACGCGCACCACCCACTTGCGGGTGCCGTCGCTGGAGATGTCCTCGCTGACCACTTCGGGACCACGCACTTCAGCAATGGCCTTGAGCTTGTCGCGCAGGGCCTTGCTGACGTTCGTCATGGCGTCGAAATCATCGACGCCAAAGTGGTGAATCCATTTCATTACCTGACCGGCACGGAAACGCTTCTCCCCGATTGAGTCGAAGAATTTCTCCATTTCCGGCTGGGTCAGCCCCAGCAGGTTGGTTTTTACAGTCGATGTCGTCATGGATTCACCCTCACTCTTTAAGCCGATGCTTAGCGAGCGGTTACTTCAGTAGCGGCGAAGAAGTACGAGATTTCACGAGCAGCAGCGGCTTCGGAGTCCGAACCGTGTACAGCGTTGGCGTCGATGGACTCGGCGAAGTCAGCACGGATGGTGCCGGCAGCGGCTTCTTTAGGGTTGGTAGCGCCCATCAGCTCACGGTTCAGAGCGATAGCGTTTTCGCCTTCCAGAACCTGGACAACAACAGGACCGGAGATCATGAAGGCAACCAGGTCGCCGAAGAAGCCACGAGCGCTGTGCTCAGCGTAGAAGCCTTCAGCTTCAG
The DNA here is from genome assembly GCF_900103345.1 of Pseudomonas azotoformans. Lineage (NCBI taxonomy): Bacteria > Pseudomonadati > Pseudomonadota > Gammaproteobacteria > Pseudomonadales > Pseudomonadaceae > Pseudomonas > Pseudomonas azotoformans. Next base: position 3,559,709 of record NZ_LT629702.1, read on the forward strand.
CCTTGGACAGTTGCTTGAGTTTCGAAGCTACAACCTTCAGGCCGGCTTTTTCGAAACGAGTGGTGATCTCGCCGATGACGTTTTTTGCAACAGCGTCAGGCTTGATGATGGAGAAAGTACGTTGAACAGCCATGGTGTAACTCCAGAAACGGTAATTTACGAAAAATTAAACCCGCGAATTATACGCGGGTTATTGGGTATTGCCTAACTGCGTAAGGGAGGCGTCAGTCCTGTTCTTCTTTCCAGGCAGTCTGGATAGCCTCCAGGACCTTCTCACCACCGCGATCACGCTCATCTTCGAACCCTGGCAACGCCATGACCATGTCACGCAAAGCTACAAAGTTCAGGGAGTAAGGATCCAGATCCGGGTTGGCATCGGCCAACAGGATAGCGATCTCTTGTACATCAACCCATTTAAGACTCATGACACTTCCTTGAATCAATGCGGCGCTTCGGCTGCATGGTTGAGGGAATACTTCGGAATTTCGACGGTGATGTCTTCCGTTCCGACCTTTGCCTGACAGCTTAGGCGCGATTGCGCTTCCAGGCCCCATGCGCGATCGAGAAAGTCCTCTTCCAACTCGTCAGCCTCTTCCAGGGAGTTGAAACCCTCGCGGATGATGCAGTGACAGGTGGTGCAGGCGCAGACACCGCCGCAGGCACTTTCGATCTCGATATGGTTGTCATGGGCAACTTCGAGGATGGACTTGCCGGTCTCAGCCTCCACGACCATACCGTCCGGGCAATGCTCGGCGTGTGGCAGAAAAATGACCTGCGGCATTAATTATTCCTCGATTTCATTCAGGTTGCGCCCGGCCAGTGCGGCTTTCACCGTCTGATCCATGCGGCGGGCGGCAAAGGCATCCGTCACTTGCGACAGACGCTTGGTCTGTTGCTCGATGGCATAGCCGTCGTTGCCTTTCATCAGTTCGACCAGTTCCTGCATCTGCAGGTCGATGACCATGCGCTCTTCGGCGTCCAAAAGGCGCTCGCCATCCACTTCAAGGGCGCCTTGCACCGCCTCAAGCAGACGCTGAGCGTCCACTTGCTGCTCACGCAGTACACGGGCGACCTTGTCATCACCGGCGTATTGGAAGGAGTCCTTGAGCATCTTGGCGATTTCACCGTCGGTGAGGCCGTAGGAAGGCTTGACCTGGATGCTGGCTTCAACGCCCGACCCCAGCTCGCGCGCCGCCACATTCAGCAGGCCGTCAGCGTCGACCTGGAAGGTCACGCGAATCTTTGCTGCGCCCGCGACCATGGCCGGGATACCGCGCAATTCAAAGCGCGCCAGGGAGCGACAGTCGCTGATCAGCTCGCGCTCGCCTTGCAACACATGGATCATCATGGCCGTCTGGCCATCTTTGTAGGTGGTGAAGTCCTGGGCACGCGCGACGGGGATGGTGGTGTTACGCGGAATCACCTTCTCCATCAGGCCGCCCATGGTTTCCAGCCCCAGGGACAGCGGGATAACGTCGAGCAGCAGCAATTCGCCACCATCGCGCTTGTTACCGGCCAAGGTATCGGCCTGGATCGCGGCGCCAATGGCGACCACTTGGTCCGGGTCAATTTCTGTCAGTGGCTGACGACCAAAAGCTTCGGCTACGGCTTCACGCACGCGTGGTACGCGGGTGGAACCACCGACCATGACCACAGCGCCCACTTCTTCCAGTTCGATACCGGAATCACGCACCGCACGGCGACAGGCTTTCAGGCTGCGGGCGACCATAGGCTCGATCAGCGCATCGAAGGCTTCACGGGTCAGTCGGGCCGACCAGTTGCCGTAGGAAACCTCAACGGTTGCAGCGTCCGTCAGCGCTTCTTTGGCAGCGCAGGCAGTTTGCAGCAGATTGCGCTGCGCACCCGGATCCAAATCGGCGGACAAGCCAGCGCTGCTGATGATCCAGCCCGCAATGGCGTGGTCGAAGTCATCGCCGCCCAGGGCGCTGTCGCCGCCGGTGGCGAGCACTTCGAAGACGCCGCCGGTCAGGCGCAAAATCGAAATATCAAAGGTACCGCCGCCCAGGTCGTAAATAGCGACAAGGCCTTCGGCGTGCTGGTCCAGGCCATAAGCCACGGCCGCTGCGGTCGGCTCGTTGAGCAGGCGCAGTACGTTCAGGCCGGCGAGTTTCGCCGCATCCTTGGTAGCCTGGCGCTGAGCGTCATCGAAATAAGCCGGAACCGTGATTACGGCACCGACCAGTTCGCCGCCCAGGGTTTTCTCCGCGCGCTGGCGCAGCACCTTGAGGATATCGGCCGACACTTCCACCGGGCTTTTCGGGCCTTGGACAGTGTCGATGAACGGCATATGGGATTCGCCGCCAACAAAGCGGTACGGCAGCTGGTCGCCCAATTGCTTGACGTCGGACAGACCACGACCCATCAAGCGCTTGACCGACAGCACGGTGTTCAAAGGATCGGTAGAGGCTGCCAGCTTGGCCGACTCACCGACCTCGGTGCGATCAGCGTGATAGCGCACGGCAGACGGCAGGATCACCTGGCCATCAGCGTCGGGCAGCGGCTCGGACAGGCCACTGCGCAAGGCAGCAACCAGGGAATTGGTGGTGCCCAGGTCAATCCCGACCGCCAGGCGACGCTGGTGCGGTTGAGGGCTTTGGCCGGGTTCGGCGATTTGCAGTAGGGCCATGGTAATCAGGTCTTATCTGTCTATCAGGCGTGCATCACGGGCAGCACACTGGGTTAATCGTCGAGGCGCTCTTCTAGCTCGCGCACTTCGTAGGTGAGCTTGTCGAGGAACTGCATGCGCCGCATCAGGCGTTCGGCCTGTTCGCGTTGCGCTGCATCATTCCAACAGGCTGCGAAGCTTTCGTTGAGCTCATCCTGGGCAGTTTTCAGACGACGCTTGAAGATTGCGACGCCAGCCAGATCGGCTTCGTCCTGCAAGTCTTCGAGTTCTTCGCGCCACTGCATCTGCTGCATCAGGAAGTCCGGATCGTGCACCGTGACTTCCAGCGGCAACTCACCACCGTTCATCGCGAGCAGATAGCGCGCGCGCTTCGGGGGGCTTTTGAGCGTCTGATAGGCCTCGTTGAGGCTGGCCGACTTCTCCAGCGCCACGCGCTGCTCACGCTCGGAAGCGTCAGCGAAGCGGTCTGGATGCACGCCTCGCGCCAATTCTCGGTAGCGCGTGGCAAGCTGCTCAAGGTCCAGCCGAAAGCTCGGCTGCAGCTCGAATAAAGCGAAATGACAAGGAGTACCCACGAGTAGCCTCAGATGTTGAAGCTTTCGCCGCAGCCACATTCACCGCGTACGTTGGGGTTGTTGAACTTGAAGCCTTCGTTCAACCCTTCCTTGACGAAATCGAGCTCGGTGCCGTCCAGGTAGGTCAGGCTCTTGGGGTCGATGATCACTTTCTCGCCGTGACTTTCGAACACCTGGTCTTCCGCAACCACCTCGTCGACAAACTCCAGCACGTAGGCAAGGCCGGAACAGCCCGTGGTGCGAACACCCAGACGAATCCCCTCACCTTTACCGCGCCCATTCAGGGAGCGGCGAATGTGCTGCGCAGCCGCTTCTGTCATGCTGATAGCCATCGTTGACTCCTTACTCGTCGCCAAATGCTTAGATCAAGCCTTTCTTCTGCTTGTAGTCGCGAACGGCCGCCTTGATGGCGTCTTCTGCGAGTACAGAGCAGTGGATTTTCACGGGCGGCAGGGCCAGTTCTTCGGCCAGCTGGGTGTTGCTGATAGTGACAGCCTCATCCAGGGTCTTGCCTTTCATCCATTCGGTCGCCAGGGAGCTGGAGGCGATGGCCGAACCGCAGCCGTAGGTCTTGAACTTGGCGTCTTCGATAACGCCAGCGTCGTTGACCTTGATCTGCAGGCGCATCACATCGCCGCACGCCGGAGCGCCGACCATGCCGGTGCCGACATCAGGGTCTTCCGCGTCCATCTTGCCGACGTTGCGCGGGTTTTCGTAGTGGTCGATGACCTTTTCGCTGTAAGCCATGGTACTGAATCCTCACTCATCAGGGCCGCTCTGGAACCCTGTAGAAACGCCTGCGTTTTCCGCCACGTTCCTACAGAGCTGGGGTGGCGGCTTCTATAGTTAGTGTGCCGCCCACTCGATCTTGGAAATATCGACACCGTCTTTGTACATGTCCCACAGCGGGGACAGGACGCGCAGCTTGTTGACGGCTTCACAGACTTTCTGCGCGGCGTAGTCGACTTGCTCTTCGGTGGTGAAACGGCCGAACGTAAAGCGGATCGAGCTGTGTGCCAGTTCGTCGTTGCGGCCCAGGGCGCGCAGTACGTACGAAGGCTCAAGGGACGCCGAGGTGCAGGCCGAACCGGACGAAACCGCCAGGTCCTTGAGCGCCATGATCAGCGACTCGCCTTCGACATAGTTGAAGCTCAAATTCAGGTTGTGCGGTACACGGGCGGTCATGCTGCCGTTGATGTACAGCTCCTCAAGGCCTTCGACCTGCTTGTAGAAGCGGTCGCTCAGCGCTTTGATGCGCACGTTTTCGGCAGCCATGTCTTCCTTGGCCACGCGGAAGGCTTCGCCCATGCCCACGATCTGGTGGGTCGCCAGGGTACCGGAACGCATGCCGCGTTCGTGACCGCCGCCGTGCATGGTGGCTTCGATGCGCACACGTGGCTTGCGGCTCACGTACAGGGCGCCAATGCCTTTAGGGCCATAGGTTTTGTGGGCCGAGAACGACATCAGGTCGACTTTCAGTTTCGACAGGTCGATGTCGACCTTGCCGGTGGACTGAGCAGCGTCGACATGCAGCAGGATGCCCTTGGAACGGGTCAGCTCGCCGATGGCCGCGATGTCGTTGATGGTGCCGATTTCGTTGTTCACGTGGATCACGGAAACCAGGATGGTGTCTTCACGCAGCGCGGCTTCGATCATGGCCGCGGTGACGATGCCGTCGGTGGTTGGCTCGAGGTAGGTAACCTCGAAACCTTCACGCTCCAGTTGGCGCATGGTGTCGAGGACAGCCTTGTGCTCAATCTTGGTGGTGATCAGGTGCTTGCCTTTGGTCGCGTAGAAATGCGCCGCGCCCTTGATAGCCAGGTTGTCGGACTCGGTGGCACCGGAGGTCCAGACGATTTCACGCGGGTCTGCGCCAACCAGGTCTGCCACCTGGCGACGAGCGTTCTCGACCGCTTCCTCGGCTTTCCAGCCGAATACGTGGGAACGGGAGGCCGGGTTGCCGAAGTTTCCGTCAACCAGCAGGCATTCGCTCATCTTTTGCGCGACACGCGGATCAACCGGGGTGGTCGCTGAGTAATCAAGGTAAATCGGCAATTTCATGGACTTTCTCCTAAATCAGGCTGGCTGGCGTGCCGTTAGCTCTTCGGCTGTCACTCGACGGCGGACGCTTCGATCTTGTCCAGACGCGGCGCCTTGGTGTTGCAACGGCGCTGGTCCTGACGCTGGGCTACTTCTTGCACCTCACGGCGAGTCACAAGATCAGCCAAGCTGATACCACTCAAAAACTCATGGATCTGCAGGCTCAAGTCACACCACAAGTGGTGCGTGAGGCAGGTGTCGCCGGCGTGGCAATCACCCAGCCCCTGGCATTTGGTGGCGTCGACGGATTCATTGACCGCGTCGATCACCTGGGCGACCTGAATGCCCTGCATGTCGCGGGACAACTGATAGCCACCACCCGGCCCACGCACACTGGACACCAGGTTGCTGCGACGCAATTTGGCGAACAGTTGCTCGAGGTAGGACAGGGAAATGCCTTGGCGCTCAGAGATATCGGCCAGGGACACCGGCCCAGTTTGCGCGTGCAAAGCCAAGTCGAGCATGGCGGTCACCGCGTATCGGCCTTTTGTAGTCAGTCTCATGGACAAGTACCAAGGTGTTTCAGAATGGGAGCAAGTATGCGATTCCCGAGTATTTAAGTCAACTATAAGACCTAGTACTTTAGTCAGGATTACCCGTAAAAAGGGCGCGCGAATCATAGCAGGATGGGGTGGGGACGAACAGCGGGAACAGGGCCGGATGGAGATTGCTGGATCAACGGAGGTCAAAATGTGGGAGGGGGCTTGCTCCCGATAGCGATGTACCAGCCATGAAAGTGGTGACTGACACACCGCCATCGGGGGCAAGCCCCCCTCCCACAGAAAGGCCTTAACCGGCCTTGGAGGCAGCCTCGTCCTTGATTTCGGCGAAGTCTTCTTCGCGCAACTCAGGCAGATCCTTGGCGCAATACGGGCTACCCAGATCCTTCAGCGCACCACACATACCCTCCAACTTGCCGTCCACCGCCTGCAGATGGTCGAGCAACTGGCCGATAGCGCGCGCCACCGGGTCGGGCATATCTTCGCTGACACCGTAGGCATCAAAACCGATTTTCTCGGCCATGGCCTTGCGCTTGGCCTCCTGCTCGTCGCCGGCTTCCGGCTTGACGATGATCCGGCCTGGAATACCGACAACGGTCGCACCCGGAGGCACAGCCTTGGTCACGACAGCATTGGAACCGACCTTGGCACCCGCACCGACGGTGAAAGGGCCGAGCACCTTGGCGCCCGCCCCCACCACCACGCCATCACCCAGCGTGGGGTGCCGCTTGCCTTTGTTCCAGCTGGTGCCGCCCAGGGTCACGCCCTGATAAAGGGTGACGTCATCACCAATTTCGGCGGTCTCACCAATCACGATGCCCATGCCGTGGTCGATGAAGAAGCGGCGACCCACCTTGGCCCCCGGGTGAATCTCGATCCCGGTCAACCAGCGACCGAAGTTCGACACCAGCCGCGCCAGCCATTTCCAGCCCATGCCCCACAAGGCGCCGGACAGGCGATGGATCCAGATAGCGTGCATGCCCGGGTAGCAGGTGAGCACTTCAAAGGCGTTGCGCGCCGCCGGGTCACGGTGGAAAACACTCTGGATATCTTCTCGCAAACGCTCGAACATTTTTAATCCTTCCGCTTAAGAAGCTCGCCACGGGCCGCTTTCTGGGTTTCCGTGAGGATGCCACGCAATATATTCATTTCTGCCCGACTGACCGAGCTGCGTCCGTAAAGGCGACGCAGGCGCGCCATCAAGTGCCGTGGCTTTTCCGGATCGAGGAACTCGATGACCACCAGGGTTTGCTCCAGGTGTTCATAGAACCGTTCCAGCTCGTCCATGGTGGCCAGCTCGCCACTTTTGGTCGAGGCAACCTCTTCCTTCTCTACCTTGCTCGGCTGGCCAGCAGCGGCCAGCCAGGCCATGCGCACTTCGTAAGTCAACACCTGCACCGCTGCCCCGAGGTTCAGCGAGCTGAATTCAGGGTCTGATGGGATGTGCACGTGGTAGTGACATCGCTGCAGCTCTTCATTGGTGAGGCCGGAGTCTTCACGGCCAAATACCAAGGCGATTTCAGCACCACCGGCGGCCTCTTCCACCACCTTGGTGCCGCACTCACGCGGATCCAGCAATGGCCAGGGGATACGACGGTCGCGAGCGCTGGTGCCGAGCACTAGGTTGCAGCCGACCAAAGCGTCTTCCAAGGTGGCGACAACCTGGGCTTTTTCAAGCAGGTCATTGGCCCCGGATGCACGAGCATCGGCCTCGTGGTGCGGGAACACGCGCGGTTCGACCAGCACCAGGCGCGTCAGCCCCATGTTTTTCATGGCTCGCGCCACCCCGCCGATGTTGCCGGGATGACTGGTATTGACCAAGACGACACGAATGTTTTGCAGCAAGGGAGGCGCTCTCGGACACGGGAAAGGGGAGCAAATCTTACAGAACAGCCTAAGGTTATGCCATGAAAGCTAACGTCGTCCTTCACCTGAAGAAAGTTTCTGCTAGAATGCTCGGCTTTCTTTAACAACCTTAGGTGACACATCCATGCAGCCCATGCTGAATATCGCGCTGCGCGCCGCCCGCAGCGCCAGTGAATTGATCTTCCGCTCCATCGAGCGCCTGGATACCATCAAGGTCGACGAAAAAGACGCCAAGGATTACGTATCCGAGGTGGATCGCGCCGCCGAACAGAAAATTATCGACGCCCTGCGCAAGGCCTACCCTACCCACGGCATCCTCGGTGAAGAAACCGGCCTGCACAAAGGCAGCGGCGAAGGCGAAGACTACCTGTGGATCATCGACCCACTGGATGGCACCACCAACTTCCTGCGCGGTATCCCGCACTTTGCCGTGAGCATTGCGTGTAAATACCGTGGCCGCCTGGAACACGCTGTTGTACTCGACCCAGTCCGCCAGGAAGAATTCACCGCCAGCCGTGGCCGTGGCGCCCAGCTGAATGGTCGCCGCCTGCGTGTCAGCGGCCGCACCAGCCTGGATGGCGCCCTGCTGGGTACCGGCTTCCCGTTCCGTGACGACCAGATGGACAACCTGGAAAACTACCTGGGCATGTTCCGCGCCCTGGTGGGCCAGACTGCCGGCATCCGTCGCGCTGGCGCAGCAAGCCTGGACCTGGCTTACGTGGCCGCCGGTCGTTTTGATGCGTTCTGGGAGTCGGGCCTGTCCGAGTGGGACATGGCGGCAGGCGCCCTGCTGATCCAGGAAGCAGGCGGCTTGGTGAGCGACTTCACCGGCGGTCACGACTTCCTCGAGAAAGGCCACGTGGTTGCAGGCAACACCAAGTGCTTCAAGGCAGTACTGACGGCGATCCAGCCGCACCTGCCGGCTTCGCTGAAGCGTTAAGCGAGCGAGCACAAAAAAAGCACCCCAAGGGGTGCTTTTTTTATGCCTGGGATTTGAGGTTTGCCGCGACTCCAGCAACAACACAAATCAATTGTGGGAGGGGGCTTGCCCCCGATTGCAGTGGGTCAGCACCTAACAAGCTGACTGATCCACCGCTATCGGGAGCAAGCCCCCTCCCACATTTTGAAATCACACAATTTTTTGCATCTGTACCAGGCTTGGAATTACTGCTGGTTCTGGCCCAGCACCAAGCGGCCTTCCTTGTCGACCGGAATCTGACCACCTGGATCACGGTCCATGCGCACCGAACCTTCCTTGCCATCCAAGGTGTAACGCACGTCATAGCCGACCACTTTGTCGCTGATGTCGTTGACGGTGTTACAACGAGTTTGCGTGGTGGTATAGGTATCGCGGTTCTGCATGCCTTCCTGAACCTTGTTACCAGCGTAACCACCGCCGACAGCACCGGCTACCGTAGCCAGTTTCTTGCCATTACCGCCACCCACCTGGTTGCCGAGCAGGCCACCGGCCAGTGCACCAACCACGGTGCCGACGATCTGATGCTGATCCTGCACCGGCTTCTGCCGGGTCACGGCGACGTCCTTGCAGACCTCGCGCGGGGTTTTGATCTGGGTTTTCACCGGCTGCACTGCCAGCACTTGCGCATACTCAGGGCCGCTTTTTACCAGGCTGTAGGTGGCAACAGCACCCCCGGCAGTCACACCGACAGCACCCAATACCGCACCAACCAGTAACGACTTGTTCACATGAACCTCCTGACCATCACAAACGGATCGAAAGATCCGCGCTATACCCAGCCTTGGAGCAAAAAAAAAGGCACGAGTTCAATACTCGTGCCTTCTTTGTAACAGCGGATCAACAAGCGCCCATCAAGGACGGTCGTCGACCTCCTTGCCGGTAGCCGCAGGAGGGATCAGGTCTTCACTGTTGAGGTTCAGCCAGATCAGCACCACGTTGGCGATGTAGATCGACGAGTAGGTACCCGCCAGCACGCCGATGAACAGCGCCAGGGAGAAGCCCCACAGGTTGTCGCCACCAAAGATCATCAGCGCCGCAATCGCCAGCAGCGTGGAGATCGACGTCGCCATGGTGCGCAGCAGGGTCTGGGTGGTGGAGATGTTGATGTTCTCGATCAGCGATGCCTTGCGCAGTACGCGGAAGTTCTCGCGAACCCGGTCGAATACCACGATGGTGTCGTTGAGCGAGTAACCAATGATCGCCAGCACAGCCGCCAGCACGGTCAGGTCGAAGGTAATCTGGAAGTACGCCAGGATACCCACGGTCACGATCACGTCGTGGATCAGCGACACAATGGCGCCAACACCGAACTTCCACTGAAAGCGGAACGCCAGGTAGATCATGATGCCGACCAGCGCCATCAGCATGCCGAGGCCGCCCTGGTCGCGTAGTTCTTCACCCACTTGCGGGCCGACGAACTCGACGCGCTTGACCGACGCCGGGTTGTCGCCGCCTACCTTCTGCAAGGCCTCGGCCACCTGGTGACCCAGTTGCGGGTCTTCGCCCGGCATACGCACCAGCAGGTCGGTGGTAGCACCGAAGCTCTGCACGATGGCTTCGTGATAGCCGGCCTTGACCAGCTCGTTGCGCACCAGGGTAACGTCGGCCGGCTTCTCGTAGGTCAGCTCGATGAGCGTACCGCCGGTGAAGTCCAGACCGTAGTTCAGGCCCTTATGGAACCAGCTGAACAACGCCAGAACGGTAAGGAGCACGGTGACGCCGAACGCAATGTTGCGAACGCCCATGAAGTTGATTGTACGTAACATGGCAGCCCCTTAAATCCACAACTTCTTGAAGTCACGCCCGCCAAAGATCAGGTTGACCATTGCGCGGGTCACCATGATGGCCGTGAACATCGAGGTAAAGATACCGAGGGACATGGTCACCGCAAAACCTTTGACCGGGCCGGTGCCCATGGCAAAGAGAATCCCGCCGACCAGCAACGTGGTCAGGTTGGAGTCGAGAATCGCGGTAAATGCCCGGCCGAAGCCTTCGTTGATTGCACGCTGTACGGTCATGCCCGCCGCGATCTCTTCACGGATCCGCGAGAAGATCAGTACGTTGGCGTCTACCGCCATACCCATGGTGAGTACGATACCGGCGATACCTGGCAGGGTCAGTGTAGCGCCCAGCAGCGACATCAGGGCCAGCAGCATCACCATGTTGCCCGCCAGGGCCACGGTGGCGATGATACCGAAGAAGCGGTAGATGGCGATGATGAACAGCGACACGAACAGCATGCCCCACAACGCCGCATCGATACCCTTGGTGATGTTGTCGGCACCCAGGCTCGGGCCGATGGTACGTTCTTCAGCGAAGTACATCGGCGCCGCCAGGCCACCGGCACGCAGCAACAGGGCCAGCTCCGAGGATTCGCCCTGGCCGTTCAGGCCAGTGATACGGAATTGAGCACCCAGCGGCGACTGGATGGTCGCCAGGCTGATGATCTTCTTTTCTTCCTTGAAGGTCTGGACCGGCACGTCTTTCTCGACGCCGTCGACCATCTGCTTGGTGTAGGTGGTCACCGGGCGCTGCTCGATGAAGATCACCGCCATGCTGCGACCGACGTTGCTGCGCGTAGCGCGACTCATCAGGTCGCCACCGTGGCCATCCAGGCGGATGTTCACTTCAGGCGTACCGTGCTGCGAGTCGAAACCGGCCTTGGCATCGGTGACCTGGTCACCGGTGATGATCAAGCCACGCTCGATCAGTGCAGGAGGACGGTTGCCTTCGCGGAACTCGAACTCCTCGGCAGTGGCGCGGGTAGCACCCGGCTCAGCCGCCAGGCGGAATTCCAGGTTGGCCGTCTTGCCCAGGATACGCTTGGCTTCAGCCGTGTCCTGCACGCCCGGCAGCTCAACCACGATGCGGTTGGCGCCCTGGCGCTGGACGATCGGCTCGGCCACACCCAGCTCGTTGACGCGGTTACGCACCGTGGTCAAGTTCTGTTTGATGGAGTATTCACGGATTTCCGCGATCTTGGCCGGCGTCATCGCCAGGCGCAGTACAGGCTGACCATTGAGGTCGGCCGGTACGATGTCGAAATCGTTGAAGTTCTTGCGGACCAGCGCACGGGCCTGTTCGCGGGACGCTTCGTCAGAGAAGCCCAGCTGGATGGCACCGTTGAACTGCGGCAGGCTGCGATAGCGCAGCTTCTCTTTGCGCAGCAGGCTCTTCACGTCGCCTTCGTAGACTTTCAGGCGAGCGTCGAGGGCCTTGTCCATGTCGACTTCCAGCAGGAAGTGCACACCACCGGACAAGTCCAGGCCCAGTTTCATCGGGTGCGCGCCAATGCTGCGCAGCCATTGTGGGGTGGTCTGTGCCAGGTTGAGCGCGACTACATAGTCATCACCCATGGCCTTGCGTACGACGTCCTTGGCCGGCAATTGGTCTTCTGCCTTGGTCAGGCGCAACAAGCCGCCTTTGGCACCAGCCGCCAATGTTGCCGCCTTGACCTGGATACCCGCGTCGGTGAGCGCTTTGCTCGCACGGTCCAGATCGGCCTGATTGACCTGCAGCGAAGTGCTGGCGCCAGTGATCTGGATCGCCGGGTCATCAGGATAAAGATTGGGAGCGGAATAAATAAAACCGATCGCCAGCACCGCCAGGATCAGTACGTATTTCCACAGAGGGTATTTGTTCAGCATCACGCCGCCCGCTTATAACGCGGGGCGCCTTGCGCGCCCCGTCGATTGGTAAAGGTTGTTACTCAGATCGCTTTGAGCGTGCCTTTTGGCAGCGTGGCGGCGATGGCGCCCTTCTGGAACTTCATTTCTACGGTGTCGGAGACTTCCAGGACCACGAAAGCATCGGAAACCTTGGTGATCTTGCCGGCGATACCGCCAGTGGTCACCACTTCGTCGCCTTTTTGCAGGCTGCCGAGCAGGTTTTTCTGCTCTTTGGCGCGCTTGGCCTGTGGACGCCAGATCATCAGGTAGAAGATGACCAGGAAGCCGACCAGGAAAATCCACTCGAAACCACCGCCCATAGGACCGGCAGCGGCAGGCGCAGCGGCATCAGCCATGGCGTTAGAGATAAAAAAGCTCATTTAGCACTCCAGTTGCAAATAGTGAATCTTAGGGTCGGAAAACTCAGTCCAAGGGCGGCACAGGAAGCCCGCGCTTGGCATAGAAGGCATCGACGAAGGCGGCCAATGTACCCTGTTGAATAGCCTCGCGCAAACCAGCCATCAGGACTTGGTAGTGACGCAAATTGTGGATGGTATTCAACATGCTACCCAGCATTTCCCCGCACTTGTCCAGATGGTGCAGATAAGCACGGGAGAAGTTCTGGCAGGTGTAGCAGTCACAGGTGGGATCCAGCGGCGAATCATCATGGCGATGGAACGCGTTACGGATCTTCAGCACGCCTGTATCGATGAACAGATGCCCATTGCGGGCATTACGGGTTGGCATCACGCAATCGAACATGTCCACACCGCGGCGCACACCCTCTACGAGATCTTCCGGTTTGCCAACGCCCATAAGGTAACGAGGTTTGTCAGCCGGCATCAGGCCCGGCAGGTAATCCAGCACCTTGATCATCTCGTGCTTGGGCTCGCCCACCGACAGACCGCCGATGGCCAGGCCGTCAAAGCCGATCTTATCGAGGCCTTCGAGCGAGCGTTTGCGCAGGCTTTCATGCATGCCGCCCTGGACGATGCCGAACAGCGCTGCGGTGTTGTCGCCATGGGCGTTCTTCGAACGCTGTGCCCAACGCAGGGACAATTCCATGGAGATACGCGCGACGTCTTCGTCAGCCGGGTACGGTGTGCACTCGTCGAAAATCATCACGATGTCGGAGCCGAGGTCGCGCTGCACCTGCATCGACTCTTCCGGGCCCATGAACACCTTGGAACCGTCCACCGGCGAGGCGAAGGTCACGCCCTCCTCCTTGATCTTGCGCATGGCACCCAGGCTGAACACCTGGAAACCACCCGAGTCGGTCAGGATCGGGCCTTGCCACTTCATGAAGTCATGCAGGTCGCCATGCTTCTTGATCACTTCCGTGCCCGGGCGCAGCCACAAGTGGAAAGTGTTGCCGAGGATGATTTCGGCACCGGTGGCGACGATGTCACGCGGCAGCATGCCTTTTACGGTGCCGTAAGTGCCCACGGGCATGAAGGCCGGGGTCTCGACGGTGCCGCGTGGAAAGGTCAGGCGACCACGACGGGCTTTACCGTCGGTGGCAAGCAATTCAAACGACATACGACTCATAGTTGTTCCTCTGGGCCGCGTGGCGCCGGGTTACGGGTGATAAACATCGCATCACCGTAGCTGAAAAAACGGTATCCATTGTCGATGGCGGCTTGGTAAGCGGCCATGGTCTCGGGATAACCGGCAAATGCCGACACCAGCATCAACAGCGTGGATTCCGGCAAATGGAAGTTGGTGACCAGGCAATCGACCACATGGAACGGCCGGCCTGGGTAAATAAAGATATCGGTGTCGCCACTGAACGGCTTGAGCACGCCATCACGCGCCGCACTCTCCAACGAGCGTACGCTGGTGGTGCCCACCGCGATCACTCGCCCGCCGCGTGCCTTGCACGCTTGAACCGCATCCACGACGTCCTGGCTGACTTCCAGCCACTCGCTGTGCATATGGTGGTCTTCGATCTTATCCACACGCACCGGCTGAAACGTACCGGCCCCCACGTGCAGGGTCACATAGGCAGTCTCGACGCCCTTGGCGGCAATCGCGTCCAGCAGCGGCTGGTCGAAATGCAGCCCGGCAGTCGGTGCAGCGACGGCGCCCAAGCGCTGGGAGTACACCGTCTGATAGCGCTCGCGGTCCGAGTCTTCGTCGGGGCGGTCTATATAAGGAGGCAACGGCATATGGCCGACGCGCTCCAGCAGCGGCAACACCTCTTCGGCGAACTTGAGCTCGAACAGCGCATCATGGCGCGCCACCATCTCGGCTTCGCCACCGCCATCGATGAGGATGCTCGAACCCGGTTTTGGCGACTTGCTGGAGCGCACATGGGCCAGCACGCGATGGCTGTCCAGCACCCGTTCCACCAGAATTTCCAGCTTGCCGCCGGAAGCTTTCTGGCCAAACAGCCGCGCCGGAATCACCCGGGTATTGTTGAACACCATCAAGTCGCCTGGGCGCAAATGCTCAAGCAAATCAGTGAATTGACGGTGTGCGAGGGCACCGCTGAGCCCGTCCAGGGTCAGCAGTCGACTGGCGCGACGCTCGGCCAAAGGGTGGCGAGCGATCAGCGAATCAGGGAGCTCAAAAGTAAAGTCAGCAACGCGCATGATGGGGTTCGTCTAGCAGGGCCGGGAAGTCTAGCCGAAATAGTCAAAATTGACCATGAAACGTGATTGACCAACGGTAATCACCTCTCTATACTTCGCCGCCATTGAGCCCTGATGGCGGAATTGGTAGACGCGGCGGATTCAAAATCCGTTTTCGAAAGGAGTGGGAGTTCGAGTCTCCCTCGGGGCACCATCTTAAAAAAAGACCTTGAAATTCAAGGTCTTTTTTTTCGTCTGTCGGAAAGTGAACGACGCGCCAGTGGAGGTAGCGGGACCATGGAATTGTTGCTTGAAGCGGTTGCGTTGTTCGCCCTCAAACTGGTGCATGAGACCGAGGGCGGCAGCCCGGTTTTGCGTGATGACCCGGTGATGGTTGGGCACGACCGCGAGGTGTTTGGGTTGTTGGTGCGGCAGGGAGATTTGGTGGGGATTCAGTTGAAGCTCGATGAGTGCCTGGAACCAGCGCTCGATTCCTTGGGAGGTGCCATAACCGTGATGGGTCGCGAGCTGCAACGGCTGGCGCTGGACGCACGCCAAGCGTCGACACTCGATGAACTCAATGCTCCGCTCAACACACTCAAGGTTTACCTGAAGGCGATCCTGTAACGCTCAGTTTACCGTCGCCCTTCCACCGCCATCCGCACCGCCAACCCCATCAACACCGAGCCCATCAACCAGCGCTGCACCACCTGCCAACTGGGCCGAGTGACGAAAAACACCGCGATCGACCCCGCCATGGTGGCAATCACCGCGTTGACGCTCACGCTGATGAAAATCTGCGTAAAGCCCAACACCAGGGATTGCGTCAACACACTGCCGTGGCCGTTCGGGTCGATGAACTGCGGCAGCAGCGACAAATACATCACTGCCACCTTGGGGTTGAGCAGGTTGGTCACCAGGCCCATGGTGAACAGCTTGCGCGGGCTGTCCTTGGGCAAATCCCGCACCTGGAACGGCGAACGCCCACCCGGCCGGATCGCCTGCCAGGCCATGTACGCCAGGTACAGCGCGCCGCCGAAACGCAGCGCGTCATAGGCAAACGGCACCGCCATGACCAGGGCCGTGATCCCCAAGGCCGCGCACAGCATATAAACCAGAAAACCCAACGCAACACCGCCCAGGGAAATCAACCCGGCCGTGCGCCCCTGGCAAATCGAACGGGAGATCAGGTAAATCATGTTCGGGCCGGGCGTGAGCACCATGCCGAGTGAAATCAGCGCATAGGCCAGCCAACTGGACAGTTCGGGCATTGTTGGGCTCCTGGGGTGTTATTTTGTCGACGTGAAACATTTGGCCAAGGTTGTCGGCTTGGCCGCCATGGTAGGGCGTTCAAAATGCGCGCGTTAGATACAGATCCGCGAGCAAAACGGCATACACCCAAGAGGCAGGACATGATCGACTTCAATAACAAAGGCTTCTTCAAGCTCAAGCAAAACAACGAATACGCCGAACGCGTCGCCGCCCTGCTGCTGGACGGCGAAGAAGTGGTCGACGCCTACAAGGCCATGCGCGACGGCGTGGTGTTCACCACCAAGCGCATCATCGCGGTGAACGTGCAGGGGATTACCGGCAGCAAGAAGGATTTCACGTCGCTGCCGTATAAAAACATCGTGGCGTATTCGGTGGAGACGTCCGGGACGTTTGACCTGGATTCGGAGCTGGAGATTTACTTTTCGTCGCTGGGCAAAGTGAAATTCGAATTTACCGGCAAGACTTCGATTGTGGAAATCTCGCGGTTGATTTCCAAGCATCTGCTGGCCTGATCGGCAGGCAATTGATTTAGACGGCGGTACCCCAATCAAAATGTGGGAGGGGGCTTGCCCCCGATAGGGCCCTCTCCCACACCATCAAACCCCAGCCTTAAACCCCAAGGAGCTCAAACGCTCGCCTTCTAGAGCGCTGACAACCTGTTGCCTTTTCCCACACCAGCCATCGAACAAAGCTAATACCTCCCATTGCTCCCCCCTCGTAGGCTCACCTCCTCGCACAAGGAAGTGAGCCCGTCATGCCAGAACGCTTTTACCCACCCACCGAAGAAGAGTTACGCAAACAACGCATCCTGACGCCGCAGCCATCGCGTGCGCCGTATTCGCCATCGGTTGATTTTTTCGAGCCATCCCCTGCCCCAACCCCTACGCGAGCCAAACCTCCCGGCTGCGTCTTCATGAAGCCATGCCAACTGCCTGACGGCATCACTCATTACCTCAACCCGGCCGGGTATGTGCCGTTGGAGCTGATCAGGGAGTACGGCCACTTAAGCCTGCTGGGTGGGCGTGAGGTGGATAGCAGGGGCGCGGTTGCCTTGCGCAAGATCGGCGGCAGCACATTGCCCGCTGGCTTGGGCCAGTTGGCGTTGCGGTCGGCGGTTTGGGAGTCGGCGGCAACTGCCGTTGGATCGGTCGCCGGGGGCCTGCTGACGGGTTTGGTGGCGCTGGCCTGGCCGTCAGAGCTGGGTGATAGCGCGCTCTACAGCGAGGAGCAGTTGCGCTCAATGCAACGGGCGCGGTCGCAGATGCGGTTGCATATCGAGCAACGCGCGGACGGCACGCTCAAGGGGTATGGGTTCTACACGGGCAACCATGCCGATTGGCAGATGATTGATGTGGTGCAGTTCCAAAACCGTAGCGATCAGTTTGTAGCGGATTTGGGTGAGGGTGTGGAGCTGATCTGGACGCCAGCCTTTGATCCCACTGACATGCTGGGGATTCCGCCATTGGAGGCTGCGCCGCAAGCGCCGGTGATCTGGATTTATCCGCCGACGGAGAAGGCCGCGCAGATTCTGGTGAACCCGATTTATCCACCGGAGTATCGGGATTTTATTCTGGTGTTCCCGGTGGAGTCGGGGGTTCGGCCGCTGTATGTGGTGGTCAACAAGCCAAGGAAAGGGCTCAGAAACCCAGACCATGACTACTTCCCAGCCCTCAAAGCCGAAGATATAACAGGCTTCCCTGGTCTGATTCCGCAAAGGCCTGTGACGCCAAGAAGAGGGGGCGTTGGCTTACGCGAACGTTGGATAGACGCAAAAGGAAAAAGAATATTTGAATGGGATTCCAAGAAAGCCGAGCTGGAAGTCTATCGAAAAAGTGACTTGGAACACCTCGGTGCATTTGATCCTTATACCGCCGAGCGTCGAGGACCGGCGGACCCGAAACGTCGAATTTATAGATAAAGAGGAATTCTGAAAATGGTGATGAAAATCAGACTGCGATGGTACGAAAAGCACAGCAATGACTTGAAAGCGGATGAATACTCAGCGGATATCGCAGACCCAGACAGTATTTTTGAAGCATTGGGCTTAAGCGAAGAGACCGCGATATATGCCGACGTATTCAACGTCCAACCCAATTGGATAACGCTAATTCAGCCGTACTTCCAGCACGTGATCCAACCCAACCGCCTCGACTACCAAATCTCCTTCCGCTACCAAGGCGCCTGGCCACCGCCTCCAAAACAATCCAAAAAGGCGTCGTGATGCAATGAAACCCACATCGCAAAAACCCCTCCTCTACCGCTCAGTCAACACCCGAACCCATGGCCTGCGCCACGGCAGTTGTCGCGCCTACCGGTATGAGCGGCACACCAAAAGCGAAAAAGACAAACAATCAAACCGCGGTTCGATGCATAGCCATCAACGGCATGGCTTTGATTACACCCCGCTATTCCGCTTTCTCCTGTCCAAAGCCCCCCATGGGACCAGGTGTTCAGCGAAGCCAACGCCCGCCTGGATCGTCCGGAGCCGGTGTTCTGGATGGTCGCGCAACATGAAAGCGACAAGCAGGATTACGTGAGAACGGATGAAAACAGCTACTACAGCGGCTTGTATATCGACGAAGGCGGACTGCTGCAAAAGGTCAACCCACAGCTGACGCCCGAGCAGATGAAACCCGACTGCAGCTGCTGCACCCAAACCTTCAACGGTGTGGTATTCCCGCAGGGTCTACCACACAACGGCTAACCCTCAACCCGACTTAACCCCGCTCCCCGCCTCAGCCACCGGTACCCGATTCGCCGGGTCCGTCACGTCATACACATGCTGCTCACACCCCGAGCCCTTGAATTGGAATTCCACCAGATACACCTTTGCCTTCTCCGGGCTGAACGTATTCATCATCGGCCCGCAGGTGTAGTAGTAACCGGTGCGGGTGTCGTTCGCGTAACCCGATACAGTAAGTTTCTTGCCGGGGTCGGCCTGGATTTCCAGTTGTGGGAAACGCTTGAAGCCCGCACTGGCCACGGTCTGGTTGAGCTTGGCGATCCAGTTGAAGACCTTGCCTTCGCCGGTGTCCATCACGGTGCCGAGGGCTTCCATGCGTGGGTCAGGGTCGCCTTCGCGGCTGATCGAGAAGTCGACGGCGGGAGTGCCGCCACTGGACTTCATGATGACTTTGGCGTGTTCCGCATCCACAGCCACGGTTTTCTGGCGAAACTGAATACCGTCCTTGAGCAGGCTGGGCGATGAGTCGCGTTGGTTGGATTGGCAGGCGCCCAGGGCCAGGGCGATGGAGAGCAGCGCAATTCGCTTCACGGGGGATGTCCTTATCGGAGAAGAGTGTGATGACTGGACCCGAATTTAAACGGATTGTTCCGCTTCAGGAGGGATGAGCGGTACCGCCGTTCAGGCGCGCTCAAACACCAACCGCGCGCACAACCCACCCTGCTTGCGGTTATGCAGTGCCAACCGACAGCCGATCTTGCCGACGATCATCTGCACAATCGCCAACCCCAAGCCCGCGCCATTGGCATTGCCCCGGCTGTAGAACCGTTCGAACAGGCGCTCCATTTGTGCCTCATCAATCCCCGGGCCCCGGTCTTTCACACTCAAACAATGAGCCCCCATCACGACTGTCACTTCACTGCCCGCAGGTGAAAAGTTAAGCGCATTGGTCACCAGGTTTTGCAGCGCAATCGCCAGCGCCACGGGCTCGGTTTCGACCCAGCAGTCTTCATTGCCTTCGAGCACCAGCTCTACGCCTTTTTCCATGGCCAGCGGGGTCAATTCGGCGAGTTCTTCGCGCACCAGCTCCGTCAGGTGCACACGGCCGCACACGGGGTTGTGCAACTGGGGTTCGATGCGCGCCATGGTCAGTAACTGGCTACCAATACGGGTAGCGCGGTCGACGCCATTGACTAGAAAATCCAAGGCTTCGCGGCGCTGTTCTTCAGTGACGGCGCTTTGCGCGTTCTGCGCGTGAATGCGCAGGATCGCCAGGGGCGTGCGCAGTTCATGGGCGGCGTCGGCGATGAAGCGGCGTTCGCGGTCGAGCAGGTCATCCACTTGGACCAGCAGCCGGTTCAGCGCGGTTTGCATGGGTTCCAGGTCGGTCGGCAGTGGGTTGAGGTGCAGCGGTTGCAAGGTTTCAGTATTGCGTCCACGAATCGACAACACCATGGCGCGCAGCGGTTTAAAGCCCCAGCCGATCACCAGCCAGATCAGCACCGTCAGCAGCGGCACGCCGATCAGCGTGGGCCACAGGGTGTGGCGCATGATGCGCTGGATCACGTCCTGACGGATGTCGTCGCGCTCGCCCACCCAGATCAACACGCCCTGTTGCGGATCGGCGAGAAGGAAGGCGCACCAGTCGTTGCCGTTGTCCATCAGGTCGTGGGAGCCCAGGGTGGTCGGTGGAGCCGCCAGCACCGGCGCTTCGGCAGAGCGCACCAGCAACTCCCCCGCGCTGTTCCAGACCTGGAAGGTCAGGCGGGTTTCATAGGGGTGGGCCACGCCATCCTCGCCGACTCGGCTCATGGCCTGGTCGAACGCCTGGTACAACCGCTCCCAACCCGCGTCCCCAGGGTCACGCTGGCGCAGCACGCCTTGCAGCAGGCGCGCACTCTGGGCGAGTTGGGCGTCGTAGACTTCTTCGATTTCGTGGTGGCTGTCGCGCAGGACCAACCAGCTGATCAAGGCATCGCCCAACAGGATCAACACCAACACCGGGATGAGGATGCGCGCGCGAACCGAGGTCATGCGGTGAGTACCAGCACATAGCCGACACCGCGTACGGTGCGGATCAATTCGGTGGATAACTTTTTACGCAGGTTATGAATCAGTACTTCCAACGTGTTGCTCTCGACCCGGTCCTGCCAGCCATACAACGCGCGGGACAGCCGCTCGCGGGTCACGACCTTGCCGGGGCGCACCATCAGTTGGTGCAGCAGTTGGTATTCCATGGGGGTGACGATGATGTCAGCGTCCTGGTAGCGCACTTGCTGGGTGGCCGGGTCGAGGCTGATGCCGGCGTGTTCCAGCAGCGGTTGCGCGCGGCCCTGGCTGCGGCGCAACAACGCACGTACGCGAGCCTTGAGCTCTTCCACATCGAAGGGTTTGACCAGGTAGTCGTCGGCGCCCGCATCCAGGCCGGCGATGCGTTCGGCGGTGCCGTCGCGGGCGGTGAGGATCAGCACCGGCACGTCGTGCTGCTCGGCGCGCAGTTGCTGCAACAGGTCGAGGCCGTCGAGGCGTGGCAAGCCGAGATCGAGCAGCAGCAGGTCGAACGATTCCGTGCGCAGGGCATGCAGGGCGGCAACGCCATCTTGCAGCCAGTCAAGGGTGTAGCCTTCGGCGCCCAGGGCCACGCGAATACCCTGGCCGAGGGCACGGTCATCTTCGACAAGGAGTAGGCGCATTACGGATTCTCTGTAGGAAACGGCGAAATCATGCCGGGTTTCACCGGCGCACCCTCGGCAAAGATGTTACGGCTCGTTGCCAAGTAAGCTTGCACTAAGGTTGGTTTTGCACTGTGCAAACTCCTACGTTTGCTGAGAGCTTTTCCATGCGCAAAATTCTCCTGCTGTCCCTGATTCTCGCCAGCCCCCTGGCCGTCGCCGGCCCACAGTGCACCACCGCCGAACGCTCACAATGGCAAGACGAAAAAGCCTTCCAGGACAAGCTCAAGGCCGAAGGCTACACCATCAGCAAGTTCAAGGTCACCGACGGCAACTGCTACGAGATCTATGGCTTTGACAAAGACAAGCGCAAGGTCGAGATCTACCACGACCCGGTCACCGGCAAAGCCGTGAAGACCGAGATCAAAGGCTGATGCCAGGCGAATCCCTGCGCCTGTGGGACCCGTTGGTGAGGCTGTTTCATGGCTCTATCGCCGGGGTCTTTGTCGCCAATTACTTCTTTAACGAAGCAGGCGACGACTGGCATGTCTGGCTGGGCTACTACGCCATGGCCTGGTTGCTGGTACGTGGGGTGTGGGGATTTGTCGGACCGCGTAGCGCCCAATGGGCGGACTTCTGGCCGACGCCACGACGCCTGAATGCCCACCTACGCTCGCTGCTCAGCGGTCGGCCACAGCATCGCCTCGGCCATTCCCCTATAGGCGCGCTGGTGATGCTATTGATGTTGCTGGCGCTGCTGACCCTGGGTATCAGCGGTTTTCTGATGCAGGAGGTCGACGCTTTGTGGGGTGCCGATTGGCCGCTGCAAATCCACGAGACTGCCGCCAATGTGCTTCTGGGCCTGGTCTGCGTGCATGTGCTGGCAGCGATCGTTGAAAGCCTCCAGGTGCGGGACAACCTGCCGTTATCCATGCTCACCGGTCGCAGGAAGCGCCTGCCGGATGAACGTGCGCCGTGATTTTTTGACCTACAGGTTCCCTATGCGCTCCGTCCTTCTGATCGTCGGCCTGCTAGCGGTGTTTTTCGCCGCCTGGCAAAGCCATCCGCCCCATGTACTGGCACCGTTTGCCCAGGTGAGCCCGAACACCGCCAAAGTGGCATCGGCTCCGCAGTACACCAGCCGGTTTGTATCGACACAGCTCACCGACTTTGTGCATTCCTCGTCCGTCACCGCCCTGCCCGGTGGCGACTTGATGGCGGTGTGGTTCGCCGGTTCCCGCGAAGGCGCCGCCGATGTGCAAGTGCGTACCGCGCGCTTTGACGCCCACACCGGAGAATGGGGCACCGAGCAGGTACTGGCCACACGGGAAAGCACCCGCGACGGCACGCAGCGCTATATCCGCAAGCTCGGTAACCCGGTGATTGCCCTGGCGCCGGACCAGCGCCTGTGGATGTTTTATGTGTCGGTGTCGGTGGGGGGCTGGGCTGCCAGTGCAATCAACGTGATGGTGTCCGATGACTTGGGCGCCAGTTGGTCGGCACCACGGCAACTGGTGACGTCGCCGTTCTTCAACATCAGCACGCTGGTGCGCGCCGCGCCGGTGTTCCATGCCGATGGTTCCATAGGGCTGCCGGTGTATCACGAGTTCATGGGCAAGTTTGCCGAGTACCTGTACTTGAGCGCCGACGGGGCGGTGATCGACAAATTCCGCATCAGCCGCGGCAAGCACTCCCTGCAACCGACCATCGTGCCGCAGGATGGCCTGCGCGCCGTGGCGATGTTGCGTTACGCCGGCGACACCCACCACCGCGTGCTGGCCAGCCGCACCGAAGACGCCGGGCAGACCTGGAGCGAGCCGTACCCGCTGGCGCCAGCCAACCCCAATTCATCGCTGGCGGCGGTGGGCACGCAGGATGATGGTTTGCTGGTGGCTCTCAATGACTTGGAGGACGGTCGCTTCAAGCTCAGCCTGTATGGCACCGACGCACAGCTCACACAGTGGCGCACCGTGGTGGAACTGGACCAGTCACCCGACCCACTTGGCGAACCGTTTTCGCCCGAGGCCTATAAAGCAATCATCGGCGAAGGCTTCCGCGCCTCCAGCGGTGCCCGGCGCCTGCCGCTGGAGCAGCGCTTCCTCAGTAACCTCGACTACCGCGTGTGCAAACCCCAGGGCTGCGATTTCGAATACGAATACCCGTATTTCAGCCGCAGCCCGGACGGCATGTACCACCTGGTGTACTCGTGGAATAACACCTTTATCAAGCATGTCAGCTTCAACGAAGCCTGGCTGGCGGAGCGTCTGTAATGGTTGCTGTGTGGCAGGCCCATTTGAGTTTTGTGTTGCTGGGTTTCGTGGCGCTGAGCGCGCTGCGCTTCACCGCAGCGTGGCGGCCATGGTTGCTACCGGTGCTGGTGGCGGTGAGTTTTATCCCGGTCAATGCGCTGCCGTTGGCGGCTTATGTGCGCAGTTTTACCGATGACTTGGCGATCAGCACCTTGGTGTTGCTGGCGTGGGTGGGGTTGTGCCGGCTGGGTGTGGTGCGGGCGCTGGATCGACCCCAGCAGGTACAGATGCTGCTGCTGTTTGGGCTGCTGAGCCTGTTGCTGTACCCCGCCACCTTGGGCCTGACCTATGTCGATCCTTATCGCTGGGGCTTCAACCCTCGCCCGATGATTGTGCTGGTGGCCGTGGCGGCACTGGTGATGCTGTGGCTGCGCAACTCGCTGGCGGTGTGGATGTTGGCGGTGGGCACGCTGGCGTTCGCGCTGCGGCTCAAGGCGTCGGAAAACTATTGGGACTATCTGGTCGATCCGCTGTTGGCGGCTTACTGCGTGGTCGCTGGACTGATGAAGTTCAAACTGTGGGAGGTGGCTTGCTCTGGATGGCGGCGTGGCAGCCAGCACATCCGGCGCTGAACCACCGCCATCGGGAGCAAGCCCCCTCCCACATTGGATTTGTGTTGTTTTAGAGAATGGGAAATAGGATGAGTGCGTTGCAATCACGCCGCCTGCGCTACGGCGTGGGCGCGATCGGGTTGGTGTTTGTGCTGCTGGCGGCGTTGCGGCTGGTGTTTGTGCTGGGTTTTTCCGGCCTTGATTTCAGTACCCCGGCCCTGCTGGAAACCCTGGGCATCGGCCTGCGGTTCGACCTGCGCCTGGCGGTGCTGGTCCTGCTGCCGCTGGCCGTGCTGGCATGGCTGCCGCGCTGGAACCTCATCACCCTGCCGGCCCTGCGCTGGCTGGCACGCGGGTATCTGACGGTGGCGCTGGCATTGGTCGGCCTGGTGTACATCATCGACTTCGGCCATTACGCCTACCTCGGCGTACGCATCAATGCGACGGTGCTGCGCTACCTGCAAGACGCACAGATTTCACAACAGATGGTGTGGGAAACCTACCCAGTGCTGTGGATAACTGCCTGCTGGCTAGCGGCGGTGGCGCTGTGGGTCTGGGCGCTCGTCTGTCTCGAACGATTGACACTCGACCGTGCGCCCAGCGCCAGCGGCAAGCTGTCCTTGGTCGCCGTTTCCGCCATTGCAGTGGTCAGCGTGCTGCTGGCGCTGCTCGGCCGCGTCGCCCATCTCAATCTGGAAAACCCGGTCCCCCTGCGCTGGAGTGATGCGTTCTTTTCCGGCAACAGTCAAGTCGCCGCGGTGGGGCTGAACCCGGTGCTGTTTTTGTACGACACCCTCAAAGTCGGCCAGTCGCAGTTCGATGAAGCCCAGGTGCGCAAGCATTACCCGCAGATCGCCGACTACCTGGGAGTCGACCAACCTGATGCGCAGCAACTCAACTTTATTCGCAGCCAGAGCGTGCAGCCGTATCGCCTGGCGGGCGAGCGCCCGCCCAATGTGGTCTTCGTGATGCTCGAATCCCTTGGCACCAGCGCCGTAGGCGCCTACGGCAACCCGCTCAACCCCACGCCGAACCTGGACAAACTGGCCACCCAGAGCTGGTTCTTCAAACACTTCTATGTGCCTGTCACCGGCACTGCCAAGACCGTGTGGGCGAGCATCAGCGGCGTGCCGGACGTGACCCGCCAGGAGACTGCCACGCGCAACCCGCTGATCACGCGCCAGCACACGCTGATCAACGCCTTCGAGGGTTACCAGAAGTTCTACATGATCGGCGGCAATGCCGGCTGGGCGAATATCAACGCGTTGATTCGTCAGAGCATCGACGGTGTGCAGTTGTATGAAGAACGCCACTGGCGTTCACCACGGGTGGATGTGTGGGGCATTTCCGACCTGGACCTGTTCAAGGAAGGTGACGCGTTGCTGCGCGCGGTCCCGAAAGACCAACCGTTCTTCGCCTACCTGCAAACCTCCGGCAACCATCGCCCGTTTACCATCCCCAAGCAAAACGACGGTTTCCAGGTGAAGGACGTCTCCCTGGAGCACGTCCAGGCCGCCGGCTCGCGCAGCGTCGAGCAGTACAACGCGGTGCAATTGCTGGACTACAACATCGGCCGCCTGATGGAAATCGCCAAGGCCGGCGGCTGGTACGACAACAGCATTTTCGTGTTCTTCGGCGACCACAACACGCGCATCAGCCAGATCCCGCACATGGCGCCGGCCTTTGAGCAACTGGGTTTGGAGAGCAATAACGTACCGTTGCTGATCCACGCCCCTGGCCTGGCCCCCCGGGTGATCGAGGAGGCTGTGGGCCTGGCGGACCTTTTGCCCACCGTCGCCGGCATGGCGGGCATACCGTTTCGCAATGGCGCGATGGGTCGTGATATCCAGCAGCCGGCGCCCGAAGGCGAACGCGTGGTACCCCTGGTGTTGCGCGAGGGCACCTTCCCGATCATCGGCGGCGTCACCCGGCACTTCCTGCTGCAGATGCAACACGACGGCAGCTCGCCGACCCTGCACGACTTGGCCTCACCCACCCCGCGAGAGGACGTGGCCACGCAGCACTCCGAAGAGTTTCAACGTTTGCAGGCCTTGACCCGAGGGCTGCATGAGAGCGCACGGTTGATGCTGTTCAGAAACGTACGAGAGTGATTATTGGGGCTGGAAAGTTTCGAGGTAGGCCAGGATGTCGGCAATCTTGTCCTGGTCGCTGATGCCCCAAAAAATCATCCGCGTGCCACTCACCACCTTCTTCGGCGCTTCGATATAGGCGGCGAGCTTGTCGCGGGTCCAGACCACACCGGAGTTTTTCATCGCGTCGGAATATTGATAGTCCGTGGTCGTCCCGGCGGGCCGGCCGATGATGCCATTGAGCTCTGGCCCGAAGCCGCCGCGCGCGCCTTCGCCGATGCTGTGGCAGCCGCCGCAGGTCTTGGTGAAGAGTTTACCGCCCGCCACGGCGTCGCCGGCCGCCAACACGGGGCTTGCGTTAAGGGCCAGGGCGAGGGTGAACAGGGCGTACTTCATGGCAGACTCCACAGCGGGTGTAGCAGGCGATTATGCCTGTTTGTCAGGAACGCATGCCCATCCAGATCACCGTTTCGGTCCACGCGGTGACCACCGGGGTAAGCGCACGGAACCAGGGGTCGCGCACATCGATCTGCGCCGCCGAGTGGTCATGGTGGTGTTGTTCTTCCTCGACGATCGAGGCAATCGTCGCCACCGCCAGCGGGTCAATATCCCGCAGCGTATGCAGTTGATGGGCCAGGTGCTTGAGCACCACGCTTTCAACCGCCACCGTGGTGGCGACGATAGCCTTGCGACCGCACAGCCCGGTGAGCAACCCCAGCACCAGCCCGCCGAGGCCGCAGAGCCAATAGCTGCGGCAGCGTCGGTAGTGGCGACGTTGCAATTCGGCCTGGAACATGGCGCGATGGCGGCGTTCGTGGGAGAGGAATTCCTGGAGTTCGGCCACCATGCCAGGGGCGAACAGGCGGGCCATAAACAGTTGGCCGCTGTAGATGCAGATCGCGCCATGTTCGCCGGCGTGGTCGACTTTGATCATGCGGTTGCCGATAGCGGGGTCGATCACAGTTCAGTCCTTGGGGGTACAGAGCGCCGCTATCCTGCCGCAGCCTCACGCAAATACGCAACCTAGACCCTCTGAATGACCATCCATCGCTTCATACACATCCAATCGAACCTAAGCAGCTGTGTTCTACTCCACCTCTATGAACCCTGATGGTGGAGTAAGGATCATGGCTCAGCCATCGATTTTGGTATTGGAAGACGACGAAATCATTCGGGCGTTGATGGTGGATGTGCTTGAGGAATTCGGCGCGGTGGTGACGTCGTTTCCTTCGGCGGATGAAGGAATGATTTACCTGGAGCGGGGCGACGATCCGGTGGACCTGATTGTCAGCGATATCCAGATGCCGGGTTTGCTCAATGGCTATGACCTGAGCAAGGTGGTGGCGCATCGTTGGCCGACGGTACCAGTGGTGTTGACCTCGGGTAATACGAAGCTGGCGGCACAATTGGGCGGCTCGGTGCGGTTCCTGCCCAAGCCCTGGAGCTCCGAACATTTGATCCAATGTGTGCAAACGGCGCTCACCCAGCAAGGTTTATCCATGCATTGATAGCGCTTCAATATCACTCGAACCGAACTTCATGGCGGGCGCTGTGGTCATTGATGAAGCAAGGAGCGACTTTTCTGATCCGCTGGTCAGCCTTTTCGCCTTGTGCGTACAGCTGCCTGCCTTGAGTTGTGTAGAATTGTCGCCCATTAAAACGCGTCATTCATGGCCGAGAGGCCCACAGTTCGAGCTCATTGAATGCATTCACAGGCCCCTGACGTTGGTGCGCCCTCTTTGTTGGAAACGTTGCGCACAGGCACGGCCCTGCTGCATGTGGCGTTGGAAAAGCGCCTGCCGTTTTTCTCTGAGCGCCTGGATGCCGATTGGTATCAGCGCTTGCTTGAGGCGTACTACGGGTTTTATGGGCCGATGGAAGCGGCGTTGTACGAATGCGATTTGATACCTGAGGGCTTCGACCAAGGGTTACGTACGAAAACGCCGACGCTAGTTCACGATCTCGATGCACTGGGCCTGAATGAACAGGCCATCGGCGCCCTGCCCCGCTGCGCCGAACTGCCGAACCTCGACACCCCCGCCGCCTGCCTCGGAGCTCTGTACGTGCTGGAAGGCGCGACCCTCGGCGGCCAATTGCTGCGCCGGGAAATGGCCCAGCGCCTGGACGTCAATGCCGACAACGGTGGGGCGTTTCTCAATGTATACGGCGCCGAGACCGGTCGACGCTGGAAAGACTTTCTCGATTTCTTGGGCCGCCTGCCGCTGGATGCCCCCGCCAAACAGCGCGCGGTAGAGGCAGCCCGTTCGACATTCCGCTGCTTTGAGCAATGGCTCGACAGCCAGGAGGTACTGCTATGAAACCCGAAGATTTTGAAGAGCTGCTTGCCAACTGTGCCGACGAGCCGATTCGCTTCCCGGGGGCGATCCAGCCCCATGGCGTGCTGCTGACATTGTCCGAGCCCGAGCTGAATATCATCCAGGTCAGCGCCAACGTGGGCAGCTTGTTCGGCCATGCGCCCGAGGCGCTGCTGGGCCAGCCGCTGCACACGCTGGTGGGCGCCGAGCACGCCCAGGCCGTTGCCGCCATGGCCGAAAACAACACGTTTTTTGACGCGCCGCCGCTGCACGTTTCCTTTAACGGCGCAGAGTTCGAAGGCCTGCTGCACCGCCATCAGAATGTGCTGGTGCTGGAATTCGAGCCGCGTCTCAAAGACTTCCGTCCACGGGCACTGAACGGGCGCACCAGTGACCTGGGCAAGATGCTGCAACGTTTGCAGTCGGCGAAAACCCTGCAAGCGCTGTACGAAATCAGCGTGACTGAAATCCAGGCCATGACCGGCTACGACCGCGTGCTGATCTACCGCTTCGAAGACGAAGGCCACGGCCAGGTGATCGCCGAAGCGTCGGCGCCGTCCATGGAGCTGTTCAACGGGTTGTTCTTCCCCGCGTCCGACATCCCGGAGCAGGCCCGCGAGCTGTACCGCACCAACTGGCTACGTATCATCCCGAACGCAGCCTACGAGCCGGTTCCGCTGTTGCCCAAGCTGCGCCCGGACAACGGCCAGCCGCTGGATCTGAGCTTTGCCACCCTGCGCAGCGTGTCGCCGATCCACTGTCAGTACATGCAGAACATGGGCGTGTTGTCGTCCATGAGCATCTCGCTGATGAAGGGCGACAAACTCTGGGGCCTGATAAGTTGCGGTAACCGCGAGCCACTGCTGGTGCCGAACGACTTGCGCACTGCCTGCCAGACCATCGGCCAAGTACTGTCGCTGCAGATCAGCGCCATGGAGGCTCTGGACCTGAGCCGCCAGCGCGAAGAGAAAGTCGAGGCCCTGGCGTTGCTCGACCAAGCGATGAAGCGCTCGGCAGAGAACGTATTCGACGGCCTGGCCCAGCAACCGCAGTTGCTGATGGACCTGACCCTGTCCGGCGGCGTGGCGATCATCGAAGACAAACAACTGCACCGCTACGGCAACTGCCCGGAACCGGCGCAGATCCGTGCCTTGCACAAGTGGCTGCAAGGGCGCGGTGAGCCGGTGTTTTCCAGCCATAACCTGGTGTCGGTTTACCCACCGGCCGCTGAGTTCCAACAAGTGGCCAGTGGCGTATTGGCCATGAGCCTGCCTAAGCCTGTGGACAACGGTGTGCTGTGGTTCCGCCCGGAAGTGAAGGAGAACATTAACTGGAGCGGCGACCCGAAAAAACCGCTGGACCTGGAAAACTCTGACGCCGGCCTGCGCCTTCGCCCACGCACCTCGTTTGAAATCTGGAAAGTGGAAATGGCCGGCATCTCCACCAAGTGGAGCCACGGCGACCACTTTGCCGCCAACGACCTGCGCCGCTCGGCCCTGGAAAACGATCTGGCGCGCCAGGTGCTGCGCGAGCAACAGGCCGTGCGTGCGCGTGATGAACTGGTGGCGGTGGTGTCCCACGACCTGCGTAACCCGATGACGGTGATCTCGATGCTGTGCGGCATGATGCAAAAGGCCTTCAGCTCCGATGGCCCACATACCTCGCGACGGATTTCCTCGGCTATCGACACCATGCAACAGGCCGCCGGGCGCATGAACGTACTGCTGGAAGACTTGCTCGACACCTCGAAAATCGAGGCCGGGCGGTATGTGGTCAAGCCGGTGGCACTCGACGTGACCCAGATCTTCGAGGAAGCCTATTCCCTGCTGGCACCGCTGGCGATGGATAAGGGCATCGACCTGTCTTTCAACGCCGAGCCGGGCCTGCAGATCAATGCCGACCCGGAACGTCTGTTCCAGGTGCTGTCGAACCTGATCGGCAACGCGATCAAGTTCACTCCGCGCCAGGGCAACATCGGCATCAGCGCCATGAGCAATGGCGAAGAAATTGTGTTCTCCGTGCGCGACTCCGGCGAAGGCATTGCACCGGAACAACTGCCGCACGTGTTTGACCGTTACTGGACCCAGACGGAAAACAATCCGACCGGCAGCGGGCTGGGGCTATATATCACGCAAGGTATCGTCCAGGCCCACGGCGGCAAGATCGTTGCCGAAAGCGAAGTGGGTCGGGGGAGTGAGTTCCGGTTTACGGTGCCGAAGGTGATCGACGACTCGCATACCTGACTGAACGTCCCTACTGTGAAGGTCGAGCGTTTTGTGGTGAGCGGGCTTGCCCCGCGCTGGGCTGCGCAGCAGCCCCAATAGATCCACCGTGAACTTCCAGATACACCGAGTTGGTTGGTTTGAGGGCTGCTTCGCAGCCCAGCGCGGGGCAAGCCCGCTCACTACAAGGTCCGCTTTAAACCGGCAGAACCGCTACCGCTTCCAGCCCTCCGCCGTGGCGTTCGGTCAGGGTCAGGGTGCCGCCGTGTTCCAGCACAATCGCCCGGGCGGTGGAGAGCCCCAAGCCGACACCGCCCGTGCTTTTATTGCGTGAGCCCTCCAGGCGATAGAACGGCAGGAACACCTCCTCCCGATGTTCAGCCGCAATGCCCGGGCCGCGATCCAGCACGCGAATCACCACCTCGTCCTGTGTGTGCTGCAACTCGATCTCCGGCGCGACGCCATAGTGGATCGCGTTGTCCACGAGGTTGGTCATCACCCGCTTGAGCCCCAGGGGCCTGCCGAAATACACCAGGCGTGGTGGGCCGTGAAAGGCGATGTCGATCGCCTGGTCGCGGTAGTCGTCGATCAGGGTTTGCAGCAACTCCGCCAGGTCCAATTGGGTGGCCTGTTCGAGGCGGGCGTCGTCACGAAAGAACTCCAAAGCGGTGTTGATCATGGCCTGCATTTCATCGACATCGCGAAACAGCCGTTGCTGCTGGTCGGCGTCTTCGATGAATTCCCCGCGCAGGCGCAGGCGCGTCAGCGGCGCACGCAGGTCGTGGGAGATGGCCGCGAGCATTTGCGTGCGGTCCTGGATGAAGTGGCGTAACTGCGCCTGCATGCTGTTGAACGCAAGGATCGCCTGGCGGATTTCATGGGGCCCCACCGGCTCGATGGGCGGTGCACGAAAGTCCGCACCAAAGCGCCGCACGCCCTGGGCAAAGTCCTGCAGCGGCCGCGCCAGGCGCCGAGTGGCCACCAGGGTGACCAGTACGGTGGATATCAGCACCAGCAACACCACGATCACACTGCGTGCGCCCTCGTCCAGGCCCCAGCTGCGGGCCCGCGCGGTGAACATCAACCAGGACCGATCGGCCAGTTGCATCAGCAGCATGTAGTGGCCGTTGCCACCGGGCCAGTCGGACGGTTCATAGGCTTCCATGGGCCGGATCGGACCGTCGAGCAAGTGCTCGAAGGCCTGTTCTCCCGAATGGAAATCCGGGTCCTCCAGCACGGGCAAATCAAAGGCTGTTCGCTGTGCCGACCACCTCACACTGAACGAGTCATCGCCCATGATCTCTGCCAGGCGCGGTCGTTGCGCCGGCTCCGACGCTTCGACCACACGCACGACCACGGCGATCTTTTCCAGCAGACCGGTCTCGGTTATGGGCGGCCGTGCCCATACGCCGGCCAACTGCACGAACAACGCGTTGAATGCCAGCGCAGTGAACATCGCGATCAGCACCGTCAGGGCGATCCAGCGGGCCACGGTGTCGCGTGGGCGGCGACTCATGAGCGGGTCACGCTGGCGGTGAATTGGTAACCGCCGTTGCGTACCGTGCGGATCATCGCCGGGCGTTTGGTATCGAATTCCAGCTTGCGGCGCAGGCGGCTCACTTGCACGTCGATGCTGCGGTCAAAAGCGTCATGGCTGTGGCCCCGCGCCAGGTTCAACAACTGTTCGCGGGTGAGCACGCGCTGGGGGTGTTCGGCGAACACCAGCAGCAGGTCGAACTCGCCGGACGACAACGGGATCATCACCTGGTCGGGCGACCGTAATTCGCGGCGCGTGAGATCCAGTTGCCAGCCGGCAAAGCGGATCAATGGGCGTGCGACCTCCCCCATCGGCGGTCGCGTTTCACCCGCCCGACGCAAGACCGCACGCACCCTGGCCAGCAATTCACGGGCATCGAAAGGTTTGCTCAAGTAATCGTCGGCGCCCATTTCCAGGCCTACCACGCGGTCGCTGAGTTCGCCCATGGCAGTGAGCATGATCACCGGCGTCGCGTATTGCTGGCGCAGGCACTGGCACAGCAGCAGGCCGTTGTCACCGGGCAGCATCAGGTCGAGGATGATCAGGTCAGCCGGCCGGTGCTCCATGGCCGCCCACAACTCGGCGCCACTGGCAGCCGTCTCGACCCCGTAGCCGTGTTGCAGGAAAAATTTCTTCAGCAGGGCGAGGACTTCAAGGTCATCGTCCACAATCAACAAGTTGCTCACCGATGGTCTTCACTGGGTGGGGTCGAGGCGCTATCTAAAACCATTCGGTGCGGTACGTCATATATTTCAATCGTGCAATAAAGCGTCAACGGCGCAATAAACCAGACATCTTTGCGCAAGGTCGCACTGCCAGGATCGGCCTCCCTTTTTTGCGGAGACTGTGCCCATGCGCTCGCTGACCTACCCCCAGCATCTGGCCCGCCAGGCAGTGCTGTTGCTGACCGTGTCTTACCTGACGGGCTGCGCAAGCCCAGCCCCGGTGGCGCCGACTGCCCGCTGCGCGCAGGTGGATTACCCGGTGTATGACCCGGCCGAGTCCGTCAACCGTGGCGTGTTTGCGTTCAACCGTGTTGTGGATAACTACGCCCTGGCACCCGTTGCACGTGGTTACCGTTACCTGCCGGATTTTTTCCAGCAGGGTGTGCATAACTTCGCGAGCAACTTCAGCGAGCCGCAGGTATTCATCAACGACCTGCTGCAAGGCAACCCGAGACGGTCGGTCAATACCCTGGGGCGTTTCGCCGTGAACACGACGGTGGGCGTGGTGGGGCTGTTCGATGTGTCGGACCGCCTGGGCATCCCGCGTCATACAGCCGACTTCGGCCAGACATTCGGTGTGTGGGGGATCGGCAATGGGCCGATTGTCGAACTGCCGTTGCTGGGCACCAGCAATAGCCGGGATGCGGCGGGCAAGGTCTTGGGCTTCCTGGTTTCGCCACTGGGCGACAGTGATACCGTGCAAACCCTGGGCACTATCAGCCTGGTGGGCGGCACCGTCGATACCCGTGCGTCATTGTTGCCGCTCACCGACAGCCTGCAGAAACTGCCGGATTACTACAGCGCGTTGCGCAATGTGGTGGCGGAAAATCGGGCAGCCTTTGTGCGCGAGGGCCGGGAAGGCGCGACATCTCCCGGGCTGGACGGTTGCGCCAACAGCGCCTCGGATGACCTCTGAAAGCATTCGCCGCTCGTGTCATATCTTGCGGCAGCGCGTTTATAGCTGACTCGGTTCGCCCTCTATAAGTTTGGCCTCACTTCGCTGCAACAGGCGAAGTAATCCTCTACTCAATAGAAGGAAACATCCATGCCAAGCGTGATCGATCAAACACTGGGCAGTTTTCAATACCTACCACTGCAGCAGGATGATGCAGAGCCCCAGCGCAAGAAGCGCAGCATTGACGTCACACACTCGCCACTGAGCGCCGCCGATCCTGAGAGCACGGCAGCCAGCGACCGTCGCAAAAGCGGAGGTGGGATAGACACTCTGGGTCAAGGCAGGTTGCTCTAACCCGCTTTAATACGAAGGGCAGTGCACGGCCCTTCGTACTCTTGTTTAACAAAACCATGACATTCACTGGGCTAACCTTGCCGGTTAAACCCAGCATGGAACCATTACCTGCATGCCGCACCTCGACACACTGCCCGCCGTATTGGCCGGCCCACTGCTGCGCCGCCTCGAACCCCGGCGCCTGGTGTTGTGGCTGGTGGGAAGTCGAGCCCTGGAACTGACCCTGCAGTTGCATCTACCCGCCCAAACCCTGGAGATCAACCTTGATCATTGCCAGGTCGTGCCGGTGGGGCATCATGCTTTTATCCACTTGATCGATGTGCCGCTGGACGAGGCCCTGCCCCAGGACACAACAATCAGTTACGACGTGTTGTTCGACAACACCGGCATCGCCGAGTGGGCGCCACACCTGCTGTACGCCAACACCCAATACCCGAGCTTCGTTTTGCACAGCCGTATCCATCAGTTGGTGCATGGCTCATGCCGCAAACCCCACCACAGCGCCGATGAAGGCCTGCTGTGTGTCGATCGCCTGCTGGCCAACGCCACCACTCCCGCCGACCGCCCGGCCCTGCTGATGATGAGCGGTGACCAGGTGTACGCCGACGATGTGGCCGGGCCGATGTTACGCGCAATACATGCATTGATCACACGCCTGGGCCTGTTCGATGAATACCTGGAGGGCGCCGTGGTCGACGACAGCGCAAGCCTCTACGGACATCGCGCCAGTTACTACCATCGTGCCGACCTGCTGCCCGCACTGGACAGCAACGAAACCCTGCGTGAACGCTTCTTTGGCGGTGTGAAAAAGCCGATTTTTACCAGCAGCACTGCCGACAATCACCTGGTCACCTTCGCTGAAGTCATTGCGATGTACTTGCTGGTATGGTCGCCGACGCCCTGGAAACTGATCGCGCCTGAAGCGCCGCAACTGAGCACAGAAGAACTGCAGCGCTACGCCCGCGAACAGGTGCAGCTCGACCGATTCCGCGAGGGCCTGCCAGGTGTCGCCCGGGTGTTTGCCCACCTGTCCACCTTGATGATCTTTGACGACCACGACATCACCGACGATTGGAACCTCAGCGCCCAATGGGAAGCCACCGCCTACGGCCACCCGTTCTCTAAACGCATCATCGGCAACGCTTTGCTGGCCTACCTGCTGTGCCAGGGCTGGGGCAATCAGCCGGATGCGTTCAGCAAGCTGGTCAGCCAAACCCAGGCGCTTACCTGCCAGCCACAGGCCAATCACCTGGATGCCGCCGCCCAGGATGAATTGATCGACGCGCTGCTCAAGTTCCAGCAATGGCACTACGTGCTACCCACCACCCCGGCCCTGGTGGTACTCGATACCCGCACCCGCCGTTGGCGCAGCGAGTTCACCCTCAAGCAACCGTCTGGCCTGCTGGACTGGGAGGCCTTGAGTGAACTGCAACAGGAACTGCTGGACCATCCCTCGGCCATCATCGTGTCCCCCGCCCCCATCTTTGGCGTGAAGTTGATCGAAACGGTCCAGAAGATTTTCAGCTGGTGCGGCCACCCGTTGCTGGTGGATGCGGAAAACTGGATGGCCCATCGTGGCGCTGCCCAGGTGATCCTCAACATCTTCCGCCACTCGCGCACGCCGGGTAACTACGTGATCCTCTCGGGTGACGTTCACTATTCGTTCGTCTACGAAGTGCTGATCCGCCATCGCAACGCCGGCCCAAGGATCTGGCAGATCACCAGCAGCGGCATCAAGAACGAGTTCCCCCCACGCCTGCTGGAATGGTTCGACCGCCTCAACCGTTGGCTTTACTCCCCCCGCTCGCCCCTCAACGGGTTCACGCGCCGTCGCAGCATGCAGGTGGTACCGCATATTCCCGAGCACGCCGAAGCGGGCGAGCGGTTATGGAATTCAGCGGGGATTGGCCAGGTGTTTTTCAACGAGCAGGGCCAGCCTGAAGCGATCTACCAGCACAACGCGGATGGGCGGGTGCGGACGGAAATGACTGCACCTGACCAATAGCCATTAGCCATCAACCTTTCGCCGTACATCTGCCCTATTCAAAGCGCCCCGGCCCCGTTGTACAGTAGCGCCAGCCACGGAGTATCGGCGTCAACAACGGCAGGCTTTGCAGGCCTGCCCACGCAAGGAACGCGCAGATGGGCGATACCTCCGACAACAATCCGTTGAAACAGGACTTTTCTCACTTCAACGCCGACATGCTGCACACCGTTCTCGAATTGGTCAGCGACGGGATCTGGGACTGGAACGCCAACACCGGGTTCGTCTACCGCAACCCAGGCTGGTACGAAATGCTCGGTTATCCCCGCCATGCGCTGGAGAACAGTGTATTCACCTGGGAAAACGTGATTCACCCGGACGACTACCCCCGGGTGATGACGCTGTTTGACGACTACATCCACCGTCGCGCCCCTCACTACCAAGCCGAATACCGCTGTCGCAAAAAAGATGGCAGCTACCTCTGGATCGAAGACCGTGGCTACGTGATTGCGCGTAACGCCGACGGCTCGGTCGCACGGATGGTGGGCGCCCACCGCGACATTCATCTGCGAAAATGCTCCGTCGAGCAGTTGGAGCAACGCAACCAATCCCTTGAGGTACTGGTGGCCGAGCGCACACGCGAATTGTCGCGGGTCAACCAGCAGTTGCAGCTACAGCTGGATGAAAACCGCTCGTTGGCCGAACGGGATGCCCTGACCCTGGTCGCCAACCGCTACCGCCTGGAGAAAGTGTTGCTGGAAGAATGCGACCGCGCCCAGCGCTTTCGCCTGCCGCTGGTGTTGATCGCAATGGATATCGATGACTTCAAGCCGATCAATGACCGTTTTGGTCATGGCGTGGGCGATCAGACGCTGGTGCAGGTGGTGGAATGCCTGCAACGCTGTATTCGCCCAGGTGATCTGTTGGCCCGATGGGGCGGCGACGAGTTTGTGCTGGTCCTGCCCAAGACCTCGCTGGACAGCGCGAAGGCACTGGCAAAGAGCATCCGCCAGCAATTGAGCGACAGCTCGCACAGCCACGACTTCACCGTCACCTTGAGCCTGGGCGTGGCCGAGCGCGAACGGGATGAGTCCCCCGCCGCCCTGATAGCGCGTGCCGACCAGGCGTTGTATCGCGCCAAGGCGGCGGGGAAGGATGGGGTATCTGAATAACAGCCCCCGTGTTACCGAACCGGCGGCGCGTACTGGATGCCGCCGTTGTTCCACAGCGCGTTGAGCCCGCGCTTGATCTTCAGCACGCTGCCCTGGCCGATATTGCGCTCGAACACCTCACCGTAGTTGCCGACCTGCTTGACGATCTGCACCACCCAATCCTTGCGCAGCTTGAGGTCCTTGCCGTATTCGCCATCCGCCCCCAGCAACCGCGCGACATCCGGGTTTTTGGTGGTCTTGGCTTGCTCTTCGACGTTCTGCGAGGTGATGCCCATTTCCTCGGCATTGAGCATGGCGAACAAGGTCCACTTGACGATGCTGAACCACTCGTCGTCGCCCTTACGCACCAACGGCCCCAACGGTTCCTTGGAGATCACTTCCGGCAGCACCACGAACTCGTCCGGGTGGGCCATCTTGATACGCTGGGCATACAGGCCCGACTGGTCGGTGGTCAGCACGTCGCAACGCCCGGCTTCCAGGCCCTTGGCGCTTTCGTCGGCGGTGTCGAAGGTGATCGGCGTGTACTTCATGCCGTGGGTGCGGAAGTAATCCGAGACGTTCAGCTCGGTGGTGGTGCCGGCCTGGATACACACGGTCGCGCCGTCCAGTTGCTTGGCGCCGGTAACGCCCAGTTTGTTGTTCACCAGAAAGCCGATGCCGTCGTAGTAGGTCACGCCGGTGAACACCAGGCCCATGCCCGAATCGCGGGAGCTGGTCCAGGTGGTGTTGCGCGAGATCAGGTCGATTTCACCGGATTGCAGCGCGGTGAAGCGTTCCTTGGCGGTCAACTGGGTGAACTTCACTTTCGATGCATCGCCGAACACCGCCGCCGCCACTGCGTGGCACACGTCCACATCGATGCCGGTCATCTTGCCCGTGCTGTCCGGCACGCCGAAACCCGGCAGCCCGTCGCTGACGCCACACTGGATGAAGCCTTTTTTCTGGATAGCGTCCAGGGTTACGCCCGCATAGGCGCTGCTCGCCAGGCCCAATGCAGCGGTGGTGCCGATCACGGCCAAGGTGGTTTTGAATGGGTTCATGCAAGGCGCTCCCTGTCATTCCTTATTATTCGACGCCCCACAGCCCGCGCCGGTTTATAGTGCTGCCGGGCAGTATCTACGGCTTCGCACCGCTGCCACAAACGACCTTTAGGCAAAGGCTCCTTCCGATTTGGAATGAAGTGCATGATTTCAAAACGCTTGACCCCTTCGATGACCGCCCTGCAATGCTTCGAAGCGGCCGCCCGCCACTTGAGCTTCACCCGCGCCGCCGAGGAGCTGCACCTGACCCAGAGTGCAGTGAGCAAACAAGTGGCGCAGTTGGAGGAGATGCTCTGCCACAACTTGTTCGACCGGGTGCGCCAGCGTTTGTACCTGTCACCGGCCGGGTCGCTGTACCTGGCCGAAGTGCACAAGATCCTCACACAGGTGGACATCTCCAGCCGCTACATCCTCACCTACGGCGGCGAGACCGAAGTGCTGCGCATCGCCACCCAGCCGACCTTCGGCGACCGTTGGCTGGTGCCCAAGCTCAAGGATTTTGCAGCGAAACATCCGAACATTCACCTGGATGTACGCAACGAGCTGGAGCCGTTCGATGTGTTGCAGGCCAAGGCGGATATCGCGTTTTTCTTCGGCCAGGGTTCATGGCCGGGAGCGACCTGCATCGAGCTTTTCCGTGAGGCGGTGGTGCCGGTGTGTGCGCCGGGTTTTGTCGCCGAGGGCAGCGATGCTTCGTCGCGCCACACCCTGCTGCAATGCACCTCACGCCCGGAGGCCTGGCATGAGTGGTTCCTGGAGCAGGGCCTGCACTCGCAGAACAGCTATCACGGGCCGCGCTTCGACACGTTCTACATGTGCATTCGCGCGGCACAGTCGGGTTATGGCGTCGCGTTGGTGCCGCAGTATCTGGTGGCCGAGGAGCTGGCCCAGGGCAGCCTGATGATCCCCTGGGACTATGCGATGCCCAGCAGCGGCGCGCACTTTATCGCCCATGCCGAACATGCCGGCGAGATTCCCAAGGTGAAGGCTTTCCTGAGCTGGATGGTCGACTATGTAGGCGCACATCGCGATTTTCAGTCATGACCCGGCGACTTTATTTCGTTTGCGACAAGGGTGGGCGCCCGGCTTAGATAAAAAGACGCCCGTCACTGCCGAGTCTGCGATTCATGAGCCACGAAACCATCAGCCAGTCGATTTCCATCGTTCACCCCATCAGCCTCAGCCACGGTAAGAACGCCGAAGTCTGGGACACCACGGGCAAACGCTACATCGATTTTGTCGGCGGCATCGGTGTGCTCAACCTCGGTCATTGCCACCCGGGCGTGGTCGAGGCGATTCGTGACCAAGCCACCCGGTTGACGCACTACGCGTTCAACGCCGCCCCGCACACACCCTACATCGAACTGATGGCGCGGCTGACCGCATTCATCCCGGTGACCTACCCGGTCAGCGGCATGCTCACCAACAGCGGTGCGGAAGCCGCGGAAAACGCCCTGAAGATCGTACGCGGCGCCACTGGCCGCACGGCAGTGATCGCCTTCGACGGCGCCTTCCACGGCCGCACCCTGGCCACGCTCAACCTCAACGGCAAG
Organism: Pseudomonas azotoformans; assembly: GCF_900103345.1. Classification (NCBI taxonomy): domain Bacteria; kingdom Pseudomonadati; phylum Pseudomonadota; class Gammaproteobacteria; order Pseudomonadales; family Pseudomonadaceae; genus Pseudomonas; species Pseudomonas azotoformans. The sequence goes on from NZ_LT629702.1 coordinate 3,599,991, forward strand.
GTAGCGCCCTACAAACACAAGGTCGGAGTGCTGCCGGGACCGGTGTATCACCTGCCCTACCCGAGTGCCGACAATGGCGTGACCTGCGCCGAAGCGCTGAAGGCCATGGAGCGCCTGTTCAGCGTGGAAATCGACGTCAACGATGTGGCCTGTTTCATCATCGAGCCGGTGCAGGGCGAAGGCGGGTTTCTCGCACTGGATCGCGAATTTGCCCAGGCGCTGCGACGCTTTTGCGATGAACACAACATCCTGCTGATTGCCGATGAAATCCAGTCGGGCTTTGGCCGTACCGGGCAGCGCTTCGCGTTCTCGCGCCTGGGCATCGAACCGGACTTGATCCTGCTCGGCAAAAGCATCGCCGGTGGAGTGCCGCTGGGCGCCGTTGTCGGGCGCAAAACGCTGATGGACAACCTGCCCAAAGGCGGTTTGGGCGGGACCTATTCCGGCAACCCCATCGCGTGTGCGGCGGCATTGGCCACGCTGGACGCGATGACCGACGAACACCTGGAGACCTGGGGCGCACAGCAGCAACACGCCATCGTCAGCCGCTATGAAAGCTGGCGCGCGCAAGGCTTGCCATACCTGGGCCGCCTGACCGGTGTCGGTGCCATGCGCGGCATCGAGTTGACCAACGCAGACGGCACACCTGCACCACAACAGCTCGCCCAGCTATTGAGCCTGGCGCGGGACGCCGGGTTGTTGCTGATGCCCAGCGGCAAGTCGCGGCACATCATCCGTTTGCTCGCGCCGCTGACCATCGAGCCTGCGGTGCTGGAGGAAGGCCTGGATATCCTCGAGGCCTGCCTCAAGCAGTTGGACTAGTAACGCGCATCCACGGGTCTGCCGCCGTTCGGCCAGTCCTTGACCTTGTCGGGGAAGTCCGGGCGCGGTTGCCCCGAGAAATACGCCGCAACATCCACCGCTTCCTGGTCTGACAAACCGCCCTGCCCCAGCGGGAATTTCTCGTGGAAGCCGATCGGCATGTTGCGTTTGACGAACGCTGCCGCCGTGTAGGTGCGCGCCATGCCGGCGCCGATATTGAACGATTGATCACCCCATAATGGCGGGTAGATCAGCTCGCCATCAGCGCGTGCCAGGCCCTGACCATTGTCGCCATGGCACACCGCGCACTGTTTGGCGTAGACCTGCTCGCCATTGGCCAGGTCCGGCTTGATCGCCGGATCGACCTTGCCCACACCGCGCCCGGCGACTTTGTCTTCAGGGCGGGTGTTGTTTTTCATCCAGTCGAAGTACGCGACCATCGCCTGCATATCCGCCGATTGCGGCGGCAGTGGTTTGCCGTTCATCGAGCGGCGGAAGCAGCCGTTGATGCGTTCTTCCAGGGTCACCACCTTGCCCGCACGCGGCGCGTAGCTGGGGAAAAACGCCGAGACGCCCACGAACGGCGAACCATCCGCCACCGTGCCGGCGTTGAGGTGGCAACTGGTGCAGTTGAGCGAATTACCGACGTTATCGGGCAGCAGCGCTTTGGTTTGCAGGTGCAGGCGCATGCCGCGAACGACCTGGTCGGCATTCGGAGCAGTGAGCAGATCGGCCAGGCGCGGAGTTTCAAACGCCGAAGAATCGGTGGTGGCCGGGTTGAGTTGGTCACGCAGTTTTTTCACTTGGGCAGCGCTTATCGGCGTGCCTTCGTTGCCCCAACGGGTGCGCACGAACGTCAGGATTTCGGCGATTTCCTGATCTTTCAAACGGGCGAAACCCGGCATGGTGTAGACCCGTGGATGGGTCGCCGTTTGTGCAGTTTCCCAGCCGGTGAGCGTGATGTGCAGCAGTGAAGTCGGGTTGCTGGACGCGATGCTCGGGTTGCCGGCCAGGGGCGGGAACAGGCCTTTCACGCCCGCGCCGTCGCTGCGGTGGCAGTCGCTGCAGAACTGCATGTAACCCAGGCCACCGCGGCTGGTGAACAAGTCCGCCGGGGGCGCGGCGGGCGCCACGGCCACAGCCGGCATGGGCAGGTCGTCCTTGCCGGGCGGCAGGGACTTCAGGTAACGGGCGATGGCCGTCAGGTCGTCGTCACTGAAGTGCTGGGTGCTGTGGTGAATCACATCAGCCATGTTGCCGGAGACCGTAGCAAAGCGGTTCTGCCCGGTCTTGAGCAGTTGCACAGTGTCTTGCACCGTCCACAGGTTGCGCAGGCTCAAGGCGCGCCAATGCTCGACTGTTTCACCGGCCAGGTAGTGCTGGCCGCTGCGCCCCGCGTCGCTCATGGCTTTTTCCTGAAAGGCGATGCCCCGTGGGGTATGGCAGGAGCCACAATGGCCCAGGCCCTGGACCAGGTAGGCGCCACGGTTGAGCGGCTCATCTCGCGCCGGATCGGCCTGGAAGGGCTGTTTATCGAGAAAGGCGAAATTCCACAGCGCCAGGCCCCAGCGCTGGTTGAACGGAAAGCCCATGTCCGCCTCAAGATTGGCCTGCTGCACCGGCTCGACGCCTTGCATCAGGTAGGCGTACAGGGCGCGCATGTCGGTTTCGCTCATCTTGGCGTAGGACGGATACGGCATCGCCGGGTACAGGTTCATGCCCGTCGGCGTTACGCCTTCGCGCATGACGCGGTCGAACTGCTCGAAGGTGTAGCCGCCAATGCCCGTCTCGCGGTCCGGCGTGATGTTGCTCGAAAAGATCGTGCCCATCGGCGTGCTCAACTCCAGGCCGCCGGCCATGACCTTGCCTTGCTTGGCGGTGTGGCAGGCAATGCAGTCACCCAATTGCGCGACGTATTTGCCGTGTTCGATCAGAGGCGTGTCCGGGGTGTTGGCGTGCAGGGGAAGAGACAAGCAGAGCGTCGCCCCCAGCAAGGCCAGGCGGGAGAGGGAAAGCGCCATCGTATTAGTCCTTTAACAACCTGGCGTGGGGCGGTCCCCTGGGCGCAGGTGTGTAGTCGTTTTTATGGGTTCATCAGGCCTCTGTGTTGTAACGGATATGCGGGCGAAGGATGTTGATATGGGTCAGGGCGAAATCGATGGCAACGACAGGTACTTGACCGTTGATAAGTTGCCCTTTGAAGCCCCGTGCACAATTCTGTAGGTTTCAGCCATCGAACGAGGAGACCACCATGGAGACCGTCACCTACGCCAACGCCCGCGCCCATCTTTCCGAAACGATGGATCGGGTCAACGAAGATCGCATCCCACTGCTGGTAACCCGGAAAAAAGGCGAGCCTGTGGTGATGATTTCGTTGTCAGAGTTCAACGCGCTTGAAGAGACAGGCTATCTGCTGCGCTCGCCAGAAAATGCCAAACGCCTCATCAGCTCAGCCAACAGCCTGCGGGCCCGCAAAGCCAAAGTAGTTGATTGAAGAATGAAAATACTCGCTTCCCCTGAGGGCAGAGGCGACTACTGAATGAGTTTACCCGCAGGAACCCACCTTGACCTGACCTCCCTCCCCCCTGAAAATGCCCGACGCTTTTTTGTCCTCGTTTACTGAAGTAGTGAAATTTCAATGTCCGATTCTTACACCGAACACTCCGCCGCCGAAGAATCCGTCGTCGCCTTGCACGCCAAAGCCGAATACGAAAACGCCATCAATCTTTCACAGCATCTGCCCGCCGCCAAGATCATCAGCGAGATGGTGCTGGACGCTTTCCACACCTCCAAGGAAAGCGACCAGATCCGCGAACTGCGCGTGGCCATCCGTCAGGCCCACGATGCCTTCGACGACGACAAGGCCTACGACCTGATGGGCCAACTCAAGCAGCTCAAGGACGCCGAGGCCGCTGACAACGCTGCCCTGGAAAACCTCAGCAGCCAATTCTCTATCAGCCGCATCCTGTCCAGCTTCAAGGACGATCCCGAGTTCCAGGAACTGGTCTACGGCCTGGCGCTGAAAGTGCTGAACCAGAGCCACCAGGCCATCAGCAACCCGAGCGCCGGCAAGAGCAAGGCATCCCGCCCGAAGAAAGAAGCCGAAGTGTTCGTGATCAGCAAGGATGGCATCAGCGTCACCCTGCCGCTGCGCACGCCGCGCTCGAAGTTGAACGTCGACCGTGAGGCGTTCGAGTTCCTGGGCTTCAGCTTTGTGGGTGAAGGTGATGAAGCGGAGCTGGAAGTCGAGAGCTTTGTGGATAACGCCGGTGCCGAGCAGCCTTTGAGCCGCAAGAGTGTGATTACTGCGTTGCAGCAGCAGACGGCGTTTGATGGGTACAGCATCGCGCAGCAGTAACCCTTGATCCCAGCCCTTTCAAGGTCTTTAGGTAGAACAGGCGATAAGTACCCTGTGGCGAGCAGGCTTGTCCCGCGTTGGGCTGCGAAGCAGCCCTGAAACCCGCGGCCGAAGAATGCCTGACTCAGCGCATTCCTCTTTCTAGGGTCGCTTCGCAACCCAACGCGGGGCAAGCCCGCTCGCCACAGTTGCAGTGTTCGTCCTCAGCCAGATAGGGTCGGTTTTTCAAAGACCTTGAAAGGGATGCCCCTTAATCCGCAACACTACTGGGTACCGCTCCCACGTTTGATCGGCGTCGCGTCAACTGACCTGCTGCGCAAACACCTCGCGAAACCGCGCCATATCCTGCTTGTCCCCCACCGTCACCCGTACCCACTGCGGCCAGCTTTTAAACACCCGGCCAATCAGCACACCGTGTGCCGCCAGCTTCTCGATCACCTGCTCCGCCGGCTGTTTCACGTCGATCATGAAGCAGTTGGCCTGTGACGCGGTGCAGATGAAACCACGCCCCTTCAACCAAGCCACAGTTTCATCACGCAGTTGGCTATTCAGTGCCTTGCGTTGCGGCAGCAGTTTCACGTCTTGCAGGCTGGCAAGGCCACCCAGCAACGTGCTGCCTGCCGGCACGTTATCACCGCCAAACACGGCCAGCCGCTCCAGCAGCGCCGGATGACCGATCGCCAGGCCCAGGCGGGCGCCGGCCATGCCGTAGATTTTCGAGAAGGTGCGCAGCACCAGCAGGTCGTCGTGGTCCTTGACCCAACTGACCACGCTGGGAACATCGGCAAAGTCGATATAGGCCTCGTCCACCACCAGCACGCTGCCTTTGGGTTTGTTTGCCAAGGCCTGGCGGATGGCATCAGTGGGCGTGACAGTACCGGTAGGGTTGTTGGGGTTGCACAGATAGAGCATGCCGGCCTGGGGATCGGCGGCGAGCATGGCCGGGATGTCGTGGGCGTGGTCGGCGTTGAGGCTGACTTCCTTCACCGAGGCCCTGTTCGACTCAGCGGCCTGGCGTGGCACTTCGTAGGATGGTGTGGGCATCACCAGCCCACGGGTTTCGCTGGTGAATGCCAGCACGGCATAACGCAGGGCAGCCATGGAGCCGGCAAATACCGCCACCTGTTCTTCGGCAATGCCCTGTTGCTGGGCAAACAGCCCGGCCAGGGCGTACATGTGTTTGTAGGGGTAACGCCCGGACGTTGCGATTCCCTTGTGCATGGCGTCGCGGGCAGCCCGTGATGGCCCGTAGGGGCTTTCGTTGTAGTTGAGCAGCACCTTGTCAGGCTTGGTCGGCGGCGGGCTGGCAACCGCCCAATCGAGGCGTCCCAGCAGAGGCAGGGCGGCGCCCAGGGCGAGAAGGGACCGACGACTTACGCTGACCATAGGGCTACTCCTTGTAGGCGGGTGATGGATTCGCACAGCACGTACTGAGGGGTATGACGAGAAAAACTCCAGGGGATTTAAACCCGCGCCCAAGAAAAAGCCCCGCGCTTCTCTCGAAGGCGGGGCTTTTTCACTGCGGGACCACTCAGTGAGCGTAGGTCAACAACAGCTCTTTCGGCACTTGGAAATCCAGGGACATCATCACGCTCAGCGCGGTGATGGTGAAGATCGAGAACACGAACAGCTTGCGCGCCCAGACGGTGTCATCCACCGCCTTGTAGCCGGTCCAGGCCATGTATAACCAGTACATGCCCATGGCGGCAGCGACGGCGAGGTAGCTCATGCCGGCGTAGCCACTGAAGGTCAACATCAAGGTCGCCACGAGGAAGGCCAGGATGTACAGCAGGATGTGTTTCTTGGCGACCTGGATACCACGTTTTACCGGCAGGACCGGAATCGAAGCAGCCAGGTAGTCATTGAAGCGGAAAATCGCGATGGCGTAGGAATGCGGCATCTGCCACAGGCTGAACATCACCAGTAGCGTCAGCGCGGCCATGTCGAAGCTATTGGTTACAGCCACATAACCAATCACCGGCGGCATCGCCCCCGACAGACTGCCCACCAGCGTGCCGTGAACCGACTTGCGCTTGAGGTACAGGCTGTAGAGGCCGACGTAGATGACAAAACCGATCACGGCAAACAGCGCCGCCAGCGGGTTGGCCACCTTGTACAACAACGCCACACCGGCAACACCCAGGACGGTCGCGTAGATCAGTGCCAGTTTCAGGGAGATGAGGCCCTGGACCAGCACACGATTCTTGGTGCGCTCCATCTTGATATCGATGTCACGGTCGATGCAGTTGTTGAACACACATCCGGAAGCTACCACCAGGGACGTACCGATCATTGCAGCCAGGAAGATGGCCAGATCGACATGTCCCTTGGAGGCCAGGAAGAAACCGCCCGCCACAGAAAGCACGTTACCGAAAATGATCCCCGGTTTGGTGATTTGGATAAAGTGCTTAAGCGACATCGGGTCTTACCTCACTTCGCCATCATGAACGTATGGATGCTGAACATGATCCATATCGACAGGCCAACCAGCAGCACGATTACGATCCCTGCGAACACGAATGCAACCACGTTATCGCGCTGTTCCTTGGAACGGTCCAGGTGCAGGAAGTACACCAGGTGAACCAGAACCTGAATCACCGCGAATGCCAGCACGATCATCAAGGTGATCGACTTCGGCAGGGTCGGGTACATCACCAGACCGAACGGGATGAGCGTCAGGATTACCGACAGGATGAAGCCGATGGCGTACGACTTGACGCTGCCGTGGCTTGCATCATGGCTGTCATGGTCATGGGAGTGTGCATTAGCCATTACAGAGTCCCCATCAGGTAAACAACGGTGAAGACGCAGATCCAGACCACGTCCAGGAAGTGCCAGAACAGGCTCAGGCAGGTCAGGCGAGTCTTGTTGGTGTTGGTCAGGCCGTGTTTATTGACCTGATACATCATCACCGCCATCCACAGCAGGCCGGCAGAGACGTGCAGACCGTGGGTGCCTACCAGCGTGAAGAACGCGGACAGGAAGCCGGAACGGTGCGGGCCGTAGCCTTCGGAGATCAGCAGGTGGAACTCGTTGATCTCCATGCCGATGAAGCCCAGGCCGAACAGGAAGGTCAGGGCCAACCAGCTCAGTACGCCTTTCTTGTTGCCCTTGTAGAAGGCCAACATGGCGAAGCCGTAGGTGATCGAACTGAACAACAGCAAGGCGGTTTCGCCGAGCACGTAAGGCAGTTCGAAGATGTCGTGGCCCGACGGGCCACCCGCTACGTTGTTTACCAGTACCGCGTACACCGCGAAGATCGACGCAAACAAGATGCAGTCGGTCATCAGGTAGAGCCAGAAACCGAAAACGGTCATCGGCCCCGAGTCGTGGTGATGGTCATCGTGCCCATGGTCATCGACATGGGCGTGTCCAGCATTGGTCACTAAGTTCGACATGGTTTAAGCCTGTTCCAACGAGGTTTCTACACGGTTGGCCGGGATTTTCTTCTCGGCTACCAGGCGAGCGTGCTGCTCGGCTTCGATGCGCTCGATCGTTTCGACCGGCACCATGTAGCCTTGATCATCACGGGCAGCGTGAATGATGAAGTAACCGATGGTGCCCACCAGACTCGCGATTGCCAGCCACCAGATGTGCCAGATCATCGCGAAACCGAACACGGTCAACAGCGCGCCCATCACCACGCCAGTGGCGGTGTTGTTTGGCATGTGGATCGGCTCATAGTGCTTCGGACGCTGGTACGCAGTACCGTCTTCCTTGGCTTCGGTGAACGCATCAATGGTGTTCGCAGTCGGGATCACGGCGAAGTTGTAGAACGGCGGTGGCGACGAAGTCGACCATTCCAGGGTATGGCCATTCCATGGGTCACCGGAGTCGCAAGCGTTCTGCTTACGGTCACGGATACTCACGTACAGCTGGATCAGCTGGCAGGCGATACCCACAGCGATCATCACCGCACCGAACATGGCGACGTACAGGTACGGCACCCACTCAGGGTTGGTAGTGGCGTTCAGACGACGGGTCATGCCCATGAAGCCCAACGCGTAGAGCGGCATGAACGCGACGAAGAAGCCCGAGATCCAGAACCAGAATGCAGCCTTGCCCCAACCTTCGTGCAGCTTGAAGCCGAACGCTTTCGGGAAGTAGAAGCTGAAACCAGCGATGTAACCGAATACAGCACCACCGATGATCACGTTGTGGAAGTGAGCGATCACGAACAGGCTGTTGTGCAGGACGAAGTCAGCACCCGGGATGGCCAGCAGTACGCCGGTCATGCCGCCGATGGCGAAGGTCACCATGAAGCCCAGGGTCCACAGAACCTGGCTGGTGATACGCAGACGGCCGTGGTAGATGGTGAACAGCCAGTTGAATAGCTTCACCCCCGTCGGGATGGAAATCAGCATCGTCGCCAGACCGAAGAAGGCGTTGACGCTGGCACCCGAACCCATGGTGAAGAAGTGGTGCAGCCAAACCATGAAGCCCAGTACAGAGATCGCGCCCGATGCGTAGACCATCGAGTGGTGACCGAACAGGCGCTTGCCGGTAAAGGTCGAGATCACTTCGGAGAAGATACCGAACGCTGGCAGGATCAGGATGTACACCTCAGGGTGACCCCATGCCCAGAACAGGTTCACGTACATCATTGGATTGCCACCAAGTTCGTTGGTGAAAATGTGGAAATCCAGGTAACGGTCAAGCGACAGCAGCGCCATGGTAGCGGCCAGGATCGGGAACGAAGCCACGATCAGGACGTTGGCCCAGGTGCAGGTCCAGGTGAAGATCGGCATGTCCATCAGTTTCATGCCAGGGGCGCGCATTTTCAGGACGGTGGCCAGGAAGTTGACCCCCGTCAATGTCGTCCCGAGCCCTGATAACTGTAGCGCCCAGATGTAGTAGTCGACACCCACGCCAGGGCTGTACTGGATACCCGACAATGGCGGATACGCAACCCAACCGGTCTTGGCGAATTCGCCGACGCCCAGGGATACGTTGATCAGCACCACGCCAGAAACCAGCAGCCAGAAGCTCAGGGAGTTCAGGAACGGGTAGGCAACGTCACGCGCACCGATCTGCAGCGGCAACGCAAGGTTCATCAGGCCGGTGAAGAATGGCATCGCCATGAAGATGATCATGATCACACCGTGGGCGGTGAAGATCTGGTCATAGTGTTCAGGTGGCAGGTAGCCAGGCGAACCCTCGGTGGCCATGGCCAACTGGGTACGCATCATGATGGCGTCGGCAAAACCACGCAGCAGCATGACCATGGCAACGATGACGTACATGACGCCGATTTTCTTGTGGTCGACCGACGTCAGCCACTCGGTCCACAGGTAGGTCCACTTCTTGAAATAAGTGATTGCTGCAAACAGTGCCAGACCACCCAGCGCGATCATGGCGATGGTCACCATCACGATCGGCTCGTGGAACGGGACCGCATCCCAACTTAATTTACCAAACATCGTTTACTCCTCTGCCCCAGCAGTTGAATGCGAGCCCGTGTCAGAACCTTCAACCGCGGCCACTTCTTTCTTCTCGTGCTTGACCGGCTTGCCTGGCTTCATACCTTCGTACTTGTCGACGATTTTCTGAAACAGGTTCGGCTCATACGTGGAGTACAGGGCGACTGGGTTGTTCTGGCTTGGTTTGGTCAGGGCATCGTATTCAGCTTGATCAAGCTGTTTAGGTGCGGCCTTGACTTCGGCTACCCAGGCGTTGAAATCTTCCTGGCTCGTCGAGATCGCTTTGAATTTCATGCCGGTGAAGCCAGCGCCGCTGTAGTTCGCGGAGATGCCTTCCATTTCAGCTTTTTCGTTGGCGATCAGGTGCAGGCGGGTCTGCATGCCTGCCATCGCGTAGATCTGGCCACCCAGGGCTGGGATGAAGAACGAGTTCATCACGGCGTCGGAGGTGATCCGGAAATTAAGCGGGGTGTTCTCGGGGAACTTGATCTCGTTGACCGTGGCGATACCCAGGTCCGGGTAGATGAACAGCCACTTCCAGTCCAGCGCGACCACTTCGATGTTGATCGGCTTGACGTCGGACTCCAGCGGACGGTACGGGTCCAGCTCGTGGGTCGACTTATAGGTGATGTAACCCAGGGCGATGATGATGAGGATCGGGACCAACCACACCGCGATTTCGATCTTGGTGGAGTGCGACCACTTCGGCGCGTAGGTCGCGCTGGTGTTCGACGCGCGGTATTTCCAGGCGAAGGCGAAGGTCATGATGATCACAGGGACCACGACCAGCAGCATCAGCAGGGTGGCGGTGATGATCAGGTTTCGTTGATCCAGACCGATCTGTCCTTTCGGGTCCATCAAGGTCCACTTGCAGCCTCCCAGCATTAACATCATGCCAAGCAGCGGCAAAAAGCCTAGTAATCGGGGGTACCTGTTTTTACTCATCTCACGACCTCTAAAGCAGCTTGCGCAATGCAGTTGGGTTTTGATCGCCAACACTTCACCCTGCCAAGGGTTGGCATTTCTCTTCGATTGAATAAGAGCCTGCCCATCACGTCATAAGGGGACGTTTCACGGACCTGCGGTGAGTTCTTATTCGATTTCGTGGTTAAAGGCCTTGTTACAGACCAATTCCATTTGGTGCGGATAGTTGAAAGGCTGTCGGAACCTTGGGGTCGCACAGAGCCGTCCATCTGCCCTTCGACCGCTCCGGTGCTCAAATATTGAACAGCACCGGACATTCAGTGCGGGCGATTGTAGTTAGCTAGCGATGTATAAACCATGTCTTATAAAGAAATAATTTTTATCGATTACAGCAATAATCCTTCACCATTATTGCAACGGTTCGCGATCTTATCGTGTTCGATTCTCAACAAAAACCACAAAAATTGCCGTGTTATAGGGCAGCCTGCCGCACCCCTTACCGCGTGTAAGGGGCTGCCAAACCGATGCAACCCCCCATAAAACAAGGCATTCGGACATCACTGAATCCCTGGCGCGGCGCGAGGTGCGCGGCCTTCCCTGCGCCCCGAACTGACAGCACATCTTGGCGGTTTTATGCAAATTTAAGCGGGTGTTCGGCGGGTCAGAAACGTCCTGCGGCGGCTTCCGTGTGACAACATGTCGCACACTGCGCGCACCCAAAATTGTCCGGCGTCACGTTCCATTCACAAATCCCCACACGCAAAAACGCCCCGGCCTTCTTGAGGAAGCGCCGGGGCGTTTGAGTGAATGATTCAGGCTCTGCGCTGGCGATTGCGATAGATGCCCAGCGGCACCAGAATCACGGTCAGCACGAAGGCAACCAATGCCCATTGCGCCAGGGAAAGCCCCAGGACGGGTGGGTACGGTGTGCTGCAGAAGCCATCGACCTGGAAGCCCAGGGGGAATACCTTGGCGAGCGGCAGGTCATCGACGATCGGTTGCAGCACATCGATGCCGCAGCTGACCTGGGGGAAGAACTGGGTGTACACGTGATGACCGGCGGCAGCGACACCGCCAAGGGCGCTGAGCACCACCAGGCCCTCGAATAGCGTGATCGCACCTTTTTTGCGCATGGCCGCGCCGATGAACGCGAAGATCGCAATCAACAGCAAGGCATAGCGTTGCAGGATGCACAGCGGGCATGGCGCCTCGCCGAGTACCACCTGCATGTACAACGCACCGCCGATCAGCGCCAGGCAGATGATGCCCAGCAACACCAGAAAGCGCCGCTCCCTGCCTAAACGCAATTCGTCACTCATCCCCGTATCCCTTTGTTTGGTTGTGCCAATGGCCGCAAGTTTACACACAGGCCACCGTTTAAACAGAGGGGGGTTAACAGCGGATTAATCCAGAGAAATAGACCGCTGTATGTGGGAGGGGGCTTGCCCCCGATAGCAGTGCATCAGCCAGCTTACGTGCAACCGACCTACCGCTATCGGGGGCAAGCCCCCTCCCACACCTTTGACCGCCTTATTCCAGAGCCGCAGCCGGGCCAAAGAATTCATAGCGGCTTTGCTGCTCGGGTACGCCCAGGGCCTTGAGGTGGCGCTTGATCGCGGCCATGAAGCCTTTAGGCCCGAGGAAGTAAGCGTCCAGGTCACGCTGCTCGGGCAGCCAGGCGGCCAGTTGTTCCTGGCTGAGCAAGCCCACCTTGTCCGCCGCCGGGCTTACGCCATCGTCTTCGGTGTAGCAGTAGAAGCGCTTGAGTTGCGGATGCTGCGCCGCCAGGGCGTCCACCCAGTCACGAAACGCATGGACGCCACCGTTACGTGCACAGTGGATGAAGTGCACCGGGCGCTCGGTGGCCAGGGCGGCTTCGAGCATCGGCAGGGTCGGCGTGATCCCTACCCCACCGCTGATCAGCACCAGCGGTTTATCGCTGGCCGCCAGGGTGAACTCGCCCGACGGGGTGAACAGGTCGATGGTCGCACCGACATGCAGCTGGTCGTGCAGATAGTTGGACACCCGGCCACCCGCTTCGCGCTTGACGCTGATGCGGTACATTCCGCTATCGGTCAACGCCGACAGGGAGTAGTTGCGGCGCACTTCCTCACCGTCGAGCACCAGCTTCATACCGATGTACTGGCCCGGCGCGGCCGCCAGGATCGGGCCGTTATCCACCGGGGCGAAGTAGAAGGAGATGATCTCGTCACTCTCCACCACGCGCTTGACCACGATAAACGGCCGCGCCCCACGCCAGCCACCGGGCGCCTGGGCTTTCTCGTCGTAGATCACCGCTTCAGCGCCGATCAGGATATCCGCCAGTTGGCCGTAGGCTGCGCCCCAGGCACTCATGACCTCAGGGGTCGCAATCTCACGGCCCAGCACTTCGGAAATCGCCCGCAGCAGGCAGGCACCGACGATCGGGTAATGCTCCGGCAGGATCTGCAGGGCCACGTGCTTGTTGATGATCTTGGCTACCAGGTCGCCCAACTGGTCGAGCTGATCGATGTGTCGCGCATACATCAACACGCCATTGGCCAAGGCACGGGGCTGGTCGCCACTGGCCTGGTGGGCCTGGTTGAACAGCGGGCGGACCTCCGGGTACTCGGACAGCATCATGCGGTAGAAATGGGTGATCAGCGCTTCACCGCCGCTTTCCAGCAGGGGCACGGTGGATTTGACGATGGCACGGTCTTGGGCACTAAGCATGGGAGCCTCCTGGGCTTCTTTACTGATTGCCTTTACCTACTCAGTATTCGTGCCAACTAATAAATCGTTTATTTTCAATAACTTAATTAAGTTGTAGTCAGTATGACTTCTTATACCTTATAGTCATTATGACTACAAGGAGTCATTATGACTGCGCAATCGCTGCTCACCACCCTGCTGCCCCTGGTCGCCGACCTGTCCCGCGAACTGCCCGAAGGCGAGCGTTACCGCCGCCTGCTGCAAGCCATGCGTGCCCTGCTGCCCTGCGATGCCGCCGCGCTGTTGCGCCTGGACGGCGAGTGGCTGGTGCCGTTGGCGGTGGACGGGTTGAGCGCCGACACCCTGGGTCGACGCTTCAAGGTCAGCGAGCACCCGCGCTTTGCCGTGCTGCTCAGCAGCCCCGGCCCCACGCGCTTTGACAGCGACAGCGAATTACCCGACCCCTACGACGGTCTGGTCGAGGGTCTGCACGGGCACCTGGAAGTGCACGATTGCATGGGTTGCCCGCTGTTCGTCGACGACCAGCCCTGGGGCCTGCTGACCCTGGATGCCCTCGACACCGAGCGTTTCGAGCGCGTGGAGCTGGACGCCCTGCAGGCGTTCGCCAGTCTCGCCGCCGCCACCGTCAACGTCGCCGAACGCATCGAACGCCTGACCCTGCGCGCCGAAATCTACCGCGAGGCCAGCGGCCAACAGCACAAGGAAATGATCGGCCAGAGCAAGCCACACAAACGCCTGGTGGAAGAGATCAAGCTGGTGGGCGGCAGTGACCTCACCGTGCTGATCACCGGTGAAACCGGGGTGGGCAAGGAACTGGTGGCCCAGGCCATCCACGCCGCCTCGCCCCGCGCCGACAAACCGCTGATCAGCCTCAACTGCGCCGCCCTGCCGGAAACCCTGGTGGAAAGCGAGCTGTTCGGCCACGTACGCGGCGCCTTTACTGGCGCACTGAATGAACGCCGCGGCAAATTCGAGCTGGCCAATGGCGGCACCCTCTTCTTGGATGAAGTGGGCGAACTGTCACTGACCGTACAGGCCAAGCTGCTGCGCGTATTGCAAAGCGGCCAGCTGCAACGCCTGGGTTCGGACAAGGAACACCAGGTGGACGTGCGCCTGATCGCCGCCACCAACCGCGACCTCGCCGACGAGGTGCGCAACGGTCGCTACCGCGCCGACTTCTACCACCGCCTCAGCGTTTACCCGCTGCAAGTCCCGGCGCTGCGCGAACGTGGGCGCGATGTGTTGCTGCTGGCTGGCTTCTTCCTTGAACAGAACCGCTCGCGCATGGGCCTGGGCAGCCTGCGCCTGACCAGCGATGCCCAGGCGGCGCTGCTGGCCTATAACTGGCCGGGCAATGTGCGGGAGCTGGAACATTTGATCGGACGCAGCGCGCTGAAAGCACTGGGTAACTGTCGCGAGCGTCCGAAGATTCTCAGCCTGAATGCACAGGACCTGGACCTGCCCGATGTCAGCGCAGCGCTGGTCGAAGAACCCGCCGAGGCGGTCGCCCCGGTGACCGGCGACCTGCGCCAGGCCACCGAGCAGTATCAGCGCCAGGTCATCAGCGCCTGCCTGGAACGCCACCAGCACAACTGGGCCAGCGCCGCCCGCGAACTGGGCCTGGACCGCGCCAACCTCGGGCGGATGGCCAAGCGCCTGGGACTCAAATAACCCAGACAACGGCTTCAAATGTGGGAGGGGGCTTGCCCCCGATGACTGCAATACATGTGCTGACTGGCCCACCGCCATCGGGGGCAAGCCCCCTCCCACATTTTTAGATTGCCTTTGCCTTGAAGGCCGGGCTCGCTGGCTTGGGCTTACGAAACACCAACACATTGCCCAGCATCACCAGCACCAACCCCGCCAACGCCGGCGCGGTCCACTGATACCCCTCGGCAAACGCCGATACGTTCAGCGCCACCACCGGGAACAGCACGGTGCAATACGCCGCACGCTCAGGCCCCATGCGCCCGACCAGGGTCAGGTACGCGGTAAAGCCGATCACCGAGCCTGGAATCACCAGGTACCACAGCGCACCGATGTACCGCGCGCTCCAGTCCATCTCGAAGGGAATCCCGCGCACCGCGCAGTAAGTCGCCAGCATTGCCGATCCATAAGCCATGCCCCACGCATTGGTGGTCAGCGGCTTGAGCCCGGCCTTCTGTTGCAGGCTCGAGAGCATATTGCCGGCCGAGAAACACATCGTCCCCAGCAACGCCAACCCCAGGCCAAGCAAGGTCTGCGGGCTGGCGGTGTGGCCCACCAGCTCAGGCCAGAACAACAGGCCCAACCCTGCCAGCCCCAGGCCGCCGCCCATCAATACATTGCGCGCCACCCGCTGGCCGAAAAACACCCGGGCATTCAGTGCGTTCCACAGCGTGGCCGTGGAAAACACCACCGCCACCAAGCCGCTGGGGATCCATTGGCTGGCCGTGAGGAAGCACATGAAGTTCACGCAAAACAGGCACAACCCCTGGGCCAGGCAGATCAGGTGCCCGCGCCGGTTCATCACCTGCAACCTGCGGCTCACCAACAACAGTGCAAACAACACCAGTGCTGCCAGGCCGAAGCGATAGACGATGGACACAGGAATCGCCACCACGCCCAACTGCCATTTGAGGGCGATCCAGGTGGTGCCCCAGATCAGCACGGTGAGTAAATACAGGGAAAGGTTCATAGCAGGCTCCATCGATTGAGCCACAGTGTGGCCCCGACCCGAGGCGTGCTCTTGCACAATCTTGCGCTTTTGTCGGCCGATGGGATCACAGCAACCAGCGCGCGGAGTAGGATGCAAGGCGTCAGAGAGTACGAACCATGCCAGATCTGGAATCCCTGCAAGTCTTCCAAGCGCTTAACCGCTCGCCCAACGCACGCCTCGAAGCCTGCGCCGAGCTCGGTGACGGCTTGTCTGCGGCGCTGTGGAGCAACCATCACGACGCGCAGGACTACCAGGCCCCCAGCCATCACACGTTGTCGTGCTACATCGGCGGCGGCACCGGCACGTTTCGGCGCGACCAGCCCGGCACCAAGGGCGGTCCCGACAAACTGTGCATCCTGCCCGCCGAACATCAGTCAGCCTGGGTGATCAACGGCGAAATCCGCCTGGCCCACGTGTATTTCAGCCCGGAGCAATTCGCCCTCGGTTGCGTCACCCTGCTCGACCGCGAACCGCGCACCCTGCAACTGCGCGAAAGCACCTTTCTGGAAGACGCCAGCCAGGCACGACGCTTTCACCAGTTGATCGCGCTGAACTGGCAGGAACCCGCCGAGCGCTTGCTGACCAGCAGCCTGGCCCATGAAATGCTCAGCCACACGCTGCTCAGCCAAGTGGGCGCACGCGACGGGCTGCGCCTTAAAGGCGGGCTGGCGGCGTACCAGCGGCGGCTGTTGGTGGAGTACATCGACCAGCACCTGGAAGACCCGATCAGCCTGGGTCAACTGGCCGGCCTGTGCGCACTCTCGGAATACCATTTCGCGCGGATGTTCCGCCAAAGCTTCGGCCTGCCGCCCCATCAGTACCTGCTGGCGCGCCGCCTGACTCGCGCCCAGGCGCTGCTGCGCAGCGGCGCGCTGCCCTTGGGTGAAATCGCGTGGATATGTGGCTTTTCCAGCGCCAGCCACTTCACCCATCGCTTCCGCCAGGCCATGGGCGCCACGCCCGGCGAATACCGCCAGGCCTTCTGCGCCTAGGTCATCAACCCCAGTGTCTTGGCCTTGGCCACTGCTTGCGTACGCCGTTCCACCCCCAACTTGCTGTGGATGCGCCGCGCATGGGTCTTGACGGTGTGCAGGGAGATAAACAGGCGATCGGCGATTTCCATGTTGGAGTTGCCCAGGGCGATCAATTGCAGCACTTCCAGCTCGCGCTGGCTCAGGGGATTCTCCGCCGCGCCCGACACGGCCGCCTGGGGCTCCATGCCCAACTCACTGAGCAACCCCGGCGAGCGCAACCGCAGCTCGCGAATCGCTTGCTGTACCTGGCAACGCGCCGCCAGCTCCAGCCCGGTTTGCAGTGAGCGACGCGCCAGGGCCGGGTCGCCCATTTGCCAGGCCACCTCCCCCAGCACCAGGTGCAGTTCGGTTTCCAGGCAGAGCATGCCGCGTTGATGGGTCGCCTCCAGCAAAGCCGTCATACGTGCCACCGGATGCTCGGCGCAGCCCAGCTTCACTTCCGCCAGCACCAGCAGGTATTCCAGGCGCGGGATCAGTTCCAGGGTGGCCGGCGGCGCCTGTTTGGCCTGGGGCCCGCGAAAGTGGCGAAGCACACGACGCACCGCTTCCACCGTCAACTCGGCGCGCCCCTGCTGCAACCAGAAATGCCCACTGACCAACAGCAGCACTGCGCGGTACACCGTGTCGGGCACCTGGCGCTGCTGCATCAAGCGTTCGGCCTCGCGCAGTTGCACAAAGGCCTCGGCGTAGTCGCCACGGTTGGCAGCCAGCAGGGCCAGGCCGAGAAACCCGTAGAGTACGCGCTTGTCCTGGCTGTGCAGGCACATCTGCATGCCGCTCTCGAAGCACTCGGCAGCCAGGCTGTCCTGGCCCTGACGCAACGCCAGATGCCCACGGCGCAGGGCGATACGCCCCACCAGCGGCCCGGCTTTCAGGCGTTGCTTGAGCAACATCGCCTGCACATTCTCCAGCAGGCTCTGCGCCCGATACGGGGCGCCGCGCTGCTCCAGCAGCTGTGCGTGATCCAGTTCAAGCAACGCCTCAAGCAGCAACGACCCATGGGCTCGGGCCAGGCACAACGCTTCGCGGCTGAGCGCCTGGGCCACGTCCAGTTCGCCGCGCAGCAACGCTTGCTGGGTGAGGCCCGACAGGCACATCAGCCGTGACGTCCAGGCACTGTCGGGCAAGGCTTGCAGCGCTTCGAGGAAATGCTCGCGGGAGCGTTCGGCATCGCCGCCCAGGTGCAGCAGCCAGCCCCACTGTGCCTGCCAGCGCGCCAGCAGGTAGCGTTGTTGCGCCGCCGTCGGTTGCGGCGCGAACCGTGCCAACTGGTCGATGCATTGCGCGGCCTGGTCGAAGCGCCCGGCGAACAGCAACGCCGCCGTCACCAGCCCCACCAGTTGCGCCGAGCCGAGCATCAACTCTTCGCCGTGCTGTTCGTGCAAGCGCAGCAGCAATACCGCGTTCTGCTGGCGGAACAAGTCTTCGAAACTGAAATGCTGCAACAGGCTGACCGCCACCTCGTACTCTTCGGCCAGCAGCGCGTGCTCGAACGCGGCCTGCCAGTCCTGTTCGGCGGTGAACCACTGACAGGCACGCCGATGCCAGGAACGCTTGGCCGGCCAGGGGTCATCGCGTATCAGCTGAGCAAGCGGCGGGAAAACCTGCAACCAATCGGTGTCTTCCCAAGGCTGGATAAAGGCGCCGAGAGCCTGCAACTCGCGCAGGTAGTGGTCACCGTCGCCAAAGCCGAACAAGTGCTCGCACAATCCCGGATTAAAGCGTGGCATGTGGGCCAGCACGCGCCAGGCTTCCGTCAGTTCGGGCGGCAAGGTGCTGAACAGTTCGTGCTGCAAGTAATCGAGCAAGGTTTTCTGCGGGTGGCCATCCCCCAGCAACGCAATGCGCACGCCGGCGCACCAGCCGGCGCTGAATTGCCACACGTTGTCCGCTGACGGCCCGAGCGGGAGCAGTTGCTGGATTTCTTCCAGGGTGAACGCCAACTCGGCGCCCCCTTCAAGCAACTCATCGTCGAGCAGCAGGCGCGGCCAGTTGCAAGCTGGACGGCGCCGCGCCCCCAGCCACCAGGTCAGCGAGGGGCTACTTGCCGTGAGCAGGCGGTCGAGCAACGCATCGGTTTCGGGGGTGGGCAAGCGGCAGAAATCATCGAGGAACAGCCATGCCGATGTTGGCCAGCGGCCAAGATCCGCCAGCAGCGTGGCTTCGTCGGTGAAGGCCAGGCCGAGGTTTTGCGCCAGGCGCCGGCAAAGGTCGAGGGGGCTCAGGGCGACACCGTTGAGCGGCAACCAGTACACCTGGCATCCCGCTGGCGCCTGCAACGCACATTCGGCCAGCAACGCACTCTTGCCGCTGCCGCCGGGGGCGCACAGCAACTTGACCCTGACCGGCGCTGCCAGCAACGGCCCGGCCAGGCGTGGGCGCAACAGATGGTGGGCGGACAGCCGAGGCATGAATCCAGGACGGTCCAGGCAGCGTGTCATGGCGGTCATTGCTGCATCCTGCGTTCTTATTGTTATGCAACGTGGCGTCTACCCTAGTCCTGTGGCGGGCAGTAGTTGAAGAAAGATTCAGCACAATGATTGAAAGACATGCACAGAAACCAATGTGGGAGGGGCGGTGCGACGACTCGACTTGCCCCCGATGGCGGTGTATCAGTCAACCCATCCAGTGACTGACACTCCCTCATCGGGGGCAAGCCCCCTCCCACCTTTGGATTACATTTCACATCGGGATCAGCGCACGCCTTCGGCCCTCAGCGCAGCCGGGGTGTAATCCGCTGCCTTGGCATTGAAGCCGAACACGAAGCTGCTCTTCTCCTCGTTCTTCATCCCCAGCGCGATGTAGCGCCCGGCGATGATGTCGTACAGGGTTTCCACGGTGTAGGCCGGGGTCTGGTGGTCGTAGTAGAACTGCGCATGACCTTCAGCGACCCGCCACAGTTGGCCACGGCCGTCATAGTGATCCACCAGCGCCACTTGCCAACTGTCTTCATCGATGTACATGTGGCGCTTGGCGTAGATGTGCCGCTCACTCGGCTTGACCGTGCCCACCACTTCCCATACGCGGTGCAACTCATAGCGGGTCAGGTCCTGGTTGATGTGACCGGCCTTGATGATGTCGTCGTACTTGAGCGTTGGCTGGTCCAGCTTGTAGCTGTTGTAGGGGATGTACATCTCCTTCTTGCCCACCAGCTTCCAGTCGTAGCGGTCTGGCGCGCCGGAGAACATGTCGAAGTTGTCCGAAGTACGCAGGCCATCGGAGGCGGTGCCCGGTCCGTCGTACGCCACTTGCGGCGCCCGGCGCACGCGACGCTGGCCGGCGTTGTAGATCCACGCCAGGCGCGGTTCCTTCACCTGGTCGAGGGTTTCATGCACCAGCAGCACGTTGCCCGCCAGGCGCGCCGGCGCCGTCACCGACTGCTTGAAGAAGGTCAGCACGTTGGCCGCCTTGGCCGGGTCCATGTCCGGGATCAGCTGCGGCACCGCCACTTCTTCCTCGAAGCGGATCGGCGTGTAGCTCCCATTGGTCTGCGGGGTGGCCTGGGTGATGATGCGGCGCAGGTTGCCGCCGTGGTAACGGGTGATGTGGTTCCACAACACCTCCACGCCGTTCTTCGGAATCGGGAACGCGTAGTAGCGGTTGCCGGTGAAACCTTCGAGGCCATTGCCGTCGTTGATCGGCTTGACGTTCAGCGCGCTGCGCTTGATCGACTCGTAGATCTCCGGCGGCAGGTTGACCGTGCGGTGGGTCGGGTAGACGGGGATCTTATAGGTCTCGGGGTAGCGCTTGAACATCGCCACCTGTCCATCGGAAAGTTTGTCCTTGTACTTGTCGACGGTGGCCGCGGTGATCACGAATAGCGGTTTTTCACTGGCGAATGGGTCGGCCAGGAAGCCCTTGCTGTCGACTGCACCGGCGTTTTTCGGGATGCCGCCGGTCCAGGCCGGGATCGAGCCATCGGCGTTGCCGGCTTTTTCGGCGCCTACCGGGGTCAACGTAGTGCCGAGCTTGGCCGCCTCTTCCGGCGAAACCGCCGCCATGACATGGGACGCCAACAGGCTGAGCGCCATTACCGCAATGATCTTACGCATAGAGTCTTGTCCTTCTTTAAGCCAGGTCAGAAGTTCGCGCCGAAGCTGAGGGCGATGAAGTCGCGGTCGGTGAGGGTGTTGTAGTCGCCGCCGAAGAAGTCGGTGTAGCTGAGGCTGGCGGTATAGGTGCTGCGGTAATCCGCATCCACGCCGACGCTGATGGCCTTGGCGCCTTTGTTGAACAGGCCGTTGGGGCCGTAGCCGGCCACGTCATGGGACCAGGACAGGTTGGGCTTGAGGTTCACCCCGGCAATCGCGTTGTTGTAGTCGAGGATCGCCCGTGCGCGGTAACCCCAGGAGTTGGCCGTGACAAAACCGTCGGTGTCACCTTGGAAACCGTAGGCGCCGTATACCGAGTCGCGGCCGTAACGCAGTTTGGATTTGTCTTCCAGCCCGCCGACGTGCACGTAGGCCGCTTCGCCCACCAGGGTCAGGCGCTCGGCGCCCAGAACCTGGTCGAAGAATTGGGTCATGGTGCTTTGGATCTGAGTGATTTCCTTGCGACGGTAGCCTTTGTTGTCGTCGCCGAAGTTACTGCGGATCGGCGAGGCCAACTGGCCGGAAGTCGGGTTGACCAGGGCCAGGGTCAGGTCGGTGGTGTTGAGTTGCACCGGGGCATTGGGGCGGTAGCTGATCTCGCCGGTCCACGCCGTGCCGGTGGGCAAGGTGGTGGAGAAACTGGCGCCAAACAGGCGGATGTCTTCCGGGTAGTCCAGGTAGTACTGGCCACGGCCGAGCATCGTGCTGGTGACCAAGCCATCGCCAGTGCCTGGCCGCAAGAGGTTGGCCAGGTTACGGATGGCGGTCATCGTCGTCGCGTTGGAGTTGTTGGTGATCGTACCCACCGTCGGCGTACGGCTGTGGTAGTTCATGAAGTACAGACCGTACTCAGTGTCATCCCCCAGCCAACGCAGCGCTGTGCCGAATTGCCCGGAATCGCGCGCATCACGGTCATGTGCACGCTGCACGATCACCCCTTCAGGCGTCACCTCGAAGCCTTGCCCAAACCTTGCCGCCACTGGCTGCAACGGCGCAATCGCCGGGTTACCCACCGTGTAGTTGCCATTACAGCCATGGGCCGCCACATCCCCACCAAAGAATGTGCCGCAGTTGTCCAGCACGGTGTTTTCCCAGTTGAGCTGGTAGAAGCCTTCCACGGTCAGTTGGTTGGTCAGGCTCTGGGAGGCGAACAGCATGTTGACCGGAATCAGCCCTTCCTTGATCTCTGCGCCTGGGCGTCGGAAAGCCGAGACGTCGATGGGGTTGATGCTGTTGATCGAGTTACCGATAAAGGTGCTCTCGCCCCAGCTGACCACTTGCTTACCGAGGCGCACGTTGCCCGGTTGGTCGCCAATCGAATAGTTGTGATACACGAAGGCATCGAGCAATTCATAGCCGGATGAACGCGCGCCCTCATCACGATGGTGATTGCTGATCTGCTTGAACTCGCGGTCTTCGTCCTGCAACTCGAAGTCGTACCAGTACTTGCCGCGCACGAAGACGCCGCTGTCACCGTACTTGAGCTCCAGGTCGTGAATGCCCTTGAAGATCTTGGAGAAGGTCTCGCCCTTCTTGAAGTTCAGGCGCCCGTCATCCCCGGTAGACGCCTGGCCAGTACCGCCATTGACGGTGCCCACCAGCTTCTTGTCAGCGTCGCGCATGCCCCAACTCGCGCCCACCGACAGCGAAGAGTCGAATTGCCCTTCGATCTCGCCAATGTTGAACGAAACAGCCTGTGCCTGGGCACAGCACCCCAACGCAACCGCAGCGGCCAGCGCCTGTGGCCTGAAGATGGCGCGCATTGTTGTTCTTGTCATGCGTCTTCCCCGGTGAGTGACAGAAGGCCCCACCCTACTGCCGCGTATCAGGAGCGATAAGCGCACCAAGGAGGGATTCGCGTTGTCGCTCGAAAGGATGACAAGGCGCTCTGGCCGGGGTCTGGGCGGGGGCATGCGGCGGGTGGATAGGGGGTTATCAGGGGAATGGATAACACGCACGGACACTATTGCCGTTTTAGTAACAGTCCTTGTCACGAACCGGCATTACTCATCCTGTTACAAACGACTATTCTTAGCGGGCTTTCAGGGCAAACGGCCCGCTTCCTCCACTGGAAGGAAAGCCTGACTCACATGGATTGAAGCGTTTTTTCAATCTGTTACCGGTGTTCACTGACGTTGATTTGTCGCTCCTTGATCCAACGTCTGACTTCAGCCGCTGCGTTTGCAGCGGCTTTTTTTTGCCGCCAATAAAACGGGGCGCCATCGGCGCCCCGCAGGATTAAAGCCTTTTCAAGCAACGATCACAGGCTGTACTTCTGCAAGTTGGCCATCATTTCCTTCAACGCTTCGATGTTGTCCTTGGGGTGTGCCGCGCCTTCGAAGTCGCAGATCTGCTGCCAGTGCGCCGCCACGTCCTCGGGCGAGAACCCCGCCTCAGGGTCAAAGCCCACACCCAGGCTGCGTTCCCAGCGGGTCTTGCCGATCCAACCGCCGCCCACTTCAAAGAGCCCGGAGGTTTCCTGGCAGGCTTCACTGCCCAGGTACACCACCAGCGGGCTGACCAGTTCCGGTTTGAGGCGTTCGAACACCTGCGGCGGGATCAAGCCTTCGGTCATGCGTGTACCGCCGGTGGGGGCGATGGCGTTGACCAGGATGTTGTTCTTGCGTCCTTCCAGCGCCAGCGTTCGGGTCAGGCCGTACAGGCCGAGCTTGGCCATGCCGTAGTTGGACTGGCCGAAGTTACCGTAGATGCCCGAGGTGGACGCGGTGAAGATCACCCGGCCATACCCTTGCTCGCGCAGATGGGGCCAGGCGGCGCGGGTGACTTTGTAGGCGCCTTCGACATGCACCCGGTAAACCAGGTCCCAGTCACTGTCGTCCATTTTGTGGAAGGTCTTGTCGCGCAGGATCCCGGCGTTGTTGACCACCACATCGATACGGCCGAAGGCGTCGAGGGCGTTCTGCACGATCTTGTCACCGTCGGTGACAGAGTCGTGGTTGGCCTCGGCAATACCCCCGGCTTCACGAATCTCGGCCACCACCCGGTCGGCGGCGGACGCATTGGCGCCTTCACCTTGCGTGGAACCGCCGAGATCGTTGACCAGAACCTTGGCGCCATGCCTGGCGAACAGCAGCGCATGGGCCCGGCCCAATCCGCCACCGGCACCGGTGACGATCACGACCTTATCCTGGAACTGCACTGATTCACTCATACCGAACTCCAATGGCGACAATGGGAATGGGTCGAGTGTCAGGCACGGGGGCCGTGGTCACAATAACCACGACTGAGCCTGAATGGTGCTCGATAAGGCAGAGGGATGATCACCCACAGTCCTGTAGGAGCGAGCTTGCTCGCGAAAAACCCGAGAACGCCGCGCTGAATCAGGCTTACCGCGTCATCGTCGACGACCTTCGCGAGCAAGCTCGCTCCTACAGGGGAAGGTGGGGCATTCAGGAATAGGCCATTCGAGGCGTCGACAGCCCGATCCGCTGACGAAACGCCAGGTAATGCTTGAGCACCTGTACCGGCGCCTCGATCTGCGGGTAATGGCCGATATTGGCCAATAGCACCGTGTCGGCGTGAGGCACCAGTTCGTGATAACGCGCCACCATGTGAGCACCGGAAATCGGGTCGATCTCGCCGTCGATCACCCGCAGCGGCACATCAGTGTGTTGCATCGCCGCCACCCAACGCTCACGCAGACGTCGACGCTGGGGGATGTAGGCGATGAGTTTGTGCAGGATGCGCGTGCCGTCGTTGCAGTCGATCAGGCTCCAGAAGTCATCCAGGGCACTCTCGCTGGGGCGGGTGTTGGGCCCGAAGATCTGACTGAAACTGTTCGCCAAGGCATTACGCCCGAAGGCACGACCGATCATCCAGCCCAGGGGGCTGAGCAGCAGTTTCTGCACCAGGGCCGGGCGGTGGGTTTCGGGGAACAACCCGCCGTTGAGAAACACGCAGCTGGCCATGTGAAAGCGGCCTTCGTAGTGCCGGGCCAGCAGTTCCTGGGCAACGCTGTCGCCGTAGTCGTGGGCCAGCACATGCACCGGTTGGTCCACGCGCAGGTGCTCGAGCAACGCCTGTTGCAGATCCGCTTGTTCCAGCAGGCAATAACCGTGGTCCAGGGGCTTGGCCGAATCGCCGAAACCCAGCATGTCGCAGGCGATCACCAGGTTGCTCTGGGCCAGAGGCTGCCACAGGTAATGCCAGTCCCAACTGGCGGTAGGGAAACCATGGATCAGCAACAACGGCTCACCCTGCCCCGCTACCCAGTAGCGGATGGTGCGACCTTTGAAGTCGAACGTCTGGCTGCGTTTGCGCCAGACACTCAGCGGGATCTCGGCGAGAGGCATCAGGTTTTATACCCAGGATCAAGGCCATCCAATTTACGCAGCAACGCCGGCCACGCCAGCGCGCCCCCCATACCTTGAGCACTCTTTGTGACAGCTGCCACCATCGCCTTGGCACCCGCAAGTATCTGCGGCCCGATGGGGATCAATTCAGCCCCGCCGCTTTGCGCCAGCACCTGGATATCGCAGGCGCGCTGGAAGGTAAACATCATCAGAAAGGTGTCGGCGATGGTGCTGCCGCAGGTCAGCAGACCATGGTTGTGCAGCATCAGGAAACTGTTTTGACCAAGATCGGCCTGCAAACGGGCCTTCTCTTCGTGGTTCAGCGCCACCCCTTCGTAGGCGTGATAAGCCAGGCTCGACAGGACAAAGATCGACTGCTGGCTGATCGGCAAGACGCCCTGCTTCTGTGCCGCCACCGCGACACCGGCGGCAGTGTGGGTGTGCAGCACGCACGTCACGTCGTGGCGCACTTCATGGATGGCGCTGTGGATGGTGTAGCCCGCAGGGTTGATCTCGTAGGGGCTGTCCATCAGCTTGTTGCCGGCCTGGTCGACCTTGACCAGGCTCGATGCGGTGATCTCGTGGAACATCAGCCCGTAGGGGTTGATCAGGAAATCGTCGGTGCCCGGCACCTTGGCCGAGATATGGGTGAAGATCAGGTCATCCCAGCCGTGCATCGCCACCAGGCGATAGCAGGCTGCCAGGTCGACGCGGGTCTGCCATTCTGCGGCGCTGACCTGATCTTTGACATTCTGTGGCGATGGAACGGGGGCTAGGCTCACGGCAACGACCTCCTTGGCGCACTTTCTTGTTGTTTTTTTGAGTGATGGGCCAGTCTAGTCAGACGCCCTGGCCGCCGTAGTTGCCTTGGCAGCCAGCTTGATGACCGTACGGGTCAGCTTTGAGAATAGTTTAAATCCGTGCAAGCGACGTCAGAGAAGTGCCGCCAATAAAGGCGCGGCGAACAGGTTGAGCAGGCCGGTGAGGACCATCACCAGGCCTGCGACCGAGCCCTCTTCGCCACCCACTTCATGGGCCCGGCTCACGCCCGCACCGTGGGCCCCCACGCCAAACAGCGCACCGCGCGCCAGCGGCGTACGCAGGGGTAGCCATTTGAGCAGCACGCCGCCGAGCATCGCCCCAAACACACCGGTGAACATCACGAACACCGCCGTCAGTTCCGGCACGCCACCCAGGTCGGAGGACACCGGCATGGCGAACGGCGTGGTGATGGAGCGCGGCACTAGGGACATAGTCACCGAGCTGTCCAGGGCCAGCGCTTTGGCCAGGCCAAACGAGGTGGCGATGGACGCCACGCTGCCCGCCACCATCCCCAGCAACAATGCCGACCAATAACGCGCCAGCAACCGCCGCTGCTGCCAGATCGGCACGGCAAATGCCACGGTGACGGGGCCGAGTACCAGCATCAGCCAGTGCGTGTCGGCAGAGTATTCGGCGTAGGCCGTGTTCATCGGCACCGCCACCGCCAGCAACAGCACGGGCACGAGGATCAGCGGCGACAACAGGTAACGCCCGGTGCGGCGGTAGATCCAGCGGCTGAAGACATACGCGCCCAAGGTCAAGGCAAGCCAGAACACCGGCATCAGCTCAAGCTTCATGGCGCAGCCTCCAGCGCCACACCAGCTCCACGGTGAACGCGGTCACCAGCATCACCGCCAGGGTGCTGAGGCCGATGACCAGCAGGATGCGCCAACCGTCATTGCGCAGCAGGCCGCCGTAGTCCAGCAGGCTCATCAGCGCCGGAATGAAGAACAGCAGCATCTCCGCCATCAGCACACCTGCGCCCAATTGCAGGGCCGCCGGTTTGACCAGGCCACTGGCGAAGGCCATCAACAACAAGCCCAGGCCTACCACGCCGCCGGGAATCGGCCACGCCCACCACACGGCCAGTTGGCAGCCGAACAGATAAATGGCCAAGAGCACGACCAGTTCAATCAACAGACGGGTGAAACGTTTCATGGGCTTTGGGTCCTCGCAGGCCTTCATTTTAAAGAGGCGTGCCTCATCCCCACAGCGAATTGTTAGACTGCCAACTATTCCAAACTGGAATCTCGTATATGGAATTCAAACAGCTACGCAGCTTCGTCGAAGTGGTGCACCGGGGTGGCTTTACCCAGGCCGGCAAAACCCTGCATATCAGCCAGTCCGCCGTCAGCAAACAGGTCGCGCAATTGGAGCAGAGCCTGGGCACGCCCCTGCTCGACCGGATCGGCTCGCAGATCCGCCTGACCGCCGCCGGCCAAGTCGTCCTGCAACGCGCCGAAGCCATGCTGCGCCTGCAAAACGAGCTACTCAGCGAGTTGGACGATATGCACCAGTTGACCCGAGGCGAGTTGCGCCTCGGCCTGCCATTGTTGGCCGGTGATACGTTGTTTGCCGGGCTGTTTGCCGAATACCGCAGGCGTTACCCGAACGTGACCATCCAGTTGCTGGAGGGCGGCAGTCGCAATATCGAACAGGCCATCCTGAGCGGCGAACTGGAAGTGGGGGGCAGCCTGAAACCCAGCGACCCGGCGTTTGCCTGGCAAGCGTTCTGCGATGAGCCCCTGGACGCGCTGTTGCCGATTGATCATCCGTTGGCGGAAAACGCCCAGGTACGCCTGGAGGAATTGGCCGACACGCCGTTCCTGATGTACCAGCGCAGTTTCGTGCTCAACGACCGCCTGATGCAGGCGTGTGAGCAGTTGGGTTTTACGCCGAAGGAAATCGGTCGCAGTGGCCAGGCGGACTTCCTCGCCGCGCTGGTCGCCGCCGGCCAGGGCGTGGTGCTGCTGCCCAGCGTGGTCGCCCGTGGGCTGGTGCGACCGGGGGTGGTGCGCCTGACGCTCAAGGCGCCCGACTACTTGCGCTGGGACATTGCATTTATCTGGCGTGAGGGCGCCTATCTGTCGAAAGCCGCCCAGGCCTGGCTGGCATTGCTGCGTGAGTTTCCGGTCAAGCGCGCAGTGCAGTGACCAGTTCCGCCAGCCACGGCTCGGCGTCGGCTTCCGGGGTCACACTTTCGCTGGCGTCCAGGCGCAACATCGGCAGCACTTCGCGCACGCCCAGCTCGCCAAACAGCTCGCGCATCTGCTCGCCACCACCGCAGAAGGTGTCGCCGTAGCTGGCGTCGCCCAGGCCGATCACCGCACCGGGCAGGCCGCGCCAAGCGGCGGGCAATTGATCACGAATCATTGAATACAGGGGTTGGAGATTGTCAGGCAATTCGCCCATGCCGGTGGTGGACGTCACCGCCAGAAACGCGTCCGGCGAAAACGCCTGCACATCGGCGAGGCTGGCGCGAGGGTTGTGCCAGGCCTCGAAACCGGCGGCATTGAGAATGCCGACAGCGTGACGGGCGACTTCTTCAGCGGTGCCGTAGACCGAGCCGGAAAGGATGGCGACTTTCATCAATCTGATCCTGTAGTTGAGCGAAAGCCTGGGATATTAACAGCTGCCACCTTTTTTTCGGCGCACCCCGTGCAACATTCAGGACTTGCCATAAACTCCAGGCTTTCAAAAACAAGCCATGGACCGCTCAATGATTAACGCCAAGCTGATGCAACTGGTCATCAACGCCTCCAACGACGGTATCGTCGTCGCCGAGCGCGAAGGCAAGGACAAGCCGCTGATCTACGTCAACCCGGCCTTCGAACGCCTGACCGGCTACACCCTGGATGAAATCCTCTACCAGGATTGCCGCTTCCTGCAGTCGGGCGATCGTGATCAGCCAGCCCTGATGGCGATTCGAGAGGCACTGGAAAGCGGCGGTGCATGCCGGGAAATCCTGCGCAATTACCGCAAGGACGGCAGCCACTTCTGGAATGAGCTGTCGCTGTCGACGGTGTACAACGAGGCCGACAAGCAGACTTATTTTGTCGGCGTACAAAAGGACGTCACGTTGCAGGTCAAGGCGCAGCAGCGCGTCACCCAGTTGGAAAGCGAACTGGCCGAGGTGAAGGCCGAACTGGCCGCGCTCAAAGCGACGAGCGGATCTAACAAAATTTAGGAAGTGCGGTCATTAGGGGGGATAATGGCCTTTTAACACCCCCTAATGAGCACGAGTGATGCAACGCGATGCGCTCCTGACCCAGGACGAGTTGGATTTCATTCAGAACATGCAGCACAACCCGCAACTCAACCTGCGGGATGCTTCGTCGAGCCTGACCGTCAACGGCGGCGCACAAATTCGCGATTTGCTCACCCGGCTGGCCGCTCACGACCACGTCACCATCCAGGCGCAATTCGATAATCAGCAACTGACCTTTCCCTTGCACCTGGTGGAAGATGAGTTCAATGCCGTGCACCTGCGGTTGGGCGTGCCAAGCATTTTCGAAGACGGGCCGATGATTCGTCCCTGGCGCCTGGCACTGGAAACCCCAGTGGCACTGGAGAACGTCAGGGGCAACCTCAGTGCGATGTGGGTGCTTGAAGTGTCGTTCAAAGGGGTGCTGGTGGAGATTCGCGGGCGGGTCAAACCACCGAAAACCTTTGCCCTATGGTTCAGCCCATCCGGCTACGAGCGCATCGCCTTGCGCGGCACATTGGAGCGGGAAACCGCCCGAGGCTTGTTCGCCTATCGCCTGAGCCAGGGTGATGCGGATGAAACCGAGCGTCTGCGCCAATTCATCCTGCATCAGCACCGCCTGGTGCACCCGCACGTGCACGCCTGATTTCAGGTATCCAGGCTGCCGCTGAGGAACTGCTGCAGGCGGCGCTGCATCAAGCGCCCGTCACTGCCCAGGCAACCGACGGGCGAGCGCACAAGGTCTTTTTCCGCCAGGTCCGAAGCGGCGCCGGCGATCAGCAATGGGCAATCCAGGGTCTGCGCCAAGCGATTCAGGCGTCCCACCCGCTCGTGATTGTGTGCATGATTGGAAAACACGATCAGTGCCTGGGGATGGGTCTTCTCACAGATCAGCGTCAATTCGTCCAGCGGCTGGCCGACCGCCAGGACCTTCACCGCCAAGTTCTCTCGGCTCATCAGTAGCGCAGCCACCAACAATTCCAGTTTGCGGCACTCGCCGGGGATGGCCGCAAGCAGCACCCGCGGCAACGGCTCCGCACAGGCCAGTTGCAGGCGCTGCAAGGCCCGGACCCGCAGGAAGTTATCGAAAAACAACCATTCGCTGGCCTGACCGAACCGGCCCTGGTGACGCAACAGCTCGTGCCAAAGCGGCATCAGGATGTCTTCAAAAGCCACGCTGAGGGGGTAGGTGGCAAGAATCTGGGCGTACTGGTGTTCCAACCGTCGGTCGTCGAACGTGCTGACAGCCTGCATCATCTGTGCCTGCCATTGAGCCCAGTCCCCGCCCTCCAGCGAGTCTTGCTCGGCGCGAACAGCCAGGGCTTGCTGGTCGTCACGGGCGAGAATTTTCCCCACCTTGCTGACCGCCACACCGCGCTCGATCCAATCGAGGATACGATTGACCGTCGCAATATCAGCCTTGGAGTACAACCGATGCCCGCTTTCGGTGCGCACGGGCTGGATCAGGCCGTAACGTCGCTCCCAGGCACGCAAGGTGACCGGGTTGACGCCTGTCATTCTCGAGACTTCACGAATTGGAAACAGCTTATCGGAATCGGTCGATTCAAGATGCAAATTGCTATCATGGGAGGCAGTGATCACGGGCATTGGAGACCAAAAAACCAACGGTAAATAGAACCTCATTTAACGCCCTTAGACCTGTCTTTTTCAAGGTCCCAGCTTATTCGGACCAATGCCTCTGGCGTATTTGTGCAAAACAGGAATAATCCTTGCCTGTTTTTACAGAGCGGCACCACCCCGCCGCTTTGTTTGTGCGCCCCCTACCCGGCCCGGCGCACCTGATTATTTGGAGATACACAATGTCTACCTCCCCCGTCACCCTGATGGTTGCGCGCCGCGTGGCCAAGGGTCGCTACGAAGAATTGATGGCCTGGCTGCGTGAAGGCGAACAGTTGGCCACGGACTTTCCCGGCTACCTGGGCTCAGGCGTGCTTGCTCCGCCGCCCAACGATGATGAATTCCAGATTATTTTCCGCTTCGCCGATGAAAAGACCCTGCATGCCTGGGAGTTTTCCGCATCCCGCAGTGCGTGGCTGAGCCGTGGCAGTGAGCTGTTTGCCGACCCGTCCGAGTACCGTGTACGCGGCATCGACGGCTGGTTCGGCGCAGTCGGCGCACGCCCGCCGCGCTGGAAACAGGCCGTGGCGATCTGGCTGGCGTTCTTCCCGGTGTCACTCTTGTTCAATTTTGTCCTGGGGCCGCTGCTGAGCGAGCTGGACCTGGCGCCGCGCGTGCTGGTCAGTACCCTGGCGCTCACGCCACTGATGGTTTACTGGTTCATCCCGCTGTCGACCCATCTGCTGGCAAGCTGGCTGCATCCTGCCCCGGCACCGCGCAAGGCGGCTGAAGCCGCGGCGTGAATACAGGGGCGGCCGGTCGCTGGTATAGTTTCAACCTGCCAGCGACTCGAGCCTCCCATGACTGCAACGAACGCCCCGATCCTGATCACCGGCGCCGGCCAGCGTGTCGGCCTGCATTGCGCCCAGCGCTTGCTGGACGACGGTCACTCGGTGATTTTCAGCTACCGCAGCGAACGGCCCGGCGTGCAGGCACTGCGCGAGCGTGGGGCGATCGCTGTGTTTGCCGACTTCTCCAGCGAGGCCGGCATCCTGGCGTTTATCGCTGAGCTGAACACCCATACCCAGAGCCTGCGCGCAATCATCCACAACGCCTCGGCCTGGGTAGCAGAATCGCCCGACGACGAAAGCCGCGCGTTTACCGACATGTTCAGCGTACACATGCTTGCGCCGTACCTGATCAACCTGCATTGTTCACCCTTGCTGCAACGCTCGACACCGGCCGACATCGTGCACATCAGCGATGACGTGGTGCGCAAGGGCAGCCGCCAGCACATCGCCTATTGCGCCACCAAGGCCGGGCTCGACAGCCTTACGCTGTCGTTTGCCGCGCAGTTGGCGCCGTTGATCAAGGTCAACGGTATCGCCCCGGCGATGGTGATGTTCAACGATGGCGACGACGACGCCTACCGCGCCAAGGTACTGGCCAAGTCGGCACTGGGCATCGAGCCCGGGCCCGAGGTGATCTACCAGAGCGTGCGTTACCTGCTGGACAACCCCTATGTCACCGGTACCACCCTGACCGTCAACGGCGGGCGGCATATCAAGTAAGCCGTTTGTGAGGATGTTGTATGACCTTATCCCTGCCCCACCATTACCGCGAGATCCTCAAGGGCTTGGGCGAAGACCCCGAGCGCGAAGGCCTGCTCGATACCCCCAAGCGTGCCGCCAAGGCCATGCAGTATCTTTGTCATGGCTACGAGCAGAACCTGGAAGAAATCGTCAACGGCGCGCTGTTTGCCTCCGACAATGACGAGATGGTGATCCTCAAGGACATCGAGTTGTACTCGCTGTGCGAGCATCACCTGTTGCCCTTTATCGGCAAGGCCCACGTGGCCTATATCCCAACCGGCAAGGTGCTCGGCCTGTCAAAGCTGGCACGCATCGTCGACATGTTCGCCCGGCGCCTGCAGATCCAGGAAAACCTCACGCGGCAAATCGCCGATGCCATCCAGCAAGTGACCCAGGCCGCCGGTGTGGCCGTGGTGATCGAAGCCAAGCACATGTGCATGATGATGCGCGGCGTGGAAAAACAGAATTCAACCATGAACACCTCGGTGATGCTCGGCGCGTTCCGCGAGTCGAACACCACGCGCATGGAGTTCCTGCAACTGATCGGACGGAGCAAGTAGCAATGCCACAACTTCAACCAGGCATGGCGCGCATCCGGGTCAAGGACCTGTGCCTGCGCACCTTTATCGGTATCAATGAGGACGAAATCCTCAACAAGCAGGATGTGCTGATCAACCTGACCATCCTGTACGCCGCCCAGGAAGCCGTGCGCGACAACGACATCGACCACGCGCTGAACTACCGCACCATCACCAAGGCGATCATCGCGCATGTGGAGGGCAACCGTTTTGCACTGCTGGAGCGCCTGACCCAGGAACTGCTGGACCTGGTGATGAGCAATGAATCAGTGCTGTACGCCGAAGTGGAAGTGGACAAGCCCCATGCGCTGCGTTTTGCGGAGTCGGTTTCGATTACCCTGGCAGCCAGCCGTTAACCCCTGAGATTTGCGTGAACCTTATGAACGACCAACAACGCCTCGAACTCGAAGCCGCCGCCTTTCGCCGGCTGGTGGCGCATCTGGACAGCCGCAAGGATGTGCAGAACATCGACCTGATGAACCTCGCCGGTTTCTGCCGCAACTGCTTGTCCAAGTGGTACAAGGCCGAGGCCGACGAGCGCCAGATCGAGCTGAGCCTCGATGACGCCCGTGAAGTGGTGTACGGCATGCCCTACGCCGAATGGAAAGCCCAATACCAGAAAGAAGCCAGCGCCGATCAACAGGCGGCGTTCGCCAAAGGAAAAACCCATGACTGATTTGAACACCCTGCGCGCCAGCCTTAACAGCGGCGAACACGTTTTTGCCGATACCCTGGCGTTTGTCGCTGCCGGTTATGAGTACCAGCCACAGGCGTTCACCAATGTCGCGGTAGAGAATGCCGCAGGGCAGAACGAAGGGTCGTGCAAGACGTTGGGCCTGGCAGTGCTGGAAGGGCTGAGCGACCAGGAAGCGCTGCTGGCATTTGGTGAGCATTACCGCTCGGTGGTGGCGACGCCTGAGGGCAGTGACCACGGCAATATCCGCGCATTGATCGCAAACGGCCTGGCCGGCGTAACGTTCACCGCCCAGCCCCTGACTCGAAAATCCTGAGCCAGACCTGAATCAAAATGTGGGAGGGGGCTTGCTCCCGATAGCGGCGGATCAGTCACAAATATTTTGACTGACACACTGCTATCGGGGGCAAGCCCCCTCCCACATTTGTTTTGCAGCGTTGTTTAGAACGCAGCGTCTTTCAGACCGTCCAGGTAACGCTCGGCATCCAGTGCTGCCATGCAACCGGCGCCGGCCGAGGTGATGGCCTGGCGGTAGACGTGGTCGGCCACGTCACCGGCCGCGAAGATACCTTCGATATTGGTCGCGGTGGCGTTGCCTTCACGGCCGCCCTGCACCACCAGGTAACCGTCTTTGGCTTCCAGCACGCCTTCGAACAGCGAGGTGTTCGGGGTGTGGCCGATGGCGATGAACACGCCGTCGACTTTCAGCTCGTCGAAGCTGCCGTCGTTGTTCTTCAGGCGGGCACCGGTCACGCCCATGTTGTCGCCCAAGACTTCGTCCAGGGTAGCGTTGAGCTTGAGGATGATCTTGCCTTCGGCGACACGGGCATGCAGCTTGTCGATCAGGATCTTCTCGGCGCGGAAGGTCTCGCGGCGGTGGACCAGGGTCACGGTGCTGGCGATGTTGGCCAGGTACAGCGCCTCTTCCACGGCGGTGTTGCCGCCACCGACCACGGCGACCGGTTTGTTGCGGTAGAAGAAACCGTCACAGGTCGCGCAGGCGGAAACGCCCTTGCCCATGAACGCTTCTTCCGACGGCAGGCCCAGGTAGCGAGCGCTGGCGCCAGTAGCGATGATCAGTGCGTCACAGGTGTATACGCCGCTGTCGCCGGTCAGGCTGTAAGGCTTCTTGGAGAAGTCGACCTGGTTGATGTGATCAAACACGATCTCGGTTTCAAAGCGTTCGGCGTGTTCTTTCATGCGCTCCATCAGCACCGGGCCAGTCAGGCCGTGGACGTCGCCCGGCCAGTTGTCGACTTCGGTGGTGGTGGTCAATTGACCGCCCGCCTGCATGCCGGTGATCAGCAGCGGTTTGAGGTTGGCCCGGGCAGCGTAGACGGCGGCGCTGTAACCGGCAGGGCCGGAACCGAGAATAATCACTCGCGAATGACGGGTATCAGACATGACTCACTCCTATCGACCGCCCGGACTACAAGGCGGCTGGAATAAAAAAGGGACCACGAAGCACTTGGGGAAGGCTTGAACTCGCAGGCCCTGAAAATAATGGGTGCAGCGTATCGAGGGGGGCAAGATTAAGGAAATACGGAATAACAATCCAGCTCATAGACGGTCACTATGTAGTTGGCCCGACTGATCGACAGGTTTGTTACGGCTGATGTCGCGGCTTTCGCCTGCGATGTAAAGCCGGTAAGGTCGGCGCGTTCGCCCTTTTGCTCGGAGTTTTTCATGCCTGCCCCTGCTCTTTCCGGCCCGCAATACCTGCGCGAAGGCCTCAAACTCGTATTGAGCCCCGGCCTGCGTCTGTTTGTGCTGCTGCCGCTGGCGATCAACCTGGTGCTGTTCGTCGGCTTGATCTATTTCGCCGGTCATCAGTTCAGCCTGTGGGTCGACCACCTGATGCCGACGCTGCCGAGTTGGCTGAGCTTCCTGAACTACCTGCTCTGGCCATTGTTCGTGGTGCTGGTGGTGTTGATGGTGTTTTTCACCTTCACCATGCTCGCCAACATCATCGCCGCCCCCTTCAACGGCTTTCTCTCGGAGAAGGTGGAAGTGGTGGTGCGCGGCACCGATGACTTCCCGGCCTTCAGTTGGGGCGAGCTGATCGCGATGGTACCGCGCACCCTCGCCCGGGAGATGCGCAAGCTGGGCTACTTCCTGCCACGGGCCATCGGCCTGTTTATCCTGTCGTTCATTCCAGTGGTCAACCTGGTCGCCGCACCGCTGTGGTTGCTGTTTGGCGTGTGGATGATGGCGATCCAGTACATCGACTACCCGGCGGATAACCACAAACTGGGCTGGAACGAGATGCTCGCCTGGCTGCGGCAGAAACGCTGGCAGAGCATGAGCTTCGGCGGGATTGTTTACCTGGTGTTGCTGGTGCCGGTGGTCAACCTGTTGATGATGCCAGCGGCGGTGGCTGGAGCGACGTTGTTCTGGGTGCGCGAGCAAGGTGCCGAGGCGATGGCAGCGCAGCAAAAGGTGACCCAGTCATAAATCCATCATCTCGATGACACAATGACGACATGCCCCACGGAGACACTGTGGGTCATGACGACAGCTTCGCTTCACATCACCCTCATCACCGAAACCTTCCCGCCAGAGATCAACGGGGTGGCCAATACCCTTGGTCGCCTGTGCGAGGGTTTGCGGGCGCGTGGCCATCAAGTCGAACTGGTGCGACCGCGCCAGGGCGTCGACCAGAGCCGCCCCAGCGACGACGCGTTATTGCTATGCCGTGGCTGGCCGCTGCCGGGATATCCGGGCCTGCAGTGGGGGCAGTCGTCGATGCACAAGTTGCTGCGGCGCTGGACCCGTCAGCGTCCGGACGTGCTGTACATCGCCACGGAAGGGCCCCTGGGCTTGTCTGCCCTGCGTGCAGCGCGGCGCCTGGGGATCAGCGTGGTCAGTGGCTTTCACACCAACTTCCAGCAGTACTCGAACCAATACGGCTTGAGCATGCTGAGCCGGATGGTCACCCACTACCTGCGCTGGTTTCATAACCGTTCGACCCTGACCCTGGTGCCCAGCGCCAGCCAGCGCCTGGAACTGGAACGTCGGCACTTCGAGCGCCTGGGAATGTTGTCGCGCGGGGTGGACAGCCAACTGTTCCATCCCGCGAAACGTGACAATGCGCTGCGGGAAAGCTGGGCATTGAACAGTGAGCAAACCGCCGTGCTCTATGTGGGCAGACTGGCGCAGGAGAAAAACCTGGGGTTGCTCAAGCGCTGCTTCGAAACGTTGCAGGACACCTACCCAATGCGCCAGATGAAACTGATCATCGTCGGCGACGGCCCCCAACGCGCGACGCTGGAAAAGGAGCTGCCGGAAGCAATCTTCTGCGGCACCTTGCGCGGTGAAGAACTGGCGCGGCATTACGCATCGGGCGATGTGTTCCTGTTCCCCAGCCTTACCGAAACCTTCGGCAACGTGGTGTTGGAAGCCATGGCATCAGGATTGGGGGTGGTGGCTTATGACCAGGCCGCTGCAAGCCAGCATATCCGCCACGGCTACAACGGCGTTCTGGCGATGCCCGGAGACGAGAACGCGTTTTGCGAGGCCGCCAATTGGCTGCTGGAGGACGCTGAAAGCCTGCGCCGCATGCGTCTGAATGCACGCCAGCATGCGAGCCGCCAGGGCTGGCCGGCGATTATCGAGCAGTTTGAGCATCAGTTACGCGGTGCATGTGATGAAAGTCTTGCGCTTCCTACACAGCCTTATGTGCGATGAATCAATATGTCTTTCCTGATATTTAAATCAGGAACTGCTTAATGCTGCATACCAATTATTGATACCTGCTATCTGAGCAGGGCTTTCAATAATGGAGGTAAGGTACATGTCAGCTTACGGAATGGGTGTACGTAATGGCGTCAACATGCCAAACGCCGAATGGGCGCGCCAGCAACAATGGATGGATAAATCTCGGGCAGAACCTCCTGTCTACGGCCAACCGGGGCATAAAGACCTGAACAAAACCGATCACACAAAAGAACTGTACAAGGGGCCGCAGTACTAACGCCCGACAGCATAAAGCTCCCTGTGTAATCACAGGGAGCCCAGCCACTCACACCAGCGTCATCAACGCCTCACGACTGAACGGCAGGATGTCGCCCTCGCGACCTTCGCGCACCTTCAACGCCCAATCCGGGTCCACCAACAGGGCACGGCCCACGGCGACCAGGTCAAACTCGTCGTTATTCAAACGCTCCAGCAGTTTTTCCAGACTGGCCGGTTGCGCGACCTTGTCGGTATTGACCATGAACTGCAGGAACTCACCATCCAGGCCGACGCTACCCACGGTGATGGTCGGCTTGCCGGTGAGCTGGCGGGTCCAGCCAGCCAGGTTCAGGTCGGACCCTTCGAATTCCGGCTCCCAGAAACGCCGAGTGGAGCAGTGGAAAATATCCACGCCCGCTTCAGACAACGGCTTGAGAAACTCGCCCAGCGCCTCGGGAGTTTGCACCAGACGCGCGGT
This sequence comes from Pseudomonas azotoformans, assembly GCF_900103345.1. Lineage (NCBI taxonomy): Bacteria > Pseudomonadati > Pseudomonadota > Gammaproteobacteria > Pseudomonadales > Pseudomonadaceae > Pseudomonas > Pseudomonas azotoformans. The sequence continues at coordinate 3,638,264 of NZ_LT629702.1, forward strand.
GTAGTCCTGCTGCTTCCATTGGGAGAAGCGGAAGATGATCGGAAATTCCGGGCCGACGGCAGCACGGGTAGCCTGGATCAGCTCGATGGCAAAGCGCGAGCGGTTGACCAGGCTGCCACCGTATTCGTCGGTACGCTGGTTGCTGCCTTCCCAGAAGAACTGATCGACCAGATAGCCGTGGGCGCCGTGGATCTCCACGCCATCCATGCCGATGCGCTGCGCATCCCTGGCGGCTTGGGCGAAGGCGTTGATCACGTCCTTGATGTCTTGCTGGGTCATGCCATGCACGACCACGTTGCCATCCTTGAGTTTCTCCATCGGGCCGTAGGCCGGCACGCTGGCGTCAGGTTCAGTGCCGATACGGCGCACGCTGCCCACATGCCACAGTTGCGGGACGATCTTGCCGCCTTCGGCGTGTACCGCGTCGACCACTTTTTTCCAGCCGGCCAGGGCGGCTTCACCGTAGAAGTGCGGGACATTGGGGTAACCGTTGGAGGCCTGATGGCCGACCACGGTGCCTTCGGTGATGATCAGCCCCACACCGGCAGCGGCGCGGCGGCGGTAGTACTCAATCACTTTGGAGTTGGGCACGCCTCCCGGCGAGAACGAGCGGGTCATCGGCGCCATGACGACGCGGGTCGACAGTTGCAATGCGCCGAGCTGGAACGGTTTGAACAAGGCTTGGACAGGCATGGGGGCACTCCACGGAAGACGGGATTTATGATGTGGATAATATGGGGAGTGCGACGTGCTGGGTAGCACTATTGATCTGGGTGATTAAGGGGTAAAAGTGATGGCCGGTCGGGGCTGCTTCGCAGCCCAGCGCGGGACAAGCCCGCTGATTACAACTGCAGCGCTTAGCTGAGAGCTTTTTCGATGGCCTGGACAATTGTCGGGTCATCCGGTGCAGTGCGTGGGGAGAAGCGCGCGAGCACTCGCCCATCCTTGCCCAGCAGGAATTTTTCGAAGTTCCAGGTGATGTCCCCAGGAAACTCAGCACCCTCGCCCGCCAGCAGGCGGTACAACTGGTGACGGTCAGGACCGTTGACCTCAAGTTTGCTACCCAACGGGAATGTCACCCCGTAGTTGAGGCTGCAGAACTCCTGGATCTCTTCTTCTGTCCCTGGCTCCTGGCCAGCAAACTGATTGCACGGCAAGCCAAGCACGGTAAACCCCTGGTCCTTGTATTGCTGGTAGAGGTTCTCCAGCGCGGCATATTGCGGGGTCAAGCCACATTTGGAGGCCACGTTGACCACCAGCACCACTTGCCCCTTGAAGGGCGCCAGCGGCAGCTCTTGTCCGTCCAAAGCTTTGAGTTTCAGGTCGTGGAAAGCACTCATGACGAACTCCAGATATCCCATGTTCTTCGCATTGCGGCACTTCGAGATTACAACTCGCAAGCCTGCAATCATAGACGCCGATTGCAAAACTCGCCTGCGGGTTACTGAGCGGTAGGCCAGGGCAAAATCGGAATCGCCGTCACCGCGTTCTGCGGGCTGCCTTCGATCAGGCGGTCGCTGTAGACCAGGTACACCAGGGTGTTGCGCTTCTTGTCGAGGAAGCGCACCACCTGCATGGTCTTGAAAACCAGCGAGGTGCGTTCCTTGAACACTTCGTCGCCGTCCTTGAGCTCGCCCTTGAAGCGGATCGGGCCTACCTGGCGGCAGGCGATCGAGGCTTCGGCGCGGTCTTCGGCCAGGCCCAGGCCGCCTTTCACACCGCCGGTCTTGGCGCGCGACAGGTAGCAGGTCACGCCATCGACCTTGGGGTCGTCAAAGGCTTCGACTACGATCCGGTCGTTGGGCCCGACAAACTTGAACACAGTGGACACCTGGCCGATTTCCTCGGCCGAGGCCAGCAACGGCATGGCCAGCAGCAGGCCGAGCAATCCCTTCATGACACGCATGGTGTATTCCTTTGGTTAGACCAGGATCAGGTTATCGCGGTGAACCAGTTCCGGTTCAGCCATGTAGCCTAATAGTCCGACAATCGCATCGGAGGATTGTCCAATAATTTTCTGGGCTTCCAGGGCGCTGTAGTTGGCCAGGCCACGGGCGATCTCGCGACCGTCCGGCGCCACGCACACCACCATCTCGCCACGGCGGAAGCTGCCCTGCACCAACTTGACGCCCACCGGCAGCAGGCTCTTGTTGCCTTGGGACAACGCCGACACGGCACCCTCGTCCAGCACCAGCGTGCCACGGGTTTGCAGATGACCGGCCAGCCACTGTTTGCGCGCCGCGAGCATGCCGCGTTCCGGCGACAGCAGCGTACCAATGCGTTCACCGGCCTTGAGACGGTCCAGCACACGTTCGATGCGCCCACCGACGATGATGGTGTGGGCACCGGAACGTGCCGCCAGGCGTGCTGCACGCAGTTTGGTCTGCATGCCGCCACGCCCCAGGGCACCGCCAACGCTGCCGGCCACGGCGTCCAGCGCCGGGTCATCGGCACGCGCTTCATAAATAAGCTGGGCGTCGGGGTTGTTGCGCGGGTCGGCGTCGAACATCCCGTCGCGGTCGGTGAGGATTACCAACAGGTCGGCTTCCACCAGGTTCGCCACCAGGGCGGCCAGGGTGTCGTTGTCGCCGAAGCGGATTTCGTCGGTGACCACGGTGTCGTTCTCGTTGATCACCGGGATGACCTTGAGCTCCACCAGCGCGCGCAGGGTGCTGCGGGCATTGAGGTAGCGCTTGCGGTCGGACAGGTCGTCGTGGGTCAGCAGGATCTGCGCCGTGTGGCGGCCGTGCTCGGCAAAGCTGGATTCCCAGGCTTGCACCAGGCCCATCTGGCCAATGGCGGCGGCGGCTTGCAGTTCGTGCATCGCGCTGGGTCGCGCGGTCCAGCCGAGGCGGCTCATCCCGGCAGCAACCGCCCCGGACGACACCAGCACCAACTCTACGCCGGCCTCATGCAAGGCCACCATCTGCTCGACCCAGACGCTCATGGCCGCGCGATCCAGCCCCTTGCCATCCGCCGTCAGCAACGCACTGCCGATCTTTACAACCCAGCGCTGCGCACCTGTCACTTTGCTCCGCATCATCTTCAACCTTAGATTGAGGGCAGCGCGACCCAGCGCGGCCCATAACGTTAAACCCGGATACTAAAACGCCGCTCTATAAGGAGCGGCGTTCAAGTTTATCGCAACGAATCAGTCGCGCACGTAAATGATTTCAGGACCGTCTTCATCATCCACGTCTTCTTCGTCCCAATCGTCGTCGCCGATGTCATGGACCGACTTCACGCCGCTGCGGCGCAGGGCGCGCTGGTCATCCAGAGCCTGCAGTTGAGCACGGGCTTCGTCTTCGATGCGCTGGTCGAGTTCGGCCAGTTCGGCCTTGAACACCGGGTCGGCCGCCAGGCGGTCGGCACGGTCTTCGAGGTAGCGCATGATGTCGCGGGTCAGGCGCTCGGTGCCTTCTTTGGCGATGGCCGAGATCACGTAGACCGGGCCTTCCCATTCCAGGCGGTCGACGATTTCCTTGACGCGCTCTTCGTGTTCTTCTTCGAGGATCTGGTCGCACTTGTTCAGCACCAGCCAACGATCACGCTCAGCCAGGGACGGGCTGAACTTGGTCAGTTCGCTGACGATCACTTCGGCGGCATCCGGTGCACTGGTGTCATCCAGCGGCGCCATGTCCACGAGGTGCAGCAGCAAACGGGTACGCGACAAGTGCTTGAGGAAGCGAATCCCCAGGCCTGCACCATCGGAAGCACCTTCGATCAGGCCGGGAATGTCGGCGATCACAAAGCTTTTCCAACGATCGACGCTGACCACACCCAGGTTCGGCACCAGGGTGGTGAACGGGTAGTCGGCGACTTTCGGCTTGGCGGCCGACACCGAGCGAATGAAGGTACTTTTACCGGCGTTTGGCAGGCCCAGCAGGCCCACGTCGGCGAGTACTTTCATTTCCAGCTTGAGGTCACGCTGCTCGCCCGGCTTGCCTGGCGTGGTCTGGCGTGGCGCACGGTTGGTACTGGACTTGAATCGGGTGTTACCCAGACCGTGCCAGCCGCCCTGCACCACCATCAGCTTCTGGCCGGCCTTGGTCAGGTCGCCGATTACTTCCTGGGTCGCGGAGTCGATGATCGTGGTACCGACCGGTACGCGCAGCACCAGGTCTTCACCTTTTTTACCGGTGCAGTCGGTGCTGCCGCCGTTGGAGCCACGCTCGGCATCGAAGTGCCGGGTGTAACGGTAGTCGACCAGGGTGTTGAGGTTTTCGTCGGCCATCATGTAGATGGAACCGCCGTCACCGCCGTCACCGCCGTTGGGGCCACCGTTTTCGATGAATTTTTCGCGACGGAAACTCATGCAACCGTTACCGCCGTCGCCTGCTTTTACTCGGATGGAAACTTCATCAACGAACTTCATAACAAAACGCCTCTCGTCGCATGGACGAGCTTAAGAAACCAAGACATAAGACTCTTGCAAAAATGAGCGCAGCGACCTCAATCAGCGACCGCAAAACCAGCGCCTGAGCCCATTACAAACAGCTTTGCAAGAGACTCACCCCACAAACGAAAAAGCCCCGTCGCAAGACAGGGCTTTTCCAGCGATCTCGCAATTAAGCTGCGACAACGCTCACGTAACGGCGGTTGAACGCGCCTTTTACTTCAAACTTGATCACGCCTTCGATTTTCGCGAAGAGGGTGTGATCTTTACCCATGCCTACACCGTAACCGGCGTGGAATTGGGTGCCGCGCTGACGCACGATGATGTTGCCCGGAATGATTTTCTGGCCGCCATACATCTTAACGCCAAGGCGTTTGGCTTCTGAGTCGCGACCGTTACGGGTACTACCACCAGCTTTTTTGTGTGCCATGAGTCAATTCTCCTAGTGAGGAATTAGGCTGAAATTAAGCCTGAATACCGGTGATTTTGATCTCGGTGTACCACTGGCGGTGGCCCATACGCTTCATGTGGTGCTTACGACGACGGAACTTGATGATGCGGACTTTATCGTGACGACCTTGGGAGATCACTTCAGCCACAACGGTAGCGCCAGCAACAACTGGAGCGCCGATGTTCACGTCATCGCCATTGGCGACCAACAGAACGCGATCAAAAGTAACGGATTCGCCGGTAGCGACTTCCAGTTTTTCGATCTTCAGGTATTCACCTGGGGCGACTTTGTATTGCTTGCCACCAGTAACAATTACTGCGTACGACATGGTATTTCTCCGATAATCCTGCTCACCCAGCGCTTTATAAGAAGAGGTATTGGCTGGCATGGCTGCATGGGATGGACGTCCCGAATGCAATTGCGTAAGGCAGGTGCTGCCCAGGAAGTTCAGGGTGCGCGATTGTACGCAAGGCTTTGATGCGTTGCAAGAGGCCGTCCATCGCGCCTTGACACTACGGGGCCTGGGTCCTAGCATGCCGCGCAACCCTTCTGGAGCGACTGTCGCTGATGCAACCCCAAGCTTTCTACCGCGCGGTCGCGGACGATTTTAGCGCCGTCGACGGCATCATCAAGAAGCAGCTGACTTCTAAAGTGCCGCTGGTCTCCAAAATTGGCGACTATATTACGTCGGCGGGCGGTAAGCGCCTGCGTCCTTTATTAGTGTTGCTGTGCGGCAAGGCCCTGGGCCGTGAAGGCGATGACCTGCGCCTGCTGGCAGCCACCATCGAATTCCTGCACACCGCCACCCTGCTGCATGACGACGTGGTCGACATGTCCGGTATGCGCCGTGGCCGCGAGACCGCCAATGCCATGTGGGGCAACGCTCCCAGCGTATTGGTGGGCGACTTCCTGTATTCGCGCTCGTTCGAAATGATGGTTGAACTCGGCTCGATGCCGGTGATGAAGATTCTTTCACAGGCCACACGCATCATCGCCGAAGGCGAAGTGTTGCAACTGTCGAAGGTCCGCGACGCCAGCACCACCGAAGAAACCTACATGGAAGTGATCCGCGGCAAGACCGCGATGCTCTTCGAAGCCTCCACCCACAGCGCCGCAGCCTTGTGCAACGCCACCGCCGAACAGGCCGAAGCGCTGCGCACCTTTGGCGATCATCTGGGCGTGGCGTTCCAACTGGTGGACGACCTGCTCGACTACCGTGGCGATGCCGAAACCCTGGGCAAGAACGTCGGTGACGACCTGGCCGAAGGCAAGCCGACCTTGCCGCTGATCTACACCATGCGCGAAGGTACGCCGGAACAGGCCGCCCTGGTGCGCAAGGCGATCCAGAAGGGCGGGATCGAAGACCTCGAAGCCATCCGCGCCGCTGTCGAAGCGTCGGGTTCCCTGGACTACACCGCGCAACTGGCGCGTGATTTCGTGGCGCGTGCCATCCAGTGCCTGGAAGCCCTGCCAGCCAGCGAATACCGGGACGCCCTGGTTGAGCTGAGCGAGTTTGCGGTCGCGCGTACTCACTAAGTCAGACCTGCAAACACCGCCCCATGTGGGAGGGGGCTTGCCCCCGATAACGGTAGTGAGCCAGCCCCTGTATAGACTGGCACACCGGCATCGGGGGCAAGCCCCTCCCACATTTAGATTTCATACAACCTGTAAGACCACAAATCCCTATATAATGTGCGACTTTTAGCCATCCTGACTTTCAAGGAGCTTTAGTGAGCACGTTGCCACCCTGCCCGAAATGCAATTCCGAATACACCTACGAAGACGGCGCCCAGCTGATCTGCCCGGAATGCGCCCATGAGTGGTCCGCCACTGGCGAGGCCGAAGCGGCCGGCGATGAAGCCGTGAAGAAAGACTCTGTAGGCAACGTCCTGCAGGACGGCGATACCATCACCGTGATCAAGGACCTCAAGGTCAAGGGCACCTCCCTGGTGGTCAAGGTCGGCACCAAGGTCAAGAACATCCGCCTGTGCGATGGCGACCACGATATCGATTGCAAGATCGACGGTATCGGCCCGATGAAGCTCAAGTCCGAGTTCGTGCGTAAAGTCTGAACCCGCTGCATCCATCCCGCGCCCGCCGCGGGATGGCGTTTCGCCCTCTGCGTTGACCTCTCGCAATATCCACACAGAAAAACCCGGAAATCGCCAATAGGCACTTGCTATTCTACGAATAAGAATTATTCTCATTGAAACCCATCAAGGAGATGCGACCCATGACTTATTTGATAGATGCCTGGCTGGACCGCCCACACCCTTACCTGCGGATCCTGCATCGGGAAACCGGTGAAGTCTGTGCGGTACTGGAAGAAGAAGCGCTGAGTGAACTGCAGGATCAGGGCGACCTGGACGTGAATGGCCTGAGTTCGAGTGAACCTGGGGTGCTGAAGGAGGTGGTGCGTAATCTGTTTCTGTTCTGCTATGCCCGAGCGTTGCGCCCGGCGACGGAGCTCAATGGCAAGTTCCATCCATGACCCATCGCACAAAACACTGTAGGAGCGAGCTTGCTCGCGAAGCACTCAAGGACACCGCGTTACACCAGGATGGACGCGTTATCGTTGACGTTTTTCGCGAGCAAGCTCGCTCCTACAGGTGATCAAGAGCGGGTCTTACAGAACGTCGAGCAACTCGACGTCGAACACCAGAACGCTGTGCGGCGGGATGCTGCCAACGCCTTGAGCGCCGTAAGCCAGTTCGCTCGGCACGTACAGACGCCATTTGCTGCCGGCATTCATCAGTTGCAGGGCTTCGGTCCAGCCGGCGATCACGCCGCCAACCGGGAATTCCGCAGGCTGGCCGCGCTCGTAGGAGCTGTCGAACACAGTGCCGTCGATCAGGGTGCCGTGGTAGTGAGTACGCACTTGGTCTTCACGGGTTGGCTTGGCGCCATCGCCGGCGGTCAGCACTTCGAACTGCAGGCCGGAAGCCAGGGTGGTGATGCCATCACGCTTGGCGTTTTCAGCCAGGAATGCCAGGCCGGCGCCAGCAGCAGCTTCAGCCTTTGCAGCCGCTTCGGCCTGCATGATTTCACGGATCACCTTGAAGCTGGCAGCCATTTGCTCCTGGTCAACACGGCTTGGCTTGCCGGCGAAAGCGTCGGTCAGGCCGGCCAGGATTGCATCCAAGCTCACGCCCGGTGGCGGGTTGTCGCGCAGTTGGTCGCCCAACTGACGGCCGATACCGTAGCTGACGCGGGTTTCGTCGGTGGACAGATTAACTTCGGACATGAAGAGGCTCCGCTGTAGGGCGACACAGTTTCCCGTGCCATCCAAAACTAAAAGGGCCCGCAGACTAGCACAAAACAGGCGCACACGATGAGCCCAGCGCCTCGTGCCTGGGGGCCGCCGTTGGTCGATTGCTCGGGGGTTGCCCATCAATTCACGAATAAAAAGTTTCAGATTCCCACTCACCCGCCGATACAGCGCTACACATCTTGGCTGGCTCAAACAACAACACCGCCCAGCAGACAGACATCACTTTTGCGGAGCATTCGATGAACAGCTGGTTCGGTAACATCAGCGTCAACCTCAAACTCGGCCTGGGCTTCGGCCTGGTGCTGGTCCTCACCTCGATCCTCGCCCTCACCGGCTGGACCAGCCTGGGCAGCCTGATCGACCGTAGCAACTGGATGAGCGACATCACCCAGCTCAACGCATCCCTGACCAAGCTGCGCATCGTGCGCCTGCAATACATGCTCGCCAATGGCGACGAGGCCGTGGCCCAGAACGTACAGACCAACCTGGATGCCTTCGCTGCCCAGCAACAGAAACTGCTGGACAGCTTCAAGAGCCCGGAGAACGTCAAGCTGCTCAACGAGCAGAAAGCGATCATCACCGCTTACCAGCAGTCGCTAAATAAAATGCGTGAGGCCTACCGTAATGGCAACGCGTCTCGCCAGGTGATGGGCGACAAAGCCGATATCGCCAATGCGCAGATCAATGCGCTGGAGAACAGCGTCAAGCAAATGCCTGACAGCGCGGAGCATCTGGCCCAGTTCCAGGCTGTGGCCGACGCCAAGATGCAATTCCAATTGGCGCGTTACGAAGTGCGCGGTTACACCGGCAACGTCAACCCGGACACCGAAGCCCGTGCCGCCGCACAGATTGAAAAAGCCATCGCAGGTTTGAAAGACCTCAGCGCCGCCTTCGGTAGCAGCCAGCAGAACGCACTGACCGCGCTGGAAACCGCGCTGGGCGCCTACCGCACGGCTGTGCAGAATTACAAAGCCGCCAATGCCAACATCGTCACCGCCCGTGCCGAAATGACCACCCAGGGCGCCGACATCGTGACGATCAGCGACAAGCTGTACGACATCCAGCTGGATCGCCGCGACGCCGAAAGCGCCCAGGCCCGCAGCCTGCAATTGATCAGCACCTTGCTGGCCCTGCTGGTGGGCATCATTGCTGCCTTGGTGATCACCCGCCAGATTACCCGACCGATCCAGGAAACCTTGGCCGTGGTGGAGCGCATCGCTTCCGGTGACCTGAGCCACAACATCCAGATCACCCGCCGCGATGAGCTGGGCGTGCTGCAACAAGGCATCCAGCGCATGGGCACCACCTTGCGCGAATTGATCAGCGGCATCCGCGACGGCGTGACCCAGATCGCCAGCGCCGCCGAAGAACTGTCGGCCGTCACCGAGCAGACCAGTGCCGGCGTGAACAGCCAGAAAATCGAGACCGACCAGGTCGCCACGGCGATGCACGAAATGACCGCCACCGTGCAGGAAGTCGCGCGTAACGCCGAGCAAGCTTCCCTGGCCGCTGCCGATGCCGATGGCCAGGCCCGCGCAGGCGACAAAGTGGTGGCCGAAGCCATCGCCCAGATCGAGCGTCTGGCCGCTGAGGTGGCGCGTTCCACCGACGCCATGACCCATCTGCAACAAGAGAGCAACAAGATCGGCAGCGTGATGGACGTGATCAAGGCCGTGGCCGAACAGACCAACCTGCTGGCGTTGAACGCGGCGATCGAAGCGGCGCGTGCCGGTGAAGCCGGGCGTGGGTTTGCCGTGGTGGCCGACGAAGTGCGTGGCCTGGCCCAGCGCACGCAAAAATCCACCGAGGAAATCGAAGGCCTGGTCGCCGGTTTGCAGAACGGCACCCAGCAAGTGGCCAACGTGATGAACAACAGCCGCAGCCTCACCGACAGCAGTGTCGAGCTGACGCGCAAGGCTGGTGTGTCGCTGGAGAACATCACCCGTACGGTGTCGAATATCCAGTCGATGAACCAGCAGATCGCCGCCGCCGCCGAGCAGCAAAGCGCAGTGGCTGAAGAGATCAGCCGCAGCATCGTGAACGTGCGTGACGTGTCGGAGCAGACCGCTACGGCGAGTGACGAAACGGCCAAGTCCAGTGTGGAGCTGGCGCGGCTGGGCAGCCAGTTGCAGCAGATGGTTAGTCATTTCCGGGTGTAAGAAATCAAAAAGCCGCCTCAGCCTAAGCCGAGGCGGCTCCACTTCTCAGACCTTAGCGGTCATCAAAGCTGTCCCGCAGGAACTTCCAGACGTGATAAGCACGCAGGCAGTTCACTACGAGGTTCCACGTACGTCGTGCAAATCTAGACATACTCGGCCCTCCGTGAGTTGGGCCTTACCTCCAGCACACTTACCGGAACACGTGAGCCTTGGGATGCTGGTCATAGCTTCCGATGAGGCGGCCGGGCTCTGGTTCCTCCCGCATGAATCCGGCACGGATTACTAGCCCGTGGCGTTCGGTCCATAATTCCGCGCGCATACCCAACCACCTGCAAAACGACCTACATGGAACGGGGATGATACTAACCAATACCCTGATCGAAGGTGTGACAGGTAAAGATGAAACCGCCTAAAAAATCAGCTGATTTATTGCAAGCCTTTGCTGTTATTTTTAGTAAACATGAATCTGCGGATAACTAATGCCGCCTGTCGTCAAGCCTTGCGCGATAAGATGACCGGCATTAATATCCGGCTTGCGGGTCATAGCTTCCTGTGAGGTCGCAACCCCAGCCACTAACTGGGTTTGCAAAAAAAACCGCCCTACCAAGGCGGTTTTTTATTGCCTGCGATTTGCCCCTCAGCCCTCACCTTCCTCAACAAACACCAGCCGATTCCCAAACGGATCCTTGATGCTCATCTCCCGCGAGCCCCAGGGCGTTTCCTCGACCCCAGGCTTGGCATACCGATAATCCTTACCCAACAACTGCTGCTGGTACGCGCCCACCCCTTGGGCCTGAATACGCACCGCCGCGCCCGGCGACGCATCGCCATGGTGCTCAGTCAAATGCAACACACACTCGCCCAACGACACCTGCAAATACAACGGAAAATTCGCCTCGAAACGATGCTGCCAATCCACCTTGAACCCCAAAAAGTCGACGTAGAATTCCAGCGCCTTGGCCTCGTCGAAAATCCGCAGGATGGGGGTGACTTTTCCTAAGTGCATGGCAATCGCTCCGTTCATAAGAGCGCCCACTATAGAGACGAAAATCCCCGACGCAAATCCCCACTGCGCGCCAGGAAACGCCCCTGCCGCTGACCGTTCGCCTGCCCGTCGCAGTAGCTCAACACCCCGTTGACCCACACCCCATCAATGCCTTCCGCCGCCCGCTGCGGTTGCTTGAAGTCCGCCACATCGCGCACGCGCAACGGGTCGAACAGCACCAGGTCGGCCCAGTGCCCTTCGCGGATTTCACCGCGCTCGGCCAGGCCAAAACGCGCCGCCGACAAGCCGGTCATCTTGTGCACGGCGGTGTGCAACGGGAACAATCCGACATCCCGGCTGAAATGCCCCAGCACCCGTGGAAACGCGCCCCACAAGCGCGGATGCGGGAACGGATCTTCCGGCAGTCCGTCCGAACCGATCATCGACAGCGGATGCGCCAGGATGCGTCGCACATCCGTTTCATCCATTCCGTAATACACCGCCCCTGCCGGTTGCAGGCGACGCGCTGCGTCCATCAGCGAAACATCCCACTCAGCGGCGATGTCCTGCAGATCACGCCCCCCCATGTCCGGGTGCGGCGTCGACCAGGTGATGGTGATGCGAAACGCATCGGTCACCTGCTTGAGATCCAGGGTCGAAGAACTCGCGGCATAGGGATAACAATCACAGCCCACCGGGTGGGTTTTCGCCGCCCGCTCCAGCGATGCCAACAGCTGCGGACTACGCCCCCAATTACCGGCGCCGGCACATTTGAGGTGGGAAATGATCACCGGTGCCTGGGCATGTCGGCCAATCAAAAACGCCTCGTCCATCGCCTCCAGCACCGGCTCGAATTCGCTGCGCAAATGGGTGGTGTACACCGCGCCGAAGGCCGTCAGTTCTTCACTCAGTTGCAGCACCTCATCGGTCTCGGCATTGAACGCGCTGGCGTAGGCCAGGCCTGTGGATAACCCCAGGGCTCCGGCTTCGAGACTTTCTTGCAACTGCACGCGCATGGCGGCGATTTCGTCCGCTGAAGCGCTGCGATGCAGGTCTTGCATATGATTGCTGCGCAGTGCCGTGTGACCGATCAACGCGGCAACGTTGACGGCCGGGTGAGCCTGTTCGACCGCTGCTCGATAGTCACTGAAACGCGGATACACAAACGCCGCAGCGCTGCCCAACAGGTTCATCGGGTCCGGCGGATCACTGCGCAACGTCACCGGCGACGCACTGATGCCACAGTTGCCGACAATCACCGTGGTCACACCCTGGCTGAGCTTGGGCAGCATCTGCGGATGGCGGATCACCACCGTGTCATCGTGGGTGTGCACGTCGATAAAACCCGGCGCCAGCACCCGGCCCGCAGCTTCGATTTCATGTTCGGCCACAGACGCCGACAAATCACCAATCGCCTCGATGCGTCCGGCGTGCAGCCCCACATCAGCCACATAGCCTGGGGTATTGCTGCCATCGATGATCAATGCCTGGCGAATCAGCGTGTCGTACTTCATATCAGTCTCCAAGCGGCAGGCTGTCAGGACCGCTGCGATAATCGTCCAGGGCCAGCTTGATCCGGCGCAGGCGTTCCTGGTTGTCGTCCGGCGAGGCCAGTGCCAGCTCCGTGGCGAGCAGGTCGATGGCCAGCAGCATGCCGTAGCGCGCCGCAGTGGGCTTGTAGATAAAACTGGTTTCGGCCGGCTGCAGCGGCAGCAAGACATCCGCCAACTGCGCCAAGGGCGAGTCGGCCAGGGTGATGGCGACGATGCGCGCGTCGTAGTTGCGCGCCAGGGTCACCACGTCGAGCAACTCAGGGGTAAGGCCGGTCAGGGAGCACACAATCAGCGCATGCTCCGGCCCCAGCGTCGCCGCCGTGACCCTCATCATCACCGGGTCATGGCAGGCCGCAATCGGATAGCCCAGGCGCACCAGGCGTACCTGCAGCTCGTCGCTGCACAGGCTCGACGGGCCGCCCATGCCGAACGCATGGATCATCCGCGCCTTGCCCAACAGGCTGACCGCATCGACAAAACTGGCCTGGTTGAATCCGGAGAGATGCTGACGCAACGTCGCCTCGATATCCCCCAGGATCTGCCGATGAAACGCCGACTGCTCCGGCAACCCCGCCGGGTCGAGGAAGCGACTGCCAACGCCACTGGCCTGGGCCAACTGGAGGCGCAAGTCTCGCAGATCCCGGCACCCCACACTGCGCGCAAACCGCGACAAGGTGGCCGTGCTGACCTCGGCCCGTTGCGACAACGCTTCCAGGCTGGCCGACGCGGCAAAACCCACGTCATCCAGCATCAGTTTGGCGATACGCCCTTCGCCGGCGCTGAAGGCGTCTTGGCGAGCGCGGATCTGGTAGAGGATGTCCATGGACTCTCCGGGTTACAAAATACAGGACAGACCATAAGTCAGACCGAAGGCAACCACTGAAATCAAAGTCTCCAACACGGTCCAGGTCTTGAAGGTCTGGATCACCGTCATATTGAAGTATTCCTTGATCAGCCAGAAGCCGCCGTCGTTGACGTGGGAAAAGATCACCGACCCGGCACCGGTGGCCAGCACCAGCAACTCAGGGTGTGGATAACCCAGGCCCAGCGCGACGGGCGCTACCACACCGGACGCGGTGGTCATGGCCACCGTGGCCGAACCTGTGGCGATACGCATCAGCGCGGCAAACAACCAGCCCATCACCAACGGCGACAGGTGGAAGGCATGGGCCAGGCCGAGAATTTCGTTAGTGACACCGGCGTCCACCAGGATGCGATTCAACCCGCCGCCCGCGCCCACCAGCAAGGTGATGCTCGCGGTCGGCGCCAGGCATTCATTGGTGAACTTGAGAATCGACTCACGGTTGAAGCCCTGTGCAATCCCCAAGGTCCAGAAGCTCACCAACGTCGCCACCAGCAGCGCAATCACCGAGTTGCCAATAAACAGCAGGAACTGGTTGATACCGGTGCCCGGTGTGGAAATCACGTTGGCCCAGCCACCGATCATCATCAACACCACCGGCAACAGGATCGTACCCATGGTCAGGGAAAAGCTCGGTAAACGGGTACGCGGTTCGCGCTCGATGAATTGGCGTTCCAGCGGGTTTTCCGCCGGCAGATGAATACGCGGCACGATGAACTTGGCGTAGACCGGGCCGGCGATAATTGCCGTAGGAATACCGATCAAAATCGCATACAGCACGGTCTGCCCCACCGACGCGTTATACGCCAGCACCGCCATCATCGCCGCCGGGTGCGGCGGCACCAGCGCATGCACCACCGACAGGCCGGCGACCATCGGCAAACCGACCATCAGGATCGACACGCCGACCCTGCGCGCCACGGTAAAGGCGATCGGTACCAGCAACACAAAACCGACCTCGAAAAACAGCGGCAGCCCCACCAGAAAAGCGATGCACACCATGGCCCAGTGCGCGTTACGTTCGCCAAAACGATTGATCAACGTGCGCGCCACCTGCTCGGCACCGCCGGACTCGGCCATCATCTTGCCCAGCATGGTGCCCAGCGCCACGACCAGGGCAATGTGCCCCAAGGTCTTGCCGACGCCCGCCTCATACGAGCCCATGATGGTGTCCGCCGGCATCCCGGCCATCAGCGCCAGGCCAATGGACACCAGGGTGATGACGATAAACGGGTTGAGCCGGTAACGTGCAATCAGCACGATCAAAGCAATGATGGCGATGGCAGCGTATGCCAATAGCCCGAAGCCCGGTGATGCGGCCATGCGGTACTCCTCGGAAAGGGTCACGTCGAATTGGTTGTGAAACTCATAAATCATTACCAAAGAGTATTTTCAATTTTTATGAAAGTAATTTTCGTCCACAGATAAGCGCTGTCGCGTTGGGATATGCCCAACCGTCGCCCATGAAAATTCGGGGGGTGTTCTTACATGAAGATCAGAAGATACCGGAAACTCAAACGCCGCCATCGAGTCATAGAATGCGCCTCCCCTTATGCCCAGGAAAATCGACCATGATTCGCACCTCCCTCGCCGCCAGCGCCCTGCTTCTCGCCCTATGCGGCACGGCCTCGGCCGCCGATAACGCGGCGTTAAAAAAATGCATGGACAGCGCCAACACGACCGCGGACATGGTCAATTGCAACGCCAAAGAAGCCAAGGTGCAGGACACGCGCCTGAACAAGGCCTACAAGACCGCCCTCGCCGCCCAGGAAGGGGCGCGCAAGCAGCAACTGCAAGACGTGCAGCGCCTGTGGATAAAATACCGTGATGCCAATTGCGGCTTCGCCGGCTCCGCGACCGGCGGCACCATCGACCAGGTCAACGGCTCCGCCTGCCTGCTGGACATGACCCAGACCCGCGCCCAGGAGTTGGAAGACCTGGTCGGGCCGTAACCAAGCAGCTCCTACCGATTGATAGCGCTTGACTTGGCGCTGAGGCTCCTTGATATTGCATAAAGAACCGATCAGTTCTTTATAGCATCCAACCCATCAGGAGCCTCTCATGAGCCGAGTTTTCAAGCTGTTAATCGATGGCCAATTGGTCGATGGCGCATCCCGTCTTGACGTCTTCAACCCCGCCACCGGCAAGGTTTTCCAGCACGTTCCCAAAGCGGACGAAGCCCAAGCCTTGAGCTCGATCGCCGCGGCGAAAAAAGCCTTCTCCGCCTGGGCAGCCTTGACCTACACCGAACGCGCCGCCTACGTGATCCGTTTTGCAGAGGCCATCGAGGCCAACGCAGAAGATCTCATCCGCATGCTCACACGCGAACAAGGCAAGCCGCTGGAGGATGCCCGCTTTGAAGTGCTCTGGGCTGCCGCCAACCTCAAGTACCACGCAGCGCAAGAGCTGAAAACCAAGGTCATTCGAGAAACCGCTGCCGAGAAAATCATCGAGCAGCGTTCGCCACTGGGCGTCGTCGTCGCTATTGCGCCATGGAACTTCCCCGTGTGGATCCTGATGTCAAAGATCGGTGCAGCCTTGATGACCGGCAACACCGCCATCGGCAAACCGGCCCCTACCACCCCCATCACTACCCTGATGCTCGGTGAGCTCGCCGCCAGCATTTTCCCGGCGGGTGTATTCCAGACCCTGGTGGATGAAAATGAGTTGGGGCCTCTGTTGACCAGCCACCCGGATGTGGCTTACGTCAGCTTCACTGGCTCAACCGAAACCGGCAAAAAAGTGCTCAACAGCACCGTGGCGACCTTGAAACGTTCGACATTGGAGCTGGGTGGCAATGATGTGGCGATTGTCCTGGATGATGCTGACATCAAGACGGTTGCCCCTAAAGTCTTCCGGGCCGGGTTCCTGAATGCCGGACAAATTTGCTTCGCCGCAAAACGCGTGTACGTCCCCAATCTGATGATGAAGGCTTTCGTTGCCGAATTGGTCAACCTGGCGCAACAGGCCAGACCTGGCGACGGCTTCGACGCAACGACCACCCTCGGGCCCGTGCAGAATAAAGCGCAGTACGACAAGGTGCGGGCATTTATCGACGAAGCGAAAGACCAAGGCGCCGTTGTCGTCAGTGGGCAACAGGTGCCAGAAGACGGTTATTTCATCGCGCCGACCATCGTCACAGGCCTGGCCGATACGGCGCGGCTAGTGACCGAGGAACAATTCGGCCCGGTGCTGCCGATTCTGGGCTATGACAATCTGGATGAGTTGATCCTGCGCGCCAACGATTCAAACTTTGGTCTGGGCGCGTCGGTGTGGACGTCAAACACCGATCGAGGAATAGAAGTCGCCTCGCGCATCGAAGCCGGTACGGTGTGGATCAATACCCATGTATCGCTGCCATTCGACGTACCCTTTGGCGGCGCCAAGCAATCGGGCATTGGTCAACAAGGTGGCATTGAAGGCATGCAGGATTACACCCAAGTCAGAATCGTCAACGCCGCGTTGGCGTAAACCAGGGCGAATTGGCTGTCAGTCCCGGCAGCCAATTACTTGGCGGGCACCAGCAGTGCCAAAAAATCGCTCACTTTATGATCAAAGGCCCGCCTTGGGTTTTTGATGTTCTGCTCGATGCCCAGCCCGTAGAAAAACGTCAGTATCAGATCCGTAATGGCTTCAGGCGCGAGCACCGTGTTCTCGCCGGTGATGTTATTGCCGATCAGCTTCTTGAGAATCACTGAGTTTTTCGCAAAGACCGCCGTGGCCTCAGTCGGCAACAATGACAAATCGCGCAAGGAGTTGATTGCAAAACAGCCGCTCTGCCCCTCGGGGGTGGCAAATGCTGAGCGCAGGAATTGTTCGATGTTCGACCAGCCCAATGGCTCGGCACTCAGCAGCGCACGCCATTCCCTGCATTCGAAATAATGTTCGAGACAGGCCACGAACAGCGCGTCTTTGCTTTTGAATTCGCCATACAGACCCGACTTGTTGACGCCGGTGGCCTTTTCCAGATCAGCCACGCCTGTGTCTGAAAACCCTCGACGCCAAAACACAGGAATCGCTTTTTCCAGAACATCTTCGCGGGTAAATAGCTTGATTCTGCCCATGATCCGACCTTGAACCGTCAATTAAGGGAGTCGCCCAGTATAGGCAGCCTCCGGACGATTTAAAACCGAATGGTTTAATAAAGCATCAGTCGTGGTGAACCTTGGCGCGCTTGAGCAATTTCTTGCAGCGCTCCGACAGATGCAGCACCCGCAGATGCTTGCCGGCTTTGGCATAGCGCTCACGCAGGGTCATCAACGCAGCAATGGCTGAATAATCGACAAAGCTCAGGTGACGGCAATCCAGCGTCACCTGGGCCGGGTCGTTGGCCGGGTCGAACTGGTTGAGGAACGGCGTGGTCGAGGCAAAGAACAAGGTGCCATGCAGGCGATAGAGCTTGCTGCCATCGGCTTCCAGATGCTCATCGGCATACAGCTCCCGAGCCTGTTGCCAGGCGAAATTCAACGCCGCAATCACAATCCCGCACAGTACTGCCGTGGCCAGGTCGGTGAACACTGTGATCACCGTCACCGCGACAATCACCAGCACGTCATTGAGCGGCACCTTGTTGATCACCCGCAGCGAGGCCCACGCGAAGGTCTGCTGGGACACCACGAACATCACGCCCACCAGCGCCGCCAGCGGAATGCGCTCGATCAACGGCGACAGGAACAGGATGAACAACAGGATCATCACCCCGGCAAACACCCCGGACAAACGCCCGCGCCCGCCGGAGCTGAGGTTAATCACGGTCTGCCCGATCATCGCGCAGCCGCCCATGCCGCCGAACAGACCGGAGACCATGTTCGCCGCGCCGAGGGCCACGCTTTCACGGTCGGGGTAGCCGCGGGTCTCGGTGATTTCGTCGGTGAGGTTGAGGGTGAGCAGGGTTTCCAGCAGGCCGACCATCGCCATCAGGAACGCGTAGGGCGCGATAATGCCGAGGGTTTCCAGGGTCCACGGAATCTGCGGCAGCGCCAAAGTCGGCAGGCCGCCGGCGATGTGGGCCATGTCGCCGAGGGTGCGGGTCGGCAGGCCGAGCAGGTACACCGCCAGCCCCACGCCGAGGATCGCCACCAACGCAGGCGGCACGGCGCGGGTGATGCGCGGCAGCAGGTAGACGATGGCCATGGTCACCAGCACCAGACCGGTCATCACGTACAAGGGTGTGCCGCTGAGCCAGGTTTCACCGCTTTTGAAATGCTCCAACTGTGCCAGGGCAATGATGATCGCCAGGCCGTTGACGAAGCCGAGCATCACCGGGTGCGGCACCATGCGCACCAGCTTGCCCAGGCGCAGCAGGCCGAACGCGACCATGATCAGCCCGCCCAGCAACACCGTCGCCAGCAGATACTCCACACCGTGTTGCACCACCAGGGCGACGATCACCACCGCCATCGAGCCGGCCGCACCGGACACCATGCCGGGCCGGCCGCCGAACAACGCGGTGAGGGTGCAGATGATGAAAGCGCCGTAGAGCCCCATCAACGGGTTGAGGTGAGCCACCAGGGCAAAGGCGATGCATTCGGGCAGCAACGCAAAAGACGTGGTGAGGCCGGCCAGGACATCGGCGCGCAGACGGGTGAGGTTCATGAAGTACCAGGGTAATGCGGGGGATAAGGCGGGGAATGGTACGGAATTGAGGGAGATGGAGCTAGTCTCGAAGACCGAGTCGTGCCAATCGGGGGCAAGCCCCCTCCCACACTAGACTGCACGCCACAGTTGGAACTCGGTCAACTGTGGGAGGGGGCTTGCCCCCGATAGCTACGCCTGGGGATCAAGTGAAACTCACACCATTTCGTTGCGAATCCACTCCACCACCGACGTACGCTTCGGCGCCCAACCCAGCAGTTCTCGGGCCTGCTTGCCACGCACCCGACTGTTGGAGCCCAGGCCATAGTTGGCCATTTCATAGCCCCACTCGGCCTCAGCGTCGGCCAATGGCCAATCCTGCGGTTTGCCCAGCTTCAGCGCTTCGGCGATGGCGGTGGTCATGTCGATAAACGCTGCCTCGCCGCTTTCCACGAAGTAGAACGTACCCGGCACGTTCTTGGTCAGCGCCAGCAGGTACAGCGCCACAACGTCTTCAATGTGCACGTTGGACCAGATGTTCTGCCCGGTGCCCACATGGCGCACTACGCCGCTCTTGCGTGCCTGCTTGAGCAGACGCGGCAATTGCACGCTGTCGCGCTTCACGCCCAGGCTGTGGCCGTAGATCAGGGTGTTGCAGATCACCGCCGAGTTCACGCCGTCTTTGGCAGCCGCCAGAATCAGGTTGTCGATGGCCACACGAGCGGCCTTGTCGACGGTCGGCTCCGGCAGGTTGTCCTCGAAGTAGATGACATCGCTGGCCTTGCCGCCCGACGCATCGCCGACAATGCTCGAACCGCTGGTGTGCAGGAACGCCTTGTTCGAGCCCTTCAACGCCGCGAGCAGAGTTTCCACGGCAGCACGGTGGTCGCTGCTGGCGGCGTTGATCACCGCGTCGGCCTGTTGCGCTTGCTCGGTCAATACAGCCGCGTCATCCAGGGTGCCGATCACCGGATTGATGCCCAGTGCGGTCATCTCGGCCGCCTGCTCGGCGCTGCGCACCAGGCCGGTAACGGTGTGGCCGGCCTTGACCAGGCCGGTGGCGATGGAACCGCCGATAAAACCTGCTGCGCCGGTAATGAATACGTTCATGGAGGACTCTCCTGACTGGGTAAGTGATGGGCCCAGTATCAAGGCCTCATCCCTGACGAATAAGCCCCTGGCGCCCAATTCACTCTTGCGCGCAGATCACGAATCAGCAGGCATAGCGCGCCAGCTTGGCCTGGATAAAGTCCAGGAAGCACTGGATACGCAATGCCAACTGCGAGTTGCGGTAGAACACTGCGTGAATCGGTTGGCGATAACCGCTGTTGAACGCCTCCAGCACCGGCATCAGGCGCCCGGCCTCGATATCGTCGATGGTCATGAAGTTCGACAGGCAGCAGATGCCCTGCCCCTCCAGCGCCAACTGGCGCACGGTTTCGCCGCTGGACGCGGCCACGCCGGGCTGGATCAGCCAGCGATCGCCCTCCACATGGCGCAGCGGCCAGTGGTTGAGGGTTTCGGTCTGGGTGAACCCCAACAGCGTGTGATCGGCCAGCTCGGCCACCGTGGTGGGCGTGCCGTATTGCTTGAGGTAGCCGGGGCTGGCGAGGATATGCAGCGGCGTACAGCCAAGAGATCGCGCGTGCAGGGTCGAGTCCGCCAGGGCGCCGATGCGAATGGCGATATCGGTGCTCTGTTCCAGCAGGTCGATGATCAAGTCATCGCTGTTCAACTCCAACTGGATATCCGGGTAGAGGCTACGAAACTCGGCGATGTACGGCACGATCCCATGCAACATGAACGGCACGGCGGCGTTGATGCGCAGGCGCCCTGCCGGTTTCTGCTGGCGCGACGACAGGCGCTCTTCCAGCTCTTCCATCTGCGCCAGGATGACCTTGGCCTGCTCGAAGAAGTACTTGCCCTCTTCGGTCAGGTCCATGCGTCGCGTGGTACGGTTGATCAGCGTGGTGTCGAGCTTGGCTTCCAGGCGCGACAAGGTGCGGCTGACAGCCGAGGGCGTCTGCCCGACTTGCTCCGCGGCGGCGGAAATCGAACCACATTCAATCACGCTGACGAAGATCTGCAGCTCATCGGATCGGGCTTTCACAGGCGCTCCTCGTTATCGGTTCAGCGCAGCTTACACCGAGAATTTGAACACCTGCGCCAGATGCTGCTCGTAGCGCGCCACGTCGGCTTCGATGGCCGGGCGTTTCATCACGTCCACGCACAGGAACGTGGGCAGGCCGGTCATGCCGAGGAACTCGTTGGCCTTGTGGAACGGGAAATACACCGCGTCCACGCCCTTGGCTTCGAAGAAGTCGGTCGGGTCGTCGAAGGCTTGCTGCGGCGCGTTCCAGGTCAGCGAGAGCATGTACTGTTTGCCGTGGATCAGGCCGCCGCTGCCGTATTTCTGTGAGGCATCGGAGCGGGTGCGGCCGTCGCTGGCGTACAGGCTGCCGTGGCCTTCGGTGAAGACTTCGTCGATGTACTTCTTGACGATCCACGGTGCGCCCATCCACCAGCCGGGCATCTGGTAGATGATCACATCGGCCCAGAGGAATTTGCCGACTTCTTCGGCCACGTCGTAGCCTTCGTCGATGTGGGTGACCTTGACGTCGATGCCAGCACGATCCAACGCCGCCACGGCGGTGTCATGCAGGGTGGTGTTGTAGCGGCCATCGGAGTGAGCGAACTTTTTGCCGCCGTTGAGCAAGAGGACTTTTTTCATGGGAGGGTATCCAGAGGGGTTAACAATGTCTGCCGGCAGGCTATCGACATTGGCCCCTCGGAATAAGCGGCGGTACGGCAAAATACATTTGACCAAAAAGCACGAATCACCTGCGCATTGTTAACCGCTGATCAGCAGATGGCCGCCCAACAACGCCATGCCGATGAAAAATACGCGCTTGAACAACACCGCACTGATGCGCTGACGCACTACCTGACCCAGCCACATGCCCAACAGCGCCGGCACCAGCGCCAGCACCGACGCGTTGATTTCACCGCCACCGAGCGTGCCGCGCCAGGCCAGACCTGCGGCCAATGCCAGGGTGGAAACAGTGAACGACAGCCCCAACGCCTGCACCAGCTGATCGCGGTTCAGGCCCAGTGCTTGCAGATAGGGCACGGCAGGAATCACGAACACACCGGTCGCCGAGGTGATGATGCCGGTGATCACCCCGCACACGGGGCCCAGCCAACGTTCAGTCGCAGGATTTACGTTGAACGTCGGCAGGAACAAACCGCTCAGTGCATACACCAGCAACGCCCCGCCCAACGCATGGCCCACCCAGCTTCCCCCGCTCATGCCCAGCCACAACGTGCCCAGCCCAGTGCCGAGGAAGATCAGCAGCAGCATCGGCCACAAGCGCCTGAGCAACGCACTCAAATGACCGCCGAACGCCAGTTGCCACAGGTTGGTGATCGTCGAAGGGATGATCAGCAACGCCGCAGCCTGCGCCGGTAGCATAGCCAGGCCGAGCAAGCCCATGGAGACTGTCGGCAAGCCCAGGCCAATCACCCCCTTGACGGTGCCGGCGAGCATGAAGGTGCCGATCACCAGCAGTGTCAGGGCGGGGCCGATATGTTGGTAGAACGCGAGGACGGTATTCATGGGGCGATTGTGCGGTTTTTCGATGAGGTCGAAAATTCGCCATATACTGAGGCAGACTCTTGTTTTATGAGAGGTTGATGCCGCCTTCGCGAGCGAGCCCGCTCCCACCTTTGGAATGCATTCCAAAGGTGGGAGCGGGCTTGCTCGCGAAGGGGCCAGTCCAGTCACCCGAGAACACCGGCATGCACTTTGACTTGATCGACCTGCGCCTCTATCTGCACATCCTCGACACCGGCAACATCACCGCCGGTGCCGGGCGCAGCCATTTGTCCCTGGCTGCCGCCAGTGCGCGTATCCGGGCGATGGAGGCTTCGCTGGGTATCGCGTTTCTTGAACGTGGCCGCCGTGGCGTTACCCCAACACCCGCCGGCAAAGCCCTGGCCCGCCATGCCCGACTACTGCTGCAACAGGCCGAGCACCTGCAACAGGACCTGGCGGAATACGCCAACGGCATCAAGGGCCAGGTGCGCCTGCTGTGCAACACCACCGCCCTCAGCGAATACCTGCCGGAGTTGCTGGCAGACTTTTTGCGCGAACACCCCAACCTCGACATCGACTTGCAGGAACTGCCGAGCCTGCGCATCACCCAGGCCTTGCGCCAGGGCACGACGGACCTCGGGATCATTTCCGACGCGGTAGACACCCACGGCCTGCAGACCCTGCCGTTTCGCGATGACCCGCTGGTGCTGATCACACCGCTGGATCATCCGTTCACCGCAGGGAGCTTTATCGATAGCCTGCAACACGACTTTGTCGGCCTCGCCGCCCACAGCGCGTTGACGGTTTACCTCGAAGAACAGGCATTGCACGCAGGTTTCCGCCTGCAAACGCGCATCCGCGCCGAGGGGTTTGATGGGGTGATCCGCATGGTCGCCCGCGGCGCCGGCCTGGGTATCGTGCCCCAGGCGGCACTGGAGCGCTGGCCGCTGGCATCCAGTTTCAAAGTCCACCCCCTGCAAGAAGAATGGGCCTGCCGGAAGCTGTTGTTATGTGCGCGCTCGTTCGAACTCCTGCCCGGTTACGCCAAGGCCTTGCTCGACGCCTTGGCCCTGCCCTTGCGGAAAAACCCGTAATACACCGCTGACAGAATCAGCAGGAACGGCACGCCAAACACCAGCGTCATCTTGAACGCCTCGGTGAAATACGTGGTGATCATCACCGCGCCCATCAGCACCAGGCCCAGCAAGGTGCTGTAGGGAAACAAGCGCAGTTGGAACGACAGCTTCGGCCCGCCGTGGCGCTGACGATAGCGGCGGAAGAACAGGTGGGTTAGGAAGATCATGAACCAGGTGAAGATCGCGCCGAACATCGAGATTGCCATCATCAGGGTGAACGAACTTTCCGGGTACACCACGTTGAGCAACGTCGCCAGGGCGATGCCCGAACTGGACAGCAGCAACGCGTTCAGCGGTATGCCGCTCTTGCTCAAGGCGCCCATGGACTTGGGCGCGAAGCCGGCGCGGGACAGGCTGAACATCATGCGGGTAGTGATGTAGAGCTGGCTGTTCATGGCCGACAGCGCCGCGATCAGGATCACGAAGTTCATCACGCCGGTAGCACCGGGAATGCCGATGGTCTGCATCACCGTGACGAACGGGCTCTGGGTCTGCCCGGCCTGGTTCCACGGCACGATGGCCAGCATCAGCGCCAGGGTCAGCAGGTAAAACACCACCAGGCGCACGATGGTCGCACGGAAGGCTTTCTTCACCGCCTGCTCCGGGTCGGCGGCTTCACCGGCGGCCACGGCAATCATCTCCACACTCAGGTAGCTGAAGATCGACACGATCACTGCGATCCACATGCCGCTCAGGCCATGGGGGAAAAAACCGTCGTGGGCCGTGTAGTTCTGCACGCCGTACTCCGGGTTCCCGGAACCGAACACTACGTACACCGCGAGGATGATGAAGCCGACGATGGCGCTGATCTTGATCGTCGAGAACCAGTATTCGAAGTTGCCGAAGGTCTTCACGCTGATGGCATTGAGCAGGATCAGCACACTGGAAAACGACACGATCCACACCCATTCCGGCACGTTGGCGAACCAGTACTTCATGTACATCGCCACCGCCGTAACCTCGGCGCCCACCGCCAGCACAATCGCCGCCCAGTAGGCGTAGCGCACCAGGAAACCGGCCAGCGGGCTGATGTAGAACTCGGCATAGGCGCCGAACGAGCCCGAGGTGGAATGCGCCACCGTCATCTCCGCCAGGCAGCCCATCAGCAGCAAGGTGATCAACGCGCCGATGGCGTAGCTCACCAGCACACTGGGCCCGGCATACCCGATAGCGTAGGCGCTGCCCATGAACAGCCCGGTGCCAATGGCGCCGCCGATGGCGATCATGCTCATCTGGCCGGAAGTGAGCTGGCGCCGCAGGCCCAGTTCGCGGTGGGTGATCTCGGCAAAGCCGGTGTCTGGCGTAGTCACGTGGTGTGCCCCTTTATTATTGTGATTGCACTATTGAACTGTTGTCACAGATTCCCTGTGGGAGGGGGCTTGCCCCCGATAGCGGTGGATCAGTCAACGCTGTATTGGCTGGCACACTGCAATCGGGGGCAAGCCCCCTCCCACATTTTTATCTGCGTTGTGGTCAGGTGACGCTGTTGCGGACTTTGAATTGCGCCTGGTCCCAGGTGCGGTTGTCGAGGATTTCACCCAGGATTTCCACAGCGTCAAACACCTCGGTAAAGCTTGTGTACAACGGTGTAAACCCAAAGCGCATGATGCGCGGCTCGCGGTAGTCACCGATCACGCCACGGGCGATCAGGGCCTGGATCACCGCATAGCCTTCGGGGTGTTCAAAGCTCACATGACTGCCGCGCCGGGCGTGTTCACGCGGGGTGATCAGCACCAGCTCATGAGCAGCGCAACGTGCTTCGACCAATGCGATAAACAGATCGGTCAACGCCAGGGACTTGCTGCGCAGACTCGCCATATCGGTCTGGGCGAAAATCTCCAGCCCACATTCCACCATGGCCAGCGAGGTGATCGGTTGGGTACCGCACAGGTAACGGGCGATGCCGGCACTCGGTGCGTACGTCGACTCCATGGCGAACTGCCGGGTATGCCCGAACCAACCCGACAACGGCTGGCGCACCACATCCACCAGCGCCGGGTTGACCCACACAAACGCCTGGGAGCCCGGGCCGCCGTTGAGATACTTGTAGGTGCAGCCAATCGCATAATCGGCACCGGCCTGATGCAGGTCGATGGGCACCGCGCCTGCCGAGTGCGCCAGGTCCCAGATACCCAGCGCGCCACACTCATGGCTCAGGGCGGTGAGCGCCTGCATGTCGTACATGTAGCCGGTCTTGTAGTTGACGTGGGTGAGCATCACCACCGCCACGTCTTGGTCGATGGCCCCGGGCAATTCATCTGGGCTGTTCACCAGGCGCAGGGAATAGCCTTGTTGCAGCAGTTCGGCCAAGCCCTCGGCGATGTACAGGTCGGTGGGAAAATTGCTCGCCTCGCTGACGATCACTTTGCGATTTGGCTGGCGTTGGCGCTGTACGCTCAACGCAGCGCTGAGCACCTTGAACAGGTTGATCGAGGTGGTATCGGTGATCACTACTTCGCCGTCGCCCGCGCCGATCAGCGGTGCCAGGCGGTTGCCCAGGCGCTGGGACAGGTCCGCCCAGCCGGCGCTGTTCCAACTGCGAATCAGGCCATTGCCCCACTCTTCGGCAATCACCGCCTGAGCCCGTGCCAATGCCTTCACCGGGCGGGCGCCGAGGGAATTGCCGTCGAGGTAGATCACCCCCTCTGGCAACGCAAACTGGCGGCGCAATGGCGCCAGCGGGTCCTGTTCGTCGAGGGCTTGGCAGTGGCTTCGAGTGGTCATGGGTTGTCCTGGTTTTTATAGGTAAGGATGGACCAAATAATGAACGAACTTTTAGAGAATTTTCGTGCAAAGTGGCGGGCATCAGGCTAATTAAGCTGTAGGAAATTCGAATTTAACCCCCAAACACGCGGATTTATTCTAACCATGATTCTCGACGCCACCGACCTGCGCCTCCTGCATTTCCTGCAACAGGATGGCCGCATCAGCAACCAGGAATTGGCCGAAAAAGTCGCGCTGTCACCGTCCGCGTGCCTGCGCCGTCTGCGCCTGCTGGAGAGCGAGGGCATCATCAGCGGCTACCGTGCGGTGTTGAACGCGGAGCAGTTGGGGATCGAGCTGGAGGCCATCGTGCACCTGTCGTTGCGTCAGGATGTGGAGGATTGGCACGAGACGTTCATCAAGAAGGTGCAAGGTTGGCCGGAGGTCGCCAGCGCCTACGTGATCACCGGCGCCAGCAACTATGTGCTGCGGGTGCAAGCGCGCAACCTCAAGCACTTTTCAGACTTTATCGTGAACCACCTGAACCGCACGGCGGGGGTGATGGATATCCGCTCGGAGATTGTGTTGCAGAAGATCAAGGATCGCGATGAGGTGTTGGACTTGGTGGTACGCAAATAACCGCAACACCATCGGTCAAATGTGGGAGGGGGCTTGCCCCCGATGAGGGAGTGTCAGTGGCTGAACTGTTCAATGACACACCGCTATCGGGGGCAAGCCCCCTCCCACATGTTTTAACCGCGTTCAATCCTCCAAGGCACGCACGCGCTGCATGCGTTTCTGCTCCACCGGCGCCTCCGCCACCTGCAGCTCAAAGTCAAAATCGATCTGCGCAAACCGCCCTTCCACGCCAAACTCCCGCGCCAGTTGCGGGTCGTCGCTGAAGCGAATCTCGGCAATCAACTCATCCCGTGTCGCATAGGCAAAGTCGTCATGCAGGTACGGGTCATCCGACAGGTTGATCTGTGTGGTCAGGTGCCGATGCCCCGGCGCCGAAATGAAGAAGTGGATATGCGCCGGCCGCTGCCCGTGGCGCCCCAGTTGATCGAGCAGTTGCTGGGTCGGCCCGGTTGGCGGGCAGCCATAGCCGGACGGCACGATACTGCGGAACCGGTAGTTGCCCTGGGCGTCGGTCTCGATGCGGCGGCGCAGGTTGAACTCGGACTGGCTCGGATCAAACCAAGAATAAGTACCGCCGGTATTGGCCTGCCACACGTCCACAATCGCCCCCGCCAGCGGCTTGCCATCGGTGTCACGCACCTGCCCGCGCATGAACAGCGGCACCGCGACGTCCTTGCCATCATCCAGCCGCGCCTCGTACTTGCTCAACGGCGCCCCGGCCACATACAACGGCCCTTCAATGGTGCGCGGCGTGCCGCCAGATTTGCCGGCTTCCTCGTCGGCAGCGTCCATCAGCAAGTCCAGGTAATGCTCCAGGCCCAGCCCGGCGGCGAGCAATCCGGCTTCCTGGTGCTTGCCCAACTCGTTGAGGTAGTTGACCGCCTTCCAGAACTCTTCCGGGGTCACTTCCAGGTCTTCGATGATGTTCACAGTGTCGCGCAGTATCCGGTAGATCAGCGCCTTGGTACGCGGGTTACCAGCGTCGTTGAGGTTGCCGCTGGCTTCTTCGAGAAACTGTTGGGCATGGGCAGTCTGGGACAGTCGGATGGACATGGTGCATTCCTCATCTTGTAGTTATTAGTCTGGAAACCGGCCTAGCGGTCGTCTTCATGGATCGACGACGGGTGCCGGCACAGGGCGTTCACTTCGATAGCCATGTAGGGGAACAGCGGCAGTTGCATCAGCAGGTCATGCAGTGCCTGCACGCTGTCGACATCGAACACGCTGTAGTTGGCGTAGTGCCCGGCGATGCGCCACAGGTGGCGCCATTTGCCTTCCTGTTGCAGGCGCTGCGCCAGGGCCTTTTCATCGGCCTTGAGGCTGGCTGCACGCTCGGGGTTCATGTCGAGCGGCAGGTTCACAGTCATTTTTACGTGGAACAACATGGCAGGCGCCTCTTAGTGTTTGTCACGACGAAAGAACGCCAGGCGCTCTTCATCGATGGCCAGGCCCAGGCCCGGTGCGGTGGAGATGTGCAGCTGGAAATCGCGGTACACCGGCGGTTCGGTGAGGATGTCTTCGGTGAGCAGCAACGGGCCGAACAGTTCGGTGTCCCACGCCAGTTTGTTCAGCGTAAGAAAGGCATGCGCCGACGCCAGAGTGCCAATGCCACCTTCGAGCATGGTGCCGCCGTACAGGCCGATACCCGCCGCTTCGGCAATCGCGGCGGTGCGTAGCACGGCACGTGGGCCGCCGTTCTTGGCGATCTTGAGGGCGAACACCGACGCCGCGCCTTCGCGGGCCAGGTTGAACGCATCCTCGACGCACTCGATGGACTCATCTGCCATGATCGGCGCCGGGCTCGACAGGTTGAGCCGCGCCATGCCGCCTCGGTTATTGCGCGAGATGGGCTGTTCGATCAGGTCGATGCCGTTGTCGCCAAGCACCTTGCACGCCCGCAGTGCCACCGCTTCGTCCCAGGCCTGGTTGACGTCGACGCGCACGCTGGCGCGGTCGCCCAGGGCCTTTTTGATCGCGATCACATGGGCCAGATCGTGGCTGACCTCGCCCGCACCGATCTTCAATTTGAAGATACGGTGGCGGCGCAGGTCGAGCATCTTTTCGGCCTCGGCAATGTCCTTTTCGGTATTGCCGCTGGCCAGGGTCCAGGCCACCGGCAGCGCGTCGCGCACGCGCCCGCCGAGCAGCTCGCTGACCGGCATGTTCAGGCGTTTGCCGAGGGCATCGAGCAAGGCGCTTTCGATACCGGACTTGGCAAAGGTGTTGCCACGGATGCTGCGCTCCAGGCGCAACATGGCCGCGTTGATGTTGCTGGCGTCCTGGCCGATCAGCAGCGGCGCGAAGTGCCGGTCGATGTTGACCTTGATGCTGTCGGGGCTTTCATTGCCGTAGCTCAGGCCGCCAATGGTGGTGGCTTCGCCGATGCCTTCGATGCCGTCGGCGCAGCGCAGGCGGATGACCACCAGGGTCTGGTTTTGCATGGTGTGCATCGCCAGCTTGTGCGGGCGGATGGTGGGGAGGTCGACGATGATCGTCTCGATCGCCTCGATGGCGCAAATCGGCATGGCAATACCCGTTGGGTTCTTTATAGGTTTTAGCCGATTCTGTGCCGTATTTTTCAAGGCTTCCAATATAGAATGGGTCTCACACAATACCCTCAAGGTATGAAAGGAGCCGTCATGGAACTGCGTCACCTGCGCTACTTCCAGGTGCTGGGGGAAACCCTGAACTTCACCCGCGCCGCCGAACGCCTGCACATCGCCCAGCCGCCATTGAGCCGGCAGATCCAGCAATTGGAGGATGAGCTGGGCGTGATTCTGCTGGAGCGTGGCCGACCGCTGCGACTGACCGAGGCCGGGCGGTTTTTTTATGAACACGCCAACGTGCTGCTGGAGCAATTGAACAAGGTCTGTGACAACACCCGGCGTATCGGCCAGGGCAAGAAGACGTGGCTGGGCATAGGTTTTGCGCCGTCGACCCTGTACGGCGTGCTGCCTGAATTGATCCGCCGACTGCGTACCCATGAGGCGTTGGAGCTGGAACTGGGGCTGTCGGAGATGACCACCTTGCAACAGGTCGAAGCGCTCAAGGCCGGGCGCATTGATGTGGGGTTCGGGCGGATTCGCATCGACGACCCGGCCATTGTCCAGCGCGTGCTGGTGGAAGACCGGCTGGTCGCCGTACTGCCCGCCGGCCACCCGTTGCTCGATGCGCCCGCCACCCTCGCCCAACTGGCTGCCGAGCCCTTTGTGCTCTACCCCGGCAACCCACGCCCCAGCTATGCCGACCATGTGATCGCGCTGTTCGACGCCCATGGCCTGAGCCTCAAGGTGGCGCAATGGACCAACGAATTGCAGACCGCCATCGGCCTGGTCGGCGCTGGCATGGGTGTGACGCTGGTACCCGCCTCGGTGCAGGTGCTGCACCGCGCAGACATCGGCTACACGCCGGTGGTGGAGGCCACCGCGACCTCGCCGATCATCCTCAGCCGACGGGTGAATGACCAGTCGCCGGGCCTCAGTCATTGCCTGCAACTGGTGGAAGCGTTGATCTGACATCTACCCAACACCACATCTCCACTGTGGGAGCGGGCTTGCTCGCGAATGCGGTCTGCCAGTCGCCGGATATATTGGCTGACACACTGCTTTCGCGAGCAAGCCCGCTCCCACATTTGGATCTTCATCGAGTTCAGGTAGTGCGCAGACGCTTGCGCTGCAAGGTCTGGCTCGGCGACTCATCGAACAGCTTGCGATACTCCGCCGAGAACCGCCCCAGGTGAGTAAAGCCCCAGCCCAGGGCGATTTCGGAAATGGTGCGGGTAGAGCCGTGCTCGAGGATTTCCTGGCGTACCGCGCACAGCCGATGCTTCTTCAAATAGGCCATCGGCGACAGGGCAAAGTATTTGCGAAAGGCATCGAACAACTTGAACCGCGACACCCCCGCAGCGGCTTCCAGGTCTTCCAGGTGCACGGCGTCCCGAGCGTTGTCATGGATGTACTGCCGCGCACGGATCAGGTAATGCGGCAGCTTCACGCCGAGGACATCGCGCAGTTCTTCGGAGTAGTTGTTCGGCTGGGCCAGGATCAGGCCTTTGATCAGCGAGCTTTCCAGGTCGCGGGTAAAAGCGGCCTGCTCGTACAACTCGCTGCCGTGCTCCAGCTCGGCGATGAAGTAACGCGCCATGCGCCACCACGATGCCGAAGCACCGCCCACTGCATCCATCACCGACTCAAAGCGCAGCGGTGCCTCAATCGGCCGTTGCAGCAAACCTTCCAGCGATTCACTCATCGCCGCCCGCGTGATCACCACCTGCAGCTTGCGGCAATCACCGGAAATCGCCAGCACCTGATGCTCGTTGGGCGAGATGATCACGCCCTGGTCGCGGTTGGAACTCAGACGCTCACCGTTCTTGCTCAACTCCTGCTCGCCCACCAGCGGCAGGCTCAGGCTGTAGCTGCTGAAGTGCTCGGCGTCTTCGATGTCGATGGTCACGTCGGTGCCGTATTCGATCACGCCCAGGGTGGTGGCGCGGGACTTGAACACGTTGGCGCTGTGGTGAAAGCGCAGTCGCTCCGGCGTATTGGTGGCCAGGCGGTGGGGCCCGCAGATGCCGGACATCCAGCTGCGGGCGCCTTCCAGGTCGAAGCGTTGAATCGTTTGGCTGCTCATCAGGGTGCACCCACGGCGGTTAGGCTGTTGCGCGCTCTGGCGGCGCGTCGTTGTTGTTCGACAGCAAATAATGCGCCACGCCGGCGCAATGGCCAGCGGGTGGATAGCAATAGTCGACTAAGTGGATAAACCACCGTTTTTTCCGGCCATTGCCCTGCAAGACAGTAGCGCATCCCGTCACCTTCCTGCACCGGGTTGGGTATTTGCTGCCCAATTATCCGGCGCAGGTTCCCCCACTAAGCGGATAGCCCGCACCCTGCCCCGCTGCCTCTAATAAACCACCGATTAGCCCTTATCAAAAAGGTGCCTCCCATGAGTGGTGCAAGAAGCGTCGAGCAATGGAAAACGTTTATCGAAGGTTGCCTGGACTTTCGCCCGGTGGATGAAGTGTTCCGCATCGCCCGCGACATGTTCACCGAGCCGGAACTGTTCGATCTGGAGATGGAACTGATCTTCGAAAAGAACTGGATCTATGCCTGCCACGAAAGCGAACTGGCCAACAACCACGACTTCGTGACGATGCGCGCCGGGCGCCAGCCGATGATCATCACCCGCGATGGCGAAGGCCGCCTCAATGCGTTGATCAACGCCTGCCAGCACCGTGGCACCACGTTGACGCGGGTCGGCAAGGGCAACCAATCCACTTTTACCTGCCCGTTCCACGCCTGGTGCTACAAGAGCGATGGCCGGTTGGTGAAGGTCAAGGCGCCGGGGGAATACCCGGAGGGTTTCGACAAAGCCACACGCGGCCTGAAAAAGGCGCGCATCGAGAGCTACAAGGGCTTCGTGTTTATCAGCCTGGACGTGAATGGCAGCGACAGCCTGGAAGATTTCCTCGGCGATGCCAAAGTGTTCTTCGACATGATGGTCGCCCAGTCCGCCAGCGGTGAGCTGGAAGTGCTGCCGGGCAAATCCGCCTACACCTACGACGGCAACTGGAAGCTGCAGAACGAAAACGGCCTGGACGGTTATCACGTCAGCACCGTGCACTACAACTACGTGGCCACGGTGCAGCATCGCCAGCAGGTGAACACCGAGAACGGCACAGGCGCCGGCAGCACCCTGGACTACAGCAAGCTCGGCGCCGGCGATGCCAATACCGATGACGGCTGGTTCGCCTTCAACAACGGACACAGTGTGCTGTTCAGCGACATGCCCAACCCCAGCGTGCGCTCCGGCTACGCCACCATCATGCCGCGCCTGGTGCAGGAACACGGCCAGCAAAAGGCCGAGTGGATGATGCATCGCCTGCGCAACCTGAATATCTACCCGAGCCTGTTCTTCCTCGACCAGATCAGCTCGCAGCTGCGCATCATCCGCCCGGTGGCGTGGAACAAGACCGAGATCATCAGCCAGTGCCTGGGAGTGAAGGGCGAGTCCGACGCTGACCGCGAAAACCGCATTCGCCAGTTCGAGGACTTCTTCAACGTGTCCGGCATGGGCACGCCGGATGACCTGGTGGAGTTCCGCGAAGCCCAGCGCGGGTTCCAGGGCCGCCTGGAGCGCTGGAGCGATATCTCCCGTGGCAGCCACCGTTGGGCAACCGGCCCCACGCCAAACAGCGAAGCCATCGGCATTCAACCGGCCATGACCGGCACCGAGTTCACCCATGAAGGCCTCTATGTGAACCAGCACCGCAACTGGCAGCAGTTCCTGCTCAACGGCCTCGATCAACAAGCGCTGAAACTGCGGGAGGTGAAATAATGAATGCCCCATTGCAGTACCGGATCGAGCAGTTCTTCTACCGCAAGTCCGAGTTGTGCGACGCCCAGGACTGGGACGCCTATGTGCAGCTGTTCGACCCGCAGAGTGAATTCCACCTGCCGCAATGGGACTCGGAGCACGTCTACACCCGCGACCCCAAGCGCGAGATGTCGTTGATCTACTACGCCAACCGCTCGGGCCTGGAAGACCGCGTGTTCCGCCTGCGCACCGGCAAGGCGGCGTCGGCCACACCGATGCCACGAACCTTGCATTTGATCAACAACGTGCGCATCGCCGAACAGGCGGATGGCACGCTGGAGGTGAAGCTGAACTGGCACACGCTGTTCTATCGCCTGGCCACTTCAGAGCAGTTTTACGGCCACGCCACCTACACCCTGAAACCTGAAGGCGACAGCTGGTTGATCACCCGCAAGC
The DNA here is from genome assembly GCF_900103345.1 of Pseudomonas azotoformans. Taxonomy (NCBI): domain Bacteria; kingdom Pseudomonadati; phylum Pseudomonadota; class Gammaproteobacteria; order Pseudomonadales; family Pseudomonadaceae; genus Pseudomonas; species Pseudomonas azotoformans. Next base: position 3,672,356 of record NZ_LT629702.1, read on the forward strand.
ACGCGCTGCTGCTCAACGACACCATCAACTCGGTGCTGGATTTCTATCACCTCTGACCGACACATCCCCCTACTGTAGGAGCGAGCTTGCTCGCGAAAAACGCCAACGATAACGCGGGCGTGCTGGATGCCCGCGGCGGTCTCAAGTTTTTCGCGAGCAAGCTCGCTCCTACAGTGAGAGGTGCCGTTTCCAACCCTTGCATACCCACGGAGTCCTGTGGATGAATCACAAAGTAGCCTTCAGTTTTGCCGACGGCAAAACCTTGTTTTTCCCGGTGGGCGCCCATGAAATCCTGCTGGATGCCGCGCTGCGCAATGGCATAAAAATCCCCCTGGACTGCCGCGAAGGCGTGTGTGGCACCTGCCAGGGCCGTTGCGAATCCGGCGAGTACAGCCAGGACTATGTCGACGAAGAAGCGCTGTCCAGCCTCGACCTGCAACAGCGCAAGATGCTCAGTTGCCAGACGCGGGTGAAGTCCGACGCGACGTTCTACTTCGACTTTGATTCGAGCTTGTGCAATGCGCCGGGGCCGGTTCAGCTCAAGGGCACCGTAAGCGCGGTGGAGCAGGTGTCAGCCAGCACAGCGATCCTGCAGGTGCAGTTGGATCAGGCACTGGATTTCCTGCCGGGCCAATATGCGCGCCTGTCAGTGCCTGGCACGGAGAGTTGGCGCTCGTATTCCTTCGCCAACCTGCCAGGCAATCAACTGCAATTCCTGGTGCGCCTGCTGCCCGATGGGGTGATGAGCAACTACCTGCGCGGGCGCTGCCAGGTCGGCGATGAACTGAGGATGGAAGCGCCACTCGGCGCCTTCTACCTGCGCCATGTCACCAAGCCCTTGGTGCTGGTGGCGGGCGGCACCGGGTTATCGGCGTTGCTGGGTATGCTCGATGAACTGGCCGCGAATGGTTGCGACCAACCGGTGCACCTGTACTACGGCGTGCGTGGCGCAGAAGACTTGTGCGAAGCGGCGCGCATCCAGGCCTACGCCGCGAAAATCCCGGGTTTTCGCTACACCGAAGTGCTCAGCGCGCCCTCGGACGAATGGCCCGGCAAGCGCGGCTACCTCACCGCGCATTTCGACCTGGCCGAATTGCGGGACAGATCGGCGGATATGTACCTGTGCGGCCCCCCTCCGATGGTCGAATCCGTCCAACAATGGCTGGCGGATCAGGCACTTGATGGCGTTCAGTTGTATTACGAAAAGTTCACGCAGAGTAATATCTGACCCTCAGCACTTCTGAGGGGTAGATGCGGCGTGCACTCCACCCTGAGAAAAACAAGTAGAAGGGAATGTTAATGGCGGATGACATGGTTAACCCGGTAGGCCTCAAGCGTGGCCTGAAGAACCGGCACATTCAGCTGATCGCCTTGGGAGGGGCGATCGGCACGGGGTTGTTCCTCGGCTCGGCCGGGGTGCTCAAGTCGGCGGGGCCGTCGATGATCCTCGGCTACGCGATTGCCGGTTTCATCGCGTTCCTGATCATGCGCCAGCTCGGCGAAATGATCGTCGAAGAGCCGGTGGCCGGTTCCTTCAGCCATTTCGCGCACAAATACTGGGGCGGCTACGCAGGCTTCCTGGCGGGCTGGAACTACTGGGTACTCTACGTACTGGTGGGCATGGCCGAACTGACGGCCGTGGGCAAGTACATCCAGTTCTGGTGGCCGGAGATCCCGACCTGGGTCAGCGCGCTGGTGTTCTTCGTGGCGGTGAACCTGATCAACACCCTCAACGTGAAGTTCTTCGGTGAAGCCGAGTTCTGGTTCGCGATCATCAAGGTGGTGGCGATTGTCGGCATGATCGTGCTCGGCTGCTACCTGCTGTTCAGCGGCACCGGCGGCCCGCAGGCCTCGGTCAGCAACCTGTGGAGCCACGGCGGGTTCTTCCCCAATGGCGGCATGGGGCTGTTGATGTCCATGGCGTTCATCATGTTCTCGTTCGGTGGCCTGGAGCTGGTGGGCATCACCGCCGCAGAGGCCAGCGAACCGCGCAAGGTGATCCCGAAAGCGATCAACCAGGTGGTGTACCGCATCCTGATTTTCTACGTCGGCGCGCTGACCGTGCTGCTATCGCTCTACCCATGGGACCAACTGCTGCAAACCCTCGGCGCGTCGGGCGATGCCTACAGCGGCAGCCCGTTTGTGCAGATCTTCTCGCTGATCGGTAACGACACCGCCGCCCACATCCTCAACTTCGTGGTGCTGACCGCGGCGCTGTCGGTGTACAACAGCGGCGTGTACTGCAACAGCCGCATGCTGTTCGGCCTGGCCGAGCAAGGCGATGCCCCCAAATCGTTGATGAAGTTGAACAAGCAAGGCGTGCCGATCCGCGCCCTGGCAATTTCGGCCCTGGTGACGATGTTGTGCGTGGTGGTCAACTACGTCGCACCGAAGAGCGCCCTGGAGTTGCTGTTTGCGCTGGTGGTTGCCTCGCTGATGATCAACTGGGCGCTGATCAGCATCACCCACATCAAGTTCCGCAAGGCCATGGGCGAACAAGGCCTGACGCCGTCGTTCAAGACCTTCTGGTTCCCGTTCAGCAACTACCTGTGCCTGGCGTTCATGGTGATGATCATCAGCGTGATGCTGGCGATTCCGGGCATCAGCGAGTCGGTGTATGCGATGCCGGTGTGGGTGGGGATTATCTATGTGGCCTACCGGTTGCGGGTTCGCAGGAGTAACGCGGTAGTCAACGCGCAGTGATCCCTGTGGGAGGGGGCTTGCCCCCGATAGCGGTCTATCTGTACCCGATGTACTGACTGACACTGCCATCGGGGGCAAGCCCCCTCCCACATTTTGTTTACAGCGTGGAGCGTACTCGCCACAGTTCCGGGAACAGCACGGTGTCGAGCATCTTGCGCAAATACCCCACACCTTCCGTGCCACCCGTGCCCGGCTGGAAGCCGATGATCCGCTCCACCGTCGTCACATGGCGGAAGCGCCACTGGCGGAACGAATCCTCCAGGTCGATAAACTTCTCGGCCAATTGATACAGGTCCCAGTAACGGTTTGGGTCGCGATACACCTCGCGCCACGCCGCCTCCACCGATTCATCGTGAACCGTCGCCGCCGTCGGGTCGCGCTCGGCACGCTTTGGATCAATCGCCAGGCCCGCCTTGATCATCAGGTTGATCGCCTCGTCATACAGCGACGGCGTGGCAATCGCCACTTTCAACTCGTTCAACAGCTCCGGCCGGTGGGCATGCGGTCGCAACAGCGCCGCGCTTTTATTGCCGAGGATAAATTCGATCTCGCGGTACTGGAACGACTGGAACCCGGACGACTGGCCCAGGAACGGGCGGATCGCCTTGTACTCCGACGGCGTCATCGTCGCCAGCACCGCCCAGGCGTGCACCAGTTGATCGAAGATCCGCGACACCCGCGCCAGCATCTTGAATGCTGGCGGCAACTCGCCCAGGCGTACGTGTTCGCGGGCGGCCTTGAGCTCGTGGAGCATCAGTTTCATCCACAGCTCGGACGTCTGGTGCTGGATGATGAAGAGCATTTCGTTGTGGTCCGGCGACAGCGGGTGCTGGGCGATGAGGACTTTGCCCAGGTCCAGGTAATCGCCGTAGCTCATGGACTCGGAAAAATTCAGTTCGGCGTTATGCCATTCTTCCGGAGGTTGGTAATCGGCAGAGAAGGGACATTGGCTCATCGCGTGGGCTCCTTGAGCGGGCGGAGAATGGCGCGGACAGGGCTCGCGTCGAGGTTGGCAAAACGCAGCGGCAGGGCGATCAATTCATAGTCGCCCTCGGCGACGTCATCGAGCACGATGCCTTCGAGAATCGCCATGCCATGGCGCGCCACGGCGTTGTGGGAATCCATGGTCTTGGACTGCTGTGGGTCCAGGGATGGCGTGTCGATACCGATCAAGCGCACTCCCAGGCTGGCGAGCAACTCGATGGTCTGTGGGGCGATGGCGGTGAAGTTCGAATCCCACTCGGTCAGCGGCGCTTGTGGATAAGTGCGCAATAGCACGCGCTCCGGCAAGTTATCCACACGGCCTTGGAGTTGATGCGGCTGCACCAGCGCGCCGCTGTCCAGGCAATGCAGCACGCGGCAAGGGCCCATGTACACATCCAGCGACACCTCACCAATGGCCGCGCCGTCCGCGCTGTAATGCAGCGGCGCATCCACGTGGGCGCCGGTGTGTGGCGACAGAGTGATACGCCCGACATTCACCGGACACTCCGGGCCAAACTGCCATACGCGCTCTTCCTGGAACGGCGTATCCCCCGGCCAGGTCGGGGTCGCCGTACTCAAGGGCGGGCTGATATCCCACCACGTTTTTATTGGGTTCATTTGCAGGCTCTCGGCGGTTACTGGGGTGAATGATACGAGTGCCGGCCGCGAATTTTCTTGCGAATTCTGGCGTGATGCGGGAAATCTTTCGCACTTATTGCGAGGATTCAGCAGATTGGCCGTTGGATCTATCAACACGCTACCCGCGCACCATCCCTGTAGGAGCGAGCTTGCTCGCGAAGGTCGTTAAGGATAACGCGGGCATTCTGGTTGCACGCGGGGCTCTCAGGTTCTTCGCGAGCAAGCTCGCTCCTACAGGGATGGCAGGCGGGTGGACGATGTCAACTAAAGACAGCTGCGCTTCTGGGCATCCCGATGTCGAGTTCAGACCACTGACACAACGCCCCAGGCCTTAGGGTGGCTCTTTCCATTCCCTGCCTCGGAGACATCATGTCCAAGCCCATCACCGTACTGCGCGACACCCACCCGCTGCCCGTCCTGGACGCCTGCAAATGGGAAAAACTCGAAGGCGACCCGCACACCGTCAACCTCAACGCCTACACCAGCGAAGACGGCAGCAAGATCATGGGCACCTGGATCTGCACGCCGGGCAAGTGGTACGTGGACTACGTGAAGTGGGAATACTGCCACTTCCAGGAAGGCTACTGCATCATCACGCCGGAAGGCCTGGAGCCGATTCACTTGCGCGCTGGGGATATCTTTGTGGTGGAACCAGGGATGAAGGGGACGTGGGAAGTGGTCGAGACGGTGCGTAAGTATTTCGTGTTTGCTTGAGGCCTCTCTAAAGCTCGCCACCTAACCTGTGGCGAGTGGGCTTGCCCCGCGTTGGGATGCGAAGCAGCCCCAATAAACCCACCGCAGTTTTCCAGATGCTCCGAGGCGGGTAGTTTTAGGGCCGCTGCGCAGCCCAACGCGGGGCAAGCCCGCTCGCCACAACAAGCCCGCTCGCCAAAGTAAGCGTTGTTACAACTTTACTTGGGCTTGCGATAGCTGTTGATGATCGCGGAAAAGTCCTTGCCCCCTTCCCCGCGCTGGCTCATCGATTGATACAACTGCTGGGCCACAGCGCCCAGAATCACCGGTTGCTTGACCTGACGTGCAGCTTCGGTGGCAAGTCCCAGGTCCTTGAGCATCAGGTCCGCACCAAACCCACCGGTGTAGCCACGCGACGACGGTGCGGTTTCGATCACGCCCGGCCATGGGTTGTAGGTGTCGGAACTCCAGCAACGCCCGGTCGAGCTGTTGATGATCCCCGCCAACACCTGAGTATCGATGCCCAACGCGTCGCCCAATGCCATGGCTTCGCTGACGCCGACCATGCTGATCCCCAACAACAGGTTGTTGCAGATCTTGGCGATTTGCCCCGTGCCCACCTCACCGCAGTGCACGATGTTGCGGCCCATCTGCGCCAGAACCGGTTGCAGGGTGGCGAACAGTTCCGGGGTGGCGCCGACCATGAAGGTCAGCGTCCCTGCGGCGGCGCCGCCAGTACCGCCAGAAACGGGCGCGTCGGCCATCACCACACCGTGTTTGGCGGCGGCAGCGGCGACGTCACGGGCAGTTTGCGGGTCGATGGTGCTGCAATCCACCGCCGGTACGGCTTTGCCGATGCCGGCGAGTACACCGTCTTCATTCAGCCACACGCTGCGCACATGGGCGGCGGCGGGCAGCATGGTGATCACCAGCTCAGCGTCTTTCGCCGCATCGCGTGGTGAATCGCTGATGCTGCCGCCCAGTTCAGCCAATTCCTTGAGTATCACCTGGTTCAAGTCGAACAGGTTCAGCGCGTGACCTGCCTTGATCAGGTTGCGGGCCATGGGGGCGCCCATGTTGCCCAAGCCGATAAATGCAATCTTCATGGTTGTCTCCCGGAATCAGCGCAGGTTGATGGTGGTGTTGACGCCATCGTTGACCGTGTCGTCATCGAACCAGCGGCTGGTGACGGTCTTGGTCTGGGTGTAGAACTGCACCACTTGCTTGCCGTACGGGCCGAGGTCGCCGAGCTTGGAACCACGGGAGCCGGTGAAGCTGAAGAACGGCACCGGCACCGGGATCGGGATGTTGATGCCGACCTGGCCTACATCGATTTCGCTCTGGAATTTACGCGCCGCCGCGCCGCTCTGGGTGAACAGGCCCGTGCCGTTGCCGAACGGGTTGGCGTTGACCAGGGCGATGGCCTCATCGAGCGTCGCCACTTCCAGCACCACCAGCACCGGGCCGAAGATTTCCTGGGTGTAGATCTGCATATCGGTGGTCACGCCCGAGAACAGGGTCGGGCCGACAAAGTTGCCTTGCTCGAAGCCCGGCACCTTGATGTCGCGGCCGTCCAGCTCCAGCTTGGCGCCTTCTTTCACGCCGCTTTCGATCAGCTCCAGGATGCGTGCCTTGGCGCGTTTGGAAATCACCGGGCCGACATCGGTGCCGGCCTCGCTGCCCGCGTTGACCTTGAGTTTCTGCGCCAGCGCCTTCAGATCCGGCAACCATTGCTTGGACGCGCCCACCAGCACCACCACCGAGGTGGCCATGCAACGCTGGCCCGCCGCGCCGAAACCGGCACCGACCAGGGCATTGAGGGTGTGCTCACGGTTGGCATCCGGCAGCACCACCGCGTGGTTCTTGGCGCCCATCATCGACTGCACGCGCTTGCCATGTTTGCCAGCCAGGTCGTACACATGGGTGCCCACTGCCGTCGAACCGACGAAGGACACGGCCTTGATGTCCTTGTGGGTGCACAGCGCATCCACGACATCCTTGCCACCGTGCACCACGTTGAGCACGCCAGCCGGCACACCGGCTTCCAGCGCCAGCTCCACCAGCAGCATGGTCGACAGCGGGTCCTGCTCGGACGGCTTGAGCACGAAGGTATTCCCACAGGCGATCGCCATCGGGAACATCCACAGCGGAATCATCGCCGGGAAGTTGAACGGGGTAATGCCGGCGCACACACCGATGGGTTGGCGCAGGGTGTAGGTGTCGACGCCACCGGCGACGTTCTCAGCGAATTCGCCCATTTGCAGGGTGCCAATGGAGCAGGCGTGTTCCACCACTTCCAGGCCACGGAAAATATCGCCCTCGGCATCGGCAATGGTCTTGCCCTGCTCGTTGCTGAGGACCACGGCGATGCGCTTGGAATGTTCGCGGATCAAGGCCTGCAGCTTGAGCATGATGCGCATGCGCGCGCCGATCGGCGTCAGCTTCCAGGTCTGGAAGGCGCGGTGGGCGGCGTCGATGGCGGCGTTTACTTCATCGGCGGTCGCGAACGGGACTTTGGCCAACACTTCTTGGGTGGCGGGGTTGACGATGTCTTGCCACTCGATGGTCTTGGATTCGACCCACTCGCCGTTGATCAGCAACTTGACCTGTTGCACGGAAATATCGGCAGATGCGTTCATGTGGTCTCCAAATCTTATATTTATGCAGAGAACCAAGGCGTGGAATCGCCTTGAAGAATGAGGCGTTCGGACTGTTTTTGGAGTATAGATGTGCAAATCTCTAATAAGAACGCACATAAAAGCCGGACCAATATGCAAAAAAACATCACGTCCCTGGGCTCCCTGAACTGGGATGACCTGAAGTTTTTCCTCGAAGTGGCCCGCACCCGCAAGGCCAGCGTGGCCGCCAAGCGCCTGGCGGTGGACTACACCACCGTGTCGCGGCGCATCAGTTCACTGGAAGTGTCGCTCGGCACCCTGCTGTTCGAAAAATCCCGGACCAACGGCTTCGTGCTGACCACCGAGGGCCAGCGCTTGCTGGGCTACGCCGAGTCCATCGAAAGCACCCTGCACATGGCCTGCGAGCAAGTCTCCGGCTCCGGCGTGGCGCTGTCCGGACATGTGCGCATGGGCTGCACCGAAGGGTTCGGCAGCTTCTTCGTCACCCCGCAACTGAGCCACTTCGTCGACACCTACCCGGCCATCTCGGTCGACATCCTGCCCCTGCCCCACTTCATCAGCCTGTCCAAGCGCGAAGCCGACATCGTCATCGCCCTGGAGCGTCCGGAGCATGGCCCGTATGTGTGCTGCAAATTGTGCGACTACAAATTGCAGCTGTACGCGACCCAGGAATACCTGGACCAGCACCCACCGATCCGCAAACCCGCGGATTTGGCCGAGCATCCGTTTATCAGCTATGTGGATGATCTGGCGTTCAGCTCGGAGCTGCTGTACCTGGCCAACGTGGTGCCCGGCGCCAGCGCCAGTTTGCGCAGTACCAGCGTGATTGCGCAGTACGTGGCGGCGCAGCAGGGGCGGTCGATGGCGATACTGCCGTGCTTTTTGGCGGCGCAGGATCCGCGGTTGTTGCCGGTGCTGGGGGAGCAGATTGCGATTACGCGGCAGTTCTGGATGTATTGCCGGGAGGATCTGCGCAAGTTGAAACGGATTACGTTGTTGTGGGATTACATCAGGGAAGTGACGGAGCAGAATCAGGGGTTGTTGATGGGGGAGACACGGGAGATCAGGTTCGCCAGTCAGAGTATGCAAGGACTCAGGTGGGCAAATCCTAACGAGGTCTGAGAGGGTTTGCCAGAGGTTTGTAACCTGAGTTGGTCCTTGAGTTGTAACAGCGCAGGGCGTTCTTAGGGACCACTCAGCAGGACTTACAGAGGCGTGCAGGCCCACGATAAGGACCCCATGCGCCCCCATGCGATAAGGCTCAGGCGCGAGAGGGGCCACGGGGGGGAACTGGCGGCATAGAACAGTTGAGGTGGTCTTTCAGATTTTTCTGCCAGATTCTCAAGAGGCTTCGCGTTTCTCTTGGAGAGCGGCCAGCATCATAATGGCGGATGCGGTCAGGTGTAGTCCATAGGCAACTATTTCGGGGGAAACCTCCAAGATTTCATGACCATCCCCGTGACCTCCAAGGTTATTTCTAAGAGTAGGTATGCCTGACGCTAAAACTGACTGTAATGAGGTTAAGAAGGTCTGGTTATAGGAAGGCATCAGACCATTTTCGATGAGAATCAGAATAAGTTTGTTAGCGGTATCTCTTTGAGCATACGGCCAATCATTTGCTTTGCAGATAATTTTGCACGTGCTCTCAAAAGCTTTACCCGCGTCTACGAGTGCTTCTTTATAACGTTCATGCCGATAATGCTCATAAGCGCCAAAGAACTCACTACGAGCAGCTTCAAAGCCCGGATAGCTAAGAAAATGGATGGCGGGCTTAACAACTTCCGCATGTACAAACTCAGAATCTATACGAATAACACTTTCACTTTCGACTACAAACTCATACCCGTAACCCGCCTCCTTGAATCTACCATTGAGTTCTTCAATGCACGCATCAACGTGACTTTCTGCATCATAGCGATGAGCGGCTGAGTAATTCTGTTTGCGCGCATAGCGATGACCTAACCGATAGCCAAGTTCCACCGCATCAAGAATACGTTCTACATTAGGCTCCTTCCTTAAAAACCTATGCAACTCTTCAAAGGGAGTATCACAATAAACACTGGACACTAAATATTCAACACCGTACTCTTTTCGGAGAATCGTCACGATAGACGCGTAAACATCCCTCGGGATAGTCTCACGATAGGCAACGTGTACATCCCCCAGAATCTCCTGAATCATTAAGGATAGCTGGACTCGAAAATTGTCAGAAAACCTATCATATGTATAGACGTCAGTCGCGCCATCGCGCTCTTCGGCCATTCGTTTAGAAAACAGGTTGATTATTGGCATTTTCGCGTCCTTTGCTGCGTGGGTGAGAGAATCGTTAGGATAGCTGTAAGGTCAAACCATTTTGCAATACTTTTGGGTACATGCTGCGATTGGTCGAAAGAAATCTCACTGGCGTCACTGAGCACAGCCACCAAGTAGAACACAGACGACATCTCCAAAGCGTTCGACCAGTTGACCGCCTTGAACAACTCCAAGACTGACAAGGAGTAGAGCAAAAAACCGGTAGGTGACACGATGGGTAGCCAGAGTGCGGATTACAGCCACAAAGGTCTGCCAGCGAGTAGTCATTACGATCATGCTTCAGCCTCCTTTGAGCTGGTAATAGAGAAGGTGGTAGATGGTGATAACCACCACCCACACAGGAGGTCTCAGAGGCATCTCTAAGAGAGTAACTTTAAGCCTCCCTATGGTTATAGTGGGTGCTTTTGGAGCCCTTGCAGGACGTGGCCTGTAGCCCTGGCAAAACTGAAAAATAAGGGACCCGAAGGCCCCTCTGATTGGTCAATACGAAGTGGCTCCTGAAGACCTCAACGTGTCACGCCATTGTTAACGCTCATACTGTTGCCACCTGATGGGGTACCTGAAGCCCCGCTACCAAACTTACCACCAGCCGCCATGTAACCCTGCGCCCCGGAAGACACGATATTCAGGGCGTTGGCGATGTTGTTCACCTTGTAGTTTTTGCCACCTGCACCACGTACAGCGGCCTTGGAGTTCTCAGAGCTACCCACACGATTCGCAAAGATCGCCTGGTAGTCCCGCTCGTAGTTTTCGGTGATGTTCATCTTCTGTGCCGATGCATCGTTGGCTACAGAGTTCTTGATACGGTCCATCGAGTTGCCTGCAAGACCAGACTCACCCACAGCAGCATTGATGGTCCCTTGGTTCCGAAGAGCCTGTAGGTTCACCTCTGTAAGCTGACGGCGCGCCTCATCGTGTTTGTCCACGGTTGCAAGCTTCTGGTCGTTCTCGGCAAAGTTGGCTTGCTTGACGATCTCATTTTGAGACTTACGCTCGTTGTCTGTCATCTGGCCTTTAGCCTTGGCAGACTGAGATACCCCTATGACTGTACTCATCGCAGCGATAACGGCCACTGTCGCAATACCGCCTGTTGGATCGCACATAAATACCTCCTATAACCAAAACTGTTTGAACGGGAAGCCTGCCGGGCTTAAGACGTGCCCGAGTTGAAAAGTGGCCCCAAGGGACTCCAACAAACGAACATGAGCATGATTGCCTACCGAAACAAAATTGGTAAATGACTCACCAGCGGGTCGAGACTGCTTCACCTCACAAAGATGTTGCTTAAGCATTCTGTAAAAACTGAATCGTCCAGCTTTAGAAAGTTCATTAACAACTTCAGTGGTTACAAACCACACGCCACCTTTAGGGTGCCCTCCCACGGCCAACACACGTGAGCCAAACTTTATTACATGCACTGTATCATCCAGGGCCTTTGTAAAAACATCTATTGGACATCTACCTGATTGCATTGCTTGAAAGTCCGCAAGATCGCCTACAGACAAACTCCTTGCTGCTTTGTACAAGTCTTTTCGAGTGGCTTTCGACTTATAAAGACTGCTACGTTCATGCTTAACTTTATCGCCGGTCATTTTATTCCTCCTGAATTTATTTTTAAACAACTCCCATAGCTCAACCACCCACCTGATTAGGGCGGGGACAAAGTGATAGGAAGTAAGTGAACAAAGGTTAATGAGATGAACTTAGAGCAGGCTTAACGAATCTCTACGCCCTGCCCCTCCATCATCATGAGCAAGAGCTTTTGCGATACAGGATCATTCGGCACAAGGCCGCGCAGGCCGTTGAAGACACCTGTCATGTATTCCTGATCAGCTCGACGGGAGTCAGTGCCCATAGCTCCGAGGGCGTTACTCGCAACTTGCCATGCACTACCGAGGGTTCCTGCTGCCGGGACCTGTTCAGCAACGCGACCAAGGAACCCCGTGATGTTGTCAGACTTGAGGGGCGAGTACCGCATAGGGCCGCTGCTGCGTTGCTCCTTAGGCCCCCGTGGAAGGATTGAAGATCGGACCATTGCGGCCTGATCGAATCCCAGCGGGGCCGCTACGATGTTCAGCAAGCCCAACGGTGCTCCAATGTGAGAACTACGAGACAGACCGGCATAGGCCAGCATCTTTGGATCGAGCGCCCCCTTCAAGAAACCTTCCCGCTGGTCCTTTGGCATACTCGCCGCTTGGCTGTACTTCATCGCCACATATGTCGATACAGCAAGCCCCGTTGAAAGAACTGCTTGAAGGGTTTGGTCGATTGCTCGGCCATTCTTGGTAGCGTCGTGATAGGCCCGAATCAACCGGGAGTTGACGGAGCGCATCGTGAAGTTCTTGAACTGAATCGCCATCTTGACCCCGGCCCCATAAGCCACCGTATCGGCGGACGAAAGAACATGAGGACGAAGAATAGTCTCGTGTGCGATCTTGTCGCCCATTCGCCACATGTCCATTGTCCTTGGGTCACGCTGAAGGGCTGCACGATCCTTGATGGTGTAGCGACCATTCTCACCCACTGTCATATGCTCACGGATCATTGCTTTGATGCCCCCGAATTGCTCGGGAGTAATCGACATTGAGTGCAACCGTTGAGGGTCAAACAAAGCCGACTTACGACCAGATAGCACATGATCAACAAGGTCCGAAAGCACACCCGAGCGGCCAGCGTCTGCAATGTAGTTAGAGGACTCTGTGAGGAATCTCGTGAGGGGAAGTCGGGCAGAAGCCTCTTGCGTACCGAACTTGATAGTGCCCAGTACATTCGCCATTAATGGGTTCACTTCAGCTTGGTCCCTCAACCGCTCAACGATGTCCTGACGGGTTGGCCGAATATGGTTATCCAGTTCCCGACCAAAGATCATCGAATGCATGTCCTTTAGGTCCTTCGCACTGATCTTTGAACCCCACTGAGTCATCTCGCGCAACAGTGGGACACCTTTCAAGAGCATGTGCGTATGCCCCTTCATCACCATCCCGGCCACTTCTGAAATTGACTGAACGCCCATGTAAGCATTCTTCGAGATGAACGAAAGGTCAGAGAGAATCCGAGCTGTGGTGGCGAAGGCGCCCTCAGGGTTTCGACGTGCCCGACCGGTGAGAATCTTCAATGACTCTTCAAGCGCTGCCTTTTCAGCGTTACTGGAAGTATTGACCCCTGCAATCTGCGCCTTCAGTTCCTTCGTGGTTTTCCCAGTGGCCCCCATGATCCCGATGTCACCGTTCACACGGCGGTCATAGCTTGGAGTGATGCGCGCCAGGTCAAACTCACGCAGGTCATTCACAGAGAACTGTGAGCCATCGCTGAGCGGCACCGCCATGTCCGAATCGAACAGGTGACGCCCTTCAAGAAAGTTGTTGTTCTCCACGCCTGTGAGGCCTTCGGGGCTGTTGTCCACGACAGACGACCTGTCGAACTGGTCAGAGTGGCTAATACCGGTTGCCTTGCTGCTGGCATAGCGTTCAACAGCGGCGGGAAGGTCCTTGTCTTCCAGTACACGCCCTTCAGCAATCGCAAGTTCCTTCAGGTGCGCGTCCACTCGGGTCTTCACGTGAGGCCGTGCAGCGTACGAGGCCAGCCAGGATTCCGTAATGGCGTCTCGCAGACCATCAGCACCGCCAAAGCGTTGAATGTTCAGGTTCTTAGCTGCTGAGCTGTAGACGTTTGGAATGTACGAGCCAGCGTGACGGGTCCCCGAAAGAACCGCACGGGCGTTCCTGTTGCCGAACTGGGCAGGTGCTGCAAGGTAGTCAGCCTTACGATCGTAGTGAGCCTTAACGGTGTCCATCAGCTTCTTCTCACCGGCTGTGAGCTGTGCCGCCTTGGAACCCGAAAGGTCCTCAGTGGCCTCAGCGACACGCCTGAAAGCACGCTCAATGTGAGCTTGGCGACCGCCATCAGTCATCGCGTAGCTTGGGTCTTTGATGGCATCAAGAACCTCATCAGACATCTTGTTGTAGGTCACATGGTCCTGACCCCGGATACGCTCAATGATGTCCGAAGCGGTAGCCCCGAACTTCCCGTTAGAGCCGCTGATGGTCCCTGTAGGCGACCGGAACAACTGATTGCCGATAGCCAGAATCTCAGGGTTCTCCGAGCGATTCAGCGTATAGCCAATCTCGGTAAATCCGCCCATCGTCACACCACGGGCTGCACGGTCATCCGGCATAACCTCCATGGCGTCCTGAAGGGTCTTAGGGTTCAGTGGATTGTCAGCAGACAGGATTGAACCGTCCTGCAAGCGCACTGCCCCAGGCTCGTTAGGATGGTCAACATAGCTCACCCCAAAGGCTTCCTTGGGTTCCTCACCGGCCAACCATGGGAACCGTGAAGGATCATCCTGACCTAACTGGCGAGCCGTCTCACGGGCCTCCAAGCGAATGCTCGGACCAGAGAAGTCGTTCAGGTCAGGCTCCATATCAGGGTGCAGGTCAAAGCGCTCATTCGGTAAGGCCGACTCACCGTGTCGCGCAAGTATCGACTCAAGGTCAGCATCAGGAACGTCTATACGGGCCTCCTTTGGTGTAGCTCTCAACGCCCGGTCAAACAGAGCTGTGGCACCTGCACCGAACAATGCACCACCCACGAGAGCTGTCCCGTAGTGACCCTCAATGCCCGTTACGCTTTCGCGTAGACCCTCAGAGGCCACAGCAGCAGCCCCCGAATACATAGCACCTTGAGCAACCCGAGAGATGAGGCGTACACCGGTTGTCCCTGGTACAGGCGTGTAGGTCAGAGGGTCCAGACCGGCACCCGCAAACCCACCGACAATCTGAGCGCCCGTCCCAGCGTTACCAATGCGCTGCTCATAGGCCATGTTCTCCTTTGCCATCGCAATGGCGTTCGGAAGGTTGGCCCTTTTGCCCTTGGCGTAGTCCTGCACGAAGCTGAAGTATTGAGGGTCCACACCCTCCTTACGAATCATGTCGTAATCATCAGCGGTCCACTGAGAGTTATCACTTGGGTTCACCCAGTCCAGCGGGTCATGGTCCTCCTGTGTGGCGTACCGAAACAGGGAGGCCAGTGGTGAAGTTGCCAGGGAGGCCGCTGTAGCATCTCCTGTCCCCTCGAAGGTGCCCTTTTCGGGCTTTCCGATGTGGTTCTCAAGGGTGATGAAATCCTGTTGAGTCTGAGGGGCTGTGCCACCTTCCAGATTCATATTGCCCAACTGAGGGAGGTCCTGACCCACACGAACCTTAGCGCCTGCCGTCACACCCCGAGTAGCATCCTCAAAGCTGACGGCTTGGGCCTTTGGGTTGATACCGGGATTGGTCACTCCTTGGGCATCGAACCATTGGCGGGAAGGCGAATCACCGGACACGTCCAGCAGCTTGCGCATGTAGTTCTGGCCCTCGGGACTGATCTTGGTGAAGTCACCTTGATCAAGTGCGGCCAACTGAGGGGAGCCCAAACGGCCCTGGCCTTGGTTGTATGCCAAAGCTGCCTTCAGCAAGTCACCCTGATAGGCGCCTTTGAGGTCCTTGAGGTGACGGGCAATCGCAGGGACTGCTTTCTGTGGGTCCATACGGTCTTCAGGGGTCATCAGGCCGTAAGCCTTACCGGTCAACTCTGTGAACTGTCCGAGACCCAAGGGGCCTGTGCGGGACTTGGCAACGGTGTTAAAGCTCGACTCGTTGTAGATGAGCTTGTGCATGAACTTGTAAGGGATTTCGTTGCGGTCAGCTTCTTGTCGAATCAAGGCATCGTAGGGCGTGCCCTTGGCCTTCACGGATTCATAGTCGTTGAGAGTGGTCATTTAAATTTCCCCTTATCTGAGTATCCGCCGACCATCCACACCACTTTTAAGCGCCCACACATAGGGCTCCGGCATAGTTCGGATGGTCAGGCAGAGAAGTTTGAAAATGATTAGCTTCGAGCAGACAGCCCAAAAATTGCGCCTACGGAATTGCTCCGCGACAAAGAAAAAATTAAGTTTAAATCACCCTCTTAGCTTTTTCTCAAAACGAGCGGCATGCCGCGAAAGCGTCTGTACTTCCTTCTCCTGCGGACTCAACGCTCGGCGAACACGACCTCTATTGAGATGCCTAAGTGCGACTTGTCTCGCGCCCTTATCGCTTTCAGCAATTCGACGCAGTATTTCAGACTCCTTTACACGTCCAAGCTCAGACATCTTCCCTGCAACCAACAGCGCAACATCTGGCATATCAAGGATTGCCTCGAAAGCGTCGTACACGACATCTTCAAATTCTGAGGACACCCATGCGGCGTAACGAATAACGGCCTGCTTTGCCGCGAAAGTCTGATTCAGAGACCCTTTCCTTTCAGAACCGATTTTTCCGGTTTCCAAAAATCTCTGAGCCTCTTTACGGTCAACAAACTTACCCGGTTGTTTAGCCTTTGGTAATTTCAAGGCCTGCCAAATTTCGGTCAAATTCCACATGCCAGCCTCATTAGCTTTGAAAGGCTTGTCTTGAATAACAATAAGATGGCCTGCATGTCTGTGTGCAATATCGATATTCATAATCTCGTGAATTCCTTTTGGTTGGACTTCTTGGCCGTCCTCCTGACAGCGCTCACAGCGCCCCACACGGGTAACTGCCAGGCTTCAAGAGGTCCAACCAAAAAGAAGCTGTGATAGAGAATAATCATGTAAAAGGCGGTCGGCCCTGACTGATCCGGGCTGAACTGGTAAGCGAAAATAGATGCATGGTCTATTCCCTAAAGTGAGGGTTTTTAAATCAACCTGCTCTCAGGAGTGTCGAATTGCATCGACAATTGCGGCCCGGTCCCCTGCATGTCTCGCTCTCAGCACGACACCCAGGGCAGCATCACGGGTCAACTGTATGAAGTCGAATTGCCTCTTGAAAGAGTCCTCATAGAACGCCTCTTGAGCAACTACAGGACCGCCGACCAGACTCCAAATGGTATGCCCCTCAGTACTCTCTGAAGTTTCGAACAACCCCAAAGCAACAAATTCATTCAATGCAGAAGTTAGACTTACCTTCAAGTCAACATGACGCCTTTTAGGCGTTGCTTGCGCAATAGAAAGGCTGTCAGTTACGAATACGGGAGCGGCCATTAAGTAATCCTCGAGAAGCGTTAGCCACTCAAGATATACGAATACGACCCGTACACGTTACAGTTTTTTTATTATTCAACATCCAGCCTTGTCGGAAGGAGCCTTACTCCACCCGGACAGCCACGTAACTTGGTGTATCACCCATCTGTGCCACTGCATACTTAATGTCACTGTCTTCCGGTGCGCGCGTGAGAGCCTTGATCATACTGACCACATCCTCATTGTCTGCGCCCTCTGCGCCCTGAGGGACTTCAAACACTTCTGTACGAACTGCGCCGCCATAACTCCATGAGCGCTTAGCAACCCAGGTCCATGAACCGGTGCCCTTGTAATCGTCATAGTCGTCGCTGTACTCAAGCGAGATGTATATTGCAGGCTCTGTGGTATTGAAGGCGGTTAGGTTACTCATTGCGCTGTCTCAGTGCGTTTGAAGAAAGGTAAATGTACGACCACCGCTCACACATGTCAACGAATAATACTCACACAACTACTCTCTTGGGTCTTGGGTCTCTACTGGTCCTCTTATACATGCGGCGGTAATTCAGCTTCGATGTTCGGTGCGTATTTTCTCAGTCAAAGCGCCCTTCCATCTCATCGGTGAGCAGCTTGGGCCGAGCTTTCAGCATGTATGGAATGATGATTCCAATGGCCTTTACGTACCTTTGAGAGTGGCGTTCAGCGAGCAAAAGAATCTGGCCGACAGCTTCCGCCGTCACCTTTTCAAGACTCTCAAGAATCACTGCCAACTTGCGCACAGACAGAGACACGGATTTCCCACCAGAACCTATTGGGCGGTCATGCCAGTCCAGCCGTGCAACGCCTTCAATGACATCCAATGCAAATTCGGGGTAACGACCGTAACGGCTGGTCGGTCCAACGAACTGGTAAAAGGGGTTCTCAATTGACTTGGGTGGTCTTCCTCGGATGCCTATGGAGCCTTCGCCAACGCCAGCAACCTTTGGAACAGCTTTGCAGCGCTCAGCACGTGCAGCTATGAGTTCATCTGCTCGAAAGCCAATGCGTTTATCCAACTCGGACAGCTCTGTGGGTGTAAGCATTGTGTGGCCTCCTCATCAAAATTCAGGCGAGCGGGAGCCCTTCTGGTTTTAGTGGGGGGTTTTGTTGTGAAGGGGTTGTAGTGGGTGTTTTTACTGGAACGCTCTGAACAGAAGGCGTGTACGAATGACATGTTTCATTAGGCCATCGAAGCCAGGCGGTCTTCAGCTAACCTATGATAAGCCAATCCGATTGCACGCCCCTTCTCATCAAGTTAATTTCTTCAAAATCTCCATCGTAAGAACCTTTGACGTCATGTCAACTTGCACAGGAATATTAAATATCACAGGGCTTCGTAACTGATCAGAGAGGATGCGCCCCGTAATCTCCGTTAGTGCTACAGGAGGATTTATCATAAAAATCCGAGGTGTTCGACGCATTTCCCCAGCCTGCAATTTCCCAACATTGAACTTTAAGGATATTTCATTTTCCGAGGACTTAATGGAGTGTTTCAAAACCTTATTACTCGCAAGCAATAATCTACTATCAAAACTACGATAAGAAGCTTCCTTGGTTGGCCTCTCCAATAACTCTTCGAGATTCTTGAACGTAAACAATGGGGCAACTGGAAAACTTATGAGAATCTGAATATCATCCGCAAAATGGTCTCCTTCATTACTAATCTCGAGTACAAACGGTACTTTTCCAGATATCTCCTGCACATATGAAGAAAACTCTCGATAATAATTAACATTCACCAACTGAGCTACTCTTCGATAAATCACGCCCCGACCATCCTGAATCGAGTAGTCATCATAGCGATTCTCTGGCAACAGTGTAAACTGCGTATATTCCACGACTAACTCACCCGAAACATTTGAATCGGGAGAAACAATCCTTACTATTATCTTCGGAGCATGAGCAACAACTTGCTCGACCTTTGCCTCTCCCATCTTTGCTATTTCAGATGGGTCAGCAATAGCTGTCGCCGAGCCACGACGGACGTATATCGTGTTGGGCGCCACTCTTCCGTATTGCTTCCTCACGAAAACTGGCCGATCCTGAACAGCAATAGAATACAGACCCAGCTTAACCCCATTATAAGTTAGCGACCTGTAAGAAAAATCCAGAGGGTGGTTTGTTTTACTATTCACGAATTCTTGGAGGCGTGAATCGTCTATATCCGTATCAAGTTCAACCAAATTCCCTGTATCATTCTCTACGCCAATCAATATATAAGCCATCTCTGAACGCCACGCATTCGAGAACGCTAAAATATCCTTTAGCAACTCTGACTTCTGCCCTTCATCAGCCCCTGAAAAAGGGTACTGTTTAACCTTATAGTCGAGTGTTGGACCCTCTCCTCGATACAGCAACTCTTGTATTAATGTATCGTCATCCATACTTCACCCACTATCCAACACCCAAAATCAATAGTGTACACAATACTTACCCGCCCTGGTTAAAGCTGCACCACCGAATGGCGTCAAATCGTACGATAGCGCACAGCAAGCTAAGGGCCATTTTTTCCAGCAGGTTTCTTAGATTTAATTTTTGATGCGCCATCACAGCTTGATTTAAGCCGTTCAGGCATCCCAGCTCGGGAGAGGTAAGCAGTCCACTCTATCGGCCCAGTTATCTCTGAGATTTTGTAAATCACCCGCTTGTGTTCCATGCTTTCTACGTGATTCCACATACGCGATAGTATTTCGTCAGCCTCTACGCATTCAGCAGCTTCAAGTTCTTCGGGAGATGATTTGGAGGCCCCGGTCTTGATCTTCCTACGTGGTCCGGTAGTTCTTACCCATTCTATGATGTCCTGACCGGCCTTTAGTAAGTCAGTCTGAGACCCGAACGGCGCGACCACCTTGGTAACGGTCATATACTCATTGGCAATCTCACACCAAAGACTTAAGACATCCTCCCCGGACGCATCGAGTCCCAATACATACTCACGCCGCTCTACTTGCTGGACGATTTTCCCGTCACTGAACTGGTGAGTAATGAAGGAGAAAGCGACACGTGAAACCCGATTACCGGGTGGAGTTTTTTTATCTTCCATAATGTCCCCTAAAAGTTAAGCGCGATAGGTTCAAAGAGCCCAATCAATAACCCTGCCAGCGTCTCAACGGGAACCCCTGAGCCGTAAACATCAAAGGTTATCGTACCGGTAGCGTGTCCCATTAGGGCCTGGGCATGTGTTGTAGGAACACCGTGTTCCTGCATGAGTGACGCCAGCGAGTGACGTAAGGAATGGAACACCAAACCCCGTTCGTAGGAGTCTCCCAGCGCCTCAGGGATGGCTGTCTGATTAGCCCATTCACCAGCGGGTCTGTAACCAATCTGGCCCAGTGCATCAGTCCCTGCAAGCCTGCATGACTCTACATATCGCAGGAATGCCGCAAGGTCAAAACCGTAGGCCCCGTCTGTCAGTGGTATCAAACGTTCGCTACGCTTGTTCTTGATCGTCTTCCCCTCTCCCACCTCATTGATGTGAATGGCCGTAATACCTGTGCCCAGTGTCTGCACGTCACCTACCGTCAACTGAGAGATTTCATTGAGGCGTCCGCCAGTGATTGCACCCAGACTTAGCAACCAGCGCTTCCAAGAGGTCTCAGGGAACGTGCTCGCGTAAGCAACGATCTTGCCCACCTGATCCTGTGAGAATGCCTTACGGGTCGACTCAAGCCCCTTAGTGAACTTCAGTTTCTTGTCGTATGACTTTTCGAGGTGACCATTCTCAACAGCCCAGTTCAGAACAGCAGAAAGCTTCATGAGCATCTGGTTGACCGTTGAAGGCTTACGAGTCTTCGCGAGAGTGTCCCGAAGACCCACAAGGTCTTCTCGTGTGTGTACCCGTAGATCCAGGGAGCCCAACAGCTCACTGAGAACCCCATGCGTAAACTTGGTGGTACTCAGCGTTGACGCTTTCTGTTCGCCTGAACGGTCCTTCAAGTACAGAGCTGAAAGGGACTTAAAGGTCAGTGCCTGTACAGATTGAGACGGAGACGAGCCGATTATAGGTTTGCGCTGGGAAGCACTACCTACGAGCCTCAGAGCCCCTACAGCGCCATGCCCCCTATCACTCACCCCAGTGTGTAAACCGCCCCAGTGCTGCGCCACATCATCGCCTGCAAGGACTTCCTCAGAGACCGACCGAAAGTGTTCTTTCAGCTCGTCCCATGTCGCGCCTGGGGTCTCCCGGTGGAACGCCCTAACGAGTTCCGCGAGAAAGTCTGAAGCGTCCATAGCTTCCCGGCGACTGCTGGTCTTGAGAGACACCGAAGCAAACTCTGTGGTGGCACCTGTCGTCCTGAGACGCATGTAGTAAATACCGTTGCGCCTGAAGTGGTAGGGCTTGGCGAGCCTCGTGGCTGGCCTCAAGGGACCTGTAGGGTTTGGCCCAGGACTTGTAACAGTAAGAGGTTCTGTAAGCTGACTCATAACGGTTTAACCCTTCAATCATTGGGAAAAACCTGTGTGCCTTGCAGTTCTGGATGTACTGCCGGGAGGATCTGCGGAAGTTGAAGCGGATTACGTTGTTGTGGGATTACATCAGGGAGGTGACAGAGCAGAATCACGGGTTGTTGATGGGGGAGACAAGGGAGATCAGGTTCGCGGATTAAAGGGCCATCAACGATGATTCGCTTTAATTTGCAGGACGTTTCCTAGAGAATCTCTGGCCTATTGTGGCTTAGGGTTCGAGTCATTAGCCTCCGTACTTCGCTGACATCAGCGAACGGGTTTAGCGACCCGAACCCGGACACAGCCTCCAACGGCAAGCGCTTCATGCTCTTCGTTGTCGTGTTATGGCGGCTGTGCGTGGGAGACCCTCGGGTCTGCCGGGTCCTGGGTCCGGTTCGCTAACCTGCGTACAGCTGCCACCCTTTCATGTATAGCGACATGAGTGGGTGGCTCCCTAAATTCCCAGGTATAGATCATGACTAAAATCGTCCCCGACCCACCGCTTTCCTCCATCACCACCCTCGGCGTCGTCACCTTCGGCGACTATGGTGAAAACGAAAAACCCCTGTTCCGCGTCAATTCCGGCATGCCGATCGAGGAAGCGTTGGAACACGCCTCCACCCTGCTGTTCTACTCCAAGAAACTCGCAATGGAAGCCGCCATGGATGTACGCGGCGAGCAATACGCATGGGCCGCGCATTACCTGTGTGAGATGGGCAAGGCCGTGGTCGATGACCTGACGCAAGCGCTGACGCCAAGCCATTAAACGAACACCGTTCGAATGTGGGAGGAGCCCTGCTCCTTCCCACATTTAAACTACGTTGGTCCCGACAATTTGCGGATACCGCGCCCGAACTTCGCGCAGGAACTCACCCGCACGGGTCTTGAGCCATTCAAACAGCCGCGCAATATCCGGCTCTGACTGCCGCCCATTTCGACAAATGATGTAGTAGGCCGCTGGGGACATCATTACGGGGCTTTTCAACGCAACCAATGCACCGTTTTCCAATTGGTCATACACCAACGCAGTCCTGCCCAGCGCAATCCCTGTGCCCTTTACCGCCAGACTGATCGCCAGACTCGAATCCGGAAATCGCGGCCCATGGTGATAAGGCGGCGTCGGCAGGCCCTGAAACGCAAACCAGCTTTCCCACCCCGGACACACCTGATCGTCCACCCTATGAATCAGCGGGTATTGGGCGACATCCTCTGGCGCAATATCCCCCTTCGGCCTTAGAAATTCCGGCGAGCAAACGGGGAACACCGCGTCACGCATCAGCAGTTCAACATGATGATCCGGGTAATCGCCATACCCCATCACCACCGCGACATCGTATTGATGCGCTTCCAGACTGGTGCTGTTGATGTCGGCGCTGGTCAACACCAGATCGAGGTTGAACGAGGCCTCAGTGTGAGCGCCATGCATCCTGGGGATCAGCCACGTCGAACAGAGGGAAGATGTGCAGGAGAGGTACAACGGTCGGGATTTTGCGGGGTTGAGTGAATGCAAGACCCCATCCAATGCCTTGAAAAATCCGTCGGTGACCGGCAACAAAGCCTGCCCCGCGGATGTCAGTTTGACGCCGCGCGAATGCCGCTCAAACAACTGCACGCCCCACCACTCCTCCAGTCCTGCAATTTGATGGCTGATGGCACTGGCGGTGAGGTTAAGCTCCGACGCCGCACGCGCAAAACTACCGGTTTGCGCAGCGCTGACGAAGGCTTGAAGCATCGGTGTGGGAGGCGGACGCTGGGCCATCAGGTGCTCACTTTGATAGAGATGATC
The DNA here is from genome assembly GCF_900103345.1 of Pseudomonas azotoformans. Taxonomy (NCBI): domain Bacteria; kingdom Pseudomonadati; phylum Pseudomonadota; class Gammaproteobacteria; order Pseudomonadales; family Pseudomonadaceae; genus Pseudomonas; species Pseudomonas azotoformans. Next base: position 3,695,619 of record NZ_LT629702.1, read on the forward strand.
CCGCAAACAATGATGAATGCCGACAGCATCCGTCGCCAGCCGAACCGTTCGTGAAAAAACAGCGCGGCAATAATGGCGCCGATAATAACACTGGTTTCCCGCAGCGCTGAGACCTTGGCCACCGCGTCCAATGACAACGCAATCAGCACTAATCCGTAAGACGCCAGGTAAAAAACACCGCCCAACAGGCCGACTCGCCAATGCCCACGTATCGCACGCATCAAGGCCAAACGCTCCCTGGAAAACGCCAGCACCGGGATCGGAATACTCTGGAATACCGTCAGGTAGATGATGTATTGCAACACCGTTTCACTGGCTCTCACGCCTTTGGCGTCCACCACCGTGTAAGCCGCGATAAACGCCCCGGCACACACCGCCATCAGGATCGGCTTGAACATCTGCGCTGTCATCCTGCGCACGAAGGTCAGGCTGATAATGCCCACACAAATCAGCATCACACCCGCCAGCGCCTGGGGTGACAACTGCTCATGCAACAGAAAGTAGGAAAACAACGCGACCAGTACCGGCGGTATCCCACGCATCACCGGGTACACCTGCCCGAAATCTCCCGTTTCGTAGGCTTTGATCAGAAATAGCCGATAGACCGTATTAAGCCCCACGGAGACGAGAATGTAGCCCCACACCTCCAGGCTCGGCACGCTGACAAACGGCATCGCCAACAGGCATATCACCAGCGCGGTGCCATCCACCATGGCCAAGGTCATGAAGCGACTGCTGCCGGCGCGGACTACCGCATTCCAGGTGGCGTGCATGAAAGCAGAGATCAAGACCAGCAAGATCGCAATATCAGAGTTGTCCATGGGGCTCGACTTGTGGCGGATAGTGGAGGATGTACGCTATAGCTCTCGGGTCATCATTGTTTGCGTAACCACACCCGTAGCATGTAGCGGTTTAGATCGCTCAAAGACTCAGCATCATCTATCACACAACGTGGCGCATGCCTGTCAATGAAGTGCGTACGAGTATGAAGAAACTTATTATCGGCCGAAATAAGTACCTGCCCTGGTTCCAGCAACACTCGCTGCTGAACGGATGACTGATCGAGAACAGTGTCCAGAAAGTCCAGCGCTTGGCATTGAGCCAGCGTTAACGGAACTCCCGCCTTGATGTGGGCGGATTCAATGTAGACCCGAAAGTATCTGATCAGCGGAATGCCTTCATTGGAAAAACTCAGAATGGGCGCCTTGAAAAGCTGCTCTTCATCTGACATACCGCGGTTTTCAAAAAAGAAGTTGCATTTAAGCTCTTCCAATATTTCTGGAAACGCCATCAGCTCCGCGTATACCGCGCTTGCATCAATCAGGATGCTCTCGCCGCCCAAAAGCGCTTGCTGTCCGCAAGCCAGGATCAAGTAATCGATAGGTAGCGGATCGCTCACTCCATCGTTGTGTACGTAAGCACCTTGGCGGGTTTGATGGTATCTCGCACCCTCCTCAATACGCTGACCACCTCGGTCAAAAACCTCAATCACCTTGTGACCAAGATGGTTCTGTACCATGGGTACACCGAGTAGAGAAGCAAATGTCCATATCAGTGATTTGAACGTCTCAAGTTTTTCGACCTTAAAACCATCAAGAATCAAGACATGGCATTCATGGTCGATCATGGTTCGGATTCTATCTAGCTCCTTACTCAAGACGGATGATTGTAGAGAATTGATGTAGGCAGCCTTGCTATCGAATCGAGCCCCCTGACTTTCAGATGCTAGCAACTCTCTTGCGCTCAAAAGTTCATCAAAGGCAAACTTTGAAAGTCTAACGTTGGAAACTGCTTGCCGGAAATCACTGACATTTATGTTCATCGCAATCCTTTACGGTGGTTAGTTGGAGCGTTCATTTAACTAAGCCCACCATTTGCGAAAAAGCGAAACCTCGTCAGCCTAGCCATCAAAATTCGTCATTGCAGAAATTTCCTACGGAGAAGTTACTTAGCAAACGCTGTTTCAAGCACACCGCCCCTCCCACATTTTGATTGGGTTTCACATTGTGATTGGTGGGACGGCCTCAGTCCGCAATCACCACAATCGACACCCGCCGATTCTCCGTGCGCCCCGCCACCGTGGTGTTCGGTGCCACCGGCTCGCTGCTGCCCAACCCGCGCAGCTGGATGTTTTCTTCCTTCATACCCACGCCGGTCAGCACCGTCGCCACGCTTTTTGCGCGGCGCAGGGACAGTTGCTGGTTGTAGGTTTCCTTGCCCGACGCATCGGTGTGGCCGTCGACACGCACGCGTTCGATGCCCACGCCCAGCAGGGCTTTGCCGATGCGTTGGACGATGTCGGTGCTGGGTTGGTTGAGCGTCTCGACGTCGCTGCCAAACAGCACTTTGCCAGACAGGCCGAATGCCCAACCTTCGTCCGTCAGTTCGAAGCCTTGCTGCTTGAGGACGGCCACTTGCGCCGGGGTCAGGCCTTTGGGGGGCGGCGTCTGGCAGCCGCCGAGGGCAAGCAGTGACACCAGCAAGGTGATAAACATGAAGCGCGCGGTTGTGAACAAGGGGTCAACTCCTGTGTTGAACGTTGACGACGGGGTTCTCCGACTCCGCCGTTTGCTGGCCGCCCGAAGACAAACGTTTGGCCTGGTACATCGCCGCATCGGCGGCATTGAGCAAGGTGCCAGGCGTGGCGCCATGATCGGGGTAGAGGGCGATGCCGATACTGAGGGAGGTCAATACCTGCGTGTTGCCCGGCACGGGGATGGGCAGGTCCATGCTGGCGATGATCTTGTCGGCAATTCGCTCGGCATCTTCTGCCTTGTGCAATGGCGCCAGCAGGATGGCGAACTCATCGCCGCCCAGGCGCGCCACCAGGTCGTCTTCACGCAATTGCGCACGCACGCGCTCGGCGACGGCGACGAGGACGGCGTCGCCGGCGGCGTGCCCAAAGCTGTCGTTGATCTCTTTGAAACGGTCGCTGTCGAGGTACAACACCGCGACCTTCTCCTTGGCCTTGGCCGCACTGCGCAGGGCGCGGATCAAACGGCCTTCGAAGAACGCACGATTGGGCAGGCCGGTGAGGCTGTCGTGGTTGGCCTGGTGGGCAAGGGATTCGTTCTCGCTTTGCAGGTGGCTCTGCCAGGCTTCCATTTCGCCAAGCAAGGCGTTGAAGTCACTGCCCAGGCTGTCGAGTTCGGCGATTTTTGCCGGGGGTACGCGGCGGTCGAAGTCGCGCTCGCTACGGGCGGCGTGGGCCACGGCGGCGAGGCTTTGCAGTGGGCCGGTGATGCCGCGCAGCAGGCGTCGCGCCAAGTGCAAGGCGATCCACGCGCTGAGCGCGGTGCAGATGAGGATCCCGGCCAGGCCGCTGAGCAGGAAGCGCAAGAGGCTACCGCCGTGACCGGTGAGGTGAGTGCTGCCGATGACTCGCCCTTGGTGGAGGATCGACTGGCTGATGGGTTGTTCGAGCAGGGTGTGCGCCAGTTCCAGTTCAACTCGCGAGAGCATGCCGGTATCCGGACGTATCCACTGCGCCAGCAACTTGCCATTGGCGTCGAAGACTTCGGCCTGGGCCACTTCTTCGGTGGAAGCGATCAGGCTGAGCGCTTCGGTGGCTGCCGCGCTGTCGTTGAACACCACCGCCGCTTCGACGGTGTAGTTGATGGAGCGCGCGATCAAGTGCAGGTTGTGCTCGGCGTAGACTCGCAGCGCCAGTACGCCAAGCAGGGTCAGTGAGACGCTCGCCAGCGTCACCGCCACCAACGCCAGGATCAAGTGCCCCCGGCCTATGACGGAACGCAGGGTCGGCCGCGCTTTGACGGCTGTCATGATGCTGGCGCTCGGCGACGGGACAACTGCAGCACGCTTGGGTGAATGCGCACGCCGCTGCGGGCGACGGAGTCGAGGTTGACCTCGAAGGACACTTGCTCATCACTCACCCGCAGGCAGAACAGGCTGCCCACGGTGCACTGGTCGCCGCCTTCGCTGATGCTGAGCACCGGGTAACCGATCAAGGAGGTGAACAACTGGCTACGCTCATCGACACTGAGCTTGCCGATGTACACCGCATCGCACGCGTTGACGATATCGGGATGGTTGGCCAGCAGGCGCTGCACCACCACCGGACGACCGGTGGCCTGGGTGGTGCCTTTGATCAGGTCGTCGGTGTATTGGGTGGGGCCGACGATGCACAGGCGCAATTGCGCAGGTTCGACCGGCCAACGTGCATAACTGAGGATACCGAGTACCACTTGGGTGACCGACTGGGCGCGCTGGGCGGCGAGGCCTGCGGGGTCGGGCGCCTGGGCGAAGGTGTGTGGCGCGAGCACACACAGCATCGCCACCAGCAGCAGGCGTCTCCAGCTCAAACTGCGCTCTGTGGGCGAGACAGCCACGTTCATGCAGCGATTCTCTCAGGTGTTTTTTAGATGATGCCGCAACGATAGCACAGCGGCGCAAAACCCCGCGAAGAGTAGGTCTTCGCGGGGGCCGCTATTTTTCCAGAAAAATCAGTCGACTGAATCAGAAAAATGGCATGACCTGTCAGTCAGTTTTTTCCGGTTCGTGGCCCAATTCCAGCATCAGCCCACTCAAGCGCTTGACCTTGCGCCTGACCGCCTCTTCAAACACGCCGCCTCGGGGCTCGATCAGGCTGAACCAGCGCTTGGCCCGGGTAATGCCGGTATAGATCAATTCTTTGGTCAGAACCGGGTTCAACGCATCCGGCAGGATCAATGCGGTGTGGGTGAACTCGGAGCCCTGGGATTTGTGCACGGTCATGGCGTAAACGGTTTCCACATCGTTCAGACGGCTAGGCAGCACGAATCGCACACCGCCCTGGCCGTCGTTGCGTGGGAAGGCAACGCGCAACACCTGGGGGCCGCCGTCGCTTTCGGGCAATTTCAGCGCGATGCCGATATCGCCGTTCATCAGGCCTAGGCCGTAGTCGTTGCGGGTCATGAGTACCGGGCGGCCTTCGTACCACTGCTCGTCGCCTTCGATCAAACGCACCTTGCGCAGGGCGGCGGTGATGCGCAGGTTCAGGCCTTCCACACCCCAGGGGCCTTTGCGGACCGCGCAGAGCAGTTGGAACGCATCAAAGGCGTGCAGCAGTTGTTGCGCCCAGTGGGTCCAGGCGTCGCTTTCCCGCGGGGTATCAAGTGACGGGCGGGCGCTTTGCAGCAGGTTGAGGTAATAGCGATAACCGTGGGCACCATCACCCTGCCCGTCCAGCACCAGGCGCTCCAGCGCATGATCGTGCTCGCCTTGGAGGCTGATGCAGAACAGATCACTGTGACTGCGCGCCGCCAGCAGCTTGCGCGCCTCTTCGGCATTTTGCTGGTTGACCCAACGCGCCAGTTGGCCGATGCCACTGCCCTCGCCGAAACGCCGCGAGTAACGCAGCATCACCACTTGTTGGGCTAAAGGATGACTGCCGTCGAGGTCTTCCTGCAGACCACTGGCGCTGAGGTCTTCGCCACTGACAGCTTGCAGCCATTGGCGGGTCTCGGCGCCGTAGAAGCCGGCTTCGGCATCGCGGCACAAGTCACCGAGGACGGCGCCCGCCTCTACCGACGCGAGTTGGTCCTTGTCGCCCAGCAGCACCAGGCGTGCATGGGGCGGCAAGGCGTCGAGCAGGTTTGCCATCATTTCCAGGTCGATCATCGAGGCTTCGTCCACCACCAGCACATCCAAAGGCAGCGGATTACCGATGTGGTGGCGGAAGTGCCGCGTGCCCGGGCGGCTGCCCAACAGACGATGGACGGTGGTGACCTGGGTCGGGATTTTTTCCTTCACACTGTCCGGCACTTTCAGCGACAGCACTTGCTGGCTGATGGACTCGGTGAGGCGTGCGGCGGCCTTACCGGTAGGCGCGGCCAGGCGAATGCGCAACGGGCTGCCGGCCTCAACGGCCGGCGCCTGCAGCAACGCGAGCAGGCGCACCACGGTGGTGGTCTTGCCGGTGCCGGGGCCACCGGTGACGATGCTGAATGCACCGCGAGTGGCCAGGGCGCAGGCGAGTTTTTGCCAGTCGATCACGCCGTCCGGCGGCGCCTGGTCGAACAAACTGTTCAGGCGCTGCGGCAAATCGGCGGCGACGTTTTCCTGGGTGGCGAGGCGTAGACGCAAGGCGGTATCGATGCGCCGCTCGTAGGTCCAGTAGCGGCGCAGGTACAGGCGTTTGCCGGACAGGACCAACGGGCGGCTTTGGGCGGACTCGCTGCCATCGACGGCCAGCGCGACCAGGTGGCTGGCAGCCAGCGCGTGGCACCAGTGCACGCCGTCGAGGCCGTCAAGCAACTGCGACGGCAGCAGCATGGCGCCGGTTTGCAAGTCGCCTTCAGGCGGCAACGACAGGGCGAAGTCCGGCGCCTTGAGGGTCTCGAACAGGTCGAGGCAGACGTGACCATGACCCAATTGATGGCTGGTCAGCGCGGCGGCCAGCAGCACCAGCGGGTCAGCCTGTGGGTCAAGTTCGTGCAGGAAGCCGACGAAGGCTTTGTCCAGGGCACGCAACCAGCCGCGATCCACCCAACGCTCCAGCAATTGCACCAGGTCGGCGGCGTGGCAGAGGGGCGTCAGCGCCTCCAGCGGTAACGGCGACAGGCTCATAACAGCACTCCTTGTTCCCAGGCGGGCTCAACCTTGGGCGGGATAGGCTTGCCCTGGAACAGCAGGTCCAGGCTTTCGATCAGTTCCCGCGCCGGTCGAGTGAAATACGCACCTTGGCTCGCCGACTGCGTGCCACGCAGGAAAATGTACAGCGCACCACCGACATGGCGGTCGTAGTCGTAGTCCGGCAGGCGCGCCTTGAGTTGGCGGTGCAGGGCCAGCAGGTAAAGTACGTATTGCAGGTCGTACCGATGCTCAAGGATCGACTGTTCCATGGCGTCCGGTGTGTAGGCGGAATCGTCGGGGCCGAGCCAATTGGATTTGTAATCGGCCACGTAATAGCGGCCGCCGTATTCGAAGGTCAAATCGATAAAGCCCTTGAACATACCGTTGAGCAACACCGGTTCGGCGGCAACGCGGGAGACGCCGTTGTGGGTGTATTGGCATACAAGCTTGTCGAGGGCGAGTACGTCGACTTTGTGGCTGGCGAACCAGAACTCCATCTCGATCTGGTACTGCTGCAACCCGCTGAGGGAAACGTGACCGTTTTCCACCGGCAATGGCGTTTGCAGCAGGTGGCCGAGCCAACTGCTCAGGGTGATGATCCAGCCTTCCCAGTTGCGCCGATTGCAGCGGGCGCCCACGGACTTTTCGATGGCCTCGGGTGTGACGTTGAAGCCCTCCTCCCCGGCCCACTCCAGCAGACCGTGGAGGAAGGTCCCGGGGTTGGGACCGCGTGGGAAACGGTGAATGTCGCCGCCAGATGCCGCCACTTCGCGGGGTGCGTCGGGGTCGAGGCGTTCGTCATCGAACAGCTTCTGGGCCTGCGGGTTCTCCGGCGCTTCGAGCGTGACAGCGCTCATGCTGTCGCCGATGCGCAAGGCGCTGTAAGAGGCAATCCACCAGTTTTCCGCCGCCTTGCGCTTGGGCAGCAGGGGCGCACGCAGCGTGGCTTGGTTGCGCGGTGGGTGGAAGACGATGTCTTGCGCTTCGGGTACTTGGGCGTAGTTGATTGCCGTGCAACCCTCTTGAAGGTCCAAGAGCCAGCGCGCCAAACCGGCGGACTCTCCCAGCGATGCTCCTGCGCCAAGCAAATAGCCCAGTGCCGAAAGGTGCAGTACGGAGCTATTGCTATTGCCGCGCTTGAGGTCGGCGATGCCCAGCCAACACGCATGTTTAGCGCGGGTCAGGGCGACGTAGAACAGACGCAGGTCTTCGGCGAGGCGCTCGTTGTCGGCCTTGGCGATCAACTCGGGCGTTGGGCGTAGGCTGACCTGGGATTTGCCGTGTTCATCGTGGTAGTGAAGGGGTAAGCGGCTGCCATCCACGGGTTTGGCTGAGCAAATGAATGGCAGGAAAACCAGATCGTATTCCAGGCCCTTGGACTTGTGGATAGTCACCACTTTGACCAGTTGCTCATCACTTTCCAGGCGCAAGATCTGTTCCTCGCCTGCCTGGCCCGAGAGCGCCAGGTGTTCGGCCAAGTGGCGGATCAGCGCCTGTTCACCGTCCAGTTCCGATGCAGCCTGTTGCAGCAGTTCGCTGAGGTGCAGCAGGTTGGTCAGCACCCGCTCGCCATCACTGCGCGCGATCAGGGTTTGCGGCAGTTTGAAGTCGTGCAGCAGGCGCCGCAGCATCGGCAGCACGCCTTGGGTGCGCCAGATTGCGCGGTAGCCACGGAACTGCATGACGCGGCTTTCCCACGCGAGTTCGTCCTGGTTCAGACGCTCCAGTTCCGGCAAAGACAGGTTCAGGGTGACGCAGGCCAACGCGGCACGCAGCGGGCGCTCCACGTCCGGTTCGGCGCAGGCCTTGAGCCAGGCCAGCAGGTCGTGGGCTTCCTGGGCGGCGAAGACCGAATCTTTGTCGGACAGGTAAACACTGCGCACACCTCGGGCGGCCAGTTCGGCGCGCACCGCCTGGGCTTCCTTGCCGTCGCGCACCAGGATGGCAATGTTTGACGGCAGCACGCCTTTGAAGCTCGCGTCCGGTTGCAGGAAACCGGCAGTGCCTTGCTGCCCGCCGTTGAGCAATTCAACAATGTGCGTGGCGCAGGCCGCCGCCAGTTGCTGGCGATACAGCACGTTGGAAATCGGTTGATCGGTGGGCAAGTGCCAGAGGTTCAATGCCGGCAGCGTTTGCCCGTTGACCTGCAAGTGTTCCTTGCGGCCCTGGGACAGCACCGAATGGAACGGCACGGGGTTTTCGCCATCCGGCTCGCGGAACAGGAACGCACCCCGGCCCGTTTCCGCACGCTGGAACACATGGTTCACCGCCTCGACCATCGCATGGCTGGAGCGGAAGTTGGTACCCAGGGTGTGATGGCGACCGGTGGTGGACTGGCGGGCGCGCAGGTAGGTGTAGATGTCGGCGCCACGGAAGGCGTAGATCGCCTGCTTGGGGTCGCCGATCAGGAACAGGCCGCTGTCGAGGTAGTTTTCTTCGATGCGGTAGATGCTGTCGAAGATGCTGTATTGCACCGGGTCGGTGTCCTGGAATTCGTCGATCAGGGCCACCGGGAATTGCTCGCGGATCACACTCGCCAGGCGTTCGCCGCCGTCGGCTTGCAGGGCGGCGTTGAGGCGGATGAGCATGTCGTCGAAGCCCATTTCGGCGCGTCGACGCTTTTCCTCTTCGAAGCGTTTACCAACCCAACCCGCCGCGTGCTGCAGCACGGCGGCGTCTGGCGTCGGCAAGGCATCCAGGGCAGCCTTGAGGCCGGCCATCGCGTCGATACCGGGATGCCGCGGCGGCTCGCCCTTCCAGGCTTCGGCCATGCCGTCGGGTGTCAGGCGAGTGAAGCCGGTGCCGATATCGAGTTGTTCGAGGGTGTCGTCAGCAGCCCAGGCGCTGATCTTCTCGAACCAGGGTTCGAAGTAGCGGGCTTGCATCTTGCGACCATCGACGGCTTTGGCCGCCACGGCTTGCAGGCAGATATCACGTAGCTCGGCGGCCCATTGCTGCCACGGCGCCTTCAGTTGTACCAGCGCTTCACGGCGTTCTTGCAGGCAGGCGTTGATCAGCTCGGCGGGCTCGCGGGTCTCATCGGCGGGCCGTTCGCTGCCGAACAGCGCACGTACCCGTGGCATCAACGCGGCGGGCCCGCCCCAGTTGTTGCGCACCCAGTTGAGCGCATCGTCGTGCATCGGGTAGCAGAACAGCCGCCAGTAGTCGCGCAGCACCTCGCCGAGCAGGTCGCTGTGGTCGGTTTCCAGGGTCTGGGTAAACAGGCTGCCACTGTCGAAGGCGTGCTCGCGCAGCATGCGCTGGCACCAACTGTGGATGGTCGAAACGGCGGCTTCGTCCATCCATTGCGCAGCGATGTCCAGGCGGTTGGCGCAGGCGGGCCATTGTTCGAGCGGATATTCGTCGCGTAGATCGGCGATCAGAGCGTCGGGCTGTTCAATTTCTTCGCGGAAGAAGCGGGCTGCTTCAGCCAGGCGGATGCGGATGCGTTCGCGCAGTTCTTTGGTGGCAGCATCGGTGAAGGTCACTACCAGGATTTGCGGCGGCAACAGTTCGCGGTCAAAGCCTGATTCATCGCCACCGTGGCCGAGGACCAGGCGCAGGTAGAGGGCGGAGATGGTAAAGGTCTTGCCGGTGCCGGCGCTGGCTTCAATCAGCTGGCTGCCTTTGAGCGGGAAGGCCAGGGCCAAGGGTTTGCTGTTCATGCGCCGGCCTCCTCGCCTGCGAGTGATCGCCAAGGGGCATTGAGCAGCGGGCGATACAGGGTTTCGCACCACCCTTCGAACTCTTCGCTGGCAATGAGTGTGGCGTAGTCCGGGAATTGCCGGGTGAGTGCTGGGGTTTCGCGGCGCTCGCCTTCGTTATTGAGCCCGTCACCTTCATAGGCTTTACTCGCAGCCGCTTCGGCCTTGGCCGGATCGGTTTGGCCGAGCCACGCAAACGCGGTTTTGACGGCAAGGGGCAGCGGTTTGCTCATCCCTGTATGCCAGGCCAGCAGCAGGTTGCCGAGGATTTCCTGGGCATTGGCTCGATCCAGCGGTGGCAGCAGCAAGGTGTCGTCGCTGGCCACCAAGCCGGTGCTTAGCGGCAGGCCGCAGGCGCAGGCCACTACGTGATTGACCCAGGGCCGAATCAGTCGATGCCACTTGCGGGTCTTGATCGAATCGATGCTGTTGGGGATGGTGGTGACGCTCAGCAACCCGCCATCACTGCGTCGATGCAGCCCGCTGATCCAGCCTTCCAACTGAATCCCATGATGCTCAAAACTGATCGGTTCGGCACCGGGGTGCGGGGTGGGCCAGAGGGCCAGTAATTGCTGGTAGCGTTGCAGCAGGCCAGGCAAGGGTTCGATCAGTTCGTTGCGCAGGCACTCGCCGAAACCGACCATGGGCAGCAGGCCGCTGCCTTGTAGGCGCAGGGCTTGAGCGTTCAGGGCCTGGTCGAGGTGATCGGGCTGGGTGAGTGCGGCACTGAGCAGGCTATCACTCAGGCTGTAGCGTTGCAGTGCGTCGAGCACAAAGGGTTCTTCATCGGCCAACGGCACTTCGGCGGCCTCAAAGTACACTTTCAGACGTTGGCTGAAGAAGTGTTTGACGGGGTTGCGCAGGAAGTCTTGTAGCTGGCCGAGGCTCAGGGGCTCGTCTTGTTGATGGGGCGCCAGGTCGTCGTGTTCTGTCAGGGTGGTATCGGATGCTTCGTGGAGCAACTGCCATTCGCGCGCGTAGCTGAACAGCGCATCGCCCTCATGGAAGTAGCGAGCGCTGAATGGTTGCAGTGGGTGCTCTTGGGTCATGGCATCGATCAGCGGCTCGTCACTGTCAGTGGAGTGCCAGCCACTGGCCAGATGGTCACGCAGTTGGCCGATCAACACCGAGGCTGGGCGATCACTGTTGTCGCGAATGCTACGGCCAACCCAGCTGATATAGAGCTGGTCACGGGCTGAAAGCAGCGCTTCGAGCAGCAGGTAGCGGTCGTCTTCGCGGCGTGAACGATCGCCGGGGCGGTAGTCACTGCCCATCAGGTCGAAGTCCAGCGGGGGTTGCGCGCGCGGGTAATCGCCGTCGTTCATACCGAGCAGGCACACCAGCTTGAAGGGAATTGCACGCATGGGCATCAGTGTGCAGAAATTGACAGCCCCGGCGAGGAAGCGTTGGGACAGGCGCCCTTGATCCAAACCCGCCAACCAGGCTTCACGGACTACGGTCAGGGGTAAGTCGTCGTACAGGCCAACGGACTCGCAGGTTTCCAGCCAGGTTTCTCTGAGTTGTTCGAGTTGGCCCAACAGATAGTCGTCGTGTTCGCTACTCGGCAGGAAAAACAGTTGCATCAAGCGTTGCAGGCGTTCACCCCACTCCTTGGCGGGAGCGGGTTGCGACAGGGCTTGGTGCGCATCGTTGAGTGCGTCGAGCAAGGCGACCAACGGGCCGATCAGGACAGCGTCGAGTCCACCGATTTCGTCGTAAGGCTCGATACCGTCGCACGCTGCGCCGGTGCCTACAGCGTAACCGAGTAACATGCGGCGCAAGCCGAAACGCCAACTGTTTTGTTCCAGCTCCGTTGGCAGGCCGAGGCCGGCACGTTGCTCGGCGTTGAGCCCCCAGCGGATGCCGGCGCCTTCGATCCAGCGGTGCAACGTGGGCAGGTCGCGCTCCTTGATGGCGAAGCGTTCGCGCAGGGCTGGAACGTCGAGCAGGTCGAGGATTTCGCTGACGGGGAAGCGGCTGTCGGGGAGTTTCAGCAGGTGTTCGACGGCAATCAGCAAAGGGTCGCGGCCACGTTGGCCTTGGTCGGTCAGGGTGAAGGGGATAAAGCGTGGGTCGCTTCGCTCCAACTGGCCGAACACGGCGCGAATATGTGGGGCGTAACTGTCGACGTCCGGGACCATGACGATGATGTCCCGAGGGCGCAATGTGGGATCGGCGCTGAAGCGTTGGAGCAGTTGATCGTGGAGGATTTCCACTTCGCGTTGGGCGCTGTGGGCGATGTGGAAGCGGATGGAGGTGTCTTGTTGCAGATCGACGCCTTCGTCCCAGCGCGTACGGGTTTCGTTCAGCGGTCGAAGTTCGAGGATATCGTCCTGGAGTTGGTTGAGCAGCGTGGTGGGTTCGCTGTCGCTGAACAGGTCGATACGGCCATCGCGGAACGCGGCGCGGTAGCTATTGGGGTCGTCGTAGCTGTCCAACAGGCTGATGTAGTCGCGCCCTTGTTTGCCCCACGCGGCCAGGAGCGGATGGGCGTGCTGGTGCAGGGCTTGCGGGTCGATGGCGACCGGCATGCCGGTCTTGCGCGCCTGGCGCTTGTATTCGTTACGCAGCAGGTCTTTGTCGGCAACGATGTCGGACCAATGGTGACGGCATGGGTTGTGCACGCAGAGCAGGACTTGGCTGAATCGCGCGAGCCCGGCGAGAGCTTCAAGCGCCTGTGCTGGCAACGAGGAGATGCCGAAAACGATGACTCGGGATGGAAGACCTGCGGGCGCTTTTTCCAGTGTATTGATGCGCTCGATAAAGCGTTGGTGAACACCGGCGCGGCTTTCGGCCATGCCTTCTTCACCTACATCCAGCAGCAATGCGCGCCATAGTTCGGCTTGCCAGCAGTTGGCCGGATTGAGGGGTCTGGATTCGCCTCGACCGTTGCGCAGTTGGTGGCGGCCGGCGGCCCAGTCTTCAAGCCAGTCCGCACGATAGACCTGATATTGGTCGAACAGGTCAGCCAGGCGCTCGGCGAGTTGATAGCGTTTGCGCAGATCGGTGTCGTGGGTGAGGAAGCGCTGCAGCGGTTCGAAGTGCGGTTGATCGATAAGCTCCGGGAGCAGGCGCATCAGGCGCCAAGTCAGTGGGGCTTTATCGAGCAGGGACTTGGGCGGAATTTCGTCACGGCCCAGAACCATACGGTAGAGCTGCCACATGAAGCTGCCGGGGAGCTGCACATCGATTGCCGCGGCGATGCCGCAACCACCCATGTCGTCGTCTTCCGGATCTTCTGCCAAAGCCAACTTGAGCCACTGGGCGATGCCGTTGCTTTGTACCAGGGCGATTTCGTTTTCCAGCGGGGTAAGCGGGTAGCGGCGCATCCAGCTGACCACCAGGCTGCGCAGTTCGTCCAGGCGGTTGCCGTGAACCACCATGAATCCAGCACTGAGGGACGTCGCATCCGGCATAACGGCTTCCTTGGAAAAAGCAAAATCGAGGGTGGGACTTTAGCACTGTGGGCCGGTATTGGCGGATTTGGGATGTTAGCTGTCTTTTCGACCGCCCAAAACAAAACCCCTGACTGCGTTAGCAATCAGGGGTTCTGGAATTTAATCTTGACGATGACCTACTCTCACATGGGGAAACCCCACACTACCATCGGCGATGCATCGTTTCACTACTGAGTTCGGGATGGGATCAGGTGGTTCCAATGCTCTATGGTCGTCAAGAAATTCGGGTACCGAGTCGTGGCTTATGCCTCGCTTCAGCAAATTGGGTATGTGACAGCTTTCGGTGTTTTGTGAGCGTCGAACTTTCGGTTCATTTCGTCTTCACACACCGCAATCTGATGCTCGTTAGAGTAGTCAAATTGCTTGGGTGTTATATGGTCAAGCCTCACGGGCAATTAGTATTGGTTAGCTCAACGCCTCACAGCGCTTACACACCCAACCTATCAACGTCGTAGTCTTCGACGGCCCTTCAGGGAACTCAAGGTTCCAGTGAGATCTCATCTTGAGGCTAGTTTCCCGCTTAGATGCTTTCAGCGGTTATCTATTCCGAACATAGCTACCCGGCAATGCCACTGGCGTGACAACCGGAACACCAGAGGTTCGTCCACTCCGGTCCTCTCGTACTAGGAGCAGCCCCTCTCAAATCTCAAACGTCCACGGCAGATAGGGACCGAACTGTCTCACGACGTTCTAAACCCAGCTCGCGTACCACTTTAAATGGCGAACAGCCATACCCTTGGGACCGGCTTCAGCCCCAGGATGTGATGAGCCGACATCGAGGTGCCAAACACCGCCGTCGATATGAACTCTTGGGCGGTATCAGCCTGTTATCCCCGGAGTACCTTTTATCCGTTGAGCGATGGCCCTTCCATACAGAACCACCGGATCACTAAGACCTACTTTCGTACCTGCTCGACGTGTCTGTCTCGCAGTCAAGCGCGCTTTTGCCTTTATACTCTACGACCGATTTCCGACCGGTCTGAGCGCACCTTCGTACTCCTCCGTTACTCTTTAGGAGGAGACCGCCCCAGTCAAACTACCCACCATACACTGTCCTCGATCCGGATAACGGACCTGAGTTAGAACCTCAAAGTTGCCAGGGTGGTATTTCAAGGATGGCTCCACGCGAACTGGCGTCCACGCTTCAAAGCCTCCCACCTATCCTACACAAGCAAATTCAAAGTCCAGTGCAAAGCTATAGTAAAGGTTCACGGGGTCTTTCCGTCTAGCCGCGGATACACTGCATCTTCACAGCGATTTCAATTTCACTGAGTCTCGGGTGGAGACAGCGCCGCCATCGTTACGCCATTCGTGCAGGTCGGAACTTACCCGACAAGGAATTTCGCTACCTTAGGACCGTTATAGTTACGGCCGCCGTTTACCGGGGCTTCGATCAAGAGCTTCGCGTTAGCTAACCCCATCAATTAACCTTCCGGCACCGGGCAGGCGTCACACCCTATACGTCCACTTTCGTGTTTGCAGAGTGCTGTGTTTTTAATAAACAGTCGCAGCGGCCTGGTATCTTCGACCGGCATGAGCTTACGGAGCAAGTCCTTCACCCTCACCGGCGCACCTTCTCCCGAAGTTACGGTGCCATTTTGCCTAGTTCCTTCACCCGAGTTCTCTCAAGCGCCTTGGTATTCTCTACCCAACCACCTGTGTCGGTTTGGGGTACGGTTCCTGGTTACCTGAAGCTTAGAAGCTTTTCTTGGAAGCATGGCATCAACCACTTCGTTAACTAAAAGTTAACTCGTCATCAGCTCTCGGCCTTAGAATCCCGGATTTACCTAAGATTCCAGCCTACCACCTTAAACTTGGACAACCAACGCCAAGCTGGCCTAGCCTTCTCCGTCCCTCCATCGCAATAACCAGAAGTACAGGAATATTAACCTGTTTTCCATCGACTACGCTTTTCAGCCTCGCCTTAGGGACCGACTAACCCTGCGTCGATTAACGTTGCGCAGGAAACCTTGGTCTTTCGGCGTGGGTGTTTTTCACACCCATTGTCGTTACTCATGTCAGCATTCGCACTTCTGATACCTCCAGCAAGCTTCTCAACTCACCTTCACAGGCTTACAGAACGCTCCTCTACCGCATCACTTACGTGATACCCGTAGCTTCGGTGTATGGTTTGAGCCCCGTTACATCTTCCGCGCAGGCCGACTCGACTAGTGAGCTATTACGCTTTCTTTAAAGGGTGGCTGCTTCTAAGCCAACCTCCTAGCTGTCTAAGCCTTCCCACATCGTTTCCCACTTAACCATAACTTTGGGACCTTAGCTGACGGTCTGGGTTGTTTCCCTTTTCACGACGGACGTTAGCACCCGCCGTGTGTCTCCCATGCTCGGCACTTGTAGGTATTCGGAGTTTGCATCGGTTTGGTAAGTCGGGATGACCCCCTAGCCGAAACAGTGCTCTACCCCCTACAGTGATACATGAGGCGCTACCTAAATAGCTTTCGAGGAGAACCAGCTATCTCCGAGCTTGATTAGCCTTTCACTCCGATCCACAGGTCATCCGCTAACTTTTCAACGGTAGTCGGTTCGGTCCTCCAGTTAGTGTTACCCAACCTTCAACCTGCCCATGGATAGATCGCCCGGTTTCGGGTCTATTCCCAGCGACTAGACGCCCTATTAAGACTCGCTTTCGCTACGCCTCCCCTATTCGGTTAAGCTCGCCACTGAAAATAAGTCGCTGACCCATTATACAAAAGGTACGCAGTCACCTAACAAAGTAGGCTCCCACTGCTTGTACGCATACGGTTTCAGGATCTATTTCACTCCCCTCTCCGGGGTTCTTTTCGCCTTTCCCTCACGGTACTAGTTCACTATCGGTCAGTCAGTAGTATTTAGCCTTGGAGGATGGTCCCCCCATATTCAGACAAAGTTTCTCGTGCTCCGTCCTACTCGATTTCATGACTAAGAGATTTTCGCGTACAGGGCTATCACCCACTATGGCCGCACTTTCCAGAGCGTTCCGCTAATCTCAAAGCCACTTAAGGGCTAGTCCCCGTTCGCTCGCCACTACTAAGGGAATCTCGGTTGATTTCTTTTCCTCAGGGTACTTAGATGTTTCAGTTCCCCTGGTTCGCCTCTTGCACCTATGTATTCAGTACAAGATAACCATCTTATGATGGCTGGGTTCCCCCATTCAGACATCTCCGGATCAAAGTCTGTTTGCCGACTCCCCGAAGCTTTTCGCAGGCTACCACGTCTTTCATCGCCTCTGACTGCCAAGGCATCCACCGTATGCGCTTCTTCACTTGACCATATAACCCCAAGCAATCTGGTTATACTGTGAAGACGACATTCGCCGAAAATTCGAATTTCTCAATTACGAGAACTCACAAATTTTACCTTAGCCTGATCCGTTACCAGTGAAAGTAACGTTCAGTCTATCTTTCTATCACATACCCAAATTTTTAAAGAACGATCTAATCAAAGACTAGAAATCAACATTCATCACCGTCTTGGTGGAATGCTCATTTCTAAGCTTTCAAAACTTTCAGAAGCAGTAGTGGTGGAGCCAAACGGGATCGAACCGTTGACCTCCTGCGTGCAAGGCAGGCGCTCTCCCAGCTGAGCTATGGCCCCGTATTTCTACAGGCGTTTCCCACACAAAATTGGTGGGTCTGGGCAGATTCGAACTGCCGACCTCACCCTTATCAGGGGTGCGCTCTAACCAACTGAGCTACAGACCCAATTTCGGGCTGCTTCTTATCGTCTTCTTCAATGAATCAAGCAATTCGTGTGGGAACTTATGGAGCAGCTGATGTCGTCGATTAAGGAGGTGATCCAGCCGCAGGTTCCCCTACGGCTACCTTGTTACGACTTCACCCCAGTCATGAATCACACCGTGGTAACCGTCCTCCCGAAGGTTAGACTAGCTACTTCTGGTGCAACCCACTCCCATGGTGTGACGGGCGGTGTGTACAAGGCCCGGGAACGTATTCACCGCGACATTCTGATTCGCGATTACTAGCGATTCCGACTTCACGCAGTCGAGTTGCAGACTGCGATCCGGACTACGATCGGTTTTATGGGATTAGCTCCACCTCGCGGCTTGGCAACCCTCTGTACCGACCATTGTAGCACGTGTGTAGCCCAGGCCGTAAGGGCCATGATGACTTGACGTCATCCCCACCTTCCTCCGGTTTGTCACCGGCAGTCTCCTTAGAGTGCCCACCATTACGTGCTGGTAACTAAGGACAAGGGTTGCGCTCGTTACGGGACTTAACCCAACATCTCACGACACGAGCTGACGACAGCCATGCAGCACCTGTCTCAATGTTCCCGAAGGCACCAATCTATCTCTAGAAAGTTCATTGGATGTCAAGGCCTGGTAAGGTTCTTCGCGTTGCTTCGAATTAAACCACATGCTCCACCGCTTGTGCGGGCCCCCGTCAATTCATTTGAGTTTTAACCTTGCGGCCGTACTCCCCAGGCGGTCAACTTAATGCGTTAGCTGCGCCACTAAAAGCTCAAGGCTTCCAACGGCTAGTTGACATCGTTTACGGCGTGGACTACCAGGGTATCTAATCCTGTTTGCTCCCCACGCTTTCGCACCTCAGTGTCAGTATTAGTCCAGGTGGTCGCCTTCGCCACTGGTGTTCCTTCCTATATCTACGCATTTCACCGCTACACAGGAAATTCCACCACCCTCTACCATACTCTAGTCAGTCAGTTTTGAATGCAGTTCCCAGGTTGAGCCCGGGGATTTCACATCCAACTTAACAAACCACCTACGCGCGCTTTACGCCCAGTAATTCCGATTAACGCTTGCACCCTCTGTATTACCGCGGCTGCTGGCACAGAGTTAGCCGGTGCTTATTCTGTCGGTAACGTCAAAATTGCAGAGTATTAATCTACAACCCTTCCTCCCAACTTAAAGTGCTTTACAATCCGAAGACCTTCTTCACACACGCGGCATGGCTGGATCAGGCTTTCGCCCATTGTCCAATATTCCCCACTGCTGCCTCCCGTAGGAGTCTGGACCGTGTCTCAGTTCCAGTGTGACTGATCATCCTCTCAGACCAGTTACGGATCGTCGCCTTGGTGAGCCATTACCTCACCAACTAGCTAATCCGACCTAGGCTCATCTGATAGCGCAAGGCCCGAAGGTCCCCTGCTTTCTCCCGTAGGACGTATGCGGTATTAGCGTCCGTTTCCGAACGTTATCCCCCACTACCAGGCAGATTCCTAGGCATTACTCACCCGTCCGCCGCTCTCAAGAGAAGCAAGCTTCTCTCTACCGCTCGACTTGCATGTGTTAGGCCTGCCGCCAGCGTTCAATCTGAGCCATGATCAAACTCTTCAGTTCAAACATCTTTGGGTTTTTAAGAAACCCTAAACTTGGCTCAGCAATCGTTGGTTACATCTTTGATTTCTCGCGGAGTAACTTGTGATGCTGATAATCTTTTTGACTATCAGCCTGACTCCACAAGCACCCACACGAATTGCTTGATTCAGTTGTTAAAGAGCGGTTGGTTAAGATCTTTCGTCTCAACCGAGGCGCGCATTCTACAGCAGCCTCATTTGCTGTCAAGTGATTATTTTCAGAAGTTTTCGAAGATTTCGAAGATTTCTTCAACAACTTCAACCACTTGCGCTTCCGATCTCTCGTTAGCGGGAGGCGAATTCTACAGCGTTACACGCTGCTGTCAACACCTCTTTTTCTCCGCTTTCGACCGAGAGGATCGAAACGTTAATAGAGCCAAACAACACTGCTCTACCAACTCCTTCTGGGCCTCGATGATCTGAAGCAAGTCACTGTCGAATTCTGCGTAACTCTTTGTTTACCAAGGAGTTTTCCGTTTCGACTGCGCCGGAAGTGGAGCGAATTATAGACTTCCAGAATCTGCCGTCAACCCTTAATTACGCTTTTGTTGCAGAAAGTGGTTTTTTCGCAATAAGGCGTGGAAGTCTCCGCATCACAGCCGGTATCCGCAGCATCAACAGCAACGCACCTATAGAAGCATAGACAGCCCATTCCTTCAGATCCGCTCGCACGATCCACAACATATGCAGCAAACCAAGCCCAAGAATTACATACACCAAGCGATGCAGTTTCTTCCAGCGACTACCCAGCCGACGCTGACAGTAACGATTCGACGTCACCGCCAACACCAATAACGACAGGAACCCCAACGCACCCACAATAATGTAAGGCCGCTTGCGCAGCTCCACCCCCAATTGCGACCAATCAAGCCCCAGCACAAACACACAATAAGCGGCCAGATGCAGAACAACGTAGGCAAAGCACCACAGACCCAATTGTCGACGCACCGCTATCCACCCGGCCCAGCCGCTGAGCTTCTGCAGCGGCGTCATTGCCAGGGTGATCAGCAACAAGATCAACGTGCCAAGCCCCAGCCGATCGACCAGCACCTTGCCCGGATCCGGCCCCAGGACAGAGCTCCACGCTTCATAGAGCCAGAACAGCGGCCAAATCGCCGCAGCTATAAAGACGCCAACGCGCCAGATCGGGTAACGCATCAGTAATTCTTCCGCAGATCGAGATCGGTATAAAGAGAGGCCACCTCATCCGAATAACCATTGAACATCTGAGTCTCACGCACGTTGGGGCTGAACAGTCCACTCGGCAGGCGTCTCTCACGCGCCTGAGTCCAACGGGGATGATCGACCGTCGGGTTCACATTCGCATAGAACCCGTACTCGTTTGCAGCAATACTCTGCCAGGTGGTCTTCGGCTGTTCGCTCACAAGACTGATCCGCACAATGGATTTCACACTCTTGAAACCATACTTCCAAGGCACCACCAGGCGCAGCGGAGCGCCATTCTGGTTAGGTAATTCACGCCCATACATCCCCACGGCAAGGATCGCCAAAGGATTCATCGCCTCATCCAGACGCAAGCCCTCCACATAAGGCCAATCGATCAAGCCGAAACTCGAACGCTGCCCCGGCATGCTCTTGGGATCCTGGAGGGTTTCAAAACGGATGTACTTGGCCTTGGAGGTCGGCTCAACTTGCTTGAGCAGCGCGGAGATGGGAAAACCGATCCATGGAATAACCATCGACCATGCCTCGACACAGCGCAGACGGTAGATCCGCTCTTCCAGTTGATAGGGTTTCATGAAGTCTTCCAGAGCATAACGTCCTGGCTTAGCAACCTCGCCATCAATGACAACGCTCCACGGCTCGGTCTTGAGTGAACCGGCATTCGTGGCCGGGTCACCCTTACCTGTACCGAACTCATAGAAGTTGTTGTAGTGCGTGGCATCCTTGAAAGGCGTGATCGCCTCGTCCTTCACCGTGACAGCCTGCCATTGTGTGCCTGGCAGTTTGTCGGCAAACCAACTTGGCGCCCTGCCCGCCTCGACATCGGCATAACGCGAAGCCTCATCGGCACTGGCCCAACGCGGCAAGCTGCTGGCTGCAAGACCGGCAAGCGCACCACCGAGCAAACTGCGGCGAGAGAGATAGAAGGATTCAGGAGTGACATCCGACTCTTGGCAATCGGACGCTTTAGGCAATTTGATTAACATGGCAACTCCGCAGCATTGGAGAACTGATGCACCAATAGACTGCGGAGTATGGGGGAAATTACATTAAGGCAATGTTTTGTCCCGGCGCAGATGCAGCAAGTACTGAACCGGCCCCGAAGCGGCGTACACCAGGAACGCCAGCAACAGGATGCGCGGCGGATCACTGAACACCACGGCAAACACCAGCACAACTGCCAGAATCGCTACGAAAGGTACACGCCCCTTCAAGTCCAGTTCCTTGAAGCTGTTGTACTTGATGTTGCTGACCATCAGCATGCCGGCAGCGGCCACCATCAAGGCCACCAGAAACGACATCTTCGACCCCTGGATGCCGTAATCACTGAAGGCCCAGACGATACCCGCCACCACACCCGCAGCAGCAGGGCTGGCCAGACCGATGAAGTAACGCTTGTCGGCAGTCCCCACCTGGGTATTGAAGCGCGCCAGGCGCAAGGCAGCACCGGCAACATAGATGAAGGCAACCATCCAGCCAACCTTACCCATATCACCCAGCGCCCAGGCAAACGCCAGCAATGCGGGGGCGACGCCAAACGCAACCATGTCCGACAACGAGTCGTACTCGGCACCGAATGCGCTCTGGGTATTGGTCATGCGCGCCACACGGCCATCAAGGCCGTCTAGCACCATGGCCACGAAGATTGCGATGGCAGCAAAACCGAAATACTTGCTGGCGCTCGCCGCATCACCCGCTGCCAGGGCACTCTGCGCGCTCATGGAATTGATGATGGAGTAGAACCCGGCAAACAGGTTCGCCGTGGTAAACAGGTTGGGCAGAAGATAGATGCCACGATGCCGGACCTTGCGACCTTCCGCGTCATGCCCTTCCTCAACATGTTCATCGATCGGCAGCAGGCTTTCGGCGTCAGGAGCCTGGCTTGGCTCTTCGGGACGTTCGCTCATGGACTTTACCTTGCAACGGTGTGAAAAAAGTTCGACAGAAACTTGCGGCCAGTGTTCGCCCGCAAACGATGCAGCTTTATACCAGAACCCGCCGCCCAAACGAAAAAACGCGGCCTAGGCCGCGTTTTCCCTTGATACGTACGACTTAGTTCTTGGCTTTGTCGACGATCTTGTTGGCACCGATCCACGGCATCATGGAGCGCAGCTGCTCACCGATGACTTCGATACCGTGAGCGGCGTTGTTACGACGCTTGGCAGTCATCGAAGGGTAGCCGGTAGCGCCTTCGCTGATGAACATTTTGGCGTATTCGCCGTCCTGAATACGTTTCAGGGCGTTGCGCATGGCTTGACGGGACTCGGCGTTGATCACTTCCGGGCCAGTCACGTACTCGCCGTATTCGGCGTTGTTGGAGATCGAGTAGTTCATGTTGGCGATACCGCCTTCGTACATGAGGTCAACGATCAGCTTCAGTTCATGCAGGCATTCGAAGTAGGCCATTTCCGGCGCGTAGCCAGCTTCAACCAGGGTTTCGAAACCCGCTTTAACCAGCTCGACGGTACCGCCGCACAGTACGGCTTGTTCGCCGAACAGGTCGGTTTCAGTCTCGTCCTTGAAGGTGGTTTCGATGATGCCGGTACGACCGCCACCAACGCCAGCGGCGTAGGACAGTGCCACGTTCTTGGCGTTGCCCGATGCGTCCTGGTAGATCGCGATCAGGTCAGGAATACCGCCACCTTTGACGAACTCGGAACGTACAGTGTGACCCGGCGCTTTTGGCGCGATCATGATCACGTCCAGGTCAGCGCGTGGCACAACCTGGTTGTAGTGGATCGCGAAACCGTGGGAGAAGGCCAGGGTAGCGCCCTTCTTGATGTTCGGCTCGATTTCGTTCTTGTACAGCGCGGACTGGAACTCGTCCGGGGTCAGGATCATGACCAGGTCGGCAGCTGCAACAGCGGAAGCAACGTCAGTCACTTTCAGGCCGTGGGCTTCAGCCTTGGCAACAGTGGCCGAGCCTTTGCGCAGGCCAACGGTCACGTCAACGCCGGAATCTTTCAGGTTGCACGCTTGAGCGTGGCCCTGGGAACCGTAGCCGATGATGGCGACTTTCTTGCCCTGGATGATCGACAGGTCACAATCTTTATCGTAATAAACTTTCATGAGGTTCCTCTATATATCCAGGCCGTAGGGCCATTCGCTAATTTGGGTTAGATGCTGAGTACTTTGTCGCCACGGGCAATCCCGGTGACACCACTGCGTACCGTTTCCAGAATCGAGGCCGTCCCGATCGACTGGATGAAGCTGTCCAGTTTGTCGCTCGTACCGGTCAGTTGAACGGTATAAACGCTGGCGCTCACATCGACGATCTGCCCGCGATAAATGTCGGTCGTGCGCTTGATCTCGGCACGTTGGGCACCCGTAGCCTTGACTTTAACCAGCATCAGCTCGCGCTCGATGTGGGCACTTTCCGACAGGTCGACCAGCTTGACCACTTCGATCAGCTTGTTGAGGTTCTTGGTGATCTGCTCGATCACCTCATCGTGGCCTACGGTGGTCAACGTCAGGCGCGACAGGGTCGGGTCTTCAGTCGGGGCCACGGTCAGGCTTTCGATGTTGTAGTTGCGTTGCGAAAACAGGCCGACAACACGAGACAGAGCGCCGGGTTCGTTCTCCAGAAGCAGGGAGATAATATGCCGCATGATTAAGTACGCTCCGTCTTGTTCAGCCACATGTCGCGCATAGAGCCGTCTTTGATCTGCATCGGGTAGACGTGCTCGCTGGTATCCACCTGAATATCGATGAACACCAGGCGGTCCTTCATGGCGAACGCCTCTTCCATCTTCGGCTTCAGATCTTTCAGATCGGTGATGCGAATGCCGACGTGGCCATAGGCTTCAACCAATTTGACGAAATCCGGCAGCGACTCCATGTAGGAGTGGGAGTGACGGCTGTTGTAGCTCATGTCCTGCCATTGACGAACCATGCCCAGCACGCCGTTGTTCAGGCAGACGATCTTCACCGGAAGGCCGTACTGCAGGCACGTCGACAGTTCCTGAATGTTCATCTGGATGCTGCCCTCACCGGTGACGCACGCAACGTCTGTGTCCGGGAAGCTCAGTTTCACACCCATGGCCGCAGGGAAACCAAAGCCCATCGTGCCCAGGCCACCGGAGTTGATCCAGCGGTTAGGCTTGTCGAACTTGTAGTACTGCGCCGCGAACATCTGGTGTTGGCCCACGTCAGAGGTCACAAAGGCGTCGCCCTTGGTCACTTCGCACAGGGTCTCGATCACGGTTTGTGGCTTGATGATGCTGCCGTCACCCTTGTCGTAAGGGAACAGGCCGCGATCACCGCGCCATTCGTCGATCTGCTTCCACCAGCTGGCAACGGATTCCTTGTTCGGCGTCTCACCGATGTCCTTGAGCGCGGCAACCATTTCGGTCAACACGCTTTCAACAGGACCTACGATCGGCACATCAGCCTTGATGGTCTTGGAGATGGACGCCGGGTCGATGTCGATATGGATGATCTTGGCATTCGGGCAGAACTTGCTCGCGCCGTTGATCACACGGTCATCGAACCGCGCGCCCACGGCCAGGATCACGTCGGCATGGTGCATGGTCAGGTTGGCGGTGTAGCTACCGTGCATGCCGAGCATGCCGACGAACTGGCGGTCCGTACCCGGGAAGGCGCCGAGGCCCATCAAGGTGTTGGTGACCGGCAGGTTGAGCAGCTTGGCCAGTTCGGTCAGCGGTGCAGAACCGCCGCCCAGGATCACACCACCACCCGAGTACAGCACTGGGCGCTTGGCCGCCAACAGCATTTCTGCCGCCTTGCGGATTTGCCCTGAGTGCCCGCGAACCGCCGGGCTGTAGGAGCGCAGCTTGGCTTTCTTCGGGAAGATGTATTCGAATTTTTCAGCCGGGTTGGTCATGTCCTTGGGGATATCGACCACGACTGGTCCGGGACGACCGGACTGTGCGAGGTAGAACGCCTTTTTCATGACTTCCGGGATTTCCGAAGGATGCTTGATCATGAAGCTGTGTTTCACGATCGGCCGGGAGATACCGATCATGTCGGTTTCCTGGAATGCATCCGTCCCTACCATAGTGCTGGGCACCTGGCCGGAAATGATCACCATCGGGATGGAATCCATATACGCAGTCGCGATGCCGGTAATGGCATTGGTGGCGCCTGGGCCGGACGTTACCAATACCACGCCGGCTTTACCGGTGGCACGGGCGTAACCGTCAGCCATATGGGTCGCGGCCTGTTCGTGGCGAACCAGGATGTGGGTAACAGCCGGTTCCTTGAACAGTGCGTCGTAGACATGCAGCAGAGCACCACCTGGGTACCCGTAGATATAGTCGACGCCTTCGTCACGCAAAAAGCGGACGAGCATCTCACCGCCAGATAAAAGCTCCACGTTGTTCACCTCTAAAACGCCAGAATACCGTCCGTTGAAAACCGACGGGTCTTAATAGGTTTACTTCTCAACAGAGCATGAGCGACGGTGGTCGCCGACTACGTCAGCACTGACTGAGCAAGTATTGGGATCGTCCCAAGTGTTGCGGGCTTTTCCCACCCAGCGCGAGGTAACGCGTTGCGGGTGTAACAGGTCGGCGCGGATATGCGCCTCATGATCTGCTGAGCGGGCCTGCTTCTGGCAGTCCCGATACAGCGGACTTTGGATTCTTCTGTTTCAGGCCCTTCAAGTCAAGCAATAATTGCGCTTTTTTCCAACTAAGCGCATGAGAACGCAGAAGAAAGGGCTTTGAGGAGGGATAAAACTCGCCTGAATGTCGTCAAGCGGTAGAAATATGCGCAAGACTGCCGGTTTTTCCGGCAGTCAGGCAATTAACGAGCGTCGACGATCAATTGGTCGAACTTTTTCAGCGCATTGCGCAAGCCAAGGCTTTCCAGCGGACGATCGGCGTAGACCATCTCGGCCATTTCCAGGATGCCCGACGCATTGGGCAGCGGGAGGTCCTGTTCGAGGATCTGCTTCATGCGCACCAGAAAGATCCATTGCAGCCACTGGTGAAAGTCCAGGGTGTCGACCGAAAAAGGCTCGACACTACTGAGAGCCTCGACGCTGGGGGACACCTCGTCCCACCAGCCCTGCACACGCAACTCTCGTTCAATCAGCAATAACTGTTCGGCAATGGCGGGAAAACGTGCATCCATCAGAGGCTGACCTTGGCTTTCTGGCGCGCCTGGGCGGCACCGGCGGCGTCGCCTTGTGCGGCACGTGCGTCACCAATCAAGGCCCACAGGCTGGCTTGCAGGTCTGGACGACCGTTGGCCAGGGTCAGGCCACGACGCGCAAACTGCTCGGCCTGCGGTGCGTCGCCCTGGGCCATGCGTACCTGTGCCAGGCGATACAACACTTGTGGTTCACGCGGAGCTACACGCTGGGCGCGCTCGAGACTCGACGACGCACCGTTCAGATCACCGCCGGCCTGCTGTTGCTGGGCAGTGGTCAGCAGGGCCAGTACCGGGCCATCCAATTGCTCGTCAGCCGACAGGCCGCCAGCGCTGGAGGACGATGGAATGCCACTCGGGGTGGATGGCATGTTGTAGGTGCCCTGGTTGATCGGGGCTGCCTGAATCGGTGTCGAGTCAATCGGACCGGAGGTGCTTGGCCCCGGGGTCCACGGCTCGGCGCTGATCGGCGCCGACGTGGCTGCGCCACCACCCGGGACCATCACCACGACACCCGAGTCCTGCGGCACGGCTTGCGGCTTGGCCTGGGCGGGACGATTGGTCACGGTCTGGCGGAACCCGCCATTGGCCGAGATGCGGTCGTTATTGGACACGGTCGTACTCGAGTCCACCACGGGAATGGAGCCGCGCTGCACGCTGGCGCAACCATTGAGCAAAGCCAGAGCTGTAATAGCTGGAATCCACCACTTGTTCACTTGAAACCCTCTTTGCTTAATTCATCCAGCCCTTGACCCAATCCATCACCGACTCCGCATCAGCAGGGGCGCTGCCACCGCATGCGGCGCCGGGTGGCGGTTCGCTGCCGCGAATATACGGCATCTGTACCGCGCCCGGACAGTTGGCATCGGAGCCCTGCCCGGTGTGGGGATCGATCCAGGCCTGCACGATGTTGTCCGGCTGCGGCATGTTCAACGGCAGCGGGTCGGCCTTGCGCATGAAACTGGTCCAGACCTGCAACGCACCGGTGGCACCGGTGAACGGTGTCTTGCCGTTGTCGTCACGCCCCATCCACACCACCGCCAGCACATCCTGGCCAAAACCTGCGAACCAACTGTCGCGCGAATCGTTACTGGTGCCGGTCTTGCCCGCCAATGTCAGGTTGGACGGCAGCACCTTGTAGACCGAACTACCGGTACCCTCACGCATCACACGCTGCATGGCGTTCTGGATCAAGTAGATGGAGCCCGCATCGAAACGCTGCTGAATCTGGAACGGATAACGCTTGAGCGGCTCGCCTTCAGCGGTCAGCACGCTGCGGATCCCGCGCATCGGTGTATTGAAACCACCGTTGGCCAGGGTCTGGTACATCGTTGCGACTTCCATTGGCGTCATCGCACCGGCACCCAGCAGAATCGATGGAAACGCTGGGAACTCGCGTGTAATCCCCAGGCGCCCGAGGGTCTTCAGGACGTTTGGCACTCCCACTTCGAGGCCGAGACGCGAAGTGGAGATATTGTAGGAATGCGCCAACCCCTGGTACAGGAACACGGTCCCGTGGGAGCGACGATCAAAGTTCTGTGGCGTCCACACCTGCCCGTCAGCACCTTTTACTGACAGTGGGTCATCAGAGAGCCAACTGGTCAGGGTGTACTTGCTCGGTTTTTCCAGCGCCGTGAGGTACACCGCCGGTTTGACCAACGAACCAATCGGCCGCACGGCATCCAGCGCGCGGTTGAAACCGGCGAAGCTGGCCAGCCGGCTGCCGACCAGGGCCTGGACCTCCCCGGTTTCCGGGTTGGTCACGACCATGGCCGCTTCGACTTCATCCGCGCCTTTGCGGCCCGTCATACGCTTGAACGTGTCATTGACCGAGGCTTCGGCCTTCATCTGCAGGATCGGGTCGAAACTGGTGAAAATCCGCAGGCCTTCTTCGGTCAAGTCTTCGTCACGATAGTCTTCACGCAGCTGGCGCTTGACCAGGTCGATAAAGCCTGGGAAAGAACTGTCTGCCAGCTTGCCGCGGGTAGTGACACCCAATGGCATTTTCTTCGCGGCGGCAACTTGTTCAGCGGTGGCAACACCTTGTTGCTCTAAAACATCCAGCACCAGGTTACGCCGCTCCAGCGCACGCTCGGGGTTGCGGCGCGGGTTGTAGTAGGAAGGCCCCTTGACCATCCCGACCAGCAACGCAACCTGGTGCAGCTTCAGTTCGGACAGCGGCTGGCCAAAGAAGAATTGGCTGGCCAGACCGAAACCATGCACCGCGCGCTGACCGTCCTGGCCGACGAATACCTCATTGAGGTACGCCTCGAGGATTTCCTGCTTGCTGTAGTGCAACTCCAGCAGCATCGCCATCATGGCTTCGGTGAGTTTGCGGGTCAGGCTGCGTTCGTTGGTGAGGTAGAAGTTCTTGACCAACTGCTGCGTCAGCGTACTGCCGCCCTGGGTCATCTTGCCGCCGGACGTATTCACCCAGACTGCACGGGCGATCGATTTCGGCGAGACGCCCCAGTGATGATAGAAATCACGATCTTCAACGGCGACCAGGGTTTCCAGCAGGTAAGGTGGTACCTGATCGAGCTTGATCAGGATGCGATCTTCAAGGTTCTTCGGGTAAATACCACCGATCATCAACGGCTCAAGGCGAACCACAGGCAGTTTCGAGCCGTTGAGGGATGATAACTCGGCGACGTAATCGCCGGAGAAACGCACGCGCACCGGCTGGGCTTTTTCCAGGCCTTCATAGAACTGGAAGCCACGGGTATTCAGGTCGACGGTATTACCGCTGACAGCTGCCGCACCCGGGCCATTGCTGACGGGTTCACGACGGTAACCCAAGGCATCGAGCTCGGTCAGGAAGTCATCCTTGCTCAGCTTCTGGCCGGTGAACAATTCCAGCGGGCGCGCGTACACCTTGGCCGGAATGGTCCAGCGCTTGCCGGAGAATTTCTCCTGCACCACAGCGTCGAGGTAGACCGCAAAGCCGGCAAGCACCACAAGGCCTACCAGGCCAAGCTTGAGCGCCCAGCCAAGCCAGGGGCGCAGGCCACGGGAAGTAGGTTTTTTACGGGAACGGGGAGATCGGGTTCGAGTCATGGCGGCGGATTATACGCACTTTATTGATGATCAACATGAGCCGGACAGCGGTTTGCACCAGCGGTCGCAGCAGCCATAATGCCCGCCATGTTTTTCCCCAGACTCTGAAGGATCGCCCGTGAGCCAGTCCCTGATCGCTGCCCTGCAAAATCCGGCTTTATACCCTCATCCGGTTGAAGCGTTCCAAGTCATTGAGACCCATATTTCCTGGGTCGTACTGACCGGTCCTTACGCCTACAAGCTGAAAAAGCCGATGAACTTCGGATTTCTGGATTTCACCGACCTGGAAAAACGCGGTCACTTCTGCAACGAAGAGCTGCGCCTCAATCAGCGCCTGACCGAAGATTTGTATCTTGAAGTGTTGCCGATCACCGGGACAGCCGAGGCCCCGCAATTGGGTGGCGACGGCCCGGTTATCGAGTACGCGTTGAAAATGCGCCAGTTCCCGCAGAGCCAGTTGCTCAGCACCCTGCAAGCCAATGGAGAACTGACCAGCGCGCACATCGATGAAATGGCCAAGCAGATCGCGCACTTCCACCTCTCAGCACCGAAAGTGCCACAAGAACACCCGGCCGGCACACCTGATGAAGTAATGGCGCCGGTTCGCCAGAACTTCGACCAGATCCGTCCATTCCTTAGCGAAAAGGCTGACCTCACCCAGTTGGAAGCTTTGCAAGCCTGGGCAGAAAGCAGCTTCGAGCGCCTCAAGCAGCTGTTCGCCCAGCGCAAACAGGAAGGCTTCACCCGTGAGTGTCACGGTGATATTCACCTGGGTAACGCCACATTGATCGATGGTCACGTGGTGATCTTCGACTGCATAGAATTCAACGAGCCCTTCCGCTTCACCGACGTGTACGCCGATACCGGCTTCCTGGCCATGGACCTGGAAGACCGTGGGCTCAAGTCCCTGGCACGCCGCTTCATCAGTCAGTACCTGGAATTGACCGGTGACTATCAGGGCCTGGAAGTGTTGAACTTCTATAAAGCCTACCGCGCTCTGGTCCGCGCCAAGATCGCGCTGTTCAGCATGCCGAGCGAGGCCAGCCCGGTGCAGCGCGCCACGACCCTGCGCCAATACCGCAACTACGCCAACCTGGCGGAAAGCTACAGCACCATTCCATCGCGTTTCCTGGCCATTACCCACGGCGTTTCGGCTGTCGGTAAAAGCCATGTGGCCATGCGCCTGGTGGAATCACTGGGTGCGGTGCGCCTGCGCTCGGACGTGGAGCGCAAGCGCCTGTTTGGCGAGCAACAGGTGGAAAACACACCACAGGCCGGTATCTATGCGACCGACGCCAGTGTCGCGACTTACGCACGCCTGAACGAAATCGCCGATACCGTGCTGCGTGCCGGCTACCCGGTCGTACTGGATGCGACCTTCCTGAAACGTGAACAACGCGATGCGGCTGCCAAAGTTGCCGAAGCCACGGGTGCGCCTTTCCTGATTCTGGATTGCAACGCCCCACAAGCCGTTATTGCCAGCTGGTTGGCGCAACGTCAGGCGGACAAAAACGATCCTTCCGACGCGACACTGACGGTTATCGAAGAACAGCAAGCCCAGCGGGACCCACTCACCGCCGAGGAGTTGCTCCTCAGCAAGCGCGTCGAGACCAATGAAAGCGGGACCCTCGATGCACTGGTGGCGCATATTCGCCAGCGTCTGCCAGGGCTGTAAGAAAAATTTATTGGTCGTGTCGCCTACTTGGGGCGCACGGCCGCGCAATAGTGGCACTATAATGGCGTCATAAATCCAACGGGAGTCGCCGTCATGAGTCAGCCCAAGCTTCTTGATACTCCGCTTTACTCGCTCCTGCATAAAGACGATGTCCGAGGCTTCAACCAGGAACGCCCAAAAGACGGTGTCATCGACATGCGCGGTGGTGACTTCCGTGGGCTGGATTTGCGCGAACTGAATGCGACAGGTGTGGACTTTACCGACGCCTATTTCCGATCTGCCGATTTGCGCGGGCTGGACCTGCGCAACTGCCCGCTGGAGGGCGCCAGCCTGGCCCACGCGCAGATTTCCGGCACGTACTTCCCGCCGGAACTGAGCGCTGACGAGATTCTCATGTCGGTCAATTTCGGCACACGCCTGCGCTATCGCACTCGCTGAAACCCTCTGCTTCCGCCCCGGTTTCGCGCAGGCGTGCCGGGGGCTTCCCGCCTGCCTGACCTCATCATGCTTATACGTCTTTAGGCCGTTTCCGACTAAAGAACTACGCTTTTCCTACTGAGCGCTACACTTCTGTTCAGGCTTGCCTGGTCACGATACCCACCGCACCATTCGGCCGTCGCAAGGAGGCTTGATGAACGATGAGCTGCAACACCTGAAAAACCTTGGCAAGACGTCAGCACAGTGGTTGCATGCGGTGGGCATCCACAGTGCGTCCGACTTGCGTCGCCTGGGTGCGGTCGATGCCTACCGGGCCGTGCGGACGCGCGGGTTTCGCGCATCGAAAGTGCTGCTGTATGCCATCGAAGGAGCATTGATGGACGTGCACTGGAATGACATTCCTGCCGAGCGCAAGGAAGCACTCAACCGTCAGGTGGACGCTATTTCAACGCGCTCAAAAAATTAGATCGACTATCAGGGCCAACGTTTACAGGCATTCCGAACGGGCGTTTGAGAAAACCTTAAGGCGCCGAGAAACAAATGTTGACTCTCAAATGAGAATCGTTATGATTATCACAACTGGTCGCGAGATCAGCCGATAACTGAAAGACCATTGGTTCGGACTCTCAGATTATCTCCTCATCAGGCTAATCACGGTTATTTGACCCGGCTTTTGCCGGGTCTTTTTTTGCCTATGGAAAAGCCGGATTCAGCGCGCAATGATCAGAGGATGCCCGCGCTCGGGATGGGCCTGCACAAGCACATCCAGACCAAAAACAGCTTTCAAGGGCCCAGGTTGCATCACCTGCGCCGGCGTATCCAAGGCATGCGGGCGCCCCGCCTCCAGCAACAGAATACGGTCACAGTATCGGGCCGCGAGGTTCAAGTCGTGAAGGATCACCAGCACCGCCGCGCCGCGATCGGCAAAGGTGCGAATGGCTTGCAAGGTAGTATGTTGATGCAAGGGGTCCAGCATTGACGTCGGCTCATCCAATAGCAGCGTCTGCCCCGCTTCTCCCGGCCACAATTGCGCCAGCACCCGCGCCAGGTGCACCCGCTGGCGCTCGCCACCGGACAACGCCAGATAGCTGCGACCGCTCAAGTGCCCGACGTCAGCCGCCTGCAAGGCCGCCTCGATAATCTCATCATCGCGTACCCGCCCAGTCTGGTGAGGCAAGCGGCCCATACCCACGACCTCTTCAACACGGAAAGCGAAGTCCAGTGTCGAGCTTTGTGGCAACACCGCCAAGCGCTGCGCTCGTTGTGCCCCACTCCACTCCTGCAAAGGACGTTGATCCAGGCACACCTTGCCTTGGTCCGGATGCAACTCGCCGCACAGCGCACCGAGCAGCGTACTCTTGCCCGCTCCATTGGGACCCAGCACGCCAAGCACTTCACCCGGCAACAGATCAAGCGTGACATCCGCCAACACGATTTTGCGACCACGGCAGATCTGCAAGTTTTCTACACGCAGCATCAGGCACGCCCCCGCAACAACAGGTAAAGAAAAAACGGCGCGCCAATGAACGCAGTGACGATACCGATCGGCAACTCAGCCGGCGCCAGGGCCAGCCGCGCAACCAGATCGGCAAACAACAACAGACTCGCACCCGCCAGGACCGATGCGGGCAACAGCACCCGATGATCCGGCCCCGCCAGCAAACGCACCAGATGCGGCACCACCAACCCCACGAAACCAATCATGCCCGCAGCCGCCACCGCCGCGCCCACACCCAAGGCGGTACAGAAGACCAATTCACGCTTGAGGCCTTCCACATCAATACCGAGGTGACTGGCCTCAGACTCACCGAGCAGCAAGGCATTCAGCGCTCGAGCCCTGCGCGGCAACCACAGCGCCACGCCCGCGCTCACCAGCAACAGCGGCCATAACCGTGAATAGCTGGCGCCGTTGAGACTGCCCAGGTTCCAAAAAGTGAGGGTACGCAATGTCGCGTCGTCAGCCAGGTAGGTGAACAGGCCCACCGCCGAACTGGCGAGGGCCGTAAGGGCTATACCCGCGAGCAGCATGGTCGCGACGTTGGTCTGGCCGTTGCGCCGTCCCAGCCGATAGACCAGCGCCGTCACACCCAAGCCCCCCAGGAATGCGCAGAGTGACAACAGATACGGCCCGAACGCATCCGGCAAACCGCCGAAAAACGAACCGCCGACAATCGCCACCGCCGCCCCCAACGCGGCACCGCTGGAAACCCCCACCAGGCCCGGATCAGCCAGGGGATTGCGAAAAAGCCCCTGCATTGCCACACCGGACAAAGCCAACACACCGCCGACTGCCAACCCCAACAACGTACGCGGCAAACGGATTTGCCCCAGGATCAACTCAGCCTGCTCCAGCCCCTGGGCATCAATCGGCAGCCCCAGCAGTCGCAACGCCGCCTTGAGCGTATCCATCAATGGCAGGCTGACCGGCCCCAGCGCCAACGAGAGCCAGATAGCCAATACACACAACAACGCCAACCCAACAAACAGCGTCTTCGGTTTAACCAAAGTCGTCATGGGGCAGGCTTGGCTTGGGACGGGTAAAACCCGGCAGACAGGTCCGCTAGACTTCGCGGCAGGCGTGGCCCGAGTCCTCCAACCAGCAAGGTGGGGTCGACCTCAAACACTCGCCCGCTCTTGGCCGCCGGCGTGGACGCCAGGATCGGGTTTTCCTTGAACAGTGCCGCGCGCGCCGCATCACCGCTGAGGGCACGGTCAGCAAACACCAGCACATCCGGACTCAAGCCCGCCAACGACTCCACCGAAAACGGCTTGTAACCTTCATGGGTCGCCAGATTGCGCCCGCCTGCCTGTTGCAGCATCCAGTCAGCCGCAGTGTCTTTACCCGCAATCAGCGGCTTGCCGCCCGCATGCCCGAGCAACAGCAATACGCCGGGGGCCTTTTGCGTGGATTGGGCCTTGGTCACCCAGCGTTTCTGCTGATCCAGTGCCTGCTCATATCCGGTAAACAATTCGTTGGCCTTGGCCTCGCTGCCCAGCAACTTACCCAGGTGTTGAAGATTGCCTTTCAATGTAGGTAGATCCGGCTGCGCCGAGAACATCTCCACCTGCACGCCCGCGCTGCGAATCTGCGCCAGCACTGGCGGTGGCCCCATTTCTTCGGTGCCGACCAGCACCTGCGGGCGCAGACTCAGAATGCCTTCCGCCGACAACTGCCGTTGATAGCCAATGCTCGGTAACGCCTTGAGGGCTTCAGGATGCTGGCTGGTGGTGTCCACCCCGACCAGCTTCGACTCACCGCCCAGGGCAGTCACCCATTCCGACAGTGCCCCACCGGCACTCACCCAACGTTGTGGCAGTTCAGAGGCTTGCGCCCCGTGATTGACCAGCAGTCCGACAACAAGCGCAATAGCGCTGGCACTCAGGCGCATAACAGGGTTTCCTTCCAGGGCAGGGCCGCTCAAGCACTCATCGATGTGACAGCAAACGCCCGTCTGGCATCGTATTGAGCACCCGATCAGCTAACGGGCGAAGCCGGCATTTGATAATTGTTTGCATTTGAACGTCAAGGCACTTAAGGATTGAAATGAAGTTTCTCTGCCCCTCCACCGCACTCGGGCCCAACAGCAGCCTCGGTTTTGACATCGACGGGTGCAAGCTGCTGGCTGTGCGCCGCGACGGTGTTGCGTACTTCTACATCAACCGTTGCCCCCATCGCGGCATTCCACTGGAATGGCAACCCGACCAGTTTCTCGACGACAGCGCCAGCTTGATCCAGTGTGCCACCCACGGTGCCCTGTTCCTGATCGAGAGCGGTGAATGCATCGCCGGCCCCTGTGCCGGCCAGAGCCTCACGACCCTGCACGGCCGTGAAGACGCCCAGGGCCTCTGGGTGCAACTCTAGTCGAGCAACACGTCCAATCGCCGCTCCACACAGATTTCTTCGCAGGTCACCCGCACCCCATAAGCCAGCACTTCCACCCCCGCCGCCTTGGCTTCACGCAGGGCGGCGGCGTAACCGGCGTCGATTTCCACCGCAGGTCGCACGGCCTCAATCCCCGAGAGATTGACGCAGTACAACTGCACCGCACGCACACCTTGCCGCGCCAGATGCGCCAGCTCGCGCAAATGCTTGGCGCCACGCTGGGTCACCGCATCGGGAAACGCCGCAACCGCAGAGCCGTCAAAGCCCAGGGTCACGCTTTTGACTTCGACGTAGGCCGCACCGTCGGGATAGTCCAGGCGAAAGTCGATGCGGCTTTTCTCCTGGCCGTAAGGCACTTCGCGTTTCAGCGCGGTAAAGCCGTTGAGCTCAGTGATCACCCCTGCATGCAGCGCCTCCTCGACCAGTTGATTGGCGCGCGCCGTGTTCACACAGGCCAACCGGCCCTGGGGCGTCTCGGCGATTTCCCAGGTGCCGGGCAATTTGCGCTTGGGGTCATTGGAGCGGCTGAACCAGACCTGCCCACCTTCGACCATGCAATTGAGCATCGAGCCGGTATTGGGGCAGTGAATGGTGAGCAACTCGCCGGTAACGGTCTCGATATCGGTAAGAAAACGCTTATAGCGGCGAATCAGGCGCGCTTCTTCAAGGGGAGGATGAAAGCGCATCAGCCTTGCCAGCTCCGCATGCCACGGGCGATCCGCTCTACCGCTTCTTGTAGTCGATCAAGGTTTTGCGTGTAGGCAAAACGCACATGATGACCTGCCTGATAGCGGCCGAAATCCAGTCCAGGCGTGAAAGCCACATGTTCGGTTTCGAGGAAGTGGCGACAGAATGCGAAGGCATCACCGCCAAACGCGCTGATATCAGCGTACAAATAGAACGCCCCTTCAGGCTCGACCGCGATGCCAAACCCCAGCTCGCGCAACGCGGGCAACAGGAAGTCGCGGCGGCGACCGAACTCGGCGCGGCGCTCTTCGAGAATGCTCAGGGTTTGCGGGGTGAAACACGCCAGCGCCGCGTGTTGGGCCATGCTTGGCGCGCTGATGTAGAGATTTTGCGCCAGCTTCTCCAACTCACCCACCGCCGCCGGCGGCGCCACCAGCCAACCCAGGCGCCAGCCGGTCATGCCGAAATACTTGGAAAAACTATTCAGGACAAAAGCCTCGTCGTCGACTTCCAGCACGCTGGCCGCGTCGGTGCCGTAAGTGAGGCCATGGTAAATCTCATCCACCACCAAATGGCCATTACGCGCCTTGATGGCCGCAGAAAGCCCGGCCAATTCGTCACGGGTGAGGATCGTCCCGGTCGGGTTGGCTGGCGAGGCCACCAGCGCGCCCACACTGTCCTGGTCCCAGTGCTTGGCCACCAGGTCGGCGGTCAACTGATAGCGCACCTCCGGGCCGACCGGTACCAACTGGGCCGCGCCCTCTACCAGGCGCAGGAAGTGGCGATTGCACGGGTAACCAGGGTCTGCGAGCAGCCAATGCTTGCCAGGGTCCACCAGCAAGCTGCTGGCCAGCAACAATGCGCCTGAACCGCCGGGGGTGATCAGGATACGCTCGGGGTCGACGTTCAACCCGTAGCGCTGCTGATAGAAACCACTGATGGCCTCGCGCAGTTCAGGCAGGCCACGGGCCGCGGTGTAGCGAGTCTTGCCGTTGGCCAGTGCGGCCTGGCCTGCCTGGATGATCGGCTCCGCAGTGGTGAAGTCCGGCTCGCCGATTTCCAGATGGATCACATCATGACCGGCAGCCTGCAGCTCATTGGCCCGCGCCAGCAATGCCATGACATGAAAAGGTTCGATGGCGCGACTGCGCGCACTGTAGGGCTGGGCCATTAGCCTTCCTTAACGGTGAGGACAAAATCTGGATTCTACCGAACCCGCGCCGTAAAACATGTTCTATTGCCTGCCCGGCGGCATGTGCAGTCCGGGCAAGCGCCTGCAAAACGACTAAAATCTACATTCGAGGCAACACATACCCAGCAATGGCGGGCTGTCGTAGTTTGCAACCGCTTTGCCGTGGGCCTCGACAACCGGGAGTGGCGCACCCCGAATCTATCTGGTAAGTTCGCCCGCTTGCAGCCGCAGGGCCGGCAGGTGTCGGTGACGTTGCAATCCTGCGCAATGGATTAGAAGAGTGAGAGGCGGTCTATTCATGTCCACCCAAGCAAAGCAACAGCAGACTCAAGGCCTCAACGGCTTCGAACCTTACGTAGAGACGAAAGGTGAGGAGTACATGGGCGAGCCCATGCGCGAGCACTTCACCAAGATCCTGAACAAGTGGAAACAGGACTTGATGCAGGAGGTCGACCGTACGGTTGACCATATGAAGGACGAAGCAGCCAACTTCCCTGACCCCGCCGACCGTGCGAGCCAGGAAGAAGAATTCGCCCTTGAACTGCGCGCCCGTGATCGCGAGCGCAAGTTGATCAAGAAGATCGACAAGACGCTGCAACTGATCAAGGACGAAGAATACGGCTGGTGCGAATCCTGCGGCGTCGAGATTGGTATTCGTCGCCTGGAAGCCCGCCCAACCGCGGACCTCTGCGTAGACTGCAAGACCTTGGCCGAAATCAAGGAAAAACAGGTCGGCAAGTAATCCAGCCGAGCTGAACGAATGGGGCGTGCGAACGCCCCATTTTTGTTTCTGGCGTTTACCGAATTTCCAGTAGTATCCGGCCCATGACAGCCTCTACCTATATCGGGCGTTTTGCCCCCACGCCCAGCGGCCATTTGCATTTCGGCTCACTGGTCGCCGCCCTCGCCTCCTACCTCGACGCCCGCGCCAACCAAGGCCGCTGGCTCATGCGTATGGAAGACCTCGACCCACCTCGTGAAGAGCCCGGCGCCCAGGCAGCGATCCTGCATGCACTGGAAAGCTACGGTTTTGAGTGGGACGGCGAACTGGTCCGACAAAGCGAACGGCACGAAGCCTATGCCAAAGTGCTGAACGATATGTTCAACCACGGCCTGGCCTACGCCTGCACCTGCTCACGAAAACAATTGGAAGCCTACAACGGGATCTACCCAGGCCTATGCCGCAATGCCGGTCACGATCAGCAGGACGCGGCCATCCGTCTGCGTGTTCCTGAGCTTGCCTACCACTTTACCGACCGTGTGCAGGGCGAATTCCGACAGCATCTGGGCCGCGATGTAGGCGATTTCATCATCCGTCGCCGCGATGGCCTCTATGCCTATCAATTGGCCGTGGTCCTCGACGATGCGTGGCAAGGTGTTACCGACATCGTGCGCGGCGCCGACCTGCTCGACTCCACGCCACGCCAGCTCTACCTGCAGGAACTGCTGGGCCTGCGCCAGCCGCGCTACCTGCATGTGCCGCTGATCGTCCAGCCGGACGGTAACAAATTGGGCAAGTCCTACCGCTCCCCACCGTTGACACCCGACCAGGCCACGCCTTTGCTATTAAGGGCCCTGCGCGCCCTCGGCCAGCAACCCGGGGAAGAACTCACGTACGCCCGCCCACGGGAACTGCTGGACTGGGGCATCCAGCACTGGGACGCCACGCGGATACCGCGCACACTCACGCTGGCCGAAGCGCAATTGAGCTGAAGGCGCTTGCAGCTTGCCCGGCATCCGTTACCATCGCCGCAACATTCAACCTGTAGGAGCGAGCTTGCTCGCGAAAAACGTCAAGGCATCTCGTTCATCCAGGATGGACGCGTTATCGTTAACGACCTTCGCGAGCAAGCTCGCCCCTACAGGAAAACATTGCATCCCCCACTCTCTATCAAAGGCCAACATGTACATCTATCGATTGGTCCTGCTGCTGGTCGTCGGGATCTACCTGTTTTCCCCCGCCATCATGGATTGGTGGATCGACGCCACGGGCGCCTGGTATCGCCCTTATCTGCTGTGGTTGATCCTGATCGTCGTGACTTTCATCCTGCAGAGCCAAAAAGATGCCGATGAGCTTTAGCCTCACCCAGATGCTGCTGATCAGCGCCGCCTACCTGGCCGCGTTGTTCGGGGTGGCCTGGATCAGTGAGCGCGGAATGATTCCGCGGGCGATCATTCGCCATCCGTTGACCTACACCTTGTCCCTCGGCGTCTACGCCAGCGCGTGGGCGTTCTATGGCACCGTAGGCCTGGCCTATCAATACGGTTACGGCTTTCTCTCCAGCTACCTCGGGGTGTCCGGCGCGTTTCTGCTGGCGCCTGTGCTGCTGTACCCGATCCTGAAGATCACCCGCACTTACCAGCTGTCATCCCTGGCCGACCTGTTCGCTTTCCGCTTCCGCAGCACCTGGGCCGGCGCACTGACCACCATTTTCATGCTGATCGGCGTTTTGCCGTTGCTGGCCCTGCAAATCCAGGCGGTGGCGGACTCCATCAGCATCCTGACCCGCGAACCGGTGCAACATCGAGTGGCCCTGGCCTTCTGCGCGCTGATCACCCTGTTCACGATTTTCTTTGGCTCACGCCACATCGCCACCCGTGAAAAACACGAAGGCCTGGTGTTTGCGATTGCCTTTGAGTCGGTCATCAAGCTGATCGCCATCGGTGGCGTCGGCCTTTATGCGCTCTACGGCGTGTTCGACGGCCCGCAAC
Organism: Pseudomonas azotoformans; assembly: GCF_900103345.1. Classification (NCBI taxonomy): domain Bacteria; kingdom Pseudomonadati; phylum Pseudomonadota; class Gammaproteobacteria; order Pseudomonadales; family Pseudomonadaceae; genus Pseudomonas; species Pseudomonas azotoformans. The sequence goes on from NZ_LT629702.1 coordinate 3,735,631, forward strand.
AGCTGGAACTGTGGCTGCTGCAAAACCAGACCGCCCTCGCCGCCCTGCATACGCCACTGCAGGAAGGCCCCTGGCGCACACTGCTGCTGGTGTTCTTCGCTTCGGCGATCGTGATGCCGCACATGTACCACATGACCTTCACCGAGAATCTCAACCCGCGCTCGCTGGTCAGCGCCAGCTGGGGCCTGCCGTTGTTCCTGCTGTTGATGAGCCTGGCGGTGCCGCTGATCCTGTGGGCCGGACTGAAACTGGGAGCCACCACCAACCCTGAGTATTTCACCCTGGGCATCGGCATTGCCGCGAACAGCCCGGCCTTGGCGCTACTCGCTTATGTGGGCGGGTTGTCAGCTGCCAGCGGGCTGATCATCGTGACCACCCTGGCCCTCTCGGGCATGGCGCTCAACCACCTGGTATTGCCGCTGTACCAACCGCCGGCCGAGGGCAATATCTACCGCTGGCTGAAATGGACACGGCGCGCACTGATCGTCGCGATCATCATGGCCGGCTACGGTTTTTACCTGCTGCTGGGCGCGGGCCAGGACCTGGCCAACCTGGGGATCGTCGCCTTTGTCGCCACCTTGCAGTTCCTGCCGGGCGTACTGTCGGTGCTGTACTGGCCGACGGCCAATCGGCGCGGCTTCATCGCCGGGCTGCTGGCGGGGATCCTGGTGTGGGTCGTGACCATGCTGCTGCCGCTGGTCGGCAATTTGCAGGGCTTCTACATTCCGTTGCTGAACATGATCTACGTCCTGGACGACACCAGTTGGCACATGGCCGCGATTGCGTCATTGGCCGCCAACGTCTTGATGTTCACCCTGATCTCACTGTTTACCAACGCCAGCCCGGAAGAAACCAGCGCCGCCGAAGCCTGTGCGGTGGACAACGTACGCCGCCCGCAACGGCGTGAATTGCATGCGGCCTCACCCCAGGAATTCGCCACGCAACTGGCCAAACCGTTGGGTGCCAAGGCGGCACAAAAGGAGGTTGAGCAGGCGCTGCGCGATCTCTACCTGCCGTTCGATGAGCGGCGCCCGTACGCGCTACGGCGTCTGCGTGACCGTATCGAAGCCAACCTGTCCGGTTTGATGGGGCCGAGCGTGTCCCAGGACATGGTGGAAACCTTCCTGCCCTACAAGGCCGGCGGCGAAAACTACGTGACCGAAGACATCCATTTCATCGAAAGCCGGCTGGAGGACTACCACTCCCGCCTCACAGGCCTGGCCGCCGAACTCGATGCCCTGCGTCGCTACCACCGCCAGACCCTGCAGGAACTCCCGATGGGCGTCTGCTCCCTGGCCAAGGATCAAGAGATCCTGATGTGGAACAAGGCCATGGAAGAACTCACCGGTATCGCGGCGCAACGCGTAGTGGGTTCACGCCTGAATACCCTGGGCGAGCCGTGGAAAGAACTGTTGCAAGGTTTCATCAATCTGCCCGACGAACACCTGCACAAGCAGCACCTGGCCCTCGACGGCCAGACCCGCTGGCTCAACCTGCACAAAGCCGCGATCGACGAGCCGCTGGCCCCCGGCAACAGCGGCCTGGTGCTGCTGGTGGAAGACCTGACCGAAACCCAGATGCTCGAAGACAAGCTGGTGCACTCCGAGCGCCTGGCCAGTATCGGCCGGCTGGCGGCGGGCGTGGCCCATGAAATCGGCAATCCGATCACCGGTATCGCCTGCCTGGCGCAGAACCTGCGGGAAGAGCGTGAAGACGATGGCGAAATCACCGAGATCAGCGGGCAGATCCTCGAACAGACCAAACGTGTCTCGCGCATCGTGCAGTCGCTGATGAGCTTTGCCCATGCCGGCGCCCACCAGAACCACGACGAAGCCGTGTGCCTGGCCGAGGTGGCACAGGATGCCATTGGGCTGCTGGCCTTGAACCGGCGCAATTTCGAAGTACAGTTCTTCAATTTATGCGACCCCGACCATTGGGTCGACGGCGACTCCCAACGCCTCGCCCAGGTGCTGATCAACCTGCTGTCCAACGCCCGTGACGCCACCCCGGCCGGCGGTGCGGTGCGCGTCAAGACCGAGGCTTTCGAACATACGGTCGATCTGATCGTCGAAGATGAAGGCAGCGGTATTCCACAGAACATCATGGACCGATTGTTCGAACCCTTCTTCACCACCAAGGACCCAGGTGAAGGTACCGGTCTGGGCCTTGCACTGGTCTATTCCATCGTTGAAGAGCATTATGGACAAATCACCATCGACAGCCCGGCTGACACCGAAAGCCAACGCGGCACCCGTATTCGGGTGACCTTGCCGCGTCATGTCGAAGCGACGTCCGCTGTGAACTGAGACCGTCGAGAGAATTGAATCAATGCCGCACATTTTGATCGTCGAAGACGAAACCATTATCCGCTCTGCCTTGCGTCGCCTGCTTGAACGAAATCAGTACCAGGTCAGCGAAGCCGGCTCTGTGCAGGAAGCCCAGGAGCGTTTCAGCATTCCCACGTTCGACCTGATTGTCAGTGACCTGCGCCTGCCTGGCGCGCCTGGCACCGAGCTGATCAAGCTTGGCCAGGGCACCCCGGTGCTGATCATGACCAGCTACGCCAGCCTGCGCTCGGCGGTGGACTCCATGAAGATGGGCGCGGTGGACTACATCGCCAAGCCCTTCGATCATGACGAGATGCTCCAGGCAGTGGCCCGTATCCTGCGCGACCGCCAGTCGGCCAGCAGCGCACCGGCCGAGCAACGCCCGGCAGGCAAGACCAATGACAAGCCAGGCGTCGACAACAGCAACGGCGAGATCGGCATCATCGGCTCCTGCCCACCCATGCAGGACCTGTACAGCAAGATCCGCAAAGTCGCGCCCACCGACTCCAATGTATTGATTCAGGGCGAGTCAGGCACCGGTAAAGAACTGGTGGCCCGCGCGCTGCACAACCTGTCCAAGCGAGCCAAGGCGCCGATGATCTCGGTGAACTGCGCGGCGATCCCTGAATCCCTGATCGAGTCCGAGCTGTTCGGCCACGAAAAAGGCGCGTTTACCGGTGCCAGCGCCGGGCGGGCGGGCCTGGTGGAAGCGGCGGACGGTGGCACGCTGTTCCTCGACGAGATCGGCGAGCTGCCTTTGGAAGCCCAGGCGCGCTTACTGCGCGTGTTGCAGGAAGGAGAGATTCGCCGCGTCGGCTCGGTGCAATCGCAGAAGGTCGATGTTCGATTGATCGCGGCGACCCACCGAGACCTGAAGAGCCTGGCCAAGATCGGCCAGTTTCGTGAAGACTTGTATTACCGCCTGCACGTGATCGCCCTCAAGTTGCCGGCCCTGCGTGAGCGTGGCGCCGACGTCAACGAGATCGCCAATGCGTTCCTGTTGCGCCAGAGTGCGCGCATCAACCGTACCGACCTGAAGTTTGCCCCGGACGCCGAGCAGGCGATTCGCCATTACTCGTGGCCAGGTAACGTGCGGGAGCTGGAAAATGCGGTCGAGCGTGCGGTGATCCTGTCGGAGAGCCCGGAGATTTCCGCCGAGCTGCTGGGCATCGACATTGAGCTGAGCGATCTGGAGGACGACGACTTCATCGGCCTGGCCCCACAACAGGGCGGCGGTAGCAACACCAGCCATGAGCCGACGGAAGATTTGTCACTGGAAGACTACTTCCAGCATTTCGTCCTTGAGCACCAGGACCATATGACCGAGACCGAACTGGCGCGCAAGCTGGGCGTGAGCCGCAAATGCCTGTGGGAACGTCGCCAGCGCCTGGGGATCCCACGGCGCAAGACCGGTGTGGCCAGCGAAAGCTGAGGCCGCGCCCCACAGGTAACACCCACAGATGTGAAAAAACTGTTACCGCGGATATTTCGCGTAACAAAAGCCGGGGCTTACGGTAACGAAGCCCCGGCTTTTTTTGGTCCGTCAAAAACCCGAAACCACCTCAACCCCCCGGATTTGCTGGGCGGTGCAAAAGTTGGCACGCACCCTGCTATATGCTTAGTACAAAAACAATAACAAGCTTTGTACAAGACAATAAAAATAAGACGAATCGACTCACGCATAACAAAAACAACACGGCGGAGGCGCAGCTAACTGATTCTTTTGGAGAGGCGTTGCATTTGGGGCTTGCCCCGCAACCAGGCCGAGAACAACAAAAACTGCCCTAAGGCAGAGCCTGAACTGGTTGGATCTTAGATCAGCAACACAGCGACCAAAGCAATCCGTTTGCTCTTGACTCCCGATTGGGAGTGTCATGAAGGTGAAGCTTCATGGCGAGGGCGATCAACAAAAACAAGAAGCCCGCAACCCATAATAAAAATAGAGCACGCAACTACTTCTGGGGGAGCTTCGGCTCCCCTTGTAGTTTCCGCGATTTGACCGTCCAGCAACCGCTTGAAGCTTTTGGCTTGGGGCTTGCAGCTTGTTCCTACACCATCCCCTGACTAAATGCTAGAATCCCCGCCCATCATGCGGTCATTCTTCGTTATGGCCGAACATTCCTTCAAACAGTGCATCCCATGCTGAAGAAGTTGTTCCAGTCATTCCGTTCTCCCTTGCGTCGTACGCAACACAAACGCAGCACGCCTGAAGTGCTCAACAGCAGCCAGCATTCGCTGCAACGCGCTCAATTCAGCCGTTATGCCGTGAATATCGTCGAACGTTTGCAGAACGCCGGCTACCAGGCTTATCTGGTGGGCGGTTGTGTACGCGACATGCTGCTCAATATCACGCCCAAGGACTTCGACGTCGCCACCAGCGCCACGCCTGAGCAAGTGCGTGCCGAATTCCGCAATGCGCGGATCATCGGCCGACGCTTCAAGCTGGTGCACATCCACTTCGGTCGCGAAATTATCGAAGTTGCGACGTTCCGCGCCGGCCACCCGCAAAACGATGAAGAGGAAGACACCAACCAGTCCTCACGCAACGAAAGCGGGCGCATCCTGCGCGACAACGTCTACGGCACACTGGAAGAAGACGCGCAGCGCCGCGACTTCACCATCAATGCCTTGTATTACGACCCGGTCAGCGAGCGCATTCTCGATTACGCCAATGGCGTACATGATATTCGCAACAACCTGATCCGCCTGATCGGCGACCCGGTCCAGCGTTACCAGGAAGACCCGGTGCGCATGCTGCGGGCGGTACGTTTTGCCGCCAAGCTGAACTTCGGCATTGAGCGCCACACCGCTGCGCCGATTCGCGAACTGGCACCGATGCTGCGCGAGATCCCCTCGGCCCGCCTGTTCGAAGAAGTGTTGAAGCTGTTTCTCTCGGGCTATGCCGCCGACACCTTCGAAATGCTCGTCGACCTGCAGTTGTTCGACCCGCTGTTCCCGGCCAGCGCCGAGGCGTTGGAATACAACCCGACGTACACCCACACCTTGATCAGCGAAGCACTGATCAACACCGACCTGCGCATCAAGCAGAACAAACCGGTCACCCCGGCGTTCCTGTTTGCCGCGCTGTTGTGGCCGGCGTTGCCAAAACGCGTACTGCGTTTGCAGGAGCGTGGGATGCCGCCGATCCCGGCCATGCAGGAAGCCGCCCATGAGCTGATTGCCGAGCAGTGCCAGCGCATCGCCATTCCGAAACGTTTCACCATGCCGATCCGCGAGATCTGGGACATGCAGGAACGCCTGCCACGCCGCAGTGGCAAACGTGCCGATCTGTTGCTGGACAACCCGCGTTTCCGCGCCGGCTACGACTTCCTGCTGTTGCGTGAAAGCGCCGGCGAGCAGACCGACGGCCTGGGCGAATGGTGGACCGACTACCAGGACGCCAATGACAGCGAACGCCGCGACATGATCCGTGACCTCGGCAGCAAAGGCGATGGTGAAGGCGCTGGGCCGAAAAAACGTCGCCGCAGCAGCAGCAAGCGCAAGCGTAGCGCGGCCGACGCCTCGGGCGAATAAACGTGGAACGCATCTACATCGGCATGGGCAGCAACCTGGCTGCCCCGGAGCAGCAATTGCGCAGCGCTATCGAAGCGCTGGCGCAATTGCCCGGCACCCACGTCGCCGGGGTCTCTGCCTTCTATCAAAGTGACTCACTGCTCCCTGGCCAGCCGCGCTACACCAACGCGGTTGCGGCCCTGGACAGCAACCTAGCCCCACTTGAGCTGCTGGATGCGCTGCAAACCATCGAGAACGACCAGGGCCGCGAACGCCTTGAGCGTTGGGGCCCGCGCACGCTCGACCTCGATATCCTGCTGTTTGGCGATCGCCTGATCGACGAGCCGCGCCTCAAGGTGCCGCACTACCAGATGCACCTCAGGGCGTTTGTGCTGTACCCGTTGGCCGAACTGGCGCCCGCCAGCCTGGCGTTACCCGATGGGCGAACCCTGCAAAACTTGCTGGCCGCCTGCCCATTCGTCGGTCTGGAACGCCTCCCACGGTAGGAGCGAGCTTGCTCGCGAAAATCGTCAACGATAACGCGCGCAGCCTGATTAAACGCGGTGTCTATACGTTCTTCGCGAGCAAGCTCGCTCCTACAATCGCGTCAGTAACAGCGGTAACACCGCCATCGTAACAATGCGGTAACACATCCAATTGACTTCCCGTGTCCTCCTCACGACTATAGGCGTCCCGCTGCCGCCAACCCGGCGCTGAAGGGCGCAATCCAGGCCTTATAAGCACTGCTCTCAAGACAGTGCGCCTGTATAAACGAAGACTCACGCGCGTTACTCGCTGTTTCCAAGCGCCTGAACGAGGACCCTTTTCATGCCAGACGTTACCCTGACCACCTTGCAGAGCCTCAAGCTCAAAGGTGAAAAAATCGCCATGCTGACCTGCTATGACGCCACGTTCGCCCACGCCAGTTGCCAGGCCGGGGTTGAAGTGCTGCTGGTGGGCGACTCCCTGGGCATGGTTCTTCAAGGGAATGACAGCACCCTGCCCGTCACCACCGATGAACTTGCGTACCACACTGCCAGCGTCAAGCGCGGTAACGATGGCGCCTTCATCATCGCCGACCTACCGTTCATGGGTTACGCGACACTCGAACAGACCTTCCAGAATGCCGGCAAACTGATGCAAGCCGGTGCGCACATGATCAAGGTTGAAGGCGCAGTGTGGCTTGCCGAGTCGATCCGCCTGCTCGCAGAGCGTGGCGTACCGGTGTGCGCGCACATGGGCCTGACGCCGCAGTCGGTGAACATCCTCGGCGGCTACAAGGTACAGGGCCGCAATGAAGCCCAGGCACGCCAGATGCGCGCGGACGCCATCGCCCTGGAACAGGCCGGCGCGGCCATGATCCTGCTCGAATGTGTGCCAAGCGAGTTGGCGGCGGAAATCACCCAGGCCGTGAAAGTGCCGGTGATCGGTATCGGCGCGGGTTCGGCCACCGATGGCCAGGTGCTGGTGGTGCACGACATGCTCGGCCTGTCGATCAGCGGCCGCGTGCCGAAGTTCGTGAAAAACTTCATGACCGGCCAGACCAGCATCCATGACGCCTTGAGCGCTTACGTCGCCGAAGTCAAAGGCGTGACCTTCCCGGCCGCCGAACATGGGTTCTCTGCATGAACACCGTTAAAACCGTACGTGAACTGCGGGCTGCCGTGACGCATGCCCGCAGCGCCGGCAAGCGCATCGGCTTTGTGCCCACCATGGGTAACCTGCACAGCGGTCATGCCACCCTGGTGACCAAGGCCGCCCAGCAGGCGGATTTCGTGGTCGCCAGCATCTTCGTCAACCCGCTGCAATTTGGCGCCGGCGAAGACCTGGACAAATACCCCCGTACCCTGGCCGCCGATCAGGAAAAGTTGCTGCAAGCCGGCTGCAACCTGCTGTTCGCACCCACCGTCGAAGAAATGTACCCCGGTGGCATGACCGGCCAGACCCGCGTCAGCGTTCCGCAACTGTCTGAAGGCCTGTGCGGCGCCAGTCGCCCCGGGCATTTCGAAGGCGTGGCGACGGTGGTCAGCAAGCTGTTCAACATGGTGCAGCCGGACATGGCGGTGTTTGGCCAGAAGGACTACCAGCAACTGGCCGTGATCCGCGCCATGGTGCATGACCTGAACATGCCGATCCAGATCATCGGCGAACCCACCGTGCGCGCCGACGACGGCCTGGCGCTGTCGTCGCGCAACGGCTACCTCAGCGACGAGCAACGCGCGATTGCGCCGGTGCTGTACCGCAGCCTCAGCCAGATCGGCGCTGCAATCAAAGCCGGTGACCGTGACTTCGCCAAGCTGCGCGCCGAACAGGTCCGCCAGATCGAAGCCGCCGGGTTGCGTCTGGACTACCTCGAAGTGCGCCAGGGCGTGCATCTGCGCCCTGCCACCGGCGAAGATCGGGATATCGTGATCCTGGTGGCCGCCTACCTGGGGGCCACGCGTCTCATCGATAACCTGCATCTGACCCTCGACTGACCTCCCTCCAGTTGCCCTCATTGCTGCCTCAATAAAAAGTGCCGGTATAAAAAAGTACCGGCATGAGCGCAGACAAAGCCAAGACATATCGACACGCTAGGTTTAATGTAATCGCCCTGCGCTATGGTTAGCGCTGTCCGGAACCCATTGTTTGATCTAAGACTGGATGTTCCGGGCAAAGAAGTGTCCTAAAGGCAGTCCCCGTAATAAAAGGAAACCCGCAGCGATGGCGTACTACCGCACCCCTCATGACGTTACCGCTCTGCCCGCCTGGCAAGCGCTCAATCAACATCGCCAAGCCATGCAGGATTTCAGCATGCGCGAAGCGTTCAATGCCGATCCTCAGCGTTTTTCCCAGTTCACCTTGAGCAGCTGCGGACTTTTCCTCGATTACTCGAAAAACCTGATCACCAGCGAAACCCGTGACCTGCTGGTAAACCTCGCCAAAGAGGTCCACCTCAAGGACGCGATCGACGCGCTGTACAAAGGCGAACCGGTCAACTCGTCCGAAGGCCGCCCGGCGCTGCACACCGCCCTGCGCCGCCCGGTGGGTGACAAGCTGTCGGTCAACGGCGTGAATATCATGCCGGACGTGCACAAGGTGCTGAACCAGATCACCGACCTGGTCGGCCGCATCCATGACGGCCTGTGGCGTGGCTACACCGAGAAGCCGATCACCGACGTGGTGAACATCGGTATCGGTGGTTCGTTCCTCGGCCCGGAGCTGGTCTCCGAGGCGCTGTTGTCCTACGCCCACAAAGGCGTGCGCTGCCACTACCTGGCGAACATCGACGGCAGCGAGTTCCACGAGCTGACCATGAAGCTGCGCGCCGAGACCACGCTGTTCATCGTCTCGTCGAAATCCTTCAACACCCTGGAAACCCTGAAGAACGCCCAGGCAGCCCGCGCCTGGTACCTGGCCCAGGGTGGCTCGGAAGCCGAGCTGTACCGCCACTTCATCGCCGTGTCGAGCAACAACGCGGCGGCCGTGGCCTTCGGTATCCGCGAAGAAAACATCTTCCCGATGTGGGATTGGGTCGGCGGTCGTTACTCGCTGTGGTCGGCCATCGGCTTGCCAATCGCCCTGGCCATCGGCATGTCCAACTTCAAGGAGCTGCTGTCCGGCGCCTACACCATGGACCAGCATTTCCAGAACGCCCCATTCGAACAGAACATGCCGGTGCTGCTCGGCCTGCTGGGCGTGTGGTACGGCAACTTCTGGGGTGCGCAGAGCCACGCGATCCTGCCGTACGACCACTACCTGCGTAACATCACCAAACACTTGCAACAGCTGGACATGGAATCCAACGGAAAGAGCGTGCGCCAGGACGGTACGCCCGTCGCCACCGACACCGGTCCGGTGATCTGGGGTGGCGTGGGTTGCAACGGCCAGCACGCTTACCACCAGTTGCTGCACCAGGGGACCCAACTGATCCCGGCCGACTTCATTGTGCCGATCGTCAGCTTCAACCCGGTGTCCGACCACCACCAATGGCTGTACGCCAACTGCCTGTCCCAAAGCCAGGCACTGATGCTCGGCAAGACCCGCGCTGAAGCGGAAGCCGAGCTGCGCGACAAAGGCATCCCGGAAGACGAAGTGCAGAAGCTGGCACCGCACAAGGTGATTCCGGGCAACCGTCCGAGCAACACCATTGTGGTTGAACGCATCAGCCCGCGTCGCCTGGGCGCCCTGGTGGCCATGTACGAGCACAAAGTGTTCGTACAGAGCGTGATCTGGGGTATCAACGCCTTCGACCAATGGGGTGTGGAACTGGGCAAGGAGCTGGGCAAGGGCGTCTACAACCGCCTGACCGGCGCCGAAGAAACCTCGGCCGAGGACGCTTCGACCCAGGGCCTGATCAACTACTTCCGCGGTCGTCACCGCGGCTGATCGAGGTTTTTCGAGGCCAACGTCCAATTGGACGTTGGCCTTGAACCCTCCCCCTTCAGGGTGCATCTTTATGACTTGTGGCTAAAACAAGAATAAGGATCGCTCATGTTCGATATCAGCACGTTCCCCACCGCCGATGCCGTCCGCCGGGCTGCGCAACTCAGTCAAGAGGACTATCAGCGCCTCTACCGCCAATCCATCGATCAGCCGGACACCTTCTGGGCTGAACAGGCCAAACGCTTTCTCGACTGGATAACCCCCTGGCACACTGTTCAACGCTCAGACATCCACACCGGCGCCGCCCAATGGTTTGCCGGTGGCCAGTTGAACGTCAGCTACAACTGCATCGACCGTCACCTGGCGCAACGCGCCGATCAGCCGGCCTTCATCTGGGAAGGCGATGATCCGACAAAATCTTCCAAAATCACCTACCGCCAACTGCACCAGAACGTTAGCCGCCTGGCCAATGTGCTGAAAAGCCGTGGCGTTAAGAAAGGCGACCGCGTGTGCATCTACATGCCGATGATCCCGGAGGCCGCCTACGCCATGCTCGCCTGCACGCGGATTGGCGCGGTGCACTCCGTGGTATTTGGTGGTTTCTCGCCGGACGCCTTGCGCGACCGTATTCTCGACGCCGACTGCCGCACGGTGATCACCGCTGACGAAGGCGTGCGCGGCGGCAAGCCGGTGGCGCTGAAGCAGAATGTCGACAAGGCCCTGGCCAGTTGCCCGAATGTGACTACGGTACTGGTAGTGGAACGCACCGGAGCGACCGTTAACTGGAGCGAAGGCCGCGACCTCAAGTATCAACAAGCCCTGGACGCCGCCAGCGACGACTGCCCGCCCGAGCCGATGGACGCCGAAGACCCGCTGTTCATCCTCTACACCTCCGGCAGCACCGGCAAACCCAAGGGCGTGCTGCACACCACCGGCGGCTACCTGCTGCAAACGGCGATGACCTTCAAGTACGTGCTCGATTACCGCGACGGCGAAGTGTTCTGGTGCACCGCCGATGTGGGCTGGGTCACCGGCCACAGTTACATCGTGTACGGCCCGCTGGCCAATGGCGCGACCTCGCTGATGTTCGAAGGCGTGCCGAGCTACCCGGACAGTTCGCGCTTCTGGCAGGTGATCGACAAGCACCAGGTCAACATCTTCTACACCGCGCCCACCGCCCTGCGCGCGCTGATGCGCGAAGGCCATGGCCCGCTGGAAAATACCTCCCGCGCCAGCCTGCGCCTGCTGGGCAGTGTCGGCGAACCGATCAACCCGGAGGCCTGGGACTGGTACTTCAATGCCGTGGGCGAACAGCGCTGCCCGATTGTGGATACCTGGTGGCAGACCGAGACCGGCGGCATCATGCTCAGCCCACTGGTCAGTGCGCAGCGCATCAAGCCTGGGTGCGCGACGCAGCCGATGTTTGGCGTACAGCCGGTACTCCTCGATGAACAAGGCAAGGAATTCAGCGGCGCCGGCAGTGGCGTACTGGCGATCAAAGCCAGCTGGCCAGGGCAGATCCGCAGTGTGTACGGCGATCCGCAGCGCATGGTCGACACCTACTTCAAACCCTACCCCGGCTACTACTTCACCGGTGACGGCGCACGCCGCGATGAGGACGGCGACTTCTGGATCACCGGGCGCATCGACGATGTGATCAACGTGTCCGGTCATCGCATCGGCACTGCCGAGGTGGAAAGCGCCCTGGTACTGCACGACCAGGTGGCCGAGGCCGCCGTGGTGGGCTACCCCCATGATGTCAAAGGCCAGGGCATCTATGCCTTTGTCACCCCCATGAATGGCGTGGAACCCAGCGATGCGTTAAAAAAACACCTGCTGGACCTGGTCAGCAAGGAAATTGGCAGCTTCGCCAAGCCGGAACTGATCCAATGGGCTCCGGCCTTGCCGAAAACCCGTTCCGGCAAGATCATGCGCAGGATTTTGCGCAAGATCGCCTGCAACGAGCTGGACAGCCTGGGTGACACCTCGACCCTGGCCGATCCGAGCGTGGTGGACGGCTTGATCGACAAGCGCCTGAACCGATAGGAAACCCTTGAGTCGCCATGGAATTTATCCGCAGCCGTATCGAAACCCAACTGATGAGCCTGACCGGCCTGTCGCTGGGCCAACTGGACCTGGAAAACCCCAAGGGCGACCCAGGCCTGTTCGGGCCCGACTCGGTGAGTTGGCAAGTACATGGCGACTTCAGCAGCATGCTTATCGGCGGCATCAGCGCCTTGATGCTGCAAGCCTTGCACCCACTGGCCCTGGCGGGCGTGTGGGACCACTCGAACTTTCGCCAGGACATGCTCGGGCGCTTGCGGCGTACCTCGCAGTTCATTTCGGGTACGACGTTCGGCTCGCGCAAAGACGCCGAATGGCTGATCGAAAAAGTCCGCACCATTCACCTGCAGGTGGTCGGCCACGCGCCGGATGGTCGCCCTTATGCGGCCAGCGACCCGGAGCTGCTGACCTGGGTGCATGTGGCGGAGGTCAGTAACTTCCTGGCCGCCCACTTGCGTTACCGCAACCCGCACCTGTCCGGCCGCGACCAGGACCGTTACTACAGTGAAATTGCCTTGGTCGCTGAACGGCTGGGTGCACGGCATGTTCCGCGCTCTCGGCAGGAAGTTTCGGATTATCTGACACGCATCCGCCCGCAATTGCTGTGCGACGATCGCAGCCGTGAAGTATTGCGCTTACTGCTGAATGCCCCCTCACCCAGCGTGCTGGCCAAGCCATTTGGCAGCTTGATGATGCGCGCCGGGATCGACCTGCTGCCGGACTGGGCCAGCGCCATGCTCGACCAGTACCAGAGCCCGCTGCAACGCCAGATGATCCGTGCCGGCGTCAAACGCAGTGCGCCGATGTTGCGCTGGGCGATGCGCAATGGTTCGGTGCAACGCGCCCATCGCCGGATGGGGTTGATGTAGGTGACGGCGCATAGCTGTTAAACTTCGCGCCCTCAATTTCCCAGCAAGGCGCGCTCCATGTCTTCCCTGAATCAGGCGCTGCGCGCCGCCCTCGATCATCGTCAAGACCTGATCAGCGAACTGCATGCCCAAGGCACCGACTGTTACCGGCTGTTCCATGGCAGCCAGGAAGGCGCCGGCGGCCTGACCATCGACCGCTACGGTCCGCAATTGCTGGTGCAGAGCTTCCACCAATCCCTGGAAACTGCCGACCTGCTGGACCTGCATCAACAGGTCAACCAGTACATGGGCCTGGAGTTGTTGCTGGTGTACAACGATCGCGCCCGTGGCAATTCGCGCATCGACCGCGAAGACACGGTGTATCGCGCCGAACCCGCCGCACTGGAGGACCTGGTTGGCCACGAGTGGGGCCTCAGTTACCGCGTACGTGGGCGGCATGCCGGGCAGGACCCGCTGCTGTTCCTCGACCTGCGTAACACCCGGGGCTGGGTCAAGGCCCACAGCGCCGGCAAAAGCGTGCTCAACCTGTTCGCCTACACCTGCGGCGTGGGCCTGAGCGCCGCCGCCGGTGGCGCCCGCGAGGTGTGCAACCTGGACTTCGCCGAGGGCAACCTAGCGGTGGGTCGCGAAAACGGTTTGCTGAACCCGCAATTGCCGAACATGGAGTTCGTACAGTCCGACTACTTCCCAGCGATTCGTCAATTGGCGGGTCTGCCGATCACCCAGCGTCGTGGGCAAAAGCTGCCGAGTTATCCGCGCCTGGAGCAACGTCAATACGACCTGGTGCTGCTGGATCCACCGGCCTGGGCCAAGAGCGCATTCGGCACCGTCGACCTGCTGCGCGACTACCAGAGCCTGCTCAAGCCTGCACTACTGGCGACTGCCGACAATGGCGTGCTGATCTGCTGCAACAACCTGGCGAAAGTCAGCATGGAGGATTGGCGCGAACAGGTACTGCGTTGTGCAGAAAAAGTCGGGCGCCCGGTGCGTGACTGGCAAATCATGACGCCTGGAGCGGACTTCCCATCCCAGGATCAGCAACCGCCCCTGAAAACCCTGATACTTCAGCTGTAAGAGGTTTCTCAAAGGCCCTTGCTCTTCGGAACCGAAAACCCGTGCCATACTCCAAGGCACTCCTGTTTGACATAGATGGCGCCGCCCCATGCCCAAAGGATTGATTCGCGCCGCTGGCGCCTTGTTGACCGCACTTGCCCTGTACAGCTTGCTGGGCTTTTTGATTCTCCCCGGCATCGCCCTTCGCATCGCCAACCAACAGTTGGCCAATTACGCCACGGTGCCGGCACGGATCGAGCGAATCGAGCTCAACCCGTTCAGCCTGGAGTTGACCCTGTGGGGCCTGAAGATCGGTGAGCCCGGCAAGGAACAGGTCGGGTTCGAACGCCTCTACGCCAACCTGCAGATCGACAGCCTCTGGACCCGTGCCCTGCACCTGGCCGACGTACAGCTGGACAAGCCCAAGACCGAATTGCTGTTCGACAAGTCCGGCCAACTCAACCTGGCGCAGTTGTTCAAGCTGCCGCCCAGCGAGCCAACACCGGCCAATCCTGATGCCAAACCCTTCCCGTTGCGTATTGACAGCATCAAGCTGGCTAGCGGCTATGTGCACTTCGAAGACTTGCGTCCCAGCGAGCCCATCGAGTTCCTCTACGACACACTCGACTTCGAGCTGAAAAACCTCAGCACCCTGCCTGAAGATAATGCCGACATGACCCTGGTCGCAGCCGGCCCGGCAGGTGGGCAGATCGACTGGAAAGGCAATTTCAGCCTGGTGCCGATCACCTCCGAAGGTACGTTGAAAGTCACCAACGGCAAGATGAAAGCCTGGTGGCCCTATGTACGTGATGCACTGCCACTGGTGCTTGAAGACGGCGTGCTCAACTTCAGTACCGAATACAAGTTCAGCCTGGCCAAAGAGACCGAGCTGAACCTGACCAACACCGCCGCCAGCATCGCGCCCTTTGCCATCAAGGCACCGGACGGCCGCCCATTGGTACGCCTGGAACGCCTGGACGTCAGCGAAACCACCGTGGACCTGGCCAAGCAGCAAGTGGTGGTCGGCAAGATCCGCAGCAACAAACTGGAAACCTGGGCGGCCCTTGAGGCCGACGGGCAACTGGACTGGCAGAAACTGTTCGCCAGCCAGCCGAGCAAACCGGCCAAGGCGCCGGAACCGAAAAACGCACCCGCCACCGCCGACTCGCCAAAAGCCGAACCTGCCGCGCCCAGCAAACCCTGGCAAGTTCTGCTCAAGGACGTGCAACTGCGTAACTATCAGGTGCACCTGGCTGACCGCCAGGCCAAGCCGGCGGTAGCGCTGGAACTCGGCCCGCTGAACGTCGACGTACAGAACTTCGACAGCCTCAACCAGAGCCCGTTTACCTTGAAGCTCGACAGCGGCGTGGGCAAGCAAGGCAAGCTCCAGGCGACCGGCGAGGTCAACCTCAACCCGGTCAGTGCCAAGCTGAAAGTGAACACCCAGGACATCGACCTGCGGGTGGCCCAGTCCTACATCAGCCCGTTCATCCGCCTGGAACTGCGCAGCGGCATGCTCGGCAGCAATCTGGATGTGAACCTGAAAAGCACTGATCCTCTGAAGCTTCAGGTCACCGGCCGTGCGCAGGTCGACCAATTGCACACCCTGGACACCCTCAAGACCCGCGACTTCCTCAAATGGCAGCGCCTGGTGCTTGAAGGCGTGAACTACCAGCACGGCGACAGCCTGTCGATCGACAAGGTCAACCTGCTGCAGCCGTATGCGCGCTTCATGATCAACGATGACCGCACCACCAACGTTGATGACCTGCTGATTCCGCAAGCGCCCGACAAAGGTCCCAAGCCCGCCAGCAAGGACAAACCCTTGGGTATTCGTATCGGGCAAATTGCGATCAATGACGGCTCGGCCAATTTTGCCGACTTCAGCCTCACACCCAACTTCGCCACCGCGATTCAACAGCTCAACGGGCAGATCGGCACCATCGACAGTCGCCAGGCCAAACCGGCCAGCGTCGACATCAAGGGCAAGGTTGATCGCTATGCACCAGTAACCATCAAGGGCAGCGTGAACCCGTTCGACCCGATGGCGGCGCTGGACATTGCGACCAGCTTCAAACGTGTCGAACTGACCACCCTGACGCCTTATTCCGGCAAGTTCGCCGGCTTCCGTATCCGCAAGGGCCGCCTGAACCTCGACCTGCACTACGTGATCACCAAGGGCCAGTTGAAGGCCGAGAACAAAGTGGTGGTTGAGCAACTGCAACTGGGCGAGAAAGTCGACAGCGCCGATGCCGTGGACTTGCCGATTCGCCTGGCCATCGCGCTGCTCAAGGACAGTGACGGCAAGATCTCCATCGAACTGCCGGTCACCGGTGACTTGAACAACCCGCAATTCAGTGTGATGCCGATCGTCTGGCAGACCCTGCGTAACCTGGTAGTGCGCGCGGCAACGGCGCCCTTCAAGTTTATCGGTGGGCTGGTGACGGGCGGCGGCTCGGAAGATCTCGGCAATGTGTCGTTCGCTGCAGGCTCCAGCGAGTTGAACAAAGATGCGGAAGGCGCCCTGAACACGCTGGCTAAAGCACTTAAGGAACGCCCTACCCTGCGCCTGGAAATCGAAGGCACAGCGGCGGCCAGCAGCGATGGGCCATTCCTTGCCGCCCAGCGGCTGGAGCGCGAATACCAGTACAACTACTACAAGATTCTTCAACGTCGTGGCGACAAAGTACCCGCCCAGGCGTCGTTACTTGTCGTACCCGAGAAGGAAAAAGCGCCATTGCTGGAAGGCATCTACCGCACCCGCCTGAAACAACAACCGCCTGCCGAATGGAAGGACCTGAGCAGCGATGACCGCAGCGCGAAATTGCGCGACGGCGTGATCAAGTTCTGGAGTGGCAGCGACGTGCTGCTGCGCCAACTCGGTCAGGACCGCGCCAGCACCATCAAGGACTACCTGGTGGATAAGGGGCAGCTGGAAGATGATCGGGTGTACTTCATCGATGCCAACCTGGGCCAGGCTGAGAAAGATGGCCGGGTGGTTACGCCAATGCATCTGGATGCCGAGTAACGTCTGAGCAACACTATCCAAATGTGGGAGCGGGCTTGCTCGCGAAAGCGGAGTGTCAGTCACCGGATGCATTGACTGATCTACCGCATTCGCGGGCAAGCCCGCTCCCACACTTTATTTTCATCTGCCCTTCCCATGTATTCCAACCCATAATAGAACAGGCCCCGACATAAATGCCGGGGCCTGTAATGACCACATCCGTGTGGTCGGTCGCATGAACTCCAGAGGTGCATTTGGGTGGATATCTAACTCACCCTTAGCCGCCGCCGTCCAGTTCAGACGAAAACGATGCGTTACTCTGCTTTCAGACCATCGGCCGATACAGCTTTAACGCCTTTGATTTTCTTGGTGATGTTCACCGCGGTAGTTTTCTGAGCTTCAGTAACCGGTGCGGTCGAAGACAGGGACACTACGCCTTTGTTGGTTTCGACTTTGATGTCGGTACCAGGAATGCCTTTCTCGGTAACCAGGTCAGCTTTTACTTTGGTGGTGATCCAGGTGTCCGAAGTGGACTCTTTGGCACCAGCCGCTGCGCTTTTGGTTTTGTCGATGTTGTCAGCCTTGGTAGCGCCGCCAGCCATCAGGCCGTCAGCAGAAACGGCAGTTACACCTTTGATTTTCTTGGTGATGGCTACAGCAGTGGCTTTTTGCGAATCGGAGATCGCAACGGTCGAGGACAGGGAAACCACGCCTTTGTTGGTTTCTACCTTGATGTCCGAACCAGGAATACCTTTCTCGGTCAGCAGGTCAGCTTTGACTTTGGTAGTGATCCAAGTGTCCGAAGTGGTTTCTTTAGCCTTGGTGACTTCACCGGCGGCCAAGGTCATTGGAGCTTGGGAAGTCTGGGCAAAGGCCACGTTAGCACCCATGGCCAGGGTCAGAGCGGTAGCAGTAGCGAGAGCGAACTTCTTCATACGAGTAACTCCTGTTTTATTGAAAGTCTGCAGTGTGTAAACCTTGATGCTGCAGCGTTAACAGGGTTATTGCAGGCAGTGTGCCAAGTCCGCACAAGCAATTAAATCCTTTATAAACAATGAGTTATAAAAAACCTGAAAATCCGGATTCGTGCAACTTGCATGATGCCGGCTGAGCCTGCATGCAAGTTGCGGCTTTTGCTTTGCATTAAGCGCCTGATTTTTAGGTACTTTCCTGCTGCCATAAAAAAAGGACTCCGAAGAGTCCTTTTTTTCAGCGTGAAACCTGGGGGTGATTAAACGCCCGAAGCCTTGGCTGCTGCTACGTCCTTGATGGACAGCTTGATACGGCCGCGGTTGTCCACGTCCAGTACCAACACTTCCACTTCCTGGCCTTCCTTCAGAATGTCGGTGACTTTCTCAACGCGAGCGTCGCTCAGCATGGAGATGTGCACCAGACCGTCTTTGCCCGGCAGGATGTTCACGAATGCGCCGAAGTCGACGATGCGCTCAACCTTACCGACATAGATCTTGCCGATCTCGGCCTCGGCAGTGATGCCCAGGACGCGCTGACGTGCTGCTTCAGCCGCTTCCTTGGTTTCGCCGAAAATCTTGATCGAGCCGTCGTCTTCGATGTCGATCGACGCCTTGGTCTCTTCGCAGATCGCACGGATGGTCGCGCCGCCTTTACCGATAACATCACGGATTTTGTCGGTGTCGATTTTCATCGCGATCATGGTCGGAGCATTTTCCGACAGTTCGGTACGGGACTGACCAATGATCTGGTTCATCTGGCCGAGGATGTTCAGGCGCGCTTCCAGGGCTTGGCCCAGGGCGATTTCCATGATCTCTTCGGTGATGCCCTTGATCTTGATGTCCATCTGCAGCGCGGTCACACCTTTGGCGGTACCGGCTACCTTGAAGTCCATGTCGCCCAGGTGGTCTTCGTCGCCCAGGATGTCGGTCAGGATGGCGAACTTCTCGCCTTCTTTAACCAGGCCCATGGCGATACCGGCAACCGGCGCCTTCATCGGCACACCGGCGTCCATCAGTGCCAGGGACGCACCGCAAACGGAAGCCATGGAGCTGGAACCGTTGGATTCGGTGATTTCCGACACGACACGGATGGTGTACGGGAACACGTCAGCGGCAGGCAGCATGGCCTGGACCGAACGGCGGGCCAGACGGCCGTGACCGATTTCGCGACGACCAGCGCCACCCATGCGACCACACTCGCCCACCGAAAACGGAGGGAAGTTGTAGTGCAGCATGAACGGGTCTTTTTTCTCGCCTTCCAGGGTGTCCAGCAGCTGTGCGTCACGGGCGGTACCCAGGGTCGCGACTACCAGGGCCTGAGTTTCACCACGGGTGAACAGGGCCGAACCGTGAGTCTTCGGCAGAACGCCGACTTCGATGTTCAGCGGACGAACGGTGCGAGTGTCGCGACCGTCGATACGTGGCTTGCCGTTAACGATGTTTTCGCGAACGGTGCGGTATTCGATTTCGCCGAACGCCGCTTTTACTTCGCTGGAGGAAGGCTGGCCTTCTTCACCGGACAGCTTGGCCACAACCTGGTCCTTCAGCTCGCCCAGGCGAGCGTAACGATCGGCCTTGACGGTGATGGTGTAGGCGTCGGAGATGGCAGCACCGAACTCGGAGCGGATAGCGCCCAGCAGTTCGGTGGCTTCAGCCTGTGGAGCCCAGGCCCAAGTTGGTTTGGCAGCTTCGGCAGCCAGTTCTTTAACCGCGTTGATCACGGACTGGAACTCGTCGTGAGCAAACAGTACCGCACCCAGCATCTGGTCTTCGGTCAGCTCTTTGGCTTCCGATTCAACCATCAGCACGGCTTCCGAAGTACCGGCAACGACCATGTCCAGGCTCGATGCTTTCAGTTGCTCGTAAGTCGGGTTCAGCAGGTAGCCGGTGCTTTCGTGGAATGCAACGCGGGCAGCGCCGATCGGGCCATCGAAAGGAATACCGGAGATAGCCAGGGCGGCCGAGGTACCGATCATCGCAGCGATGTCCGGATCGGTCTTCTTGCTGGTGGAAACGACGGTGCAGACAACCTGCACTTCGTTCATGAAGCCTTCTGGGAACAGCGGACGGATCGGACGGTCGATCAGTCGGGAAGTCAGGGTTTCTTTCTCGGAAGGACGGCCTTCGCGCTTGAAGAAACCGCCAGGGATCTTACCGGCAGCGTAAGTCTTTTCCTGGTAGTGAACGGACAGAGGGAAGAAGCCTTTGCTCGGGTCAGCGGTCTTGGCGCCAACAACGGTCACCAGTACGGTAACGTCGTCATCAACGGTAACCAGCACTGCGCCGGAGGCTTGACGGGCGATACGGCCTGTCTCGAGGGTAACGGTCGACTGACCGAACTGGAATTTTTTGATAACCGGGTTCACGGTGTCCTACCTTCTTTGTGGCTCTTGGGGAACTTGTCTTCTTGCGAAATTCTTGGGCAATGCCGGGAATCGGCCCGACGCTCGTCCAGGGTAAAACGTGTATCCAGATAAAACTTGAGGCTGGGAGCCTGCCATGGGCCTGCGGGAATCCCACTGGCACACGGCAGACAACCAACCTCTAGCGCAATCGCTTATTAGCGACGCAGACCCAGGCGACCGATCAGAGTCTGATAACGACCCAGATCCTTGCCTTTCAGGTAGTCCAGCAGCTTACGGCGCTGGTTTACCATGCGGATCAGACCACGACGCGAGTGGTGATCTTTACCGTTGGCCTTGAAGTGACCTTGCAGCTTGTTGATGTTGTGGGTCAGCAGTGCAACTTGCACTTCTGGCGAACCAGTGTCACCAACAGCTTGCTGATAGTCAGCAACGATTTGTGCTTTTTCTTGAACGTCGAGAGCCATGAGGCAATCCTTTTTTCAGGAAACCACCCAAAGGGCAGTTTCAACAGGCCAGGGACAAATCCCTGTATCTAAAAATGAGTGTTGACCGTGCCTGTTAACAGCCACACTCGTTCGGTCATTCTGACCGAATCAGTCGACGTGGCGCTATACGCCCGTCTTCGCTCACTTCACCGATACCGATAAAGCGACCGTTATGATCCTGTACTCGCACCATGCCGAACTTCGGGGCATCCGGAGCGCGTACCGGCTGGCCGTTGAGCCAGTAGAACGCGCTGTGCTCCGAGAAGTGCAGCAATGGCCAATCGAGCAAACCGCTGTCCGATGGCATCAGGAAGCGATCAACTGCTTCATTGCCGCCTTCGGCATGCACCGCTTCCAACTCTTCCAACGTGACCGTCTGGGCCAGACTGAAAGGACCGGCCTGGGTGCGTCGTAGTTCTGCAACGTACGCGCCGCAACCGAGCTTTTCACCAATATCTTCCACCAGGGTACGGATATAGGTGCCTTTGCTGCAGTCCACGGCCAAGCGGGCGGTGTCGCCTTCACAGGCGAGTAATTCCAAGCGCGCAATAGTAACAGAACGCGGTTCGCGCTCCACTACTTCGCCCGCACGTGCCAGCTTGTAAAGCGGTTGCCCATCACGCTTGAGCGCCGAGTACATCGGCGGTATCTGACTGATTTGCCCACGAAAACCGGGTAAAGCAGCTTCGATATCAGCACGACCAACGGTCACGTCGCGAACCTGCAAAACGTCACCTTCGGCGTCGGCCGTGGTGGTGGTCTTGCCCAATTGCATCAGGGTTTCGTAACCCTTGTCGGAATCGAGCAGGTATTGGGAGAACTTGGTGGCCTCGCCAAAGCACAGCGGCAACACGCCGGTGGCCAGGGGGTCGAGGCTGCCGGTGTGCCCGGCCTTTTCGGCATTGAGCAGCCAGCGGACCTTCTGCAACGCGGCATTGGAGGTAAAGCCAATGGGCTTGTCGAGCAGAATGATGCCGCTGACGTTGCGACGGATACGTTTGACCTGAGCCACCGCTTACTCCTTGGCGTCTTCAGGTGTGGACGGGTGCTGGCTGTCTTCCGCCACGGCGCGCTCGATCAGGGCCGAGAGGTGCGCACCTCGCACAACGCTTTCGTCGTAGTGGAAATGCAACTGGGGAACGCTGCGCAGCTTCATTTCACGGGCCAACTGCATACGCAGGAAACCTGCAGCGGAGTTGAGCACCTTGATGCTTTGCGCGATTTCTTCGCTGTTGTCCTGGCCCATCACGGTGATGAAAATCTTGGCGTGACCCACGTCACGGCTCACTTCAACGGCGGTGATGGTGACCAGGCCAACGCGTGGGTCTTTGACTTCGCGACGGATCAGTTGGGCCAGCTCGCGCTGCATCTGATCGCCGATACGCTGGGTACGGCTGTATTCTTTTGCCATGTCTTGTTACCTGTTACTGCCACACGGTGAAACCCGTGGGGTCTGAAAGCGGCAAACGCCCGGCCTGACAAAAGCCAGACCGGGCGTTGCGTTTAGAGTCCGTACACTGCGCGGGGCATTTGCATGCCCACGCGCTGCGTGGCTCCTGAAGTGCGCGAGTTAGAGGCTGCGAGCAACCTGAACCTTCTCGTAGACTTCGATCTTGTCGCCAGCCTTGACGTCGTTGTAGCTCTTGACGCCGATACCGCATTCCATGCCGGCACGTACTTCAGAAGCGTCATCCTTGAAGCGGCGCAGGGATTCCAGCTCGCCTTCGAAGATAACGATGTCTTCACGCAGTACACGGATTGGACGGTTACGGTACACAGTGCCTTCAACCACCATGCAACCGGCGATCGCGCCGAATTTCGGCGAGCGGAACACGTCACGCACTTCGGCGATACCCAGGATGTTCTCCCGGACGTCGCTGCCAAGCATGCCGGTGAGGGCCTTCTTGACGTCTTCGATAATGTCGTAGATGACGTTGTAGTAACGCATGTCCAGGCCTTCCTGCTCGACGATCTTGCGAGCGCCGGCATCGGCACGCACGTTGAAGCCGAACAGTACAGCGTTGGAAGCCAGTGCCAGGTTGGCGTCGGACTCGGTGATACCACCGACACCGCCACCGACAACACGCACTTGCACTTCGTCGTTACCCAGGCCGTTCAAGGCGCCGTTCAACGCTTCGAGGGAACCACGTACGTCAGATTTGAGGACGATGTTAAGCGTCTTCTTCTCTTCCTGGCCCATGTTCTCGAAGATGTTTTCCAGCTTGCCAGCGTGAGCACGGGCCAGCTTGACTTCGCGGAACTTGCCTTGACGGAACAGAGCCACTTCACGGGCTTTCTTCTCGTCGGCAACCACGCTCATCTCGTCGCCAGCGTCCGGAGTACCGTCCAGGCCAAGGATCTCGACCGGGATAGCAGGACCTGCTTCCTTGATTGGCTTGCCGTTCTCGTCGAGCATGGCACGTACACGGCCGTAGTTCGAACCGACCAGCACCATGTCGCCTTGGCGCAGGGTACCGTCTTGAACCAGAACGGTCGCAACCGGGCCACGGCCCTTGTCGAGACGGGATTCAACCACAACACCACGGCCAGGAGCCGATGGCGTAGCAGTCAGTTCCAGAACTTCGGCTTGCAGCAGAACGGCTTCGAGCAGTTCGTCAACCCCAGTACCCATCTTCGCGGAGACCGGTACGAATGGAGTGTCGCCACCCCACTCTTCGGATGTCACACCGTGAACCGACAGTTCGCTACGGATGCGATCGAGATCGGCGCCCGGCTTGTCGATTTTGTTCACAGCGACCACCAGCGGAACGCCAGCTGCCTTGGCATGCTGAACAGCTTCGATGGTTTGTGGCATCACGCCGTCGTCCGCTGCAACCACCAGGATCACGATGTCGGTCGCCTTGGCACCACGGGCACGCATTGCGGTAAACGCAGCGTGACCAGGGGTATCGAGGAACGTCACCATGCCACGGTCGGTTTCAACGTGGTAAGCACCGATGTGCTGGGTGATACCGCCGGCTTCGCCAGCAGCAACCTTGGCACGACGGATATAGTCGAGCAGGGAAGTTTTACCGTGGTCAACGTGGCCCATTACGGTCACAACCGGTGCACGGGAAACTGCCTCACCTTCAAACTTCAGGGACTCGGCCAGGGAATCTTCCAGGGCGGTGTCGCTGACCAGAGTCACTTTGTGGCCCAATTCTTCAGCAACAAGCTGGGCAGTTTCCTGATCCAGTACCTGGTTGATGGTGGCCGGAGTGCCCAGCTTAAACATGAACTTGATGATTTCAGCAGCCTTGACCGACATCTGCTGGGCCAGATCGCCCACAGTGATGGTCTCGCCGATCTTCACTTCACGCACGACAGGGCCGGTTGGGCTCTGGAAACCGTGGGCGTTGCGTTTCTTCAGCTTGGCCTTGCCGCGACCACCACGACGGAAGCCATCGCTTTCTTCGTCGGTAGTGCGTGGGGCAACGCGTGGCGCAGGCGCTTTCTCTTTGACCGAGGCACGATGCGGAGCGTTTTTGCGCTCGCCATCGCCACCACCACCGCGACGATTGTTATCGTCGGCACGCGGTTTGTCCGGACGACGAGGTTCGTCGCGCTTGCGAGCGTCAGCAGCCGGTGCTGGTGCAGCGGCAACCGGAGCGGCCTCACGCACAGCTTCAACTGGCGCGCTAGGCGCAGCGACCGCTTCAGTGGCAGCAGGTTGCGCAGCAGCAGGCTGGCGACGCGCTTCTTCTTCGGCGCGACGCTTGGCTTCTTCTTCAGCCTTCTGACGAGCAGCATTTTCTACTGCGCGACGTTCTTCCAGTTCGCGTTTGCGCTCGGCTTCGATTTCTTCCGGGCTGCGCTGTACGAAGACTTTCTTCTTGCGTACTTCAACGCTGATGCTCTTGCTACCAGCAACACGCAGGGTGCTGGTGGTTTTGCGCTGCAATGTAATCTTGCGCGGTTCTTCCACTTTCGCCTTGTGGCTGCTCTTCAAGTGAGTCAGCAAAGACTGCTTCTCACTATCGCTCACACCTTCATCGGCGGCGGTGTGCGGCAGACCTGCCTCACGCATCTGCTGCAACAGGCGCTCTACCGGTGTTTTGACCTCATCGGCCAGTTGTTTCACCGTGACTTGCGTCATGCACTTCTCTCCTCAGGCCGCGCCTAGTTACTCGAACCAATGGGCTCGGGCGGCCATGATCAACTTGCCGGCACGATCATCGTCAATGCCGTCGATGTCGAGCAGATCGTCAATAGACTGCTCGGCCAGGTCTTCGCGGGTAATTACGCCGCGCACCGCCAGTTCCATCGCCAAATCCTTGTCCATACCCTCAAGCGAGAGCAGGTCTTCGGCCGGATGGGCGTCTGCCAGCTTTTCCTCAGTAGCGATGGCTTTAGTCAACAAACGATCCTTGGCCCGAGCGCGAAGCTCGTTGACGGTGTCTTCGTCAAAGCCGTCGATGTTGAGCATTTCTTCCAACGGTACGTAGGCAATCTCTTCCAGGCTGGTGAAGCCTTCATCTACCAGCACCTGCGCCAGGTCTTCATCGACTTCCAACTCTTCGATGAAGTTGCGCAGGATGTCACCGGTTTCAGCTTGCTGCTTAGCCTGGATGTCCGATTCGGTCATCACGTTCAGGGTCCAACCGGTCAGTTGGCTGGCCAGACGCACGTTCTGACCACCACGACCAATGGCCTGAGCCAGATTGTCTGCGCCAACGGCGATGTCCATTGCATGGGCATCCTCGTCAACGATAATTGCCGCCACTTCAGCCGGCGACATGGCGTTGATCACGAACTGCGCCGGGTTATCGTCCCACAGGACGATGTCCACACGCTCGCCACCCAACTCGCCCGACACCGCCTGGACGCGCGAACCGCGCATACCAATGCAAGCGCCTTGCGGGTCGATGCGTTTGTCCTTGGAGCGGACCGCGATCTTGGCACGCGAACCCGGGTCGCGGGACGCAGCCATGACTTCGATCAGGCCTTCGGCGATTTCCGGCACTTCGATACGGAACAGCTCGATCAGCATTTCCGGCGCGGTACGCGACAGGATCAACTGTGGGCCGCGGTTCTCGGTGCGGATTTCCTTGAGCAGCGCACGCAGACGCACGCCAACACGGAAGGTTTCGCGGGAAATAATGTCTTCGCGAGCCAGCAACGCTTCGGCGTTGTTGCCCAGGTCGACGATCACGTTATCGCGG
The DNA here is from genome assembly GCF_900103345.1 of Pseudomonas azotoformans. Classification (NCBI taxonomy): domain Bacteria; kingdom Pseudomonadati; phylum Pseudomonadota; class Gammaproteobacteria; order Pseudomonadales; family Pseudomonadaceae; genus Pseudomonas; species Pseudomonas azotoformans. Next base: position 3,761,813 of record NZ_LT629702.1, read on the forward strand.
GTGACTTTTTTCACGGTGCCGGAGATGATTTCACCCAGGCGCTCGCGATAGGCGTCAACGACTTGAGCGCGCTCGGCTTCGCGAACCTTCTGCACAATGACCTGTTTGGCGGTCTGTGCAGCGATACGGCCGAATTCGATCGATTCAATCTTTTCTTCGACGACATCACCGACCTTGGCGCCAGGATGCGTTTCGGCAACCTTGCTTGGCCAGGTTTCGATGGCCGGATCATCAAGATCGGCCTCTTCGACGACCGTCCAGCGACGGAAAGTCTCATAGGCACCGGTGTGGCGATTGATTTCCACACGCAGATCAACTTCGTCTTCAAAACGCTTTTTGGTAGCAGTGGCCAGGGCCAGCTCCAACGCTTCAAAAATCACGTTTGCCGGTACGCCCTTTTCATTGGATACCGACTCAACAACCAGCAGTACTTCTTTGCTCATCGTACGCCTCGCCTTTCGCAAGCCATTGGATCCGCGGGATCCGCGTCTCAGTCAAAACTGGGAATAATGTTGGCCTTGTCGATCATATCGATCGGCAACAGGAACTCATGGTCTTCTACCTGCACCACGACATCCTGCTCTTCTACACCGCGCAGAAGGCCCTGAAAGTTGCGTCGCCCTTCAAAGGGAGATCGCAGCTTGATCTTCACTTGTTCACCGGCAAATTTTGCAAACTGATCAATAGTGAACAGTGGGCGTTCCATGCCTGGCGAGGAAACTTCGAGGGTGTATTCAACGGAGATGGGATCTTCAACATCCAGCACACCGCTGATCTGACGGCTGACAATGGCACAATCGTCCACCAGCACGCCGCCCTCTTTATCGATATAAACGCGCAACATTGAGTGGCGACCTTGAGCCGAAAACTCAATACCCCAGCATTCATAGCCTAGGGCCACGACCACCGGGGCCAACAAGGCCTGCAACTCTTCTAGCTTGCTCGACACCTGAACCCCCTCGTGCATGTATGTGCATGCTGTGCAAAATAAAAAAATGGGCGAAACGCCCATCCTTGAAACGCCGTCGAACAGCGGCGTTGAAAGTGTCCAGCTAACAAAAAGCCCCTTAAAAGGGGCTCCGCTAAAACTGGTTGCGGGGGCCGGATTTGAACCGACGACCTTCGGGTTATGAGCCCGACGAGCTACCAGACTGCTCCACCCCGCGACAAAGCTGGGGCGGAAGTATACGACCGATCCCTTACAGGGTCAATGTAACCTTCCACCTACAAGAAAGCCCGCAACAGCGGGCTCTCCTGATAATTGGTACCGAGAAGGGGACTCGAACCCCTACACCCTATGGGCACAACCACCTCAAGGTTGCGTGTCTACCAATTCCACCACCTCGGCAATACAGCGCTTACAACCCTTCTTACTTCTGCTCTTGAGCTGGAGGTACGTCAGTCGCTGGAGTAGCCGACTTTTGCTCTTGAAGCACCGGGACATCATCAGAAGCCGGTTTTGCTTTTGGTACTTCCAACACTGCTGGATTTGGGAGACCTACTTGAGTCAGCACATGAGCTTTCTCTTTAGCAAAGTAACCTAACCCCAAGCTGGTTATGAAGAAACCGGCGGCAAGTATAGCAGTAAACTTACTAAGAAAGGTAGAGGAACCTTGGCTTCCGAACACAGTATTTGAAGCACCTGCACCGAAAGACGCACCAGCATCCGCACCTTTACCCTGTTGCAGCAAAACCAGAGCAACTACGCTCAGAGCAGCCAACAGATGAAAAACGACTACGACTGTTTCCAGCATTTTTTCAGTTTCCCGCGGCGCGACAGATCGCACCGAACTCATCTGCATTCAGGGAAGCTCCACCAATGAGCCCCCCATCGATATCCGGCATGCCGAACAGTTCGACCGCATTGGCCGCCTTCACGCTGCCGCCGTATAGAAGCCGCACACCTTGCGCGACTTCAGAATTCTCTGCCGCCAACTGCGCGCGGATGGCTGCGTGCACATCCTGCGCCTGTTGCGGTGTAGCAGTCAGCCCGGTGCCAATGGCCCAGACCGGCTCGTAAGCGATTACTGCCTTTGCAAACGCACCAACACCCAGCTCCTCGATGATGCTGCCCAGCTGACGCGAGACAACTTCAAGAGTCTTGCCCGATTCACGCTGCTCCAGGGTCTCCCCTATGCACAAAACCGGAATCAAGCCACAAGCCTGTGCTGCTGCGAACTTGCGATTGAGCGTTCCATCACGCTCGCCCATCATCTGACGGCGCTCGGAGTGCCCGACAAGCACATAGGAACAACCCGCATCGACCAGCTGACTCGGCGCAATTTCACCGGTCAACGCACCTTGCATGGCTTCCACCGCAGAATTCTGCGCGCCGACCTGGATCGACTTGCCCTTCAAGCCATCAACCACTTGGTTGATATGCAAGCAAGGCGGGAAAACCGCAACATCAACACCGCTCGGCAAAGCCAAGTGACGAAGGCCATTGATCAGCTCAGCGACACTGGCGCGGGTACCGTGCATCTTCCAGTTACCAGCTACCATAGTGCGACGCATGCTGTACCTCGTCGGTCAAAGTGGGCGCAGATGTTACCCAACCACATCATCACTGGCAAGCCGAATTCAGGCGCAAACTTCAGTTACCAGTTTTGCCAGGTCTTCGGCATGGCCGCGAACCTGTGTTTCATCGTCACCTTCGACCATGACACGCACCAATGGCTCTGTGCCGGACTTGCGCAACAGCACACGGCCACGCCCCGCCATTGCCAGGGTTACACGCTCACACGCCTCTTTGACAGCCGGATGCTCGATAGGATTTTCACCGCCCGCAAAACGCACGTTCAGCAATACTTGCGGGCACTTGCGCATGGCTTGGCGCGCCTGGGCCAGACTTTCCTCACGACGCTTCATGGCCATAAGCACCTGCAGCGCAGCAATGATCGCATCGCCTGTCGTGGTGTGCTGGAAGCAGACTACATGCCCGGAATTCTCGCCACCTACCTGCCAGTTGCGCTCAAGCAGTTCCGCGATCACATAGCGGTCACCGACATTGGCACGCACGAACGGAATACCCAGATCCGCCAGGGCCAATTCAAGCCCCAGATTACTCATCAGCGTACCGACGACACCGCCCTGCAGCTTGTTACGCTCATGCATGTCGCGGGCAATGATGAACAGCAGGTCATCACCATCAACAATGGCGCCCGTGTGATCCACCATCAGCACGCGATCACCGTCACCATCAAAGGCAATACCCAGGTCGGCATGTTCGGCAAGTACGGCCGCCTGCAACTGCCCCATGTGCGTGGAGCCGCAGTTCTCGTTGATGTTCAACCCGTTAGGCTGGGCCGACAGCACTGTCACGTCTGCGCCCAACTCCTTGAATACGCTCGGCGCCACCTTGTAGGTCGCACCATGGGCGCAATCGACCACAATCTTGAGGCCGGCAAAATTGGTGCTGCTCGGCACACTGCTTTTGCAGAACTCAATGTATCGGCCGGAGGCGTCGTTGATACGCGACACTTTGCCAAGCTTGCTGGACTCGACCACCGTCATCGGCGCATCCAGAAGCTCTTCGATCATCAGCTCGATCTCGTCCGGCAGCTTGGTGCCCTGGCCCGAGAAGAATTTGATGCCGTTGTCATCATGAGGGTTATGCGAGGCACTGATTACGATACCGGCTTCAGCATGAAAGGTACGCGTGAGGTAAGCGATCGCCGGCGTCGGCATCGGCCCCAGCAGCATCACATCGGCACCTGCGGCAGACAGCCCCGCCTCCAGCGCCGACTCGAACATATACCCCGAAATACGAGTGTCCTTGCCCACCAGGATGCGGCACGCGCCCATGCTGCGGAACGCCATACCTGCAGCCCAACCGAGCTTGAGCATGAAATCAGGAGTAATCGGAAACTCGCCGACCCGACCGCGAATACCGTCGGTGCCAAAATATTTTTTAGTCATAAGTGCTCCATCATTCTTATTCGGCTGATTCTACCGCGGCCATCATACGCACCACATCCATCGTCTCGGCAACATCATGCACCCGCAAGATACGCGCACCCTTGGTGACTGCAAGCGCCGCCAGCGCAAGACCGCCGTACAGCCGCTCCCCCACCGGACGATTCAGCGCCAGCCCGATCATGCTCTTGCGTGAAACGCCGACCAAAAGAGGCCGACCAAGGGCATGCAAGGACTCCATATGTTTGAACAGACTTAGATTGTGCTGCAGGGTCTTGGCGAAGCCAAAACCGGGATCGAGGACGATCTTTTCTGCAGCAATCCCGACAGCAACGCATTGTGCAACCCGCTCAGCGAGAAACCCACTTACCTCACCAACAAGATCATCGTAGTGAGGGTTGTCCTGCATATTGCCGGGCTCACCCAGCATATGCATCAGGCAAACCGGCAAACCGGTCGCTGCTGCGGCATCAAGGGCACCGTCACGCTGAAGCGAGCGCACATCGTTGATAAGCCCCGCCCCAAGGCGCGCCGTTTCGCGCATCACGGCCGGCGTCGACGTATCAACCGAGATGATCACATCCAGCTCACGCGCAATGCGCTCAACGATCGGCGCAACCCTCTCCAGCTCCTCCAAGGGAGAAACCAGGCGAGCACCAGGCCGAGTCGACTCACCACCTACATCGATCAGAGTAGCTCCCGCCGCCACCATGGCCTCTGCATGACGCAATGCGGCATCGCGTTGGCTAAAGCGGCCACCATCGGAAAAGGAGTCGGGGGTTACATTAAGAATGCCCATGACGTGCGTATGGGCCAAATCAAGAACCCGGTTGCCGCAAGGCAACCGGGTGGAGGACAACACAGAAGTCATTTCAAACCTTAGACGTCAGCTGCCGGGCCGCCGATCGGGGTTTCAGGGCGTTCGTTCTGAACCACTGGCGGAGTGCCAGAAGTGCCCGAACCACCTTCCCAATCGCGGGGCTCACGCGGGGTGCGACCGGCCATGATGTCGTCGATCTGGTCGGCGTCAATGGTCTCGTACTTCATCAGCGCATCCGCCATGGCATCCAGCTTGTCGCGGTTATCCGTGAGGATCTGCTTGGCCGTGCCGTAGCACTGGTCAATGATGCTGCGCACCTCGGAGTCGATCAGCTTGGCTGTCTCACCGGAGAAGCTGGCGTTTTGACCACCACCGCCACGCCCCAGGAACACTTCGCCCTCTTCCTCGGCATACATCAATGGGCCGAGTTTTTCCGACAAGCCCCACTTGGTCACCATGTTCCGCGCAATCTGGCTGGCACGCATGATGTCGTTGGAAGCACCAGTGGTGACGCCGTCGAAGCCCAGGGTCATCTCTTCAGCAATCCGGCCGCCGTACAGCGAGCAGATCTGGCTGATCAGTGCACGCTTGGAGAGGCTGTAACGATCCTCTTCCGGCAGGAACATCGTGACACCCAGAGCCCGACCACGCGGGATGATCGATACTTTGTAGACCGGGTCGTGCTCAGGCACGACACGACCAACGATGGCGTGACCAGCTTCGTGATAAGCGGTGTTCTGCTTCTCTTTCTCGGACATGACCATGGATTTGCGCTCGGCGCCCATCATGATCTTGTCTTTGGCCAATTCGAACTCTTTCATCTCCACGATACGCTTGCCAGTACGGGCAGCGAACAACGAGGCCTCGTTGACCAGGTTAGCCAGGTCGGCACCGGAGAAGCCTGGAGTACCACGGGCAATCACGGCCGGAGCCACGTCGTCACCCATTGGCACTTTGCGCATGTGTACTTTCAGGATCTGTTCGCGACCACGGATATCCGGCAAGCCCACCACGACCTGACGGTCGAAACGGCCTGGACGCAGCAGCGCAGGGTCCAGCACGTCAGGACGGTTGGTGGCAGCGATCACGATGATGCCATCGTTCATTTCAAAGCCGTCCATCTCAACCAGCAACTGGTTGAGGGTCTGCTCACGCTCGTCATGACCGCCGCCCATACCGGCGCCACGGTGGCGACCGACGGCGTCGATTTCATCGATGAAGATGATGCAAGGCGCATGCTTTTTAGCCTGTTCGAACATATCGCGAACACGGCTGGCACCAACACCGACGAACATCTCGACAAAGTCAGAACCGGAAATGGTGAAGAAAGGCACCTTGGCTTCACCGGCAATCGCCTTGGCCAGCAAGGTTTTACCGGTACCCGGAGGGCCAACCATGAGCACACCGCGAGGAATACGGCCACCCAGGCGCTGGAACTTGCCCGGATCGCGCAGGAACTCGACCAGCTCGCCCACTTCTTCCTTGGCTTCGTCGCAACCCGCAACGTCAGCCAGGGTGGTTTTCACCTGGTCTTCAGAGAGCAGGCGAGCCTTGCTCTTGCCGAAGCTCATCGGGCCGCCCTTGCCTCCCGCACCGCCTTGCATCTGGCGCATAAAGAACATAAACACGGCGATGATCACCAGGATCGGGAAGCTGGCTACCAGCAATTGGGTCCAGATGCTCTGCTGCTCAGGCTGCTTGCCTTCGACCACCACGTGATTATCCACCAGGTCGCCGATCAGACCGTTGTCCTGGATTGCCGGACGAATGGTCTTGAAGCTGTCTCCATCGTTGCGTTTGCCGGTGATCACATAGCCATCAACTGCTACGCGCTCGACCTTGCCATCCTTAACTTGCTGGATGAAGTCGGAATAGTTGAGGGTCTGCGGCTCGTTAGGGCTGGAGAAGTTGTTCATCACCGTCACCAGGACAGCCGCGATGATCAACCACAGGATCAGATTCTTTGCCATATCGTTCAATTAACTACCCTCTGAAGCAAGCTCCGCTACTGGCGCGCGCTTCGCATGATATTCACCGGCCTAACTTACTACATTACCTACAACACTGGCAGGCGCCGTCTGTAACCCTTTGTGAAACTTTGACTACACAATATTCGTGAAGCTTCGTGACGAAAGCGATATAAAAAAACCTATCGACTCCCTTCAAACCTTCAAAGACGCTCATCACTGGCGGCGCCTTCGATGCCACGGAACCCCCGCGCCAACAGATACTGCTCGCGAGACCGGTCACGCGAGGAATCCGGTTTACGCATCTGTACCTTGTCGAACAGCTTGCGAATGTTCTTGTGGTACTCGTCAAAACCCTCACCTTGGAAGACCTTGACCAGGAAATCACCACCCGGACGCAATACCCGACCCGCCAGATCCAGTGCCAATTCGCACAGAAACATGGCTCGCGGCATATCAACAGCCGGTAATCCACTCATATTGGGGGCCATGTCGGAAATCACAAGGTCCACCTGCGAATTTCCTACAGCTTCCAGGATCTCGGCCAGGACCGCGTCCTGGGTAAAGTCACCGTGCACAAAGGTCACATCCGGGATGCTGTCCATCTCCAGGATGTCGGAAGCGATCAACCGGCCTTGCCCACCAATCAGACGACTGGCCACCTGGGACCAACCACCCGGGGCGGCACCCAGGTCGATCACGCTCATGCCGGGGCGAAACAATTTGTCCTTGTCCTGAAGTTCCAGCAGTTTGTAGCTGGCCCGGGAACGGTAGCCGTCCTTTTGCGCCTTTTTGACGTAAGGATCGTTGAAATGTTCTTGTAGCCACTTAAGGCTGGTTTTGGAACGGGCCACGGGCCACCTCGAAAAATAAAACGGGTCGTGATTAACTGGGCGGTCCCGGACTCGCTCGGGTAAACTGGCCGCCGCTTTTTACAAGATCAGACGCAGGGGTCAGATTATGCCGCTCACTCAAGAGCAGAAGAAACAGTACAAATCCATTGGCCACCATCTGAAACCAGTTCTGATTGTGGCAGATAACGGTTTGACTGAAGGTGTGTTAGCCGAGTTCGAACGTGCGCTGAACGATCATGAACTGATCAAGATCAAGGTCAACATCCTTGACCGCGAAGCGCGCCTGGCTGCCATTGCAGAACTGTGCAAGGCAGGCAAAGCGGACCTGGTCCAAGTCATCGGCAAGATGGCGCTGCTGTATCGCAAGAACTTCAGCGTCAACAAGCAACTGTCGAACGTACACCGCTTCAAGTAGCTTTAAAATTACAAAAAGGGTCACGGGCGTGCTTCGCGCGCCCCGCCACTCCATCCCGGTGCAGGCTGCAAAACCAGCACCAGGCCGGAGAACCCTAGCACAAGATAGCTGAATAGCTGCCAGCGCAACGCTTCCGGCAACCAGACATGCACCACGCAAAACATTGCGCATGCATACAGCGCCATCAACAGCAGTTGCCCGCGAATATCCCGCCACAAACTCCCCAAGCCCTCAGCCTTGACCAGCACCAATGCCTGGAGCGTCACGCACGCCGCCGCGAAACCCACCAACAGCGCACTGAGTAATCCATCAATCTCATCGATCAGCAGCGGTGCCAGGCCTATCAGGCCGAGCGCCGGCAACACACCAATGTGCAACAACCAAAGGCCGCCCACCCAAAGCATCTGAGAGAGCTGCCAAAGCATGGCGCCCGCACGAAGCGGGCGCCGTCTTTCAGACGTGACGAACTTCAACAATCTCGTACTCGATTACGCCACCTGGCGTCTTTACAGCCACCACATCACCCTCTTCCTTGGCAATCAAGGCACGGGCCAGCGGGGAACCGACAGAGATTTTGCCGAGTTTGAAGTCAGCTTCGTCTTCACCAACGATGTGGTAGACCACGCTTTCGTCAGTTTCAACGTTGGCGATTTCCACTGTGGTGCCGAAGATCACCTTGCCCGTCTTCGGAATGGTGGTCACGTCGATGACCACCGAGTTTTGCAAGCGGCCTTCGATGTCACGGATCCGCGCCTCGACCATACCTTGCTGCTCGCGGGCAGCGTGGTATTCGGCGTTTTCCTTCAGGTCACCCAGTTCGCGGGCCGTACCGATGTCCTGGCTCAGCTTCGGACGGACGACCTTGGTCAGATGGGCGTGCTCCTCTTCCAGGGCCTTGAAGCCCTGGACGGTCATTGGGTATTTGGTCATGCCTTCAATCCTGCGTGTAGATCCTGCAAGCGACGCACGGTCTTTTCCGGACCGAACTTGAGCGCTTCACAGATGGCTTCGCCAGCAGCAATGGTGGTGGTGCAGTAGATCTTGTGCTGCAAGGCGTTACGACGAATGGAGTAGGAGTCCGCGATCGACTGGCGACCTTCGGTAGTGTTGATGATCAGGGTGACTTCGTCATTCTTGATCATGTCGACCACATGCGGACGGCCTTCCGTCACCTTGTTCACGCGACGCACTTTCAGGCCTGCAGCTTCGATCAGCTTGGCGGTCCCGGCGGTGGCCACGACTTCGAAGCCCAAGTTGATCAGATCACGGGCTACACCTGCAACCAGTGGCTTGTCGTCATCACGCACACTGATGAAGGCAGTACCGCCGGTCGGCAGCACTTCGCTGGCGCCCATCTGGGCCTTGGCGAAGGCTTCACCGAAGGTATCGCCCACACCCATGACTTCACCGGTGGACTTCATCTCTGGGCCCAGGATCGGGTCCACGCCAGGGAATTTGGCGAATGGGAACACCGCCTCTTTCACGCTGTAGAAGTTCGGAATGATTTCCTTGGTAAAGCCGATTTCCTTCAGGGTCTTACCGGCCATCACGCGCGCAGCGATCATGGCCAGGGAGACACCGATGCACTTGGAAACAAATGGCACGGTACGCGAAGCACGTGGGTTGACTTCGATGACGTAGATGTCTTCGCCTTGCAGCGCCAACTGTACGTTCATCAGGCCAACTACGCCCAGTTCCAGGGCCATTTTCTTGACCTGTTCGCGCATCTCGTCCTGGATGTGCGCTGGCAGCGAGTACGGTGGCAACGAGCAAGCCGAGTCACCGGAGTGAACGCCCGCCTGTTCGATGTGCTGCATGATCGCGCCAATCACCACGTCGGTACCGTCGCACACCGCGTCCACGTCCATCTCGATGGCGCAGTTGAGGAAGTGGTCCAGCAGCACCGGGCTGTCGTTGGACACTTTCACCGCATCGCGCAGGTAACGCTTGAGCTCTTCTTCTTCGTAGACGATTTCCATCGCACGACCGCCCAGCACGTAGGACGGACGCACCACCAGCGGGTAGCCGATCTTGCTGGCTGCGCGGATGGCTTCGTCTTCACTGCGCACAGTGGCGTTTGGCGGCTGACGCAGGTTCAGGCGCTCAACCATTTGCTGGAAGCGCTCGCGGTCTTCTGCACGGTCGATGGCGTCCGGGCTGGTACCGATGATCGGCACGCCGGCAGCTTCCAGGGCACGCGCCAGCTTCAGCGGGGTTTGGCCGCCGTACTGGACGATCACGCCTTTGGGCTTCTCGACGCGCACGATTTCCAGCACGTCTTCCAGGGTCACTGGTTCGAAGTACAGGCGATCGGAGGTGTCGTAGTCAGTGGAAACAGTTTCCGGGTTGCAGTTGACCATGATGGTCTCGTAGCCATCTTCGCGCAGGGCGAGAGCGGCGTGGACACAGCAGTAGTCGAACTCGATGCCCTGACCGATACGGTTCGGACCGCCACCCAGGATCATGATCTTGTCGCGACCCGACGGCGCGGCTTCGCACTCTTCCTCATAGGTGGAGTACAGGTACGCGGTGTCGGTGGAGAACTCGGCCGCGCAGGTGTCAACGCGCTTGTAGACCGGGAAGATCTCCAGCTTGTGGCGATGGGTACGCAGGTTCTTCTCGGTCACACCCAGCAGCTTGGCCAGGCGCTGGTCGGAGAAACCTTTGCGCTTGAGGCGGAACATCATGTCGCGGTCGATGCTGGCCAGACCCAGGGTCTTGACCTTCTCTTCTTCCTTGATCAGATCTTCGATCTGCACCAGGAACCACGGGTCGATCATGTTCATGCCGAAGATGTCTTCGACGGTCATGCCGGCGCGGAAGGCGTCCGCCACGTACCAGATACGCTCGGCGCCCGGCACGGTCAGCTCACGCTTGAGCACGCTCATGCTTTCCGGGTTGCTCAGGTCGAGCTTCTCGTCCAGGCCACAAACGCCCACTTCCAGGCCGCGCAGGGCTTTCTGCAGGGATTCCTGGAAGGTGCGGCCGATAGCCATGACCTCGCCGACAGACTTCATCTGAGTGGTCAGGCGGGCGTCAGCCTTGGCGAATTTTTCGAAGGCAAAACGTGGCAGTTTGGTCACAACGTAGTCGATGGAAGGCTCGAAGGACGCCGGGGTCTTGCCGCCGGTGATGTCGTTCGACAGCTCGTCCAGGGTGTAACCCACGGCCAGCTTGGCCGCGACCTTGGCGATCGGGAAGCCGGTAGCTTTCGAAGCCAGGGCCGACGAACGGGATACACGCGGGTTCATCTCGATAACGACCATACGGCCAGTGTTCGGGCAGATACCGAATTGAACGTTGGAGCCACCGGTTTCCACGCCGATCTCGCGCAGTACCGCCAGGGAGGCGTTACGCAGGATCTGGTATTCCTTGTCGGTCAGGGTCTGTGCTGGAGCCACAGTGATCGAGTCACCGGTGTGCACGCCCATCGGGTCAAAGTTTTCGATGGAGCAGACGATGATGCAGTTGTCCTTCTTATCGCGGACAACCTCCATCTCGTATTCTTTCCAGCCGATCAGGGATTCGTCGATCAGCAGCTCTTTGGTCGGCGACAGGTCCAGGCCACGGGCGCAGATCTCTTCGAACTCTTCACGGTTGTACGCGATACCACCACCGGTGCCGCCCATGGTGAAGGACGGACGGATGATGCACGGGAAGCCCAGGGTCTCGAGGACCGCATTGGCTTCTTCCATGCTGTGGGCGATACCGGAACGCGGGCAGGCCAGGCCGATGGACTTCATGGCCTTGTCGAAGCGCGAGCGGTCTTCAGCCTTGTCGATGGTGTCGGCATTGGCGCCAATCATCTCTACGCCGAACTTTTCCAGGACGCCTTCGCGCTCCAGGTCCAGGGCGCAGTTCAGAGCGGTCTGGCCGCCCATGGTCGGCAGCAGCGCGTCCGGACGCTCCTTCTCGATGATCTTGGCAACGGTCTGCCATTTGATCGGTTCGATGTAGGTGGCGTCGGCCATGGCCGGGTCGGTCATGATGGTGGCCGGGTTGGAGTTCACCAGGATGACGCGGTAGCCCTCCTCGCGCAGGGCTTTGCAGGCCTGGGCGCCGGAGTAGTCGAATTCGCAGGCCTGGCCGATCACGATCGGGCCAGCGCCGAGAATCAGGATGCTTTTTATGTCTGTACGTTTTGGCATGGGTTTGTCACTCAAATCCGCAGGTCAGTCGGCAAGCCGTCTTGAACAATCTTTGAAGAGCCTGCGGGGGCCACCGACACTCGGGGCCGCCCGCAAGCCGCTCAGTCAGCGTCGCTTGGCCATCTCATTGATGAAACGGTCGAACAGCGGCGCTACGTCGTTCGGGCCCGGGCTGGCTTCAGGGTGGCCCTGGAAGCTGAACGCGCTCTTGTCGGTGCGCTCGATGCCCTGCAGGGAACCGTCGAACAGCGACTTGTGAATGGCACGCACGTTGCTCGGCAGGGTGGCTTCATCTACCGCAAAACCGTGGTTCTGGCTGGTGATCATCACAACGCCGGTATCCAGGTCTTGTACCGGGTGGTTGGCGCCATGGTGGCCGTGCCCCATTTTCAGGGTCTTGGCGCCGGAGGCCAGGGCCAGCAGCTGGTGACCGAGGCAGATACCGAACACCGGAATCTCGGTTTCCAGCACTTCCTTGATCGCCTGGATGGCGTAGTCGCATGGCTCAGGGTCACCCGGGCCGTTGGACAGGAACACGCCGTCCGGTTGCAGGGCGAGCACGTCGCTGGCCGGGGTTTGCGCCGGCACCACGGTCACACGGCAACCGCGCTCGACCAGCATGCGCAGGATGTTGTACTTCACACCGTAGTCGTAAGCGACCACGTGGTAAGGCAGTTCAGCGGCGTCGATGGTCGCATGGCTGTCGGTCTTCAAGTCCCAGACCGTGGAGCGCCATTCGTACTTCTCTTTGACGCTGACGACTTTCGCCAGGTCCATGCCCTTCAGGCCAGGGAAGCCTTGGGCTGCGGCAATCGCCGCCTCTTCGGAAATATTGTCACCGACCATGATGCAGCCGTTCTGCGAGCCTTTCTCACGCAGGATGCGCGTTAGGCGGCGCGTATCGATACCAGCGATCGCCACAACGTTGTTGGCTTTCAGGTAATCGGACAGCGACATCGTGTTACGCCAGTTGCTCGCAACCAGGGGCAGGTCACGAATCACCAGACCGGCCGACCAGACACGATCAGACTCGACGTCTTCCGGTGTAGTACCGGTGTTGCCGATGTGCGGATAGGTCAGGGTAACGATCTGTTGGGCGTAGGAAGGATCGGTAAGGATTTCCTGATAGCCGGTCATGGCAGTGTTAAACACTACCTCTCCAACGGTCTGACCGTCGGCTCCAATGGCTTCGCCGCGAAAAATGCTGCCATCAGCAAGGGCGAGTATGGCTGGCTTAGTCAAGAAGACCTCCCGTAAATAAAGCCTGAAAGGGCGATCGCAGGTTGTAAAAAAGCGGAGTGACGTATGGACACGTCACCCCGCTTCTTCACTGAATTATTCTGCGCGCTTTTAGTGGACACACTAAAGCTGTAGCTTACAGAAAAAGGCTTTTTTGGTCCACCGCTAATGAGCCTTAAAGGCAGGGGAATGCGACAGGACGTCGCTTAGCGGGTAAAAACGGGGCCTAAGCATAAGCTTGAGCCCCCTTTTTTGCTACTGATTAGTGCAGATCAAGCACATCGCGCATGTCGTACAGGCCAGGCTCGCGCGCCTCCAACCAGAGCGCAGCACGCACCGCACCCTTGGCAAACGTCATGCGACTGGACGCTTTGTGCGTGATTTCCAGGCGCTCGCCTTCAGTGGCAAACAACACGGTGTGATCACCCACTACATCGCCACCACGCACGGTTGCAAAACCGATGGTGTCGCGCGCACGCGCACCAGTGTGGCCTTCACGTCCGTACACCGCCACTTTCGACAAATCGCGACCCAACGCATCGGCAATCGCTTCGCCCATGCGCAGTGCCGTGCCAGACGGCGCATCGATCTTGTGGCGGTGATGGGTCTCGATGATTTCGATATCCGCTTCATCCCCGAGCACACGGGCGGCCAGATCAAGCAGCTTGAGCGACAGGTTCACACCCACGCTGAAGTTGGCCGCGAAGACGATAGGAATATCCTTGCCCGCCTCCACCAGCAACTGCTTCTGCTCAACCGTCAAACCGGTGGTGCCGATCACCATCGCCTTGCCCGCCTTGCGGCAGAACGCCAGGTTTTTCAGCATCACGTCCGGCAGGGTGAAGTCGATCAGCACGTCGAACTCGTCAGCTACCTGCTCCAGGTTGCCGGACAACGAAACGCCGATGCGCCCCAGCGAAGCCAACTCACCGGCATCCGCACCGATCAACGTGCTGCCCGGACGAACGATCGCCGCAGTCAGCCCGGAGGCCGGCGAGCGCTGCTGCACCGCCTCGACCAGTGTCTTGCCCATGCGCCCGGCAGCGCCCATTACGGCTATACGTCGCATACTCAATTCCTTACAGATCGCCGAAGAAACGCTTCACGCCATCGAAAAAGCCCGCGGTTTTCGGCGAGTGAGAGTCGTCACCCTCCATCGAGCTGCGGAACTCCTCAAGCAGTTCGCGCTGACGGCGATTCAGGTTGACCGGAGTCTCTACCGCCACACGGCACATCAGGTCACCAGCACCGCCGCCACGCACCGGCGCAACGCCCTTGCCACGAATACGGAACTGCTTGCCGGTCTGCGTACCCTCAGGGATCTTGAGCTTGACCCGACCGTCGAGAGTTGGAATCTCAAGCTCGCCACCCAGCGCCGCATCGACAAAGCTGATCGGCACTTCGCAGAACAAGTGCTTACCGTCACGCTGGAAGATCGAGTGCTCGCGCACATTGATCACCACGTACAGGTCCCCCGTAGGACCACCTTGAGTCCCCGCCTCGCCCTCGCCCGACAGGCGAATACGATCACCGGTATCCACACCCGCCGGCACTTTTACCGAAAGGGTTTTGTACTCTTCGACACGACCTTCGCCGTGGCAGGAATCGCACGGGTCGGAAATGATCTTGCCCTGACCATGGCAACGCGGGCAGGTCTGCTGCACCGAGAAGAAGCCCTGCTGCATGCGGACCTGGCCAATACCACCACAGGTCGGGCAGGTGATCGGCGAAGAGCCCTTCTTGGCGCCCGAACCGTCGCACGGCTTGCAGTTGACCAGCGTCGGCACACGGATATTGACGCTGGTGCCGCGCACGGCTTCTTCCAGGTTCAACTCCAGGGTGTAGCGCAAGTCGCTGCCACGCTGGGCGCCGCCACGCTGACCACCCCGGCCACCGCCGAAGAAGTCGCTGAATACGTCGCCGAAGATATCGGAGAAGTTCTGACCACCAAAACCGGCACCGCCGCCACCCATGCTCGGGTCGACGCCGGCATGGCCATACTGGTCGTACGCCGCACGCTTGTTGGGATCAGACAGACATTCGTAGGCCTCATTGGCCTCTTTGAACATTTCTTCGGATTCTTTGCTATCCGGATTACGGTCCGGGTGATGCTTCATCGCCAGGCGACGGTAGGCCTTCTTCAGGTCCGCCTCGCTGGAGCCGCGCTCCACACCCAATACTTCGTAATAGTCACGCTTTGCCATAAGTCTTTGCACTCTTAAGGACGTTCAGCCAGACCCTCCTGAGCCTTGCCAAACTCGTTGAGCCCCAATACAGGCCCGGACCCAACTCACGTCAATTCAACGATCCTGGTCATTACTACTTTTAGCCAGGTACCCGGCCAAAAATGCGGTATTTACTGCTCGGAAAGCAGGAGCATTCCCGATCACACCGCCAGCATCCGAACACTGTCGCATGCTGTAAAAATTCGCATACCCCAGACACGCCAACGCGGGAGCAAGCTCCCGCGCGGCGACATCCTACCAGTCACCGCTTGATAGCGGTCAACCGGGTGACCAACTTACTTCTGGTCTTTGACTTCTTCGAACTCGGCGTCGACAACATCGTCGTGCTTGGCTTCAGGCTCTGCGTGCTGTGCAGCACCGTCAGCCGGCTGGCCTTGTTCGGCGTACATTTTCTGAGCCACTGGCGCAGAGACTTTCGACAGCTCTTCGATCTTGGCTTCGATAGCCGCCTTGTCGTCGCCTTTTACAGCGGCTTCCAGGGCAACTACAGCAGTTTCGATGGCAGCCTTCTCTTCAGCAGTCACTTTATCGCCAGCATCAGCGACCATTTTGCGTGTCGAGTGAACCAGTGCGTCACCCTGGTTACGGGCGCCAGCCAGCTCGGCAAACTTGGCATCCGCATCAGCGTTGGCTTCAGCATCACGGATCATCTGTTGAATTTCTTCATCAGACAGACCGGAGTTGGCCTTGATGGTGATCTTCTGCTCTTTGCCAGTGGCCTTGTCTTTCGCGCCAACGTGCAGGATGCCGTTGGCATCGATGTCGAAGGTCACTTCAATTTGTGGCACGCCACGTGGTGCTGGTGGAATCTCGGCCAGGTCGAACTTGCCCAGGGACTTGTTCTGAGCCGCCTGCTTACGCTCACCTTGCAGCACGTGGATGGTCACGGCGCCCTGGTTGTCATCGGCAGTCGAGAACACTTGGGATTTCTTGGTAGGAATCGTGGTGTTTTTCTCGATCAGCGCAGTCATCACGCCGCCCATGGTTTCGATACCCAGGGTCAGCGGGCTGACGTCCAGCAGCAGCACGTCTTTGACGTCGCCGGCCAATACCGCACCCTGGATGGCAGCACCCATGGCAACTGCTTCGTCCGGGTTCACGTCTTTACGTGCTTCTTTACCGAAGAACTCGGTAACTTTCTGTTGAACCAGTGGCATACGGGTCTGACCGCCCACCAGGATCACATCGTTGATCGCGCCAACGTCGATACCGGCGTCTTTCAAAGCGATGCGGCAAGGTTCGATGGTGCGCTGAACCAGGTCTTCAACCAGTGCTTCCAACTTGGCGCGAGAGATCTTCACGTTCAAGTGTTTAGGACCGGTGGCATCTGCAGTGATGTACGGCAGGTTTACGTCGGTCGACATGCTCGAGGACAGTTCGATCTTGGCTTTCTCAGCAGCTTCTTTCAGGCGCTGCATGGCCAGCGGGTCACCCTTGAGGTTCATGCCGCTTTCTTTCTTGAATTCGTCAACGAGGTAGTCGATCAGACGAATGTCAAAGTCTTCACCACCCAGGAAGGTGTCGCCGTTGGTGGCCAACACTTCGAACTGGTGCTCGCCGTCAACTTCAGCGATCTCGATGACCGACACGTCGAAAGTACCGCCACCCAGGTCATAAACGATCACAGTGTGGTCGCCTTTGGCCTTGTCCATACCGTAAGCCAGAGCGGCTGCGGTTGGCTCGTTGATGATACGTTTTACGTCCAGGCCCGCAATGCGGCCGGCGTCTTTGGTCGCCTGACGCTGGCTGTCGTTGAAGTAGGCCGGAACGGTGATCACCGCTTCGGTCACTGTTTCGCCGAGGTAGTCTTCGGCTGTCTTCTTCATCTTTTTCAAGACTTCAGCCGAGATCTGCGGTGCAGACATCTTGTTGCCATTTACTTCAACCCAGGCGTCACCGTTGTCAGCCTTGGCGATTTTGTAAGGCACCATCTTGATGTCTTTCTGTACGACTTCTTCGTCGAACTTACGACCGATCAGACGTTTTACCGCGTACAGCGTGTTGTGCGGGTTGGTGACAGCCTGACGCTTGGCCGACTGACCAACCAGAATCTCGCCATCATTTGCGTAAGCAATGATCGACGGCGTGGTACGCGCGCCTTCGGCGTTCTCGATAACTTTGGCTTGGCCGTTTTCCATGACGGAGACGCAGGAGTTGGTAGTCCCCAGGTCGATACCGATAATTTTGCCCATGATTTACTCTCCCGAAACTTGAATTTGGTTGCCGCAGCAGTGGTGGCTAACTGCGGTAGCACTTAAACGCTTGACTTATAGATGGGGGCTTTACAGCGTATTTCAAGCCTGCTCATCAATAGAAGGCGAAACCGGTGCAGGCGCCTTGCTCACCACGACCATCGCCGGGCGCAGCAGGCGACCGTTGAGCAGGTAGCCCTTCTGGAACACTTTCAGCACGCTGTTAGGCTCCAGGTCATGGCTTTCCTGCATGGCCATGGCTTGGTGATGCTCAGCGTTGAACGGTTCGCCGCCGGCTGGATCGATGGCTTCCAACTGATAACGCTTCAGGGTGTCCTGGAACATTTTCAGGGTCAGCTCGATCCCTTCGCGCATCGGGCGGATATTTTCGTCGTCCGGGTTGGACAACTCGAGACCACGCTCCAGGCTGTCGATGATCGGCAGCAAGTCACTGGCGAATTTTTCCAGCGCGAACTTGTGAGCCTTTTCTACATCCTGCTCGGCACGGCGGCGGACGTTCTGCAGATCGGCGGCAACACGCAAAGACTGATCCTGCGCAGCAGCCAATTGCTCTTCGAGCACTTGCACACGCGTTGCCAGCTCATCGCCGACAGCCGAATTGGCGTCTGGAGTTTGCGTATCCTGCGTCTGTTCGTCAGCCATAGTTTTCTCCTTTCAAAATCATGCGCGAACTCAACTCGCGCTTCTGTTCCGGTATATGGGGCCACAATTTCCAGGTTCAAGGGCTCAGGCGTTACCAAAAGTCTTTCCCATGATCGGGATCAATTCCTGCCTCCCAATTCCGCATTGCGCTAAAAAACACGCTCATTCAAGCAAATCGAGCTAAGCGCCAGGATTGTCAGCCACGAACAAAACACTGTATAAATAACCAGACCTAAAGCCTGGGAGCGCCCGTCATGCTCGTGCACCTGTCCGTACATAATTACGCCATCGTTGAACATCTGGATCTCGAACTGGATCGCGGGATGAGCGTAATCACAGGCGAAACCGGCGCCGGCAAGTCGATCATGCTCGATGCCCTGGGCCTCACCCTGGGTGATCGCGCCGACAGCGGCGTGGTGCGCCCCGGCGCAGACAAGGCCGATATCCTGGCCACCTTCGACCTGGCCGATATTCCCGAGGCCGAAACCTGGTTGACCGAACGCGACCTTAATAATGAAGGTCCGTGCATCCTGCGACGGGTTATCACGGCGGAAGGTCGCTCTCGCGGCTATATCAACGGTACGCCCTGCCCACTGGGCGACTTGAAAGCCCTGGGCGAGTTGCTTATCGATATCCACAGCCAGCATGAGCACCAGTCACTGCTGAAAACCGACACCCATCGCCGCCTGCTCGATGAATATGCCGGCGCCACAGACCTTGCCCGCCAGGTGCAACTTGCCGCCCAGCGCTGGCGCCAGACGCGCCAGGAACTGGAGCGACTCTCCAACTCCGGCGATGAACAACGTGCTCGTCACCAGTTGCTCAGCTATCAACTCGAAGAGCTGGAGAGCCTGGGCCTGGGCGAGACCGAACTGGAGCAGCTTGAGCAGGAACACAAGAACCTCACCAACGCGGAAACCTTGCTGGGCATTTGTCGCCAGGTGGTAGAGCAATGTAGTGAAAGCGACTCAGGCAACGTGCTCAATGCACTGACTGCCAGCCTCAATCGCTTGTCGAGCGTGAACAATGCCTCCGGCTCACTGAGCGAAGCGACGACACTGCTCACCAGTGCACAGATTCAGGTGGAGGAAGCGGTCGGTGAACTGAATCGATTCCTGGATCACTTCGATGCCGATCCTGCACGCCTGCAGGAAATAGAAGAGCGCCTGGACACCATCTATACCCTGGCGCGCAAGCATCGAATCCAGCCTACCGAAGTGGCGACAATGCAGCAAAAGCTGCTGGATGAAATCGAGACCCTGAATGCGAATGACGAGTCCATCGAACGGCTGGGCGAGGAACTCGCCTCGTTCGCTCGTCATTACCAAGAGAAAGCGCGCGAACTGAGCGACCTGCGCCAACAAGCCGCGACCGGCCTGGCCAGCGCAGTAGAGCTGGAGATCCAACGCCTGGGCATGCCGGGCGGGCGCTTCACTATTGAACTGCGCGCCAACGCCAGCAACGAGCTGCAACCCCACGGCCTGGAACAGGTTGAACTGCTGGTAAGCGCCAACCCTGGACAGCCGCTCAAGGCGTTGGCAAAAGTGGCATCCGGCGGCGAGCTCTCGCGGATCAGCCTGGCGATCCAGGTGATTACCGCGCAAACCTCACGGGTGCCGACACTGGTATTTGATGAAGTGGACGTGGGCATTGGTGGGCCGACAGCAGAAATTGTTGGCCAACTGTTGCGACGCCTGGGGGATAGAGGCCAGGTACTGACGGTCACTCACTTGCCGCAAGTGGCGGCCCAAGGGCATCAACACCTGTTTGTGCACAAGGTACGCGGCAGTGATGCAACGCACACAGCCGTGTCCAAGTTGAACAAGTCGGAACGCGTGGAAGAAGTGGCGCGCATGCTCGGCGGTATTGATTTGACCAAGGAGTCGTTGGCGCACGCGAAGAAAATGGTCGTGGCGGCAAAGGCCTGAGCGAACAACTTTCCTTCTTATAGAAAGCACGAAGGCGACCCTGAGGTCGCCTTCGATCGTTTTGCAGCGTAAATCTGCAGCGCTTGTTACTTTTTCTTACGGATGTACAGGACCAGATTATGGTCAACCAGATCGAAGCCATGCTCTTCAGCAATCTTATGCTGCAGCGCTTCAATCTCGGGGCTGGTGAACTCGATAACCTCATTGGTATCCAGGTCAACCATGTGGTCGTGATGACCACCGTCAGCCAATTCGAACACTGCATGACCGCCGTCGAAATTATGACGAACCACCAGCCCTGCGGCTTCAAACTGGGTCAGCACACGGTAAACCGTGGCCAGGCCAACGTCCTCGTTAGACTCCATCAGTGCCTTGTAGACGTCCTCGGCACTCATGTGGCGCTGCTCAGCAGAATCGAGCATTTGTAGAATCTTGACTCGTGGCAGAGTCACTTTGAGACCGGCTTTGCGTAGTTCGCTATTTTCAACCATGGTTAGCTTTCTCGCGGATGCTGCTTCGCAGCTTCTCTTAATACGGGTATGATCGGCGTTTACGTTGTCCCAGCCAAGATAGTGGAAGTCGCCCACCGATGCAAAACACCAAGCTCTTGCTAACCAGTTTCACCTTTGTGGGACTGCTCGCACTCGCCGGTTGTTCATTCCCCGGGGTTTACAAAATCGACATCCAGCAGGGCAATGTCGTCACGCAGGACATGATAGACCAGTTACGCCCCGGAATGACCCGACGGCAAGTACGGTTTATCATGGGTAACCCCCTGCTGACCGACACTTTCCATGCCGATCGCTGGGATTATCTCTACAGCCTGCAACCAGGTGGCGGTGAACGCCAGCAGGAGCGCGTCAGTGTCATCTTCAATGGCAATGACCAGCTTGTCAGCCTGTCCGGCGACTTCATGCCCGGTGTAAGCCGTGATGAAGCACTGCTTGGCAAGGATAACGGCAACAACGTGACTGCGCCTGCGCAGGAAGCTGAGAAACCGAAGTCCGAAGTACCGGCCAAGCCTGGCTCCTTGCTCGACAAGATCCAGAAAGACGTCGACGGCGTGGAAACAGTGCCCGTCCCGACGCCACAGCCTCTGGACACCAGCCCGCAGTAAGTTTGCGGCGCTCAACAAAAAGCCCGGCATGCCGGGCTTTTTGCTGCCTGTCATTTGACTGGCCTATGAATTCTGCTGCTTGGCCAGGGCCGCCTTTGCCGCGCGAAGCCGGCGCACCTCTTTCGGGTCCGCCAGCAACGGCCGGTAAATCTCAATACGGTCACCAGCCTGCACAGCGCGCGTATCGGCATCCGCAACCACCTTGCCGAATATCCCCAAAGGGCAACCCGCCAAATCCAGCTCGGGAAATTGCACTGCAATACCCGACGCCTGCACCGCAGCACGCAGCTGGGTGCCCGCTGGCACCGTCACCGCCAGCAACACCTGGCGATCCTCGGCGGCATACACCACTTCGATCTCAACCATGCAGTTGCTTGGCTCGCTGACAAAATGCATCCACCAGGGTATTGGCGGCCTGGTTGAACAACGGCCCCAACGTCGCCCGCACAATAGGCCCGGCGTAATCAAAAGAAAGATCCAGGCTGATTTTGCAGGCCTTATCCGTCAGCGCCTTGAACACCCATACGCCATGCAACTGGGTAAATGGCCCTTCCTGCAAATTCATTTCGATGGACGTTCCGGGCACCAGCACATTACGCGTAACAAAATGCTGACTAAGGCCACCCTTCGCAACCCCGACACTGGCGACCATGTGCTCATCACTGCTTTCCAGCACCTCGGCCGTTGAGCACCACGGCAGGAATTCCGGGTAACGCGCCACGTCGTTGACCAGGTCATAGAGCGCCTGTGCCGGATAGGGCAGCAGCGCCGAACGTTGAATATGCGTCGTCATGTGTGCGTTATTTCCACAGCTGAGGCAAACATCGCGAAAAAACAGCCCGATCCGCGAAAGAAAAAATCCAGAGAACTGCCCGCATTGTCCGGGATTCGTCCAACACGCTCAAGCACGCAGGTTGACCGTAGCCGACACGCTCGCAACTCCCTATAATGCCGCCCCTATGGCTAAACAAAAGAAACACCCCACAGGGACCATCGCGCAAAACAAAAAGGCGCGACACGATTACTTCATCGAACATCGGTTCGAGGCTGGTCTGGTCCTGGCCGGCTGGGAAGTAAAGAGTCTGCGTGCCAGCAAGCTGCAACTGGTCGACAGTTATGTGCTGCTCAAGGATGGCGAGGCGTGGCTGCTCGGCAGTCATATCACCCCGCTGACCACCGCGAGCACCCACGTGATCGCCGACCCGGTGCGTACGCGCAAGCTGCTGCTCAATGCCCGCGAGCTGGAAAAGCTCGCAGCCGCTGTACAGCAGAAGGGCTATGCTTGCGTCTGCCTGTCCTGGTATTGGAGCAAGCACCTGGTCAAGTGCGAAATTGCACTGGGCAAGGGCAAGAAGGAATACGACAAGCGTGATTCCGAGCGCGAACGTGATTCCAACCGCGAGCTGCATCGCGCCGTGCGCAACAAGGGCAAGGAAGAATAATCCTTGCTGCGATGCAGCCGTGGGCGCGCCCCTCGGCTACATCCCCTTGCGCCGCTCCGCACGCGCCACGCGCTGAACTTCCTGACGCACTTCCTCCAACACTTCCTGCACATACAGCAAGTGACGTGTTGAAACCTCACGCGCCTGCTCGGCGCGACCTTCGATAATTGCCAGGTACAAATCCCGATGCTGACTGATCAGCATGTCGCGGGTTTCCGTACGCTGCTGGTACATGCCACCAATGTTGGTCACCACGTTACGTTTGAGCAGGTCGAACAGACCGCGAATGGTGTGCAGCAACACGGCGTTATGGCTGGCTTCGGCGATCGCCAAATGAAAACTCGCATCGGCTGCGCCCTCTTCCGCCCGGCTCACTTCATCCGAGCGGGTATAGCAATCCTGTAGCGCCTCAAAGGCCGCCGTCAGCCGTTCGCGGTCGACTTCGGTGGCACGCAACGCGGCGTAATAGGCACAAGAGGCTTCGAGGGTCTGACGAAATTCCAGCAGATCACGCTGTGCCTCGGGATTGTTCTCCAGCAGGTGCAGCAGCGGATCACTGAACGTGGAGCCCAGGGACTCAGCCACATAATTGCCCCCGCCTTGGCGACTGACCAGCAAACCTTTGGCCGCCAACTTCTGGATCGCCTCGCGCAAGGAAGGCCGCGACACCCCGAACTGCTCAGCCAAAGCGCGCTCGGCCGGCAAGCGCTCGCCCGACTTCAGCGTGCCCTCAAGGATCATGCCCTCAAGCTGCTCGACAATATCGTCAGACAAACGGCGCTGACGCACCTGATCAAACCCCATCACTCACTCTCCACCATCCCGACCACTCGCCAGGGCCTCTATTCTGGCCTATCGCAGCGCTTGCAGCACCTATCAGAACGCCTTCCTTTCAACCGATCAGAACACCCTGCACAGCGACCTACGACCAAAGTTTCGCAGGCGGCAAATTGACACGCCCCTGGCAAGGCTTTTACTCTAGCCAACAGCGATTGTAAATTGGTATTACCAATTATCCAAGCTGACCAAACAACAACAATCAGGGGCCACCCCATATGCAAACCTGGCAACAGCTCTACAGCCCGCTCGGCAGCCTCGGCCTGTCCGCATTGGCGGCCGTCATTCCGATCGTATTCTTCTTCCTGGCCCTGGCCGTGTTTCGCCTCAAAGGCCACGTGGCCGGCAGCATCACCCTGGCATTGTCGATTCTGGTCGCGATCTTCGCCTTCCAGATGCCGGTGGACATGGCGCTGGCCGCCGCCGGTTATGGCTTTGCATACGGGTTATGGCCTATCGCGTGGATCATCGTCGCCGCGGTGTTCCTCTACAAACTCACGGTAAAAAGCGGCCAGTTCGAGATCATCCGCAGTTCGGTCCTGTCGATTACCGACGACCAACGCCTGCAAGTGCTGCTGATCGGCTTCTGCTTCGGTGCCTTCCTGGAAGGTGCGGCCGGTTTCGGCGCCCCCGTGGCGATCACTGCCGCATTATTGGTCGGTCTGGGCTTCAACCCGCTGTACGCCGCCGGCCTGTGCCTGATCGCCAACACCGCGCCTGTCGCATTCGGCGCCCTGGGAATCCCGATCATCGTTGCCGGGCAAGTCACTGGCATCGACGCGTTCAAGATCGGCGCCATGACTGGCCGCCAATTGCCTCTGCTGTCGCTGTTCGTGCCGTTCTGGCTGGTGTTCATGATGGACGGCCTGCGCGGCGTGCGTGAAACCTGGCCGGCCGCGCTGGTCGCGGGCTTGGGCTTTGCCATCACCCAGTACTTCACCTCCAACTTCATCGGCCCGGAACTGCCGGACATCACCTCGGCCCTGGCCAGCCTGATTTCCCTGACCCTGTTCCTGAAAGTCTGGCAGCCCAAGCGCACTGCGGGCGCACAGATTGCCGGCGCCACTTCCAGCGCTGCGGTCACTGCGAGCGCAGGCGGTTTCGGCCTGCCGCGCAACACGATTGTCTCGCCCTACAGCCTGGTGCAGATTTTCAAGGCCTGGTCGCCGTTCCTGATTCTCACCGTACTGGTCACCATTTGGACCCTCAAGCCGTTCAAAGCAATGTTCGCCGCCGGTGGCTCGATGTACAGCTGGGTGTTCAACTTCGCGATCCCGCACCTGGATCAACTGGTGATCAAGGTCGCCCCGATCGTGACCAACCCCACCGCGATCCCGGCAGTGTTCAAGCTTGACCCGATTTCCGCGACCGGTACCGCGATTTTTTTCTCCGCGCTGATCTCGATGCTGGTACTTAAAATCGACATCAAGACTGGTCTTACCACTTTAAAAGAGACCTTCTACGAACTGCGCTGGCCGATCCTTTCCATCGGCATGGTGCTGGCCTTCGCCTTCGTCACCAACTACTCCGGCATGTCTTCGACCATGGCGCTGGTATTGGCTGGCACCGGTGCAGCCTTCCCATTCTTCTCACCTTTCCTCGGCTGGCTGGGGGTTTTCCTGACAGGTTCCGACACATCGTCCAACGCCCTGTTCAGCTCGCTGCAAGCCACCACTGCGCATCAGATCGGGGTGAACGACACCCTGCTGGTTGCCGCGAATACCAGCGGCGGCGTCACCGGCAAAATGATCTCGCCTCAATCTATCGCCGTGGCCTGCGCCGCCACCGGCCTGGTGGGCAAGGAATCCGACCTGTTCCGCTTCACCCTCAAGCACAGCCTGTTCTTCGCCACCATCGTCGGACTGATCACCCTGGCCCAGGCCTACTGGTTCACCGGTATGCTGGTGCACTGAGACCTGCACGCTATAGGGTAAGAATCGACGCCGGACAACGGTTCCGGCGTCAGCTATTTCTGGAGGACCGATGAGCCTGCCTGCTGCTTTCCTGCGCGACGCCGCACAACTGATCCCGAAAGATCGACGCTTCGACGACCCACTTTCCACCCTCGCTTTCGGCACCGACGCCAGTTTTTACCGACTGATCCCACAGTTAGTGATCCGCGTGGAGTCGGAAGACGAAGTCGTCGCGCTGCTGCAACTGGCTCAACGCGACCATGTGCCGGTGACCTTCCGCGCCGCCGGTACCAGCCTGTCCGGGCAAGCCATCAGTGACTCGGTCCTGATCGTCCTGGGTGACAACTGGAACGGCCGCGAAATCCGTGGGCAGGGCACTCAAATCCGCCTGCAGCCTGGTGTCATCGGCGCTCAGGCG
Source organism: Pseudomonas azotoformans (assembly GCF_900103345.1). Classification (NCBI taxonomy): domain Bacteria; kingdom Pseudomonadati; phylum Pseudomonadota; class Gammaproteobacteria; order Pseudomonadales; family Pseudomonadaceae; genus Pseudomonas; species Pseudomonas azotoformans. Next base: position 3,787,927 of record NZ_LT629702.1, read on the forward strand.
AATGCGTGGCTGGCGCCATTCGGGCGCAAGATCGGACCGGACCCGGCGTCGATCAACGCCTGCAAAATCGGCGGTATCGTCGCCAACAATGCCAGCGGCATGTGCTGCGGCACCGCGCAGAACACCTACCACACACTGGCCGGGATACGCCTGGTATTGGCTGACGGCAGCCGCCTGGATACCGAAGACGCAGCCAGTGTGACGGCGTTTTGTGAACAGCACGGGACGCTGCTTGAACGCCTGGCGACACTGGGTCGTGAGACCCGCGCCAACGCTGAACTGGCGGCAAAAATTCGCCACAAATACCGTCTGAAAAATACCACCGGGCTGTCACTCAATGCCCTGGTGGATTTCGATGAGCCGCTGGATATCCTCAGTCATCTGCTGGTGGGCTCCGAGGGTACCCTTGGGTTTATCAGCGCCGTCACCTACGACACCGTGATCGATCACCCGAACAAAGCGTCGGCGCTGATTGTGTTTCCGGATGTCGAAACCTGCTGCAACGCAGTCACCGTCCTCAAAACCCAACCGGTCTCGGCCGTCGAACTGCTGGACCGGCGCAGCATGCGCTCGGTACAGGACAAGCCGGGCATGCCCGCTTTCGTACAGCAACTATCGGAAAATGCCTGCGCCCTGTTGATCGAATCCCGTGCGGCGTCGTCGTCCCTGCTGCACGAGCAACTGGCCCTCATCATGGCCTCACTGGCCCCATTTCCGGTAGAGAAGCAGGTCGACTTCACCGAGGACCCGACAGAGAACGCTCGCCTGTGGGCGATCCGTAAAGACACCTTCCCTGCCGTCGGCGCCGTGCGCAAGACCGGCACCACCGTGATCATTGAGGACGTGACCTTCCCGGTTGAGCAACTGGCAATCGGCGTCAATCGCTTGATCAAGCTGTTCGACAAACATCACTACGACGAAGCGATACTTTTCGGACATGCACTGGAAGGTAATCTGCACTTCGTGTTCACCCAAGGCTTCAACAGCGCGGAAGAAGTCACGCGCTACCAAGCGTTCATGGACGACGTGGCGCAATTGGTGGCAGTGGAGCTTGGTGGCTCGCTGAAAGCCGAACACGGCACAGGGCGCAATATGGCACCGTTTGTCGAGCTGGAATGGGGCAGCGACGCCTATCAACTGATGTGGCAACTCAAGCGCCTGATGGACCCCAACGGCATTCTCAACCCGGACGTGGTGCTCAGCGAAGACCCGCAAATCCACCTCAAGCACCTCAAGCCACTGCCCGCCGCCGACGAGCTTGTGGATAAGTGCATCGAATGCGGCTTCTGCGAACCGGTATGCCCGTCGAAAGGCCTGACCTTGAGCCCGCGCCAACGCATCGTGATCTGGCGCGATATCCAGGCGAAAAAACGCGCCGGTATCGACACCTCTGAGCTGGAAGCCGCCTATCAATACCAAGGCATCGACACCTGCGCCGCGACCGGGCTTTGCGCCCAGCGCTGCCCTGTAGGAATCAATACCGGCGACCTAGTGAAGAAACTGCGCAGCCGTGACGCCGACCGTACGAAAACAGCCGAATGGCTCGCCACGCATTTCGCCACCGCGCTGCAAGGCGCGCGTTTTACCCTGCATGTGGCCAATGGAGCACGCATGCTGCTCGGCGCACCGCGCCTGGCAAAGCTATCGGCCAGCATGACCAAGCTGTCCAAGGGGCAGATTCCGCAGTGGACCAACGCCATGCCGCAGCCGGAGAAAGCCATTCGCTTCAGCCCGGCGGTGACGGACGAGCGACCCCGGGTGGTCTACCTGGCGGCCTGCGTCTCACGCGCCATGGGCCCGGCGGCGGGCGATAAAGAGCAGATGTCGCTGTACGACAAAACCCGCAACCTGTTGGAAAAAGCCGGTTACCAAGTCGTATTTCCCGACAACCAGGACAACCTCTGCTGCGGCCAGCCGTTCGCCTCCAAAGGTTACGCCGAACAGGCCGAGCACAAGCGCCAGGAACTGATCGGCGCACTGCTCCACGCCAGCCGTGGCGGGCTCGACCCGATCTACTGTGACACCAGCCCCTGCACCCTGCGCCTGGTGCAAGACCTGGGCGAAACGCGCCTGGATCTGTACGACCCCGTGCGTTTTATCCGTACACACCTGATGGACCGCCTCGACTTCACCCCCCAGGAAGCGCCGATCGCCGTGCACGTCACCTGCAGTACCCAGCACCTGGGCGAGAGCCAGGCGCTGATCGACCTGGCCCGACGCTGCTCCAACACCGTAGTCATCCCGGAAGGCATTCATTGCTGCGGCTTTGCCGGCGACAAAGGCTTCACCACGCCGGAACTCAACGCCCACTCACTGCGCACCCTCAAGGATGCAGTGCAATATTGCAGCGAAGGCATCTCCACCAGCCGCACCTGCGAGATCGGCCTGAGCCAGCATGGCGGCATTGATTATCACGGGTTGGTCTACTTGGTTGACCGCGTCACCCAAGCCCGCGTCCATTAATACTGCGAAAAAAACAGAACCCTCGCGCGCCGGCGTAGTCATCTGCATAGGCCTCGACAATCGAGGTTCATCAGTGATGTCGCTGGCAGCCGTTGAACGCCAGCAGCGTCGAGCCCTTTTGCGCAAGGAGATACCCTATGAAGCGTTCCGCTCTTGCTGGCTTGTTCATTACCGCTGCGATGCTGGCTTCCCCCGTGTTCGCTGCGGGCGAACCAGATCTGTGCAAAATCAATCTGGACAAAATCAACAACGGTAAGGCCCTGCTCGCCACCGACACCAGTGGTAAAAGCGGCGAGATAGACACTGCCGTCTCCCAGGCCAAAGCAGCTCACGCCGCCGGCGATGACAAAAAGTGCATCGAGATCACCTCGAAGGCGCTGCAAGACCTGCAGAACAGCGAAAAAGGCGGCCAATAGGTTGCTCAGTCACAGAAGGCCAACCTTCGGGTTGGCCTTCCGTGAGCGTTTGGCGTACACTGCATAGGCTTGTCACTCACTAAGAAACAACGAGTTACAAGCACGGGGCCGTTTAGGATTCGACGCCGGTCGCGAAACTTTAGGTGCATGCCGAGTTGGTAACAGAACTCGTAAATCCACTGTTGCAACTTCTTATAGTTGCCAATGACGAAAACTACGGCCAGGAATTCGCTCTCGCTGCGTAAGCAGCCTTAGCCCTGAGCTTCTGGTACCTTCGGGTCCAGCAATCACCAGGGGATGTCTGTAAACCCAAAGTGATTGTCATATAGAACAGAATCGCCGTGCAGTACGTTGTGGACGAAGCGGCTAAAACTTACACAACTCGCCCAAAGCACCCTGCCCTTCGGGTCGCTGAGGGTTAACTTAATAGAAACGGCTACGCATGTAGTACCGACAGCGGAGTACTGGCGGACGGGGGTTCAAATCCCCCCGGCTCCACCAAATAATCATCTAAAGACGTCCACGGACGTCTTTTTTTGTGCCTGAAACCCAGTAAATATGGGGCTTTCAGCGCTATCAGCGTCCACGGACGTCCAAGAGTAGCCACGCCTTATGGCATTCCAAATGGCATTCCAAGCCCAATAGTGCTAATTTTTGGAATGCCAACCCCACCCTGGAATGCCAATGTGCGCACAAGCGGTTCGCCTCTCTGAACTCAAAATCAAATCTGCCAAGCCTGCTGAAAAGGACTACGTCCTGTTCGACGGCGGCGGACTTCAAATGCGAGTGAGAAGTAATGGCTCTAAGCTATGGAACTTCAACTATCGACATCCCGTGACGAAGAAGCGGATCAACATGGGCCTCGGTACCTTCCCAGAAGTCTCGCTAGCGCAGGCACGAAAGGGCTCCATTGCAGCGAGGGAAATACTCGCCCAAGGCCTTGATCCCAAAGAACAGCGAGTTGCAGTGCTGCAAGCAAAGCAAGCTGAAACTGAGCACACATTCCAGAATGTCGCGACGTCCTGGTATGAGCTGAAGAAGGATGCAGTGACGCCAGCTTATGCCGAGGACATCTGGCGTTCGTTGACGCTGCACGTTTTTCCGGATTTAGCCGCCACACCGATTTCAGCCATCAGCGCACCACAAGTCATCAACCTCCTTCGACCGCTCGAAACCAAAGGTAGCCTTGAAACAGTTAAACGGCTGTCACAGCGACTCAACGAAATCATGACCTTCGGAGTCAACTCGGGATTTATTCACGCAAACCCTCTCAGCGGGATTCGCTCCGTCTTCAAGAAGCCAAAAAAGAAGAACATGGCTGCACTTGCTCCCGATGAGCTGAAAGAGCTCATGGTGGCAATTGCCAATGCCAGCATAAAAAGAACTACGCGCTGCCTTATCGAATGGCAGCTCAACACCATGACCCGCCCAGCTGAAGCTGCCACCACCCGCTGGGCTGACATCGACTTCGAAAAGAAGATCTGGACGATTCCAGCGGAACGCATGAAAAAACGCCGGATACACATTATTCCGCTCACGGAGCAAGCTTTGGCGCTGCTAGATGCGATCAAACCCTGGAGTGGAAACCGAGAGTACGTTTTTCCGGCAGACCGAGACCCACGCACCCACTGCAACAGCCAGACTGCCAACATGGCGCTAAAGCGGATGGGATTCGAAGGGCGCTTGGTAAGTCATGGAATGCGCTCAATGGCGAGCACCATCCTCAACGAGCAAGGCTGGGATTCTGAGTTGATAGAGGTCGCACTTGCCCACGTCGATAAAGACGAAGTACGCAGCGCCTATAACCGAGCAGACTACATTGAGCGCAGACGTCCGATGATGGCCTGGTGGAGCGACCACATCCAGGAAGCTGCTACCGGCAACCTGTCTGTATCTGCTATCAGAGAGAATCGAGATAAAAAAGTCGTTTCGATACGATGACTCAAAGGCGACTTCTGACCCAATGCTGCCGTTAGCAAACGGCAGCAATCGGCTCAGCGTTTTTACACACTCTGAGCCAGAAGCTCACACTCAGCCGAGCAAAAGCTAAGCTGGCTCAGTATGCGCGTATCAATAGAGAGAACTACTAGCGATAAATTGATAACTTCCAGCCCTCCTGATGCGAAACCCACTGAGCTAGATGACAGTGGTCACGCGTTCCGCGTTTGAAACCAGATTGAATAGAGAAACTTGGAGACGCTTAGTGGAAAACACGTTGGGAAAAATTTGCGAATTGCAGCCCAAGTACTCATCAACCAACACACACGAAATGCAAGAGCGTGGACACCTTATTCGTTCAGTGCTTGCGGGGGAGTTACGCTCCCGTTTACCAGTTCTACAGAAGGCATTTGACATTGTCTTTGATGATCTTGCTGTCGAGGGCTCGGATGGTATCGGCCGAAAGACAGAAGCCCCGTGGGTACGCATTTTTTCTAGAGCAATGTCACCTAACGCGCGAGAAGGGTTCTATCTGGTAATTCACTTTGCAGCTAACGGCTCTGCTGTTTTCATCACAGTAGGGTGTGGGAGCACGATCTGGCGCGGGGGCGATCTTCAGCCTGTATCTGATGATGAACTTAGTACACGAACCTCATGGGCTCGCTTCATCGTTCAGCAAAAATGGAAGACGCTCAGCCCTTTTGATGACGAAATTTTCCTGGGTGCGAAAGCGCCACTCCCACGAACATTTGAGAAAGCCACAGCATTCGCGAAACGTATCGCAGTCTCAGACTTACCAACCGTCGATTTTAACCGTCTATTATTCAGAGCTGCAGAACGCCTCAGCGAAATTTATCTTGCTCAAATTGAGCACCGAGATGTATCTCCTGGCGACCAAGATGCTGGGGAAGTTGCCATAATTGCCAAGCCTCTTAGAAATATAGCAGGAAAGCAAGGGCGAGGTCTGACAGCAAAGGAACGGCAGGTAGTTGAACTTCAAGCTATGGCACTAGCGATACAATATCTGGCTGCAAAGGGCTTTGAGTCGCGGGATACTTCAGCAACGGACTCATTTGACATTCTTGCAAAGAAAGCTAGTGAGGAGCTTATGCTCGAGGTAAAGGGCACGACCAGTGACCTCTGTGATTCGGTACTAATGACAAAGAACGAAGTAAATCTCCATCGAAAATATAAAGGATCCACAGGCCTACTTATCGTCTCAAAAATTAGACTTTCTCGTGATGGTGGCGAACCAAAAGCTACTGGCGGCGAAGTTGAGGCTCTACTCTACTGGGATATTGATGAGTGGATTTCGGAACCAATAGCGTTTCAGGTGTCGCGAAAGGCCAACTACTAGGCCGACCCTATCCGAATAAGTTCCAAACAAACATGAACGGAGCTCGGCCAACATAGACATTGCGGCGGTCACTTTGGGTCGGAAGCTGCCATTCGCGCCCCCAACAGCCCTAAGGTTTAACATGAGAGGCTCAAGCTGGCCGGGCGAGTCCTCTCGATGGAGGCTGATAGATCAATGCACCTAGGGTTGCCAGTGCTCTTCAATTTGCCACAAGGGACTATTGCTGGCAATGCTGCGAAGACTGTGAATAAGTCGTTCATATTGCGTGCGGTCTAACTTTTGCCACTTGTACTGCTTGCTCAAGTTCGTTCCCTTCAATGAGTCTATTGTTTGAAGAAGAATACTATCGATGGGGGGATGAATTTGCCTGGCAAGTGCGCAGTTTTGGCTGCTGTGAAGGACCCAGGCGCCTTTCAGATAAACTGAGATCAACTTTGCCAAAACACCGAAGCTGACTTTCTTCTGATGCTCTGTCTTTAGAAAAGCGATAGCTCGCTCGACCCAATTGTAAAATAACGTATCAAACTGTTCCGCCGTCGGAGCTGGCGCGGGCTTCTGGTTCAGGTACTCAATGGCGCCGCTATGTTGGAGGGCGCCCAGAAGCTCCTTCCGTGGGGCCTTCGCGGAACCCGCCTGTGCCGCACGACAGGCCGCCCATGAGTAGAAATGTTTCTGAGCGACCGCAAGTGAGTATGTCATGTAGAGCTCTAACGTTTGGTTGAGGGGCTGACCTTAGCCGGTCCAGCGGGAGCGAAACGAGCGGCTTGAACCAGTTTTAGGTACCGCCCTTGATGATTGCAACTACGATGGCTGCACCGGCGCCGGTTGCAGCGACCAGCATAGGAATAATGAATCGCCAACGCACTGAAGGAGATCTCTCGCGATCATAAAGGTAAAGAGGTGTCTACGAAACCCGAGGCGATTCACACGCGCTTCAGCTTCCGGGCAGAAGCTACCGCTCAGAACATCCCCTAAGTTGAAGCCGATTCATTCGACAAATTTTTCATATGCACGCTTTTCACACAGAGCTTCCCATGTCTTCTGTGGAATTAATTTACTCGACCAACCATAGTACCCCCAAGTTTTTGCAATATCTTTCTGCCAGCACTCATCACACATTAACGAATGAAAATGAACGTCGTTATTTATGATATCTTGATAAATAGCATGCAGACTTTGCGGATTATTGCAATAGCATCTAAATTTTTTATCTCTTTTACGCTCATGAAGCGGCCCCACGAGTCGCTCGTATATTTTTGGATGGCACTTCTTGAGGCGTTGATTTACCGAATCCAGAACATCATCTCTACACTTATTTATAGCGTTTTCACGTAGGTTCAGTAGGCTCTGCTCCGAGTCATATCTTCCTTGATTGATTCTAGAAACAATACCACTCATACATGACTCCCATGCGATGAAAAACGTTTGCCAGGGCGGGATTTAGCCACATCAATACGATTAAAGTGAGTTATGCGACTTTCTCGACATGTGAGATCTCGCCGACGTTAACGACAACCTCAAACTCACCGGACTGGTTAGAAAAGTACACATATTTCTTTGAAACCTCGGCTTTCAAAACCACTCTTTCGTTTTTGTTAAACCAAGGCTCACCTACGTAATGTGTAAACGCAAAAAGATAGGCTATCTCTTTACATGTAGTCCATGACTGCCCATAGCTAAATTAGTTGTACTCGGCAATATCTGTGCCTCTGTATAGAGTAACCAGACTTGGTAGCTCACTAATATCGTTCGGCATTAATTCCTCATCAAGAATTACCTTGGGATGCCAATCCTCATTTTCTTGGCGCGTAAACAATTGATGAAGTCCATTATAGGCAAAGGAGGAAAATGCATGTCTCAATGATTCAAGAATCGATATTACCTCAGTGCCAGCAAGAGTTTCAGATAGCTCGGCGCTATAATTATTAATTTCTATTTGAGCCGGGCTCTGCCGACATGAGCCGCCGTCACAAATATAGCCAGATCTACTCTGAGCGCGAATTGAACATATGAAAAAAGAAATCGCAGACTCAAGGTGTTTCTTATATGGCAATAAAGCGACCTCACCAAACTTTGAGGCTATCGATTCGAGCGCAATTTTCATTTCTTTTGATATGAATTCCTGATCTTCTCTTGATAGCATGGTGGATTGCTCTTAGTTTTTGACCATTTGACTGGCACTGAGGGTCGGCCTCTGCCGATTACTTTAGTAAATGCGATTTTCGTTTTGGTTCTAACCGTCAAACTTATTCTTGAACGCCTTTACACAATTTCGGCCAAAAAGCCGAATCACCTTTACGATACTAGACACATTGAGCGACCGCCATTGGTCAATTGATACTGATCACGAGCGGCCGTCACCGACCGCTCAGAGAGAACTCTCGTCCCTTGACCCACAGCTCATACATGCCATCTACCAAATCCTTGGCTATTGCCTGCTGTTTTACCGGATCACGTAGAGTCACCAAATCAGCGCGAGGCAGCGTGACTAAGTCGATGTTGATTTCCGGGTAGCACCAAAACATCTCGGTACTCTTACCGGATGAACCCGGTATGGAGGCGCTGAGCTTGCGTAAGCTCTTGCGCTCAGATGGTTTGGCTTCCTCTGGCAAGCCGTAGCCAAAGTAGAACCGGTGATTGAGCTCAATGTAGACGAACCCTGTCATAGCCCCAAGATCAAAGTACAGCCCATATTCACGATTGCCCCGAGACTTGCTGTAGTAGTTGCGTATGGCATCACGATTGGCGGTGTCTTCTGGCTTAGGCATGTCAGGGTAGGTCGCATCACGGTACATGCGTATACGACCCCAAATCTGATCCTGCAGATCAATGAGTGCCTCCTTATAAGCCTGCTCAATATCGGCCACCAGCAGCAGGTTGTCTCCTTCCATTACCTTCTTTTTCAATTCACTCATGTAGATTCCTCCCTGGTCCGTAGATGTAAGTTTCTTCAGCAGTTCAATGTACTGAAACACGCTTTCGCGCAAGCCAGCATCTCGTGCCACCAGAGGCACGCAGCGCTCGAGCCAGTTGATAATGTCCGTTTCGTAGCTGATCAGGTCTACCTTGAGGCCTTTGGTGCTTTGCTCAGATGGCTCTGAACCATCGAGCGTCAGGTAGAGATTGGTAATAAACGTGTAACCCTGCCTTTTTATCAATTGGTCGTAACGGTATATCTGCTCATCTTCGTCGTGATGGTAGATCTTGTTTTCGATGATGATGGCTTGGCTTTTGGCATTACGGACGAATATATCGATGCCCTTAAATTCGGCCTGAACGCTGGCGGTCTCTAAGTCGAAGTCCTTGATATGGAGGACTTCGAGCAAGGTCTTGAGCAAAGCAGTACCACAACCATGCGAAGCTTTCGGGTTCAGCAGGAAGGCCAGAAAGCGGGAGTGCAAATAAACCTCATCGCTGTTGGTGCGTAGCACTGAAAACAGGTTGAAGCCGGGATCGCGGTGATAGGTGGCACGCAACACGGCAGCAGCATGGAACAAATCACTCATCTTGAATACTTTCCGTGATAGTCAAATTGGATGTTTAAGTCGCCCCGCGCTTCGTATACACGACTCACAGCTCTTGGCCGTTTGATGACCTTCAGCAAGGGGCAGCAATCGGCCATAAGCGGTAAATCACGACAAGCAGTCAACCTAATAGCTTACGTCCAACATCAATATCATCCCTGGAGGGCGGATTTAGGGAGAGCTCGTAATGGGGGATACTTTGCAAAGATAATGCATCCAATTTACAGCACAAACTTGGATGGGTTATTGAACGAAGTGAATGGCCAGGATCCGGGGGGAGGTATCCCTCCCCCCATCAGCCTAGGAAACAAATCTGTCTAAAAGACCACTAGCAATAAATGCTAGCGCCCAAAGACTGACTTCCACCTGTACCGCTTTTGTCTGCAACTTGAACATGGCAAAAGCCCTGCGAAGTGCTGACAGCGCTGCCAACTTTTAAGGGTTGGTTATTTATAAAGCGCCTTGCCGGGCGCTTGCTTTTGGCTTACCGCGAATGGCCGCAAGCATCGGCTCCAGTGTTGGAGGTATCCGATCGGCACAGCCGGGAACGGGCTCGGACACAGTCACCTTAAGCGGCCTGACGGGGTCGCAGTCAGAGGAGTCACCCCCCTAAGACGTCCTGGCTTAGCGAGGATCGCCCTTCTTCAATCCTACCCCAGGAAGTTGAGCTCAAGCGCAAAATATTAAAATTTCATAAGAAAAATATGAAAACGCATGTAGCACTCTTTCGCTGAAATACCTCGAGAAAGAAGTGGACAGATTTATTTCTCCTGCTCTGAGCTTCCATTTCTGGCCGTTTTTGCCTGCCACCAACGACCGTTTATGGTCAAGGCGTATATACAAATCTTGCGGTTCTCAGTCGTTTCCTGCCTTAACGGTCAAATCATTAAAACCGCATATTCGATTCGAAAAAATCTCAACCACACATCACTGCTTTGACATCTCACCATGGAGCTTCGAACCATGTCATTGCAATGCCCTCGCTGTCATTCCCCCAAAGTCGCTTCTTTCCATCATGCAATGAAAATCGGCGCAGCCATTGGCACCCTGGGCGGCGCTGCTCGCGGCGCCAGCGCTGCACTTGCTGGCTGCCAGGTAGGGGCGCTAATCGGCGCTGTTGCTGGCCCTGCCGGCATCACCCTCGGCTCGGTATCAGGCGCAATCCTCGGTGGCCTGGCCGGCAGTGTCGGTGGCTGTGCACTCGGTGCTCAACTGGGTGACTCGCTAGATCGTCACGTACTCGCCCACAACCTCTGCTTGCTCTGTGACCACCGCTTCAACCTACCGGCCTAAACCATTTCACCTCACTCATTAACCACGTCCGAAAAGTGCTGCGCGATGCGCAGCATTTATGCCGGCTTGCACCCTAAGGAATCGTCAAAATGGCTCACCAAATCGAACACATGGCTTACATCGGCACGACTCCTTGGCATGGCCTCGGCAGTCGTCTCACCGAAAAACAACCGCTGGAAGTCTGGCAACGTGAAGCTGGGATGGATTGGAAGATTCAGGAAAGCCCGGTTCATTTCAAAGCGGACGCTATCGGCCATATGGGCAGCATCCACTCCTTCCCAGAGCAGAAGGTACTATTTCGTTCTGACACCAAAGCCCCACTGTCCGTCGTGTCACAGCGCTACCAAGTGGTCCAGCCCCGTGAGGTATTGGAATTTTACCGAGATCTGACCGAACGCTCAGGCTATGAGCTGGAAACTGCTGGCGTTCTGAAAGGTGGTCGCAAGCTCTGGGCGCTGGCACGCACTGGGCAATCTACCGCGCTCAAAGGCAACGACGTGGTGAATGGCTACTTGCTGCTGGCCACCTCCTGCGACGGCACGCTCGCCACCACCGCAACGCCGACCACCATTCGCGTGGTCTGCAACAACACACTGACGATTGCCATCAATGGCGCCAGCCAAGCGATCAAGGTGCCACACAGTACGCGCTTCGATCCTCGCACCGTCAAACAACAACTGGGCTTCACCGTCTCGCAATGGGACGACTTCATGTACCGCATGCGCACACTCGCCGCCCGCCCCGTAAAAGACCATGAGGCAAAGGCGTATCTGCACAGTGTGTTATGTGAAGTACAGACCGATAAGCCTGAGCACACAAGTCTCTCGAATGAGCGCGCCTTAAACAAAGTTCTCAGCATGTATGAAGGACATGGCCGAGGCGCCGAGTTGGAATCCGCCAAGGGCACCGCCTGGGGTTTGCTCAACTCAGTCACAGAGTATGTCGATCACGAGCGACGGGCGCGCAGCAATGAGTACCGCATGGACGCGGCCTGGTTTGGTCAAGGTGCTGTCATCAAACAACGCGCACTCGACACTGCTCTTCGATTGGTAGCCTGACGCTGCTCTCCACCACTGCTGCTTGAGCACTCTCCGCTCAAGCAGTTTTATGCCCTGAGGAAATCACGATGAATGTAATTCGCTTTATCGGCTTAATTTTTCTATTTTTCGGAATACTGGCCAGCTGTGTCTTGGCAGTTTTTCTTGTGATCATACTGGCGCGATTTTGGCCATTGCTGATCGCTGTGGTGCTCTCATGCCTGATATTTGAAGTCATCGCCAGGACGGCCGGGACAAGGCGCCTACAAAATTAGTTTGAGGGCTCAGCGAAAAGCAACTCATCCAGCCGACTCATCAGCTCCACGCGCCTGGGCGAATCAAGCTTATGAAACTTAGCCAGCAACTCCGCCTCATCATCCTCAACGGCATAAAAAAATGCTGCCGGTAGGTTGAGCACCTTGCTCAAACGCTCGACAAAGTCAGGAGCTGGAACCCGCTTTCCCAGCTCATAGCGATTCATGCGAGTACTCGCAGACATCTCATCCAGACCTGCATCCAAACCTAACCGCTCCTGCGATAAGCCTGCCTGCACGCGGGCCTGCTTTATGCGCTTTCCCAAGACTGACATGCACACAATCCGTTTACCAAAGCGGCATCGTGATTGCTTGTCTTTCGCTCGATACTACCGTTTTGGTAGTATTTGGATGAGCTTCGCAGCTAGCGAGTCTCTGAGACGAGGTAAATCCCTCGAATATGCATCCAGACTTCGCTGATTTTTAACTTTGCAAGGAAGGCCCCATGAAACGCTCAACGCTTGCCCTACTCCCTTTTTTGATGATTCTTGGCAGCGCGGTAAAAGCTCAAGACGATGTAGCAGCGTGCTCTCTAATTCGGATAGATCAGTATTATGGTCTCAGAGAGTGGGATTGCCGCGTTCCAAACACTCCAGTCCGAATTAGCAACATCTACACGGATAAGGAAGGTCAGAAACGTGTAGAGAGCATCAGCAGCCAGCAAAATGCTATGTGTGATGACCAGGGAGTTTGTTCAAATTCGGGAAACTTTGCGGGAAATTCACCAGCGGGAAGTTATCACTACACTTTCGGTTGGTATCTGGGTACGGACACTCAAGGTAATCCAGTGTCGTATAGGAGTGGAACAGGGCCGGGATTTGGCGGAAAACACTTTGCAGCTGCTGAGGAATCTAAAGATATTAAATCAGTTAAGACTCTTCCCGATGTAATTTGCATGCCGACTGCGAGCTTTAACTGCTCAATTGATGGCACAGAAATAGAAGATAAAGATCTGCCTAAATATCTTCCGACATTAGAAGAACAAGACGTCAAAAACGCTGGCGGAAGCTGCCAAAGCATCCCGCTGTGTTACGACAAAAGCATGATTCTTCTGGGACTAAATAAAAAATATTTCAACTAGCCCAGTTTAAAAAAACCAAAACCATACTCAGCGCATAATAACGGCTGCCAAGCAGACGTTATTATGCGCTGAGTGATTTTTTTCTTAATATGATGCCGTCTTTATCGCTAAGGGTAGTTTAAAAGTAGTCATGGACTTCTTGCTGACCTCGGACACAGCTGTTTTTGAAAGTGGCGAGTCGACCAAACCGCTCAGATCCTTCACTGATTTCTTTTTAGCCGCAGCAATCACATCGCGGCTGCTATTTTCCCCATTACAAGCGCACTGCTCTATAAATGCTTGCGAGCCATCCAAGGATTGGACAACGCAAACACAGTCACCCTCTACCCCATGTAATTGACCAGGCCGCGGAAGCGCATCTCCACAATACTGAACTTGCGCTGGATCACCCGAAACAGGGGCTCGACCGCTGCTTTACCACGTCTTGGCTTTTCATGTGTACCTGAATTTGTACAGAACGCCGCGTTTGCCATGTTTCGGGTATGCGCTACAACGAACGGCAATCTGCCATATGACCTGGAGATCTTCATGCTTGGAGGCGTTTCTCCAGGCCAGCATGGGCATTCATACAGAGACATCATTGATTGCCTTTCTTCACCTGATGCATTTCCGAGTCGCGTTTGCCACACCTGGTACTTGGCCGAACCCGGTGCATGAGTCATGCGTGACATCGAAACTACTGATCCAGCGCAGGCACAGGCCGCAATCACCCAAAAAAGGTATTAATCATGCCCAGAACTCCTACCACCCATTCGTGCTTTCCCAGCAGGCGATGAAGTTGAGGATAGCGACTTCATCGGAAATGCTCTCCAGACTCAGACCACTCCAGCTGATCATTCGACATGGCCATTCAAAAATGCGAAACATACTCACGCATCAGTCAGCACCTTGCCAAATCGCCAAATACGGAACAGTTCGGCCAATCAGCACAATGGCATTGTTTTGGAAAACGAAGCCCGCGAATGATGGCTATAGCAGATATCGTGCTCGATCTTTACAAAGGTTCCAGCTAGAATACCTCCCGCTAGGAGGACCTATCCCAATGATTGATGCAGTTGACCTTTTCTGTGGCGCTGGTGGCCTTACCGCTGGTATGCGCAATACCGGCATTACCGTGCATGCAGGGTACGACATCGAAGGCCAATGTGCGTACGCTTATCAGGAGAATAACCAAGCCGCCTTTGTCAAAAAGGACGTGCAGGAAGTGACAGCAGAAGAGTTGCTTACCTGGTATCGCCCGGACCGCTACAGGCTTCTAGCTGGCTGCGCGCCTTGCCAACCGTTCTCAACCTACAACCAAGGTAGAGACACCCGTAACGATCGCAAGTGGCCGCTGCTCTATCACTTCAGCCGCCTCATCAAGGAAACTGAACCTCACTTGGTAACCATGGAAAACGTTCCTGACGTCACCAAGCATGAGGTCTACCACGACTTCGTACAAAGTCTAAGGGACCAGGGATACGAGATCTGGGACGGACGAGTGGCTTGCGTCGAATATGGCTTGCCACAGCAGCGACGCCGCCATGTTCTGCTCGCCTCTAAACTGGGAATGCCCATAAGCATCATCCCTCCCACGCATCTGAACACCCCGGTCAATGTCGAGGACGTAATCGGCGCACTGCCTCGCCTAGCGGCCGGAGAATGCGACCCGAACGATCCACTTCACCGGGCAGCAACACTTACCCCGATCAACATGCGACGCATCATTCACTCCAGGCCGGGCGGAACCTGGAAAGATTGGCCGCCAGAGCTAGTCGCCGAATGCCATCGCAAAGCGAGCGGCAAAACGTATCCGAGCGTATACGGACGTATGCGCGCAGATCGCCCAAGCCCGACAATGACCACACTCTGCTACGGCTTCGGGAACGGCCGTTTCGGTCACCCTGATCAGGCTCGCGCTCTATCACTGCGCGAAGCAGCGATCCTACAGTCCTTTCCAAGAAACTACGTGTTCATGGAGCCAGAGCGGATCACCTTCAAAGCCGTCGGCCGCATGATCGGCAACGCTGTTCCGGTACGATTGGGAGAAGTGATCGGAGAAAGCCTGATGCAACACATCAGGGACTATGAAGCGATTCGCCAAGCGGAAGATCGAATTCAAGCCTGAGGCGAGCCTCCAACGCCTCAAGACTCTTCGTTTCACACTCCCACATCACCAGTACACGCCAGCCCAGTTCTCGCAACTGAGCGTCCTTCCGCGCATCACGCTCTACATTCGCTTCGAACTTTGGTAGCCAGTAAGCGACCAGTGAACACACCTACCGATCTCCCAAATTAAGGGCGATGGTGTCCGCCTATTTTTAAGCGGACGCGATAGCCCTTAAATGCGCCAACGAAGCTCTTACCCCAAGTCGTTCAAAGCCCAGGTTGTCCAGGAATGCCTGCAACCCGGCGCCTCCATTTCCAGCGTTGCCATCAGTCACGGCATCAATGCCAACGTGATCCGTAAGTGGCTGCCACTTTACCGAGATCAACCACCCGCAACCCTGCCAGCGTTTGTTCCGGTAAAGGTCGCCCCGACAAGGCAGGCCGAGTCATCGGTGATCATCGAGCTGCCAGTTGGCGAGCAAACCATCACGGTGAAATGGCCGTCTTCCGATCCCGAAGGATGTGTCCGTTTTGTCCGTGGACTTGCTTCGTGATCCGCATCGACGCAATTTGGCTGGCCACCGAACCGATGGATATGCGCTCCGGCACCGAGAAAGCCCTCGCACGAGTCGTGTCTGTCTTCGGTGCGGCGCAGCCGCACTGCGCTTATCTCTTTGCCAATCGCCGGGGCAACCGCATGAAGGTGTTGGTGCACGACGGCTTGGGCGTTTGGCTGGCTGCACGCCGTCTACATCAGGGAAAATTCTCCTGGCCGAGTGATCGGCATGGCGACCAAATGGAGCTGAATTCTGAGCAGCTCCAGGCACTGGTGGTCGGTCTTCCCTGGCAACGGCTTGGGTCTGACGGAGCCATCCGTAACCATTAAGAGACATGGATGACATACATCGATCAGCAGATCGGGCAGAGTCATCGCCATGATTCCTACTACTCCTCTCGATCAGCTCGACACCGAACAACTGCGCAGCCTTGCTGAGCAGTTGCTCAAGCACGTTGAGCATCTGGATACGCGGCTGGCGAGCCTCGATAAAGAGGTGCTTCATCAGAAGACCCGTAACCAGCAACTCATTCACGAAATAGCTCAGCTCAAACGCCACCGTTTTGCCAAACGTTCCGAGTCGTTCAGTCCTGATCAAGCCAGCTTGCTCGACGACCTGATTGAGACCGACCTAGCGGCCATCGAAGCAGAGCTTGAAATCCTGGCGCCAAAGCCAGCGCCATCAGCAACCCGCCAACACCCCAAGCGTACCGCTTTGCCTGCGGAGTTTCCTCGTACGCTGATTCATCACGAGCCGGGAGACACTCAGTGCCAATGCGGCTGCGCCCTCAAGCGCATCGGCGAAGACGTCAGCGAAAAGCTCGACTACACGCCAGGCGTGTTTAGCGTTGAACGGCATATTCGTGGCAAATGGGTCTGTGACAACTGCGAAACCTTGATTCAAGAGCCGGTGCCGGCG
The DNA here is from genome assembly GCF_900103345.1 of Pseudomonas azotoformans. NCBI lineage: Bacteria > Pseudomonadati > Pseudomonadota > Gammaproteobacteria > Pseudomonadales > Pseudomonadaceae > Pseudomonas > Pseudomonas azotoformans. Next base: position 3,804,913 of record NZ_LT629702.1, read on the forward strand.
CAGGTCATCGACAAAGGCATCCCAACTGCCGGGCTACTGGCCCAAGTAATGATTGCGAAATACGCCGATCATTTGCCGCTGTACCGCCAAGAACAAATCTTCGGGCGGGCTGGTCTCGCAATTCCTCGATCAACACTGGCCAACTGGGTCGGCGCTTGTGGTGTGCAATTGCAGCCGCTGGTCGATGCGCTGCGCGAAGTTGTGCTTGAGCACAACGTAGTGCACGTCGATGAAACGCCGGTGCAGATGCTCGCACCGGGCGAGAAGAAGACCCATCGTGCTTATGTTTGGGGCTATGCCACGACGGCGTTCGCTGAGATCAGCGCGGTGGTGTACGACTTCAGCCCCGGTCGCTCGGGCGAATATGCCCGCACCTTTCTGGGCGACTGGAAAGGCAAGTTGGTCTGTGACGATTACGGTGGTTACAAAGCCAGTTTTGCGCTTGGCGTCACCGAAATCGGCTGCATGACCCACGCCCGCCGCAAGTTCTATGACCTGCATATCACCAATAAAAGCGTGCTGGCCGAGCAAGCGTTGCGGTACATCGCGGCTTTATATGAAGTTGAACGCGAAGTTCGCGATTTGGAACCGGACGCTCGACGACGAATACGTCAGGAAAAAGCAGCGCCCCTGATGGACGCGTTTCATGCCTGGATGATCGCCCAGCGCGAGCTAGTGCATGAAGGTTTGGGGATTACCAAAGCCTTGGATTACAGCCTAAAACGTTGGGCTGCGTTGAGCCGTTACCTGGACGACGGCACGGTGCCGATAGACAACAACCATATCGAGCAGCAAGTTCGACCTTGGGCTCTTGGAAGAAAAAACTGGCTGTTCGCCGGTTCCCTACGCAGCGGTCAACGTGCGGCGGCGTTGATGAGTTTGATCCAGTCGGCCAAGCTCAACGGCCACGATGCGTATGCTTATTTGAAGGACGTTCTTACTCGCCTGCCGACGCAGCGGGCGAGTGAGATTGGGGAGTTGTTGCCGCATCGTTGGCAACCGGCTTAGCTGCGCAAGACGGGATGCCCGGACGCTTACGGTAGCCAATACTCTTGTCTACTTTTAGGAGTAGTCGCGTAGCGGCAGTCGGGATGGCGGTGCCAGAAACACCCATGCACGAAAACCACTGTTCGGAATTTCGGCAGGACTATGTCCGGCGAACCAGGAAGATCTCGGCGATGCAGACAAAACCTGAGCCCTAAAGCATGCAGTGCTTGGCGAACGACAATTTCTGGCGCTGTATGAGAGCGTTTCACCGCTCGCATGATGTCACTTCGCGACATGCACCTCCCCTCCCAAAAGAACGTCACGCAACAGATACAATTACCCCAGTTACCGCCAACGCCTCCAGATGCCGATGAAGCTGATCGGGCAATGGAGCCCCAGAAATCAAGACTCCGGCCTCCATATTCTGATCCATTGCGTACCCAGTGAGGTTGGCACTAGTTATGAAACAGTGCCTGCCATCGGCTACCGCGACCTTCGCATGCACGCTGCCATTCGAGAAGGCTGCGCTCTTGTCTTTCCAGATGTAAAACCGCGCACTAGGAACGACTTTGCGCAGGTTATCGATGGGATCAATGCTGACTTTGCCACCGCTGCCTGTCGAAAGCTCCATCAGGAAGTTGATCGTCACACCGCGCTCCTCCGCTGACCTCAGAGCCTTGGTGATCGACTCAATGTCGTAAACAACGTAACTCGTTATGAACAACCGTTTCTTTGCAGTATTGATTACCTGGATCAGAGCCTGCTCGGTTCGACGAGCCGGAACAATGCCCGTAGTCGGGCCAGTCCATACCAAATCGACTACCTGCTTTGCCTCCGCCAGACGATAAGCATGGTCAGCTGCCAACAGCATGGCTGCCAAGGTTTCACCGGTGACAGGGTTAGACTTCCATGCCGCGACCATAGCCTTGAATGAGTTACCTGCGTTGGCAGACAACACAGAAATATTACTCAATTTCCCCGCACTCTCAGCACCAATGAGCCTGACCGCTGCCGCCAAAGCGGCGGTGCGGTCAGGAGAAACAATAGCCACTAACGCCGACACTGCCTCCAGCAGAGTTTTCATCTCAAACGTCCTTGAAGAATGCGGCCTTGTCGTTCTCAAACGTGGGAACGACCATCGCACGGTCGAGATAGCGGTTACCGCGCTCGCAAGAGGTCTCAGCGACGAATGAACATGCATGACAAGCAGCCGCATGCAGACTTCGATCCTTCTGCGGGTCATGCTCGGCGCAGAGCGGATCAGACGAACATATGCGAGAGCGACGCAACGCCTGCACAAGCAACCGCTCAAGATTCTCCGGCTTACCTAGCTCGACCAAACCACCGAGGGTTCCATCGGAGTCGGCAGCCGCTGTGTAAATAATAAAGCCCGCCTGGCAGCCCTCTGCAGTCACGTCCGCATAAATGCGCTCGCGGATGCTAGCCGCGTTGTATCCGCACTCCAACGCCAGCTCACGAATCAACATATGCGCCAAGGTATGAAGCAACACATAGCGAGCGCCTGGATATCCATCTTCAGGAGGACTTAAATGCCGAGAGTTCCGCCAACCCTTATGACCGCCACGTAAGCGATCATCAATGCTTTTGACGTCTTCAAGCTGCTCCCACTCAGCAATAGCCTGCTCATCGAACTGTATGAAAATACCTTCGCCATGTACCTGGTTCGCAGGAACCCAATCGGGATTACCCCGTGACAGCGGAGCCTTAGTTGGACCGATTGCCAGGTCAGTTGAATCGTCAGGAGCCTCCACCCGTGTAAAGCCGAGCAGCGCATTAACCTCACGCAAACGCTTCAATAACAGCACCCTTGAGATCTTGTTCTTGAAACGCGCAGGAACATTGACTATTTCTGAGGTGAAATGTGGATAGTCATTCACTGGTGACGGATCAATCAGCACACGCCACTCAGGCCCCTTGATGTCCGACTCAGTGACATTTGTATCACCACCACAACGACGCTCTTCGATTGCAGCCCAGATCAACTCGGCGGAATATTGGTCAATCCCCGGTAAGGCACCGGTTTTTTTTAACATTTTTACTGTCAGTGGCACTTCTTCTACGCCATCAAGATCGTGGAAGAAATCCCAACCATCGTCGATAAGTTGACCCAGCGAGTCTTTAGCCTGTGGAATGGCCAACGCAGAAATGGAGATAGGAAACCAACTATTAGTCGCACCAAGCAAAACTACTCGCGGCTCCGCATCACAACCAGGTTCAAAATGATCCAGATGGGGGTGCCGACCACGGCAACCAGGTAGATTTTCTTTCCCCAACTGCCCGAAAGCATGAGCCATATTACGGGCCACGTCGCAGGACCTACACTTCACCCAAAGGTTCTCAGTTTGCAGCGAAGCACCACTCTCATAGAACGCTAAATCACCCTTCCCTGAGGCAGTTTCAGGGCATGTTGAGCCATGATGAACAAACCAATTCCACGGAAAGTCATCCAGATGCCCATTCTTGCATGCCAGTAGGAAACGTGCGGGTACAGCATCAGCATCCTTCGCAGGCTGTTCCCTTGTTGAACCCGTACAGTCTTTATGAACAAAGCGAGTCGCTTCCGGCCGGTAACGATTCTCCTTCAGAGCGAACAACTCACTTTCATAAGGCGAAAGCATCCCGCATTTCACGCAACGCAACCAACGAGGAAAAGGCCGTACCGGAACCCCTACATTGGCTTCAGCCGAGAACGGATCAACTGTGTCGTTAATTGAAAACGGAGGCATTCGTAATGACTCAACCTGCGAGCCAAGTTTTTTTTGTACGGCAGCCAGCAGCCGGCTTTCTACCACTGGCCGACACCGATCCTTCTCCCAAAAACTTATCCCCATCGTTACGACCGATAGGTTTGGCAAATCAATCAGCGCACCTGGACCATAGGTCCAGAGCAGTTGGCTCGGCCGGACTGAACCAACGGGAGTTTTTTCGTTAGCCATTTTCATTCGTCCTTATCTGCCGCTGCAGGGCGAGCCGTCCATTGATTGTCGTCATTTATACGCGCTGAGTTCATTACTAAACGCACACCTGGCTCGACCTCTCGCATCGACATTGGCACTGTCCAGTTGTTCCAAGTTTGCGGACCAGGCGCGTTAATCAATGCGGCGGTTCTATCCTTGTTGGGCCCTCTTTTCTCGTAAGCTAAGAGACGGTTACCCTGCATCACTTCCTTCACCCACTCATCCGCACGTTGCTTGAGCATACTTCCAGCGAGCTTCTGCGCCGGCTCTTCCGCAACGTTATCGGCTCGAGCTTCGAGCACATTCATGGCATCCAACATTTCAGGCTGGTTCGGCTGCTTGAGACTCTCCGCACCAGTGTTCGCAGCAAAATCCGCATGTTTTGCCCGCAGTAACGACAGCATCGCGCCAGTCAAGCCTCGATCCATCGCTCGCGGAGAGAATGGAGTGACCGACTGAGCCTCGACATGCTTGTAAAAGGTGGCGTGATAGTGCTCAAAGGTCTCGTAATGGGAGAGGTCGCGAGGCCTTGCCCAAGTCAGGACGGTGCAGACCAGACCTGGCGACTGTCGCCCTACCCGGCTAGTCGCTTGAATGTATTCCGCGGTACCTTTTGGCTGACCATTGACTGCCATGATTCCCAGACGACTCACATCAACCCCAACCGACAACATATTGGTCGCCAACACAACGTCAATAGCACGAGAGTCCCCTTCAACCCAGCGGGTCACGTGCTTGAGCTTTTCAGGATCCCATTCAGACTTGAACATTACCTCAAGCTGATCTAGATACTTAGGGATGTCTTGGTTGGATACTCGCGAGGTCAACTCACGAATATTCATGACACTGCGCTGAGCCAAACCAGGACGCTGGACCATACTCATTTGCACGCGATAAGCACGAGTCTGCACATCGTCTTCAGCCAAACGCTTCATCCCCCCCAACTCCCGCAGTGAATTGAAGTACCCCACCATGGTCATGTATGGATCAGCGACCTTACCAAAGCGGTCGAATAACGCCTGCGCGCCAGTCAATGCCGCGGTGTAGACCCGAATTAACATCGCCGGACGCGAACTACCAGGCGAGCAAATCCCCAAATAACGTCGCCCCGGCTTCTGTTCAATCGGCCGCTGTACCGAGAAGAAGTTGTCCTCAACATCCAAACCGTGCGGCGGGAATACTGCCACCTGACGCATGAACACGTTGTTGACCTGCTGCTGCGCCTTGCGCACGGTAGCAGTGGACGCAATTACCTTGGGACGAATTGAGCTATCACCCAACCGCCAACTACAGAGCTCATCAACGACGCTTTCATAGAGCCCCACCATGGTTCCCAGAGGACCACTGATTAAATGAAACTCGTCCTGAATGATCAGGTCTGGCGGTCGAATTGGAATGATTGCTTTGACGGACGCAGCCGGCTTGCCCGCAGCAGCCCTATGCCCGGTATTACATTCAGAGCCAGGCCAAAGTAGGCCGTGCCGGGAGCACTCCTGCGACACGTTACCAAATAGATTTCGCACCTTCCCGCGCCAGGCCATCATCGCGAACTTGTCGACCGTGGCGATCATCATGGTTGGTGGACGGTGGTACATCTCATCATCTACCACCATCACGGGCAAACCAGGGTGGTCTTGATTGCTTGAGCGACCACGCGAAAAATCACATTTACTCAACTTGTCGCCGCAGTAGATCGACGTCCTACCTGCAACTTTGTCGACAACAATATCCTGGCCGGCAGCAATCTCTGAGCCGCACCAAGGGCAGACTGTCAGCTGCGCGGGCGAAGTCATACCAGCGGTGTTTTTCTCTGGATTACGAACGGCTTGGATAAACGCATGACTTTGTTCTGTGGTACCTGGCGTCACGTTGTTTCCAACCCACAGGCCAATAGTGAAAGCATTCTCACCCAAAGACTTGTCGCCAGACGCCAGGGCCTCGCGCCGGATATGCTCCATTGCGCAGATCAATGCGGTGGCCCGTTGAAACTGTTGCAATGTCAGAAGACGCAATGTGTAGCGCATTATGACCGCTAGGCCACGTGATGAATCATAGCCACCCAAGTTTCCTTGTGAGCGACGAATCGCCATGGTGAACGCCGCTACACCCAAATACGCCTCAGTCTTGCCGCCCCCCGTGGGAAACCAAATCAGATCAGCGTAAGCCTGCAATGGTTGAGTGCGATCCGTATGAGCTGGATTGGCCAGCGCCGGAACAGACAGCAACAAGAAAGCCAACTGAAAAGGTCGCCAGGTACGGTTATCCGGTATATCGAAATCCGCCACATCTACGACTTGCTTCCGTCGCCGTGCTAGAGCATAAGCACTGCGCACACGCTGAATGGCCATCGCTCGATTTGCGAAGCGAAACGCAGCCAACGCTTTGTCATCGACAGCCAGCAGTTCGACGCCTGCGCATAGCCGTGCTTGAATTAATTCGCAACGCTCAAGTGCTTCGTTGGCCTGCTGGTCGTATCCAAGCACTGCGCTGCCGATCCGACCATGCTGGTCCTCAATCCAGGCGGCATAGTCTCGCGTCAACACGCCGAGTGCCGCGATGAGTGCATCCTTATCAAGGTCTGCCAGAGTCTGCATATCCAGCAAGCCTTCGGCAGTCATTTTGCGCATCGCGGCTCGATCTTGCGGGTTAGAGCCTGGCGTTTCAGTGACAGCAACTTCGTATTGCGGCATAACTACTGTACGTAGCTCGAGCGCCCTAGTTGGAGCGCTGCCAGTTGTTGCATGCACGGCAACACCATGGCCTACAGCAAACTCGACGCGATCGCGGTAAATCATTTCCAGCGCCAAACGCTCACGCAGATCCTCATCATCCTCGGCGCTGGCATCGGCATCAAGTGCTGGGCGGCGGCGGAAAACTTCTGTTACTTCGCTGCCAGTTTTCGCTCGCACAACGATTTCCGGCTGAAATACCCACGCGGTATCGCGATTCTCCTCTGGCTCCACTTGCCCATTAACCAGAAACAAAGTGACCAAACGATCTCCTTTGTCATTGGGCGATCTGACCGTCCCCTGGATCCGCACCTCTGGGCTGCTAGCATCGGGCGCAATTGGTGAAATAATCCCTGGCATCATCTCGAGCGAAAAAACCCCTCCGGATGGTGCTCGCTTCCATACCTTGGCCTTTAAGAGTTTGTCCTTTATTAGCTTGGTATAATTGTGGTCGTCGTTGGGCACACGCTCATATCGCCCCCAACTCACCACTACTTCAAGGCTTTCAATGTTGCCATCGACACAAAAGGTGAAGCCCAAACTGGAGGGCGCGAGCGATTGATTAGATGCGGCATCTACCTCTTCCTCCGCATCGGAGTCGACGCCGCCAGAGACTGATGGAGATTCAATTTTCTTGTCTTGTACTTTTGGCTTTAGATCGCCAGGATCATCACCTTCACCTTCTTCAATTACAACCCAACCATCGCCACGATCCGCAAGTGCCATCGGCGCCAGCTTGCCAACTAGATAACGATCTCGCACGCCCATATCGACGATGAACTCTTCTGGGCCACCAGCAGGCCCAAGCAAATCATCCATGATGGCGAACTGCAGTAATTCGCGTACGTAGGCTACATTTTTGATCAAGGGAACATCGGCAACCGTCAGCCCAAGCGCCTTGGGCAGAGATTCAGCGAACTCGGTCCATTGCACGCGAGAAATACGACCATTTGGCGAAGCAAGCCCCGTTCTTGCAAGCGGTACAGGCAATTCAACAACTAATACTTTGTCGAAGAATAGCGTAGTGCTCTCGCTGTTGGAGCGCAGGCGCATGACACGCCCCACACGAGTAATGTCGTCAGAGGCGTTCAGGATCAACAGCCAGTCATCTGCAGCTATTGCTTGATAGAGCGTACGCTCCCCTTTCAGAACTAGTGTGTAGGGTGCCAGAGTGGGGTCAGAGGCAAGGCTATGATCAACTGCGACCCATGCATTCAGGGCTTTTTGTTGGGCGGCTTCAGCCATTTTTTTCCTCCTTGTCGTTTTCGCTTTTTAATAAGCGCTTTAACATCGCTGAAATCGTCATCGCTGCATTTGCACAGTTCACAAGCGTCGATTGACTGGCAAGTCGCCGAAGTCGAACGAGGGTTGCGGTGTGTTTTCTATGGTTGCGCGAATCCGTGATGCGCGCGGCTTAGAGCTGACAGGCTTGTTGCCGTGAAACCCTTGAGCGACTTCTTCTTCGAAGCGTAAGCGATTTAACTCTGAAAGACGGCGTAGTACCTCGATGCGTGCTTGTTCGCTGATAGTGAAGCGCACACGGTCGCTTTCGGGAAGGTATGGAACCTCATGAAAACCATGCTCAAGATTTAACTCTTGCCACTCGTACGCGCGAGCCAAACATCTATCAACTTCTTTATGAAGCTCGCGTAACTTATTAATTTCCATTCCTTGATCCAAAGGATTATTGAAACGACTGTAAAGTTTAGTCAGACCAATATTCTCTGAGCGCATAATCTCGGAACGAGTGGAGTTGTATAACTTCCCGACAGATTCAAGCTCAGACCGAAAAAGCGTCGGAAGTGGAAACGTCTCAAATGAATCTGACGTAGAGTAATTCATGTCGACACGCATAGTTGAACTTGTCTTACGGGCCCAGACCTGATGTATAGTGGACGAGAGAATCGCAAAGAGCGTCTCGTCACCACGTGCGAAAACTCCTAATTTATGCGCGAAAATCTGATTATTCGGGATTAGAGCAAATTTCAGATGATTCTGAACCAAGCTGCAAGCCAGCACTTTCTCCGTGACGGGCATGTCTGGTCGCCAGGCTTTGGGGTGCTGCTCGAAATTGCAGCCACGCCCAATCGCATGATATAGCGCCTTCGCATCTCGCCCAAAAAGCCACCATTTCTTCTTACGGCCCTCTGCACTTGGATTGCCTCCCAAGCGATCTCGTTCCGGCTTTACCAAATTAAGGACGCGCTCAAACGGAAGCTTGTATTCGCATGCTTTCTGTTCTGGCCAATCCCAGAATTTGATCACCCAACGATTTGTTTTCTGTTCAGGATTGGAGTTGACATCTTCGCCATTTATATATGGAAAAATCACTTCTACGTTTTTGGCGTCGACATCAATCATTTTCTGAGCTTCTTCTGCCGTCAGCACGAACCCTTTACCTAATACATTCGAACCTTGAAACGCGATATTTTCGTTGGCCTTGAGTCGCTTTGGGCTCCACTCCTGCTGATCAGATAAAAATGCGGAAATGTATGGAACCGGACGACCGGACAACGTTATTTCGCCTAGCCACGCTCGCTTGCACACATGCACTCGACTAGTGACAACAGATGCCACACCTGGCCACGGCTCATTTGGATAAGCACTGTGAATTATGGCACCCGCACGAACCATAGCCTCTAGCCCTACCTGACGCGTATCGCCCTCTGCAATTGTGTTTACCGCCAGCAAACCGAAGCAGCCACCTGGCTGTAAAAGGCTCCAGGTTCGCAGGAAAAAATAGGTTACTAAATCAGCGGAACCTCGGCGTCCTTCGGCTAGATGATTGACCAACCAATCGCGAAAAACAGTGCCTACAACACCAGTGATTCGTTGTCCTCCCAAGAAAGGCGGATTGCCGACAATACCGTCAAACCCGCTCCGTTTATTCTTGAATACTTCTGGGAATTCCAGGGGCCAATGGAAGGGTTTTCGTGCTGACCTACCTGAAGGCGTATCAGTTGCGAGTGCAGAAACAGCACTTTGAACTATTGATGTGATTGCGTTTCGATCACCATCGACGGCCCGTCCCGCGTTGATGGCCAGTGAAGCAATCGAGTTCTCTAAGACGGAGCCGTTACCACCGGACGCAAACACCTCGCCAATAAATGCATCCGCAATGCATTCAGACACTTCGAGTTTCCGACGCGCATCGGCTTCCAGCCGTGCCATCACCTCCACGTCGTGGATATCCCGGATTGGCATTTCGCGCAACCGCTGACGCAATTCGATCGCCTCAAGCACCGCCCGCTCAATATTCTGCCCAAATAGGCGCAGCTGACCCTTGCCTGCGGGGTTCATCGACAGCTCGGTTAATTGTTCAAGCGTGTGGATGCCCAACAGGCTGTCACCACAGCGCAAATTATGATCAAGGAAGCCAAAGGGGCGATCCTTCGCCAAGGTCACCAGCCATATAGACAGCTTGGCGAGTTCAACTGCCAAGGGGTTCAAATCGACCCCATATAGGCAACGCTCGGCGATGAGGCGGCGTGCAATCACTATGCGCGTCTCGCCATCGCGAGGTAGAAGCTCCTTGTCTGCTCCGGCGTCCAGGACCTCGCCATCCACGCTCACGGTTTTGCCAAAGACTTCAACCTGTGACCATGACTCAACTAGGCGATCAGATAGCCAACGACAGACTTGTACGAGGAAGGCGCCCGAACCCATTGCTGGATCGCAAATCTTGAGGTCTAGCAGTTCGGAAGGGGATTTTAGTGCCCAATGCTCACGTGGTACTCCCTCGGCCGGACCGACATAAGCCACAGGCGTGAGGGTATCGGTGACGATCGCTTCGGTCAGCGACTTCGGGGTGTAGTGGGTACCGGTTTCGCGTCGCCCGGACCCAGTGGTGACGATGAATGCATCTTTTGCATAAACCAACGGGTAACCCCAAGGGTCGGTTCGCAAAAGATTAGCAATTGGCAAGAGCTGATCTCGAAGCACCTCGTCGCCATGGCAGGCAGTAAGCAGATGATTGGATAGCGCAGCATCCACAACACGGGCCAGCTCTTTGCGGATCGCACTTTCACTACGCTTTAGCGCATCAGCACGAGCCAGCTCTCGAACGAATGCGTCTTCGCCGCGTTGTCGCAAACTCTTCAAATCATCCCAATTATAAATCGTTTTTTTTGCGCCTTTGCCACTGACCAGCTCTACCGTCACTGCATCTGTGCGTTTAACCGTGCGCTCAAGCAAACCTTCATAGACGTAACCAATCTGCTCTACGTCGAGTGCGCGATAAGATAGGGTGCGACCCTGGTATTGTTGAATTGCTTCTAGCAATAACAACACGGTGCGATTGTCTATCGGTAAGGGGCGGGCATCATCCGTTCGCCAATCTGAACCTATTGAGCGGCCTTCAAGAAAGGGGAAGCGATCCGGATCGAACAAGGAGCCGCCCAGCGCCGGCAAACGTAAAGCCTCATGTTGAATGCCGCCATAAACGGCGCGGAATGTCGCCAACAAGCGCGCCCAAGCGTCATGCCGACGCTCCAGCACTTCATCCGACTCTTTGCGTAGCTGCATGCGCAAGGTAGAGATGGCGTAGTTAGTCTCATAAGACTCTTCGCCCATCAGCAATAGCCCGCGTTCTTCAGCAGATAACAAGAAGACCAGTCGCATCATGATGGTCAGGCCAGCTTCGTACAGCTGGGTAGGCGTCACTTCCTGCAGCAACGTACGAGAGCTATTCAGGTCTTCCTTGTCGAACGACTGAATAAGCACTTCGACAGCACGGCGTACCTGCTCACCCAACGCATCAGTAACCTCTTCTTGGTGTTGCAGAGACTCATCGAAGAGTGCAGGTAGCTGCTCGCTGGTATCCACAAAAAAACGGCGAAGACCTAGTAGCGTGAGAAATGCCTGGAGGGTTAATGGCTCTTGCCCCCACAAACGTGCGTACCAACTGGCGTAGGTCACTACTGAGCCAATAGGCGCATCAATTAACAGCCAACGCTCACCGTTTGTGATCAAACCCATTCGGCAGCCAGAAGAGCGGCATAATTGCACCATCTGATCGGCAGGAGTCGCTACCCAACCCTGGTGACTGACAGCTGCATCCAAATCGATATCCGCAGGGTAAGTCTGGATCAGGAGCAGTACTTTCTGACCGTCGACCAGTGCGTAATCCGGGATTAACGTGACGCCATATTCTGGCAGCAAGATGTGCAAACCGGCCGATATTGCATCACCTTGCTTTAGTAACTCACCCGAATCTATCTCATCGTAGTCAAGACCACGCGCAAGCACTTCCCGAATCCAGGCACGGTGCAACTCTTCGAACTGCGGGTCGTCATTGTCACGCGCCTCGCACCATTCATCATAGGCTTGACGCAGGTACTTACGTACGCGCCCATCCACAGTCTCAAGACCTTGTGGAAAGGCTTTCGTTAATACAGGTACAGCGAGGAACGGACCAGAAATCTCTATTAGCGACAGCCATTCGTCGTGGTTATTATCCAGGCTCATACACGGCCTCCCTGTGCGAACGATGCGGGAACGATAAAGATGACAGCAACGGGAAAGGTACGATCCTGCGGCACGTTATAGCGCGCTTCAATAGCGCTAATTTCTTGCTCTCGCTCAGCTGGAATGCGTGCCAGGCGCGCCTCCAACGCCGAGTTATCACGACGCAGCTGAGTGCGTTCATCTTCACTGAACAAAGCCAATTGTTCGGGTTTCTCTGCCTTACGTAGCTCCGCACCAATCGCTCGCTCTAACTCACTCAATACGGCGCTAATATCTTTCAGTTCTGAGTTTTTTCGGAGTTGTAGCGTATTACCCAGAGATTCGAGGCGGTTGCGCGACCGTGCTTTAAGAGTTTGCTGAATAGACTCTTCGACGGCGCCGAACCGTGCTCTCAGGGTGTCGAACGCAAATGCGTCCAACCGGGACGATTGTCCCTCATCTAGCAAAGCTTGCAGGCGCGTGACGCCTTCCTCGCGCTTGAAACTTTGCTCACGAAGGTATCCACCGGCCACAGTAAGCTCTTCATGCAGGCGATGGTGGTTACCACCGGTGATGACCAATCGCGAAACGACCACTACGGCAGGTGTATCAAGGCGGTCGTCGGGTAGAACACGAACGGTTACTCGACTGAGTTTTTTGTTATCTTCGTGCGCCCAGACCTCTGCACGCAACAAACGCAGGCACATCTGCACCAGGCGATGATTAAGATGAACCAGTACTAGATCATCGCGTCCCTTCGCGACTTCATGGTCAAAGGTCACAGGCCGAATCTTGCCCGTGAATGGATGCTCTAACCCCTCTCGGCAACGCTCCCAAGCGCCACCCAGCGGTGGCAACTCGAATACCGTTCCTGACTCCAAACCTGTCAGTAGCAACGGCTTAAGTGCGGGCTTATCCGCCAATGCCAAAGCTGTATTGACTGCCATCAAAATGTGTTCTGGAGAAAGATGCAAGCCTTCCTTCGTCTCGATAAGGCGCTCATGTAGCTTGGCCACTCGGGATTGAATTTCTTTATCCGTACGAACAAAACGACGGGCCCGCTCAATTTTTGCTTCCGCTATCCGAGTGTCGAGATCACGCAAAGTACCCTCAATCAGCCCCGACATTTGCGGTGCGATAACCGGGTTAACACTGCCCATATCTGCACGCATTGAGTCAAGCTTGCGCAGTGCGCGCAGGATGTCGTCTTTATGCCCACCGACAGCTTCGCCATCTTCTTTGGCATCAACCGGGTGCCAAATAAGTACTTCTTTTGCACGCTGGCCGTGACGATCAATACGACCGTTACGCTGCTCCATGACGTTAGGGTTGTATGGGATTTCGAGATGGATGAGATAGTTGCAGTGGTTCTGCAGGTCGATACCTTCGGAAGCCGCATCGGTCGCCAACAAGATGCGCACTGGCGAGACTTCTGGATCTGCTTGAAAAGCTGCTTTGACCATCTCTCGATCGTCGTAATCCATTCCACCATGCAAAGTCATTAGACGGTCGCCGCCCAAGTCATGGGTGGCCAGAATTCGCTGCAACCAATCTAGCGTAGTACGATATTCGGTGAAGAGAATGACGCGTTTATCGTTCCAGTCACCATTCGATTTTAGATAGCTGTCGATCCAGGTGAGAACGGCTTTTGCCTTCGAATCGGTCTGGTGCATTGCCTGTTGCGACCACTCACGCATCTCGTCCAACAAAACACGCTCTAGGTCGTTTAAAGGGCGAGAATTACGTGTTGCCTCCTCCACAGCCTCTTGCTGCGCCATCTCGACATCAGCGTCGTTGGCGTAATCTTCTTCAGCACGCTGAATGGCCTTGAGCAAGATGCGATCAGACAACCCGCTGCGATCCTTGCGAACTGCGCCGCTTTCCAATGTGGCGATATGTTTTGCCAAGGTTGTAGCAAATGCGGCCGGTGACGAGAACAGTCGCTTTTTCAGCAACTGATTGATGAAGGATACGCCCGTCACACCACCTAACTCAGCGCCTGCAACTTCTCGACTGGCACAGAAAGCTTGTAGTTTGTGATGGATTTCACGCTCTTTTACGGTGTATTCGACGCCCAGAACCTCAAGTTTGCGTGGCGCGTAGATCAGTTGCCCAGTTTTGTCGGTAATTTCACTTTTCAGCCGGCGAATCATCACCTGAGCGAGCTGTTTCTCATCCGGCATGATGTTGCGGGCGAAACGCTGGTCATCAAGCAGCTCAAGCAGCGAGGTGAAAGACTCGGTGTAACCGTTGTGGGGCGTCGCAGTCAGAAATAGATGATGCTGAAAGTGTGGCGCGATGGTGCGAATCAAACGGGTTCGCTGACTCTCAAGCGCATATTGGGCACCGGCAGCCGGCGCTACATTGTGAGCTTCATCCACAACCAATAGGTCGAATTTGCGGGGATAATTAACATGTGCCGGCAAAATATCGTGAAATGCCCGCAATCCTTCGCCAGCTTTAGCCCAGTCCATGGAGGTGATCAGGCGCGGGAACGAGTTCCACGGATTGGCATGAATCCCACGCTCGCGGCGCATCTCTCTGATATAGGTACTATCAACGATCTTGAACTCAAGCCCAAACTTCTCCGCCATTTCAAGGCGCCACTTCTCCTGGAGTGACGCTGGGCAAACTATCAGTACGGTGCGAGCCCGATGGCGCAGTAGCATTTCCTGAATGACCAAACCAGCCTCAATGGTTTTCCCCAAGCCCACGTCATCAGCGATTAGCAAATTCACCCGTGCCATATCGATGGCGCGTACGAGCGGATCCAGCTGGAAGTCTTCCAGAGTTACACCACTGCGAAAAGGAGCTTGAAGAAATCCACGATCTGCATTGGTGGCTGCCCCCCAGCGGACAGCGTCAAGAAAAGCCTCAAGCGTGTCAGATTCATCCTGTCCTGTGATCGCAGGAAGACCGGCACGCTCAATTACATGTGCACCTGGTTCAATTTCCCAGATGACTTGAAGCTCTTCGCCCAAAGCGTCTTCATCTATAGATGCTAGAGTGACTGCATGCTGCTGTACGGCGCCTAGCTTAGACGCATCCACCTCGGCCACAACCCATTGTCGGCGTCGAACCTCAACGAGCTGGCCCGGTTCAGGGACATTGCGGTAGCAACCATCCTCCGCTGCTGCAGTCATTTAACACTCCTCAATGAACTCAATTCGTACAACTTACGTTTGCGTAAAACTCTAAACCTTGAACCATGCGAGAACCGGCGATGCCGGGCAGCTGGCCCCGGATGATCAGGTCTGCCCCAACTGATTGAGGGTTTGTAGTAGCGTTATAACGGCAGGTCTTCTGCTTCGTGACTCTCACCATGCGTAAAAAACTCTCAAGCAGGCAACCAGACGCCTTGAATATCTGACGAAAAATGACGGAATTAAGCCTTCAGAATGCCATTTCCAGCACGAGAGGAGGTGATGGTAAATCGGGGGAGTTCAGCGGGCGAGAGATTACTAATCTCCCGGGGGAGCAATTTTCTCAATAGCACCACTAGCCTCTTTCTCACGGCGGGTTTTTATCGTGGATTCTAGATCGTTGACATGCCTACGTGTCAGCTGGCCAGGCAGCGAAAAGGAGAGAAGCATTGCCAGACAAGCCAAGAAGAGTAAAACGCATTCCACGCCCGTCTGAACCGCTACCGGCCAGCCTAGCTTCAGGG
Organism: Pseudomonas azotoformans; assembly: GCF_900103345.1. Lineage (NCBI taxonomy): Bacteria > Pseudomonadati > Pseudomonadota > Gammaproteobacteria > Pseudomonadales > Pseudomonadaceae > Pseudomonas > Pseudomonas azotoformans. The sequence goes on from NZ_LT629702.1 coordinate 3,820,719, forward strand.
TCGCGAGAAAGGACAGCGCCAGCACAAGGAGGTAAAGATAGAAAAGTGCAGAATGCTTCTGCAAATCCTGCTTCACTTGAGCAAGGTAAAAAGTGTCCTGTCGCCAGTTTCGGCCCTTCAAAGCTCTCTCACTCCCAACAATCGCCATCACGGCAACCAGAAAGCCGGCCAGAATTGAAAAAACCGTCACAAGAACAGAAAGCGCGTTGCTGTTGTCGTGGTAGTTGGGCTGGAACTGCCAGGCAAAGAAAATCGAGATTGCGATACACATAAAAACATATCCGATCTTTCGCCAGCTCAACTTTCTTGGAGACGCATTCACTGCTTCCACTGCCCTTTTTTAAGCAATTCACTTCGATAGGTCATCAGCTCAGTGTAGACCTCGGTGTTGATCAGGTCGTTCGCGCCGCTCCTGCGAAGGAGTCGAATTGATTTAGTTGGCGTAACCTCGTTCAGGCGTATCGGAGTTCCTTTCTGAGTGATTACAGTCACTTCTACCCCCTCTTCACTCTCTTCAAGAACGTCCTCACCAACATTGAACATTGCTTCAAGGACAATGCCTTCCGCCCGAGACCCACCTTTTGCACTAATTACAGTGCTCACCTGGACCTCTCCCCAGTGCTCAGCGAGCTGCTGCAATTGATTCTCGCTTACGTCCTCAGAAAATGCACTTTTCAGAGTCCCCACAAAGGACTTCAGTTTACCCTTCACTGAGGACGGTGCTTCGCCTAATGCATCGGTAGCCTGATACATGGTAGTGCCCAGGCGAAGCTCTTTAATTCCTTCGGCGGCAAGTACCGACTTAATGTCCTGATTGGTTACCTTTTTTAACTCGAAAGCCGCGGTTTCGCTTTTCAGACCTGCCTTAGTGAATAATTCACGAAGGTATGCTCCGACAGTTGCCACCCGAAAAGGCCCCTCCGTCACCAGGAGTACATCGTTCTCCTCAATCAGAACAAAAGCATCGGCATGCTTGAAGGCGCGATCAGTAGGAGCGCTGGTGGATTGATCATTGTCATAGGCCGCAGCGACTTTAATCCCAATAGTGGTCATCTGCTCGCCAGGAACGCCGGCCCCAATCGCCAACCTTAATGACTCACCAGTTTTTGTTTCACGATGACGCACGCTTACAACCCCAAGCGTTGACATGCTTATATCTGTTTCGTCCATACGCCCAAGCTTGGTCATAGCTTGTCGCACCAGCTGCTCGAAATTCTTTGCTGGAGCTGCCCCTTCGAGGTAGGCAACACGGACGTAGTGAATGGTTTTATGGGCAGGACGACGGGACACTCGCAATTACTCCATTTGCTGGCAGATGGCTTCCATCCTGTAGGAATACCTTGTAAAAAGCCACAAATCGAGATGAACCATTAGTCGAAGTGGATGCATAGCAAACAGTTGCGATGCATTAATTTTTTCCTGAGCAATTCTCCTTACGCAACATCCGCTTGGGGAGAGAAACTCAACAGAATCGACGCCCCCTAATAAAACAGGGCCAACCCCTCCTCAACAGCACTGCCCACAAGCCAGTTTAATACTCCCTACTCCACAAACGTACGGCGAAGGCATCTCGGCTGTCCTACTCGCATGCACCGAGCGCCTACGGGCCTCAGGCGAAGGTGCTGATCATCCTTGACCAGATAGTGCATCGCATAGTGGACATGTGAACGGGCCTCCTGATCATTGCGATGAATTACACCGACTCCCAGCCTTCCCTCGAACCTATCCTTGTCCTGGTTGCAGCTATCGAAATACCCCCGCCCCTGGGTCACACGCCCCCATAGCTCACCAATCTGCCGTGCCTTGTAGATATCCCCGCGTATCTCTGCACCATTAAAGAAGAACGCAGCGTGGATGTGATAGCCCCGTCTTTCCCCCTGCTCCACTGCGCAGATAAAGCCGGTCTCATACTTGAAAATCGGATTGCGTTCACGCTCGGCGACGAACCTGTCCAGATCATCAAATACTTGCTCAACACGCTGCCTGGCTTGAGACACCCTGTGGTAATACAGATTGACCCTGACTACGACGGTGCGAGCGTAGCGATCCAGCACAGAGTCCGTATATTCACTGACCCTACTTTCCTGATCCCCTGCCTGGTAACGACGGTCACTTCTCTTGCGCCGATACCATTGCTCCCGAGTCAACTGACGAATCCTCACGACCAGTAGATTCATGCTGCCGCGATGGTCCAGATAGGCTGTTCTCTCTTCATTCAAGCAGACGGGACCGACAGGGCTACGCTCGATCCCGATATGCTGACAAGCCTCCCAGAACGCCTGCAGGTGCTCGCTGTAGCGGTATCGGGAGCGCTCATCAAACAAGTCGATCATTTGCTGGATATCATCGAAGTACCGGGAGAGCCTGGTCGGCAACATCTTCTCGTGACCTGAGCGTGGGACACTGAATCGGAACGCCGGAATATCATGTTGCTCGATGACTTTTACGAGTTGCTCAATCCGGATGGCGATATCGGATTGAGATAGGCTGGTTTGAGCGCTGCTGGTCATGTCTGTGTACCTGGTTGTTGTTTTCATACCAGATACCGTTTGTGCATTTTTTAACCGGCGGCCTACTCCCCAAATGAGCCGTGATCACTGGAGATTGATTACTCTCTGTTCGGTTGCTTACTGATGTCTGTTTATTGATTATCTGGAAGCTATATAACTAGATACAGCTCTGCCGGTAGTGAACGCTCCCGCTCCAGACGGCCTAATCAGAAAGCTATTGCCAAGCCAGGCAGGAAATTGACCAATCGGTCCCATGGGGGAGTTAGCTGAGAACCGCCTGTTCATCATTCGGCATAAAGGCCAGGACCGTCTCTTTGCCGGTCCTGGCCTTTATGCTTGATAGTCCAACCCCTTATCAAATCTCACACGCCCAGATCACGTGCCTCGATCCTGGCCAAGATCCAGTCGTGCACTTCTCCTTCGACCCAGCCAACGCAGCGATCTCCCAGCGAGACTGATTTTGGGAAGGTACCTTCGTCGATGTACTTGTAAATGGTAGACCGGGCCAGACCGGTCGAATTCATGACGTCTTTCAAGCGGATTATTCTCATGAACGGGGCTCCTCTGTTCGTTCAGAGGATTGGCAGGGACGGTAAAAAACTACCGTTCACCGGCGTGCTATTTCGCCAGTAGTATCTGCCCCAGCACATCAACAGACAGTTCACCTCCTGGCGGAGTCAGCAAGCCATACAAACATTGTTCTTCCTTGGATACCGCCGCTAAATCGGTAATTTCTCGAACCTCCACCAGATTAAAAAGCCCACGCTCTACTACATGCAGCGTTTCCGAAAACGCTACGCCAATACGAGGCAACGCCAGAACCGCCCGAGAAGGGTAGAATCCGCCCTTAAAAGCCTTATGAACCGCCTTCCGCACGGGGAGAAGAACGTAGTCCATCGATTTGAAATCAATGCCGGCTATCAAGGGCGATTTGCCCTTAAACCAGCCATTTCTGACATGATTCGCCATGTGATCCGCCTGATCGCACAAGTAGCTGGCAAGCAACTCAGAGCTCCCCGTATCGACAGCACCTGCAAGCAAATCGAGTTTAATTAACTGAACGAGTCCTGGTTTACCCCCACTGCGCATATCCCAATAGTGAGACAGCAGGTATCCAGCATACCAATCCAGCCTGCCCCTCAAAAAACTGGCCAGCCCCTTTTCGTGCTGATCATCAAAGAACTTACGAACACCAATATAACGTTGATTAAACGCCTCCTGCGCTGATGTGAAGATGTCATCCACGTGATCAATCGTGTCCTCCTGTCCAGGAAACCGAGTAACCGACACCAGCAACATCGGCAAGCTCTGTCCACAACTCAATTCCGAGTGGTGCAGATTGAGGTAGTAGATGCTTTTTGTTTTCTTGAAAATGACAGAGCCCGTCGCCCCCGGAACGTAGGCGCGAATCAAGCCACTATCGAGCAAGGTCCTAACTCGGTTTTTCAAGCGCACCTGGCTCAGTCCGGTTATCCGCGCCAGCTCAGCGCTTCCCAGATCCCTTACAACGCCAAATCGGTCTGCGCGAATCAACAGTGCAGCAAGCAGTACGCGATTCACCACGCTCACTCGCCCCTGCCCTCTGCTTGCCCGCACCTGAGCAAGAGGAGCAGTTGCTCTCTGTTCATCTTGCTGTGTGGCGATAGCTGATCGTTGATCAGCCACCTTGAGCTCATGCTGTAGCAGGTGGCGAATTACCTTTTCGTGAACAACCTCTGCCACGTCGTGTCGAGCAACCTGCTCTGCGTAGCTTGCGTCTAACTCATAGTGCCTTTTGGGGCGACCTTGCCCGCTCACCACATCTCGGCGAACCAATACCCCAGCAGCAACCAACGAATTTAAAGCCGTGCCAGCCTGGGTATCGGAGATTCCAAAACGCGCCGCCAGCTCCTTAACGCCCGCACTAATACCTCTAGGAACCAAACCGAGCTCAGCCAAACGGATCAGCAAATATTTCGCCTCAGGGCTGATTCCATTCGCCTCACTGCGCAGCACCGCAAGCAGTATATCGTTCACAAAGTCATCCAATACCCATGAGTGTTTCGATATTTTATCTTAATAATTACAGACTGTTTTTTATAAAAAACAATTACTTAGTAATTTACCAAGTAGATTACTAAGTAATAGAATGAAAAAAATCTAGATGGAAGCGCCATGGACAATCAAAAAGCAGACAGCTACTGGCTCAATCTGGAAGACCCAACTCAGCGCGAATGGGCTCGGAAACACCTACACAACAAGGGGGCGATATACCTAGACCAGCCAATCACATACAAGAGCCTCGATGGATGGCTGCAACAGGAAAGGGACAAAGACTCCGCACTCCTGGTGAGAATGCAGTCGGCCTGGGGCCAAGTTCAGCGAAGGAAAGAGAGCAAGCGGGCAGGAGAGAAAGCATGCAGCTTCGTACTTTCATCTAAGGCAAAGCGTCACCTGGATACGCTGGCGAAGCAGAACAAAGCCGGCATTAAAGATTTCCTTGAGACCCTACTCTCTGATGAGTACGAGCAGGCGAGCCAACAGAAAATCGCGACCAGGGACGCCGCCAAGAAGGCCGCAGAAAAGGAAAAGCTACTAAGGAAGAAACTTGAGGCCATCAACTCCGCTCTCCATGAGTGCATTACAGAACTGACGCAGCGCACCATAATGATGGAAACCGAAAACCTCTCAATCGACGACATCTCTGAAGAGCAAAAGAGCCGAAGCGCAGCGCTTCACTCGGAAACACTAAAAAAATTTATCGCCAAACCGCCGATGCTCCCTCGGGATGAAGTGTTTCCTCGCAGCATGGAAAGACAAACGTAGCCGAGACCCACGATGCGAATAGCACAAGCTCTGTTAGCGATGCTGGCCGCCCATCATGCCCCCCCCCAAGCCACCAAGCAAATCACATTGGCATTCCAAATGGCATTCCAGCCAAAAAACAAAACCAGACTTTCGTTTTTAAATCATAAGGTTGCGCTTCCTGTTCAGATTACCCCGGCGCATCAACAGAATCCGCCCAGTGCGGGTTCTGTTGTCTCTAGGGTTTGAAAAGCCCGACAGGACAGACCTTCAGAATTTTCCTTCAAGCTATCGCGCCCTTGATGAACTAGCGCACCCCGCGCCACAACGCTAACTTCCTCCCGTCGCTCCTAATCAGCGACCGGCTTTGACAGGCCGAAAAGTGTAATCTTTCACACCCCTTGATAAGACGGCATGCTTTACGCATTCCGCCTCGTTCATGGCGGCTGTGCGTGGGGCATCTTCGGGTGCGCCGGGTTCCTACACTTCCGGTCTGTCAACCCGCGTACAGCTGCCACCCATTCCTGTTTGACAAGGGGGCGGTAGCTCCTTAAACAGTGTGGGAGCTTCATCATGAAAAAGATCACCCCCAATCCCCCCTCCACAACCCTCTTCACCCTCGCCCCAGATCTCTCCCCCGAAACCCTGCTAATCCAAGCCAGCGAAACCCTCGCCTCACTCAACGCCGTGACCACCGACCTGGCCTTCGAACTCGAAGGTGCCAGCCGTCATAAGCTGCTGGCCAGCCAGCAATTGATCGTGCTGAGCGAACTGTTGGTAGAGCGAGTACTGGTCCTCACCCAAGACACACAAGCGTTCCAATAATAAAAAAGGCCGAGGAAACTCGGCCTTTTGCTGTCATCTGCCTCAAAAATCCCAGCGCGTCGTCACCATCACATTGCGCGGGTCACCGTAATACGCCGAGTCATAGAACCCGATATTGGTGAAGTACTTCTTGTCGAACACGTTGTTGACGTTCAGCGTGGCCGACAGGTTCTGGGTCAGCTGATAGCGCGCCATCACGTCCACCAGCCAATACGGGTCCTGGGTGAATTTTTCCGAACGACCGCCTCCCGGATAACCCCAGTTGCGTACGGTTTGCCAGCCCGCGCTCTGCCAGCGCGTGCCGCCGCCGAGGGTGAGTTTGTCCAGGCTGCCTTGGAGTTTGTAACTGGTATAGAGGGTGACCTGATCCTCGGGCTCCCAGGTCGCCACTTTCTTACCATCAGCATCGCGGGCGATCTTGTGGGTGTAGCCGGCTTGCAACTGCCAGCCAGGGGCGAGTTCGCCGGAGATTTCCGCTTCGTAACCTTTGGTTTTGCTCTCGGTGCCCATGTACGAATAGTCGACGGCCGGTTGGGAGTTCCAGGCGGTATCGGCGATCGGGCGATTGGTCTCGTGTACTTCGAAGTAGGCGAGGCTGGCGTTCAGGCGGCCATCGAAGAATTCGCCCTTGAGGCCGATCTCGTAGTTTTTGCCTTCGTCCGGTTCAAGCATGGTGTTGGTGCGGTCGCGATACTGGGTTTGCGGCTTGAAGATTTCGGTGTAGCTGGCGTAGGCGGTGAGGTTTTCGTTGAGGTCGTACGTCAGGCCGGCGTACGGCACGACTTTGCCGCTTTCTTCGGTGTCGCTGGTGCCGGTGACTTGATAGTTGGCCACCCGCGTGCCCAGCAACAGGTGCATCGCGTCGGTCAGGCTGAAGCGTCCGGTGATGTAGGTGCCGGTCTGGCGCGTGATTTCATCACTGAAGCGGGAGGCCTTGCCCCATGCCGGTTCAATGGCTTCGCCGTGCCAGTTGTAAAAGTCATAGGAATTGTTGAAGTAGACAGGGTTACGGTAGTCCTTGCCCTTCCAGCGAGAGCTCGACACGGACTGCCCGATCACCAATTCATGCTCACGCCCAAACAGTTCAAACGGCCCCGACGCGTACACATCCAGACTGTCGCTGGTGGTGTCGCCGGTGTATTTGGCGGCATAGATCGAACTGGCGGTGGCGGAGTCCTGGGAGATGTAGCCCAGCGGCGCGTCATAGCCATTGACCTGATGGTTGTACTGGCCTTTGGTGACCCAGCCGTTGTCGAAGCTGTGTTCCAGGGTGGCGAACACGGTGTGGCTGTATTGTTGCCATGAACCCCACTTGGGCCCGTTGTTGAACGAGCGCGGCAGGTCGAGTTTGTTGCCCGTGGCGTCGAAGATGGTGCGGGTGCCGGTCCAGCTGGAACCTTTGGGGTCGCTATCCTGGTAGTCGGCGCCCAGGCTCAGCAGGGTGTCAGGGGTCAGGTCGACTTCGAGGATGCCATAGAGCACGCTGGTCTTGCGCGAGTAGTGATCGAGGAACGACTTTTTGTCCTGGTATGCCGCCACCGCGCGGCCACGCACGTTGCCGGTGTCGGTCAGGGGGCCGCTGACGTCGACCTGGGAACGGTAGTTGTCCCAGGAGCCCGCGCCCAGTTCGATGCTGCTCTTGAACTCGGAGGTCGGCTTCTTGCGGATCAGGTTGATGGTGCCGCCCGGGCCACCGGCACCGGTGAGCAGGCCGGTGGCGCCCTTGAGCACTTCGACGCGGTCGTAGATCGCCATGTCGGTCATGGTCTGCCCTGCCGAGTATTGGGCGTCGCGCAGGGTCGGAATGCCGTCGTACTGGAAGTTCTCGATGGAGAAACCACGCGAGTAATAGTTGGTGCGCTCGGTGTCATAGGTCGACACGGTGATGCCTGGCGTGTGGCGCATTACGTCATCGATGGAGTTGAGGCCGAAGTCATCCATGACCTGGCGGGTGACCACCGAGATCGATTGTGGTGTTTCCCGTGGTGTCAGTACCAGGCGCGTGGCCGTGGCGATGGTGCCCGGGGTATACGAGCCCGTGCCTTCGGTGACCGTGCCGAGTTGGTTGGCGCTGACTTGGGTGGTCTGCAACTCTACCTTGCCGTCCTGGGACAACGGCCTGGCCACCACGCGATAGCCGCCTTGCTCGCGCTCAGCCTGCAAACCCGCCGGGCTCAACAGGCGCTCCAGGCCTTCGTCCACCGAGAAATTGCCTTTCAGGCCTTTGCTCTGAATGCCGGCTGCCAGCGCCGAATCAATGCCGATCATCACGCCCGCTTGCTGCCCAAAGGCCCCCAACACGCGGTCCAGGCTACCGGGCGAAATGTCATACGCCCGAGGTTGGGATTGTTGCTGGGTAGGCGCCGCAGTGGCGGCCATGATGCTGTGGCTTGCGGTTGCCACCGATAAACCGAGGATAACGGTGCGCAAAGCGCTGACGCGGCTGAGCATAAAGACTGTCCTGTCATGAAAGGGTTGGGTGGACGCTTTTTTCTGCGTCTTACCTGTCTTGATGCTTGAGATGGGAAAACCTGCCACGCGGTGAACACTATTTTTCGGTCAGGCGGGCACGACGGTCGCCAGGTAGCCAAACACCCGCTGCACGCGCACGGGCAACACCTTGGCCAGCAGGTCGAGGCTGGCTTCGGGCTGGTCCAGCGAGAACGAACCTGACACCTGCAAACTCGCCACCGCAGGGTCGCAGCGCAGCACGCCACGCCGGTAGCGGTCGAGTTCTTCGAGTACTGCGCCGAGCGGCATGCGCTCGGCGATCAACAGGCCCTGGGTCCAGGCGTCGGCGGTGGATGGCATGGCTGCCGGCTGACTGCTCTGGAGACGATTGAAGGTCAACTGCTGGCCCAAACCGAGTTGCGTGCTGGCACCGTGCAACGGCTCGACAGAGGCGCTGCCCGAGAGCATCTGCACCTGCGTACCCTGCTGGCGAAGCAGGTCATGGCTGATGATGATCTGTGAGAGTGCCGCAGGCCGTACCCAGCCATTGGCAGTCTGGACCGCAATGTCGGCGCGCGGGCCTGTGGTCAACAGCAGCCGACCGAGGTTCAGCGCCAAGTGGGCGCCACGGATATCCACAGCGGTGCGCGTATCCAACTGCAATTCCCCGGCATTGGCCAGGCGCAGGTGCCGTCTCTCCCCGGTAGCGGTGTGGTAATCGCTGAACAGCTCCGGCAACAGCGCCCGCTCGCGCACACTCAGGCCAACGGCGGTGGCCACGCTCAGGCCGGCGAGGCCCTTGAGCACGGTGCGCCGCGACGGAACACTGCGTGCACGCAACAATTGGCGGGCGCTGGGCGCGGGCAATGTGTGCGTGTGGAGGCGCATGTCGCGGCTGAGCCCAGCCAAACGCTGCCAGGCCAACTCATGTTGCGGGTTATCGTTGCGCCACTGCTGGCAAGCCTGCTGCTCGGCGGCGCCGCAGGTGCCCGATTGCAGCGCGACCATCCAGTTCAGCGCCTGTTCCAACACGTGCTCGTCCAGAGGCTGATTATTGGCGGGCTTGAAACGGTTCATGCCGCGTAAACCGCCAGGTAGCAATGGCGATAGGCTTTAAGCATGGCTTTTTGCACCACATTCACGCTGAGGTCCATGTGCTCGGCGATCTGTGGATAAGTCAGGCCATCCAACTGGGACAGCAGGAAGATCTCGCGCACCTTGCTGCCCAACCCGTCCAGCACCTGGCCGACGGCGTCTAACGCCTCAAGCACCAGCAAACGGGTTTCCGGCGACGGCATGTGTTCGGGCTCCAGGATCATCAGCGACTGTTCATACGCTCGCTCCAACGCCTGGCGACGGAAGTATTGCCCGCATAAACGGCTGGCGACAGTCGTAAGGTAGGCTCGCGGCTCACGAAAAACCGGCACGCTGCCGCTGCTCAGGATCCGCACAAAGGTGTCCTGTGCCAGATCCAAAGCCTGCTCCTGAGCCCCCAACTTGCGCCGCAGCAACTGCACCACCCAGCTGTGGTGCTGGGCGTAGAGTTCGCCCACGACCTGATGGGCAGAAGAAGGTGAGGCCATCGGTGTGATATCCAGGGGACGGCTAAGGAAAGTCACACATGATAATACTTCTCATTAGAGACGGGTTAGGAGTTTCTTCCCTGCTTTAGGAAGGTGTTTAGCTGTCACGGATTATCGACATGGGCTACTTGCGCCGACGTAGGCCGCCGGAAAAGTCCTGCAGGTTGGCGCGACTGGGATGAACTGGCGCGGATTGAATTGCTCGAATACGCTTCAAACGACTGCTCGTCTGCCGATGATTGAACGCGATCACTTGAGCACGCACACTCCAGCACGCCAACTCACGACAAGGAGGCCGTTCATGCAAAGCATCATGTCGCCCAGCCCCCTAGTGGGCGTTGGTCTCTATACACCCAGTGAAGCGTCGCTCTACACCGGCATTCCTGCGTCAGATATTCGTAGATGGTTGTTTGGCTATCGTGCCAATGGCATTCATCATCCGGGCCTCTGGCAATCGGAACTCAGGGATGTGAACGATTGCATACTCAGTTTCCACGACCTGCTCGAAATCCGCTTCGTGCACGCATTTCGTCAGCATGGAGTGAGCTTGCAAGCCATTCGCTGCGCCTCTTGGCAAGCCTCTGAACTGTTTGGCCAATCCTATCCATTTACCTACAAACGCTTCCAAACAGACGGCCGCAACATTTTCGCCACTGTTCTGGATGAAACAGGCGACGAGACACTGCTGGACCTGATCAAAAAACAGTACGCGTTCAAGCAGGTGATCAGCCCATCGTTGTACGAAGGGATCGACTACACCGGCAAGGGTTCTGCCCAACGCTGGTATCCGATAAAACGCAGCAAGGCAATCGTCCTGGACCCCGCCAGAAATTTCGGGAAACCAGTACTGACGGGGGCCGGTATCGACACAGCCGCACTGTTCAGTGCTTATGAGGCGGAAGGACAGGATACGAAACGTATTGCCCTGCTCTATGAGATCCCCACATCTGCTGTAAAGGCCGCTATCGACTTCGAACAAAGGCATGCGGCTTGAACTTCCTTCTGGACCACAACCTGCCACCTGCGCTAGCGCGAGCCTTGAATGAGCTTTCACACGTCCATGAGCATGGCGTAGTCCCACTCAAGGATAAATTCCCTCAGAGTGCGAGTGACATTTCCTGGATATCAGTGCTTCGCGATGAAGGCGACTGGGTTGTTATCTCTCAAGATCGATTTACCAAAGGGCATGCTGAAAAACAGGCATTCCGAGACTGCGGGCTGCCCATTTTTTGCCTGGCGAAACATTGGAGCAGCGAGACCTACTGGAATAAGGCACACAATCTTGTTCGCTGGTGGCCGGCAATCATGAAGCAATCAGCGTTGATAAGGGGAGGCGCCGCGTTCAGCGTGCCGTGGCGTTTTTCTGCGCCGGGTAAATTTGACCAGATAAAGATGTAAAGCCTTCAGCGCAAAATAGTCCCTGTCTGGAATCCCTCCGCACTTCCCATTACCCTGACGCCTTCTATCAGACACCCGGAAGTCCGATACCCGTGCTCAAGCCACTCGCCATCCTCACCCTTGCCTGCGCCCCTCTGCTTGCAAACGCCGCCGACCTGGCCGGTGTCTGGACTGGCACCTTGGGCAAGTCCGCGATCACCGCGTGTTTCAACGGTGCCCACGGCGCCAATGGCAGTTACTACTACCAACGCATCCTGACGCCCATTCAGCTCACTCAAGCCAACGCCAGTGAGCCGTGGGCCGAGGAAGGGCAAACCGGGTTCTGGCAGTTGGATGAGCCGCAGGGCGACACGCTGACCGGCACCTGGAGCAAAACCCTCGGCGGTAAAAGCCTGGCGCTGATGCTCAAACGCGCGGACACCGACGGTTGCGCCAGCGATGCCTATAACAATGCGCTTGAAGCCGTGCCACCCGCGGTAAAGGTCGAGCGAAAAACCTTCGCCGAACACGCCTATCAAGTGAAGACCCAAGGGGGCCAGGTCATCCTGAAACTCGAAGGCGACGGTGCGGCCATCGACAAGATCAACCGCGAGCTCGCGCGCATGGCCATCAACCCGGACGGCCAGGCCGATTTCTACAGGGAGCGGCGCAACTCACTGGACCAGAGCGGCGGCACCACCACCAGCGAGATCGCGGTGGAACCGTTCTACTGGTCATCGCAATGGATCACCGTGCGTTTCTATCGCTGGTCGGCGGGCTACGGGCGGGGAGGCATCAGTTGGGGCCTGCACAGTTGGAACCTGCAAACCGGTGACAAGGTCGACCCCTGGACGTGGTTGGGCGGCCATGAGCAATGGGACACGCCCTACTCGGGTCAGGTCAAACTGCCGGCCGCTTTCAGCACCTGGCTGGCCAAGCAGACCACCACGGACGAAGGGTGCCCGGCCGTGACCAGTTATTCCTCGTTCGACTTGAGCTTCAACACCCAGGGCCTGCAACTGTCGACACCCGCCCAGGGCGATGGCTGCGATAACGAACTGAGCTTTACCTGGGAGCAATTGGAGCCTGTGCTGACCCCGCAAGGTAAAGCCGCACTGCCCAGCTTGATGGCGCCGTGACCTACCTTACAAAAAACCCACATTCGTTCACGAAATATTCAGAAACGCCGACGGATACTAGCCCATTGCAATGACCGTTCCCCCGGACGGTCCTCCTGCCCTGGTAGCCACATTCATGACGCGTCCCGTTCCCCTGCTGTTCCTGCTTGCTGGTCTGTTGTTCTTCTTTGCGCTGGGTAACCACGAGTTGCAAGGTTCCACCGAAGCCCGCGTGGCCGGGATCGCCATGGCCATGCACCTGGACAATAACTGGGTGGTGCCCCAGTTGTTTCGTGAACCCTTCCTGGAAAAACCACCCCTGAGCCTGTGGATCGATGCCGGGGCGATTCGCCTGTTTGGCGGCACCACCTGGGCGGTGCGCCTGGCGTCGGCGTTTGCCGGGTTGTTCAGCGTGATGCTGCTTTACACAATGCTGCGCAAGTTCTGCCGACCGCAGACGCTGGCGTTCAGCGCGGCGCTGATCCTGGCGACCATGGCCAGTTATTGGAGCAATGCCCGAGGTGTGGGTGAGGATTCGCTGCTCACCCTCGGCGTAACCACTGCGCTGCTGGCGTTTTACCAGGCCGTGCGACCCGATCGTGAAGGGTCAAGCACCGGCGCATGGGCACTGTTTACCGCCGGGATGGTGATCGCCACCCTCAGCAAAGGCGTGCTGGGCCTGGCGATGCCAGGCATTGTGATTTTTGTGTACCTGGCCAGTACCAGCGTCATGGACAAGCGCCTGCGCCTTGGCGACTGGCTCAAGCCCGCGCTGTTCACCTTGCTGGCGCTGGTGCCATTGGTGATCTGGCTGGGCTTTCTTTACCAGCGCGGCGGCATGCAAGCGGTGGCCGAAGTGCTGTTGACCAACAGTGTCGGCCGGTTCAGCGGTTCGTTTGTCGAGGCGGGCCATTACGAGCCGTTCTACTACTACATCGCCAAGCTGCCGGAGGCATTCCTGCCCTGGAACATCCTGGTGTACCTGGGCCTGTGGCACTTCCGTAAAACCCTGGTGCGCAACCGCTACCGCCTGTTCTTCAGCGTCTGGCTGGTGGCGCAATTTACCCTGCTGACCCTGGCGTCGAGCAAGCGCACGGTGTACCTGATGGCCCTCACCCCAGCCGCAGCCGTACTGGCCGCGGAGTATGCACGGGTGCTGCTGGAATGGCTGAAAGCCCACAAACCTGCGCTTTACACGCATCACAAAACCATCGTGGGTGGCGTTTTCACCCTGGCCATAGGCTGCTACCTGATCGCCGCGTTCTGGTTTGCGCCCAAAGCGGACGTGCGTCAGTCGTTCGTCCCGGTGATCAGCCAGGTTCAGGCGTTCAAGGATGAAGGCAAGGAAGTGGTGCTGTTCCAGCCCAACGAGCGCATCGCCGGGGCCAGCGTGTTCTATCTGCAGGCCTACTTGCCGATCCTGCAAACCGAGGCCGAGCTGCACAGCTACCTCGGCGCCAAGCCCGGCAACGTTGCATTGCTGGACCATACCAACGACCTGACCACCCCGGTGAAGGTGGTCAAGGAAATGGCGATCAATCGCCAGCCTTACTACTTCGTGGAGCAGTAAGGCCGGCACGGGGCATCAGTGCTTGGTGACCTTGTCCAGGTAACCCATGGCAAACGCCGAGATCACGAAGGTCATGTGGATGATCACGTACCACATCAGATGCTGCGGATCGACGTTCTTGGCGTCCATGAAGATGCGCAGCAAGTGGATCGACGAAATCGCCACGATGGAGGCCGCCACTTTCATCTTCAGCGATGAAGAGTCCATGGTGCCCAGCCAGTTGAGCTTCTCTTTGCTCTCATCGATATCCAGCTGCGAGACGAAGTTCTCGTAGCCGGAAATCATCACCATCACCAGCAAGCCGCCAACCAGGGCCATGTCGATCAACGACAGCAGCACCAGGATCAGCTCGGACTCGGCCATCGAGAACACGCTCGGCAGCAGGTGAATCACTTCCTGGAAGAATTTCAGCGCCAGCGCCAGCAACCCCAGGGACAAGCCGAAATAGATCGGCGCCAGCAGCCAGCGCGAGGCATACATAGCATTTTCGATAAAGCGTTCCATTGAATCTCACACAGCTTGGCTAGAAATGGCGGCGAGTATACCAGCCGCTATAAGACACCTGTAACCACGAGAAAACTGACCTGTGCGGCATCTGTAAGAGAATTTTTCTGCTAGTGTCGAGCCCAATAACAACTCGGCTCGATGACGTCGGACAGGAAAAACTCAGATGATGGATGTGCGATCCCCTTTGGCCAGTATCGGCCTGTGCACGGCATTGCTGCTGGCTGGCGGCTGCTCCCCCAGCGACGAGCAGAAGCAGACCACCCTCGAAGAGAAAACCGCAAAGTTCGAACACTCCCTGGACAGCATCCAGGACCCCAAGCTGCGTGACGCCGTCGCCGACCTGGGCGGTTCGCTGCTGCTGCTGGAGCGGGCGCGGGTCAAACTCGCCAGCAAGCCCATCGAAGCCGAGTACGGCGAAGACACCCTGGCCCTGCTCAAGCACTACCCCACGCCCCAGGCGCTGGTGGACACCTACATCAATGGCCTGTTCGTACTGCGCAAGACCTCGCACTCCGACTACCTGACCGACTTGCAGCCGGTGTTCCCGTTCAGCTTCAACATGCCTGACCAGTTCCCCTTTCCCCATGGCCTGGAGTGGCAGTCGGTGACCTTGAGCAACAACAAGGTCATCCCCTTCCAGCCGGAATGGTCGGAAACCGATCCGGGCATCCAGCTGAGCCCCAGCAGCTCCAACCTGACCAACCCCGACGACCTGACGGTGACCTACCCGTTCATCGACGGCATCGAGACGGAAAACAAGAGCCAGCCACAGCCCGTCAGCCTCAAGGGCACGGTGGAAGTGGTCGCGCCGGGCAAGGTGTTGACCTTTGACCTGTCGAAAAAAGACGTGGGCCACAAGCGCACCGAGGGCAACATCACCCTCAACCTGCTGCTCCTGGAAAAAAACTACGCCGAGATCGAGCTGACCAACAGCCAACCGCTGGCGCCTGAAGTCGGCGACGAATCGCCCAACCCGCTGCTGGTACAAGCACGCGACAACACCGGGCAATTCCTTACCCGCTCCGGCTCGATCAACGAAAGCAGCGCCCAGGTGGCGTTCTACGAGAAACAACTGGCCGAGATGCAAAAGCAGAAGGCCTGGTCGGAGGCGTTCGAAAAACAGCTCACCGATGAGCAGAAAGCCTTCGAACACAAACAAAGCAGCCATTACGCCAAGGTGTATTTCAATGGCGTGATCGACAACCTGCAGGTCAACGTGCTGGATTTCTCCACCGCCACTCGCACGCGCAAAGACCTCGATCTGCCAGTGATGCGCTTCGACAAGAACAGCCTGCAGCACACTGTCCAGGCCCTGCCGATGCCAGTCACCGTGTATGACGACGGCGCCGCCAGCTGGCTCAAAGACGCGAGCATGACCGAGGACCAGCTGAAAAACAGCGTCACCATCAGCCAGTCGGTCGAAGACGCCAGCGCCGCGCACATCGTGTTCGACCACCCGTTCACCTTCAATGACGACCTGGTGGGCAGCGAGCGCAACAGCAGCGAGTCGCCGGTGACCTTCTTCACCGCCGATGAAAAAGGCGAGCGCGGTGAGCCGATCGAGCTGCCCGCCGAGGCGTTTGAATTGAACCCGGCACGCGGCACCCTCACCTACGACCTGAACCTGTTCCCGGAAAACCCGGCGTATGTGGTGGGCTCGATCCCGCTGTTCCTGGCGACCATCGACAAAGCCGAAATCGACGTGGCCAAGCTGCCCAAAGGGCTGTCGCTCAAGGACAACGCGCTGATCGTCGACCAGAAGGCCTTCCCCGCCGACAGCTGGCGCTTCTACGCCAAGGACGCCAGCGGCAACTACCTCAAGGAAATCCTCGACGTCAGCCACCGCGCCGAGGAGTACGGCACGGCAATGTTTGACGTGCATTACTTCTACGGCCAGCCGACCGCCCTGGAAAGCTACCAGCGCACCGACCTGAGCACCGTGCAATACGGTTTCGAGGTCAAGCTCGACAAGCCCGAGGGCAAATAGCGATCAGTGCTGGGTGTCACCATTAAGCTGTCGCAGATGGGCCTGCATGTGCAGGCACCAGATCTGCGGGTCGCCCGCTTTCTCGTAGCCGTGCTGCGTCAGGCTGTCGACGATGGACTCCAGCATGTTTTCCGCGACGAAGGGCCCGGGGAACGGGCCTTGGGACTTGATGGTGGAAGGCTGTTCACCGGTCATTCCGGCGGCAAACAACAAGGTCCACATCCCGTTATCCCCCGCAAGAGGGCGAATCGAACATTCGATACGGGTGACCAGGCCAAAGCACTGGCGGGTAAGGCAAAGGTTGCGCGGCATGGCGGCGACCCTCGGTAGATCGGTGTTCAACCTGCGCCTGGGGCGAGGCTGTTTCTATCCAGCGACTCCTGTGGATATCCCTTGAGCACAGAATAGAAGAAAACCACGACAAACCAAGGTTGTAGGGACCAACGGGCGTTGGCCCTACAGTCGCGCCAAATTCATGACGGTTTTACCCTGTCTGTGGCGAGCGGGCTTGCCCCGCGTTGGGCTGCGCAGCAGCCCCAATAGGACCGCCGCGGTGTGCCAGTGAGATTGAATTGTCTGGTTTTGGGGCTGCTTCGCAGCCCAACGCGGGGCAAGCCCGCTCACCACAACAAGCCCGCTCGCCAGAACAAGCCCGCTCGCCACGATTCACGTCGACATCAGGTGGGCTTGGCTTGCGCCAACGCCTCCTGCGCCAACTCCTTTTCCGCCTCCTTCAGGTCATCCTCGCTGATCATCTCAGCAATCACCCGCAGGCGCTCCACTACCCGCGCATTCACCGAGCCTTCCGGGAACTGCCCTTCGGCATCCGGCTCACCGGCAGGCTCGCCCACCAACAGGCTCAACGCCTCGTCCGCCTGGCGCACGGCATAGATATGGAACTGCCCGGCACGCACGGCTTGCAGCACCTTCTCATCAAGCATCAGCGTAGCGACGTTGGCCTGGGGAATGATCGCGCCCTGTTCACCGGTCAAACCGCGCGCTTCGCAGAGGCGGAAGAAGCCTTCGATCTTCTCGTTGACCCCGCCCACCGCCTGCACTTCACCAAACTGGTTGATGGAGCCGGTGATGGCGAAGCACTGCTTGAGCGGGGTTTTCGACAAGGCCGAGATCAAGGTGCACGCCTCGCCAAGGGAGGCGCTGTCGCCGTCCACATAACCATAGGACTGCTCCAGCGCGATGCTCGCCGAGATCGCCAGCGGGAATTCCTGGGCATAACGGCTGCCCAGGTAACCGGTGAGGATCATCACACCCTTGGAGTGGATCGGCTGGCCGAGGTTGACCTCACGCTCAATGTCGACAATACCGCTGCCGCCCGGGTACACCGTGGCGGAAATCCGCGCTGGCACACCGAATGCCGAATCGCCCACCTCCAGCACCGTCAGCCCGTTGCACTTGCCCACCGCCGCACCGGCGGTGTCGATCAGGATCACCCCGGCGAGCATGTCGTCGAGAATCCGCGCCGACACGCGCCCGGTACGCGTGGCCTTGGCCTTGAGGGCGCGTTCGATATGCCCGGCATCGGTCATTTCGTCGCCGGCCAGGTGACGGATGAAATCCGCCTCGCTGACCAGTTGGAACAAGTCACCAATGCGCGCCGACAAGCGCCCCTGGTGCTCCGCCAACCGTGCGCTGTAAGTCGCCAGGCGCGCCACCGCATCCGAGGTCAACGGCGCCATGCCTTCTTCCGACGTGCGGGTTTTCAGCAATTGGGCGAACTGCTCCAGGCTTTCGTCGACCATCGGGATGTCTTCGTCGAAGTCCACCAGTACGCGGAACATCTCCTGGAAGTCCGGATCGGCGTCCTGCAACGCGTAGTACAACTGGCGCGAACCGATGATGATCACCTTGACCTGCAACGGGATCATCTGCGGGTTGAGCGTCACGGTGGCCAGGCGGCCCAGTTCGCCCAGCGGCGACTCCATCTTCAACTTGCGCGATTGCAGGGAGCGCTTGAGGGCGTCCCACACGAACGGCTCGCTGAGCATTTTTTCGGCTTCAAGAATCAGGAAACCGCCGTTGGCACGGTGCAACGCGCCCGGGCGCAGCTGGCGATAGGTGGTGTAGAGCGCGCCCTGGTCGGTGCTGTATTCGATACGGCCGAACAGGTTGTCGTAGGTCGGGTGCGGTTCAAACACCACAGGTGCACCACCGTTGACCGGATGGCCGACCACCAGGCTTGGGCAGTACTGCTCTTCGAGCAGCTTGCGCGCCTGGGCGTCGGTCTTGGCGTCGTCCACCAGTTGCTCGACCACGGTCTTGAGCAAGTACACCTGCATGGCTTGCAGGTAACCGCAGACGGCCGCATTTTCCGCGTACTTTTCCGACAGTGGTGCAAGCAAAGGCTGCAGGGCCAGGGTGATGGTTTCTTCGTTGAACTGGCGCAGTTGGTTGTTCGACTCACGCTTCCACTGCGGCAGGCTCGCCAGTTCTTCGTTGAGGCGCTCTTCCAGCTCGGAAATATCCGTGTGGAACCGCTCGCGGTCGGCTTCCGGCAGCTGCGAGAACTCAGCTTCGTCCAACGCCTTGCCATCGAGCATCGGCGTGAAGGCAATGTTGGAGCTGTCGCGGTAAAGCGCCACGTCCTTTTCCAGGGCCAGGCGTTCGATCACGTCCAGGGCCTTGTCGTAGCGCTGGTTGAAGGCGCGGTCGATGGCGCTTTTGCGCTGTTGATAAGTGGGGTGCTCGAACACCGCCGGGAAGGTCGCGACAAGGTTGTCGACCAGACCGTTGATGTCGTTGATGAACGCCGCCGCAGCGCCGCCGGGCAATTCCAGGGCGCGGGGTTCACGAGGCTCATCGAAATTATTCACGTAGACCCAGTCCGACGGGGTCTGCAGGCGTTTGCCTTCGGCCTTCAGGTAGCGTTTGACGAACGAAAAGCGGCCGGTGCCCGGCTCGCCCATGACAAACACGTTGTAACCGGGGCGTGGCATGGCCACACCGAACTGCAACGCTTCAACCGCGCGTTCCTGGCCAAGCACACCGCGAAAGGGCTCCAAATCATTGGTGGTCGAGAAGCTGAACTGTTCAGCGGAGAAAGGGCGAGTCAGCGCTTCGGGCGCTAGACGCAAGCTGGCAGCAACAGGATCAGGCATCGGGCTTCCTTACATCAGGCGGGGCAGATGACGGCATTCTGGCTCCCGGTTACGCGCTCTGGCAAGGCGCGCCTGTGGGAAAGCATAGACACGGGACGCGTCCTGCAAAAATATCGCGTCATCACTCACTGTTTTATAAAAATGCACGGAACCCTTGGAACGTGCCTAAACTCCAAATTGCGCGGGTTGGACTAATAACTGGCCCCTAGGGCGCTGCGACGCGCCTGAACCCTTGTCCATTGGTTTGCACACAAAGAGAACAAAGCTATGAAACGGATCCTTCTCGGTACTCTCTTCACCGTCGTCTCCCTCAATGCAATGGCAGAAGCACCAGGTGGCCCGAACTGTGGTTGGGGCAACATGTTGTTTGAAGGCCAGCGCGGCACTCCAGCTCACTTCCTGGCTTCCACCACCAACGGTACTTCGGGTAACGCCACTTTCGGCATGACCTCGGGCACCAACGGTTGCAGCACCAACAGCGCCCTGACTTACGGCGGCAAATCGTGGATTGCCATGAATGGCATGATGAACGAGCTGTCCGAAGACATGGCCAAGGGTAATGGCGAAGCACTGACCACCTACGCCGTGGTACTGGGCGTGGCGCCGGAAGATCGCGAGCACTTCGCGGCCGTGACCCACGAGCACTTCCAGCAGATCTTCAGCAAGGCTGACGTGACCGCTGACGACGTGCACAACAACACCATTGCTGTACTGAAAAGCGATGCCCGTCTGGCGAAATACGCTACCCAGGCTTAAGCTCGACCAGCCCGCGCCTACCAAGGCGCGGGTTTTATTTTTGGACCCGCCTCCTCCTTGGGTCTTTATTATTTCCGACTTAAGTTGCCCCTATGCTCAAACGCTTTGCCTGGATGGCACTCTTTGCCTGCGCCCCGCTGTACGCGGCCCCGCATCTTGATGATCAACGTTTGCAGCAATTGGCCAACGATCCGTTCTGGCTGTCCCTCGGCCATTACGAAGCCGGTAAAATCAGTGGCTGGCGCAGCTATGTCAGCGACAAGAAATTCTTCCTCGCACCCGATGGCGCCCACCACCCGGACGCCGAGCTCAAGGCCACCGTTGACGCGCTCTACGCGCCGGCCAGCCTGGGTCAAAAGCACGCCCAATGCGTTTACCCCGCGCGGACCCGCTGGCTCAAGGATCAGTTGCACCTCACTGACCTGCCTGCCGTGGACTGCACAGAATTCAAGCAATGGTTCAAGGACGTTGCCCCGCACAGCGCGGTCATGATCTTCCCGGCGGCCTACCTCAACAGCCCCTCGTCCATGTTCGGCCACACCCTGCTGCGCATCGACCAGGCCGACGTGCAAAGCAACAACACCGCCCTGCTCAGCTATGCGATCAACTTCGGCGCCTATATCGAAGGCTCCGACAACAGCATTCTCTACGCCTGGAAGGGCTTGATGGGCGGTTACCCCGGCCTGTTCGCCCTGGTGCCTTACCAGGAAAAACTCTCCGAATACCGTAGCCTTGAGAACCGCGACCTGTGGGAATACCGCCTGAACCTCACCCAGGTCGAGACCGAGCGCATGGTCGAGCACGTGTGGGAGCTCAAGCAGATCCAGTTCGACTACTTCTTCTTCGACGAAAACTGCTCCTATCGCCTGCTCGAACTGCTGCAAGTGGCCCGCCCCGGCCTGCGCCTGACCGAACAGTTTCCACTGACCGCCATCCCCACCGACACGGTCAAGGCCGTCAAGGATGCGGGCCTGGTGGAAAGGATCGACTACCGCCCGTCCCGCGAACGCGAGCTGTTGGAGCGCGCCAAGCCGCTGGACAGCGACGAACAGCAATGGGTGTTGAAGGTCAGCGATGACCAGAAGCAGCTGCAGGAGCCTGCGTTCAAGGCCATCGCGAAAGACCGCCAGGCCCTGATCATCGACGCCGCCTACCGCCTCGGCCGCTACCGTGCCAATGGCCTGGAGCGCGACACCGCCCGCTCCCAACGCAGCTTCGAACTGCTGCGCGCAATCAACCAGAACCCGGCGCCTGACCTCAAGATCACCCCGCCCGGCCTGCCGGAAAACGGCCACGAATCCCGCACCTGGCAAGTCGGCATCGGCACCCGCGGCGACAGGGCCTTCGGCGAATATGGCCTGCGCATGGCCTACCACGACCTCAACGACAACGCCGAAGGTTTCCCCCTCGGCGCACAGATCGAAATCCTGCAAATGAAACTGCGCCAGTACGAAGGCAACCACTGGCAGCTGCAGCAACTGGACCTGGCCACCATCCGCTCCCTGACCCCACGCAACGCCCTGTTGCAGCCGTGGTCATGGCAAGTCACCGGCGGCCTTGAACGCGTGCCCGGCAAACACGACGACGAAACCCTGGTCGCCCACGTCAACGGCGGCGCCGGCGGTACCTGGCAGTTGCGCGACGACATGCTCGGCTTCGCCCTCGGCACCGTGCGCGTGGAGCACAACAACGACTTCAGCGAAGCCATCTCCCCGGCGGCCGGTTTCAACACCGGCGTGCTGTGGAAGAACCCACTGGGCAACCTGAGCCTGGAAGCCAAGGGCGACTTCTTCACCAACGGCGAGGTGCGCCGCAGTATCAGCCTGAACCAGCAATGGGAACTGTCGCGCAACCTGGGCCTGCGTTTGAGCGCCCAACGCGAGTACAGCCACCTGTCGACGCCAGTGAATGAAGTGATGCTTGAAGTGAAGTGGTATCACTACTGACTAAAGCCTGGCCGGGATCAACATGTTGGAGGGGGCTTGCCCCCGATAGCAGTGCATCAGTCACCTATCCATCGACTGACACGCCGTCATCGAAGGCAAGCCTCCTCCCACATTGGGTCCGCGTCTATTCAGTTCCCTCTAAAAGGAGCCCCACCAACATGGCCGTTAACTGCACCAGCCTCGAAGAAGTCCGCACCCACATCGACCGCCTCGACCAGCAGATCGTCACCCTGCTGGCCGAGCGTGGCGCCTACGTCTCCCAGGCTGCGCGCTTCAAGAAAGACGCGGACAGCGTCAAGGCACCACAACGGGTTGAGCAAGTCATCGCCAAGGTGCGGGGGATATCCCAGGCAGTGGGTGCCAATCCCGAGGTCACGGAACAGGTGTATCGCGCGATGATTGCGGCGTTTATCCAGCAGGAATTGGCGGAGCATGCTGCGCTCACGGAAACTCGCTAAGAATTACCCAAATTATTCGCCTACACAGCAAACTCACAAGCCATCCTCAAGCCCCTGATTACTAAGAAGGAAATCTTGCGGTTTTTTTAGCTTTTTTGAGTCATCGAAAACTTGCTCCGACGAAGCCTCGCTTTATGGGGATTTGTGTCTAGTCTCGGGTGGCAATCAAATTGCCACCACGTCTATACACGGATCTGAATAGGTAAGAGGCTTACTATGGAATTTTTCGAAAAGCTCACCAGTCTGGCCGCCAAGGTTCGGTTGCAAGGCCCGGCCATTCAAACAGAAGAAGCGACCAAGAATGCTTTTGTAATGCCGTTTATCAACACGGTGCTGGGTTATGACGTGTTTGATCCGCAAGAAGTGACGCCTGAGTTTGTCTGCGATGTCGGGACGAAGAAAGGTGAAAAAATCGACTACGCCATCATGAAAGACGGCGAAGTTCAGATACTCATTGAATGCAAAAAAAATCGGCGAGTCACTGAACATCAATCATGCCTCGCAGCTATTTCGGTATTTTCATGTCACCAGCGCAAGAATCTCAATTCTCACCAACGGCCAGGTCTATCGGTTTTTTACTGATCTGGACGCACCTAACAAGATGGACGAAAAGCCATTTCTAGAGCTGGACCTGCTGGACATTGATGAGTATTCCGTACCGGAGTTGATAAAGCTGACAAAGTCAGCCTTCGACGTCGATTCAATCATTAACGCTGCGGGAGAGCTGAAATATGTCAGCCAGCTCAAGAAGCTGATTGGCGCTCAAGTCAGTAAACCGGAAGACGACTTCGTTAAATTCTTTGCCTCCCGCGTTTACGAGGGAGTCATCACTCAGAGAGTCCGTGAGCAGTTTTTCGAACTGACACGTAAAGCCTTGGCTCAGTTTCTGAATGACCAGATCAATGATCGACTCAAGTCGGCCATGAGCGGGGTAATTCAACCGACGATAGCTTCATTGACCGTCACGAACAGCGCAAATACGGATCTTCAGGAACGAGACGAATCGGAAGACAAGATCCTGACGACGCTTGAAGAACTGGAGGGCTATCACATCGTCCGCGCTGTCGTACGCTCCGTTGTAGATGCCAAACGAATCGTTCAACGCGATACCCAAAGCTATTTTGGGATTTTACTGGACGACAACAATCGCAAGCCTATCTGCCGTCTTCACTTCAATCGCAGCCAAAAATACCTCGGGATATTCGACGAGGAAAAAAATGAAACCCGGCACGCCATTTCATCCATTGATGAGATTTACGAATACGCGGATCAACTGAAAAAAACCGTGGGTTATTACGACTGAAAGCCGCACCGGAATATTTTCAGCCGTCGATAACCCTGTGGTGAGCGGGCTTGCCCCGCGTTGGGCTGCGCAGCAGCCCCAATAAAGAGCAGCGCAGTGTGTCTGGCACTCCTCAATTTATTGTTTTGGGGCTGCTCCGCAGCCCAACGCGGGGCAAGCCCGCTCACCACAAAAGCAAATTCACCTCTTAAGTTGCAGATGTCATCGCCTGGGTCAGGTCATCCACTACGGCTTTGTCCATCTCACACAGATAGTGCGCGGCCCAGGCGTATTGCTCGCCACGTACATCCATCGCGGCTTCCATGGCGAGTTTCTTGGAATAAAAAAGCAAAGTGGAGGCGTGTTCCAAAGCTTCCTCAATCGGCATGCCGGAATTGACACGAAACAGCGGTTTTTCGTTTTCGCCGTAGTCGCCGAAAGTGACGACACCGAGTGTGGTGATTGCGGACAAGGGTGGATCAGGGACGACTTTGCTCATGATGATTGCTCTCTTATGAAGTCGAGCCACCAGATCACATCGCTAAACATGAAGAGGGTGGCAGCTGTGTGCAGGTTAGCGATCCGGGTCTGAGAGCACCCCGGGTAGACTCAAAGGTCTCCCGCACACAGCCGCCATAAAACGCTAAAAGCTGACAGATACCAGCTAATGCTATTGGGAGCGGTGCCACTCTTGAGGCTCGGATCGCTCAACCCGGCCGCTGATATGCAGCGACCCAAAGAGGCTAATGATCCAAACGGTACGTCACAATAGGCCAGAGATTCTCTAGGAAACGTCCTGCAATTTAAAGGGAATCGTCATTGATGGCCCTTTAGCCCAACACCTTTCTCACCATCCTTTCACACCGCCCCAACAAACCCCTGACTAGACTTCCCCTATCAGCCGTGAAACGGCCAGGGAGTACGCCATGTGGCGGTCTGCGGTAATGCTGTGTGCAATGGTGTTGTTGGCGGGTTGCCAGTCGACCCATCAGGAGTTGTTGGCCAAGGGTTACCCACCGGCGTTTGCCGATGGTTTTGATGACGGTTGCAGCAGCGGTCGCCAGGCGGCCGGGGTGATCAGCGGGGAGTTTCGCAAGAACGTGCCGCGTTATCTCAAGGTCCGCGAATACGCCGAGGGCTGGGAGGATGGTTTCCGCCAGTGCAAGGCCATGCGCGAGAACGAAGACCTGCGCGACTACAAGGACAATCACTGGGACGACCGCGAACGCGCCTGGCAACACGAAAAGGACCGCGACGCCGCCAGGGCCTATCGTTCGCAGTAGGTAGCGGACGCAGAGCGTCCAGGGCAGCATTCCTACGCAGAGCATGGGAACGATTGCGCGGCGATCATGGCCCAAGCTCCATTGAGGGAGAACGTCATGAGCCGAGCTTTTGTAAACGAGGACAACGCCGCCGCCCAGGCCGATCAGCCGGTGGAGCGCCAGGTCAGCGAGCAACCCAACCGCCTCACCGCGCAAGGGCTTGCGCAGTTGCAGGCCAAGGTTGCGCAGTTGCAGCACGCATACAGCCTGGAATCCGCCAACGGCGATAAACAGCGCCAGGCGGATCTTGAGCGGGACTTGCGTTACTTCAATCAGCGAGTGCAAAGCGCCCAAGTGGTGGCGCCCGCGACCTCCACCGACAAAGTGCAGATCGGCAGCTGGGTAACCTTCGCCAATGAGCAGGACGAACAGCAGCGCATTCAGTTGGTCGGTGAAGACCAGGCCGATGCCGGCGCAGGCTTGATCAACTGGGGTTCGCCCCTGGGCCGCGCCTTGCTGGGCGCCCAGGTCGGCGACGAGGTGTTGTGGCAACGCCCCGTCGGCGATCAGTTGATCGAAGTGCTGCGAATCGAGCCTGAGGCCTAGACGATGCCTTGGGCCAGCATCGCGTCGGCGACTTTGACGAAGCCTGCGATGTTAGCGCCTTTGACGTAGTTGATGCGGCCGTTTTCTTCACCGTAGTGCACACAGGCATGGTGGATCGACTGCATGATGTTGTGCAGCTTGCTGTCCACTTCACCGGCGGTCCACAGCAGGCGCATGGCGTTCTGCGACATTTCCAGGCCACTCACGGCCACGCCACCGGCATTGGACGCCTTGCCCGGGGCGAACAGGATGCCGGCCTCGATAAAGATATCCACAGCCTCCAAGGTGGTCGGCATATTGGCGCCTTCGGCCACGCAGAGGCAGCCGTTGCGCAGCAGGGTACGGGCGTCCTCAGCGTCGAGTTCGTTCTGGGTCGCACAGGGCAGTGCGATATCGCAGGCCAGTTCCCAAGGGGTTTTACCGGCGCGGAATTCCAGGCCATAACGCGAAGCCAGTTCGCTGATGCGCCCGCGCTGCACGTTTTTCAGCTCCAGCAGGGCCGACCATTGTTCCTCAGTCAAACCGCTCTCGGCGTACAGCGTGCCTTCGGAATCGGACAGGGAAATCACCTTGCCGCCCAGGTCCATCACCTTGCGCGCCGCGTATTGCGCCACGTTGCCGGAACCGGACACCGCGACGCGCTTGCCTTCCACCCGCTGGTTGTTGCGCTTGAGCATTTCTTCGGCGAAGTACACGCAGCCGAAACCGGTGGCTTCCGGGCGGATCAGGCTGCCGCCGTAGGTCATGCCCTTGCCGGTGAGCACGGAAGTGAATTGGTTGCTCAGGCGCTTGTACTGGCCGAACAGGAAGCCGATCTCACGGGCGCCCACGCCGATGTCACCGGCCGGCACGTCCACATCCGCGCCGATATGGCGATACAACTCGCTCATGAAGGCCTGGCAGAAGCGCATGACTTCGGCGTCGCTCTTACCTTTTGGATCAAAGTCCGAGCCGCCTTTGCCGCCGCCCATGGGCAGCGACGTCAGGGAATTCTTGAAGGTCTGCTCGAAGGCGAGGAATTTCAGCACGCCCAGGTTGACCGACGGGTGGAAGCGCAAGCCGCCTTTGTAAGGGCCGATGGCGCTGTTCATCTGGATACGGAAACCGCGATTGACCTGGACCTTGCCATGATCATCCACCCACGACACCCGGAAGGTAATCGCGCGTTCCGGCTCGCAGATGCGCTCCAGGATGCCCGAGGTCAGGTAGTGGGGATTGGCTTCGAGAAACGGCCACAGGCTGCGTAGGACTTCTTCTACAGCCTGGTGGAATTCCGGCTGGTCAGGGTCGCGTTTCTTGAGACGGGCAAGGAAGGATTCGACGGATTCGATCATGAAAAGTCTCGGAAAATTGATTGTTTTTAAATGAGATTGGGCCGGACTTTAACAATTCATGTCGCACCGCGACAGGGCAAAATGTCGCCTTTGTGAATTTAAATGGTGCATTGGATATAAATAAACCGGCATATTTGCACCAAAAAAGGGATGTCGATCTGGAGCATGCACCAACAGTCAAACCGCCTTCGCGAGCAAGCCCGCTCCCACATTTGATCGTGTTCCAGCTTTGGAATGCGGCCAAATGTGGGAGCGGGCTTGCTCGCGATGAATCCACCTCGGTCTTCCAGAAAAAACGCAAAAAAAAACGGAGCCCGTAGGCTCCGCTTTTTCATAACACCCGCCCGAATCAGGCCAGTTTTTTGTGCCGTACACGGTGCGGTTGGGCAGCTGCTTCGCCCAGGCGCTTCTTACGGTCCGCTTCGTACTCGGTGTAGTTACCTTCGAAGAACACCGCTTGCGAGTCGTCTTCGTACGCCAGGATGTGGGTCGCGACGCGGTCAAGGAACCACCGATCGTGAGAGATCACAATGGCGGCGCCCGGGAAGTCCAGCAGGGCTTCTTCCAGGGAACGCAGGGTTTCAACGTCGAGGTCGTTGGACGGTTCGTCGAGCAGCAGGACGTTGCCGCCCTCTTTCAGGGTCAGGGCCAGGTGCAAGCGACCGCGCTCACCACCGGACAGGTCCTTGACGAACTTCTGCTGGTCGCCGCCCTTGAAGTTGAAGCGACCGACATAGGTACGCGACGGGATTTCATAGTTGCCGATGCGGATCTGGTCGGAGCCGTCGGAAATCTGCTGGAACACAGTCTTGCTGCCGTCGAGGTCTTCACGGCTCTGGTCCACACAGGCCAGCTGCACGGTTTCGCCGACTTCGATGGTGCCCGAATCCGGGGTTTCCTTGCCCATCAGCATGCGGAACAGCGTGGATTTACCCGCACCGTTACCACCGATTACGCCGACGATCGCGCCTTTTGGCATGGAGAACGACAGGTTGTCGATCAGCACGCGGTCGCCATAGCCTTTGGAAACGTTCTTGAACTCGATGACCTTGTCACCCAGGCGCGGACCGGCCGGGATGTAGATTTCGTTGGTTTCCGAACGCTTCTGGAATTCCTGCGATTGCATTTCTTCAAAGCGTTGCAGACGGGCCTTGGACTTGGACTGGCGGGCCTTGGCGCCTTTGCGCACCCACTCCAGTTCTTCCTTCATGGCCTTTTCGTGGGCCGATTGCTGCTTGGATTCGGCAGCCAGACGGTCGGACTTGGCTTCCAGCCAACCGGAGTAGTTGCCCTCGTAAGGGATACCGGCGCCACGGTCGAGCTCGAGGATCCAGCCGGCGACGTTGTCCAGGAAGTATCGGTCGTGCGTGATCGCAACCACGGTGCCCGGGAAATCGTGAAGGAAGTGTTCCAGCCAGGCGACGGAATCGGCGTCCAGGTGGTTGGTCGGTTCGTCGAGCAGCAGCATGTCGGGGGCCGACAGCAGCAGGCGGCACAGGGCCACGCGGCGCTTCTCACCACCGGACAGGTGTTCGACCTTGGCGTCCCACGCTGGCAGGCGCAGCGCGTCGGCGGCGACTTCCAGCTGGCGCTCCAGGTTGTGGCCGTCGCCGGCCTGCAGGATGGCTTCGAGCTTGGCCTGCTCGGCGGCCAGTTTGTCGAAGTCGGCGTCCGGTTCGGCGTAGGCAGCGTAGACCTCGTCCAGGCGCGCCTGGGCGTTCTTGATCACGCTGACAGCCTCTTCGACCACTTCACGCACGGTCTTGGTCGGGTCCAGGATCGGCTCTTGCGGCAGGTAGCCGATGTTCAGATCTGGCATCGGGCGGGCTTCGCCTTCGAACTCGGTGTCGACGCCGGCCATGATTTTCAGCAGCGTGGATTTACCCGAACCGTTGAGGCCGAGTACGCCGATCTTGGCGCCTGGGAAAAAGGACAGCGAAATGTTTTTCAGGATTTCCCGCTTCGGGGGGACAACTTTGCCCAGCCGATGCATGGTGAAGACGTATTGAGCCATGGAGAACCTAGCGTCAGTGACTGATGAATTAAGCGGACGAAGCCCGTGCCAGGCCATGCGCGGCGCGGGCCGTTGACTCTCATCAATGCCTGCGTGCGGTATAAAGCCTGAATATCTGGGGCTGGAACGCCCCCGCGTAACCGGCAAAGCTACCTGAATGCGCTTGGTCAGTCCAGCCAGGCAAGGGCTGGCACTTTGCCACAAGTCAAGGCATGCTAGCCGCCCTCCGGGCGTCCGGCTTATAGTGCACGTCGCGCGCCAGTCCAGCCAAACCGCAGGATCACAGCTTGTCCAAAGTCACGCCGCCAACTCCCCTGCGCGCCGCTCATATAGCGCCGGGAGCGCCCCTGCACGGCACCCTCAAAGGCGCATTGGCGACGCTCGTCCTCATGCTGCTCGCATTATTGTTCTGGCAACTGCTGGACCAACTGCAGCAAAACCAGAAGAACCAGCAGCAATACACCATCGACTACAGCGCCGACCTGGCCGAACAGATCAGCCTGAACATGGCCCTCAGCGCAAAGATCGCCCTGAACCTGCTGCCGATGGTCGAGCCGCCGCGTGACAGCGAACAGCAACAGGCCTTGATGCGGACCTTGCAACGTTCGTTGCCGGAACTGCGCAGCATCGCCCTGCTCGCCCCCAGCGGCGCAATGATCAGTGACAGCGCCACTGACAGCCAGGACAGCGCCTGGCTCGAAGAGCTGGTGCAACGCAGCCATGGCCAGGCCTATTACCTGAGCAACAGCAACGACGGCACCCTCATCTATCTCTTGTTGCACCAGCCCAGTGGCGGCTCACGGATGTACTGGGCGCTGCGCCTGGCGCCCAACTACCTGACCAATCTCACCCGCCAGGACGGCCAGGGCCAGCGCCCGATGTGGGCCATCGAAAACCGCCTCAACCATCGCGTGGTCAGCCGTGACAGCGGCATGCCGGCGCAGTGGGCCTCGGCGCTGACCCCGGACGAATTGAACAAAAGCGTACTGGTTACCCCCCTGAGCAAAAGCGACTGGCAATTACGCGGGCTGTTCGACCGCAGCGCCGTGCTGGAGCAACTGCTGCCGGCCTTCATCGGCAAATGCCTGCTGGGCCTGGCGTTTTCGTTGATCCCGGTGATCGTACTGCTGAACATGCGCCGCCGTCAGCGCCAGGTGCATGAGGGGCGGCGGCGCTACCAGGATATTTTCGAAGGCACCGGCGTGGCCCTCTGCGTGCTGGACCTGTCAGGGCTGAATGCGTTCTTCGACAAGACTCGGCTGGAGACCCGCGAGCAACTGCACGCCTGGCTACAGGACAACCCCGGCGAGCGCCAGCAACTGCTCAAGGAACTGCGCGTCACCGAGGTCAACCAGGTGGCGGTCAGCCTGTTGAACGTGGGTTCCTGCGAGCAGGCCTGGGAGCGCCTGATCGATGACTGCCCACGCAACGCTACGTCCATCGGTTACCACATTCTCGAAGCCGTCCTGACCCAACAAAGCCAGTTGGAGCTGGAAATCCAGCTCAAGGACGTGGCCGGCAACGAGCAATACCTGTGGCTGGTGATGCGCCTGCCTGAGCAGCAGGACGATTTCAAGGCGGTGATCCTCAGCATCAGCGATATCACCAGCCGCAAGCTGATCGAACTGTCGCTGGTGGAACGCGAGAGTTTCTGGTCGGACGTGGTGCGCACCGTGCCCGACCACCTGTATGTGCAGGATGTGATCAGCCAGCGCATGATTTTCAGCAACCACCACCTCGGCCACACCCTCGGTTATAACAAGGCCGAATTGCAGCAAATGGGCGAGTACTTCTGGGAAATCCTGCTGCACCCCGAAGACGCCGAGCATTACCACGACTTGCGCCAGCAACAGCGCCAGGTCGGCTACACCACCCAACTGCAATGCCAACTGCGTTTCCGTCACCGCAATAACGACTGGCGGCGCTTCGATATTCGCGAACAGGCCCTGGCGCGGGACAAGACTGCGCAAATCACCCGTATCATCGGCGTGGCCAAGGACATCACCGACCAGATCGAAGCCAGCGAATCCCTGCGCGACAGCGAACAGCGCTACCGCATGCTGGCCGAAAGCATCAGCGACGTGATCTGCTCCACCGACAGCCAGTTGGCCCTCAACTACGTCAGCCCGTCGGTCAACGCCGTGCTCGGCTATGACGTGGACTGGGTGTTCAAGAACGGCTGGCAATCGATCATTGCCAACCCGCAGCAACTGACCGGCATTTACAGCCTGATGGAACAGGTCAGCCGCGCGCTGGGCGACCCAGAGGCGCTGAACAGGCTGCGTGATGAGATCCAGACCCAGCTGTTCCTGTTCGACTGCCTGCGTGCCGACGGTCGCAAGGTGCCGATCGAACTGCGCCTGGTGCTGGTGTGGGACGAGCACGGCGCGTTCGAGGGCATCCTCGGGGTGGGCCGCGATATCAGCCAGCAACGCCGCGCCGAGAAAGACCTGCGCATGGCGGCCACGGTATTCGAACACTCAACCTCAGCGATCCTGATCACCGACCCCGCCGGCTATATCGTGCAGGCCAACGAGGCGTTCAGCCGGGTCAGCGGCTATGCGGTCAGCGATGTGCTCGACCAGTTGCCGAACATGCTCACCGTCGATGAACAACAGGAAGCCCACCTGCGCTATGTGCTCAAGCAGTTGCACCAGCACAGCACCTGGGAAGGCGAGGTGTGGCTCAAGCGTCGCAATGGCGAGCATTACCCGGCGTGGGTCGGCATTACTGCCGTGTTCGACGATGAAGGTGACCTGGCCAGCTATGTATGCTTTTTCAGTGACATCAGCGAGCGCAAGGCCAGCGAACAGCGCATCCACCGCCTGGCCTACTACGACGCCCTGACCCACCTGCCCAACCGCACGCTGTTCCAGGACCGCCTGCACACCGCGCTGCAGTCGGCGGAACGACAGAAGTCGTGGGTGGTGCTGATGTTCCTCGACCTCGACCGCTTCAAGCCGATCAACGACTCCCTGGGCCACGCCGCCGGCGACCGCATGCTCAAGGAAATGGCCACGCGCCTGCTGGGCTGCGTCGCCGAAGACGACACCGTGGCGCGCATGGGCGGCGACGAGTTCACCTTGCTCCTGCAACCACGGGTCAACCGTGACATGGCACTCAACCGTGCGATTCATGTGGCCGAGCAGATCCTCGCCAGCCTGGTGAAACCCTTTGTGCTGGAAGGCCGTGAGTTCTTTGTGACCGCCAGTATCGGTATCGCCCTGAGCCCGCAGGACGGCAACGAACTGAGCCAGTTGATGAAAAACGCCGACACGGCGATGTATCACGCCAAGGAACGCGGCAAGAACAACTTCCAGTTCTACCAGGCCGACATGAACGCCAGCGCCCTGGAACGCCTGGAGCTGGAAAGCGACCTGCGCCATGCGCTGGAGCAGAACGAATTCGTGCTCTATTACCAGCCGCAGTTCAGCGGCGACGGCAAACGCCTGACCGGCGCCGAAGCCCTGCTGCGCTGGCGCCACCCGCGCCGCGGCCTGGTGCCGCCGGGGGACTTCATCCCGGTGCTGGAAGAGTTGGGCCTGGTGGTGGATGTGGGCGACTGGGTGATCAGTGAGGCCTGTCGTCAGCTCAAGACCTGGCACCAGAACAAGGTGCGGGTGCCGAAAGTCTCGGTGAACATCTCGGCACGGCAATTCTCCGACGGCCAGTTGGGTACGCGCATCGCCACCATCCTCAAGGACACCGGCTTGCCGCCGGCGTGCCTGGAGCTGGAGTTGACCGAAAGTATCCTGATGCGTGAGGTCAACGAGGCCATGCAGATCCTCGACAGCCTGAAGAACCTGGGCCTGAGCATTGCGGTCGACGACTTCGGCACCGGTTACTCGTCGCTCAACTACCTCAAGCAATTCCCCATCGACGTATTGAAGATCGACCGTACCTTCGTGGATGGCCTGCCCTCCGGCGAACAGGACGCGCAGATTGCCCGCGCCATTATCGCCATGGCCCACAGCCTGAACCTGGCGGTGATCGCCGAGGGTGTGGAAACCCATGAGCAGCTGGATTTCCTGCGTGAGCATGGCTGTGATGAAGTGCAGGGGTATCTGTTCGGGCGGCCGATGCCGGCGAACCGGTTCGAGGCGCAGTTCAGCAATGATGCGCTGTTCATGTTCGACTGAAATTCTGCGGTGAGGCCACTGGCCTCATCGGGGGCAAGCCCCCTCCCACGCTCTGATCTGCGAACACATTCAACTATGGGAGGGGGCTTGCCCCCGATCAGGCACTCGCAGCCACCGCCTATCCCCAGATGAGCCCCACTTGTCCGCGACATGATGTCCTTTCATATGCCATCTAAAACCCATTGGGTTAGAATGCCCTCCTTTTCTGCCCCCGATCCTTGAGGACCGCCATGTTCAGCCGTGATTTGACTATTGCCAAGTACGACGCCGATCTCTTCGCCGCCATGGAGCAAGAAGCCGTGCGCCAGGAAGAGCACATTGAGCTGATCGCTTCGGAAAACTACACCAGCCCTGCGGTGATGGAGGCTCAAGGTTCGGTTCTGACCAACAAGTACGCCGAAGGCTACCCAGGCAAGCGCTACTACGGTGGTTGCGAGTACGTCGACGTGGTTGAGCAGCTGGCCATCGACCGTGCCAAGGAACTGTTCGGCGCCGATTACGCCAACGTCCAGCCACACGCCGGTTCCCAAGCCAACAGCGCCGTGTACCTGGCCCTGCTGCAAGGCGGCGACACTATCCTGGGCATGAGCCTGGCCCACGGTGGTCACCTGACCCACGGTGCCAGCGTTTCCTCCTCCGGCAAGCTGTACAACGCCGTTCAATACGGTATCGATGCCAACGGCCTGATCGACTACGACGAAGTCGAGCGCCTGGCGGTTGAACACAAGCCAAAAATGATCGTGGCCGGTTTCTCTGCCTACTCGCAGATCCTGGACTTCCCACGCTTCCGCGCCATCGCAGACAAAGTCGGTGCGTACCTGTTCGTCGACATGGCCCACGTGGCCGGTCTGGTCGCCGCTGGCGTCTACCCGAACCCGGTGCCTTTCGCTGACGTCGTGACCACCACCACCCACAAGACCCTGCGCGGTCCACGTGGCGGCCTGATCCTGGCTCGCGCCAACGCCGACATCGAGAAGAAGCTGAACTCCGCTGTATTCCCAGGCGCCCAGGGTGGCCCGCTGGAGCACGTGATCGCCGCCAAAGCGATCTGCTTCAAGGAAGCACTGCAGCCTGAGTTCAAGACCTACCAGCAACAAGTGGTCAAGAACGCCCAGGCCATGGCCAGCGTGTTCATCGAGCGCGGCTTTGACGTAGTGTCTGGCGGTACCGAGAACCACCTGTTCCTGCTGTCGCTGATCAAGCAGGACATTTCCGGTAAAGATGCTGACGCGGCACTGGGCAAAGCCTTCATCACCGTGAACAAGAACTCCGTGCCGAACGACCCACGTTCGCCGTTCGTCACCTCCGGCCTGCGCTTCGGCACCCCGGCTGTGACCACTCGTGGTTTCAAGGAAGCAGAGTGCAAGGAACTGGCTGGCTGGATCTGCGACATCCTGGCAGACCTGAACAACGAAGCCGTGATCGACGCGGTACGTGAGAAGGTCAAGGCCATCTGCAAGAAGCTGCCGGTGTACGGCGCGTAATAAAAAGAAGCCCACTGTAGGAGCGAGCTTGCTCGCGAAAAACGTCAACGATAACGCGTGCATCCTGGATGCACGCGGTGCCTATGCGTTCTTCGCGAGCAAGCTCGCTCCTACAGGTGGGCTTTTTTATGCCCGATAGACGCGCTGGAAACCCTCGCGAATCTTGTCTTCGGGCAACTCATCGGCAATAAACACAATCACACTCTCCCGCGCCTCGCCTTCGGCCCATTCGGTATCCCAATCGAAGCCGTAGAGCTTCAGCACGCCCTGGAACACCATGCGCCGGTCTTCCCCGGCAATGTTCAGCACGCCCTTGTAGCGCAGCAGTTGCTTGCCGTGGTCTTCCAGCAGTTCGTTCATGAACTCACTGAGTCGGTCGATATCCAGCGGCTGGTCGGTGCGCAGCACCAGGCTGGAGATACGGTCGATGGACGGTGCGGCGCGCACCGGGCGCAGGCTCATGCCCGCGTTGAGGTTGAAGCCGCGCACATCGAGCAGTTCGGCCAAATCAATCTTGCCGTGCTCGACCACACGAATCGGCGCACGGCGGTTGATACGTGTGAGGCGTTCGCTGAGTGCCTCGAAGGTGGCGTTATCCACCAGGTCGCGCTTGCTCACCAGCAGGCGGTCGGCAAAGCCGATCTGGGCCTGGGCGATGGTCTGGGTCAGGTGGTGCTCGGCGTGGGCCGCGTCCACCAGGGTGATGATGCCGTCGAGGATGTAGCGCTCACGCAATTCCTCGTCGATGAAAAAGGTCTGGGCCACCGGAGCCGGGTCGGCCAGGCCGGTGCACTCGATCACCAGGCGGTCGAAGGCGATCTCGCCGCTGTCCAGGCGTTCGAGCAGCAGGTACAAGGCTTTGGTCAGGTCGGTGTGGATGGTGCAGCACACGCAGCCGTTAGACAGGGTCATGACTTGCACCGGCTCTGCGCCCAATAGCTGGGTGTCGATACCGGCGTCGCTGAATTCGTTTTCGATCACGGCGATTTTCAGGCCATGCTCGGCCTTGAGCAGGTGGCGTAGCAAGGTGGTCTTGCCGGCGCCGAGGAAGCCGCTGAGGACGGTAACCGGAATGGGAGAGGACAAAATATTCTCCTTGAAGGAACACTGAAACAAATGTGGGAGGGGGCTTGCCCCCGATAGCAGCGTGTCAGGCACTTATCTGTCACTGACACACCGCTATCGGGAGCAAGCCCCCTCCCACAGGGATATTGCGTTAACTCAACAGCACTTGGGCCCACCCTTGCCGCCGTAACGGGCTTCCTGGCGTTCCCGGAAGAACGCCTTGTAGTCCATCACCGGCTTGTCCGGGTGTTTGGTTTGCATATGCTCGACGTAGGTGTCGTAGTCGGGCATGCCGACCATCAGGCGTGCGGCCTGACCGAGGTATTTACCGAGGCGACTGATGTCATTGAACATGGTTGCAACCCTCGATTACGCGTCCGGTACGGCCTGGAACGGGGCTTCTTTATCCGTACGTTCTTTGTTGCCCCAGGCGGCGACACCGACTTTGAGCGCATAGAACAGGATGCTGAACACCACGAACAGGAACAGCGCCGTCAGCGTTGCGTTGGTGTAGGCGTTGTAGATCACGTGCTGCATCTGGTCGATGCTCTTGGCCGGGGCCAGGATCTGGCCGTTGGCCAATGCATCGCTGTACTTCTTGGCCAGGGACAGGAAGCCGATCGCCGGGTTCGCGTCGAACAGCTTGATGAAGCCCGCCGTGGTGGTGCAGATCAGCAGCCACACGGCCGGCAGCATGGTCACCCAGATGTAGCGCTGGCGTTTCATTTTGATCAGCACAACGGTGGCCAGCATCAGCGCGATACCCGCCAGCATCTGGTTGGAGATACCGAACAGCGGCCACAAGGTGTTGATACCGCCCAGTGGGTCGATCACGCCCTGGTACAGCAGATAACCCCACATCGCCACGCAGCCTGCCGTTGCAATGAGGTTGGCGGTCCACGACTCGGTGCGTTTCAGCGCCGGCACGAAAGAGCCCAGCAGGTCTTGCAGCATGAAACGACCGGCACGGGTGCCCGCATCCACCGCCGTCAGGATGAACAGCGCTTCAAACAGGATCGCAAAGTGGTACCAGAACGCCATGGTGTTTTCACCCGGCAGTACATTGTGCAGGATCTGTGCGATACCCACCGCCAAGGTCGGTGCACCGCCGGCACGCGCCAGGATGGTGGTCTCACCGATGTCATGGGCCACGGCTTGCAGCGCCTCAGGCGTGATCGCAAAACCCCAGCTGCTGACGGTTTGCGCCACGGCAACCACATCACCACCGACCACAGCAGCCGGGCTGTTCATGGCGAAGTACACGCCCGGCTCGATCACCGAAGCGGCAACCATCGCCATAATCGCCACGAACGACTCCATCAGCATGCCGCCGTAACCGATGTAGCGGGCGTTGGTTTCGTTGTCCAGCAGCTTGGGCGTGGTGCCAGAGGAGATCAGCGCGTGGAACCCCGAGACCGCGCCACAGGCGATGGTAATGAACAGGAACGGGAACAAGCCGCCCTTCCACACCGGGCCCGTGCCGTCGATGAACTGGGTCAGGGCCGGCATTTTCAGCTCGGGCATGGTGACCAGGATGCCGATCGCCAGGGCGATGATGGTGCCGATTTTCAGGAAGGTGGAGAGGTAGTCACGCGGTGCCAGGATCAGCCACACCGGCAGTACCGCCGCGACAAAACCGTAACCGATCAACATCCAGGTGATCTGGATACCGGTGAAGGTGAACGCCTTGGCCCAGACCGGGTCAGCGGCAATCTGCCCGCCCAGCCAGATCGAACCCAGCAGCAACAGCACGCCGATGATCGAGATTTCACCGATGCGGCCCGGGCGGATGTAGCGCATGTAGATGCCCATGAACATCGCGATCGGGATGGTCGCCATCACCGTGAAGATGCCCCATGGGCTCTCGGCCAGGGCCTTGACCACGATCAGCGCCAGCACCGCAAGGATGATGATCATGATCAGGAAGCAGCCGAACAGCGCGATGGTCCCCGGGATGCGGCCCATCTCTTCGCGAACCATGTCCCCCAGGGAGCGGCCATTGCGACGGGTGGACAGGAACAGGACCATGAAGTCCTGCACCGCACCGGCCAGTACCACGCCGGCAATCAGCCAGAGCGTGCCGGGCAGGTAGCCCATTTGCGCCGCCAGTACCGGGCCGACCAGCGGGCCTGCACCGGCAATCGCCGCAAAGTGGTGACCAAAAAGGATGTGTTTGTTGGTCGGCACATAGTCCAGACCATCGTTGTTGAGCACTGCGGGGGTGGCCCGCCGTGGATCGAGCTGCATCACATTATTAGCGATGAACAGACTGTAGTAGCGGTACGCAACCAGGTAGATGGCCACAGCAGCGACCACAATCCACAAGGCGTTGATCGCCTCGCCGCGGCGCAAGGCCACTACGCCCAGGGCGCACGCTCCTACGATTGCCAGCACCAGCCAGGGTAGGTGGCGTAGCAGGCTATTATTATTTTTCATTTTTATATTCCAGCCAGGGTGGACAGAAAGGACAGCCGTTCCGAGTTTAGCGCTGTTGGCTTTAAAGACCACCCCCCTACATTGGTCTAGAGCCTTCTGTGGGCAAAAAAAGCAGAAATATCGGGCCAATGATGGCGCAGGGCTACAATCCTCCTATCTCCAGAGGGTTTCACCATGACCGAGCAACCGTCTGACCGCCGTCGTTTCCGTCGCATCGCCTTTGACGCTAAAACCGAAATTCGGCAAAACGGCCGCGAATGGCCGGTGCAATTGGTGGATTTGTCGCTAAAGGGCCTGCTGGTGCAACGGCCGGAAGACTGGAAGGGCAACAAGGCACTGCCGTTCGACGTCGATATCCGCCTGGATCCCAAGGCGCATATAAAGATGCAGGTGCGACTGGCCCATGAAGATGATGGTCAGTTGGGTTTTGTGTGCCAGCACATCGACCTGGACTCGATCAGCCACTTGCGGCGGCTGATCGAGTTGAACCTGGGTGATGAGGATGAGCTGCACCGGGAGTTGGACGCTTTGCTGGAAGTGTGACGACTCAGGGAAATGCCGTACGCGCCGGGAAGTCGCTTTCCGACTCCCAGAAGCCGGCTTTCTGAGTCGACGCAGCCTGCCAGAGGCCATCGGCAAAACGGTAGGTGGTGTAACGGGTGGCGAAGTCTTCGTCCCCATCACCGTCCATGAAGGACGACACTTGCAGCAATTCATCCGCCCCGCCCGCGGTTGGCGTCGACGCCTGCCAGGCGGCCTTGCCGGTCTGGGCCAGGGTCAGTGGCTTGATCTTGCCGTCGGTGCCTTTGTAGTCCATTGGTTTGAGTTGTTGTTTGGCGGGCATTAACACCTGCGTGGCCGGGCCGCTGTAGCTACCCATCGGCGCGGTTTGGTCGATGACCAGGAAATACACCGTCTCCGGCAAGCCCTTGAGCGGGGCTTTCTTGACCTCGGCCAACGGGTAACCGAGGTCTTCATGGGCGATCACGTCACCGGAGGCCGACACTAACCGCACCTGGGCTTCCAGCAGCGGTTTTTCCACCAAGTCGCCGGGCTCGTCGAACGAGTCCTCATCCAACCCATTGCCCCAACTGTCCTTGTGCAATTGAGCGCTGATGCGTTGGTCTTCGAGCACCTGTAGAACGCTGCCGTCATCCGTTGCCAGCTTTTGCGCCAGACGATAACCGGCGGGCAACTCGGCCCACGCCAAAGCGGGCAGCCCGGCCAAGGCGACAAACAGGGCGACTGCGCCCCAGCATTTCGATGGTTGCATGGCATTCATCCCTGATTTATTCGAACAGTGCATCCAGCGCCTGCTCCAGGCGCGTGACCCCAATAATTTTTATGCCTGGCGGCGACTCTTTCGGCGCATTGCCCTTGGGCACGATTGCGCGTTTAAAGCCGTGCTTGGCCGCTTCCTTCAACCGTTCCTGACCACTCGGTACCGGGCGCACTTCGCCCGACAGGCCGACCTCGCCAAACACCAGCAGGTCGTGAGGCAGCGGTTTATTGCGCAAGCTCGACATGACCGCCGCCATCAACGCCAGGTCGGACGCGGTTTCCAGCACCTTGACCCCGCCGACCACGTTAAGGAACACGTCCTGGTCATGGGTCGGAATGCCACCGTGGCGGTGCAGGACCGCCAATAGCATCGCCAGGCGGTTCTGGTCCAGGCCCAGGGTCACGCGGCGCGGGTTGGCCAGGTGGCTGTCATCCACCAGTGCCTGCACTTCCACCAGCATCGGGCGGGTGCCTTCCCACGTTGCCATCACCACGCTGCCCGGGACTTCTTCCTGGGCACGGGTCAGAAAGATCGCCGACGGGTTGGAGACCTCTTTCAGTCCCCGGTCGGTCATGGCGAACACGCCCAATTCGTTTACCGCCCCGAAGCGGTTCTTCACCGCCCGCAGCAAACGCAGGCGGCCATCCGATTCACCTTCGAAATACAGCACCGTGTCGACCATATGCTCCAGCACCCGAGGC
Organism: Pseudomonas azotoformans; assembly: GCF_900103345.1. Classification (NCBI taxonomy): domain Bacteria; kingdom Pseudomonadati; phylum Pseudomonadota; class Gammaproteobacteria; order Pseudomonadales; family Pseudomonadaceae; genus Pseudomonas; species Pseudomonas azotoformans. The sequence continues at coordinate 3,861,312 of NZ_LT629702.1, forward strand.
CCGGCCAGCGCGCCTTCCTTGGTGACGTGGCCGACCAGGAAGATCGCCGTGCCACTCTGCTTGGCATACCGCACCAGCAGCGCCGCGCTCTCGCGCACCTGGGACACGCCGCCCGGCGCCGATTGCAGTTGCTCGGTGAAAATGGTCTGGATCGAGTCGATCACCATGACCTTGGGCTTTTCGATACGGGCCGTGGCGATGATGCTTTCGATGCAGGTTTCGGTCATGACCCGCAATTGGTCCTGGGGCAACCCCAGGCGGCGGGCGCGCATGGCCACTTGCTGCTGGGATTCTTCGCCGGTGACGTACAGCGCCGGCATGCGGCTGGCGATGCTGCACAGGGTTTGCAGCAAAATCGTCGACTTGCCGATGCCCGGGTCACCGCCGATCAGCACCACCGAGCCGTCCACCAGGCCGCCGCCCAGCACGCGGTCCAACTCGCCGGATGCCGTGGAAAATCGCGGGATTTCTTCGACGCTGACTTCAGCCAGGGTCTTGATCTGCGCCTGCTGCCCGGTCCAGCCGGCACGGCCGGTGGGGGCCGCCGCGCCGCCGCTCTCGATCATGGTTTCAGTCAGGGTGTTCCACGCACCGCACTCGGTGCACTGGCCGGCCCACTTGGGAAAGGTCGCGCCGCACTCCGTGCAGCCGTACATGCGCTTGGCCTTTGCCATTTGAGAACCTCCAACCGAAAAAACGCGATGATAGCTCAGCGCGACGCCGGGGTCCGGATTTCACCACTGGCCAAGCGTGAAGCACTGTTGCCGACCGGGTCTTCGGCATTGAGATCGGCACCTTTGGCCTTGAGTTCATCGAGCAGCTCGACACGCTTGAACAGCCCGGCGTACATGGCGGCGGTCTGTCCGGCGCCGTTGCGCTGGTCGGGGTTGCAGTCGGTGGCCAGCAGGCGCTGGGCGATTTTCAGCTCGCCCTTGAAGATCGCCCCCATCAGCGCGGTGTTGCCGCGTTTGTCCTGCACGCAGGCGTCGGCACCGGCAGTGAGCAGGCGTTCCACGAACGGCCCCTGGCCGTGGTAGGCCGCGAGGATCAGCGCGGTATAGCCCTTGTCGTCCTGGGTGTTGAGGCTGTAGCCGGCGTCGATGAAGGTGTTGAGCATGTCGAGGTCGCCACGGCGGGCGGCGTCGAAGTAGTAGTCCTGCAACTGGGCCTTGAGCGCTACCGGGTCGGGAGTCTCGGCATGGGCGACAAAGGCCAGCATGGTCATCAGCAAGCCGATAGAAATTCGCATGGGTTTTCTCCTGCCAGGGGTCGACGCCCGTATCGGGGCGTCGACCGTAACCAACGGATCAGTCAGTCAGTTTTTCCGCCAGCGCCTTCACGCGCGCCAGGTCACCCTTGGCCACCTTGGCCACGCCGGTGCCATATTCCGGGTCGGCTTTGTAAAGGAACGACAGGATGATGTGCTTGCTCTCGTCATCGGTGGTCGCCAGCGAGCCGCCGAAGTTTTCGATCAGGTCCTGACGCTCTTTCTTGTTGAAGGAGCGGTACAGATCGCCGGCCTGCTTGAAGTTCTGCTCACGCTGGATCTTCGCCTGCTGGGTGCTGCCCGACAGTGCCGACTGGCTGTAGCGCGCGGTTTGTGGCTCTTCCCGTGGCATCAGCCGGCTTGGCTGGTAGTTCACACCGGTGGTGGTCTTGCCGAAGTTCATCGCGCCGTCCTGGTTGCCGTTGTTGACGGTCACCCGTGGCGCGTTGATCGGCAGTTGCAAGGCGTTGGCGCCCAAGCGGTACATCTGGGTGTCGGCGTAGGAAAACACCCGGCCTTGCAGCAGACGGTCTTCCGACGGCTCGATGCCCGGCACCAGGTTGGCCGGGGCCATGGCCACTTGCTCGGTTTCCTGGAAGACGTTGGCCGGGTTGCGGTTCAGCACCATTTGTCCGACTTTGCGCTCGGGTACATCCGGCCAGATCTTGGTGGCGTCCAACGGGTCGAAATCGAACTTGGCCAGGTCTTCAGGCTTGAGCACCTGCACGTACAGGTCCCACTTGGGGAAGTCGCCTTTGTTGATGTGGGTGACCAGGTCGTTGGTCATGTGGCTGTAGTCGCGGCCCTGCACTTCGGTGACCTGCTTGGGATCGAGGTTCTTGATGCCTTGCAGGCTCTTCCAGTGGAACTTGACGTAGTGCACTTCACCCTTGGCGTTGATCAGCTTGTAGGCGTGCACACCGTTGCCGTCCATCTCCCGGTAACTGGCCGGGGTGCCGGAGTCGGAGTACAGCTCGGTCAGGGTACGGGTGGCTTCGGGTACGTGGGAGAAGAAGTCGAAACGACGCGAGTCGTCATCCAGGTTGGTACGCGGGTCTGGCTTGAAGGCGTGGACCATGTCCGGGAACTTGATGGCATCGCGGATGAAGAACGTCGGGAAGTTGTTGCCCACCAGGTCCCAGTTGCCCTCGGCGGTGTAGAACTTGGTGGCGAAACCGCGTGGGTCACGCAGGGTTTCCGGGGAGTGGTTGCCGTGAACCACGGCGGAAAAGCGCACGAACACTGGAGTGGCCTCGCCGGCCGCAAACACCTTGGCCTTGGTCAGGTCGCTGAGGCCGTCAGTGACGGTGAAGGTACCGTGGGCGCCGGTGCCACGCGCGTGTACGACGCGCTCGGGGATGCGCTCGCGATCGAAACGCTGCAATTTCTGAATAAGCTGCACGTCCTGGAGCAGCACCGGGCCATTGGCGCCGGCGGTTTGCGAGTTCTGGTTGTCGCCGACGGCGGCACCGTTATCGCGGGTCAGGTTGGCGGCGTGTACCGACAGGGAAAGCAGGCTGGCGGTCACCAGTACCAGCGCGGATCGCGCGGTAACAGGCCCGCGGCTCATTGGGGTCTTCATCGAGGTTTCCTCTGGTTTTTTTAGTGCACATTCAGTTGTGCTTGCCAGAGGCTAGTGACCCGCGAGTCAGAAGATAAATAGAAAAGCCGTACCAACCCGATTGATAAAATAATCTGGTAAGTGGCTGATTTGGCGAGTATTTCGCGCGCGATTGATGGCACTTTGCAAACTAATTGCGTTTTAATGTGTCGATAAAAGCTGACAGTGTTAGCGGTTGTTTCAGGCAAGCCCTCTACGACTGACTTACACTGGGTACCACCCTTCTCATCTGTAACAAGGAATAACCTATGGGCGTGATCAGTGAGTTCAAGGCCTTCGCGGTCAAAGGTAATGTGGTCGACATGGCCGTCGGTATTATCATCGGCGCCGCCTTCGGCAAAATTGTTTCCTCGTTTGTAGGCGATGTGGTGATGCCGCCCATTGGTCTGTTGATCGGGGGCGTGGACTTCGGTGACCTGGCGATAACGCTCAAGGCCGCCCAAGGCGATGTGCCTGCGGTGGTCCTGGCATACGGCAAGTTCATCCAGAGCGTCATCGACTTTGTGATCGTCGCGTTTGCGATTTTCATGGGTGTGAAGGCAATCAACCGCCTCAAGCGTGAAGAGGCCGTGGCACCGAGCCTGCCGCCGACGCCAACCAAGGAAGAAGTGTTGCTGGGTGAGATCCGCGATCTGCTCAAGGTACAGAACGACAAGCCGCGGCTATAAGCCAGACGGTTACAAGCCTCTGTAGGAGCGAGCTTGCTCGCGAAAAAACTCAACGATATCGCGTGAAAGCTGGATAAACGCAGTGCCTATGAGTCCTTCGCGAGCAAGCTCGCTCCTACAAAAGCGCTTTTTTATTACCAGTAGTTTTCCACCGCCACCTGGCCAGGTCGACGGCTCAAGCTCAGGTTCATATCGCGCTGCTTGAGCAACTGGCGCGTGTCATCGACCATCTGCGGGTTGCCACAGATCAGCACGCGGGAATGCTCCGGGGTCAGTTCGACGCCCGCCGCGCGCTCCAACTCGCCGTTTTCAATCAACGTGGTGATGCGCCCATTCAAAGCGCCCGCATGTTGCTCACGCGTGACGATGGGGATGTAGGTGAACTTGTGCGCGTATTCGGCCAGGTACTCGCGTTCGCCCAACGTGTTGATCAGCGCTTGGTAAGCCAACTCTTTGGCTTCGCGTGCGCTGTACACCAGGATGATGCGTTCGAATTTCTCCCAGACCTCGAAGTCCTGCAGGATCGACAAAAACGGTGCCACCCCGGTGCCCGTTCCCAGCATCCACAGGTCGCGACCATCGACGAACCGGTTCAAGGTCAGGAACCCCGTGGCCTGGCGCTCCACCATCAAGGTATCGCCCACGCGCAGGCGGCTCAGTTCGCTGGTGAACTCACCTTCCGGAACGACAATCGAGAAGAAGTCCAAGTGCTCATCAAACGGCGAGGACACCAAGGAATACGCACGCCATACCGTGCTGCCATCCGCCTTGGTAACCCCCAGGCGCACAAACTGGCCCGCGGTAAAACGAAAGCCCGGGTCGCGGGTGGTGCGCAGGGTAAACAGGCTGGGGGTCAGCGATTGCACGTCGAGCAAGGTCTGGCGGGTAAATTTCTCAGCACTGGCCGTCATGGGGGGCTCCGTTCTACAGGTGCCCTAGTGTCGCTCAAAGTGGCGTGCGGAAACACCTACGATAGGTAGTGGCATCACGCGAGCACGCAGTGATGGCAACTTAATTGCACCGCTAATCAATTCGCTATTAGCCCTTCAAGTCGCTTCATAAATTCGCTGTTAGTTGATTGTTACAGAGGCTTCAAGCCACTCATAAATCGCAGTTTTCTTACTCGCCACTTACTTAGCCAAGTAACGTTCCTGCGGAAAAATTCTTAAAGCTTGCCACCCAAGAACGAAATTTTCCTCTCTCCCTGTAGTCCGTGTCCTACACTGATTTTCGTGCAGCTATGGGGGTTAAGGACGTACCCCAAGTCACGGAGAATCCATGGAGATTTACCCATGCTTAACTGGCGCAATAAACGACTCAGTACGCTGGAAGGTGAGAACGAGGTCATCAGCGTATTTGAACTGACTGTCAACAAAACCTACGAACTCGGCTTCCAAAACTGTTCCTTCAAGATGAGTTCTCAACTCCCAAAGAGCCAAATCAAACCCATAGAATTTACAAACTATTCAAACGAATGGAAAAAACTCTACGACCAAGCGCATTACTTCGATGTAGACCCCGTAGTAAAGCATTGCAAGGAATGTGTATTACCCATTGTCTGGCAGGAGGAAACATTCAAAGACGTGCCCAGCCTTTGGTCTTTGGCCCAAACCTTAGGCGTACACAAAGCGTTGACCATCAGCGTGCATGATTTCCGAGGAGTGTTCAGCATGCTGACGTTGAGCCGTGGCAAGGGTGACATCAGCCCGGAAGAATTGTATGAAAAAGCGGGAATGGTGTTATGGCTCTGTCACGCCATGCATGCCGTACTGGCGCAGAAATTTGCCGAAAAACCCAGCGTCAACCCCGTAAACAAATTGACTCCGCGGGAAACGGAAGTCCTCATGTGGTCAGGCAAGGGCAAGACTGCGGCGGATATCGCCGCCATTCTTTGCTTGTCCGAGCGTACGGTGGGTTTTCATGTGTGCAGTTGCCTCAAGAAACTGGGGGTCAACAACAAGATCGCCGCCGTGCTTCGCGCTGCGCAGGAAGGGATTATTTAACCGGCCAAGAAACACCACATGTAATCCCGCTGAAATAAACGTAACATTTACCGCCCATTCTGAGTGTTGAGCCGCCCCTCCGGGGGGTAGCCCGTAGTGCACTCAGACGGTTCGGCCGCCAGAGTCGAACACCCATTGTTTACCCAGAGCCTCCCCCGCCATGCCCCTGCTCGAAAGCCCCTTTGCCCAGCTCGATCTGATCCGCCAGCCAGAGCAACACAACGATCCGCTGCAAGCCTTCGATGCCGCCGACGAGTACCTGCTCAGCCATTTGGCCGAACAGCAGCCGGCCGCACACACCCGGGTGCTGGTGCTCAATGACAGCTTCGGCGCCCTTGCCGCCAGCCTTCAGGGCCAGGTGCAGGTGACCTCCAGTGGCGACTCGTTCCTGGCGGCGCAAGGCCTGGAAAAAAACCTGGTGCGCAACGCCAAGGCGTTCGACGCTGTACGGTTCATCCCCGCCAGCCACCTCCCCACCGGGCCATTTGACCGCGTGCTGATCCGCGTACCCAAAACCCTGGCATTGCTGGAAGAACAACTGATCCGCTTGCAAGGCCAGCTCGCCCCAGGCGCCGAAGTGATCGCCGGGGCGATGATCAAGCATTTGCCACGGGCGGCGGGCGAGTTGTTGGAACGCTATATCGGGCCGATGCACGCATCGCTTGCGGTAAAAAAGGCGCGATTGCTGATCGCCACCGCAGAGGATCGCCCCGCTGCCGTCTCGCCCTACCCCACCCGCTACGCCCTGGACACACCGGCGATCGAGCTGCTGAACCACGCCAACGTGTTCTGCCGTGAAAGCCTGGACATCGGCACCCGCGCGTTCCTGCCCCACCTGCCGAAAAACCTGGGCAACGCCCGCGTGGCAGACCTGGGTTGCGGCAACGGCGTACTGGCGATTGCCAGCGCCCTGCAAAACCCCGAAGCGCATTACACCTTGGTGGACGAGTCCTACATGGCCGTGCAGTCGGCGCTGGAGAACTGGCAAGCCGCCCTCGGTGAACGTGATGTGGTGGTGCGTGCCGCCGACGGCCTGGCCGGGCAAGAGCCACAATCCCTGGACGTGGTGCTGTGCAACCCACCGTTCCACCAGCAGCAGGTGGTTGGTGATTTCCTCGCCTGGCGCATGTTCCAGCAGGCACGGGAAGCACTGGTGGTGGGCGGCGCCCTCTATATAGTCGGCAACCGACATTTGGGTTATCACACCAAGCTGGCGCGCCTGTTCCGGGGTGTCGAGCAAGTCGCCACCACGCCGAAGTTCGTGATCCTCAAGGCGCGCAAATAAAAAAACCCTGCTTCTCTCGCAAGAAGCAGGGCTGGAAAGCCGGGCCGCAAAGCCCGGATCGGGATATCAGTGAGTGGTCAGGCCGGCCGCATTCATAAACATGCGCATCAGGCTGGCCACGACGAACAGGGCCAGCACACTGCCGGTCCAGATCATCGCCAGCCACCCCAGGCGCCGCCACAATGGCTGCTTCTCGGCCTGTTCAATCTCGTGCAACGAAGGTTTGCCGGACATGAAACGACCCTCCTAGTGATAACCGTCTTCGTGGGTGACCTTGCCGCGGAACACGTAGTAGCTCCAGAAGGTATAGCCCAGGATGAACGGGATAATGAACAGCGTACCCACCAGCATGAAGCCCTGGCTTTGCGGCGGCGCGGCAGCATCCCAAATTGAGACTGACGGCGGGATAATGTTCGGCCACAGGCTGATACCCAAACCGCTGTAGCCCAGGAAGATCAGCACCAGCGTCAGCAGGAACGGCGTGTAGTGCGCATTACGGGCCACCGCGCGGATCAGCCCATACATGGTCACCAGCACCAGGATCGGCACTGGCAGGAACCAGAACAGGTTCGGCAGGGTGAACCAGCGCGAGGCGATTTCCGGGTGCGTCAACGGCGTCCAGATACTCACGATGCCGATCACCGCCAGCACCACGAAGGCCAATGGCCGCGCCAGATTGTGCATCTTTTCCTGCAACGAGCCTTCGGTCTTCATGATCAGCCAGGTGCAGCCGAGCAACGCATAAGCCACGATCAGCGCCACGCCGCAGAACATCGTGAACGGCGTGAGCCAGTCCAGCGAACCGCCGGCAAACTGGCGATTCACCACTGGAATGCCATCGATGAACGCACCCAGCGCCACGCCCTGGAAGAATGTTGCCGCCAGCGAGCCGCCAATGAATGCCTTGTCCCACAGGTGACGCTTGTGGTCCTTGGCCTTGAAGCGGAATTCGAAGGCTACACCGCGGAAGATCAGCCCGATCAGCATCAGGATCAGCGGCAGGTACAGCGCCGACAGCACCACCGAATAGGCCAGCGGGAACGCACCGAACAACGCCGCGCCACCGAGTACCAGCCAGGTTTCGTTACCATCCCACACCGGGGCCACGGTGTTCATCATCACATCACGGTCGGTCTTGCCCGGGATAAACGGAAACAGGATGCCGATACCCAGGTCGAAACCGTCCATGACCACGTACATCATGATGCCGAAGATGATGATCACGGCCCAGATCAGCGGAAGATCAATACCCATCTCAATGCCCCTTGTGCTGGATGTGGGTGTGGTCGTCATCGCTGCCATCATCGGCGGCGGACAACGGACGGGCCGGTGTACGTTTCTGGCCAGGGCCACCGTGGGTGGGCTCGCTGCCTTCATGGGTCTGAGGCCCTTTGCGCACCAGGCGCATCATGTAGCCCAGGCCTGCGCCGAACAGCGCGAAGTACACCACCACGAACAACACCAGGGTGATGGTCATCTGCGCCAGGCTATGCCCGGAGGACGCGTCCGCCGTGCGCATCAAGCCGTAGACCACCCACGGCTGGCGGCCGATCTCGGTGGTGAACCAACCTGCAAGAATCGCGATCAGGCCGGACGGCCCCATCCACAACGCCAGGTACAGGAACGGCTTGGACGTGTACATCTTGTCGCCCCGGCGCAGCCAGAGGCTGAACAGGCCAGTGAAGATCATCAGGAAGCCCAGGCCGACCATGACCCGGAACGACCAGAATACGATGGTCGAGTTGGGGCGGTCTTCCGGTGGAAACTCCTTGAGGGCCGGCACCTGTTTGTCCAGGGAGTGGGTAAGAATCAGGCTGCCCAGGTACGGGATTTCCACCGCGTACTTGGTTTTCTCGGCTTTCATGTCGGGCCAGCCGAAGAGGATCAACGGCGTCGGTTCATTGCCGATGTTTTCCCAGTGGCCTTCAATCGCGGCGATTTTCGCCGGTTGGTGCTTCAAGGTATTGAGGCCATGGAAGTCGCCGATCACCGCCTGGATGGGCGCAACAATCAGGGCCATCCACATCGCCATCGAGAGCATCTTGCGGATCGCCGGGTTGTCCTTGCCGCGCAGCAAGTGCCAGGCCGCCGAGGAACCGACGAAGAACGCAGTGGCCACGAAGGCTGCCGTGGCCATGTGCGCCAGGCGATAGGGGAACGATGGGTTGAAGACCACGGCGAACCAGTCGGTCGGGATCACCCGGCCATCGATGATTTCAAAGCCCTGGGGCGTCTGCATCCAGCTGTTGGACGAGAGGATCCAGAACGTGGAAATCAGCGTACCCACGGCCACCATCACGGTGGAGAAAAAGTGCAGGTTGCGCCCGACCTTGTTCCAGCCGAACAGCATCACGCCGAGGAAACCGGCTTCGAGGAAGAAGGCCGTGAGCACTTCGTACGTGAGCAGCGGGCCGGTGACGGCGCCGGCAAAGTCCGAGAAGCGGCTCCAGTTGGTGCCGAACTGGTAGGCCATGACCAAACCGGACACCACACCCATGCCGAAGTTGACGGCAAAGATCTTCGACCAGAAGTGGTAGAGGTCACGGTAGGTGTCGTTGTGGGTCTTGAGCCACAAGCCTTCCAGCACCGCGAGGTAACTGGCCAGGCCGATGGTGATCGCCGGGAACAGGATGTGGAAAGAGATGGTGAACGCAAATTGAATTCGGGCGAGATCGAGCGCCTCCAAACCGAACATATGTCTTCCTCTGTCAGGTAATACCGGCTGCTGGCGGGAGCCTGCACCCACTGCCCCCACGGATATGGAGCCTGGCGAATTTCGATTCGTTTCTTTTTTTCAACCAACCGCGTAGGGAATCTGGCCCTGAGGCCGCCAGGCCGATGCCCGGGCGGGCATTGATCTGGATCAAGCATTGCTGAAAGAGTAGTCCCATTTTCAGGATTGAACTGTGTGGTCTTTTGCCGCGTGACAGACTGCCTCAGCTCAGTTGTTGCAACTATCTGTTACAACTTAATGATAATCTCGGCGTTCCCTCCGGCTCTGATCTGAATTCCCCGATGCCTAGCGAACCCGCGTTGCTGTTGCGTCACCACCGCCCTTTCATCGCGTTCTGGCTGGCGCGCATCTTCACCGCCAGCGGCTTCCAGATGCTCACCGTGGCCATCGGCTGGAACCTCTACCAACTGACCGGCAATGTGCTGGACCTGGGGTTGGTCGGCCTGGTGGAGTTCGTACCTCGCGTGCTGTTCATGTTGCACACCGGGCACGTGGCCGACCGCTATGAGCGGCGCAAGGTGGCCGCCATCTGCCAGACCGTGCAGGCGCTGATTGCCCTGAGCCTGGCCATCGGCGGCCTGACCGGCAGCGTGACCCGCGAGATGATCTTTATCCTCGCCTTCCTGCTCGGCGCTGCGCGCTCCTTTGAAATGCCCACCACCCAGGCGATGCTGCCGAGCATCGTGCCCAGCGCGCTGTTCCCGAGGGCCGTGGCTTCATCGCAGTCTGCCCAGCAATTGGCAACCATTGTCGCGCCGGCGCTCGGCGGTTTGCTCTATGCGTTCGGCAGCGTATGGGTGTATGGCCCCACCGTGGTGCTTTACCTCATTGCCTGCATGCTGACCCTCAACCTGCCCGCCCGCCAGACTCCGCTCAACAAGGGCAAGGCCACCCTGGATTCGCTGCTGGCCGGCATCCGTTTTATCCGCAGCCGCCCGGACATCCTCGGCGCCATCTCCCTCGATCTGTTTGCCGTGCTGCTGGGCGGCGCGACCGCTTTGCTGCCGGTGTTCGCCAAGGACATCCTGCTGACCGGCGCCTGGGGCCTGGGCCTGCTGCGCTCGGCGCCGGCGGTGGGCGCGTTGTTGATGTCGCTGTGGCTGGCGCGGTTCTCGGTGGACCGCCATGTGGGCCGCGTAATGTTCACTGCTGTAGGCGTGTTCGGCGTGGCGACTATCGCCTTCGGCCTGTCCACCTCCTTCTGGTTTTCCCTGGCGGTGCTGGTGGTACTGGGGGCGGCGGATATGATCAGCATGGTCATCCGTGCGTCGTTTGTGCAGTTGGAAACCCCGGATGAAATGCGCGGCCGCGTCAGTGCGGTCAACGGCCTGTTTATCGGCGCATCCAACCAGTTGGGTGAGTTCGAATCGGGCATTACCGCCCACTGGTTCGGCACCGTTCCCGCCGTGGTCATGGGCGGGATCGGTACGCTGGTGGTGACGGGCGTGTGGATCAAGCTGTTCCCGACCCTGGCGAATCGGGATCGCATGCACGTACCGGTGGAAGAAGCGAAGGTCTAGAGCACCTTGTCCAGGGTGATGGGAAATTCCCGCACCCGTTTGCCGGTGGCGTGATAAATCGCGTTCGCCACCGCCGCCGCTACGCCGACAATGCCGATCTCTCCCACGCCCTTGGACCCGAGGGCGTTGACGATCTCGTCATGTTCCTCGACAAACACCACGTCGATCTCGCCAATGTCCGCGTTCACCGGGATGTGGTATTCGGCCAGGCTGTGGTTCATGAAGCGCCCCAACTGATGATCGGTCTGGGTTTCTTCATGCAGGGCCATGCCGATGCCCCACACCACCCCGCCGAGAATCTGGCTGCGGGCCATCTTGGGGTTGACCACGCGCCCGGCGGCAATCGCACTGACCACCCGGCGGACCTTGACGGTGCCCAGGTCCTCATCCACCTGCACCTCAACGAAGACGGCCGAATGGGTGGCGGTGCTGTAGCCCTCGCGTTTTTTGTCGGGCTCGCTGTCGACCTGCACCTCCAGCGCGTCCTCGCCGCTGTCCTTGACCAACTGCGCCAACGACACACTCACGTCACCGGTGTGCAACTGGCCGTCTGCAAAGCGTACGGATTCTGCCTGCGTGAAGACCGGGTATGTCTGCCGGGCAATGGCCAGCAGTTTGCCGGTCAACGCCTCGCAGGCCTGCTGCACCGCCGTGCCCACCGAGGAAACGGTAAAAGAACCACCCTGCAGCGGTGCGGTGGGCAGTGAGGAATCGCCCAACAAAAAGGTCACGTCGTCGACCGCCACACCACTGGCCTGCGCCGCAATCTGGGTCATCACCGTATAAGTGCCGGTGCCGACATCGGTGGTGGCGCTGCTGACCGTCAGCTTGCCCTGCGCGTCGATCCGCGCCTTGGCACTGGCCTTCATCTGCATGGCTTCCCACACCCCGCCGGCCATGCCCCAGCCGATCAACTGGCGACCGTCGCGCATGCTGCGCGGTTCCGGGTTGCGCTGGCTCCAGCCGAAACGCTCGGCACCTTCGCGGTAACATTCGCGCAGGGCCTTGCTCGACCAGGGTTTGTCTTCGTTCTGGTTGCGCTCGGCGTAGTTGATCAACCGCAGTTGCACCGGGTCGATCCCCAAGGCGCAGGCCAGTTCATCCATGGCGCACTCCAGGCCGATCACCCCGAGCGCTGCGCCAGGCGCGCGCATGTCCAGGGGCGTGAACACGTCCAGAGGCACCAGCTTGTAGGTCAGTTGCACGTTGTCGCAGTGGTAGAGCATGCCGCTCCACTCCACCACATGCTCACTGAAATCCTCGAAGCGCGAGGTCTGGCCGATGGCAGTGTGCCCCAGCGCGAGCAAACGGCCGTTGGCAGCGGCGCCCAGCTGCAAACGCTGCAAGGTGCGTGGGCGGTAGCCGAAGGTAAACATCTGTTGGCGGGTCAGGGTGACGCGCACCGAGCGTTTCAGCGCCAGGGAGGCCATCACCGCCAACGGCAATTGGTACTGCGGGCGCAAGCCAGAGCCAAACGCGCCACCGACGAACGCGGCAAAGATGCGCACCTGGCTTTGGTCCAGGCCGAAGACCTTTTGCACATAGGCCTGGCAGTTCTGCGGGCCTTGGGTCTTGTCATGGATATGCAGGGTGCCGTCCGCCTGATACAGCACAGTGCTGGCGTGGGGTTCCATCGGGTTGTGGTGCTCGATGGGCGTGCTGTAGTGCACGTCGAGACTGACGGCGGCGCCGGTCCACTCGGCCTGGAAGTTGCCGCGCGGCTTGGGCGGGGTTTGCGGCGAGGCGTAGGCCTGTTCCTGCATGGCCAGCAGGTCGGTTTCGAAGGCTTCGGTTGCGTACTCGATCTCCACCAGGGAACCGGCATGCCGCGCCAGTTCGAGGTTATCGGCGATCACCAAGGCCAGGGGCTGGCCGCTGTACAGCACGCGGTCGTTGTACAGCGGGCGGAACGGCGAGCCGTCGGCGGCGTCGGCGTCCTGGAACGCATCGTCGTAGCTGGCGATTTTAGGGCGATTGAGGTGATGGATCACCTCCACCACGCCCGGCAGGGCCAGCGCCTTGGAAGCATCGATGCGCAGCACCCGGCCCTTGGCGACGGTGCTGGACACCACGCTGCCATGCAGCAAGCCATCCTCGGGAAACTCACCGGCGTAACGCGCCTGGCCGGTGACCTTGAGCAGACCGTCGACCCGGTCCAAGGGTTTGCCGATGGCAGTCATGGGCGTTCTCCTGCGACAGCGGCGTCACTCAGGGCACGAATGATGCCCCGGCGCGCCAGCTTGATTTTGAAGCCGTTGTGCGCCAGGGGTTCGGCGTCTTGCAGCAGGGCATCGGCGGCTTGGCTAAAGGTTTCGCGGCTGACGACCTGGCCGATCAGCCCGGCCTCCACCGCGCGGTCGCGCCAGGGTTTATGGGCCACCCCGCCGAGTGCCAGGCGTGCGTCGACGATGATGTCGCCGTCCAGCTCAAGGGCTGCGGCGACGGACACCAAGGCAAAGGCGTAAGACGCGCGGTCGCGAATCTTCAGGTAGTTGCTATGGCTTGCCAGGTTGTCGGCAGGCAGTTCGATGGCGGTGATCAGCTCATCGTCGGCCAGCAGGTTGTCGCGTTGCGGGGTGTCGTCGGGCAAGCGGTGGAAGTCGGCGAACTCAATGATCCGCGCACCGCCACGGCCCTCGACATGCACCCGCGCCGCCAACGCCGCCAAGGCGACACACATGTCCGAAGGGTGGGTAGCGACGCACTGCTCACTCGCCCCCAGGATTGCGTGGATACGGTTCAAGCCGGTGCGCGCCGGGCAGCCACTGCCAGGCTCGCGCTTGTTGCACGGCACCGTGGCGTCATAGAAGTAGTAGCAACGGGTGCGTTGCAGCAGGTTGCCACCGGTACTGGCCATGTTGCGCAGTTGCGGCGAGGCACCCGCGAGGATGGCCTGGGAAAGCAAGGGATAATGCTGTTCGATCAGCGGATGCCAGGCCAGGTCGGCATTGCTCACCAGGGCGCCAATCAACAGCCCGCCAGTGGCCGTCTGCTGAATGTCATGCAACGGCAGGCCGGTGATATCAATGAGATGTTCGGGGCGGCTGATGTTTTCTTTCATCAGGTCCAGCAGGTTGGTGCCCCCGGCGATAAAGCGCGATGCAGCGCTGCTGAGGTGCACGGCCTCCTGTACGCCGGTCGGCCGGCTGTAATGGAAGGGGTTCATGGTTTGCCCTCCAGGACTTCCTCGATGGCATCGCGGATATTGCTGTAGGCGCCACAGCGGCACAGGTTGCCGCTCATCAATTCCTGGATTTGCGCGGTGTCGTGGGCGCGGCCTTCGTTGGCCAGGCCCACGGCGGAACAGATCTGGCCGGGGGTGCAGTAGCCGCATTGGAAGGCGTCATGCTTGATAAACGCCTGCTGCATCGGGTGCAGTTGGTCGCCGTCGGCCAGGCCTTCGATGGTGGTCAGCTCGGCGCCGTCGCACATCACCGCCAGGGTCAGGCAGGCATTGATCCGCTTGCCATCGCGCAACACCGTGCAGGCGCCGCATTGGCCGTGGTCGCAGCCTTTTTTGCTGCCGACAAGGTCAAGTTGCTCGCGCAGCAGGTCGAGCAGTGTGGTCCAGGGCAACACATCCAGTTGGCGATCCTGGCCGTTGAGGCTCAGGCGTATCGAGTGGCTGACGAACGGTTGGGCCGCCGCGCCATTGGGGGTTGCGCTCATAAACACCTCACGGGTTGGTGGACATCCGCGGCGTTCAGGGAAGTCGCCGTCTCAGGGGTACGACTTCCCGGGGTAATGAGCGTTCAAGGTGATTGATCAGCGGATATTGAGCAGCGTGGTCAGGGTGTTCTGCGGAGGGTTGATCGAGGAATTGCTGTATTGGAACCAGCCCTGGGCCTCCACGTTCAGGTCGAACACATAGATGTAGCCCATCAGCGTACCGGCCCCATTGCAGGCCTCGCTGATGTTGCCCACCTGGCAGACCGCCGTGCGCTGCCCATTGAGCTCTGCGCCATCAAAGCGGCCCATGGGGTTGTTGCCCAGGCCGACTTCCATGACTGACACTTTCGTAGGCCCACGGTGCGTGCACATCTGCGTGCTTTGTGCGCGCTCCGGGATGGTTTCCGTGCACGCCGCCGATTCAACCTTGAACACCCTCACTTCGCTCAACGGCGGTGCAGTCGCGCCCCAGGCCGGTGCTGCGCCGAGCAACAGGCTGATACAGGGGATCAGGGCTAGACTCCACGGGCTGGCGTTTTTCATGTTGCAGATGACCTTCGTTTAAACGTCGGCGCAGTATGCCTCAAGGCCTCGGCTGCTGGTATGATGCGCCGCTTTTTCCGATCCTCTCTGAAACCAAAGGCGCTTGGCGCAGTTTGTGCTTTGACTTAGAGGTCAACAAATCACGACGCCACAGAGCGTCACAGGGAGCAGGCATGCTGGAAAAGCTGTTTCAACTCAAGGCACACAACACCAACGTGCGCACCGAGATCCTCGCGGGCATCACGACATTCCTGGCCATGGCCTACATCCTGTTCGTGAACCCGAGCATCCTCGGCGAGACCGGCATGGACAAGGGCGCGGTGTTCGTCGCGACCTGCCTGGCGGCCGCCATCGGTTCGACCGTGATGGGCCTGATCGCCAACTACCCGATCGCCCTCGCGCCGGGCATGGGCCTCAATGCCTTCTTCACCTACACCGTGGTGCTGCACATGGGCCACACCTGGCAGGTGGCGCTGGGTGCGGTGTTTATTTCGGCGGTGTTGTTCTTCCTGCTGTCGATCTTCCGTATCCGTGAATGGATCATCAACGCCATCCCCCTGCCCCTGCGCTCGGCGATTGCCGCCGGTATCGGCCTGTTCCTGGCCTTGATCGCCCTGCACAACGCCGGGATCGTGGTCAGCAACCCGGCCACCATGGTGGGCCTGGGCGACTTGAAACAACCGGCACCGATTCTCGCCACCCTCGGTTTCGTGCTGATCGTTGCCCTGGAAGCCTTGGCCGTGCGCGGCGCGGTGTTGATCGGCATCCTGGCGGTGACCATTGTTTCCATCCTGCTGGGCGTCACGCCTTTTGGCGGCGTGACGTCGATGCCGCCATCCCTGGCCCCGACCTTCCTGCAGCTGGATATCAAGGGCGCGCTGGATATCGGCCTGGTCAGCGTGATCTTCGCCTTCCTGTTCGTCGACCTGTTCGATAACTCCGGCACCCTGATCGGCGTGGCCAAGCGTGCCGGCCTGATGGGCAAGGATGGCCACATGCCGAAAATGGGCCGTGCGCTGATCGCCGACAGTACCGCCGCCATGGCCGGTTCCCTGCTCGGCACCTCGACCACCACCAGCTACATCGAATCGGCTGCGGGCGTGAGCGCCGGTGGCCGTACCGGCTTGACTGCCATCGTGGTCGCGATCCTGTTCCTGCTGGCGTTGTTCTTCTCGCCACTGGCCGCCAGCGTCCCAGCCTTCGCCACCGCGCCGGCCCTGCTGTTCGTGGCGGTGCTGATGACCCAGGGCCTGGCCGAAATCGACTGGGACGACATTACCGTTGCAGCGCCGGTGGTGATCACCGCCCTGGCGATGCCTTTCACCTACTCCATCGCCAACGGCATCGCCTTCGGTTTCATCGCCTGGACCGCCATCAAGCTGCTTTCGGGCCGCTACCGTGAGCTGAACCCGGCGCTGGTGATTCTGTCGATTCTGTTTGTGATCAAGCTGGGCTGGTTCAACGCATGACTTTTGACGCCGCACGCTACACCGCTCAACTGCACGACAAGGTCACGCGCTTGCGTGACCTGTTGGCACCGTTCGACGCGCCCGAGCCGCAGGTCTTCGACTCGCCGCTGCAGCATTTCCGCCTGCGCGCGGAGTTCCGCCTGTGGCGCGAAGGTGGTGAGCGCCACTATGCGATGTTCTCCCAGGACGACAAGCGCACGCCGATCCTGATCGATGAGTTCCCCATCGCCAGCCAGCGCATCAACCAGTTGATGCCGCAGCTCAAGGCCGCCTGGCAAGCCAGCGCCGCCCTGAGCCACAAGCTGTTCCAGGTGGAGTTCCTCACCACCCTGGCTGGCGATGCGATGATCACCCTGTGCTATCACCGCCCGCTGGACGAGCACTGGCACACCGCCGCAAACCAGCTGGCTGCCGACTTGAATGTCAGCATCATCGGCCGCTCCAAGGGCAAGCGCGATGTGATCGGCCATGACTACGTGGTGGAAAAGCTTGAAGTCGGCGGCCGTACCTTCAGCTACCGCCAGCCCGAAGGTGCCTTCACCCAGCCCAACGGCACGGTGAACCAGAAGATGCTCAACTGGGCCTATGAAGCCCTGGGCGATCGCCCGGATGATCTGCTGGAACTGTACTGCGGCAACGGCAACTTCACCCTGCCCCTGGCGACGCGCGTGCGCAACGTGCTGGCCACCGAGATCAGCAAGACCTCAGTGAATGCGGCGCTGAGCAACCTTGATGAAAACGCGGTGGGTAACGTCACCCTGGTGCGCCTCTCCGCCGAAGAGCTCACCGAAGCACTCAACGAAGTGCGCCCATTCCGTCGCCTGCACGGCATCGACCTGAAGCGCTACGAGTTCGGCAGCGTGTTCGTCGACCCGCCGCGCGCCGGCATGGACCCGGACACCTGCGAACTGACCCGGCGCTTCGACAACGTCCTCTACATCTCCTGCAACCCGGAGACGTTGGCGGCGAACATTGCGCAACTGCATGACACGCACACGATTACGAAATGCGCGATGTTTGACCAGTTTCCGTGGACGCACCATATGGAATCCGGGGTGTTATTGACTCGGCGGTAACTCGGCGTCCTCCGGCTGCTTCTTGCGCGGCCGTCCGCCCTTCTTGCCATTGGCGCGGGCGGCGGCGGCTTTGGCGGCGCTGCTTTTGCGACCGTTGCGCGAAGCAACCAGGCTGATCGCCAGGTCCATCAGGGGTTTGCTGGTGGCAATCAGGCCAGTGATCGAAACGTCCAGGTCTTGGGCCTCACAGCACAGCGCCTTTCCGCCAAAGCCGACTTCCAGTTGCTCAAAGTCCTCCAGGGAAAACCCCGCGAACTCGGGCAGGCCAGCCACCGGCAGTACAACGCGGCTGCCGTCGCTGAAGCCGATGGAAAGGCAGTTGTCTTCATAACGCACAGAACTGGCGCGGGCATAAAGGTGCCGCGTCTTGCGCCCTCGGGCTATCGCCTTTTCTACATCGGCCTCAGTGAGCGGTTTATAGGGTACAACTTTGGCTTTTACGATTTGCTTCATAGTTCAATCTCCACAAAACCCGGTGCCCTGACCAGATTCAAAATTGTTTTCTGCCCCACGACATCGTGCCGGGCACGCGCGATCACATAAACTCCAGGCTGAATGATCAGCCCAGGCAACACCTCGCGGGCCTCCCAATCCCAGGAATGATTCTCCAGGCAGACCGTTTGCAGGTATTCCCACCAGATCCTGCGTGCCCGTGCCAAGTAGTGCCGCTGCATGATCGCCCCGCGTATTTCTTTCAAAACCGCCATGGGTGGCTGCCGCCGCTCAGGCTCTACGTCCCACAACTCCACGTCCCCATCCAGAGAACTGAAACGAAAACGCGCATCCCATTCCTTGCCCCGCACATGCACATGGGGCGGGCAATGCTCATCCCTGATGAACACCGAAATCACATATCCCTTGTAAGCGCCTACTCTCATCGTAACCCATCCGTTAGGTTATTTTCCGCCAGGTAACAATTTTCCCCTGCCACCCGACAACCGGCTTCATCTACACGAAGCTGTTTCACAGACTAGTAAGCAGAAAAAACCCGGCGAAGGCCGGGTTGTAACCACTCATGCCGAGGGCTGGAAATACTCCGCCAACGCCTGCAGATCCTGCTCGCTCAGCAACCCCGCGTAATACTTCAACTGAATCCTCGCCAGCAGATACGCATGCCGCGCATTCGCCAGGTCGCGGCGGGCAGTGAACAGTTGTTGCTCGGCGTCGAGCACGTCGAGGTTGACCCGCTCACCACCGGCAACACTCTTTTTCGTCGCAGCAACCAACGCCGTGGCAGAGCTGACCGCCATTTCATAGGCGCGCACCTTGGCCGCGCCGCTGGTATTGAGGTTGAACTGCTTGCGCAACTCCACCAGCGTGGCCGAGGTTTGCGCGTCCAGTTCGTATTGGGCCTGGGACAGTTGGTTGGCTGCCTGACGCGTGGAGGCCGACACGCCGCCGCCCGCGAACAGCGGCAGGCTGACCTGGATGCCGACCGTGTTGGTGTCGTACTTCTGGTTGTAGCTGCTTTCCGAGTCGGAGTTGGTCTGGCGGCTGGTGGCGTACAGGCTGACCTTGGGCAGGTGCCCGGCGCGCTTGCGCTCCACTTCATAGGAGGCCACGTCCAATGCGTGGTGCTGGGATTTAAGCTCCGGGTTGTTGGCCATGGCCAGTTCGCGCCAGGTCTCGAAGCGGTTGGGCTCCAGGGGCGGGATGTCGAATTGACGGGTCAGCGGCGCCAGCTCTTCGATCTGCAACGGTTGGCCGACGATGGCCTCCAACTCACGCAGGGCACTGTCCTGGGTATCCTGGGATTCGATCTCTTCGGCCTGCGCCAAGCTCAGGCGCGCCTGGGTTTCCAGCACATCGGTACGGGTGCCTTCGCCGCCTTTGAGCAGGCGATCATTGAGTTGCAGGCGCTCGGCATACGCACGTTTCTGCGCGCGGCTCAGCTCGATACGCTCCTGGGCCAGCAACGCCTGGCTGTAGGCATTGAGCACCCGCACCGCCAGTTCCTGGCTCTTGCCACGAAAGCGTTCATCAGCCATCAAGGCCTGGGCGGTGCCCTGGCGAAAGCGCGCGTAGGCTTCGTAATCCAGCAGCGGTTGCTGCAAGGTCAGGGTCGAGGCATAACTGCGGTAATCACGGTCGCTTTTGACATCCCCCGCCGTCACTTCGGATTCATTGCGCGAATTGTTATAGCTCCACGATAAATTGGGCAACAACGCCGCACGACCGATCGCACGATTTTCTTCACCGCCCTCACGCTCCTGGATGGCTGCCTGGAAGGTCGGATCATTGCGCAGGGCCAAGTCGTAGGCCTCCAGCAAACCCAAGGCGTGCGCCGCCGAGGTGCAACCCAAACACAAGGTAAACAACAGCGCCTTCATTCTTCCACCAGCGCCATGTGGGTGCGATCCATCAGGGGTTTGAACAGGTAGTTGAGCATCGAGCGCTCACCGGTCTTGACGAAGGTTTCCACCGGCATGCCCGGGCGGATCAGCACGCCGTCCAGTTGCTGCATGCCCGCCGCGCTGACCTGGGCGCGCAGCGTGTAATACGGCTCGTCGGTGCGCTCATCGACCTGGCGGTCGGCAGAGACCAGCGTCACCTCACCGGCCACCCGTGGCGTGGTGGATTGGTTGAACGCCGAGAACATCAACTCCACCGGCAAGCCCGGATGCACTTTGTCGACCATCTGCACCGGCACCCGCGCCTCCACCAACAAGGGCTCGCCCTGGGGCACGATGTCCATCAACGCCTGGCCGGGCTTGATCACGCCACCTTCGGTGTACACGTCCAAGCCCACCACCACCCCGGATGCCGGCGCTCGCACCAGACTGTTGGCCAGTTCGAACTCGGCCGAAGCCAGGCGATTGCGCAGGTCGTCGCTGCGGGTGCGGGTCTCGGCCAGCTGGCCGCGCAGGTCTTTCTGGAAGTCTTCGCCAAGCTGGCGGATGCGCAGGCGCAGTTCCATCACCTGGCGCTGCAACTGGCCGATGCGGCCGTAGTCTTCGGCGATGGCGCCATCGATCTGGGAATACAGGCGCTCGCTGTCGAGCAGGCGGTTGCGCGGGATATAACCGTCACGCGCCAACTCGCGCAGGCCTTGCAGTTGCTCATTCAACGCGGCCCGTTGCTGGACTTTGCTTGCCTGCGAATCCCGCGTGCCACGCAACTGCGCCTCGGCGCCGGCGATGGTTTCGCGCAGGCCTTGTTGCTCGGTGGCGAGTGCCTGGGCACGGCTATGGAACAGTTGCCGTTGCAGGCTCAGCGTGCCGGTCGCCTCAGGATCGTTGAGCAGTTCCGGGCCGAAGGTGATCGCCGCCAGCCCTTCGCTTTCGGCACTTAAACGCGCTTCGCTGGCCAGGGACGCCAGGTACTGGCTGCGCAGGGACTGCATCTGCCCGCGCAAGGGGGTTTCCTTCAAGCGCAGCAGGACCTGGCCGGCGCTGACCACATCACCGTCGCGCACGTCGATACGTTCCACGATCCCCCCGGCCGGATGCTGCACCGTCTTGCGATGACCCGAAACCATGACCTTGCCCGGCACCGCCACGCCTTTGTCCAGTGGCGCCAACGCCGCCCAGCCAAGGAAGCCGGCAAAGCCGCCGAGCACCAACAGCCAACCCAAACGTGAATATTTTTTATCATCCAGCGTCAGCACATTGTTCGGCGCATCACTGATCAGCACGGGTTTGCTCTGGTTCATGCCGGTTTTCCTTCACCGAGGCGGTAACTCATGCTCAGGGTCGACACCGGCTTGCTCGCTGCCGGTTTCTGCCGTGCCTCCAGCACCCGCGCCGTCGGCCCGAAGGCCTGCAACTGACCGTCCTTGAGGATCAGCAACTGGTCCGTCAGGGTCAGCACGTTGGGCTTATGGGTGATCAGGATCACCGTGCGGCGCTGTTGCTTGAGCTGGGCGATGGCTTGGAGCAGGGCTTGTTCGCCGACTTCATCGAGGTTGGCGTTGGGCTCGTCCAGCACGATCAACGCAGGCAGGCCGTACAGCGCACGCGCCAGGGCGACCCGCTGTTTCTGGCCACCGGACAATCCAGCACCACCCTCCCCCAATGGAGTGTCGTAGCCCAGGGGCAGTTGCAGAATCAGCTCATGCACGCCGGCCATTTGCGCGGCGGCAAGCACTTTGTCCGCCTCGACCTCGGCAAACCGTGCAATGTTTTGCGCGATGCTGCCGGCGAACAACTGGATGTCCTGCGGCAGGTAGCCGATGTGCGGGCCCAGTTGCTGCTTGTCCCACAGGGCCAGGTCGGCACCGTCCAGACGCACCTTGCCGGCCAAGGGTGCCCAGGCGCCCACCAGTATCCGCGCCAGGGTGGACTTGCCGCAGCCCGACGGCCCGATCACCCCCAGCACCTCGCCCGCCGCCAGGCTGAAGCCCAAATTGGCCAGCGCCGGTCGACGGCTGCCGGGGGCACAGGCGCTGATTTGCTCGACGCTCAGTTGGCCCTTGGGTACCGGCAGGCTCATGCGTTCGAGCCGTGCCGGGTTGGCCTCCAGCATCTGTGACAAACGCTCAAACGCCAGGCGCGCCGAGCCCCACTGCTTCCACACGCCGATCAACTGGTCGATCGGGCTGAGCACGCGGCCCATGAGGATCGAACCGGCAATCATCATCCCCGGCGTGATGGCGCCCTGCACCGCGAGCAAGGCACCCAGCCCCAGAACCAGCGACTGCAACGCCAGGCGCACGCCCTTGGACCAGGCGGTGACGGTCGCGGTCTTTTCACTGGCCAGGTTCTGTTGTGCCAGGAACGCCTGGTGCTGGCCGAACCAACGCGCGCGCAACGTGGCGAGCATGCCCATGGCTTCAATGGTGTCGGCATTGCGCAGGTTGGCCGTGGCCTGTTGGCTGGCGCTGATCGACAGCTGGCTGGCCAGGGCCATCGGCGCCTGGCTGACGTGATGGTTGACCCACGCCAGTACAATCAACAGCACTGCGCCGACCAGTGCCAACAGCCCAAGCCAGGGGTGAAACAGGAAGATCACCAACAGGTACACCGGAAACCACGGCGCATCGAAGAACGCGAACAACGCCTGGCCGGTGGCGAACTGCCGCAGGGTGGTCAGGTCATGCAGCGCCTGGCCGGCCGCCTGGGTGCCGCCCTTGAGTTGCGCTTCGAAGGCGGCGTCGTACACCCGCTGGTTCAAGCGCATGTCCATCTGCGTGCCGAGGCGGATCACCACCTGGCTGCGCACCCACTCCAACGCGCCCATCAGGCCGAACAGGCCGAGGATCATCAGCGTCAGCATGAGCAGGGTCATCTGATTGCCCGAGGCCAGCACCCGGTCGTACACCTGCAGCATGTACAGCGCCGGAGCGATCATCAGCAGGTTGATCACCGCCGAGAACAGGCCGATGTTGAGGAAGCCACTTTTATAGGCCGTGAGGGCGGCCAGGGTTTCGTTGCCGGCGTGGCGCATCTGGGGATTCTCAAAGGGTTGAGCGGGCAGCGCCGTCGCGTTGACAGGCTGTACGACGCTGCGCAGAATTCGGCACCGCCGTCGCTGAAGAAATAGAAGGCTTGGGCGACGGCGGTGTGTCATGCGGCGAATGGGAGAGCGATCTTCCATTCGCTTTTTTGCTTAAGCGGCCAGGGCGAAGTCCTGAGGCACGTCCTGCACACCCACCAGGGCCACATCGGAGGCTGCAACCGCAGCCGAATCCAGATGTGCCACACCGGCAGCCGCCAGCTGGTCGAACGTCGAGTTGACCGACAGGCTTGGGTCGATGTCCTTGAGCAGGGCATCGATCGCCGAGACCAATGCCGAGCTGTCACCGCTCATCAGGCCGTAGACAATTTTGTGCACCTGGCCGTCGCGGCCTTCGGACTGCAGGCTCGACAGGCCCAGGTTGGTGAAGCTGACTTCCTGGCTGGCGACGGTGTAGCCACCGCTGGCTGCGCCACCGGCGAGGGTGTCGCCAAAGGTCAGTGAGTCGAGCGAACCCCACAGCGTATGCGAAGGCGGATTGAACAGGGTGTAATGCAGGCTGCCCTCGGCCACTACTGCGGCATCGCTGGCAGTGCTCGATACGCCATATTGGGTGCCGTCGAACGGCCCAGGATTGAAACCACCGGTGTTCACACCCTCTTTGACCGACCCTTCACGGTGGTTCAGGTCACCAAAGTAAGCCGACCAGTCGCTCAGGTACTGGGCAACGGTGTTCGTGGCGTAGCTCGTGCTGTATGAAATAGAAATGCTCATGCAAAACTCCAAGTCATGGGGTGATAACTCCGCAGCAAGCCGGTGCCTGCTGTGGTTTTGCCCGTCACTGGGCAAAATCGGTCAGAACTGATATTCAACGGTGCCCTGCAGGGTTCGCCCACGGCCCAGGGTGAAGGCGAGCACATCGCCCAGGGGCACCAGGTAGGCGCGGTCGGTGACGTTTTCCATGGCCAGGCGCAAGGTCAATTGGTCGGTAGCGCGGTAGCTGCTGTACAGGTCATAGACGGTGTAAGGCTTCCAGTCGGCGGGGTAGACGCCCGTCTGTGAAGTGGTCACGCCAACGCCGCCTTTCACGTAGTAGCCGGCGCTGTAACGGGCGCGAACCCCCACATCCAACGTGCGCTCGAAGAAACGCGCCCCCAGCGTCGCGGTGCCACGATCCATTGGCATGTGCTCGGAAGATCCGAGGATGGCGTTGCAACCCACGGCGCCATTGGCTAGGTCGTCCGGCACCATCGCGTCCACCGGTGTCCGGTTGCCGGGGCGTTTCTGGGTCTTGGTAACGCCCCCCAGCCATGCGGTCTTGCTGCAGAACTTGTTGCTGCCAAGCATGCGCGTGTAGTTGACCTGGCCGTAGGCAAAACCCGCGTCGTAATCCAACTGGTATTCGAGGCCACGAAAACGTGTGGTCTCCAGGTTGTTGACGTAAGCCGCGTTGCCAATATTGGCGATGCCATAACCGGGCGGCTGCACGCCCAGGGCCATGTAGGAAAAGTCATCGACGCGGGTGTTGAAGTAGGACACCTTCATGCCCACACGGTCGTCGGCGAACAACAAGTCTTCCTTGAGCACATTGAAGCCGACCTCCCACGCCGTGGACTTTTCAGGTTTCAAGTAGGGGTTGGGCAGAATCGACTCCGAACCGCCGCCGTGGGGCCGGCCGCTGACCAGGCTTTCAGTGACTGCCGGCGGGCGCCAGCCCTTGCCGTAAGTGGCGAACAGTTGCAACCAATCCACGCCGGGCTTGACCGACAGGCCGAAGGTCGGCGAGAAATGCCCCTCTTCCCGATCCACGTCATAGGTCATGGGCAGGCCGATTTGTCGCGTGGTGCCGATGATGAAGGTGCGCGTGTTCAGCCCGGTTTCGCCGCGCAGCCGATAACGGTCATAACGCAACCCGGCATTGAGGTTCAGCCAGTTGTCGTAGTCGTAGTCCAGGCGCGCGAACAAGCTGCCCATTGCCCGATCACCTTTGGGCGTGATGCTTTCCGCCGCCGAGGCCGTCACCGCCGAATCGGCAGCCACCATCTGGTTGGAGTCCGGCCGGACCTTGTCGTAGAAAAACTCCAGGCCGTAGTTGGCCTTGATCACCGACAGCTCGCTCAAGGCAACGGTCGAAATATTCTGCGCCTGCACACCATAGGTGTTGGTCTGATAGGTGACGTCGTAGCCCTTGCTGCTGCCACGGGTCAGCGTGGTCTGGTCATTGCGGGTGTCGACGTAGTAGAGCTTGGCCTTGAAATCGATCAGCGGGTTGTCCGGCGTGTAGCTGTAGTCCAACGCGAAGTTCTGCGCCGTGACGTTGCTGCTGCCGAGTTTCTCCCAGAGCTGGGCTTTTTCGGCGGTCATCATGTTGACGTCGTCGTAGTCGACTTCGGTGGTCAGGTAGCTCAGTTGCAGGCGCTGATCCACCGGCAGGTTCAGACCCAGCTTGAGCAGGCGCGAACGCATCACCGAGCCGGTGTACTCGACAGTGGAATTCTTGATCCGGTCTTCACTGGCCGGCAGGAAGGAACTGCCGGTGCGCAACTCGCCGATGCTGCCCCGGGTGCCGGGTTTGTAGTCACCGAGGTGACGCTCACTGGCGGCCACCAGCATGTCCCACACATCGGTGCCCACGGCAAACGCCGAACTGCCGATAAAATGCGTGCCGTTGCTGCGCCCGCCCAACCCGGTGGTCAAACGGATGCGCCCACCGATTTCCTTGCCGCCCTTGAGCAGGTCGGCGGCTTCCACGGTGCGAAAATTGGCCACCCCGCCGATCACCCCAGCGCCACCCATCGTCGAAGTAGCGCCCTTCTCGATCACAACTTCCGACAGCAATTCCGGGTCGACATACAGCGTGCCATTACGTTGCTGGTGACCACTTTGCTGGTAGTTCTGGCGCATGCCGTCCACCGACATGTTGACCCGGCCATAGTCCTGGATACCGCGAATGTTCACCGACAGGCCAGGGTCTTGCTGGCTGACCGCCGAGTAGACGCCCGGCGCCTCTTCGAGCATTTCCGCGGCATGCCGTGGCGGGTTGCGGTCCAGTTGTTCGCGACCGACCACACTCACCGAGCGTGGCGATGAATACACCCAGTCGTTGGGGTTCAGGCCGGTAATCGTGGTGGTCGCCAGCGCCAACGCGGCGCCGCTCTGCTCCACGCGGGTCAGGGTGACTTGGCGCTCGCCATTGAAGCGATACTCCACTGGCGCATTCCCCAGCAGACGCGCCAGACCTTCCTGCACGCTGTATTGTCCCTTCACGGCCGTGCTCTGCAAACCGGCCAGGCGCTGGCTGTCGAACAGCACTTGCAGGCCGGCCTGGTCGGCGAATGCCAGCACGGCACTGCCCAGGGGTTGCGCGGGGATATCCAGCATCAGCACCGCAGGTTGCGCCGCATTCGCCTGAGACTGAGCAGCGAATACTGGAGCGACTGCGGCGAACAGGCCCAAGTGGATGGCCAGGGCTAACCGGCTTGCGGTGATACGCCCCTTGTTGAGTGCTGACATTTCTGTGGTTCCCTGCGCTGAGCGCTTTCTTGTTTATGCGAATGCTTCTCACCTAGCAAGACGTGCGACGCGCAGGAAGTCAGTAAGGTTTTTTTGAAAGTTTTTTCAGAAGGCCAATAAACCTGTAGGAGCGAGCTTGCTCGCGAAGCGCGCATAGACGACGCGCTCAACCTGAATGCACGCGTTATCGTTGACGTTTTTCGCGAGCAAGCTCGCTCCTACAGGGGAGGGATCAATAGATCAGGCTGAGGCCTGCCAGGTCCAAGCGTTGCACTTGCAGTTCCTGGGTGAGCGTGTCGAAGGCGGTGTCGAGCATGTCGAGGCGGAACACGCCGCTGACTTCGCGATCGCCCAATGCCGAGTCGGTCAACACCACGCGCCCGGGGCGGTAGCGGTTGAGCTGTTCGATGACTTTGGCCAACGGCTGGCGATCAAAAATCAACACACCGCGTCGCCAACTGGTGGCGCGCGCTACGTCGAGCTGATCCAAAGGCACGATGCCTTCCTGAGTGCTGTAGCGTACGGCCTGGCCTTCCTTGACCACTCTGTCGGCCGGACCTTTTTTCGGGACAGCTTGCAGCGTGACCTCGACACTGTGCTCCAACACGCCGGTCCACGCCTGGCTGTCGCCCTCGCGCTCCACCACAAACCGCGTGCCCAGCGCCCGCGTCTGCCCGCCGGCGCTCTGCACCACGAACGGTCGGGTTTCTTCGCCCACCCTCGGTGCCACATCAAAGATCGCCGAGCCTTGCAGCAGGCTGATACGGCGTTGCACACCGTCGTAATCCAGGCGGATGGCACTGCCGGAATCCAGCTCGACCTTGCTGCCATCGGCCAGGTGCACGGTGCGCACTTCGCCTTTTTCGGTGATGTAGTCCGCTTGCATGCGCAGCAACACGTCCGGCCCGCGCATCCAGCCGACACCGGCCACCACCACGACCAGCGCGACGGCCGCCGCACGTTGCCATGGCCGGCGCCGCTTGGCCCGGCGCACAGGCAGCGTCGCCGCTGGCGGGCGCTGGCGGTTCACCGGCGGTTCCTTGTACACGTCGCCCAATGCCGCCCAGGTCTGTTCGGCAAAGCGCAATGCCGCTTCGTGGCGGCTGTCGCAGGCGATCCAATGCCGCAACTCGGCCTGCTCCTGTTCGGTCAGGGCACCGGCGTGCAAGCGCACCGCCCACTCGGCGGCCGCCTCGGTAATGCTGTGCTGTTGCGGACCCTGGCTATTCACGTGTGAATCTCGAATTTTTCGTTATATAACGCTGTGACGAGTGAACGGACTTTTTTCGGTAATTCATTCGTCGGATGGCGCCCTCTCGCCTTCCTGCAAGCGCTGCATCACGTAGGCCAATGCTTTGGCCAGATGCTTTTGGACGGAGCTGTCAGAGATGTCCAGGTGCCGGGCGACCTGGGCGTGGGTCATGCCTTCGATGCGGTTGAGGCGGAAAATCTGCTGGGTGCGTTCCGGCAACTCCGCCAGTGCCTGCTTCAATGCCTGTCGCTGTTGCTGCGCCATTGCCTGAGCCTCCAACCCGGCCACGTCATCTTCAATCTCGGCCAGCGCCTCGTGGGGCACGGAGTCAGTCTTACGCCGCGCTTCCTGGCGAATATGGTCGATCAGCAGATTGCTCGCCGTTCGATAGAGATAGCCCTGGGAGTTGTCG
Organism: Pseudomonas azotoformans; assembly: GCF_900103345.1. NCBI lineage: Bacteria > Pseudomonadati > Pseudomonadota > Gammaproteobacteria > Pseudomonadales > Pseudomonadaceae > Pseudomonas > Pseudomonas azotoformans. The sequence continues at coordinate 3,889,738 of NZ_LT629702.1, forward strand.
ATGCGCTCGCCGGCCGGCTTTTCGGCCAGGCGCAGGAAGCTCTCCTGCACCAGGTCTGCGGCCAACTGCGGGTCCCGTACCTTGCGCGCCAGATACCCGCGCAAGGTATCGGCGTGCTTGAGAAACAGGCCTTTGAGATCCACGTCCGACAAACCGACTCCCTGGAATGTTAAGGAAACAGGCGGGCATCTTAAGCGTTGTCGAGAATGATTTTCAATTGATATCTAATCTGATCCGGCGGTATGACAGGCCTGATTAACAGTTCGGTAATCGAACACATCCGCACTGATCAATTGACCAAATTAACCAATCAGTACATTTTATCTCCATAACGAACAATAACTGTGGAGAGACGCCCCATGCCGCCTATCGTGCTGGTGCTCAACGGCCCCAACCTCAACCTGCTCGGCACCCGCGAGCCCGCTACTTACGGCCATGAAACCCTGGCTGATGTTGCTGCCTTGTGCGGCCGCAGCGCTGAACAACTGGGCCTGAAAATCGAATTCCGCCAGACCAACCACGAAGGCGAACTGCTCGACTGGATCCACGGCGCCCGCGCCCGCTGCGCCGGTATCGTGATCAACCCGGCGGCCTGGACCCACACCTCGGTAGCGATTCGTGATGCGCTGGTGGCCAGTGAAGTGCCGGTGATCGAAGTGCATCTCTCCAACGTGCATGCCCGCGAAGCGTTCCGTCATCACTCCTTTGTGTCACCCATCGCGAAGGCCGTGCTCGCAGGGTTCGGCAGCCACGGCTACCACTTGGCGCTGGAACACTTCAGCCAGTTGCTCAAAGGGTCAGCCCGATGAAACCGCGCATTCTCGCCGGCCTGATCGGCGCCGGTATCCAGGCCTCTCGTACGCCCGCGCTGCATGAACACGAAGGCGATGCCCAAGGCCTGCGCTACCTGTACCGCCTGATCGACCTTGAACCCCGGCACCTGGACATCGACGCCCTGCCCGATCTACTGCGCGCCGCCGAACTCATGGGCTTTACCGGGCTGAACATTACCTACCCGTGCAAGCAGGCGGTCCTGCCATTGCTCGATGAATTATCCGACGAGGCCCGCGGTATTGGCGCGGTCAATACGGTGGTGTTCAAGGACGGCAAACGCATCGGCCACAACACCGATTGCCTGGGATTTGCCGAAGGGTTTCGGCGCAACTTGAGTGACGTCGCCCGCCAACACGTGGTGCAGATGGGCGCCGGCGGCGCGGGTGCGGCGGTAGCCCATGCGCTGCTGGCCGAGGGGGTGCAACAGTTGAGTATTTTCGACGTGGACCCCGCCCGCGCCCGCGACCTTGTGGATAACCTCACGCTGCGTTTCGGGCCGGGCCGCGCCCAAGTGGGCAATAACGTAAAAAACGCCGTGGCCGAAGCCGATGGCCTGGTGAACACCACGCCGATGGGCATGGCCAAGCTTCCCGGCACACCGGTGCCCGCCGCCTTTTTACGGGCGGAACTGTGGGTGGCGGAAATCGTGTATTTCCCGCTGGAAACCGAACTGCTGCACGATGCCCGTGCCTTGGGTTGCCGCACCCTGGATGGCGGCAACATGGCGGTGTTTCAGGCAGTGAAGGCGTTTGAGCTATTCAGTGGGGAAATGCCGGATGCGCAGCGCATGCTGGCGCATTTCCAAAGCATGAATACCTGACTGAGTAGGAATAAAAATCCAAATGTGGGAGGGGGCAAGCCCCCTCCCACATTTTGAATGCATTCCAACCTGAGACTTCAGGCCTGGAGGTAACGCATCACCGAATCACAAATCATGTCCCTATGCCGCTGTTTAACCGCCTCATCCGACAGGTCGATCTGAAAAATCTCACTGAAGGTGTGGCGGTTGGACACCCGGTAAAAGCTGAACGAGTTGATCAGCAGGTGCACGTCCAGCGGCTCCAGCCCTTCGCGGAACAAGCCCAGTTCGGCACCACGGCGCAAGGTTTCCCCCAGCCCTTCAAGGATCTTGCTGTTCATCGCCTTGATGGTGTCTGTGCGCTTCACATACTCGGCATTGTGGATATTTTCGATGCTGACAATGCGCACGAAATCCACGTTCTGGTCATGGTGATCAAAGGTGAACTCCACCAGCCGCCGGATCGCTTCACGCGGTTCCAGGGCCGTCAGGTTCATGCGGGTCTCGGTATTGCGGATGTCGCCGTAGAGTTTCTCCAGCACCTCGACGTACAACTGCTCCTTGCTGCCGAAGTAGTAATAGATCATGCGCTTGGAGGTGTGGATGCGCTCGGCGATCGCGTCCACGCGAGCGCCGGAAAGGCCCTGCTGGACAAACTCGACGATGGCTTCCTGGAGTATGTTTTCGCGGGTCTTTTCCGGATTGTTCTTACGACTCTTGCGAGGTGCCTCGGTGGTCATGGTGCGCTCACGGCCAGTGTTATGCAGGCCGTGATTATGGGCCGCGATGGGCGCCGAAGGAAGCACCGCAACCGCCGTTATAAACGCGCCTGGCGCACCGCGCCGCTGCGCGATTTGGCCATGGCCGCCAGGCGCACCGCCACGTTGGCCGCGCCGTAGCCGGCATAACCGTTCTTGCGCTGGATGATCTCGAAGAAAAACCGCCCTTCGAAGGGTTCGGTGTACACATGAAACAACTCACCGCCCTGGGCGTCGCGGTCGTACAGCACGTTGTAGTACGCCAGCTCACTGAGGAACTCATCGTCGAAATCGAAACGCGCCGCCAGGTCGTCGTAATAGTTGAGCGGGATATCCAGCAGCGGCACCCCGGCCTCTTTGGCGCGGCGCACTTCGGCGAAAATGTCCGCACAGTCGAACGCAATGTGGTGCACGCCCGAGCCGCGATAGCTCGACAGCGCGTGGGAAATCGCGGTGTTGCGGTTCTCGGAAATGTTCAGCGGCAGGCGGATCGAGCTGCAACGGCTGCGCAGCGCGCGGCTTTTCACCAAGCCATAAGGGTCGGGCAGCACCACTTCGTCATCGGCTTCGAAATCCAGCAGGCTCTTGTAGAACAGCACCCAGCTGTCGAGGCTATCAGCCGGCAAGGCCATGGCCATGTGGTCGATGCGCAGCAAGCCGCCGCTGGACGACGCTGCGGGCTGCAGGTTGAAGTCAGTGTCGTATAGCGCGCCTTCGCTGGGGTCCACCAAGTAGATCAGGCTGCCATCCGGCGCACGCACCGCCGCCAGCTCCAGCTCATTCGGCCCGACCAGGCCACGATACGGTTGCCCCTTGTACGCCACCGCCCGCTCCAGGGCCTTGGCGCTGTCCTTGACCCGAATCGCGGTGGCGCACAACGACGGTCCATGGGCTTCGAAAAAGTTGTGGGCAAACGAATAGGGTTCACAGTTGAGGATCAGGTTGATATCGCCCTGGCGCAACAAGCTCACGCTCTTGGAGCGATGCTGCCCGGCCTTGACGAAACCCAGGCGTTCCAGCCAATGGGTCAGCTTGGCGCCAAGGCTCTCGTCCACGGCGAATTCGAGGAACTCGATGCCGTCGTATTCGCTGGCAGCAGGGGTATCAAACAGAATCTCCACCGGTTGCGCCGGTGCTTGCTGTTTCAGGCGTTCGCGGGTTTTCTCCTCCAGGTACAGCAGGGAGCGCAGGCCATCCGCCGCATTCGCACGAGTGGGCGCGGCGCGGAAGCCGTCGTTGAAAATTTCCAGGGACAATGGCCCGGTGTAGCCGCTCTTGATGATCGGCGCGAGGAAGCCCGCCAGGTCGAATTCGCCTTGGCCGGGGAAGCAGCGGAAATGCCGACTCCACTCCAACACGTCCATGGCCAGGATCGGCGCGTCAGCCATTTGCACGAAGAAAATCTTGTCGCCGGGGATCTCGGCAATCGCGCTCGGGTCGCCCTTGAGGGACAGGGTGTGGAAGCTGTCGAGCAATACGCCAAGGCTCGGATGATCGACCTGACGTACCAGGTTCCACACCTGTTGCCAGGTGTTCACATGCTTGCCCCAGGCCAGCGCTTCATAACCGATGCGCAAGCCACGACGGCCGGCGTGTTCGGCGAGCAGGCTGAGGTCATCGAGCAAAATGCGCTCGTCGCCCACACAGTCAGCCGAGGCATTGCTGCACACCAGCACCAGATCGGTGCCCAGTTCCTGCATCAAGTCGAATTTGCGTTCGGCGCGTTCCAGGTTGCGGGCCAGGCGGTCACGGCGGCAACCTTCGAAGTCACGAAACGGTTGGAACAAGGTGATGGCAATGCCCAGGTCGGCACACATTTGCCTAACTTCGCGGGGGCTACCGTCGTAATACAACAGGTCGTTTTCGAAGATTTCTACACCGTCGAACCCGGCCGCCGCGATGGCTTCGAGTTTCTCCGGCAGGGTTCCGCTCAAGGAAACGGTGGCAATAGAGCGTTGCATGGGCGACTCCCGGCATTTAAGGCGCGTCTTATTTACGGCAAATTATTGGCCGCTAAACTGTTCACAGCAATTAAAATGTACGAACCGGTTAGTTTTTGGTGCGATTATCGAACACAAAGCCGTTTTGGCGAATTGACGATTTTTTAGCCACTGCGCACCATCGATTCAGTAACAAGACCCAGAACACACCATAAAAATTTCAAAAAACGGGTACGACCTCATGCCTCTGCAAAACTCCGTCCTGGCCGACCGCCCGGGCACCCCGCACGCCGGCATCGGCGACAAGATCCGCGGCGCCCTGGCCGTGGGTAAAACGCGCTGGGGCATGTTGGCCCTGGTGTTCTTCGCCACCACCCTCAACTACATCGACCGCGCCGCATTGGGCGTGATGCAGCCTATCCTCGCCAAGGAGATGAGCTGGACGGCGATGGACTACGCCAACATCAACTTCTGGTTCCAGGTCGGCTACGCCATCGGCTTTGTGCTGCAGGGTCGCTTGATCGACCGGGTCGGCGTGAAACGCGTGTTTTTTTGCGCGGTCCTGTTGTGGAGCCTGGCCACCGGCGCCCACGGCCTGGCCACCTCGGCGGTGGGCTTCATGGTCTGTCGTTTCATTCTCGGGCTGACCGAAGCCGCCAACTACCCGGCCTGTGTCAAGACCACACGCCTGTGGTTCCCGGCCGGCGAACGGGCAGTGGCCACCGGTATCTTCAACGCCGGCACCAACGTTGGCGCGATGATGACGCCGATGCTGCTGCCGTTGATCCTGCACGTGTGGGGCTGGCAGGCGGCGTTCCTGTGCATGTCGGCGCTCGGCGGGATCTGGCTACTGTTCTGGGGCTTGAAATACTTCAACCCGGAAGACCATCCCACCGTTAAACAGTCCGAACTGGACTACGTGCAGCAGGAAGTCGAACCAGAACAACCCCGCGTGCCCTTCAGCCGCATCCTGCGCATGCGCGGCACCTGGGCCTTCGCCCTCGCCTACTCGCTGACCGCGCCGGTGTTCTGGTTCTACCTGTACTGGCTGCCGCCGTTCCTGAACCAGCAATACAACCTGGGCATCAACGTGACCCAGATGGGTATCCCGCTGATCATCATCTACCTGACCGCCGACTTCGGCAGCGTGGGCGGAGGGATTCTGTCGTCGTTCCTGATCGGCCGAGGCATGAATTCGATCAAGGCGCGGTTGCTGTCGATGCTGCTGTTTGCCTGCTGCATCGTCGGCGTGATCATGGCTGCCGGCTCCAGCCAGTTGTGGGTCGCGGTGTTTGCCATCTCCCTGGCGATTGGCGCGCACCAGGCCTGGACCGCCAACATCTGGAGCCTGGTGATGGACTACACGCCCAAGCACATGATGAGCACGGTGTTCGGTTTTGGTGGCATGTGCGCGGCCATCGGCGGCATGTTCATGACCCAGATCGTCGGCCACATCCTCACGGTCACGAACAACAACTACACCGTGTTGTTCACCCTGATCCCGGCGATGTACTTCATTGCGCTGACCTGGATGTACTTCATGGCACCGCGCAAGATCCCGACCGTAGACGTTTGATCTATCGTCTCAGCTACCGGCGCCGCTGCTGCCAGGCAGCGGCCAGCCCGCTCATGCAGATCACCCCGATACCGACCACCGTGGTCAGGTCCGGGGCGTGATTGAACACCAGCCAGCCCAATAACCCCGCGAACACGATCTGGCAATAGCCGAACGGCGCCAGCAAGGCCGGCGCCGCCACGCGGAACGCCTGGGTAAGAAACAAGTGCGCGATCATCCCGCAAGTGCCCAGCGCCAGCATCAACACGCCATGCCACAGCGTCGGGACCTGCCAGAAGAAAGGCACCATCGCACTCACCAACAAGGTATTGCACAAGCCGGCGAAGAAGTTGCTGGTGGTAGGCGTGTCATATTGGCTGAGAATGCGCGTGAGCAATTGGTAGAAGCAAAAAAACAGCGCTGAACACAGCGGCAGTAACACCGCCGGGGTAAACAGCTCACCACCGGGGTGGATGATGATCAGCACACCGACAAAGCCACAGATCACCGCCAACCACTGGCCGCGCGTCACCTGCTCGCCCAGCAACGGTACCGAGAGCGCCGTCACCAGGATCGGTGCGAGGAAGTTCACCGCCGTGGCCTCCGCCAGCGGGATGTAATGCAGCGCCGCGGTGAAAAACAAGCTCGTACCCAATAGACACAGCGCCCGCACCACCTGCATCCCCGGCCGCTTGCTGCGCAATACGCGCAGACCCGATTGCGGCAGGAAGATGCCGGCCATCAACAAGGTGTGCACCAGGTATCGCGCCCACACCACCATCACGATCGGATAAAACCCGGCCAGGTATTTGGACAAGGCGTCATGGCTGGAGAACAGGAACGTCGCCAGTACAATCAGCAAAATGCCTTTTAAGGGGTGGTTGACGCCGGAAAGGGGAGTACTGACGGTCATCGGATTCTCTTGCGTGGCGAGCTGAACGCTGAGGTCTAAGCGAGGTAGCACTCAACCCGGTAATCTAGCAGCCGGTCCTGCGCCTGCCCCCAGAGCATAACCAAACACTGTGCGAACAGCGCACTAAATCACGGGATTCGAGTCCAACGCTGCACGTTGATCGCCGTGTCGCACATTTTTTAACCAAGGCCTTGCTGCTATGAAAAAAACTGTCTTTGTTCTGTCTACCCTTGCCCTGCTCACTGCGTGTAACAAGGAAGAGAAGCCAGCCCCCAAGCCCGCTCCGGCGTCCGTACAAGCCACCCTGGTGCCGGCGACACCGCCCACCGACAAATGGGTCGGCAAGTGGATCGGCGTCGAAGGCCTCAACCTCACCATCGCCAAGGACGACAGCATCGGCCGGGGTCACTACATCCTGACCATGAAATACGGCCTTGATGAGGACGACTCCGGCACCTTCAAAGGTGAAGCCAACGAAGACGGCATCGCCTTTACCCGTCCGGACGGCCCGCAGCAACTGAGCGCCGGCGACGGCGAAGCCACCGGTTTGAAATGGTTGGCGGATAAAAAGGATTGCCTGATCGTCGATACTGGCGAAGGGTATTGCCGCCAATAACGGCCATACTCAACCCACATCCCTGTAGGACCGTTCATCAAAGAGGATTGCCCCATGCTATGGAAAAAAGGCCGACGCAGCGACAACGTGGTCGACGCCCGCGATGACAGCGGCGGCGGTGGGGGCGGTATGCGCTTTGGGGGCGGCAAGGGCCTGAGCCTCACGGCCATCGTGCTGATCGTCGGCATCGGCTGGCTGACCGGCCAGGACCCGATGCAGCTCCTCGGCCAATTGACCGGCCAGATGGAGCAGGCACCGTCAGTGAGCACGCAGACGCGCCAAGCGCCACCGGCCAACGATGAGCAGGCGGATTTTGTCCGCGCTGTCCTGGGCGATACCGAAGACACCTGGGGCCAGGTGTTCCAGGAAAATGGCTTGGCCTACAAGAACCCGAAACTGATTCTGTTCCGCGGCCGGGTCAATTCCGCCTGCGGAGGGGCCACCTCGGCCAGCGGCCCGTTCTATTGCCCGGCTGACCAGCAGGTGTACCTGGACCTGGATTTCTTCCGGGAAATGTCGCAGCGCTTCCAGGCCGCTGGTGATTTCGCCCAAGCCTACGTGATCGCCCACGAAGTCGGGCACCACGTGCAGACCTTGCTGGGTATCTCCGCGAAGATCCAGGCAGCACGCCAGCAAGGCCGGCAGATGCAGGGCGACGGTGGCCTGCTGGTACGCCAGGAACTGCAAGCCGACTGCTTCGCTGGGGTGTGGGCCAACCGTGCGCAAAAGCGCCTCAACTGGCTGGAGCCCGGCGACATTGAAGAAGCACTGAATGCGGCCAACGCCATTGGCGATGACCGTCTGCAGCAACAGGGTCAGGGGCGTGTTGTGCCGGACTCGTTTACCCACGGCACCTCGGCACAGCGGGTTCGCTGGTTCAAGACCGGCTTCGCCCAGGGCCAGATCACTCAATGCGACACGTTTACCGCCAAGAGCCTTTAAATGAATAAACGATTGGGATTGCTGCTGGGCTTGTTAGTCACCTGTTCAACCTGGGCCGCCGAACACGGCGTCAAGGAAGTCAGCCCCGATCGCTTCCACCTGGAGGCCGGCGATCTCAGCCTGGGCTTGAGCCAGGACTGGCGCCAGCCGCTGCCCCAGGTCACCCGCGCGCTGATCATCGTGCATGGCCGCCTGCGCAATGCGCAGACCTACCTGCAAAGCGCTGAAGACGCCGCCGAGCACGCCGGCCAGGCCCCCAACACGCTGGTGATTGCACCGCAGTTTCTCAATGAGTCCGACGTGAAGCACAACCATCTGGACAACCAGGTGTTGCGCTGGAACGGCAATGACTGGATGGCCGGCGAGCCCTCCACCAGTCCGGGGCACATCAGCTCCTACGGCGCCCTCGACCAGATCATCAAGCACCTGGGCAACCGCAAGCTGTTCCCGGCGCTGAAAGAAATCGTGGTCGCTGGTCATTCCGGTGGTGGTCAGGTGGTGCAGCGCTTCGCCCTCACCGGCCACGACCACCCGCTGCTGCAAACCGAAGGCATCAGCCTGCGTTACGTGGTGGCCAACCCTTCGTCCTACGCCTACTTCACCCCACAACGCCCAGTGAAGTTCGACACCGCGAGTTGCCCCGGCTTCAACGACTGGAAGTACGGCCTGCACAACCTGCCCGACTACGCCAAGGGTCAGAGCGCCCAACAGCTTGAGCAGGCTTACGTGTCACGCAATATCACCTACCTGCTGGGCCAGCAGGACACCGACCCGAACCACCCGGCGCTGGACAAAAGCTGCGCCGCCGAGACCCAGGGCGCGTACCGCCTGATTCGTGGGCACAACTACTTTGACTACCTCAAGCAGCGGCATCCGCAGTTGAGCCACACGCTGGTGGAAGTGCCGGGAGTGGGGCATAACGGGGATGGGATGTTTACGTCGCCCGAGGGCCAGAAAGTACTGTTCACGCCATAACCTGTGGGAGGGGGCTTGCCCCCCGATTGCGGTCTGCCAACTACACATGTGCTGATTTATACACCGCTATCGGGGGCAAGCCCCCTCCCACAGTTGGTCTCTATTGTCTGGGCTGGATCATCTGATGCAGCACCGCGCAGTCCGATGCATGCCAATCCGCCAACTCCGGCCACGGGTTCTCCGGCAGATTCACCAACACCGTCCGCGTCCCCGCCGCCCGGCCACAATCCAGATCGAAGCGGTAATCGCCGACCATCACCATCTCGCTGGGCGCTACTTCCCATGCCGCCGCCAGTTTCAGCAGGCCGTCCGGATCGGGCTTGGGTTGCGCATCATCCCGCCCCAGCACGTCCTCGACGGCAAAGCAGTCCGCCAGGCCAATGGCTTCTAGGGTGATATGCGCCAACTCCCGCGCATTGCGGGTCAGGATGCCCAGGCGATAGCCACGCCCGGCCAGTTCGCGCACCAGGTCCACCGCACCGGCGGCAGCCACCGAACCCAACGCCAGCTCGCGCTCATGCTCCAGCAGCCAGGCATGCTTGGCCGCTGCAACTTCCTCCGGCAACGCCGCCAGGTGCGTGAGGATGTCGTCTTCGGGCGGGATTTCCAACGCTACGCGAATGGCCGCGAAATCATGCACGGCCACCGTAAGGGTGCCGTCCATGTCGAATACCCAATGTCTAACGTCCGTCAGGCTCATGCCCAATCCTTGCGATGGCGAATCAGCCCTTCCTGGGTCACCGAGGCCACCAGTTGCCCGGCGCGGTTGTACACACTGCCACGGGAGAAACCCCGCGAATTGCCGGCCCACGGGCTGTCCATAGCGTAGAGCAGCCAGTCATCGGCACGCAGGTCGGCGTGGAACCACAGCGCGTGGTCGAGGCTGGCGACCTGCATATCTTTCTGCCATACGGTTTTGCCATGGGGCAGCAGCGAGGTGGTCAGCAGGCCGAAGTCCGAGGCGTAGGCCAGCAGGTATTTGTGCAGCGCCGGTGCGTCGGCCAGGGCGCCGTCGGCGCGGAACCACACGTATTTGACCGGGTCGGACGGCTGCGGGTTGAACGGGTCTTTCTCGGTGACCGGGCGCACTTCGATCGGCTTGGGGCACAGCAGCTTGTCACGCATGTGCTCGGGGATCAGGTGCGCACGCTGCTGGGTCAGCTCCAGCTCCGAGGGCAGGTTTTCCGGGCCGACCACCACCGGCATGGTGGTCTGGTGGTCGAAGCCTTGTTCGTCGTACTGGAACGAGGTGGTGCAGGTGAAGATCGGGTGGCCCTTCTGGATCGCCGTCACACGGCGCGTGCTGAAGCTGCCGCCGTCGCGCACGCGGTCCACCGAGTACACCACCGGCAATTTCGCATCACCGGGGCGCAGGAAATAACCGTGCAGCGAATGCACATGCCGCGCTTCTTCTACCGTCTGGCTGGCGGCCGACAGCGACTGGCCGAGCACCTGGCCGCCGAACAGTTGGCGAAAACCCAGGTCCTGGCTGCGGCCGCGAAAGAGGTTTTCCTCGATCGGCTCCAGGGTCAGCAGGTCCACCAGATCTTCCAATACTTGGCTCATTAAAACTCTCCTCAGAGCAAAACGGTGTCTACCTGTAGGAGCGAGCTTGCTCGCGAAGGTCGTTAACGATAACGCAGCGCTTCAGGTCTACCGTGGCGCTTGTGCGTTCTTCGCGAGCGAGCTCGCTCCTACAGGGTCTATTGAGCATGACCGCCTGCCTATCCGTGCAGCGTGTCCAACCATTGGGCACGGGTGATGCGGTACAAAACATGATGGCGCAGCGGGTCATCGGCTGCGACCTTGGGGTGTTCAAAATCTGCCTGGGGATCGTAATGCATACCGATGGCCTGCATGACTTTTTGTGATGGCAGATTGGCTTCCGTGGTGAAGGCGACAATCTCGTCCAGGTTCAGACGATCAAAACCACAGCGCAATGCCGTCCACGCGGCCTCACTGGCATAGCCCAGGCCCCAGTGTTCGCGGGCCAGGCGCCAGCCGATTTCTACCGCCGGGGTAAAATCGGCATCGAAGCTGACATTCAGCAACCCGGTGAGGCCGATGAATTCCCCGGTGTCCTTGCGTTGCAAGGCCCACAGGCCAAAGCCATATTCGGCGAAATGACCGCGAATGCGGCCGATCAACGCGGCGCTTTCCAGGTGGCTCAGTGTGGCCGGGAAATAACGCATCACCTGCGGGTCGGCGCACATGCGCGCAAAGTCCGGCAGGTCGCTGTCGCGCCATTGGCGCAACAAAAGACGCGCGCTTTCCAATTCGAGTATCGGCTCCATGGGTCCCCTCCCTTGCCATGTGCGTGAGTGTACAACGCGGGTAAGATGCGTCGCAGGTTCCCGTCAGAAAATCCCATGCCTTTGCCATTGATCTACCACGATGACTACAGCCCCGAGTTCCCGGCGGAACACCGGTTCCCCATGGACAAGTTCCGCCTGTTGCGCGACCACCTGGTGTTCACGGGACTGACCGAGGACAGCCAACTGCTGCGCCCGCAACTGTGCCCGCCAGAGATTCTGGCCCTGGCCCATGACGCGGGGTATATCGAACGCTACATGGGCGGCGAGTTGTCCCGCGAAGACCAGCGCCGCCTCGGCCTACCCTGGAACGAAGCCCTGGCCCGGCGCACCGTGCGCGCGGTCGGCGGTTCCATCCTGGCGACGGAGCAGGCGTTGGAACACGGCCTGGCCTGCCACCTGGCCGGCGGCACCCACCACGCCCACTACGATTACCCGGCGGGCTTCTGCATCTTCAATGACCTGGCGGTGATCAGCCATTACCTACTGGCCAGCGGCAGGGTCAACCGCGTGCTGATCTTCGATTGCGACGTGCACCAGGGCGATGGCACGGCACGCATCCTCCACGACACGCCGGACGCCATCACCGTATCGCTGCACTGCGAAAAGAACTTCCCCGCCCGCAAGGCCCAGAGCGACTGGGACATCCCGCTGCCGATGGGCATGGCCGACGCCGACTACCTCAAGGTGGTGGACGATGCCCTCAACTACTTGCTGCCGCTCTACCAGCCCGACCTGGTGCTGTACGACGCCGGCGTCGATGTGCACAAGGACGACGCCCTCGGCTACCTCAAGCTGACAGACGAAGGGGTGGCTGCCCGCGATGAAAGCGTGATGCGCCACTGCCTGGGCCGCGACATCCCGGTGATGGGCGTGATCGGCGGCGGCTACAGCAAGGACCGCCCGGCCCTGGCCCGCCGCCACGGCATCCTGCACCACAGTGCGCAACGGGTGTGGACGTCATCAGGTTGTCACTGAACCGTGGGCGTTACCCACAATGCCTGTGGAACCACCTGTGGATAACTTGAGCGTAAGGCGCTGAAAGCCAGAACCGGTATAGCCCGTAGGAAACTGTACGTTTTTTAACCAGAATCTTTTCCACCACCGTGAAACGTTGTGGAACATGGCATTTATGGCCGTTTTGCAACAAAACTGCCGCACCCCGCCATCAACCTGAGGGCCTCTTCCGCTTTCAGAGTACCCAGCGATGGCAACCTACAAGATCGGCAGCAGCTTGACGCCCGGCAATGACGACGCCCTGAAGAAAGTCGCCGCCACCTTCGACGCGGCAATGTCCCGCGCCCTGTCCGGCTTCAAGGACGCCGCCCACCCCGGCAACTTCAAGGTGCTGGCGGTGACCGACAACCCTGCCCTCGCCTCCAGCAAGGCCGACGGCTACCGCATCGCCCAGGCCGGCGACGCCGCACCGGGCCTGGACACCTACAAAGCCATCGGCCCGGCCGATGAAGTAGGACCGGGGATGATTCGCTACGAAACCCTGTCGGGCGATAAGGTGGTCGTGAGTAAGGAAACCAACAGCGACCTGTACGAAAAAGTGAAGTCCGATGGCGAGACCTGGGGCCTGATCAACGACAGCAAAAACGCAGGCTACCGCCTGGCCGGTGCCGACGAAGCTGGCAGCGTGAGTCTAGTGGGCACGCCGGAAGAGCTCGGCCACGGGCTGATCCGCTACGAAACCGCCTCCGGCGACAAGATCATCGTGTCCCAGGCCATCAGCCCCGACCTGTATGCCTCGGTGGTCAAGGAGTCCAACGGCATCTTTGGCGTAGACGGCGCCGTGGACACCAATTGGATCGACAATTCCAAATACGCCAGCGCCAAGGACTGTGACAAGATTGTCGGCAACACCAGCGGCACGCCGACCCAGGAAGAGCGCGACCTCGATCGCCCGCGCGCCGCCTCGAAAATGCTCAGCGACAACTGGGACAAATGGGGCCTGCACGACCGCCCCATCGACTTCTCCAACCCACCCGCCGACCTGCCCCCCGAAGCCCAGGCCTGCCTCAAGTACCTGGCCGGCAGCCCGAGCCTGATGAACGCCCTGGACAGCGGCGGCCTGGGCAAAAGCGACGGGGTGATTACCCACGCCGATGTGGATAAATTCATCAGCCAATCCAACAAGGACCTGTCGGCCGCTTCGAAGTCCTACAGCACCTTTCTCAGCAAGAACCCGGACGCCACGAGCCTGGCCAAGGAAAACGCCAAGTCCGCCGCCATCGTCATGGCCAACATTTCCCTGGTGAGCAGCGCCGGCCCGGAGATGCAGGGCCCCAACCAGCGCGCCAACAACGGCAGCCTGAACACCGCCAATCTCAAGGCGATCAAGGATGACTCAGGCCTGAGCCCCGAACTCACCGGTGCCGCTGGCTATTGGTCCACCCCCGGCATGCTGCGCACCCTCGACATGGCCGGCGACCTGCCCGCCACCGCGAAGGCTGACGGCATCACCCAACAGAAAAACATCGGCGCCTGGCTGGAAAACCAGGCGCCCAAGGACGACCACGGCGTGTTGATGATGCTCAGCAACGCCTCGGTGCGCAGCTCGGTGGCCGACGTCGACACCTCCAAGCTGACCAAGGACGTGCTCGAACACCCGGAGAACTACGACGGCAAAACCAAAGCCGCGGTGATGATGGAAATCAGCGACGCCCGCGCACGCATGGCCGCCAGTGACAAGGTGGGCGATGGCGACCTGTACGCCGGGATCACCGCCGATACCCAATACCACCTCAACCCGACCAAATCCAAGGTCACCGACCAGCTCGACGCCGCCGTCGCCAAGCTTTCCAGTGACCCGGACGTGAAGACCTTCCTCTCGCAGAACCAGGCCTCCGGCATGCGCGATATCGTCAACAGCGACCCGGCGATCAAGCACGAACTGCAGGCCTACCAGGACGGCCAGATCAACAGCGGCAATGTGCTCAACACCGCCCTGGCCACCAAAGGGGCTGATGGCAAACCGCTGTCGTTGATCGACGCCCTGAGCCTGGCCGGCACCGACGCCACCCTCACCGACCTGGCCCTGGGTGGCGACGGCCATGTGGACCTTAGCGTCATTGCCGAAAAATCCGGCAAGTCCGGGGACATCGAGCAGTTCTTCAAAGACCACATCCTCAACGGCAAAGACCTGCAAGACGCCCTCGCCCAGCCGAACGCCGACCCGATGAGCGCCATCGGCCAATACGCGGCCAAGGCGGAGTTGCTCAAGGCGTTCCTCGGCGACAAGGTCTCGGCCCAGGATTCGTCGACGGTGCAGCAATACGTCAACCAGGCGGTGTCCGACTCCCTGGTCAACGGCGCCAACGATGACGTGCTCAAGGGCGCGTTCGGCGATGCCAATGGCAACTTCGACGAGGCCAAGACCACAGCCATCATCGACAAAGCCATGGCCGACGACCCGGACATGTTCAAGGACGCCAGCGGTGCGCAGATCAAGCCGCAGGACGCGATCTCGTTGATCCGCTCGATGTGGGACGTGAACCGTCAGGGCCAGAAGATCAGCGACGTACTGCCCAAGGCCGTTGACGGGCTGAAGCTCAACGTCAGCGACTCTTATAAACAGGGCCTGCTGCATATCGGCAGTGCGCTGCTGGCCGGTGGCGTACTCGCGGCGCGCTCCGCCACCGGCGGTAACAGCCCGGCGGACAACGCCGGGCGCGTGGCGGCGGGCATGCAGTTCGCCGGGCTGATCATCGAAGGCGGCACCAAGTACGCCAAGGAGGCCGGCTACGGCATGACCTGGAAACCCACGCCGATTGACCCGAACAAACCCCAGGGCATCGGCGACTTCCCCACCGGCAAAATGGTGCAGAACACCGATGGCCTCAACCGCCTGGGCAACCTGGGCAAGATCGTCGGCGGCACCGGCAGCTTCATCGGCGGCGTGTTCGGCCTGATCAGTGGGGTCAACAGCGCGTTTGCCGGCGACAAAGTCAACGCCGGTTTCTCCCTCACCAGCGGCGCCCTGGGCACCGGCGCGGCGGTGGCCTCGATTATTGAAGGCGGCGCCGGCCTGTTCGGCGTGGCGGATGCGGCGGCGATTGCCGGCACCTTCGCCGGTGTACTCGGCTGGGCTGCAGCGGGCGTGGGCATCGTGACGTCGTTTGTGTTCCCGATCATCGAGGTGGTGAAGCGGGAAAAACAGCAGGACGCGTTCTTTGGCAACCTGGTGCCGACCCTGGATAAATACGGCCTGACCGGCGGCCCGATCACCGACGCCGACCGTTCGGACGAGTATTCGCCATACGCCAACACTGGTTTTGCCTGAGTACTTTTTGCCTAACGGCAGGGGGCGCGCATTGCTTACAATGGGCGCCCTTTGTTTTTGACCAGGCCTGCCGATGTCCGCTACTGCTCCCTCCCACGTTGCCATCATCGGCGGCGGCCCTGCCGGGTTGATGGCCGCTGAAGTCCTGAGCCAGGCAGGCGTGCGGGTGGACCTGTACGACGGCATGCCGTCCGTGGGGCGCAAGTTCCTGCTGGCCGGCGTGGGTGGCATGAACATCACCCATTCCGAAGCATACCCGGCGTTTCTGTCGCGCTATGCCGAACGTGCGCCGCACATGGCGCCTTTGCTGCGGGCGTTTGGGGCCGAAGCATTATGCGAGTGGATTCATGGCTTAGGCATCGAGACCTTTGTCGGCACCTCAGGCCGGATGTTTCCTACGGATATGAAAGCCGCACCGCTTTTACGTGCCTGGCTCAAGCGCCTGCGCGATCAGGGCGTGGTTATCCACACCCGGCATCGTTGGGTAGGCTGGAATGCCGAGGGCGACTTACTTATCCACAGCCCCGAAGGCGAAAAAACTGTCCACAGCAATGCCGTGCTGCTGGCCCTTGGCGGCGGCAGTTGGTCGCGCCTGGGCTCCGATGGTGTGTGGCTCAAATTGCTGGAGGATCGTGGCGTGCCCTGCACCGCGTTGCAACCGAGCAATTGCGGCTTCGAGGTGTCGGCCTGGAGCGAATTGATGGTCAGCAAATTCGCTGGCGCGCCGTTAAAAAACGTCGCCATTGGTTTAGGGGATGACAAGCCTCGGCTGGGCGAATGCGTGATCACCGCCACCGGCATCGAAGGCAGCTTGATCTACGCGCTGTCGGCGCCGATTCGCGAAGCGATCAACCGCAACGGTTCGGCCACCGTGCACATCGACCTGCTGCCGAGCAAGCCGCTGGACAAGGTTCAGGCCGCGCTGGCCAAACCCCGTGGCTCACGTTCGATGAGCAAACACCTGCACAGTCAGTTGGGCTTGGATGGGGTAAAAGCCGCACTGCTGCGCGAGTTGGCGCCGGCCGACCACTTCAATGATCTGGCGCAGTTGGCGGTGGATATCAAGGCGCTGCCCTTGACCCTGGTGAAGACCCGGCCGATGGATGAAGCGATCAGCACTGCCGGCGGCGTACCCTTCGAGGCGCTGGATGAGCGGCTGATGCTCAAGCAGTTGCCAGGCGTGTTTTGTGCGGGGGAGATGCTGGATTGGGAGGCGCCGACCGGCGGGTATCTGTTGACGGGGTGTTTTGCCAGCGGCAGAGCGGCTGGGCGGGGGATGTTGGAGTGGCTTAATCGCTGAGATTTGCGCTGAATTCAAGGCCGCCATCGGGGGCAAGCCCCCTCCCACATTTGACGGTATTCACACATCAAAGTGTGGGAGGGGGCTTGCCCCCGATGAGGCCATCAGCAGCGCCGAAAAATCACTTCTTCTTACGCGGCCCGGTATTGAACACCGGCACCTTGCGCACCGGTTTGATCGACGGCTCCGCCGGCGCCACGTCCCCGCTGTCCACCCACTTGCCCAGGTTGCGCTTACCGCCACCACCGGACGTTTTAGGTTTCTTCGGTTTCTTCGGCTTCTTCACCACTTGCCCGCTGGCATCGGTGTCCGGCACGCGGTGTTCCGGTTCGAAGTCCGGCTCCATCTTGCGGGTCAAGGTCTGACGCGTGAGCATCTCGATGGCCGACAGCATGTTCACTTCATCGGCACACACCAGGGAAATCGCCTCACCGGTATTACCCGCACGGCCGGTACGGCCGATACGGTGGATGTAGTCTTCAGCCACGATCGGCAAGTCGAAGTTGACCACCAACGGCAAATCTTCGATGTCCAGGCCACGGGCCGCCACATCAGTGGCTACCAGGATCTGCACATCACTCGATTTGAAACGGTCCAGCGCACGTTGGCGGGTGGCTTGCGGCTTGTCACCATGGATGCCATCGGCGTTGATGCCCAGGCCCTGCAACTTATCCACCAGCGCATCCACGCCGTTACGGGTCTTGGCGAACACCAGCACCTGCTTCCAGCGGCCTTTGCGCATCAGGTGCACAAACAGCTCCGGCTTGCGCTTCTTGTCCACCGGCACCACCCATTGCTTCACGGTGTTGGCGGCGACGTTGCGCGGGCTGACTTCGATGCTCAGCGGGTCGTTGAGCATCTGCCCGGCCAGCAGGCGGATGTCATCGGAGAAAGTCGCGGAGAACAGCAAGGTCTGACGCTTTTTCGGCAGCATGCGGTAGATGTTCGCCAGCTCTTCGGAGAAGCCCAGGTCGAGCATGCGGTCGGCTTCGTCGAGCACCAGGGTTTGCAGCTGGTTGAGTTTCAGCGCGTTCTGGCGGAACAGGTCGATCAGGCGGCCCGGCGTGGCGACCAGGATGTCGACGCCCTTGCGCAGCTTCATCATCTGCGGGTTGATGCTCACGCCGCCGTACACCGCATAGGTGGTCAGCGGCAGGTGCTGGGCGTACTCGGCAACACTGGCGTGAACCTGCTCGGCCAGCTCGCGGGTCGGGCACAGGATCAACGCGCGCGCCGAGTTGGCGGCGACTTTCGGCCCTTCCATCGTCAGCAGTTGCAGGAGCGGCAAGGCGAAACCGGCGGTCTTGCCGGTGCCGGTCTGGGCTGCGGCCATCAGGTCGCGACCGGCCAGCACCGCCGGAATGGCTTGCGCCTGCACCGGCGTCGGGGTCTGGTAGCCAAGCGTCTCAAGGGCGCGCAGCAAGGGTTCGATCAGGCCAAGGGTGGCGAAAGTCATGTGTTTACCGTAGGAAAAATTCAGCGCAAGGTCGCAATGCGCCGCAGTTTACCTTATTTCCGGCTTGGGCTTGCGCCACTGGGGCAGGCTGATCAACAGCACCGCGCTGATAATCACCAGCATCGCCAGGGCTTCTTCGACGCCGATGGTCTCACCCACGAACACAATCCCCAGCAATACCGCCACCGCCGGGTTGACGTAGGCATAGCTGGTCGCCGCCGCCGGACGCACGTGCTTGAGCAGGTACATGTAGGCGTTGAAGGCGATGATCGAACCGAATACCGCCAGGTAAGCCAGGGCCAGCCAGCCCTCGATCGGTGGCACCGCGTGCAACCGCTCACCGGTCAGCGCACTGCCCACCAACAGCAAGGCACCGGCGATGATCATTTCCGCCGCGCTGGCCATCGCGCCCGCTGGCAACGGCAAGTGCTTGCTCCACACCGAACCGAAGGCCCAGGACGCGGCGGCAAACAGCAACAGCATCGCGCCGGTCGGGCTTGATTGCAGGTTGGAGCCCATGTTGAGCATGGCGATGCCGATAATCCCCAGCACCACCCCGGCCCACTCCAGGCGGGTATTGCGCGCGCCCCAGAAATAGCCGCACAACAAGGTGAACAATGGCACCGTCGCTACCGCCAGCGCAGCCACGCCGGAGGCGACACCGGTGTGTTCGGCCACCGTCACCGCGCCATTACCGAAGGTCAGCAGCAGAACGCCAATCTTCGCCGCCGCCTTCCACTGCACCCTGGTCGGCGCCGGCGCCCCGCGCCAGCGCAAAAAGCCATACATTGCCAACCCGGCCACCAGAAAGCGAATCCCGCCCAGCATCAACGGCGGCCAGTACTCCACGCCAATGCGGATGACCAGGTAGGTGGACCCCCAAATCACATACAGCGCAAAAAAGGCAGCGATCAACGGTAAAGGAAAGCGACGTGGGCCAGGCATTGGGCAGCTCTAAGGCAGAGAGAAGAGAGGCTTATTCTAAAAAGGCAGGTCGATAAACATAAGTTACAAAACCTGTTTAAAACGCCGATACACTTTTCAAAGCATGGTTGTGAAGGCTATAACCCGTGCTTTCGAAAGCCACGCGTAACTGGAGCCTTATCATGGACAAATACGACCGCATGCTCCTCAGCGCCCTGCTCGAAGACGGCCGCGCTTCCTATGCGCAACTGGCGCGCACGGTGAACCTGTCAGCCCCAGCGGTGGCCGAGCGCGTGGCCAAGTTGGAGGCCAGCGGGGTCATCACCGGGTATCAGGCCAAGGTGGACTTATCCAAGGTGGGGTTGCCGATCCAATGCGTGATTGAACTGCGACTGACCAATCATGGGAGCCAGAAGGTTTATGACGCATTGGCGGAAATCCCTGAGCTGACGGAATGCCATCGGGTGACCGGTGACCCGTGCGTGATCATGCAGGCGGCGGTGGGCTCGATGCCGGAGTTGGAGAGCTTGATCAACCGGGTGGCGAAGTTCGGGTTCAGCAAGACCTCGATTATTTTGTCGAGTGCGATAGAGCGGCGGGTGCCGTTGGGGCAGTTGGAGGGGAATGGGAAAAATGGCGGCTGAACCGCCTCCATCGCGGGCAAGCCCGGCTCCCACATTTGAAATGCATTCCCACTGTGGGAGCTGGCTTGCCTGAAATGACGTCCGTTGCATCAAAGCAGATTTGAGCGCTCAACAATCAAATCGACAATCTGCTTGATCGTGGTGATGTGATCCCAGTCAGCCTGAGTGGCTTGCAGGTTGAACTGCCATTTGATCTGCATGACGAAGCAGGTCAGGTCGTCATCAATGATCTTGAAGTCGCGGATGAAATCCGTTTGTTCCGTCACCTGGCTTCGGTCGATGAAGCCAATGATGTCGACGAACAGTTGAATCACCTTTTCGCTGATCTCGGCCCGGGTGAGATTACCTTCCATTTCTTGCCTCATAGGTGCACTGATCTGTACGTAAATGGCAGGCGGGATGGTAGGTCGCAGAATGAGGTAGTAGGTGGATGAAGCGGAAAAACAGAAGGGTCCTAGGCAGCGCTAGGATTCTGCCTACTGACCATTCAGAAACCCGCCTTCAAAAGCCAGGTTTTCAATGGCCAGCAAGACCCATCTCTTTCATTTGAAGGACGTTTCCGAGAGAATCCGACGGCCTTGTTTCCGTCGGATCAGGTAGCTAGTCTCGCCGCTTCATCGAATGTTCGGTGAACGGACGTGCAAGTCCGATCAGTGGAAAATGCGCAAAAGCCCTACCATCCAACGCCTGCTTTATCAGGCGCCGGCACGTTATGGCAGCTGTGCGCGGGAGGCCATTCGGCCTGCTGGGTTTTCCGCCCCGGTCTTGCACACCCGCGTACTGCTGCCACCCTCATTCGTGTGCAAGCGAACGGTTGCAGCTTCTTACCTAGCGGAGAAGTTACACCATGGTCAAAGTAACCCCCGATCCACCCCGTTTCCTCAGCGAAGACGCACTGCTCAACCGCCGAGCCATCGACTACTACCTAAAAGCCTCCGCCCCGGATGCGCCCACCTTCACCCTGAACGACAATCTGAGCTTCGAAGACGCCCTGGCCCACGCGGCCGATTTGCTGCATTGCGCGGTGGAGACGGCGCATTCATCGAAGGAGGCGATGAAGGCAGAACAGCGGGCGGTGATGCATTTGGTGGAGATGGCGAAGGGGGTGGTGGATCGGGCGTTGGCCTGTGTGCAGCCTCGCTAAACACCGCAGAACCCATGTGGGAGGGGGCTTGCCCCCGATGGCAGTGGGTCAGCCAATACATCTGTAGCTGACAGGCCGCTATCGGGGGCAAGCCCCCTCCCACATGTTGATTTTCACATTCAGAGCTCAGTGTTTTGGGGCGTGTGGCGACGTTAGAACCCGCGATGCTTCTTCAAATGCTCATTGATCTTCGCCGCCGGCACTTTCTGCAAGGTGCACAGCAGGTCATGGGACAGTTCGCGCAAGCCGTGGGTGCGGCGCAGTTCCTGGGCCAGGTGCGCCGTGAGGTTGGCCGCCATCTCCGCATCCGCCATCGCCCGGTGAGCCTTCCCGGTGTGGGGCAGCTGAGCGAAGGCGTTCAGCGTGCCGAGCTTGTGATTGGGCGCAGACGGCATCAGGCGGCGCGCCAACAACAGCGAGCAGGCAAATTTCTGTAAACGGGTACGGCGGATCAAGCCGAGCTCGTAGTCCCAGAACTTCTGGTCAAACGCAGCGTTGTGCGCCATCAGCGGCGTCGTCCCGACGAACTCATTGACCTCGTTCATCACCCGCTCCGCCGGCGGCGCGCTGCGCAGCATGGCGTTGCTGATGCCGGTGAGTTGTTCGATAAAACTCGGCACGCGTACACCGGCATTCATCAGGCTCTGGTAACGGTCCACAATCTGGCCACGCTCAAGGATGACCACCGCGATTTCCGTGGCGCGGCAGTGGCTGCTCGGGGTGATGCCGGTGGTTTCAAAGTCGATGACCGCTATACGTTCCAAACCTGTTCCAACTCCATCTGAAGATCTATTTAAGCAACAAAGCGCCTTCGATCGGCACGTAGCGGCTGGCGGCGCGTATCAATGAATTGGCCGTCAGCCCCGGCACGCCATAGGCCACGGCTTCGACGCCATGCTTGTGGATAACCCGGTCGAGCAGCATGTCGAAATCCCCGTCGCCGGAGGCCAGCACAATTTCATCGACGTGGTCGGCGGCGTCCATGATGTCGAGGGTGATGCCCACGTCCCAGTCGCCCTTGGCTGAACCGTCGCTGCGCTGGATGTACGGCTTGAGTTTTACCGTAAAGCCGAGGTTGCGCAGAATTTGCTGGAACTGCTGCTGCTTGCTGTCGCCACGGTCGATGGCATAGGCATAGGCCTCGACAATCTGCCCGCGCGCGCTGATGTCAGCCCACAACGCGGCGTAGTTGAAGTGGCAACCATAGGCCTGGCGGACGGTGTAGTAGAGGTTTTGTACATCGGCGAACACTGCAATTTTTTTCACCGCACTTCCTCATGACAGCCAGGCGCCAGGGCCCGGAAAGGCTGCAAGTATGCCAGTCGCGACGAGGTTGTCGGGAAAAATCAGACCGAGGCGACTGGTCGCCCCGGTCTGAGGTGGGTCAGACGAAGGAATCGTCGTCGCCGAAGGAAGACGAATCGTCGGAATAATCGCTGTCAGCGAAGCTGTCCGAGTTGTTGCTACCCCAGCTGTCATTGCCGGCGTAGTTCTGGTCGGCATTGCCCCAGCCGCCTTGATCGCTGGCCGGTGCGGGTTGCTCGATGATTTCCTCCACCACCTGCGGCTGCTGGTTGTGATGGAACAGGCTGCTGATACCTTCGGCGAGCAACACACCACCGGCCACGCCGGCAGCAGTTTTCATCGCGCCGCCGAGGAAGCCACTGCCGATGGGGGCCGCTGGCGCCTGCGGCGGTTGTTGATAGTTCTGCTGGGGGGCGCCGTAGTTCTGCTGCGGCGCAGGCTGGCTGAAGCCTGGCCGTCCCGGTTCACGCCAGCCGCCACCGGAAGCAGCCGGGGCGCTCTGCGCGGGTTGCGGGTCGCGGGAGCCACCGCCAAAGATGCTCGACAGGAACCCACCGCTGGCCGGAGCAGGCTGCGCGGACGCTTTGGCCTGTTGCAGCTCGTCCTGCAATTGCTGGATCTGCTGCGCCTGCTGCTTGTTCTGCGCGTCGAGGCTCTTGAGCGCATGTTCCTGCACCAGGATCGACTGGGTCATGTAGTACCCGGCCGCCGGTTGGCGCGTCATGTGCTCCTTGATCCGCGCTTCGGCCTGGGCGTCGCGGGGGGCTGAGTCCGTTTCGGCTTGTTGCAACCGTGAAAACAGTCCATCGATCAGGGTTTGCTCTTCGCTGTTCATGGCGACCTCGTTAGATTGCCGGTAGAAATCGTGGTGTCGCCTGTGATCAGGCGCCATTCCAGTTATGGGGGTGTTACGAGTTGTTTCAATAGTCTTTACTCAAGGTTTACGTTTGCTTACCGCCGGTGATGATCGGTTAAAGTGTTGCCCTTGCTTTCAGGCCTGCGATGAACTTGATGAATCCGTTAGACGTGCTGCGCGACTCCTTCCGTTTCACCCAACGCAACCTGGGCGCCATCGTCCAGTTGTGCTTGCCGTTGGTGATTTTCGAAGCCCTGCTGCAACAGGTGCTCAACCACATCGTGGGCGAGGATGCATTCCCCGGCTACAGCGTGGTGGTGGGGTTGCTGGTGTACCCGCTGTACACCGGGGCGTTGATCCTGTTTCTGGATGCCCGCACCCGTGGCGAGTCGCCGCGCACCAAGGATGTATGGGCCATGGCCCTGACCCTGTGGCCACGCTTTGCCCTGCTGACGGCCATGAGCACACTGCTGATTCTGCTAGGGTTGTCGCTGTATTTCCTGCCGGGCCTGTGGCTGATGGTGGTGCTGGCGTTTGCCGAGTACCTGCTGGTGCTGCGCGGCATGCCGGCGCTGGAAGCGATGAAGGAAAGTTTCCGCCTGAGCCGTGGGCATTTCTGGCGAATCCTGGTGTGCCTGCTGTGCGTGATGACGCCACTGTGGCTGCTCAAGGGTGCCAGTGTGGCGGCCTACCCCACGCCTGCGCCGCTGCTGGGCCTGTTTCTGGACAGCGCCCACAGCTTCCTGCAGCTGTTTACCAGCGTGGTGCTGTTCCGTTTATTCATGCTGATCGGTGGCGATGCCGACGCGCGGTGATATGCTCCGTGCCACCTCTGAAACGCTATAAGCCGAGCCGATGACCCGTTTATTGCGCATCACCTTGCTGAGCCTGCTGATCATCGCGGGGCTGTTTGCAGCCATGGTCTACAGCCTGACCTGGCGCCCCGAGCCCAAGGAAACCCTGCCGGTGAGTTGCGTCGCGCCGCGTGCGCCCACGCTGCTGCCGGGGCAGGCGCTCAAGGTCATGACCTGGAACGTGCAATACCTGGCCGGCAAGAACTATGTGTTCTGGTACGACACCGCCGATGGCAGCGGCCCGGATGACCGCCCCACCGTTGAGGACATGGCCGCCAGCCTCGACGAAGTGGCGCGAGTGATCCGCGACGAACAACCCGACATCCTGCTGTTGCAGGAACTCGACGAAAACGCCAAGCCTTCCCACTATCAGGACCAACTGGCCCTGCTGCAAGAACGCCTGGTCGACCTGTACCCATGCAGCGCCCAGGCCTTCGACTGGAAAGCCGACTTCGTGCCCGATTGGCATATCTTCGGCAGCGTCGGCCGCAAGCTCGCGACACTCAGCCGCTATCAGATCGAACACGCCGAACGCCTGCAATTGCCAGCGCCCGAGGCCAACATCCTCAGCCGCCAGTTCCAACCCAAGCCGGCGTTGCTGCTGACTTACCTGCCCCTGAGCGACGGCGGCCAACTGGCGGTGCTCAACACGCGCCTGGACGGTGACGCCCCAGGGCGCAGCGCGGTGCTGGAGCAGGTACAAACCACGGTCAAGTTGCTGGATAAATTCGAAGGCCGTGGCACGCCCTGGCTGATCGGCGGGGATTTCAACCTGCTGCCCCTGGGCCAGTTCCTGCGCCTGGACGCCACCAAACGCGGGCAGTATTCGCCAGACAGCGAGCTGCACCTGCTGTGGGACAAATACCCGATGATCCCGAGCAACAGCCAATCCAGCGGGATTGACCGTGAAAAGTGGCTGACCCACTTCCCCAACGACCCCAGTATGGAAGGGCCGGACCGAACACTGGATTACCTGTTCTACAGCCCGCGGATCAAGCGGGTCGAAGCGAAAGTGCGGCAGGAAGATACCTTGCGCATTTCCAACCACCTGCCCGTGATCGCCCGGTTCCTGCTCCCCCCCGCGCCATAACCAACAACACAAGCCCCCTCCCACAGTTGGACCTGTGGTGTTACGACTTGCGGGGTTTGATCCGCGCTGTTGCCTCGGCCACCAACGGATCATCCGGCCAGTAATGCTTGGGGTAGCGCCCCTTCAGATCCTTCTTCACCTCGGCGTAGGTACTGCGCCAGAAGTTCGCCAGATCCTGCGTCACCTGCACCGGTCGCCGGGCAGGGGACAACAGGTGCAACTTGACCACCTGGCGCCCACCAGCAATGCGCGGGGTGTCGGCCAGCCCGAACAATTCCTGCAAGCGCACCGCCAGGATCGGCGGCTGTTCGCTGTAGTCCAGCCGCACCGACGAGCCCGACGGCACTTTCACATGCTGCGGCGCCAGCTCGTCCAGACGCTGAGGCAGCGGCCATGGCAGCAGGTTATGCAAGAAGCTGGAAATATCCAGATTGGCAAAATGGCTCAGACGCGAGACTTTGCCCAGGTAAGGCATCAGCCAGTGTTCGAGGCTGGCGAGCAAAGCCTTATCGCTGATATCCGGCCATTCGCTGGCTTTGCCGGCGTCGAGGTGGCGCAGCAGCATGACGCGGGCCTGCCATTGGCGCAGTTCCGGCGTCCACGGCAGCAGCTCCAGGCCTTTGCGACGCACCAGGTTGACCAGCGCCTGGCTGCGCGCGGACTCGTCGAGGCCGGTGAGCGGTTCGCGGCTGAGCACCAGTTCGCCGACTTTGCGTTGGCGCTCGGCGCGTAGCACGCCTTCGCGCTCGTCCCAGTCAAGTTGATCGACGTTGCGCACCTGCTCGGCAAGCACCGTGTCGAACAGCGCCGGGTCAAAATCAGCCGCCAGGTAGATGCGCTCTTCACGCTGGCCCTGGCGGCTGCCCAGGTCGGCAATCACCAGCCAGGGCTGTTTCATCAAACTGTCGGCCTCGGCGAACAGCGCGGCACGACCGTTGGCCAGGCGGTATTCGGCGCCGCCTGGGCGACGTTGCTGGGCGACGCGGTCCGGATAGGCCAGCGCCAACAGAGCGCCGAGCCAACGCGGATGATCGGGATCCGCCACGGGTTGCGTGGCCTGACCTCTCAAGTAGCCGCGATATTGTCGGGCCAATTGTTTGGCCCGTTGCACGCCGCCTTGAGTACCGCGCGCGCGTTCTTCACCGGACAGCAGCGCCAGGCGACTGTGTAAATCCGCACCGCCGCCGCGCAGGATGTCGCGCTCGCCCAACAGCGCGGCGACATCGTACGCGGTGCTTGCCAGCCCCAGGTCCTGCCCGCGCAACAGCAGATGGGCGATACGCGGGTGGGCCGGCAGTTCGGCCATTTTCTGGCCGTGGGCGGTGAGTGTGTCGTCATTCAACGCGCCGAGACGCACCAGCAAATCCTGGGCCTGGGCATACGCGGCGGTGGGCGGCACATCCAGCCACACCAGTTGGGTGGGCGTGACGCCCCAGCGCGCCAACTGCAGGGCCAGGCCGGCCAGGTCGGCGGCGAGGATTTCCGCGCTGCCATAGGCGGCCAGGCCTTCGTGTTGGTCCTCAGACCATAGGCGATAACACACGCCCGGCTCCAGGCGCCCTGCCCGACCGGCGCGCTGGGTGGCGCTAGCGCGAGAAATACGCTGGGTGTCGAGGCGGGTCATGCCGCTGCCCGGGTCGAAACGCGGAACCAGTGCCAGCCCAGCATCGATCACTACACGCACGCCGTTGATGGTGAGGCTGGTCTCGGCAATATTGGTCGCCAGCACCACTTTGCGTTTACCGGCAGGCGCCGGGTCGATGGCGGCGCGTTGGGCATTGAGGTCCAGTTCGCCATGCAGCGGGCACAACAGCACATCGCTGCGCTCGCCCAGGGCATCCGCTAATTGCTGATTGACCCGGCGAATCTCCGCCTGCCCCGGCAAGAACACCAGCACACTGCCGGTTTCGTCATGCAGGGCTTCGAGGATGGTCTGCACCACGCGCGGTTCGATAAATTCG
Source organism: Pseudomonas azotoformans (assembly GCF_900103345.1). Taxonomy (NCBI): domain Bacteria; kingdom Pseudomonadati; phylum Pseudomonadota; class Gammaproteobacteria; order Pseudomonadales; family Pseudomonadaceae; genus Pseudomonas; species Pseudomonas azotoformans. Next base: position 3,917,204 of record NZ_LT629702.1, read on the forward strand.
CCGGGCTGATAAGGGCGGCCCCAGCGCATCTGCACCGGGAACATGCGCCCTTGGCTGCGCAGGATCGGCGCGTCGTCCAGCAGGCTGGCCAGGCGCTCGCCTTCGAGGGTGGCGGACATCAGCAGAATTTTCAGCGGTTGCTCGTCGCGAAACAGCTCGCGGCCGTTGAGGCTCAGCGCTAGCGCCAGGTCGGCATCGAGGCTGCGCTCGTGGAATTCGTCGAAGATCAACAGGCCCACGCCCTCCAGCGCAGGGTCGTCTTGCAGGCGACGGGTGAGGATGCCTTCGGTGACCACTTCGATACGCGTGTTGGGGCCGACTTTGCTGTCGAGGCGAATGCGGTAGCCGACGGTTTCACCGACCTTTTCTCCCAGCTCGCTGGCCAAGCGTTCGGCCGCCGCACGGGCGGCCAGGCGGCGAGGTTCGAGCATCAGGATGGTCTGCCCGGCCAGCCAGGGCTCGTTCAATAACGCCAAAGGCACACGGGTGGTTTTACCGGCGCCGGGCGGTGCTTCCAGCACGGCTTCATGGCGATTCGCCAAGGCGTCACGCAGGGCGGGTAAAACTTCATCGATCGGCAACGAATTCATACTGGCTCCAAAGCAGAGCGGCGAGTATAACGGCGAACTGCCGAGTGCCGACGATGGTCTCAGAAACGCCACCCACTTCAATTGCGAATGCAATCAAAGGTGGGAGCTGGCTTGCCTGCGATTGCGGCGTGTCAGCCAATGCACTTCTGACTGAACCACCGCAATCGCAGGCAAGCCAGCTCCCACATTGGAACGGCGTCGTTCAGCCGATCTAGCTTATAGTCCTCTTTAAATCGTGTTCAGGAGAATGTTATGCGTATCGCTTCCCGTGTCATCGGCGGTGTCCTCGCCGTCACCCTGCTGAGCCAATTGACGGCCTGCGGTTCGATCTTCTACCCGGACCGTCGTGGCCAGATCGACGGTAAGATCGACCCGACCATCGCCGTGCTCGATGCCGTGGGCCTGCTGTTCTATGTGATCCCCGGCCTGATCGCCTTCGGGGTGGACTTCGCCACCGGCGCCATCTATTTCGAACCGGGCAAGACCGCCCAGGTCGACCCGGCCAAACTCCACGACGCCATCGGCGCCGATGGCAAGGTCGACAACGCCAAGCTGCAAAGCATCATCCAGAAGGAAACCGGCCACCGCCTGCCGCTGGATGACCCGCGCATGATCCAGTTCAAGGGCAGCGTGCAGCAACTCGCATCCCTGGGCCTGCAACCCGCTGCCTAAGGACCGTCCATGACCAGCAGTCCCGAACACGCCAGGCTCTTGCGCCTGGCCACCCGCGCTTCGGTGGGCGTGGCCTGTGCGCTGATTATCACCAAGGCCATCGCCTGGTGGCTCAGCGGCTCGGTGAGCATGCTCGCCGGGTTGACCGACTCGCTGTTGGACGGCGTGACCTCGCTGTTGAATTTGCTCGCAGTGCACTACGCCCTGCGCCCTGCCGATGACGATCACCGCTATGGGCATGGCAAGGCCGAATCGCTGTCCGGCATGGCCCAGGCGCTGTTTATCGGCGGCAGCGCGGTGCTGATCGCATTCCAGGCCTACCAGCGCCTGCAACACCCGGAGCCGGTCGGCGCACCGTGGCTGAGCATTGGCGTGATTGTGTTTTCCCTGGTGCTGACTGTGGCGTTGTTGATGCTGCAACACCGGGTGATCCGCGAAACCGGCTCCAACGCCGTGCGCGCCGATTCGCTGCACTATCGCTCGGACCTGATGCTCAACGGCAGCATCCTGGTGGCGCTGGTGCTCGCGGGCTTTGGCTACCATCAAGTCGACGCCTGGTTCGGCCTGGGCATTGCCGCCTACATCTTGTGGAGCGCGATCCAGATCGCCCGGGAAAGCTTCGCGGTGTTGATGGATGAAGAACTGCCGCCGGACGTGAGCCAGCACATGCTGGAACTGGCCCGTGGCGTACCGGGAGTATTGGGCGCGCATGATTTGCGCACGCGGATTTCCGGCAGCCACTGGTTTGTGCAACTGCACCTGGAACTGCCCGGGGAATTGACGCTGTCAGTGGCCCACGGCATCAGCGACCAGGCCGCCGATGCGATTCACAAAGCCTACCCGCGTGCCGAAGTGCTGGTACACGCCGACCCACGGGAAGTGGTCACGGGCAATAAACCCTAGTACTGCACCTGATAGCCGCGACTGCTCAGGCAGTTGCCCTGGGCCTGGCGGTAGGTTTGCACCACCGCCGGGTCAGGCGCGTAGGTCACTTGCTGCGGGTCGAAACCGCTTTGCTGCACTGCCCAGCGATAACAGTCATAACCGTCCTGCTGCACCTGGGCCGGCGATTGGCCGTTGACAGGATACGCCACCACGTCATAGCCATTGCCTTGCGGCGCGGGCGGCGGTGTCGGCACCTGCGTCGGTGGTTGCACCACCACGTACTGCTGGGAGCTGCTTTCGTAGGTGTAATAGGCACCGGCCGCAAGGAAGAACAGCGCACTGCCTACCCACACTTCGCGCGCGTAGTCCGGCAGGTAATGCACGCGGATGCCGTAGGGTGGCGTCACCACTACATAACGCGGGCCTTGCGGGCGATACCAATAGCCGCCGGAGTAGAAATAATCCTGGCCTCGGTAAGGCACGCGGTAGTTGCGGTCGGGGAAGCGGTCGATTACATAGCCTGGGCGATGTTGCGGGCCTGGGCCCCAGCCATTGCCATGCCCATCGGGACGACCGGGCCAGCGGTTATCGCCGGGGCGCGAGCCTGGGCCGCCGGCTTCCCAATGCGGGTTGCCGTCATTGCGGCGCGGGATGTCGCGGTAGTAGCCCTGGCGCGGTTCCTGGGTCTGGCGCACGGTGTCGGGGCGACTCTGGATCGGCAGGTTGTTCGACGGCTGTGGCTGTGGTTGAGGCTGCGGCCGCCCCTGCTCATTACCTTGGGGGCGCCCTTGCCATTGGCCACCACCGTTTTGGCCACCACGATCAAAATGCTGATTCTGCGGGCGGGGCTGATTGTTTTCCGGCCGAGGCTGATTGTTCTGCGGACGCGGCGGCTCATTACCCCCCCCAGGTCGCCCGCCCTCCGGCCCTCTTTCATGCTGGCCGCCGCCGTCACCGCGCGGCCCGTTGTCACGTTCGTCGGCCACTGCCTGGGCGCCAACGGTGACCATCAGCAAACCTACACCTGCCATACGCCAGATGCGCTTCATGCTATTCCTCACTGCGGATTAGGGCCTGTCCATGAGACTGGAAAAGCCAGGCCCGGTTCGCGGACAGGTTATCAGCAGGCAAAAGAAAAGGGGTGACCCGTCGGCCACCCCTTGAGAACTTCGTCCGTGCTCAACGCTTTTGGCGTTGGCTCACCTCACGCCGTCTTGTGGACAGTGTGCAGCCTGGAGGCCGGCTCAACCCTGCTGGGGTGGCGGCCGCAGCAGGCCTGATTGGGCGTGCTGCTGTGGACTGTTGTCCAGGCGGTGATTCTGTTGATAAAGATACCCGTAGGCGCCCGACAGATGATTGCGAAGATTGCGTCAATAAACAGTGCTTGCGCAATTTTTAACCCTTGATAGATAATTCACCGCAATAGTTACGACAAAGGCCAACCCAATGAGCAAGCTTGACCGATACGACCTGAGTATTTTGGCGGAATTGCAACGTGATGCGAGGATCTCCAACCAGGAGTTGGCCGAACGCATCGGCTTGTCGCCTTCGCCGTGCTCGCGCCGGGTCAAGCAGTTGGAGGACGACGGCTACATCGCCCGCCAGGTTGCCCTGCTCGACCGCAAGATGCTCGGCCTGAGCCTGACGGCCTACGTGCTGATCGGCATGGACCGCCACACCCCGGAGCGCTTTGAGAATTTTGAGGCGGCCATTCGCACCCTGCCGCAAGTACTGGAGTGCAGCCTGGTGACGGGTATGGATGCGGACTATCAATTGAAGGTGGTGGTGCCAGATATGGACCACTACCAGAAATTGCTGCTGGGGCATCTGACCCGCATCGAAGGTGTGACCAGCGTGCGGTCGAGCTTTGTGCTGAACCAGGTGTTGAACAGTACCGAACTGCCACTGACCCACCTGCGCACCTGATTGCGCACATCAACTGTAGGAGCGAGCTTGCTCGCGAAAAACCTGAGAGCGCCACGCTCATTCAGGATGCCCGAGTCATCGTTAACGATCTTCGCGAGCAAGCTCGCTCCTACTGGGATCTGCGTGCGACGCACCGACGCAGGTCAATGCTGAGCCGGAACACTGCCGTATACTTGCCGCTTGCCCTGTCGGAAGCTCCCCATGAACAACATCGACCCCGCCCTCTTCGAAGAATGGATGATGACCGGCCTGGTCACCATCCTGATCATTTTCATGGGCTTTATCGTCTGGGACCTGGCGAAGAAGTCCAAGGCCGGGCGCTTTGGCTCGTTCATCCTGTTCTTCGTGCTGGGCCTGGGCGTGGCCGCGTTCATCATCAAGAGCGTGGTGATCGGCCTGATCGAGTCCGGCGCCTTATAAGCGCGCCGGCACTTCCTTCCACTGGCCTTGGTCGAGGCCATCGATCGACCAATCGCCAATCCGCACGCGCACCAGGCGCAAGGTAGGCAAACCGACAGCAGCGGTCATGCGCCGTACCTGACGGTTGCGCCCCTCACGAATGACCAGTTCCAGCCAGTGCGTCGGGACGCTTTTGCGAAAGCGCACGGGCGGGTTGCGCGGCCACAGTTCGGGCTCATCCAACTGCCGCGCCTCGGCGGGCAAGGTCATGCCGTCGTTCAGTTCCACGCCTTTGCGCAGGCGCTGCAACTGTTCTTCGGTGGGTTCGCCTTCCACCTGCACCCAGTAGGTTTTCGCCAGCTTGTGCCTGGGGTCGGCGATGCGCGCCTGTAACTGACCATCGTTGGTTAGCAGCAACAGGCCTTCGCTGTCACGGTCCAGGCGGCCCGCCGGGTAGATGCCGGGGATATCGATGAAATCCTTGAGCGTCGCGCGCCCGCCTTCGTCGCTGAACTGGGTCAGCACATCGAACGGTTTATTGAACAGGATCAACTTCGGCTCGGCCGGAGGCGCCTTGGCGACACGCCGCGCAGCGGAATACGGGGGTTTCACGCCAGGGCGGCGCGAATCGGGACGGGTGGGACGGGACATGGCAAAGGAACATCTAACGGTCAGGACCGACAATGCTAGTGGCCTGACCGTTAAATGACCATCCCAACCGCTTAGCGGAACGGCGGCTCGTCGAAGCTGCGCAGTTTGCGCGAGTGCAGCGAGTTGAGTTCGGTGCGCAGTAGGTCCACCGCCTCGATACCGATCTTCAAGTGCTGGCTGACCGCACGCTCATAGAACGCGTTGGCCGAACCCGGCAGCTTGATTTCGCTGTGCAGCGGCTTGTCCGATACGCACAACAAGGTGCCGTACGGCACACGCAACCGATAGCCTTGCGCGGCGATGGTGCCGCTTTCCATGTCCACGGCCACGGCGCGGGACAGGTTGATCAGTGGCCGCTCCTGGGCCCAGCGCAGTTCCCAGTTACGGTCGTCGTAGGTCAACACGGTGCCGGTACGCAGGCGTTTTTTCAGCTCTTCGCCTTTTTCGCCGGTAACGTTGGCGGCCGCTTGCTGCAACGCAAGCTGCACTTCAGCCAGCGCCGGGATCGGAATGTTCGGCGGCACCACGCGGTCGAGAATGCCGTCGCGGCGCATATAAGCGTGGGCCAGTACGTAGTCGCCGATGGTCTGGGATTGGCGCAGGCCGCCACAGTGGCCGATCATCAGCCAGCAATGTGGACGCAGCACGGCCAGGTGATCGGTGATGTTCTTGGCGTTGGACGGGCCGACGCCGATGTTTACCAGGGTCACGCCGTGGCCATCGGTGGCCTGCAGGTGGTAGGCCGGCATCTGGTAACGGTGCCACACCACGCCGGCGGCAATCGCCGAGGCTTCGCCGTGGTCCATGCTTTTGTCGATCACCACGTTGCCTGGCAGCACCATGCGGATAAAGCGCGGGTCGCTGCGCAGTTGCTCCAGGCCATGCAGGATGAACTGGTCTACATAACGGTGGTAGTTGGTCAGCAGGATCCACGGCTGCACATGGCGCCAGTCGCTACCGGTGTAGTGCACCAGGCGGCGCAGGGAGAAGTCCACGCGTGCCGCATCGAACAGCGCCAGCGGCAGCGGGTCGGTGTTTTCCCAGTCGTACAGGCCATCGGCGATGCCATCGGTGGCGGCCGACAGGTCGGTGCTGGGGAACACACGGGCCAGGGTCGCGGCAGTCACACCGGAACCAGCCAGCTCATCGCCCTGCTCCACCACGTAGGGGTACGGGATGTTCTGCTGGCTCACGCCGACTTCCACGGTCACGGTGAAGTCGTGCATCAGCGGCACCAGTTGCTCCAGCAGGTACTTACGGAACGCCGCAGGATGGGTGACGGTGACGCTGTAGGTTCCTGGTAGTTGAACCTTGGCATACGCCCGGGTGGTCTGTGGGACTTCGCCGTGGCAGTGGTAGGTCAGGCGCAGTTCCGGGTAGCGAAACAGCGCACGTTGCTCGGCGTCGGGCTCGACGCGGTCTTTGAGGTATTGCTTGAGGGCTTGATTGAGCGCGCCAGTGGCACGCTCATGCAGGGCCGCCAGCCGGTCCACGGCTTCTTCAGCGGTTTGAACGACAACAAAAGCTTCGGTCACGGTAAGCATCCTGTGTTCTGACTTGCAGGCCTTTATCTTGCCTGTATCCCGGCCTCACCGAAACACCAGAGTTGGAATGCGGTAAATGTGGGAAGGGGGCTTGCCCCCGATAGCTGACTGTCAGCCAACACATCTATCGCTGACACACCGCTATCGGGGGCAAGCCCCCTCCCATATTTTTACTGCATTTAGTCCGATGGATTGGGGGTGGAGCGGGCGACGAGCGCCGCCACATCCACACCACGCGGCAAGGTGCCGTATACCCGAGCGGACGATTCGCCCAACCGGCTGGCGATAAACCCATCACTGACCACCGCATTCCCCGCCTCCAGCAACAGCTTGGCCTGCAACGCCACGGCGATGTCCTCGGTAAGTTGTCGCGCACGGTACTGGATATCCTGGGTGTCCATGAATGCCGACTTGAGCTGTTCGATATGACGCGCAAGCAACTTGTCGCCATGCCCATCCCCCAGTTCGACAAACAACGCCTCCAGCACGCCCGGCTCTTTCGACAACGCCCGCAGCACGTCCAGGCACTGCACATTGCCGGAACCTTCCCAGGTCGAGTTCACCGGTGCTTCACGGTAAAGACGCGGCAGGATGCTGTCCTCGACGTACCCCGCGCCGCCCATGCATTCAGCGGCCTCGTTGATCATCGCCGGCGCGCGCTTGCAGATCCAATACTTGCCCACCGCCGTCACCAGCCGGGCGAACTTGGCTTCCTGTTCATCGTCCAGATGATCCAGCGCCCGGCCCATGCGCAGGCTCAGGGCCAGTGCGGACTCGCTTTCCAGCGCCAGGTCCGCCAGTACGTTCTGCATCAGGGGCTGCTCGCTGAGTACGCGCCCGCCGACCGCACGGTGGGCACAGTGATGGCTGGCCTGGGTCAGCGCCTGGCGCATCAGGGCGCTGGAGCCGACCATGCAATCGAAGCGAGTCATGGCGACCATCTCGATGATAGTCGGCACGCCACGGCCTTCTTCGCCGATCATCCAGGCCAGGGCACCCCGGAACTCCACTTCGCTGGAGGCATTGGAGCAGTTGCCGAGTTTGTTTTTCAGGCGCTGGATGTAGAACTGGTTGCGTGTGTCATCCGGACGGTGCCGGGGCAGCAGGAAGCAGGTGAGACCTTTGTCGGTCTGGGCCAAGGTGAGGAACGCGTCGCACATCGGTGCCGAACAGAACCACTTGTGGCCCACCAGTTCATAGGCCTGCCCTGGCCCGCCGGTGCCCACCGGGTAAGCGCGGGTGGTGTTGGCCCGCACATCGGTGCCGCCCTGCTTCTCGGTCATGGCCATGCCGATGGTGGCACCGGCCTTGTGGGCGATGCCAACGTTGCGCGAATCGTATTGGTTATTGAGGACTTTCGGCACCCAGATATTGGCCAGGTCCGGCTGCAAACGCAGCGCTGGCACACAGGCGAAGGTCATGGTCAGCGGGCAGCCGGTACCGGCTTCGGCCTGGCTGTGCAGGTAGGTCATGGCGGCGCGGGCCACGTGGGCGCCGGACTGCGGATGGGCCCAGGGCAAGGAGGGCAAACCGTGTTCGACGGCGGTGCGCATCAGTTCGTGATAAGCCGGATGAAACTCCACGAGGTCGATGCGATGACCATACCGGTCATGGCTGTTGAACACCGGCTTGTTATGGTTGGCCAGGAACCCGGCGTCCATCAACGGCCCGCCCGCCAACGCACCGTAGGCATCGATACGCGCCTGCGCCCAGCCGGCGCCAAAGCGACGCGACCATTCCTGCAGGGGCAAGTCGATACGGTACAGGTTGGCGCCATCCAGGGACGGCGGCTGGTTGGTGACGTCGTGGGTTTCGGCAAATTGATGCAGGTTCATGACGGGCCTCCAAGAAAAAAGGCCACGTTCAGTTGAGGCCTGCTTTTCAGTTAAGCACCGTCATACCCCTTAAAAAAGTGGCATACCCGCCGATTGTCCGGCGCTTTTGCCCTCTAAAGGGTGCAACAACCGACGCTCCAACACCGCCTGCAATGCCTCGAAACGCACAGGCTTGGCCAGGCGCTCGGAAATCCCGATGCCATGGCACCCCTCACGTTCCGACACCTTCAGCGACGTGCTCAAGGCAATCACTGGTAATTCGCCACAGCCCGGCAGCGCACGAATCTGACAGCACAACGAGAAACCACCCTCGGGAATATCCAACAGCACTGCGTCGAAATCCGCCGCCTGCAACGCCGCCAACGCGTTCGGGCCGCTGTCCACGGTTTTCACCCGGTAACCGAGCTTGAGCAGCATGCCGCGCACCGCCAACTGGCCGACGCTGTTGTCATCCACCAGCAGCACCGAGCACTCCTGGGGCGCACGTTGCTTGTCCGGCGCTGGCTTGGACTCGGGCGCGACCGGGCGGACCTCCACCTCCAGTTGGAAGCGGCTGCCTTTGCGCGGTTCGGAATGATGGGTAAGGCGCCCGCCCAGCAGCTCGATCAGTTGCCGGCAGATGGCCAGGCCGATGCCCAGGCCACCGTATTCACGGGTGGTGGAGCCATCCAGCTGGAAGAAGCGCTGGTACAGGGTGGCCTCGTCAAGGAAAGCAAAGCCGATCCCGGTATCGGTGACGATAAAGCTCAGGCGCAGGAGGCCGTCGCTGTGGGGCACGCCAACCACCCGCAGGCGCACCGAACCTTCGTGGGTGAATTTAAAGGCGTTATCCAGCAGGCAATCGAGGCACTGCAACAGTTTGTCGGCGTCGCCCAGCACACGGTCCGGCAGCTCGTCCGCCACGTCGATGGAAAACGCCAGGCCCTTGCTCTGGGCGCTGGCGCTGAACTGCTGGCGCAAGGTGTCGAGCGTACCGCGCAGGCTGAACACCTTGGGCTGTGCAACCAGGCGCCCGGCCTGCAGCTCGGTGAGGGTAAGGATACCGTTGACCATGCGCATCATGTCCCGCGCCGAGCCGGCGGCGGTTTGCTGGTATTGCGCCATGTCCGCATCCAGCGGCACCGTCTGCATGAGTTCGAGGGAGCCGATCACGCCGTTCATCGGGGTGCGCAATTCGTGGGTCAGGGTGGCGAGGAATTCATCCTTCAGGCGGTTGCTGCGGGCCAATTGCAGGTTGAGCACTTCGAGCTTCTGGCTGGCATCGAACAGGATCTGCGCCTGTTGCTCGCGCATCGCGTTGATGCGGTCTGCCAGGGCCAGGGACAACAGCGCCACTTCGATCGCCGAACCGATCTGGCTGGCGTACATGGTCAGGAACACATTCGGCAGGTAGCCCAAAACCATCAGGGTATTCACCACCCCGCCGAGCAGGAACGCCGACCAGGCGATGATGAAATAGCGCGCCACCCGCTGCCCGCAATACCAGGCCTTGATGGCTGCGACAAAGATGGTCACGGTAAACACCAGTGCCAAGCCGGTGGCCAGGCGCAGCGCTAGCGCATAGCTGGTCATCAACGACAGCAGCATCACCACACCGCCGCACGCCACCAGCGCCAGCAACAGACGGTTGATCCAGCGACTGTGCTGGGCCGTGTGCAGAAAGCTGCGCGCAAACAGGCTGCCGAACAACGCCGCCGAGCCAATCAGGAACGGTGTCGCGGCATTCGCCCACCACGGGTTGTCCGGCCAGAAGTACTCCACTGCCGCGCCATTGACCGACAGCTGGTACATGCCGAATGAAGCGATATACAGGATGTAATAGAGGTAGCTGGTGTCGCGCACGCTGAGATAGATGAACAGGTTGTACACCAGCATGCCCAGCAACACGCCATAGATCAGGCCCAACACATACAGGCGCAGCGGCTGTTGCTCCAGATACGCGGTGCTGGACCACAGCGTCAACGGCGCCTGGATCGAGCCTTCGCTTTGCAGGCGCAGGTAGACGGTTTTTGCTTCGCCCGGCGTGAAGTCGAGCTTGAACAGGTAGTTGTTCTGGCGAATCTCACGGGCGGCAAACGGCAACGCATCCCCTGTGCGCCCGGCGAGGCGATAGGTGCCGGTGCTGTCGGGCAGGTACAGATCCAGATGGTCGAGCGGCGGGTAGGCCAGCTCCAGCAACCAGGTACGCTGAGCTTCGGGATTCTTGGGCAGGTAGTGCAGATTGACTTTGAGCCAGAACACCGAACGTGAGTAACCGGCATTGAGCGTGTCTTTATCGTGGGATTTGAATAGCGTGACGGCGGAGGGTGCGCTGACATCGGCGATGGTGAGGGCATCGGTGGGGTCTTCGAGCACTTGCAGGGCTCGCCCCAGCGGCAGGCTTCGCGTGTCCTGGTTGAACTCAATGGCGCTGGCGAGCATCGGCAGCCCGCACAACAATAAAATCAGCAAATAGCGCATAGAGCCCCAGCGTGGCCTGTCCGGTTATGTCAAAAAGCCCCCCATTCCTTTTGAGAAGACGTATACCGGCAATACAGTTAGTCGTTTGGATCCACTCTAGCATAGCCACTAAAGGCTATTAGACACCATTGAAATAATTTTTTGAAAGGCTCTAGAACGGGGCTTTCAGCAATTCGCGCGCACTCATTTGGGTTGCTGAAACCTTCCACCCGCGGTGAAAATCCTCCTTCGCGCAACAGCCCCGCCAAAAGCGTTTGGTGGTAAGCTCGCGCACCATGAATATCTACAGCTCTCGCCCCGTTGTCCTCTGTCTCTCCGGCCATGATCCCAGTGGTGGCGCCGGCTTGCAGGCAGATATCGAAGCCCTGCTCGCCCAGGGTTGCCATGCGGCTCCGGCCGTCACCGCGCTGACTGTGCAGAACACGGTCAACGTCAGCGATTTCCGCGTGCTCGACCGCGAGTGGGTGCTGGCCCAGGCCAATGCCGTGCTCGCCGACTCCGAAGTGGCGGCGGTCAAGCTCGGCATGCTCGGCTCCACCGCGATGGTCGACACCGTGGTCGAACTGTTGCAGGCGCATCCGCACCTGCCGGTGGTGTGCGACCCGGTACTGCGCGCCGGCGGCGGCGGCAGCCTGGGCAAGGACGAAGTGGGCTATGCGATGCGCGAGCGGCTGTTGCCGTTGTCACTGATTGCCACACCGAACCTGCCGGAAGCTCGCATCCTTGCCGAACTGCCTGAAGGCACGGCGGACGAGTGCGCCGAGAAGCTGTTGCCGTTCATCAAACACCTGCTGATTACCGGTGGGCATGGCGATGAGCACGAAGTGCATAACCGACTGTATAGCCGTGACGGCACACGTCAGACCTTTACCTGCCAGCGCCTGCCCGGTAGCTATCACGGTTCGGGCTGCACGCTGGCCAGCGCACTGGCTGGGCGTCTGGCCCAGGGCGAAGGCCTGGCCAGCGCCGTGCAATCGGCCCTCAACTACACTTGGCGCACCCTGCGTGACGCCGAACAACTCGGCCAGGGCCAGTTTGTGCCGCGCCGTCTGCCGCTGGATTTCTGCTCTTAACAGCACGAGGCCTGCCTGATGAAACTACGTGGCCTTTACGCCATTACCGACAGCCAACTGTTGGCCGGCAAATTCCTCGCCTACGTCGAAGCGGCGCTGGACGGTGGCGTGACCCTGCTGCAATACCGCGACAAAAGCAGCGACGAAGCCCGGCGCCTGCGTGAAGCAGAGAAGCTGCGAGAGCTGTGTTCGCGCTACAAGACCCAACTCATTATCAACGACGACGCCGAACTGGCCGCACGCCTCGGCGTCGGCGTGCACCTGGGCCAGACCGACGGCCCGCTGACCCCGGCCCGCGCCCTGCTTGGCTCCAAGGCCATCATCGGTTCCACCTGCCACAGCCAGATCGAACTGGCCGAGCAGGCGGCCAAGGAAGGCGCCAGCTACGTCGCCTTCGGTCGTTTTTTCAATTCCAACACCAAGCCCGGCGCGCCTGCCGCCACTGTCGAGATGCTGGCCCAGGCCCGGGCGCGCCTGCAGTTGCCAATCTGCGTGATCGGCGGCATTACCCTGGAGAACGCCGAGCCCCTGGTGGCCCACGGTGCCGACCTGCTGGCGGTGGTGCACGGCCTGTTTGGCGCCGACACAACCCAGGAAGTCACGCGCCGAGCCCGCGCGTTCAACGCCCTTCTTAAGATTTGATTTTAGAGAGCCTCATCATGTCCCGTTCCGAAACGCTGTTTGCCAATGCCCAGAAACACATCCCCGGCGGTGTGAACTCCCCCGTGCGTGCGTTCAAGAGCGTGGGCGGTACGCCGCTGTTCTTCAAGCATGCCGAAGGCGCCTACGTCACCGACGAAGATGACAAGCGCTACGTGGACTACGTGGGTTCCTGGGGCCCGATGATTCTCGGCCACAGCCACCCGGACGTGCTGGATGCGGTGCGCAAACAGCTGGAACACGGCCTGTCCTACGGCGCGCCGACCGCCATGGAAACCGAGATGGCGGACCTGGTCTGCTCGATCGTACCGTCGATGGAAATGGTGCGCATGGTCAGCTCCGGCACCGAAGCCACCATGAGCGCGATCCGCCTGGCCCGTGGTTTCACCGGCCGCGACAGCATCATCAAGTTCGAAGGTTGCTACCATGGCCACTCCGACAGCCTGTTGGTCAAGGCCGGTTCCGGCCTGCTGACCCAGGGCGTGCCAAGCTCGGCCGGTGTACCGGCGGCGTTTGCCAAACACACCCTGACCCTGCCGTTCAACGACATCGCCGCCGTCGAGCAGATGCTCAATGAAGTGGGCCAGGATGTGGCGTGCATCATCGTCGAACCGGTGGCCGGCAACATGAACTGCGTACCGCCGGCGCCGGGCTTTCTCGAAGGCCTGCGCGAGCAGTGCGACAAACACGGTGTGGTGCTGATTTTCGACGAAGTGATGACCGGTTTCCGCGTCGCCCTCGGCGGCGCCCAGGCGCACTACGGCGTCACGCCGGACCTGAGCACCTTCGGCAAGATCATCGGCGGCGGCATGCCGGTGGGCTGCTTCGGCGGCAAGCGCGAGATCATGCAGCACATCGCGCCGCTGGGCCCGGTGTATCAGGCGGGCACCTTGTCGGGTAACCCACTGGCCATGGCCGCCGGCCTCACCACCCTGCGCCTGATCAGCCGCCCAGGCTTCCACGCCGAGCTGACCGACTACACCACACGCCTGCTCGACGGCCTGCAACAGCGCGCCGATGCCGCTGGCATTCCATTTGTCACCACCCAGGCCGGCGGCATGTTCGGCCTGTACTTCAGCGGCGCCGACGATATCGTCACCTTTGATGACGTGATGGGCAGCGATGCCGATCTGTTCAAACGCTTCTTCCACCTGATGCTGGAAGGCGGCGTGTACCTGGCACCGAGCGCTTTCGAAGCCGGCTTCACCTCGATCGCCCATGGCGAAGCCGAGCTGAAACTGACCCTCGACGCCGCCGAACGCGCCTTCGCCGCACTGAAGTAATAGGCCGCAACCATCAGGCACCGCGCAAACGGTGTCTGATTTGCTACTTTGCTTACAGATATTTCCGAGTTTTTCCGAGAATTCACCTGCAATCCGGCAGATAACTTGCCCAAGCAGCAGAAAAACGAGTAAAGACTTTGTAAGCAGAGGCCTGCTTATTTCATAATGCGCGCTTATTGGATCCCCCGAGGGTCCGCGTGCCCCGTCAGAGGTAAGTCGATTCCCATGAAACGCACCGGCCGCACCCTGGTACTGGGCTGCCTGTTGCTCCTTCAGCCGCTGCTGGCACATGCACAAGCAGGCGGCAACTCGTTGTTAATCCCAGCGATGGGTCGTTGCACCCTCAATACCCAGCCAGACAGCCAGGCCGAAGCCCTGAGCGCGTGCCAGAAACAGGCCGACGGCGGGGATGCGCAGGCGCAATACGAGTTGGGCGAGTACTTCCACGACAGCAAGAACCCTGCCCGCGACCTCAACAAGGCCTTGAGCTACTTCGAGAAAGCCTCGTTGCAGGGCCATGCCCAGGCGCAATTCCAACTGGGCAACATGTTCTTCAAGGGCGAAGGGGTGCCGGCCAATAACGTCCAGGCGTATATCGTGCTGAAAATGGCCGCGGTCAACGGCGCTGAAGACGCGCTGGACACCGCCGACGAAGTCGCCGAGCACATGCAGCGCGATGAACTGGAAGTGGCGACCCAGGTGCTGGGCCAGATTTTCCGCAATTACCTTTTGGAACTGCAGAGCGCCGATGGGCGTTCGCCCTTCTCACCCCTGCCCTGACAGCCGCCTTACTTCTCCGGCATTGGCATCGGAAATGGCATCACATTGCTGGTACCCCGTGCCTCGCTGATCTTCGGCGTGCCCAAGCGCTCGACTTCATCGATGCGCACAATCGAATGCATCGGCACAAAACTGCGCACCACGCCTTCGAACTGCGCCTTGAGCTTCTCTTCGCCCGGGTCGACAACCAACTGGGTGCGCTCGCCAAAGACGAACTCTTCCACCTCCAGGAAACCCCACAGATCACTTTGATAGATCTGCTTGGCGTACATTTCGAACACCTGGCCCTGGTTGAGGAAAATCACCTTGTAGATTGGAGCTTCACGTTTGGTCATGGTGGGCGAACAACACATCGGGGATATAAAAGAGGGCGCGAACTATAGCATGGCACCCGATGCACAACGCTAGGAACCAATGGGCATGCCCCCTATAATGCGCGGTTCTTTACCACCAGTTGACGATTCCCATGGCCAAGAAGCTTTACATCGAAACCCACGGTTGCCAGATGAACGAGTACGACAGCTCGCGCATGGTCGATCTGCTGGGCGAACACCAGGCCCTGGAAGTCACCGCCCGCGCCGAAGATGCCGACGTAATCCTGCTCAATACCTGCTCGATCCGCGAGCGGGCCCAGGACCGTGTGTACTCGCAGTTGGGCCGCTGGCGCGAATTGAAACTGGCCAACCCGGACATGGTGATCGCCGTCGGCGGTTGCGTGGCCAGCCAGGAAGGTGCCGCGATCCGCGACCGCGCACCTTATGTCGACGTAGTTTTCGGCCCACAGACCCTGCACCGCCTGCCGGAAATGATCGATGCCGCGCGCGTCACCAAGCTGCCACAGGTGGATGTGTCGTTCCCGGAAATCGAAAAATTCGACCACTTGCCCGAGCCGCGTATCGACGGGCCAAGCGCCTACGTATCGGTGATGGAAGGCTGCAGCAAGTACTGCACCTTCTGCGTGGTGCCCTACACCCGCGGTGAAGAAGTCAGTCGGCCGTTTGACGACGTGCTGTCGGAAATCATCCACCTGGCCGAAAACGGTGTGCGTGAAGTGACCCTGCTGGGCCAGAACGTCAATGGCTATCGCGGCCAGACCCATGACGGCCGCCTGGCCGACCTGGCGGAGCTGATCCGCGTGGTGGCGGCCGTGGACGGTATCGAGCGCATCCGCTACACCACCTCACACCCGCTGGAGTTCTCCGACAGCCTGATCCAGGCCCACGCTGAAGTCCCGGAACTGGTCAAGCACCTGCACTTGCCGGTGCAATCGGGCTCGGACCGCATCCTCGCAGCCATGAAGCGCAACCACACCGCCCTGGAATACAAATCCAAACTGCGCAAATTGCGCGCAGCGGTGCCGGGCATCTGCATCAGCTCGGACTTTATCGTCGGTTTCCCCGGCGAGACCGAGAAAGACTTCGAGCAGACCATGAAGCTGATCGAAGACGTCGGTTTCGACTTCTCCTACTCGTTCGTCTACAGTCAACGCCCCGGGACCCCGGCGGCCGACCTGGCGGACGAGACCCCGGAAGCGTTGAAAAAAGAGCGCCTCAATGCGCTGCAACACCGCTTGAACCAGCAGGGTTTCGAGATCAGCCGACAAATGGTCGGGTCCATCCAGCGCATCCTGGTCACCGACTATTCGAAAAAAGACCCGGGCGAATTGCAGGGGCGTACCGAGAACAACCGAATCGTAAACTTCCGCTGCGATAATCCGACCCTGATCGGCCAGTTTGCCGATGTACATATCGATGCGGCGCAACCGCATTCGTTGCGTGGCTCGTTGATCCAATAACCCATCAATGGGTCTGACTGATGGAGATCAAAATGTGGGAGCGGGCTTGCTCGCGAATGCGGTGTATCAGTCAATACATCTGTTACTGAGAGACCGCATTCGCGAGCAAGCCCGCTCCCACATTGGCACTGCGCAACATTCCGATAACGTAAGTGCTTTCGTACCCGCGCCACTGGCGTTATTCTCTATTTCACCTCAACAGCCAAAGGGCGGCTAAAAACAACCTTGAACGCACCCATCGCAGAACCCCATCGTTTTCTCCTCGAGCCGTTTGAGGCTCGCCGTTTCGCCAATCTGTGCGGACAGTTCGACGAGCACCTGCGCCTGATCGAACAACGCCTGAGCATCGAGATCCGCAATCGCGGCAATCAGTTCGAGCTCATTGGTGAACCCCAACACACCACGTCCGCAGAAAACCTGCTGCGTCGCCTCTACCGTGAAACCAAGGGTAGCGAGCTGTCGCCGGAAACCGTGCACCTGTACCTGCAGGAATCGGCCGTCGAAGACCTGGCCAACAACCCCGTGGCTGAAGCCAGCGTGGCCCTGCGTACCAAAAAAGGCATGATTCGCCCGCGCGGCTTGAATCAGCAGAAGTACGTCAAGGAAATCCTTGGCAACGACATCAACTTCGGCATCGGCCCCGCCGGTACCGGCAAGACCTACCTGGCCGTGGCCTGCGCGGTCGATGCGCTGGAACGCGAGCAAGTGCGCCGCATCCTGCTGGTACGCCCGGCGGTCGAGGCTGGCGAGAAGCTCGGCTTCCTGCCCGGTGACCTCGCCCAGAAGATCGACCCGTACTTGCGCCCGCTCTACGACGCGCTGTATGAGATGCTCGGCTTCGAATACGTGGCCAAGCTGATCGAACGCCAGGTGATCGAGATCGCCCCGCTGGCCTACATGCGCGGTCGCACCTTGAACAACAGCTTCATCATCCTCGACGAAAGCCAGAACACCACGGTCGAGCAGATGAAGATGTTCCTCACCCGCATCGGTTTCGGCTCCACCGCCGTGATCACCGGCGACATCACCCAGGTCGACCTGCCCAAGGGCACCAAGTCGGGCCTGGGCCAGGTGATCGAGGTGCTCAAGGACGTGCCGGGCATCAGCTTTACGCACTTCATGCCCAAGGATGTGGTTCGCCACCCGCTGGTACAGCGCATCGTCGAGGCCTACGAGCGCTTCGAACACCGTGACGACGGGCTGTCCAAGGACGTTCGCCGCGATGCTTGAGCTAGACCTGCAGCTGGCCACCGAAGCGCCCGCCCCCAGCGAAGCCCAGTTCCGTCAATGGTGCGCCCTGGCCCTGCGCCAGCGCACCGCCGACTCGGAACTGACCATTCGCCTGGTGGACGAGCCCGAAGGCCGCGAACTGAATCACACCTGGCGCCAAAAGGATTACGCGACCAACGTGCTGTCCTTCCCCGCCGACGTGCCGGATGAGCTGCTGGATATCCCGTTGCTGGGCGACCTGGTCATCTGTGTCGCGGTGGTGGAGCGCGAAGCGAAGGAACAAGGCAAGGAACTTGAGGCCCATTGGGCCCATCTAGTCATCCACGGCTGCTTGCATCTCTTGGGTTACGACCATATAGACGATGACGAAGCCGAGGAAATGGAAACACTGGAACAAACGTTGCTTGCAGAACTGGGTCATCCGGACCCTTATGCCGACGACGAAACTTAAAAACACTCAACTGTAACAACAAAGGATTCAGAGTAATCGCTATGAGCGAAGACCGATCGAGCAACGGGCAGAAGTCATGGCTGGGTAAACTGACCCAGGCTTTTGCCCACGAGCCGAAAAACCGCCAGGAGCTGCTGGAGCTGCTGCGCGAGGCCCATCAGAACAAGTTGCTGGACAGCGAAGCGCTGGCCATTGTCGAGGGCGCCATCCAGGTGGCTGACCTGCAAGTGCGGGACATCATGGTCCCGCGCTCGCAGATGATCAGCATCAAGGCGACCCAGACCCCACGGGAGTTCCTCCCGGCCGTGATCGACTCGGCGCACTCGCGCTACCCGGTGATCGGTGAAAGCCATGACGATGTCATGGGCGTCCTGCTGGCCAAGGACCTGCTGCCGCTGATCCTCAAGGAGAACGGCGACAGCTTCAACATCAAGGACCTGCTGCGTCCGGCCACCTTCGTGCCTGAGTCCAAGCGCCTGAATGTGCTGCTGCGCGAATTCCGCGCCAACCACAATCACATGGCCATTGTGATCGACGAATACGGCGGCGTAGCTGGCCTGGTAACGATTGAAGACGTGCTCGAACAGATCGTCGGCGATATCGAAGACGAACACGACGTCGAAGAAGACAGCTACATCAAGCCACTGCCCAGCGGTGACTTCCTGATCAAGGCGCTGACGCCGATCGAGAACTTCAACGAGTTCTTCGACAGCGAATTTTCCGATGACGAGTTCGATACCGTGGGCGGCCTGGTGATGAGTGCGTTTGGCCACTTGCCAAAACGTAACGAAACCACCGAGATCGGCGCGTATCGCTTCCGAATCCTGAATGCCGATAGCCGTCGCATTCACCTGATCCGCCTGACACCCATTGCCCGCTAAGGAATGACATGCAGCGCCTAACTCGCCCCGGCTGGCCCGGTAATTTGCTGGCCGTGGTGGCCGGCGCCATCACCACCCTGGCGCTGGCGCCCTTCGACCTATGGCCGTTTGCGCTGGTGGCGGTCGGCCTGTTCTATGTCGGGCTGCGAGAACTGACGCCACGCCAGGCGCTGGGCCGTGGCTGGTGTTTCGGCTTCGGCCTGTTTGGCGCGGGAACCAGCTGGATCTACTACAGCATCCACCACTTCGGCGGCGCTTCGGTGTTGCTGGCGGGGTTCCTGATGCTGTTGTTCACCGCCGCCATCGCCTGGTTCTTCGCCCTGCCCGCCTGGTTGTGGGCGCGCTGGTTGCGCCGCAACGAAGCGCCGCTGGCGGATGCGCTGACATTCGCAGCGTTGTGGGTCGGCCAGGAGGCGTTTCGCGGCTGGTTCCTTACCGGGTTCCCGTGGCTGTACTCCGGCTACAGCCAACTCGACGGCCCCCTCACCGGCCTCGCGCCGCTGGGCGGGATGTGGCTGATCTCCTTTGCCCTGGCACTCACCGCCGCCCTGCTGTGCAACCTGCCGCGCCTGCTGGCCGGCAGGCGTAACGCGTTTATCGGTGCCGGCCTGGTGTTGCTGGTAGCACCCTGGGCGATCGGCCTGGCGCTCAAGCATCACGCCTGGACCAGTCCGTCTGGCGCGCCGCTGAGCGTAGCCGCCATCCAGGGCAACGTTGAACAGAGCATGAAGTGGGACCCGGAGCAGCTCAACGCGCAGCTCGCGCTGTATCGCGACATGAGCTTCAGTTCCAAGCGTGTCGATTTGCTGGTATGGCCGGAAACGGCGGTGCCGGTGCTCAAGGAGTCCGTCGAGGGCTACCTGGGCATGATGGGCAAGTTCGCCGCCGACCGGCACTCCGCGCTGATCACCGGGGTACCGATCCGCCAGGAAGTGCACCACCAGAAGCGCTACTTCAACGGCATCACCGTGGTCGGCGAAGGCGACGGCACCTACCTCAAGCAGAAACTGGTGCCGTTCGGTGAGTACGTGCCATTGCAAGACATGCTGCGCGGCCTGATTGCCTTCTTCGACCTGCCGATGTCGGACTTCGCCCGCGGCCCCTCGGACCAGGCGATGCTGCAGGCCAAGGGCTATCAGATTGCGCCGTTCATTTGCTACGAAGTGGTGTACCCGGAATTCGCCGCCGGCCTGTCGGCGCAGAGCGATCTGCTGCTGACCATCAGCAACGACACCTGGTTCGGCCGCTCGATTGGCCCGTTGCAGCACCTGCAAATGGCGCAGATGCGTGCACTGGAGGCGGGGCGCTGGATGATCCGCGCCACCAACAATGGCGTGACCGGCCTGATCAACCCGTTCGGGCAGATCACTGCGCAGATCCCGCAATTCGAACGTGGGATCCTCTACGGCGAAGTGGTGCCGATGCACAACCTCACGCCGTACCTGCAATGGCGTTCGTGGCCACTGATCATCCTGTGCCTGGGGCTGTTCGGCTGGGCACTGCTGGCTGGCCGCATGTCCAAAACCGTCTGACAGATAAACACAAACCCAATGTGGGAGGGGGCTTGCCCCCGATGGCTGTGTATCAGTATCAGATGTACTGACTGACACTCTGCTATCGGGGGCAAGCCCCCTCCCACATGTTGATCTGCCGTGTTATCGGTAAAACAACCGATAGCCTATCTGCCCCACCGCCTCATTGATCAACTGCCCACTGCGCCATACCGACACAAACTCCGGCATCCAGCCACCCAGTGGCCGGGCGTTGTCCACGCCCAGGAACCCCACCGGCGCCGGCACCACGGTAAAACCGGCTTTCTCGAAGCTCCACACCGAACGCGGCATGTGCCAGGCCTGGGTCACCACCACCACGCGCTTGATGCCCTGGGGCAAGAGAATTTCTGCGCTCATCTGCGCGTTTTCCCAGGTGGTTCGGCTGCGCTCTTCCTTCCAGCGCACCGTCACGCCGAAGTCATCCTGCATCGATACCGCCATCAACTCCGCCTCGCTGGGCGGCGTGCCGTAATGCAGGCCGCCGGTCGTCAGCACCGGCAACCCGGAAGCCTTGGCCAGTCGCGCGGCATAGCGCTGGCGCTCAAGGCCGATACCCGTAGGTTGGTCGGCGCCCCAAGCCGGGTCACCGCGCTCACGTCCGGAGCCCAACACCACGATTGCATCGGCGCGCTGTGCCAGCGTCGACCAGTCTTCTCGCGCCAACGGCGGTTCGGTCTCCAGGGCACGTGCGCCCCACTCAACCATCACCGGCAGGCTGATCAGCCACATGCCGCCAAACCCCAGCGCAAAGCAGCAACCCGCCAAGCGTGGCCGGCTGCGCCGAAACCACCAGGCAAGGGCCAGCAGCAGCAAGAAAATGCCGGGCGGCAGGAGCAGTTGTTTAATGAAGTAACGAATAGGCATCGGGCATCTCCAAAGATGCCCGAAGCCTAAGGTGTAACTGGGTTTAGCGACAATCTTTACCGTGACATGACGCGAAGGTGTTGCTCTGGGGGAGTGAACTACTTGTAGCGTACGAAGCGGCGTTTTTCCGGGCCGCGACCGACCGACAAGTCCTTGAGCCACACCACCTTGGCAGAGTGCGTGGGCTCCTTGGGTGGCGGGGTTGCCACCAGAGGAGGCGCACCGCGCCCATTCCGTTCCAGATAAGCCTTGATCAGTTCCAGCTCCGCGCGGGTCAAACCACGCAGTTCCAACTCCACAGGCCGCTCATCACGCAATCGGCCCGCTGTCCTCGCTGCATCCAATGCACGACCCAATCGGTCGATCAGTCCTTCGTAGATTTCCGGTTTCGTTACGATTCGCTGCGATTCAACCATCCCCTCACCTCATTGAAGAAAGACTTGCTCCCCAATAAACAGCGTAGCCCCCGTGGCTGCGCCTGCCCGGCGCCGCGACAGACGGCCCTGCCAGAGCAATCAGGGTTTCCCTCGATAGAGTGGGGTCATGTATGCTACGGCGCTTCCTGTAACTCCACTTCCCGCAGGGTTTGGGCACGGACGCGCCGCTTTTTGGTGTCGATCAACCTGAATGTTGCACCGAAGAGGATTAGGCCACCCCTATTCAGTTCAAAAGTAGCCATGCACGAACAATATCAGCCCCGTGAAATAGAAAATGCCGCCCAAACCTTCTGGGACGAGCAAAAGTCCTTTGAAGTCAGTGAACAGCCAGGCAAGGAGACTTACTACTGCCTATCGATGTTCCCTTACCCCAGCGGCAAGCTACACATGGGGCACGTGCGTAACTACACCATCGGCGACGTGATTTCCCGTTACCAGCGCATGCAAGGCAAGAACGTCCTGCAACCCATGGGTTGGGATGCCTTCGGCATGCCGGCGGAAAACGCCGCGATGAAAAACAACGTGGCGCCCGCCAAGTGGACCTACGAAAACATCGCCTACATGAAGTCCCAGCTGCGCAGTCTGGGTCTGGCGGTGGACTGGTCCCGCGAAGTCACCACCTGCAAGCCGGACTACTACCGCTGGGAACAATGGCTGTTCACCCGCCTGTTCGAAAAAGGCGTGATCTACAAAAAGAGCGGCACCGTGAACTGGGACCCGATCGACCAGACCGTCCTTGCCAACGAGCAAGTGATCGACGGTCGCGGCTGGCGCTCCGGCGCGCTGATCGAAAAGCGCGAAATCCCGATGTACTACTTCAAGATCACCGCCTACGCGGATGAACTCTTGTCGAGCCTCGACGACCTGCCGGGCTGGCCGGAACAGGTCAAGACCATGCAACGCAACTGGATCGGCAAGTCCAAGGGCATGGAAGTGCAGTTCCCGTACAACGTCGACTCGATCGGCGCAGCGGGCGCACTCAAAGTATTCACTACCCGTCCGGACACCCTGATGGGCGCGACCTACGTTGCGGTCGCCGCCGAGCACCCACTGGCCACCCAGGCCGCGCAGAACAACCCTGAGCTGCAGGCGTTCATCGCCGAATGCAAAGGCGGCAGCGTGGCCGAAGCCGACGTCGCCACCCAGGAGAAAAAAGGCCTGCCCACCGGGCTGTTTGTTGAACATCCATTGACTGGCGAGAAGTTGCCGGTATGGGTCGCCAACTACGTGCTGATGCACTACGGCGATGGCGCAGTAATGGCTGTGCCGGCCCACGACGAGCGCGATTTCGAATTCGCCACCAAGTACAGCCTGCCGATCAAGTCCGTGGTGCGCACCAGCTCGGGCGATACCAACCCGGCCCCGTGGCAAGACGCCTACGGCGAGCACGGCACGCTGATCAACTCCGGCGAGTTCGACGGCCTGGATTTCCAGGGCGCTTTCGACGCCATCGAAGTGGCGCTGGTCAAGAAAAACCTCGGCGCCTCGCGCACCCAGTTCCGCCTGCGCGACTGGGGCATCAGCCGCCAGCGCTACTGGGGCTGCCCGATCCCGATCATCCACTGCCAAAGCTGTGGCGACGTGCCAGTACCGGAAGACCAACTGCCGGTCGTCCTGCCGGAAGACGTGGTGCCGGACGGGGCCGGTTCGCCGCTGGCGCGCATGCCCGAGTTCTACGAGTGCAGTTGCCCGAAATGCGGCGCGCCTGCCAAGCGTGAAACCGACACCATGGACACCTTCGTCGAGTCCTCGTGGTACTACGCCCGTTACGCCTCGCCGCACTATGAAGGCGGCCTGGTAGAGAAATCCGCGGCCGACCACTGGTTGCCGGTTGACCAGTACATCGGCGGTATCGAACACGCCATCCTGCACCTGCTATACGCGCGCTTCTTCCACAAGCTGATGCGCGACGAAGGCCTGGTGAGCTCCGATGAGCCGTTCAAGAACCTGCTGACCCAGGGCATGGTGGTCGCCGAGACCTACTATCGCCGTGAAGCCAACGGCGCCTACACCTGGTTCAACCCGGCTGACGTCGAGCTTGAGCGCGACAGCAAAGCCAAGGTCATCAGCGCCAAGCTGATCGCCGACGGCCTGCCGGTGGAAATCGGCGGCACCGAGAAGATGGCCAAGTCGAAGAACAACGGCGTTGACCCGCAGTCGATGATCGATCAGTTCGGTGCCGACACCTGCCGCCTGTTCATGATGTTCGCCTCGCCGCCTGACATGAGCGCCGAATGGTCCGACTCCGGCGTCGAAGGCTCGCACCGTTTCCTCAAGCGCGTCTGGCGCCTGGCGCACGCTCATATCAGCCAAGGCCTGCCGGGCAAACTGGATGTGGCCGCCTTGAGCGACGAGCAGAAACTCATTCGCCGCAGCACCCACCTGGCCATCAAGCAAGCCAGCCAGGACGTAGGCCAGAACCACAAGTTCAACACCGCCATCGCCCAGGTGATGACGCTGATGAACGTACTGGAAAAAGCGCCACAAGTGACTGAGCAGGATCGTGCACTGGTACAGGAAGGCCTGGAAACAGTCACCCTGCTGCTGGCGCCGATCACGCCGCACATCAGCCACGACCTGTGGAACCGTTTGGGCCACAGCGACGCCGTCATCGATGCGCGCTGGCCGGTGCAGGATGACAGCGCCCTGGTACAGGACACGCTGCAACTGGTGATCCAGGTCAACGGCAAACTGCGTGGTCAGATCGACATGCCGGCCACGGCCAGCCGCGAAGACGTCGAGGCGGCTGCCCGCGTCAACGAGAACGTGCTGCGCTTTACCGAAGGCCTGACGATCCGCAAAGTGATCGTGGTGCCTGGCAAACTGGTCAATATCGTCGCGAGCTAATCGGATCGGGCGCAGGGTTTGGGCCCTGCGTCGAACAAAGCCTTCAGGGCCTCGATAAGGCCCACATGGTTTCAAGGGGAGCAACAAAATGATTAAACGCAATTTGCTGGTGATGGGCCTTGCCGTGCTGCTGAGCGCTTGCGGCTTCCAGCTGCGCGGTACCGGCACCAATGACCTGACGATCAAGGAACTCGACGTCAGCGCCCGCAACGCCTACGGCGATACGGTGACGCAGTTGCGTCAGGTGCTGGAAAACAGCGGCGTGCACGTCTATACCGGCGCGACGTACAAACTGTTCCTGGTGGACGAGAGAGAAACCCAGCGTAACCTGAGTTACGCCAGCGCCGGGCGTGCGTCCGACATCGAACTGAACACTGCGCTCAACTTCGAAATCCAGGGCCGCGATCATCTGCCGCTGATGGGTGACAAGATCCAGGTGCAGAAAGTGGTCAGCCACGATGGCAACAACCTGGTGGGTTCGGATTCCGAAATCCAGCAAGTGCGCAAGGAAATGCGTCGCGAACTGGTACAGCGCATGGTGCTGCGCCTGTCCATGCTGACTCCGGAACAACTGGAGACCCTGCAGCAACAGGCTGACAACAAGGCCAAGGCCGACGCCGACGCGCTGAAAGCCGCCAAAGAGTACGAAGACAACACGCCGAAACAATCGCCTGTTGAAGTCCCTGTCGAGTAAGCCAGACGGGGCGCCCCAAGCGCCCCGTTTACCCTGCCTATGAAACTCGCCCCCGCCCAACTCGCCAAACACCTGCAAGGTGGCCTTGCGCCTGTCTACATCGTCAGCGGTGATGATCCGCTGCTGTGTCAGGAAGCCGCCGACGCCATTCGCACTGCGGCACGCCAGCAAGGTTTCGACGAACGCCAGGTCTTCAGCGCCGACGCCAGCTTCGACTGGGGCACGCTGCTGCAGGCCGGTGCAAGCATGTCGCTGTTTGCCGAGAAGCGCCTGCTGGAACTGCGCCTGCCTTCAGGCAAGCCTGGCGACAAGGGCGCAGCCGCCCTGATGGAATACTGCTCGCGCCCCGCCGAAGACACGGTGTTGTTGATCAGCCTGCCCAAGCTTGATGGCAGCGCGCAGAAAACCAAGTGGGGCAAGGCGCTGGTAGAAGGCGCACAGACCCAGTTCATCCAGATCTGGCCGGTGGACAGCAGCCAGTTGCCGCAATGGATTCGCCAACGCCTGTCCCAATCGGGGCTGTCGGCAACCCAGGACGCGGTCGAGTTGATCGCCGCCCGGGTTGAAGGCAACTTGCTGGCCGCTGCCCAGGAGATCGAAAAGCTCAAGCTGATGGCCGAAGACGGGCAGATTACCGTCGAGACCGTCCAGGGCGCTGTGGCCGATAGCGCGCGCTTCGATGTGTTCGGGCTGGTGGATGCGATCCTCAACGGTGAGCCCGCTCACGCCCTGCGCATGCTCGAAGGCCTGCGCGGCGAAGGCGTGGAACCGCCAGTGATTCTCTGGGCCCTGGCCCGTGAACTGCGGGTGCTGGCCAATATTGCCCTGCAATACAGCCAGGGTACGCCGCTGGACAAATGCTTCAGCCAGGCCAAGCCGCCAGTGTGGGACAAGCGCAAACCCTTGATGAGCAAAGCGCTGCAACGGCACTCGGCGCAACGCTGGGCGCAATTGCTGCTGGAAGCGCAGCGCATCGACGCGCAGATCAAGGGCCAGGCCGCTGGTTCACCGTGGATGAGTCTTAGCCGCTTGTCGCTGTTGATGGCCGGTCAGCGCCTGACCCTGCCTGCCGAATAAACCCTCTCTCAAAAACACCACAAATCCAATGTGGGAGCGGGCTTGCTCGCGAAGGCGGTGCGCCATTCAACACATCAGGGTCTGACGCACCGCATTCGCGAGCAAGCCCGCTCCCACAGTTTTGACCGTGCCCACTTTTCCTACACTTCGCCGAGCTTTACAGCGGCAGAACTTCGGCAGATCATTTGCGCCACTCCACCCATCCCAAGCGAGTAAAAACCATGAGCAAAAAGCCATCCAAGCATGGCCCCAACAAGGCCAAATCCATCATCGCCCAGCCACTGTTCCGCAGCCGTCAGGAACGCGCCGGCAAGGGCAAAGGCAGCTACCGCCGCGAAGCCTTCCAGTCTAATAGCTGGGAGGCTTCTTACTTTCTGGCTGCCTGAAGGCAAGCAGCCCTCTGGCATGATAAGGTCTGCACCTGATTTGCAATCCCTGGACCTGTGCATGCCCTCTAGTCTTTCCCGTCGTTGGCACTTTCGCCAACTGATCGCTGCCTCCAGCCTCATTCTGCTCGTCGCCTGCGCGGAGAAACCCACCGCCGCCGACGCTCAACCGCTGCCCAAGCTCCAGACCGCCCCTGTGATTGCGCCCGCTGTCGTGGCCCCGCTGGCCGTGGACAATCTTGATATCCAACCGACCCAGACCTTTGCCGAATGGCAAGCGGCCTTCCGCGTGCAAGCACTGCAGGCCGGCATCACCGCCGCCGTGTTCGACACCGCATTCGCCAACGTCACCCCCGACATGGCGGTGATCCGCGCCGACCGCAGCCAGCCGGAATTTTCCCGCCCGGTGTGGGAATACCTCGACGGCGCCCTGTCGCCCGTGCGCGTGCGCAACGGCCAGGCGTTGCTGGTCAAGTACGCCGACATCCTGCAAAGCATCGAACAACGTTATGGCGTCGACCGCCAGGCGCTGGTGTCAGTGTGGGGCATGGAGAGTAACTTCGGCCAGTTCCAGGGCAACAACTCGGTAATCCGCTCGCTGGCGACCCTGGCCTACGAAGGCCGTCGCCCGGCATTTGCCCAGGCGCAGTTGCTGGCGGCGCTGCAGATCATCCAGCACGGTGATATCCAGGCTGACCAGATGAAAGGCTCCTGGGCCGGTGCCATGGGCCAGACCCAATTTATCCCGACCACCTACAACACCCACGCCGTGGACTTCGATGGCGACGGTCGCCGCGATATCTGGAACAGCCCGGCAGACGCCCTCGCCTCCACCGCACACTACCTGCAAAGCTCCGGCTGGCAGAGAGGCCAGCCGTGGGGTTTTGAGGTGAAACAATTGCCGGCGAACTTCGACTACGCCCTGGCCGATGGCGGCATCCGCAAGACGGTCGCAGAATGGCTGAAACTGGGCATCCAACTGCCACCGGGTGCGAGCATGCCACCCAACGTCGACCAACTCTCCGCTGCCCTGCTGTTACCGGCCGGTTATCGCGGCCCGGCGTTCCTGGTGCTGGATAACTTCCGTGCGATCCTCAAGTACAACAACTCGTCGTCCTACGCTTTGGCGGTCGGCCTGCTGTCGGAACGTTTCGGTGGCGGCGGCGTGATTCGTGGCGATTGGCCGAAAGATGAATTGCCATTGAGCCGCTCGCAGCGCATCGACTTGCAGACGGCCTTGAGTGCCAACGGCTATGACGCGGGCAACCCTGACGGGATTATCGGCGCCAATACACGCAAGGCGATTCGTGCGGCGCAGCAGGCCTTGGGCTGGCCGGCGGATGGGTATCCGACGGTGAAGCTGCTGGAGTCGTTGCAGAACCGCTAGATTGGCTTATGGCGGCTATTGCTATCGGGGGCAAGCCCCCTCCCACATTTCGACAGCATTCCATTGTGGGAGGGGGCTTGCCCCCGATGACGGCCTGACAGGCCGCAAAAACTCAGGCTTTGAACACTACATCCTGCTCCAACACCAACCGCTGCTCCCCCGCATCCAACCGCACCAATGCGCCCATCGGCAACGTCAGGTTCGGGTCACAATGCCCACTGCGCCAACCGGACAACACCGGGATGCGCAACGGCTCGAAGGTCTGCTTGAGCAAGCGCTCCAACGCAACCTTATCCACACCCGCCACGTCCCCTACCAGTACACCGGCAACCTGCGCCAGCTTGCCCGCCAGGCGCAGGTGCGTCAGCAGGCGGTCGATGCGGTAGATCGGCTCGTTGACGTCCTCGATCAACAGGATGATGCCTTCTGCGTCGATCTCAAAGGGTGTGCCCATGACTGCCGCGATCATCGACAGGTTGCCGCCCAGCAAGCGCCCACAGGCGATGCCAGGCTCGATTGTAGTCAGCGGGTATGCCACCGGGTGCATCAATTCGCTGCCAGCACCCAACTGGCCGCGCAGCAGGCTGAACAATGAAGACTCGGTAGGCGGTTGCTTGTCGCCCAACAGGTCGGCGTTGAGCATCGGCCCGTGGAAGGTCACGAAACCCGCGTAGCGGCTGATTGCCAGATGCAGCGCTGTGATGTCGCTGTAACCCACGAAGGGTTTGGCATTGGCACGCAGCAGGTCGAAGTCCAGGCTATCGAGCAGACGCGGCGTGCCGTAGCCGCCGCGCAGGCAGAAGATGGCGTCGACGTCAGGGTCGGCGAAGGCTTTGTGCAGGTCGTTGAGGCGGGTTTCATCGCTGCCGGCGAGGTAGCCGTCGCGTTCGTAGACACCTGGGAAAATGCGCAGGTCGTAGCCGCGGGAGCGCATCCATTGGCCGGCTTTTTCGACGTCCAGGGTGGCGGGGCCGGCGGGGGCGATCAGGGCGATGGTGCCTTCGGAGCGAAGGGCAGGTACGGCGACAGTCATCCTCAATTCTCCTTAACCAACGCAGAACCAAATGTGGGAGCGGGCTTGCTCGCGAATACGGAGTGTCAGTCACCTGATTAGTTGACTGACACTCCGTATTCGCGAGCAAGCCCGCTCCCACACAAGCCCGCATCCACATTCAATTGCGGTGCGAGTTACGAAACCAGGCTCGCCTTGACCAGCTTGGCCTGCTCGTCCGCATGGTACGAGGAGCGCACCAGCGGGCCAGACGCCACGTTCTTGAAGCCCATCTTGTAGCCTTCCTCGGCGAACCAGGCGAAGGTGTCCGGGTGCACAAAACGCTGCACCGGCAAGTGGCTGCGGGACGGTTGCAGGTATTGGCCCAGGGTCAGCATGTCGATGTCGTGTTCGCGCATGCGTTTCATGACTTCGATGACTTCTTCGTCGGTCTCGCCCAGGCCCAGCATCAGGCCGGACTTGGTCGGGATGTGCGGCATCATCTGCTTGAATTTCTGCAGCAGGGTCAGCGACCACTGGTAATCCGAACCTGGACGCGCAGCCTTGTACAGGCGTGGCACGGTTTCGAGGTTGTGGTTGAACACATCAGGCGGCTCGGCGGCGGTGATTTCCAGCGCCACGTCCATACGGCCACGGTAGTCCGGGACCAGGGTTTCGAGCATCACGTTCGGCGACAGCTTGCGGATTTCGCGAATGCAGTCGGCAAAGTGCTGGGCACCACCGTCACGCAGGTCGTCGCGATCTACCGAAGTGATCACCACGTACTTGAGGCGCAGGTCGGCGATGGCGATGGCCAGGCTTTCCGGCTCGTTGACGTCCAGTGGCTTCGGACGTCCGTGGCCGACGTCGCAGAACGGGCAGCGACGGGTGCAGATGTCACCCATGATCATGAAGGTGGCGGTGCCGCCGGAGAAGCACTCACCCAGGTTAGGGCAGGAGGCCTCTTCGCACACGCTGTGCAGCTTGTGCTTGCGCAGCAGCGCCTTGATACGGTCGACTTCCGGCGAAACCGGGATGCGCACGCGGATCCAGTCTGGTTTCTTCGGCAGTTCGGTGGTCGGAATGATCTTCACCGGGATGCGTGCAACCTTCTCGGCGCCGCGCAGCTTGACGCCGGCTTCCACCTTGGCACGCGGGGCCGGGGCTGGGCGTTCGGTAACGTCCACCGTCGGGATCATGGTTTGCACTGCATCAGTAGTCATAATCAGTCGATTCCGCCCGTCAGGGTCGTCTGCTCAGCATAGTCGAGGTGTTTGACGAGCTGCGCACGCAGCCGGGCACTTACCTCGGCAAATTTAATCGGTGTGGCGTGGTCACTCAGTTGCGTCATTGCCAACCCGGCATAGCCACACGGGTTGATCCGCCGGAACGGCGCCAGGTCCATGTCCACGTTCAGGGCCAGGCCATGAAAGGAACAGCCGTGGCGAATACGCAGCCCCAGGGAGGCGATTTTCGCGCCATCAACGTACACACCCGGCGCATCCGGCTTGGCTGCGGCGCTCACGCCGTAACTGGCCAGCAGCTCGATCAGGCAAGCCTCCATGCGGCTGACCAAGTCGCGCACGCCGAACCCCAGCTTGCGCACATCCAGCAGCAAGTAGGCCACCAGTTGACCCGGCCCATGGTAAGTCACTTGGCCACCTCGGTCGACCTGCACCACCGGAATTTCCCCCGGCAGCAGCAGATGTTCGGCCTTGCCGGCCTGGCCCTGGGTAAACACCGGTGGGTGTTCCACCAGCCAGATCTCATCGGGGGCCGAGGTGCCGCGCTCGTTGGTGAAGCGCTGCATGGCGTGCCAGACGGGCTCGTAGTCCATCCGGCCGAGCTCGCGAAAGCCCAGGACCTGTGACATCACAGCACCATGTGCACGAAGCCGGTGGCCCGCAGTTCACTGTTGATGTTGTAGAGCTGGTCCTGATCCGTCGCAACGATGTGCAACTGGATCGTGGTGTATTTGCCGGTTGAACTGGAGCGTTCATCCACGCGCTGATCGTTGATCGTTGCGTGTTTACGCACGATCTCAAGGATCAGGTCTTTACGGCCGACACCGGTATCGCTGATCACCTTGATGGGATAGTCCACCACCGGGAATTCGATCTTTGGCGCCTTTACTTCTTTATCGGTCATGGCGTAACGGCCTCGTAAGCGTAAGCCGTGGCGACGGGCAAAGCCCCGTGTCGGATCAACACGGGGCTTTGCAGGTGCACACAATCAGTTGAACAGGCTGTAGAAGAATAGACGGATGCTATCCCACACGCGGCGGAAGATACCACCTTCGTCGACGGCGTCCAGGGCGATCAGGTCGGCGCTGTGCACCACCTTGTCGTCCAGCTTCACTTCGACTTTACCGATCACGTCGCCCTTGGCGATGGGCGCAACCAGTTGCGGGTTCATGGTCATGCTGGCAGCAAGCTTCTTCAACTGGCCTTTAGGCATGGTCAGGGTCAGGTCTTCAGCCAGGCCGGCCTTGACTTGGGAGGTAGCGCCCTTCCACACCGGCGCGGTCGCCAGTTCAGCACCTTTCTGGTAGAAGGTCTGGGTTTCGAAGAAACGGAAACCGTAGGTCAGCAGCTTTTGCGTCTCGGCCGCACGGGCCTGTTCGCTGTTGGTGCCGAAGACTACGGCGATCAGGCGCTGGCCGTCACGGACAGCGGACGACACCATGCAGTAGCCGGCTTCTTCGGTGTGGCCGGTTTTCAGACCGTCGACGGTCTTGTCGCGCCACAGCAGCAGGTTGCGGTTAGGCTGCTTGATGTTGTTCCAGAAGAATTCCTTCTGGGAGTAGATCGCGTAGTGCACCGGGTCGACACGAATGATCGCGCGCGCCAGGATCGCCATGTCGTGAGCCGACGAGTAGTGCTCCGGGTTCGGCAGGCCGGTCGGGTTCATGAAGTGGCTGTTGGTCATGCCCAGGTCGGCCACGGTTTTGTTCATCATGTCGGCGAATGCATCTTCGCTGCCGGCAATATGCTCGGCCAGGGCGACGCTGGCGTCGTTACCGGACTGGATGATGATGCCGTGCAACAGGTCGCTCACAGTCACCTGCGAACCGACCTTGATGAACATCCGCGAACCGCCGGTACGCCAGGCGTTTTCGCTGACGGTGACCGGGTCGTTCTCGCCGATCTGGCCGCGACGGATTTCCAGGGTCGCGATGTAGGCGGTCATCAGTTTGGTCAGGCTGGCCGGTGGCAGGCGCTGGTCACCGTTGTTCTCGACCAGCACGTTGCCGCTGGCGGCATCCATGAGGACCCAGGCCTTGGCAGCCAGTTGCGGGGAAGCCGGCACCATTTCAACCGCCCAGGCGGCCGGGGTGATGATCAGCGAAAGAAGCAGGCACGTGCGTTTGGCTAAGGTGGTGATGTTCATCCGTCTCTCGAAATTGCTTATGGAAACTTGCCCTCGCGGGCAAAACTTATTCAGACAGCCCGCTACCAGACTGTCACGTGTTCGGTTGCCTGCTCACCCCTTGCCCCTGGGTTTTTATTGTTCAACGAGCCAACAACCAGGGTTCAAGCCCGCGCACGGGCCAGAACCATCAATTCTGTTTTATTCAGCGGTGACTACGCTGGGTTGCCCCAGGTTGGCCAGGCGCACGCTGTTCTGCACTTGCGCCACTTCGCTCGGCGAGCCGATCGGGCCCATGCGCACACGGTGCAACGTCTGCTGGTTACGCACGATGGAGCTGATGAACACCGGCGCGTTGACCATGCTGCTGAGCTTGGACCTTAACAGTTCTGCCGCATCCGGGTTGGCGAAAGCGCCCACCTGCAAGTATTGGCCACCGGCCAGCGAAGCACCCTGGGCAGCCTGCGGCACAGCCACGGTGTCCGGGGCGTGCTGTTGTGGCGGCGGCGTCCACTGCTCGAACTTGCCGGCCGATGCGGTGATTTGCGGTTGCGGGGTCTGCGGCTCGTTGAGCATCAATGGCGCCGGCTTGCCGCGCTGGGCCCAGTACTGCGCCGGGTCGATGCCTTCGACCTTGACCCGCGCGGTGCCGGTTTCGGCGTAGCCGAGTTTCTTCGCGGCGGCGTAGGACAGGTCGATGATGCGGTCCGAGTAAAACGGCCCACGGTCGTTGACGCGCAGGATCACCGTGCGGTTGTTGTCCAGGTTGGTCACCCGCACATAGCTCGGCAGCGGCAGGGTCTTGTGCGCCGCGCTCATGCCATACAAGTCATACACTTCGCCGTTGGCGGTGTTCTGGCCGTGGAACTTGGTGCCGTACCAGGACGCCGTGCCCGATTGCACGTAGGTCTTGGATTCCTGCAGCGGGAAATAGGTCTTGCCCAGCACGGTGTACGGGTTGGCCTTGTAGGCACCGGTGTGCAGGGTGGGCGTGGCGTCCGGGATCTTCGACACATCGACATCCCACCACGGCGCGCCGTCTTTGTGCGCACGGTTGATGTCCAGGCCCGGCTGGGAACGAACTGCGGTGCCCCCGGACTTCTGCACCGGACCGCGGCTGGTGGAGCAACTGACGACCAGCAGGGACAACGCGACGAACGCCACCAGCTTGAGCGGTTGATTGAACGGCGATGCCCGCATTACTTAGTGCCCCGTGCTTGGACCAGCATGTCTGACAGCTGATGCACGGCCATGGCGTACATCACACTGCGGTTATAACGCGTGATTGCGTAGAAATTCTTCAGGCCCATCCAGTATTCCGGGCCGTTTTCGCCCTCAAGGCGGAATGCCGTGACCGGCATCTCGTCAGGCAGCGCATTCTGACTCGACCAGCCCAGCGCCCGCAACTCCCCGACCGTCTTGGCCGGCTCGATGCCCTGGGTCAGGCCTTCATCGGCGCGCTCCCCACTGACATCGGCGCGGATCACCACCGGTTCGCCAGCGACCCAGCCATGGCGTTTGAAGTAGCTGGCTACGCTGCCGATGGCGTCGTCAGGGTTGCTCCAGATATTGATATGCCCGTCGCCGTCAAAATCCACTGCGTAGGCGCGGAAGCTGCTCGGCATGAACTGCGGCAAGCCCATCGCACCGGCGTAGGAGCCCTTGAGGGTCAACGGGTCGACCTGCTCTTCGCGGGCCAACAGCAGGAATTCGCGCAGTTCCTTGCGGAAGAACTCGGCGCGGGGCGGGTAATCGAAGCCCAGGGTCGACAAGGCGTCGATGACCCGGTAGCTGCCGGTATTGCGCCCGTAGAAGGTTTCAATGCCGATGATCGCAACGATGACCTGGGCCGGCACACCATATTCCTGCTCGGCCCGGGCCAGTACTGCCTCATGCTGGCGCCAGAAGTCCACCCCACGGGCTACGCGGGCGTCGGTGAGGAACATCGGGCGATATTCCTTCCACTGCTTCACACGTTCGGCGGGGCGCGAGATGGCGTCGAGGATCGCCTGCTTTTTCTGGGCTTCGCGGAACACGCCCATCAGCTGTTCACCGGCGAAACCATAGTCGCGGGTCATCTCACCGACAAATTCGGCGACCTGGGGTGAACCATCGTAGTCACCGGCCTGCGCCTCTTGCGTTGCGCCCAGCAGCCCAATCAGGCCCATCCAGGACGCGTGCCGAGTCGCCCAGCCGCGCATTACTTGCATTGACATCTTCACCTTATTCAAACCTGTGCGATCCATTTGCGATGCGTATGAATCGACATCAAAACCCCAAACGCTGACAGCAATGTCACCAGCGAAGTTCCGCCGTAGCTAATGAATGGCAACGGCACCCCAACCACCGGCAACAGGCCACTGACCATACCGATGTTGACGAAAACGTAAACAAAAAAAGTCATGGTCAGGGCGCCGGCGAGCAATTTGCCGAACAGCGTCTGCGCCTGCGCGGTGATCACCAGGCCACGACCAATCAATAGCAGATAGATCAGCAACAGCGCGCAAATGCCCACCAAGCCGAACTCCTCGCCCATCACCGCAATAATGAAGTCGGTGTGGCTCTCGGGCAAAAAGTCCAGATGCGACTGGGTGCCCAGTAACCAACCCTTACCAAATACGCCGCCGGAACCGATGGCGGCCTTCGACTGGATGATGTTCCAGCCGGTGCCCAGCGGATCGCTTTCCGGGTCGAGGAACGTGAGAATTCGCTGCTTCTGGTAGTCGTGCATAAAGAAGAACCACATGGCCACGGCCACCGGCACGGCGGCGGCGAGCACGCTGAGGATCCAGCGCCAGCGCAGGCCGCCCATGAACAGCACGAACGCACCGCCCGCCAGGATCAGCAGCGAGGTGCCGAGGTCGGGCTGGCGCACGATCAGGATGAACGGCACGCCAATCAGGATCAGGCTGATGCCCACGTGCTTGAGCTGCGGCGGCAAGGTGCGCTTGGACAGGTACCATGCGATGGTCGCCGGCATCAGGATCTTCATGAATTCCGACGGTTGGAAGCGAATCACCCCCGGAATGTTGATCCAGCGGGTCGCGCCCATGGCGTTGTGGCCCATCACGTCCACCACCACCAGCAGCAACACCCCGGCGACGTAGCCCAACGGCACCCAGCGCGCCATGAAGCGCGGCTCCAACTGGGCGATCACCACCATCGACAGCAGCCCCAGGCCGAACGACGACGCTTGCTTGATCAGCAGGTCCCAGTTCTTGCCGCTGGCCGAATACAGCACGAACAGGCTACCGGCCGCCAGGGTCAGCAGCAGGATCAGCAACGGGCCATCAATGTGCATGCGTTGCAGCAACGTCGCACGGCGACGCATCACATCCTCACTCGAGAGGATGCGGTCAAAATTACTCTTCACGGGCCGTAACCTCGGTGCTTGAAGGGGGGCCGCCGT
The DNA here is from genome assembly GCF_900103345.1 of Pseudomonas azotoformans. Lineage (NCBI taxonomy): Bacteria > Pseudomonadati > Pseudomonadota > Gammaproteobacteria > Pseudomonadales > Pseudomonadaceae > Pseudomonas > Pseudomonas azotoformans. The sequence continues at coordinate 3,953,333 of NZ_LT629702.1, forward strand.
ATTCGGGCTTAAGCCTGCCGTCGTCGGCCAACAGCCAGGCGTCCATCACTTGGCGCACCACGGGCGCCGCGACGCCTGAGCCGGACTCGCCGTTCTCGACCATCACTGCCACCACGATCTTCGGGTCGTCCGCCGGGGCAAAGCCGACAAACAAGGCGTGGTCGCGGTGGCGCTCCTGGACCTTGGAGCGGTCGTATTTTTCGCCCTGCTTGATCGCCACCACCTGGGCGGTACCGCTCTTGCCGGCAATGCGGTACTGCGCGCCGATGGCCGCCTTGCGTGCGGTGCCACGGGCGCCGTGCATCACTTGCTGCATGCCGTGGTTGACCTTGGTCCAGTCGGACGGATCGCGCAGCACGATGTCGGGGATCGGGTTTTCATCCAGAGGTTTCTCGCCCTCGATGGTCTTGGCCAGGTGTGGACGGTTCCAGATGCCTTTGTTGGCGACCAACGCCGTGGCCTGCGCCAGTTGCAGCGGCGTGGCCTGCATGTAGCCCTGACCGATACCGAGGATCAGGGTTTCGCCTGGGAACCACGCCTGGCGGCGGGTGGCGCGCTTCCACTCCCGCGATGGCATCAGGCCGGGGGATTCCTCGAACATATCCAGGGAGACTTTCTGGCCGAGACCGAACTTGCCCATATAGGCGGATAGGCGATCGATCCCGAGCTTGTGGGCCAGGTCGTAAAAATAGGTGTCGTTGGAGCGCATGATCGCGGTGTCCAGGTCGACATAGCCGTCACCGGTGCGGTTCCAGTTACGGTATTTGTGATCGTAGTTGGGCAGCATGTAATAGCCCGGGTCGAACACACGGCTGGAGGCCGTGACCACGCCTGCGTCCAGTCCGGCAATCGCCACCGCCGGCTTGATGGTCGAACCCGGAGGATACAGGCCGCGCAACACGCGGTTGAACAGCGGGCGGTCGATGGAATCACGCAACTCGGCGTAGGCCTTGAAGCTGATCCCGGTCACAAACAGGTTGGGGTCGAAACTCGGCTGGCTGACCATCGCCAGAACTTCGCCGGTAGTCGGGTCCAGCGCAACCACCGCGCCGCGCCGCCCGCCCAGGGCCATCTCCGCGGCTTCCTGCAGCTTGATGTCCAGGCTCAGCACGATGTCCTTGCCCGGCACCGGGTCGGTACGCTTGAGCACCCGCAGCACGCGGCCACGGGCGTTGGTCTCGACTTCCTCGTAACCCACCTGACCGTGCAACTCGGGCTCGTAGAAACGCTCGATGCCGGTCTTGCCGATATGGTGGGTGCCGCTGTAATTCACCGGATCGAGGGTTTTCAGCTCTTTCTCGTTGATCCGCCCCATGTAGCCAACGGAGTGGGCAAAGTGCGGCCCTTGCGGGTAATGCCGCACCAACTGCGCCACCACTTCCACACCCGGCAGACGGAACTGGTTCACCGCGATCCGCGCGATCTGCTCTTCGGTCAGCTCGAACAGGATCGGCACCGGCTCGAAAGGCCGGCGCCCCTGCTTCATGCGTTTCTCGAAGATCACCCGGTCTTCCGGCGTCAGCTGCAGCACCTCGACGATCACATCGAGGATATGCTGCCAGTCGCCGGAGCGCTCGCGGGTCATGCTCAGGCTGAAGCTGGGCCGGTTGTCCGCCACCACCACGCCATTACGGTCGAAAATCAGCCCACGGGTCGGCGGGATCGGCTGCACATGCACCCGGTTGTTTTCCGACAGCGTGGAGTGATAGTCGTACTGGATCACCTGCAGGAAATACAGGCGGGCGATCAGCACACCCAACAACGCCACCACCATGATTGCGCCAAACACCACGCGTGCGCGTACGAGACGTGCGTCTTTCTCGTGGTCCTTGATGCGGATCGGTTGGGTCATCGGGAGGGGCGCAGATTATTTGTGGTAAGGGTGCCCGGACAGGACTGTCCAGGCGCGATACAGCTGTTCACCAATCAGGATCCTTACCAACGGGTGCGGCAGCGTCAACGCCGACAGCGACCAGCGCTGGTCCGCCCGCGCGCAGACTTCCGGCGCCAGCCCTTCGGGGCCACCGACCATGAAGTTGACCGTACGCGAGTCCAGGCGCCAGCGATCCAGCTCCACCGCCAGTTGCTCGGTGCTCCAGGGCTTGCCGTGCACTTCGAGGGTGACGATGCGCTCGTTGGGGCCGACCTTGGCCAACATGGCTTCGCCTTCCTGACGGATAAAGCGCGCCACATCGGCATTCTTGCCCCGGGTATTGAGCGGTATCTCTACCAGTTCCAGCGACAGCTCGGCGGGCAGACGCTTGGCATACTCGTGCCAGCCTTCTTCCACCCACTTGGGCATGCGTGAACCGACAGCAATCAGACGCAGGCGCACAGCCGTTCCTTATTCCTGGTCTTTGTTCAGCTTGTCGAAGTGCGCGTGGCCCACTTCCGGGCTGTGGTGCTTGCCATCGGCGGCACGGCTCTGCTCGGCGCCTTTCCACAGACGCTCCAGGTCGTAGAACTGGCGGGCGTTAGAGGTCATCATGTGAACGATCACATCGTCCATGTCCAGCAGCACCCAGTCGCTGTCGCCCTTGCCTTCTTCACCCAGCGGCTTCACGCCTTGGGCTTTGACGGCTTCACGGACTTTATCGAGCATCGCGCCGATCTGACGGTTCGAGGTACCGGTGGCGATGATCATGAAGTCGGTGATGCTTTGCTTGTCGCGCACGTCCAGCACCTGGATGTCCTGGGCTTTAACGTCTTCCAGGGCAGCCACCGCGACCTTTACCAGCTCTTCGCCGGCCAGTTCCGGGCCTACGTGGGCTTCAACCGGCAATGGCGCGCTTTTGAAGGTGCCTTTGCGCTTAACTTTGCTTACGTCTTTGTTCGTCATATAAAACTCGTTTTGCTCGTATGTTCGGGCGCTTGCTGCACGAATTTTCGTGCGTTCAAGCGCGCCTTTTCAGTTCGACGCACGGTAAAGCCCGTGCGCATCGATGTAGGCCAGGACCGCGTCAGGCACCAGGAAACGTACCGACTTCCCGCTGGCCAGCAGTTGACGGATCTGGGTGGCGGACACCGCAAGCGGGGTCTGCCAGACGAATGCAATATTCCCGTTCGGCCCGGTCAGGGCCAAGGGGTCACTTACCGACCGCGCGGCCAGCAGGTTGCGCAAGGCATCCGGCGGTTCGCTGTCGGCATCCGGGCGTTGCAGAACCAGGATGTGGCAATGCTGGAGGAGTTCCTCCCAGCGATGCCAAGAGGGCAGGCCGCAAAAAGCGTCCCAGCCCAGAAGCAAAAACAACTGGTCATCCGCGGCCAACTCGGCACGTATCAGTTCCAGAGTGTCAACAGTGTAGGACGGTTTATCGCGCTTGAGTTCGCGGTCGTCCACCACCAGCGGCGTTATGCCTTCCACCGCCAGGCGCACCATCTCAAGGCGTTGCTGCGGCGACACCTGAGGCGTATCGCGATGGGGCGGGCGCGCGTTGGGCATCACGCGCAGCTCGTCCAGCGCGAGGGCATCCGCGACTTCCAGGGCACTGCGCAAATGGCCGATGTGCACGGGGTCGAAGGTACCGCCGAGCAGCCCGATGCGTTTACCCATCAAGTGCGCACATGACCGTCGCCGAACACCACGTACTTCTCGCTGGTCAGGCCTTCCAGCCCGACCGGGCCGCGGGCGTGGAGCTTGTCGGTGGAAATCCCGATCTCCGCGCCCAGGCCGTATTCGAAGCCGTCGGCAAAGCGCGTCGAGGCGTTGATCATCACCGAAGCGGAATCCACTTCGTTGAGGAAGCGCCGCGCATCGCTGAAATGCTCGGAGACGATGGCATCGGTGTGCTTGGAACCGTAGGTGTTGATGTGTTCGATAGCCTCGTCGAGGTCATCGACGATCTTGATCGACAGGATCGGCGCGGTGTATTCGGTGTACCAGTCCAGCTCGGTCGCCTCGATCACGTCCGCGCCCAGCAGCGCACGGGTGCGCTCGCAACCGCGCAATTCAACGCCCTTGTCGCGGTAGATGGCAGCCAGCGGCGGCAGCACGCGCTCGGCAATGCCGACGTGCACCAGCAGGGTTTCCATGGTGTTGCACGGGGCGTAGCGGTGGGTCTTGGCGTTGTCGGCGATGCGGATCGCCTTGTCGATGTCGGCGGCGATGTCGATGTACACGTGGCACACGCCGTCCAGGTGCTTGATCACAGGCACCTTGGCATCGCGGCTGACGCGTTCGATCAGGCTCTTGCCACCGCGCGGAACGATCACGTCGACGAATTCCGGCATGGTGATCAGCGCGCCCACGGCGGCGCGGTCGGTGGTTTCCACCACTTGCACCACTTCGGCGGGCAACTCGGCCACGGCCAGGCCCTGCTGGATGCAGGCCGCGATGGCACGGTTGGAATTGATCGCCTCGGAGCCGCCGCGCAGGATGGTGGCGTTGCCGGACTTGAGGCACAGGCTCGCGGCGTCGATGGTCACGTTCGGACGCGACTCATAAATGATGCCGATCACGCCCAGGGGCACGCGCATCTTGCCGACCTGGATGCCGGACGGCAGGTAACGCATGTCGCGGATTTCACCGATGGGGTCAGGCAGCTTGGCCACCTGACGCAGGCCTTCGATCATGTCGTCGATACGTGTCGGGGTCAGGGCCAGGCGGTCCAGCAGGGCCGGCTCCAGGCCATTGGCGCGGCCGTTGGCCAGGTCCAGTTCGTTGGCGGCGCTGAGCTCGGAGCGCGAAGCATCCAGAGCATCGGCGGCGGCCAGCAGGGCACGGTTCTTCTGCGCGGTGCTCGCACGGGCGATCAACCGCGAGGCCTGACGGGCAGCGCGACCCAGGCGGGTCATGTAGTCAAGAACGGACTCAGTCATGGTCAGGGAGTCTTGGCAGGGAGGAAAGCGGCAGATTATAGCTGTGACGCCGCCCGACTGACAGCGGTGAGGGGCGGATGGTCGAAATGAACTGTAAAAACCTGGGGTTCAGCAGTAATTAAGGCGGGAGTTGTTATGATTCCGTCACATTTTGCCGTATTTACCCTGACCGCCATGCCCAGTTCATCGCCCCGACTCCCCGCCAGCGCCCTGCCCGACTGCTTCTTCGACCGTGACGCGCAAACACTTGCGCGGGAACTGCTCGGAAAAGTCATCCGCCATCGCGTCGGCGAAACCTGGCTTTCGGCGCGAATTATCGAAACCGAAGCTTATTACGTGGCGGAAAAAGGCAGTCACGCCTCATTGGGCTACACAGAAAAGCGTAAGGCTTTGTTTCTGGATGGCGGGCATATCTACATGTACTACGCCCGCGGTGGCGATTCGCTGAACTTCAGCGCCCATGGGCCAGGCAATGCCGTGTTGATCAAATCAGCCTATCCATGGGTCGATGAATTATCCGGCCCGGCGAGCCTGGCGCAGATGTTGTTGAATAACCCGAACCCCGACGGCAGCCCCCGCGCCTCGCAAAAGCTGTGCGCCGGCCAGACCCTGCTGTGCAAAGCCCTGGGGCTGAAAGTTCCGATGTGGGACGCCAAGCGCTTCGATCAGGAACGGCTCTACGTGGAGGATGTGGGGCAGACCCCGGCCCAGATCATCCAGACCACCCGCCTGGGTATCCCCAGCGGACGTGATGAACACCTGATGTACCGCTTCGTCGATGCTGGTTATGCGCCTTATTGCACGCGGAACCCGCTGCGCCGGGGCCAGGTCGAAGGCCGGGATTATTTATGGGTTTGAGCCAATGGAACATTGAAGTCTGCATTGACGCAGAACCAATGTGGGAGCGGGCTTGCTCGCGAATGCGGTGTGTCAGTCAATGCATGCATTGCTGACACACCGCATTCGCGAGCAAGCCCGCTCCCACAGTTGATCTTCACTGTCTCAAGTTATGTATTTCAATAATGGAGTTGAGTGTATGGGCCAATGGCTCGATAGCATTACCGGCTGGTTGACCCTGAACCCCGAATGGCTGGCGGTCGCGGTGTTTATTGTCGCCTGTGTGGAATGCCTGGCCATCGCCGGGCTGATCGTGCCAGGCACGGTATTGTTGTTTGCCATTGCCGCCCTCGCCGGCAGCGGCGCGCTGTCACTGAGCGAAACCCTGTTGCTGGGTTTCCTCGGCGGCTTGCTGGGCGACGGGGTTTCCTACTACCTGGGGCGACATTTCCATCAGAACATCCGGCGTTTGCCCGGCTTGCGTCATCACCCTGAGTGGATGAACGGCGCCGAAACCTACTTCCACAAGTACGGCATTGCCAGCCTGCTGGTCGGGCGCTTCATCGGCCCCCTGCGGCCCATGTTGCCGATGGTGGCCGGGATGTGCGACATGCCCTTCCCGCGCTTCGCGGCGGTGAGCATCGTGGCGGCGGCGGGCTGGTCGGTGGCGTACCTGCTGCCAGGCTGGGCAACCGGCGCGGCGTTCCGCCTGCCATTGCCGGAGGGTTTCTGGCCTGAAGCGGGGGTGGTAGCCGCCTGTATCGCGGTGGTGGTGGGCCTGAGCTTGAACAGCAGCCTGCGCGGCCATCGTCGTGCCACCCTATGGATCGGTTGCGCCAGCCTGACGATGTTGATCGCCTTGTTTATCGGCTACCCCCATCTCAACGATTTTGACCAGGGCCTGAGCGCCCTGGTGCAGGAACACCGCAGCCCCTGGCTGGACGAAGTAATGGTGCGCATCACCCAACTGGGCGAGTTCAAGAAGATGTTCGTCGCCAGTGCCGTGTTTACCGGCTTGCTGCTAGTGGCTCGGCAATGGCGCCATGCGCTGTTTGTCGGCGCGACTCTCGCCGGGGCGGCTGTAATCAACACCGGAACCAAGCTGTTTTTTGCCCGTGGCCGCCCGGAAATCCTCACAGACCCGCTGACCAGTTTCAGTATGCCCAGCGGCCATGCATCCGGCGCATTTGCGTTCTTCCTGGCCCTGGCGGTCCTGGCCGGGCGCGGGCAACCCATCCGGTTGCGCCTGACCTGGATGCTGCTGGGCTGTATTCCCGCCGCGTTCATCGCGTTGTCGCGGGTCTACCTCGGCGCGCATTGGCCCACGGACATCCTGGCCGGCACGCTGCTGGCGATGACGGTGTGTGCGTTCAGCCTGGGTGTCAGCCAGTACCGCAGCCCACTGCCGGCCATGCCGCAAAAAGCCTGGTGGCTGTTGCTGCCGGCGTTGGTGGCGGTGCTCAGCTTTATCGCCCTCACCGGCACGCCCCACGCCCTGCTGCGTTATGCCTATTGAGTGAACAGCTCGCCCTGCAACTCATCGAGCAGCATCTGGATCGCATCCAGGCGCTGCTGCGGATCATCGAGTTGCAACAGGTCGATCTTGTCGGCCTCGGTGAAGGGCAGCAGATACGCCAGCTGATTGCCCAAGGCTTGCTGCCCGTCGGCGTGGGCGTCCATGTCCAGCGAGGCCACCATCGGGTGCTCGGCCAAGGCCTGGAGTAACGCCAGCAGGTCAGCGTCCTCTTCTTCCAGCGGTTGGTCCGGCAGTTCTTCGAGCCACTGCACGTCGGCCACCAGCAGTTGGTCTTTCTGCACGCCGGCGTCGCGCACCCGGAACCGGCGACCACCTTCGACACGAATCCCCAGCAGGCCATTGTCCTGCTGCTTGAAGTCGCGGATCAGTGCCTCGCACCCAATCAACGCGTAACCGTCCGGGGCCAGGCCCACTTCCTTGCCGTCGAGGATGCACACCACGCCGAAGCTTTCGCCCTTTTTCATGCAGCGGGCAATCATGTCCAGGTAGCGCGCCTCGAACAGTTGCAGGTCGAGAGTGCAGCCTGGGAACAGCACGGTATTGAGCGGGAACAGCGCCAGACTCATAAAGGTTTCCTTAAACCCGGTTTAAACGATCACCGACACAGCCAGCGGCAGGAACACTGCCGTGGCCACGCCCATCAGACTCATGGCCAGCGCCGCAAAGGCGCCGCACTCTTCGCTTTCCTGCAACGCCACCGAGGTGCCGACCGCGTGGGCGGTCATGCCCAGGGCCATGCCTCGCGCCTCAGGGCTGTGCACGCCGAGCCGCGACAGGTAGGCCGGGCCGATCATCGCGCCGATCACCCCGGTGATCAGCACAAACACCGCCGCCAATGCCGCCACACCGCCGATCTGCTCGGCCACCAGCATGGCGATCGGTGAGGTCACCGACTTGGGCGCCATGGTCATCAACATCCTATGTTCGGCGCCAAACCACCAGCCCAGCAGTACGCAAAGGCCGGTGGCCAACACCCCGCCTATCACCAGCGTAGTAAAAATCGGCCAGAACAATTGGCGAATACGCCGCAGGTTCAAATAGAGCGGCACCGCCAGGGCCACCGTCGCCGGGCCCAGCAGGATGCCCATGATCTCGGTGCTCTTGCGGTACTCGGCGTAGCTCAGGCCACAGCTGATCAGCACGCCGATCACCAGTAGCATGGACACCAGTACCGGTTGCAGGAAGATCCAGCGGGTTTTCTCGAAACCGGCCAGTACCAGTTGATAGGCACCGAGGGTGATGCCAATGCCGAACAACGGGTGATGGATCACCGCCATCCAGGCGCCCTGCCAGTCGACGGTCATTGGTCCTTCTCCTTGCGCTTGACCATCTGCTGCATCAACACGCCGACAAAGCCCATGGCAATCACCAGCGATAACACCAGCGCGCCGACGATGGCCCAGAAGTCCGCAGCGATGTCCTTGGCGTAAACCATCACGCCCACCGCCGGCGGCACCAGCAGCAACGGCAGGTAACGCAAAAGGCTGCTGGCGGCCAGGCTCAATGGCTCGCCGACTTCGCCGCGCCAGACCAGAAAGCCCAGCATCAGCAGCAGCCCGATGATCGGCCCCGGCAGCACCGGCACCAGCAAATGATTGATCGCGGTGCCGATCAGTTGAAACAGCACCAGCCAGGTCAGGCCCCGTAACAGCATCCGTTCTTCCCCCTCGAAACTCGCCCGCATTATAAGCATGCCCGCCCTATGCATCGGCATTCGCCAAAAGCATGGTGGGTTGACCGGGCCGATTGGCCATGATGATCTACATTGGTTCTCTGTAGCCCATAAAAAACACGCCCTGCAGGGCGGCAAAAATGATGAACCAAGGAGAGACGCAATGCCCTATGTACCCGTAGCGCAGCTCAAAGACTATGTCGGCAAGGAACTGGGACGTTCCGAATGGCTCACCATCGACCAGGCGCGCATCAACCTGTTCGCCGAGGCCACGGGCGATCATCAGTTCATCCATGTCGACCCGGTCAAGGCCGCGCAAACCCCGTTCGGCAGCACCATTGCCCACGGTTTCCTGTCGTTGTCACTGATGCCCAAGCTGATGGAAGACATCCTGATCATGCCCGAAGGCCTGAAGATGGCGGTCAACTATGGGCTGGACAGCGTGCGCTTCATCCAGCCGGTGAAGGTCAATTCCAAGGTGCGCCTGAACGTGACCCTGACCGATGTCACCGAGAAAAAGCCAGGCCAGTGGCTGTTCAAAGCCACCGCCACCCTGGAAATCGAAGGCCAGGAAAAACCGGCTTACATTGCCGAGTCGTTGTCCCTCTGCTTCGTGTAAGACCGCGCCTGTGGTGAGGAAATAAACCTCACCACAGGGTATGTAAATTTATGTATGAAACTCGCAGCTGCGGCATACTCGGCGCTCAATTATCCGGATCCCGCTATGCGCCCACTCGCTCCCCTCGCCCTTGCCCTGTTGCTCACCGCTTGCGGAGACGGCGAATCGCTGTTGCCGCCCGATGCGCGCCTGCCCGATGGCGGCCGCTACCGGGGCGATGTGGTCGATGGCTTGCTGCAGGGCCAGGGCCGTGTGGACTACCCCAACGGCAGCTGGTACGCCGGGCAGTTCGACAAGGGCCAGTGGCACGGCCAGGGCGAATGGCATGGCAGCAACGGCGAGGTCTATAAAGGCCGGTTCCAGCAAGGCCTGTTCGATGGCCAGGGCAGCCTGACCACGGCGGGCAGCCACTATGTCGGTGGTTTCAAGAACGGACGACGCAATGGCGAAGGCACCCTCAAAGAGGGGCAAATGACCTACCGCGGCGAATTCAAGGACGACCAGTATTCCGGCCTCGGTCGCCTGGAACTGGCGGACGGCAGCCAGTACCAGGGCCAGTTCGCCCACGGCAAACCGAATGGCGAAGGCCAGCGCAACGACGACAGCGGCAACCAGTTCAGCGGCCACTTCGTCGATGGCCAGCTGGAAGGCAATGGCACCTTCAACAGCGCCGATGGCGACATCTATGTTGGCCAGTTCAAGCAGAACCAGCTCAACGGCAAGGGCCGCTACGAGAATGCCGACGGCGACGTGTGGATCGGCCAGTTCAAGGAAGGCGCGCTCAGCGGCAAGGGCGAGTTGATCGGTGTAGACGGCAGCCACTACGTCGGCCAGTTCGCTGATTGGCGCTTTACCGGCGAAGGCCGCCTGAACCTCACCGATGGCAGCTTCTATATCGGCGGTTTCGACAGCGACAGCTATCAAGGCAAAGGCACCCTGGTGCTCACCGATGGCACCGTGCAGGCCGGCACCTGGGTCAATGGCATGCGCGTACGTGATGCCGACGGCAAACTGCTGCCCGACCCATTGGAAATTGGCGTGCTGGCCCAAGGCCGCCTGCTGGATGCTGCCCTCGCCGCCGTGCCTGCCTCCACCCCCGCCGTGGAGCTGTACACCCTGGCCGTGGCCGGCGACGGTAAACAAAGTGTGTTCCTGCGCGAAGCCGATTATGTCAGCAACATGCTCGCCACCCGCTTCGGCGCACGCGGGCAGATTCGCCTGGTCAACCACCGCGATCACATCACCGATCGCCCCCTGGCCACCCGCGAAAGCTTGCGCCGCGCCGTGCAAACCCTGGCCGAACGCACTGGCCCGGAAGACCTGGTGTTCATCTACATGACCAGCCACGGTACTCACGAACACGAACTGGTGCTGGACCAACCGCGCATGGAGCTGGCCGACCTGCCAGCCGATGAGCTGGCCGCCGTGCTGGCGCCACTGAAGAACCGCGACAAGATCGTGGTGATTTCGGCCTGCTACTCCGGCGGCTTCATCCCCGCCTTGAAGGATGAGCACACGCTGATCATGACCGCCTCCCGGGCAGACCGCGTGTCCTTCGGCTGCTCCGAGGAAGCCGACTTCACCTACTTCGGCGACGCCCTCTTCGCCCAAGCCCTCAACCAGACCGACGACTTGCAGCAAGCCTTCAAGCTGGCGCAACTGCATGTGGCCGAACGCGAACAGGCGGACAACTTCGAAGCCTCCGAACCGCAGATCTGGGCCCCGAAGGGTGTGATCGCCCATTGGCAACTATTACGCAAACAGCAGGCACGAAAGGCGCTGGAAAGCGTCTCAATGGATAGCAAGGAAGCCAAAGGCAACTAAGCTGTAACGTGTAACAAGGGGGAAACACCATGTACCTGACGCCTCAGCATATCTTGCTCGCCGGAGCCACAGGCCTTACTGGCGAACACCTGCTCGACCGCCTGCTCAACGAACCCACCGTGACCCGCGTGCTCGCACCCAGCCGCAAGCCGCTGGCCGAACACCCTCACCTGGAAAACCCGGTAGGCGACCCGGCGGTGTTCTTGCCGCAACTGAGCGGCCGCGTCGATATCGCTTTCTGCTGCCTGGGCACCACCATCAAACAAGCCGGCTCCGAAGCCGCCTTTCGCGCGGTTGACCTGGACATGGTCGTGGCCTTCGCCAAGCGCGCGCGGGAAATGGGCGCGCGGCACCTGATCGTGATCAGCGCAATTGGCGCCGACCCGAAATCCTCGGTGTTCTACAACCGGGTCAAGGGGGAAATGGAGCAAGCCTTGAGGGCGCAGGACTGGCCACAACTGACCATCGTGCGGCCATCGTTGTTGCTGGGGGAGCGCTTGGAACCGCGCCTGGCGGAGCAACTGGCCGGGCCGCTGTCGCGATTGATTCCGGGCAAATACCGTGGCATCGAAGTGTGCGAACTGGCCCGCGCCATGTGGCGCCTGGCGCTGGAAGAACAGGATGGGGTGCGGGTGGTGGAGTCGGACGAGTTGCGCAAGCTAGGCAAGTAGTTTTGTGGTGAACGGAAGGGCGTCATCGCAGGCAAGCCAGCTCCCACATGTGGAATGCGTTCCCTGTGGGAGCCGGGCTTGCCCGCGATGAGGCCAGCACAGCCACTTGTCATTTAAAGACCACCCGTAGCGTTGAAGCCAACCCCAAGTACCGTCAACACCGACAGCGGCAACAACAAGGTATCGAGCAACGCACTCGCCGGCAGATCCACCCCAGGATAACCCGGCGCCTCGGCACCAAACCTGTCCTTGGCGCAGCAGCCGCCATTCATTGCATACAAATCCAACCGCGTGCCGGCATACACCACCGGTGCGCCCGGTTGCGCCGCGTCCAACGTCCGTGCGGTGGCACAGCCCGTCAGTTGCAGCGCCAGCAGGACCAACAGTGCCTTATTCATCGCTGCTCAAATGGTGCTCGCCCCAACGTGGCAGCATGTCCTGGGGAATGTTCAACAGGTTGAGAATGCGCGCCACCACAAAGTCCACCAGATCATCGATGGTCTGCGGCTGGTGATAGAAACCCGGAGAGGCCGGCAGAATGGTCACGCCCATGTTCGACAACTTGAGCATATGCTCCAGGTGAATACTGGAGTAAGGCGCCTCACGGGGTACCAAGATCAACTGGCGGCGCTCTTTCAAGGTCACGTCCGCCGCCCGTTCGATCAGGTTGTTACAGGCCCCCGTGGCAATCGCCGACAAAGTGCCCGTGGAACACGGCACCACCACCATCGCCGCCGGCGCACCGGAGCCGGACGCCACCGGCGACATCCAGTCTTCTTTACCGTAGACCTTGATCTGCCCCGCCGCCGCACCGGTGTATTCGGTGAGAAATGCCTGCATGGTCTGCACCTTGGGTGGCAGCGCCACGTCGGTCTCGGTGGCCATCACCAACTGCGCGGCCTTGGAGATCAGGAAGTGCACCTCGCGGTCTTCACGCACCAGGCAATCGAGCAGGCGAAGACCATAGGGCGCACCGGATGCGCCGGTCATCGCCAGGGTGACGCGCTCAGGGCCGCTCATTTCAACGCCTCGGCCAGTTTGCCATGCAGGCCGCCAAAGCCACCGTTGCTCATGACCACCACATGGGTGCCTGGCTTAGCCTGGTGTTTGACGTGTTCGATGATGTCTTCGATGGAGTCGCAGACGATGGACGGTACGGTGCACAAGGCGGCAATCGCCGGCAGGTCCCAGCCGAGGTTGGCCGGTGCGTACCAGACCACCTGGTCGGCGTCGTTGACACTTTCCGGCAGGCCGTCGCGGTGCGCGCCAAGCTTCATCGAGTTGGAGCGCGGCTCGACAATCGCGATGATCGGCGCATCGCCAACCCGCTTGCGCAGCCCATCCAGGGTGGTGGCAATCGCCGTGGGGTGGTGGGCAAAGTCGTCGTAGATGGTAATCCCATTCACATCGGCGACTTTTTCCATACGCCGCTTCACACTCTTGAATGCACTCAGCGCGGCAATGCCCATGGACGGCACCACACCTACATGCCGCGCAGCCGCCAGGGTCACCAAAGCGTTGGCAACGTTATGCTGGCCGGTCATGTCCCACTCGACGATGCCCTGGGCTTCACCTTCGAACAGCACTTCAAAGCGCGAACCGTCTTCACTGAGTAACTTGACCTGCCACTGCCCGCCCGTGCCGGTGGTTTGCACCGGGGTCCAGCAACCCATCTCGATTACGCGCTGCAAGGCCGGCTCGGTGGTCGGGTGGATCACCAGGCCTTCGCTGGGAATGGTCCGCACCAAGTGGTGGAACTGGCGCTCGATGGCCGCGAGGTCAGGGAAGATGTCGGCGTGATCGAACTCGAGGTTGTTCAAGATCGCGGTGCGTGGGCGGTAGTGAACGAACTTGGAGCGTTTGTCGAAGAACGCGCTGTCGTATTCATCCGCCTCGATCACGAAGAACGGCGTGTCGCCCAGGCGGGCCGACACCGAGAAGTTCTGCGGCACGCCACCGATCAGGAAACCCGGGCTCATGCCCGCGTGCTCCAGCACCCAGGCCAGCATGCTACTGGTGGTGGTCTTGCCGTGGGTGCCGGCGACTGCCAATACCCAACGGCCTTGCAATACATGGTCGGCCAGCCACTGCGGGCCAGACACATAAGGCAAACCTTTATTAAGGACGTATTCGACCGCCGGGTTGCCACGGGACATGGCATTGCCGATCACCACGAGGTCCGGGACCGGGTCGAATTGCGCCGGGTCGTAGCCTTGGGTCAGCTCGATACCCTGGGCCTCGAGTTGCGTACTCATGGGCGGATAGACGTTGGCGTCGGAGCCGGTGACGTGATGGCCCAGTTCTTTGGCCAGAACCGCCATCGAGCCCATGAATGTGCCGCAAATACCGAGAATATGAATGTGCATAGTCGACCTCGTAAAACATCGAGGCAGGTTAGCGCAGGGACGGGGAAATCGCACTCTTTAGGTGAGCCGCCCACGCTATGCGGCGGCTTGCGTATGCCGTGTCGACACCTGCGTCAGCGCGTCACGTATGGCAGCTATTTTTTTCTCAATTGTGTTCAGTCGATCCGCAACGTCCCCGTTGCCTTGACTGACGGAGTCTTCGTGTTTGTACGGCTTGAAGAAAACCTCATAAGCCTGTGCAAGATCAATGGTGAGTTCCTCAAGCAACTCCACGAAAGCCTCCAACTGATCGACGGCCTGCAGCGGTTCGCTGGACCATTCCGGGATGTCCACCACAACACCCGGCATCAATTGCAACAACAACTTACCCAACTCACTGGCGCCCTGCGTTGCAGCGTCGACGCGAGCGCGAAGGGCAGGGTCAACGGGTTCAACTGCCGGGCCCAGGTCTGCAACTTCTACGTCGCCGGGGTTAATACCGCCGCCAGGAGCAGCAGGACGCTCATAGTGGTTTTGAAGAGCTTTTTGCACCTCAATGACAGCTGCCACAATGCCAGCATCGGTCACCGCTTCCATTGCCCAGCGCTTGACCTGACCGACAAAAGCGGAAGCAGAGGACTGGACAAAGTCCTTCAATGGCGCACCGTATGGCGTTTGGGTCACAGGGTCGAAGGCATACCATTTTCCGTTGCGCTCCACGGCAACGACGGGAACCGCATCGCTATTAGCGCCCAACGGCCTGTAGAGGCCTTCGGCAATCCCGTCTTTGTTGCCTGGTTGGGGAAGATCAAAACTGCGGCCACGCCCGCCAAGACGGCTGATTTTTTTAAAGCCGGCCTTACCCAGTTTAAATACACCACGGCCCACGTCATAAATACCTGCTAGAGGGTTAAGCGCTTTCACGCCGGCCTTGCCAAAACCCTTGATGAAATTCAGCGTCGTGCCCAATCCGGCTCTAACACCCTGCTTGACGCCTTGGACCCCGCCTTTTAACCCCGGAATAAAAAAGCCAAACACATCCAGCACTAAATTGAAAAAGCCTTCAGCGGGCCTGCCATTAATAAAACTTTCAACCGCACTGTAGAAAGGAATCAGGCTTAAAAAGAACGCCTTGACGGCCTGTGAACGCGCGCTTTCCCGCTCTTGCTCTGTGCTGCCATTGGCCGTTGCTTTCGCCTCATCCAAACCTCGCGTGAAATAAGCACCGACAGCGACTGACAGTTCATCGGTTTTAGACGAAAAAAAAGTCGTCGGCGGGGCGGGATGCTCTCCGGGTATACCGGCCTCCAACGATTTGGAGGGATAGATACGATAGGCGGAAAAGTCCACCGGGTCGTTTTTCGGCGATGTACTACCGACTGCCTGCCACAGGATAGTAACCGGTGGTGCTTTACCGCCCGGCGAATCAGGCAGCGACATGGAGAAGTACAAACGAGAGCCTGGAAACTGCAGGCCGGGCCTGGAAGGGTCGGCATCCTTGATGATTCGGCCCTGCGCGGGTGAATACAAATAATGACAAACCTTCCCATCACGTTCAGCCCTGATAAGTACCGCGCCGCTGCCTATATACGCTTGAATTTTATGATCGGCGCTGACGGGGCCCTGATTGACACCGGGCGTCTGGAGAGAGAATGTCGTGACCTTGCCGTATTCAATCAGCCGCCGATCTTCGAGCGGGAGCAATGAGAGTTGATACTTAAACTGCGCGGCAAAACCGTCCTTGAGCCCTTGGATGTATTTGTCGAAGCTTTCATCAAACTGCTGTTTGATATTTGGTAACTTCTGAAAACCCAAATTCACTTTCACGGTATTGAAGTCAGGGTCGCTGGAGATCCAGAAGTGCTTACCCAGATCACCTGACATGTAAATATCCAGCAGCGAATAGGCTTTTCGGCCGGGCGACCCCGGCGGGACATCCGCCAGCAGCTTCTGCTCAAAAAAAGCTTCATTTTCGACGCCATACACGCGCCTCAGCTCAACGAGCGCCAACTCTCGCCGGGTTGGCATCGCCGTGGACAGCGCATCAACGGAATCAGCCAAGGTTTTATACTGTGCTTGCATGGCCTTCAATGCGCTTTCGACTTCCTCGGGGGTGTACGCATCATCGCTTTTTTCAACAATAATGCCGTTGGCAATACCCCAGTCGATAACGGCCGTCATCTGAGCGAGTTGTTGCTGAAGCTTTTCAAGCTCAGAAACAGGCGCTCTCTCATCGAGTTCCATGATCTGCGCATAGGTTTTCGCATGCGTTGATCCCGGGTGACTCGCCTCTTGCCGAGCCACCGCTGCACTGAAGGAGGCCCATTGGTGGGAACCATACACCAGCGCCGAGGGCAGCTCCTTTACGAGAAACTCGGGGGCAGACACCGACAACAGTTGAAAGGCGATGATTTTGGCATTGGCTTCGCCGAACCGAGTGGCCAGATGCTCTTCAAAACGCGTGACAATTTGCGCAGCGCTGTAGCCCCAATTATCTGGCTGACGCAACGAGTACCCTGCCAGATTATTACGCTCCAGGCCTCCTGCCGAATCCACATCCAACAATAGCGCGCTAAGCAGTACTTCCTGCAGGCTGGTAGCCGTGGGTACTGCGTCGATGCTGTCCTGGAGCAACCTGGCCAACGCCATGCCTTCTGGAGAATCGAGAATGGCGTTAAGGATTTTTTCAGGTTCACCCTTACCAGACCGTAAGGGTTCAGGAAGGGTAAGCCGCAAGAGTTCGACAAGGCTCGGCATACCGCTGGCTTCATCAGTTTTTGCTTTCGGTTGAGCGGTTTTCCAAGTGGCAACTACCTGGCGTAATTTGGCTTGGGCGTCAGCCGCCAAAGGGACTTCTTTGGTGAGTAGCCCACCATAATCAGCCGTTTGTGGAGACTCGGCACTGCGTCGATATCGTGAGGGGGGGAAAGTTATGGATTTATCTGGAGGAGTTGCACCGTTAAATTTGTTATCTATCGGCGAATCGGTTTGAGGATAAAGCGGTATAGAACGTGATGAATCCAGATAGTTGGAAATCATGGCGACATTCTCGAAAGCTATTGCGCACGACGGGGCAATCTTTCATAAAAGCCTGTCACAGAGACTCCATTCAGCGCCAGGCTTACTCCCAATGACCGTCTACTAAACCTTCCCTATCGACGTTGTAAAATCAACATTCACTGCAAAAGCCAACAACGATATTTTGCGCAGACCCGCTCACTCTTTACTCGCGCGCTTTTCCAATTTCAGCAAGATATCAGCCTGTGCCTTACTCACCTTGGCTATTCGTTCTTCGAGTGTATTCATGCGACTTTCCAGTCCTTCAACACCACCGGCAGCGGGTTCAGCAGCCAGATGAGGTTTGAAGAAAACTTCATATTGATCGGCAACATCCTTCGTATGTTGCTCAGCGAAGTCCAACAGGTTTTCAAGTTGGCTCATGCGCTCCAGCGGATCTTTCGACCAGTTTTGATCCGGCAAAAAACCCGTTTCGGTATCCCCAAACTTGAGCACCATCGACTGATTGGCCACCGTGAACGCAAGCACCTGAGCCTCATTCATTCTCGAATAGAGATTATTGAGGTCAGTGGCCACTGGCGCCTCTGGACGCTCGACCACAGACTTACCGCTGGGCGTCGGCGGAATCATGGGTTGAGGTAGATAGGACGCCTTGATTTGTTCAGAAGCGGCCGTAGACCCGGCATATGCCCCAATGTTAATTGGCGCGGACACTATCCCTGTTATCCCGGCACTGATCGCCGCATCGCGCGCGACATGCGCCACAGATGGCGACGATGGAATCACACCAGACTTGACCATTTTTTCGGCATTCATCATCCGGGTCGTGGCTTTTCCGCAATCGTCATTTTAGGCGTAGCAGCGGGCGCAGGGACTTTGTTCTTCCAATCGATGATCTGTTGGTTGATTTTGGGCGGAAGCGTTTGCACATGAGGCTCGTTATTGCCCTTGACGGCGCTGGCCTGATCCCTTGCTACCTTGCCGTTCTTATCGAGCGGCCTTCCAGTGCGATCAATCAGAAAGCCTTCTCGATTGACGCGCTTTCCATCCCTATCCACCAAGTGCCCCTCAGCGCTGACCAAGCGACCCGAGTGATCGATCAAGCGGCCCTGGGGGTCGACGAGCTGATTTTTCTCATTGACAAGCTTGCCTTGGGCATTTATCAAATGCCCCTTTTCATTGATCAGGCGGCCCTTGTTATCGACGGCTTGACCGTTATTATTAACCCGTTGTCCATGTTCGTTGATCCGCTGGTTATTCGAATTAATCAGATGGCCTTGTTTATTAATCGCCTGCCCTTTGTCATTGAGCAACTGACCTTGCTTATTGACCAGCCGCCCTTCCTTATTATAATAACTGCCTGAAGGCGCGTAATGCGGAACCGCTTTAGACGGCCCCGGCAGAGGTTTAGATACATTAACCGCGGGTGGTTTGATTGTCGGCATATAGCCACCTCATCATGAACGGATATTAAATCCAACAGCGAAACCTTATGGCTTCTGTTCATTACGTGGTCACCGGTAAAAAAACAGTTCCCTCCGGCCTGCACCCATCACTGCCTATTAGATAAAGCGCCCCACCCGAATCTAAAGACTGCCATAAAAACTTCAGAGCACGCTCACATTAACTAGATACCGCCGCACGCCGTTGAATTTTATATTTGCGCAACTTCCTATAAAGAGTATTACGACTTATTCCCAGCGCTTGCGCCGTGCACGTCATATGCCAGTGCTGTTGCTCCAATGCCGTCAGCAACGTCTGGCGCTCGGCATTATCGAGGAGTGACTCGTTGGCGTGTTGAACAGGGGTGTATTGCACCATACCGGGCAGATCCAACATCCCTATCCACCCGTCATCGCTGAGTGCCACCAGTGTGCGCAATACCGTGCGCAACTGACGGACATTGCCCGGCCAGGCGAAGGCCAGCAATGCCTCGCGCGCTGCGGGCTCCACACTGACCGATTGCTCACCGGCCTCCTCCCTCAGCAGGAAGTCCAGCAATTGCGACTTGTCACTGCGTTCACGTAACGCCGGCAAGCCAATTTCCAGGCCGTTAAGCCGGTAATACAGGTCTTCGCGGAAGCTGCCGGCCCGCACGCGCTCACACAGGTTTCGGTGCGTGGCGCTGATAATCCGGACATCCACGGCTTGAGGCTCGCCGCCGATGGGGACCACTAGGCGATCCTCCAGCACCCTTAAAAGACGGGTCTGCAAAGCCAGTGGCATATCACCGATTTCGTCAAGGAAGAGTGTGCCACCGTCGGCCTGTTGGAGCTTGCCGCGCATGCCATCCTTGAGGGCACCGGTGAAACTGCCCCCACGATAGCCGAATAGCTCGCTTTCAATCAGGCTTTCCGGAATGGCCGCGCAATTGAGCGCTACAAACGCTTTACCGGCGCGCTGACTGGCGTGGTGCACAGCCTTGGCGAAGGCTTCTTTACCGGAGCCGGTCTCGCCATTGATGAGCAGTGGCACATCACGCTCAAATACCCGCAGCGCTTTGCGAAAATCATCTTGCATCGCCGAATCGCCCAGGCAAATGCTGGGCAGCCGTGAAGGCTCAGGCTTGGCGATGGGGGCTGACGCGCTGCGCGCTTGCCCACGCAAAGCGGCGAACAGATGCCGGCCATCCCGCGTGCGCAAGGGCCAACTGGCCGTGGCATTCGCGCTGGCGCGGCCGAGCAATTGATCCAGGGAGCAATCGAAAAATGCCTCTACTGGCTGCCCCAACAACCCGTCACGCCGTTGCCCCAACAGGTTCAACGCACTCTGGTTGACCGCACAGATGCGCCCTTCCCCATCAAACGCCAGCAACCCTTCGCTGAACAACCCCACCGACTCCGCCTGCAGATGAAAACGCAGCAGCCAATGGTTTTCGAAATGACGCAGGAAGTAACAACTCTCGATCATCTTCGCCGACAGATTGACCAGCGCCATGGTGTGGAACTGGCTCTGACGCGACGCCGCTTCCCGTGCGGATGACACATCCAGCACAGCCAGCAGATCGCCATGGGGATCGAACACCGGGCTCGCCGAACAGGTCAGCCCGGTATGGCGGCCACGGAAGTGTTCGTCACGATGAATGGTCAGGGATTGGCGCTCCACCAGGCAGGTGCCGATGCCATTGGTGCCTTCGCACGCTTCGCTCCAATCGGCACCGAGCCACAGCCCGGCGCGCTCGAAGATCTTGCGCTCGGATGGCGCGGTGACACAGTTGAGGATCACGCCCCGCGCATCGGTCAGCAGCACCGCATGCCCGGCGCCGGACAGCTGCTGATGCAGGCTGTTCATCTCGCTGCCGGCGATGTGCAGCACCTGTTGCAGACGCTCGCGGCTTTCCAGCAAACGGCCGTGCTCAAGCACGGTGGGGGCGATGGTTTGCGCAGGGTCGAGGTGGTAGTCCTCCAGGCAACGCAGCCAGGAGCGGGCGATGGAGGGATCGCTGGACGGATCGCGGCCATGCGCCACAGTGAGCACTTGCTGGGCATGGCGACTGAAATGATCGTTGTGCATTTCTTATTATTCTCCCTGCGTCAGAACCCCCAGCATCCCCCAGCCATCCAGGCAATGCAATCCCGGGCCGACCCGCCGGTCACGGGCCGTACCGTTTATGGCACAAACTGTCACACAGGCTGTATCAGCCCTGCCACAGCAACGCCTTGCAACAATGCCCAACCCTTTGATTTAGCTGGCTCACACAGCAGTGGCCCAACCTTTGCTCTACGCTTATCAAGCGCTCGCTGCGCTGCGCTCCCAATAAACATAAAAGCCAGGAGATACCCACCATGCGTTACGCACACCCCGGTACTGAAGGCGCCATCGTTTCGTTCAAGGCCAAATACGGCAACTACATCGGTGGCGAGTTCGTTGCGCCGGTCGATGGCAACTATTTCACCAACACTTCGCCGGTCAACGGCAAGGCAATCGCCGAATTCCCGCGCTCCACCGCCAAAGATATCGACAAGGCCCTGGACGCCGCCCACGCCGCCGCCGACGCCTGGGGCAAGACCTCGGCCCAGGACCGCTCGCTGGTCCTGCTGAAAATCGCCGACCGCATCGAACAGAACCTCGAACTGCTGGCCATCACCGAAACCTGGGACAACGGCAAGGCGGTGCGTGAAACCCTCAACGCCGACATCCCGCTGGCCGCCGACCACTTCCGCTACTTCGCCGGTTGCATCCGCGCCCAGGAAGGCACCAGTGCCGAAATCAACGAGCACACTGCGTCCTATCACTTTCATGAGCCACTGGGCGTGGTCGGCCAGATCATCCCGTGGAACTTCCCGCTGCTGATGGCCGCGTGGAAACTCGCCCCGGCGCTGGCCGCCGGTAACTGCGTGGTGCTCAAGCCCGCCGAGCAAACCCCGCTGGGCATCAACGTGCTGCTGGAAGTGATCGGCGACCTGCTGCCCCCCGGCGTGCTGAACGTGGTGCACGGTTTCGGCAAGGAAGCCGGCGAAGCCCTGGCCACCAGCAAGCGCATCGCCAAGATTGCCTTCACCGGCTCCACCCCGGTGGGTTCGCACATCATGCATGCGGCGGCCGAGAACATCATTCCGTCCACCGTTGAGTTGGGCGGCAAGTCGCCGAACATCTTCTTCGCCGACATCATGAAAGCCGAACCTTCGTTCATCGAAAAGGCCGCCGAAGGCCTGGTACTGGCGTTCTTCAACCAGGGCGAAGTGTGCACCTGCCCTTCCCGTGCGCTGGTGGAAGAGTCGATCTACGACGACTTCATGAAAGTGGTGATGAAGAAGATCGAGTCGATCAAACGCGGCGACCCGTTGGACACCGACACCATGGTCGGCGCCCAGGCGTCCGAGCAGCAGTTCGACAAGATCCTGTCCTACCTGGAAATCGCCAAGGGCGAAGGCGCGCAACTGCTCACCGGCGGCAAGGTCGAGAAGCTCACCGGTGACATGGCCGGCGGCTATTACATCCAGCCGACCCTGCTCAAGGGCACCAACGAGATGCGTGTGTTCCAGGAAGAAATCTTCGGCCCGGTGGTGAGCATCACCACTTTCAAGGACGAAGCCGAAGCCCTTGCGATCGCCAACGACACCGAGTTCGGCCTGGGCGCCGGCGTGTGGACCCGCGACATCAACCGCGCCTACCGCATGGGCCGCGCGATCAAGGCGGGCCGCGTGTGGACCAACTGCTACCACCTCTACCCGGCGCATGCCGCGTTCGGTGGCTACAAGAAGTCCGGCGTTGGACGTGAAACCCACAAGATGATGTTGGATCACTACCAGCAGACCAAGAACTTGCTGGTGAGTTACGACATTAATCCTCTTGGGTTCTTCTAACTGACAACCCGCTCTCACAGTTGAAATGCAATTAAAAATGTGGGAGCGGGCTTGCTCGCGAAAGCGGTCTAACAGTCACTGATTTATTAACTGACCCACCGCTTTCGCGAGCAAGCCCGCTCCCACATTTAAGTCTTCATAAGTACTTGCGAAGTGCATTCGGCACGAAGAGGCCGAGTTAAAACAATAACAACGGAAGGTACTTTTCCCATGTCTAGCGAACCTACAAGTTCTTCTGTCGACTTCGAAAAAGTCGACTCCCAATACTTCCAACAACGCGAACTGAAAAAAGGCGCCGCCGGCTGGGTGCTGCTGGTCGGCCTTGGCGTTGCCTACGTGATCTCCGGCGACTACGCCGGCTGGAACTTCGGCCTGGCCCAGGGTGGCTGGGGCGGTATGTTCCTGGCCACATTGCTGATGGCCACCATGTACCTGTGCATGTGCTTTTCTTTGGCCGAACTGTCTTCCATGATCCCCACCGCCGGTGGTGGCTACGGCTTCGCCCGCAGTGCATTCGGGCCGTGGGGAGGGTTCCTCACCGGCACTGCCATCCTGATCGAATACGCCATCGCCCCCGCCGCCATCGCGGTGTTTATCGGCGCGTATTGCGAGTCACTGTTCGGCATCGGCGGCTGGATGATTTACCTGGCGTTCTACATCATCTTTATCGGCATCCACATCTTTGGCGTCGGTGAAGCCTTGAAGTTGATGTTTGTGATTACCGCCGTGGCCGCGATTGCCTTGGGTGTATTCCTGGTGTCGATGGTGCCGCACTTCAGTGTCGCCAACCTGCTGGACATCCCGGTGACCGAGGCCAAGGGCGCCAGTACGTTCCTGCCGTTCGGCTATGTGGGTGTGTGGGCGGCAATCCCCTATGCCATCTGGTTTTTCCTGGCCGTCGAGGGTGTGCCGCTGGCCGCCGAAGAAACCAAGAACCCGAAACGCGACCTGCCGCGCGGCCTGATCGGCGCCATTGTGGTGCTGACCAGCTTTGCCTTGCTGATCCTGGTGATCGCGCCGGGCGGTGCCGGGACCTACGCCCTGATCAAATCCGGCAACCCGCTGGTTGAAGCGCTGGCCTTGTCCTATGGCGGTTCCACCTGGATGGGTAGTTTCGTAAATCTAGTAGGCCTGGCGGGCCTGATCGCGAGCTTTTTCTCGATTATCTACGCCTATTCGCGACAAATCTTCGCGCTGTCGCGTGCCGGCTACCTGCCACGCAAACTGTCCGAGACCAACAAAAGCAAGGCGCCGGTACTGGCCCTGGTCATCCCCGGCATCATCGGTTTTGGCCTGTCGCTGACCGGCCAGGGTGACCTGCTGATTCTGGTGGCGGTGTTTGGCGCGACCATTTCCTACGTGCTGATGATGGCCGCACACATCACCCTGCGCATCCGTCGCCCCAAAATGGACCGTCCATACCGCACGCCGGGCGGCATGTTCACCTCCGGCATGGCCTTGGTGCTGGCCTGCGTGGCCGTGGTGGCGGGCTTTCTGGTGGATCCACGGGTGGTGATTGGCGCCGCCATCATCTATGGAGTATTAATTGCTTACTTTGCTTTCTACAGCCGGCATCACTTGGTAGCGGGCACGCCCGAAGAGGAATTCGCGGCGATCCAGGCCGCAGAGGCCGCCTTGCACTGATAGCCGTAAACCTCGACGCAGGCGCGTGCCTGCGTCGCCAAGGAGACACTGTATGGCAAGTTTTTCCCACGCGGTGGGTGCACAGACCTACCGCTTCGACAGCCTCAAGGACGTGATGGCCAAGGCCAGCCCGGCACGCTCCGGGGACTTTCTCGCCGGCGTCGCCGCGCAGAACGACGGTGAACGGGTGGCCGCGCAAATGGCGTTGGCGAATATCCCGCTGAAACACTTTCTCGAAGAAGTGCTGATCCCCTACGAAAGCGATGAAGTCACCCGGCTGATCATCGATACCCACGATAAACAGGCGTTTACCGCCGTCAGCCACCTGACCGTCGGCGGCCTGCGCGACTGGCTGCTCAGCGACGCAGCCGATGAACATTCCCTACGCGCCTTGGCGCCAGGGCTGACACCGGAAATGGCCGCTGCCGTGTCGAAGATCATGCGCGTGCAGGACCTGGTACTGGTCGCGCAGAAGATCCGCGTGGTCACGCAGTTTCGCGGCACCCTGGGCCTGCGCGGGCGCTTGTCCACGCGGCTGCAGCCCAACCATCCGACAGACGAACCGGCCGGCATCGCCGCGAGCATTCTCGATGGCCTGCTGTACGGCAACGGCGACGCCATGATTGGCATCAACCCGGCCACCGACAGCATCGCCTCGATCTGCGCCATGCTGGAGATGCTCGACGCGATCATCCAACGCTATGAAATCCCCACCCAGGCCTGCGTGCTGACCCACGTCACCACCTCCATCGAGGCGATCAACCGTGGCGTACCGCTGGACCTGGTGTTCCAGTCGATTGCCGGCACCGAGGCGGCCAACGCCAGCTTCGGCATCAGCCTGAGCGTGCTGCAGGAAGGTTACGAAGCGGGCTTGAGCCTCAATCGCGGCACCTTGGGCCAGAACCTGATGTATTTCGAAACCGGCCAGGGCAGCGCCTTGTCGGCCAACGCGCACTTTGGCGTCGACCAGCAAACCTGCGAAACCCGCGCCTACGCGGTGGCGCGACATTTCAAACCGTTTTTGGTGAATACCGTCGTAGGCTTTATCGGCCCCGAATACCTGTACAACGGCAAGCAGATCATCCGCGCCGGCCTCGAAGACCACTTCTGCGGCAAGCTGCTCGGCGTGCCGATGGGCTGTGACATCTGCTACACCAACCACGCCGAAGCCGACCAGGACGACATGGACACCCTGCTGACCCTGCTGGGCGTGGCCGGGATCAACTTCATCATGGGCATTCCCGGCTCCGACGACATCATGCTCAACTACCAGACCACTTCGTTTCACGACGCCTTGTACGCCCGCCAGACCCTGGGGTTGAAACCGGCGCCGGAGTTTGAGCAGTGGCTGGCGAAAATGGGCATCTTTACGCAAGCCGACGGCAAGGTGCACTTCGGCAACAGCCTGCCACCGGCGTTTCGCCAAGCCTTGGCGCAATTGGGATGAAGGAGCCGCCTGTGCAACTCGACCTGCCTGAGAACCCATGGCTGGAACTGCGCCGCCTGACGCCAGCCCGTATTGCCCTGGGCCGCACCGGCACCAGCATCCCCACTAGCGCACAGCTGGATTTCCAGTTTGCCCACGCCCAGGCACGGGATGCGGTGCATCTGCCCTTCGACCATGCGGGCCTGCGCAGTCAGTTGGCCGAGCGTGGGCGTGACAGCCTGTTGCTGCACAGTGCTGCCACCGACCGCCACCTGTACCTGCAACGCCCGGACCTGGGGCGGCGCCTGAGCGATGAGTCGGCCCAATTGCTGCGCGATCATGCATCGGCCAATCCCGGCGGCGTGGACTTGGCGGTGGTGGTCGCCGATGGCCTGTCGGCATTGGCGGTGCACAAACACACCTTGCCATTTCTGACACGCCTGGAAGAACAGAGCAGCGCAGACGGTTGGTCCTTGGCGCCGGTCATCCTGGTGGAACAGGGCCGCGTGGCGGTGGCGGATGAAGTGGGTCAATTGCTCGGGGCCAAGATGACCGTCATCCTGATCGGCGAACGGCCGGGCCTCAGCTCGCCGGACAGCCTGGGCCTGTATTTCACCTACAACCCCAAGGTCGGCCTCACCGACGCCTATCGCAACTGCATCTCCAATGTGCGCCTGGAAGGCCTGAGCTACGGCATGGCCGCTCACCGCCTGCTTTACTTGATGCGAGAGGCGTGTCGCCGGCAGCTGTCGGGGGTCAATCTCAAGGACGAGGCGCAGGTGCAGACCATCGAATCGGATGATCCGGACCTGATGAAAGGCAATTTCCTACTCAGTTCACCGGATGACTGATCGCTGCACGATTGCGCTTTTTCGCGCCATTAGGCAGCATCGAGTCACGGCCGCTTGTGTGGTCATCCCCCATTTGGAAGTTGAGGCCTGGCATGCGGATTACTCAAGCGACCCTGGAACACCTGGACCTGTTGACCCCGCTGTTCGTCAAATACCGTGAGTTCTACGGGGCTTTGCCGTTCCCGGATTCGTCGCGGGCCTTTCTGGAAAAGCGCCTGCGCCGCAAGGAGTCGGTGATCTACCTGGCCCTGGCGGATGATGATGACAAGAAGCTGCTGGGGTTTTGCCAGCTGTATCCGAGCTTTTCGTCGCTGTCGCTCAAGCGGGTGTGGATCCTCAATGACATCTATGTGGCTGAAGATGCACGCCGGCAACTGGTGGCGGACAACCTGATGCGCACAGCGAAGAAGATGGCCAAGGAGACCCACGCGGTGCGACTGCGCGTGTCGACCAGCAGTGACAACGAAGTGGCGCAGAAGACCTATGAGTCCATTGGGTTTCGCGAAGACACGGAGTTCAAGAACTACGTGTTGCCGATCAGTGAAGACTGAACACCGCTATCAAAAACACCACAAATCCCCTGTGGGAGGGGGCTTGCCCCCGATTGCGGTGGGTCAGTATCAGATGTATTGACTGACATTACCCCATCGGGGGCAAGCCCCCTCCCACATTCAGACTGGATGTTTGCCCGAAATTACCACGACATCCTTCGCTACAAAACCAACACGCTTTTCACCTCTCAATCCGTATAATGCGGACCTTTCAGGGTTGTAAGAAA
Source organism: Pseudomonas azotoformans (assembly GCF_900103345.1). Classification (NCBI taxonomy): domain Bacteria; kingdom Pseudomonadati; phylum Pseudomonadota; class Gammaproteobacteria; order Pseudomonadales; family Pseudomonadaceae; genus Pseudomonas; species Pseudomonas azotoformans. Next base: position 3,980,679 of record NZ_LT629702.1, read on the forward strand.
TGCGGCATACACTTGTAGCCTTATTACCCGAGCTTCCGCACAGGCCTGCTGAGTCGGGCCATCCACACAGGTGCCATCCATGGATTTCAACCCGCTCGACCTTATCCTGCATCTCGACGTCTACCTCGACCTGCTGGTAACCAATTACGGTCCGTGGATCTACGCCATTCTGTTCCTGGTCATCTTTTGCGAAACCGGCCTGGTGGTCATGCCGTTCCTGCCGGGTGATTCGTTGCTGTTCATCGCTGGCGCAGTCGCTGCGGGCGGCGGCATGGACCCGGTGCTGCTGGCTGGCCTGTTGATGCTGGCGGCGATCCTGGGCGACAGCACCAACTATGTGATCGGGCGAACGGCCGGGGAGCGCTTGTTCAGCAACCCGAACTCGAAGATCTTCCGCCGCGACTACCTGCAAAAGACCCACGACTTCTACGACAAGCACGGCGGCAAAACCGTGACATTGGCGCGCTTCCTGCCGATCCTGCGCACCTTCGCGCCGTTCGTGGCCGGCATCGCAAAAATGCCCTACCCGCGCTTCTTCGGCTTCAGCGTATTCGGCACCATCCTCTGGGTCGGCGGCCTGGTGACCCTGGGCTACTTTTTCGGCAACGTGCCGTTCATCAAGAAAAACCTGTCGCTGCTGGTGGTGTTCATCATCCTGCTGTCGCTGGTGCCGATGATCATTGGTGTGTTCCGCAGCCGGTTTGGCCGCGCGTCCTCCGAAGCCAAGCCGCAGTAACCTGCGATGTGGTCCCTCAGCGCCTGGCGTCGCCGGCGCTTGCTGGCCAAGCACCCGATTGCCGATGACACCTGGCAACGGGTGCGCCACCACCTGACCTTTCTCGACGGCATCAGCGCCGAGCAGGACCAGTGGCTGCGCGAAGCCTGCGTGCTGTTCCTCGCCGAAAAACACCTGACCGCCCTGCCCGGCGTCGAACTGCACCAGGAACAACGCCTGCTGCTCGCCGCCCAGGCGCAACTGCCGCTGATGAACCTGGGCGACCTCGACTGGTACCAGGGTTTCCACGAAATCGTGCTGTACCCCGACGACTTCCTCAGCCCCCAGCGCCACCGCGACAGCAGCGGTGTCGAACACGAGTGGGACGGCGAGCACAGCGGCGAAGCCTGGCAACAAGGCCCAGTGATACTCGCCTGGCCCGGCGTGCTGTCCAGCGGTCAGTGGGAAGGCTACAACCTGGTCATCCACGAACTGGCCCACAAGCTCGACATGCTCAACGGCGACGCCAACGGCCTGCCACCGCTGCACCACGACATGCGCGTGCAGGAGTGGGCCAGCGTGATGCAGAGCGCCTACGACGACCTCAATCGCCAGCTGGACGCCAACCCGGACGCCGAGACCGAGATCGACCCCTACGCCGCCGAAAACCCCGCTGAATTCTTTGCCGTCACCAGCGAATATTTTTTCAGCGCCCCGGATTTATTGGTCAGCCGTTATCCACAGGTGTACGCCCAACTCAGCCGATTTTATCGCCAGGATCCCCTGGCCCGCCTCAGCCAACTGCAAGCCAGCGACCCGCGCTATCAGCCACAGGGCGAATGACCGTACGACGTCTGGCGCATGGCATCGGCGTCAGAATGTGCCTATAATCGCCGCCACTTTTAGGCCAATCCGGCCATGTTTCATGGCCAATTAACGGGGGCAACGCCCAATGAGCTACAGCAAGATTCCGGCTGGCAAAGACCTGCCGAACGACATCTACGTCGCCATCGAGATTCCGGCCAACCACGCGCCGATCAAATACGAAATCGACAAAGACAGCGACTGCCTGTTCGTTGACCGTTTCATGGCCACCCCGATGTTCTACCCGGCCAACTACGGTTTCATCCCCAACACCCTGGCTGACGATGGTGACCCCCTCGACGTGCTGGTGGTAACCCCTTACCCAGTGACCCCAGGTTCGGTTATCCGTGCTCGCCCGGTCGGCATCCTGAACATGACCGACGACGGCGGCGGCGACGCCAAAGTGATCGCGGTGCCACACGACAAGCTGTCTCAGCTGTACGTGGACGTGAAGGAATACACCGACCTGCCGCCGCTGTTGCTGGAGCAGATCAAACACTTCTTCGAGAACTACAAAGACCTCGAAAAAGGCAAATGGGTGAAGATCGACGGTTGGGGCAACGCAGACGCCGCCCGCGCCGAGATCCTGAAGTCGGTTGCCGCCTACAAAGGCTGATACCCGCTCCTCATTGCCTCGGCAATTGAAAAAGCCCCGATCATTCGGGGCTTTTTTTGTGGGAAAAATTAAACAACAAGTTCAATACTTTATAAACAACGTTTAACTTAAAACGAAATCCGAAGTATCAGGCTACAACTAAGCAAAACCCTACAAGCGCAACTCAACGCATGGTTTATTTGATCTCTAATTCCGGCCAGTAAACTCTGCGTTTATGAATACATCAGGTGATCGTTTAAAAGCGCTACTACGGGAAGTTCATCTTTCCGCCTCCGACTTCGCCAAGAACCGCGGTGTCACGCCCCAGCACGTGAACAACTGGTTCAAGCGCGGTGTACCCATGGGCCGACTCAACGAGATCGCAGAACTGCTGTGCATCTCCAGCCGTTGGCTGCGCACCGGCGAAGGCCCCAAACACCCACCGGCCAACTTCCTGCTGGAAGGCCCGAGCTCACGAAAAGGACTGCCCACCACCCGCGAAGCCAGCGGCAAATACCTCACAGGCCCCGCCTGCGTCCCGGAAAAAACCGACGTGGAGATCGACCTCCACCCCTCATTCACCTCTACCGAATGCATCCGCATCACCCTTCACACCCTCCAGGCCCTCAACGTAAAACCCGACCGCGCCCTGGGCGCCTACATGGTCGACAACAGCATGATCGACATCATCCAACAAGGCGCCACCCTCGCCATCGACCGAGGCCGCACGCAAATCATCGACGGCGAAATCTACGCGGTAGAACACGACGGCATGCTGCGCATCAAATACCTCTACAACCGACCTGGGGGCGGGTTGCGCATGCGCAGCCACAATGCCGGCGAGCATCCCGACGAATACCTCACCTACGAGCAGCGCTTCGAGCAAAACTTCCAGATTGTGGGCTGGGTATTCTGGTGGTCCACCCTGAATAACCGCCGCCCGCCCGTGCCGCTGGATGAGCATTTATTGGGCTGGGAAGGCTCTAAATCGGATCCGGAGGTGGGCAACTGAGGTGAATGTGGGTATCATGCGGCCCACATTTGGCAGGGGGTGGCTTTGCGCTATCCACCTTGCCCGGCGAAGCGGAGGAGTTCCCGCGGATGCCCCTACTATTCAGCCAGACGTGATGTGGGCTGAGCGATTTGAAGGCTGGTGAGGTTTGTCAAAAACAAGCTGAAGCAGTCCCCGAGAAGCCGGCCACAAGCCGGCTTTTTAATGTCTGTAAAACTCCAAAGCCAACTGCCCAACACACTGCTGGACAGTTGAATGACCAAAATGGAGCGATTTACGGCCCATCGTCTTCCGGCTGTCTATTCCAGATATTAAGACGCTCAATCAAGTATCAAATGCGGCAAAAACCGACTCGAATCCTTCGTAATCAAACTATTATCCTCCCGCACCCCAATGCCGGCCGCCTGGTCCCCAATCACCCAGGACCCAATTAACGTATAGCTGTCCCCAAACCGTGGCAGCGGCGCAAATTCCTGAAGGATAAACGGCGCATCCGTATATGGCCCATCCTCCTTCACAACCACCCCATCCGCCGTTTGCAGCTCGATGTTCGCTCCTTCCCGCGAGAAGAACGGCTTGCGCACCCAGCCCTTTGGCACAGCTTTACCCGGCTCGGTATCCAGGTGAGCCGCCAGCAAATTCGGGTGACCTTTGTTGAACTCCCACAACAACGGCAGGATGCCTTTATTGGACAGGATGGATTTCCACGCGGGCTCGAAAAACTGCGTGTCGCACTGGGCAATCGCCGCACCGAAGGGTTCGTGAAAGATGAACTCCCAGGCATGCAGCTTGAACAGGTGGGGAATCCAGCGATCTTCAAGGTCCACGAAGCGACCTTCTGCGGTCAGGCCGATGTCTTCGATGTCGATGTGGCGGGATTCGATACCGACTTTTTCTGCGACGAGGCGCAGGTAGTCGGTGGTGCCTTTGTCTTCGACCGAGTCTTTCATCGAGGCGAAGTAGAACGGCTGGTTGACCTGCAGTTGGGCGAAGGCCTGGTGCAGTTTGGTGTCGATGCTGTTGAATTGGTCGGCGTGTTTGGGCAGCAGGCCGCGTTCGATGCATTGTTCCAGCCAGCCCCATTGGAACGCCGCGGCTTCGTAGAGGCTGGTGGGGGTGTCGTAGTTGAGTTCGAGCAGCTTGGCAGGGCCGGTGCCGTTGTAGGAGAAGTCCATGCGCCCGTAGAGGTGCGGGTGGCCTTCGAGCCATGAGGTGCGGATCATGTCGTAGAAGGGCGCGGGGATGCTCAGGCGGTCGAGCAGTTCTTCGCTGTGGACCACGCGGGCGACGAGGTCCATGCACATGTCGTGGATCTCGGTGGTCGGGTCTTCGAGGTCTTGCTCGATTTGCTTGAGCGTGAACTGGTAGTACGCGCTTTCGTCCCAGTAGGGTTCGTTGTCGATGGTGTGGAACAGAAAGCCGAGGCTGTCGGCGGTCTGTTTCCAGTCATGACGTTCTGCGCAGTGGATCTTCTTCATGGCGCGTCTTCCTTAACTGCTCGACCCACCGCCGCCCCAGCCGCTGCGTGCGCTGGCCTTGCTGCCGAAGCCGCCACGGGAGGTGGCCGACGCCACGGAGCTCGACTTGCTGGGCGTGCGCAGCGTATTGGTGTAATTGCTGCTGCCGTAGCGGGCCTGGTTGGAACGGCCGAAGGTCGCGCCATTGGAGACGCGCTGGTTGAGCGTCGAGTTGCCGTAGTTGCCACGATCATCGCGATAGCGGTACACCGGTTCGGAGCGGTAGCTGTTGCGATTGTTGCTCAGCATGTTGCCGATCAGCAGGCCGGTCAGCAGGCTGCTGGTGGAAAAGCCTGAGCCGCCACTGTTCGCTTGGGAGCCGGCTTGAGCGTTGGCCGCGTCGACCTGGGATTGTGTCACCTGGCCTTCGGCGGTCAGTTCGAAACCGCCCAGCCGGGGGATGAACTTGCCGGTGGAGTCCTGCTGGCACCAGTCGGCGACAAAGTCGGCATCGCAATCGGCCTGGCTGTCGTACACCGGTGCAATGCGGCGGTGCTCGGCCATGGCGGTCATGTAGGCGTCCGAGCAGACGTCCACCGGCAGTTTTTCATCGGCGCACTGCTGGACGGACTGGAAGTTGTACTTCTTCTGCAGGTCGTAGGTTTTTTCCGTCGGGCCGCAGCCGGAAATCGCCATGGCGACCGACGCTGCCAGCGACAGCTGGACGTACTTGCTTCGTTTCATCGGGAGCTCCGTGCGCGATCAGTTCTGGGTAGGCGTCATGCACGCGGCATTCAACATGCCAACGCTGATGGCCACGGCGGCGACGTAGATGCCGGCCGCGAGTTCGCCGTTCTTGATGCGCTGGGACGTGCCTTTGAGCACCAGGCTGGTCAGCAAAAAGGCCAACAGTTGGACGACGGCGGCGATCACTGCCCAGACGACAAAGTCGAGCACGCTGACCGAGTAGGCAATCACGTTGCTCGCCGGAATGGCGAAACCGACGATGGCACCGCCCAGGGCGACTGCCGCGGAGACGTTACCCGCACGGATCAGCTCGAACTCCTTGTGCGGGGTGATGCGGGTGTAGATGAACTGGAACAGCGCGAACAGTACGGCGGCCCCGAGGATGTAGATCACAAATCCGAGCACGGCGGCTTTGTTCAGGGAGATGGAGAGAGCTTCTAGCATGAATGGCTTCCTTGTTTAGAGCGCGTTCAGGTCGGTTGTGTACAGCGAAATGCCCAGCGAAATGCTCAGGCTGATGGTGCCTTCGGCGTCTTCTTCGACGGAAAACAGCAGGAACTCGCGTCGATCGGTCAGGCCGGTGTCACGGGCATATAGCATCGAGCGGTGCTCGACGCTGTAGGAATCCTCGGGGTTGATCACGCGCTCGCTCATGGCCACCAGTTCGGTCTGGCCTTCCTCGCTGCCCCATACGCGCGCGTATTCGACGCCGTCGTGAGTGTAGGTCGGCAACCCGATCAGGCTCTGCGGCCCCGCCAGCCGGCGCAGTTCGGCTTCGCTGCTGATGGTGACGTAACTGAGGTAGTTGAACAGGATGACGGACTCGACCTGCCCGGCGATGTCACCCGTGGTGTGCACCTGCAACCAGTAGTCTTCGTCGTTCATGTAGTAGCGCGACAGCCAGGTGGACTGCCCGAGGTCGACGGTGCCATTGCTCCAGATTTCCTGGGAACCGGGGATGACCACCGAGGTTTTGCCATCCAGCAACAATTTCAGGGTGCTGTCGAACATCACGCCTTTGCCCGGTGCCAGACCCAGCGGCCCAGTGGTGGGCAGGGGGTCGGCGGCGGCGTGGTTCGGTTGTGGGTTCGCGTTCGGGGCCTCGAGCCCCATCAACTGTTTAAACCATCCCATTGGAGATTTCCTTGAGGCGGGTGGAGGCGATGTAGAAGAGTTCGCCACCCTCTACGCGCGTGGCGCTGGGCGGGTTGATCGACGGTTGCTGGGCGCCTTTGGCGCGATAGCCGATGAGGGTGGCGTTGTGGTGCTCTTTCATCCGGGTGTACAGGTCGCCGAAGGTGGCTTCAAAGGCCTCGGGCAATTTCATCAGGTATTGGGTGGCGCCCTGCCCCACGCACAGCAGTTCATTGATGACCACCGACGAACCTGGGTCCTGAGAGGCGCGTACCAGCATCTCGATGGCCATGCTTGAGGTGCATTCCAGGCGCGGCGCGTAGGAGCTGGCGAGTGCGGCAATTTCGCTTTCATTGAAGTGCGCGACCACATGCCCCACAGGGTTGAGTTGATTCACCGCCAGCACCGTGGCCAACGTCAGGTCGTCAGACGGGGTTCGCACCAGTACACGCTCGGCACCGGGCACACCGGCACGCAGCAATAACGCAGTGGAAGACAGGCTGTCACCGCGGACAAATGCCGCTTTGCCCGGCATCGGGTTTTCGTCGAGGGCGCAGTCGCAGATGACGATCAGGTTGTCGTTCGAGGTTTCGTCCTGCAGCAGCAACTTGATCACCCGTTCACTGGATTCGCCTTCCCAGCCAATCAGCACGGTATGCCCGACCTTGCCGGTGAAATCGCCTTTGCCCTTCATGCCTTTTCTCCATGCATCGATGACGCTGCTGGTGGTTTTGCCGATGGCTGCGGTCAGCAGCGCAATGCCGCCGAGCATGATCCAGGCAGCCACGAAAACCCGCCCGGCGGAAGTCTGCGGTGCAAGATCGCCATAGCCGACGGTCAGCGTGGTGGTGAGATAGAAGTAAACAAACGTGGCGAAGGCGGTGAGGTGCTGTTCGCCCAGCACCACCAGGCCCAGATAAGCCGTGCTCAGGTGTACGCCCAAGGCGATGACCAGGCCCGCCCAGCCGAAGCGGTGAAACAGGGACGAGGCGTACCTGCGCAACAACAGAAAAATCGACATTCTTGCCCCTGATTCCCTGGGTACTTGTCATCGCCTGGAGGCGCAAGTGCGTTCAGCCGGCATTAAACCTGCTGCGCGGCGTAGAGAGAAGTACCTTGGCTGCAATAAATCCGGCGAATGCACCAAACAAATGCCCCTCAAATGAAACGCCCTGGCGAGGCAGAAAGCCAAGGACCAGTCCGCCATACAGCACCGCCACCACAGCGGCCGTTGTCAGGTTGCTCCAGCTCCGACGGAACCAGGCGCGCGACAACAGGTAGGCCCACAGACCGAAGACCCAACCGCTGGCCCCCACGTGCACGCCCGCAAAACCGAACAGCCAGACCAGCGAGCCGCCCAGCAGGATGATGATCGCGCTGACGGTCACAAATCGATTGAGCCCTTCGATAATGACCAGCGTGCCCAGGATCAAAAAAGCAATCAGGTTCGCGCTGAGGTGCGCAAACGACCCGTGCAAAAACGGTGAGGCGAGGATGCCGAACAGCCCCTGCAGCGTTCTCGGGACCAGGCCGAATGCCATGAGGCTGTAACCGGTCGCGACATTGACCAGTTGCAACACGACCATGAACAGCGCCAGGCCTGCGATTGTCTTGAAACCCTTCAGGGCATCCATCCTGACCTCGACATAAGAAGAAGGGCAGACACTGCCCTTCCTGCACCGCCGTTACTTACTCGGCCGACTTTTGCTTCAGCCGTTCCAGAATCGCATTGGCGCTGCCTTCGTTCGGCGTGATGCCGGCTTCGCGCAGCTTGCGTTCCAGGTCGGTACCGGTCGACGCTTCGGCCAGTTCGTCCTGGGCTTGCAGTTCAGCGGCACGTTGCTGCTGCTTGGCCTGCAGACGATTCAGCGTACCGACGGCGGTCTCCAGCTTGCCGTTGGCCCCACCGCTGGCGATGGAGGCGCTGACCTGAGCCTTCTGCACGCTTTCACGCGCCTTGGCCATGTCCACTTGCTGGCGCAGGCTTTTGATGCGGCTTTCGGCCTTGGTGATGTCCTTGCGCATGCTGTCCGCGTAGGCGCCGAACTCGGTGGCCTGCTTGTGCTCGGCGTCCCGCTCGCTGGTCAGGGTCGAAATGGCTTCGGCCACTTCCAGGGCGAGGTCTTCACGATTGGCCTGCAGGGCGGCCATCGCCTTGGACTCCAGGTCCTTGATCTTGGCGTCGTACTCGCCGACGCGATCCGTCGCCAGCTTGTGCTTGGCCATGATGCTGACCAGCTCACGCTTGGCATTGGCCAGCGCGGTGTCTGCATCGCGAATTTCCTGATCGAGAATGCGCAGGGCCTGCTGGTCGACGATTGATTCGCCGACTTCGCTGGCACCGCCACGCAGCGCGGTGAACAGTTTGCTCCAGATGGATTGAGTCATTGGATACTCCCGAATGCTTAATTGAAGAAACGTTCAAAGGCTTCGCTGGCGCGTTGCACGTTGTCGACCAGGGTTTTCACCTCGGTCACGATGTTGGTCAGGCTGGAGTCGGAGCTCAATGCGCCGAACATGTTGTAGACCACCTGCCCGTTCGGCATGGACTCGATACCGATGGAGGACAGCGGGAACATTTCCCGGCTGCGCAACACCGCGTCATTGAATTTCGCGACATCGTTGATGGACTCCACATCGACCAGCACCGTGTCGACGATGATCTGCTCGCCCACTACCGCGATGTAAATCGGCAAGCCGCCGAAGTCGTTCATCTCCAGCTTGATGCTCGACTCGGAACCTTGAACCAGAGAAAGCGTAATGTCGTTGGAGACCACTTCGTCCAAAGCCTGAAGCGCCGTGAAGAGGCGGTCGATATTCCAGTTGTTACCTGCGCTCATGAAATTCTCCGACATGAATGAGCCAGCCAGGATCGGCTGGCGAAGCTGTTTCTCCATCTGCTTGAGCAGGCTTCGGTTTTCGGGAAGCACCCAAGTCTCGTGTTTCACATAGCCGGCGGCCGCCAGGCCCGCGCGCATCTGCTTCATGTAAAAGCTCGATGGTTTTTTCGCGGACGGCTTCAAGCGCTCTCCCTGAAGGCTGGCTGAATCGGTATCGGGCCCTGTTGGCGGGCTCGATGGAGAGCTGCTTTTCATGGTGCTGACCTCGTTGTGAAAAACTCACGCGTGAGAAAATCTACAGGCTATTTTCGCGCTTCTCAATAGCTCACGCGTGAGATTTTTTTCCTTACATTTTCCTGTCACAAAAAGGACCCGGCTTCTTGCTCAAGAGACAATTGTCTCCTTTGAGTTGACGGTATTACCTATCCCAGCCGATTTATCCCCCGCAGCCCACCCATTAATCTGTGCCCATGTTGAACGCAACGCCCAACCAACCCAAACAAAAAAGGATTCAACCATGAGCACTGCAACCTACAACCGCCTCAACAAAGACGACGCCGTAGTCCTGCTGGTCGACCACCAGACCGGCCTGATCTCCCTGGTGCAGGACTTCTCGCCCAACGAGTTCAAGAACAACGTGCTCGCCCTGGCTGACCTGGCCAAGTTCTTCAACCTGCCGACCATCCTCACCACCAGCTTCGAACAAGGCCCCAACGGCCCGCTGGTGCCGGAGCTGAAAGAGATGTTCCCGGACGCGCCGTACATCGCCCGCCCTGGCCAGATCAATGCGTGGGACAACGAAGACTTCGTCAAGGCAATCAAGGCCACCGGCCGCAAGCAGATCATCATTGCCGGTGTGGTCACCGATGTGTGCGTAGCGTTCCCGACCTTGTCGGCGCTGGCGGAAGGGTTTGATGTGTTCGTGGTGACCGATGCCTCGGGCACGTTCAACACCACGGTGCAACAAGCGGCGTGGAGCCGGATGACCCAGGCCGGAGCACAGATGATGAACTGGTTCTCGGTGGCCTGTGAGCTGCACCGCGACTGGCGCAACGATATCGAAGGCCTGGGGAACCTGTTGTCCCAGCGCATTCCTAACTATCGCAATTTGATGAATGGTTATGCGGCGCTGACGGCTCATCAGAAGTAAATCAACTGAACCTCGCCATAAGCCTGCTCTGAAAAGCAGGCTTTTGTTGCTGTGCGCAGGCCACAGGTTACTTACCGCCAGTTCTACCTGAAGGCCTTGAAAAGGTTGACTCTTAAAACGGTACCCCGACCAACATTTGTTGACTCTCCCCTATACGGCAACCCCTACCCTGAAACGCCCTGTTCAGGACCTCACCCATGCCAACGCACATCCTGATTATTCTCGGCCATCCATCCGCAAACAGCTTTTGCTCTGCCCTGGCCGACACCTACACCCACGCTGCAAAAACCGCAGGCCATGAAGTGCGTGTCCTGCGCTTGGGCGACCTGGCTTTCGACCCCGTCCTGCACCATGGCTACAGCCAGATCCAACCGCTGGAACCCGACTTGCTCAGTGCCCAATCCGACATCCTCTGGGCCACCCACCTGACATTCGTTTTCCCAATCTGGTGGGGCGGCATCCCTGCCTTGATGAAGGGCTTTATCGACCGCGTTTTCCTACCCGGTTTTGCCTTCAAGTACCAAACAGGCAAGGCGTTTCCCGACAAACTCCTGAGTGGCCGGACCGCTCACCTGTTGGCGACCCTGGACACGCCGCCGTGGTATTACCGCTGGTTCTACCGCATGCCCGGCATCCACCAGATGCGCAAGACCGCGCTGGGCCTGTGTGGGGTCGAGACGACCAAGACGTTGCTGTTGGGGCCGGTGTTGGGCTCTACTGCCGCGCAGCGGGACCGGTGGCTGGAACAGGCCGGCGCTTTAATCGGAAAAGGGAGTTTTCATGTACATCGGCAAAGCCGCGCAGTTGTCCGGCACGACCATCAAGGCGATTCGTCATTATGAAGCGATCGGGCTTCTGCCCGCGCCGCAGCGCCAAGGCCAGTACCGGGTCTATTCGGAGCAGAGCGTGGAGTTGCTGATGTTCATCAAGTGCGCACAGCAGTTGGGGTTCAAGCTCAAGGAGTTGCAGGAAATCCTTCAAGGCCATGCAGGTGGTGAATTGCCTTGGGATCGGGCGGATCAGGCCATCGCGGGCAAAAAACAGGAACTAGTCCTGAAAATTGCCAGGTTGCAGGAAATGCATGTGGGATTGCAGGCTTTTGAAACACAGCTAAAAACAGCACAAGGACAGTGTTCCTCAATGGCGCAAAGTTCCTGACCGGCGATGAGCCGAATAGACCGCTTATTCGGCTCATAGCCCTGAGCATCCTCCCCGCTCATTTGCCCAGAGTCCCCATGTCTGCTAGTGTCGCGCCGGTTTACCGTCTACCGGAATAGCCGCCATGGCCCGCAAAAAAGTTGCACTCGATTTCGAACAATCCCTCGCCGACCTGCAAACCCTGGTCGAGCGGCTGGAGAACGGCGAGTTGTCGCTGGAAGACTCGCTGACGGCGTTTGAGCAAGGCATCGGCCTGACCCGTGACTGCCAAAGCGCCCTGGCGCAGGCGGAGCAGAAGGTGCAGGTGTTGCTGGAACGTGACGGGGAGTTGGCCGAAGAACCTTTCGATGCGGAACAGCCCGAATGATCGACGCGTATCAGGCCAGTAGCCAAGCCCGGGTCAATGCGGCGTTGGAACCCTTGTTTGTTGCGCCAAGTCCCGAACTCAAGCGTCTTTATGAAGCCATGCGCTACAGCGTGATGAATGGTGGCAAGCGCGTGCGTCCGTTGCTGGCCTACGCTGCCTGCGAAGCCTTGGGCGCAAGCGCCGAACAGGCCAACGGCGCGGCCTGTGCGGTGGAGTTGATCCACGCCTACTCCCTGGTGCATGACGATTTGCCGGCGATGGACGACGACGATCTGCGTCGCGGCCAGCCCACCACCCACAAAGCCTTCGATGAAGCCTGCGCAATCCTCGCCGGTGACGGCCTGCAAAGCCTGGCGTTCAGCGCACTGCTGGACCCGGCATTGAGCAGCGTGAATGCCGAGATCCGTTTGCGCATGGTCACCGCCCTGGCCGTGGCGGCAGGCCCGGCCGGCATGGTCGGCGGCCAGGCCATCGACCTCGGCTCGGTCGGCCAGAAGCTTGATCAACAGGCGCTGGAATACATGCACCGCCACAAGACCGGTGCCCTGATCGAAGCCGCCGTACACCTGGGAGCACTTGCCAGCGGGCGGGCCGACGCCGCTCAGTTGGCCGCACTGAAGACCTACTCACTGGCCATCGGCCTGGCGTTCCAGGTGCAGGACGACATTCTCGACGTAGAAAGTGACACCGCCACCCTGGGCAAACGCCAAGGCGCCGATATCGCTCGGGACAAACCGACTTATCCTGCGCTGCTCGGGCTGGAAGCCGCCAAGGCCTATGCCCTGGAACTGCGCGACCAGGCCCTGGATGCCCTGCGACCTTTCGACGCGGCGGCCGAGCCACTGCGTGACTTGGCGCGGTATATCGTCGAACGTCGGCACTGATAACGGCGGCCTTTAGGGCCGCATATCGGCCAAGTTCGGCGCTCTGCGTGGGCAGTTTGCGATGCTTGAGGTAAACTGCCGCCTCTTCTATACCTATAACGATTCGCCTGATGCCCACGACGTTTCAAGAGATTCCCCGCAAGCGCCCGTCCACGCCCCTGCTCGACCGTGCTGTCACGCCGGCCGGCCTGCGTCGACTCGGTGAAGCCGAGCTGGAAACCCTGGCCGATGAGTTGCGCCTGGAATTGCTCTACACGGTCGGCCAGACCGGTGGGCATTTTGGTGCCGGCCTGGGCGTCATCGAGCTGACCATCGCCCTGCATTACGTGTTCGACACCCCGGACGACCGGCTGGTGTGGGATGTGGGCCATCAGGCGTATCCGCATAAAATCCTCACCGGCCGCCGCGAACAGATGGGCACCCTGCGCCAGAAGGACGGCATCGCCGCCTTTCCGCGCCGCGCCGAGAGCGAGTACGACACCTTTGGCGTCGGCCACTCCAGCACCTCCATCAGCGCCGCGCTGGGCATGGCGATTGCCGCCCGCCTGCAACGCAGCGACCGCAAGGCAATTGCCGTGATCGGTGATGGCGCGCTGACCGCCGGCATGGCCTTCGAAGCGCTCAACCATGCGCCGGAAGTGGACGCCAACATGCTGGTGATCCTCAACGACAACGACATGTCGATCTCGCGCAACGTCGGCGGCCTGTCCAACTACCTGGCCAAGATCCTCTCCAGCCGCACCTACGCCAGCATGCGTGAAGGCAGCAAGAAGGTGCTCTCGCGTCTGCCCGGCGCGTGGGAAATTGCCCGGCGTACCGAAGAATATGCCAAGGGCATGCTGGTGCCCGGCACGCTGTTCGAAGAACTGGGCTGGAACTACATCGGTCCCATCGACGGCCACGACCTGCCGACCCTGATCGCCACGCTGCGCAACATGCGTGACCTCAAGGGCCCGCAGTTCCTGCATATCGTCACCAAGAAAGGCAAAGGCTTCGCCCCGGCGGAAGTCGACCCGATCGGCTACCACGCCATCACCAAGCTGGAACCCCTGGACGCCCCCGCCGCCGCGCCGAAAAAAGCCAGCGGGCCGAAGTACTCCGGTGTGTTCGGCGAATGGCTGTGCGACATGGCCGCCGCCGACCCGCGCCTGGTGGGCATTACCCCGGCGATGAAGGAAGGCTCCGACCTGGTGGCGTTCAGCGAGCGTTTCCCGCTGCGCTATTTCGATGTGGCGATTGCCGAGCAGCACGCGGTCACGTTTGCCGCCGGCATGGCCTGTGAAGGCGCCAAGCCAGTGGTGGCGATCTACTCCACCTTCCTGCAACGCGGTTACGACCAATTGGTGCATGACGTGGCGGTGCAGAACCTCGACGTACTGTTCGCCATCGACCGCGCCGGCCTGGTGGGCGAAGACGGCCCGACCCACGCCGGCAGCTTCGACCTGTCCTACTTGCGCTGCATCCCCGGCATGTTGGTGATGACACCGAGCGACGAAAACGAACTGCGCAAGATGCTCAGCACCGGCCACCTGTACAACGGCCCGGCCGCCGTGCGCTACCCGCGCGGCAATGGCCCGAATGCAGTGATCGAAAAGGACCTTGAGCCTATCGAGATCGGCAAGGGCATCGTGCGTCGCCAAGGCAGCAAGGCCGCCTTCCTGGTGTTCGGCGTGCAATTGGCCGAAGCACTCAAAGTCGCCGAGAAGGTCGACGCCACTGTGGTCGACATGCGCTTCGTCAAACCCCTGGATGAAGCCCTGGTGCGCGAAATTGCCGGCAACCATGAGCTGCTGGTGACCGTCGAAGAAAACGCCATCATGGGCGGCGCTGGTGCGGCGGTCAGCGAGTTCCTGGCGCGGGAGAATATCCTCAAGTCGGTGCTGCACCTGGGCTTGCCGGATGCGTACGTCGAACATGCCAAACCGGCGCAGATGCTGGCGGAGTGTGGGTTGGACGAGGCCGGTATCGAAGCTTCGGTGCGCGAGCGCATGGCACTGCTGGGCCTGTAGAAACCGGATCAACATGTGGGAGGGGGCTTGCCCCCGATAGCGGTGCTTCAGTCAAAGACTTTGCTGACTGACACGACGCCATCGGGGGCAAGCCCCCTCCCACATTTGATTTGTGCCACCTTCAAATGCCATGGACAGCTCATGAATCGCCTTCGCCTCACCCTGCCCCTGTTACTCCTGACCTCCCCCGAACTATTCGCCGACACCCGCGACGACGCGCTGAAGCTCCCCAACGTGGTCATCAGCGCCAACCGCCAGGTCCAGGCGCGCAACGACAGCAGCGCCGCCAACAGCGTGTTCACCCGCGACGACATCGATCGCCTGCAACCCACCAGCCTCACCGACCTGCTCAGCCGCGTACCCGGCGTGCAGGTAGCGCCTACCGGTGGTCGCGGCAGCCTGCCGGGGATTTATATCCGTGGCACCAAATCCGCACAAAGCCTGGTGTTGGTGGACGGCCAGCGCATCGCCAATACCACCTCCGGCGACAGCGGCCTGCAATATCTGAACGTCGACCAGATCGAGCGGGTCGAAGTACTGCGCGGCTCACGTTCGGTGATCTACGGCAGCGATGCGATTGGCGGGGTGATCCAGGTGTTCACCCGGCGCAATGCCGGGCAGGGCCTGCAACCACGTCTGAAGCTCGGGTTTGGCAGTAATAAGACCTGGGAGCGCAGCCTCGGCCTCTCCGGCGGCGATGAGCACACGCGTTTCAACCTTGGCGCGAGCCTGGATGAAACCGCCGGTATCAACTCAACGCACACCTCGTTCCCCAGCGATGGCGACCATGATGCCTACCGCAACCAGTCCCTCAGCCTGAACCTCAGCCATTCGTTCAGCGATGCGCTGGAGGTGGGGTTCAACCTGTTGGATAACCGGGGCAAGTCGGAATACGACAACAGCTTCGGCCGCTACGACCTCGCCACCGGGCAAACAGTGGGGCAAAAACCCTACACCGATTACACCGTGAGCAGCGCCAGCGGCTATATCGACGCCACGCTCAACGAGCGCTGGCAATCGCGCCTGGAACTGGGTCATAGCGAGAACCGCGACACCAAGCGCGACACCCTCAGCGATGACTTCAGCGTGTTCAACACTTACCGCGACTCGGTCAACTGGCAGAACGACCTGACGCTGAACGAGCAGAACAGCCTGATTCTCGGCGGTGACTGGTACGAAGACCGCTTTCACGGCTCCACCACCCTCACCGAAAACAGCCGCTGGAACCGTGCGGCCTTTGTGCAGCACCGCTTCCATGGCGAATGGTTTTCCACCGAGCTGGGCCTGCGGCGTGACCAGAACCAGCAGTTTGGCGGGCATAACAGCTGGAGCGGCACCCTGACGTTGCCGGTCAACCCGGACAATGACCTGCTGTTGAGCTACAGCGAGGGCTTCCGTGCCCCGACGTTCAATGACCTG
Source organism: Pseudomonas azotoformans (assembly GCF_900103345.1). Classification (NCBI taxonomy): domain Bacteria; kingdom Pseudomonadati; phylum Pseudomonadota; class Gammaproteobacteria; order Pseudomonadales; family Pseudomonadaceae; genus Pseudomonas; species Pseudomonas azotoformans. The sequence continues at coordinate 3,997,030 of NZ_LT629702.1, forward strand.
TATTACCCGGACGAGTACGGCTTCAAGAACAGCAACCCGAACCTGAAGCCCGAAACCTCGAAAAGCTACGAAGTGCAATGGCGTAGCCAACTCAGCGACACCAGCCGTCTGGAAGCTTCGCTGTACCGCACCGACATCCAGGATGCGATCGTGTTCGACAGCGATGGCCCGCAAAACGTCAGCTCAGCGCGCATCAACGGCTTCGAAGCCGCGCTCAAGCAAGAGCTGTTCGGCTGGCAAGGCAGCCTGGGGCTGGCACTGATTGATCCACGAGACCGCGATTCCGGGCGTACGCTGGCACGTCGCGCCAGGCGCACCGTGAGCCTGGACCTGGATCGCCAATTCGACCAATTCGGCGTCGGCGCCAGCTGGCAAGCGGTCAGCAGCAGCTACGACGACGCGAAGAACCAGCAACCGTTGGCTGGCTATGGATTGCTCGGGCTGCGCGCCAGTTGGACGCTGAACCGTGAAGTCACGCTGAGCATGAAGCTCGATAACCTGCTGGACAAGGCCTACAGCCGGGCACTGTATCAGTACCAGGGCCAGCAATATGGCTACCGGGAAGAAGGCCGGGCGCTGATGCTTGGCGTGACCTGGACGCCGGACCTCTAGCCGGGCACGATCACTTCACACAATCGGGCCACGGCTTCCAGCATCTGCCCGCTGGGCCGCTCCAGGCCTTTATCCGGCACCAGCCGCACCCGCTCAACCATCGTCGGCCAGACCTTCCAGGCGTCCTTCTGCGCCTGGTCGCCCACCAGAATCATCTGCGGATCACGCTGCAACACCGACTCGATGCTCACCTGCGGCGCCGGCAGCTTGAGATCATCAAACACATTGCGCGCGCCGCACACCCTTAACGCATCGCTGATGATCTGCCCGCCACCCACGGTGTACAGCGGCTGATTCCATACCTGGTAAAACACGCGCAATGGCTCGGCGCGCTGATAGCGCTGACGCAGCTCGGCCAGGCGTTGGCGCAACTGCGCGGCCAACCGTCGACCCGCGTCAGCGCGGCCCAATTGCTCGGCAATGGCCTGGACCTGGGTGGTGAGCTGTTCAAGGCTATGGGGTTCGGCGACGTACACCGGGATATTCAGCCGCTGCAGTTGCTCACGCTGGGCCGGGCCGACGCTGCCGGGCCAGAGGAGGATCAGGTCGGGCTTGAGGCTGAGCAGGCGCTCCATGTCCAACTGACCGTATTGCCCCACTGATGGCACTTGCACCAACGCTGCCGGGCGTTCGCCGCCGTCGAGCACGCCGACCAGCACATCGGCTGCGCCCAGTTCGACCACGATTTCAGAGAGGGACGGCGCCAGGCTCACCACACGCTCGGCCGCCAGCGCCTGGGCACTGAATACCAGCAACACTGCCAGCCAGTGACGAATCATCCCAGTTGGCGGGGAATGCGGTAGAGGTAGAACAGCACCACGGTGGACAGCGCCAACAGGAACAGCGGCACCGCTTCCAACCCGACGAAGACCGACAACGCGCCGATCCAGGCCGGTACGGCGGCAACCAGCAACGCCGTACGCCGACGGGCCGCCAGGGTGATCCAGGCAGCCGGTTCTTCGGGGGTATCGAGGGCTTTGGAGGTGGCGATCAACGCGTGTTTATAGCCGTTGAAGTAGCGCAGGCTGAGGAACATCGAGGCCACGCCGGCAATGAAGAACGGCATGGCCAGCACCGGCAGCAGGGATTCGGCCTGGCCGAACACCAGGTTGAGTACAAACAGGGGGAGCAGCGCCAGGGCCAGGTACTGCCACCAATTGAAGGACAGTCGCCGTTTCACCTGGCCTCGGGTCACGCGCGGTCGACCTCGCCCTGGTGCTCGTTGCCCATCATGTGGTCGAGCTTGCTGGCCTTGGTGGCCAGGTAGAGTTTGTTGTGCGGGTTGTGCCCGGTGTGCAGCGGCACACGCTCGGCCACGGTGATGCCCATCTCGGTCAAGGCCTTGACCTTGCGCGGGTTGTTGGTCATCAAACGCAGGGATTTGACGCCCAGGTGCTCGAGCATCGGCAGGCAGATCGCGTAGTCACGCTGGTCGGCGGCAAAGCCCAGGCGCTCGTTGGCCTCGACAGTATCGGCGCCGCCATCTTGCAGCTCGTAGGCGCGGATCTTGTTCATCAGGCCAATACCACGGCCTTCCTGGCGCAGGTAAAGCAGCACACCACGCCCCTCACGGGCGATCGCGCGCATGGCGGCTTCCAGTTGCGAACCGCAGTCGCAACGCTGGCTGAACAACGCATCACCAGTCAGGCATTCGGAGTGCACCCGGCCAAGCACCGGCGCACCATCGGCGATATCGCCCAGGCTGAGCACGACATGCTCGCGCCCGGTGGCTTCTTCGAGGAAGCCGTTCATGGTGAACGTGGCAAAAGGGGTAGGCAGCTTGGAAGCGGCGACGAAAACGACGGGCACCGTGTGCTCCTGATTTCAGTTTTTACAAAGGCGGCCATTGTAACAGCAGGTTCCTACAGACGCTTAAGCTGAATTATCGCTGATAAAGATCAATAGGTTCGATTGGCCTTCATCTTGGTTCTATGTGTAGGAGCGAGCTTGCTCGCGAAAAATCCGCAAGCGCCGCGTTCACCCAGACTGCCAGCGTTATCGTTAATATTTTTCGCGAGCAAGCTCGCTCCTACAGGAATCTAGAACGGATAGGGTTGTTTCCAGCGCTCGAATATCGGCTTCAACTCGCCGCTTTTCACCAGGGCCGCCATGCGTTCGTCGAATACGGCCATGAGGCTACGCCCTCGATCGTTGTCGGCAAACCCGATGTAGAGCGGGAGTTCAGCGATATGGGTCAAGGCGAACTTTGAGCGATCATCCGCCTGATTGAGCACGTATTTCGCCTCGGTCAACGCATCAATGTAGAAGTCCGCACGGCCGTGTTGCAGCATCGGCAAAATGCCGTCGCGGCGCTCGACCTGGTTGAAACGGCGCACATTGGGCAAGTACTCCTCATACTTGTAGCCGCGCACCCAGGCCAGGCGGAAGTTGCCCAGCGTGACCACGGTTGGCGCCGGCGTACTGGCCAGCCCGAGGGCGTAGATATGGTCGGAGTCAAAGTTCCAGTGGGGGTACAACACGCCTTCGGCTTCATCGCGGTAGGAACCGACCCAGCCATCCACCTCGCCGCGTTGGGCCAGGCCGACCGAACGGGTGTAAGGCACGGAGCGGGTCTGCAATTTGATGCCGGTGGGCTCGAAGACCTGACGCAACACATCCCAGGCCAGGCCCGTGCCGTCTTTGTTGGTGTAGTCGTTCCATTCCTCACTGGCCAGCATGATCTTGCCAGGCACGTCCTGCGCCTGGACCACGGCCGTAAAGGCACACAGCAGTATCAGCAGCCAGCGGCGCACATCCATGGTGACGACCTCCTACAGGGCCTTGCATCCTTGATAACGCTATAGAGGGTAGCGCAGGTCGCCGATTCAGGGCGTCTCGCGAAAATGCTGATAACCACGGATGGCCGGCGTGATGTCCTGCCCGTTGCCATCGAGCAACGTAACGCCCTGCCCTGCCTCGACCCGGCCGATCACATGGATCGGCCAACCATCGGCCAGCAACGGCGCCAGTTCGGCGGATGGCAGTGTGAACGCCAGCACGTAGTCATCCCCCCCACTCAGGGCTGCCACGCGCGCCTCATCAGCGCCGACAAACGCCAGCAGCGCCTGGGACAGTGGCAAGCGCTCGCGCTCGATCAACAGGCTGACCTTTGACGCCATCGCGATATGCCCGCAATCGGCCAGGAGTCCGTCGGAAATATCCATCGCAGACGTAGCCTTGCCACGCAGCACCAGCCCCAGGGCCAACTGCGGCTGCGGCGACCAGTAGTGGGCAAGCAACGGCTCGGCGATGGCTGTGTCGGCGCTGCGCTGGCCCAATACCAGTGGCAAGGCACCGGCGGCATTGCCCAGCTCGCCGCCGACACACAGCAGGTCACCCGGCTGCGCACCGCTGCGGGTCAAGGCTTGCCCGGCCGGCACACGACCGAACACGGTCAGGGTCAAGCTCAGGGGGCCACGGGTGGTATCGCCGCCCACCAGGCCCACACCGCAGCGTTGCGCCATAAGGTTCAACCCTTGGGCATAGCGTTGCAGCCAATCGGCATCGACGGTCGGCGTGGTCAAGGCAAGGGTAAATGCGAGGGGGTTGGCGCCCATGGCCGCCAGGTCGCTCACCGCCACGGCCAACGAGCGCTGGCCAAGCAGGAAGGGGTCGCAGGGGTCGGCAAAATGCACCCCGGCCACCAGAGTATCGGTGGAGATCGCCAACTGCTCCCCAGCGGGAAGCGCCAGCAAGGCGCAGTCATCGCCGATCCCCAACGCAATGCCTTCACCGCCCTGCGCACAGGGCGCGGCGGCGAAGTAGTTGCGGATCAGCTCAAACTCGCCCATTCAGGTTTCAAGCGCGATTCAGCGCTTGTACGCCTTCACTTCGGCTTCACGCAGGCGCGGGGCCAGCTTGTCGAGCACGCCGTTGACGAACTTGTGGCCGTCGGTCGAACCGTAGACTTTCGCCAGTTCGATGCCTTCGTTGATCACCACGCGGTATGGCACGTCGACGCGATACAGCAGCTCCCAGGCCGACAGGCGCATCACGCACAGCTCAACCGGGTCCAGCTCTTCGATGGTCAGGTCCAGGCAAGGCGCCAGGGCTGTATCGATCTCGGTCAGATGGGCATGTACACCGTGCAGGATGTCGTGGAAGTACGGCAGGTCGGCGAAAGTGAAATCGTTGTCGACGCGAAACTGTGCTTCGATCTCGTTCAACGACGCGCCCGCCAGGTGACGCTGATAAAGCGCCTGGGTCGCCAACTGACGAGCAGCGCGACGCTTCTCGTTCTTGGACGGTTTGCCAGCATCGGCTGGACGTGGCTCGCGCGGGTTGAAGTTGTCGCTCTCGTCGGAAATCACTTGGCCTCCAACTGCGACAGCAGGCTGACCATTTCCAGGGCGGACAGGGCAGCTTCAGCGCCTTTGTTGCCGGCCTTGGTGCCGGAACGCTCGATGGCTTGTTCGATGGAATCCACGGTCAGCACGCCGAACGCAACCGGTACGCCGAACTCCATGGACACCTGGGCCAGGCCCTTGGTGCATTCGCCAGCCACGTATTCGAAGTGCGGCGTGCCGCCACGAATGACCGCGCCCAGGGCGATGATCGCCGCGTATTCACCCTGTTGAGCAACTTTTTGCGCAACCAGTGGAATTTCGAAGGCGCCAGGGGCACGGATGATGGTGATGTCGCTTTCGCTAACGCCGTGGCGAACCAGGGCGTCAACGGCACCGCTTACCAGGCTTTCAACCACGAAGCTGTTGAAGCGGCCAACCACCAGGGCATAGCGGCCTTTGGGGGCGATGAAGGTACCTTCGATGGTCTTCAGGGTCATTCGACAAATCTCTTAAAGAGCCGGGACGCGTGTATGACGCGTCCCTTAGTGATATTTGAACCGCGAACAAGGGGCGAAAATCGCCGGCCTTTATTCGGAGGGCACGTATTCTACTACTTCCAGGTCGAAACCGGATATCGCATTAAATTTCATCGGTGCGCTCATCAGGCGCATTTTGCGCACGCCCAGGTCACGCAGGATCTGCGAACCGGCACCGACGATGCTGTAGGTGGTCGGTTTTTTCACCGGCGCGTGGTCCGCCGTTTCGCGGATATGCGCCAGCAGCACATCGCCATCCAACGGATGGCCGAGCAACAGCACCACACCGCTGCCTGCCTCGGAGACCGCAGCCATGGCGGCGCGCAGGCTCCAACGGCCCGGCTGCTTGACCATCAGCAGGTCGCGCAATGGGTCCATGTTGTGCACCCGCACCAGGGTCGGCTCTTCGGCGCAGATGTTGCCCAGGGTCAGGGCCATGTGCACATCGCCTTCCACCGAATCACGGTAGGTCACCAAATTGAATTGGCCCAGTTCACTGTCCAGCGGCTGCTCGGCAATCCGCTGAACGGTACGTTCGTGGATCATGCGGTAGTGAATCAGGTCGGCAATGGTGCCGATCTTGAGGTTGTGTTCGGCGGCAAAGGCTTCGAGTTCGGTGCGACGGGCCATGGTGCCGTCGTCGTTCATCACTTCGCAGATCACGCCGCTCGGCTCGAAACCGGCCATGCGCGCCAGGTCGCAGGCGGCCTCGGTGTGGCCGGCACGGGCCAGGGTGCCGCCCGGTTGGGCCATCAGCGGGAAGATGTGGCCAGGGCTCACGATGTCTTCGGCCTTGGCATCTTTCGCGGCGGCGGCTTGTACCGTACGGGCGCGGTCGGCGGCGGAAATCCCGGTGGTGACGCCGGTAGTGGCTTCAATCGATACGGTGAACTTGGTGCCAAAACCCGAGCCATTGCGCGGCGCCATCAATGGCAGCTTGAGCAACTCGCAGCGCTCACGGCTCATGGGCATGCAGATCAGCCCACGGGCGTGCTTGGCCATGAAGTTGATGTGCTCAGGCTTGCAGGCCTCGGCGGCCATGATGATGTCGCCTTCGTTCTCGCGGTCTTCGTCATCCATCAGGATGACCATCTTGCCTTGGCGGATGTCTTCAACCAGTTCTTCGATGCTATTGAGCGCCACGCGGCACCCCCTTGGTCAGGATTTCAGGTAGCCGTTAGCGGCCAGAAAACTTTCGGTGATGTTCCCGGTTACAGGCTCTGCGGCCTTTTCGCCCAGCAACAGGCGCTCCAGGTAACGGGCAAGCAAGTCCACTTCCAGGTTCACCCGGCGACCCGGCTGGTAAGACGCCATGATGGTTTCGCTGAGGGTGTGGGGAATGATGGTCAGTTCAAATTCGGCGCCGTTCACGGCGTTCACGGTGAGGCTGGTGCCATCGACGGTGATCGAGCCTTTGTGGGCGATGTACTTGGCCAGCTCTTTGGGCGCGCGGATGCGGAATTCCACCGCACGCGCGTTTTCGCTGCGCGATACCACTTCGCCGACGCCGTCGACGTGGCCGCTGACCAGGTGACCGCCGAGGCGGGTGGTCGGGGTCAGGGCCTTTTCCAGGTTCACTGGGCTGCCGGCCTTGAGGTCGTTCATCGCGGTGCAGTCCAGGGTTTCCCGGCTGACGTCGGCGGCAAAGCCGTTGCCCGGCAGTTCGATGACGGTGAGGCACACGCCGCTGACGGCGATGCTGTCGCCCAGCTTGACGTCGCCCAGGTCCAACTTGCCGGTTTCAACCAGCAGGCGCACGTCGCCGCCCTTGGGAGTCATGGCGCGGATGCTGCCGATGGATTCGATAATGCCGGTGAACATGGCCTTCTCCTGGAGAACGGGACGGGCACTTGAGCGCCCGGTCAGAATTATACGCTCGCGGGTGGAAGCGGGATGGCAGTGACTCGCCAGTCGTCGCCTACAGCACGCATTTCAGTGATCTTGAGTTGGGGGGCGTCGGCCAGTTTCTCAAGCGGCCAGTCCAGCAAAGGCCGGGCGGCGGAACCGAGGAACTTGCCGGCGATGAATATCACGTACTCATCCACCAGGCCTTGCTGGGCAAATGCCCCCGCCAGGCTTGGGCCAGCCTCTACCAACACTTCGTTGACGCCACGGGCGGCCAAGGCGACCAACGCCGAACGCAGATCAACCTGGCCATCGACGCCCGGCACCACCAGGCACTCGGGGCCACGGGGGAACTGGTTCTCCGGGGTCACACAGGTGATTACCAACGCCGGCCCGGCCTTGAAGAACGGGGCATTGAGCGGCACGCGCAAACGGCCATCGATCAGCACGCGCAACGGCGGACGCGACATGGCGAGCGCCGTGGTGGCTTCGTCCAGACCGAGTTCGGCGGCGCGCACGGTCAGGCGGGCGCCGTCGGCCAGCACCGTATCGGCGCCGGTCAGCACCACACTGGCCTCGGCACGCAGGCGCTGCACAGCGGCGCGGGCAGCAGGGCCGGTGATCCATTGGCTTTCGCCGCTGGCCATGGCAGTGCGACCGTCCAGGCTCATCGCCAGCTTGACCCGCACGAAGGGCAGGCCGTGTTCCATGCGCTTGAGAAACCCCGGATTCAACGCGCGGGCCTGGGCTTCCAGAACGCCACTGAGGACCTCGATCCCGGCCTGCGCCAAACGCTGCATGCCGCGCCCGGCCACTTCGGGGTTCGGGTCCTGCATGCCGGCCACCACACGTGCGACACCGGCCGTTACCAACGCGTCCGCGCACGGCGGCGTGCGCCCATGGTGGCTGCAGGGTTCGAGGGTCACGTACACCGTGGCGCCACGGGCCTTGTCACCGGCGGCACGCAGGGCGTTGGGTTCGGCATGGGGTTCGCCGGTGCGCTCGTGCCAGCCTTCGCCGACAATCTGCCCATCGCGCACAATCACGCAGCCCACACGCGGATTGGGATGGGTGGTGTACAAACCCTTGCGCGCGAGTTCCAGGGCGCGGGCCATGTAATGGGCGTCGAGCACCGCTTGTTCGGCAGACGGTGGGTTCATTCTTTGGCAGGCTCCCGGGCCAGGCGGTCGATTTCTTCGCGGAACTCATTGAGGTCCTGGAAGCGTCGATACACCGAGGCGAAACGGATGTAGGCGACTTCGTCGAGCTTTTGCAGCTCGCCCATCACCAACTCTCCCACCACCAGGCTCTTGACCTCGCGCTCGCCGGTGGCACGCAGCTTGTGCTTGATATGCACCAGCGCCGCCTCCAGCCGCTCGACACTCACCGGGCGTTTTTCCAGGGCACGCTGCATACCAGCGCGCAGTTTTTCTTCGTCGAAGGGTTGGCGACTGCCGTCGGATTTGATCAGGCGCGGCAACACCAGTTCGGCGGTTTCGAAGGTGGTGAAACGTTCACCGCAGGCCAGGCATTCGCGCCGGCGACGCACTTGATCGCCCTCGGCGACCAGACGCGAGTCAATGACCTTGGTGTCGTTGGCACCGCAGAAGGGACAGTGCATGGTGGGCAGGCAACAAATAAAGGGAGGGCCATGGTAGCGCATCCCCGTGGCAAGACAAGCCATAGCCTTTACGGTATATAGGCTGACTATTATGTTTCATATTTTTTAAGCCACGGATTTTGTCCTTTCTGGAGCCGTACATGCAGTTACGACCACTTGTTTTGATCACCCTGTTCAGTTTCCTGGTCGCCTGCAGCAGCGAAGCCCCCAAACCGACCACGCCTCAACCGACGCCCGCGCAAGAGAAAAAAGTCCCCGGTATTGAAGACCTCGGCCCCCTGCCCGCCTATCAGCGGGAAATCAGCGGCAGCCTGAGCAACATTCCGGCCGGTGCCGAAGTCGAGATGGCGCTGCTGGTGATCGACGACCGTTCGCGCCCGCAGCAATTGCTGGCCAGCAGCGTGTTGACCGGCAATGGTCAACCGTTGGCCTTTCGCCTGCGCTTCAACCCCGAGGCGTTCCCGGTCGGTGCGCGGGTTGAGTTGCGCGGTCGCGCCAGCCAGTCCGGCCAGTTGATCCTGCACTTGCCCGCCGTGCGCATCACCCAGGCGATCACCCAGACCACCGGCCCCCTGCAACTCATCAAGGCCCCATGACGCCACCGCTGGGCCTGCAAGCCGCCCTGAGCGAACTGATCGGCGACGCACACTTGGTGCCCTGCCCACTGCAGGGCACCGAGTTGTCGTTGTGGTTGCTGGATGCGGACAACATGGACCGCGCCTTCAGCCCCGAGGAAACCCGGCGCATCCTGCATGAACCGCCCTACTGGAGTTTTTGCTGGGCCAGTGGCCTGGCGTTGGCGCGCTACCTGGCGGCGAACCCGGAGTGGGTTGCAGGCAAGCGCGTACTGGACTTTGGCGCCGGCTCCGGCGTGGCCGGGATTGCGGCCGTCAAAGCGGGCGCCCTGGAAGTGGTGGCCTGCGACCTCGACCCGCTGGCGCTGGCGGCCTGCCGGGCGAATGCCGAGCTCAACGGTGTGGAACTGGGTTACTCCGCAGACTTTTTTGCCGAAGCCGATCGCTTCGACCTGATCCTGGTGGCCGACGTGCTCTACGACCGCGCGAACCTTCCGCTGCTGGATCAGTTCCTGACCCGTGGCCGCGAAACGCTGGTGGCGGATTCGCGAGTAAGAGATTTTCAGCACCCGGATTATCAAAGGCTGGAGATCCTTGATGCGCTGACATTGCCCGACCTGGCGGAGCCTTGGGAGTTTCGCAAGGTGAGCCTGTACCATTCGCGGCGCCAGCCCTTATAGTTGCCCCATTCCCGCTTTATTCGAGACGCCCCATGAGTCAGCCCACGCCGTACATCTTCGACGTCACTACCGCCAATTTTGACCAGGCGGTGATCCAGAACTCCTTTGAAAAACTTGTACTGGTGGACTTCTGGGCCGAGTGGTGCGCGCCGTGCAAGGCGTTGATGCCGCTGCTGGCGCAGATTGCCGAGAGTTATCAGGGTGAGTTGCTGCTGGCCAAGGTCGACTGCGAGGCCGAGCAGGATATCGTTGCGCGTTTTGGTATTCGCAGCCTGCCGACGGTGGTGCTATTCAAGGATGGCCAGCCGGTGGACGGGTTTGCCGGGGCGCAGCCGGAGTCGGCGGTGCGGGCGATGCTGGAACCGCATGTGCAGATGCCACCGCCGGCTGCAGCCGATCCGCTGGAACAGGCTCAAGCACTGTTTGCCGAAGGTCGCATCAGCGACGCCGAAGCGGTGCTGGTCGCGCTGTTGGGCGAAGACAACACCAACGCTGCCGCGTTGATCCTCTACGCACGCTGCCTGGCCGAGCGTGGTGAATTGGGCGAAGCCCAGACTGTGCTGGACGCGGTGAAAAGCGACGACCACAAGGCCGCTCTCGCCGGGGCCAAGGCGCAGATCACCTTCCTGCGCCAGGCGGCCGACCTGCCCGACGCCGCCGACCTGAAAAGCCGCCTGGCGCAAAATCCGCAGGACGATGAAGCGGCCTACCAGTTGACGATCCAGCAATTGGCGCGCCAGCAGTACGACGCGGCGCTGGAAGGTTTGCTCAAGTTGTTCATCCGCAACCGCAGCTACAGCGAAGGTCTGCCGCACAAGACTTTGCTGCAGGTGTTCGAACTGCTGGGCAATGATCACCCGCTGGTGAGCGTGTACCGCCGCAAGTTGTTTGCCGCGTTGTATTAACCCTCCACTGTAGGAGCGAGCTTGCTCGCTCCTACAAGGGGGTGTGGGTCCAGGTATAAAGGGGCGTATCCCCGCCGCTGCTGACCTTGACATGGGCGCTATGGCGCAAGCGCACCAGCAGGCGCTTGCCTGACACCGCATCGCCGGCCAATCCTTCCAACTGATCGAGCAATTCCAGGCCGCTGAGCTGCCCGGCCTTGCGCAACAGGTCCTGGGCGTTCTGCCACAGGTCGTCATTCTGCTTGACCGGTTCCACTGGCGCTGCAGCGGGGACAGGCGTCGCCTGCAATTGCGCGCCCAGCCGTGCCCAGTCGCCGTCATCCAGCTCCAGGGTCAAGTCCACCGGCAGGTCGCCGACGGTTCCACGAATTCGCAACATCGTCCTTACTCCTGCACTTTTCTGACGGGCATGCTCCCATGCGGCTTGCGCAACGCCAAGCGGGCGGTCAAACTCTGACGCTATTGTTATAAGATCACATAACACAACTTTCATGTTCTGGAGTCTTCCCATGCGCCGTCTGTTGCTTGCTTTGCCGTTCGCCCTGCTGCCATTGGCGGTTGCCCATGCCCATGATGATCACGACCATGAACACGGCAGCCTTGGCGCCCACGAGCATGGCGTCGGCCGCCTCAACGCGGTACTCGACGGCCAGGCCCTGGAGCTTGAACTGGACAGCCCGGCGATGAACCTGGTGGGTTTTGAACACCTGGCCACCACCCCGGCGGACAAAGCCAAGGTCGCCGCTGCACGCAAACAGCTGGAAAACCCAGTCGTCCTGTTCAACCTGCCCAAGGCCGCCGGTTGTGTGGTCAGCAGCCAGGAACTCAACAGCCCGCTGTTCGGCGATAAGCCCGAAGCCGACCATGACGACGACGATGATGACGCCAAAGACGGCGCCCACGAGCATCATCACGACCACAGCGAAATTCACGCCCACTACCAGTTCACCTGCGCCACGCCGACAGCGCTGAGCAACCTGGACCTGACCCAGGTATTCAAGACCTTCCCCGCCACCCAGAAAATTCAGGTACAACTGATCGGCCCGAGCGGCCAACAAGGTGTGGAAGCGACGGCCACAGCAGCCACTCTGAAGTTCTGAGTTCACATGACCCACGCATTGATCGAACTGTCCGACCTAGGCTTCAACTGGCCCGGTCATCCACAGTTGCTGGATATCCCCGCGTTCCGCCTGGAAGCGGGGGAAACCTTGTTTCTCAAGGGCCCGAGCGGCAGTGGCAAAACCACCCTGCTCGGCTTGCTCGGCGGCGTGCAGAAACCCAGCCAGGGCAGCATCCGCCTGCTCGGCCAGGAGCTGACCGAACTCTCGGCCGGCGCCCGCGACCGTTTTCGCGTCGACCACACCGGCTATATCTTCCAGCAGTTCAACCTGCTGCCGTTCCTGTCGGTGCGCGAGAACGTCGAGTTGCCTTGCCACTTTTCCAAACTGCGAGCGCAGCGCGCCAAGCAGCGCCATGGCAGCGTTGATCAGGCCGCCGCAGCCCTGCTCGCGCACCTGGGTTTGAAAGACAAAGACCTGCTGGAACGCCGCGCCGACTCGCTGTCCATCGGCCAGCAACAACGCGTCGCCGCCGCCCGCGCACTGATCGGTCAGCCGGAGTTGGTGATCGCCGACGAACCCACCTCGGCCCTGGACTACGACGCCCGCGAAGCTTTCCTGCAACTGCTGTTCGCCGAGTGCCGCGAAGCGGGCGCCAGCCTGTTGTTTGTCAGCCACGACCAGAGTCTGGCCTCGCTGTTCGACCGCAACCTGTCGCTGGCCGAACTCAATCGCGCCGCCACGCCCGCAGAGGTTTGAGATGTATCTGTTCCGTCTAGCCATGGCCAGCCTGGCTAACCGCCGTTTTACCGCGATTCTCACCGCGTTCGCCATCGCGCTTTCAGTCTGCTTGCTACTCGCGGTGGAACGCGTGCGCGTTGAAGCGCGCAACAGCTTTGCCAGCACCATCAGCGGCACCGACCTGATCGTCGGCGCCCGTTCCGGTTCAGTGAACCTGCTGCTGTACTCGGTGTTCCGCATCGGCAACGCCACCAACAACATCCGTTGGGACAGCTTCGAACACTTCGCCGCCAGCCCCCAGGTGAAATGGGCGATTCCGATTTCCCTCGGCGACTCCCACCGCGGCTACCGCGTGATGGGCACCAACGAATCCTACTTCGAGCACTACCAATACGGGCGCAAGCAGAACCTCGAACTGGCCAGCGGTCGCGCCTTCGCCACCGACCCGTTCGAAGTGGTACTCGGCGCCGAAGTCGCCGACGCGTTGCACTACAAACTCGGCGACAAACTGGTACTGGCCCATGGCGTAGCGGTGGTCAGCCTGGTCAAGCACGATGACAAACCGTTCACCGTGGTCGGCATTCTCAAGCGCACCGGCACCCCGGTGGACCGCACCTTGCACATCAGCCTCGGCGGCATGGAAGCGATCCACATCGACTGGCACAACGGCGTGCCGGCCCAGGGCAAAGGCCGCATCAGCGCCGACCAGGCGCGCAACATGGACCTCACGCCGCAGGCCATCACCGCGTTCATGCTCGGCCTGAACAACAAGATCTCCACCTTCGCCCTGCAACGGGAGATCAACGAATTTCGTGGCGAGCCGATGCTGGCGATCCTGCCCGGCGTGGCGCTGCAAGAGCTGTGGAGCATGATGGGCACCGCCGAAAAAGCGCTGTTCGTGATCTCGCTGTTTGTGGTGCTCACCGGCTTGATCGGCATGCTCACGGCGATCCTCACCAGCCTCAACGAACGCCGCCGCGAAATGGCGATCTTGCGTTCGGTGGGTGCACGGCCCTGGCATATCGCGACGCTGTTGGTCTTCGAAGCCTTCGCCCTGGCGTTGTCCGGCGTGATCGCCGGCGTGGGGTTGTTGTATGTGTGCATCGCCGCTTCACGCGGGTATCTGCAGGCCAACTACGGCCTGGACCTGCCGATGTCGTGGCCGAGCGAATATGAATGGACGCTGCTCGCCGGTATCCTGGGCGCCGCGCTGTTGATGGGCAGCGTGCCCGCGTGGCGCGCCTATCGGCAATCCCTGGCCGATGGCCTGTCCATACGTTTATGAGGAAGGCCTTGATGCGTCGCGTCCTGTTTGCACTGTTGCTGCTGCTTGCCCTGCCCGCCTGGGCAGCCGAGCCTAAAGAACTGACATGGTCGGAGCTGATACCGCCGGATGCCCCGCCGGAAGTGCCGAACATGCAACCCCTGCACAATCTCTCCAGCATGGCGGATGCCCTGGAATCGGCCCCCGCAGCCAAGCAGGACCTGCCCAACGCGCCGGTGGTGCCAGCGCTCGATGGCCAGCACATTCGCTTGCCCGGCTACATCGTGCCACTGGAAGTCAGTGAAAACGGCCGCACCACCGAGTTCTTGCTGGTGCCGTATTTCGGCGCATGCATCCATGTGCCGCCGCCGCCGTCGAACCAGATCGTGCATGTCAAAAGCGAAATCGGCGTGAAGCTCGATGAGCTGTATCAGCCGTACTGGATCGAGGGTGCAATGCAGGTCAAACCGTCCACCAGCGAGCTCGCCGATGCCGGTTACCAGATGGAGGCCGAGAAGATTTACATGTACGAATTGCCCGAATAACGCTTATCGCCCTTTCATTGAGCTGAGTCAAAAGACCGAACGGAACGATCTTTACCATTGGACCTACAACTTTTAAACGTCCTTTGGAGCTCCCATGAACAAGTCTCTGCTCGGCGCGTCCCTCTTCGCGCTCGCCCTCGTTGCCCCCGTCGCACACGCTCACGAAGCGGGCGACATTCTGGTTCGCGCCGGTGCAATCACCGTGAACCCGAAGGCCGACAGCGGCCACGTCAAGGTTGACCAAGGCCCGTTGGCCGGTGCCAACCTGGGCGGCAAGGCGACCATGAGCAGCGACACTCAGTTGGGCTTGAACTTCGCGTACATGCTGACCAACCACGTCGGTATCGAACTGCTGGCCGCCACGCCGTTCGAGCATGACGTGAAGATCAAGGGCACCGCCCTCGGCGCCGCCAACGGCAAGCTCGGCACCCTGAAACACCTGCCGCCGACCCTGAGCGTCGTGTACTACCCACTGGACAACAAGTCGGCCTTCCAGCCGTACGTGGGCACCGGTATCAACTACACCTGGATCTACGACGAGCACGTCGGCAGCCGTGCCCAAGGCGCAGGCTTCAGCAACTTCAAGGCTGAGAACTCCTGGGGCTGGGCCGCACAGATCGGCGCCGACTATATGATCAACGACAAGTGGATGATCAACGCCCAGGCGCGCTACATCGACATCAGCACCAAGGCCACCGTGGACAACAATGCCCTGGGCCAAGGTACTCGCGCCAAGGTGAACGTTGACGTGGACCCGATGGTTTACATGGTGGGTATCGGCTACAAGTTCTAACTGAGATCCAACAAACACCGCATAGCAAATGTGGGAGCGGGCTTGCTCGCGAAAGCGGTGGGTCAGTCAATGAATCTGTTGACTGACACTCCGTCTTCGCGAGCAAGCCCGCTCCCACATTTTGGTTCTATGTTTCTTCAGGTATGGCGGTAGTAACGGTCCAGCAATGCCGGCAACCCCGCCCGCCACGCCCGTGGCTTGATGCCGAACGTGTGGAGGATTTTCTTGCAGGCGAGCACCGCGTGTTGCGGTTCTTCACTCGCATCCGGCCGGGCCGCATGGGCCTGGGCGGTGGGGGACTCGATCGCCAACGGATGGTAGTTGCGCGCTTCGGTGAGAATCGCCTGGCCCAGCGCCAACGGCGTGGTCGCTTCATGGCCGGCGTAGTGGTAAGTGCCCCACAACGGCGCCGCACAATCGAGTTGCTTGAGCACCGAAATGATCACCCGTGCCGCGTCATCCACCGGTGTCGGGTTGCCGCGTCGGTCGTCCGCCATCAGCAACTCATCCGGCTTCTCGGCCCGGGCCAGGAAGCGCCCGAGAGTGCCGTCGACGCTGTCATCCAGCAGCCAGCCGAACCGCAACAGCACATGTTGCGGGCAGGTGGCGCGCACGCTCTGTTCGATACGCCACAACGCCTGGCCACGCAGGCCCAGGGGCACCGGCTCGTCTTTTTCGCTGTAGGCGGTGGCGCGGGAGCCATCGAACACGCGGTAGCTGGACGGTTGCAACAAGGTGATGTTGTGGTGTTGGCACAGCTCGGCCAGGCGCTCGATGGCGAACTCCTGGGCAGCCAGGCGGGTTTCGCTGACCGCTTCGGCCTGGAACCAGTCGAAGTAGTAGGCGAGGTTGATCAACGCATCGGGACGGGTGTCGTCGAGCAATTGGGTGAGGCTTGCGGCATCCCAGCCGTCTTGGGGCGGTTTGGGTGCGAGGAAACCGATGTCTTCCTCTGCACCGAGGCGAATCAGCGCCTGCCCGAGGGCATTCCCGCCGCCCAGTAACATAAGGCGCATTCGCATAGATTGAGCAGGCCCGGTCTGTTTGGAACGAAGGTTTTCTGGTATTGGCCAGAATCGTTGCATTTTGCGGGTTTGTAGCGCAACCGTCACGGATTAACTATCTTCGCGTCAACCTCCCCAGGCTCCTGCTCAAGGGCCGCCCGCGCAGGCACCATGACCTGCTGTGGATAAGTCTGCGCGAAGTGCACCTCGGCACAGTTATCCACAAGCTTTTTCAGGCGCTGGTTGAACGCACGGCTCACCGCATACTGCCCGCCCGACACCGTGCGGAACTGCGCCGTCAGCACCACGCCGTTGAGGTCCATCTTGTCCACGCCAAATACCTCCAGCGGCCCTTGCAGGTTGTACTTGAGGAATACGTCGTCGCGGATCGACTGCCCCGCTTCACGGATCAACTCCACTGCCTTGTCCACGTCCGTGTCGTAGGTGAACTGCACCGAGAAGAACGCATAGGCAAATTGCCGCGACTGGTTGGTGACCGCCTTGATCTGGCCAAACGGCACCGAGTGCACAAAGCCCTTGCCGTCGCGCAGGCGCAGGGTGCGGATGGTCAGGCCTTCGACGGTGCCGGCATGGCCGGAGTCGAGCACCACCCAATCGCCGATGGACAGGGTGTCTTCGATGATGATGAACAGGCCGGTGATCACGTCCTGCACCAGTTGCTGGGAGCCGAAACCGATCGCCAGGCCGACCACCCCGGCACCCGCCAGCAACGGGGCGACGTTGATGCCGAGGTTGGCCATGGTGGTGATTGCACAGATCACCACCAGGATGATTTTCACCGCATTGCGCAGCAGCGGCAGGATGGTTTTCACCCGCGTACTGGGTTGGCGGCTGGAGCGTTTGTTGACCGGCGGTTTCAGCGCTTCCTGGATCGCCGTGTCGAGCACCACCCAGAACAGCCAGGTCATCAGCAGGATCAGGCCGATGCTGCTGAGGGAGTCGCTGATCGCGCGACCAATCGAGTTGCGCTCGGCGAATTCAAACAACGACACGCCCCAGATACGCCCGAGCACTTCGATAAACGCCACCGCCATGACGATGCGCAACAGCGCATGCAGCAGACTGAGGAAGCGCTCTTTGTAGGCACTGCTGCGCTGGATTGCCACCTGGCTGCGGGATTTGAACAGGTGTTGCAGTACCGTACTGAGAAATACCGTGCCGATCAGCAGGATCGTGGTGAACAACGCACAGCGCAGCACCTTCTGGTTGTCGTCGCCGGCACCGATCAGGTTGATCGCCGAGACCAGCACCATCAGCAGGATCGGCCAGTACCAGAGCCCCGAAAAGATGCGCAGTGATTGCTGCAGGGCCGGGTGTTTGAGGCGCTGGGCCAAAGGCCGATTGCGGATCAGGTGGGCGACCGGGCGGCGCAGGCGAACCACCAGCACGCCGAAGATCACCGTCGCAAACAGGCCGGTGAATACCGCGATGCTACTGGTGATATTACCGCCCAATTGGCGTGCGATCTGCGGGCTGGTGAGCGCGTCGCTGAGGGCGGCGAGGAAGCCGATCAGGAACAGCGGCTTGGGGCAGTAGTCGCGAATGATCTGCACCGCCGGGCGTTTGTGGCCAACATTGAACATGACGATCACGCACAACAGCATTGAGGTGGAAAAGATGCCGCTGCTGGTGGCGTAGGCAAAACACAGCGCCAGCGCGCGACCCACGGAGGTCGGTAGAAAATGGCTGATGTACAACGTGAGGGGCAGGCAAACCAAAGCCGGGAGTGTGTACGGCACGACATAGCCGAGCACGGCCTGGAAGCGTTTGCGCCGTGCGAAAAACATGCGTTGCCCCAGGCGTCGCACCATCACACGCCCCAGTAGCGTCAGCAGCGTAAAGGCGCCGACCCACACCCCGGACAGCAACAGAAAGTCCCCGGCGACGCTCCAAGGCGAACGCTCAGCGGTCTGGTTGACCAGGCGGCCGACTTCGTTCGCGGCCCGGTCGGCGCGCAGGCGCCATTCGTCAATGAAGTTCTGGTTGAGGTCCAGCTTCTGCTGAACATCATCAATGCTGGAGCTGATCGCTCCGAGAAGGCCACCTTCCACCAGCAGCTCCGGCTTGGCCGGCGCTTCGGGTTCCGGCGCAGTGGCCGCAGCGTGTAGCGCGCCACTGCCGCAAAACAGCAGCACGCCGAGCAGTAATGCAGTCTTGGGATTCAGCAAAACACCGGGCTCCTTCAAAAGGGTCTGTAAGGAACTGACGGGTTTGCGCCTTGAACGTTCCCCTCTGCCGTCTGTAGGAAGCCGGAAACTTTCAGCCAAAAATCACAGTCAGCCATACACGGGGGCCAGGCCCCCACTTCTTTCACAGGAGCAATCATGGCTGCGATCCCCGACTGGGTGCCCATCACCCCCAGTGTCGCCATCACTCGCTTCACGGTGTTGACGGTCAATATCCACAAGGGCTTCACCGCCTTGAATCGACGCTTCATCCTGCCGGAGCTACGTGAAGCGGTGCGCAGTGTGGGTGCCGACATGGTGTTCCTGCAGGAAATCCACGGCACCCACGAGCGTCATCCGCAGCGCTTCAGCGACTGGCCGAATATGCCGCAGTACGAGTTCCTGGCCGACAGCATCTGGCCGCAATACGCCTACGGCCGCAACGCGGTCTACCCCCACGGCGACCACGGCAACGCGTTGCTGTCGAAATTCCAGATCGTGCGCTACGACAACCTCGACATCTCCCAGAGCGGCCATGAAAACCGTGGCCTGCTGCATTGCGTGCTACGCCTGCCGGGCACCGGCCAGGAGGTGCATGCCATCTGTATTCACCTGGGCCTGCGCGAGGTGCATCGCCAACAGCAATTGCGCCTGATCGAGCAGCGCATCAGCGAGATCCCGGCCGACGCGCCGTTAATTGTTGCCGGTGATTTCAACGACTGGCGACAAAAGGCCGACCTGAGCCGCAGCGGTCTCAAGGAAGTGTTTGTCGAAACCCACGGCAAACCCGCACGCACGTTCCCGGCGCGTCTGCCGTTGCTGCCGCTGGACCGGATCTACGTGCGCAATTTGAAGGTGCATAACGCCCGGGTACTGACCACACGGCCCTGGTCCCATCTGTCGGACCATGTGCCGCTGTCGGTGGAGATCGAACTATGAACGTCGCCGTAGAACACATCGCCACCGACCAACCGCCCGACGAGGCCAAGGCCCGCGACCTGGATTACGGCTGGCAGAGCGGCAACCAGATCGAGTTGCTGGAGAACGGCGAGGCGTACTTCCCCAAGGTGTTCGAGGCCATGCGCGTGGCGCGGCGGGAGATCCTGCTGGAGACCTTCATTCTTTTCGAAGACAAGGTGGGCCACGAGCTGCAAGGCATTCTGATCGAGGCCGCGCAGCGCGGGGTAAAGGTGGTGGCAAGCCTGGACGGATTCGGCTGTGGCGAATTGAGCCAGCCCTTTCTTGGCGAGCTGGCCGAGGCTGGCGTCATCGTGCAGATGTTTGACCCCGCATCCAAGACCCTGGGCATCCGTACCAATTGGTTTCGCCGCTTGCATCGCAAGATTGTGGTGGTGGACGCCGAAGTCGCGTTTATCGGCGGGATCAACTTTTCCGCCGATCACCTGGGCGATTTCGGCCCCGAAGCCAAGCAAGATTATGCGGTGCGGGTGACAGGCCCGGCGGTGGCCGACCTGCATCATTTCGCCCTGGCCCAAAGTGGCCGCCAGGTGCGTACGCGACGTGGTTGGCGGCGGCGCCAGCAGCGGCCTGCGTTGTGGTCCAGCGACAACGGTGAAGGCCTGGTGCGCTTGATCTACCGCGACAACGTGCAGCATCGCGATGACATCGAAGAGGCGTATATCCATGCACTGAGCAAGGCGCAACAGCGCGTGGTGATCGCCAACGCCTACTTCTTCCCCGGCTACCGCCTGCTGCGCGAAATCCGCAACGCCGCACGCCGTGGCGTGCACGTTCAGCTGATCATGCAGGGCCAGCCCGACGTGCTGTTGGCCAAGTTGGCGGCGCGCATGCTCTACGACTATCTGCTCAAGGATGGCGTCGTGATTCACGAGTATTGCCAGCGGCCACTGCACGGCAAGGTGGCGCTGGTGGATGACGAATGGAGCACCGTGGGTTCGAGTAACCTGGACCCGTTGAGCCTGTCGCTGAACCTGGAAGCCAACGTGTTGATCCGCGACCGAGGGTTCAATCAACAGCTGTACGAGCGCCTGGAAACACTCGCCAAAAACCATTGCCAGACCATGCCGGAAAACCGCAAGCCACGCCTGTGGCTCTGGCGATTGACCGTGGGTTTCCTGGTGTTTCATGTGATGCGTCACTTCCCGGCCTTGACGGGTTGGCTACCTGCCCACAAGCCACGTCTGAAACCCATTGGGAGCCAGGCCAATGACCGCTGAATCC
The DNA here is from genome assembly GCF_900103345.1 of Pseudomonas azotoformans. Classification (NCBI taxonomy): domain Bacteria; kingdom Pseudomonadati; phylum Pseudomonadota; class Gammaproteobacteria; order Pseudomonadales; family Pseudomonadaceae; genus Pseudomonas; species Pseudomonas azotoformans. Next base: position 4,017,883 of record NZ_LT629702.1, read on the forward strand.
CGGTTCAAACAGTGGAAGAAACCGCTGACAATCGCCTTCTTCCTGCTGCTGATCGTGCTGTTCACTCTGCTCGCGCGACGCATCGACTGGAGTGAAGTGGTGCAGACCCTGGGCGACTTCAAGCTACGCACGCTGCTGATCGCGAGTGCGCTGACGCTGTGCAGTTTCCTGGTGTACGCCAGCTTCGACTTGATTGGCCGCACCTACATCCGCCAGAACTTGGTGTGGAAGCAGATCTTGCCGGTGGGCATCATCAGCTATGCGTTCAACCTCAACCTGAGCGCGTGGGTGGGCGGCATCGCCATGCGTTATCGGCTGTATTCGCGGTTGGGCGTAAGCACCGGCAATATCGCCAAGATCCTCGGCCTGAGCCTGGCTACCAACTGGTTTGGTTACATGGCAATTGCCGGGGTGGTGTTCAGCAGCGGCCTGGTCACGATGCCACCGGGGTGGAAAGTCAGCACCACGGCATTACAAGGCATCGGCGCGTTGTTGGTGCTGGCCAGCCTGGGTTACCTGGTGGCCTGCCAGTTTTCGAAAAAGCGGGCGTGGACGGTTCGCGGTATGGAAATCAACCTGCCGTCGGTGCGCATGGCGTGTTTGCAGTTGCTGTTGGGAGCGTTGAACTGGTCGCTGATGGCGGCGGTGATTTTCACGCTGTTGCCGGCCAAGCTCGACTATCCGTTGGTATTGGGTGTGTTGCTGATCAGCGCGATTGCCGGGGTTCTCACCCATATCCCCGCCGGGCTGGGCGTGCTGGAGGCAGTGTTCATTGCGTTGTTGCAGCATGAAGCGTCGCGGGGCAGCTTGCTCGCCGGGCTGATTGCGTACCGCGCCATTTATTTCATTGTGCCGCTGCTGATTGCGCTGGTGATGTACCTAGGTGTGGAGGCGAAGGCCAAGGCATTGCGGGTGAAGAAGGCACCTGCCTGATTCACTGCCGGCGGTGACTCAAACCCCAAAGCGGCTGCGGTAATCGCTGGGCGCCAGGCCAGTGATTTTCTTGAACGTCGCACGAAAGGCGCTGGGGTCCTGATAGCCCACCGTCCAGGCGATATGGTCGATAGTGCCGTTGGTGAACTCCAGCATCTGTCGCGCCTTGCCCACTCGTAGGTGCTGGCAGTATTCGGTGGGTTTCAAGCCAGTGGCGTTGCGAAAGCGCCGTAGGAAAGTGCGCTCTTCCAACCCGGCTTCCTGAGCCATCGCCGCAAGAGAGACATCCACCGCCCCGCTGGCCTGCAACCAGTGCTGAACCTTGAGAATGGCCGCATCACCGTGGCCAAGAATCGGCGCGAAGTTACTACCACATTGGCTGGCACTGTCACTGTGCTCGATCACCAGGAAACGCGCCGTGTCCGCCGCAATGCTCGGGCCCATCAGGCGGTCGACCAGACGCAGGCCGAGTTCGGACCAGGCCATCAAGCCGGCGGTGGTGATCAAGTCGCCGTCATCGACGATAGGCTTGTCGGCCTCCAGGCGCACCGCCGGGTAGCGGGTGGCGAAAGACTTGGCGGAAGACCAATGGGTGGTAGCGCTGCGCCCGTCGAGCAGTCCACTGCGCGCCAGCATGATCGAGCCAATGCACACACCGCCCAGTACCGTGCCTGCCGCGTGTTGTTGGCGAATCCATTCCAGCAGCGCTGGGGGTGCCTGCTCTTCTGTAAACTCACCGATCGACGGCGGCACCAGCACCGCCATCATCGGTTGCTCGGGACCGGGATGGCTGCTGAAGACGCGCACCGGTGTGCCGGCGGTGTCCACCTGCCAATGGCTGACCCGCAGCAATGGCAACTGCGCGGATTGATGCTCGGCGGCGATGCGATTGGCCACGCCGAACAGGTCGGTCAAGCCGTGCACGGCGGCCAGTTGCGCCCCCTGGTAGATCAACACGCCCAGCTCAACAACGACCATTGTCAGTTTTCCCCCTGTTATTGTCGGTGCAGCCAATGCCAGGTGCGGGCGCCAGCTAAGATACTGGGCCCATCAACCCATCACGAGGCAACACACATGGCCAAGCAAGCGCTCATCCTAATCGATATCCAGAACGACTACTTCCCCCAGGGCAAGTGGCCACTTGACGGCGTTGACGCCGCGGCGGACAAGGCTGCGCAGGTGCTGCAAGCGTTTCGCAAGACGGGTGATGCGGTGATTCATGTACGTCATGAGTTCACCTCCGATGACGCGCCATTCTTCACGCCGGGCTCCAAGGGCGCGCACCTGCATGGCAAAGTGCTGAACGAGGGCAATGAGCCAGTGGTGCTCAAGCATTTCGTGAATGCGTTCCGCGAGACCAACCTGCGTGCCCTGCTGGAACAGCGCAGCATCACGGACCTGGTGGTGGTCGGCAGCATGAGCCATATGTGCATCGACGCGGTGGTGCGGGCGGCGGCGGACCTGGGCTACAGGGTTACAGTGATTCATGACGCCTGTGCGACTCGGGACCTGGAATTCAATGGGCAGGTGATCCCGGCGGCGCAGGTGCATGGCGCCTACATGGCGTCGCTTGCGTTTGGTTATGCGGGTGTGGTGTCTGCGGATGAATACCTGAAGGCGCAAGCAGCGGCGGCATGACCGCCACTTGTCGCTACGGCGTCAGCGGGTCGCGATGATGAACAGGCGCGGAAACGGCAGCAGCACGGTGCCATCGGCCAAGGCTGGGTAAGCCTGGGTGATCCGCGCCTGGTATTCCTGTAGGAACGCGGCTTTTTCATCGCCAGTCAACGGTGCGAGAAAGGGTCTCAGCGCCGAGGCTTTGAACCACTCCACCACTGCCGCGTGATCCGCCAGCGGGTGGAGATAGGTGGTGCGCCACACATCGACGGTGCTGCAGTGCTGACTCAGCAGCTCGTAGTAGTAACTCGCGGCGTGGCGCTCATTGTGTTTGACCGCGCCGATTTTTTTAGACCAGGGGCCATCGGCGGCGACTTCGCGGGCCAGCCGATGGGCGGGCTCATCAAGATTGTCCGGGGTTTGTACCGCCAGCGTACCGCCAGGGGTCAGTTGGTGAACCAGGTGCGGGTACAGCGTGGCGTGGTCCGGCAGCCATTGCAGGGACGCGTTGGCCAGGATCACATCGAAGGCTTGCGCAGGCTTCCAGGCACCGATATCCGCCAGTTCGAAGTTCAGCGCCGGCAGCCGTTTACGGGCGTCGGCCAGCATGTCATCGGAGCTGTCCATGCCGGTGACATGGGCTTGAGGAAAGCGCTCGGCCAGCACTTCGGTGGAGTTGCCGGGGCCGCAGCCCAGGTCCACGGCGGTGCGGACGTCAGTGTTTGGAATGGCCGCAACCAGGTCGCGAACGGGACGGGTGCGCTGCTGTTCAAACATCGTGTACTGCTTGGCTGACCAGGTCATCACGGCTTTCCTTCTTTTTGAGGGTGGCTGCAAGCCTAAATCTTGTGAGCCATGAGAACAAATGCCAGGATTGACGCACTCCCATACCTGAAAAGTATCCCAATGCTGGAACTTCGCCAACTCAAGGCCTTCATTGCCATTGCCGAAGAAGGCTATATCACCCGTGCCGCCGAACGCTTAGGCATGCAGCAGCCACCGTTGACGCGGATGTTGCAAAGTCTTGAGGCCGAATTGGGGGTGGTCTTGATGGAGCGTTTGCCCCGTGGCGTACGCCCCACTACAGCCGGGCTCGCGTTACTGGACGAAGCGCGGCAGATTCTCGCCCAGGCAGACGGAATTGCAGAGTTGGTGCGCCGCGCCGCACGCGGTGAGCGTGGGCGCCTGGCGATCGGGTTTACCAGCTCGGCGGCGCTGCATCCCTTTGTGCCGAGTGTATTGCGGCGGTTTCGCGAAACCTTTGTTGGCGTGACAGTGGTGCTGGAGGAAGCCGGGACCGGCGAACTGCTGGACGCGTTAATGCACGAGAAGCTCGATGCGGCGTTTATCCGCTCGCCCCTTAGCGGGACGCAATCACTGCAGGACGAACCTATCCTGGTGGAACCCATGTTACTGGCGCTACCGACGGAGCATCCCTTGGCAATCAACTGGGGATCTCCCCTGCCCTTGGCAGCGCTGGCGACGGAATCTTTCGTGCTGTATCGGCGGCGCGTGGGATTGGGCTTGTACGACGCGATTCTGGTGGCCTGCCGTGAGGCAGGGTTCAGCCCAAAGGTGGTCCAGGAAGCCCCGCGCATGACCGCGACCCTGAGCCTGGTGGCGGCGGGGCTTGGGGTGTCTATCGTCCCGGCGTCGATGCAGCGCCTGCGCGGGGACGGCATCGTTTATCGGGAACTGACGGAGTGTCGCAGCCTGGTGGCGCCGTTGCATTTGGCGACGCGGATAGATGATGGTTCGGCGGTGTTGCAGCGGTTCAAGGAGATGGTTGTCACCGCCGCGTCGACTGAAGCTGATCACGGGTAATAAAAAACCCCCGAGGCCTTAGCCAGCGGGGGTTCTGTGTGTTCCGGGTTTTAAACCTCAGAACGGGATATCGTCATCAAAGCTGTCGAAATCCGGAGCGGGCTGCGGCGCGGCCTGTTGTGGCGCTGGGCGCGACTCACGCTGCGGCTGCTGGCTTGGCTGCGGACGCGACTGCTGTGGACGCGGTGCCGAGTTGGACATGCCGCCCTGGCCCTGTTGGTCGCCCTGTGGACGGCCGCCCAGCAGCTGCATGGTGCCTTGCATGTCGACCACGATTTCAGTGGTGTAACGTTTGATGCCGTCTTTTTCCCACTCGCGGGTCTGCAGCTTGCCTTCGATGTAGACCTGCGAACCTTTGCGCAGGTACTCGCCGGCGATCTCTGCGACCTTGCCGAACATCGACACACGGTGCCATTCGGTTTTCTCGACCTTCTGGCCGGTCTGCTTGTCGGTCCACTGTTCGCTGGTCGCCAGACTCAGGTTGGTCACGGCGTTACCGTTAGGCAAGTAGCGAACTTCGGGATCCTGGCCGCACGTACCGACCAATATGACTTTGTTAACCCCACGGGCCATAACGTTCTCCTAGGCTGGGCGCGCTGTCGACACTGGATTGACCAGTTGCTCGAGCGTCGCGCGATCCAATAATTCGGTGTCCAATTTGATGTAGATGGCGGCTTCTTCAGCAACAACCACGGCATCGGTAACCCCAGTAACGGCCTTGAGGCGCTCGACCAGACCGGCTTCGCGGATCGCTTCGGGCGATAACGGCAAACGCAGACTCGTCACATAGGGAGGTTCGCGCATGGTAACAGCAAAGGCCAGCCAGAGGGCAGCCAGACCTGCGCATCCAAGGAACACAACCGACAAACCGCCATGCTGGAACATCCAGCCACCCATGATGCCGCCCAGTGCGGAACCCAGGAACTGGCTGGTGGAATACACCCCCATCGCCGTCCCTTTGCCGCCGGCCGGTGAAACTTTACTGATCAGCGAAGGCAACGATGCCTCCAGCAGGTTGAACGCGGTGAAGAACACCACCGTGCCGATTACCAGCGCCCGCAGGCTGTCGCCGAACTGCCAGAAGAATAGCTCAGTGAGCATCAGCGTCGCGACGGCGCCGAGCAAAACTCGTTTCATTTTGCGTTTCTTCTCGCCGTAGATGATGAACGGGATCATGGCGAAGAACGAAATCAGCAACGCTGTGAGGTAGACCCACCAGTGCTGTTCCTTCGGCAGGCCGGCTTTTTCCACCAGCGCGAGGGGCAACGCAACAAAGCTGCACATCAGCATGGCGTGCAATACAAAGATACCTAAATCCAGGCGCAGCAGGTCCGGGTGCTTGAGCGTCGGCAACAAGGCTTTGCGCGCAACGCCGGACTCACGGTGCTGCAACGTGCCGGTGGAACGCGGCACCATAAAGGCCACGATCACGATGCCGAACAGCGCCATGCCGCCGGTGGCGAGAAACAGCCCGTGCAGCCCGAACGCGCGGGTCAGCAAGGGGCCGACCACCATGGCCACGGCAAACGACAGGCCGATGGTCATGCCGATCATGGCCATGGCCTTGGTGCGGTGTTGTTCGCGGGTCAGGTCCGACAGCAACGCCATGACCGCAGCAGAAATCGCGCCGGCGCCTTGGAGGATACGCCCGGCGATCACGCCCCAGATGGAATCGGCTTGAGCCGCGAGCACGCTCCCGAGGGCAAACACGATCAGCCCCAGGTAGATCACCGGGCGGCGACCAATGCGGTCGGAAATGATCCCGAACGGTATCTGAAAAATCGCCTGGGTCAGGCCATAGGCACCAATGGCCAGACCGATCAATGCAGGGGTCGCGCCAGCGAGATCCATGCCATAGGTCGCCAGCACCGGCAACACCATAAACATGCCCAGCATACGGAAGGCGAACACCAGGGCCAGACCGCTTGCCGCTCGGGTCTCGCCGCTACTCATGCGTTCGCTGTGGGGATCGTGCATGGAAAAACCTCGTGTGAACCGGCGGCGATTCTACCAGTCCCATCGATTGAGAGGGTATATGCGGCGCTTTGCCGCGCAGCTTTCATCTAAGGCTGCACACGGCCTTTTGACAGTGTATATTCATCCAGTCTTTAGCCGTATACTCCGGCATTATTTATGCCCGCCGTGCGAGGCCATCTTGGACAAGATCCTGATTCGTGGGGCTAGAACCCACAACCTGAAAAACATCGACCTGACCCTGCCCCGGGACAAACTGATCGTCATCACCGGCTTGTCCGGGTCCGGCAAATCGTCGCTGGCGTTCGACACACTGTATGCCGAAGGCCAGCGCCGCTATGTGGAATCGCTGTCGGCCTATGCCCGGCAGTTCCTGTCGATGATGGAAAAGCCCGATGTCGACACCATTGAAGGTCTGTCGCCGGCGATCTCCATCGAGCAGAAGTCGACTTCTCATAACCCGCGTTCCACCGTGGGCACCATCACCGAAATCTACGACTACCTGCGCCTGCTGTATGCACGCGTGGGTATTCCGCGTTGCCCGGACCACGACATTCCCCTGGAAGCCCAGACCGTCAGCCAGATGGTCGACCTGGTACTGGCCCAGCCGGAAGGCGCCAAGCTGATGCTGCTGGCACCGGTGATCCGTGAGCGCAAGGGCGAACACCTTTCCGTCTTCGAAGAGCTGCGGGCGCAAGGTTTTGTGCGCGCGCGGATCAACGGCAAGCTGTATGAGCTGGACGAAGCGCCGAAGCTCGACAAGCAGAAGAAGCACTCTATCGATGTCGTGGTCGACCGCTTCAAGGTGCGCGCCGACCTGCAGCAGCGCCTGGCGGAATCCTTTGAAACCGCATTGAAACTGGCCGACGGTATTGCACTGGTGGCGCCGATGGACGACGAGCCGGGCGAAGAAATCATCTTCTCCGCGCGCTTTGCCTGCCCGATCTGCGGCCACGCCATCAGCGAACTGGAACCCAAGCTGTTTTCCTTCAACAACCCGGCCGGCGCCTGCCCGACCTGCGATGGCCTGGGCGTGAAGCAGTTCTTCGACATCAAGCGCCTGGTCAACGGTGACCTGACGCTGGCGGAGGGCGCCATACGCGGCTGGGACAGACGCAACGTCTATTACTTCCAGATGCTGGGGTCGTTGGCGGCACACTATAAATTCAGTCTGGAAGTGCCCTTCAACCAACTGCCGGCGGACCAGCAGAAGGTCATTCTTCACGGCAGCGGTTCGCAGAACGTCGACTTCAAGTACCTGAACGACCGTGGCGATATCGTCAAGCGCTCCCACCCGTTCGAAGGCATTGTGCCGAACCTTGAGCGCCGCTACCGCGAGACCGAATCGGCCAGCGTGCGCGAAGAGCTGGCGAAATTCCTCAGCACCCAGCCTTGCCCGGATTGCCGCGGCACTCGCCTGCGTCGTGAGGCGCGGCATGTCTGGGTGGGCGAGAAAACATTGCCGGCGGTGACCAATCTGCCGATCGGTGATGCCTGCGAGTACTTTGGCGTGCTCAAGCTGACCGGTCGCCGTGGGGAGATCGCCGACAAGATCCTCAAGGAAATCCGCGAGCGGCTGCAATTCCTGGTCGACGTTGGCCTGGATTACCTGTCGCTGGATCGCAGCGCCGATACCTTGTCTGGCGGCGAAGCACAGCGCATCCGCCTGGCCAGCCAGATTGGCGCCGGTCTCGTGGGGGTGTTGTACATTCTTGATGAGCCGTCGATTGGTTTGCATCAACGGGACAACGATCGCCTGCTCGGTACGTTGAAACACCTGAGGGATATCGGCAACACGGTGATCGTGGTCGAGCACGATGAAGACGCGATTCGCCTGGCGGATTACGTGGTTGATATCGGCCCGGGCGCGGGCGTGCATGGCGGACATATTGTCGCCGAGGGCACGCCTGCCGAAGTCATGGCGCACCCGGACTCGCTGACCGGCAAGTACCTGTCCGGCCGGGTGAAGATCGAAGTACCGGCAAAGCGTACGCCACGCAACAAGAAGCTGGCGCTGCACCTCAAAGGCGCGCGTGGTAATAACCTGCGCAATGTTGACCTGGAAATCCCGCTGGGCCTGCTGACCTGCGTGACCGGTGTTTCCGGCTCCGGCAAGTCGACGCTGATCAACAACACGCTGTTCCCCTTGAGTGCCACCGCCCTGAATGGCGCGACCACCCTGGAAGCGGCGGCCCATGACAGCATCAAGGGCCTGGAACACCTGGATAAGGTGGTCGATATCGACCAAAGCCCGATTGGCCGTACCCCACGCTCCAACCCGGCAACCTACACTGGACTGTTCACACCGATTCGTGAGCTGTTTGCGGGCGTACCGGAATCCCGCTCACGGGGCTACGGACCGGGCCGGTTCTCGTTCAACGTCAAGGGTGGCCGCTGTGAAGCGTGCCAGGGCGATGGCTTGATCAAGGTGGAGATGCACTTCCTCCCGGACATCTACGTGCCGTGCGATGTGTGCAAGAGCAAGCGCTATAACCGCGAAACGCTGGAGATCAAATACAAGGGCAAGAGCATCCACGAAACCCTCGAGATGACCATCGAGGAAGCGCGGGAGTTCTTCGACGCCGTTCCGGCACTGGCGCGCAAGCTGCAGACCCTGATGGATGTGGGCCTGTCGTATATCAAGCTGGGGCAGTCGGCGACCACGCTGTCCGGTGGTGAAGCGCAACGGGTGAAACTGTCCCGCGAGCTGTCAAAGCGCGATACCGGCAAGACCCTGTATATCCTTGATGAGCCGACCACCGGCCTGCACTTCGCGGATATCCAGCAACTGTTGGACGTGCTGCACCGCCTGCGCGACCACGGCAACACCGTGGTAGTGATCGAGCACAACCTTGACGTGATCAAGACCGCCGATTGGCTCGTAGACCTTGGGCCGGAAGGTGGTTCCAAGGGTGGCCAGATTATCGCTGTGGGCACGCCGGAACAGGTCTCCGAAATGCCGCAGTCGCACACTGGTTACTACTTGAAGCCGTTGCTGGAACGCGACCGGGCCTGACTTTTCCAGGCTCAATAAAAAGCCCCTGTCACTTTACGGTGACAGGGGCTTTTTCGTATCCGGGAATCAGAACTGCGATTGCAGGTAATTCTCAAGGCCGACCAGCTTGATCAGGCCCAACTGCTTTTCCAGCCAGTAGGTGTGATCTTCTTCGGTGTCATTCAACTGCACGCGCAGGATTTCCCGCGTGACAAAGTCGCTGTGCTGCTCACAGAGCTCGATGCCTTTGCAAAGCGCGGCGCGGACCTTGTACTCGAGGCGCAGGTCGGCAGCGAGCATGTCAGGGACCGTGGTGCCCACATCCAGGTCATCGGGACGCATACGCGGCGTGCCTTCGAGCATGAGGATACGGCGCATCAGTGCGTCGGCGTGCTGTGCCTCTTCTTCCATTTCGTGGTTGATACGCTCGTAGAGCTCAGTAAAGCCCCAGTCTTCGTACATACGCGAGTGGATGAAATATTGGTCACGAGCCGCCAGTTCGCCCGTCAGCAACGTGTTGAGGTAATCGATTACGTCGGGGTGACCTTGCATCGCCCTACATCTCCCTGCTTGAAAGTCTGTAGTTTGAACCATGATGACTCGAAGGTCACGGGACCAACGGCAGAAAAGTGAAGATTTTCCGAGAAAAGTGGCGGATTTAACGCAAAAACCGCCCAAATGAGGGCGGTTCTGCTTATCGTTTAGAGTCAGTTAAGCGATACACCCAGTGCCTTTGCGATTGCTTCTCCATAAGCCGGATCGGCCTTATAGAAATGCTGCAGCTGGCGCTGAACTACGTCAGTGGAAACACCCCCCATTGCGCCGGCAATGTTGTTGGTGAGCAAGTCTTTCTGCTCATCGCTCATCAAGCGGAACAGTGCACCGGCATGGCTGTAGTAATCGGTGTCTTCACGGTGATCGTAGCGATCAGCCGCACCGCTCAAGGCCAAGGCAGGCTCAGCGTATTGAGGTGCTTGTTTAGGCGCATCGGAGTAGCTGTTCGGCTCGTAGTTAGGTGCTGCACCGCCGTTGCTGCCGAACGCCATCGAACCATCACGCTGGTAGCTGTTCACCGGGCTACGTGGGGCGTTCACCGGCAAGTGCTGGTGATTGGTGCCGACACGGTAGCGGTGGGCATCTGCGTAGGCGAATACACGACCTTGCAGCATGCGATCCGGCGACAGGCCGACGCCTGGAACCATGTTGCTTGGGCCGAATGCGGCTTGTTCCACTTCAGCAAAGTAGTTCTGCGGGTTGCGGTTCAACTCCAGTTCGCCGACTTCAATCAAAGGGAATTCCTTCTGCGACCAGGTTTTGGTCACATCGAAAGGATTCTCGTAATGAGCGTTGGCCTGGGCCTCGGTCATGATCTGGATGCACACGCGCCATTTCGGGAAATCACCGCGCTCGATCGCACCAAACAGATCGCGCTGGGCATAGTCCGGATCAGTACCGGCCAGGCGAGCAGCTTCGGCGGGTGCCAGATTCTTGATGCCCTGTTTGGTCTTGTAGTGCCACTTGACCCAGTGACGCTCGCCCTTGGCGTTGATCAGGCTATAGGTGTGGCTGCCAAAGCCGTGCATGTGGCGGTAGCCATCAGGGATGCCACGGTCCGAGAACAGGATGGTGACCTGGTGCAGCGCCTCTGGCGAGTGAGACCAGAAGTCCCACATCATTTGCGCGCTCTTCAGGTTGCTTTGCGGCAGACGCTTCTGGGTGTGGATGAAGTCAGGGAACTTCAATGGGTCGCGAATGAAGAATACCGGGGTGTTGTTGCCAACGATGTCCCAGTTGCCTTCTTCGGTATAGAACTTCAGGGCGAAGCCGCGTGGGTCGCGCTCGGTGTCAGCCGAACCGCGTTCGCCACCCACAGTGGAGAACCGCAAGAAGGTAGGCGTTTGCTTACCGACAGATTCGAACAGTTTGGCGCTGGTGTATTGAGTAATGTCTTGGGTAACCGTGAAGGTCCCGTAGGCACCCGAGCCCTTGGCGTGTACGCGGCGCTCAGGGATGTTTTCGCGGTTGAAGTGAGCGAGCTTCTCGATCAGATGAAAATCATCGAGGAGCAACGGACCGCGCGGGCCGGCAGAACGGGAATTCTGGTTGTCCGCAACGGGAGCGCCGCTGGCGGTAGTAAGGATTTTATTCTGGCTCATGTTCAATTTCCCTCAGGTCGGACTTGGAACTGCCGGCTAATCGGCTTGGAGGGAGTATTGATCATCAATATGACGTCTACAAATTCATTAAATTGTAGGCTTCGATAGAAAATAACTACCAAACTCCCCGCGACTCATAGTGCCAAGCACAACCGACAGAAAATTGTACAAATCGCGCTTTTCTTACGCGCACAAAAAACCGGGCACTAGGCCCGGTTCTTCGTTACAGCTTGTCGTCTTACTCGGCGCTTACAGCTTCGCCAGCAGTAGCACGATCAACCAACTCGACGTACGCCATAGGCGCGTTGTCGCCAGCGCGGAAACCGCACTTGAGGATGCGCAGGTAGCCACCCTCACGGGTAGCGTAACGCTTGCCCAGGTCGTTGAAGAGCTTACCAACAATAGCTTTCGAACGAGTACGGTCGAAAGCCAGACGGCGGTTAGCCAGGCTGTCTGTCTTGGCCAAAGTGATCAGCGGCTCAGCAACGCGACGCAGTTCTTTAGCTTTCGGCAGTGTAGTTTTGATCAGCTCGTGCTCGAACAGCGACACCGCCATGTTTTGGAACATGGCCTTGCGGTGCGAGCTGGTACGGCTCAGGTGACGACCACTTTTACGATGACGCATGGTTCATTCCTTACCAAACTCACGTTCGGTGATTACGACGATCAGGCAGTCGCCTTGTCGTCCTTCTTAAGACTTGCAGGCGGCCAGTTGTCGAGGCGCATGCCGAGGGACAGACCGCGGGAGGCCAGAACGTCCTTGATTTCAGTCAAGGATTTCTTGCCCAGGTTCGGAGTCTTCAACAGTTCTACTTCGGTACGCTGAATCAGGTCACCGATGTAGTAAATGTTTTCCGCCTTAAGGCAGTTAGCCGAACGTACAGTCAGTTCCAGATCGTCAACCGGGCGAAGCAGGATCGGATCGATCTCGTCTTCCTGCTCGATTACCACTGGTTCGCTGTCACCTTTGAGGTCGACGAACGCAGCCAACTGCTGTTGCAGGATGGTTGCAGCGCGGCGGATAGCCTCTTCAGGATCCAGGGTACCGTTGGTTTCCAGATCAATAACCAGCTTGTCCAGGTTAGTACGCTGTTCGACACGGGCGTTTTCCACCACGTATGCGATACGGCGAACCGGGCTGAACGAAGAGTCAAGCTGCAAGCGACCAATGCTGCGGCTTTCGTCTTCATCGCTCTGACGCGAGTCGGCCGGTTCATAACCACGACCACGAGCTACAGTGAGCTTCATGTTCAGGGCGCCGTTAGACGCCAGGTTAGCGATTACGTGATCGGGGTTAACGATCTCGACATCATGATCCAGCTGAATATCGGCAGCGGTAACCACCCCCGAACCCTTCTTCGACAAGGTCAGCGTAACTTCGTCACGGCCGTGCAGCTTGATAGCCAGACCTTTAAGGTTCAACAGGATTTCAATTACGTCTTCCTGTACACCTTCGATGGCGCTGTACTCGTGGAGCACACCGTCAATCTCGGCCTCGACTACTGCACAGCCGGGCATTGAGGACAACAGGATGCGGCGTAGCGCGTTGCCCAGGGTGTGGCCAAAACCACGCTCGAGAGGCTCGAGAGTAATTTTGGCGCGGGTTGGACTGACAACCTGCACATCAATGTGGCGGGGTGTCAGGAACTCATTTACCGAAATCTGCATGGATGCACCTATTTTCTAGCCCTTACTTGGAGTAGAGCTCGACAATCAGGCTTTCGTTGATGTCGGCGGACAGATCACTGCGAGCAGGAACGTTCTTGAAAACGCCCGACTTCTTCTCAGTGTCTACTTCTACCCATTCTACGCGGCCACGTTGGGCACACAGATCGAGAGCTTGGACAATGCGAAGTTGGTTTTTTGCTTTCTCGCGAACTGCGACCACGTCACCAGCACGAACCTGGTAGGACGGAACGTTTACGGTCTGACCGTTAACGCTGATCGACTTGTGCGATACCAGCTGACGGGATTCGGCACGAGTCGAACCAAAGCCCATACGGTATACAACGTTGTCCAGACGGCATTCGAGCAGTTGCAGCAGGTTTTCACCGGTTGCACCTTTCTTGCCAGCAGCTTCTTTGTAGTAGCCGCTGAACTGACGCTCGAGAACGCCGTAGATACGACGGACCTTCTGCTTTTCACGCAGTTGGGTGCCGTAATCGGACTGGCGACCGCGGCGTTGGCCGTGGATACCAGGTGCTGCTTCAATGTTGCACTTCGATTCGATCGCGCGCACGCCGCTCTTCAGGAAGAGATCGGTGCCTTCGCGACGAGCGAGTTTGCATTTTGGACCAATGTAACGAGCCATTCTTTACAATCTCCTGGATTACACGCGGCGCTTCTTCGGCGGACGGCACCCGTTGTGCGGGATTGGCGTCACGTCGGTGATGCTGGCGATCTTATAGCCACAGCCGTTCAAAGCACGGACAGCAGACTCACGACCTGGACCTGGACCTTTGACGTTAACGTCGAGGTTTTTCAGGCCGTATTCCAGCGCAGCTTGACCAGCACGTTCAGCAGCTACTTGAGCAGCAAACGGGGTGGACTTGCGGGAACCGCGGAAACCCGAACCACCGGAGGTAGCCCAAGAAAGCGCGTTACCTTGACGGTCGGTGATGGTCACGATGGTGTTGTTAAAAGAAGCATGGATGTGGGCGATGCCATCAACCACTGTCTTTTTAACTTTTTTACGAGGACGAGCAGCAGGTTTTGCCATGATAATTTTCCTGTCGATTCGCTGGGGCGATTACTTGCGGATCGGCTTACGCGGACCTTTACGGGTACGCGCGTTAGTCTTGGTACGCTGACCGCGCACTGGAAGACCACGACGATGACGCAGACCGCGATAGCAACCGAGGTCCATCAAACGCTTGATTTTCATGTTGATTTCGCGACGCAGGTCACCTTCAGTGGTGAACTTCGCCACTTCGCCACGCAGCAATTCAATCTGCTCGTCGCTCAGATCCTTGATCTTAGCGGCTGGGTTTACCCCAGCAACTGCGCAAATTTTCTGCGCAGTAGTGCGACCAACACCATAGATGTAGGTCAGCGAGATAACAGTGTGCTTGTTATCTGGAATGTTAACGCCTGCAATACGGGCCATTCAGTGGGACTCCAATTGACAGCTACCTACGCCCCGGAAGCCAAGAAATAGGGCGCGAGATAATATCGCTGTAATAACAAATAATCAACCCGGCAGCGCACTAGCTGCCGGGCTTCAAGCGGATCACACTCAGCCTTGGCGCTGTTTGTGACGCGGTTCCGCGCTGCAAATTACTCGAACAACACCTTCGCGGCGAATAATCTTGCAGTTACGGCACAGCTTTTTCACCGATGCACGAACTTTCATCACCAACTCCTCGAACCTTATGGGGTACTCAGCGCAACATGCCGCTGCCGTAGCCCTTCAGGTTGGCTTTCTTCATCAGGGATTCGTACTGGTGCGAAACGAGGTGCGATTGTACTTGGGACATGAAGTCCATCACAACCACGACCACGATCAGCAACGAGGTCCCGCCAAGGTAGAACGGAACGTTTGCTGCAACCACCAGGAACTGGGGCAACAAGCACACGGCCGTCATATATAGAGCACCGAACAGGGTCAAACGAGTCAGAACGCCATCAATGTAGCGTGCAGACTGCTCACCTGGACGGATGCCCGGAATAAAGGCACCGGACTTCTTCAGGTTTTCCGCTACGTCTTTCGGATTGAACATCAACGCCGTATAGAAGAAGCAGAAGAAAATAATCCCTGCACTAAACAGCAGAATATTCAACGGCTGACCAGGAGCGATCGACTGAGAGAGGTCCTGCAGCCAGCCCATATTTTCAGACTGACCAAACCAGGTACCCAACGAAGCCGGAAACAGCAAAATGCTGCTCGCGAAAATTGCCGGAATAACACCGGCCATATTCACTTTCAGCGGTAAGTGGCTGGTCTGCGCAGCAAAAACCTTACGGCCCTGCTGACGCTTGGCGTAGTGAACAGCAATACGACGCTGGCCACGCTCAATGAACACCACAAAACCGATAATCGCTACTGCCAGCAAACCGATGGCAACCAAGGCAAAAATGTTGATATCACCCTGACGTGCAGACTCGAAAGACTGCCCAATCGCTCTCGGAAGACCGGCGACGATACCTGCGAAAATCAACATCGAGATACCGTTGCCAACACCACGCTCAGTAATCTGCTCACCCAGCCACATCATGAACATCGCACCAGCCACAAAAGTGGATACCGCGACGAAATGGAAGCCAAAGTCACCAGTGAACGCAACACCCTGCCCGGCCAGGCCAACGGACATGCCGATAGCTTGGACCAAGGCGAGGATGACAGTGCCGTAGCGGGTGTACTGGCTAATCTTGCGACGGCCAGCTTCACCTTCCTTCTTCAACTGCTCCAGCTGCGGGCTGACGGCGGTCATCAGTTGCATGATGATCGATGCCGAGATGTACGGCATGATCCCCAGTGCAAAGATGCTCATCCGTTCCAGCGCGCCGCCGGAAAACATGTTGAACAAGCTAAGAATGGTCCCCTCATTCTGTCGAAACAGGTCTGCGAGTCGGTCCGGGTTGATACCTGGAACCGGGATGTGTGCGCCTATTCGGTAGACGATAATCGCCAGGAACAGAAAACGCAGACGAGCCCAAAGTTCAGACATACCGCCTTTGCCGAGCGCTGAGAGAGCACCTTGCTTAGCCATTTATTCCTCGAACTTGCCGCCAGCTGCTTCGATAGCCGAACGCGCACCTTTGGTGGCGCCGATTCCCTTGCCGATAGTGACAGCGCGAGTCACTTCACCGGACAGCATGATTTTCACACGCTGCACGTTGACGTTGATCACGTTGGCATCTTTCAGGGTCTGCACAGTAACGATGTCGCCTTCCACTTTAGCCAGCTCGGACAGACGCACTTCTGCGCGATCCATGGCCTTCAGGGAAACGAAACCGAACTTAGGCAGGCGACGATGCAGCGGCTGTTGACCGCCTTCAAAGCCTGGAGCGATGGTGCCACCGGAGCGGGAGGTTTGACCTTTGTGGCCACGGCCACCAGTCTTACCCAAACCGCTACCGATACCACGGCCCGGACGATGCTTTTCGCGACGGGAACCCGGCGCTGGACTCAGATCATTGAGTTTCATCGATTAACCCTCTACACGCAGCATGTAGTAAGCCTTGTTGATCATCCCGCGATTCTCGGGAGTATCCTGGACTTCTACAGTGTGACCGATGCGACGCAGACCCAGACCTTTAACACACAGTTTGTGGTTAGGGATGCGGCCGGTCATGCTTTTGATCAGCGTTACTTTAACGGTAGCCATGATCAGAAGATCTCCTTGACAGTCAGACCACGCTTGGCAGCGATGGACTCAGGAGATTGCATAGCTTTCAAACCTTTGAAAGTGGCGTGAACCACGTTTACCGGGTTAGTCGAGCCGTAGCACTTGGCCAGAACGTTCTGAACGCCAGCAACTTCGAGGACAGCACGCATAGCGCCGCCAGCGATGATACCGGTACCTTCAGAAGCAGGCTGCATGTACACCTTCGAAGCGCCATGGGCGGACTTCATTGCGTACTGCAGAGTGGTGCCGTTCAGATCAACTTGGATCATATTGCGACGAGCAGCTTCCATTGCCTTCTGGATCGCAGCAGGCACTTCACGTGACTTGCCACGGCCGAAGCCAACACGCCCTTTACCATCACCTACCACGGTCAACGCGGTGAAAGTGAAGATACGGCCGCCTTTAACGGTTTTGGCTACGCGGTTAACTTGAACCAGCTTCTCAATGTAGCCTTCGTCGCGCTTTTGGTCGTTATTTGACATAACTTAGAACTCCAGCCCAGCTTCACGAGCAGCATCAGCCAGCGCTTTCACGCGACCGTGGTACTTGAAGCCAGAGCGGTCGAAAGCCACTTGCGAGACGCCAGCGGCCTTAGCACGCGTAGCGACCAGCTGGCCAACCTTTGTGGCCGCGTCGATGTTGCCGGTGGCACCATCACGCAGTTCTTTATCCAAAGTCGAGGCGCTTGCCAGGACTTTGTTGCCGTCGGCCGAGATGACCTGGGCGTAGATGTGCTGCGACGAGCGGAACACGCAGAGACGCACGACTTCGAGTTCGTGCATTTTCAGGCGTGCTTTGCGAGCGCGACGCAGTCGAGTAACTTTTTTGTCGGTCATTTGCTATGCCCTACTTCTTCTTGGCTTCTTTACGACGGACGACTTCGTCCGCGTAGCGCACACCTTTGCCTTTGTACGGCTCTGGTGGACGGAAGTCGCGGATCTCAGCGGCCACTTGACCTACCAGCTGCTTGTCGATGCCCTTGATCAGGATATCGGTCTGGCTAGGGGTCTCAGCAGTGATGCCCGCTGGCAGTTCGTAATCCACAGGGTGCGAGAAGCCAAGGGCCAGGTTCAAAACCGTGCCTTTTGCTTGCGCTTTGTAACCAACACCGACCAGCTGGAGCTTACGCTCGAAGCCTTGGCTTACGCCTTGGACCATGTTGTTTACCAACGCACGCGTGGTACCGGCCATTGCGCGAGTTTGTTGATCGCCATTGCGAGCAGCGAAACGCAGCTCACCAGCTTCTTCAACGATCTCAACGGACGAATGGATGTTCAGTTCAAGAGTACCCTTGGCACCCTTCACCGAAAGCTGTTGGCCTGCGAATTTGACTTCGACACCGGCTGGCAGCTTAACGGGGTTCTTAGCGACGCGAGACATGCTTATCCCCCCTTAGAACACAGTGCAAAGAACTTCGCCGCCGACACCGGCAGCGCGCGCAGCACGATCCGTCATCACACCTTTGTTGGTGGAGACGATAGACACGCCCAGACCGCCACGAACTTTCGGCAGATCTTCAGCGGACTTGTACTGACGCAGGCCTGGACGGCTAACGCGCTTCACTTCCTCGATGACCGAACGGCCTTCGAAGTACTTCAGCTCGATGGACAGCAGTGCTTTTACATCGCTGCTGATCTGATAACCCGCAATGTAGCCTTCGTCTTTCAGGACTTTGGCAACAGCTACCTTCAACTTGGAAGATGGCATGCTTACGACGGACTTTTCAGCCATCTGGGCATTACGGATACGAGTTAGCATGTCCGCTAACGGGTCCTGCATACTCATGGGCTAGACGCTCCTAATACAAAAAAATTAGCCTTGCGGCTACATATGTCGCCGAGAATCTCCGGGTAAAACACACGGGCTCAGGCGAGCCGCGTATTTTAGACACACTCCAGAAATGAAACAAGCCCCAAAAGGGGCTTGTTCCAGATTCAAGGTCACCGGTGGTCGTTATCTTGCGATGCGAACCACTTGGACTTCGAAAGTACTTACCAGCTGGCTTTAACCAGACCTGGTACGTCACCACGCATTGCCGCTTCACGCAGTTTGTTACGGCCGAGGCCGAACTTGCGGTAAACGCCGTGTGGACGACCGGTCAGGCGGCAGCGGTTACGCATGCGCGAGGCGCTTGCGTCACGTGGCTGCTTCTGCAGGGCAACTGTCGCTTCCCAACGTGCTTCTGGACTTGCGTTCAGATCAACGATGATTGCTTTCAGTGCTGCACGCTTCTTGGCGTACTTGGCAACCGTGAGCTGACGCTTCAGCTCGCGGTTTTTCATGCTCATCTTGGCCATGGTCCTACTCCAATCAGTTGCGGAACGGGAATTTGAAAGCACGCAACAGGGCGCGACCTTCATCATCGTTCTTGGCAGTGGTGGTCAGGGTGATGTCCAGACCGCGGAGAGCATCGATCTTGTCGTAGTCGATTTCCGGGAAGATGATCTGCTCTTTCACGCCCATGCTGTAGTTACCACGACCATCGAAGGACTTGGCATTCAGGCCGCGGAAGTCGCGAACCCGAGGCAGGGAGATCGACAGCAGACGATCCAGGAACTCATACATACGCTCACGGCGCAGGGTCACTTTGACGCCGATCGGCCAACCTTCACGGACTTTAAAGCCAGCGATGGATTTCCGAGCGTAGGTCACAACGACTTTCTGGCCGGTGATCTTTTCCAGGTCAGCAACAGCGTGCTCGATGACTTTTTTGTCACCGATCGCTTCGCCCAGACCCATGTTCAGGGTGATTTTGGTAACGCGCGGAACTTCCATCACGTTCCCAAGCTTAAGTTCTTCCTTAAGCTTAGGGGCGATTTCCTTCCGGTAAATCTCTTGTAGTCGTGCCATGGTCTAATCTACCTAGCAGTGTTCAAGCATCAACCGCTTTTTGGGTCGACTTGAAGACACGAATTTTCTTACCGTCTTCTACTTTGAAACCAACGCGGTCAGCCTTGTTGGTTTCGCCGTTGAAGATGGCGACGTTAGAAGCGTCCAGCGGAGCTTCTTTCTCGACGATACCGCCCTGCACGCCCGACATCGGGTTAGGCTTGGTATGACGCTTGACCAGGTTCAGACCACCGATAACCAGACGGTTATTAGCGAGAACCTTAAGCACCTTACCGCGCTTACCTTTGTCTTTGCCGGCGATCACGATGATCTCGTCGTCACGACGAATCTTTTGCATGTCGGATCTCCTTACAGCACTTCTGGGGCGAGCGAGACGATCTTCATGAACTTCTCAGTACGAAGTTCACGGGTCACTGGCCCAAAGATACGGGTGCCGATCGGCTCTTGCTTGTTGTTCAGAAGAACAGCAGCGTTGCCATCAAAGCGGATAATGGAGCCATCAGCACGACGTACGCCGTGACGAGTGCGGACTACAACAGCAGTCATCACTTGGCCTTTTTTCACTTTACCGCGAGGAATTGCTTCCTTCACGGTAACTTTGATGATGTCACCGATACCAGCGTAACGACGATGGGAGCCACCCAGCACCTTGATGCACATAACACGGCGAGCGCCGCTGTTATCGGCCACATCGAGCATGGATTGAGTCTGAATCATATAATTTCTCCGACCCCTAGTCCTTAGACTTCCACAGCGCGTTCGAGAACATCAACCAGTGCCCAAGACTTGGTCTTGGCCAGCGGACGAGTTTCACGAATAGTGACTTTGTCGCCGATGTGGCACTGATTGGTTTCGTCGTGCGCGTGCAGCTTAGTCGAACGCTTAACATATTTACCGTAGATCGGGTGCTTAACGCGACGCTCGATCAGAACGGTGATGGTTTTGTCCATCTTGTCGCTGACAACACGGCCAGTCAGCGTACGGACAGTCTTTTCGGCTTCAGCCATGATCACTTACCTGCCTGCTGGTTGAGCACAGTCTTCACGCGAGCGATGTCACGCTTAACTTGCGAGAGCAGATGAGACTGCCCCAACTGGCCAGTTGCTTTCTGCATACGCAGATTGAACTGGTCGCGCAGCAGGCCGAGCAGTTGCTCGTTCAGCTGCTGTGCGGATTTTTCACGAAGTTCATTCGCTTTCATCACATCACCGTCCGTTTAACAAAGGAGGTGGCGAGCGGCAGCTTTGCAGCAGCCAGGGCGAAAGCCTCACGCGCCAGCTCTTCAGAAACGCCCTCGATTTCATACAGGACTTTGCCTGGCTGAATCTGGGCTACCCAGTATTCCACGTTACCCTTACCTTTACCCATCCGAACCTCGAGAGGTTTTTTGGAGATCGGCTTGTCCGGGAATACACGGATCCAGATCTTGCCGCCACGTTTCACGTGACGGGTCAGTGCACGACGCGCTGACTCGATCTGACGAGCGGTGAGACGACCACGAGCTACAGACTTCAGCGCGAACTCGCCGAAGCTGACTTTGCTACCGCGCTGAGCCAGACCACGGTTGTGGCCTGTCATCTGCTTGCGGAACTTCGTACGCTTAGGTTGCAACATTTGGCGTACCCCTTACTTAGCAGCTTTTTTACGAGGCGCTGGTGCTTGTGGTTTCAGTTCTTCTTGGCGACCACCAATTACTTCGCCTTTGAAGATCCAAACCTTTACACCGATCACACCGTAAGTGGTGTGAGCTTCGTAGTTGGCATAGTCGATGTCGGCACGCAGGGTGTGCAGTGGCACACGACCTTCGCGATACCATTCAGTACGTGCGATTTCAGCACCGCCGAGACGACCGCTCACTTGGATTTTGATGCCTTTGGCACCAATGCGCATGGCGTTCTGTACAGCGCGCTTCATAGCGCGACGGAACATTACGCGACGCTCCAGCTGCTGAGCTACGCTCTGCGCAACCAGCATACCGTCGAGCTCCGGCTTGCGGATCTCTTCGATATTGATGTGCACAGGCACACCCATTTGCTTGGTCAGGTCCTGACGCAGTTTCTCAACATCTTCACCTTTCTTCCCGATAACGATACCTGGACGAGCGGTGTGGATGGTGATACGTGCAGTTTGCGCCGGACGATGGATATCGATACGGCTTACGGACGCGCTTTTTAGTTTGTCTTGGAGATACTCACGCACCTTCAGATCAGCGAACAAGTAGTCCGCATAAGTCCGACCGTCTGCGTACCAGACGGAGGTGTGCTCCTTGACGATTCCCAGGCGAATGCCAATGGGATGTACTTTCTGACCCATCTCTTCGACTCCGTTACTTGTCAGCAACCTTGACAGTGATATGGCAAGACCGCTTGACGATGCGATCAGCACGGCCTTTGGCACGTGGCATGATGCGCTTCAGCGAACGCCCTTCGTTGACGAAAACGGTGCTGACCTTCAGGTCATCAACGTCTGCGCCTTCGTTATGCTCGGCGTTGGCTACGGCCGACTCCAGCACTTTCTTCATGATCTCGGCGGCTTTCTTACTGCTGAAAGCCAACAGGTTGAGCGCTTCGCCCACCTTCTTCCCGCGGATCTGGTCGGCGACCAAGCGGGCTTTCTGGGCGGAGATTCGAGCGCCCGACAACTTAGCGGCTACTTCCATTTCCTTACCCCTTAACGCTTGGCTTTCTTGTCTGCCACGTGCCCACGATAAGTGCGGGTACCGGCAAACTCGCCTAGTTTGTGGCCGACCATGTCTTCGTTCACGAGAACTGGGACGTGCAAGCGACCGTTGTGTACAGCGATGGTCAGACCGACCATTTGTGGCAGGATCATCGAACGACGCGACCAGGTCTTAACTGGTTTGCGATCGTTCTTTTCCGCCGCCACTTCGATCTTCTTCAGTAGGTGAAGATCAATAAAAGGACCTTTTTTCAGAGAACGTGGCACTGTCGTATCCCTCTATTTACTTGCGACGACGGACGATCATTTTGTCGGTACGCTTATTACCACGAGTCTTCGCGCCCTTAGTCGGGAAGCCCCATGGCGATACCGGATGACGACCACCAGAGGTACGACCTTCACCACCACCGTGTGGGTGGTCAACCGGGTTCATGGCAACACCACGAACGGTTGGGCGAACGCCACGCCAGCGTTTGGCACCAGCTTTACCCAGCGAACGCAGGCTGTGCTCGGAGTTCGAGACTTCGCCCAGGGTCGCGCGGCATTCAGCCAGCACTTTACGCATCTCACCAGAACGCAGACGCAGGGTCACGTAGACACCTTCACGAGCGATCAGCTGAGCCGAAGCACCAGCGGAACGAGCGATTTGCGCGCCTTTACCTGGCTTCAATTCGATGCCGTGTACGGTGCTACCAACTGGAATGTTGCGCAGTTGCAGAGCGTTGCCCGGCTTGATCGGCGCCAGGGCACCTGCGATCAGCTGGTCGCCAGCGCTCACGCCTTTAGGGGCGATGATGTAGCGACGCTCGCCATCTGCGTACAGCAGCAGAGCGATGTGAGCAGTACGGTTTGGATCGTATTCGATACGCTCGACAGTGGCAGCGATGCCATCTTTGTCGTTGCGACGGAAGTCGACCAGACGATAATGCTGCTTATGGCCACCACCGATGTGACGAGTGGTAATACGACCATTGTTGTTACGACCACCAGACTTCGATTTTTTCTCGAGCAGCGGTGCGTGAGGAGCGCCTTTATGCAGCTCCTGGTTGACCACCTTGACCACAAAACGGCGGCCAGGGGAAGTCGGTTTGCATTTAACGATTGCCATGATGCACCCCTTCCTTACTCAGCACTGCTGCTGAAATCGAGATCTTGGCCTGGCTGAAGGGAGATAACTGCCTTCTTCCAGTCATTACGCTTGCCCAGACCGCGAGCAGTGCGCTTGCTCTTACCCAGAACATTCAGGGTAGTAACACGCTCTACTTTCACGCTGAACAGGCTTTCGACGGCCTTCTTGATTTCCAGCTTGGTTGCGTCAGTTGCAACCTTGAAAACGAACTGGCCTTTCTTGTCAGCCAGAACCGTAGCCTTTTCGGAAACGTGCGGGCCAAGCAGAACTTTAAATACGCGTTCCTGGTTCATCCCAGCAGCTCCTCGAATTTCTTCACGGCCGACACGGTGATCAACACCTTGTCGTATGCGATCAGACTAACTGGATCGGAACCTTGCACGTCACGGACATCAACGTGTGGCAGGTTGCGAGCAGCCAGGTACAGGTTCTGATCAACAGCTTCCGACACGATCAAAACGTCGGTCAGGCTCATGTTGTTCAGTTTGCCCAGCAGATCTTTGGTTTTCGGGCTTTCAACAGCGAAGTCCTGAACCACGACCAGACGGTCAGTACGCACGAGTTCAGCAAGAATGGAGCGCAGAGCTGCGCGGTACATCTTCTTGTTGAGCTTCTGCGAGTGATCCTGCGGACGAGCTGCGAAAGTGGTACCGCCGCCACGCCAGATTGGGCTACGGATAGTACCGGCACGAGCACGGCCAGTACCTTTCTGACGCCAAGGGCGCTTACCGCCACCACGCACGTCGGAACGGGTCTTTTGCTGCTTGCTACCTTGACGGCCGCCGGCCATGTAGGCCACGACTGCTTGGTGAACCAGCGTCTCGTTGAATTCGCCGCCAAATGTCAGTTCGGAAACTTCGATCGCTTGAGCGTCATTTACATTTAATTGCATGTCAGCTTCCCCTTAACCGCGAGCCTTGGCCGCTGGACGTACAACCAGGTTGCCGCCAGTAGCGCCAGGAACAGCACCCTTGACCAACAACAGATTGCGTTCAGCGTCGACGCGCACTACTTCGAGGGACTGCACGGTCACGCGCTCAGCGCCCATATGACCGGACATTTTTTTGCCCTTGAATACACGACCAGGAGTCTGGCACTGGCCAATAGAGCCCGGGACGCGGTGGGAAACGGAGTTACCGTGAGTGTTGTCTTGGCCACGGAAATTCCAACGCTTGATCGTACCCTGGAAGCCTTTACCTTTGGACTGACCGGTTACATCAACCAGTTGACCAGCAGCGAAGATTTCAGCGTTGATCAGATCGCCAGCCTGGTAGTCGCCGTCTTCAAGACGGAACTCCATAACAGTGCGACCAGCTGCAACGTTTGCTTTAGCGAAGTGGCCTGCTTGAGCAGCAGTCACACGCGAAGCACGACGCTCGCCGACAGTGACTTGCACTGCACGATAGCCATCGGTTTCTTCAGTTTTGAACTGGGTGACGCGATTCGGCTCGATCTCAATGACCGTGACCGGAATGGAGACACCTTCTTCGGTGAAAATACGGGTCATACCGCATTTACGACCGACTACACCAATAGTCATGTTGTAAACCTCATGAGTGTACGGGGCTTTCACCCGCTATGGCCGCCCATTTCAGAGCGTTACACGACTAAGACCCGAGTCTTAGCCGAGGCTGATCTGTACTTCCACACCGGCCGCCAGATCGAGCTTCATAAGTGCATCAACGGTTTTATCCGTTGGCTGGACGATGTCCAGTACGCGCTTATGAGTACGGATCTCGTACTGGTCACGCGCGTCTTTGTTGACGTGCGGGGAGACCAGAACGGTGAACCGCTCTTTACGGGTAGGCAGTGGAATTGGACCACGCACTTGTGCACCAGTACGTTTCGCGGTTTCCACGATTTCCTGGGTGGATTGGTCGATCAGGCGATGGTCAAAAGCCTTCAACCTGATACGGATTTGCTGATTTTGCATTGGATTTCAGACTCCGGCTGCTATTCCCAGCGAGCGCAATACGCCCGTTAAAAGGAGGCGCAATTCTATAGACGGCCCTGATAGGTGTCAACCCAATAAAAAAGGCCCCCGCTGAGCGGGGGCCTTTTCAAAACATCAGAGCTATCTCAGAAGAGATAATTACTCGATGATTTTAGCTACAACGCCAGCACCAACGGTACGGCCGCCTTCACGGATTGCGAAACGCAGACCGTCTTCCATAGCGATGGTTTTGATCAGGGTGACAACCATTTTGATGTTGTCGCCTGGCATTACCATTTCTACGCCTTCCGGCAGTTCGCAGTTACCAGTTACGTCGGTAGTACGGAAGTAGAACTGTGGACGGTAGCCTTTGAAGAACGGAGTGTGACGACCGCCTTCTTCTTTGCTCAGCACGTACACTTCAGCTTCGAACTTGGTGTGCGGCTTAACCGAACCTGGCTTGACCAGAACCTGACCACGCTCAACGTCGTCACGCTTGGTACCACGCAGCAGAACGCCGCAGTTCTCGCCAGCACGACCTTCGTCGAGCAGTTTACGGAACATTTCAACACCGGTGCAGGTGGTGACGGTAGTGTCACGCAGACCAACGATTTCCAGTGGATCTTGAACCTTGACGATACCGCGCTCGATACGACCAGTTACAACAGTACCGCGACCGGAGATCGAGAATACGTCTTCGATTGGCATCAGGAACGGCTTGTCGATAACACGGACTGGATCTGGGATGTAGCTGTCCAGAGTCTCAACCAGTTTACGAACGGACGTGGTGCCCATTTCGTTGTCGTCTTTGCCTTCCAGAGCCATACGAGCAGAACCGATGATGATCGGAGTGTCGTCGCCTGGGAAGTCGTAAGTGCTCAGCAGATCGCGCACTTCCATCTCAACCAGCTCCAGCAGCTCGGCGTCGTCTACCAGGTCAGCCTTGTTCAGGTAAACCACGATGTACGGAACACCTACCTGACGGGACAGCAGGATGTGCTCACGGGTTTGTGGCATCGGACCATCAGCGGCCGAGCAAACCAGGATAGCGCCGTCCATTTGAGCAGCACCGGTGATCATGTTCTTCACATAGTCAGCGTGACCTGGGCAGTCAACGTGAGCGTAGTGACGGATCAGCGAGTTGTATTCAACGTGCGCGGTGTTGATGGTGATACCACGAGCTTTTTCTTCTGGTGCGCTGTCGATTTTATCGAAATCAACGATTGCGGAACCGAAAACTTCGGAGCAAACGCGAGTCAGAGCAGCAGTCAGAGTGGTTTTACCGTGGTCAACGTGACCGATGGTGCCAACGTTGACGTGCGGTAGGGAACGATCAAATTTTTCTTTAGCCACGACAATTAACTCCTTGCCTAAAGGACTGAATCAGCCTTGTTTTTTGGATACAGTTTCAGCGATGTGCGCCGGAGCTGTGTTGTATTTTTTGAATTCCATAGAGTAGCTTGCGCGACCCTGGGACATGGAGCGAACGTCGGTCGCATAACCGAACATCTCACCCAACGGAACCTCGGCGCGAATCACTTTGCCGGAAACCGTGTCCTCCATACCCAAGATCATGCCGCGACGACGGTTCAGGTCGCCCATGACATCACCCATATAGTCTTCAGGTGTAACAACTTCTACCGCCATGATTGGCTCAAGCAACTCACCACCGCCCTTCTGGGCCAGTTGCTTGGTTGCCATGGAAGCAGCCACCTTGAACGCCATCTCGTTGGAGTCGACGTCGTGGTAAGAACCGTCAAAAACGGTTGCTTTCAGGCCGATCAGCGGATAGCCGGCAACAACACCGTTCTTCATCTGCTCTTCGATACCCTTCTGGATAGCAGGGATGTATTCCTTAGGAACCACACCACCCACTACTTCGTTCACGAATTGCAGACCCTCCTGACCTTCGTCAGCAGGAGCAAAACGGATCCAGCAGTGACCGAACTGACCACGACCGCCGGACTGACGAACGAACTTGCCTTCGATTTCACAGTTCTTCGTGATGCGCTCACGATAGGAAACCTGAGGCTTACCGATGTTGGCTTCGACGTTGAACTCACGGCGCATCCGGTCAACCAGGATGTCCAGGTGCAGCTCGCCCATGCCGGAGATGATCGTTTGACCAGTCTCTTCATCAGTCTTGACGCGGAAAGATGGATCTTCCTGAGCAAGCTTGCCCAGAGCGATACCCATTTTTTCCTGGTCATCCTTGGTCTTAGGCTCTACGGCAACCGAAATAACCGGCTCCGGGAAGTCCATGCGAACCAGGATGATTGGCTTGGCAGCGTCGCACAAAGTCTCACCCGTGGTGACGTCCTTCATGCCGATCAGGGCCGCGATGTCACCAGCGCGCACTTCCTTGATCTCTTCACGGGCGTTTGCGTGCATTTGCACCATACGACCCACGCGCTCTTTCTTGCCTTTAACCGAGTTGATCACGCCGTCGCCGGAGGCCAACACGCCCGAGTAAACACGGACGAAGGTCAAAGTACCCACGAATGGGTCGGTTGCGATCTTGAACGCCAGAGCCGAGAACGGCTCGCTGTCATCGGCGTGACGCTCCATTTCTTCTTCCTCGTTATCAGGATTGGTACCCTTGATAGCAGGAATGTCGGTTGGAGCCGGCAGGTAGTCGATAACGGCGTCGAGAACCAGGGGAACACCCTTGTTCTTGAAGGAAGAACCGCAAACAGCCAGGACGATCTCACCAGCGATAGTACGCTGACGCAGAGCAGCCTTGATTTCCACGTTGGTGAGTTCTTCACCTTCGAGGTACTTGTTCATCAGCTCTTCGCTGGCTTCGGCCGCAGCCTCCACCATGTTGTTGCGCCACTCGTCAGCCAGTTCCTGCAACTCTGCAGGGATAGGCTTGCGAACAGGAACCATACCTTTGTCGGAATCATTCCAGTAAACAGCTTCCATGTTGATCAGATCAATCTGACCCTGGAAGTTATCTTCGGAACCGATAGCCAATTGGATTGGCACCGGGGTGTGACCCAGACGCTGCTTGATCTGACCGATCACGCGCAGGAAGTTGGCACCAGCACGGTCCATCTTGTTTACGTAAACAAGACGTGGAACGCCGTACTTGTTGGCTTGACGCCATACGGTTTCCGACTGAGGCTCAACACCCGAGGTACCGCAGAACACAACGACAGCGCCGTCGAGTACGCGCAGGGAACGTTCAACTTCAATGGTGAAGTCTACGTGGCCCGGGGTATCGATTACGTTGAAACGGTGCTCGTCTTTGTACTGCTTCTCGGAACCTTTCCAGAAGGCGGTAATAGCAGCAGAAGTAATGGTAATACCACGCTCCTGCTCCTGAACCATCCAGTCTGTGGTCGCGGCGCCATCATGCACCTCGCCCATTTTGTGACTTTTGCCGGTGTAAAACAGTACGCGCTCGGTGGTGGTGGTTTTACCAGCATCCACGTGAGCAACGATACCGATGTTACGGTAGCGGCTAATCGGAGTAGTACGAGCCATAAAGCCCTCGCAAAATTAGTGAAGCTAAGATTAGAAGCGGTAGTGCGAGAAAGCTTTGTTAGCTTCAGCCATACGGTGCACGTCTTCACGCTTCTTAACAGCAGCACCTTTACCTTCAGCAGCGTCCAACAGCTCGCCGGCCAAACGCAGAGCCATAGACTTCTCGCCGCGCTTACGGGCGAAGTCTACCAACCAGCGCATTGCCAGAGCGTTACGACGGGACGGGCGAACTTCGACCGGAACCTGGTAAGTAGCACCGCCTACACGGCGCGACTTCACTTCGACCAGCGGAGCGATGGCGTCGAGAGCTTTCTCGAAGATTTCCAGGGGATCGCTGTTCTTGCGTTCTTTAACCTTCTCCAGCGCGCCATAAACGATACGCTCGGCAACGGCTTTCTTGCCGCTTTCCATCACGTGGTTCATGAACTTGGCCAGGATTTGGCTTCCGTATTTTGGATCGTCAAGCACTTCGCGCTTGGCTGCTACGCGTCTTCTTGGCATGGATAAGCCCTCAAACGGTCTTCAGGTTCGCTCGGAATCGGTGCCCTTTCGGGACGCCTCCGACCTTACTCTTATCGACTCAGAAAATAAGATGATTCAGTGTTACAAAAAGCCGCTACTACTTAGGCTTCTTGGTACCGTACTTCGAACGACCCTGGTTACGACCTTTAACGCCGGAAGTATCCAAGGAGCCGCGTACGGTGTGGTAACGAACACCTGGCAAGTCTTTTACACGACCGCCGCGGATCAGTACCACGCTGTGCTCTTGCAGGTTGTGACCTTCACCACCGATGTACGAGGAAACCTCGAAACCGTTGGTCAGGCGCACACGGCATACTTTACGCAGTGCCGAGTTAGGTTTTTTCGGCGTAGTGGTATACACGCGAGTGCATACGCCACGACGTTGCGGGCAGTTCTGCAGCGCAGGCACGTCGGATTTCTCGACGATACGCTTACGCGGCTGACGTACCAGCTGGTTGATAGTTGCCATCTACTAGCTCCACTGTTGTCTTGCGACGCTATTGTCTTGCAAGAAAAGCAAAATGGCAGGAACGAATTCCCGCCAAATTTAGGGGTACAAGAGTCTAAAGAGGATCTTGCCCCCAGTCAAGGCAAGGCCCCGACATCCCCACTCACCGAACCGGGGCAAAAATGCCTCGATCCGACGAATGGGGCTGCCGGGGCCCAGACTTATCTAGTGCAGAACTCAGTTACCGCTGGAGTTCAGCGCTTCGGTCAGTGCAGCTTCCACTTCACTGGCGCTTACGCGCAACGGCTTGTCAGCATCACGGCGACGCTTACGCTCGCTGTGGTAAGCCAAACCGGTACCGGCTGGGATCAGACGACCCACAACCACGTTTTCTTTCAGGCCGCGCAGGTAATCGCGCTTGCCGGTTACCGCTGCTTCGGTCAGTACGCGGGTGGTCTCCTGGAAGGAAGCCGCCGAGATGAACGATTCAGTCGACAACGACGCCTTGGTGATACCCAGTAGCACGCGAGTGAACTTGGACACGAATTTGTCTTCGGTCGCCAAGCGCTCGTTTTCCACCAGTACGTGAGTCAATTCCATCTGGTCGCCCTTGATGAAACTGGAATCGCCGGATTCAGCGATTTCAACTTTACGCAGCATCTGACGCAGGATGGTCTCGATGTGCTTATCGTTGATCTTCACGCCTTGCAGGCGGTAAACGTCCTGGATCTCGTTAACGATGTACTTGGCCAGTGCACTCACACCCAACAGACGCAGGATGTCGTGCGGATCACTTGGACCGTCAGAGATAACTTCGCCGCGGTTTACCTGTTCGCCTTCGAAGACGTTCAGGTGACGCCACTTCGGAATCAGCTCTTCGTACGGATCGCTACCGTCGTTCGGGGTAATGACCAGACGGCGCTTGCCCTTGGTCTCCTTACCGAACGCGATGGTGCCGCTGACTTCAGCCAGAATCGACGCTTCTTTTGGACGACGAGCTTCGAACAAGTCAGCAACACGCGGCAGACCACCGGTGATGTCACGGGTTTTCGAAGTTTCTTGCGGGATACGCGCGATAACATCACCGATCGCGATCTTCGCACCATCCGCTACACCGACCAGGGCGTTGGCTGGCAGGAAGTACTGAGCGATTACGTCAGTGCCTGGCAGCAACAGATCCTTGCCGTTGTCATCAACCATCTTCACGGCAGGACGGATGTCCTTGCCAGCAGCTGGACGATCTTTGGCGTCGAGTACTTCAATGTTGGTCATACCGGTCAATTCGTCAGTCTGACGTTTGATCGTGATGCCTTCTTCCATGCCCACGTAGGTCACGGTACCTTTCATTTCGGTAACGATTGGGTGAGTGTGCGGATCCCACTTGGCCACGATTGCGCCAGCGTCGACCTTGTCACCTTCTTTAACCGAAATAACAGCACCGTACGGCAGCTTGTAACGCTCACGCTCACGACCGTAGTCATCAGCGATTGCCAGCTCACCGGAACGAGACACAGCAACCAGGTGGCCATCCACTCGCTCAACGTGTTTCAGGTTGTGCAGACGGACAGTACCGCCATTCTTCACCTGAACGCTATCAGCTGCGGAGGTCCGGCTTGCCGCACCACCGATGTGGAATGTACGCATGGTCAGCTGGGTACCCGGCTCACCGATGGACTGGGCAGCGATAACGCCGACCGCTTCACCGATGTTCACCTGGTGACCACGAGCCAAGTCACGGCCGTAGCACTTGGCGCAAATGCCGTAGCGGGTTTCGCAGCTGATCGGCGAGCGAACGATCACTTCGTCGATGCTGTTGAGTTCGATGAACTCGACCCACTTCTCATCTACCAAGGTGCCGGCAGGAACGATGACTTCCTCAGTACCTGGCTTGAATACGTCACGGGCAATAACACGACCCAATACGCGCTCACCCAACGGCTCTACAACGTCACCGCCTTCAATGTGCGGCGTCATCAGCAGGCCGTGCTCGGTGCCGCAATCGATCTCGGTTACAACCAGATCTTGTGCAACGTCTACCAGACGGCGAGTCAGGTAACCGGAGTTAGCGGTTTTCAACGCGGTATCCGCAAGACCCTTACGAGCACCGTGAGTCGAGATGAAGTACTGAAGTACGCTCAAACCTTCACGGAAGTTCGCAGTGATCGGCGTTTCGATGATAGAACCGTCCGGCTTGGCCATCAGGCCACGCATACCGGCGAGCTGACGGATCTGCGCAGCAGAACCCCGTGCGCCCGAGTCGGCCATCATGTACATCGAGTTAAAGGACTCTTGGTCAACTTCGTCGCCGTGACGGTCGATGACTTTCTCTTTCGAGAGGTTGGCCATCATCGCCTTGGAAACTTCGTCGTTAGCCTTCGACCAAAGGTCGATTACCTTGTTGTACTTCTCACCCTGGGTTACCAGGCCGGAGGCGTACTGGCTTTCGATCTCTTTCACTTCATCAGTAGCAGCACTGATGATGCGGGCTTTTTCATCCGGGATAACGAAGTCGTTAACACCGATGGAAACGCCGGAAATAGTCGAATAGGCAAAACCGGTGTACATCAACTGGTCAGCGAAGATCACGGTCTCTTTCAAACCAACCACGCGGTAGCACTGGTTGATCAGCTTGGAGATCGCCTTCTTCTTCATCGGCAGGTTGACGACGTCGTACGACAGACCTTTTGGCACAACCTGGTACAACAACGCACGACCGACAGTAGTGTCGACAATACGAGTGTTGCTCACGCTGCCGCCATCACGATCGTTGACGGTTTCGTTGATCCGCACTTTGACCTTGGCGTGCAGTGCGGCTTCGCCGGCACGGAACACACGGTCAACTTCTTGCAGGTCAGCGAACACACGACCTTCGCCCTTGGCGTTGATCGCTTCACGCGTCATGTAGTACAGACCCAATACAACGTCCTGCGACGGAACGATGATTGGCTCACCGTTGGCTGGCGACAGAATGTTGTTGGTGGACATCATCAACGCACGCGCTTCCAACTGGGCTTCCAGTGTCAGCGGTACGTGCACGGCCATTTGGTCGCCGTCGAAGTCGGCGTTGTACGCAGCACAGACCAACGGGTGCAGCTGGATAGCCTTACCTTCGATCAATACCGGTTCAAACGCCTGGATACCCAGACGGTGAAGGGTCGGTGCACGGTTGAGGAGAACCGGGTGTTCGCGGATCACTTCGGCGAGAACGTCCCAGACCTCTGGCAGTTCGCGCTCGACCATTTTCTTGGCCGCTTTGATGGTGGTCGCGAGACCGCGCATTTCCAGCTTGCCGAAAATGAATGGCTTGAACAGCTCAAGTGCCATCTTCTTAGGCAGACCGCACTGGTGCAGACGCAGGGTCGGACCTACGGTAATTACCGAACGACCGGAGTAGTCAACACGCTTACCGAGCAAGTTCTGACGGAAACGACCTTGCTTACCCTTGATCATGTCAGCCAGGGATTTCAGAGGACGCTTGTTCGAACCGGTGATAGCACGGCCACGACGACCGTTGTCGAGCAAGGCATCGACAGCTTCTTGCAACATACGCTTTTCGTTGCGCACGATGATGTCCGGAGCGGACAGATCAAGCAGGCGCTTCAAGCGGTTGTTACGGTTGATCACGCGACGGTACAGGTCGTTGAGGTCGGAAGTCGCGAAACGACCACCATCCAACGGTACCAACGGACGCAGGTCTGGCGGCAGAACCGGCAGAACGGTCAGCACCATCCACTCTGGCAAGTTGCCGGAACCCTGGAAGGCTTCCATCAACTTCAGACGCTTGGACAGTTTCTTGATCTTGGTTTCGGAGTTGGTTTGCGGAATCTCTTCACGCAGACGGCCAATCTCGTGCTCCAGGTCGATAGCGTGCAGCAGTTCGCGGACAGCTTCGGCCCCCATACGGGCATCAAAATCGTCGCCGAACTCTTCCAACGCTTCGAAGTACTGCTCGTCGTTCAGCAACTGACCTTTTTCAAGGGTGGTCATGCCTGGATCGATAACGACATAGCTCTCGAAGTAGAGAACACGTTCGATATCACGCAGGGTCATGTCCATCAGCAAGCCGATACGGGACGGCAGCGATTTCAGGAACCAGATATGGGCAACCGGCGAAGCCAGTTCGATGTGCGCCATGCGCTCACGACGAACCTTGGCCAGCGCCACTTCAACGCCGCACTTCTCGCAGATCACACCACGGTGCTTCAAGCGCTTGTACTTACCGCACAGGCACTCGTAATCCTTTACCGGGCCAAAGATCTTGGCGCAGAACAGGCCGTCACGCTCAGGTTTGAACGTACGGTAGTTGATGGTTTCCGGCTTTTTAACTTCACCGAACGACCACGAACGGATCATCTCAGGCGATGCCAACCCAATACGGATGGCGTCGAACTCTTCGACTTGACCCTGGTTTTTCAGCAAATTCAGTAGGTCTTTCAAGGCCTTTCCTCCTGGCGGAGCAGAGAGCGGGCATCACTGCCACGCTCTCGATTCGCGTCACGTGTTATTCGGTTTCCAGATCGATATCGATGCCGAGGGAACGAATTTCTTTGATCAACACGTTGAAGGACTCGGGCATGCCCGGCTCCATACGGTGATCGCCGTCCACGATGTTTTTGTACATCTTGGTCCGACCGTTCACATCGTCCGACTTCACTGTGAGCATTTCTTGCAGAGTGTAAGCAGCACCGTATGCTTCCAGTGCCCAGACCTCCATCTCCCCGAAACGCTGACCACCGAACTGAGCCTTACCACCCAGCGGCTGCTGGGTAACCAGGCTGTACGAACCGGTAGAACGCGCGTGCATCTTGTCGTCTACCAAGTGGTTCAGCTTCAGCATGTACATGTAGCCAACAGTAACCGGGCGCTCGAACTTGTTGCCGGTACGGCCGTCGAACAGCTGCATCTGGCCGCTTTCTGGCAGATCTGCCAGTTTGAGCATGGCCTTGATTTCGCTTTCCTTGGCACCGTCGAACACCGGGGTAGCCATTGGAACGCCGCCGCGCAGGTTCTTCGCCAGATCCAGAATTTCCTGGTCGGAGAAGGTGTCCAGCTCTTCGTTGCGACCGCCGATCTCGTTGTAGATCTCGTGCAGGAACTTACGCAGGTCAGCGACCTTGCGCTGCTCTTCGATCATACGGTTGATCTTCTCGCCCAGACCTTTGGCCGCGAGGCCCAGGTGGGTTTCAAGGATCTGACCAACGTTCATACGCGAAGGTACGCCCAATGGGTTGAGGACGACGTCGACCGGGGTGCCATTGGCATCGTGCGGCATGTCTTCAACCGGCATGATCACGGAGACCACACCCTTGTTACCGTGACGACCGGCCATCTTGTCGCCCGGCTGGATGCGGCGACGGATTGCCAGGTAAACCTTGACGATTTTCAGCACACCTGGAGCCAGGTCATCGCCCTGCTGCAGTTTGCGCTTCTTGTCTTCGAACTTGTCGTCCAGCAGACGGCGGCGATCAACGATGTAGGCCTGGGCTTTCTCGAGCTGCTCGTTCAGAGCATCTTCAGCCATGCGCAGCTTGAACCACTGGCCGTGCTCAAGACCGTCGAGGATTTCGTCGGTGATATCCTGACCTTTCTTCAGACCTGCGCCGCCTTCAGCCTTGTGGCCTACCAGAGCGGAACGCAGACGCTCGAAGGTCGCGCCTTCAACGATACGGAACTCTTCGTTCAGGTCCTTGCGGATCTCGTCGAGCTGGGTCTT
Source organism: Pseudomonas azotoformans (assembly GCF_900103345.1). NCBI lineage: Bacteria > Pseudomonadati > Pseudomonadota > Gammaproteobacteria > Pseudomonadales > Pseudomonadaceae > Pseudomonas > Pseudomonas azotoformans. Next base: position 4,053,493 of record NZ_LT629702.1, read on the forward strand.
CTCAATGGACAGTGCACGAGCATCACGCTCAACGCCGTCACGGGTGAAGACCTGTACGTCGATGACAGTACCTTTGGTACCGGTAGGTACACGCAGGGAGGTGTCTTTAACGTCGCTGGCTTTTTCACCGAAGATGGCACGCAGCAGTTTTTCTTCCGGGGTCAGTTGGGTCTCGCCTTTCGGAGTGACCTTACCGACCAGGATGTCGCCTGCGCCTACTTCAGCACCTACGTAAACGATACCGGCTTCGTCCAGTTTGTTCAGTGCAGCTTCACCCACGTTCGGGATGTCTGCAGTGATTTCCTCTGGGCCAAGCTTGGTGTCACGGGCCACACAGGTCAGTTCCTGAATGTGGATCGTGGTGAAGCGGTCTTCTTGAACGACACGCTCGGACAGGCAGATGGAGTCTTCGAAGTTGAAGCCGTTCCATGCCATGAACGCGATGCGCATGTTCTGACCCAGTGCCAGTTCACCCATGTCGGTGGACGGGCCGTCGGCCATGATATCGCTACGCTGAACGCGATCACCCTTGCTCACCAGCGGACGCTGGTTGATGCAGGTGTTCTGGTTCGAACGGGTGTATTTGGTCAGGTTGTAGATGTCGACACCGGCTTCGCCAGTTTCAACTTCGTCATCGGCAACACGAACCACGATACGGCTGGCATCAACGGAGTCAATTACGCCGCCACGGCGAGCCACGACGCAAACGCCGGAGTCACGGGCTACGTTACGCTCCATGCCGGTACCTACCAGCGGCTTGTCAGCGCGCAGGGTCGGTACAGCTTGACGCTGCATGTTGGAACCCATCAACGCACGGTTGGCGTCATCGTGTTCCAGGAACGGGATCAGCGACGCTGCTACCGAAACTACCTGCTTCGGCGAAACGTCCATCAAGGTGACGTCTTCCGGCGCCTTGACAGTGAACTCGTTCAAGTGACGAACAGCTACCAGCTCGTCGATCAGGACTTTCTTGTCGTTCATCGTGGCCGAAGCCTGAGCGATCACGTGATCAGCTTCTTCAATGGCGGACAGGAACACGATCTCGTCGGTGACCAGGGCGTCTTTCACCACGCGGTACGGGCTCTCGAGGAAGCCATACTGGTTGGTGCGCGCATAGGCAGCCAGGGAGTTGATCAGACCGATGTTCGGACCTTCCGGCGTTTCGATCGGGCAAACACGACCGTAGTGCGTCGGGTGTACGTCACGCACTTCAAAGCCTGCACGCTCACGGGTCAGACCGCCTGGGCCCAGTGCAGAAACACGGCGCTTGTGGGTGATCTCGGAGAGCGGGTTGTTCTGGTCCATGAACTGGGAAAGCTGGCTGGAACCGAAGAACTCTTTCACCGCCGCAGCCACTGGCTTGGCGTTGATCAGGTCTTGCGGCATCAGGCCTTCGCTTTCAGCCATCGACAGACGCTCTTTGACCGCACGCTCAACACGCACCAGGCCAACGCGGAACTGGTTCTCGGCCATTTCGCCTACGCAGCGAACACGACGGTTACCCAGGTGGTCGATGTCATCGACGATGCCTTTACCGTTACGGATGTCGACCAGGGTCTTCAGTACCGCGACGATGTCTTCCTTGCACAGCACGCCCGAACCTTCGATTTCGGTACGACCGATACGACGGTTGAACTTCATCCGGCCGACCGCAGACAGGTCATAGCGCTCAGGGCTGAAGAACAGGTTGTTGAACAGGGTCTCGGCAGCGTCTTTGGTTGGTGGCTCACCAGGACGCATCATGCGATAGATCTCGACCAGCGCTTCCAATTGGTTGCTGGTGGAGTCGATCTTCAGAGTGTCGGAGATGAACGGACCGCAGTCGATGTCGTTGGTATACAGGGTCTCGATGCGAACGACCTGAGCCTTGGCGATTTTGGCCAGGATCTCGGTGTTCAGCTCGGTGTTGCACTCAGCCAGGATTTCGCCTGTAGCCGGGTGGACGATGACCTTGGCGGTGGTGCGACCCAGGACGTATTCCAAAGGAACGTCGAGCGACTTGATACCGGCTTTTTCGATCTGGTTGATGTGGCGCGCCGTGATACGACGACCCGCTTCAACGATGACCTTGCCTTTCTCATCCTGGATGTCCAGGACAGCAATTTCACCACGCAAACGCGATGCGATCAGTTCCAGGCTGAGGGTTTCATCCTTCAGGCTGAATACGTTAGTGGTGTAGAAGGCGTCCAGCACTTGCTCGGTGGTGTAACCGAGCGCGCGCAGCAGTACCGAGGCCGGCAGCTTGCGACGACGGTCGATACGCACGAACACGCAGTCTTTCGGGTCGAACTCGAAGTCCAACCACGAACCACGGTACGGAATGATCCGCGCGGAGTACAGGAGCTTGCCGGAGCTGTGCGTCTTGCCGCGGTCGTGGTCGAAGAACACGCCCGGGGAACGGTGCAGCTGGGAAACGATTACACGCTCGGTACCGTTGATAACGAAGGTACCGTTCTCGGTCATCAATGGGATTTCGCCCATGTAGACTTCTTGCTCTTTGATGTCCTTGATCGCTTTGTTCGACGATTCTTTGTCGAAAATGATCAGGCGCACTTTTACCCGCAAAGGTACGGCGTAAGTAACACCGCGCAACACGCATTCTTTGACATCAAATGCCGGTTCGCCCAGGCGATAACCGACGTACTCCAGCGCAGCATTGCCGGAGTAGCTGATGATCGGGAAAACGGATTTGAAGGCCGCATGCAGGCCCACGTCGCGGAACTGATCTTTGGTCGCTCCCGCCTGCAAGAATTCACGATACGAATCCAGCTGGATAGCCAGAAGGTACGGGACATCCATGACGTCCGGCAACTTGCTAAAGTCCTTGCGGATACGTTTTTTCTCAGTATATGAGTAAGCCATCAGCGTTCCCCAGCTTGGTCACCTGCTTGTTTGGCCCCTCCGACGGGAGCAGCCAGAAAATCTTGCAAACCCCATGGTTTGCACCACCGCATCGGGTGGTTACAGCGCGTTATTGGCGGCGACCGAGTCGACAGCCAAGAACGGAAAAAGGCCGGTGGCAAGAGCCACCAGCCATCAGCCTTCAGCTTAACGCTTGGGCTGGAGACGCAAGGTCGATGCTTACTTCAGCTCGACTTTAGCGCCTGCTTCTTCCAGCACTGCTTTGGCTTTGTCAGCGGCGTCTTTCGACACTGCTTCCAGAACCTGGGCAGGAGCGCCGTCAACTACAGCCTTGGCTTCTTTCAGGCCCAGACCGGTCAGTTCACGTACTGCCTTGATCACGTTTACTTTCTTCTCGCCAGCTTCCAGCAGCATGACGTTGAATTCGGTTTGCTCTTCAGCAGCAACAGCAGCAACAGCTGGGCCAGCGGAAGCAGCGGCAGCGGAAACGCCGAATTTTTCTTCGAAAGCTTTGATCAGCTCAACAACCTGCAGAACCGACATTTCAGCTACGGCGTTGAGGATATCGTCTTGGGAGATAGACATTGCTGTATTTCCTGAATTGGGGGACGGCCTACTCGGCCATCGAAATAAACAAAAATACGCGAGAGAAGTCGCTCAGCCTTAGGCTGCGGCAGCTTCTTTTTGCTCGCGAACTGCGGCCAGAGTACGAGCCAGCTTGCTGGTAGCGCCTTGAATCACGCTCATCAGCTGCGAAATGGCTTCGTCGCGGGTCGGCAGTGTTGCCAGTACGTCGATTTGGTTAGCTGCGAGGAACTTGCCCTCGAACGCAGCTGCCTTGATCTCGAACTTATCCTGACTCTTGGCGAATTCCTTGAACAAACGGGCAGCAGCGCCTGGATGTTCTTTGGAGAACGCGATCAGAGTCGGGCCGGTGAACACGTCGTTGAGGACACTGTATTCAGTGTCAGCAACAGCGCGTTTGAGCAGGGTGTTACGTACAACACGTACGTATACGCCAGCTTCACGAGCCTCTTTACGGAGTCCGGTCATAGCGCCTACTGTCACACCACGGGCATCAGCCACGACAGCGGACAGAGCAGCTTTGGCAGCCTCGTTGACTTCAGCGACGATGGCCTTCTTGTCTTCGAGATTAATTGCCACGGGTTTAACTCCTGCTTGTTACCGTTTCATCTGGCCGGAGCCGGATGTCGTTTTGGTGTCTGATTCGGTAAGGAACCGGGAGCACCATCTGCGTAGGCTTTTGGTTTAAGACTTGCGTCGCCTACGGTCTTGGATAGCCCCCGCCAGGCAGGGACCCCAATTTTTTTCAATTGGCGCGATCTCTCGCGTCAATCTGTGTCTTATACGTCCAACGAGCCTTGGTCGATGACCAGACCTGGGCCCATAGTGGTGCTCAGGGTAACGCGCTTGACGTAGATACCTTTCGAGGAAGCTGGCTTGATACGCTTGAGATCAGCGATCAGGGCCTCAACGTTTTCCTTCAGCTTGACGGCATCGAAGCCGACTTTGCCAACGGAGGTGTGAATGATGCCGTTTTTGTCGGTGCGATAACGAACCTGACCAGCCTTGGCGTTTTTAACCGCGGTAGCTACGTCTGGCGTTACGGTGCCGACTTTCGGGTTAGGCATCAGACCACGTGGACCCAGGATCTGACCCAACTGACCTACAACACGCATTGCATCCGGGGATGCAATAACTACGTCGTAGTTCAGGTCGCCGCCTTTCATTTCGGCAGCCAGGTCGTCCATGCCAACGCGGTCAGCGCCAGCAGCCAGAGCAGCTTCAGCTGCCGGGCCCTGGGTGAAGACAGCTACACGTACAGTCTTGCCAGTACCGTGTGGCAGCACAGTAGCGCTACGAACGACCTGGTCGGATTTACGTGGGTCAACACCCAGGTTTACAGCAACGTCAACGGACTCGCTGAACTTGACAGTCGACAGCTCGGTCAGCAGGGCAGCGGCGTCTACAAAGTTGTAGGCCTTGCCTGCTTCGATTTTGCCGGCGATAGCCTTTTGGCGCTTGGTCAGCTTAGCCATTACACACCCTCCACGTTAAGGCCCATGCTACGAGCAGAACCGGCGATGGTACGCACGGCTGCATCCATATCAGCTGCAGTCAGATCCGCGTTTTTGGTTTTCGCGATTTCTTCCAGCTGAGCACGAGTTACGGTGCCAACCTTAACGGTGTTCGGACGAGCGGAACCGCTAGTCAGACCAGCAGCCTTCTTCAACAGAACCGAAGCCGGAGTCGACTTGGTTTCGAAAGTAAAGCTACGGTCGCTGTATACAGTGATGATCACTGGAGTCGGCAGACCTGGCTCAAGACCCTGAGTACGGGCGTTGAAGGCCTTGCAGAACTCCATGATGTTCACGCCGTGCTGACCCAGAGCTGGACCGACGGGTGGGCTAGGGTTGGCCTGAGCGGCCTTCACTTGCAGCTTGATGTAAGCGGTAATCTTCTTGGCCATGAGGCACTCCAATTACGGGTTCGAACGCCTCGAAAGGCTCCCCGGTTACTTGCGCGTTTATCCCAGTGACGACAAAACCCCACAGCCTAAGGCTGCGGGGTTGGGATGCTTGCTCAGCTAGACCTTCTCGACCTGGCTGAACTCCAACTCTACCGGAGTAGAGCGACCGAAAATGAGCACTGCCACTTGGATCCGGCTCTTTTCGTAGTTAACTTCTTCGACAGTACCGTTAAAATCAGCAAACGGACCGTCTGTGACACGAACAACCTCACCCGGCTCGAACAACGTCTTCGGCTTAGGCTTGTCACTACCATCAGCAACACGACGCAGAATCGCTTCCGCCTCCTTGTCGGTAATGGGAGCAGGCTTATCAGCGGTACCGCCAATGAAACCCATAACACGAGGAGTGTCCTTGACCAGGTGCCAAGTACCTTCATTCATGTCCATCTGAACCAGCACATAGCCTGGAAAGAACTTACGTTCGCTTTTGCGCTTCTGACCATTCCGCATTTCAACCACTTCTTCAGTGGGAACCAGAATTTCGCCGAAGCCATCTTCCATGCCTGCCAGCTTTACGCGCTCCAGCAAAGAGCGCATAACATGCTTCTCGTAACCCGAGTAAGCATGCACAACGTACCAACGCTTAGCCACGGGACACCCTTAGCCAACAATCAAGGAAACAAGCCAACCGAGCAGGGAATCAAGCCCCCACAACAGCAACGCCATAACCAGAACAACAGCCACAACGATCAACGTGGTCTGCGTAGTTTCTTGGCGAGTCGGCCAAACGACTTTACGAATTTCGGTGCGAGCTTCCTTTACCAGGACCGCGAAAGACTTGCCTTTGGCAGTCTGCAGGCCTACAAAGGCAGCTACAGCAGCGAGGGCAAGCAAAGCGAGTACGCGGTACAGGATCGGCGAAGCAGAATAGTACTGATTGCCAACAACGCCTACGACCACCAAGGCGACTACTGCGAGCCACTTGACCAGATCGAAACGAGAGCTTTGAGCTTCAGCCTTAGGAGTCATCTATGAAGATCCTGTGAAAAGAAAGCCAGATACACCACGTGAATCTGGCAGGTCAGGAGGGAATCGAACCCCCAACCTACGGTTTTGGAGACCGTCGCTCTGCCAATTGAGCTACTGACCTAAAACAAAATCAGGCCGACCATTATGCAGGCCTGAAAAAGACTTTACAACAACCAACCCCACTAGACTTGAAATCATCCGACGATAAAAGCCAGATACAACACCAACAAGCCGAGGCAGCTGTTAAAACAAAGGCAGATATTTTCATATCTGCCTTGTCATATGGAGCTCTTGAGCGGATTTGAACCGCTGACCTCACCCTTACCAAGGGTGTGCTCTACCAACTGAGCTACAAGAGCGAAACACTTGCACAACCTGCAAACTTGGAGCGGGTAGCGGGAATCGAACCCGCATCATCAGCTTGGAAGGCTGAGGTTCTACCACTAAACTATACCCGCGGAGCTTGCAGCTCACGCTAAAAATGGTGGAGGGGGAAGGATTCGAACCTTCGAAGTCGTAGACGTCAGATTTACAGTCTGATCCCTTTGGCCGCTCGGGAACCCCTCCTAAGCGAGCCGGCATTTTACATTACGCCGACCTTCTGTCAAGCATTTTCTCATTTAAAAATATGAGGTTAGCTGCGTTGACCTTCGCTTCACACTGTAGACCTTAAAGGTCTTCACTGCGAAGCGGGCGCCATTCTATGCAAACTATTCGAGAGATGCAACGCCTTCGCACAACATTATTTTATGTTTTAACTCATTGAATTCCTTAGCAAGGTTTTCAAAGGGCAGATCGTCAGCCAGGCGTCGACTTTCAGGGGCTACACGCAGCCAGTAACCGGAGGCATCCGGAGTATTGAGCAATAGAAGCTTGACCTTTATATCCAGGCTTGTGAGCCGCTGCTCAACAGACTGCGCTTGACGCTCATCCGCAAAACCACCGATATACAGGCAAGTATTTTGCACTTCGGGTGTTTTCACGCGATCTCTGCGCACCACAGCATCAGATGACTCACTGAGCAGGCGGATATCCTGCTGTGAGCCCTTGTAAAGACTCAGAGGCGTTACATCTTTAGCTCGCAACGGCGCTTCCTGTTGGTGCCATATGTAATAGAAGGCGTTGAGAACAAGTAAAAGCAAAAAAAGCCAACGCATAACCACCTCAGGACAAAGGACAAGCCATCGCCAAACCAACAAACACTAGATCCGGCACGAGTCGCGCCTGCGGCACTGCATCCACCACCAAATCAGCATCCCCCCCAGTCAGGAACACAGTGAAATCATCCCCCCAGTAGCTTCGTGCCAACTCCAACTGAGTCAATACAAACCCCCTGAGCATCAGTGTACAGCCGCGCTCTACCGCCTCAACGGTCGTACGACCAGGGGAAAGGCGCTCAAGCGCCCTTTCAGCAGCCGCATCGCCATAACGTATCTTGCGCGTATGAGTTCGCAGTTGATTTCTCATGAGAGACATACCCGGGCAGATGAAACCACCCAAGTGCTCGCCATCCGCCGCAATAAAATCTGCTGTGGCTGCAGTACCAAAATCAAGCACAAGGCAAGCGCCTCGCGCGAGCTTGAATCCACCAAGCATCGCTAACCAGCGATCAAGACCCAGGCGCTCGAAATCTTCGTAGCCGTTGCGCACGCCAGCCATCGCGCGCGCGGGAGCAGCACACGAAACAGCAATACCGAATGCCTCATGAAGAGCCGCGACCAACTTGCTTGTTTCCTCCAGAGCACGAACGCTCACCAATCGGCAGCGCGTCAGCAACAATCCAGGAAGCGCCAACAGACTTTCAATCAATGCCAAATCCGATCCAACAATCCCCTCCGACGAGGCACCAGGGCTATCAGCATCAAGGACACGCCATTTGATAAAGCTATTTCCACAGTCGAGCTCAAGAATCATCACGCAACCTCAGGCTTAACTCACCACCACTGTAGACTTTCTCGACACCATCAACATTCAAACGCAATGCCCCCTGGCGATCTACTCCCAGCACAACCCCATCGACCTGGTTGACACCCGCTATGAGGGAGACTGGCCGGCCCTGCCAGGCGTGATTTTGCTCCCACTCTCCTTGAAGCGCGATAAAACCGCCTTCCCGATGCCGCTCAAGGTAGCCTTGCAGCTGTCGCCCCAATCGCGACACCAGAAGATTTCGATCCACCGGAGCCCCCGTCTCAAGCTGTACTGAGGTCCATTGCTGATCTACCTCGTCCGCCCTCTGCATATTCACGTTGATACCGATTCCGAGGACTACGTGACAGATATCCGCGGGATCCCCTACCAACTCCAGCAAAATTCCAGCAATTTTCTTCTGTCCTACCAAAACATCGTTTGGCCACTTCAGGGTCGCGCCATGTACCCCCGACTCTCGCAAGGCTTGCATGACTGCCAAGCCCACAACCAGGCTTAGTCCCTCCAATTGCCGTAGACCTGCCTCAATACGCAACACGAGGCTGTAATAAACGTTTTGTGCGAACGGACTGACCCACTTTCGCCCTCTCCTGCCTCTTCCCGCAGTTTGCTGCTCCGCGAGCACCAGGAACGGCGCCGCGCAGCCAGCCTCCACAAGCCGCAAAGCTTCAGCATTCGTGGAGTCAATGGAGTCAGAGATATGAACGGGCCATGCCAAGGATGGCGCATTCAGCGCGATCTCTTCAGCACTCAAGAACACCAGCGGTGATGCCAACTGATACCCCCTCCCTCGCACCTTGTGGATTGGCAGATTCAGCTCTGCCTCCAGGTGCTGCAGCTGCTTCCAGACAGCACTGCGACTGACGCCAAGGGCGACACCAAGTGCTTCTCCGGAGTGGAATCGGCCATCTTTCAGAAGTTTTAACAACGTCAGCATGCAAGTATCGCCTCACAATGAGGCAGGCATGATAGCCATGCGCAAGGTCATTGCATAGAAAGGGCAGACTTTAGAACTGGAGATTAAAGACACGAGCCTAATCGCACTTTTCGACCGCCCAAAACAAAACCCCTGACTGCGTTAGCAATCAGGGGTTTTGGAATTTAATCTTGACGATGACCTACTCTCACATGGGGAAACCCCACACTACCATCGGCGATGCATCGTTTCACTACTGAGTTCGGGATGGGATCAGGTGGTTCCAATGCTCTATGGTCGTCAAGAAATTCGGGTACTGAGTCGTGGCCTAGGCCTCGCTTCAGCAAATTGGGTATGTGACAGCTTTCGGTGTTTTGTGAACGTCGAACTTTCGGTTCATTTCGTCTTCACACACCGCAATCTGATGCTCGTTAGAGTAGTCAAATTGCTTGGGTGTTATATGGTCAAGCCTCACGGGCAATTAGTATTGGTTAGCTCAACGCCTCACAGCGCTTACACACCCAACCTATCAACGTCGTAGTCTTCGACGGCCCTTCAGGGAACTCAAGGTTCCAGTGAGATCTCATCTTGAGGCTAGTTTCCCGCTTAGATGCTTTCAGCGGTTATCTATTCCGAACATAGCTACCCGGCAATGCCACTGGCGTGACAACCGGAACACCAGAGGTTCGTCCACTCCGGTCCTCTCGTACTAGGAGCAGCCCCTCTCAAATCTCAAACGTCCACGGCAGATAGGGACCGAACTGTCTCACGACGTTCTAAACCCAGCTCGCGTACCACTTTAAATGGCGAACAGCCATACCCTTGGGACCGGCTTCAGCCCCAGGATGTGATGAGCCGACATCGAGGTGCCAAACACCGCCGTCGATATGAACTCTTGGGCGGTATCAGCCTGTTATCCCCGGAGTACCTTTTATCCGTTGAGCGATGGCCCTTCCATACAGAACCACCGGATCACTAAGACCTACTTTCGTACCTGCTCGACGTGTCTGTCTCGCAGTCAAGCGCGCTTTTGCCTTTATACTCTACGACCGATTTCCGACCGGTCTGAGCGCACCTTCGTACTCCTCCGTTACTCTTTAGGAGGAGACCGCCCCAGTCAAACTACCCACCATACACTGTCCTCGATCCGGATAACGGACCTGAGTTAGAACCTCAAAGTTGCCAGGGTGGTATTTCAAGGATGGCTCCACGCGAACTGGCGTCCACGCTTCAAAGCCTCCCACCTATCCTACACAAGCAAATTCAAAGTCCAGTGCAAAGCTATAGTAAAGGTTCACGGGGTCTTTCCGTCTAGCCGCGGATACACTGCATCTTCACAGCGATTTCAATTTCACTGAGTCTCGGGTGGAGACAGCGCCGCCATCGTTACGCCATTCGTGCAGGTCGGAACTTACCCGACAAGGAATTTCGCTACCTTAGGACCGTTATAGTTACGGCCGCCGTTTACCGGGGCTTCGATCAAGAGCTTCGCGTTAGCTAACCCCATCAATTAACCTTCCGGCACCGGGCAGGCGTCACACCCTATACGTCCACTTTCGTGTTTGCAGAGTGCTGTGTTTTTAATAAACAGTCGCAGCGGCCTGGTATCTTCGACCGGCATGAGCTTACGGAGCAAGTCCTTCACCCTCACCGGCGCACCTTCTCCCGAAGTTACGGTGCCATTTTGCCTAGTTCCTTCACCCGAGTTCTCTCAAGCGCCTTGGTATTCTCTACCCAACCACCTGTGTCGGTTTGGGGTACGGTTCCTGGTTACCTGAAGCTTAGAAGCTTTTCTTGGAAGCATGGCATCAACCACTTCGTTAACTAAAAGTTAACTCGTCATCAGCTCTCGGCCTTAAGATCCCGGATTTACCTAAGATCTCAGCCTACCACCTTAAACTTGGACAACCAACGCCAAGCTGGCCTAGCCTTCTCCGTCCCTCCATCGCAATAACCAGAAGTACAGGAATATTAACCTGTTTTCCATCGACTACGCTTTTCAGCCTCGCCTTAGGGACCGACTAACCCTGCGTCGATTAACGTTGCGCAGGAAACCTTGGTCTTTCGGCGTGGGTGTTTTTCACACCCATTGTCGTTACTCATGTCAGCATTCGCACTTCTGATACCTCCAGCAAGCTTCTCAACTCACCTTCACAGGCTTACAGAACGCTCCTCTACCGCATCACTTACGTGATACCCGTAGCTTCGGTGTATGGTTTGAGCCCCGTTACATCTTCCGCGCAGGCCGACTCGACTAGTGAGCTATTACGCTTTCTTTAAAGGGTGGCTGCTTCTAAGCCAACCTCCTAGCTGTCTAAGCCTTCCCACATCGTTTCCCACTTAACCATAACTTTGGGACCTTAGCTGACGGTCTGGGTTGTTTCCCTTTTCACGACGGACGTTAGCACCCGCCGTGTGTCTCCCATGCTCGGCACTTGTAGGTATTCGGAGTTTGCATCGGTTTGGTAAGTCGGGATGACCCCCTAGCCGAAACAGTGCTCTACCCCCTACAGTGATACATGAGGCGCTACCTAAATAGCTTTCGAGGAGAACCAGCTATCTCCGAGCTTGATTAGCCTTTCACTCCGATCCACAGGTCATCCGCTAACTTTTCAACGGTAGTCGGTTCGGTCCTCCAGTTAGTGTTACCCAACCTTCAACCTGCCCATGGATAGATCGCCCGGTTTCGGGTCTATTCCCAGCGACTAGACGCCCTATTAAGACTCGCTTTCGCTACGCCTCCCCTATTCGGTTAAGCTCGCCACTGAAAATAAGTCGCTGACCCATTATACAAAAGGTACGCAGTCACCTAACAAAGTAGGCTCCCACTGCTTGTACGCATACGGTTTCAGGATCTATTTCACTCCCCTCTCCGGGGTTCTTTTCGCCTTTCCCTCACGGTACTAGTTCACTATCGGTCAGTCAGTAGTATTTAGCCTTGGAGGATGGTCCCCCCATATTCAGACAAAGTTTCTCGTGCTCCGTCCTACTCGATTTCATGACTAAGAGATTTTCGCGTACAGGGCTATCACCCACTATGGCCGCACTTTCCAGAGCGTTCCGCTAATCTCAAAGCCACTTAAGGGCTAGTCCCCGTTCGCTCGCCACTACTAAGGGAATCTCGGTTGATTTCTTTTCCTCAGGGTACTTAGATGTTTCAGTTCCCCTGGTTCGCCTCTTGCACCTATGTATTCAGTACAAGATAACCATCTTATGATGGCTGGGTTCCCCCATTCAGACATCTCCGGATCAAAGTCTGTTTGCCGACTCCCCGAAGCTTTTCGCAGGCTACCACGTCTTTCATCGCCTCTGACTGCCAAGGCATCCACCGTATGCGCTTCTTCACTTGACCATATAACCCCAAGCAATCTGGTTATACTGTGAAGACGACATTCGCCGAAAATTCGAATTTCTCAATTACGAGAACTCACAAATTTTACCTTAGCCTGATCCGTTACCAGTGAAAGTAACGTTCAGTCTATCTTTCTATCACATACCCAAATTTTTAAAGAACGATCTAATCAAAGACTAGAAATCAACATTCATCACCGTCTTGGTGGAATGCTCATTTCTAAGCTTTCAAAACTTTCAGAAGCAGTAGTGGTGGAGCCAAACGGGATCGAACCGTTGACCTCCTGCGTGCAAGGCAGGCGCTCTCCCAGCTGAGCTATGGCCCCGTATTTCTACAGGCGTTTCCCACACAAAATTGGTGGGTCTGGGCAGATTCGAACTGCCGACCTCACCCTTATCAGGGGTGCGCTCTAACCAACTGAGCTACAGACCCAATTTCGAGCTACAAGGCCGACCTCACCCTGCTCTTTACCACAGAGCATGGGGTGCGCTCTAACCAACTAAGCTACATCCATCTCTGGCTGCTTCTTATCGTCTTCTTCAATGAATCAAGCAATTCGTGTGGGAACTTATGGAGCAGCTGATGTCGTCGATTAAGGAGGTGATCCAGCCGCAGGTTCCCCTACGGCTACCTTGTTACGACTTCACCCCAGTCATGAATCACACCGTGGTAACCGTCCTCCCGAAGGTTAGACTAGCTACTTCTGGTGCAACCCACTCCCATGGTGTGACGGGCGGTGTGTACAAGGCCCGGGAACGTATTCACCGCGACATTCTGATTCGCGATTACTAGCGATTCCGACTTCACGCAGTCGAGTTGCAGACTGCGATCCGGACTACGATCGGTTTTATGGGATTAGCTCCACCTCGCGGCTTGGCAACCCTCTGTACCGACCATTGTAGCACGTGTGTAGCCCAGGCCGTAAGGGCCATGATGACTTGACGTCATCCCCACCTTCCTCCGGTTTGTCACCGGCAGTCTCCTTAGAGTGCCCACCATTACGTGCTGGTAACTAAGGACAAGGGTTGCGCTCGTTACGGGACTTAACCCAACATCTCACGACACGAGCTGACGACAGCCATGCAGCACCTGTCTCAATGTTCCCGAAGGCACCAATCTATCTCTAGAAAGTTCATTGGATGTCAAGGCCTGGTAAGGTTCTTCGCGTTGCTTCGAATTAAACCACATGCTCCACCGCTTGTGCGGGCCCCCGTCAATTCATTTGAGTTTTAACCTTGCGGCCGTACTCCCCAGGCGGTCAACTTAATGCGTTAGCTGCGCCACTAAAAGCTCAAGGCTTCCAACGGCTAGTTGACATCGTTTACGGCGTGGACTACCAGGGTATCTAATCCTGTTTGCTCCCCACGCTTTCGCACCTCAGTGTCAGTATTAGTCCAGGTGGTCGCCTTCGCCACTGGTGTTCCTTCCTATATCTACGCATTTCACCGCTACACAGGAAATTCCACCACCCTCTACCATACTCTAGTCAGTCAGTTTTGAATGCAGTTCCCAGGTTGAGCCCGGGGATTTCACATCCAACTTAACAAACCACCTACGCGCGCTTTACGCCCAGTAATTCCGATTAACGCTTGCACCCTCTGTATTACCGCGGCTGCTGGCACAGAGTTAGCCGGTGCTTATTCTGTCGGTAACGTCAAAATTGCAGAGTATTAATCTACAACCCTTCCTCCCAACTTAAAGTGCTTTACAATCCGAAGACCTTCTTCACACACGCGGCATGGCTGGATCAGGCTTTCGCCCATTGTCCAATATTCCCCACTGCTGCCTCCCGTAGGAGTCTGGACCGTGTCTCAGTTCCAGTGTGACTGATCATCCTCTCAGACCAGTTACGGATCGTCGCCTTGGTGAGCCATTACCCCACCAACTAGCTAATCCGACCTAGGCTCATCTGATAGCGCAAGGCCCGAAGGTCCCCTGCTTTCTCCCGTAGGACGTATGCGGTATTAGCGTCCGTTTCCGAACGTTATCCCCCACTACCAGGCAGATTCCTAGGCATTACTCACCCGTCCGCCGCTCTCAAGAGAAGCAAGCTTCTCTCTACCGCTCGACTTGCATGTGTTAGGCCTGCCGCCAGCGTTCAATCTGAGCCATGATCAAACTCTTCAGTTCAAACATCTTTGGGTTTTTAAGAAACCCTAAACTTGGCTCAGCAATCGTTGGTTACATCTTTGATTTCTCGCGGAGTAACTTGTGATGCTGATAATCTTGTTGACTATCAGTCTGACTCCACAAGCACCCACACGAATTGCTTGATTCAGTTGTTAAAGAGCGGTTGGTTAAGATGTTTCGTCTCAACCGAGGCGCGCATTCTACAGCAGCCTCATTTGCTGTCAAGTGATTATTTTCAGAAGTTTTCGAAGATTTCTTCAACAACTTCAACCACTTGCGCTTCCGATCTCTCGTTAGCGGTAGGCGAATTCTACAGCGTTACACGCTGCTGTCAACACCTCTTTTCTCCACTTTCGACCGAGAGGATCGAAACGTTAATAGAGCCAAACAACACTGCTCTACCAACTCCTTCTGGACTTCGATGATCTGAAGCAAGTCGCTGTCGAATTCCGCGTAACTCTTTGTTTACCAAGGAATTTTCCGTTTCGACTGCGCCGGAAGTGGGGCGAATTATAGACAGATATAATTCGCCGTCAACACCTAATTTCAGTTTTATTCGGATTTGAGCGTAATACGCGCAAATGACTTCTTCCCAGCCTGACAAACGTGGGTAGCACCTAGCTCGTATATAAAGGTGCGATCCACAACCTCACCATCTATACGCACACCACCCGAGCCCAGAAGGTCGCGTGCAACTGCCGAGTTCTTAACCAGGCCCGCCTTATTAAGCACAGCAGCAATCGGCATCGCCTCGGCAGCAGACAGCTCGATCTCCGGCAGATCATCAGGCAGCTCCCCATCCTTCATGCGATTACCCGCAGCGCGGTGAGCGTTGGCCGCAGCATCTTCACCATGGAAACGCGCAACAATCTCTTCCGCCAGCTTAATCTTCACGTCACGCGGATTAGCGCCTGCCTCTACATCAGCACGCAGCGCATTGATTTCATCCATCGACCGGAAGCTCAGCAACTCGAAGTAACGCCACATCAAAGCATCAGGAATCGAAACCAGCTTGCCGTACATAACGCCCGGCGCCTCCTGGATACCGACATAGTTCCCCAGGGACTTGGACATCTTCTTGACGCCATCCAACCCTTCCAACAACGGCATGGTCAGGATGCACTGGGCTTCCTGCCCATATGCACGCTGGAGCTCACGCCCCATCAACAGGTTGAACTTTTGATCAGTGCCGCCCAGCTCAACGTCCGCACGCAACGCTACCGAGTCATAGCCCTGAACCAACGGATAGAGGAACTCGTGAATGGCGATCGGCTGATTGGTGGAGTAGCGCTTGTCGAAGTCATCACGCTCAAGCATGCGCGCAACAGTGTACTGAGAGGTCAAGCGAATGAAGTCCGCCGGCCCCATCTGATCCATCCAAGTGGAGTTGAACGCCACTTCGGTCTTGGCCGGATCGAGAATCTTGAATACCTGAGTCTTGTAGGTCTCGGCATTATCAAGCACCTGCTCACGGGTCAGCGGCGGACGCGTGGCGCTCTTGCCGCTCGGATCACCGATCATTCCGGTGAAGTCACCTATAAGGAAGATGACCTGGTGCCCCAACTCCTGGAACTGGCGCAGCTTATTAATAAGCACGGTATGCCCCAGGTGCAGATCCGGCGCAGTCGGATCAAAGCCAGCCTTAATACGCAGGGGCTGACCACGCTTGAGCTTTTCGATCAGCTCAGCTTCGACCAACAGTTCTTCCGCACCACGTTTTATCAGCGCTAGCTGCTCTTCAACCGACTTCATAACAGACCCGCAAGGCTCAGATTCAAAAGGGAACCAACCATACAAGATCAGGGACTAATTACAAGTTTTGCCCTGCGAACGGACACCGTTCAGCAAGCCCAGCGTTCGCGAGCTTGCGCCACAGATGATTTGGTTATATTTTATACAGTTATTTCATCTTCATCATGTCATTCATCTTTTCCATTTCATCTTCAAAGTCAAAATTACCTATGACCACTGAACCGTCTAAAGCGCCGCCGCTTTACCCGAAGACCCACCTGCTCGCCGCAAGTGGTATCGCTGCCCTTCTCAGCCTGGCACTCCTGGTATTCCCTTCCAGTGACGTAGAAGCCAAACGAACATCCCTGAGCCTTGACCTGGAAAGCCCAGTTGAACAACTGACACAAGATCAAGACGCTTCCGACGCGCAGCAAGCCACAAACGCGGCCACCGAATCGCCGTTCGCCCAGATAGAAAGCAGTCCCGAAGACACCCAACAAGCTACCCAGAGCTCATCAGCACCTGTTGCCGACGCGGCCAAGAACCCTCAGCACCGCGAAGTCATCGTGGCCAAAGGCGATACGCTATCGACCCTGTTCGAGAAAGTTGGCCTTCCCGCTACCACGGTCAATGAAGTACTCGCCAGCGACAAACAAGCCAAACAGTTCACTCAGCTCAAGCACGGCCAGAAGCTCGAATTTGAATTCACCCCCGATGGCCAGCTGAACAACCTGCACAGCAATGTCAGCGACCTCGAAAGCATTACTCTGACAAAGGGTGCCAAAGGCTTTGCCTTCAATCGCATCACCACCAAACCGGTCATGCGCTCCGCCTACGTACACGGCGTGATCAACAGCTCCCTGTCACAATCCGCCGCGCGGGCAGGCCTGTCCCACAGCATGACCATGGATATGGCCAGCGTGTTCGGCTACGACATCGACTTCGCTCAGGACATCCGCCAAGGCGACGAATTCGACGTGATCTACGAGCAGAAAGTCGCCAATGGCAAAGTCGTCGGCACCGGCAACATTCTCTCCGCACGCTTCACTAACCGCGGCAAGACCTACACCGCCGTGCGTTACACCAACAAACAAGGCAACAGCAGCTACTACACCGCCGACGGCAACAGCATGCGCAAGGCCTTCATCCGTACGCCGGTGGACTTCGCTCGTATTAGCTCGCGTTTCTCCATGGGTCGCAAGCATCCAATTCTGAACAAAATCCGCGCCCACAAAGGGGTCGATTACGCCGCACCACGTGGCACGCCGATCAAGGCAGCCGGTGACGGTAAAGTCCTGTTGGCAGGGCGTCGTGGCGGCTACGGCAATACCGTGATCATCCAGCACGGCAATACCTACCGTACGCTGTATGGCCATATGCAAGGCTTCGCCAAAGGCGTGCAAACCGGCGGCACCGTGAAACAAGGCCAGGTGATTGGCTATATCGGCACTACCGGGCTGTCCACCGGTCCGCACTTGCACTATGAGTTCCAGGTCAATGGCGTTCACGTCGACCCACTGGGCCAGAAACTGCCCATGGCCGACCCGATCGCCAAGGCTGAACGCGCCCGCTTCATGCAACAGAGCCAGCCGTTGATGGCGCGCATGGATCAAGAGCGCTCCACCCTGCTGGCTTCGGCGAAGCGTTAAGTATGGCGCTCTATATCGGTGTGATGTCCGGGACCAGCCTTGATGGCCTGGACATCGCCTTGATCGAGCAGTCCCCGGCGATCAAGCTGATCGCCGCACACTACATTCCCATGCCCGATACCCTGCGCACCGAGCTGCTTGCTCTTTGCGCCAGCGGGCCGGATGAGATCGCCCGCTCAGCCATTGCCCAACAGAACTGGGTAAATCTTGCTGCTCAAGGTATCCACGCTTTACTCGACCAGCAAAACCTCAAGCCCCAGGACATTCGCGCGATTGGCAGCCATGGCCAGACCATCCGCCATGAACCCGCCCGGGGCTTTACCGTACAGATCGGCTACCCGGCCTTGCTCACCGAGCTCACAGGCATCACGGTGGTCAGCGATTTCCGTAGCCGCGACGTCGCCGCCGGCGGCCAGGGCGCCCCATTGGTCCCTGCGTTCCATGAAGCACTGTTTGGCGAGCACAGCGGTAACCGTGCCGTATTGAATGTTGGAGGTTTCAGCAACCTCAGTCTGATTGAGACCGGCAAACCTGTAGCCGGCTTCGACTGCGGCCCAGGCAACGTCCTGCTGGATGTTTGGATTCACCAGCAACGCGGTGAACACTTTGACCGTGATGGCCATTGGGCGGCCAGCGGCAAGGTCGAGCCTGCGCTACTGAACGCCCTGCTCAGCGACCCTTTCTTCGTGACCACGGGCCCCAAGAGCACCGGCCGCGAAGTGTTCAATCTGGCGTGGCTGCACCAACACCTGGGTCGCTTACCAACATTCGAGCCTCAGGATGTTCAGGCCACCCTGCTGGAACTGACCGCACTGACCGTCACCGAGTCCCTGCAGTCTGCCCAACCCCAGACCGAAACACTGCTGGTGTGTGGTGGCGGCGCCCACAACGCCACGCTGATGAATCGCCTGGCCGCCCTGCTACCGTCAATTCAAGTCAGCAGCACCGCCGCCTACGGCGTAGACCCCGACTGGGTCGAGGCCATGGCCTTCGCCTGGCTGGCCCATTGCTGCCTCGAAGGTATCGCAGCCAACCGCCCAAGTGTCACCGGGGCACGAGGACTTAGGGTACTGGGCGCCATCTACCCAGCGTAAAATCTCCAGACAGCAAAACGCCGCTTGGCCCATCACAGCCAAGCGGCGTTTTTGCATCCGCTACCGATCAGATCGAGAACGAAGACCCGCAACCACAGGTGGTTGTAGCGTTAGGGTTCTTGATCACGAAACGCGAACCCTCCAGACCTTCCTGGTAATCCACCTCAGCACCTGCCAGGTATTGGAAGCTCATCGGGTCCACAACCAGGCTCACGCCCTCGCGCTCAACGATGGTGTCATCATCGGCCACATCTTCATCGAAGGTAAAACCGTACTGAAACCCTGAACAACCGCCGCCCGTAACGAATACGCGCAGCTTCAAGCGATCATTACCCTCTTCATCGACCAGGCTCTTCACCTTGTGCGCAGCACCGTGGGTGAATTGCAAAGCCGTGGGGGTGAAGGATTCAACGCTCATGCTGATAATCTCCCGGCGTAGCGCCGCCATATGCGTAATGCCCGGCATTATCCGCTTCTCCTAGAAAAGCGGTCAACTATTGTTACGGTATATCAATCTGCGCTGTCGCCATTAAAAACACAAAAGGCCCGATCAACGGGCCTTTTGCTTAGCGACGAAACAGCCTTAAGGCAGCATGCCCGCGTGGGACAGGCCCAACTTCTCATCCAGGCCAAACAGGATGTTCATGTTCTGCACCGCCTGGCCGGACGCGCCCTTGACCAGGTTATCGATCACCGACAACACCACGACCAGGTCACCATCCTGCGGGCGGTGCACGGCAATCCGGCACACGTTGGCACCGCGCACGCTGCGGGTTTCCGGATGGCTGCCGGCCGGCATCACATCGACAAACGGTTCGTTGGCATACCGTTTTTCGAACAGCGCCTGCAGGTCGACCGAGCGATCGACCACAGTGGCGTACAACGTGGAGTGAATGCCACGGATCATTGGGGTCAAGTGCGGAACGAAGGTCAGGCCCACATCCTTCCCAGCCGCACGGCGCAGCCCCTGGCGAATTTCCGGCAAGTGACGATGCCCTTTTACCGCATAAGCCTTCATGCTTTCCGACGTTTCAGAGTACAGCGAACCGACCGCAGCACCACGACCGGCACCGCTGACGCCCGATTTGCAGTCCGCGATCAAGCGCGAAGCGTCCGCCAGCCCCGCTTCCAGCAATGGCAGGAAGCCCAACTGTGTGGCGGTTGGATAGCAACCTGGCACCGCAATCAGGCGCGCTTGCTTGATCTGTTCACGATTCACTTCCGGCAGGCCGTACACCGCCTCTTCCAACAACTCCGGCGCGCCGTGCGGCTGGCCGTACCATTTGGCCCACTCGTCAGCGTCCTGCAGACGGAAGTCCGCCGAGAGGTCGATGACCTTGGTACCCGCAGCCAACAGTTCACCGGCCAGCGCATGGGCAACCCCGTGCGGCGTGGCGAAGAACACCACATCGCAGGCGCCCAAGGTCTTGATGTCCGGCACGCTGAACGCCAGGCCGTCATAGTGGCCTCGCAGGTTCGGGTACATATCGGCCACGGCCAGCCCGGCCTCGGATCGGGAGGTGATGACCACTACCTCAGCTTGCGGATGCTGAGCCAACAGACGCAGCAATTCGACACCGGTATAACCCGTGCCGCCGACGATACCGACCTTGACCATAAACCTGCCCTCAACGAACCCACTGGAAAGCCGTCGATAATAGGGGCCGTATCGTCCTGCGACAACCGTCAACGTGACGTACGGGCGCATGAGCCACTACTATCTTCAGTTACCGTGAACCTGGGAATAACTAGAAATGCTCTATCTATGGATCAAAGCCTTCCACATCGTCAGCATCGTCTGCTGGTTTGCCGGGCTGTTCTACTTGCCACGCCTGTTCGTCTACCACGCCCAAAGCGAGGACACCGTCAGCAAAGAGCGTTTCAGTGTCATGGAGCGCAAGCTGTACCGCGGCATCATGGGACCGGCAATGATTGCCACGCTGATTTTCGGCGGCTGGCTGATCTACCTGAACCCAAGCATCTTTCAGTCGGGCGGGTGGATTCACGCCAAGCTGACCCTCGTCGTATTGCTCATCGGCTACCACCATATGTGCGGCGCGCAGGTAAAACGCTTTGCCCGTGGCGAAAACACCCGCAGCCATGTCTTTTATCGCTGGTTCAATGAAGTGCCCGTTCTGATATTGCTGGCTATCGTAATTTTGGTCGTGGTCAAACCGTTCTAACTTCAATTACTCGGGGTACCTCCAATGTCGCTGCCCGCTCTGCTTGAACAACGTCTGCGCCTGCCCGTCGTGGCGGCGCCGATGTTCCTCATCTCCAACCCGCAACTGGTCCTGGCGTGCTGCCGCAATGGAGTGGTCGGGAGTTTTCCGGCGCTCAACCAACGCGAAAGCAGTGGTTTCAAGGCCTGGCTGGAAGAGATCGAAGCGGGCCTGGCGCTGCTGGACAACCCTGCGCCTTACGCCGTCAACCTGATCGTGCACCACAGCAACCCACGGCTGGAGGCAGACCTGGCGATCTGCGTCGAGCATAAAGTGCCGATCATCATCACCAGCCTGGGGGCGGTCAAAGAGCTGGTGGACGCCGTGCACAGCTACGGCGGCCTGGTGTTCCACGACGTCACCACCCGCCGCCATGCCGAGAAGGCCGCCGAAGCCGGCGTGGATGGCCTGATCGCCGTCGCCGCAGGCGCCGGCGGGCATGCCGGCACCTGGAGCCCATTCTCGCTGATTGCCGAGATTCGCCAGTTCTTCGACAAAACCCTGCTGCTAGCCGGCTGCCTCAACCACGGGCATGAGATACTCGCCGCCCAACTGCTGGGCGCGGACCTGGCCTATTTCGGCACGCGCTTTATCGGCACCACCGAAAGCCATGCCCCGGATGCGTATAAAGAGATGCTGCTCACATCGCGCGCCGCCGACATCGTGCACACTCCCGCTGTCTCCGGCGTACCCGCCAGCTTTATGCGCCAGAGCCTGGAAAACGCCGGTTTCGACCTCGCCGCGCTGCAAGGCAAAGGTGAAGTCAACTTCGGCTCCAAGCTCAAGCCGTTGAGCGATGAGGCCAAGGCCTGGAAGACTGTATGGTCGGCCGGCCAAGGCGTCGGTGAGATTGATGATTTGCCCAGCGTCGATGAACTCGTTGCCCGCCTGGATGCCGAATACCGCAAGGCACGCGAACAGGCCGCGCACCTGCGCTGGCCACGCTGACCCAACCGCCAGGCCTGCCGACTGAGCAGGCTTGCACCACCTCCCTGAACAAGTGACAAGGAAGCCCGCATGAGCGACAACCGTTTCAAGATTGTGTTTGATGGAGCCTTGCTCCCGGGTGTCGAAAGCACCACGGCCAAACTGAACCTGGCCGAGCTGTTCAAGAGCGAAGTCGAAGCCATCGAGAAGCTCTTTACCGGCCGCCCGGTGGCGCTCAAGCGCGACCTGTCCCGCCCGGATGCGGAAACCTACCTCACCGCGCTGAAAAACGCCGGTGTCGACGCACGTATCGAACCTGAACAGCCCGTGGCCTTCAGCCTGGCCGAAACCCACGAGACGGATTCCGGCCCCTCTGACTTCGCTCGTCCGGCCGCCTCACCTTATGCTCCTCCCCGCGCAGCAGTAGGTGATGACCTGCCGGAGTACTCCACTCTCAAAGTCTTCACTATCCATGGCCGCATCGGTCGCCTGCGCTACCTGGCATGGACCCTGGTGCTGACCCTGGCGATGCTGGTTGCGGGCGGCATCATCAGCACCGTCAGCTTTGCCGTGGCCACCGCATCACCGATTGCGGGCACCATCATCGGTGTACTGCTGGGTCTCGCGCTGTTTGTGGCGCTGGTGTGGGTCAGTGTGCAGATCGGCGTGCAGCGCCTGCATGACCTGGGCTGGTCGGGCTGGTTGTACCTCCTCAACCTGGTGCCACTGGTGAACAGCGTCTTCCCGATCCTATTGCTCGTATTGCCGGGCAATGCGGGCGCCAACCAGTACGGTGCACCACCGCCACGCAACTCCACGGCGGTGAAAGTCCTGGCGGCACTGTGGTTGGCGTTTATTCCGGTGATGCTGGCCGTCGTGGTCACCCTGGGCATGAACGGCTACCTGAACCAGCTCGAAGCCAACATGGACAGCAGCTATGAAAGCAGCTCCATCACCTCCGATGAAGACGCTGATCAAGCTACGACTGTAGAAGAAGACGAAGCGCAAAGTGCTGATGAAGCAGACGAACCTGTAGACTCTCCGGAACAGTGAAGAAACGCCCCCGGCCTGTGATGCCTCTGTCACGGGCACGGCGGCGTTGCGATGGAGAAAGGCATGACCCGTTACGCTCTGATCACCGGCGCCTCCAGTGGCATCGGCCTGGCATTGTCCGAAGCATTGGCCCGCCGCGGCCGCAGCTTGATTCTGGTGGCCCGCCAGCGTGATCAGTTGGAAAGCATTGCAATCGAATTGACCCAACGCTTTGGCGTCGAGGTGCTGTTCCGGGCCTGCGACCTGGGCGAGCCGCTGCGCTTGTCCGGGTTCCTGCTGGAGCTTGAGGAAGGCGAGCGCCAGATCGACCTGCTGGTGAACTGCGCCGGTATCGGCACCAGCGGGCCATTCCTGGCCCAGGACTGGATGACCGAACAAGACCTCATCGAGGTCAACGTCCTCGCACTGACCCGCATGTGCCACGCCCTTGGCAACACCATGGCGCTGCACGGTGGCGGGCAGATTCTCAACGTGGCATCCGTGGCGGCATTCCAGCCCGGCCCCTGGATGAGTACCTACTACGCCAGCAAAGCCTATGTGTTGCATTTCTCCGAAGGCCTGCGTGAAGAGTTGAAGACCTGCGGCATCAAGGTCTCGGTCCTCTGCCCCGGCCCGACGCGCACCGCATTTTTCGGCACTGCGCAAATGGACACCGCCAAGCTCGACCGCAGCCAACAGCTGATGAGCCCCGAAGAAGTGGCACTCTATACCGTGCGCGCCCTGGAAAAGAACAAAGCCATCATCATTCCTGGCCGTCGCAACCGCTGGATCGCCTTCAGCCCACGCTTCAGCCCACGCTGGCTGACCCGCAAGATCGCCGGCGCCATCAACAAGGCCTATTGCCCGCGCTGACTGGCTGGGTACACTCACCCTGCACTTTCATAATGGAGAAACAGCTGTGGATACTCTGTTCACCAAGATCATCAACAGAGAAATACCCGCGGACATCATCTACGAAGATGACCAGGTCCTGGCGTTCAAGGACATTCATCCGGCGGCACCTGTGCATTTCCTGGTCATTCCCAAGAAGCACATCCCCACCCTCAATGACCTGACCGAAGAAGACAAAGCCTTGGCCGGCCATATTCTGTTCACTGCCCAACGCCTAGCCGTGGAACAAGGCTGTGAGGAAGGCTTTCGGGTGGTGATGAACTGCAACCCGAAAGGCGGGCAAACCGTTTATCACATCCATATGCATGTGCTGGGTCAGCGCCAGATGAACTGGCCGCCGGGCTGATTCCCCCCGAACAAGGGTCGCGGCCCCTGGCTGCGACCCAATGCCCTTGACGCAACGCAAACGCTTGCCCCTCTCTTGCGGTAAACTGGCCGCCGAGATTCTTCCCAGAGGTCAGCATGACTACCCAACGTCACTACTCGCCGATTGACCGTCTGTTGCTGCAAGCCGACATGGCTATGCGCACGCTGCTGCCCTTCAGCGGCCAACCGTATCGCCCCTCGCCCGCCATCGTGCAGCCCGACGCGCAGATGAGCGAGACCGAGACCCGCCACGTCGCCGGCCTGATGCGTATCAACCATACCGGCGAAGTCTGTGCCCAGGCGCTGTACCAAGGCCAGGCGCTGACCGCCAAGCTGCCGCAGGTTCGCGCCGCCATGGAGCATGCCGCCGAGGAAGAAATCGATCACCTGGCCTGGTGCGAACAACGCATTCGCCAACTGGGCAGTCACCCAAGTGTGTTGAATCCGCTGTTTTACGGTTTATCGTTTGGGATCGGCGCCGCTGCCGGCCTGATCAGCGATAAGGTCAGCCTGGGCTTTGTCGCAGCGACTGAACATCAGGTGTGCAAACACCTGGACGAGCATCTGGAACAACTGCCGGCCGAAGACGAAAAATCCCGGGCCATTCTTGAACAGATGCGTATCGATGAAGAACATCACGCAGAAAGCGCACTGGATGCCGGTGGTTTTCGCTTTCCAGCGCCGGTGCGGTTTGGCATGAGCCTATTGGCCAAGGTCATGACTAAAAGCACGTACCGAATCTAAAGCAACCCCCTGTAGGAGCGAGCTTGCTCGCGAAGAACGCCTCAGGCGACTCGGACATTCTGGATGCCCGCGTCATCGTTGAAGTTTTTCGCGAGCAAGCTCGCTCCTACAGTAGTGCTCGGTCAATCAACCCAGCTCGATGATCTCGTAATCATGGGTGATGGCCACACCGGCCGCGCCCAGCATGATCGACGCCGAGCAATACTTCTCAGCCGACAGTTCGATAGCGCGCTTCACCTGCGCCTCTTTCAGCGCCCGGCCCTTCACCACGAAATGCATATGGATCTTGGTGAATACCTTCGGATCTTCAGTGGCACGCTCGGCTTCCAGGAAGGCTTCGCAGCTCTCCACAGCCTGGCGCGACTTCTTCAGGATGCTGACCACGTCGAAATTGCTGCAACCGCCTACGCCAAGCAGGAGCATTTCCATCGGGCGAACGCCCAGGTTGCGGCCACCGGCTTCCGGCGGGCCGTCCATGACCACCACATGACCACTGCCCGACTCACCGAGGAACATGGCTTCGCCCGCCCATTGGATGCGTGCCTTCATCGCCCAGACTCCACTGTAAAAAAAGGGTCGCCAGCTTAGCACAGCGCCTCCGTGCCTCAGCGTTTCGCACAAAAGCGATCAATAGCAGGGTTTGCGCGGAAAATTGGTTAATCGAGTCAGAATGTGTCTGTTAAGCTGACGCCAAATCGATGGCGTAATGCCACCCTTTATACAGCGTGTATCAATGCCGATACCGATGAATACAACAACTCCAACTATTTCGCGCAGTCTTTTCGGGATACAACCATGGTTGCCCTTACTCCCATACCCAAGATCAAGAATCTCGACAAACTGTTGATGCATTGCCAGCGCCGCCGCTACCCGGCCAAGCACAACATCATCTGCGCCGGCGAACGTTCCGAAACGCTGTTCTTCATCATCAAAGGCTCGGTCACCATCCTGATCGAAGATGAAGACGGTCGCGAAATGATCATCGCCTACCTGAACACCGGGGATTTTTTTGGGGAGCTGGGGCTGTTCGAACAAGCCGGCAAGGAGCAGGAACGCAGCGCATGGGTGCGCGCCAAGGTCGAGTGCGAAGTGGCCGAGATCAGCTACGCCAAGTTCCGCGAACTGGCCCAGCACGACCCGGATATCCTTTACGTCCTCAGCGGCCAGATTGCGCAACGACTGCGCGATACCACACGCAAAGTCGGCGACCTGGCATTCTTCGACGTCACCGGCCGCGTTGCCCGCTGCCTGCTTGACCTGTGCAAGCAACCCGACGCCATGACGCACCCCGATGGCATGCAGATCAAGGTCACGCGCCAGGAAATCGGGCGCATTGTCGGCTGTTCACGGGAGATGGTCGGACGCGTGCTCAAAGACCTGGAAGAACGCAACCTGGTGCACGTCAAAGGCAAGACGATGGTGGTGTTCGGGACCCGTTAAACCGGCAGGAAGCTGGCCAACATCTGACGGTACAAGGTGTCGAGCCGGCTGATCGCATCCGGCGCCGGGAAGGCTTCGTGCAGGGCGATATGGCTCTCGGCACGCACCCGTTGGTCGAGACCGCAGGCTTGATTGAAGCGGTTGACCGCCGCGATCAGTTCTTCACGATCGTTTTCCAGCAACAGTGCACCGTGCACCAGGCCCACCGGGCGCCCCCCGCTTTGACGCCAGCGCTGGGCAGTGCCAACCATTTTGCGACCATTGAGATTGACGTTGTAGCGACCGTCGCAAAATGCGCCGTCGATCTCGCCGACAGACGCTTCGCCACCCAACTCGATCAGCAAGTCGCAGATCGGTTGGCATAAACGCAAGTAACCGGTTTCGATACGATTCTGGTCGCCTTCACTGCGCGGCGGGGCGTAGACCAGGGCGATGTTGACCGTGGCGCTCGACTGCGGCACCGGCTCGCCGCCGGTTTCACGCAGCAGCACCGGCCAACCGGCGTCGGCGGAGACTTGGCTGGCAGTTTCAAAGGCCGGCAAGCGGCTCAACCGACGCGGCATAACCAAAGCCTGGTCGCTGGGTTGCCAGAACAACAACCCATACTCCCGCTCACCTGCGCAAACAGCAGCCAGCAGGTCTTGCTCGGCGGCCAACCCAGTTTCAACAGTCATCGACACCGGCTTAACCATCAAACACCTACCTATCTGAATAAACACAA
The DNA here is from genome assembly GCF_900103345.1 of Pseudomonas azotoformans. NCBI lineage: Bacteria > Pseudomonadati > Pseudomonadota > Gammaproteobacteria > Pseudomonadales > Pseudomonadaceae > Pseudomonas > Pseudomonas azotoformans. The sequence continues at coordinate 4,081,037 of NZ_LT629702.1, forward strand.
GATCCCATGTGGGAGCGGGCTTGCTCGCGAATACGGTACATCAGACACATATTCAGTGACTGACCCACCGCCTTCGCTAGCAAGCCCGCTCCCACATTTAGACTGCATTTCAAATCTTGATCGTGTTCAAGTCAGTCTAATGTCGAGCCACTGACCGCCACACCACGCTCCGGGAAGAATAGGCGCTGCAATTCAGCTCCCGGGTTCTCGGCACGCATGAACGTCTCGCCCACCAGGAACGAGTAAACGCCGCTGATCTCCATCAACTCAACATCGGCGCGGTTGACGATGCCACTCTCGGTAATCACCAGACGGTCACGCGGGATGCGCGGCAGCAGGTCGAGGGTGTTTTCCAGGCTGACTTCGAAGGTGTGCAGGTTACGGTTGTTGACCCCCACCAGCGGTGTGTCGAGGGTTTTCAGGGCGCGTTCCAACTCATCACCGTCGTGCACTTCCACCAGCACGTCGAGGCCGACGCTTTTGGCGACGGCAGCCAGCTCGGCCATCTTCACGTCATCCAGCGCGGAAACGATCAGCAGCACGCAGTCGGCGCCCAGGGCACGGGCTTCGACGATCTGGTAAGGGTCGACCATGAAATCCTTGCGGATCACCGGCAACTTGCACGCGGCGCGAGCCTGCTGCAGGAACAGGTCGGAACCCTGGAAGTAGTCGATATCGGTCAACACGGACAGGCAAGTCGCCCCACCCTTCTCATAGCTGACGGCGATTTCCGATGGCACAAAGTGTTCGCGAATCACGCCTTTGCTCGGCGAGGCTTTCTTAACCTCGGCGATCACGGCCGGTTGCTTCTGCTTGGCCTGGGCGATCAATGCATTGGCGAAGCCGCGGGGTGCGTCGGCGATCTTTGCCTGGGCTTCCAACTCGGCCAGGCTCACGCGGGCACGGCGCTCGGCGACTTCTTCAGCCTTGCGGGCCAGGATCTTTTCCAGAACGGTTGGCACACTCATCCTTCATTCTCCATCTTGAATACTGCGGTGAATGCTCCCAGCTCTTCGAGCTTCTCACGAGCCAGACCGGTGTGCAGCGCATCGTGGGCCAAGGCGACACCTTCCTTAAGACTATAGGCGTGATCGGCTGCGTAAAGTGCCGCGCCAGCGTTCAAAACAATCATCTCAGCCGCTTTTTGCCCGTTCTCGGTCTTGCGACGCCCCAGGGCATCGCGAATCAGTTCCAGGGACGCCGCCGGGCTTTCCACCGCCAGGCCGTGCAGGCTCTGGCTCTTCATGCCCAAGTCTTCCGGTTCGACCCAGTATTCGGTGATCTGGTCATTCTTCAGCTCCGCCACGAAGGTCGGCGCTGCCAGGCTGAATTCGTCCAGGCCATCCTTGGAGTGCACCACCAGCACATGCTTGCTGCCCAGGCGTTGCAGCACTTCGGCCAATGGTCGGCACAGCGCCTGGCTGAACACGCCCACCACCTGGTGTTTCACACCGGCCGGATTCGTAAGCGGGCCGAGCATGTTGAACAGGGTGCGCAGGCCGAGGTCCTTGCGCGGGCCGGCGGCGTGCTTCATCGCACCATGGTGGGACTGGGCAAACATGAAGCCAATGCCGACGCTGTCGATGCAGCGCGCCACTTGCACCGGGGTCAGGTTCAGGTAGATGCCCGCCGCTTCCAGCAAGTCGGCACTGCCGCTCTTGCCGGAGACCGCACGGTTACCATGCTTGGCCACGGTGCAGCCCGCCGCTGCGACGACAAAAGAAGACGCCGTCGACACGTTGAAAATGTTCGCACCGTCACCGCCGGTGCCAACCACGTCGACGACACCGTCGAGGGTCTTGAGCTCAACCTTGTCCGCCAACTCGCGCATCACCGACACGGCGCCGACAATCTCGTCGATGCTCTCGCTCTTCATACGCATGGCCATCATGAACGCGCCGATCTGCGCGTCGGTGCATTGACCGGTCATGATCTCGCGCATCACATCGCTCATTTCAGCGGTGCTCAGGTCCAGGTGGCCGACAATACGGCTCAGGGCAGTCTTGATATCCATGGAAAGTCCTTAGCGCGTGCCGCCGCTCTGCTTGAGAAAATTGGCGAACAGCTCGTAGCCCTGCTCGGTCAGGATCGACTCGGGGTGAAATTGCACCCCTTCGATATTCAGTGTCTTGTGGCGCAGGCCCATGATCTCGTCGACCGAGCCGTCCTCCAGTTGGGTCCAGGCGGTCAGTTCCAGGCAATCCGGCAGGGTTTCGCGCTTGACCACCAGCGAATGGTAGCGGGTCACGGTCACCGGCAAGTTAAGCCCATGGAACACGCCCTGATCATGATGGAATACCGGACTGGTCTTACCGTGCATCACCTGCCGTGCACGCACCACGTCACCGCCAAAGGCCTGGCCGATGGACTGGTGGCCCAGGCATACGCCCAGGATCGGCAGCTTGCCGGCGAAATACTGGATCGCTTCCAGGGAAATGCCCGCCTCAGTCGGCGTGCACGGGCCGGGCGAAACCACGATGCGCTCCGGGTTCAGGGCAGCGATCTCGGCGACGGTCAGTTCGTCGTTGCGCACCACCTTGACCTCTGCACCCAGCTCGCCCAGGTACTGCACAACGTTGTAGGTAAAGGAATCGTAGTTATCAATCATCAGCAACATGGGGGAAACCTCAGGAATTGGGGGTCTGTTCAGCCAGCGCAACGGCGCGGAACATCGCGCGGCGCTTGTTCAGGGTTTCTTCCCATTCGAGGGCCGGCACCGAGTCGGCGACAATCCCGCCACCGGCCTGCACGTGCAGCTCCCCGTCCTTGATCACGGCCGTGCGAATCGCAATGGCTGTGTCCATGTTGCCGTTCCAGGCGAAATAACCCACGGCGCCGCCGTAGACGCCGCGCTTGACCGGCTCCAGCTCGTCGATGATTTCCATCGCGCGGATCTTCGGCGCACCCGACAAGGTGCCCGCCGGCAGAATCGCGCGCAACGCGTCCATCGCGGTCAGGCCAGCCTTCAACTCGCCGGTAACGTTGGAGACGATATGCATCACATTGGAGTAACGCTCGATCACCATCTTCTCGGTGAGCTTCACCGAACCGATTTCCGAGACCCGCCCAGTGTCGTTACGGCCCAGGTCGATGAGCATCAGGTGCTCGGCGATTTCCTTGTCGTCGCTCAGCAGGTCTTCTTCCAGCGCCAGGTCGGCTTCTTCAGTCGCACCCCGTGGGCGCGTGCCGGCGATCGGGCGCACGGTGATCAGGTTGTCTTCGACACGTACCAGCACTTCTGGCGAGCTGCCTACCACGTGGAAGTCACCAAAGTTGAAGAAGTACATGTACGGCGTGGGGTTGAAGCAGCGCAATGCACGGTACAGATCGATCGGCGCAGCCTTGAAGTCGATGGACATACGTTGCGACGGCACCACCTGCATACAGTCACCGGCGAGGATGTATTCCTTGATGGTATCGACAGCGCGCTCGTAATCATCCTGGGTAAAGCTGGAGCGAAACACCGGGTCGGCCGCCGGCGGACGGCTGAGGTCCAGGCCGCGACGCGGAGTGATCGGCTGGCGCAGTTTTTCCAGCAGGGCTTCGAGGCTGGCACGGCCTTGCTCGAACGCATCGGCCTGGGACGGGTCGGCAAGCACGATTGCGTGCATCTTGCCGGCGAGGTTGTCGAACACCACGACCGCATCGGAGACCATCAGCAGGATGTCCGGCACGCCCAGCGGGTCCGGATTCGGGCACTTGCCCAAACGTTTTTCCACATAACGCACGCAGTCATAACCGAAGTACCCCACCAGGCCGCCGTTGAAGCGCGGCAGGCCGGCAATGGTCGGCACGTTGTAGCGCGCCTTGAAGGCTTCGACGAACGCCAACGGGTCTTCGACATCATGGCTTTCGATCTCGACGCCATCATGGGTAATGCTCACATGATGGTCATGTACCCGCAGCACCGTGCGGCACGGCAGGCCTATGATCGAGTAACGCCCCCACTTCTCGCCGCCCTGTACCGACTCGAGCAGGTAGGAATTAGGCTCGTCGGCCAGTTTCAGATAGATCGACAGCGGCGTGTCGAAGTCGGCCAGGGTTTCGCAGGCCAGGGGAATGCGGTTGTAGCCGGCAGCGGCCAAACGCAGGAATTCTTCGCGGGTCATGATATGCCTCGTGGCTTGAGGGTCTAACAGTCAGGTATGCAAACGTGCCGCAGGGCGCGGCCAGGATCAGTCAGGCGCGCCAACGCCAGCGGGCCAGGGCCTTGATGACTTTCATCCAGAGTTTGCGAGTGACCACCACGATGGAATTTCCAGAAGGGGACGGATCGGTATCGGGCAACGTTATCTCAGCGCCCGCTCCCAAGCAACCGGGGATTAACAGGCGCAGGTCATCAATGACCATTGCCGGCGACTCTTCGGCGATCGGCCGACCATGGTTATAGCCGTAGCTGAGGGCCACACACTGCACACCTGCGGCCTTCGCCGCCTGCACATCACTGCGCGAATCGCCGACAAACAACGACTGCGAAGCCGGGATATTGGCCATTTTCATCACGAAAAACAGCGCCGCCGGGTCGGGTTTTTTCTGCGGCAGAGTGTCGCCACCGATGATCCACCGGAAATACCGACCGATTTTCATCTGGTCCAGCAGCGGCGCGACGAAGCGTTCCGGCTTGTTGGTGATCAGGGCCATTTCTACGCCCTGCTTGCTCAGCCATTTGAGGGTGTCACGCACGCCGGGGTAAACCACGGTCAGTTCGTGGCCGTCTTCATAGGCGGCGTTGAACAGTTCCAGGGCGTGTTCAGCCTCGACCTCATCGACACCTTCGGCATCGATATGGTTGGCCAAGGCCCGGCGTACCAGCATGTGCACGCCGTTGCCGACCCACTCACGCACCGACTCGATCCCGGCGGGCTTGCGCCCCAGCTTGAGCAGCATCTCGTCCACCGCCGCCGCCAGGTCGGGCACCGAGTCGATCAAGGTACCGTCCAGATCGAACATCACCAGCCGTGGCAATTTGCCGGGGAACAGCTGCTCAAAGCCGCTCATGGACGCGCCAGCGCCAGTTCGGCACGCATCTTGTCGATGACTTCCTGGTAGTCCGGTGCATTGAAGATCGCCGAGCCGGCCACGAAAGTGTCGGCACCGGCCGCTGCGATTTCACGGATATTGTTGACGTTGACCCCGCCGTCGATCTCCAGGCGGATGTCGCGGCCGGAAGCATCGATCAGCGCGCGGGCTTCACGCAGCTTGTTCAGGGTGCCCGGAATGAACTTCTGCCCGCCAAAGCCTGGGTTGACGCTCATCAGCAGGATCATGTCGACCTTGTCCATCACGTACTCGAGCACACTCAACGGCGTGGCCGGGTTGAACACCAGGCCCGCCTTGCAGCCGCCTTCGCGGATCAGTTGCAGGGTGCGGTCGACGTGCAGCGAGGCTTCCGGATGGAAGGTGATGTAGGTCGCGCCGGCTTCCACGAAGTCACCGATGATGCGATCCACCGGACTGACCATCAGGTGCGCATCGATCGGCGCGGTGATGCCATACTTGCGCAGCGCCGCACACACCATCGGGCCGATGGTCAGGTTGGGTACGTAGTGGTTGTCCATGACATCGAAGTGCACGAAGTCGGCACCCGCGGCCAACACCTTGTCCACTTCCTCACCCAGGCGGGCGAAGTCGGCGGAGAGAATCGATGGAGCAATGACGAAGGGCTGCATGACGCACCTTTTTTGAGCTAAATCACGATGGCGCGCATTGTATACCTCATGCTTTGCCGCGCGCACCGTGACCTAACTCAACGGTTAGTAAGCCGCCCGATAGATTTTCTCGATATCGGCCGCGCTGAGCTTGCGTGGATTGTTGCGCATCAAGCGCTCAATACCCGCCGCTTCTACCGCCATGGCTGGGATCGCGTCCTCGGGCACCCCGAAACTGCGCAAGCCCGCCGGGATCTCCACTGCGGCACACAGTCGCGTCATCGCCTCGACGGCTTGGTCGGCGGCATCGTTGACGCTCAAGCCGGTGACATTCACGCCCATCGCCTGGGCGATGTCCTGCATGCGCTCGACACAGGCCAGCTTGTTCCAGTGCATCACGTAGGGCAGCAACAACGCATTGCTCACGCCGTGGGCGATATTGAAGCGCCCACCCAGCGGATACGCCAACGCATGCACCGCCCCCACCCCGGCATTGCCGAACGCCATGCCGGCCATCAGGCTGGCAGTGGCCATGTCGTCGCGGGCCTGCAGGTTGGCCGGGTTGGCGTAGGCCTTGGGCAATGCATTGGCGATCAGCTTGATCGCGCCAATCGCCAACGCATCAGTGATCGGCGAGGCATTCAGCGACAGGTAGGATTCGATGGCATGCACCAGCGCATCTACGCCACTGGCGGCGGTGACGCTGCGCGGGCAGGTCAGGGTCATTTGCGGGCTGATCAGCGCCACATCCGGGAGCAGGTAGTCGCTGACGATGCCTTTTTTAAGCTGTGCGGCCTTGTCGGAGAGGATCGCCACATTGGTCACCTCCGAACCCGTGCCGGCCGTGGTCGGGATGGCAATCAGCGGCGGGCCTTTGCGCGGCACCTGGTCGACGCCAAAGAGGTCCGCCAGCGCACCGTGGTAACCGGCGTAGGCGGCAACACTTTTGGCGATATCGATGGCGCTGCCACCGCCCATGCCGATCAGGCCGTCATGCCCGCCTTCGCGGTAAGCGCGCATGCAATCTTCGACGATGGCGATTTCCGGGTCGGGCAGTACGCGGTCGAAAATTTCGTAGGTGCGCTCGCCCAAGTGTTCGAGGGCCAGCGCGACGGTGCCGGACTTGACCAGCGCGGCGTCGGTGACGATCAGCGGGTTGTCCACATCCAGGCGGGTGAGCTCAAAGGCCAGTTGTTCGATGGCGCCAGCGCCGGTCAGCAGTTTGTGGGCGATCTTGAATGAGGAAGTACTCATGTGCGCGGCCTCTTATTAAGAAATGGGCTGGCACAAGAGTAGCTCCTTATGGCGTGTTGTCAGCCATTCATCGGGCGAATGGTCTTTACACCTGCGCTGTACGCAATTTCTCGCTACGCCCACGCAGCCATTCCAGGGTCAACAACAGCAACACCGAGAAGGCAATCAACAAGGTTGCCGCCGCCGCGATCGTCGGGCTGAGGTTTTCGCGGATGCCGCTGAACATCTGGCGCGGCAAAGTCGCTTGCTCAGGGCCGGCGAGGAACAGCGTCACCACCACTTCATCGAACGACGTGGCGAAGGCAAACAGCGCGCCGGAAATTACCCCCGGCGCGATCAACGGCAAGGTCACCCGGCGGAATGCCGTGAGTGGCGAAGCCCCGAGACTGGCGGCCGCCCGCACCAGGTTGTGGTTGAACCCCTGCAACGTGGCCGACACCGTGATGATCACAAACGGTACGCCCAGCACCGCATGCACCACGATCAACGAGAAGAAGCTGTTGCCCAGGCCCAACGGTGCAAAGAACAGGTAGCTGGCCACACCGATAATCACCACCGGCACCACCATCGGTGAAATCACCAGCGCCATCACCAGCGCCTTGCCGGGGAAATTGCCACGGGTCAGCCCGATGGCCGCCAGAGTGCCGAAGACCATCGCCAACACCGTGGCCGCCGGCGCAACGATGATGCTGTTCTTCAGCGCCCGCATCCACTCGGCGGAGGCGAAGAAATCCTGGTACCAGTGCAGCGAAAAACCTTGCAGCGGGTACACCAGGAAACTGCCGCTGTTGAACGACAGCGGGATGATCACCAGCACCGGCAGGATCAAGAACAACAGGATCAAGCCGCAGAGGATCCGCAAGCTGTAGAACCAGACCCGTTCAACGGGCGACATATAAGGGCTCAGCATCGCAAGGTCTCCTCAGCTCAGGCGCAGGCGACTGGCGCCCACCAGCCGGTTGTAGATCAGGTACAGCACCACGGTGGCCAGCAGCAGCAAGCCGCCCAACGCCGTCGCCATGCCCCAGTTGATACTGGTGTTGGTGTAGAACGCCACGAAGTAGCTGACCATCTGGTCGTTCGGGCTGCCCAGCAGGGCCGGGGTGATGTAGTAACCAATCGCCAGGATGAACACCAATAGGCAGCCGGCGCCGACGCCGGCATAGGTCTGCGGGAAGTACACGCGCCAGAAGCTGGTGAACGGGTGGCAACCCAGGGAAATAGCCGCACGCATGTAGGTGGGCGAGATGCCCTTCATCACGCTGTAGATCGGCAGGATCATGAACGGCAGCAGAATGTGCACCATCGAGATGTAGACCCCGGTGCGGTTGAACACCAGCTCCAAGGGTTTATCGATCAGGCCCATGCCCATCAACGCGCTGTTGATCAGGCCGCCCGATTGCAGCAACACGATCCACGCCGCTACCCGTACCAGGATCGAGGTCCAGAACGGCAACAACACCAGGATCATCAGCAAGTTGCTCTTGCGCGCCGGCAGGTTGGCCAGCAGGTACGCCAAGGGATAGGCCAGCAGCAGGCAGATGGCCGTAATCACCAGGCCCATCCAGAAGGTACGGGCGAAGATGTCCAGGTAGATCGCCTGGTCCGGCGTGGCCGGGGCGACTTCGCCAAGGTCGTCGATGCGATGGTCGACGGCCGCCAGCAGGTAGAACGGCGTCAGACTGCTGGTGTTGCGCCGGATCGCCTGCCAGTACGCCGGGTCGCCCCAGCGTTCATCGAGGTTTTCCAACGCTTCTTTATAAGAGCCGGGCGCTTCACTGAACGGCAGCGCCCGCGCGGTTTTGGTCAGCAGGCTGCGGTAGCCGGCCAGTTCCATGTTCAAGCGCTTGGACAGATCGCCCAGGGTCTGGTTCTTGCGCGCTTCGCCCAGATCCTCGCTGAGGGCCTGGTACACCGGTTCACCCGGCAAGCCACGGCCGTCCCAGGCCGTCACCGCAACCACGGTACGCGGCAAGCCACCCACCACTTCCTGGTTGCCGACGCTCTTGAACAGCAACGCAATGATCGGCACCAGGAACACCAGCAGCAAGAACAGCACCAGCGGCGCAATCAAGGCCTGGGCCTTCCAGCGATTGAGCCGCTCGGCACGCGCCAGGCGCTGTTTTAGAGTGGGACTGGGAGCAGCGATGACCATGACAAACTCCGGATATTAAAAATGAATCGCTATCCCTCTGTAGGAGCGAGCTTGCTCGCGAAGAACCTGAGAGCGCCGCGTCAAACCAGACACGCTGCGTTTTCGTTAACGATCTTCGCGAGCAAGCTCGCTCCTACAGGGGTTCACACACAGTTGTTACTTGGCCGCCCAAGAGTTGAAGCGCTGCTCCAGCTGCTCGCCGTTATCCGCCCAGAAGCTCACATCGATCTGCACCTGGTTGGCGATGTTTTCCGGGGTGGTCGGCATGTCCTTGAGGATGTCCTTGGCCAGCAACGGCACGGCTTGGGTGTTGGCCGGGCCGTAGGCGATGTTTTCCGAGTAGGTCTTCTGTTGCTGAGGTTGTACCGAGAAGGCGATGAATTTCTTCGCCGCTTCGGCACGGTCCTTGGCCAGGCCTTTAGGGATGGCCCAGGCGTCGAAGTCGTAGATGCCGCCGTTCCACACCACCTTGAGGTTGCTTTCTTTCTGTACGGCGGCGATGCGGCCGTTGTAGGCCGAGCTCATCACCACATCACCGGAAGCGAGGTACTGCGGCGGCTGTGCGCCGGCTTCCCACCACTGGATCGACGGTTTGAGTTCATCGAGTTTCTTGAATGCACGGTCCTGGCCATCTTTACCGGCCAACACTTTGTACACGTCTTTCGGCGCCACGCCGTCGGCCATCAAGGCGAATTCCAGGGTGTACTTGGCGCCTTTACGCAGGCCGCGCTTGCCCGGGAATTTCTTGGTGTCCCAGAAATCTGCCCAACTGGTGGGGGCGGAGGTGAGTTTGTCGGCGTTGTAGGCCAGCACGGTCGACCACACGAAGAAACCCACGCCGCAAGGCTGGATCGCGCCTTTCACGTAGTCGGCGGTGTTGCCGAACAGTTTCGGGTCCAGCGGCTCGAACATGTCTTCGTCGCAACCGCGGGACAGTTCCGGCGATTCCACTTCCACCAGGTCCCAGGACACGCTTTTGGTGTCGACCATGGCTTTCACCTTGGCCATTTCACCGTTGTACTCGCCGGCGACGATCTTGCCATTGCCCGCTCTTTCCCACGGCGCGTAGAACGCCTTGACCTGGGCCGCCTTGTTCGCGCCACCGAAGGACACGACCGTCAGGTCCGGGCCGGCCATGGCCTGGGTTGCGCCGATCAAGCCAATGGCCAGCGCCGAATACTTAAGGGATCTCAACATTGTTGTTCTCTCCACGTGCAGGGTTGGTGAAGCCAGGGGGCGATCAATTCGCCTCTAGAAGTGGGTCGAGTGCGCGAACGTGCTCGACTTGCCAGCCAATCGGTACCACGTCGCCGACCGCCAGGGCTGGGTCCAGCTCGGCAATCGGTTGTTTCACAAAAAAATCGGTCTTGCCGCAGACTTCCAGGCGCACGCGCACGTGGTCGCCCAGGTAGATGAATTCCGCCACCCGCCCCGAGAAACGGTTGACGCAGCTTTCGCTGGAACCATTGAGGCTGACGCGCTCCGGGCGCACCGAGAGGGTTACCGGGCCGCCGACCTGGCCGACGTTCACCGCCAGCGCCTCGACCTTCTCACCCCGCGCCAGCTCCACTACGCAGCGCTCGCCGGTGTGGCTGTGCAGGCGGCCATTGAGGCGGTTGTTCTCACCGATGAAGTTGGCGACGAAGGTGTTCTTCGGTTCTTCGTACAAGGTGCGCGGCGCGGCGATCTGTTGGATCTCGCCCTGATGGAACACCGCCACGCGGTCGGACATGGTCAGCGCCTCGCCCTAGTCATGGGTCACATACACCACGGTCACACCGAGACGCTGGTGCAGGTGCTTGATTTCCATCTGCATGTGTTCGCGCAGTTGCTTGTCGAGGGCGCCGAGGGGTTCGTCCATCAGCACCAATTGCGGTTCGAACACCAGCGCCCGGGCCAGCGCCACTCGCTGTTGCTGGCCGCCAGAGAGTTGCGCCGGGTAGCGCTGGGCGAAGGCATCGAGCTGGACCATGCTCAACACGCGTTTGACCCGCTCGCTGATATCGGTCTTGCTCAAGCCCCGTACCGACAGCGGGAACGCCAGGTTCTCGGCGACGGTCATGTGCGGGAACAAGGCGTAGTTCTGGAACACCATGCCGATGTCACGCTTGTGCGGCGGCACGTTGTTGATGGACCGCCCGGCCAGCTGGATTTCCCCTGCGGTCGGCGTCTCGAAGCCGGCGAGCATCATCAGGCTGGTGGTCTTGCCCGAACCGGAAGGCCCGAGCAGGGTGAGGAACTCGCCCTTGCGAATCTCCAGGTTGAGGTCTTTGACGATCAGGTTCTCGCCGTCGTAGCTCTTCTGCACGCCACGAAAGCTGACCAGCACATCATTTGAATCCACCTCGCTCATACCCGCACCTTTTTGTTTGGACTGCTGTGGAACAAGCGTAGTCCAGGCGCAAGGCCCCGGAAATCGGGGGCCAGGAGAGAATTGCATCAGCCGGATGGAAGGTTGGGGGTAGGGATTGCCCTACACAGATGACGCATACGGGACGGTGCAGCGCCAAGGGGTGAGCGGCAAGCGGCAAGAATGGGCTCGGCGGGTTTTTCGCGGTGTCGTTATCAGGTATGTGCTTAGAGCAGCTTGTGCTCCATGGCGTACTTCACCAACTCGGCCAGCGAGGTGATATTGAGCTTCTGCATCAACCGCGCCTTGTGGGTGCTGATGGTCTTGCTACTCAGCGCCAACTGCTGGGCGATATCGTTGACATTGGCACCCTGGGCCAGGCGTTCGAAAACCGAGAACTCGCGCTCGGAAAGCAGCGAATGCAACGGCCGGGTGTCGGTGAGGCCGACTTCGAAGACCATGCGGTCAGCCAGGTCCGGGTCGATGTAGCGCCCGCCGGCCGCTACTTTGCGGATCGCCGTGAGCAACAGCGCCGGGTCACTGTCCTTGGTGGCATAACCCGCGGCACCCACCTTCAAGGCACGGGCGGCCATTTGCGCTTCGTCGTGCATCGACAACACCAGGATGGCCGGCGGATTGTTCAGCGCACGGATGCGCGCAATCGCTTCCAGGCCGTTGACGCCGGGCATCGAGATGTCCAGCAGCACCACCTCGCAGGCCACGTGGCGCAAGGTCTCCAGCAACTGCTCGCCATTGCTCGCCTCACCGACCACCAGCAGGTCCTTGGCCAGGCCGATCAACTGCTTGATGCCTTCACGAACAATGGTGTGGTCTTCGGCTACCAGTACACGGATCACAGGGCTTTCCTCTTGGTGTTATGCATCCAACGGCACCGTGACACTCAGGGTGGTGCCCTCCCCCAACTCGCTGTCCAGGCTTAATTGCCCGCCCATGATCAGCACCCGCTCGCGCATACCGACCAGGCCGAACGATACGGGACGGCCCTGGGCCTGGACGAAACCGACGCCGTCATCACTGATGGTCAGCCGCAGATGCGTGCCTTCCAATGCCAAGGTCAGTTCGACAGTATGCGCCTGGGCATGGCGCATCACATTGGTCAGCGCCTCCTGCAGGATGCGGAACAGGCCGATGGCCTTGGCATCGCTCAGGGTCGGAAGATTATCCGGCACCTGGACCAGGCAGGGGATTTGTGTGCGCGCCTCGAAACGTCGCGCCTGCCATTCGATGGCCGAGGCAATGCCGGCATCCAGGATCGGCGGGCGCAGCGCCGTCGCCACATCGCGTACCAATTGGAATAACTGGGCGATCAGGCGCTTCATGCTGTTCAAGCGCTCGTGCAAACCGGGGTCGAGTTGCGCATAGGCCAGCTCGCACATCGAGGTTTCGAGCTTGAGCACTGTGAGCATCTGCCCGAGTTCGTCGTGCACTTCACGGGCGATACGGGCCTTTTCTTCTTCACGCACCGTTTCCAGGTGCGCGGACAGTTCGCGCAGCTGCGCTTCACTTTGCAGTAACGCGGCCAACGTCCGGCGCAACTCGGTGACGTCGTTAAGGTAGACCACCAGGTATTCAGCCTCGGCAAACCGCAGAAAACTCAAGGACACGTTGGTCGGCAGGATGCTGCCATCGGCACGCCGGCAATCGGCGGCAAAGTTCTGCGGGCCGTCTTCGCTGGCTCGCGCGCGTTTCCACAGGTTGAGCCAGCGGTCCATGTCCAGGCTTGGATCCAGGTCAGCCAATGGCCGCTCGATCAGTGCTCCGGAGCCGTAGCCCAGCATGCTTTCAGCGGCGCGATTGGCGTAGCGCACATGACTGTCCCAGTTGACCCACAAGATGCCCACGGTGCTCTGATCAATGGAAAACTGCGTCAGCCGCAAGGCTTCGGCGCGGGCGGCGCTTTCTTCGCGGGCGGCCAGTAGGCCATGTTCGAGCACCCGTTGCTGGCGGCGCTGCCAGAACACGACAGCCAGACTGGCGAGCAAAAACAGGCCCAGCAACAGGCTGAGGTTTTGCCACAGACCCGGGGTTTCCGTCAGGCGTGGGTACTTGGGTTGCAGCCAGCGGCTATGCAATTGGTCCAGGTCGCGGGCGGGGATGGCGCGCAAGGCGCTTTCCATGATGCTGGCCAGCTCCGGCCACTCCCGGCGCGTGGCCACCCGCAGCAACTGTGGCAGGCCGATATCCCCCACCACCGCCAGCCCGGCGAACTCCGCCTCGCCGGACAAGCGACTCAATTGCGCCTCATCCACCACTGCGTAGCGTGCCTGCTGGCTCACCAATAGCTGCAGGGCCTGGCGCTCCATCGGCACGCCTTGCAGGTTGAGGCCGGGGTAGGTGCTGCGCAGGTAGTCCGCCACGGCGCTGGGCATGCGCACGGCGACGCGGGATTGCTCATCGAGTTTCTCCAACTCCACCGCACCAGCGCCCTCGCGGATACCGACAATGTGCTGCGGCACACGCATATAAGGGTCGGTGAACAACCATAGGCGTAAACCGGCCGGGGTTTGTTGCAGGCCGGGGGCGATGTCCACTTCGCCCTCGCGCACGGCGGCTTCCAGTTGCTCCTGGTTGGGGAAGTTGCGCCAGGTCAGCTCGATGTTCAGTGCCCTGGCCAACCACTGCATCAACTCGACGTTCGCCCCGGACAGCCGTTGCAAACGCCGGTCGTATTGCGCGTAGGGCGCCTGCAACACCAGGCCCACCCGCAGCTCCGGGTGCTGGGCCAGCCACTCGCGTTGCTGCGCATTGAGCTGCGCCTGGGGCGTGGCGGGCACAGTGGCGGCATTGGCCATCAAGGCAAGGCACCAACAGCCGATAACCAGCAGACAGCGAAAAACCATGATTGACGTCTCACATCACTGACAAATACTGACCAACCCATTAGGCTGCCGGAATCACTTCTGGCCGGGAATTTACGATGCCCTTTGTTCACCGTTCGGCACTGCCAGCATTGTGCCTGTCGCTACTTATTACCAGTGCCTTTTCCGCACAGGCCGCTGACGCCCCTGCACCGGCCGCCGAAAAACCGGTCGAACGCCAGCCTTTGCTCGAGCGTAGCCAGGAGGAGGCCAGCGCCCTGGAGCGCAAAATACCGCAACAGGAACAGCAACAATTGCAGGCCGGCAGCGATTCATTCCTCGCCCTGTGGAAACCGGCCAACAGCGCCGAGCCCGAGGGTGTGGTGATTATCGTACCGGGCGCCGGCGAAAGTGCTGACTGGCCGCAAGCAATCAGCCCGTTGCGGCACAAATTGCCAGATGCCGATTGGGGCACCCTCAGCCTGTCGCTGCCGGATGTGACTGTGGACACCCTGCCACCACGCGTGATGGAAGCGCCCAAGGCCACCGTCGACACCAGTAGCAAAGAGGCGAGTACCGCCGACAAACCTATCGAACAAGCCGCCAGCGCCGAAGCCGAAGGCACCGACCCGGCCGTGGTACCTGGCGCCGATGAACAGGACAAGAGCGACGCTTCGCGCATCTTCGCGCGCATCGACGCCGCCGTGGCCTTCGCCCAGACCCAGAGCGCACGTAGCGTGGTACTGCTAGGGCATGGCACCGGCGCCTGGTGGGCCGCACGTTATTTGAGCGAGAAGCAGCCGTCCCAGGTGCAGAAGTTCGTCATGGTCGCGGCGCAGACGCCTACCGGGCGCCATCCGGATGTGCAACAACTGGCCCCCGGCCTGAAGTTGCCGACCGCCGATGTCTTCTATCAAGACAGCGCTCAATCACGCAAAAACGCCGTGGCCCGCGCCCAGGCGGCCAAGCGCTTGAAGAATGACGGTTACAAGCAGGTGTCGTTGAAAGCCTTGCCCGGCAACAGTGATGCCGGGCAGGAGCAGTTGTATCGCAGGGTTCGCGGCTGGTTGAGCCCGCAGGCCAGCGTCGACTGAAACCTAGCGAAAATCCCGGCGCTCGCGAATCAACGTATAGGCGTTGTGCAATTCACGGGTACGCTCGGTCGCCTCACGCACCTGCGCGGGGCTGGCACCCGTGCCGGCAATCTTGTCCGGGTGATGGCGACTGAGCAGCCGGCGATAAGCCTGCTTGATTCCCGATGGCTCGGTGGTGGCCGTCACTCCCAGCAAGCGCAACGCCTCCTGATACGTGATGCCGCGACTGACCAATGGCCTGTGCTCAGGCTTGAAGTCAGCGGCCAACGCCTGGAGCTGTTGTGGCGTCCAGCCCAGCCATTTGCCCCACAGGTCGATCAGGTCGCGCTCGGCGTCATCCGCCTTGCCATCGGCCCACGCCATACGCCAGCACGCGCGCAAGACACCTTCGGCGGCATGGGGCTGCGCCTTGAGCACACGCAAGTAGCTGCGCACCCGGTCAGCGCCGGACTTGCCGCGATTGAACGCCGCAATGGCACGGCGCTGGGCCGACTCGGTCATGTCCAGCGAACGCATCTCCTGGCGCGCCTGATGGATATGCCCATCGACCACGCGTCCATTGCTCTTGGCCAGACGCCCCAGCAACACAAACAACAACTCGTCGTTGCGCAACGCTGGGCGCCCACCTAGGCGCTCGCGCAATTGCGCCCAGCTGTGCAGTTGCAGGCGGCGGTCCAGCGCCTGCCCCAACAGTGCACCCAACATGGCCCCCGGAATACTGGCAATGGCAAAGCCAGCCCCCGCGCCGATCAGCGTCCCTGGCCACAGCATGCTACTGCCCCGCTGTCAGCAGGGTTTCGACCTGTGCCAGGCGCTCCAGCGTGCCGACGTCAATCCAGCGTCCCGCCATGTGTTCCCCCGTTACCAGACCTTTGGCCATGGCTGCCCGCAACAGCGGCGCCAGCTTGAAGGCACCCGCGCTGCACCCCTCGAACAGCTTGGGGTCGAGCACGGAAATGCCACTGAAGGTCAGGTTATCGGCACCGGCCGCCGCATCATGAAGCAAACCTTGATCCAGGTAGAAATCGCCACCCGAGGGGTGATGCGCCGGATTATCGACCATCACCAGATGGGCCAGACCCTGAAGCGGTTGCTTGAGCCGGGTGAAGTCGTAATCGGTCCAGATGTCGCCATTGACCACCAGGAACGGTTCATCCCCCAGCAACGGCAGTGCCTGGAAAATCCCGCCGCCGGTTTCCAGCGGCTCACCCTCGGCGGAATAACGGATGCGCACGCCAAACTGCGCACCATCCCCCAGGTAACTCTCGATCTGTTGGCCGAGCCAGGCATGGTTGATCACAATATCCGTGAAGCCGGCCTTGGCCAGCGCCTCCAGGTGATATTCGATCAGGCGCTTGCCGCCGGCCTGCACCAGCGGTTTGGGCGTATGCAAGGTGAGCGGACGCATCCGCTCGCCTTTGCCGGCCGCCAGGATCATCGCCTTCATACGCCTGCCTCGGCGGGCTGGCGCAGGCTGGCGAGCAATTCACCCAGTTCGCTCAGCTCCGGGCGGTCGGCCAGCACCGCTTCTATATAGGCAAAGAAGCGCGGCACATCGGCCAGGTAACGTGGCTTGCCGTCGCGATGGCAGATGCGCGCGAAGATGCCGATGACCTTGAGATGGCGCTGCACCCCCATCAGGTCGCTGGCGCGCAGGAAGTCCTCGAAGTCCGCCTGCACCGGGATGCCCAGTTTCGCGGCACGCTCCCAGTAGCCGCGCTGCCAGTCCCGCACGCGGGCCTTGGGCCAACTGAGGAACGCGTCCTTGAACAGGCAGGTGATGTCATAGGTGACCGGCCCGTAGACCGCATCCTGGAAATCCAGCACACCAGGATTGGGTTCGCTGATCATCAGGTTGCGCGGCATGTAGTCGCGGTGCACCAGCACTTTCGGCTGCGCCAGCGCGCTGTCGATCAGGTGGTCACTGACGCGCTGCCAAAGCGCTTGTTGCTGTGTATCCAACTCGATACCCAAGTGCCGGCGTACGTACCACTCGGGAAACAATTCCAGCTCGCGGCGCAGCAAGGCGACGTCATAGCTGGGCAGCGGCGCGTCCATCGGCAACTGCTGGAAAGCCAGCAAGGCGTCGATGGCATCGGCAAACAAGTGATCGGCATTTTTGTCGTCAATCACGTCCAGGTAGGTTTTTTGGCCCAGGTCATTGAGCAAAAGAAAGCCGCGCGGCAAATCTTCTGCATAAATTTTTGGAACATTTATGCCTGACTTCGCCAGCAAATGAGCGATATCGACGAAAGGTTTGCAGTTTTCCTGGGGGGGTGGCGCGTCCATTACGACAAAGGTCCGGCCACCACCTTGCCAACGGAAGTAGCGCCTGAAACTCGCGTCGCTGCTGGCCGCGGTCAATGTGGCCGGGGGTACGGCACCCCAGCCTTGAGCATTGAAAAGGATCGGCAACTGCTCATCCAGCCAGACTTCCAGCTGTTGTAAACGTAGATCTTGCTCGGGCATTACAAGGGTCTCCGACGGCGCTAGCCGTCAAGCGGGGCATGCTTTATTATCACGCATCTTTTTCAGACCATCGAGAGGCGTGCGGCCCAAACCGCGGGCAGATGGCACGCAGGAAGCCCGGACTAATAAGATGGCATTGAAATCCCCCGCGTTTCGTAGAAAATTTCCGTTGCTGGTAACCGGCAGTCTGCTGGCCCTGCAACCCTTCGCCACTTCATTCGTGGTCGCCGCGGAACAGTATGACTGCTCAGTCTCTGCTTCGGGTGCCTGGGATTGCGCGCCAAAAACCGCCGCAGCCCCACTACCACCACGCCCGGTGCATGACGGTGCAGCCGTCAGCTCCGCCAACAGCACGGCGCAGGCCGATGCTGGCGGCAAAGCCGAGGCCGTGCCGCAGACCGCTCTGGTCACCGAAGCCAAGGGCCGTGGCCTGCGTTCGCGCAGCGCCGACTACAGCCACCTGGACTGGGTGCCCCGCGACAAGCTGACCGCAGCACAGTTGGCCGAAACCGGCCCTTACTGCGGCGGTGCGTACATCGAGCCGACTCGTCCTGGCATGAACGACAAGACGAACAAGAGCGATGCGCCCACCTTCATCGGTGCCAAGGCCTCTCGTTACGAGCAGGAACAACAAGTGGCGACCCTGGCCGGTGACGTGGTCATGCGCCAGGGCAGCATGCAGCTGGAATCCGAGGAAGCCAGCCTGTACCAGGCCGAGAACCGTGGCGAGCTGAACGGCAAGGTCCGTCTGCGCGACAACGGTGCACTGATCGTGGGCGACCACGCCGAAGTGCAACTCGACACCGGCGCAGCCCAGATCGACAACGCCGAGTACGTGCTGCACAAGTCGCGTATCCGCGGCAGCGCGTTGTATGCCAAGCGTGCAGAAAACGCGATCATCCGTCTCAAGGACGGTACGTACACCACCTGCGAGCCGGACAGTAACGCCTGGCAGCTCAAGGGCAACAACATCACGTTGAACCCGGCCACCGGCTTCGGTACGGCCACCAACGCGACGTTGCGGATCAAGAACATCCCGATCCTGTATACCCCCTACATCTATTTCCCGATCGACGACCGTCGTCAGTCCGGCTTCCTGCCACCAAGCTTCAGCACCGGCAGCGAAACCGGCTTTACCCTGGTTACGCCGTACTACTTCAACCTGGCACCGAACTACGATGCCACGTTGTACCCGCAATACATGACCAAGCGCGGCATGATGATGGAAGGCGAATTCCGCTACCTCACCAAGTCCAGCGAGGGCCAGTTCGGCGGCGCGTACCTGAACGACGACAACGACGAGCGCAAGCGTCAGACCGATTACGAAAAAACCCGCTACATGCTCAACTGGCAACACAAGGGCGGGCTGGATTCGCGCGTGCTGACCCAGGTCGACTACACCACGATCAGCGATCCTTACTACTTCCAGGACCTCAAGTCCTACCAGGAAGGTGTCGAGAGCCGGGACTACATCAACCAGCAGGGCTCCGTGACTTATCGCGGCGATTCGTTCCAGGCGCGCTTGAATGTACAGGCGTATCAACTGGCGACGATTTCCCAGATCACACCTTATGACCGGTTGCCGCAGATCACCTTCAATGGTCAGCTTCCGTACCATCCAGGCGGCCTGAACTTCAGCTATGAAACCGAAGCCGTTCGGTTTGAGCGCAGCCTGGAGAACGGTAACTTTATCAATGAAAACGGTGACTCTGAGCGTCGTCTGGATACCTATGTCACAGGCCTGACCCGTGCCAACGGTACTCGCCTGAACGTGGCGCCGGCTGTCGACTACCCGATGAACTGGACCTACGGCTTCATTACGCCGAAGCTCAAGTATGTGTATACCAAGTACGATCTTGATCTTGATAACCAAGGCAAGAACGACATTGTTGTTGCACAGGCAAACGCAACTGCAGCCAACCCATATGCAGGCGGCGTCTTCAAAAGCTCCCAGGACCGCGCGGTTCCGGTGGCCAGCATCGACAGCGGCCTGTACTTCGACCGTAACACCAACTGGTTCGGCAAGGATTATCGTCAGACCCTTGAGCCGCGTGCGTTCTACCTGTACGTACCGAACAAGGACCAGGCTGATATCCCGGTCTTCGACACCAGCGAGTACTCCTTCAGCTATGCCTCGCTGTTCCGCGACAACCGCTTCAGCGGTTCCGACCGTATCGGCGACGAGAACAAGCTGTCTCTGGGTCTGACCAGCCGCTGGATCGAAGACAACGGTTTCGAACGTCAGCGCGTCTCCGTGGGCCAGGCGCTGTACTTCAAGGATCGTGAAGTGCAACTGCCAGGTGTCCTGGCCGCCGACCGTGCCGATGCACGATCGGACGTATCGCCAGTCGCCCTTGACTATGAGTTCCGCTTCAACCGTGACTGGCGCGCCACTGCCGACTACAACTGGGACACTGAAGAACACAGTCCTCGTTCCGGCAGCGCGATGCTTCACTACCAGCCGGAAGACAACCCGAACAAGATCATCAACGTTGGTTATCGCTATCGTAACGACCAGGTCGTCTACAACCAGCTGACCGGCAAATGGCAGTTCGGTGGCGACTACGGCCAGCCAGGCGATCCGAATTTCGTGAAGGATTACTACAAAATCCAGCAGCACGACTTCTCGATGATGTGGCCGATCGTTCCGCAGTGGAACCTGATCACCCGCTGGCAGTATGACTACGCCCGCAACCGTACCCTGGAAGCCTTCGGTGGTTTCGAGTACGACAACTGCTGCTGGAAACTGCGCGTCATCAACCGTTACTGGGTTTCCAACGACGAATACAGCCAGATCGCCCCGCTTAACGAAAAGGGTGACCACGGGCTCTTCTTCCAGATCGTCCTCAAAGGACTCGGCGGCCTGACCGGCGCCAAGGTAGAGAGCTTCCTCGACAAAGGCATTGAAGGTTATCGTGAACGTGAAGACCAAGCTTTCTGATTGTCTGCGCCCGCTAGTACTGGGCGCGCTGTTCCTGGGTACCGCTTCGGCGCACGCTGCGGTTCAGCAACTGGATAAGGTCGTGGCCATCGTCGATAACGACGTGATCATGCAGAGCCAACTGGACCAGCGCGTCAAGGAAGTCCAGCAAACCATCGCCAAGCGTGGCGGTGGCGTGCCGCCGACCAGCGTCCTGGACCAACAGGTGCTGGAGCGCCTGATCGTCGAGAACCTGCAACTGCAGATCGGCGATCGTTCCGGCATCCGCATCTCGGACGAAGAACTGAACCAGGCCGTCGGCACCATTGCCCAGCGCAACAACATGAGCATCGATCAATTCCGCGCGGCCCTGGCCCACGATGGTCTTTCGTATGAAGACGCCCGTGACCAGATCCGCCGTGAAATGATCATCAGCCGTGTGCGTCAGCGCCGTGTTGCCGAGCGAGTTCAGGTGTCGGAGCAGGAAGTGAAGAACTTCCTGGCGTCGGACCTTGGCAAGATGCAGCTCTCCGAAGAACTGCACCTGGCCAACATCCTGATCCCGACTCCGGACAGCGCCAACTCCGAGCAGCTCAATGCCGCCGCCGCCAAGACCCAGGCTATCTATGATCGCTTGAAGGCGGGGGCCGACTTTGCCCAAATGGCGATCGCCCAGTCTGGCAGCGACAACGCCCTGGAAGGTGGTGACATGGGCTGGCGTAAAGCTGCTCAATTGCCCCCTCCGTTCGACCGCGAGCTGAGCGCAATGGAAGTCGGTGGCATCACCCAACCTGCGCGCACACCGGGTGGTTTCATCATCCTGAAGCTCCTGGAAAAACGCGGCGGCGAAACTTCGCTCAAGGATGAGGTGCACGTTCGTCACATCCTGGTCAAACCAAGCGAAATCCGCACCGAAGCGCAAACCAAGGAGCTGGCCCAGAAGATCTACGACCGTATCGAAAGCGGTGAAGATTTTGGCACCCTGGCCAAGAGCTTCTCGGAAGACCCGGGTTCCGCGCTCAACGGCGGCGACCTGAACTGGATCGACCCGAAAGCCCTGGTGCCGGAATTCCAGCAGGTCATGGCCGACACCCCGCAGGGCGTGCTGTCCAAACCGTTCAAGACCCAATATGGCTGGCATGTGCTGGAAGTCCTTGGCCGCCGCGCCACCGACAACACCACTCAAGCCCGCGAGCAACAAGCGCTGAACGTACTGCGTAACCGCAAATACGACGAAGAGCTGCAAACCTGGTTGCGTCAGATCCGCGACGAAGCCTACGTTGAGAACAAGCTGCCAGGCGCCCAAACAGGCACCGACCAGGCAGCGCAGTGAAACCACAGCGTTTCGCGGTGACACCCGGCGAGCCGGCCGGCATTGGTCCTGACCTGTGCCTGCTGCTCGCCTCGCAACCCCAGCCACACCCCCTGATCGCCATTACCAGCCGTGACCTGCTCCTTGAGCGGGCCGCGCAGCTGGGTGTGGCTGTCACTTTGCTGGGCGTGACGCCGGGCAACTGGCCCGATATGCCCGCCCCCGCCGGCAGCCTGTATGTGTGGGACACCCCACTGCAAGCCAAGGTGATTGCCGGGCAACTGGACAAGGCCAACGCAGCGTTCGTGCTCGAAACCCTGACCCGCGCCGGGCAAGGCTGCATCGACGGCGACTTCGCCGGCATGATCACGGCCCCGGTGCACAAGGGTGTGATCAACGAATCCGGCATCGCTTTTTCCGGCCATACCGAATTCCTTGCCGAACTGACCCACACCAAGCAGGTGGTGATGATGTTGGCCACGCGCGGCCTGCGGGTCGCCCTGGTGACCACGCACCTGCCGCTGCGTGACATTGCCGATGCCATCACCGCCGAGCGACTGGAGCGCGTCACGCGCATCCTGCACGCCGACCTGCAACAGAAATTCGGCATTGCCCAGCCGCGCATCCTGGTCTGTGGGCTCAACCCCCACGCCGGTGAAGGCGGCCACTTGGGCCACGAAGAAATCGACATCATCGAACCCACCCTGGAGCGTCTGCGCCAAGAAGGCATGGACCTGCGCGGCCCACTGCCTGCGGACACTCTGTTTACCCCCAAATATCTGGAGCACTGCGACGCAGTGCTGGCGATGTACCACGACCAGGGGCTGCCGGTGCTTAAATACAAAGGCTTCGGCGCCGCCGTCAACGTGACACTGGGCCTGCCGATCATCCGCACCTCCGTCGACCATGGCACCGCCCTGGACCTGGCGGGCAGCGGCAAGATCGATACCGGCAGCCTGCACGTGGCCCTGGAAACCGCCTATCAGATGGCCGAGACCCGTATATGACTGAGCATTACCAACACCGGGCGCGCAAGCGCTTCGGGCAAAACTTCCTGCACGACGCTGGCGTGATCGATCGCATCCTGCGCTCCATCCATGCCAAGCCCGAAGACCGTCTGCTGGAAATCGGCCCGGGCCAGGGTGCGCTGACCCAAGGCCTGCTGGCCAGCGGTGGCCAACTGGATGTGGTGGAGCTGGACAAGGACCTGATCCCGATCCTCAACCAGCAGTTCGCCGGCAAGCCCAACTTCAACCTGCATCAGGGTGATGCGCTGAAGTTCGACTTCAACACCCTCAACGCCGCGCCCAACAGCCTGCGCGTGGTGGGTAACCTGCCGTACAACATCTCCACCCCGTTGATTTTCCACCTGCTGAACAACGCCGGGATCATCCGCGACATGCACTTCATGCTGCAAAAGGAAGTGGTCGAACGCCTGGCAGCAGGCCCTGGCGGTGGTGATTGGGGCCGTCTGTCGATCATGGTTCAGTACCACTGCCGCGTCGAACACCTGTTCAACGTTGGCCCGGGTGCTTTCAACCCGCCGCCGAAGGTCGACTCGGCCATCGTGCGCCTAGTGCCCCACGCCGTACTGCCACACCCGGCCAAAGACCACCGCCTGCTGGAGCGCGTCGTACGCGAAGCGTTCAACCAGCGTCGCAAGACCCTGCGCAACACGCTCAAGGCCTTGCTGAGCAATGCCGAGATCGAAGCTGCCGGCGTCGATGGCAGCCTGCGTCCCGAGCAACTGGACCTGGCCGCATTCGTACGCCTGGCCGACCAGTTGGCCATCCAGCCTGCGCCCGCAGCGCAATAGAGCATCCTGGGGATAGGCCAGACAGCATGTCTGGCCTAGTGCCCACCTATTGGCCTAGACTGACCCGCATCTGCTGTCCTCCGCTTTTAAGGCCTCTTGCATGTCCGATCCTCGCTACCAGATCGACGTCAGCGTCGTCACCCGCTTCCTGGCGGACCAATCGCAACCTGAACAGAACCGCTTCGCCTTTGCCTACACCATCACGGTGAAAAACAACGGGCTGGTACCGGCCAAGTTACTGTCACGCCACTGGGTGATCACCGACGGTGACGGCCAGGTTGAAGAAGTACGCGGCGCAGGCGTGGTCGGCCAGCAACCGCTGATCGACAGCGGCGCCAGCCACACCTACAGCAGCGGCACGGTAATGACCTCCAAGGTCGGCACCATGCAAGGCTCGTATCAAATGAAGGCCACCGACGGCCAACTGTTCGACGCCATCATCGCGCCGTTCCGTCTTGCCGTGCCGGGAGCCCTGCACTGATGACGACGTATGCGGTCGGCGACCTGCAAGGTTGCCTGCAGCCGCTCAAGTGCCTGCTTGAGCGCGTAGCCTTCGATCCGGCAAGTGACCGCCTGTGGTTGGTCGGCGACCTGGTCAATCGCGGTCCACAGTCTTTGGAGACGCTGCGCTACTTATATAGCCTGCGCGATTCCCTGGTATGTGTATTGGGCAACCACGACCTGCACCTGCTGGCGGCTTGCAACAACATCGAGCGCCTGAAAAAGGGCGATACCCTGCGGGAAATCCTCGAAGCACCCGATCGCGCCGAGTTGCTCGACTGGCTGCGCCGCCAGAAAATCATGCATTACGACGAAGGCCGTAACGTGGCCCTGGTCCATGCTGGCATACCGCCCCAATGGTCATTGAAGAAAGCCCTCAAGTGCGCAGCCGAAGTCGAAAGCGCCCTGGCCGATGACAACCTGTACACCGCCTACCTCGACGGCATGTACGGCAACGAGCCGGTGAAGTGGGACAACGACCTCACCGGCGTCGCGCGCCTGCGGGTCATCACCAACTACTTCACGCGCATGCGCTTCTGCACCGCCGAGGGCAAGCTGGATCTCAAGAGCAAGGAAGGCGCCGACACCGCGCTTCCCGGCTATAAGCCTTGGTTCGCCCACAAAGAACGCAAGACCCGTGACACCAAGATCATTTTCGGTCACTGGGCTGCACTTGAAGGCAAGTGCGATGAGCCTGGCGTATTCGCCCTCGACACCGGTTGCGTGTGGGGCGGCGCCATGACCCTGATGAACCTCGACACCGGCGAGCGTTATAGCTGCCAGTGCGAATCCCCCCTGCCCGTTACACTGCCGGCTGCCGCCAGGCCCTAGGAGCCATCCATGAGCGAATTCAAACGTATCCCTCCCGAACAAGCCCAGGCCCTGCGCGAGCAAGGTGCCGTGGTGGTCGACATCCGTGACCAACCGACGTACAACGCCGCCCACATCACCGGCGCCCAACACCTGGACAACGTCAACATCGCCGATTTCATCCGTGCCGCCGACCTCGACGCACCGGTGATCGTGGCCTGCTACCACGGCAATTCCAGCCAGAGCGCGGCGGCCTACCTGATCAGCCAAGGCTTCTCGGACGTCTACAGCCTGGACGGCGGCTTTGAGCTGTGGCGTACGACCTATCCTGCGGAAATTTCCTCGGGCAATTCGCAATAATTTTTTTCACACCCCGCTACCCCGCGTGACGCTTGGGCTCGCGCCGTTTCTGACGAACGGCGCAGCCAAACTAATTGCGCATCGCGCCTTGACCTCTCAGATTCCGAACTATCCTTAAGCGCAGGCCATCCGAATCAGGGGAGAGCCGGTACACCGGCGTGCGGGTCATCGGTAGCGTTTCAGGGTGTTCTGGGGGGAAAACAGCCATTGGCGTCTGTCAATGTCTGCCAGCATCGACTGATTGATCCGGCGTCGGCTCCACGTATCGAGCGAGGTGACGACGTCATGAGTATTTTCAGCCACTTCCAACAACGCTTCGCGTCCACACAGCAGGAAGAACTCACGCTGCAAGAGTATCTCGAGCTGTGCAAACAGGATCGCAGCACCTACGCGTCTGCCGCCGAACGCCTGCTGCTGGCAATTGGCGAGCCGGAGCTGATCGACACCTCGAACAATTCGCGGCTGTCGCGAATATTCTCCAACAAGGTGATCCGTCGCTATCCGGCCTTTGAAGACTTCCACGGCATGGAAGAATGCATCGACCAGATCGTCTCCTACTTCCGCCATGCCGCCCAAGGCCTTGAAGAGAAGAAACAGATCCTCTACCTGCTCGGCCCCGTCGGCGGCGGTAAATCGTCCCTGGCCGAGAAGCTCAAACAACTGATCGAGAGGGTGCCCTTCTACGCCATCAAGGGCTCACCGGTGTTCGAGTCACCCCTGGGCCTGTTCAACGCCACGGAAGATGGCGCGATCCTCGAAGAAGACTTCGGCATCCCACGTCGTTACCTCAACACCATCATGTCGCCCTGGGCCACAAAGCGTCTGGCGGAGTTCGGCGGCGACATCAGCCAGTTCCGCGTGGTCAAGCTCTACCCGTCCATCCTCAACCAGATCGGCGTGGCCAAGACTGAACCGGGCGACGAGAACAACCAGGACATCTCGGCCCTGGTGGGCAAGGTCGATATTCGCAAACTCGAGGAGTTCCCACAGAACGACGCCGACGCCTACAGCTACTCGGGCGCACTGTGCCGGGCCAACCAGGGCCTGATGGAGTTCGTGGAGATGTTCAAGGCACCGATCAAGGTGCTGCACCCACTGCTTACCGCTACCCAGGAAGGCAACTACAACAGCACCGAAGGCCTCGGTGCGATCCCGTTTACCGGGATCCTACTGGCCCACTCCAACGAATCGGAGTGGCACACCTTCCGCAACAACAAGAACAATGAAGCGTTCATCGATCGGATCTATATCGTCAAGGTGCCGTACTGCCTGCGGGTCAGCGATGAAATCAAGATCTACGACAAGCTGCTGTTCAACAGCTCCTTGGCCAAGGCGCATTGCGCACCCGATACGTTGAAGATGCTCGCCCAGTTCACTGTGCTGTCGCGCCTCAAGGAGCCGGAAAATTCGAATATCTATTCGAAGATGCGCGTGTACGACGGCGAAAACCTCAAGGACACCGACCCCAAGGCCAAGTCGATCCAGGAATACCGCGACACCGCCGGTGTGGATGAGGGCATGAACGGCCTTTCGACGCGCTTTGCGTTCAAGATCCTGTCCAAGGTCTTCAACTTCGACCCCCACGAAATTGCCGCCAACCCGGTGCACTTGCTCTATGTGCTGGAGCAGCAGATAGAACAGGAGCAATTCCAGGCGGAAACCCGCGAACGCTACCTGCGTTTCCTCAAGGAATACCTGGCGCCGCGCTACATCGAGTTCATCGGCAAGGAAATCCAGACTGCGTACCTGGAATCCTACAGCGAGTACGGCCAGAACATCTTCGACCGCTATGTGTTGTACGCCGACTTCTGGATCCAGGACCAGGAATACCGTGACCCGGAAACCGGCGAGATCCTCAACCGCGTAGCCCTCAACGAGGAACTGGAAAAGATCGAAAAACCCGCCGGCATCAGCAATCCGAAGGATTTCCGCAACGAGATCGTCAACTTCGTACTGCGCGCCCGCGCCAACAACAACGGCAAGAACCCTACCTGGCTCAGCTACGAGAAGCTGCGGGTGGTCATCGAGAAGAAAATGTTCTCCAACACCGAGGACCTGCTGCCGGTCATCAGCTTCAATGCCAAGGCAAGCAAGGAGGACCAGCAAAAACACAACGACTTCGTCACACGAATGGTCGAGCGCGGCTACACCGACAAACAGGTACGGCTGCTCTCCGAGTGGTACCTGCGGGTGCGCAAATCGCAGTAAGGCAGCGACAGGCGTGCGCTGCCGGGCTTCTGGCCTGGCAGCCGACCGCTTGTCTCTAAGCTTCCAGCTCGCGGCTCGAAGCTTGTAACGTGAAGCTGCCCGGAGGGCTCCCCATGAGCTATGTGATCGACCGACGCCTCAATGGCAAGAACAAGAGCACGGTAAACCGCCAGCGTTTCCTGCGGCGTTACCGTGACCACATCAAAAAGGCCGTCGAAGAGGCCGTCAGCCGCCGCTCCATCACGGACATGGAGCATGGCGAGCAAATCAGCATTCCCGGACGGGATATAGACGAACCCGTACTGCACCACGGTCGGGGCGGCAAGCAGACCGTCGTGCACCCCGGCAACAAGGAGTTCACCACCGGCGAACATATCCAGCGCCCCCAAGGCGGTGGCGGCGGCAAAGGCCCAGGCAAGGCGGGCAACTCCGGCGAAGGCATGGACGAGTTCGTGTTCCAGATCACCCAGGAAGAGTTCCTTGAGTTCATGTTCGAGGACCTGGAACTACCCAACCTGGTCAAGCGCAACCTGACCGGCACCGACACCTTCAAGACCGTGCGTGCCGGGATCAGCAACGAGGGCAACCCCTCGCGCATCAACATCATCCGTACCCTGCGCTCGGCCCATGCCCGGCGTATCGCCCTGTCGGGCAGCAGCCGCGCCAAACTGAAGGAGGCCAAGGAAGAGTTGGCGCGTTTGAAGCGTGAAGAACCGGACAACTTCGGCGATATCCAGGAAATCGAGGCAGAAATCGAGAAACTCAGCGCGCGTATTCACCGTGTGCCATTTCTCGACACCTTCGACCTGAAGTACAACCTGCTGGTAAAGCAACCCAACCCCAGCTCCAAGGCCGTCATGTTCTGCCTGATGGACGTGTCCGGCTCCATGACCCAGGCCACCAAGGACATTGCCAAGCGCTTCTTCATCCTGCTGTACCTGTTCCTGAAACGGAACTACGACAAGATCGACGTCGTGTTTATCCGCCACCACACCAGCGCCCGGGAAGTGGACGAAGAGGAGTTCTTTTATTCGCGGGAAACCGGCGGCACCATCGTCTCCAGCGCCTTGAAGCTGATGCAGGAGATCATGGCCGAACGCTACCCGGCCAATGAATGGAACATCTACGCGGCGCAAGCCTCGGATGGCGATAACTGGAACGACGACTCGCCCATCTGCCGTGACATCCTGATCAACCAGATCATGCCGTTCGTGCAGTACTACACTTACGTTGAAATCACCCCCCGTGAGCACCAGGCCCTGTGGTTCGAATACGAGCGCATCGGCGAAGCCTTTGCCGACACATTTGCCCAGCAGCAACTGGTCTCGGCCGGCGATATTTACCCGGTCTTCCGTGAACTCTTCCAGCGCAGGTTAGTGACATGACCGCCAAAAAAGAGCATAAGCGCCAACCCATCTCCACCGGGTCTGAGTGGACCTTTGAACTGATCCAGGCCTATGACCGGGAAATCAGCCGCATCGCGGCGGGTTATGCCCTGGACACCTACCCCAACCAGATCGAAGTGATCACCGCCGAGCAGATGATGGATGCCTACGCCTCGGTGGGCATGCCCCTGGGCTATCACCATTGGTCCTACGGCAAGCACTTCCTCAGCACCGAAAAGTCCTACACCCGCGGCCAAATGGGCCTGGCCTACGAGATCGTGATCAACTCGGACCCGTGCATCGCCTACCTGATGGAAGAAAACACCATCTGCATGCAGGCACTGGTGGTGGCCCATGCCTGCTACGGGCATAACAGCTTCTTCAAGGGCAATTACCTGTTCCGTACCTGGACCGACGCCAGTTCGATCATCGATTACCTGGTGTTTGCCAAGCAGTACATCATGCAGTGCGAGGAGCGCCACGGCATCGATGCAGTGGAGGACCTGCTCGACTCTTGCCACGCGCTGATGAACTACGGCGTCGACCGCTACAAGCGCCCGTACCCGATTTCCGCCGAGGAAGAACGCCTGCGCCAGAAGGAGCGCGAGGAGCATCTGCAGAAACAGATCAATGACCTGTGGCGCACCATTCCTAAAAAAACAGGCAAGAACAGCGACAAGGACAACGCACGCTTCCCCGCCGAACCTCAGGAAAACATCCTCTATTTCCTGGAAAAACACGCACCGCTGCTGGAACCGTGGCAGCGGGAAATCGTGCGGATCGTGCGCAAGATCGCCCAATACTTTTATCCACAGCGCCAGACCCAGGTGATGAACGAAGGCTGGGCCACGTTCTGGCATTACACACTGATGAATGACCTGTACGACGAAGGCCTGGTGACCGACGGCTTCATGATGGAATTCCTCACCTCCCACACTAGCGTGGTCTTCCAACCCGGCTTCGACAGCCCCTACTACAATGGCATCAACCCCTATGCGCTGGGCTTTGCGATGTACCGCGATATCCGCCGCATGTGCGAGCACCCCACCGAAGAGGACCGCCGCTGGTTCCCGGAAATCGCCGGCAGCGACTGGCTGTCCACCATCAAGTTCGCCATGAGCAGCTTCAAGGACGAGAGCTTTATCCTGCAGTACCTGTCGCCGCAGGTGATCCGCGACCTCAAGTTGTTCAGCATCCTCGATGACGACCTAAAGGATGACTTGGTAGTGCCCGCGATCCACGACGAACCCGGCTACCGCACCATCCGTGAAACACTGGCGGCGCAGTACAACCTGGGTAACCGCGAGCCCAACGTGCAGATCTACAGCATCGATGTGCGCGGCGACCGTTCGCTGACGTTGCGTCACCAGCAGCACGACCGCAAACCCTTGGGCGAATCCACCGAGGAAGTACTCAAGCACCTGCATCGGTTGTGGGGCTTCGACATTCATCTGGAAACCCTGCAAGGCGACCAGGTGATGAAGACCCATCATGTGCCGCCGCGCAGTGATCACAACGACAACGACTACGGCCGCCTGGACCTGGCCGTCGTTCATCTCTGAAACAGCAAAGCCTCCATTGCTCAGGCACAGGCGGTATCCTGTGCCGCTAATGGAGGCTTTTTCATGAAAATCTACAAAGTCGGCGGTGCCGTCCGTGACCGCTTGCTGGGCATCAAGGTCACCGACATCGACCGCGTCGTCGTAGGCGCAACTACCGAAGAGATGCTGGCCAAGGGTTTCAAACCTGTTGGCGCTGACTTCCCGGTGTTCCTCGACCCGAAAAACGGCGACGAGTACGCCCTCGCCCGCACTGAACGCAAAAGCGGCCGTGGTTACGGCGGTTTTGTGTTTCACGCGAGCCCAGAAGTGACGCTGGAAGAAGACCTGATCCGTCGCGACCTGACCATCAACGCCATGGCCGAAGACGATGACGGCAAGTTGACCGACCCCTATCACGGCCAGCGCGACCTTGAAGCCCGTATTTTGCGTCACGTTTCCCCGGCGTTCGCCGAAGATCCTTTACGTGTACTGCGCGTAGCGCGCTTTGCAGCACGTTACGCGCAGCTGGGTTTTACCGTCGCCCCGGAAACACTTGAACTGATGCGACAGCTCAGCGAATCCGGCGAACTGGAAGCCCTGACGCCCGAGCGCAGCTGGAAGGAAATCTCCCGGGCGCTGATGGAAGATCAACCCCAGGTGTTTATCCAGGTATTGCGTGACTGCGATGCGCTGAAAACCCTGATGCCCGAGGTCGATGCACTGTTCGGCGTGCCACAACCCGAAGCCCATCACCCGGAAATCGACACCGGCGTGCACACCTTGAGCGTGCTGCAACAGGCCGCCGTGCACCAGCAACCGCTGACGGTGCGCTGGGCCTGCCTGCTGCACGACCTGGGCAAGGGCACGACGCCTGTGGATAAGTTGCCGCAGCACATCGCCCATGAACACCGGGGCTTGAAGCTGATCAAGGCGGTCAATGAACGCTTCAAGGTGCCGAGGGATTGCCAGGAATTGGCACTGCTGGTGGGCCAATATCACACCCACGGCCATCGGGCACTTGAGCTGAAGGCCTCGACATTGTTGGAGTTGCTGCAAAGTTTCGACGTATACCGTCGACCGCAGCGCTTTGAAGAGTTCGTGGTCGCTTGCGAGATGGACGCCCGCGGTCGCAAGGGCCTGGAGCAAAGAAGTTATCCACAGGCGGATTATTTGCGCGGGGCGGCAAAGGCGGCCCGCGAGGTAGCCGTTGCACCACTGCTGGAGAAAGGCTTCAAAGGCCCGGAGCTGGGTGAGGCGCTCAAGCGCGAACGGCTCAAGGCACTCAAAATCTACAAGGAACAACACGCCTTCATGTAGGAGCGAGCTTGCTCGCGAAGAACGTCAACGATAACGCAGCGCTCTCAGGTCCTTCGCGAGCAAGCTCGCTCCTACAGAAGAGCGTTTGGTGTCAGTGGCTGGCCCTGCCATTCGAACGCGACGGGCGCCAGCACCTGGTCGATCTGTGCATCGCGCCACAACTCGGCCAGCGTCTTGCCCACCTCAGGATGCACGCGCTCCGGCGCCATCAGCGACAGCGGCCACAACACGAAGGCGTTTTTCAGGATCTCGGCCCTAGGCAGGATCAAACCGTCAAAGTTGCCTACCAGGTCGCCAAACAACAACACGTCGATATCCAGCGGCAGCCCTTTGCGGTCCGGCGCATAGCGACCATTATCGGCCTCGATGAATTTCAACCGGCGATCCAACTCCATCAACGGCAAACCGGTATAAGCCGACACCACCAGATTGAAGAACGGCCCACTTTTTATGCCCACCGGCTGGCTTTCGAACACCGCCGAGCAGCGCATATCGGTCAAGAAACTCGCCAGCGCATCCAAGCCGGCGCACAGGTGAGACTCGCGCTCGATATTGCTGCCTAGGCCAAGGTAAACCTGAGTTAGCGACATCCGCGCTCGATCTCCACGCCCACGCCCTTGGCAGCCGTTACGGCGCCTGGCTTGGTCAACTTGAGGTGCAGCCAGGGAATCTGGAATTCACTCATCAACACTTCGGCCAGGCGCTCGGCAAAAGTTTCTACCAGTTGGTACTGGGATTGCTCGGCGAAGGCCTGGATACGCGCGGACACGCTGGCGTAATCCAGTGCCAGGGTCAGGTCGTCACCGGCGGCGGCCGGGCGATTGTCCCAGGCAAAGCTGAGGTCCAGGCGCAGGCATTGGCGGATTCCGCGCTCCCAGTCGTAGGCCCCGATGACGGTGTCGACTTCCAGGCCTTCGATAAACACTCTGTCCAAGCACTCTTCTCCGCAGCACGACAAGGGCGCGATGCCCCGTTAGAATCAGGGCGTCCTCGCCCGGAATAGTTAGCATGTTTTGGTCACTGGCGATCTTCGCCTACCTGCTCGGCTCGCTGTCCTTCGCCATTTTGCTCAGCCGCCTGACGGGAAACCCCGATCCGCGAATGAGTGGCTCAGGCAATGCCGGCGCCACCAATATGTTGCGCCTGGCCGGCAAGAAACTCGCCGTGCTGACGCTGCTGGGCGACCTGTGCAAGGGCTTGTTGCCCGTGCTGATCGCCAGCCTCGCCGGCCTGCCCCTGCAACAGCAGGCCTGGATCGGCGTCTGCGCGGTCCTCGGCCATCTGTTTCCCCTGTACTTCCGCTTTCGCGGCGGCAAAGGCGTCGCTACAGCAGCCGGCATGTTGCTGGGGATTTACCCACCGGCAGCATTGCTGGCTGTACTCGCCTGGCTGCTGACGTTCTACCTGACCCGCACCAGCTCACTCGCCGCACTGATCGCCACCCCGCTCACCCTGCCGCTACTGGCCTGGCAAGAACCGGCGGCGCTGCTGCCGATGAGCGTACTGACACTGCTGATCGTCTGGCGCCACCGAGGCAATTTACGCGACCTGTTTGCCGGGCGCGAACGGCATTTTTAAATACCTTCAATTCAGGTTGAGGCTTTACAGCGGCGACAACTGCTCCATCGGCCAACGTGCCTGCACGCTGATCGCCAGGCTTTCATGCTGCCCGGCCTGCAGGCGCTGGCAACCGGCGTAGGCGATCATCGCGCCGTTGTCGGTGCAGAATTCTGGCCGCGCGTAGAACACATCGCCTTTCATGTCGCCGAGCATTTTTTCCAGCGAAGTGCGCAAGGCCTTGTTGGCACTGACGCCGCCGGCGATCACCAGGCGCTTCATGCCCGCCTGCTTGAGGGCGCGCTTGCACTTGATGGTCAAAGTCTCCACCACGGCCTGCTGGAACGCCAGCGCGATGTCGCAACGGGCTTGATCACTGTCGTCCCCGGCGCTGACGCTGTGCTGCCAAGTGTTCAACGCGGAGGTCTTCAAGCCGCTGAAGCTGAACATCAGGCCGGGGCGATCACACATCGGGCGCGGGAAGGTGTAGCGGCCGGCCACGCCTTTTTCGGCAAGACGGGCGATTTCCGGGCCGCCGGGATAATTGAGGCCCATCATCTTCGCGGTCTTGTCGAAGGCTTCACCGGCAGCATCGTCCAAAGATTCACCCAAAAGGGTGTATTGGCCGATTCCGTCCACCTGAACCAGCTGCGTATGACCGCCCGAAACCAACAAAGCGACGAACGGGAACTGTGGCGGGGTTTTCTCCAGCATGGGCGCCAATAAATGGCCTTCCATATGGTGCACGCCGAGCGCCGGAATGCCCCAGGCGAAGGCCAGCGCCTGGGCGCAAGAGGCCCCAACCAGCAGGGCTCCGACCAATCCAGGGCCAGCGGTGTAGGCGATGGCATCGATCTCGGTCGGCACGCAGCCGGCCTCGTCCAGCACCTGGCGGATCAGGGGCAGCATGCGCTTGACGTGATCACGGCTGGCCAGCTCCGGCACGACGCCGCCATAGGCACGGTGCAGGTCGATCTGACTGAACAGCGCATCGGCCAGGAGCCCGCGTTCACTGTCGTAAAGTGCGACACCGGTTTCGTCGCAGGAGGTTTCAAGTCCCAGTACTAGCATGGGTTTGCGCCTTGTAGAGGCTGAATTCGAAGGCGCGCATAATAGTCGCCACTCCCCCTCCCGACTAGCGGTTTTCGATCAGAGGCTTTGCATTCCGGGCAATGAGGGGTTAACATCCGCAACCCTTAAAAACCGACGACCTCAGCCGCGAATTTTTTGCGACGAGAACGTTGATCCCGGTAATGAAAGAAGGTAGCTCTGGATGCCAGCCGTCAAAGTTAAAGAGAACGAACCCTTCGACGTAGCTCTGCGTCGTTTCAAGCGCTCCTGCGAAAAAGCCGGTGTACTGGCTGAAGTTCGTAGCCGCGAATTTTACGAGAAGCCAACTTCTGAGCGTAAGCGCAAAGCAGCAGCCGCTGTTAAGCGTCATGCCAAGAAAGTTCAGCGCGAACAGCGCCGCGCCGTTCGTCTGTACTAATACACAGACGTTCGTAGCAAGCTTCTGCCAAGCCCGGCCCTCAGCCGGGCTAATGGCATTTGCGGATATCGCTTGATGCTTCACCGTTGACGCCGCACATGCGACCGAGACAACTGCTTCACACGTCAGGACTGGCTCTTTTGCCAGCGGTGCACGTCTCTTCTGACGAGCCTATCAAGGCTACTGACGAGCACACTCATTCTGTAAACAGCCGACCAACCGTGTCGACTGCGCCCAACGAGGCGTTTCCGAGGCCCATCAACGGCCAAGACCGGACGCCGGGGCAACATTTCCACACCGAAGACTGATCAGAAACTAACGTCAGTGAATATTCGGCAGATACACTTCCGTACAACCCATGCAGTCGCTGGATGCTCGAGCACTCGATACGCGCGCTTGAACACCTCACGGGCCCTCATTTACACGCAGTGATGACGAGAACGCCATGGCCGGGCTGATTCCCCAGAGCTTTATTGACGACCTTCTGAACCGCACCGACATCGTCGATGTGGTCAGCTCGCGCGTGCAAATGAAGAAAGCCGGCAAGAACTACATCGCCTGCTGCCCGTTCCACAAGGAAAAGACTCCGTCATTCAGCGTCAGCCCCGACAAGCAGTTCTACTACTGCTTCGGTTGCGGCGCAGGCGGCAATGCCCTCGGCTTCATCATGGACCACGACAACCTGGACTTCCCCCAGGCCGTCGAGGAACTGGCAAAAGCCGCGGGCATGGAAATCCCCCGCGAGGAGAGCGGTCGCCCGCACAAACCACGGCAACCCACCGATTCGCCGCTGTACCCGCTGCTGACCGCCGCTGCCGACTTTTACCGTCAAGCCCTTAAAAGCCATCCGCAGCGCAAGGCCGCCGTCGATTACCTCAAGGGTCGTGGCCTCACCGGCGAAATCGCCCGCGACTTCGGCCTGGGGTTCGCCCCACCCGGCTGGGACAACCTGTACAAGCACCTGAGCAGCGACACCCTCCAGCAAAAGGCCATGATCGACGCCGGCCTGCTGGTGGAGAACGCCGAGACCGGCAAACGCTATGACCGCTTCCGCGACCGCGTGATGTTCCCGATCCGCGACAGCCGGGGCCGCATCATCGCATTTGGTGGCCGCGTACTGGGAGACGACAAGCCCAAGTACCTGAACTCCCCGGAAACCCCGGTGTTCCACAAAGGCCAGGAACTCTACGGGCTGTTCGAGGCACGCAAGAACAACCGCAACCTCGATGAAATCATCGTGGTCGAAGGCTACATGGACGTGATCGCGCTTGCCCAACAAGGCCTGCGCAATGCCGTCGCCACTTTGGGCACCGCCACCAGCGAAGAACACATGAAACGCCTGTTTCGTGTGGTGCCCAGCGTGTTGTTCTGCTTTGACGGCGATCAGGCCGGTCGCAACGCCGCCTGGCGCGCGCTCGAAGCTACGCTGTCGAGCCTGCAGGACGGACGCCGTGCGCGCTTCCTGTTCCTGCCCGAAGGTGAAGACCCGGACACCCTGGTGCGCTCCGAAGGCACCGACGCATTCCGCGCGCGCATCAATCAACACGCGCAGCCGCTGGCCG
This sequence comes from Pseudomonas azotoformans, assembly GCF_900103345.1. NCBI lineage: Bacteria > Pseudomonadati > Pseudomonadota > Gammaproteobacteria > Pseudomonadales > Pseudomonadaceae > Pseudomonas > Pseudomonas azotoformans. Next base: position 4,117,604 of record NZ_LT629702.1, read on the forward strand.
ACTATTTCTTCCAGCAACTGACCGAAGAAGCAGATCCGCGCTCCCTCGAAGGCAAGGCCCATATGGCCACCCTCGCGGCACCGCTGATCGATAAAGTACCAGGCGCCAACCTGAAGTCCCTGATGCGCATGCGCCTGCTGGAAATCACCGGACTCAGCGGAGAAGCCGTCAGCCAGCTGGTGCACAACGCACCGCATGACGCCGCGCCACCGACCTACGACCCAGGCATGGATTACGACGCCATGCCGGACTATTCCGACTTCCACCAACCCCAGGAGGCCTACGCGCCCCAGCAGGAGTGGACGCCGAAGAAACCCGGTGCCGGCGGCAAGAAATGGGACAAGAAACCCTGGAGCAAGAACGGCAAGCGTGGTGACGGCGATGAGGCCTACGCCCCGCGCACCCCGGTTGCCGTGGAAGCACCGACACTGATTGCCCTGCGCACGCTCATCCACCACCCGCAATTGGCGGAGAAGGTCGAGAGCGCTGATCACTTTGCCAACGAAAGCAACACCTATGCCCAGGTTCTGATCGCCTTGATCGAAGCGGTACAGAAAAATCCTAAGCTAAACTCAATTCAATTGATGGCTCGTTGGCATGGCACTGAACAAGGCCGCTTGCTTAAAGCCCTCGCGGAAAAGGAGTGGCTAATTGACGGCGACAACCTTGAACAACAGTTTTTAGACACCATTAATAGGTTATCCGCGGGTCAGCACACGCAGACCCTCGATGAACTCATCAAGAGAGCAAGGCAGCCGGGATTGTCGGCTGAAGAGCAAATTCAGATAGCAAAACAGATGCGCGACCTCTTAAAACAGAATGTTTCCGCATCAAACCCGACCTCAGCTGGCGTGTGAGGTCATAGCTCGGGTATAATCCTCGGCTTGTTTTTTGCCCGCCAAGACCTTCAGTGGATAGGGTGTTATGTCCGGAAAAGCGCAACAGCAGTCACGTATCAAAGAGTTGATCGTTCTCGGTCGTGAGCAGGGTTACCTGACTTACGCGGAGGTCAACGACCACCTGCCTGAGGATATTTCAGATCCAGAGCAGGTGGAAGACATCATCCGCATGATTAACGACATGGGGATCAACGTATTCGAAATTGCGCCAGATAAGGATTCCCTTATGCTGGCGGACGCCGATACCGACGAGGCAGCCGCTGAAGAAGCGGCTGCCGCGCTGGCTGCTGTGGAGACCGATATCGGTCGCACGACGGACCCTGTGCGCATGTATATGCGCGAAATGGGTACCGTCGAGCTGCTGACACGCGAAGGCGAAATCGAAATCGCCAAGCGTATCGAAGAGGGCATCCGTGAAGTGATGGGCGCAATCGCGCACTTCCCCGGCACGGTTGACCACATTCTCTCCGAGTACACTCGCGTAACCACCGAAGGTGGCCGCCTGTCCGACGTCCTGAGCGGTTATATCGACCCGGACGACGGCATTGCGCCGCCTGCCGCCGAAGTACCGCCACCTGTCGATGCCAAGGCTGCGAAAGCGGACGACGACTCCGAAGACGACGACGCTGAAGCCAGCGGCGACGATGAAGACGAAGTTGAAAGCGGCCCGGACCCGATCATCGCTGCCCAGCGTTTCGGTGCGGTTTCCGATCAAATGGAAATCACCCGCAAGGCCTTGAAAAAGCACGGTCGCGCCAACAAGCAGGCGATTGCCGAACTGGTGGCCCTGGCTGAGCTGTTCATGCCGATCAAGCTGGTGCCGAAGCAATTCGAAGGCCTGGTTGAGCGTGTTCGCAGTGCCCTTGAGCGTCTGCGCGCCCAAGAGCGCGCAATCATGCAACTGTGTGTGCGTGATGCCCGCATGCCGCGTGCCGACTTCCTGCGCCAGTTCCCAGGCAACGAAGTCGACGAGAGCTGGACCGACGCACTGGCCAAAGGCAAGGCGAAATACGCCGAAGCCATTGGTCGCCTGCAGCCGGACATCATCCGTTGCCAGCAGAAGCTGACTGCGCTTGAAACCGAGACCGGCCTGACAATTGCCGAGATCAAGGACATCAACCGTCGCATGTCGATCGGTGAGGCCAAGGCCCGCCGCGCGAAGAAAGAGATGGTTGAAGCGAACCTGCGTCTGGTGATCTCCATCGCCAAGAAGTACACCAACCGTGGCCTGCAATTCCTCGACCTGATCCAGGAAGGCAACATCGGCTTGATGAAGGCTGTGGACAAGTTCGAATACCGTCGCGGCTACAAGTTCTCGACTTATGCCACCTGGTGGATCCGTCAGGCGATCACTCGCTCGATCGCCGACCAGGCCCGCACCATCCGTATTCCGGTGCACATGATCGAGACGATCAACAAGCTCAACCGTATTTCCCGGCAGATGTTGCAGGAAATGGGTCGCGAACCGACCCCGGAAGAGCTGGGCGAACGCATGGAAATGCCTGAGGATAAAATCCGTAAGGTATTGAAGATCGCTAAAGAGCCGATCTCCATGGAAACGCCGATCGGTGATGACGAAGACTCTCATCTGGGTGACTTCATCGAAGACTCGACCATGCAGTCGCCGATCGATGTCGCCACCGTTGAGAGCCTTAAGGAAGCGACTCGCGACGTACTGTCCGGCCTCACTGCCCGTGAAGCCAAGGTACTGCGCATGCGTTTCGGCATCGACATGAATACCGACCACACCCTTGAGGAAGTCGGTAAGCAGTTTGACGTGACCCGCGAGCGGATCCGTCAGATCGAAGCCAAGGCGCTGCGCAAGTTGCGCCACCCGACGCGAAGCGAGCATCTGCGCTCCTTCCTCGACGAGTGATACCAGAACCCCCGGCCCAGGCCGGGGGTTTTGTTTTGTATAGATAAAATCCCTCACAACCCCCCTCCCCCGCAATGCCCGTCTACACTCGAAACATTCCCCGTGCCATAACGAGACCGTTATGCCCAGATTGCCGACTGTGTTACTGCTGTCGCTGCTGACCTGGACCGCAACGGCTGGCGCGTTGACTCTCACTGATGATGAGCGTGGCTGGTTGGCGGACCATCAGGAGCTGCGCCTGGGGGTGGACGCGTCATGGCCGCCCTTTGAATACCGTGACGAAGAGGGCCGCTACCAAGGCTTGGCGGCCGATTACGTGCGCCTGATCCAGGACCGCCTGGGCATACGGGTCAAGCTGATCGAACCGGTGAACTGGAGCGCGGTGTTGGAGCTGGCCCGCAACAACCAGCTCGACCTGCTGCCCGGCATCATGTCCACGCCCGAACGCCAAGGTTACATGGCGTTCACTCGCCCGTACCTGGACTTCCCCATCGTCATCCTGGCCCACGAAGGCGGGGCCAAACCGCGCAACCTGAAGGACCTCTATGGGCTGAAGATTGCCGTGGTGGAGAACTACGCGCCTCATGAACTGCTGCGCACTCACCACCCCGACCTCAACCTGGTGGCCATGCCGAATGTCAGCTCAACGCTGCAAGCCCTGGCCACGGACGAAGTGGATGCGGTCGTCGGTGACCTCGCCTCAAGCGTCTGGAGCCTGCGCCAACTCAAGCTCGACGGCTTGTACGTCAGCGGAGAAACACCCTACCGCTACCAACTGGCGATGGGCGTACCACGCGACAACAAAATGCTGGTGGGCATCCTGGACAAGGTAATGGCCGACCTCAGCCCGCAGGAAACCGACGCGATCCAGCAACATTGGGTCGGCAGCTTTACCGACCATCGCACCTTCTGGACCGACTTGCTGACTTACGGCCTGCCCACAGTGTTGCTGCTGAGTACGGTGCTGGCCGTGGTGATCCGGATCAATCGCCGGCTCAGCTCGGAAATCTCCCGCCGCGTAGCCCTCGAACAGGAGCTGCGCAGCAGCGAGTACCACTATCGTGGCCTGGTAGAGAGCTTGTCCGCGATCGCCTGGGAAGCCAGCGTCACCGATTTCACCTACAGCTACGTATCACCCCACGCCGAGGAACTGCTGGGCTACCCCCGCGCCCACTGGCTGATTCCGGGCTTCTGGCGCAACATCATTCACCCCGCCGACCTGCTTCGCGCCGAATCCTACTGCCAACGCGAAACCCGCGCCAACCGCGACCACAGCGTTGATTACCGGGTTATCACCGCCGACAACCGTTGCTTGTGGGTGCGTGACATCGTCAGCCTGATCGAACACGGCCATGAGCCCGTACTGCGTGGTTTGATGATCGATATCAGCGAGGCCAAGCGTACCGAAGAGGCCTTGCAACTGTCTGAGCAGAAATTTGCCTCGGTGTTCCAGCAATGCCCGGACATCCTGGTGATCGCGCGGCTGTCCGATGGCTGCCTGCTGGAGGTGAACAAAGCGTTCGAGGACCAGGTCGGGCTGACGGCCGAACAGGTCGTGGGTAAAACCGCTACCGAGCTGAACATCTGGGGCATCCAGGGCGTAGGCCCCGACCTGCTGCAGCGAGTGCAGACCACCAGCATCCGCAACCTGGAAATGCCCTTCCTGCGCAGTAATGGCCAAGCCTTCACCGGGCTGATTTCCGCCGAACCGTTTCAACTCGATACCACGGAGGCCATCGTGGTGGTGGTGCGGGACATCACCCAACTCAAGGAAACCCAGCAACAGCTGCAGACCTCCGAAGAGAAATTCGCCAAGGCCTTCCACGCCTCCCCCGACGGCTTGCTGCTGAGCCGACAGCGCGATGGCCTGCTGATTGAAGTGAACGACGGTTTCAGCCGGATCACAGGCTTCAACAGCGCCGCGTCGCTCGATCAATCCACCTTGGACCTGGGCATCTGGGTAGACCTCAACGAACGCAAACACATGCTGGAACTGATGCAGCGCGATGGGTTTGTGCGTGACTTTATCTGCCACATACGCCGCAGCGATGGCCAGATCCGCCTGTGTGAGCTATCCAGCCGTCCGCTGCCGATTGGCGACGACGACTGCATGCTGACCATCGCCCGAGACATCACCGAACGCCAACTGATGCAGGAAAAACTGCAACAAGCCGCCACCGTGTTCGAGAGCACGGCCGAAGGTGTGTTGATCACCGACACCCGACAGAACATCAGCGCCGTCAACCGTGCCTTCAGCGAAATCACCGGTTACAGCGAGGCTGAAGCCCTCGGCAGCACCCCGCGCCTGCTCGCTTCCGGGCTGCATGACAGCGCGTTTTATGCGGCGATGTGGCACCAATTGACCGCCCAAGGGCACTGGCAAGGCGAGATATCCAATCGTCGCAAGAACGGCGAGTTGTACCCCAGCTGGCTGACCATCAGTGCCGTGCGCAACCGCGACCAGTTGATCACGCATTTCGTCGCGGTGTTCGCCGACATTTCCAGCCTCAAACTGGCCCAGGCCCGCCTCGACTACCAGGCGCATCACGACCCTTTGACCGGCTTGCCCAACCGCACGCTGTTCGAAAGTCGACTGCAGGCCGCCCTCAACGGCCACCAGGAAACCGGCAAACAAGGCGCCGTGCTGTTTCTTGACCTGGACCGTTTCAAACACATCAACGACAGCCTCGGCCACCCGATCGGCGACCTGCTGCTCAAAGACATCGCCGTACGCCTCAAGGAGCAACTGCGCGACATCGACACCGTGGCACGCCTGGGCGGCGACGAATTCATCATTCTGCTCCCCGGCCTGCAGCACGCCAACGACGCCCAGAATCTGGCCAATAAACTGCTGGCCTGCTTTACACCGCCGTTCCAGGCCGGTGAGCACGAGTTCTTTATCAGCGCCAGCATCGGCACCAGCCTCTACCCGCAGGACGGCACCGACGTCGCCACGCTGGTCAAGAACGCCGACGCGGCGATGTACCGCTCCAAGGCCAAGGGGCGCAACCGGGTCGAACGCTACACCCGCGACCTCACTGCTCAGGCCAACGAACGCGTGGCACTGGAACACGAACTGCGCCGCGCCATCGAGCGCGATGAACTGAGCCTTTACTACCAACCCAAACTGAGCTTGATGACCCAGGAACTGATCGGCGCCGAAGCGCTGATTCGTTGGCATCACCCCACCTTTGGCGACGTGCCACCGGAACACTTCATCGCCCTGGCCGAAGAGAACGGCATGATCCTGCAGATCGGTGATTGGGTGCTGGAACAGGCCTGCCGACAACTGCACGCCTGGCAAGGCACGTTCGAGGAGTTCGGCCCACTGTCGGTGAACCTGGCCGGCGCCCAATTGCGTCACCCCGGCTTGCTGGCGCGCATCGAACAGCTATTGCGCGACTACCAACTCGACCCGGGCTGCCTGCAACTGGAGATCACCGAAAACTTCATCATGAGCCAGGCCGAAGAAGCGCTGGAAGTGCTGCACCAACTCAAAGACTTGGGTGTACAACTGGCCATTGATGACTTCGGCACCGGCTACTCCTCCCTCAGCTACCTCAAGCGCCTACCGTTGGACTTTCTGAAGATCGACCAATCCTTTGTCCGCGGCCTGCCCGACGACCCCCACGACGCCGCCATCGTGCGCGCCATCATCGCCCTGGGCCACAGCATGCAATTCACCATCATCGCCGAAGGCGTGGAGAACCCCGCGCAACAAGCCTTCCTTGCCGCCGAAGGCTGCGAACAGATGCAAGGCTACATCGTCAGCCTGCCGCTACCGCCGGAGCTTTTTGCTGCTACGTTTCTTCGTATGAGCATTGAGGATTTTTCGGATGGCACAGTGGGGAAACCATCGTTATAATCCGCGACCTGTTACAGGGCCTATAGCTCAGTTGGTCAGAGCAGAGGACTCATAATCCTTTGGTCCACGGTTCAAGTCCGTGTGGGCCCACCAAACAAGAAAGCCGCGCAATGCGCGGCTTTTGTGTGTCTGGCAACCTCATTTCGCAAACAACTGCCCAATATCCCTGAACGCCTTGAACTCCAGCGCGTTCCCGCACGGATCAAACAGAAACAACGTCGCCTGCTCCCCCACCTGCCCCTTGAAGCGAATATGCGGCTCCAGCACGAAGCAGGTTTGCCGGGCCTGCAAGCGTTCCGCCAGGGCATGCCAGTCTTCCCAACTCAGCACCACGCCAAAATGCGGCACGGGGACGTTGTGGCCGTCGACTGCGTTGGTGTGCGCCGATTCCTGAGAGGCAGTCTTAGGGTGTTCGTGGATCACCAGTTGGTGGCCGAAGAAGTTGAAGTCGACCCAATGATCGCTTGAGCGTCCTTCTTCAAGGCCAAAGACTTCACCGTAGAAATGCCGCGCAGCGGCCAGGTCGTATACCGGGATTGCCAGGTGGAAAGGGGCGAGTTTCATCAGGTCAAACCTCTATGGGCGTTAAGTGCCCCGAGTTTAGCCTTGCTAGCAACGATGAAAAGACGATAGTTTTTGCATCGAGCTCAAATTATTTCGATCAATCGAGACGCCCATGCTGCGTGAATTGAAGACGTTTATTGCCGTCACTCGTCACGGCACATTTGCGGCGGCGGGCATGCATATCGGGCTGACGCAGTCGGCGGTGAGTGCGCAGATTCGTCAATTGGAGCAGGCGCTCGGTGTGCCGTTGTTCGACCGTACCGGGCGCCAGGCCACGTTGAATGCTGCGGGTTTGCGTGCCTTGCCGTTGGCCAGGGAGATCCTGGAGACCTTCAACCGCATGGCGGTGCCGGTGGATGCCAACGAGTATCGGGGTGAGTTGAAGGTGGGCGCCATTACCACCGCGCAAACCGGTTTGTTGCCTCAGGCACTGGTGCGTTTGCGTCAGGCGGCGCCAACGGTGGAGTGCAAGCTGGTACCCGGCGTGTCCCTGGAGTTGTTGAGCCGGGTGGACGCCGGTGAACTGGACTCGGCGATCATCATCCGCCCGCCCTTCGACCTGCCCAAGGAACTGCACGTGCAGGTGCTGCGCAAGGAGCCGTTCGCGCTGATCGTGCCTCACACGTTGGCGGGTGATGACCCGTTGCAGTTGCTCGCGACGCAGCCGCATGTGCGCTATGACCGTGCTTCCTTTGGCGGTCGCCTGGTCAGCCGATTCCTGAAGGAACATAAACTCGACGTGCAGGTAGCATTGGAGTTGGATGAGCTGGAAGCCATCGTCAAGATGGTCGAATGCGGCCTGGGCGTATCGCTGATTCCTCAAGCCGGGTTGTGGCTGGAGCGCTCGCCCAACGTGCGAATCATCCCATTGGGCAGCCGGACCTTTTACCGCGAAATCATCCTGCTGAGCCGCTACAGTCAACGCCACCTGCCCGTACCGCAACTGTTCACCCGCTGCCTGTTCGCCGACGCCAACCTGTAAGATGCCAACCCATTGCCCGCCTATCGGAGCCCTCGCCTTGCCCGCCCTAGATGAAATCGACCGCCAACTGATCGCCGCCCTGCAGATCAACGCCCGCGAAAGCGTGGCCATGCTCGCCCGGCAGTTGGGCATCGCGCGCACCACGGTGACGTCGCGCCTGGCGCGCCTGGAGAAAACCCAGGTGATCACCGGTTATGGCGTGCGCCTCGGGCAGCGGGTGGTCGATGGTGGTTTGCAGGCTTATGTGGGCATCACCGTACAAGCGCGCTCGGGCAAAGAGGTGTTGCGCCGGTTGAGTGCCATGGCCCAGGTGCAGCAGTTGTGCGCGGTGAGTGGCGAGTTTGATTATGTGGCCTGGCTGCGCACGGATTCGCCGGAGCAGTTGGACCAATTACTGGACCAGATTGGCAGCGTCGACGGCGTGGAGAAAACCACCACGTCGATCATCCTCAGTAACAAATTGGATCGCGGCCAACCAATCTGACCAACAGCTTCGTCATTCTGACTAAAAACAGATCAATCCGACGACACTTTGCGTCTTATTAACGAACGCTACACTCCCTAAACTGGCTGCCATCTTTTCCTATACTCAGCGGGTCGTGCCCCGCCGAGTCATCAGCCAGGTCAGCCATGAACACGTCCAACAAAAACAATCGCCACCCTGCAGACGGTAAAAAACCCATCACCATCTTTGGCCCGGACTTCCCGTTCGCCTTCGATGACTGGATCGAACACCCCGCCGGCCTGGGCAGCATCCCCGCCGCCAACCATGGTGCCGAAGTGGCGATCGTCGGGGCCGGCATCGCGGGCCTGGTGGCCGCTTACGAGCTGATGAAACTGGGCCTCAAGCCGGTGGTGTACGAAGCCTCGAAAATGGGCGGTCGCCTGCGCTCCCAAGCCTTTGAAGGTGCCGAAGGTATCATCGCCGAGTTGGGCGGCATGCGCTTTCCGGTGTCATCGACGGCGTTCTACCACTATGTGGACAAGCTCGGCCTGGAAACCAAACCCTTCCCCAACCCGCTGACCCCGGCCTCCGGCAGCACGGTCATCGACCTCGAAGGCCAGACCCACTACGCGCAAAAACTCTCCGACCTGCCGGTACTGTTCCAGGAAGTCGCGGACGCCTGGGCCGATGCGCTGGAAGCCGGTTCACAGTTCGGCGATATCCAACAGGCTATCCGCGACCGCGACGTGCCGCGCCTCAAAGAGCTGTGGAACAAGCTGGTGCCGCTGTGGGACGACCGCACCTTCTACGACTTCGTCGCCACCTCCAAGGCGTTCGCCAAGCTGTCGTTCCTGCACCGTGAAGTCTTCGGCCAGGTGGGTTTCGGCACCGGCGGCTGGGACTCGGATTTCCCCAACTCGATGCTGGAAATCTTCCGCGTGGTGATGACCAACTGCGACGACCACCAACACCTGGTGGTCGGCGGCGTAGCCCAGGTGCCGATGGGCATCTGGCGCCATGTACCGGAGCGTTGCGCCCACTGGCCGGCCGGCACCAGCCTGAGTTCACTGCATCGCGGCGCCCCACGCGCGGGCGTCAAACGCATTGCCCACGCCGCCGATGGCCGTTTCGCCGTCACCGACAACTATGGCGACACCCGCGAATACGCCGCCGTGCTGACCACCTGCCAAAGCTGGCTGCTGACCACCCAGATCGAATGCGACGAGAGCCTGTTCTCGCAAAAAATCTGGATGGCCCTGGACCGCACACGCTACATGCAGTCATCAAAAACCTTCGTGATGGTCGACCGCCCGTTCTGGAAGGACAAAGACCCGGAAACCGGCCGCGACCTCATGAGTATGACCCTCACCGACCGCCTGACCCGTGGCACCTACCTGTTCGATAACGGCGACGATAAGCCGGGGGTGATCTGCCTGTCGTACTCGTGGATGAGCGACGCCCTGAAAATGCTGCCGCAGCCCATCGACAAGCGAGTGAAGCTGGCCCTCGATGCGCTGAAAAAGATCTACCCGAAAGTCGATATCAAGGCGCGCATTATCGGCGATCCGATCACCGTGTCCTGGGAAGCCGACCCGCATTTCCTCGGGGCCTTCAAGGGCGCGTTGCCGGGTCACTATCGCTATAACCAGCGTATGTATGCACACTTCATGCAGAAGGACATGCCCGCCGAACAACGTGGGATATTTATCGCCGGTGATGATGTGTCCTGGACGCCTGCCTGGGTCGAAGGCGCCGTGCAAACCTCGCTGAACGCGGTGTGGGGCATCATGACCCACTTTGGTGGCAGCACTCACCCCGAGAACCCAGGGCCGGGTGATGTGTTCGATGAGATCGGACCAATCGCCCTGGCAGATTAAGGAGTTGAACATGCGCGTCGCCTTGTACCAATGCCCGCCGCTGCCGCTGGATGTGGCCGGCAACCTCACGCGCTTGCATCAACTGGCGCATGAGGCCTCCGATGCCGATGTGCTGGTGCTGCCGGAGATGTTCCTCAGCGGCTACAACATCGGTGCCGAAGCCGTTGGCGCCTTGGCCGAGGCGCAGGATGGGCCGTCGGCGCAGGCGATTGCCGAACTGGCCAAAAGCGCCGGGCTGGCGATTCTGTACGGTTACCCGGAGCGGGCCGAGGATGGTCAGATCTACAACGCCGTGCAGTTGATCGACGCTAACGGCCAGCGCCTGTGCAACTACCGCAAGACCCATCTGTTCGGCGACCTGGACCATTCGATGTTCAGCGCTGGCGAGGATGATTTCCCGCTGGTAGAACTCAACGGCTGGAAGCTCGGTTTCCTGATCTGCTATGACCTGGAATTCCCGGAAAACACCCGGCGCCTGGCCCTGGCTGGCGCCGAGTTGATCCTGGTGCCCACTGCCAACATGGTGCCGTTCGACTTTGTCGCCGATGTCACCGTGCGGGCGCGGGCCTTTGAAAACCAGTGCTATGTGGCCTACGCCAATTACTGCGGGCACGAAGGCGAGATCCAGTACTGCGGGCAGAGCAGCATTGCCGCGCCGAATGGACAGCGTATTGCCCAGGCCGGCCTGGACGAAGCGCTGATTGTCGGGGAGTTGGAGCGCCAATCGCTCCTCGACGCCCGCAGTGCCAATCATTACCTGCAAGATCGCCGCCCCGAGTTGTACGGCGCGCTGCACAAGCCCTGATCCGGCCGGTTTGTTAGCATAGGCACATTCTATGTTTCGGAAGTGCCCATGCCTGCGCCGGCCCACCCTCACCACCTTCACCTGACCCTGGCCAATGGCCTGCGGGTTTCCTTGCGTCATGCCCCACGATTGAAGCGTTGCGCCGCCGTGCTGAGGGTGGCGGCCGGCAGCCATGATGTGCCGTTGGCGTGGCCGGGGCTGGCGCATTTTCTGGAGCATTTGCTGTTTCTCGGGACCGCACGCTTTCCCACAAGCGAAGGGTTGATGGCCTACGTGCAACGCCATGGGGGCCAAGTCAATGCCAGCACCCGTGAACGCACCACGGACTTCTTCTTCGAACTGCCGGATGCCACGTTTGCCGGGGGTCTGGAGCGCTTGGCCGATATGCTGACCCATCCGCGCCTGGCGTTGGAGGATCAGTTGCGCGAACGCGAGGTGCTGCACGCGGAGTTTATCGCCTGGTCTCAAGACACCCAGGCGCAGCAGCAGGTCGCGTTGCTGGAAGGACTTGCAGCTGACCACCCGCTGCGCGGCTTTCATGCAGGCAACCGCGACAGCCTGCCAGTTGAGCGTGAGACCTTTCAGCAAGACTTGCGGGAATTTCACACGCAGTACTATCAGAGTGGGCAGATGACCTTGAGCCTGGCCGGCCCACTATCGCTGGAGGCACTGGAAGGCTTGGCACAGCGGTTCAGTGAACAGCTGACCTCAGGGCCCCTGCGCCCACAATCCGTGCCCCCGGCCTTGATGCCGGGGCAAGCGCAGCACTATCAGCACATTGCCAAGGATCACCTGCATCAGGTCTTCACCTGTGATGCGCCCCGTGAAGCGCTGGAGTTTCTCTGCACCTGGCTTAACGCGTCGGCACCCGGCGGATTGCTGTCCGAACTGAAAGCGCGACACCTGGCGAGCGCACTGCAGGCGTCGGTGCTGTATCACTTCGCCGGGCAAACAGTGCTGGATATCGACATTACGCTCAGTGGTCCCGCTGAATCAGCCACACAAGTCGAGGCGTTGCTGTACGACTGGCTGAGCTTTTTCGCACACAGCGACTGGGCTGCGTTGCGCGAAGAGTTTGCTCTGCTGGCCGCTCGCCAACAGCAAACCCAAGGCGCCCTGGCATTGGCCCGAAATGACCGCCAAGACCTGTCGGAACAGGATGTCGTCGCCCTCAAGGCCCTGCTTGAATCGCTGCGCTTGCCACCCTCCGAACACCCATGGCAACTGCCGCCGAACAACCCCTTCCTGCGCCCGCCGGTCAAGGAAGAACGCGCCGGCCTGATTCGCGGCCAGACCAGCGCCCACCGAGGCTTGCGCACGTTTGCCCAGGATCGCTCCAGAGGGCGTCGTGATGCATCGGCACTGGCCTTCAGCCAGGCATTGCCGGACGACGGCGATGAAGGTGCGCTGTATCTGCAATGGCAGTCAGCCCCCACAGGCCAGGAAAGCGCGTTGCAGTCGTTACGCGAAAATGCCCGCCAGGCGGGTGTCGAAGTTTCATTCGACGATCTGGGCAGCCATAGGCTGGTGAAACTGGTCGGGCTTCAGGAACCGATCCCCGCAATCCTGGAAGTGCTGGCGCAATGCCTGAGCGATCCGCAGGAGGCTCAAGCCGCCTCGCCGCCCATGATCGCCATCCGCGAATTGCTCAAGTCGCTGCCCGCTTGCTGCGCTGCCACCCCCTGCGAACCGGCCTCATGGGCTACCGCGCGCTGGCAAGGGCTAGGGCTGGGTTTCTCCGCCGCCCTTGAAGCCGCGATCAAAACCGCTGCGGCCCGCCTGCCGGGGCAACCCGCTAGCCTCAATCACGTCGCGCCATCCCTAGGCGGCCAACGCATCTGGCATGCGGTGCAAACCGACTCAACCGAAGCCGCCCTGCTGCTGTTTTGCCCGGCACCCAGCCAGTCCCTGGCGGACGAAGCCGCCTGGCGACTGCTCTGCCATCTGCTCCAGGCGCCCTTCTACCAGCGCCTGCGGGTAGAACTGCAAATCGGCTACGCCGTGTTCTGCGGCATCCGGCAGATAAACGGCCAGACCGGCCTGCTGTTCGGCGTGCAATCCCCCAGCCTATCCCTGGAAGGCATCGCCGATCACCTGCAGACCTTCCTGCAGCAACTGCCGGCGCTGATCGATAGCCGCGACGACCTGGACAACCAGACCTTGGCCGAGCAGTTCAGCACACAAGCGCTGCCCAACGCCCAAGCCGCCGAACTGCTGTGGCACGCCCACCTGGCGGGCCATCCGTCAGAGTACCTGGCTCAACTTCAAACCCAGATCAGAACCTGTACCCGCGCAGAATTGCAGCGTGCCGCCGAGCAGTTGAACGACGCCGCAGGCGGCTGGCGCTGCATCGGCAACGGCCCGCGCATCTCGACTACGTGGCAAGCGGCAGGGTGATCATTGCCGCCCCTGCAAAAGGCTTTCTCCCTCAAGACAGCGCTAACTTGAAAAGAATTGAGTAATATTCCCACGCACACATCTGAACATCTCCGACTGGAGGTGGACTATATGTATTACTTGGTAGTAAACGTCCCATCCCTTCGTAGGAGTAAGAATATGACCTGGTCCAAACCTGCTTACACTGATCTGCGCATCGGTTTCGAAGTCACCATGTACTTCGCCAGCCGTTAATCCGCTGGGTAATACAACGCCTCGGTTCGCCCGGGGCGTTTTTGTTTTGAGCTTGATGGAGCTGCCATGTTTGTCCAGATTCTAGGTTCCGCCGCTGGCGGTGGTTTCCCGCAGTGGAACTGCAACTGCGTGAACTGCGCGGGTTTTCGTGATGGCAGCCTGCGGGCCCAGGCGCGTACCCAGTCGTCCATCGCGATCTCCGACGATGGCGTGAACTGGGTGCTGTGCAACGCCTCGCCGGATATCCGCGCGCAACTCCAGGGCTTTGCACCGATGCAACCGGGCCGCGCCCTGCGCGATACCGGTATCAGCGCGATCATCCTGATGGACAGCCAGATCGACCACACCACCGGCCTGCTGAGCCTGCGCGAGGGCTGCCCGCACCAGGTGTGGTGCACCGACATGGTCCATGAAGACCTCAGCACCGGTTTCCCGCTGTTCACCATGCTCACCCACTGGAACGGTGGCCTGGCCTGGAACCGTATCGAGCTGGACGCCAGTTTCACCATCCCGGCCTGCCCCAACCTGCGCTTCACCCCGCTGCCGCTGCGCAGCGCAGCGCCGCCCTACTCGCCGCACCGCTTCGACCCGCACCCGGGCGACAACATTGGCCTGATCGTCGAAGACCTGCGCACCGGCGGCAAGCTGTTCTACGCCCCAGGCCTGGGCAAGGTTGACGCGCCGTTGCTGGAGATCATGGCCAGCAGCGACTGCCTGCTGGTGGACGGCACGATGTGGGATGACGATGAAATGCAGCGCCGTGGCGTGGGCACCCGCACCGGCCGCGAGATGGGCCACCTGGCACAGAACGGCCCCGGCGGCATGCTCGAAGTGCTGGAGCAGTTGCCCGAGCAGCGCAAGGTGCTTATCCACATCAACAACACCAACCCGATCCTCGATGAAGACTCCCCCGAGCGAGCGGAATTGGTGCGGCGCAATGTCGAAGTGGCGTACGACTGCATGAGTATTGAATTGTAGGAGCTGACGAGATGACTGACACGCCATTGACTACCGCCGAATTCGAAGCCGCCCTGCGAGCCAAGGGCGCCTTCTACCACATCCACCACCCGTACCACGTGGCGATGTATGAAGGCCGCGCCACCCGCGAGCAGATCCAGGGCTGGGTCGCCAACCGTTTCTACTACCAGGTGAATATCCCGCTCAAAGACGCTGCGATCCTGGCCAACTGCCCGGACCGTGAGGTCCGTCGCGAGTGGATCCAGCGCCTGCTCGACCACGATGGCGCCCCCGGTGAAGACGGCGGCATCGAAGCCTGGCTGCGCCTGGGCCAGGCGGTAGGCCTCGACCCCGACCAACTGCGCTCGCAGGAATTGGTGCTGCCCGGCGTACGATTCGCGGTAGACGCCTACGTCAACTTCGCCCGCCGTGCCAGTTGGCAGGAAGCCGCCAGCAGCTCGCTGACCGAGCTGTTCGCGCCGCAGATCCACCAGTCGCGCCTCGACAGCTGGCCGCAGCATTACCCGTGGATCGACCCGGCCGGCTATGAATACTTCCGCACCCGCCTGGGCCAGGCCCGCCGCGATGTGGAACACGGGTTGGCGATCACCCTGCAGCACTACACCACCCGCGAAGGCCAGGAGCGCATGCTGGAAATTCTCCAGTTCAAACTGGACATCCTGTGGAGCATGCTCGACGCCATGAGCATGGCCTATGAACTCAAACGCCCGCCGTACCACAGCGTCACCGAGCAGCGGGTGTGGCACAAAGGGATCACCCTATGAGCTTTGATCGCAGCAAGAAACCGACCTGGCGCCAGGGCTACCGCTATCAATATGAGCCGGCGCAAAAAGGCCATGTGTTGCTCTACCCCGAAGGCATGATCAAGCTCAATGACAGCGCTGCATTGATCGGTGGCTTGATCGACGGTGAGCGCGACGTAGCAGCCATCATCGCCGAGCTGGAGAAGCAATTCCCCGGCGTGCCTGAACTCGGTGAAGACATCGAGCAATTCATGGAGGTCGCCCGTGCTGAGCACTGGATCACCCTTGCCTGAAAAGCCGGCCATCGGCCTGCCGCTGTGGTTGCTGGCCGAGCTGACCTACCGCTGCCCGTTGCAGTGCCCATACTGCTCCAACCCGTTGGACTTTGCCGAGCAGGGCAAGGAGCTGACGACCGAGCAGTGGTTCAAGGTATTCCGCGAAGCCCGCGAGATGGGGGCCGCGCAGCTGGGGTTTTCCGGCGGTGAGCCGCTGGTGCGCCAGGATCTGGCCGAGTTGATCGCTGAAGCACGCAAACTGGGGTTCTATACCAACCTGATCACCTCGGGTATCGGCCTCACCGAGCAGAAGATCAGCGACTTCAAGAAAGCCGGCCTGGACCATATCCAGATCAGTTTCCAGGCCAGCGACGAACAGGTGAACAACCTGCTGGCCGGCTCGAAAAAAGCCTTCGCACAGAAACTGGAGATGGCCAGGGCGGTGAAAGCCCACGGCTACCCGATGGTGCTGAACTTCGTCACCCATCGGCACAATATCGACAAGATCGACCGCATCATCGAGCTGTGCATTGCGCTGGAGGCGGACTTTGTGGAGCTCGCCACCTGCCAGTTCTACGGCTGGGCGCAGCTCAATCGTGTGGGGTTGTTGCCGACCAAAGAACAGCTGGTACGTGCCGAACGCATCACCAACGAATACCGCGCCAAGCTGGAAGCGGAAGGTCACCCGTGCAAGCTGATCTTCGTCACACCGGACTACTACGAAGAGCGCCCGAAGGCCTGCATGAACGGCTGGGGCAGTATCTTTCTGACTGTGACGCCGGACGGCACCGCCCTGCCGTGTCACGGTGCCCGACAGATGCCGGTGCAATTTCCCAATGTGCGCGACCACAGCATGCAGCACATCTGGTACGACTCGTTCGGCTTCAACCGCTTTCGGGGCTACGACTGGATGCCCGAACCGTGCCGTTCCTGCGATGAAAAAGAGAAGGACTTCGGCGGCTGCCGTTGCCAGGCCTTCATGCTCACGGGGGACGCGAGCAATGCCGACCCGGTGTGCAGCAAGTCCGAGCAGCACGGCATCATCCTGCAAGCGCGGGAAGAAGCCGAACACGCCACCCAGACCATCCAGCAGTTGGCCTTTCGCAACGAGCGCAACTCACGGCTCATCGCAAAAGGCTGACGGCCTCAGCGCTTGGCGATGATGTACACCGCGTGCACGATGCCCGGGATGTAGCCGCACAGGGTCAGCAGGATATTCAGCCAGAACGCGCCGCCGAAACCCACTTGCAGGAACACACCCAGTGGCGGCAACAGAATGGCGATGATGATACGAATGAAATCCATGGGATCAGCTCCAGAAAATCGGCTCGTGTGAGCCGTGTAGCTAATCGACCTTGGGCGTTCGTGAGGGTTCAGTGGGATCTGGCGTTGGGCCACTGTCAGGCTAGAATCTCCAAGCCGTGCTTCTGCACAATGCTCAGCAATTTGAGCGCCATGCCGCTGGGTTGCTTCTCGCCGGACTCCCACTTTTTCACGGTGGACGCGCTGGTGTTCAGGTAGCGGGCGAACACAGGCTGGCTCACATGGCTGCTTTCACGAAGCTGCTTGATTTGGTCGGCCGGGATTTGCTCAGGGACGGCAGATAAGCAGGCCTCGTCATATTCACGAAGCGTGGTTTTACTGATGGCGCCGATGGCATAGAGCGCTACCGCGGATTTGTGTACCGACTCCAACGCTTCGCTTTCATATTTTTTGATCATGATGTATCTCCACAAACTCCCTGAGATCCAGAAGTCGCTGGACCTGTGCTTCGTTTAAACTTTCATAAGTCTTTGCCATCGCCCGAAACCAAATCAAATCCTTTTGACTGATATTGCTTTGATCCTGCTTGGCGAACAAAAGTTGATAAACCCAGTAATGCCTGCCCTTGGCCAGGACGATAGAGCGATGTCTATTCTGATTCAGGCGCTTTTTCCACACGCCGCCTCCCAGATTATCCGCTTGCCCCGTAAGTAACTGGCCAAATGCCTCCCTCAACTCTGAATCACAAATCCAAGCTTTACCGGCAGCATCAGCAAAATCGCGGGTCTTGAACAGCCTGAGCTTCATGGATATCCCTTCCCACAAACATACCACCCAGTGGTATAGATTAGAAGTAGAGCACGCTGTGCCCCATCGGCAGTCCTTGCCGACGCTCGCTAAAAAGCCATTGTTTTCACAAACGCTCAATCAACATTTTCAATCCAAAAATGACACGCCCAAAAAAACGCCCCCAGCCAAAAAAATCAGGCCGGAGGCGCCGCGTAGACCGCGAGACGGTTCAGAAATAAGGGGGTTAAACGGCGATACCCTTGCGGCATTGCAGTTGAGCGGTACGCACGCGGGAGAAGGCGCGGGCCAGGCGCAGGAGCATTTCGTCGATGTTGCTTTTGCTCACGGTCAGGGCCGGGGTGAAGCGCAGGCAGTTGGGTTGCGGAGCTTGGAGGATCAGGCCTTCGTGCAGCGCCGCTTTTACAACAGCATCCGCAGAATCATCCGACAACGTCAGGCCCCACATCAGGCCGTGGCCGCGCAGTTGGCCGTGGTCGTAGCGGTAGGCCAGGCGGGCAAGGCCTTCGCCGAGGTAAAGGCCGGACTCACGCACCTGTTCCAGAAAACCGTGCTCCAGCAGCGTATCGCATACCGCCAGCCCGGCCGATGCCATCAGCGCATTGCCGTGATGGGTGCCTTCCAGCTCGCCCACTTCAAAACAGCAGGCTTTACCACGCGCCAGCAGCGCCGCAAGGGGCACACCGCCGCCCAAGCCTTTGCCGAGGGTGATGATGTCGGCACGTACGCCGTATTGCTGCTCGGCGAGCAAGGTGCCGCAGCGGCCCATGCCGGTTTGCACTTCGTCGAGGATCAGCAGGATCCCCAGTTCACGGCACAAGCGCTCTACGCCCTTGAGATAGTGCTCCGTCGCGGGGATTACACCGGCTTCGCCCTGGATCGGCTCCAGCAGGATGGCGACAGTTTGTGCGTCGACTGCCGCATGCAGGGCCGGCAGATCGTTGAAGGGCACATGGCTGAAACCCGGCAACTGTGGTTCAAAACGGTTTTCAAGCGTACTTGCCGACGCCGACATCGCCGCAAAGCTACGGCCATGGCAACCACCGCTCGCGCTGATGATGCGATAGGCGCCGCCGCGATGCAGTTGGCCCCATTTGCGCGCCAACTTGATCGCGGCTTCAACGGCTTCCGCGCCGCTGTTAAGCAGGTAGGCCTGGTCACTGCCGGTGCGATGGCACAGGCGCTCGGCGAGGTTGAGTTGAGCGCGGTTATGCAAGCCGTTGCCTGGGTTGATCAGCGCCTGAGCCTGGTCGGCCAATGCCTTGATCAACACCTGCGGGCTGTGACCGAGGCTGTTGGCGGCGTTGCCCTGGCTGAAATCCAGATAGGCCCGGTCATCGCTGTCCCAGAGCCAGGAACCCTGGCCGCGCACGAACACTTGCGGCGGCCGCGCTACGGAGGGCATCAGGGACTCGTTGGGAGGATTATCGCTGGGCGTCTCCAGTACTAAATCGTCCAGGCTCGGCGCAGGGCGACGGAACAGATTCATAGCTCGCCCCCAATAGCAACCGGACCTTGGTCGCTGCGACCCGCCATTATTGCCTTGAGGTTTTTTGCCTTGCCTATGTAAACGCTATCAACATAAACGCTGTTCATTGCCCGATCCGGCCCTGTAAGCCCTGCGAATAGGCGCTAGACTAGGCGGCTCGGGGGCCAGCGGCCATTTCGATTTTCCAGCTTTTTCGATAAGTAAGTCTTATGGATTTCAAGCAACTGCGTTATTTCGTCGCGGTGTATGAGGAAGGCCACGTAGGCCGTGCCGCCGAGCGTCTTTCGATCTCCCAGCCGGCGCTGTCCCAGCAGATTCGCCAGTTGGAGCAGAACCTGGATGTGAGCCTGTTCGAACGCAGCAGCAAGCGCCTGCTACCGACATTGGCGGCGCATACGCTGTACAACCACGCCCTGCCGTTGATCGATGGCATGCAACAGGCGGTTGAGGCCCTGCGCAACTTCAAGGGCCAGGCGATGCGCACCTTGGCCATCGGCGTGCTGCAAACTGTGCACACCAGCCTGGTCCCGCAGATGCTCGAGCGCGTGCGCAAGGCCCAGCCACATTTGGTGGTGCAGATCTACGAATTGACTGGAATTGAGATTGAGCGGCGGCTACTCAACGGCTCGCTGGATATCGGCATCAGCTACTTGCCGCCACGCCAGCCAGGGTTGCACGGCGTGTTGTTGTACGAAGATGAGTTGAAGGTGGTCATCCCAGAAGACCATCCCTTGCGCGAATTCAAGAAAGTCTCACTGAAGCAGGCCGCCGAGTTGCCGATGCTGCTGCTCGGGGAAGAATTCCAGGTCCGGCAGATCTGGCAGGGCCAACTGTCCAACCTCGGGCGGCGCCCGCAGGTGCAGGCAGAGCTCAATACCATGGTGGGGATTCTCGATAGCCTGCCTCATACCAAGCTGGCGACGGTACTGCCGGGGCGCTCCCAGGATGAACACAACAGCCAGGCGCTGCTGTGGAAACCCTTGAGTGAACCCAGGGTGCCGCTGAAAGTCGGTTTGGTGTGCCGCGATGTGCAGCGCCAGCAGGCGACGGTGGCGTTGCTGCGCACCTTGCTGGAAGACGTGATGAATGCCCCGCAGGCGCCTGCCTGACTTTTTCGCGGGCAAAAGAAAACCCCGCCGAAGCGGGGCTTTGCAGACTGTTTCCCTGACATCCATTTCACTCCGCCATCCTGGCAGAATCCTACGTGTCCGTGTTGTTGCTTTGCGCTTCCTGCGCGACGTCCATGTGAAGTAGATTATCCGTGGATCCAATATGGCGATAGAGGACGAATAGCAGCACGTCATGTAAGAGAATGCTTACACGACCTCCAAGCCTTTAGAACAGGGCTTCATCCAGCAAAAACAGTGATTCGCTACCGGCTTTTACCGACGCACTCAGCGAGTGGATGCGCGGCAACAGGCGCGCAAAGTAGAAACGCGCAGTCCCCAGTTTGCTGGCGTAGAAGTCTTCTTCCGACTCCTTGCCCAACGCGGCCTTGGCCATGCGCGCCCACATATAGGCATACGCCATGTAGCCAAAGGCATGCAGGTACTCCACCGACGCCGCGCCGATTTCATTCGGGTTGGCCTTGGCGCGGTCCAGCACCCAGGCGGTCAGCTCATCCAGGTTATCCACCGCCACGCCCAGCGGCTTGGTGAATTCGGCCAGCTCGGCACCCGCCGAGGCAATGAACGCGCGGATCTCGTCGGCAAACAGGGTGTAGAACGCCCCGCCACTGCCGACGATCTTGCGCCCCATCAGGTCCAGGGCCTGGATGCCGTTGGTGCCTTCGTAGATCTGGGTGATGCGCACATCACGTACCAGCTGCTCCTGGCCCCACTCGCGAATATAACCGTGGCCGCCAAATACCTGTTGGCCCAGCACAGTGGTTTCCAGGCCCAGGTCGCTCAGGAACGCCTTGGCCACCGGCGTCAGCAGTGCCACCAGGTTATCCGCACGCTCACGGGCGGCGGCGTCGTCGCTGAACTTGGCGATGTCCAGTTGCGTCGCCACGTAGGTGGAGAACGCCCGGCCACCTTCGTTGGCGGCCTTCATGGTGAGCAGCATGCGCCGCACGTCCGGGTGCACGATGATCGGGTCGGCCATTTTGTCTTTGGCCTGGGCGCCGGTCGGTGCACGGCTTTGCAGGCGGTCGCGGGCGTACTCGATGGCGTTCTGGTAGGAACGCTCGCCGGACGCCAGGCCCTGGATACCCACCCCGAGACGCTCGTAGTTCATCATGGTGAACATCGCCGCCAGACCACGGTTTGGCTCGCCCACCAGGTAACCCACGGCCTCGTCGAAGTTCATCACGCAGGTGGCCGAGGCCTGGATCCCCATCTTGTGCTCGATGGAGCCACAGCTCACGGCATTGCGTGTGCCCAGGCTGCCGTCGGTGTTCACCATGAACTTCGGTACCAGGAACAGCGAAATCCCCTTGGGACCCGCCGGTGCATCCGGCAGCTTGGCCAGGACCAGGTGGATGATGTTTTCGGTGAGGTCGTGTTCACCACCGGTGATAAAGATCTTGGTCCCGCTGACTTTATAGGAACCGTCCGCCTGTGGCTCGGCCTTGGTGCGGATCATCCCCAGGTCGGTCCCGGCGTGGGCCTCGGTCAGGCACATGGAACCGGCCCACTCACCGGAATACATCTTCGGCAGGTAAGTGGCCTTGAGCGCTTCGCTGGCGTGGGTGTTGATCGACACGCACGCGCCGGACGTCAGCATCGGGTACAGGCCAAAGGCCAGGCTCGACGAGTTGATCATCTCTTCGACCTGGGCCGACACGGCCTTGGGCATGCCCATGCCGCCGAACGCTGGATCACCGCCTACACCCACCCAACCGCCTTCA
Organism: Pseudomonas azotoformans; assembly: GCF_900103345.1. Classification (NCBI taxonomy): domain Bacteria; kingdom Pseudomonadati; phylum Pseudomonadota; class Gammaproteobacteria; order Pseudomonadales; family Pseudomonadaceae; genus Pseudomonas; species Pseudomonas azotoformans. The sequence continues at coordinate 4,139,954 of NZ_LT629702.1, forward strand.
GCGTAGGTTTTGTAGGCCTGTGGGAAACCGTCCGGGGTAAACACGGCGGTGTTGTCCCAACGGCAACCTTGTTCATCGCCACCACGGCTGAGCGGGGCGATGGATTTGGCGGTGACCTTGCCGGCTTCTTCGAGGATGGCCTCTACGGTTTCGGCGTCAACGGTGTCTGCCAATGCCGGCAACTGGGCCCAAGTGGTGGCGACCTCAAAGACTTCGTTGAGGACGAAGCGCATATCACGCAGCGGCGCTTTGTAATCAGCCATGGCAAACCTCGTGAGAACGTGAAAAGTAATTCGGTAAGAGTCGGTTTTACAGGCTCAGAGTGTACCCGAACAACTTTTCAGACACATAGGGTCCAGTTATGACCATAAGGTATTTTAAAGTCACATAAGCTGAGCTGTAGGAGCGAGCTTGCTCGCGAAAAACGCATGAACACCGCGTTAAACCAGGCATCACACGTCATCGTTGACGTTCTTCGCGAGCAAGCTCGCTCCTACAGTGAAAAGCTTTCGGCCGAAAGACTCATCAGGCATTCGCTGCCCGCTTCCACGGCAGCGCGATGGGTAGCCGTACGCGGCAGTAGACGCTTGAAGTAGAACTCGCACGTGGCCAGCTTGGCCTTGGCAAAATCGCCCTCTGGCTGTTCAAGAGCAGCGATCGCCATGCGCAGCCACAGGTACGCGAGCACCACATAACCGCTGTACATCAAGTAATCCACCGCCGCCGCGCCCACTTCATCGGGGTTCTTCATCGCGGCCATGCCGACCTGCGTGGTCAGCTCACCCCATTCCCCGTTCAGTTGATTGAGTTGCGCCACATAGCCTTTGAGTTGCGGATGCTCGGCATTCGCGGCACAGAACTTATGCACGATTTTGGTAAACCCACGCAGCAACTTGCCCTGGCTGCCCAGCACCTTGCGCCCGAGCAGGTCGAGGGCCTGGATGCCGTTGGTGCCTTCATAGATCGGCGCAATCCGCGCATCGCGCGCCAACTGCTCCATGCCCCATTCACGGATGTAACCGTGGCCGCCGAAGATCTGCATGCCGTGGTTGGTCACCTCAAGGCCGGTGTCAGTCATAAAGGCTTTGCAGATGGGCGTGAGGAACGCCAGCAGGTCTTCGGCATCCTGGCGCTGAGCGGCGTCGCTGCTCAGGTGCGCGGTGTCGAGCAACTGTGCGGTGAAGTAGGTCAGCGCGCGGTTGCCTTCGTTGAAGGCCTTCATGGTCAGCAGCATGCGGCGCACATCAGGGTGCACGATGATCGGGTCGGCCGCTTTGTCCGGGGCCTTGGCGCCGGTCAGCGCGCGCATTTGCAGGCGGTCATTGGCGTATTTGATCGCGCCCTGGAAACTCGCTTCGCCATTGCACAGGCCCTGCATGCCGGTGCCTAGGCGCGCGTGGTTCATCATGGTGAACATGCAGTTGAGGCCCTTGTTCGGCTCGCCGATCAGGAAGCCCCTGGCGCCATCGAAGTTCAGCACACAGGTAGCGGACGCCTTGATGCCCATCTTGTGTTCGATGGAACCGCAGTGCACTGCATTGCGCTCGCGGGTGTCGGCATGGAACTTGGGCACGATAAACAGCGAGATGCCCTTGGTGCCTGCTGGCGCATCCGGCAGCTTGGCCAGCACCAGGTGGATGATATTGGCGCTCATGTCGTGTTCGCCGGCGGAGATGAAGATCTTGCTGCCGGTGACCGCATAGCTGCCGTCCGCCTGGGGCACGGCGCGGGTCTTGATCAGGCCCAGGTCAGTGCCGCAATGGGCTTCGGTGAGGCACATGGTGCCGGTCCATTCGCCCGCCGTGAGTTTGGTCAGATAGGTGTCTTTTTGCTCGGCAGTGCCGTGGGCGTGAATCGCCGACATCGCGCCGTGGGTCAGCCCGGGGTACATGCCCCAGGAGGTGTTGCTGGAGCCGATCATCTCGCTCAGCACCAGGCCGAGCGACTGCGGCAAGCCCTGGCCACCGTAGGCCGGGTCCGCCGCCACGCCGTGCCAGCCGCCCTCCACGTACTGGGCGAAGGCGTCCTTGAAACCCTTGGGCGTGGTGACCACGCCATTGTCGAAATGGCAGCCTTCTTCGTCGCCGCTGCGGTTGAGCGGCGCCAGCACGTTCTCGCAGAATTTCGCGCCTTCTTCGAGGATCGCACCGACCATGTCCGGGCTGGCGTCGGTGGCACCCAACGCGGCGTAGTGGCCGTGGAAATCAAATACGTTGTCGATCAGAAAGCGCATGTCGCGAAGGGGAGCTTTGTACTCAGGCATGGCAATGTCTCCGTCAGCAGATGGTTTCAACCTACTGCCGGCCAACGCCCGGAACAATCACTGTAGAACCGCTGAATACACCGCCATCACTCAACCGGCAGCGCTCTCCATGCGCACCGCGCCACGCCGGGTCTGCCCGGATGCCACCACGCAGTTACGCCCGGCGCCCTTGGCGGCGTACAGCGCCTGGTCGGCGGACTTGAGCACTTCTTCGGGGGAGCGCTGCTCGGCCTGGCGTTCGGCCACGCCGATGCTGATGGTCACCGAGACACTGGATGCGCCGCTGCCTGAACGGCGCTGGCGACCCTGTTGATCGTCCTGGGGGCGGTCCGAATTACGCAGCTTGATGTCGTAGTCGGCGATGATCTCGCGGATCTCCTCCAGGTGCGGCATGCATTCATCCAGGGTCTTGCCGGCGAACACCACGGCGAACTCTTCACCGCCGTAGCGATAGGCGCGCCCGCCGCCGTTGACCTTGGACAGCTTGCTCGCCACCAGCCGCAATACCTGGTCGCCCACGTCATGACCATGGGTGTCGTTGAAGCGCTTGAAGTGGTCGACGTCGCTCATCGCCAGCACATAGTTGCGCCCCAGCCGTTGCATGCGCTCGTTCAGCGCACGACGCCCCGGCAAGCCGGTCAGCTCATCGCGGAAGGCCATTTGATAAGCCTCGTGGGCCACACCGGCGGCGATCATCAGCATCACCTGGCTGCACATGATATTCAGGGTGAAGGGCAGGATGAACGTCTGCGGCAACATCCAGAACAGGCCCAGCAACCCCACCAGTTGCGCCGCATGCAGCGGGCGCGGCTGATACCAGTATTGCGCCGCCAGGGTCAGGAAGCCGATCAGAAACATCGGGTACGACAGCTGGATCAGGCTCATCCAGCTGCCATGCAGCGCCGGCCAGCGAATCTCCGCCAGCCAGTTCAGCACCGCCTGGGGATAACTCTGCTCCAGCGCCAGGGCCACGCTGCCCACTGCCAGCAACACCGCGCCACGGGCGACGAAGTCACGGAACAGGTGGGTCTTCTCCTGCCACAGCGCGTAGATGCTGAACAACAACGGCAGTAGCAGGCAGCACAGGTGGAACACCACGGCAGCGTCTTCTCGCACGCGGCCATTGTCGCGGTAGAAGTCGGTCTGGGTATCGAGCAGGAAGTAGGCGATGTACACCGTGATCATCAGGAACAGTTCACGCTGGCGGCGGTACACCGCGCAGTACGAACCACCGAGCAACAGCACCAGGGTCGGCAACACATTGAACAGCGAGGTGAAGAAGACGTTGAGGTCCTTGACGTACGCAGCCGAGAGCCCGGCCAGCAAGAGCAGCAACGAAGGAAGAAAGTGACTGAAACGTACAGCGGACACGCGTGACAAGGGTAGAACTCCGACCCGCAAAAAAAATGATGGCACTGTGCCTTGATGCGGACAGTTAAGCACAACCTGGCACGCATGTATCACATTGCCATCACTGTAACGGCAGCCAGCGGTAATCCCTGAGTTTTTTGTTGCAACGCTTTCTGTAGGAGCGGGCTTGCCCGCGAAGGTCGTCAACGATGACGGGGGTCGCCTGAATAAACGCGGTGCCTGTGGTTTCTTCGCGAGCAAGCTCGCTCCTACAAAGAAACGAAAAAGCCGCCGCTCCCGTAAAGGAGCGGCGGCTCTTGAAGTGAACCCGGTAAGGCTTAGTAAGCCAGGCCGAAGTCTTCTTCTTTCATGTCCATCAGGTTGTTGGCACCCGACAGCATGGTGGCTTTGTGGGCCAGGGTACGCGGCAGGATGCGCTGGAAGTAGAAGCGCGCGGTCTGCAGCTTGGCGGTGTAGAACGCTTCTTCGGTGGTGCCGGCAGCCAGTTTCTCGGCCGCCAGACGCGCCATGTCGGCCCAGAAGTAAGCCAGGCAGGCGTAACCGGAGTACATCAGGTAGTCCACCGAGGCGGCACCCACTTCTTCGCGGTCTTTCATCGCGGCCATGCCGACCTTCATGGTCAACTCGCCCCACTCTTTGTTCAGCGCAGCCAGCGGTGCAACGAACTCTTTGACCGCTTCGTTGCCTTCGTTGGCCTGGCAGAACTTGTGCACGATCTTGGTGAAGCCCTTGAGCGCTTCGCCTTGGGTCATCAGCACTTTACGGCCCAGCAGGTCGAGGGCCTGGATACCGGTAGTGCCTTCGTACAGCATCGAAATGCGGCTGTCGCGAACGTTCTGCTCCATGCCCCACTCGGCGATGAAGCCGTGGCCGCCGTAGATCTGCACGCCGTGGTTGGCCGATTCAAAGCCGACTTCGGTCATGAACGCCTTGGCGATCGGGGTCATGAAGGCCAGCAGGCCGTCAGCCTGTTTCTTGGCTTCGTCGTCGGTGCCGTACTTGACGATGTCCACTTGCTTGGCGGTGAAGTACACCATCGCACGGTTGCCTTCGGCGAAGGCTTTCATGGTCAGCAGCATGCGGCGCACATCGGGGTGCACGATGATCGGGTCGGCGGCTTTGTCCGGGGCTTTCGGGCCGGTCAGGGAGCGCATTTGCAGGCGATCGCGGGCATATTTCAGGCCGCCCTGGAAGCCGATTTCGGCGTGGGACAGGCCTTGCAGTGCGGTACCCAGGCGAGCGGTGTTCATAAAGGTGAACATGCAGTTCAGGCCTTTGTTCGCCGGGCCAATCAGGAAACCGGTGGCCGCGTCGAAGTTCATTACGCAGGTGGCGTTGCCGTGGATGCCCATCTTGTGTTCCAGCGAGCCACAGCTCACGGCGTTGCGCGCGCCAATCGAGCCATCGGCGTTCGGCAGGAACTTCGGCACGATAAACAGCGAGATCCCTTTGGTGCCGGCCGGTGCGTCCGGCAGGCGGGCCAGTACGATGTGGACGATGTTGTCGGCCATGTCGTGTTCACCGGCCGAGATGAAGATCTTGGTGCCGGAGACTTTGTAGGAGCCATCAGCCTGAGGCTCGGCCTTGGTGCGCAGCATGCCCAGGTCGGTGCCGCAGTGTGGCTCGGTCAGGCACATGGTGCCGGTCCATTCGCCCGACACCAGTTTGGTCAGGTAGGCCTCTTGCTGTTCGGGGGTGCCGTGCTCGGAGATGGTGTTCATCGCACCGTGGGACAGGCCTGGGTACATGCCCCACGACCAGTTGGCGGCGCCGACCATTTCGCTCACGGCCAGGCCCAGGGATTCCGGCAGGCCTTGGCCGCCGTGCTCCATGTCGTGGGCCAGGCTTGGCCAGCCACCCTCGACGAATTGTTTGTAGGCTTCTTTGAAACCGGTAGGGGTTTTAACGCCCGACTCACTCCAGGTGCAGCCTTCGATGTCGCCCACGCGGTTCAGCGGTGCCAGCACTTGCTCACAAAACTTGGCGCCTTCTTCAAGGATGGCGTCAACCATGTCCGGGGTAGCGTCCTGGCAAGCCGGCAGGCTCTGATAGTGCGCTTCATAGCCAAGCAGTTCGTCACGAACGAAGCGAATATCACGCAAGGGGGCCTTGTAGTCAGGCATAGCGATAAACCTCTGCTGATGTATCTGGAATGAACAACCGCGTGGAAGTGTTGGGGCGGTCAAACAGGTGTTTGAAACATACGTTTACCATCTGGGTATGTCAAGCGCCGTCCAGAGGCCGTTTGTCATGACGCGGATCAACGGCGCGCACGGCAACGCTTGCGGCAAGACGCCACATGATTGCGGGAGTGTAGAAGTTCAGAAGGACGGCACAGTAAAAATGTGGGAGGGGGCTTGCCCCCGATAGCGCCGTGTCAGCCATATACACATTGGCTGATCCATCACTATCGGGGGCAAGCCCCCTCCCACATTTTTTAGCGTCAGCAGATCAGACGTAGGTATCGATCAGGGTGCCGAGCATTTCATCGGAAGCCTTGGCAACTTTCGCGCCGAGCTCGACCTGGACCTTGCCTTGGGCCATTTCAACCATATTGCTGGCCGAGTTGGACGGCTGGGCACGGTCGTTGGCTTGCAGACGGTCGCTTTGCGCGTCCGATGGCTGGGTAGTCGCGGCGCTGGCAATTCTGCCCGCGGCCTGATCGACACGGTTCTGCCCGGACTGAATGCTGCTCAGGCCCGAGTAAAACGCGCTGCTTCCAGAGATTTCCATGGCGTAAGCCTGCCTTTAGAGAATCATGAACGGTGATTGAAGCAAAGATGCTGGCAAAACACCCGTCAAAAACACTAATGGCATAATGCCTTGTCGATAGCCAAAATCAGTCAAGCAGGTCCAGTTGCAAGTACTCGGAAACCGCTTCGGCCCCAGCGTGCTTGAGTTTCGGCACCCGCCCCAGGCATGGCGCAGGCAGGCGCTCGGCCAGGGTGGCGAGGTTTTCTTCCAGTCGGGAGGTCTTGGGCTCGATGATATTCGCCACCCACCCGGCCAACTGCAGACCGTCCCTGGCAATCGCCTCGGCGGTCAGCAAGGCATGGCTGATGCAGCCCAGGCGCACGCCCACCACCAGGATCACCGGCAACTTCAGCGCCATGGCCAGGTCCGACAGATTCGCCTGGTCAGCCAACGGCACGCGCCAGCCGCCCGCGCCTTCGATCAGGGTGAAATCCGCTTGCCGCGCCAGAATCTGCTGCATCGGCTTCAGCAGGGATTGCACGGTCAGCGACACGCCCGCCTCCCGCGCCGCCAGATGCGGCGCGATGGCCGGTTCGAATGCCACCGGGTTGACCTCGGCATAACTCAACGGCAACGAGCATTCGGCCAGCAACGCCAACGCATCGGCGTTGCGCAAGCCCTTGGGCGTGACCTGGCAACCGGAGGCCACCGGCTTGCCAGCCGCGGTGCTTCTGCCGGCTTGCCGCGCCGCGTGCAACAGGCCGGCGGCGATGGTGGTCTTGCCGACATCGGTGTCGGTGCCGGTGATGAAGTAGGCGGCGCTCATAGAGGTTTCTCCAGTACGGCATACACCACTTGGTAAGTCGCCGGCAGGCCTTGGGCCTGGCGGAACCGCTCATACGCGTGCACCAGTGCAACAATCCGCGCGCGCCCCGTCAACCCACCGGGGCGACCGGGGTTGAGGTTATGCGCGCCCAGAGCCTTCAATTCGTGGGTCAGGCTGCGTACATCCGGGTAATGCAATACATGGGGACGGCGCTCCAGGCTCACCACCCGCAGGCCACTGGCCGCACACAATTGTTGATACGCCTCGAAGGTGCGGAAGCGATTGACGTGCACCAGGCCATCCGCCGCACGCCAGCTTTCGCGCAGTTCTTCCAGGGTGCCCACGCAGAGACTGGCGAAGGCCAGCACACCGCCCGGTTGCAACACCCGATAGGCCTCGCTGAGTACCGCTTCGAAATTCGCACACCACTGCACGGCGAGGGAGGAGAAGATCAGCTGCACGCTGTCAGCTTTAAGCGGCAAGCGTTCGGCGTCGCCGGCGATGAAATGCTCGGCGCCACCCAAGGGGCGTGCGTGGTTGAGCATGCCTTCGGCGATGTCCAACGCAATGCCTTGGCTGGCGGGCCAGCGCTCCCCCAGCACACGGCTGAAATAACCGGTGCCGCAGCCCATGTCCAACCAACGTTGCGGCGCGGTATCGGCTGGTAAGCGCGCCAGCAATTGGCTGCCCACCGCCCGCTGCAACTCGGCGACGCTGTCGTAACTGGCGGCAGCACGAGAAAAGGACGCCGCCACCTGGCGCTTGTCCGGCAACGCGCCCGGCAGCGGGGCGTGGGATAAATCAGTCATCGACGCACTCATGCAAAAAAGCCTGGATGGCCCCCGCGACACCGTGGGGATCTTCCAGAAGAAAAGCGTGGCCGGCCTGTTCAATCAGGCCGATTTCAACATCCGGCAGCAACGCCAGCAGGTCGCTGGCGGCTTCGGCAGGCACCAACCCGTCCAGGCCGGCGAACAGGTGCAGTTGCGGGCCGCGATAGGCCAGCAAGGCTTCACGGGTATCCAACTGGGCGAGCAGCTCAAGGCCGGGCATCAACACATTGGAAGGCGCATTCGGCGCGCCACTGACCAGCAGGCGCGACAGCCCGCGCGGGTCTTCGGCACCTTTGGCGCACAACAGGCCGAAGCGCTTGAGGGTAACTTGGGAGTCGGCATGGCAGCCGGCGAGGAATGCATCGAAGGTCTCGGCGGGCATCGCGCACGGCCAGCCAGCGTGGGCGACGAAACACGGGTTACTCGCCAGGGTCAGCAGGCCACAGCAACGTTCGCCGCGCCGCGCCGCCAGCTCCGAAGCCAGCATGCCGCCCAGGGACCAGCCGCCCAGCCAGGCGTTGTCCGGCAGCGTGGCGTCGAGTTCGTCGAGCCACTCGTTCAGGTCGCTGGAATCCAGGGCGGGCAACGGTTCGATCTGCACCTGCAGGTGCTCGTCCAAGCCTTGTAATGCAGCGGCCAATGGTTCCAGCGGCGATACGCCGAGGCCCCAGCCGGGCAGCAATATCAGTCGATCACGCATGGCCTTGCTCCGAACTGCTTAACACGCGGAAACACGCTTCCAATGCGTTTAACAATAGCTGCACCTGCGCCACGCTGTGGGCTGCCGTCAAAGTCACGCGCAAACGTGCGCTGCCAGCGGGCACGGTGGGTGGGCGGATCGCCGTCACCATCAGGCCGCGCTCACGCAGCATCTGCGACAGGCGCACGGCCTTGGCGCTGTCGCCGATCAGAATGGGTTGGATCGGCGTAAAGCTGTCCATCAGCTCCAGCCCAAGCTGCTCGGCGCCCTGACGGAACTGGCGGATCAGACGGTTGAGGTGCTCGCGCCGCCAATGCTCAGTGCGCAACAGTTCCAGGCTTTTCAAGGTGGCGCAGGCCAGGGCGGGCGGTTGGCTGGTGGTGTAGATGTACGGGCGGGCGAACTGGATCAGGCTTTCGATCAGCTCTTCACTGCCGGCCACAAACGCCCCGGCCGTGCCGAACGCCTTGCCGAGGGTGCCGACCAGCACCGGCACGTCCTCCTGGCTCAGGCCGAAATGCTCGACGATCCCGCCGCCGTTGGCGCCCAGAGGGCCAAAGCCATGGGCGTCATCTACCATCAACCAGGCGCCTTTGGCCTTGGTTTCGCGGGCCAGCGCGGGCAGGTCGGCCAGGTCGCCGTCCATGCTGAACACCCCATCAGTGACCACCAGGGTATTGCCGCTGGCTTTCTCAAGGCGCTTGGCCAGGCTATCCGCATCGTTATGCAGGTAACGATTGAAACGCGCACCCGAGAGCAAGCCCGCATCCAGCAGCGAAGCATGGTTGAGACGGTCTTCCAGCACCGTATCGCCCTGCCCCACCAACGCCGTGACCGCACCGAGGTTGGCCATGTAGCCGGTGGTAAACAGCAGCGCACGCGGACGACCGGTAAGGTCGGCCAGGGCTTCTTCCAGTTCATGGTGCGGCGTGGCATGCCCGACCACCAGGTGCGAAGCGCCGCCGCCCACACCCCAACGCGAGGCACCGGCGCGCCAAGCCTCGATCACTTGCGGGTGATTGGCCAGGCCCAGGTAATCGTTATTGCAGAACGCCAGCAGCGGCTGGCCGTCCACCACCACTTCCGGGCCTTGGGGGCTGTCGAGTAGCGGGCGTTGACGATAAAGGTGTTCGGCACGGCGGGCAGCGAGGCGCGCGGCGAGATCGAAAGACATGCTGGCCTCGGTAGATCAGGTGAACTCGGTCAAAAATGTGGGAGCGGGCTTGCTCGCGAATGCAGTCTGTCAGTCAGCATATGCATCAGCTGGAAGACCGCTTTCGCGAGCAAGCCCGCTCCCACAGTTGGATCGCATTCCAAAGTGAGACTGGGGTCAACCAACAGCGCTATAGAACTGCTCGCTGCTCTTCTGCTCCACCAACGCCTGCTCGATGGCCGCCTGGTGCACTTCATCGGCGTGCTCTTCGCGGGCTTCCGGCAGGATGCCCAGGCGTGCAAACAGTTGCATGTCCTTGTCAGCCTGCGGGTTGGCGGTGGTCAGCAACTTGTCGCCGTAGAAGATCGAGTTGGCACCGGCAAAGAACGCCAACGCCTGCATCTGCTCGTTCATCGCTTCACGGCCGGCCGACAGGCGCACATGGGACTTCGGCATCAGGATGCGCGCCACCGCGAGCATGCGGATGAAGTCGAACGGGTCGATGTCTTCGGCGTTTTCCAGCGGCGTACCCGCCACTTTCACCAGCATGTTGATCGGCACCGACTCCGGATGCTCTGGCAGGTTGGCCAATTGGATCAGCAAATTGGCGCGGTCGTCGAGGGACTCGCCCATGCCGAGGATGCCGCCGGAGCAGATCTTCATCCCCGAATCACGTACATAGGCCAGGGTTTGCAGGCGCTCGCTGTAGGTGCGGGTGGTGATGATGCTGCCGTAGAACTCCGGCGAGGTGTCGAGGTTGTGGTTGTAATAGTCCAGGCCGGCCTGGGCCAGGGCTTCGGTCTGGTCCTGGTCGAGGCGACCGAGGGTCATGCAGGTTTCCAGGCCCATGGCCTTCACGCCTTTGACCATCTGCAACACGTAGGGCATGTCTTTGGCCGACGGGTGTTTCCAGGCAGCGCCCATGCAGAAGCGCGTCGAGCCGATGGCTTTGGCGCGGGCAGCCTCTTCGAGGACCTTCTGCACTTCCATCAGCTTCTCTTTTTCCAGGCCGGTGTTGTAGTGGCCCGACTGCGGACAATATTTGCAATCTTCCGGGCAGGCGCCGGTCTTGATCGAGAGCAGCGTCGACACTTGCACACGGTTGGCGTCGAAATGCGCGCGGTGCACGGTCTGCGCCTGGAACAGCAGGTCATTGAACGGCTGCACGAACAGCGCTTTGACTTCGGCGAGGGACCAATCGTGACGCAAGGTGGCGGTGGTGCTGGCGCTCATGGGCGATTCCTTGATTATGCTTTGGCAAGCGCTGCGGGAAGGGCAATACCCACAGGCACGACACGGATGCTCGGCATATTTAAGGAAGATTCATGCACTGTCAACCGAGATACAAACACCAGGTTTACATCTGGTTAAATAACATACAGCCCTGTTTAATCTGTGATGAAGCGACACAATCCACCCATTGTGTGTGCAACGTCTGCGAAACCGAGCTGCCCTGGCTCATGGAGCACTGCGATGTGTGTGCGCTGCCCTTGCCGATGGAGGGTTTGATTTGCGGGCAATGCCAAAAAAATCCCCCTGCGTTTAAACAGGTCATCGTCCCCTGGTCCTACAGCTTTCCCATCGACAGCCTGATCAGCCGCTTCAAGCATCAGGCACGCTGGCCCCTCGGGCAGATGCTGGCGTGGCTATTGGCGCAACACCTGCACCATCGCTTCGATAACACCGGACTCACCCGCCCCGACTGCGTGCTAGCGGTACCCATGGCGCGCAAGCGCCTGCGCGAACGTGGCTACAACCAGGCATTGATGTTGGCACGCTGGCTCAGCAGCGACTTGAACATTCCCCACGATGAACAGCTGTTGTTACGCCCCCATGAAACCGTGGCCCAGCAGGCACTCGACGCCAGGACCCGTAAACGCAACCTGCTCGGCGCCTTTGCCCTGGCGCCCGACGCCCAGGTGCAGGGCCGTCACTTCGCCCTGGTCGACGACGTGCTGACGACCGGCGCCACGGCCCACAGCCTGGCGCGGTTATTGATGAATGCCGGTGCGAAGCAGGTCGATGTGTATTGCCTGGCCCGCACGCCCAAACCGGGCAGTTGACTTGACTCCAGCCCACCTTGCCCGCAACGTTCGGCTCATCCCATCGAAGCGTATCCACATGTCTCTGCCAACCTCCCTCAGCCAACACATCATCCGCCGCCCCCAGCGCATTGCCTTGCTGGCACATATCGCCGAGCAGGGCTCCATCACCCGTGCGGCCAAAAGCGCAGGCTTGAGTTACAAGGCGGCGTGGGATGCCATCGACGAGCTGAACAACCTGGCACAAAAGCCGTTGGTCGAACGCAGCGTGGGCGGCAAAGGCGGTGGTGGCGCGAAGCTGACGGCCGAAGGTGAGCGAGTGCTGCGTCTTTACCAGCGCCTGCAAGTGCTGCAAGCCGAAGTGCTGGGTTCCGATGAAGCCGCCAGCGACTTCAACCTGCTCGGCCGCTTGATGCTGCGCACCAGCGCGCGCAACCAGCTGCATGGCCAGGTCATTGCCATCGAGCAGCAGGGCCGTAACGACCTGATCCGCCTGCAACTGGCCGGTGGCCTGAGCCTGGACGCGCAGATCACCCACGACAGCACGCAACGCCTGGAACTGGAAACCGGCGTGGAAGTGGTGGCGCTGATCAAGGCCGGCTGGCTGGAAGTGCTCGCATCCGAGCAAGCTGCAACACCTGGACACAATTGCATGAGCGGCAGCGTCGACGTCATTCTCGACGCCGACGACGGCCCCAGCGAAGTGCGCATCGCCCTGCCCAATGGCCAGGTTTTGTGCGCCCTGGCGCGGCCCGAGGCACTCAAGGACGTGGGCGCCGCCGAAGGTAAAACCATCACCGTGCAATTCGCGCCCAGCAATGTGCTGCTCGGTACGCCGGTGTAGACGCAGCCCGCCTTCAAACTGCAACAATTTCGTCACGCCCGCTCCTTATGGTGTCTGCAAAAACCGCAGGGAGCCTGAGATGAGCCTATTAGAAGAAAACCAAGCCACCGACCTGGAACAGATGGTCGGCCTCACCCGCCGCCGCTTCATCGGCGCCGGCGCCTTGTGCGGTGCCGCGATGTTCCTCGGCGGCAACCTGCTGACCCGCAGCGCCCTGGCCGTCAACGCCGCCAGCGCCAGCCCGCTGCTGGGCTTTACCAGCATCGCCGCCGCCACCAGCGACGCCATCACCTTGCCGCCGGGCTACAGCGCCTCGGTGCTGATCAGTTGGGGCCAACCGCTGAGCAAGAACGCACCGGCCTTCGACCCTTCCGGCAACGGCACGGCCAAGGCCCAGGAACAGCAGTTCGGTGACAACAACGACGGCATGAGCCTGTTCGCCTTCCCGGGCGACGACAACCGCGCGCTGATGGCGATCAACAACGAATACACCAACTACCGCTACCTTTTTGCCCACGGCGGCGCGCCGCAATCGGCCGAAGACGTGCGCAAGGCCCAGGCCAGCGAAGGCGTGTCGGTGATCGAAGTGCGGCGCAAGGGCGACACCTGGCAGTTCGTGCAGGACTCACGCTACAACCGGCGCATCCACGGCAACTCGCCGATCAACCTCAGCGGCCCCGCCGCCGGCCACGCCTGGCTGAAAACCAGCGCCGACAAAACCGGCAAGAAGGCCCTCGGCACTTTCCAGAACTGCGCCAACGGCAAGACACCGTGGGGCACCTATCTGACCTGCGAAGAGAACTTCACCGACTGTTTTGGCAGCAGCAACCCACAACAAACCTTCGACGCCGGGCAGAAACGCTACGGGGTGGTAGCCGCCAGCAAAGACATCAACTGGCACCCGCACGACCCGCGCTTCGACATCGCCAAGAACCCCAACGAGCTCAACCGCCACGGTTGGGTGGTTGAAATCGACCCGTTCGACCCCAAGTCCACGCCGGTCAAGCGCACCGCCCTGGGCCGCTTCAAGCACGAAAACGCCGCCCTGGCTGAAACCCGTGACGGCCGCGCCGTGGTGTACATGGGCGACGACGAACGCGGCGAGTTCATCTACAAGTTCGTCAGCCGCGACCCGATCAACCACCACAACCCCAAGGCCAACAAAGACCTGCTCGACCACGGCACCTTGTACGTGGCGATCTTCGATGCGGGCGACGGCAACGCCGACCATCCCAAGGGCAAGGGCCAATGGGTCGAGCTCACCCACGGCAAGAACGGCATCGACGCCAGCAGCGGTTTCGCCAGCCAGGCCGAAGTGCTGATCCACGCGCGCCTGGCCGCCAGTGTGGTGAAAGCCACGCGCATGGACCGCCCGGAATGGATCGTGGTCAGCCCCACCGATGGCCAGGTCTATTGCACCCTCACCAACAATGCCAAGCGCGGTGAAGACGGCCAGCCGGTGGGCGGCCCCAACCCGCGTGAGAAAAACGTCTACGGCCAGATCCTGCGCTGGAAGGCCGACGCGGATAACCACGGTTCCACCGAATTCAGCTGGGACCTGTTCGTGGTGGCCGGCAACCCGGGCGTGCATGCCGGCACGCCGAAGGGCGGCTCGTCGAACATCAACCCGCAGAACATGTTCAACAGCCCCGATGGCCTGGGTTTCGACAAGGCCGGGCGCTTGTGGATTCTCACCGATGGCGACTACAGCAACGCGGGTGACTTCGCCGGGATGGGCAATAACCAGATGCTCTGCGCCGACCCGTCCACCGGGGAAATCCGCCGTTTCATGGTCGGACCGGTAGCGTGCGAAGTGACAGGCATCAGCTTCTCGCCGGATCAGAAGACGCTGTTTGTGGGGATTCAGCACCCAGGCGAAACCGGCGGTTCGACCTGGCCGGAACATCTGCCAAATGGCAAGCCGCGCTCGTCAGTGATGGCAATTCGTAGGGATGATGGTGGGATAGTCGGCGCCTGATGAGCCCTCTTCGCGAGCAAGCCCGCTCCCACACTTGACCGAGTTCCAGCATGAGAATGCGGTCGAATGTGAGAGCGGGCTTGCTCGCGAAGGCGTCCGCACAGTCACCACCTATCACTGTTACCATACCCGGCCGGACGCGGCGCCCTGCTGCGCGCAGGAGTTCGCATGGCCCACCCGTTTGAAACACTCACCCCCGACCTGGTCCTCGACGCTGTCGAAAGCATCGGTTTCCTCAGCGATGCGCGCGTATTGGCGCTCAACAGCTACGAAAACCGCGTCTACCAAGTGGGCATCGAAGACTCCGAGCCGCTGATCGCCAAGTTCTATCGCCCACAGCGCTGGACCAACGAGGCGATCCTCGAAGAACACCGCTTCACCTTCGAACTGGCCGAATGCGAAGTGCCGGTGGTCGCGCCACTGATCCACAACGGCGAAAGCCTGTTCGAACATGCCGGTTTCCGCTTCACCCTGTTCCCGCGCCGTGGCGGCCGTGCGCCAGAGCCAGGCAATCTCGATCAACTCTATCGCCTCGGGCAACTGCTCGGCCGTTTGCATGCGGTGGGCTCGACCCGCCCGTTCGAACACCGTGAAGCACTGGGCGTGAAGAACTTCGGTCACGATTCCCTCACCACCTTGTTGGAAGGCAATTTCATCCCCAAAAGCCTGCTGCCGGCCTACGAGTCCGTGGCCCGCGACCTGCTCAAGCGCGTGGAAGAGGTGTACAAGACCACGCCGCACAAAAACATCCGCATGCACGGCGATTGCCACCCCGGCAACATGATGTGCCGCGACGAGATGTTCCACATCGTTGACCTGGATGACTGCCGCATGGGCCCGGCGGTGCAGGACCTGTGGATGATGCTCGCCGGCGACCGCCAGGAATGCCTGGGGCAGCTGTCGGAATTGATGGACGGCTATCAAGAGTTCCACGACTTCGACCCGCGCGAACTGGCGCTGATCGAACCCCTGCGCGCCTTGCGCCTGATGCATTACAGCGCCTGGCTGGCACGGCGCTGGGATGACCCGGCGTTCCCCCATAGCTTTCCGTGGTTTGGCAGTGAGCGTTATTGGGGCGATCAGGTGTTGGCCTTGCGCGAACAGCTCTCGGCGTTGAATGAAGAGCCACTGAAGCTGTTTTGACTGACAAATATCCTTACAATCGCGCTTTGTTAGCTGCCTAAGCAAGGACTCTGCAATGCAAGCCGCCAACCCCCGCAAGGGGTACATCCTGGGCCTGAGCGCCTATGTCATCTGGGGTCTGTTCCCGCTCTACTTCAAAGCCATCGCCAGCGTACCCGCCGCCGAAATCATCGTGCACCGCGTGCTGTGGTCGGCGCTGTTCGGCGGTTTGCTGTTGATGGTGTGGAAACATCCCGGCTGGTTCCGCGAACTGCGTGACAACCCCAAGCGCCTGGCGATCCTGGCCCTCAGTGGTTCGTTGATCGCGGGTAACTGGCTGACCTACGTGTGGTCGGTGAACACCGGGCGCATGCTGGAAGCGAGCCTGGGTTACTACATCAACCCGTTGGTGAATGTGGTGCTGGGCATGTTGATCCTGGGTGAACGCCTGCGCCGTTTGCAGTGGGTCGCCGTTGGGCTGGCTGCGGTGGGTGTGGCGCAGCAGGTGTGGCAGGTGGGCAGCTTGCCGTGGGTATCGCTGGTACTGGCGTTGACCTTTGGTTTCTACGGGCTGATCCGCAAGCAGGCACCGGTGAAGGCGCTGCCGGGGCTGGTGGTGGAAACCTGGATGCTGGTGCCGATTGCGGTGGCATGGCTGCTGTTCAACCCGACCGCCCACAGTGCGCAGATGGAATTCTGGAGCACCTCCGAAGCCTGGTGGCTGGTGGCCGCCGGCCCGGTGACGCTGATCCCGCTGGTGTGTTTCAACGCCGCCGCACGGCATTTGCCCTATACCGCCCTGGGCTTTTTGCAGTATGTCGCGCCGACGCTGGTGTTGCTGGAGGCTGTGTTGCTTTTCGGCGAACACCTGGCGCCGAGCACCTTGACCGCCTTCGCCTTCATCTGGGCAGGCCTGGTGGTGTACAGCGTGGATATCTGGCTCAGCGCACGCAAACGCTGATCAAATAACGTACAAACATCTGCAAGCCATGATCTGCGTGGCTTGCAGGCATCCACCCCAAGGTTATCCACAACCTGATCCCCGCCATTTGTGCACAAGCCCTTGAAACTGCTCGTTTTTTGCTCAAATAGCGAAGAAGCCCGGCCCACGTGGCCTGGCGTCGTGTCTCTACAGGTTATCCACAGGCCCATGCAAGATTTCCCTGCATAACCCTGTGGGCAGATTATTCCTCGTGGTGCAGCTCCACCATCAGATCATCGGCCAGGGTTTCCAGGGACAACTGCAAGGTATCCAGGGATAACGCTGCCGGCACCTGCAACAGGGCCTCGGCGGTAAACAACGGATCACCGCTCATGGGCGCCGGGCGCACGTCCGTGCTCAGGCTCTCCAGGTTCACGCCCTGCTTGCTCAGCAGCGCCGTGATCTCGCGCACAATGCCCGCACGGTCATTGCCCACCAGCGTCATCATGATCGACTTGGAGGCCGAGGCCTGCCCGCTACTGCCCTCGCCCACCAGCACGCGAATGCCGTGTGTGGATAAGTCCTCCAGCGCGCCGACCAACGCCTGACGGTTCTCTGTGGGAACGCTGACCCGCAGGATCCCGGCAAATTGCCCGGCCATGTGCGCCATACGGCTTTCCAGCCAGTTGCCACCCTGGGCGGCGATGTTCTGCGCAATGCGCTCCACCAGACCGGGTTTGTCGGCGGCGATAATTGTGAGTACAAGATGGTCCATGGCGAAGCCCTCTGGTGCATGACCTGTAGGAGCGAGCTTGCTCGCGAAAAACGTCAACGATAACGCAGCGTGTTCAGACAGCTCGCGTCGCCCACTCGTTTTTCGCGAGCAAGCTCGCTCCTACAAGGTGGACGTGCGGCCGCCCGAAAACAAATCGTGTACCATTTTTATATTTATCTGGAACAATCCAATAGTTTTTTGAGAACATCC
This sequence comes from Pseudomonas azotoformans, assembly GCF_900103345.1. Taxonomy (NCBI): domain Bacteria; kingdom Pseudomonadati; phylum Pseudomonadota; class Gammaproteobacteria; order Pseudomonadales; family Pseudomonadaceae; genus Pseudomonas; species Pseudomonas azotoformans. The sequence goes on from NZ_LT629702.1 coordinate 4,157,687, forward strand.
GGTTCTCCGCTGTGACCGTACGACCAAAGTGGGTCGCTAAACGACGTATTTAGTCTAATTTTCACAACCGCAAGTCATCATGTAGTATGCCCAACCGTGCACTACATAATGAAAATCTGAAAAAGCGCATAAGCTCCGCAGAGTGAGGCAAGCAATGACTGAACACGTTCAAGTCGGTGGCCTGCAGGTCGCCAAAGTCCTGTTCGACTTCGTGAACAACGAAGCCATTCCCGGCACCGGCATCACTGCCGACCAGTTCTGGGCCGGTGCCGACAAGGTCATCCACGACCTGGCACCGAAGAACAAAGCCCTACTCGCCAAACGCGACGATTTCCAAGCGCGGATCGATACCTGGCACCAGACTCACGCAGGCCAGGCGCACGACCCGGTGGCCTACAAGGCCTTCCTGCAAGACATTGGATACCTGCTGCCAGAAGCCGCGGATTTCCAGGCCACGACCCAAAACGTCGATGACGAAATCGCCCGCATGGCCGGCCCGCAGCTGGTGGTGCCGGTGATGAACGCGCGCTTTGCCCTCAACGCCTCGAATGCGCGCTGGGGCTCGCTGTATGACGCGCTGTACGGCACCGACGCCATCAGCGAAGCCGACGGCGCCGAAAAGGGCCAGGGCTACAACAAGGTCCGTGGCGACAAGGTGATCGCCTTCGCCCGCGCCTTCCTCGATGAGGCCGCCCCGCTCAGCGCCGGCAGCCATGTGGAGTCGACCGGCTACAAGATCGTTGATGGCACGCTGATCGTCAGCCTCAAGGGCGGCAGCAATAGCGGCCTGCGCGACGACTCGCAACTGATCGGCTTCCAGGGTGACAGCGCCCAACCGATTGCGATCCTGCTGAAACACAACGGCCTGCACTTCGAAATCCAGATCGACGCCAGCACCCCGGTCGGCCAGACCGACGCCGCCGGCGTCAAAGACGTGCTGGTGGAAGCCGCGCTGACCACCATCATGGACTGCGAAGACTCCGTCGCCGCCGTGGATGCCGACGACAAAGTGGTGATCTACCGCAACTGGCTCGGCCTGATGAAGGGCGACCTGGCCGAAGAAGTGGCCAAGGGCGGCAAGACCTTCACCCGCACCATGAACGCCGACCGCGTGTACACCGGCGTAAATGGCCAGGACGTGACGCTGCATGGCCGTTCGCTGTTGTTCGTGCGCAACGTGGGTCATCTGATGACCATCGACGCGATCCTCGACAAAGACGGCAACGAAGTGCCCGAAGGCATTCTCGACGGGCTGATCACCAGCCTGGCGGCGATTCACAGCCTCAATGGCAACAGCAGCCGCAAGAACAGCCGCACCGGTTCCGTGTACATCGTGAAACCGAAGATGCACGGCCCGGAAGAAGCCGCGTTCACCAACGAGCTGTTCGGCCGCATCGAAGACGTGCTGAACCTGCCGCGCAATACCCTGAAAGTCGGGATCATGGACGAGGAACGCCGCACCACGGTCAACCTCAAGGCCTGCATCAAGGCCGCCAGCGAGCGTGTGGTGTTTATCAACACCGGTTTCCTCGACCGTACCGGCGACGAGATCCACACCTCCATGGAAGCCGGCGCGATGGTGCGCAAGGCGGCAATGAAGGCAGAAAAATGGATCGGCGCCTATGAAAACTGGAACGTCGATATCGGCTTGAGCACCGGGCTGCAAGGCCGTGCGCAGATCGGTAAAGGCATGTGGGCGATGCCCGACCTGATGGAGGCGATGCTCGAACAGAAAATCGCCCACCCACTGGCCGGCGCCAACACCGCGTGGGTACCGTCGCCTACGGCGGCTGCGCTGCACGTGTTGCACTACCACAAGGTCGACGTATTCGCCCGCCAGGCCGAATTGGCCAAGCGCGAACGCGCGTCGGTGGACGACATCCTGACCATTCCCCTGGCAACCAACACCGATTGGTCTGACGAAGAGATCCGCAACGAGCTGGACAACAACGCCCAAGGCATCCTGGGCTATGTGGTGCGCTGGATCGACCAAGGCGTCGGCTGTTCGAAAGTGCCGGACATCAACGATGTGGGCCTGATGGAAGACCGCGCCACCCTGCGTATCTCCAGCCAGCACATCGCCAACTGGCTGCGCCATGGCATCGTCAACGAAGCCCAGGTGATGGAAAGCCTCAAGCGCATGGCGCCGGTGGTCGACCGTCAGAATGCCGGGGACAAACTGTATCGCCCGCTGGCACCGGATTTCGACAGCAACATCGCGTTCCAGGCAGCGGTGGAGTTGGTGATTGAAGGGACCCAGCAGCCAAACGGGTACACCGAGCCGGTATTGCACCGTCGGCGTCGGGAGTTCAAGGCTAAGAACGGCCTGTAAATGAAAAAGCCCTGATCGAGAGATCGGGGCTTTTTCTTTTGGGGTTGTGGTGGCTGAACTGGCGCTATCGGGGGCAAGCCCCTCCCACAACTAATAGGCGGCGCAGCAAACATGTGGGAGGGGGCTTGCCCCCGATGAGGCCGTTATCTACACCGCAGAATCAGGACGCCATCCCCAACTCGCGCTTGACCATCTTCGCCAACTTCACGCTATCAATCGGCTTGAGCAAGAAGTCCACCACGCTCAAATGCATCGCGTCGATCACGTCCGGCGCTTCCGCGTCCCCCGACATGATGATGATCGGCAACGCCGCCCGGGTGGACTCACGCACTTGTCGGATCAGTTCCAGGCCATTGCTGGGCGCCATGCGCAGGTCGGTGATCAGCAAACCAATGGAGCTACTGGACTTCAACAAATCCCACGCCGCTTCACCACTGTCGGCAGTCATGCAGCGAATACCGTCCAGCCCCAGGATTTCCGCCAGCAGTTCACGCGCGTCCTTGTCATCGTCAACAATCAACACGCGTTGTGGCGGTAAATCAGGCTCCAGCATCACGGCGCTCAGCGCCTCACGCTCGGCATCGCTCAAAATATCGTGGTCGGACATACGGTTCTCAGCAATTCTCATCTAGCTCCCAGCACACTCGTCAGACATCTGCGGAAGGGCGATCAATGTGCACTTCGTCGGAAAGTTTGACTAGTGGGTGTTCTACGGGGTTTGGACGATAGTCATGTAAGGTTTTTCCCTAGGTGTGTGCCGTTTGTATCGACCTAGACTTACGTCCAATGGGCACCCGCTGCGCAGGAGTCGACCATGAGGGACGATAACGACAAAAAAACTGCGGTCACTGTTATGAGTAAAGCTGATGCCTACGCCCAGGCGGGGAAAACTGCTGTATTGCAAAATATCCACGGCACCCTGCAATTCCTGCAACGTTTCCCGCCGTTCAACCAGATGGAAAACGCGCACCTGGCGTTTTTGGTGGAACAGTGCCAGTTACGCTTCTACAGCCCCGGCGACAGCATCCTCAAACCGTCGGGCGGGCCGGTAGAGCATTTTTATATCGTCAAGCAGGGCCGGGTCGTGGGCGAGCGGCCGGACAGCGCCGAAACCACCTTTGAAATCACTACGGGCGAATGCTTCCCCCTGGCAGCCCTGCTCGGTGAACGGGCCACCCGCACCGAGCACAAGGCCGCCGAAGACACCTTCTGCCTGCAACTGAACAAACCGGCGTTTATCAAGCTGTTCGCGCTGTCCAGCGCGTTTCGCGACTTTGCCCTGCGCGGCGTCAGCAGCCTGTTGGACCAGGTCAACCAGCAAGTGCAGCAAAAGGCGGTGGAAACCCTCGGCACTCAATACTCGCTGAACACTCGCCTGGGTGAATTGGCCATGCGCCACCCGGTAACGTGCAGCCCAGTCACGCCGCTGCGCGAGGCCGTTACGCTGATGCATGAGCAGCAGGTGGGCAGTATCGTGATCGTCGATGAACACAAAGCGCCCCTGGGGATTTTCACCCTGCGCGACCTGCGCCAGGTGGTGGCCGATGGCAACAGCGATTTTAGCCGGGCCATTGAAGCCCATATGACCCAGGCACCGTTCTTCCTGACCCCTGACCACAGCGCCTTCGACGCCGCTATCGCCATGACCGAACGGCATATCGCCCATGTGTGCCTGGTCAAGGAGCAGCGCCTGTGCGGTGTGGTGTCCGAGCGCGACCTGTTTTCCCTGCAACGCGTGGACCTGGTGCACCTGGCGCGCACCATCCGCAACGCACCGCGGGTGGATAACCTGGTGGCGATTCGCGGTGAAATCGGTCAACTGGTGGAGCGCATGCTGGCCCATGGCGCGTCGTCCACCCAGATCACCCACATTATTACCCTGCTCAACGACCACACCGTGTGCCGGGTGATCGAACTGACCTTGGCCGAAAAAGGCGACCCTGGGGTGCCGTTCAGCTGGTTGTGCTTTGGCAGCGAAGGCCGCCGCGAACAGACGCTGTACACCGACCAGGACAACGGCATCCTGTTCGACGCCAAGGACGCCGCCGAAGCGGCCGAGATGCGGGGCCGACTGCTGCCGCTGGCACAGCAGATCAACCAGAGCCTGGCACTGTGCGGGTTCAGCCTGTGCAAAGGCAATATCATGGCTGGCAACCCGGAACTGTGCCTGTCGCGGGCCGAATGGGCGCGGCGTTTTGCGGCGTTTATCCGCGAGGCCACGCCGGAGAATCTGCTGGGTTCCAGCATTTATTTCGATCTGCGCGTGGTGTGGGGCGATGAACGTGGCTGCGAGCAACTGCGCCAGGGCATTCTGGATCAGGTCGTGGACAACCGGTTGTTCCAACGCATGCTGGCCGAGAACGCGTTGCGTCAGCGCCCGCCTGTAGGACGTTTCCGCGAGTTTGTGCTGACCCGTAAAGGTGGCGAAAAAGCCACCCTCGACCTCAAGGTGCAGGGCCTTACGCCGTTTGTGGACGGCGCGCGCCTGCTGGCCCTGGCCAATGGTATCCATGCCAACAACACCCTGGAGCGCCTGCGCCAACTGGTGGTCAAGGAAGTCATTGAGCCCCTGGACGGCGCCGCCTATGAAGAGGCTTACCACTTTATCCAGCAAACCCGCATGCAGCAGCACCAGTTGCAGACCCGCGAGAACCAGCCGTACTCCAACCGTGTCGACCCCGACAGCCTCAACCATCTGGACCGGCGCATCCTGCGGGAATCCCTGCGCCAGGCCCAACGCCTGCAAAGCAGCCTGACGTTGCGGTATCAGCTGTGAGCTTGTTCAACTGGCTGCGTACGAAAAAACCGGGGCTCGACAGCGCGCAACAACAGCGCCTGGAGCAACTGTGCAAACCTTCGCCGCTAGGCAACCAACCTTTGCGCAGCCAACGCTGGGTGGTGGTGGACCTGGAAACCAGCGGCCTGAACCTCAATCGCGACCAGGTGCTGTCCATCGGCGCGGTGGTGATCGAGGACGGTGCGGTGGATTTCTCCCAAATGTTCGAACGCACCCTGCAACGCGCCGAGACCAGACTCAGCCCCAGCGTGCTGATCCACGGCCTCGGCCCCAGTGCCATTGCCGCCGGCAGCGACCCGGTGGAGGCGCTGTTGGACTTCATGGAATTCGTTGGCGATTGCCCCTTGCTGGCCTTCCATGCGCCATTCGATCAACACATGCTGTGCCGGGCGCTCAAGGACAGCCTGGGTTACCGCCTGGCCCACCCGTTCCTGGACGTGGCCGACATCGCCCCGCTGCTGTGCCCCGACGCGCCTATCCGCGAGGCCGGGCTGGACAACTGGATCAACCATTTCAACCTGCACGTGGGCGAGCGCCATCACGCCAGCGCCGATGCCCTGGCCACGGCGGAGCTGATGCTGATCCTGTTCAGCCGCGCACGGGCGCAACACATCGACACGCCACAGGCGCTGCAAGAGCGTTTGAGCCAATGGAAACGGCGTCAACAAGCGCCCTCTTTCTAGCGGACGCGGAGCGTCCTGGGAGGCATTCCCACGCTGAGCGTGGGAACGATCAACCGACAGACGCCAATTGCGCACACTCGACGGCTCTGACACAATCGCGAATAATTCTCGTTAGTTTAAACATCGCGTTTATCAGGTGATGCCTTGTCGTCGATCCAGAACCCACGCAGTGAGCTTGTTGGTGCGTTGTATCGCGACCATCGCAGTTGGCTGTTGGCCTGGCTTCGACGCAACGTGGCCTGCCCAAGCCGCGCCGAAGACCTGAGCCAGGACACCTTCATGCGCCTGCTCGGCCGTGACGAGTTGCGTGAGCCCCGCGAGCCACGGGCCTTTTTGGTGGCAATCGCCAAGGGCTTGCTGTTCGACTACTTCCGCCGCGCCGCCCTGGAACAGGCCTACCTCACCGAACTGATGCTGATCCCGGAGAGCGAACACCCCTCGCCGGAAGAACAGCACCTGATTCTCGAAGACCTCAAGGCCATCGACCGCCTGCTCGGCAAACTGTCGAGCAAGGCCCGCGCCGCCTTCCTCTATAACCGCCTAGACGGCCTGGGCCACGCGGAAATCGCCCAGCGCCTCGGCGTCTCGGTGCCGCGGGTGCGCCAGTACCTGGCCCAGGGCATTCGCCAGTGCTACATCGCACTGTACGGCGAGCCAACATGACAGTGATCAGTTCCAAACCGGTCTCGGCCCGCGTGCTGGATGCCGCGATTGCCTGGCAGTTGTCCCTTGATTCAGGCGACGGCAGCGCCATTGAGCGCGAAGAGTTCGATAAATGGCTGGCCAGCGATGGAGAGCACGCCCGCGCCTGGCACCAACTGGGCATGCTCGACCAGCGTTTCAGCGTGGCCTCGGGCCCGGCGCGGGTGGCCTTGTTGCAATCGCGCGAAGGTATTCGCCAACGCGTGCGCAAGCTGGGCAGTGGGCTGGCGAGCATCGCACTGGTGATCGGCCTGGCGTTGTTTGCCGGCGAACGCTATGTGCCGATCCACTATTGGCTGGCCGACCAACGCACTGCCACGGGTGAACAGCGCACGCTGAAGCTGGCAGACGGTACGCTGATCAACCTCAATACCCACAGCGCCATCGACGTGCGTTTTGATGAGAAGCGCCGGCTGATCGTGTTGCAGGAAGGTGAGATCCTGGTCGAGACCGGCCATAACGATGCGCGTCCGTTCTATGTGCAAACCCGCGACGGCAGCCTGCGGGCCCTGGGTACGCGGTTTATCGTCAAGCGCGAAGACGACGCCACGCGCTTGAGCGTGCTGCAATCGGCGGTGGCTGCCCAGCCCGAGGCGCTGCATCAGGAGCAGATCTTCAAGGCCGGCCAGCAAGTGCTGATGCGCAGCGACGGCCTCGGCCCATTGCTGGCCGTCACCCCCGCCACCGACGCCTGGACGCGCGGCATGCTGGTGGTGGAGAACGCCCGCCTGGGCGATGTGATCGAGGAACTGAGCCGCTACCGCACCGGTTACCTGGGTGTGGATAAAAACGTGGCCGATTTGCGCATCACTGGCAGCTTCCCATTGCGCGACACCACGCTGGCGCTCAATGCGCTGCTGCCGACCCTGCCGGTGCAGATCGAGCAGCACACGCCGTGGTGGGTGACGGTTAAGGGCAAGCCTTAGTTTTAGCGGTGCCTTGGCTATCGCTTTCGCAGGCAAGCCAGCTCCCACACTTGACCGCGTTCTACCTGAAAAAACACGGTCGAATGTGGGAGCCGGGCTTGCCCGCGAAGAGGCCCGCAAGCACACCTTACGCCCCGGGGAAAAATATTTTCACCCTGCCCTATCACTTTCTGATTCTCGTTCGGCACATAGGCAATTGCGAATTACTTCCATTCAGGAGCCGCCCTATGTCCCGCACGCTAGACACCTTGTTGCGCCCCAGCCTGTTAGCCGTGGCCATTGCCCTCGGCACCCCGCTGGTCAGCCCTTTGCTGATCGCCGCCGAACAGGCGTCCAGCGTGCGCGCCTACAACTTGCCGGCGGCGCCACTGGCGAGCACCCTGAACCAGATCGCCAGCCAGGGCGGCCTGGCACTGACCCTCAGCCCGGCACTGGCATCGGGCAAGACCTCGGCGCCGGTCCAGGGCCAGTTCGATGCACCCGGTGCGCTGCGTGAGGCGTTGCGTGGGACGGGCCTGCAGTTGGAGCAAAGCAGTGCGGGGACTTATACCCTGGTGCCGGTTCCGGAGGGCGTCGTGGCGTTGCCGACCACCAATATCACCGGGCAGGACAGTTATGAAAGCGCCTGGGGCCCGGTCGACGGCTACCTGGCCAAGCGCACCGCCGCCGGCACCAAGACTGACACCGCGCTGGTCGAGGCGCCGCGCTCGATCTCGGTTGCAACGCGCCAGCAGATGCAGGACCGCAACGTGCAGAACCTGGATGACGCGGTCAAATACATGCCCGGCATCGTCTCCGCCAGCTACGGCAGCGACACCCGCTACGACTGGATGCGCGTGCGCGGCTTCGAACCGACCCAGTTCCTCGACGGCCTGCCGCTGCCACGCGGTGTGTACGCCAACCCGAAAGCCGAAACCTGGAACCTCGATCGCCTCGCCCTGCTGCGCGGCCCGGCCTCGTCGATCTACGGCCAGACCCCACCGGGCGGCCTGCTGGACATGGTCAGCCGCCGCCCCAGTGCCGAGTCGAGCAATGCCGTACAGGTGCAATACGGCAGCGACAACTACCGCCAGATCAACTTCGCCAGCACCGGCAAGATCGATGATGAAGGTCGGTTCCTCTACGGCCTCAGCGGCGTGGTGCGGGACGCAGGCACCCAGGTCGATCATATCGACAACAAGCGCTACAACCTTGCGCCGAGCCTGACCTGGAACATCGACCCGGACACCAAGCTGACGTTCCTTTCACAGTTCACCCGCGACGATACGGGCACCACCAGCCAGTTCATGCCGATCCAGGGCACCAAGATCAAATCGCCGCTGGGCGAGGTGTCCCACCACAAGAACCTGGGCGACCCGGACTACGAGTTCTACGACCGTACCTACTACGCGCTGGGCTATGCGTTCGAGCATCGCTTCAACGACACCTGGCAGTTCAAGCAGAACTTGCGCTACACCAAGTCCGAGCTGGACTTCCAACAGCTGACCGTGGGCTCTTATGCCTTCTCCCCAGCGGATGCGGCGGGCAATATCAGCCGGTCGACCACCAACGTGAATGAAAGCATCGGCCAGTTCGCGCTGGACAACAACTTCCAGGCGGACTTCGCCACCGGCGACATCACCCACACCTTGCTGCTCGGCCTGGATCACCAGCGCACCGATACCACCTATCGCGCGATCTACGGTACAGCGTCGAATATCAACATCTTCAACCCGGTCAATACCCAACCGACTGTGCGCCCTACCGGCGTCCGCCCTTTTTACGACTACAACCAGAAGACCGTGCAAACCGGCCTCTATGTGCAGGACCAGATGGCCCTGGACCAATGGCGCCTGACCATGGGTGGGCGTGAGGACTGGGTACACCAGGGCACCACGTATTTCAACGATAACGATGCGACCAACACCGACCGCATCAAGCACTTCAGTGGCAACGCGGCGCTGAGCTATGTGTTCGATTCGGGCTTCGTGCCGTACTTGTCCTACGCCGAATCCTTCCAACCGGCGAGCAACGCCGACACCAATGCCACCAAGACCTTCAAGCCGACCGAAGGCAAGCAGTGGGAAATGGGCGTCAAGTACCAGCCGCCCGGCTCCAACACGCTGCTGAGTGCGGCGGTCTACGACCTGACCCAGAAGAATGTGCAGGTGACCACCCTCGGCGCCGGCGGCCAGCAAATCAACAGCCAGACCGGCGAAGTGAAGGTCAAGGGCCTGGAGCTGGAAGCCGTGTCTGATGTGACCGAGAACCTCAAGGTCATCGCCGCCTACACCCTGGCGAAATCCGAGGTGCAAAAAGGCATCTACAAAGGCAACCGCCTGACCTTGATGCCGAACCAGCAAGCCTCCCTGTGGACCGACTACACCTGGCACACCGGCCTGCTCGACGGCTTCGGCATCGGCTTTGGCGCCCGCTACACCGGCAACACCTACGGCGACCAGGCCAACACCTGGCTGGGCAAGGCCAACGCCTACACCGTATTCGACGGCGCGGTGCACTACGACCTCGGCCGCCTGGACAACAGCCTCAAGGGCGCATCGGTCAAGTTGAACGCCACCAACCTGTTCAACAAGGACTACCTGTCCACCTGTGACGGCAACTACTGCTACTTCGGCGACCAACGCAGCGTCGTCGCCAGCGCCACCTACCAGTGGTAATCGGCTGAGTTAACCACCGGGCCGCCCCAAGGGGCGGCTTTGGTGTGTCTGAAGGTTGAAAACATGAAAAGCCAAACCATCCGCCGCTGGTCCTTCATCCACACCTGGACCAGCCTGATCTGCACGGTATTCCTGCTGCTGCTCGCCCTCACCGGCCTGCCGCTGGTGTTTCACCACGAGATCGACCATCTATTGGGCAACGAGCCCGAACTGGCGCAGATGCCCGCCGATACGCCGCAGCTCAACCTCGAGCAGCTTGTAGCCAAGGCGCAGGCCCATCGCCCTGGCGAGGCCATGCAGTACCTGGCCTGGGACGAAGACGACAAGAACGGCGTGATCGCGATCATGGCCGCCACGGCCGGCACCGAGCCCAACTCGTCGCACACCTTCATGCTCGACGCGCGCACCGGCGAAGCCCTGGAAACCCCGGCGGCCAACGGCGGGTTCACGCTGTTCCTGCTGCGCTTGCACGTGGACATGTTCGCCGGCCTGCCGGGCAAGCTGTTGCTGGCGTTCATGGGGGTTCTGTTTGTACTGGCGATCATCTCCGGCACGGTGCTGTACCTGCCGTTCATGCGCCGCCTGAAATTCGCCACCGTGCGCCAGGACAAATCCACCCGCCTGCGCTGGCTCGACCTGCATAACCTGATCGGCGTGGTCACCCTGACCTGGGCCCTGGTGGTGGGTGTGACCGGGGTGATCAGCGCCTGCGCCGACCTGATCATCGCCGCCTGGCGCCAGGACAGCCTCAGCGCCATGATCGAACCCTACAAAAACGCCCCGCCCCTGACCCAGCGCGCACCGGCTACCGAGCTGTTGGCGATTGCCGCCAAGGCCGCACCCGGCATGGCGCCGGACTTCATCGCCTTCCCCGGTACGCGCTTTTCCAGCGAGCACCATTACGCCGTGTTCATGAAAGGCAGTACCCACCTCACCTCGCATTTGCTCACGCCGGTACTGATCGACGCCAGCACCCTGGCCGTCACCGCCATCGCCGAACGCCCGTGGTACATGGACGCCATGGGCATGTCCCAACCGCTGCATTTTGGCGATTACGGCGGCATGCCGATGAAGATCCTGTGGGCGGCGCTGGATGTGCTGACCATCATCGTGCTGGTGAGCGGGATTTACCTGTGGGTCGTAAGGCGCCGAACATGAAGCCACGTCAGTCGAGTTTCTGGAAGGTTTTCGGGGTTCCGCTGGGGATCGGCCTGCTCAGCGCCGCCGGGTTGTTTGCAGCGCTGCTCGGGGATGGGCTGTGGGATTCGCTCAGTTGGCTCGGGTTGGGCATTCCCGCTGCAATTGGCACTTGGGCCTTGCTCAAACGGTGAGATAGATTAGCGCAGCCCAATCAGAGGAATGCCCATGTCCGCTCCCAGCATGACCTTGTTCCACAACCCCGCTTCACCGTTTGTTCGTAAGGTTCGCGTGCTGCTGGCTGAAACCGGCCAGCAGGATCGCGTCGCCCTGTACGGCTGCATGCCGACCCCGGTCAACCCGGATGCGCAGGTGGTAGAAGGCAACCCCGTGGGCAAGATCCCGGCCCTGCGCCTGGCCGACGGTTCAGTACTGCACGACAGCCGGGTGATCCTCGATTACTTCGACCACCAGCACGTCGGCACCCCGCTCATCCCCCGCGACGGCTCGGCCCGCTGGCGCCGCCTGACCCTGGCCTCGATGGCCGATGGCATCATGGATGCCGCCGTGCTGGTGCGCTACGAAACCGCCCTGCGCCCGGCAGAAAAACACTGGGACCAGTGGCTCGACGAACAGCGCAACAAGATCCGTCGCACCCTCGCCGAGCTGGAAGCCGACGCGATTGCCGAACTGGCCAGCCATTTCGATATCGCCGCCATCAGTGTGGCTTGCGCCCTGGGTTACCTCGACTTCCGCCACCCGGATATGCAATGGCGCCTGGACAACCCACAGCTTGCCGCCTGGTACGCGCAGGTCAGCCAGCGCCCTTCGATGCTGGAAACCCAGCCACCGCTTTGACAGTCACTGTAGTCCGGTGTGGGAGGGGGCTTGCCCCCGATGGCGGTGGGGCAGCGACAGGTGAAGTAACAGTCACACTGCAATCGGGGGCAAGCCCCCTCCCACATTGGCCGGTGGCAAGGTTGAGATAGTCGATGATCCTCGCCTTCATTTGCTGATCCTCGCGCAACCCGATCATTGCACCGCCTCCAGGTCAAACGCCAACGGCTCGGCCGCCTTGCGCTTGCCCACGCCATACCAGTCCAACTTGCGCGTCAACACCATCACCGTGCCCAGCAGGCCGAACAGCAGCAACGAGCCCATCAGCAGCGCGTAGTCCTCGGCACTCAACAACCCGTAGAGCAAGCCATACAGCGCCGCCAGCCCCGCCGAAAAGCCCAGGCCATGCGCCACGCTGCGCAGTACGTGACACACATAGAAGCCGATCAACAACACGCACGCACTGGCCGAGATCAGGTAGGCCAGGGCAAATCCGATGTGCTCGGACAACGACAGCAACAGCAGGTAGAAGAACGCCAGCGCAAAGCCCACCAAGGCGTACTGCACCGGGTGCACCGCCAGGCTCTTGAGCACTTCGAACAGGAAGAAACCGGCAAAAGTCAGGGCGATGAACAGCAGCGCGTATTTGATCGCACGGTCGCTCTTGAGGTACTGGTCCACCGGGTCGATGAAGTTCACGCCGAAGCTGCGGTTGTTGAAGTCATTGCAGCCCTGGCCGTCCAGGCAGGTTTGCAGGGCCTGTTCGAGGTTGGTGGAAAAAAATGAGGTCTGCCAGTTGGCGGTAAACCCCTTGTCGGTGACCTCGCGTTGCGCCGGCAGGAAGTTGCCGATAAAGCTGGGGTGCGGCCAGTTGGAGGCGAGTGACACCTGGCTGGTCTTGCCCACCGGCACCACTTGCAATTGTTCGGTGCCTTGCAGGCGCAGGTCGAAGGCAAACTCCACGACAGAGGGCTTTTTGCTGTCCTGCTCCGGCAGCGCCACGTGCACGCCTTCACCCAGCCAGTCCACCTGAGAGCCCGGCTCGAACTCCAGTTGCTGGCTGCCCAGCTCCAACTTCAACGCATTCTCGATGCCGCGAATATCGCTGATACCCACCGCCAGAAACGCCGGCTCAAAGCGGTAATCGGCAAAGTTCTCGGTGATACCCAACTGCGCAGGCAATTCGAAGCGCCCGCTGATGCGGTTGTCGGCATGGAACAGCCGCGCCTGGTAGATGCCGCGTGCGCGCAGTTCGGTCTGCACCTTGCCGTCGAGTTCAAAACGGTCCGGCAGGAAATACAGACGACCACGCTCTTCACGGGTGACTTCGTAGCGTTTGTTGAGCTTTTCATTGAGCTTCCACTCGCGGACGGTCTTGCGATACGGCACCACCATCACCGGGCCGGTGAGGCGCTGGGCGTAGCTGGAGCTGCGGGCGATGTCCATCAGGACGCCGTCGCGCAGTTGCTGGCGGTCGCTGATGATGCCGTTGATCATCAGCAACGGAATCAGCAACAGCAGGATCAGCAGCGCAATCGCGCCAAGTTTGAAAAGCAGGCTGCGGTTCATGGGTCTCTCCCTGTTTTGATGGGGGAGAGTCTGGGCAGCCTGTGTGGGAGATTTATGTGGGCAATGTGGAGACTGTATGGAGATGCAGCACCACTTGCACGCCACCTTGCACGTTACCGATCTGCAAGGCGCCGCCGTGCAGCTTCATCACTTCCTCGACAAAGTTGAGGCCCAGGCCGGTGCTTTTGCGCCCGCTGGCCGGGCGTGGCAGCGAGTAGAACCGTTCGCTCAAGCGCGGCAGGGCGTAGTCGGGAATCGGCGCGGCCTGGTTGAACAGGCTCACCTGCACGTCGTTGTGCCGGGTCTGCGCGCTGAATTTCAAGGTGCCGCCAGGCGGTGTGAAATCCAGCGCGTTATCCAGCAAGTTGCCCAGGGCCTGGCGCAGCAGAAAGGGTTCGCCGTACACCTTCACATCCGCTGCAATCGTCTGTTCGACGTGCAACCCGGCGCCTTCGATCCGCGCACATTGCGCCTTGAGCACATCATCGACCATGGCTGCCAGCGGGATACTCATTTGCTCTTCCAGGCCCTGGCGTTGCTCAACCTGCGCCAGGTTCAGCAGGCGTTCGATCAACTGCTGCAGGCGCGCGCTTTCGCTGTCGATATTGCCGACGAAGCGCTGCTGTTGCTCACGGGTCATATCGCCCTGCAACAGCTCTGCCGCGCCGCGTATCGCGGCCAGCGGGCTCTTCAACTCGTGGGTCAGGGTGTGCACATAGTGTTCGACGTAGGCCTTGCCTTCCAACTGCGTGCGCATGTGCTCGACGGCGGTGGACAACTGTTTGAGTTCGCCGCCACGGTAATGCGGCAACTCGGCGCGCCGGCCCTCGCTGACCGCCTCGGCGTAAGCCGTCAAGCGACGCAGCGCAACGCTCAGCCACCACGACAGCAGCGCGCCGAGCAACAGGCCGAGAACCACAAGGCCCGCGCCGTACCACAGCAGGCGCCGCTCGGTGCGGTCGACGTAGGGCTGCAACGAGCTGTTCGGCTTGGCCACGGTGACCACGCCGATGATCTGGCCGTTGTCACGGATCGGCGCGCCCACGTGCATCACCGAGGAAGTGGGGTCATCCAGCTCGCTGCGGGTGGAGCGCGCACCGTACTCGCCGCGCAGGGTCAGGTACACGTCGTTCCATTTGGAATAGTCCTGCCCCACCGCTTCGCCCGTGGAGTCGAGCAACACAATGCCATTGGCGTCGGTCACGTAGATGCGGTGGTTGACCTGGTTCTTCGGCAACCCCCAGATGGTCGCGCCCGGCTGGCGATTGCCGTAGGCCTTGAGCAGTTCCGGCCAGTGGCTTTGGCCGAGGGTGCCGTGCTTCACGTCATCGCGCAGGATCTCGGCCAGCAGGTTGGCGGTGTCCACCAGGGTTTCTTCGGTGGACTGGCGCACGCCGGGGCGGATTTCCTTCATCACGGTGCTGAGCACGAAGTAGCCGGTCAGGCCGATAAACAGCGCGTATACCAGGAAGATCCGCAGCCCCAGGCGCATCAGCTGTTGCCCGGGCTGTAGCTGTAGCCGAGGCCGCGGTGGGTCTGGATCGGCTCGGCGTCCGCAGCCACGCTGCGTAACTTGCTGCGCAGGCTTTTGATATGGCTGTCGATGTTGCGTTCGTAACCGGCATCCGCCGCCACGCCGACCGCGTCCAACAGCTGCTCGCGGCTGAATACACGTTCAGGCTGTTCCAGCAGGCTTTGCAGCAGGCGGAATTCGTGACGCGTGAGGCTCAACGGCTGGCCGCGATACATGATCTGCATGCGCTCCAGGTCTACCTGGAACACCACCGGCGCAGCTCCTGGGCCAATGCGCTTGAGGATCGCCCTGACCCGCGCCGTCACTTCCCGAGGGCTGAAGGGCTTGACCACATAATCGTCCGCACCGATTTCCAGCCCCACCACCCGATCGATCTCGCCATCCCGCGCGCTGAGGAACATCACCGGCACTTCGCTGAACCGGCGCAGTTGCTTGCAGGTTTCAAACCCGGTGATGTCCGGCAGGCCGATGTCGAGGATGATCAGGTCGGCCGGGGCCTGGCGTTGATGCTCCAACGCCGCCTGGCCGAGTGTCAGCCAGGTGGTGGTGAAGCCCTCGCCTTGCAGGGCGAATATCAGCGTGTCGGCTATCGCCGCTTCGTCTTCGACAATCAGGATGTGGGGCATGGTGGTCGGTCAGCAGTCCGGTTTGTCAGCAGTGTAGCGACGCGCCGGGTTGACCGCAGCGCCGAACTCGCGCAGAGCCTTGGCGCCGATCAGCAGCGGATAGTTGAAGCTGCTGCGGTCGGTGAGGTTGACCTCAACAGTGCGCTTGACGTCGCCCAGGCACATTTCCAGGTCGATCACCGGGCGCTTGGCCACGGTGGCTTCGTCCTTGTCCTCGTCTTCGTCGGCGCGGCTCTTGATCTTGCTGATGCGCGAGACTTTGTGTTCGTAGACCTTATCGGACGCGTCCTTGCCGCCGAGGCGGAAACGCACCCAATCGTCACCGTCACGGGTGAAGGTCTGGATGTCGCGGGCCGACAGCGAGGCGGTCAGCGCGCCAGTGTCCATCTTGGCCTTGAAGGTTTCGCCGATCTCCGGCAACTGGATGTATTCGTAGCGACCGTAGAGGGTCGGCTCGGCGGCCATGACCGGCAGGGCAACCAGGGCGAGGGAGGCAAGAAACAGTTTCACGAAGTGATGTCCTCGGAAAGAAGTAGGCGGATTCTAGACCGCAAAAGCGCCGGTTAGTTAGCTCCCCCCAGCATACCCGGCACATTGTGAAACATTCGTACGGTGATTTGCGATTTGGCCTCTAGACTCACCTTGCTTATGATGGCCCGCCCACAAGATTCCAAGAGTTACTTATGCGCCGCCTGCTCACCGGCTGTTTTGTCTCATTGCTACTGCTGCTCAACACCCTGATCCTGATCGGGCCGTTGATGGTGTTTGCCCTGCTCAAGCTGGTGGCTCCCGGCCACTATCGTGACTACATGTCGTGGGCGGTAATGTGGATCGCCGAGACCTGGGCCGAGATCGACAAGTTGATCTTCGCGCTGTGCATCCCGACCCAATGGGATATTCGCGGCGGTGAAGACCTGCGGGGCGATACGTCCTACCTGGTGATCAGCAACCACCAATCCTGGGTGGATATCCCGGCGCTGATTCAGGCCCTGAACCGCCGCACGCCGTTCTTCAAATTCTTCCTGAAAAAAGAGCTGATCTGGGTGCCCTTCCTGGGCCTGGCGTGGTGGGCGCTGGATTACCCGTTCATGAAGCGCTACACCAAGGCATTCCTGGCCAAGCACCCGGAACTGGCGGGGCAGGATTTGCAGATTACCAAGCAGGCGTGCGAGCTGTTCAAGCGCCAGCCGGTGACGGTGGTCAATTATCTGGAAGGCACGCGGTTCAGCGACGCCAAGCGCAGGCAGCAGGGTTCACCCTTCAACCGCTTGCTCAAGCCCAAGGCGGGCGGCGTGGCGTTTGTGCTGGCGGCGATGGGCGAGCAACTGGATGCGGTGCTGGACGTGACGGTGGTGTATCCGCAGCAAAAGATTCCGGGGTTCTGGGCTTTGATCAGCGGTTCGGTACCGAAGGTGATCATTGATATCCGCACCCGCGAACTGGACCCGGCGCTATGGCAAGGGGACTACGAGAACGATCCGGCGTTTCGCCAGACTGTCCAGAGCTGGGTGAACCAGCTCTGGCAGGAGAAGGATCAGCGCATTCAGCTATTGCTCAAGTAATACGGCCTGATGTTGTTCGGAACGCCAGGCCATCCCGATCCTGATGCTTTGGCGATTTCGATGACAGCCTTGGCCATCTCATTCTCATCGCCCGTCAACGCGTTTAGCCCCAGCTCTTCCGGCGTGACTCCAGCGCCCAGTTTATCAATGGCTTCCTTGACCTTCTTGGCCGCATCGCCCGTCAACGCGTTTAGCCCCAGCTCTTCCGGCGTGACTCCAGCGCCCAGTTTATCAATGGCTTCCTTGACCTTCTTGGCCCCATCGCCTGTCAAAAACGTTAGCCCCAGGTCCTTCGGGTCGGCTCCAGCAGCAGCTTTATGGAGCAACAGCGAACGTGCCAAGTTCGTGTAATTGTCCTTGAATTGCCCGCCTTTTTTTGGGCTGCTTTCTTCCCCTTCCCAGAGATTACGGACATTCGAGACGGACTGAACGTTTTGAGCCAGTTCGGCAAATTTAGTAAAACTCACTAGAGGCAGCGCATTAATCTGTGTCATTGGGGCACCATTTTCGGTTAGTTTTAGAACCTCTCAAACATCGCTCATAGCGATTGATGAGAGAGGTCTCACTGGGTGGCAACTAACGTCCTACGGTTCCTCGCGGTTTATCACAGAGTGTTACGCAGAACGTGACCCGGCAGAGAGAAAAGGGCACGCCGAACGTCAGTTAGTTGCCAGTGCCCCAGGCCGAGGCCAATTTACCCAGCAATGACTGGTTCGCACCCTGGCCACCCAAGTATTGCAGGATCACCGGCGCAAACTGGCCGACCATGCCACTGTCCATGCCCAGGGCGCTGAACGCGGTGTTCAGGTCGTTGGTGTTCTTCACATTGCCCAGCAGGCCGTCGAGGCCGCTGGTCTTGCTACCGCCAGCCTGGCCGAGCATCCCGCTCAAGGCCCCGAGGCTGCCCAACGCATTATTGCCCGACAGTTGGTCGAGGCCCGGCACGCTATTGCCCAGTTGCGAATAGTCGTTGCCGCTCAATTTGTTCTTGGCCAGGCCCAGCATGGCGCCCGTACCGCCGACCGCTTGCTCGGGGGTGATGTTCAGTTGCGAGGTCAGGGCGCTCAACAGGCCGGCCGTCTCGGACGACGGTGCAGCAGCGGCTGCCTTGTTGTTACCACCCTGCATGCCGGAAATGGCATTGGCCGCGTCGCCAAGGCTGAACCCCGCGGCAAGCACCGGGCCGGCTGCCAGGGTCATCAGGCAGGAAAGGGCGAAACCGCGTGAAATCTTCATCGAAACAACCTCTGGGTGTAGGAGCTAAAAGCAGGCGTTTGACTGACAGTCCGGAACGATTGTTCCCACACCAAGGTTAGTTCAGATTTCTCTGCATCCAAATCACCTCGGCCCGCGTATAGCCTGCATACGCCACTCGGAGTTGGATGGAATGAATGCCCAGGCTGAACTACCCTCCGCTTACCGCGTGCAGTCCCGTCGCCCTCGAAGGAGGGCCTGGAGAAGCCCTATTACTGACGATAACGCTGATCCATTGCGACCTTTGTTGGCCCAATGTGCCCTGGGTAACCGCCGGGCGTTCGAAACCCTCTACCGCAGCGTTTCGCCGCGCCTGCACGGTGTAGCCCTGCGTTTCATGGGCCGCCCGGACCTGGCCGAAGAGGTGTTGCAGGAAGCCTTCGTGCGTATCTGGTACAACGCCTCCCGCTACGAAGCGCACCTGTCTGCGCCGATGACCTGGATGGTCAACATCACCCGCAACCTGGCTATCGACCAATTGCGCAAGCACCGTGAACAGCCGCTGGCAGAGGGTCAGCAAGACGCCTTGCTCGATGAGGCCCCCAGCGCCCACGACCAACTCGACAGCGAACGCCAAGCCCGCACCTTGAACCGTTGCCTGGACACCCTCGACGGCATGCAACGCCAGTCCATCAGCGTGGCTTACTTCCAGGGCCTGTCGTGCTCGGAATTGGCCGAACACTTGGCCGCGCCCCTGGGCTCGGTCAAATCCTGGATTCGTCGCGGCATGGAACGCCTGCGCAGGTGCCTTGAATCATGAACTACCAGACCATCGCCCTGCGCCGCGCCCTCGCCGCCGACTATGCCATAGGCCTGATGCCCGCCACCGCGCGCAGGCGTTTTGATGCCCTGCTGCTGGAGGATGCCGCGCTACGTGTGGAACTCGGCCATTGGCAGGACGCACTCGCCAGCCTGACCGGTGCCTTGCCCGAGCGAGCGGTGCCGGCGCATGTGTGGGAAGGCATCAAGGCGAGGATCGAGCCGCAGGTGCTGCATGTGCCGGCGAAGAAACCGTTCTGGATGAACCTGCGCCTGTTGGCGGCGGCGTTTGGCATCGTCATTGCCGTGCTGGTGGGCGTGCTGTACCAGCGCGACCTGGGAATGGAATACAACGCCACGCTGGTCGCCGCCAACCAGCAACCGGCGCTGCAGATCAAGACGTTTGCCGACCACCTGCAAGTCGAGCCGCTGACATTGGCCGCTATTGAGCCGACACGCGCCCTGGAACTGTGGGCCATTCCTGCCGGGGGCAAGCCGATCTCCCTGGGCCTGGTGCCCGTGGCGGGCAAAGGTCGAATCGCGTTGAACAAAACGCAGCAGGCGCTGCTGAAAACACCGCTGACCCTCGCCGTCAGCCTGGAGCCACAAGGGGGCTCGCCGACAGGTCAACCGACCGGGCCGGTGCTGTATCAGGGTCAATTGGCATCACTTTGAGGTGAGATGGCGCCAGGAACCCGGCGCGCAGACTGTTAGATCTGTGGGAGGGCTTGCCCCTCCCACATCTGGAACGCGGTATCCCAGGGATTTAAGCCGCGCTGAAGAGTTTGTGCGGATCAATCACAAACTTCTTCGGCACACCCGCATCGAACTCGCCATACCCGCGCGGCGCATCATCCAGGCTGATCACCTGCACACCGACGATTTCGGCGATGTTGATACGGTCCCACATGATCGCCTGCATCAGCTGGCGGTTGTACTTCATCACGGGCGTTTGCCCTGTGTGGAAGCTGTGGGACTTGGCCCAGCCCAAACCAAAGCGAATGCTCAGGCTGCCCATTTTTGCGGCGGCGTCCACGGCACCCGGATCTTCGGTGACGTACAGGCCAGGGATACCGATCTTGCCCGCCACGCGCACCACGCCCATCAGCGAGTTGAGTACGGTGGCCGGCGCTTCGGCCTTGACCCCTTCATGACCGTGACCACGGGCTTCGAAGCCCACGGCATCGACGGCGCAGTCCACTTCCGGTTCGCCCAGCAGTGCGGCGATCTGTTCGTGCAGCGGGGTGTCCTTGGACAGGTCGGCAATTTCAAAGCCCTGGGCCTTGGCGTGCGCCAGGCGCACCGGGTTGACGTCACCGATGATCACCACCGCCGCGCCCAGCAGGCGGGCGGAAGCGGCAGCCGCCAGGCCCACAGGACCGGCACCGGCGATGTAGACCGTGCTGCCTGGGCCAACGCCGGCAGTGACGGCGCCGTGGTAGCCGGTCGGGAGGATGTCGGAGAGGCAGGTCAGGTCGCGGATTTTCTCCATGGCCTTGTCGCGATCCGGCAGTTTGAGCAGGTTGAAGTCGGCGTACGGCACCAGCACGTATTCGGCCTGGCCGCCGGTCCAGTCACCCATGTCGACATAGCCGTAGGCGCCACCGGCACGGGCCGGGTTGACGGTCAGGCACACGCCAGTGTGTTGCTCTTTGCATGAGCGGCAGCGGCCGCAGGCTACGTTGAACGGTACGGAAACCAGGTCGCCGATTTTCAGGTTCTCGACGTCGCTGCCCTTCTCGATCACTTCACCGGTAATTTCATGACCGAGCACCAGGCCGGTCTGGGCAGTGGTACGGCCACGCACCATGTGTTGGTCGGAGCCGCAGATGTTGGTGGAGACCACGCGCAGGATGACGCCGTGCTCGATCTTCCTGCCACGGGGGTCCTGCATTTTGGGATAGTCGATTTTCTGTACTTCGACCTTGCCGTTGCCGAGATACACGACACCACGATTACCAGACATGCTTTCACCTCGCTGTTGTTTTTATGGAACTGCGTTGCCCGTTGGGTGGGCAGCGCGTTTAAGTGCTCGGGTACAGATGCTGTTCTTGCGTTGTTTGTGAGGGCCTCATCGGGGGCAAGCCCCCTCCCACATTCGACCGCATTCCAAAGGTGGGAGGGGGCTTGCCCCCGATTGGCGCCAGTCAGAGCACCACCGTCCGATTGGCGTTCAAAAACACCCGCCGCTCAATGTGATACCCCACCGCGCGGGCCAACGTCAGCCCTTCGATATCCCGCCCCTTGGCAATCAAGTCCTCGGGGTAGTGGCTGTGATCCACCACCTCCACGCCCTGGGCGATGATCGGGCCTTCGTCCAGGTCGTTGTTGATGTAATGCGCCGTGGCGCCCACCAGTTTCACGCCCTTGTTGTACGCCTGGTGATACGGCTTGGCGCCCTTGAACCCCGGCAGCAACGAGTGGTGGATGTTGATGGCCTTGCCATCCAGCTTGCGGCACAGCTCCGGCGACAGCACCTGCATGTAGCGCGCAAGGATCACCAATTCGGCACCGGTGTCTTCCACCACTTGCCACACCTGACGCTCCTGGGACGGTTTGTCGTTGGGGTCGAGGGGGAAATGGTAGTAGGGAATCTGGTGCCAGTCGGCCAACGGTTTCAGATCGGGGTGATTGGACACCACCGCGACCACGTCCATCGACAGTTGGCCGATGCGCTGGCGGTACAGCAGGTCGTTGAGGCAGTGATCAGCCTTGGAGACCATGATCACCACTTTTGGCCGGTAGTTCGGCGCCGTCAGCTCGAAGATCATGCCGAAGGCTTCACCCCGCGTGGCCAGGCCATCGCGGAACGCCTGCTCGTCAAAACCGTCGGGCTGGCGGAATTCCACGCGGATAAAGAACCGGCCCGAAAGCCGGTCATCGAACGAATGGTGCTCAGTGACGTAGCAACCCTGTTCGAACAGATAGCGGGTAACCGCGTCCACCGTGCCGAGCACGCTGGGGCAGTCGGCGGTCAAAATCCATGTATCGGGTGCGCGGCTCATTGTGCGTGACTCCTAGATCGTTCCCCCGCTCTGCGTGGGAATGCCGCCATGGACGCTCTGCGTCCGCTCTTGGGACGCGGAGCGTCCCGGGATGCATTCCCACGCCGAGCGTGGGAACGATCATTACGACTGGACGCTCAGGCCGAACTCGGCCGAGGCATCCTGCAACCACAACCACCAGTAGTCCGAGAAGCTGCGACGGATCAGCAGCTCCCAGGTGTCTTCAGCCGTGTGGCGGATCACCAGTTGCGACTTGGCGAACACCGTGCCCACAGCCTTGCCCACCGGGAAGTTGTTGGGGTGCACGTCGTAGCTGGTGGACTTCATCAGCACATCGCGCACGTTCGGGCCGCTGAGTTCGAGGATCTGCTGGCCGCCGCTGACATTGACGACCTGGATATGCAAGTCGCCCAGGGTGGCGCGCAGGTTTTGTTCAGCGGCGAATTCTTCACCGCTCGGCACGATCAGCAACCACTCATCCGGGCCGAGCCATTGCAGGCTGGTTTCGCCTTTTACGATCACTTGCAGGGCACCGGGCAACTCGATGCCCACAGCTTTGTGCACACCGGCGGCGAAGGCTGCATCGTGGCCGTCGCCACGAATAGTCAGGTGGCCCAGGAGTTTCTTTTCACGCACAGTCACACCGGCGTTCTTGCGACCCTTGCCGACCAGGCTGGCGAGGTCGGCATGGTGCAGCGACGACTCGGCCTTGGCGCCGGAGGTGGGGCGTTGTTGGTAAACATTGGCTGCTGTCATAAAGCACCTGTTCTGAATTGATCGTTCCCACGCTCTGCGTGGGAATGCCGCCATGGACGCTCTGCGTCCGCTCTTGGGACGCGGAGCGTCCCGGGATGCATTCCCACGCAGAGCGCGGGAACGATCAGGTGTTAAATATTCTGGCGATCGCCTTTCGGGTCGAAGAACACCGATGAAACAATCTCCGCCTCGATCACGCTGCCATCGGCCTGCGGTGAGAACACCCGCTCGCCGATACGCTTCAAGCCGCCCTTCACCACCGCCATCGCGAACGAATAGCCGAGGGAGTTGTGCGCATAGCTTGAGGTGACGTGACCGACCATCTTCATCGGGATCGACTGCTTCGGATCAAACACCAGTTGCGCGCCTTCCGGCAGCCACACCTTCGGATCGACCGGCTTCAAGCCCACCAGTTGCTTACGCTCTTCACGCACGCAGTCTTCACGGTTCATGCCACGCCAGCCGATCCACGAGAACGGCTTGGTCCGGCCCACGCACCAGCCCATGTTCAGGTCGTCCGGGGTCATCGAGCCGTCAGTGTCCTGGCCGACAATGATGAAGCCCTTCTCGGCCCGCAGCACGTGCATGGTCTCGGTGCCATACGGGGTCAGGTTGTATTTCTTGCCGGCGTCGACGATTTTTTCCAGCACGCCCATGGCGTAGTCGGCTTGCACGTTGACTTCGTACGACAGCTCACCGGTAAACGAGATACGGAACACCCGCGCCGGTACGCCGCCCACCAAGCCTTCTTTCCAGGTCATGAACGGGAAGCCGTCCTTGTCCAGGTCGATGTCGGTGACTTCGGCCAGCAGCTTGCGGCTGTTGGGGCCGGACAGGGTCATGGTCGCCCAGTGGTCGGTGACCGAGGTGAAATACACCTTGAGGTCTGGCCATTCGGTCTGTTGGTAGATTTCCAGCCACTGCAGCACGCGTGCCGCGCCGCCGGTGGTGGTGGTCATCAGGAAGTGGTTGTCGGCGAGGCAGGCGGTGACGCCGTCGTCGAAGACCATGCCGTCTTCCTTGCACATCAGGCCGTAGCGCGCCTTGCCCACGTCGAGCTTGGTCCAGGCGTTGGTGTAGATGCGGTTGAGGAACTCACGCGCGTCCGGGCCCTGGATGTCGATCTTGCCGAGGGTGGATGCGTCCAGCAGGCCGACGCTGTCGCGCACGGCCAGGCATTCGCGCTTGACTGCGGCGTGCAGGTCTTCACCGTTGCGCGGGAAATACCACGGGCGCTTCCACTGGCCGACATCTTCAAACTCGGCGCCGCTCTTCACGTGCCAGGCTTGCAGCGCGGTGTAGCGCACCGGTTCGAAGATGTGCCCACAGTGACGGCCCGCGACAGCGCCGAAGGTGACCGGCGTGTAGTTGGGACGGAACATGGTGGTGCCCATCTGCGGGATGGTCACGTTCAGCGAACGGGCGGCAATAGCCAGGCCGTTGACGTTGCCCAGCTTGCCCTGGTCGGTGCCGAAGCCCAGCGCGGTGTAGCGCTTGACGTGCTCGACCGACTCGAAACCTTCGCGGGTCGCCAGTTCGATGGCGGCGGCGGTCACGTCGTTCTGCAGGTCGACAAATTGCTTCGGCGCTCGTGCAGTGGGCTTGTCGTGTGGCACTTGGTAAATAGCCAAAGTCGGCTCTTCCAGGCGGCTCAAGGCTTTTGGCAAGGTACCTTCCACTGGCGCAAAACCGGCTTCGCTGGCAGCGCGCACACCGCCTTCAAAGCCATCTGCCAGGGAGTCGCCAAGGCCGTAGACACCGTTGATGCCACCGACGCACACACGTTTCTGCGGCGCTTCACCCGGTACGAAACCGAGGATGTCTTCACGCCAGGTCGGCTTGCCGCCCAGGTGCGAAGCCAGGTGGACCACCGGGCTGTAGCCGCCGGAGCTGGCGACCAGGTCGCACTCCAGCCATTCGCCTGGGCTGGTGACTTTATGCGCTTTCACATCGATCGCGGCCACGCGGGCGGCGGTCACGTGCTTGCTGCCACGGGCTTCGATCACGGCGCTGCCGGTGAGGATACGAATGCCTTTGGCGCGGGCCTCTTCCACCAGCGCGCCGCGTGGGTTGTGGCGCACATCGGCCACGGCGACCACTTGCAGGCCGGCGTCCAACCAATCCAGCGCAACGCGGTAGGCGTGGTCGTTGTTGGTCGACAGCACCAGCTTCTTGCCAGGTGCCACGCCGTAGCGACGTACGTAGGTGGAAACCGCACCCGCGAGCATGTTGCCCGGCACATCGTTGTTGCCGTACACCAGTGGACGCTCGCACGCACCGGTCGCCAGTACCACACGCTTGGCACGCACACGGTGGATACGCTGGCGCACCACGCCAATCGGCGCACGGTCACCGAGGTGGTCGGTGAGGCGTTCGTGAATGGTCAGGAAGTTATGGTCGTGGTAGCCGTTGACGGTGGCGCGTGGCAGCAGCACCACGTCTGGCAGCGCTTTCAATTCAGCGATGACGCTGGCAACCCATTCGGCAGCCGGCTTGCCGTCGAGGCTTTCACGGGAGTCTAGCAGCGAGCCGCCGAACTCTTCCTGCTCATCGGCAATGATCACGCGGGCACCGCTGCGGGCGGCAGCCAGTGCGGCAGCCAGGCCAGCAGGGCCGGCGCCGACGACCAGCACGTCACAGTGACGGTTGAAGTTGTCGTAGGTGTCCGGATCATTCTCGGTCGGCGAGCGGCCAAGACCGGCGGCCTTACGAATGTACTTCTCGTACGTCATCCAGAACGATTGCGGGTACATGAAGGTTTTGTAGTAGAAACCCGGCGGCATCAGCTTGCCGCCGACCTTGCCGAGGATGCCCATCACGTCATTGTTGACGTTCGGCCAGCCGTTGGTGCTGGTGGCGACCAGGCCCTGGTACAGCGCCTGTTGCGTGGCGCGCACGTTGGGAATCTGGGTGGCTTCGGTGGCACCGATCTGCAGCACCGCGTTCGGCTCTTCGGCGCCGGCGGCAAAGATGCCACGCGGGCGCGAGTACTTGAAGCTGCGGCCAATGATATCGACGCCGTTGGCCAACAGGGCTGCGGCCAATGTGTCGCCTTCAAAGCCTTTGTAGGTCTGGCCGTTGAACGTAAACGTCAGGACTTTATTACGGTCGATCCGGCCACCGTTGGACAGGCGATTGGTCTGGCTCATACCTTCTCTCCAGAGGCCTTGGCGGTGAATTGTGGCTTCTCACCGATCTTGTAGGTTTCAAGAATTTCGTAAGTCAGGGTGTCGCGGGTCGCGTTGAAGTACTGGCGGCAACCGGCGGCATGAATCCACAGCTCGTGGTGCAGGCCACGCGGGTTGTCGCGGAAGAACATGTAGTCGCCCCACTGCTCATCGGTGCAGGTATTCGGGTCCAGCGGGCGCGGGATGTGCGCTTGGCCGGATGCGTGGAATTCCTCTTCGGAGCGCAGTTCGCCACAGTGAGGACAGAAGATATGCAACATAGGGAATTTCTCCTGTTAGTGGGCGACGGCCGCAGCGCCGTGTTCGTCGATCAACGCACCGTTGTGAAAACGGTCGATGGAAAAAGGTGCTGCCAACGGGTGCATTTCACCCTTGGCCAGGCTGGCGGCAAACACGTTGCCTGAGCCCGGCGTGGCCTTGAAGCCACCGGTGCCCCAACCGCAGTTGAAGAACATGTTTGGCACCGGGGTCTTGGAGATGATCGGGCAGGCATCCGGCGTGGTGTCGACGATGCCGCCCCACTGGCGGTTCATGCGCACGCGGGACAGTACCGGGAACATCTCGACGATGGCCTGGATGGTGTGTTCGATCACCGGGTACGAACCGCGCTGGCCGTAGCCGTTGTAGCCGTCGATACCGGCGCCGATCACCAGGTCGCCCTTGTCGGACTGGCTGATGTAGCCGTGCACGGCGTTGGACATGATCACGCTGTCGATAATCGGCTTGATCGGCTCCGACACCAACGCTTGCAGCGGGTGGGATTCGATCGGCAGGCGGAAGCCGGCCAGCGAGGCCATGTGCCCGGAGTTACCGGCAGTGACCACACCGACGCGCTTGGCGCCGATGAAGCCCTTGTTGGTTTCCACGCCGATGCACACGCCGTTTTCCTTGCGGAAGCCGATCACTTCGGTTTGCTGGATCAAATCCACGCCGAGGGCGTCAGCCGCACGGGCAAAGCCCCAGGCCACGGCATCGTGACGGGCCACGCCGCCACGCCGTTGCACGGTGGCGCCGAGTACTGGATAGCGGGTGTTCTTGGAGCAGTCGAGGTACGGAATCTCGTCGGCCACTTGCTTGGCGTTGAGCAGTTCGCCGTCCACGCCGTTGAGGCGGTTGGCACTCACGCGGCGCTCGGAATCACGGATGTCCTGCAAGGTGTGGCACAGGTTGTACACGCCACGCTGGGAAAACATCACGTTGTAGTTGAGGTCCTGGGACAGGCCCTCCCACAGTTTCATCGCGTGCTCATACAGGTGCGCCGACTCGTCCCACAGGTAGTTGGAACGCACAATGGTGGTGTTGCGCGCGGTGTTACCGCCGCCCAGCCAGCCTTTCTCGACCACGGCCACGTTGGTGATGCCGTGCTCTTTGGCCAGGTAGTAAGCGGTCGCCAGACCATGCCCGCCGCCGCCGACGATGACCACGTCGTAGACCTTCTTGGGGGTCGGCGTGCGCCACATCTTCTGCCAGTTTTCGTGGTGGCTGAGGGAGTGCTTGAAGAGGCCGAAGCCCGAGTAGCGTTGCATAGTCATTACTCCAAAACCGCGCTCAGCGATAAACCGGGAAATCAGCGCACAGGGCAGACACGTGCTTGGCTACGTTGGCCTCGACATCGGCGTCGCCGAGGTTGTCGAGGATGTCGCAGATCCAGCCGGCCAGTTCGATGCACTGCGGCACTTTGAAACCACGCGTGGTCACCGCCGGGGTGCCGATGCGCAGGCCCGAGGTCACGAACGGCGACTGCGGGTCATTCGGCACGGCGTTCTTGTTGACGGTGATGTGGGCGCGACCGAGGGCGGCGTCCGCCTCTTTGCCGGTAAGGCCCTGACGGATCAGGCTGACCAGGAACAGGTGGTTATCGGTGCCGCCGGACACTACATCGTAGCCGCGTTTGATAAACACGCTGGCCATGGCCTGGGCGTTGTCGATCACTTGTTGCTGATAGGCCTTGAAGCCTGGCTCCAGCGCTTCCTTGAAGCACACGGCCTTGCCGGCGATGACGTGCATCAGCGGGCCGCCCTGGGCGCCGGGGAATACGGCGGCGTTGAGTTTCTTTTCGATGGCTTCGTTGGCCTTGGCCAGGATCAGGCCGCCGCGAGGACCGCGCAGGGTCTTGTGGGTCGTGGTGGTGACCACATCGGCGTAGGGCAGCGGGTTCGGGTACAGGCCGGCGGCAACCAGGCCGGCGACGTGGGCCATGTCGACGAACAGCAGCGCGCCCACTTTGTCCGCGATCTGACGGAAGCGTGGGAAATCCAGGGTCTTGGAGTAGGCGGAGAAACCGGCCACGACCATTTTCGGCTTGTGTTCGACGGCCAGGCGCTCGACTTCGTCGTAATCGATCAGGCCGGTGTCGGTGTTGATGCCGTACTGCACCGCGTTGTACAGCTTGCCCGAGGACGAAACCTTGGCGCCGTGGGTCAAGTGACCGCCGTGGGCCAGGCTCATGCCCAGGATGGTGTCGCCGGCATTGATCAGCGCCAGGTACACCGCGCTGTTGGCGGACGAACCGGAGTGCGGCTGCACGTTGGCGTAATCGGCGCCGAACAGTTGTTTGGCGCGTTCGATGGCCAGGGCTTCGACTTTGTCCACGTGCTCGCAGCCACCGTAGTAGCGCTTGCCCGGGTAGCCTTCGGCGTATTTGTTGGTGAGGCCGCTGCCTTGGGCTTCCATCACGCGTTTGCTGGTGTAGTTCTCCGACGCGATCAGCTCGATATGATCTTCCTGGCGCTGCTCCTCGGCATTCATGGCCGCCAGCAGTGCGTCGTCATATCCCTGGATCTGGTCTTGTTTGCTGAACATCGCGTCTCTCCCAGCCTTTCGTATTGTTGAGGCCCGTGCAGGGCCCTTTGATGCGATGGTAGGGCTGGCGCAGACAGGTCAAATGCCTACGCACGCCACGCAAAGGTGCGTTTACGACATAGCGGGAACAACGCGGAAAAAATGTGGGAGGGGGCTTGCCCCCGATTGCGGAGTGTCAGCCACTGCATCTGCAAGCTGGCCCACCGCTATCGGGGGCAAGCCCCCTCCCACAGGGGATTACGCGATGATCTGGCGGATGAGTAGCAGCAGCAGGAAATGCAGGGGATAGAGGGTGTAGGCCCAGCGGCGCATGGCGGGTGGCGAAATGTTTTGCCCATGTCGCAATAAGACCAAGCCTGCCAATGGCGCAATCAGGCACGCAGCCAACCCCAACAGCGCCACAGGCGTGCCGCTATCGAGCAGGATTTGCCATTGATTGGCGGCGACACAGACCAAACCTGGCAATACGCTGAAATACCATGGGCGACTGAACACCAACAGCATAGCCAGAGGCAGCAAGACCCCAAACAAACCGAACATCAACTGCGCGGAAAACACGGCCGCAATCGTGACGGCAATTAGCGCCAATCCTCGATCAAAAAGCGCCTTCTGCTGCCATCCTCGGGCAACCAGCAAACCCAGCGCCAGGGTTGGCAACACATTCAACGTATCGGCATCGTCGATAAACATTCGATACGGCACCTCGCTGATCACGCTGAACAGCAACAGCCAGCCCAGATAGCGCCATTGGCCGGTCACAGGCGCATTCCCGACCCGATGCAGGTTCGCCGCAATCGCCAGGCAAAACCACGGAAACGCCAGACGCCCTGGCACATACAAGGCATCCAGGCTTAAACCGACATAGCGCAGGTGGTCCAGCACCATGCTCAGCAGCGCCAGCCACTTGAGCAGATCCAAGGCGCCATCGCGGACGCGTCCGACAGGCATCGTTCCAGTACCGTGCATAATTCCCCAGTGACTTTGCATTTACAGAGCGTGCGCACCCGCGACAATCTTGGTTACAGTGCGCACCAACATCGACCACAGGAATGGGCCATGACCGACAAGAGCCAACAATTCGCCAGTGACAACTATTCCGGCATCTGCCCGGAAGCCTGGGCCGCCATGGAACAAGCCAACCACGGCCATCAGCGCGCCTACGGCGATGATGAATGGACCCACCGCGCCGCCGACGGTTTCCGCAACCTTTTCGAAACCGATTGCGAAGTGTTCTTCGCCTTCAACGGCACCGCCGCCAACTCGCTCGCGCTGTCTTCGCTGTGCCAGAGCTACCATAGCGTGATTTGCTCGGAAACCGCCCACGTCGAAACCGACGAATGCGGCGCGCCGGAGTTTTTCTCCAACGGCTCCAAGCTGCTCACCGCCCGCACCGAAAACGGCAAGCTGACCCCGGAGTCGATCCGCGAAATCGCCCTCAAGCGCCAGGACATCCACTACCCGAAACCACGCGTGGTCACCCTGACCCAAGCCACCGAAGTCGGCAGCGTGTACACCCCGGAAGAAATCCGCGCGATCAGCGTCACCTGCAAGGAGCTGGGCCTGAACCTGCACATGGACGGCGCACGCTTCTCCAATGCCTGCGCATTCCTCGGCTGCTCGCCCGCCGACCTGACCTGGAAAGCCGGCGTGGACGTGCTGTGTTTTGGCGGCACCAAGAACGGCATGGCCGTGGGTGAAGCGATCCTGTTCTTCAACCACAAGCTCGCCGAGGACTTCGACTACCGCTGCAAACAGGCAGGCCAATTGGCCTCGAAAATGCGCTTCCTCTCCGCGCCCTGGGTGGGCCTGCTGGAAAACGACGCCTGGCTCAAGCACGCACGCCACGCCAACCACTGCGCTCAATTGCTGAGCAGCCTGGTGGCGGATATTCCCGGCGTGGAGTTGATGTTCCCGGTGCAGGCCAACGGCGTGTTCCTGCAACTCTCGGAGCCGGCCATCGCAGCGCTGACGGCCAAGGGTTGGCGTTTCTACACCTTCATCGGCAAAGGCGGCGCGCGCTTCATGTGTGCGTGGGATACCGAGGAAGAGCGTGTAAGAGAACTGGCGGCGGATATTCGGAAAGTGATGGAAGCCTGATGCGACGGGCGCTTCAGCCCTTTTCCAGAGACTGTTTGTACGTATTTCTGACAGTATCTATCTAGCCCCTGCCCTGGATAAGATCTCGTCACCCCGAACCAACGGACGCGTTGTTTCGGGGCTGACTGCCTGCCGCATAGTCGGCTGGAAATGGAAATCCCACAGAGGGCAACATCATGGAAATTCAATGCTACACGACTGATTCGCAGCTCCGGTCCGACACCAACGCCACCCTCGTCGGCCTGGACGACCTGAGGAAACTGGCGAACGTCGGTGACACTATCATCGAGCCTTCAAGGCTCTTTACCGTCACCGGAAAAGAGTTCGAAATGACAGCATCCGGCGCATACATCATCAACCTGTTCGTCCGCTAACCCAGCTCCCGCAATGATCGTTCCCACGCTCTGCGTGGGAACGCCTCCCAGGACGCTCCGCGTCCCGCCCCCGCCCACACCAGAATTCAAGGACGAGTCCATGGGCAGAAGCCGCTACCTCATCACCGAACCCGAAAAGCCACACTTCCTGACCTGCACCGTTATGGAATGGCTGCCTTTGTTTACCCGTGATTATCTCGTGAAGCACCTTTTAGATTGTTGGCGCTACCAACAGAACCATGAGGCCCTGAACCTTTATGGTTATGTCATCCTCGAAAACCACCTGCACTTTGTCGCACAGGCTCCTGACTTGGGTAAGTGTGTCAGCCAATTCAAATCCTTTACCGCCCGCACCATAATCGACGACCTGCAAAACAAAGGCTCCGAGCGTGTACTACAACGGCTGCGTTTCAGCAAACGTGCACACAAGACCGATAGGGTTTACCAACTGTGGCAAGAGGGCTCACATGCAGAGCTGGTATACAGCGAGGCAGTAATGCGCCAGAAGCTTGATTATATCCATCACAACCCGGTTAAACGGGGCTACGTAGACTTGGCTGAACACTGGCGATATTCCAGTGCTCGCAACTTTGCGGGAATGAAAGGGCTGATCGATATACAACGCTGGTTCTGAAGATCATTCCCACGCTCCGCGTGGGAATGCAGCCCGTGACGCTCCGCGTCACAATGTATACGCGGGACGCGGAGCGTCCCAAGAGGCGTTCCCACGCGGAGCGTGGGAACGATCAGTCGTCAGAACTCGATGCGCACGTCCCCTTTCGGCACGCTGCAGCACGACAGGATATAACCCTCGGCTTCGTCTTCCTCGGTAATCCCGCCGTTATGGTCCATCGCGACCTCCCCGCCCAGCTTCATCACCTTGCACGTACCACAGATGCCCATGCCACAGGCTTTCGGGATCAGCAGACCAAGCTTCGCAGCAGCGGCGTGGACAGTTTCCCCTGGCGCCACACGAATGCTCTTGCCCGACGCAATGAACTCCACCTGATGCAGATCCGCCAGGTCGATTTCCGGTGCGTCGGCGGCCTGCTCGGCTTGCTCCACCGCATCCGCACGAGCCTCCGGCGGCGTGGCCCCGAACGACTCCTCGTGATACCGCGCCATGTCGAAACCGGCCGCCTCCAGTAGACGCTTCACCGCGTTCATGTACGGCGTAGGCCCACAGCAGAACACTTCGCGCTCGAGAAAGTCCGGCACCATCAGTTCAAGCATCTTGTGGTTCAGGTAACCACGATAACCGGCCCATGGCTCGCCCAGGCCATGCTTCTCGCAGATCAGGTGCAGGCTGAAGTTGTCGATCCGCGACGCCATGTGCTCCAGCTCGCGGTGGTAAATGATGTCTTTGGGCGAGCGGGCGCTGTGGATAAACGTCATGTCGACGTTGGCGTTGGTGTCGTAGAACCAACGGGCCATGGACATCACCGGCGTGATCCCGACGCCGCCGCTGAGGTACAGCACCTTCGGGCTCGGGAAGTCGATGGCGTTGAACAAGCCCACGGGCCCGTGCACCGCCAGCTCCTGGCCTTCGTGCAGGGTGTCATGCAGCCAGTTGGAGACCTTGCCGCCCGGCACGCGCTTGATGGTCACCGAGAAGCTATACGGCACAGAGGGCGAGCTGGAAATAGTGTAGGAACGCATGATCGGCTGCCCTTCGACCTCCAGCTCCAGGGTGACAAATTGCCCTGGCTTGAAGAAGAACAGAATCGGCTGGTCGGCCATGAAACAGAAGGTGCGCACGTCCCAGGTTTCCTGGATGACTTTGACGCACCGGACGATGTGCCGACCATTGGCCCAGGTCTGGGTGGTTACCGGATTCAGGAAATTATTGGACATGTTGTTCTCCACCGCCGACGTCGGCCTTATGGTGGCGATTCTGCGTAACGCCGGAACCACCCATTTACCTATCTGCGACATTCACATACTTATCGCGACCAGCCCCCAACGACCTAGGGTTGCGCGTCGGGAACAGATTGGGCCATGTCGCCCATGGATAAGGTTCTGACGTTGCGCGGCCCCACACTCGCTCCCAACAACGACGCTTTCTTTATGCCTTGCGTAGTACAACCGTAGCCACTATTCGCCGGCCACACAGAATGGCCATGAGGACACACACGATGGACGTCACCGCAACCTTAAGCTTGGGCGATCCGCTGGAACCCGCACGCAAGGCCACCGCGCAGATGCTGCAAGAGCGCGAGCGCACTTTCTCGCTGCCGCAGCCGTTCTACTCTGATGAGCGGCTGTTTGATATCGATATGCAGGAGATCTTCCAGAAAGAGTGGTTGATCGCCGGCATGACCTGCGAAATCCCCACCAAGGGCAACTACCTGACCCTGCAAGTGGGCAAGAACCCGATCATCGTGATCCGTGGCGCCGAAGGCGTGGTGCATGCGTTCCACAACGTGTGCCGCCACCGAGGTTCGCGCTTGTGCACCAGCGACAAGGGCAAGGTCGCCAAGCTCGTGTGCCACTACCACCAGTGGACCTACGAGCTGGATGGTCGCCTGTTGTTCGCCGGCACCGAGATGGGCGCCGATTTCGACATGAAGCAGTACGGCCTCAAGCCGGTCAACGTGAAGACTGCCGGTGGCTACATCTTCATCAGCCTGGCCGAGAACCCGCCGGCCATCGATGACTTCCTGTCGACGCTGAACCACTACATGGAACCCTACGACATGGAGAACACCAAGGTGGCGGTGCAAACCACCTTGATGGAAAAAGCCAACTGGAAGCTGGTGCTGGAAAACAACCGCGAGTGCTACCACTGCAACGCGTCGCACCCGGAACTGCTGAAAACCCTGCTGGAGTGGGACGACGTCACCGACCCACGCGCCGACCAGGCGTTCAAGGACCATGTGGCCGCCTCCGCCGCCGCCTGGGATGCCGAGAAGATCCCTTACGCCCACGCCAGCTTCGGCCTGCGTAACCGCATCGTGCGCATGCCGCTGCTCAAGGGCACCGTGTCGATGACCATGGACGGCAAGCAGGGCTGCGCCAAACTCATGGGCCGCATCAAGAACCCGGACCTGGGTTCGATGCGCATCCTGCACCTGCCCCACTCCTGGAACCACTGCATGGGCGACCACATCATCGTGTTCACCGTGTGGCCGATCAGCGCCCAGGAAACCATGGTCACCACCAAGTGGATCGTGCACAAGGACGCCGTCGAAGGCGTGGACTACGACGTAGCGCGCATGCGCGAAGTGTGGGACGCCACCAACGACCAGGACCGTCGCCTGGCCGAGGAGAACCAGCGCGGCATCAACTCCACCGCCTACCAGCCCGGCCCGTACTCCAAGACCTATGAGTTCGGTGTGGTGAACTTCGTGGATTGGTACAGCGAGCGCATGCTGAACAACCTGGGTGCAGCACCGGCACCGTACCTCAAAGGCGTACCGGTTCAAGGCTGAAGCCCTTCTGTAGGAGCGAGCTTGCTCGCGAAGAACTCACAGGCACGCGTGCATCCTGGGTGCGCGCGTAATCATTGACGTTTTTCGCGAGCAAGCTCGCTCCTACAGGGCTGAGTGTTACCGGTTCAGATATCCAAGCCTTTGAGAAACTGTTGGGCATTGGCGTGGGGCAATTCGCCCGCAGGGATGGGGCTTTCAGTGATCAACAGGATATTTTCGCGGATATTGGTTTCGCCCAATTTCGTCTTGATCTGCTGGCGAACACCGTCATAACTGGCCTCCAGCAGGTCAGCCTCGAACGAGTTGACGCTGATGTTGCCCAGCAGGTCCCGCACCTTGAACTTCTGGCTGAACACATCCGCCGCCACCGGCTCGGCAGTCTTGAAGTAGACACTGCATACCGACACGAGCGACCCGCTGTGGACGACGCTGATCTGCAGGCTGATCACCGATTCGGAGCGCCCGTCGAAACTTGAGCGCGCACGTGTGCTCAGCTCCACATGCGTCTTCGAGGTGTACAGCTGCGATGCCGGACTCGTCAACGGCAGTTCCATCAGCAGTTCAATATCCGCCTCCAGCTGATGCCGCAGCGGTTGGGCCAACACTTTGAAAAACGTGTGCTCGAGTATCCCCATGACACTCACCGAGCGCGTGGGTGACGGCACGGGATAACTGACGGTGTTGAAGTTGGTGATTTTCCAGAACAGCTTGCCCAGGGAATTGCGGTAAAAATCCAACCAGGCGGCCGGGTTGTTGAATCGCGACCCCAGGCTTTTATCCGCTGCCATCTGGCACAGCAGATTGGACTCCAGAATATCGTCGAGCACTTGCGGGCTGGTGACCGAAGGCATCGCCGCTATCAGGTTGCCTGACACCACATGAACTTGAGAGGCAGTAAAACTCATGGCCTTGCTCCTTTGATAGAAAATGCCCGGCCAACCGCGCCGGGCATCCGTCAGCCTTGGTTAAATGTCCAGACCATCAATGAAGTCTTCGGCATTCTTGCCCAGCTTTTTCAGCACCGACTGGCGCACGGTGGCGTACACGTTCTGGTTGAGCACCACCTGTTGCGCAGCGCGATACATCTCGGCGCTGGTGTTGCTCCAGTGCCAGAACAGGAAGCTGCCCTTCTGCACTTCGGTGTGGGCGTTGATACACGTCAACACCGTGACCACATTGCCGTCCTTGTCCTGCATCACCGGCAGGATCTGGAAGGTGCCCAGGTCGTTGCGGGTGCTGCTGACGTCGAACAGCTTCAGCGCATCTTTGTTGTTCGGGTTGTTTTTCAGCGCCAGGAAGGTCTTCTCGGTCACCTTGTACAGCGCACTTTCCGGACTGACCACGCTGCTGATGATTTCCAGCACGACCTGGTCCATGGTGGCATTGGTGTTGCTCGGTTTGTATTTCTGATAGGCCGAAGACACGCGCCCCCACCCCAGGTTGGCCAGGCCATCGGTGTAGAACTTGAACCACTCTTCGCGCTGGGTATCCGGGTTGTACTTCTTGTCCGCCGCCAATTGCATCAGCAGCGTACTGTTTTGCACATCGTCGCGTGCCTGGGACGTCAGGCCGGTCACGAACGACGTAATGCTGCCACGCACGACAGCAGCGCCATCTTCGTCGCTGTTCTGCGCCGCACTGCGCAGTGCAGACGAAGCGCGCTTGAGGTTGGCATTGCCGGTCGACTTGGGTACATCCAGCGACTCGACCCAAGCCAACAGTTTTCCATGATCAGTAATAGACCCCATGAGGGAACTCCTTGTTTTTCATAGGTTAAAGACAACGTTGGGTGTTGCACGGGCGAGCTTTATCCAGAGATCCTTCTCGGATAGACACAAGCTCTTGTCGGTTTGAACGGCACGACAACCGCCACTAATTCAATGGCGAGTGCGCTTTCAAAGGGGTAACAGGCGGGGGTGAAATCAGTTCGGCAGAAGGGCTGTGGCGCATTATCCAGGCTCCTTGGATATGACGGGTTCGCACCAGCATCCTTGCGAGGCGTGTTATGGATCAACATTGAAGATGTGGATAACCTCACTGTCAAATCGTCAACTTAGATCCAAATGCACTTGGCTCTATTCCCTATCGAAATAATCTGTTTCTCTCGGGAGCTGGATGCTTTTTGACCAACTCCTTGTAGGCCACGTATTACATGGCCTGTGAAGCTGCACCAACATCTTATCCACAGAACCGCGCACAGACTTTGTGGGCAACTGTGCCGCGCACTGTGGAAAACTCGCTGTGGCCCCAGGTAATTCGAGAATGGGCACAATCGATCATTTTTTGACCATACCGATCAAACCCTTTGTTTACGGGCCTTTCATCGGATAGCGAACATGTTATCCACATAACCGCCAACAGACTTTGGGGGCAACTTTTAATCCTTTGTGGAAAACCCAATAAAGACCATGAAAATCAAGGCTTCCACTGACATTTTCATGCCAAATGCGCCATTCTGGTCATATTTTAACCACCCCCACCAAAGCCTTTATTTATAAGGGCTACAGCTGACAGCGAACATCTTATCCACAGAAGCGCCAACAGACTTTGGGGGCAAGTCATGGTGTGTTGCTGCGCCGGATGACCTGAAAAACACCGTAAAAACCGTGACTTAGCCTGGTCATTTTTCATACAACCCCCTACAGCCCTTGATCTGCATGGCCTGCGGACAACCACGAACACCTTATCCACAGCCAGGTGCACAGCCATTGTGAGTAACCCAGAGCCTGTACAAAAAACAGTCAACATCTACACTCACCTGTGCAGTCAATTTCACATGCCTGGGTTAACGCGGAAGTCCTTGGCGGGATAACGAGGAGGTAAACCGGTGATGTGGCAGGGCACGCCCAGCCATCACTGCGCCAAAGGTTTTACGCTGATTGAATTGCTACTGACGCTGGCCTTGCTGGCCACACTCGCGACAGTGGCTTATCCGCTGACAGCATTGATGGGTAAACGCGATCGGGAACTGGACCTGCAACGTTCGTTGCGGGAAATACGCCGCGCCATCGATTCCTACAAGGAAGCGGCCGACGACGGCCGCATCGAAAAGAGCGTCAGCGACAGCGGCTATCCCTCCTCCCTGCAAGTACTGGTCGAAGGCGTAACAGACAGGACCGACCTCAAGGGTAAAAAACTCTACTTTCTACGCCGCATTCCCCGCGACCCGCTGTGCGAGTGCCCTGAACTGACGGCAGACAAGACGTGGCAACTGCGCAGCTACAAGAGCACTGCCGACAACCCACAAGAGGGAGAAGATGTATTTGACGTTTCATCCCGCAGTACCCGGGAGAGTTTGAATGGAACGTCATACAACCAATGGTGATCGGGGTTTCACCCTGATCGAGTTGCTGGTGGTCATGGCCATCATCGCGACCCTCATGACCCTGGTCACCCCCCAATACTTCCGTCAGCACGCCAAGGCGCAGGAGACCGTGCTGCGCCACAACCTCTCCACCCTCCGCCAGGCGCTGGACCAATACCGCGAAGACCACGGCAGCAACCCCGAATCCCTGCAGGCCCTGGTGGACCGCCGCTACCTGCGCGAAATCCCGCTGGACCCAGTCACCGGCAAACGCGACACCTGGCAGTTGCAACCTTCCGACGAACAAGGCGTGGGCGACGTGCGCAGCGGCGCCCCCGGCAACGCGAAAGACGGGAGCCCCTATGCAGACTGGTAAACAGCGCCAGCATGGCTCGGTGTTCATGGGGATGTTGGTAACGGTGGCAATCGTGGCCGTGATGCTGATGGAAGTGGGCACCCTGTGGTCCAGCGTGCTGCAGCGCGAGCGTGAGATGGAATTGCTGGCACGCGGCAATGAAATCCGCCGGGCCATCGGCCTGTACTACGCCGCGGGCAACACCTACCCCAAGTCCCTCGACGACCTGGTGCTCGACCGCCGCCAACCGACCACCCAGCGCTACCTGCGTAAAGCCTACGCTGACCCGCTCACCGGCGACCAGGACTGGGGCGTGGTCGAGGGGCCGGGTGAAACCATCATGGGCGTGTTCAGCAAGGCCAAGGGCACGCCCTTCAAACAAGGCAACTTTGCAGTCATTAACCAAGGTTTTACAGGGCAAGGTAGTTATCAAGGGTGGGTGTTTCTGCATGGCTCTGTGCAGAGTAATCCTACAACCGGCACCGCTCCCATGGGAGATCAGCTGAACCGATGATGCCAATTGAACAAACACACTGATCGTTCCAGCAGTTCGGAACTTGTTTATCTGAATTGAAGGTGGACTAGAGCATGAATCACTTACAGCGATATGCGAACGCGTTAATTAAATGGATGCTGGCGGCAGCCTTTATAGGCCCCGCCCTGGTATTCGCTCATGGTGCCGTGGATATACCTATAGCCAAACAAGTGCATTGCAAAACGCTCCCGGACTTTTGGTCGGGCAGCCCCAGTGATGCGGGATGTGCCGCTGTAGATGCCA
Source organism: Pseudomonas azotoformans (assembly GCF_900103345.1). Taxonomy (NCBI): domain Bacteria; kingdom Pseudomonadati; phylum Pseudomonadota; class Gammaproteobacteria; order Pseudomonadales; family Pseudomonadaceae; genus Pseudomonas; species Pseudomonas azotoformans. Next base: position 4,197,152 of record NZ_LT629702.1, read on the forward strand.
AGAGCGGGCCATACCCAGGCCAACAATGGAACGAAGTGGCGAAGTTGATTGCGGCACCTGGCTACAACGACCCGGACATCGTCAAAAGGGAGGTCCCCGACGGCCAACTCTGTTCGGCGGCCGACAGCAAAAAAGATGGCCTGAACCTGGTACTGCCCTATTGGTATCGGATCGATGTAACACCCGTCAACGGTATGATGGATGTGCGGATCATCGGGACTGCGCCACATGTTCCAAGTTTCGCCAAGGTTTACCTCACTAAACCTGGCTTCAATCCAGCGGCGTCGCCACTGACTTGGAACGACCTTGTCCTGTTGCACACTGAACAACTGACTGTTGCACAGACCAACTGGGGCAATGAGCCGCCTGCTATAAGCGCCTCGGGTTTCTTCAAGTTCAAGGTGCCTGTTCCTGCAGGCCAGGTCGGCCCGGCAACATTGTTTGTGCAATGGCAGCGTATTGATCCGGCCGGTGAAGGGTTCTACAACTGCAGTGACATCAACCTTGTAGATGCCGCCATCCCAGGAGCGTTCTTCGACCTCGGCCAATTCATCGAGCCCATTATGGATACCCTCAAGGCGGGCGACTCCGTGCATTTCCGTATTTTGGATAACACGCCAGCTGCCAAAGAGGCTGTGGATATTACTCTCCCCATCACGACTGCCAATCTGGATCCGAAGATCTGGGGCGCGCAGTTGGCTAACCAGATCAATCCGTCCATTGCCCGGGTGGGTGAGAAACAAGGCAATAACATCGTCTTCAACTCAACCAACCCCAGAGCAAACTCGGTATTCGCATTGGCCAAAGGTTATTCCAAGGCCATGGCTATTATCCCGGGTGGTGGTCCTGCGCCGACGCCAACGGCGCAGATTACCGGGCCGACCCGCCTGATTGCGGGACAAACCTACACGTTCCACGGCAAGCTCAACAATGCGCAGAACACGCCTCAATATACCTGGGCGCCCGTTGTGGACACGACTGTCGTTAATCAAGCCGATGTAACCGGGACTGCACCGAGAATCGTGCAACCGACCAATTACACGGTTCGCTTGAACGCCCGCGACGGAAATACCGGACCGACCTACCAAGCCACTTACGCCATCACGGTGGAGCCGGCCAATAGTGGGGGTTACCCACCCTACCAACCTGGAACAGCCTACCAGGCCGGCGATAAGGTTTCGCACAATGGCTCAAACTATGAGTGCAAGCCCTGGCCGGCAACCGGCTGGTGTTCTCTGCCAGCCTATGAACCCGGCCATGCCAATGGTAATTGGGTGAATGCCTGGAACAAGCTGTAGACCGTTGACCTGATGAGCGCTGCAGTAATGCGGCGCTCTTTTATCAGACACTATTCAAATACCGATTAAACACAAGAGCTAAACGTTATAACGCCTATTGAGCACCTGTTAGTTGCCAACGCTATAGTTAATTCAATTCGATAGTTCCAAAACCATCAGGCAAACACACTACGAAGTCCTACCGGCGGTGCCCGCTCAACCAGCGGGCCGGGAGAGTCATACACAACCGCCGTACCTTGGCACTCCCAACAGGGTATCCCCATGCGCGCGCCCATACTTATCCACAGTCCCCAACGCGGCTTCACCCTGCTGGAGCTGCTCGTCGTCCTGCTGATCATCGCCCTGCTCGCCGGCTACGTCGGCCCCAAGATGTTCGACCGCCTGGAACTGGCCAAAGTCCAGACCGCCCAGGGCCAGATGAAGTCCATCGCGGATGCCTTGAACCAGTACCGCCTGGATAACGGCAACTACCCCGACGAAGCCCTCGGCCTCAACGCCCTCACTACCCGCCCCGCCAACGCAGCGAACTGGCAGGGGCCGTATATGAAAACGCTGCCGCCAGACCCCTGGGGCAACCCGTACATTTTCAAGAACCCCGGCACCCCGCCCAACGATGCCGAGATCATCTCGCTGGGCCGCGATGGCAAGGCCGGCGGTGTAAACACCTACGCTGACATCGTCTATGGACTCTGACATGTACACGCTGCGGATCGCCCTGACCTTGCTGTGCCTCGTGGGCACCGCCCAGGCCGACTGTTGGCAGTTGGCGGCCAGCCGTTATCACGTCGATCCGCTGTTGCTGTACGCCATCGCCAAGGTCGAATCCAACCTCAACCCCCGCGCACGCAATATCAACGACGACGGCAGCCAGGACATCGGCCTGATGCAGATCAACAGCCGCCACTTGCCCGCCCTCGCCCGATTCGGCATCACCGAACAGCACCTGATGACCCAGCCCTGCACCAGCGTGATGGTGGGCGCGTGGATTCTGGCCGGGTTCATTCAAGAAAAGGGCTACGGCTGGCAAGCGGTGGGCGCCTACAACGCGGGAGCAAAACCCAGCCGGGACCAGCGCCGCGCCCGTTATGCGCTGGCGGTCTGGCGCTACTACGGCGAGTTGCTGCAACAGCGCCAGCAACTGGCAAGGCAGACGCCATGATCGACATTGACGCCCGCATCCTCCGCGACGGCCATTTGCAGACCCTGCGCGTGCAAGCGCTGGATCTCGCCCAGGCACGCCAGCAACTGCTGGCCGACGGCGCCCAGGTCATCTCGCTCAAGGCGCGGCGCCAACTCAGGTTACCCGGCCGCCGCGCCAGATTCGCCCTGGGCCTGTTTATCCAGGAACTGGTGGTGCTGCTGGACGCCGGCCTGGTGCTGGTGGAAGCCGTGGAAACCCTGCGGGACAAGGCGCCACCTGGCATCAACCGCCAGGTCATGAGCGACCTGCTCGCCTCGATGTACGAAGGCAACTCATTGTCCAAGGCCATGCAGCTCAAGCCGCAGACCTTTCCTGCACTGCTGATCGCCACCGTGGCGTCCTCGGAACACAGCGGCCAATTGGCCGTGGCCTTGCGCCGTTATCACCATTTCGAAGCGCATCTGGAGACGGTGAAAAAGCGTGTCAGCGGCGCCCTGATGTACCCGCTGGTGGTGCTCAGCGTCGGTGCGATCATCCTGTTGTTCCTGCTGTTTTTCGTGATACCGCGTTTCGCCTCGGTGTTCGATGCGGTCGCCGATTTACCGGCCACGGCGCGGTTCATGGTGTGGTGGGGGGCACTGGTGGACACGCGCGGCATGGAGCTGCTGATTGGCCTGGTACTGGCGATCGTCGCGCTGATCCTGCTGTTTCGCAGTGCCGGGTTCAAGCGCCGCGCCGCCAACCTGTTCTGGAAAATCCCCAGCCTGGGCGCCCAGCGCACCCTGTTCATCCTCGCGCGGTTCTATCGCACCGCCGGGATGTTGCTGATGGGCGGGATGCCGGTGGTCACGGCGGTGGAATTGTCCGGTGCCCTGCTGCCGCCCGAGCGTCAAGCGGACTTGCGCCATGCCATGACCGATATCCAGGCGGGCCAGCCGCTGTCCACCTCACTGGCCCGCCATCAGCTGACCACCGCCGTGGCCGAACGCCTGCTGCGGGTCGGCGAGCAGAGCGGCGAGCTGGCCGCCATGTGCGAGCGCATCGCGCAGTTTCACGATGAAGCGCTGGAGCGCGCCATCGAGCTGTTCAGCAAGGTCTTCGAACCGCTGCTGATGCTGGTAGTGGGCGGGTTGATCGGGCTGATCGTGTTCATGTTGTACATGCCGATTTTCGAGTTGGCGGGTTCTATCCAGGGGTAATGCGATGAGCGAGCTGACACAGAAATGGCAAGCGCTGGTAGCCAAACGCGGCATGCCCCTGGCCGATTACCTGCAGGACCTGCTGGACAAGGCGCCCGACCAGTTGAGCATCATCGCCCACCCCCTGGGCCTGCAGGCAATAGCGCCAGACAACCTCATTGAACACTGGCGCTTCGACCTGCTCGCACTGCCCCAGGCGTTGACCCGCAACGTGCTGCCGATGGACTACCAAGGCCAGGCGTATCTGGTACTGGGGGACCCGTTCACCTTGGCCAGCCGGTACTGGCTGCAATCGTCCAGGACCTTGCGCCAGCTGCCCCTGGCCATGAGCCTGCCCGGCGCGGTCAAGGCCCAACTGGCCCTGGCCGAAGCCAGCCAACGGGTGATGCAACCGTTTGGCGAGGACGACGAAAACGCCCGCGTCAGCCAGACCGCCCAGGAAATATCCCTGAGCAGCATCGCCCGCGACGACAACCCGGTGGTGCGGCTGGTCAACTCCATGCTGTTCGACGCCCTGCAAAGCCGTGCCAGCGATATCCATGTGGAAACCACCCCCCAAGGGCTGGTGATCAAGTACCGCATCGACGGTGTGCTGCAGCAGGTGGGCCAGGCGACTGGGCTGGACCAGGCCGAGCAGGCGCTGTCGCGGATCAAGGTCTTGTCGGAACTGGACATCGGCGAACGCCGCGTGCCCCAGGACGGGCGATTCAAGATGAAGATCCAGGGGCGCGAGGTAGATTTTCGCGTATCGATCATGCCCAGCATCCATGGCGAAAATGCGGTACTGCGCATCCTCGACAAGTCCCAGCGGGGCGACTCCCTGAGCCTGGTCAACCTCGGGCTGGCCCCCGACACCATCGCACGCATTCGCGACCTGGCCAGTGAGCCCTACGGGATGCTGGTCGTCACCGGGCCGACGGGCAGCGGCAAATCCACCACCCTGTACGCCGCCCTGTCAGAGCTCAACACCGGGGAGCAGAAAATCATCACGATCGAAGACCCGGTGGAATATGAGTTGGCCGGGGTGACACAAATACCGGTCAACGACAAAAAAGGCCTGACGTTCGCCCGCGGCCTGCGTTCCATTTTGCGCCATGACCCGGACACGATTCTGGTCGGGGAAATCCGCGACGGTGAAACGGCGAGTATTGCCGTACAAGCGGCGTTGACCGGGCACCGCGTGTTCACGTCGCTGCACGCCAACGACCCCTTCAGTGTCCTGGAACGTTTCAGGCACATGGAGGTGGACACCCACAGCGTTGTCGAAGCGCTCAACGGGGTGGTCGCCCAACGCTTGGTGCGGCGTGTCTGCGCGGATTGCGGCGAGGACACCCAGCCCGACCCGCAGATCGCCAGGCTCGCCCACCTGCCCGACACGCAACTCAAGCAGGGCCACTACCGTGTGGGTAAAGGCTGTGAGGCCTGTCGCTATACCGGCTATCGCGGCCGGCTCGCCCTGGCGGAAGTGCTGACCCTGACCGACAGCATCAAGGAAGGCCTGCTCCAGCGCAGCTCGGCGTCCACCCTGCGCGAACTGGCGCGCGAAGCCGGCCACGTGTTCATCCGCGAGATCGCACTGGCCCACGCCGCACAAGGCGACACCACGCTCAAGGAGATCCACCGTGTCATTTCCCTTTATTGAGCATGTGGTGTGGCTGCACAGCAGCGGTGCCGTCTGGGCTGCCCGCCCACGTTGGCGCGGTGCAACTGTGTGGCGTGCCGAGCAAGCGGGCGAGCCATTGAGTGCCTGCGCGGCCTTGCTGGAGCAAGCACCCCGTGGCCGTTTGCGTTTCTTGGACCGCGCCACGGTGCTCCTCGGATTTTCCCACGTGCACTACCTGGTGCTGGCGTGGCAAGACGGCCTGTACAGCCAGGCCGACTGGCAGGGTTTCGCCGAAGCCACGTTCAGCCAACAGGCAGGCCTGGACGCCGAACACTGGCACATCCAGGTCGCCAGCAGCCGGTTCGGCCAGCGACGCCTGGCGGTGGCGACCTCACGGGAATTGCTGCACGACGTGCGCGAGCTGTTCAAGCTGCACCGCTTGCCTCTGGTCAACTGCACGCCCTTGCTGACCTCGGTCGCCCAGCAGTATTGGCAGCGCTTGCCCGACGATTGCGTATTGGCAGTTCCCGAAGCAGACAGCCTGAGTTGCCTCTACCGCCAACACGGCGTGATCGACCAGGTGTGCGTCATCCCCACCCACCCCGACAGCGCCTTGAGGGACAACCTGTTCACCGCAGACCTGCTGGTTGAACAGCATGCCCCCGCTACGGTGGTGGTGGCGGCCAACACCTTGACGGAAAACCGCTTGGGCCCCCTGCATCCATGGCTGGAGGCAAGTCCCCCATGAAAGCCAGACTCGCCGCCACCTGGCAGCACAGGCGCAGGCCCCAGGCGCCCAGGGTTGATTTCCAGCACCCCAACGCTGCTCACCGCCCCCTGGTGGCACTGTTGTGGCTGGTTACTGCGGTGCTCGTGGTCGGCACCTGGCAGCACTGGCAGCGCATGGAGCACCAGCAACAGCAGACCGACGCATTGGAACAGCAATTCATCCAGCTGACCCGCCGCCAGGAACAATTGATCCAGGCGGCCATTCGCCTGTCACCCCGACAAAAACAACAGGTGGCGGCCTTCGCCCGGCAAACGTCCACCCCATTCCCCTTGATGGACGCCGTGGCGCGGGCCTGGTCCGCTGAAATCGCCCTGACACGCGTGGAGGTCAACACCCAGGCCAACGTGCTGCACCTGGATCTGGAAACCCGGCAACTGGGGGATGCCTTTCGCTTTGCCGAACGCCTCCAGGCCCAACCTGGGGTGCACGTGAGCCTGCAACAAAGCGCACTCAAGGCCAACGACCCGCAGCATCCGGTTCAGGTCAAACTCACCGTGAGCGGAGGGTAAGCGCCGATGGACACCCTCACCCGCCACCTGCCACGCCTGCGCTGGCACCTGATGCAATGGCAGCAGCAGCTGGGTTTCTGGGGGCTGTTGGCACTGGGGATGATGGCGGCGGCGTTGCTGATCGAAGGGGCGGTGATTCATCCGGCAAACGTCGCCGACAACCAGCGACGCGCTGAACTGCAAGCCGGTATTGCCGAACAGCCCCAGGACGTTCAAGTGACCGAGCCGGCGGTGGTCGAAAAAATGCCCAGCGCCGAAGACTTCGCGCCACGCCTGGAACACCTGCTGGGCCTGTTCACTCAACGCGGCTTCATCATCGCGCAAACCACCCTGGCCTATTCCGCGCCGGGCGACACCGGGCTGCAACGCCTGGACGTCGAGATCCCCCTCACCGGCCCCTACCAACTGCTGCGCGATACGTTGGCGCAGGTGGCCCGCGAACCGGCGGTGCGCATTGAAAACCTGACTCTGGAGCGCAAGGAAATCACCAGCGGCCTGCTGACCATCAGCCTCAAACTGAGCTTGCTGGGGGTGGAGGAATGAAGCTGCCGCTGTATTTGCGTGCATTGCTGTTGCTGACCCTGATCGGTTGCGCCTGGCTGTTCTGGCAGGACACACCCGAGAGTACCGGGCACACCCCAGCGCCTGCGAGCCCCAGACCGGCCGTCACAGAGCCGCTACCGGTGCCCGCCACAGAGGTGTCGGTCGAGACGGTGGACTTATTCCCCAACCAGACATGGACCCCAACACCGCCGCCGACACCGGTGGACACCTCGCCCCCCAAGGCGCCGCCGCTGCCCTTCACCGTCAGTGCGCAATGGCGCTACGAGCACCAGGCGAAAATCGTCGTGCTCAGCGGCAATGGCCGCCAGTACACCCTGTGCAACCGCTGCTCGGTGCCAGGGCGGATCGTGCCGGGCAAGATGCTCGACGCCCACTACCGCCTGGACAGACTCACCGACACCACCGTGGTGCTGACCTACATGCCGCTCAAACAGGCCAGCACCTTGCGCCTGGACAAACACTGACTCGGGAAGGGCAGGACCATGACCACGCGTACGCTGATTCCCCTGGGCCTGGTGCTACTGCTGACAAGCGGCTGCGAAACCCAGCGGGCGATCAAGGAGAGTGATGAACTGCGCCAGAAAGGCGATATCGTGCGTTCGGTGGAGGTACTGCAAGCCGAAGCCAAGGAAGATCCCGACGATATCCAACTGCGTACCGCCCAGTTCAGCAAGCTGGAACTGCTGGTCGCCCAATACAGCCGCGAAGCCAGCACCGCATTGATGCGCGGTGATGACGCCGCCGCCATCCGCGCCCTGGAAACCATCCTCAAATATGACCCCAGCAACCTGGGCGCACGCCAGGAAATCCAGAGCATCCAGGCCATGAAACACCTGCGCCCGCAACTGGCGCGGGCCTACGAAATGAAGCGCAGCAACCCGGTGGAAGCGCTGAACCTGGTGCGTCAGATCATCGCCCAGAAACCCAATTACCGAGAAGCCCTGGACTTTCGCAACGCGCTGACCCGCGAACTGGTCAGCGCCGACTATTTGAGCGCCAACCTGTCGGATGCCATGCGCAAGCCCTTGAGCCTGGAGTTCAGCTCACAAAGCCTGACGACGATTTTCGAAACCATCGCACGCTTGTCGGGGGTCAACTTTGTCATCGACAAGGACGTCAACCCCAGTGCCTCGGCCAGCATGACCGCCAGCCGCACCACCGCCGAAGATGCACTGAACCTGCTGCTGACGACCCAGGGGCTGGAAAAGAAAATCCTCAACAACAACACCATCCTCGTCTACCCCCGGCGGCCGGACAAAGAGCGCGAATACCGCGAGCTGGCCGTACGCACGTTCTATCTCAGCCATGGCGACGCCAAGGTGGTCGCCGCCGAGATCAAACAGACCCTCAAGCCCAAGGAGGTGCTGGTGGATGAACGGCTGAATGCGGTGATTGTGCGCGATGGGCTGGACACCCTGAGCGCGGTGGAAAAACTGGTGGAAGCCATTGATATCGCGCAGTCGGAGGTGACCATCGACATTCAGGTGCTGGAGGTCAGCCTGGCGGACGAGCTGAACCTGGGTATCCAGTACCCTGAGGGCATCGGCCTGTCGGTAGGTAACCTGAGCAACGTCCCTGCCGGCCTGGTGGGTACCCCCATCAGCGCACTACGCGGGATCAACGGCGATAACATCCTGCTCGATTCCGCCAGCACCTCGGCACGCATCAACATGCTGCAGCGCAGCGGCAACACGGTCACCCTGGCCAACCCCAGGGTCCGGGTGCGCAACCGTGAGGAAGCCGAGGTCAAGATTGGTGACAAGGTTCCCATCGTGACATCCACCACCGCCAACACCATCACCACTGCCTCGGTGTCCTACCAGGACGTGGGGTTGCTGATCACCGTCAAACCCATCATCAGCCTCAGCGAAGAGGTGAACCTGGAACTGAATGTGGAGATGAGCCATATCACCAAGCGCATCCCCGGCACTGACTCCACGCCGCCGATGTTCGAGCTCGGCTCACGCTCCACCAAAACCCTGCTCACCGCACGCAACAACGAAACCCAGGTGGTCTCGGGGTTGATCCGTACGGCTGACATCGACGAAGGCTCGGGTTTGCCGTTGCTCAGCAAAATCCCATGGCTCGGCAACAAACTGTTCGGCACCAACCAGAACACCCAGCAGAAAACCGAGATCATCCTGCTGCTGACGCCCCGGATCGAACGCAACCTGGATCTGCCAATCTCACAGATCAGCACCTTCCACAGTGGCACCGAGGCACGCAGTTCGACCGAGGGCATGATCCTGCGCGATACCACGAGCAACATGGTGCTCAAGTCCACCGGCAGCGGCGACGCGATTCCACCCTTACCACCGCCGATGCAACAACCGGATGCGACCTGGCAACCCTTGCCGCCGCCGTTGACGTTGCCGGAGCTGGTCCCCAAACCCGTTCAGCCCCCCGCGCAGGCAACCCCGCCAACGGGCAGTTAGCGCACCACGCCTTCCTCAACCAGCAATTTGAGAATGGCCAGGGCGCCCTCTTCGGCGCTCAGGCCCTTGAGCACTTGCCCACCGCCACCGCTGGCCTTGGCCGTGGCGGCTTTCATGCGGTCGGCGCCGCTCTTGGCCTTGATCACCTTGAGGCGCTTGGGCCGTGGCTTGGCCGGCTGCAACACCGCCGCGTTGAACAGCTCATCCTCTTCAATCTGAACTTCATGTGCCGCCAACTCCCCGCGCTGCGCCGGGCCGTAGGCGCTTTGCCGTGGCTTGGGCGCAGCGTTATCCACCGTCGCCAGGAACGGCAAGCGCACCTTCAAGCGCCGCCGCTGACCACGGGGCAAGGCTTGTAGCACATGGGCCACGCCACCGTCGATGGACTCCACCTGCGCCAGCCCGACGATCAGCGGCCAGCCCAGTTGCTCGGCCAGCAGGAACGGCAGCATGCCCGAGCCTTCACCGGTTTCGGCCTGGCTGCCGGCGAGTACCACTTGGGCGCCCGCATCGCGCAGGTACTCACTGAGCACCGGCAACGCATCGCTGCCCGCCGGTTGCTCCAGCACATGCAATTGCGGCAGGCCCATGCCCAGGTAGCTGCGCAAGGTCGGTTCGGCGATGTTGCCGGCGTGCAGCACCTGCAACTTATCCCCCGCCATTTGCAGGCCCAGTTCCACGGCACGCGCATCCTGCTCGGCACGGCGCGGGCGCCCGGAGGTAGGGTGGGCGCCGATGGACACCAGGCTGATTACATTTGTGTTCATGGCCATATCCTTAAGCTGCATCGCGCTTGGCGCCGTTACGGTAGGCCTCGACCGCAACGATCAAGGCTTGCAGAATCGCGGCGCTTTCGCCGATCACCGACAGGTCGGCACGCTTGATCATGTCGCAACCCGGGTCGAGGTTGATCGCCACCACCTTGTCGCAGGCACCGATGCCTTGCAGGTGCTGGATCGCCCCGGAAATACCCACGGCCACGTAGACCCGCGCCGTGACCCAGGTGCCGCTGGCGCCGACCTGGCGATCGCGCGCCATGAATCCATCGTCCACCGCCACCCGCGAGGCGCCTTCGGTGGCGCCCAGGGCGGCGGCGGTCTGGTGGAACAGCGCCCAGTCCTTCACGCCGTTGCCGCCGGAGAAAATGAACTCCGCCTCGGCCATCGGAATCGCCGCCGGGTCCACCGCCACCGCGCCAAGGTCTTCGATGCGTGGCAGGCTGCGCGCCAGAGCTGTGGATAACTCCACGGGCAACACTTCGTGACGGGTCTCACTGACCGGGTCGGCACATTCGGCAGCCGCCAGGATCAGGCGCGGCAGTGGCCGGGCCAAGTCCTCCTGGCCGGCACCGGCGCGGCCGATGCACTCGTCGCCCTTGATCTGCCACACCCGCGTGGCCGGGCGCTCCTTGAGGCTGGCGGCAAAACGCCGACCCAACTCGCCACCGCCGCTGCGGCTGTCCGGCAGCAGCCAGTGCCGCGGGTTGAACTGGTTATCCACAGCCCTCAGGCCCTGGACGCGTTGCTCCGGTGAATAACCGTCGAATGCGTGGCCTTCCAGCACCAGCAAACGGTCGACGCCAGCGGTGGCGAACGCACTTTCCTTGTGCTCACCGAACACCACCGCCAGCACCGCGCCGTCGCTGCCGGCCAGTTGCCGGGCCAGGCCGAGCAGGTCGCGGTCGTGACTGCTCAGGCGGCCGCCGACCATGTCCGGCACCACGTTGATGTAGAACGCGGGGGCTGCAATCTGATGCAGCGGCAATTGCACTTCCACCGCGGCCGTACGCTTGGCCGCGCCGCCCTGCTGGGCGCCGCTGCGGTCGATACGCTTGATGCCGTTGGGGCCGATAAAACCGACGCCGTGCACGTTCTTGCGGATGACGCCGTTGGGCCCCATCCAGCTGTGCTGCACCGGTTGCATTGCCGCATGCAGCGGATGCAGGCGGTTGCGGGCGATCCATTCGGCCCGTGGGTCGCGGCGGATAATGTCGCTCATCAGTGCACCTCCGCAGGTTCACGCTTGAGTGGGGCTTTGGCCGGTGCAGCGTCTTCCAGCAATGCGTCGGCCACCAGCTCGGCGATGTCCTTGATCAGTGGGCGCGGCTCGACCACGCCCTCCAGCATCGCGGTGCATTGCGGGCAACCCACGGCCACCAGTTCGGCCCCGGTTTCGCGGATGTCCTCCATGCGCATATCGGGGATACGTTGCTTGCCGGGAATGTCAGTGATCGGCGCCCCGCCACCACCACCGCAGCAGCGTGAACGGAAGCCCGAGCGTTGCATCTCCTTGACCTCGATACCCAGCGCACGCAGCACTTGGCGCGGCGCCTCGTATTCGCCGTTGTAGCGGCCGAGATAACAAGGGTCGTGATAGGTCACGCTGTTACCTTTGTGCTGCCCCAGGTTCAACGCGCCCTCACCGATCAACTCCGCCATGAAGGTGCTGTGGTGCTGCACCAGGTAGTTGCCGTTGAAGGCGCCGTACTCGTTTTTCAGCACATGGAAGCTGTGCGGGTCGCAGGTGACGATGCGCTTGAAGCTGTACTTGGCCAGGGTCTGGATATTGCGCGAGGCCAGCAGTTGGAAGGTCGCTTCATCGCCCAGGCGCCGGGCGACGTCGCCGCTGTCGCGCTCCTCCAGGCCGAGCACAGCGAAGTCGACCTTGGCCGCTTTCAGCACTTTGACGAAGGCGCGCAAGGTGCGTTGGTTGCGCATGTCGAACGCGCCATCACCGACCCAGAACAGCACCTCGGCACTGCCTTTTTCGCTGAGCAAAGGCAGGTTCAAATCCGCCGCCCAGTTCAGGCGACCACCCGGCGCGAAGCCGCCAGGGTTGTCGGTGGCGATCAGGTTTTCCAGGACTTCGGCGCCCTTGTTCGGCGTGGCGCCCTTTTCCAGGGTGAGGTGGCGACGCATGTCGACGATCGCGTCTACGTGTTCGATCATCATCGGGCACTCCTCCACGCAGGCGCGGCAGGTGGTGCACGACCACAGGGTCTCGGCGTCCACCAGGCCGTTGACGATCGGCTGGTGCGGGTTGCCGCTGTGTTCGCCCACGGGTTTGCCCGGATACGGGCTGCCGGCGAACTTGGCATCGGTGCCGCCGGCCAGGCCGACCACCATGTCCTGGATCAGCTTTTTCGGGTTCAGCGGCTGGCCGGCGGCGAACGCCGGGCACGCGGCTTCGCACTTGCCGCATTGCACGCAGGCATCGAAACCGAGCAGTTGGTTCCAGGTGAAATCCTTGGGCTTTTCCACACCCAGCGGCGCGGTTTTGTCGCTGAGGTCCAGGGGTTTCAAACCGGTGGAACGGCCACCGCCAAAACGTTCGGCGCGGCGGTGCCAGGCCAGGTGCAGGGCACCGGCGAAGGCGTGTTTCATCGGGCCGCCCCAGGTCATGCCGAAGAACATTTCGGACACACCCCACAACACACCCACGCCGAGCAACGCAGCGAGCAGCCAGCCGCCGAAGTCCGCCGGCAGGATCCCGGCCACCGGCAGCGTCACCAGAAAGAAACTCACCGAGAACGCCATCAGGCTTTTCGGCAGGCGCATCCACGGGCCTTTCGACAGGCGCGACGGCGGGTTGCGCCGACGCAGATAGACGAAGGTGGCACCAACAAACATCAGCACCGAGGCCAGCAGCAAGGCGTAGCCGAGGATACGGTTGTGCAGGCCGAAACCGTGGACCAGGATCGCCAGCAAGGCCGACAGCACAAAGCCCAGCGCGGTGGCGACGTGGGTATTGGCGATGTACTTGTCACGGGCGACCACGTGGTGCAGGTCGACCATGTAGCGCTTGGGCATGGCCAGCAGGCCGCCCAGCAGGTCGACCTTGGACGCGCGGCCACGGCGCCACATGTTCACCCGGCGCAGGGCGCCGAGGACGGCTAGGCCCAGGGCGGTAAACAAGAGAATAGGCAGCAAGGTGTTCAACATGGTGAAGCTCCCACAGACCGCACAGGTCTACTGTGAAACCGGCCTTAATGTGGGAGGGGGCTTGCCCCCGATGGCAGTGGGTCAGCTACAGCTGTATCAACTGACACCAAGCCATCGGGGGCAAGCCCCCTCCCACATTTGACCGCGTTCACCTCATCAAAAGTCTTTGCAGAGGCGCAGGGCGTCGTAGATCGCAGCGTGGGTATTACGCTGCGCCACACAGTCACCGATGCGGAACAGCAAGTACCCATCGCCCGATTCGCTCAGGCACGGCTGCGGCTTGATCGCGAACAAGGCTTCGACGTCGATCTGGCCCTTGTTGCGCGAGCCTTCCTTGAGCGCGTAGTAGATGGCTTCGTCCGGACGCACGCCGTTCTCTACCACCACCTGATCGACCACCCGCTCCTCTTTGGCGCCGGTGTATTCGTTCTCCAGCACCGCCACCAGCTTGTCGCCCTCGCGGTAGACCTTTTCCAGCATCATGTCGCCGGTCATGATCACTTCCTTGGGGTACATGCTGCGGTAGTAGGTCGGGAACGACGTACCGCCGATGGCCACGCCCGGCTTGATGTCGTCGGTGACGATCTCGACCTGGCTGCCTTTGTCCGCCAGGAAATCCGCCACCGACATACCGGTGAATTCGCAGATGGTGTCGTACACCAGCACGTTTTTGCCGGGTGCCACCTTGCCGTCGAGCACGTCCCAGCTGCTCACCACCAAGCCTTCAGCGGCGCCCCAGTGTTCGTTCTGCTCCACATTCGGGTGCCCGCCCACCGCCAGCACCACCACATCGGGACGCAGGTCCAGGATGGTGTCGGCATCCGCCGCCACGCCCAGGCGCAGGTCGACTTTCAGGCGTGCCAGTTCCAACTGGAACCAGCGCGTAATGCCGGCGATCTGGTCGCGCTGTGGCGCTTTCGAAGCGGTGGTGATCTGCCCACCGATAAATTCTTTCTTCTCCAGCAGGGTCACGTCGTGGCCACGCTCGGCGGCCACCCGTGCCGCTTCCATCCCGGCCGGGCCGGCACCCACCACCACCACTTTGCGTTTCGGCCCGGTGGACTTCTCGATGATATGCGGCACGCCCATGTATTCACGGGAGGTCGCGGCGTTCTGGATGCACAGTACGTCCAGGCCCTGGTACTGGCGGTCGATGCAGTAGTTGGCGCCGACGCACTGCTTGATCTGGTCGATCTGGCCCATCTTGATCTTGGCGATCAGGTGCGGGTCAGCGATGTGGGCGCGGGTCATGCCGACCATGTCCACATAACCGCCTTCCAGGATGCGCGTGGCCTGGTTCGGGTCCTTGATGTTCTGCGCGTGCAGCACCGGCACCTTGACCACTTCCTTGATACCGGCGGCCAGGTGCAAAAACGGCTCCGGTGGATAACTCATGTTCGGGATCACGTTGGCCAGGGTGTTGTGGGTATCGCAACCCGAACCCACCACGCCGATGAAATCGAGCATGCCGGTGTCGTCGTAATACTTGGCGATCTGCTTCATGTCCTCGTGGGACAAACCGTCCGGGTGGAACTCGTCACCGCACAGGCGCATGCCCACGCAGAAGTCATCACCGACCTCGGCACGCACGGCCTTCAGCACTTCCAGGCCGAACTTCATGCGGCCTTCGAAAGTGCCGCCCCATTCATCGGTACGCTTGTTGACCCGCGGGCTCCAGAACTGGTCGATCATGTGCTGGTGCACGGCGGACAGTTCCACCCCGTCCAGGCCACCGGCCTTGGCACGGCGTGCGGCCTGGGCGTAGTTGCCGATCACGCGCCAGATTTCTTCCGGCTCGATGGTCTTGCAGGTGGCGCGGTGCACCGGCTCACGCACGCCGGACGGCGACATCAGCGTCGGCCAGTTGAAACCGTCCCAACGCGAGCGACGGCCCATGTGGGTAATCTGGATCATGATCTTGGCGCCATGCTTGTGCATGGCGTCGGCCAGGTTCTGGAAGTGCGGGATGATGCGGTCGGTGGACAGGTTCACCGAACTCCACCATTCCTGCGGGCTGTCGATGGCCACCACCGAGGAACCGCCGCAGATTGCCAGGCCGATACCGCCCTTGGCTTTCTCTTCGTAGTACTTCACATAGCGGTCAGTGGTCATCCCGCCGTCGGTGGCATACACCTCGGCGTGGGCGGTACTGAGCACGCGGTTGCGGATGGTCAGTTTGCCGATCTGGATCGGCTGGAACATTGCTTCGAAAGCCATGGCACGGTCCTCGGCTTACAACGGCTTGACGGTGAACAGGCCATCATCGTGGCCCTCTTCGGAGCCTCCGTAGACTTGTTCGGCGACAGTGCGGATCTTGCTGCCACGGGCCTCAAGAATCTGGTCCATCGCGCCGGCAAACCAGCCAGTGAACATGTAGTCGACCTTGCGCCCGACCTTGCCGTACACGTAGACAAATGCCGAGTGTTCAAGCTTGACGCTGGCGGTGCCTTTGTCGAGGTCGATGTCCTGGATCTTGAACAGGCCCCAGCCGCGTTGTGACAGGCGCTTCATGTAGTGTTCGAACACCGCAACGCCTTCCAGGCCGTGGCATTCGGCTTCTTTTTCACACCAGTGCCAGGCGGACTTGTAGCCGGCCTTGTAGAGGATCTCGGCGTAGGCCTCGGCGCCCAGTACTTCTTCGATGCCCATGTGGTTGTTGACGAAGAAATGGCGCGGCACGTACAGCATCGGCAGGGCGTCGGAGGTCCAGACACCGGTTTCGCTGTCGACTTCGATAGGCAATTGCGGGGCGATCTTGGCCATGGAAACTTAACTCCAGAAAATTCTTGTGTAGTGCCCCCGACGCGAACGGCCGGGGGAAAAATGCGGTGGCTTATTCGCCCCAGACGTCCTTGAGGACATTGACCCAGTTCTCGCCCATGATCTTGCGCACCACACGCTCAGGGTGGCCGCGCTTGAGCAGGGTCTCGGTGAGGTTGGGGAACTCGCCCACGGTGCGGATGCCCAGCGGGTTGATGATCTTGCCGAAGCTGGTCAGGCGGCGCGCATAGCCCTTGTCATGGGTCAGCATTTCGAAGAAATCCTGGCCATGGCCCTGGGTGAAGTCGGTGCCGATGCCGATGGCGTCTTCGCCGACGATATTCATGGTGTATTCGATGGCTTCGGCGTAATCGTCGATGGTCGAATCGATGCCCTTGGCCAGGAACGGCGCGAACATGGTCACACCGACAAAACCACCGTGGTCGGCGATGAACTTCAGCTCTTCATCGGACTTGTTGCGCGGGTGTTCTTTAAGGCCGGACGGCAGGCAGTGGGAGTAGCACACTGGCTTTTTCGATTCGAGGATGACTTCTTCGGACGTCTTGGAGCCCACGTGGGACAGGTCGCACATGATGCCGACGCGGTTCATCTCGGCGACGATCTCACGCCCGAAGCCCGACAGGCCGCCATCACGCTCGTAGCAACCGGTGCCGACCAGGTTCTGGGTGTTGTAGCACATCTGCACCACGCCGACGCCGAGCTGCTTGAAGATCTCGACGTAGCCCAACTGGTCTTCAAACGCATGGGCGTTCTGGAAGCCGAAGATGATGCCGGTCTTGCCCTGTTCCTTGGCTTTACGGATGTCCGCGGTGGTCTTCACCGGAATCACCAGATCGCTGTTCTCACGGATCAGGGTCTGGCTGGCCACGATATTGTTGATGGTGGCCTGGAACCCTTCCCACACCGACACTGTGCAGTTGGCGGCGGTGAGGCCCCCTTTGCGCATGTCCTCGAACAGGTCGCGGTTCCACTTGGCAATAATCAGCCCGTCGATAACGATGCTGTCGGCGTGCAATTCGGCTGGGCTCATCAGGCGTCCCCTTATTGGCGATTCATGCGCCGAATCGTCTGCCGGCGCTTTGGGGCCAGCATATGCCCAGGGGCCGACAGAGCCGGGTGCAAAAACGACAGGGGAATTGCCGAAAGCGTCAATCCGCGACAAAGGCTGTTAAGAGAGGTCTGACTGGCGGCTGTTCTTTGTCTTACGCTTGAGCCAGAATTCGGGCATTACCTGATATGAGACGGCGCAATGAAATCGATTTTCCTGGCTTTGGCACTCATCGCAACCGGCGTCCACGCGGCTGAAGACACCGACAGCACGCCGTGCGACGGCATCGAAAACGACAAGCAAACCCTGGAATGCGCCACCTATAACAAAACCACCGCTGAACAACTGCTCAAAGACAACTATCAAGGCCTGCTCGAACGCATGGCGTCGACCTACGGCAGCGACAAGACCAAGCTGGCGGACATTACCGCTCGTCTGAAGGATGCACAGCAGAAGTGGGAAAAATTGCGTGACGCCGATTGCGCCGTGGACACCTTCCCGGCGGTGACCGGCACCAAGGCCTATGCGATTGCACAGAATGACTGCCTGGCGCGGATGAGTGATGAGCGGTCGGAGTTTTTGGAGTCGATTGGGCAAGAGTGACGGTTAAAAGGCCTTCCATATTGAGTTGAAGGCCATTTGCAGATGATCACGCTGAGTCTTGTCGATATTGAGGTCCGCGCAATGCTGGCCCCACTGCGATAAGGCCTCCATCGTCTGCTCGATGTAAAGATCGGGCTCGAGAAAGCTGAAGGGCGCGCAGACTTTCTTGATCGCCTGGCGTGATGGCTGGCCTGCACCTGCAAAAGCACAGGTGTGCTCATTCCCACGACCGCTGGTAGTGGCAAACGTCAGGTCATAGGCTGGCGCCATCTGCCAGCCAGCCGAAGAGCCGAAGAACGAAAAGTTTTTGGCGTGATCGTCACGATTGTGAGCCAACGCATTGAAGACCATCAGCCGAGCCATTTTCTGCACATCGCCAGCGTTTTTGGTGATGGCGAAGGTCAGGCGCAACAGGTCGCCGTAGTCAAGGCTGGGCATGCGGAAATCGGCATACAGGATCGCCGCGCTGGTCAGCATATGACGCTTTGCGTGGCGAGTGCGGTCAAAGCGTCGGGTGCTGAAGCAACGCTCTACGCCGCTATCCGTCTGCACCTCGAGCAGGCTTGAATCCGCAACCTCGACCCCCGCGTTACGCGCGACCGTGGCGTAGACTTGTTCAATAGCGCCACTGTCGCGATGCTCGTCCTGGCTGCGGAACTTGATCAACCAGTGTTCATAGCCTTCAGGCATATCACCAAATGAAGAGATGGCCTGCGTCTTGTCGGCCGAAAGCCCAATCACCGCTTTTGGCCGCGCACCACCGGGAGAGCCGCCCGCCAGGCGCAATGACTCGATCACCTCATGCGTTTCCCCAGACAACACGTTTTGCGAAGCCTGGTAAAGGGACGCCAGGTCCAGCTCGCCTTGCTCTGGATCCTTCTCGAACATCGGCCTGTACTCCAGCGCCCCCATGCCCCGATTGCCCATATAGGCCAGCCGGTCCAATGGGCGGATTGCACGCCGTTCAATCCCCAGTTCCATGCGAAAAAACCGGTCCATCAGCAACAGCCCCCAGCCATCGGGCAACGAATCGCTGAACGCTCCCGGCAGGCCACCGAACAGCATCGGGTCGGCTGCCAACTGAGGCGTAGCAGAGAAGTCCATGTACAGCGGCGCCAAGTTGAAGCCGCTCGCCAGCCAACTCGGATCATACGAAAAATAAATCCCCCTGCCGGGCGCATCCACCAGCTCACCGACGTGTGAACCTTGCAACATGACGTGCAGTGCCGAGACTGTTTTCATCGACGTCCTCGAAGCCTGGTTTGACCTTTCAATTCCTGAAGACTGATCGGCGGCGGCGCACTGAACAGATTCGCCATTTGCGCCCCGAGCCCCAGGCTCATCGCGATCAGCAGCAAGGCATCAAGGGAAATCTTGCCGGTCGTTTCAAAGCGCTTGAGCGTGGACTCGGCCACCCCCGACTGGGCTGCCAGGGCTCGGCGAGAAAGGTTCTTGCTCAGCCGCAGCGCCTTGGCATTCCCTGCGATCTGCAAAGCAATCTCGCCGGGGGCGTAGAGAATATGAGTAAGAGCCATAGTTCGACCTCAAGTGAGTGTTAGCAAGTGTAGCAGGCGTTGAATAAACATATTAAATAATGGACAACAGGTTAGCCAATAATCGGTATTATCTCCAATAAGAGACAATATAATATCTTTTATATTTTTATGAGTTTGCTCTGGTCTGCGACACCTTTGACCCTCCTCGAAAGGTGCGCGACCATCTGCGCCATCTCACGTCCCTCAAGGCCAAACCATGAAAACCTGCGGCATCGAAATCAAAGGCAGCGAAGCCATCATCGCTGTCGCTTCCCTGGACAATCAGGCGCTGACCCATGCCGCCCTGGCGACCAAGAAGATCGCCCTGGAAGACGACGATGAAGCCGCCAACGTCAAAGCCTTCGCCGTTCAAGTGAAGGCATTTGTGCAGGAAAACGCCATCGAGCGGATCGCGATCAAGAAGCGCAGCAAGAAAGGTGAATTCGCCGGCGGCCCGACCACGTTCAAGATTGAAGGGGTATTTCAGTTGCTGGAGGGGGTTGAGGTGACGCTGCTGTCACCGCAGACCATCAATGCGCAGAACAAGAAGCACAACTTCGAACTGCCGGCGACGCTGAACAAGTACCAGCATGAAGCGTACAAAGCAGCGTGCGCTGCCCTGCTGAAGAAATAAGCCACATCATCAATTTACTGTGGGAGGGGGCTTGCCCCCGATAGCGGTGGGTCAGCCAACGTTGTATCAACTGACAGCCTGTCATCGGGGGCAAGCCCCCTCCCACATGTCAGCGCTTGTTGCGCAGCCAATCGCCGAAGGTCTTGTCCTCCAGGGCATACCCCCCCCGACTCGACTTCCATACCAGCTCCTTGTCGCGCAGGGCATCGATACAGGCCTGAATCGTCTGGGTGCCCGGCACCACGTCGCTGCCCATGTCCTCCAGCGCCTTGCTGACCGCCGTTAGGGTGCTGTCGGTGAACGGCGCGAAGGGTTCGTTGTTTTGCGAGCGCTCCACCATCACTTCCAGAACGGCGCGCTGGGGGATGGTGAGGTTGTTCCAGGCGCTTTCGAATTCGGTCCACACGCCGGCGCGCAACAGTTCGGCGCGGCTGTGCAGCAGTTGACCCAAATTGCTCGCCTCGCCCAACTCCAGCGCCACTTCTCCAATGATGGTACGCAGCATCTCGGGGCGACGGCCAACCAGCTCAAAAGCCTCATCAATATCGTCCGCGCTGAATTGGTTGGTTTTCGCCAAGTGCGCATTGAGGTGCGCGGTGTAGGCTTGTGTAAACGCCTTACCCAGCAGCGGAAACGGCGTGATGCTGGAGCCGAAGAATGGCTGGCTTTTGCCCAGAACCAAATGGGCCAGCTTGTCGCGATTGGAGCCGGTGAACACCAGATGCAAACCGCTGCCGTCCTCGTCACGCCCTTGGTTGAGCTGATCCCGGGCGGCCTTCAGCGCAAACATCGCATTGATGCCTGAATCGCTGGTCAACGCGTGCTGCGCTTCGTCAATCACCAGGACCACGGGTTTTTCCGCCGCGTGATGGAGCAACTCCAAGGCCTGGGTCAACGTCGCGCCGACGGGCAATTGAGGCTTGCTGAAGTCCCAGGACAGCGTGCGCAGAAAGCTCAGTTTTTCGATGCCAATGTTCTTGGCCAACTTGCGGATGCCCTTTTCATAAGGCACCAGCGCGGCGGCAATTGCACTGGCAATCAAGTCTGCCGGATCTTTCTCTTTGTCCGCCCACAGGTCGACATACACGGCCAGCCAGCCTCGAAGCTGGCACTCCGGGATCAGGTCTTCACGTAGAAAGGTACTTTTGCCTGTTCGGCGTGGCGCCGCGAGAAACAGGCCAGAGGTGAAATCCTGGATACCCACCCCCACCAGGCCGTCGGCGATGCTGCTTGCCAGCGCGGGACGGCGGAATACAAAGCCGCTGTGCTTGGACATGGTTTTATACTCGATTATGAAAACAACTATAAATTATAGTCATGAGTATAATTGACTATAATTGCCCGTCAAACCACCTCCCGTCGCCGGTCCTCCCTCGGACATTTCGCAAACCTTGCCCGATAACTGCGGGTGAAATACGACGGCGACTCAAACCCGCATGCAATGCTCACTTCCAGCACACTCAGGTCGCTCTGGCGCAGCAACTGTCGGGCTTTCTCCAGGCGCAGGCCGAGGTAGAAGTTGCTCGGCGTGTCGTTCAAATGCAGGCGAAACAGGCGCTCCAACTGGCGGCGCGTCACTTTGATCGCCTCGGCCAGGGCCAATGTGCTCAATGGCGGCTCGGTGTGCTGCTCCATCTCGCCGATCACCTGCACCAGTTTCTTGTTGTTGATGCCGTAGCGCGTGGCGATCTGCATGCGCTGGTGGTCTTTGCGTGGGCGGATGCGGCCGAGCACGAATTGTTCGGAGACCTGGATCGCCAGCTCGGGGCCGTGGGCTTGGGCGATCAGGTCGAGCATCAGGTCGATGGACGCGGTGCCACCGGCGCAGGTGATGCGGCGGCGGTCGATCTCGAACAGCTCCTGGGTGACGGTCAGGTGCGGATAGGATTCCTTGAACGCGTCGATGGCCTCCCAGTGCAGGGTGAGGCGGTGGCCGTCGAGCAGCCCGGCTTCGGCGAGGACGCAGGCGCCGGTGTCGATGGCGCCGAGGGTCACGCCATCGTGATCGAGGCGACGCAGCCAGTGCTCCAGCGCAGGCGTGGCGAACTGCAGCGGCTCGAAGCCCGCCACCACCAATAACGTCGCGCCCTTTTTCAACGGTTCCAGCGCAGCGTCGGCGTTGACCGACATCCCATTGCTCGCCAATACCGCGCCGCCATCGGCGCTCAGCACGTGCCAGCGGTATAGCTCGCCACGAAAGCGGTTGGCTACTCGCAGCGGCTCCAGCGCAGAGATAAAGCCGATGGCCGAAAAGCCCGGCATCAGCAGAAAGTAGAAATCCTGGGACATGGTGGCGCTCTCGTCGGACGGGCAGCGTGCTCACTGTGATACGCCAGTTCAACGAACCATTCAAGAGCACAGGTCGCTGCAGTGCAAGAGCTGGTCGCCGCCGTGCGTTTTGTCGGCCCTCAAGCTGCGTAATTTGATCCCACGGCGCACAAAGACGCCGGACCCCACAATAACGACCTGCCGAGGGATCCACCATGAACCGACTGATCAGCCGCTGCGTGCTCGCACTCAGCGCCAGCGCCATCTTGAGCACAAACGTACTGGCTGCCGACGCGGCATCCTGCCAGAACGTGCGCATGGGCGTGGTGAACTGGACCGACGTAATCGCCACCAGCGCCATGACCCAAGTGTTGCTCGACGGCCTCGGCTACAAGACCAAACAGACCAGCGCCTCCCAGCAAATCATCTTCGCCGGCATCCGCGACCAGCGCCTGGACCTGTTCCTGGGCTACTGGAACCCGCTGATGACCCAGACCATCACGCCGTTTGTCGACGCCAAGCAAGTCAAGGTACTCGACAAGCCCAGCCTGGAAGACGCCCGCGCCACCCTTGCCGTGCCCACCTACCTGGCAGACAAGGGCCTGAAAACCTTCGCCGACATCGCCAAGTTCGAGAAAGAGCTGGGCGGCAAAATCTACGGCATCGAGCCAGGCTCAGGCGCCAACACCCAGATCAAGGCGATGATCGCCAAGAACCAGTTCGGCCTGGGCAAATTCCAGCTGGTCGAGTCCAGTGAAGCCGGCATGCTCGCCGCCGTCGACCGCGCCGTGCGCCGCAAGGAAGCCGTGGTGTTCTTCGGCTGGGCGCCGCACCCGATGAACGTCAACGTCGCCATGACCTACCTCACCGGCAGCGACGACGCCCTGGGGCCGAACGAAGGCATGGCCACCGTGTGGAGCGTCACTGCACCGAACTACGCCGAACAGTGCCCCAACGTGCACAAACTGCTGACCAACCTGACCTTCACCGCCGCCGACGAGAGCCGGATGATGCAGCCGCTGCTGGATCACAAGGACGCCATCGAGTCCGCCAAACAGTGGCTCAAGGATCACCCGCAAGACCAGGCCCGCTGGCTGGAAGGCGTGACCACCTTCGACGGCAAGCCGGCGGCGGCCAACCTGCAACTGACCAGCAAATAACCTGATTCGAATCACCGTGTCGCAGCCATTCCCGGCTGCGCACGGCATCACTACGCCCGTCTGTAAGGAACCTGCCTCATGAACCACGACGTCATCATCACCTGCGCACTCACCGGTGCTGGCGACACGACCAGCAAAAGCCCACACGTGCCGGTCACCCCCAAGCAAATCGCCGCCGCTGCGGTGGAAGCCGCCAAGGCCGGCGCCACCGTGGTGCATTGCCATGTGCGTGACCCGCAAACCGGCAAGTTCAGCCGCGACGTCGCCCTGTACCGCGAAGTGATGGAGCGTATCCGCGAGGCCGACATCGACATCATCGTCAACCTCACCGCCGGCATGGGCGGCGACCTGGAGATCGGTGGCGGCGAGAACCCGATGGAGTTCGGCCCCAACACCGACCTGGTCGGCCCGCTGACCCGCCTGGCCCACGTCGAAGAACTGCTGCCGGAAATCTGCACCCTGGACTGCGGCACCCTGAACTTCGGCGATGGCGACACCATTTACGTGTCCACCCCGGCACAACTGCGGGCGGGCGCCAAACGCATCCAGGAGCTGGGCGTAAAGGCCGAGCTGGAAATCTTCGACACCGGTCACCTGTGGTTCGCCAAGCAGATGATCAAGGAAGGCCTGCTCGACAACCCGCTGTTCCAACTGTGCCTGGGTATCCCATGGGGCGCACCGGCTGACACCACCACCATGAAAGCCATGGTCGACAACCTGCCCGCCGACGCCGTGTGGGCCGGCTTCGGCATCGGCCGCATGCAAATGCCGATGGCGGCGCAAGCGGTGCTGCTGGGCGGCAACGTGCGGGTCGGCCTGGAAGACAACCTGTGGCTGGACAAGGGTGTGCTTGCGACCAACGGCCAGTTGGTGGAACGCGCCAGTGAAATCCTCAGCCGCCTCGGCGCACGGGTCATGACCCCCGCCGAAGGACGCATAAAAATGGGCCTCACCAAACGCCGCTAATCAAAAAATGTGGGAGGGGGCTTGCCCCCGATTACGGTGCATCAGTACCGAATGTATCGACTGACACACCGCTATCGGGGGCAAGCCCCCTCCCACACTGGACCACCGAAATCCATAGGAATTTGCCATGAGCTTTATCACCGAAATCAAAACCTTCGCCGCCCTCGGCAGCGGTGTCATCGGCAGCGGCTGGGTGTCCCGCGCCCTGGCCCATGGCCTGGATGTGGTCGCCTGGGACCCGGCGCCCGGTGCCGAAGCCGCACTGCGCAAGCGCGTCGCCAACGCCTGGGGCGCCCTGGAGAAACAAGGGCTGGCGCCGGGTGCCTCGCAAGACCGCCTGCGCTTCGTCGCGACCATCGAAGCGTGTGTGAAAGACGCCGACTTCATCCAGGAAAGCGCCCCCGAACGCCTGGAGCTGAAGCTCGACCTGCACAGCAAGATCAGCGCAGCAGCCAAGCCGAATGCGTTGATCGGTTCAAGCACCTCGGGCCTGTTGCCGAGTGAGTTCTACGAAGGATCGACCCACCCGGAACGCTGTGTGGTCGGCCATCCGTTCAACCCGGTTTACCTGTTGCCGCTGGTGGAGGTCGTCGGCGGCAAGAACACCGCGCCAGAAGCCATCCAGGCTGCGATCAAGGTGTATGAATCCCTCGGCATGCGCCCGCTGCATGTGCGCAAGGAAGTGCCTGGTTTTATCGCCGACCGCCTGCTGGAAGCGCTGTGGCGTGAAGCACTTCACTTGGTCAATGACGGCGTCGCTACCACCGGTGAAATCGACGATGCAATTCGCTTCGGCGCTGGCCTGCGCTGGTCGTTCATGGGCACGTTCCTCACCTACACCCTGGCGGGCGGCGATGCCGGCATGCGGCACTTCATGGCGCAGTTCGGCCCGGCACTGCAATTGCCGTGGACCTACCTGCCGGCGCCGGAACTGACCGACAAGCTGATCGATGATGTGGTCGACGGCACCAGCGACCAGTTGGGTACACACAGCATTTCAGCGCTGGAGCGCTATCGTGATGATTGCCTGCTGGCGGTGCTGGAAGCGGTGAAAACCACCAAGGCCAAGCACGGCATGACCTTCGCTGAATAACGGAAACCCCGACATGCCCGCACTCACCACCTACACCACCCAGGTCCACCCCGACTGGGTGGACTACAACGGCCACCTGCGCGACGCGTTCTACCTGCTGATCTTCAGCTACGCCACCGACGCGCTGATGGACACCCTCGGGCTGGACAGTGAAAACCGCGAAGCCAGTGGCCATTCGCTGTTCACCCTGGAGTTGCACCTCAACTACCTGCACGAGGTGAAACTCGGCGCCGACGTGGAGGTGCATACCCAGCTGATCGCCCATGACGCCAAGCGCCTGCACCTCTATCACAGCCTGCACCTGGTGGGGGATGAGAAGGAACTGGCGGGCAACGAACAGATGCTGTTGCACGTGGACCTGGCCGGTCCGCACGCAGCGCCGTTCACCGAGCCCACACTGGAAAGACTCACTGCCATCAGCGCCGAGCAGGCTGACCTGCCGCGCCCTGCCCTGCTCGGCCGAGTGATTGGGCTGCCACCCAAAAAACAATAAGGAGCCACCATGCAAACCACCGCCGCTGTTGCCGATTTCCGTACCTACCCGAAGATCTGCGACCTTGCGCAGGTGCAGGTGCTAAATGATCAGATTCGTGTGCAATGGGCCGATGGGCGGGTCAGCCCGTTTCATCATCAGTGGCTGCGGGACAACTGCCCCTGCGCGGAATGCGTGTACAGCGTGACCCGCGAGCAGGTGCTCGAGATTGTCGATGTGGACGAGCACCTCAGCGCTGTCGACGCACGCATCGATCAAGGCTTGTTGAGCGTGCAATGGAGCGGCGGCCACCGCAGCCAGTACGACCCCGGCTGGCTGCGGGCGCATGCCTACGACGATGAGTCCCGCGCCGAACGCTGGGCGGCGAAGCCCAAACCCCAGCTGTGGGACAGCCGCTTCCAACTGCCGGTGTTCGACTATTCAGCGGTCATGCAAGACCCCCACGCATTGTTGCAGTGGCTGCTGGCGCTACGTGACTGCGGCCTCACCCAAATCCGCGGCGTGCCCACCGAGCCCGGCGCCCTGGCGCTGGTCGCCAAGCGCATTTCATTCATCCGCGAGAGCAACTTCGGCGTGCTGTTCAACGTGCAATCCAAGGCCGATGCCGACAGCAATGCCTACACCGCCTTCAACCTGCCGTTGCACAGTGACTTGCCCACGCGGGAGCTGCAACCGGGCCTGCAGTTTTTGCATTGCCTGGTGAACGATGCCGACGGTGGCGAAAGTATTTTTGCCGATGGGTTTGCCATCGCCTGCGCCCTGCGTACCGAAGACCCCGAAGCGTTCCTGGCGCTGTGCGACATCCCGGTGGAGTTTCGCAACAAGGACCGTCACAGCGACTACCGCCAGTTGGCGCCGATCATTGCGCTGGATGCCTTGGGCGATATCGCGGAGATCCGCATGGCCAACTTTCTACGCGGGCCATTTGATACCAGTGAGGACCAGATGCCGTTGCTGTATCGCGCGTATCGGCGCTTTATCGCGATGACGCGGGAAGCTCGCTTTCGCGTGGTACAGCGCCTGAACCCCGGTGAGCTGTGGTGCTTCGATAACCGCCGCACCTTGCATGCGCGTCATGCTTTTGACCCGGCTTCCGGGCTCGGCATTTTCAAGGGTGTTATATCGATAGGGATGAGTTGCTCTCGCGCATTTTGGTGTTGCAACGGTAGACCGTAGCGCGCCTTTCGCGAGCAAGCCCGCTCCCACAAAAAAGCCCCGACCCAGCCGTGACTGGATCGAGGCAGAGGGCCTTGTGTGAGCGTGACATCCCGAGGGTGACCAAACCTTCAAGCTGTTTGCTGGTTCTCAGTGTGCCCATTACCGCCTCCGGTAAATGGCCCGAAAACGACATGTTCATAGCCATCTGAGGCATTCGTGCAATCTGCGCTTGCCGCACCTTTGGGTGGCTACCAGAATCCCAGTCAGACCTCGTTCACCTCACCAGGATAAACGTCATGATGCATGCGGATTTGATTGACCAGGATGACCTGCTGGGCCAACTGCGCTCGCTGGGTTTCGAAGTCTCCAGCGGCGCCACCGCCGAGCAGGCCTGCGAGTGCGCAGTGCGTGGTTTGAGCGAGGCGCGGGCCAAGGCGCTCAAGGGCATGGTGGAGCAGATGTACACTGGCAGTGCGACGATCTTGCCGGCCGTGCGTCAGGCGATCGATAAGCAGTTGTTGCCGGCACTGGTGCAGTTCAAGCAGAACTCCCGCGCCTGATCAATTGCTATCGGGGGCAAGCCCCCTCCCACCTTTGACTGTGTTCACCCATCCAAATGTGGGAGGGGGCTTGCCCCCGATACAGACACCTCGGTCTAGAGCCGCACGCTGGCAAACGTCGACTCGTTGCGCGCCTGACTCAACGCCGACATCGGCCCCGACAACGGTGACAACACCAGCGCCTGCGGAATCGGCATCATCGCCACTTGCTGGGTAGTGTTGGACCCCACGCGCTCATCCCGTGGCGGAATGCCGAAGTATTCGCGGTAGCACTTGGAAAAATGCGGCGTGGACACAAACCCGCACACCGACGCCACTTCGATGATCGACATCGGCGTTTGCTTGAGCAGCTGCCGTGCACGGATCAGGCGCAGCTTGAGGTAGTAACGCGACGGCGAGCAGTGCAGGTACTTCTGGAACAACCGCTCCAACTGGCGACGGGAGACGGCGACGTACACCGCCAGTTCATCCAGGTCGATCGGCTCTTCCAGGTTGGCTTCCATCAACGCCACGATTTCCTGCAGCTTCGGCTGGTTGGTGCCGAGCATGTGCTTGAGCGGCACGCGCTGGTGGTCTTGCTCGTTGCGGATGCGCTCGTACACAAACATCTCGGAGATGGCGGCCGACAGTTCGCGACCGTGATCGCGGCTGATCAGGTGCAGCATCATGTCCAGCGGCGCGGTGCCGCCGGAGCTGGTGAAGCGGTTACGGTCGAGGGTGAACAGGCGCGTGCTCATGGCCACGCGGGGGAAGGCTTCCTGCATAGAGGCCAGGCATTCCCAGTGCACGCTGCAATCAAAACCGTCGAGCAGACCGGCACAAGCCAGGGCCCAACTGCCTGTGCATACCGCGCCCAAGCGGCGCGATTGGCGTGCCTGGCTTTGCAGCCACGACACATGCTCACGGGTCACGGTACGCTGGATACCCACGCCGCCGCACACGATCACGGTGTCCAGGGCCGGGGCTTTGTGCATGGAAGCATCGGGAGTGATTTGCAGACCGTCGCTGGCCCACACCTGGTTTCCGTCGACACTCAAGGTCGTCCAGCGATACAGCTCGCGGCCGGAGAGCTGGTTGGCCATGCGCAGCGGTTCGACTGCGGAGGCCAGGGAAATCAGCGTGAAATTGTCCAGCAGCAAAAAGCCGATGGATTGAGGCGCACGGTTCTGGGGTTGGGCCCCGGAGTTGAACGACGTCATCGCGGTATCTCCTCACACAAAGCGGGTGATGGCCTCAGGCGAGGCTCTTGTTATTGCGCTCTTCATCCGGCGAGGAGAGAGGCTTTGAATTGATAGAGCAAATGCCATGCCTAAATTTGAATGGCCGTCCAATAACTCCTAAAAACGACCTCATGACGCGTCTAAACAAGCCCGCGCCGCAAGTATGGTTATGGCTGGAATTGGCCGTAGGAACATGCCCGGGCAAGGTGTGTGAGCAGATCGGTAGCACTTGTGGGAAGGCGCTTTGCGGGCGTGGGAGAAGTCTGTCACCCAACGCGCGGGAGACCGGTGATCAGGTCGGAAATCGTTCGCAAGCTACTTATCTATTTGCGACGCGCTAAAAGGTGGCGCTTTTGGATCCGGGTGTTCACTTTATGCGCAGTGTTGTCTGGACTACCGTATTCGCGAGCAAGCCCGCTCCCACACTTGACCGCGTTCTCATGTTGGAACTCGATCAAATGTGGGAGCGGGCTTGCTCGCGAATACAGGCGACGCGGTCTTAACATTCTACGGCGCTGACCGCCAACCCACCCCGGGAGGTCTCTTTGTACTTGTCATGCATGTCCGCCCCGGTATCGCGCATGGTGCGGATCACCCGGTCCAGGGAGATAAAGTGCTGGCCGTCGCCGCGCAGCGCCATTTGCGCCGCGTTGATCGCTTTCACCGCCGCAATTGCGTTGCGCTCGATGCACGGCACCTGTACCAGCCCACCCACCGGGTCGCAGGTCAGGCCCAGGTTGTGTTCCAGGCCGATCTCGGCGGCGTTGCACAGTTGTTCCGGCGTGGCGCCGAGGATCTCGGCCAGCCCGGCGGCGGCCATGGCGCAGGCAGAACCGACTTCACCCTGGCAGCCGACTTCGGCGCCGGAGATCGAGGCGTTCTTCTTGCACAGAATGCCCACCGCCGCCGCACCGAGCAGGTAGTCGACCACATTGGCTTCGGTGACTTCCTCGCTGAACTTCATGAAGTAGTGCAGCACCGCCGGGATGATCCCAGCCGCGCCGTTGGTGGGTGCCGTGACCATGCGTCCACCGGCGGCGTTTTCTTCGTTCACCGCCAGGGCGAACAGGTTGACCCATTCCATGGCACTCAGGGTCGAACCGATCACATTCGGCTTGTTCAACTCCTGCAGGCTGCGGTGCAGCTTGGCGGCACGCCGACGCACGTTGAGGCCGCCGGGCAGGATGCCTTCGTGCTTGAGGCCTTGCTCAACGCAATCCTGCATGGCGCGCCAGAGCTTCATCAGGCCGCTGCGGATTTCATCTTCAGAGCGCCAGACCTTCTCGTTGGCCATCATCAACTCGGCCACGCGCAGGTTGTGGGTCTTGCACAGCTGCAACAGCTCCACCGCGCTGGAGAAATCGTAAGGCAACTCGGTGCGGTCCATGTCGGCCACGCCGCTTTGCGCCTGGGCCTCATCCACCACGAAACCGCCGCCCACCGAGTAGTAGGTGTCGCGGTGCAG
Source organism: Pseudomonas azotoformans (assembly GCF_900103345.1). NCBI lineage: Bacteria > Pseudomonadati > Pseudomonadota > Gammaproteobacteria > Pseudomonadales > Pseudomonadaceae > Pseudomonas > Pseudomonas azotoformans. The sequence goes on from NZ_LT629702.1 coordinate 4,227,616, forward strand.
CTCGCCGTCATCACCAGACACCACCAGCGTCATGGCGTTGGGGTGGAACGGCAGGTTTTCGTCGAGCAGGCGCATGTCCCGCGCCCAGACGAAGGGCACTGGCAGGCGCCCGTCCAGCAGCAAGGTGTCGGTCTCGCGCAGGGTGTGAATGCGCAGGCCGATTTGCGACGGATCGATAGCGTCAGGCCATTCGCCCATCAGGCCCATGATGGTCGCGGTATCGCTGCCGTGGCCGATGCCGGTGGCGGACAAGGAGCCGTAGAGCTGAACTTCGACGCGCCGCACTTGCTCCAACAGTTCACGTTCACGCAAGCCTTGAACGAACAACGCCGCGGCGCGCATGGGGCCGACGGTGTGCGAACTCGAAGGCCCGATGCCGATCTTGAACAGGTCGAAAACACTGATAGCCATTAACGTGGAACTCCGCAGGTGAACAGGCCGGACACCAAGGAGCTGCTACGCTCAGATCGCCCAGATGGCGGCATCATCAAGCTTTTGTTCGCCGTCACGGCGTCTCACACCGACGCACCCATGCTCACCAGCGCCGCGTCTGTGCGATCACCGGTTTTGGCCGTTTTTAGCGGTGCAGATGGGCAAAAACTGCAGTTTTGCCTTGGGAAAAACCTGTAAGCGACGTCACCGACACTGGATACGACCCTCCCTGTACTGGATACGACGCCCCCTGTAGGCGTCAGATTTTCACTGGTACATGATCAGTCTCGACTCGTTTGCAAGGCGCCGTGCCAGAGCTGTGGTCGCACGCTCTAAACGCAACACTTATAAAGCGCGGCGAAGGCCGCCAGAAAAAACACAGGAGTCTAGCCCCATGAAAGCTTCACCCTCGTTGTTGTTGGCCGCCATGCTGAGTCTGCCAGTCGTGGCGCACGCTGCAGAACCGGCACAATGCCAGACCGTCAACTTCTCCGATGTCGGCTGGACCGATATCACCGTCACCACCGCCACCACCAGCGAAATCCTCAAGGGCCTGGGCTACAAGCCGCGCACCACGATGATTTCGGTGCCGGTGACCTACAAGTCCCTGGCCGACGGCAAGAACATGGACATCTTCCTCGGCAACTGGATGCCGACCATGGAAAACGACATCAAGCAGTACCGTGATGCCGGCACCGTGGAGACCGTGCGTGCCAACCTGGAGAACGCCAAGTACACCCTGGCGGTCCCGGAAGCGCTGTACAACAAAGGCCTGAAGGACTTCGCCGATATCGCCAAATTCAAGGATGAGCTGGGCGGCAAGATCTACGGCATCGAGCCGGGCAACGACGGCAACCGCACCATCCAGACGCTGATCGACAAAGACGCCTTCGGCCTGAAAACCGCCGGTTTCAAAGTCGTCGAATCCAGCGAAGCCGGCATGCTCTCCCAGGTTGAACGCGCCACCAAGCGCGACCAGGCCATCGTGTTCCTCGGCTGGGAACCGCACCCGATGAACACCCGCTTCAAGATGAAGTACCTGACCGGGGGTGATGATTCCTTCGGCCCCAACTACGGCCAGGCCACCATCTACACCAACACCCGCAAGGGCTACACCGAGGAATGCAGCAACGTGGGCCAGTTGCTGAAAAACCTGGTGTTCACCCTGAACATGGAAAGCACCCTGATGGGTAATGTCCTGGACGACAAGATGAAACCCGACGCCGCGGCGAAAGCCTGGCTGAAGAAGAACCCGCAAGTACTCGACACCTGGCTCGCCGGCGTCACCACCGTTGATGGCAAACCTGGCCTGGACGCCGTGAAAGCTTACCTCTCCAAGTAATGCCGCTGACCCCGGGGCGGTGCGCTGCCCCGGGATGTTTTCCCTCTTCGCATGTGGACATTCACTACCATGCTGACTGAACAGAAAATCCCACTAGGCCAGTACATCGCTGCCTTCGTCGAATGGTTGACCCAACATGGCGCCAACTATTTCGACGCAATCGCATCGACACTGGAAACGATGATCCACGGCGTGACGTTTGCGCTGACCTGGTTCAATCCGCTGGCATTGATCGGTCTGATTGCGCTGCTGGCTCACTTTATCCAACGTAAATGGGGACTGACTGTTTTTGTCATCGCCTCCTTCCTGCTGATCCTCAACCTGGGTTACTGGCAGGAAACCATGGAGACCCTGGCGCAAGTGCTGTTCGCCACCCTGGTCTGCGTGGTCATCGGCGTGCCGCTGGGCATTGTTGCCGCGCACAAGCCGTTGTTCTACACCATGATGCGGCCGGTACTCGATCTGATGCAGACCGTACCGACCTTCGTCTACCTCATCCCTACCCTGACCCTCTTCGGGCTGGGTGTGGTGCCCGGGCTGATTTCCACGGTGGTGTTCGCGATTGCCGCGCCGATCCGCCTGACCTACCTGGGTATCCGTGATGTACCGCAAGAGTTGATGGACGCCGGCAAGGCCTTTGGCTGCTCGCGCCGTCAGCTGCTCTCGCGCATCGAACTGCCCCACGCCATGCCGAGCATTGCCGCCGGCATTACCCAATGCATCATGCTGTCGCTGTCGATGGTGGTGATCGCGGCCCTGGTGGGCGCCGACGGCCTCGGCAAACCGGTGGTCAACGCACTCAACACCGCAGACATCGCCCTGGGCTTTGAAGCCGGCCTGGCAATTGTCTTGCTGGCCATCATGCTCGACCGCATCTGCAAACAACCCGACGCTAAAGTAGGGGGTGATGCATGAGCATTATCCGATTCGACAAAGTCGACGTGATCTTCTCCAAAGACCCACGCGAAGCGCTCAAGCTGCTGGACCAGGGCATGAGCCGTAACGAGATCCTGAAAAAGACCGGGCAGATTGTCGGCGTGGAAAAAGCCAGCCTGGATATCGAGAAAGGCGAAATCTGCGTGCTGATGGGCCTGTCGGGTTCCGGCAAGTCGAGCCTGTTGCGTTGCATCAACGGCCTCAACACCGTGAGCCGGGGCCAGCTGTTCGTGGAGCATGAAGGTCGCCAGATCGACATCGCGTCCTGCACCCCCGCCGAGCTGAAAATGATGCGCACCAAGCGCATCGCCATGGTGTTCCAGAAGTTCGCCCTGATGCCTTGGCTGACGGTGCGCGAAAACATCAGCTTCGGCCTCGAGATGCAGGGCCGCCCGGAGAAAGACCGCCGCAAACTGGTGGATGAGAAACTCGAGCTGGTGGGTCTGACCCAGTGGCGCAACAAGAAGCCGGACGAACTCTCCGGCGGCATGCAGCAGCGCGTCGGCCTGGCCCGAGCGCTGGCGATGGACGCCGATATCCTGCTGATGGACGAACCCTTCTCCGCCCTCGACCCGCTGATCCGGCAAGGGCTGCAGGACGAGTTGCTGGAACTGCAACGCAAGCTGAGCAAGACCATCGTGTTCGTGAGCCACGACCTCGATGAAGCGCTCAAGCTGGGCAGCCGCATCGCGATCATGAAAGACGGCAAGATCATCCAGTACAGCGTGCCGGAAGAGATCGTGCTGAACCCGGCGGACGACTATGTGCGGACCTTCGTCGCCCACACCAACCCGCTGAACGTACTGTGCGGCCGCAGCCTGATGCGCACCCTGGACAACTGCAAGCGCGTCAACGGTTCGGTATGCCTGGACCCGGGCGGCGACTCGTGGCTGGACCTGGCCGAAGGCAACACCATCCAGGGCGCCCGCCAGAATGGCGCGGTGATGAACCTGCAGAACTGGGCACCGGGGCAAGCGGTGGAAGGTTTGGGGCGGTTGCCGACGCTGGTGGACTCGAACATCGGCATGCGCGACGCGTTGCAGATCCGTTATCACACCGGGAACAAACTGGTGTTGCATGACAACAACCAGGTGGTGGGGATTCTGGGGGACAGTGAGCTGTACCACGCCCTGCTGGGCAAGAACCTGGGCTGAGTTGCCAGCATCACTGTAGGAGCGAGCTTGCTCGCGAAGAACGTCAACGATAACGCAGCGCTATCTGGCAGCCCGTGTCGCCTATTCGTTCTTCGCGAGCAAGCTCGCTCCTACAGGAAAAGCGGTGTCAGGAAGAACACCGCCCAGCTCAACTATCAGCTATAGACCCGGCCAAGGAGCTGCCGATGGCTTTCAAACTGATCGAGCACGTCCCGGGTGATCTGTTCCTGGGTGAAGCCCATCAGGTCGTATTCCTGAGGTCCGTTGTGCAGGTACACCTCGGCACGGTAGTAGCGAGTGCGCTCTTCTTCGGGCAGGTCACTCGGCGCCGACGAGTAGGCATCCAGGCTCACTTCATACACAAACGGGTTGCCCTCTTCCATCTCGATGCGTACACCGATGCAGCGCTTGGACTTGCCGAGCAAGGTCTGCACTTCCAAGCCCTGATCACGCAAGGCCGTCGCCGCTTCTTCCAACGCCGGTGTCACATGCTTGTCCATGAAACGCTGCACAGTGCCTTGGCTCGGTTGCAGGTCCAGCGCCGTCAGACGCTCGCTGAAACCACGGCGACCCCGCTCGGCCAATTGCGCCTGCTCCTGTTCGATGGCCACGTCCTGGCGCATCGCCTTGTGCAAGCCAAACATAAAGAAGATCAGCACCACCGAGAACGGCAGCCCCGCCAGCACCACCATGGTTTGCATGGCTTCGAAGTTGCCGGCGAACAAGAGGCCGATGGTCACCAGGGTGATCACCGCCGACCAGAAGATCCGCAGCCAGTGCGGCGCATCTTCATCCACGTTGCCGCCTTTGCAGGACAGGTTGGCCATCATCACCGCGCCGGAATCCGCCGGGGTCAGGAACAGCACGAAGCCGACAAAGATCGACACGCCGATGACGATTTTCGATGCCGGGTAATGCTCCAGCAACTGGTAGATGGCCATGGAAGGCTGTTCCAGTGCGGTCTTGCCCAACTCCACCGCACCGTGGTTCAGCACCAGGTCCAGGGCCGAGTTACCGAAGATCGACAGCCACGCCAGGGTAAAGCCCAACGGGATCAGCAACACGCCAGCTACCAGTTCACGCACCGTGCGACCACGGGAAATCCGCGCAATGAACATGCCCACGAATGGCGCCCAGGAAATCCACCACGCCCAGTAGAACAGGGTCCACAGGCCCATCCAGCGTTCGGTCTTGTCGGCGTCGCCTTCGTACACGTACAGGTCGAAGGTTTTCAGGATGATGCCGTTGAGGTAGTCCCCGGTGTTCTGCACCAGGCCATTGAGCAAATGCAGGGTCGGGCCGAACAACAGCACGAAAATCAACAGGCCGCTGAACAGCACGATGTTGAGGTTGGACAGGCGGCGAATGCCGTTCTCCACGCCCGACACGGCGGCGATGGTCGCCACGGTGCTCATCACGATGATCACGATCAACAGGTTGGTGTTGCTGTGCTGCATGCCGAACAGGTTTTCCAACCCGGACGACACCTGCATCGAACCGATCCCCAGGTTCGTCACCAGGCCCAGCAGGGTCACGAACATGCCGAAACCGTCTACCGCATGGCCGGCCGCGCCTTTCACCCAACGCTCACCCACCAGCGGGTACAGCGCCGAACGCAGGGCCAGCGGCTGGTTATGCCGATACGCGAAGTACGCCACGGCCAGGCCGACCAGGGCATAGATCGCCCAGCCATGCAGGCCCCAGTGCAGGAAGGTCAGTTGCAGTGCCTGGCGGGCGGCGCCGTTGCTGGCGGCTGCGCCTTCGGGCGGGTTGAAGTAGTGATCCAGCGGCTCCGAGGCGCCGAAGTACAGCAGCGAGATGCCGATGCCCGACGAGAACAACATGCCGGCCCAGGCGCCGTAGCTGAAGTCCGGGGTATCGTCCTTGCTGCCCAGTTTCAACTTGCCGTAGGACGAAAACGCCAGGCCCACCACAAACACCAGGTAGGCGGCGATGACCACCATGTAGTACCAGCCGAAGCTTTTCGACAGCCACGCCTGGGCAACACCGAGCATGCGCCCGGCCTCCTGCGGGGCGATGATCAGAATGGCGGTCAACAACAGAATCAGCGCGGTGGAGGTGTAAAACACCCAACCGTTGACCCGCACCTTTTCCGGTGGGGTTTTTATAAGAGAGGCAGAACTCATGGCGCAGATGCTCCGGGCAGTGCGAGAGAGAAACACAAGGCAACGGTTATCCCGGGACATCGATTTTTCGGCAGTCGACGGACGGGTGTTATAAAGACACCCCGAAAATTCCTGAACCCCGCCGAAGCGGTGTACAGGCCCTGATACGGCCTGTTTCAAGGATTTTTGCAGGTGTCAGATGTCGCGGCTCCCAGGTAGGGAATATCTGTAGGCAGCGACCATTTGTCGCAGATCTTATTCTTTGTTGATTGAACGTTCAATCAAAACAAAATAGACTGGCCATCAAGCCGACGGACGTTTATCGCCCACGGCAGGCCTAAGGAGAGGTGCTACATGCCCAAGGTCGGTATGCAACCCATACGCCGCCAGCAGTTGATCGAAGCCACGTTGACGGCCATCGATCAGGTCGGAATGGGAGATGCCAGCATTGCGCTGATCGCTCGTTTGGCCGGCGTCTCGAACGGCATCATCAGTCACTACTTCAAGGACAAGAACGGCCTTATTGCAGCGACGATGCGCTACTTGATGAACGCGCTGATCGACAACGTCCACGAACGCCGACAGGCGCTGACGGACGACAGCCCACGGGCGCACCTTCAGGTGATCATCGAGGGCAACTTCGACGCCAGCCAGGTCAACGGACCGGCAATGAAAACCTGGCTGGCCTTCTGGGCCACCAGCATGCACCACCCGTCATTGCACAGGTTGCAGCGGATCAACGATCAACGTCTGTATTCCAACCTGTGCTGCCAGTTCCGCCGAGTGCTGCCGCTGCCGCACGCACGCAAAGCAGCCCGCGGCCTGGCGGCCCTGATCGACGGTTTGTGGTTGCGCGGCGCCCTGTCGGGAGACGCTTTCGACACGGCGCAGGCGCAACGGATCGCTTACGAATATATGGATTTCCAATTGGCCAAGCAGGTGAGTTAGAGCACACATAAACCGCTCAACCCCTGAACGTCTGCCGCTCAGTGTTGCCACACCTTCATGGCCCACCGACGGCGGGTAACGCCAACCACTTATGCACTTGCGAGGACTTTATGGCCCGTTTCGACCTGCAAAAACTCTACATTGACGGCGGCTACAGCGACGCTGGCAGCGATGCCACCTTCGAAGCCATCAACCCGGCTAACGGTGAAGTTCTCGCCCAAGTGCAACGCGCGACGAAAGAAGACGTTGAACGTGCTGTGGTCAGCGCCGAAAAAGGCCAGAAAATCTGGGCCGCAATGACCGCCATGGAGCGCTCGCGCATCCTGCGTCGTGCCGTCGACATCCTGCGCGAGCGCAACGACGAGCTGGCCGCCCTGGAAACCCTGGACACCGGTAAAGCCTTCTCCGAAACCCAATACGTCGACATCGTCACCGGCGCCGACGTGCTGGAATACTACGCAGGCCTGGTGCCAGCCATCGAAGGCGAGCAGATCCCGCTGCGCGACACCTCGTTCGTCTACACCCGCCGCGAGCCGCTGGGCGTGGTCGCCGGTATCGGCGCGTGGAACTACCCGATCCAGATCGCCCTGTGGAAATCCGCACCGGCCCTGGCTGCCGGCAACGCGATGATCTTCAAGCCCAGCGAAGTCACTTCGCTGACTACCCTGAAACTGGCTGAGATCTACACCGAAGCCGGCGTTCCGGCGGGCGTGTTCAACGTGCTGACCGGCAGCGGTCGTGAAGTCGGCACCTGGCTGACCGAGCACCCGCGCATCGAGAAAGTCTCGTTCACCGGCGGCACCGACACCGGCAAGAAAGTCATGGCCAGCGCTTCCAGCTCTTCGCTGAAAGAAGTGACCATGGAACTGGGCGGCAAGTCGCCGCTGATCGTGTTCGAAGACGCCGACCTGGATCGCGCCGCCGACATCGCGATGATGGCCAACTTCTACAGCTCCGGCCAAGTCTGCACCAACGGCACTCGCGTGTTCGTACCCAAGCACCTGCAAGCCGCGTTCGAAGCCAAGATCGTCGAGCGTGTTGCGCGCATCCGCGTCGGCAACCCGCAGGACGACACCACCAACTTCGGCCCGCTGGTCAGCTTCGCCCACATGGAAAGCGTGCTGGGCTACATCGCCAAAGGTAAGGAAGAAGGCGCACGCGTACTGTGCGGCGGCGACCGCCTGACCGACGGCGACTTCGCCAAAGGCGCCTTTGTTGCCCCAACCGTGTTCACCGACTGCACCGACGAGATGACCATCGTCCGCGAAGAAATCTTCGGCCCAGTGATGAGCATCCTCACTTACGAGACCGAAGAAGAAGTGATCCGTCGCGCCAACGACACCGACTTCGGCCTGGCCGCTGGCCTGGTGACCAAAGACCTGAACCGCGCTCACCGCGTGATTCACCAATTGGAAGCGGGTATCTGCTGGATCAACGCCTGGGGCGAATCCGACGCGAAGATGCCGGTCGGCGGCTACAAGCAATCGGGTGTGGGCCGTGAGAACGGCATCAGCTCGCTGAACAACTTCACCCGCATCAAATCGGTACAGGTTGAGCTGGGCGACTACGCCTCGGTGTTCTAAATCCCGAGACTTGTATTGCCTGTGAGGCCGCCATCGGGGGCAAGCCCCCTCCCACCTTTGACTGTGTAAACCCGATCAAATGTGGGAGGGGGCTTGCCCCCGATGTGGCCCGACCTGACCACACATCAAAGAGGGTGCATCCAATGTCCCAAGAATACGACTACATCATTGTGGGTGCCGGCTCCGCCGGTAACACCCTGGCGACCCGTCTGACCGAAGACGAAGGCGTCACCGTCCTGCTGCTGGAAGCCGGCGGCCCGGACTACCGTTTCGACTTCCGTACCCAGATGCCAGCCGCCCTGGCCTTCCCACTGCAAGGCCGCCGCTACAACTGGGCCTACGAGACCGATCCAGAGCCGCACATGGACGGCCGCCGCATGGAATGCGGGCGCGGCAAGGGCCTGGGCGGTTCCTCGCTGATCAACGGCATGTGCTACATCCGTGGCAACGCCATGGACTACGACAATTGGTCGAAGCTGCCAGGCCTGGAAGACTGGACCTACCTCGACTGCCTGCCGTATTTCCGCAAAGCCGAAACCCGCGACATCGGCCCCAACGACTGGCACGGCGGCGATGGCCCGGTCAGCGTGACCACGCCCAAGGCCGGCAACAACCCGCTGTTCCACGCCATGGTCGAAGCCGGCGTGCAGGCCGGTTACCCGCGCACCGAAGACTTGAACGGCTACCAGCAGGAAGGCTTCGGCCCGATGGACCGTACCGTCACGCCGAACGGCCGTCGCGCCAGTACCGCGCGCGGTTACCTGGACACCGCCAAGAAGCGTTCGACCCTGACCATCGTCACCCACGCCCTCACCGACAAAGTGTTGTTCGAAGGCAAGCGTGCCGTTGGCGTGCGTTACCTGATCGGCGCCGCCGAAGAGCGCGTCGAAGCCCGCGCCCGCAAGGAAGTGCTGGTGTGCAGCGGCGCAATCGCTTCGCCGCAATTGCTGCAACGCTCCGGTGTCGGCCCGGCCAAACTGCTTGAAAGCCTCGACATCCCGGTGGTCCACGACCTGCCAGGCGTCGGCGAAAACCTGCAGGATCACCTTGAGCTGTACCTGCAATACGCCTGCACCCAACCGGTGTCGCTGTACCCATCGCTGCTCTGGTACAACCAACCGGCCATTGGTGCCGAGTGGCTGTTCAACGGCACTGGCATCGGCGCCAGCAACCAGTTCGAAGCGGGCGGGTTTATCCGCACCCGGGAAGAGTTCGAATGGCCGAACATCCAGTACCACTTCCTGCCGGTGGCGATTAACTACAACGGCAGCAACGGTGTAAAAGAGCACGGCTTCCAGGCGCACATGGGCTCCATGCGTTCGCCAAGCCGTGGCCGCATCCAGTTGAAGTCGAAGAACCCTCGGGACTATCCGAGCATCCTCTTCAACTACATGGCCACCGAGCAGGACTGGCAGGAATTCCGCGATGGCATCCGCCTGACCCGTGAAATCATGCAGCAGCCGGCGCTGGACCCGTACCGTGGCCGCGAAATCAGCCCGGGCATCGACGTGCAAACCGATGAGCAACTGGACAAGTTCATCCGCGAGCACGCCGAAACCGCGTTCCACCCGTCCTGCTCGTGCAAGATGGGCACCGACGAGATGGCTGTCGTCGATGGCGAAGGCCGCGTGCATGGCATGCAGGGTCTGCGTGTGGTCGATGCGTCGATCATGCCGATCATCACCACCGGCAACCTGAACGCGCCAACGATCATGATCGCCGAGAAAATTGCCGACAAGATCCGTGGCCGCCAGCCATTGCCGCGCAGCACCGCCGACTACTACGTGGCAGGCGACGCGCCGGTGCGTGGCAAGCCACTGCGTGAAATTGCGCAGTAACTGAAACACCGCGTCGTCCCCTTCGCGAGCAAGCCCGCTCCCACACTGACCGTGTTCACATATTTAGATAGGTGAATGCAGTCAAATGTGGGAGGGGGCTTGCCCCCGAAGAGGCCCGACCAGTCACTGCAAAAACCCTCCTTGATCAGCTACTCTGTCTGCCTGCCCGCGACGAGCCGCCCACAAGGAAGGCCCCATGTTCGACCACCACGCCACACTCAAAAAACACTTCAGTGCCCTGCGCACCACCGCGGAATTCTTCTCGCTGCGCTACGTACGCGAATCCGGCCACTACCTGGCCGTTCGCAAGAACGTCGCCGAACCACCGCACCTGAGCCATGACGAAGGCGCCATGCTCACCGTGCGTCTCAACGGTGTGGAAGCCTACGCCGCGACCAACGATATTTCCCTCGCCGGCCTGCAAGCCGCCCTTGAACGTGCCGAACAGCAAGCCCGCCTGATCAAGCCCCACGCCTTGCTCGACCTGCGCGACCAGCCCGTCTCCAGTGACGTCGCGGATTACCTGTCACCCGACCTTGCGCAAGCCTTCCCTTCCTTGAGCGACTGCTACCAATTGCTCGGCGCTGAATCTGCTGCCGTGCCCAAAGACGAGCGCCTGGTGAGCTGGGAAGTCAGCCTGGGCCTGACCCACGTCGAGCAGATCTACCTTAACAGTGCCGGTGCCGAGTTGCGCCAGGCCCAGCGCTTTGTATTCCCCGGCGTCAACGTCACCGCCTACGACGGTGATGACAGCCAGACCCGCACCCTCGGCGGCAGCAACTTCGGCCAGCAAGGCGGGTTCGACGTAATCAGCCGCTTCGGCCTGGTCGGTGCCGCGCCACGCATCGCCGACGAGGCCCTGCAACTGCTGGCCGCGCCGAACACGCCCACGGGGCCCCGTGACCTGCTGTTGATGCCCGACCAGATGATCCTGCAGATCCACGAATCCATCGGCCACCCTCTGGAACTGGACCGCATCCTCGGCGACGAGCGCAATTACGCCGGCACCAGTTTTGTGAAGGCCAGCGACTTCGGTCACCTGCAATACGGCTCACCGCTGCTGAACGTGACCTTCGATCCGGACATTCCCGAGCAGCTCGCCAGCTACGGTCATGACGACGAAGGCACCCAAGCCAGCAAACAATTCCTGATCCGTGAGGGGCTGCTGCTCAAACCCCTCGGTGGAGCGCTGTCGCAATTCCGTTCCGGCATGCAAGGCGTGGCCAACAGCCGGGCCAGCAGTTGGAACCGCGCGCCCATCGACCGCATGGCCAACTTGAATATCGAAGCGGGCGACAAGAGCCTCGCGCAACTGATCGGCGGTATCGAAAACGGCATCCTGATGTCGACCAACCGCTCGTGGTCCATCGACGATGCGCGCAATAAATTCCAGTTCGGCTGCGAATGGGGCCAACTGATCGAAAATGGCGAGTTGAAAGGCGTGGTGAAAAACCCCAACTACCGGGCCATTTCCGCGAACTTCTGGCGCAATCTCAGCGCCGTCGGCGATGCCAGTACGTTCAAGGTGCTGGGCACGCCCAACTGCGGCAAAGGCGAACCCAACCAGGTGATTCGTGTCGGCCATGCGTCGCCGGCCTGTGTATTCAGCAATGTCGATGTATTCGGGGGAGATGCCTGATGAACAACTTCAAGGCACTGGTGGAGTGGCTCAAGCAGGCCATCACCGACAACGAACAATTCCACCTGGGCTATGCCGATGAAGCGTCCGAGTTCGTGCGCTTCAACCACGCCAAGGTACGCCAGGCCGGCCAGGTGCAACAAGCCAGCCTAACCCTGAAACTGATCAACAATGGCCGCCATGCCGACCTGGGCATCACCTTGTCCGGCGCAGCGGAACTGGACCGCCAACGTTTGGCCGACGGCCTGCAACAACTGCGCGACACCTTGCCGTTGCTACCCAAGGACCCGTACCTGCTGCTGAACCACAACGCCTGGCAAAGCAACAACGAACAAACGCGACCGCTGCCGGACCTGGCCCGGGTGTTGGAAGACATCAGCCAGGCTGCTGAAGGTGTTGACCTGGTCGGTTTCTACGCCGCTGGCCCGATCAGCCGTGGCTTTGCCAGCTCGGACGGCGCGTTCGGCTGGCACCGCGCCAACAGCTTCAACTTCGATTTCAGCCTGTTCCACGCCAATGGCGAAGCGGTCAAGGCCAGCTACGCCGGGCACACCTGGGACAGCGCCGAGTTCGCCGCGCGCTTCCAGCAAGCCCGCGAGCAACTGGAATTCCTCGGCCGCCCGCTGCATAAGCTGGCACCCGGGCAGTACCGCGCCTACCTCGCCCCGGCGGCGCTGGAAGAAATCATCAGCCTCATCACCTGGGGTGGTTTTTCCGCCCAGGCCATCGCCAGCAAAGGCAGTTCGCTGCAAAAGCTGTATGCCGGTGAACAGTCCCTGAGCCCGCTGGTGACCGTCGACGAACAGATCAGCGGCTCCCTGAGCCAGGCGTTCTCCACCGAAGGCTACCCGCGCGGCGACGTCACGTTGATCAACGCGGGCAAAGGCGCAGGCCAGTTGATCAACTCGCGCAGCGCCGCCGAATATGGCCTGAGCACCAACGGCGCCAGCAGCGACGAATCCCCCAGTGCCTTGCAGATGGCCGCCGGCAACCTGGCCCAGGCCGATATCCTCAAGCAATTGGGCACCGGGCTGTACATCAGCAACCTGTGGTATTTGAACTACTCCGACCTGCCGGCGGCGCGCCTGACCGGCATGACACGCTTCGCCACGTTCTGGGTGGAAGACGGCGAGATCAAGGCCCCGGTCAGCACCATGCGCTTTGATGACAGCGTCTACAACCTGCTCGGCTCGCAGTTGGAAGCCCTGACCGCTGAGCGGGAATTACTGCTCTCGGCCAGTACTTACAGCCAGCGCAACACCGCCTCCAATCTGTTGCCGGGCGCCTTGGTCAAACGCCTGACCCTCACCCTCTAAACACAGCAGTTCCCCTGTGGGAGGGGGCTTGCTCCCGATAGCGGTGTATCAGCCAAGTATTCATCAGCTGACACGCTGCAATCGGGGGCAAGCCCCCTCCCACATTGAGTTGTGCTGAGTTCAGACATCTCTGTTTCGCCCCTTCCTACGGTTAATTCTTGTCTTCCCCTCCTGCACGGGCAGCCTGTTGTCGCCTGCAAAAAACCTCGTTATAAGGGTTAGTGGCACCCCGCCACCCCACCCACGAGAGCATGACCTTGCCCGGGAAGGGCAAGCTGGAGCGTTGACATGAACCATGGAAGTTTTGTCATAGAAAAGCTGTTCAAGCACTACAACGTTCATGTTGAGCAGCTAGGGAACGATTCGGAAAAAAAGACCGTCCTGATGGTCAACGGCGCGCTGTCCACCACGCGCTCATTCGCCCGCACCAGCAAATGCCTGGCCGAGCATTTCAATGTGCTGCTGTTCGACCTGCCGTTCTCCGGCTATTCCCGCGAACACAACACCGACCTGGACCTGGTCACCAAGGACGACGAGGTGCACATGCTGCGTGCCCTGGTGGAGCGCTTCCAGGTCAACCACCTGGTGTCGGCCTCCTGGGGCGGCATCTCGACGTTGCTGACCCTTGCCCATAACCCGCCCTCCATCGAAAGCTCGGTGGTGATGGCCCTGGCGCCCAACCTCAACCAGGCCATGCTCGACTATGTGGAGCGTGTGCGGGTATTGATCGAAGCGGACGACAAGTCGGCCGTTGGTCACCTGCTTAACGAGACCGTGGGCAAATACCTCTCGCCCCGGCTCAAGCGCAACAATCACCGGCACCTGTCGAGCATGGCCACCACCGAATACCGCCAGGCGCGTTTTCATATCCACCAGGTGCTGGGCTTGGGCGACGGCAATTACCTGCCGGCACTCAAGCAGATTGAAACACCGGTGCACTTCCTCAACGGCGCGCTCGACGAATACACCCCCGCCGCCGAGGCGCAATTGTTCAAGCAGTACGTGGGGCGCAGCAGCTTTGCCGTGGCCGAGCACACCGGCCACTTGCTCGACCTCGAATCCAACGAAGCCGCCACCGCAGTGCACCGTGAACTGCTGGATTTCCTGGTGGGAAAAAGCCCGAGGGTTGGCGCATAATCGCCAACACATAGCCAGCTAACAAAAAGGTTCTCTATGCCCAATCGCGTCCCGCTCGATGCCAAGACCGCCCGCTGGCTCCCCTGGGTGGTCGCGATTGCCTTCTTCATGCAGTCGCTGGACGGGACGATCCTCAACACCGCATTGCCGGCCATGGCCCGGGACCTCGCGGAAAACCCGCTGCGCATGCAAGGGGTGGTGATCGCCTACATGCTCACCGTTGCCTTGCTGATCCCGGCTTCGGGCTGGATCGCCGACCGCTTCGGCACCAAGAAAATCTTCTTTGGCGCGATCATGCTATTCAGCATCGGTTCGCTGCTGTGCGCCTTGTCCAGCAGCCTGACCATGCTGGTGGGCGCCCGGGTGATCCAGGGCCTGGGCGGCGCGCTGATGTTGCCGGTCGGCCGCTTGGTGGTGCTGCGTGCTTACCCCCGCTCCGAACTGGTGCGCATCATGGGCTTCATTACCATTCCCGGCCTGCTCGGCCCGCTACTCGGCCCGACCATGGGTGGCTGGATGGTGCAATACCTGACCTGGCACTGGATCTTCCTGATCAACCTGCCGGTGGGTATGGTCGGCTGTTACGCCGTGTGGAAACTCATCCCCGATCTGCGCGGCAGCGAACGCACGCGCTTTGATGGCGTCGGGTTTCTCTTGTTTGGCGCGGCAATGGTGTTGATCACCATCGCCATGGAAGGCCTGGGCGAACTGCACCTGCCGCACCTGCGGGTGATGTTGCTGCTGTTCGGCGGGCTGGCGTGCCTGGCGGCGTACTGGCTGCGCGCCGGGCATATCGACAACCCGCTGTTTTCGCCGGTGCTGTTCAAGACCCGCACCTTCGCCGTGGGCATCCTCGGCAACCTGTTTGCACGCTTGGGCAGCGGCGCGTTGCCATTCCTGGTGCCACTGCTGTTGCAGGTCGCGCTGGGTTACTCACCGTCCGAAGCAGGGATGAGCATGTTGCCCCTGGCGGCGGCGGCGATGTTTGCCAAGTCGGTCGCGCGTACGCTGATCGAACGCCTGGGCTACCGCATCGTGCTCACCGGCAACACCCTGGCGCTGGGCATCATGCTGGCGAGCATGGGCCTGGTCAGCGAGCACACGCCCTACCCGCTGCTGTTGTGCATGCTGGCGGTGCTGGGGGCGATCAATTCCCTGCAATTTACCGCGATGAACACCGTCACCCTGATCGACCTCGACGACGCTCAGGCCAGCAGCGGCAACAGTTTGCTGTCGGTGGTGGCGCAGTTGTCCCTCAGCCTCGGCGTGGCCTGTGCCGGTGCGCTGCTTGGCGGCTTTACCGCTGAAACCGGTAACGACGGGGTGGAAAGCGTACTCGGCGCGTTCCAACTGACCTTCCTCACCGTGGGCATCATGGCCATGCTGGCAGCGGCGATCTTCCTGCAATTGTCGCCAACAGACGGCAAACGAGTAGTCAGCCGCGAGCACGACATCGAGCATTAACAGGCTTCTCGTCTAGAACTTGCAGGGAAATTCCCACGGGACTGGTACACTGCGCGACATTTTGTTTTGCAGAGCCAGTCCCGTGACTACCATCGCCACCGCTTTTAATACTTTGCCCCTGTCCGCCGCCATGCTGGCTAACCTCGACTCGCTGGGTTATGTCGAGATGACGCAGATCCAGGCGCAAAGCTTGCCGGTGATCCTCAAGGGGCTGGACCTGATTGCCCAGGCCAAGACCGGCAGCGGCAAGACCGCCGCCTTCGGCATCGGCCTGTTGAACCCGATCAACCCACGCTACTTCGGCTGCCAGGCCCTGGTGATGTGCCCGACCCGTGAGCTGGCCGACCAAGTCGCCAAGGAAATCCGTCGCCTGGCCCGTGCCGAAGACAACATCAAGGTACTGACCCTGTGCGGTGGCGTGTCCCTCGGCCCGCAGATCGCCTCCCTGGAACACGGCGCCCACGTCATCGTCGGCACGCCGGGCCGTATCCAGCAGCACCTGCGCAAAGGTTCGCTGGTGCTGGACGGCCTGAACACGCTGATCCTCGACGAAGCCGACCGCATGCTCGACATGGGCTTCTACGACGCCATCGAAGACATCATCAGCAAGACCCCGCCACGCCGCCAGACCCTGCTGTTCTCGGCCACCTACCCGGTGAGCATCAAGCAGTTGGCCTCGAAGTTCATGCGCGCGCCGCAGCAGGTGAAAGCCGAAGCCTTCCACTCCGACGACCAGATCGAGCAGCGTTTCTACGAAATCTCGCCGGAAGAACGCATGGACGCGGTGACCAAGGTGCTGGCGCATTTCCGTCCGGCGTCCTGTGTAGCGTTCTGCTTCACCAAGCAGCAAGTGCAGGAAACCGTGGATCACCTGACGTCCAAGGGCATTTCCGCCGTTGGCCTGCATGGCGACCTGGAACAGCGCGACCGCGACCAGGTGCTGGCGATGTTCGCCAACCGCAGCACCTCGGTGCTGGTGGCCACCGACGTGGCTGCCCGTGGCCTGGACATCGACTCGCTGGACATGGTGATCAACGTCGAACTGGCCCGCGATTCGGAAATCCACATCCACCGCGTTGGCCGTACCGGCCGTGCCGGTGAGACCGGCATCGCCATCAGCCTGGTCGCCCCGTCCGAAGCGCATCGCGCCCAGGCCATCGAGCAGTTGCAGAAGTCGCCGCTGAACTGGGACCAACTGGACAACCTCAAGCCACAAAGCGGTGGTCCATTGCTGCCGCAGATGAGCACCCTGTGCATCGCCGCCGGGCGTAAAGACAAGGTTCGCCCAGGCGACATCCTCGGCGCGCTGACCGGTGAAGCCGGTATTCCCGGCGCCCAGGTCGGCAAGATCGCGATCTTTGACTTCCAGGCCTTCGTGGCCGTGGAGCGCGGGATCGCCAAGCAGGCCTTGCAGCGTTTGAATGACGGCAAGATCAAGGGCCGTTCGTTGCGCGTTCGAATCCTCTGACCCTGATCGTTCCCACGCTCCGCGTGGGAACGCATCCCGTGACGCACCGCGTCACCAAGCGGACGCAGAGCGTCCATTGCGGCATTCCCACGCAGAGCGTGGGAACGATCTGATCGATTCATGTAAGAGGACACCGTTTTGCGCTCGACCGAAGTTGTGATCATTGGCGCCGGCGCCGCAGGCTTGATGTGCGCGCTGACCGCCGCCGGACGTGGGCGCAAGGTGATGTTGATCGACCATGCGAACAAGGCCGGCAAGAAGATCCTGATGTCCGGTGGTGGCCGCTGCAACTTCACCAACATGTACACCGAGCCGGCCAACTTCCTGTCGCACAATGCGCACTTCTGCAAGTCCGCCCTGGCCCGCTACACCCAGTGGGATTTCATCGCGCTGGTGGCCAAGCACGGTGTGCCCTACCACGAGAAGAAACTCGGCCAGCTGTTCTGCGATAACAAATCCAGCGACATCCTCGGCATGCTGCTCGATGAGTGCATTCAGGTCGGCGTAAGCATGCACTTGGATACGTCGGTCCAGGAGATTGCCAAGCTGGACAGCGGCTATCAGTTGCAGACCACCTTGGGTGAGTTGCGCTGTGAATCCCTGGTGATCGCCACCGGCGGCCTGTCGATCCCGACCCTGGGCGCGACCGGTTTTGGTTACCAGGTGGCCAGACAGTTCGGCCACGAACTGCTGCCGACCCGCGCCGGGCTGGTGCCGTTCACCATCACCGACCAGCTCAAGGATTTGTGTGGCGAGTTGTCGGGGACGTCGGTGGATTGCCTGGTGAGCTGCAACGGCCAGAGCTTTCGCGAGAACCTCCTGTTTACCCACCGCGGCCTCAGCGGGCCGGCGATTCTGCAGATTTCTTCTTACTGGGAATCCGGCGACACGGTGGAAATCAACCTGCTACCCGACCACGACGCTCACACCTGGCTGCAACAGCAACAAGCCGAGCGCCCCAACAGCGAATTGAAAACCCTGCTGGGCGAGATCTTCACCAAGAAGATGGCCAACCTGCTGGCCGAGACGTGGTTCGCATCCAAGCCGATGAAGCAGTACACCCATGCCGAAATTGCCGACATCGCACAAAAACTCGGCAGCTGGCAGTTGGTGCCGGCGGGCACCGAGGGTTATCGCACGGCCGAAGTCACGCTGGGGGGCGTGGACACGCGGGAAGTGTCGTCCAAGACCATGGAATCACTGAAAAGCCCAGGGCTCTACTTTATCGGCGAAGTGCTGGATGTGACCGGTCACCTGGGCGGGTTCAACTTCCAGTGGGCGTGGGCGTCCGGTTACGCGGCCGCACAATACGCCTGACCGCAGAATGTACTGAGTACCAATGTGGGAGGGGGCTTGCCCCCGATAGCAGTGTGTCAGTCAGCACATTGGTAACTGATAGATTGCTATCGGGGGCAAGCCCCCTCCCACATGGAATAAATTTTCCTGCCCGATGTGATCACCACCCTTGCCGTGGCGTCCTTGATAGCTCAATTTAGCGGCATCGTCCCGGAAGACTCCAGCCTTCATGTCATCGACCTCGTTCAAGCAGTCCCTGCGGCGCCTGTGGGCACTGGATAAATTCAGCTATAGCATTCGGGTATTCATCGCCCTCACCGGCAGCATGGCGCTGTGCTGGTACCAGGATGAAATGACACTGCTGATCCCGTTGTTCCTGGGGATTATCGCCAGCGCCCTGGCCGAGACCGATGACAGTTGGCAAGGCCGCCTCAACGCCCTGGCAGTAACGCTGGTGTGTTTCAGCATCGCTGCCCTGTCGGTGGAGTTGCTGTTCCCCTATCCCTTGATCTTCGCGGCCTCCCTGGCTTTGGCCACCTTCTGCCTGACCATGCTCGGTGCCTTGGGCGAGCGCTATGGGGCGATTGCTTCGGCAACGTTGATTCTGTCGGTTTACACCATGATCGGCGTGGACCAGCGCGGCGGCGCCGTCAGCGATTTCTGGCACGAGCCGCTGCTGTTGGTGGCCGGTGCAGCCTGGTATGGCGCGCTGTCGGTGCTGTGGCAGGCGCTATTTTCCAACCAGCCGGTGCAGCAGAGCCTGGCGCGGTTGTTCCGCGAACTGGGGCGTTATCTCAAGCTCAAGTCGTCGTTGTTCGAGCCGATCCGCCAGCTGGACGTGGAAGCACGCCGCCTGGAACTGGCGCAGCAAAATGGTCGGGTGGTGGCGGCGCTCAATGCCGCGAAGGAAATCATCCTGCATCGCGTGGGTAATGGTCGCCCCGGTTCGAAAGTCAGTCGCTACCTGAAGCTGTATTTCCTGGCCCAGGACATCCACGAACGTGCCAGCTCGTCGCACTATCCCTACAACGCCCTGGCCGAGGCCTTCTTCCACAGCGATGTACTCTTCCGTTGCCAGCGCCTATTGCGCCAGCAAGGCAAGGCCTGCCAGACCCTGGCCGAGTCGATCCAGATGCGCCAGCCGTTCATCTATGACGACAGCTTCGCCGAAGCCCTGGGCGACCTCAACGCGTCCTTGGAGCACCTGCGCATCCAGAGCAACCCAGCCTGGCGCGGCCTGCTGCGTTCGTTGCGCGCCCTGGCGGCCAACCTGTCGACCCTGGACCGCCTGCTCGGCGACGCCAGCAACCCCGACAGCCTGGCGGACGCCACCGACAGCAACCTGCTGGACCGCGCCCCGCGCAACCTCAAGGAAATGTGGACGCGCCTGCGCACGCAGATGACGCCGACGTCGCTGTTGTTCCGCCATGCGCTGCGCCTGTCGCTGGCGTTGACCGTCGGCTACGGCATGCTGCATGCGATCCACGCGTCCCAAGGCTACTGGATCATCCTCACCACGCTCTTCGTGTGCCAGCCGAACTATGGCGCCACGCGGCGCAAGCTCGGCCAGCGCATCATCGGTACGGCCATCGGCCTGACCGTGGCCTGGGCGTTGTTCGACCTGTTCCCAAGCCCCCTGGTGCAATCGATGTTCGCCATCGCCGCCGGCCTGGTGTTCTTTATCAACCGCACCACCCGCTACACCCTGGCCACCGCCGCGATCACGCTGATGGTGTTGTTCTGCTTCAACCAGGTCGGCGATGGCTACGGGCTGTTCCTGCCACGTCTGTTCGATACCTTGCTCGGCAGCCTGATCGCCGGCCTCGCGGTGTTCCTGTTCCTGCCGGACTGGCAAGGCCGCCGCTTGAACAAAGTGCTGGCCAACACCCTGACCTGCAACAGTATCTACCTGCGCCAGATCATGCAGCAGTACGCCGCCGGCAAGAGTGACGACCTGGCCTACCGCCTGGCGCGGCGCAATGCGCACAACGCCGATGCGGCGCTGTCCACCACCCTGGCGAACATGCTGATGGAGCCGGGGCATTTCCGTAAGGAAGCGGACGTGGGCTTTCGGTTCCTGGTGTTGTCGCACACCTTGCTCAGTTATTTGTCAGGGCTGGGCGCTCACCGTGAAACCCAATTGCCAGCCGAGGTGCGTGAGCATCTGATCGATGGCGCCGGCAACACCCTGGCGGCGAGCATCGATGAAATCGCCACGGGCTTGGCCAACAAGCAGCCGATTGCGATTCAGAGCGATGCCGAGGAGGCGCTGGCGGCGGACCTGGAACAGATGCCGGATGAGATCGATGAAGGGCAGCGGTTGGTGCAGACGCAGTTGGCGTTGATTTGCCGGCAACTGGGGCCGTTGCGCACGTTGGCGGCGCATCTGATCAAAGACACCAGCGCGGCCTAGGCCGCTATCGGAGGCAAGCCTCCTCCCACAGTTTTGATTTGTGAACACAGTCAACAGGTGGGAGGGGGCTTGCCCCCGATGAGGTCCGCACAGGCACTACATGCCATGGGCCTTCATCAACCGCTCATAGCTGCCGTCGGCCTTCATCTTGGCAATCTCCCGATCAAACCCGGCTACGATCTGCTCATGCTCCGGGTTCTTCAGGCTGACCAGGATGTGCAGGCTGTTTTCACTCAGCGGCTGGGGCAAAAACTCCACCGCATTGCGCACCCGTGCCGATTCACGCGACAGGTAATAGCGCGCCACGTACTCATCCTCCACCGTCAACCGCACCCGCTGCGCCGCCAGCATGCGCACGGCCATGGCGAAGTTGTGCACCGGGACTTTCTGCAACTGCGCATCCCCATCGAACGCCGCCGAATAGGCATAGCCACGCACCACGGCGATGGGATAGTCGTGCAACTGCGCAAGGTTCTGGAATTCGATGGGATCGTCGCGGCGCTTGATAAAGCGCACACGGTTGAGCAGGTATTCACCCGAGAATTGGCCCAGTTTCGTACGGGCATCGTCGTACCAGGCGTTGATCAGCACGTCATAACGGCCGTCGCCCACCCCCATCAGCGCACGGGCCCAGGGCACCTGCTCGAAGTCACTGGCGTAACCCGCACGGGCCAGGGCAGTACTGACGATGTCGGTGGCCAGCCCGCCATTGATCAAGGTGGCATCGGTAAAGGGTGGCCAGGCATCCGCCACCAGCCGCAGACGCTGCGCGAATGCCGGCTGGGCCAGCAGCAACACTCCAATCAAAGCAACGGCACGAGAGAATCGCGGCATGCTCAAAGTCCTTGGCAGGCAGGCGGTGGCCTTGGCTCAGGCGCGGCCCGAGGTTCTAACAGTAGCTCAGATTACACAAAGAAACCGGCGCCGAACGCACTCAATGATGGCAAATTGATTTCACTCACAAAAATAGTTGATTTAGACAGCGTTGCCCGCTGCGCTTACTATCCGCAACAGACATTGATAAGAGAACTCGCCATGACCGTTGAATGGGTGTGCAAACACCACGATGACCTGGGCAAGGAGCAGCTTTACGCGATCCTGCGCTTGCGCAACGAGGTGTTTGTTGTCGAGCAGAAATGTGTGTACCAGGATCTCGATGGGCAGGATTTGTCGGGCGACACCCACCACCTGATGGCGTGGCAGGATGATCAACTGGTGGCTTACCTGCGCCTGCTGGACCCGGAATCCCAGGGCGGCGACGTGGTGATCGGCCGCGTGATCGTTGCGCCGGTGGCGCGCGGCACCGGGCTGGGACATCAGATGATGGAAGAGACGCTCAAGCAGATTGCCGATATCTGGCCCGAGACACCGATGTTCCTGTCAGCCCAGGCGCATTTGCAGGGGTATTACGGGCGGTATGGGTTTGTGGTGGCGGGTGAGGAATACCTTGAGGATGATATTCCACACATCGGCATGCGAAAGGATCAGGGGTAGCCCAGCACCTGCTTGATCTGGCCGAGGTTCGCCTCGATCCAACGCCGATCAATCGCGCCCCAGCTGCGAATCCGATAGTGCCCGGCATGGTTGCGGGCACCGTCTTCCTGCTCGAACTCACACACAATATCCAGATCGGCCAATGCCGCAATCGTGTCCTGCGCCGTGCGCCGGGGCATGCCGGTGGCGTCGGTCAGGGCCGGGACGCTGCTGGCCTGGCCGCTGTCGATCAGGTAGGCCACGTACAGGCGGCGGTAGAAGCTGCTCTTGGTCTTGCTCACATCCATGGTCGGTTGCCTTGTGCGGTCAGGGTTTGCCCAGCAAGTCGCGGTACGTGAGGTACACCCGCAGGTCGAATTCCACCTGATGGTAGCCCGGCATCATGTACTCGCAGAGTTTGTAGAACGCCTTGTTGTGGTCCGATTCCTTGAAGTGCGCCAGTTCGTGCACCACGATCATGCGCAGGAACTGCGGCGCGGCCTCCTTGAACAGCGCAGCAATGCGGATCTCTTTCTTCGACTTCAGATTGCCGCCCTGCACCCGCGAGATGGTGGTGTGCAGGCCGAGGGCGCGGTGGGTCAGGTCCAGGCGATTATCGAACAGCACCTTGTCGATGGCCGGCGCATTGCGCAGGTGTTCCTGCTTCAAGGCCAGCGCGTAGGCGTAAAGGGCCTTGTCGCTCTGCACGGTGTGGCGTTCGGGGTAACGTTGCTCCAGGTAGGCACCCAACTGGTCCTTGGCGATCAGTTGGCGCACTTGCTCCTGGAGGGCGGCGGGATAGGCCTGGAGGTATTTCAGCGCGGTCATGGGCTCTGCAACAGGGTTCGGATGGCCGCCAGTGTAACGAATTCAGCGTTGGCGAGCGTGGCACCAGTCGCTCACTTCCTCGGCCATCAGCGGTTGCGCCGCCATCGGCCCCTGAATGAACGGGCAGCCATTGGCCTTCAGCCATTGGGCCTGCTCCTGGGTTTCCACCCCCTCAGCCACCACCACTACATCAAAATGCCCGCACAGCTCGATAATGCTGCGCGCCATCACCTCATCTCGCGCCGAGCCCGGCAGGCGAGCGACCAATTGCGGGTCGAGCTTGAGGGTGTCGAACGCCAGGTCGCGCAGGTGCGCCAGGGAACAATTGCCCAAGCCAAAGTCATCCAGGGCGGTGCGCACGCCGATCTGGCGCAGCAACTTGAGCTGCTTGACCGACTCTTCAAGGTTGCTCATCAGGCAGTCTTCACTGATTTCCACCTCCAGTTGCCGCCCCGGCAACCCATGTCGTTCGAGGACCTGCTGCAGCTGGTTCGCCAGGTTGGGCATGTTGAACTGGTTGCTGCTCAGGCTCACGCTGAGCACCAGTTCATCGTCGAAGCCGGCGTGCCAGGCCTGGAGTTGGGCGCCGACTTGTTGGTAAATCCAGGTGCTGAGCTGGCTGATCAGCCGGGCCTCTTCCAGCAATGGCAGAAACAGACCGGGCGGCACATCGCCGACACTCGGGTGCTGCCAGCGCAATAGCGCTTCCACACCGCGCACACGCCCATCCGCCAACGCCACCTGCGGCTGGTACACCAGGGTGAACTCCTTGTTTTGAATCGCCGTGCGCACGCTGTCTTCCAGCATCAGGCGCGAACGGGCGCGGCCATTCATTTCCTGGTCGTAATAGCGATATTGCTGACGGCCTGCGCGCTTGGCTTCGTACATGGCGATGTCTGCCGCGCGCAACAGACCGTTAACGTCCGAGCCGCAATCCGGGAAGGTGGCGATACCGATACTGACACCGAGCATCACATCCAAACCTTCAACTTGCTGGCAGATAGATACCCGTTCGATCAGTTTTTCTGCAATTTTCGCCGCCTGCTCGGGGAACTCCAGCTCCAGCAACGCGGTGAACTCATCGCCGCCCATGCGCCCCAGAATGTCATAGGAACGCAGGCAGCCCTGCAACTGCTCCGATACCCAGCGCAGCACGCGGTCGCCGGCGTCATGGCCGAGGGAATCATTGACCCGCTTGAAGCCGTCAAGGTCCAGGTACAGCAGCACCAGAGACTGTTCGTTGCGCTCGCTGCGCAGCAAAATGTTTTCCGCCGCCTGGTAAAACCCGCGCCGGTTCAACAGCCCGGTCAGCGGGTCGGTGACCGCCTGGAACTCCAATTGTTGATGCAGGTGACGCACTTCAGACATGTCCAGCACGGTCACTACCATGGCCTTCTGTTCGGCCGGCAGCGGCGCGCACGACAACGCCACCGGCACCTGCTGGCCGCGGCTGGTCCGCAGGATCGCATCGTGCAAGCGCCAAGTCTGGCCCTGGCGGTAAGCGAGGAACATCTCGAACCCCAGCCAAGCCGGCACATGGGGTTTTTGCAGGAAGCTCAGGAAACTCTCGCCTTGCAACTCCGCCAGGGTGGCGTTCAGTAGCCGCGAAATGGCCGGGTTGGCATACTCGATCACGCTGCCCTCGCCCACCACCAGGATGCCTTCGGCGGCGTTGTCCAACACCGAGGCATTGAACGCCCGTGCGGACTCCAACTCATGACTCAGGCGCTGCAAGGCCCGGCGATTGCGCTGATGTTCCAGCAACGCCTGGACCTTGGGTTTGAGGATATGCGGGTCGAACGGTTTGAACAGGTAGTCGATGGCGCCACTGGCATAACCTTCGAGCACTGCCGCGGGTGACTGGGCATGGGCCGTGAGGAAAATGATCGGTGTCATGCGCGTGCGCTGGCTGCCGCGCATCAGGCGCGCCACCTCAAAGCCGTCCATGCCGGGCATCTTCACGTCCAGCAGCACCAGGTCGACTTCGTGTTTGAGCAATAATTCGAGGGCTTCCACACCGGACGCGGCGGTCACCACATGCCAGTCTTCACGCTGTAACAGCGCACGCATGCTGAGCAGGTTTTCCGGGTAGTCATCGACCACAAGTAGAACCGAACGACCATCGCCGTGGTGTGGAGCGCATTCCATGCTACGTCTCTTCCTTAGGACTACTCCGGTCATTTCTGACAGAAAACCCGGACAAACACTGAGGCCTCACTCTAGCCCCGGTTCTGAAAAAGCAGAAGTAACCTCAGTGCCATCATTGCGCCAAAGTTCAGGAAGCCGACTAACGGTCAACCGCTACAAGCCACGAACCATGGGAAACATGGCTTTTTGGCATTCCTTTGGCGCCAATAAATCGCCAGCAATGATTTAACAAGATGGTTAACACCACCTATAAAGAACCTGTCTGGCCCAAGGGCCATAGCCTACACCCCTCTGTAAAAAGGCCTACGCCATGATCGACCTATCCACCTGGAACCTCAGCATCCCTGTCGGCTCTCCGCCCGCGACCATCGAAACCCCGAGATTGATGAGCGGCTTCAACGACCAATATTTCCAGGCCGAAGGCAGCAACGTCCAATTCTGGACCCCGGTCACCGGCACCCGTACCGAAAACGCCATTTACCCGCGCAGCGAACTGCGCGAGACCTACGCCGACGGGCGCCTGCGCAACTGGACCTATCCGGATGCAGACAACTTCCTGCGTGCCACCCTGGCCGTCAACCAAGTGCCGTCCTCCGGCAAAATCGTGATCGGGCAAATCCACGCCTATGACAGCCAGAAACCGCTGATCAAGCTGGAATATCAGTTCAAGGAAAAGACCCAGACCGGCAACATCGTCGCCAAAGTGCGCATGCGCCCGGACGAGGATGAAGGGCGCACGATCATTGTTGCCTCCAATGTGCCGCTGGAGAAGAGCTTTACCTATGTGATCAACCTCAACAAAGCCGGGCTGCTCAGTGTGTATGCCGCGGATGGCGAGTGGAACGAACGCATTGGCGCGGCGTGGGGCGCCAAGCCGTTGTACTTCAAGGCCGGGGCGTATGTGCAGGACAACAGTGGCAACAGCAAGGAAGGGGCGCGGGTGACGTTTGCCAAGTTGGATATTGATCACGAGTAAGGTTATTTCAATCATCCCCCGCTACGGCAGGGGAATGATTGCTTGAATATAACGAACTCCTAAGATCGTCTTACCGCTATAGCAAAACAGCATAAAAATTACTATTTCTTGCAGTGCGCCTACTAGGGCATACCTCATAAAATCATGTGCGTCCAACTCATGAACCGTTCAGGAGTTAAACACATGCCAACGCTAGCCACCATTAACCAACCTGCCGTCTCGGGGTTTGGCCCCGGGTCGCAACCAAAAATATACAATGCCACCCCACCGGGTTCTTTTGCGACGCCGCCCCAAAACATGCCAGTTGTCACCAGGCCCTTCAGGTATCTCGTCTTGTCGCACTTACTGAGCAACAACACCAGGATAGGCGATGTGCTGACTTATTATTGCTACCCTGTGCCGTCCGCAGGTCTTCCTACTATGCTTCTGGAACAAATAACGCTTACTGCTGCGCTGCTACAATCTTATATCAACAATAAACGCGAACACTTTGAGAAAGAAATACAATGCTACCTTCCAAACTCAGGAGTCTATGACGTTTACTGGGAGCTTGAAAATGCATCTCAAACATATACGGAGATAGGACAGAATCTGAGATTCACAGTGGTATAACTATAGTAAGTACCCAGGTGGCTTATCCAATACCTGACAAACTATTGCGTTACCCACGACAAATAACTGCTCACTGTCCTTAAACACATATTTTACAGCTATAAAAAAACCCGCATTTCTGCGGGTTTTTTTGGCGCTATTGGCTTAGTTAACCTTAGCGTTCAACTCACCTTTCAGATACCGCTGGTACATCGCTTCCAACGAGATCGGCTTGATCTTCGACGCATTACCCGCAGTACCAAACGCTTCATAACGTGCAATACACACATCACGCATCGCCGTCACGGTGGCGCCAAAGAATTTACGCGGGTCGAATTCGCTCGGGTTGGTGGCCATCAGGCGACGCATTGCACCGGTGGATGCCAAACGCAGGTCGGTGTCGATGTTGACCTTGCGCACGCCGTACTTGATGCCTTCGACGATTTCTTCAACCGGCACGCCGTAGGTTTCTTTGATGTCGCCGCCGTACTGGTTGATGATCGCCAGCCATTCTTGCGGCACCGAGGAAGAACCGTGCATCACCAGGTGGGTGTTAGGGATGCGCTTGTGGATTTCCTTGATGCGGTCGATGGCCAGCACGTCGCCGGTAGGCGGCTTGGTGAACTTGTAGGCGCCGTGGCTGGTGCCGATGGCGATGGCCAGGGCGTCGACTTGGGTCTTTTTCACGAAGTCGGCGGCTTCTTCCGGGTCGGTCAGCATCTGGCTGTGATCCAGCACGCCTTCGGCACCGATGCCGTCTTCTTCGCCGGCCATGCCGGTTTCCAGGGAACCCAGGCAGCCCAGTTCGCCTTCAACCGAAACACCACAGGCGTGGGCCATGGCTACGGTTTGCTGGGTGACGCGTACGTTGTATTCGTAGTCGGTCGGGGTCTTGCCGTCTTCGCCGAGGGAGCCGTCCATCATCACCGAGCTGAAGCCCAGTTGGATGGAACGCTGGCACACATCAGGGCTGGTGCCGTGGTCCTGGTGCATGCACACCGGGATGTGCGGGAATTCTTCGATCGCGGCGAGGATCAAGTGGCGCAGGAACGGCGCACCCGCGTATTTGCGGGCACCAGCCGAAGCCTGGACGATCACGGGGGAGTCGGTCTTGTCAGCGGCTTCCATGATGGCGCGCATCTGCTCAAGGTTGTTGACGTTAAAGGCTGGGACGCCGTAGCCGAACTCGGCTGCGTGGTCCAGCATTTGACGCATGCTGATAAGTGCCATTGTGTTGTCTCTCCCGGTCGAGGGTCGTTAATCGTGCAAGCCTGCCGTAGCGGCGGCTGCTATTCAAGTTATTGCCGGTCAGGGTTTGCATGCCTGGCCTGCTGAATCGTTATTGCTGACTCAGAACCCAATTTGGAACCGAATCTAATGTGGGAGGGGGCTTGCCCCCGATCGCGGTGGATCAGTCAAAAGACTCATCACTGACAGACTGCTATCGGGGGCAAGCCCCCTCCCACATTTGGATCTCATCAATTTCAAGACCCTGGTGTTTCTATTGAGCTTTGCAGCCGCGCCCGATCAAATCATCGGTGGCGACCCAGTAAACCAGGCCTTCCTCACCTTTTGTGTGAAACGCCAATTGGTCGTTGGCATACAGCACGCCCGAGGCGGCAACCTCCTGCTTGAGGCGGTAGACCTGGTCGGAACCGCCGAGGCGTACATCCACCTCGGATTTAGCCGGGTTGGCAAAGCGCCAGTTGACCTCGGCCTTGCTGTCGCAGGTCCAGGTGGTCCACTTGTCGGCCGTTTCGGCCTTGCTGTTGAACATGTCCATGCTGCTGCAGCCGGCCAACAAGGCCAGGGCTGCCAGGGCGAAAACGCCTTTCATTGCCAATCCTCACAGGGCGACCCGAGGGCCGCCGCTGCAGTCGGTTAGTTGATCAGACCCGTCAAGGGCAACCCTGTTCCTGACCGTTGGGCGCGGAGTCGTATTTCTCCAACCGTTCGTTGCCGATGCGCTTGTTGATCACCGGCATGGTCTCGGCTTGCCAGTCGGCCTGGTAGCAGCTCTTTTTCTGCCCGGGGGCAGGTTCATCTGCCGCAGACTTCGCGTTCGTCGTGCTGCCGCAGCCGGCCAACAGGCCCGCTGCGATCACCAATGCCAACGACTTGATCATGGGAATACTCCTTTTCCGGATCACGAGCCTCAGCCTTTGGCTCGGGTTTCCAGCACTTCGACGGCCGGCAGCACCTTGCCCTCGACGAACTCGAGGAACGCACCGCCACCGGTAGAAATGTAGGAGATCTGGTCAGCAACGCCATATTTATCGATGGCCGCCAGGGTGTCGCCGCCGCCAGCGATGGAGAAGGCCGAGCTTTCGGCGATGGCCTTGGCCAGCACTTTGGTGCCGTTGCCGAACTGGTCGAATTCGAACACACCGACTGGGCCGTTCCACAGGATGGTCTGGGAGGCTTTCAGCAGTTCTGCAAAGTTGGCCGCGGTTTGCGGGCCGATATCCAGGATCATGTCGTCGGCGGCCACGTCAGCGATCAGCTTGACGGTGGCTTCGGCGCTTTCGGCGAATTCCTTGGCCACAACCACGTCCACCGGCAGCGGCACGCTGACTTTGGCGGCGATGGCACGGGCGGTGTCGAGCAGGTCCGGCTCGTACAGGGATTTGCCTACCGGGTGACCGGCAGCCGCCAGGAAGGTGTTGGCAATGCCGCCGCCGACGATCAGCTGGTTGCAGATCTGGCTCAGGCTGTTGAGCACGTCCAGCTTGGTCGACACCTTGGAACCGGCCACGATGGCGGCCATCGGTTGTGCCGGCGCGCCCAGGGCCTTGCCCAGTGCATCCAGTTCAGCCGCCAGCAACGGGCCAGCTGCCGCAACCTTGGCGAACTTGGCCACGCCGTGGGTGGAGCCTTCGGCTCGGTGGGCGGTGCCGAAGGCGTCCATCACGAACACGTCGCACAGCGCCGCGTATTGCTGGGCCAGTTCGTCGCTGTTCTTTTTCTCGCCTTTGTTGAAGCGCACGTTCTCGAACAGCACGATGTCACCGGCTTTCACCTCGACACCACCCAGGTAATCAGCGACCAATGGCACGTCGCGGCCCAGGGCCTCGCTCAGGTAGTCGGCCACAGGCTTGAGGCTGTTTTCGGCGGAGAACTCACCTTCGGTCGGACGACCCAGGTGGGAGCAGACCATCACGGCCGCACCTTTTTCCAGGGCCAGCTTGATGGTCGGCAGCGAAGCCAGGATTCGCGCATCGCTGGTGACAACACCGTCCTTGACGGGGACGTTGAGGTCTTCGCGGATCAGCACGCGCTTACCTTGCAGATCGAGGTCGGTCATCTTCAACACGGTCATGGGTCGCAGTTCCTGAATTACTGTTGATGAGGTTGTTTAGAGGCGATGTGCAGATAATGTTCCGCAACATCCAGCATTCGGTTGGCAAAACCCCATTCGTTGTCGAACCAGGCCAGGATGTTCACCAGCCTCGGGCCGGAAACGCGGGTCTGGCTGGCATCGACAATCGCCGAATGCGGGTCATGGTTGAAATCGCAGCTGGCGTGGGGCAATTCGGTGTAGGCCAGCAAACCTTTGAGCGGGCCGCTGGTGGCGGCGTCGCGCAGGACCCGGTTGACCTCCGTTGCATCGGTGTCGCTCACGGTCTGCATGGTGATATCCAGGCAGGACACATTCACCGTCGGCACCCGTACGGCTTTGGCCTGGATTCGCCCGGCAAGTTCCGGCAGCAGACGCTCGATACCCCGGGCCAGGCCGGTGGACACCGGAATCACTGACTGGAACGCCGAACGCGTACGACGCAGGTCTTCGTGGTGATAGGCGTCGATTACCGGCTGGTCGTTCATCGCCGAGTGAATCGTGGTGATCGACACATAGTCCAGACCGATCGCCTGATCCAGGAGGCGCAACAGCGGCACACTGCAGTTGGTGGTACAGGAGGCGTTGGACACCAGCCGTTCAGCACCGGTCAGGCAATCCTGGTTGATGCCGTAGACGATGGTGGCGTCGACATCCGCCTCGCTGGCCATCGGCTGGGAAAACAGCACACGCGGCGCGCCGGCGTCGAGGAAACGCTGGCCATCGGCACGGGTGTGGTAGACACCGGAACACTCCAGCACCAGGTCGACGCCCAATGCCTTCCAGTCGATGCCTTCGGGGGTGGCACTGCGCAACACTTGCACGCAGCTGCCATTAATGTGCAGACAATCGCCCTCGACCCGCACTTCGCCGGGGAACCGGCCGTGGGTGGAGTCAAAGCGTGTCAGGTATTCAATGCTGGCCATGTCGGCCAGATCGTTGATCGCAACAATTTCAAACCCGGCCGCCGCCCCTCGCTCGAACAGAGCACGCAAGACGCAACGACCAATGCGGCCGTAGCCGTTGAGAGCAACTTTGTAGGGACGCGGTTGAGGCATGGGGTTCTCGATCAAGGGTAGTTCGGTGTTGAAAGCACCATCGCCATCGCGGGCAAGCCCGCTCCCACATTAGACCGCGATCCAAATGTGGGAGCGGGCTTGCCCGCGATGGCGCCAGTACAGACAACGCAGACTGACTTAGTCTTCCAGCAGCTCTTCAGCCTGGCCCAGGATGTTTTCCAGGGTGAAACCGAACTCTTCGAACAACGCTGGCGCCGGCGCCGACTCACCGTAGGTGGTCATGCCGATTACACGGCCTTCCAGGCCCACGTACTTGTACCAGTAGTCGGCGTGAGCCGCTTCGATGGCGATACGCGCGCTGACCTGCAACGGCAGCACCGATTGCTTGTAGCCGGCGTCCTGGGCTTCGAACACGCTGGTGCATGGCATGGACACCACACGTACATTGCGGCCTTGGGCAGTCAGCTTGTCGTACGCCTGGACGGTCAGGCCCACTTCGGAACCGGTGGAGATCAGGATCAGCTCCGGCTCGCCGATGCAGTCCTTGAGCACGTAGCCACCACGGCTGATGTCGGCGATCTGCGCGTCGGTACGCACCTGGTGCTGCAGGTTCTGACGCGAGAAGATCAGCGCCGAAGGGCCGTCCTTGCGCTCGATGGCGTGCTTCCAGGCCACGGCGGATTCCACCGCGTCGGCTGGGCGCCAGCAATCCAGGTTCGGCGTGGTACGCAGGCTGGTCAGTTGCTCGACCGGCTGGTGCGTCGGGCCGTCCTCGCCCAGGCCGATGGAGTCGTGGGTGTACACGTGGATCACGCGCTTTTTCATCAGCGCAGCCATGCGTACGGCGTTGCGGGCGTATTCCATGAACATCAGGAAGGTCGCGCCGTAAGGCACCAGGCCGCCATGCAGGGATACGCCGTTCATGATGGCACTCATGCCGAACTCACGCACGCCGTAGTACATGTAGTTGCCGCTGGCGTCTTCAGCCGAGACACCTTTGCAGCCTTTCCACAGGGTCAGGTTGGAACCGGCCAGGTCGGCCGAACCGCCGAGGATCTCAGGCAGCAGCGGGCCAAAGGCGTTCAGGGTGTTCTGGCTGGCTTTACGGCTGGCGATGGTCTCGCCTTTAGCCGCGACTTCGGCGATGTAGGCCGAGGCTTTTTCCGAGAAGTCGGCAGGCAGGTCACCGGCGAGACGGCGTACCAGTTCGTTGGCCAACTCAGGGAATTCGGCGGAGTAGGCAGCGAAGCGCTGGTCCCACTCGGCTTCGGTGGCCAGGCCCTTTTCCTTGGCGCTCCACTCGGCGTAGATGTCGGCCGGGATTTCGAACGGGCCGTGGTTCCACTTCAACGCTTCACGGGTCAGGGCAATTTCCGCGTCACCCAGCGGGGCGCCGTGGCAGTCTTCTTTGCCTTGCTTGTTCGGCGAACCGAAGCCGATGGTGGTCTTGCAGCAGATAAGGGTCGGCTGCGCGCTCTTGCGAGCGGTGTCGATGGCGGTCTTGATCTCTTCCGGGTCATGACCGTCGACGTTGCGGATCACCTGCCAGTTGTAGGCTTCAAAACGCTTCGGGGTGTCATCGGTGAACCAGCCTTCGACTTCGCCGTCGATGGAGATGCCGTTGTCGTCGTAGAAGGCAATCAGCTTGCCCAGGCCCAGGGTGCCGGCCAGGGAAGCAACTTCGTGGGAAATGCCTTCCATCATGCAGCCATCACCCAGGAACACATAGGTGTGGTGATCGACGATGTCGTGGCCAGGGCGGTTGAATTGCGCGCCCAGGACTTTTTCAGCCAGCGCGAAGCCTACGGCGTTGGCCAGGCCTTGGCCCAGGGGACCGGTGGTGGTCTCGACGCCTGGGGTGTAGCCGAATTCCGGGTGGCCCGGGGTGCGGCTGTGCAGCTGGCGGAAGCTTTTCAGGTCATCGATGGTGACGTCATAGCCGGTCAGGTGCAGCAGCGAGTAGATCAGCATCGAGCCGTGGCCGTTGGACAGCACGAAGCGGTCACGGTCGGCAAAGGACGGGTTGCTCGGGTTGTGTTTCAGGTAGTCACGCCAAAGTACCTCGGCGATATCCGCCATGCCCATCGGGGCACCGGGATGGCCGCTGTTGGCTTTTTGCACGGCATCCATGCTGAGGGCACGAATGGCGTTGGCACGCTCACGACGGCTGGGCATCGCTGATCTCCTGGGGTTTGCATAAATGAAACGGAAAAAAGGACCGGCATTTTCCCTCAGCCACCGCCTCTGGGCAATGACAGATAGTCACTTGGAGGTGTTTTTCCTGTGCTTTGGGCGGCATTGCGTTGCAGAAACCGGTCACTGGTTCGTCCAAAGGTTATAGCGGCTGCTTATAACCGCCACTTATCGACCAATATCAAAACTTTTTGATATTGACCTTGCGGTGCATTCCACCCGTCACTAGACTGCTGGCCTTATGAATCTACCCATGTCCTCATTACGCGCCGACGACGGCGATGACCTGGCAGCCTTGTGCAAGGCCGCTGGCGACCCGTTGCGTCTGAACGTACTGCGCGCACTGGCCAACGACTCCTTTGGCGTACTGGAAATGGCGCAGATCTTCGCCATCGGCCAGTCCGGCATGAGCCACCACTTGAAGGTACTGGCACAGGCCGACCTGGTGGCCACCCGCCGCGAAGGCAATGCAATTTTCTACCGTCGCGCCCTTCCCCACACAGAACTGCTCGGCGGCAAGCTGCACGCCGCACTGTTAGAAGAGGTGGACAATCTGAGCCTGCCGGCCGACGTGCAGTCGCGCATCGGCGAAGTGCATGGGCAACGCGCTGCCGCGAGCCAAGACTTTTTCGCACGGGTTGCAGAGAAGTTTCGTGCTCAGCAGGACCTGATTGCAGGCTTGCCCCAGTACCGCGACAGCGTACTGGCGCTGCTGGATAAGCTGAGCTTCAGTGCTGAAGCCACGGCGCTGGAAGTCGGCCCGGGCGATGGCGGTTTTCTGCCAGAACTGGCGCGGCGCTTTCATCAGGTCACGGCGCTCGATAACAGCCCGGCGATGCTCGAACTGGCACGCCAGCTCTGCCAGCGCGAGTCGCTGGGCAATGTCCAACTGCAACTGGCCGACGCACTGAGCAGCACGATAATCAAGGCCGACTGCGTGGTACTGAACATGGTCTTGCACCATTTCGCCGCCCCCGCCGATGCCCTCAAGCAAATGGCCGGGCTGCTGCACCCCGGCGGTAGCCTATTGGTTACGGATTTATGCAGCCACAACCAGAATTGGGCCAGGGAGGCCTGCGGTGATCTCTGGTTGGGTTTTGAACAGGATGATCTGGCCCGTTGGGCCACCGCTGCGGGACTCGTTCCCGGGGAAAGCCTCTATGTAGGTTTACGTAACGGTTTCCAGATCCAGGTCCGCCATTTTCAGCGGCCGGCTGGCGACACTCACCATCGGTAAATATCAGGAAAACATCGAGATGAGCGAATACTCCCTTTTCACCTCCGAGTCCGTGTCTGAAGGGCATCCGGACAAAATCGCCGACCAGATTTCTGATGCGGTGCTGGACGCCATCATTGCTGAAGACAAGTTCGCCCGCGTGGCGTGCGAGACCCTGGTGAAAACCGGCGTAGCGATCATCGCTGGCGAAGTGACCACCACCGCCTGGGTTGACCTCGAGAAACTGGTTCGTGATGTGATCACCGACATCGGCTACAACAGCTCCGACGTCGGCTTCGACGGCGCGACCTGCGGCGTGATGAACATCATCGGCAAGCAGTCCCCCGACATCAACCAGGGTGTCGACCGCGCCAAGCCGGAAGACCAGGGCGCCGGCGACCAGGGCCTTATGTTCGGCTACGCCAGCAACGAAACCGACGTGCTGATGCCAGCACCGATCACCTTCTCGCACCAGCTTGTGCAGCGCCAGGCCGAAGCCCGCAAATCCGGCCTGCTGCCGTGGCTGCGCCCGGACGCCAAGTCCCAGGTGACTTGCCGTTATGAAGGCGGCAAAGTCGTGGGTATCGACGCCGTTGTACTGTCGACCCAGCACAACCCGGACGTGTCCTACGCCGACCTGCGCGAAGGTGTGATGGAGCTGATCGTCAAGCACGTGCTGCCGGCCGAGCTGCTGAGCAAGGACACCCAGTTCCACATCAACCCGACTGGCCAGTTCATCATCGGTGGCCCGGTGGGCGACTGCGGCCTGACCGGTCGCAAGATCATCGTCGACAGCTACGGCGGCATGGCCCGTCACGGCGGCGGCGCATTCTCGGGTAAAGACCCGTCCAAGGTTGACCGTTCGGCGGCCTACGCTGGTCGTTACGTGGCGAAGAATATCGTCGCGGCCGGCCTGGCCGAGCGTTGCGAGATCCAGGTGTCCTACGCTATCGGCGTGGCCCAGCCTACGTCCATCTCGCTGAATACCTTCGGCACCGGCAAGATCAGCGATGACAAGATCGTCAAGCTGGTGCGTGAGATCTTCGACCTGCGCCCCTACGCGATCACCACCATGCTCGACCTGCTGCACCCGATGTATCAGGAAACCGCAGCCTACGGCCACTTCGGTCGCACCCCTGCGCAGAAGACTGTCGGCGACGACACCTTCACCACCTTCACCTGGGAAAAAACCGACCGCGCCAACGACCTGCGTATCGCCGCCGGCCTGTAATCGCTCAAGGTGCACAAAAGCCCCGCCGGGTTCACTCGGCGGGGCTTTTTATTGCACGGCATTTTGCGCGACGGTCTTCACGCTTTTTGGATCCAAAGCTTGCAGGCCCAATGATGGCCCTCTAGAATCCGCGCCCTCCCGGGCCTCTCACCTTATTTGGATATTGCCCTGCGCCAGCCCGGGATTCCCAAGCGTGCAGGCAATCGAACATTGAGGTTTTTCATGCGCATCTCCACGCTCGCCCCCGCCGCCCTTCTGCTCAGCCTGTTCACCCTGCCGGCGCATGCCGCCGACCTGAGCGCACTGAGCGGCGCCCTGAGCTCGCAACTGGGTGGTGGCAATTCGGGCGACTGCCAGAAGCAAGCCGCCGACCTGCAAACCAAGATTGATGCAGCCGAAGCCCAGAAGGACACTTTGAAAGTGAAGGCCTTCAAAGCCGCACAGGACCAGATCAACAAAGGTTGTGACAAACTTTCCGAAGCGCAGGCCAAAGCCGACGCCAAGCAGCAGACACAGGAAGCCAAGGCTGATAAACCCGACGCTGTGAAAGCCCTGGGCGGCCTGTTCAAGTAAACAGAAACACCCGGTAAAAAGCCCCGCACTGTCGGGGCTTTTTTGTGGCCGCCAGGTTCCTTTAGGCTGGGCGCCCTTTTCGAGCAAGGATGCTCATGATGCGTCTATCGATTGCCCTTTTACTCAGTATTTTACCGCTCAGCCTATGGGCCGAAGACTGCCCCGTCGAAGCTCGGGCACAGGTCAGCACCCTGGCCGAACAGTTGCGCCAGTGGGATGACAGCTACCACCGGCTAGGCCAATCCCCTGTCAGCGATGAACTATACGACCAGGCCCGCCAGCGCCTGGCCCACTGGCGCCAGTGCTTCCCCGGCACTATTGCGACGCCGGACAACCCACTGGCGAGTGCACGCGGTACCCGTCCGCATCCCGTTGCCCATACAGGCCTGGAGAAACTGCCGGATGAACAGGCAGCCGCTGCCTGGCTGGCCACTCGCGAGGATGTCTGGATTCAACCGAAGGTGGACGGTGTGGCGGTGACCCTGGTGTATCGCAAGGGGCGCCTGAGCCAAGTCATCAGCCGCGGCGACGGGGCAAGGGGCCACGACTGGTCCGCCTCCGCATACAAGATCCCCGGCATAATCCAGCAGTTGCCCGAGCCCATTGATCTCGTATTGCAAGGCGAACTCTATTGGCGCCTCGACGACCATGTGCAATCGGCAAACGGTGGGCTCAACGCCCGCAGCAAAGTGGCCGGGCTGATGAACCGCAAACAGCTGAGCAACACCGACGCCAAAGGCATTGGCCTGTTTGTCTGGGCCTGGCCAAAAGGACCGTCAGCGTTTACCGAACGCCTGGCCACACTGGAGCGCTTGGGCTTCACCGATAGCCGGCGCTACAGCCACCCCATTCGAGACATCACCGAAGCCACGCATTGGCGCACCTACTGGTACAACCATCCATTGCCGTTCGCCAGCGATGGCGTGGTGCTGCACCAGGCGCAGCGCGCACCCGCCGAACGCTGGCAGGTCAATGCGCCGTACTGGGCGGTTGCCTGGAAGTACCCGGCGGCCAAAACCCTGGCACTGGTGCGCAACGTGCAGTTCAAGATCGGGCGCACCGGGCGCATAACCCCTATGTTGGAACTGGAGCCGGTGCGGCTGGACGACCGAAAAATCAGTCGAGTGAGCGTCGGCTCATTGGCACGCTGGCAAACGCTGGATATCCGGCCCGGCGACCAGGTTTCCATCAGCCTGACAGGCCAGGTGATCCCGCGGTTGGACGAGGTGATCCTGCGCAGCACCACAAGGGCCGACCTGCCAGTGCCCAACCCTGGGAAATTCCATGCGATGAGCTGCTGGCAGCTTGACCCTGATTGCGAGGAACAATTACTGGCACGCCTTACCTGGCTCAGCGGCAACCAGGGCCTCGCGTTGCCGCACATAGGTCGCGAGACCTGGAACGTATTGATCCAGGCCGGTCTAATCGCAGGCTTTCTCGATTGGTTAACCCTGGACGCGGCAGAGCTTGCTAACATTGAGGGCTTCGGTGACCGCAGCCGCGCACGCGTGCTCGAAAGCCTTCACAGCGCTCGGCAGCGACCCTTTGCACAATGGCTCAAGGCCCTGGGTATACCGCCTGCGGCACGTAACAACTTGGAGGGCAACTGGCAGACGCTGGTTGCCAGAGACACCCAGGCCTGGCTGAACATTGATGGCATCGGCCCGGGTCGCGCAGCGCAACTGAGCGCTTTTTTTCGCGACCCACACATACAAGCCTTGGCTGAAACATTACGCATGGCGGGGATAGATGGGTTTTGAACCGCCCTTTCCCCGCCATCAGACCGCGACTTTGGAGCCCCACATGAAATTTCTAGTCCCTTTTGCCTTGCTGACCGTCGCAAGCTTCATGACCACACCGTTGCTGGCCGCCGAACAAGCCGCCCCACTCACCGGCTGCGCTGCCAAGCGCCAAGCCATCAGTACCCAGATCGAACAAGCCAAGGCCCACGGCAACAGCGCGCAACAAGCCGGCCTGGAAAAAGCCCTGAGTGAAGTCACCGCCAACTGCACCGACGCCTCCCTGAAGAAGGAACGGGAGAACAAGGTGCTCGACGCCAAGCACGAAGTCAGCCGCCGTCAGGCCGACCTCGACAAGGCCATGAAGAAAGGCGACGCGGACAAGATCAACAAGCGCAAGGATAAGCTCGCCGAGTCCCGCAAAGAACTGCAGGACGCCGTGGAAGAACTCGACCAGTAAAACCGGTCAGTGGTCTCGGAAC
Source organism: Pseudomonas azotoformans (assembly GCF_900103345.1). Lineage (NCBI taxonomy): Bacteria > Pseudomonadati > Pseudomonadota > Gammaproteobacteria > Pseudomonadales > Pseudomonadaceae > Pseudomonas > Pseudomonas azotoformans. The sequence continues at coordinate 4,266,514 of NZ_LT629702.1, forward strand.
TGTTTATGGCAGGCGCTGCAGGCATCTTCGACTTTCTGCACCGCCAGCCCCAGGTTGCTGGCCTTGTAAGGCTGCACCTGGCTGGCGGTCACCAATTCACCGGTGGCCGCCTCAAGGTTACGGGCCATCTGCTGGAATTGCGCCTGTTTTTGCCAGACATCGTCCTTGGCGCTGGTGTGATCTTCTTCGCGCACGCTTGGGAAATGTTTCCAAGGCTCATGGGACAAGGCGTCCAGCTTGACCGCACCTTCGGCGAATTTGCCGCCGTCGAACGGGATGCGCCCACGCAACATGCCACCCAGGTCTTCACCAGTCTTGAGCATCTGTTTGAAGATTGCCTTGCGCTGGCCCAGCGGCGAATTCGGATCAACGCCGCCACAGGCGCAAAGGGTCAGGCAGGCCAGGAGTACAACGGTCAGTCGTTTAAAAGTCATGGTGGCTTCGAGGTCACGGGAAACGGCGGCCAGTATCCTCGCCCCGCCCTCAAAGACCAATAGCCCTATTAATAATAAGGGTTGCCCTAAGGCGCTGTTGCGTGGGCAATCGCTTCAGGAAGTACTTGTATGAATGTCACCTTGAAACCCTGGAGCCGCCGCCTGGCGTGGGCTCTGCCGATGATCGCGCTGCTGGCCGGCTGCGACGCGGGCAAAGAAACAGCCAAAGATGAAACTTCCAAGCCCCACGCCGTCGCGACCTATGTCAGCGCGCCGTGGGAAGCGTTACCAGCAGTGTCCGACAACGACTTGCTGGCCGGTTTTGAATCCTGGCGCAGCGCCTGCCAACGCCTCAAGGCCGACCCTATATGGGGCACAACCTGCGCAGCCGCCACCACTGTGCCAGCCGATGCCACGGCCGTGCGCGGGTTTCTCAGGGAGCGCCTGGACGTGTTCGGCCTGCGCTCGGCCGACAACACCCCAAACGGTCTGATTACCGGCTACTACGAACCGGTCTACCCCGGCAGCCTGACCAAGACCGCCAAAGCCAACGTCCCGGTATATGGCGTACCGGACGACCTGATCATCGTTAACCTGGAAAGCATCTACCCCGAACTCAAGGGCAAACGCCTGCGCGGTCGCCTGGAAGGCCGTGTGCTCAAACCTTACGACGATGCCAGCGCCATCAACGGCCAGGGCTCTACAGCCAAACCGATTGCATGGCTGACTGACCCGATGGACCTGCAATTTCTGCAAATCCAGGGCTCAGGCCGGATCCAACTGGCCGGAGGGCGCCAACTGCGCGTCGGTTATGGCGACCAGAATGGCTACCCCTATCGTCCCATCGGCCGCTGGTTGGTGGAGCAAGGTCAGTTGAAGAAAGAAGAGGTGACCATGGGCGCCATCAGCGCCTGGGCCAAGGCCAACCCGCAGCGCATCCCGGAACTGCTGGCGAGCAACCCCAGCTACGTCTTCTTCAGCGCCCGCCCCGACAGTAACGAAGGCCCGCGGGGTTCGCTGAACGTGCCGTTGACGGCCGGCTACAGCGTGGCGGTGGATCGCAAGGTGATTCCGCTGGGCAGCCTGTTGTGGCTATCGACTACCAAACCGGATGGCTCACCCATCACAAGGCCCGTCGCCGCCCAGGACACCGGCGGTGCAATCACCGGCGAAGTGCGTGCGGACCTGTTCTGGGGCACTGGTGAGGCAGCGGGAGAATTGGCGGGCAACATGAAACAGCAAGGGCAGATATGGATGTTGTGGCCCAAGGGCGCAGTATTGCCGCAGGTGCCGGATGCACCTGCCGGGACCTGAAAGCGGTCTGTCCAACTTGGTTCAGTGGGGTGAGCAGCCTTGCTAGTGGGCGGGCTTGGCCTGTTGTGGTGAGCGGGCTTGCCCCGCGTTGGGCTGCGCAGCAGCCCTCATCAGCCTCACCACATTTCTTCAGGCACACCGAGGTGTATGGTTCTGGGGCGGCTTCGCCACCCAACGCGGGGCAAGCCCGCTCACCACAACAAGCACGCTCATAACACAAAAAGCACGCTCACCAGCAAAGCCCACACCCACAAGGAATCTGCTTCAACCGTCAGATCGAAACGAAGAAGAAACTCGCAATCAACGCCATCCCCACAAACCACACCAGCGAACGCAGCATCGCCCAGTCCGCCAGGTAGCAGATGATGTACAGCAGGCGACTGGTGATAAACAGCACGGCCAGCACATTGATGGTCACCAATTCGGCCGTACCTGCCAGGTGCGCGATGATCACCGCCGCCGCAAACGCCGGCGTCACCTCAAAGCTGTTGAGTTGTGCACTGTGAGCCCGCTTGGCAAACCCTTCGAGGGTGTCCAGGAAAGCACGGGGGTCGTGGTTTTGCCGTGGCCCGAACTTGCCACCGCTGAACTTGGCCACGCCCGTGCACAGGTAAGGCAGAAAAATTGCGATCAACACACACCAGAAAGCGACTGTCATCACACGTTCCTTTTTGTAGTTTTAAACAGCGATTAGAGTTTTAGCACTAAAAATACCAAATCGCACTCATCCGCTATGAACCACGACACAGCCAAAGGTTCGCTGGCGTTTTCTGCAATGCCTTGCAACATCGCGCTGCTGTTGCGGTCCATCCACCCATTGATGATCCACCTCCCACTCTCCAAGGACCCCGGATGCTTGAACTTGTCGCCGCCTTCATCTGCCTCACCACCCTGCTCACCTACGTGAACTTTCGCTTTATCGGCCTGCCACCCACCATCGGCGTGATGGTCACGGCGCTGGTGTTTTCACTGATCCTGCAAGGCTTGAGTTTTCTCGGCTACCCCGGTCTTGAGGAACGCATCCAGCAACTGATCGGCCAGATCGACTTCGGTGATTTGCTGATGAACTGGATGCTCTCGTTCCTGCTGTTCGCCGGCGCCTTGCACGTCAACCTGAACGACCTGCGCAGCTACCGCTGGCCCATCGGCCTGCTGGCGACCTTTGGCGTGTTGATCGCCACCGTGGTGATCGGCAGCCTGGCGTATTACATCTTTGCCTTGTTTGGCTGGCATGTCAGCTTCCTCTATTGCCTGCTGTTCGGCGCGCTGATCTCGCCTACCGATCCGATTGCGGTACTGGGCGTACTACGCACCGCCAACGCCTCGAAACCCCTGAAAACCACCATCGTCGGTGAATCGCTGTTCAATGACGGCACGGCCGTGGTGGTGTTTACCGTGTTGCTCGGTATCGCGCAGCTGGGCGAAACACCCACTGCTGGTGCAACGGCGATGCTGTTTGCCCATGAGGCGATCGGCGGCGTGGTGTTCGGCGGCCTGATCGGCTACCTCGTCTACCTGATGATCAAAAGCATCGAGCAGCACCAAATCGAAGTGATGCTGACCCTGGCACTGGTCATCGGAGGCTCGGCAATGGCCACCGAGTTGCACGTCTCGGCACCGATCGCGATGGTGGTCGCCGGCCTGATCATCGGCAACCTGGGGCGCAAGCTGGCCATGAACGATATGACTCGTCGCTACCTGGATGGCTTCTGGGAACTGCTCGACGACATGCTCAACGCCCTGCTGTTTGCACTGATCGGCATGGAACTGTTGCTGTTGCCGTTCAACTGGCTGCACGTGTTCGCCGCCAGCCTGCTGGCCGTGGCGATCCTGCTGTCGCGCCTGCTGACGGTGGCCCCGGCCATTCTGTTGCTGCGCCGCTGGCGTACGGTGCCACGCGGGACCATCCGCATCCTGACCTGGGGTGGTTTGCGCGGCGGGGTTTCAGTGGCACTGGCCTTGGCCCTGCCGCTGGGCCCGGAGCGCGATTTGCTGCTGAGCATCACCTACATCGTGGTGCTGTCGTCGATCCTGTTGCAGGGGTTGAGCATTGGCAAGCTGGTCAAGCGCGTAACCCGGGACGAGCCCCAGGCCACGCCTGACACTCACTGATCCTTGTCGATCGGCTGCGGATGCCTCGGGTCCGCAGCTTTTTTGCCCGGCAGGCTGCTTTCGCTGCGAATCTGCGCATGACTGATCAGTGCAAAGATAAAGCTGCCGCCAATGATATTGCCCGCCAGGGTCGGCCCGGCGAACACCAGCCAGAAGTCCTTCCACGGCAACTCGCCGGCAAACACCAGATACGACACTTCCGCCGAGCCGACAACGATGTGGGTGAAGTCGCCCAATGCCATGAGGTAGGTGATCAGGATGATGATCCACATCTTGGCACTCTCCATGGACGGGATCATCCACACCATGGTGGCGATCATCCAGCCGGAAACGATGCCCTTGGCGAACATCTGGCCGGGGTCGTTTTCCATGATCTTGCGCCCGATCTCAAGGAAGGCCATGTCGGTCCTGGTATCGAAGATCGGCAAGTGCAGCATCACGTACGCCACCAGCAAGGTGCCGCACAGGTTGCCCACCAGCACCACCGACCATAACCGCAACAGGCGACCGGCATTGCCCAGGGTAGGCTTGCTCATCACCGGCAACACGGCGGTCAGGGTGTTTTCAGTGAACAATTGCTGGCGCGCGAGGATTACCGCGAGGAAGCCTGCGCAGTAACCGAAGCTGGCAATTACCTTGAAGGCTTCACCCTCCGGCAGGCGGGAGTTGAGCAACCCCATGGCCATCAGCGACAGGCCCATGGTCAGCCCGGCGGCGAGTGCCGACCACCACAGGGCGGCGACACTGCGCTCCAGTTCCTGATCGCCCTGGGTGCGGATGATTTCATGCAAAACCGCCGCGCGGGGCGGCTGGTTCTTGTCGACATCCTGTTGCTCTTCCTGCGACAGGTTGGGGGTCTTGCCGTCTGCGTTGGTGGCCATGATGCTTCAGAGTCCAAGGGGTGCCTGTAGCTACGACACGCCGCGACGATGGCTGTTCAGTGGCCAGGCAACTAAACCGGGATGCGCCAGGCTTTGGCCGCTTCCACAGTGCTAGAGCGGAACGGGACACTCCAGGGTTTATTGCGCGCCTTGTAGTATTTGACGATGCCGTCGAGCACGCTGTTGAACGCCTGTGGCGTCTTGGCATCCGCCAAATCACGTGCAGCACCTCGTAGCAGTTCCACGTTGGCCGCTGGCTGACCCGGACGATAGAGCGACGGGTAAATGACTTCCCGCGTGAAATTTTCGGCTTTAACCGCGAGATCGCGGCTTTTCATCTGCGCAACCGCGCTCGTCATGACCTTCGACATCGCCGCGGTGTTGCCACGTGACTGCTTGCTCATCGCTTGCAGGAGTTGCTGAAAATTAGGCTTGCCAGCTGCATTGAGACGCCGGCCCAGCCACTCGACATACTCAGGACGCCGCGCCAGTGCATCAAGGTCACGCAACGCCGCCGCCAATTTGGGGGTCACCGTCAGTTTCTCACTGGCCTGATTGGCCTCGGTAATGGCGACATCCAGCGCTTGCATCGCTTGCTGCGCGCTCTTGCGAAACATCAGCACATCCTTGGTGGCGGGATCTTTTTTCAGGTCATTCTCAACGCTCGCCAGCATTTCATCGTCCATCGCCAATACAGCGTCATCCAATGACTGAAATGGGTAGCGCTCACGTAACTCTGCACGCCTTTCCAAGTGCGCGCCTACCGCCGTACGCGCCGACGCCTGCAGGTGCTGTTTCTGAGCGTCGGTCATGGTGAAATTAACCGTGCCGCCCAGCATCCCGCGAAAATCGCCCTTTTCGGACTTCAGCGGTAACGTAACGGTTTGATCCGCCTGGGTCTTGAGCTTGTCTTCCTGATACCCCTCGGCAGCCGCATGCGGGACACCAATGCTCGTATCGACCACGCCACTTCCAACGCTGCCACTCTTTGCAGGCTCCGGGTTATCGGACTCGAACTTGACGACCAGTGACTCGGTCTTGCTCAGGGGGCTTTCTGGAAAAGGCGGATCAATCACCGCTGAAGACGGTGTATTGACCAGCAGCCCACCGTCCATGAATGCCGTTTGCTCCGCGTGCTCCTGAAAGGCATGGCCTTGCTCATTCGGGCTTTTAAACAACCCAGGCAATGAGCCGGATATATGAGCCGCCCTGGCAATGTCCATGTCCGGGGTGGTACTGGCGTTGAACACCACCAACTGCGGTCGGCCATCGAACATGCCGGCCCCCGTGATGTTGAGCTGCTTGACCGCAGGAATGTGGCGACTCAACACCTCGAGGTCGCGAAACGTCGGCCCGTTCCCTGCACTGAGCCGGTCCGCAATCTTCATGACTGCGCCAGGCCGGCCTTCGCGACGGGTCCCGGCAATCTTCGCCAGCAGCGACGTGCGCGCCTCAATGCCGATCAAGTCTTCAAGGGGCTGCGCTTCGGTTTGCAAGCGCGGCACCAGGGTGAACAATAATTGCGCAATGTTCCCGGCCGCACCTGGCAAGCGCCCTGCCAACTTTCCAAGTTCAGCACTGGCATTCTGCAGTTTTGCAATCAAGGGATTCTTGCTGTTCAGCAATTCAGGCAGGTTGAGGCTGTTCGACAGGTTTTCAAAGGTCCTGGCATCCATGCCACTGGCCAGCAACGCTGCAGAAATAGCCCCGGCGGATGAGCCGGAAATCACCTTGACACCCGCCAACGCCTTACGGTTTTCAAGCGCCTGGACCGTGCCTGGGAAAGCAGTGCCCTTGGCCCCACCCCCACTCAATACCAGATGAGTAAGCGGCGGCGGTGACAAGACCACTTCCACCCGGCCAGCGCTGGAGAGCTCAAGGCTCACCTTGCGCTCGCCTACGTTCTTGATCAGCGATGTCTTTACATTTCTTTCAACATTTTCACGCGGCTGAGACTGCACAGCGGCATGTGGGCTGGACACTTTCATATTCATCAGCGGCACTCTCTACAGGATGTCATCCTGAGTGACGCGAGAGCCCGTGAAAATCCACACGGAATGATCTGGCAATGCAAATCACACCTTCAGACAGTTATTCGGGAAGACTGTCTTCCTTGAACTGATCCTTCACGTACTTGATCTCGGTACGTCCGTGGGGCGCCGGCAAACCGTCTTCACCCAGGTTGACGAAAACCATTTTTTCCACGGTGAGGATGCTTTTGCGGGTGATCTTGTTGCGCACTTCACAGGTGAGGGTGATGGAGGTGCGACCGAACTCGGTGGCAGTGATGCCCAGTTCGATGATGTCGCCCTGACGCGAGGCGCTGACGAAGTTGATTTCGGAAATGTACTTGGTCACAACGCGCTGGTTGCCCAGTTGGACAATGGCATAGATCGCTGCTTCTTCGTCGATCCAGCGCAGCAGGCTGCCGCCGAACAGGGTGCCGTTGGGGTTGAGGTCTTCGGGTTTTACCCATTTGCGGGTGTGGAAGTTCATGTTCACTCCAAAGCGTGTTGCCGAATGATGGGCAACATCATGGCAGACGCCCGCCCCAAGCTCTACGCGCGATTGCCTATCAACCCCATGAGCGATCTTCATATGGCCGACGGAAAGGCTTGGGAAGTCTGGCGCACACGGCTATAATCGCCCCCGCTTCAAAACGGTCATCTTCGGCTGATACCGTTCTCCCGCCACCTGTCCGAGGGGCGCTGCAGCAGGTTCAACCTGTCAGGCTCGGATGGGGCGTTGTCCGGACAGGTACCACCTGGCCTGATACTAAACGCACAACGGCGCCCATTCGCACACTACGAATGGAGGCTCTTCATGAGCGCTGTCAACACGCCTGCAGATTTCAACGACTACAAAGTCGCCGACATGTCCCTCGCTGCCTGGGGCCGTCGCGAAACCTTCATCGCCGAATCCGAAATGCCTGCCCTGATGGGCCTGCGTCGCAAGTACGCCGCTGAGCAGCCGCTCAAAGGCGCGAAGATCCTCGGCTGCATCCACATGACCATCCAGACTGCCGTGCTGATCGAAACCCTGGTTGCCCTGGGTGCCGAAGTGCGCTGGTCGTCCTGCAACATCTTCTCGACTCAAGACCAGGCCGCTGCCGCGATCGCTGCCGCCGGTATCCCGGTATTCGCCTGGAAAGGCGAGACCGAAGAAGAGTATGAGTGGTGCCTGGAGCAAACCATCCTGAAAGATGGCGCGCCTTGGGATGCCAATATGATCCTCGACGACGGTGGCGACCTGACCGAGTTGCTGCACAAGAAGTACCCGCAGATCCTGGACCGCGTCCACGGCGTGACCGAAGAAACCACCACCGGTGTACACCGCCTGCTGGACATGCTGGCCAAGGGCGAGCTGAAAATCCCGGCCATCAACGTCAACGACTCGGTGACCAAGAGCAAGAACGACAACAAATACGGCTGCCGTCACAGCCTGAACGACGCGATCAAGCGCGGCACCGACCACCTGCTGTCGGGCAAGCAAGCCCTGGTGATCGGCTACGGTGACGTGGGCAAGGGTTCGTCCCAGTCCCTGCGTCAGGAAGGCATGATCGTCAAGGTTTCCGAAGTCGACCCGATCTGCGCCATGCAAGCCTGCATGGACGGTTTCGAAGTGGTTTCACCGTTCATCGACGGCCAGAACGACGGCACCGAAGCGAGCATCGACAAAGCCCTGCTGGGCAAGATCGACCTGATCGTGACCACCACCGGCAACGTCAATGTTTGCGACGCGAACATGCTCAAGGCTCTGAAAAAGCGTGCAGTGGTCTGCAACATCGGTCACTTCGACAACGAGATCGACACCGCTTTCATGCGCAAGCACTGGGCATGGGAAGAAGTGAAGCCTCAGGTGCACAAGGTTCACCGTACCGGTGCGGGCGATTTCGACCCACAGAACGACGACTACCTGATCCTGCTGGCTGAAGGCCGCCTGGTTAACCTGGGCAACGCCACCGGTCACCCAAGCCGCATCATGGATGGCTCGTTCGCCAACCAGGTACTGGCCCAGATCTTCCTGTTCGGCCAGAAGTACGCCGACCTGTCGCCTGCCCAGAAAGCCGAGCGCCTGACCGTGGAAGTATTGCCGAAGAAACTCGACGAAGAAGTGGCCCTGGAAATGGTCCGCGGCTTCGGCGGCGTGGTGACTCAACTGACCAAGACCCAGGCCGACTACATCGGCGTGACCGTCGAAGGTCCGTTCAAGCCGCACGCTTACCGCTACTGATAAGCCTGTGCCCGCTCTCTATCTAAAGGGGAGCGGGCTTTATGTGGGAGCGGCGGTGCGACGATTCGACTTGCTCGCGAATGCAGTGTTTCAGTCAACTTATTCTTCACTGACATACCGCATTCGCGAGCAAGCCCGCTCCCACATTGACGGTGTACACACTCCGGCATTCTGAGTTTCAAAGGGTATTACCATGTCCCAAGACCGTCGCTACAGCTTCGAGTTCTTCCCGACCAAGACCGATGCTGGGCATGAAAAACTGATGGCGACTGCCACGCAGTTGGCCAGCTACAACCCCGACTTCTTCTCCTGCACCTACGGCGCTGGCGGCTCGACCCGTGACCGCACGATCAACACCGTGTTGCAACTGGAAAGCCAAGTCAAAGTTCCCGCCGCTCCGCACTTGTCGTGCGTGGGCGACAGCAAGGCCGACCTGCGCGGCCTGCTGACCCAATACAAGGCTGCCGGCATCAAGCGCATTGTCGCGCTGCGTGGCGACCTGCCCTCCGGCATGGGCATGGCCAGCGGAGAGCTGCGCTACGCCAATGACCTGGTGAGCTTCATCCGTGAAGAAACCGGCGATCACTTCCATATCGAAGTCGCGGCTTACCCGGAGATGCATCCACAAGCGCGCAATTTCGAAGACGATCTGCAGAATTTCGTGCGCAAGGCCAACGCCGGCGCCGACAGTGCGATCACCCAGTACTTCTTCAACGCCGACAGCTACTTCTACTTCGTCGAGCGTGTACGAGCCATGGGCGTGAACATCCCGATCGTGCCGGGCATCATGCCGATCACCAACTACAGCAAGCTGGCCCGTTTCTCCGACGCCTGCGGCGCCGAGATCCCACGCTGGGTACGCAAACAGCTGGAAGCCTATGGCGACGACGTCAAGAGCATCCAGGCGTTCGGCGAACAGGTCATCAGCACAATGTGTGAAGAATTGTTGCAAGGTGGCGCACCAGGGTTGCACTTCTATACCCTGAACCAGGCTGAGCCAAGCCTGGCCATCTGGAACAACCTCAAGCTGCCGCGCTGAGGTCGTTCAAGCGGTATCCAGGCCCTCGTTCATACGAGGGCTTTTTTTGTCCCTACATCCCCGGAATGGAAGCCAGCAGTACATGAACACAGCGTCCCCGACACCTCGCCCGCAACTGATCTACCTGGTATTCGGCGCCGAGACCTACCATCAGGAAGCCGTATTCAGTATCGCCAGCGCACTGGCGCATCTGGGAGGTGAGCAGGGTTTGCCTCTGGACATCCAGGTGTTCAGCGACAACCCGACGCCCTACATCGGCCTGCCGGTGCAGGTCCATACACTGGACGAGGCCACGCGCAAACGCTGGAGCGAACCCCACGGCTACCATTTCCGCACCAAACATGTGCTGTTGCGCCACGTGCTGGAAACCGCAGAACGGGCGCTGCTGATCGACACCGACACATTTTTTCACGACTCGCCCATGGCGCTGTTTGAACGCGTCGCCCCCGGCACCTTGTTGTGCAATGCCTTCCACGCCAAATACGGCGATAACCGTGAAAGTGTGCTGTATGAAGCCCTGGCCCAGTACCTGATGCAAAAAGACTTGGCCGACAACGATATGTGGCTGCTCAATTCCGGCGTCATGGGCCTGGCGCGAGAAGACGCGCACCTGCTGGATCATTCGATCGCGTTGATGGACGAACTGTTTCCGCTGGCCCACGGCGCCTACACCCTGGAAGAGTTCTGCCTGTCGGTTGCCGCGTACCGCAAGGTCAACGTGCGCCAGTGTCCCGACCTGATCCACCACTACTGGAGCCGCAAGCAGCTGTTCCGCGCCAAGGTCAAGGCGTGGATCATCAAGCATGCCGCCGACCCGATCAGTGCCCTGGCACTGGCCGATACCCGCAAGGTTTCAGCACACCTGCCGCGCCCGCCGCGCTTGCAGCGCCTGATGTACAAGCTGATCACCCTGGCCCTGCCCAAGCGCAAGCAACAGTTCATCCGCGAGATTCTCTACGGCTGCTATGAGCACGAAAACGAGTTCGACCAGGCGTGTGGCCCGGTTTGGTGGGACAAGGCGCGACAGAATCAGGAGGAGCGCCAGAAATGCCCCGTTGACGCCCATCAGTTGGAACACTGGTTCGCCAACCCCTTGGTGCGCCTGATTCTCGGCGAACGGCGCGCAGCCATCTACGAACACCTCATGACCTCAGAGGGAAAATAGCACTGCCCGCAGATGCGTGTTCCAGAGCTTCTCTTTAGCGCGGGGGCGTCGTAACCTCAGGTATGCCCGTCATTCTGAAGTTGTTGACTGCTGCCCTCTTCGCTTGCCTGAGCCTCGCCGCTTATGGCGAGAAACTGCGCATTGTCACCGAGCCTTGGGCACCCTACGTGTATGAGGACCAGGGCAGCATGCGGGGGCTGGACTATGAAGCCACGGTGATCGTGTTCCAGCGCCTGGGCGTGGAGGTGGAATGGCAGTTCCTGCCCTGGAAGCGCTGCCTGGCCATGCTCGACCAAGGCCATGCCGATGGGGCGCTGGATATTTTCCACAGCCATGAACGCGACGCCTTGCTGCTGTACCCCAGCGAGCCGCTGTCGGAAGTGGAGTTCACGCTGTTCTACGCCAATGAGCGCCCCCACCCCGTGCAAAGCCTCGAAGACCTGCGTGGTCTGACCGTCGGCACATCGCCGGGCTATCTGTACGGCGCAGCGTTCAGCAACTCCACTCTGTTCAACCGCGAACCGGCACCGAGCCATGAGGCCAACTTCGGCAAATTGATGTTGGGACGCATCGACCTGGTGATCACCGACCGTCGCGTAGGCCAGCATGTGATCAAGGCGCTGGGCCTGGAGGGCAAGGTGAGCCAGGCACCGGCCGTGGTCAGCCGCCAGCCGCAGTTCCTCGCGGTGCGCCGCGGCGCGGGCATGGACCTCCTGGTACAGCGCTTTGCCGCCGAACTCAAACGCTTCAAGCAAGAGCCGGCCTATAGCGCCTTGAGTGCCAAATATGGTGGAATCCAAGCGATTACGGCCTCTGAACGCACCGTTGAGCAGCAGGAAAGCAGCGCGCCGTGATTGCTCTGTTATACTCCGGCCTTTCCGCCAGGCTCACGCCCGGCCGCTGAGGTCTTGAAAAAGGCACCCAACCCCGCTACAGCGCAGCTTTCAGCCCGCGCGAGCCGGTGGAGTGCCCGCCAGACGCAGCAGGACCGGACGGGGTTGCGCTCCCCTAAGCGCCATTCACGCCCGGCAAGATTATCCCTTTGGGCCAAGCCCTAACTAAAACAGGATTACTCATGTCCTTTGCTTCCCTCGGTCTCTCCGAGGCTTTAGTCCGCGCCATCGAGGCAGCGGGCTATACCGAGCCTACTCCGGTGCAACAGCGGGCCATTCCCGCCGTGTTGCAAGGTCGCGACCTGATGGTTGCGGCTCAGACAGGTACTGGTAAAACCGGCGGTTTCGCCCTCCCGATTCTGGAGCGGTTGTTCCCCAACGGTCACCCGGACAAATCCCAGCGTCACGGCCCGCGCCAACCGCGCGTACTGGTCCTGACCCCAACCCGCGAACTCGCCGCCCAAGTGCATGACAGCTTCAAGCTGTATGCCCGCGACCTGAAGTTCGTCAGCGCCTGCATCTTCGGCGGCGTCGGCATGAACCCACAGGTTCAGGCCATGTCCCGCGGCGTAGACGTGCTGGTGGCCTGCCCCGGTCGTTTGCTCGACCTGTGCGGCCAAGGCAGCGTCGACCTGTCCCACGTGGAAATCCTCGTGCTGGACGAAGCCGACCGCATGCTCGACATGGGCTTTGTCCATGACGTGAAAAAGGTCCTCGCCCGCCTGCCGGCCAAACGTCAGAACCTGCTGTTCTCGGCCACGTTCTCCCAGGACATCACCGCCCTGGCTGGCAAGCTGCTGCACAACCCGGAGCGCATCGAAGTCACGCCGCCGAACACCACGGTCGAGCGTATCGAGCAACGCGTCTTCCGCCTGGCTGCCAGCCACAAGCGTGCGCTGCTGGCCCACCTGATCACCGCAGGCGCCTGGGAACAGGTGCTGGTGTTCACCCGCACCAAGCACGGCGCCAACCGCCTGGCCGAGTACCTGGACAAGCACGGCCTCACCGCCGTCGCCATCCACGGCAACAAGAGCCAGAACGCGCGCACCAAGGCCCTGGCCGACTTCAAGGCCGGCTCGGTGCGCATCCTGGTGGCCACCGATATCGCCGCCCGCGGCCTGGATATCGACCAACTGCCGCACGTGGTCAACTTCGAGCTGCCGAACGTTGATGAAGACTACGTACACCGTATCGGCCGTACCGGCCGTGCCGGTCGTTCGGGCGAGGCCATCTCCCTGGTCGCGCCGGACGAAGAAAAACTGCTGAAAAGCATCGAGCGCATGACCAAGCAGAAAATCGCCGATGGCGACCTGATGGGCTTCGATGCCAGCGCCGTGGAGGCCGAGAAGCCAGAAGCGCGCGAGCGTCCGGACGTGCGCAACCCACGCAACCCACGCGGTCCCAAGGGCGATGGCCCGAACGGCGGCGGGGGTGGCGGTGGTCGTCGCGACAAGGGCAAAGACAAGGGCAAGGAAAAATCCGCCACCAGCGGTCGTGGCGAACGCCCGGCCCGTGAGCAGAAGCCCCGCGAAGGCACCCCGGCGCGCGAACAGCGCCAGCCGAGTCAGCCGCCACGCGCCGCTGCCGACCGTGCTCCGGACGAGTTCCTGGATGACGATGTGGATAACTTCGGCAACCGCGTCGACTACGTGCCCCAGGCCAAACCGGCCCAAGGCCGTGGCCGTCGCCCAGGTGCTCCGGCACAGGGCGCGGGTGCAGGCGCTCCACGTGGCGGCCAGCCACAGGGCGGTCGTCAGAATGGCCCACGCAACAGCAGCGGCGGCACCACCGGTACGCCGCCTGCCAAGCGCAACGGCCCGCGCAATGGCGCACCCCGTGACGGTCAGGCCCGCCGCGAAGATTCGCGCAGCAACAACCGCCGCCCGGCCCGTGACGACCAGCCTCGCTTGTCCGAACCAGCCGTGCAGAACCCGCGCGGTGGCCCGGCGCCGAAGATCATCCACAAGGAGTCGAAGGCAGATCGCTTCCCGACACCCGAGCAGTTGGATCAACTGCCAGGCCGCCCTCGTGGTGAAAAGCCAGCGCTGCTGACGCGCAATCGCTGAGTTTTATAGCCCCATGAAAAAGCCCCGCATCTTTCGATGCGGGGCTTTTTTTGTGCAGGCAGAAATTACTTCTGCTTGACACCTTCCAGCGAGATGTCCAGGTCCACGGTCTGCGAGGACGGGCCTGGGCCCTTGATGCCGAAGTCGTTCAGGTTGACGGTGGTGGTGGCGTTGAAGCCAGCACGCTCGCCGCCCCATGGGTCTTTGCCTTCACCGTTGAAGGTGGCCTTGAAGGTCACCGGTTTGGTCACGCCGTGGAAGGTCAGGTCGCCAGTCACATCAGCAGTTTTCGCGCCAGTTGGCTTGACTGCGGTGGACACGAACTTGGCATCGGCAAACTTGGCAACGTCCAGGAAGTCTTTGCTGGCGATGTGCTTGTCACGTTCTGCGTGGTTGGACCACAGGCTTGCGGTCTTCACGTCGACCGCGATTTTGCTGGCTTCTGGCTTGGCGGCATCCCAGCTGAAGGTACCGTCCCAATCCTTGAAGGTACCGTGAATGTAGCTGTAGCCCAGGTGGCTGATTTTCCAGTCGATGAAGGCGTGCTGGCCTTCTTTGTCGATCTTGTAGTCAGCAGCCATCACCTGGCCTGCGGACAGCAGGGCAGTACCGATTGCCAGAGCAGCGAGGGTCTTTTTCAACATGCTTTCTATTCCTTGTGAGTCGAGGTTGAACATCAGGCTTTGCGCCCCAGCATTCGCGTGAGGGTCGCATCACGATCGATAAAGTGGTGTTTCAACGCAGCCACGCCGTGCAAGCCGGCGAAGACCACCAGCACCCAGGCCAGGTACAGGTGCACCAAGCCCGCGTTATCTGCCTGGTCCGGTAGCCCGGAAACCACAGCAGGAATCTCAAACAGACCAAACACCGGGATACCGACACCGTCTGCAGTGGAAATCAGGTAACCGGCGATCATCACGGCAAACAGCCCGAGATAAAGGAACGCGTGACCAAAGGCCGCGCCGATACGGGTCATGCGGCTGTAACTGGCCAGCGGTGGCGGCGGCGGGCTCACCAGGCGCCAGACAATACGTACCAGCATGATGGCGAACAGCGTGATGCCAATGCTCTTGTGCAGGTCCGGCGCTTCTTTGCGCCAGGCGCTGTAGTAGTCGAGGCCGACCATCCACAACCCAAGGGCGAACAAGCCAAACACCACCAAGGCCACGCCCCAGTGCAAAACCATGCTGACCCAGCCATAGCGGGCCGGTGAATTGCGTAACTGCATGTACTTAATCCCGTAAGAGCTGTGCCCAAGACTAGCGATTTACCTATCGAATTAAAGCGGAAAATTTCGCTTTGAAATATCGAGAAATACGATCTTGAGAGTATGAAGCGTAAATTAACAATGGATTAAGGACTATCCAGAAGAAACGTGACAGACCGTCCTGTGTTTACCGCGAATTCACCGGTAATGGCTTGTGACACAGCCGCCCATTGCATAGGCTTGCGCGATTGTTTCACCTGCGCCAGCCGCAGGACCGCTTCGAGGAGATCACCGATGGGCTTGAACAACCAGTGGATGCAACGCGACCTTGCGGTGCTGTGGCATCCCTGCACCCAGATGAAAGACCACCAGCAACTGCCGCTGATCCCGATCAAGCGCGGTGAAGGCGTGTGGCTCGAAGACTTCGAAGGCAAGCGCTACCTCGACGCCGTCAGCTCCTGGTGGGTCAACGTGTTCGGCCACGCCAACCCGCGCATCAACCAGCGCATCAAGGACCAGGTCGATCAGCTCGAACACGTGATCCTCGCCGGTTTCAGCCACCAGCCGGTGATCGAGTTGTCCGAACGTCTGGTGGCGATGACGCCCGAAGGCCTGACCCGCTGCTTCTATGCCGATAACGGTTCGTCGTGCATCGAAGTCGCGCTGAAAATGAGCTTCCACTATTGGCTCAACCGCGGCCTGCCGAACAAGAAGCGCTTCGTCACCCTCACCAACAGCTACCACGGCGAAACCATCGCTGCGATGTCAGTGGGTGACGTGCCGCTGTTTACCGAGACCTACAAGGCGCTGTTGCTCGACACCATCAAAGTGCCAAGCCCGGACTGCTACCTGCGCCCCGAGGGCATGAGCTGGGAAGACCACTCGCGCACGATGGCCCAGGTGATGGAACAGACCCTCGCCGAGCACCACGATACCGTCGCCGCTGTGATTATCGAACCGCTGATCCAGGGCGCCGGCGGCATGCGCATGTACCACCCGGTGTACCTCAAGTTGCTGCGCGAAGCCTGCGACCGCTACGGCGTGCACCTGATCCACGACGAAATCGCCGTCGGTTTCGGCCGTACCGGCAGCATGTTCGCCTGTGAGCAAGCCGGCATCCGCCCGGACTTCCTGTGCCTGTCCAAGGCACTCACCGGCGGCTACCTGCCACTGGCCGCCGTGGTCACCACCGAAGACGTGTACAGCGCGTTCTACGACGACTACCCCACCCTGCGCGCCTTCCTGCATTCCCACAGCTACACCGGCAACCCGCTGGCGTGTGCGGCGGCACTGGCGACGCTGGATATCTTTGAAGAAGACAACGTCATCGAGAACAACAAGGCCCTGGCCCAGCGCATGGCCACCGCCACTGCACACCTGGTGGACCACCCGCACGTCTCGGAAGTGCGCCAGACCGGCATGGTGCTGGCCATCGAGATGGTCCAGGACAAAGCCACCAAGACCGCCTACCCGTGGCAGGAGCGCCGAGGTTTGAAAGTATTCGAGCACGCGCTGGAACGCGGTGCGCTGTTGCGGCCATTGGGCAGTGTGGTGTATTTCCTGCCGCCCTATGTGATTACCCCGGAGCAGATCGACTTCCTCGCTGAAGTCGCCAGCGAAGGCATCGATATCGCCACCAACAGCAAGGTCAGCGTGGCCGTGCCGAAGGACTTCCACCCAGGCTTCCGCGATCCCGGTTGAACACGGCAATCCTTGTAGGAGCGAGCTTGCTCGCGAAGGTATTCCAGGCGCGTCGCTGCGTCGGATGTACATTTTTCGCGAGCAAGCCCGCTCCTACAGAAACCTTTTCCAGAGAACAGAAATGAGACTGTCCCGCTTTTTCACCGACACCCCGCTGAGCATCGGCGATCACGAATTGCCCGAAGCCCAGGCGCACTACATCAGTCGTGTGCTGCGCATGGGCGAAGGCGATGCCGTGCAATTGTTCGACGGCTCCGGCCAGGAGTTCCTGGGCACGTTGCTGGAGGTCGGCAAAAAACGCGTCACTGTGCAACTGACCGAGTGCTTCGCAGGCCAGGCCGAATCACCGCTGCATATCCACCTCGGCCAGGGCCTGTCCCGGGGTGAGCGCATGGACTGGGCGATCCAGAAAGCCACCGAACTGGGCGTCAACGCCATCACACCGATTTTCAGCGAGCGCTGCGAAGTGCGCCTCAAAGATGAACGTGCCGACAAACGCCTGCTGCACTGGCGCCAGGTGGCGATCAGCGCTTGCGAGCAGTGCGGGCGTTCGACGGTGCCGGTGATCCACCCACCGCTGTTGCTGGCGGACTGGTTGAAGCAGACCGAGGCGGATTTGAAGCTGGTGCTGCACCCGGTGGCGGAGCCAATGGTCAGCCATGCCAAGCCTGCGAGCCTGGCGTTTTTGATCGGGCCTGAGGGTGGGCTGACCGACAGCGAAGTCGCGGCAGCCCAGGTCGCTGGTTACCACGCCGCACGCCTGGGGCCGCGGGTGTTGCGTACTGAAACAGCGCCAGTCGTTGCGTTGGCAATCGCTCAACAACTGTGGGGTGATTTCTAAAATGTGGGAGGGGCTTGCCCCCTCCCACATTTGGATTGGGTTACCAAGCCATTATTCCACCGGATCACTCACCGGCTTGGCAATGATCGCCTTCAACTCGCTGGTCATCGGGAACTCCAGGTTCAAGCCCTTGGGCGGGATTGGCTGTTCGAACCAGCGCTGGTAAATCCCGTTGATCTCGCCGCTGCTGTACAGCTCGCCGAGGGTCTCGTTGACCACTGCCAGAAACTGCGGGTCGTCTTTACGCAGCATGCAGCTGTAGATTTCCCGCGATTGCTCCTTACCGACCACCACCCACTTGTGCGGGTCCTTGGCCTTGGCGCGCTCACCGTAAAGCAACGCATCATCCATGTAGAACGCCGCCGCGCGGCCGGTTTCGAGCATCTTGAACGCCTCGCCGTGGTCCTTGGCGCTGATCACGAACATACTGGCTTTGTGCTCGGCGTTATAGCTTTTCAGGAAGCGCTCATTGGTGGTGCCGGCGGTGGTCACCACATTCTTGCCGGCAAGGTCGGCAAAGCCGTTGATACCGCTGTCCTTCGCCGTCAGCAGTTGGCCCTTCACGTAGATAAATCCGTAAGAAAACGCCACCTGCTTCTGCCGCTCAGCCGTCACCCCGGTGGAACCGCATTCCAGGTCGACTGTGCCGTTCTGCACCAGCGGGATGCGGGTCTGGGAGGTCACCAGGTTGTACTTCACATTCAGGTTGGCCACCCCGGTTTTCTGCTGGATGCGCTCGACAATCTTGCCGGCCAGCTCCACCGAATAGCCCATGGGTTTGCCGCTGTGATCCCCCACATAGGAAAACGGCACCGATGCATCGCGATAACCCAGCGTGATGGACTTGGCATTGGCGATCTTGGCCAGCGCGCCGTTCAGCGGGGCCTCGTTTGCGTAAGTCTGCGCGCTAAACAAAAGCCCCAGGGTACAGCCGGTCAACAGGATCTTTTTCATTGTTATTCTCCGTTGGTCTTCAAGGTTGTTTACGTACAGCAATCACGCTGATTTCCACCAGCACACTCGGCCGCGCCAATTGCGCTTGCAGGGTGGTGCGTGTCGGCGCCATGCCCGGCGACAGCCAGGCGGACCAGACCTCGTTCATCGGTGCAAAACCTTCGCCAATGTCTTTGAGGTAAATCGTCGCGTTGAGCAGGTGGTCCTTGTCACTGCCCGTCTGGGCCAGCAGCGCATCGATCTTGGCCAGCACTTCCTGGGTTTGTGTGGCCACGTCCTGGCCGTCGCCCGGCACCTGGCCCGACAGAAACACCAAGTCCTTGTAGGTTGCGGCGCCAGAAAGCCGGTCGTTGCTGCTGATTCGGGTGATAGTCATGGGTGCATCCTCATGCGGCGCGGGGCGTCAGGCCCTGCATATCAATGGAAGGGGGGCGCTGGTCGATCAATTCGGCCAGCAACCGGCCGCTGCCGCAGGCCAGGGTAAAACCCAGGGCGCCGTGACCCAGGTTCAACCAAAGGTTGCGATAGACACTGGTACCAATCAGCGGCACGCCGGTGGGGGTCGCCGGGCGCATGCCCGCCCATTCCACCGCGTGGGCATAGTCGCCGGCCATAGGGAAAGTCTCCAGCGCCTGGCGCTTCATCAAGGCCAGGCGCTTGGGTTCGAGGTCGGCATCGAAGCCGACAATATCCACCATGGCAGCCACCCGCAGTTGCTCGCCGATCCGCGCGTAGACGATCTTGCGGTCGTAGTCGGTGATGCTGACGTTCGGCGCCTGGTGCTGCGCGCCAATCGGCACGCTGAGGCTGTAGCCCTTGAGCGGATACAGCGGCAACGACACGCCCAATTCGGCGCTGCGGTAACCGGCCGCCAGCACCAATTGATCAACCGGCATCACCTCATCACCCAACTCGATGCTGTGCACCGCACCGCCAGCATGGCGAAGGCCGGTGACCTTGCGCCCCAGCAAAAAGCGACAGCGCCCCGACGCTTCAAGCCGCGCCGCCAAGCGCTGGCAGAAGGCATGACAATCGGCGACTTCCTCGTTCGGCGTATAGATCCCCCCCACAAAACCACCTCCGGCCAATGCAGGTTCCAGGCGTGCGCAGTCGTCGGCCGACAACACCTGCTGTTGCAGGATATCGGTGACTTTACTGCGGGCCTGGTCAAAGGAGCCGGGAGTGCGAAAGGTCACCAGCTTGCCGTTACGGCGCCAGTCGAAACCGTCCAGGTGATCGTCTTCGCGCCATTGCTGCAAGGTGGTCTGGCTCAGGGTTGCCAGGCGCAACAAGTGCGCGGCATTGCGTTTATTCACCGAGCCACGGCAGGCGCCGAGAAACGATGCCATCCAGCGCCATTGCTGGGGGTCCAGACGGGGACGCAGCTTCAAAGGCGAGTCACCGCGCAGCAACCAGCCGATGGCTTGCAGCGGCACTCCGGCATCCGCCAGCGGCGCGACATAGCGATAGGACAGTTGCCCGCCGTTGGCGAAGCTGGTTTCGCTGCCCAAGCTGTCGCGAGCCTCGATCACCGTCACTTCATGGCCCGCACGCACCAACGCATACGCGCTGGCCAAGCCGATCACCCCACCGCCGATGATGCACACCATCCCCGCCACCCGCCGTTCAATCAAGAGGCCTCAAGCCTAGGGGCAGGTGACAGGGCACCGACAATGAATAAAGATGGACCACCTATAAACAAAGGTTATGGACTTGCCATGCGCCTGCGTCATATCGAAATCTTCCAGGCCATCCGCCAGACCGGCTCCGTCAGCGCTGCCGCGCAGTTGCTGCATGTGTCGCAACCAGCGGTGACCAAGGTGTTGCAGCACGCCGAATTGCAGCTGGGTTTTCCGCTTTTTTTAAGAGTGCGCGGCAAACTGCAACCCACGCCGGAAGCCCTGGCGCTGGAACGCGAAGTGGAAAAAGTCACCGAAAGCCTGCAAGGCGTGCGGCGCCTGGCCAAGAGCTTGCGCCGCGCACCGGGCCAGAGTGTGCGCATCGGCGCGATCCCGGCACTGGCGCTGTCGCTGCTGCCGCCGGCGATTCTGGAGTGGAAACGCGATTACCCGGACATAGCCTGCGAGCTGTCCAGCGACCATAGCCGCGAGCTGGTGCAGAAGCTGTTGATGCGTGAGATTGACCTGGCGCTGACGCTCAATTTTTCCGGCCATCCGGGGTTGACCACGCAGGTGCTGGCCAACGGCGTGTTGGTGGCCTTGGCGTCCAAAGGCTATTGGCCGCCAGCCGAACTGAGCAAGCCCTTGCCGTTGGCTGACCTGGCGGGCGCACCGCTGATCGGCCTCTCCAGCGCCGACCCGCTGGCGGCGAAACTCGACAGCTACCTGGAAAACGTCGACCCACTGCCCAGGGTAACGATCTCGGTGCAAACCTATTCCCTGGCTCGCGCCATGGTGGAATCCGGCGCCGGTTTGACGGTGATCGATCCGTTCACCGCGCTGGGTGCGTCAACGGCCACCACCTGCATCCGCCCCCTCACACCGCCGCTGCCGATCACCCTGTACGCCCTGACCCGCGCCGACGAACCGCCGCCGCATATGTTGGCCAATCTGCTACAGATTTTTGGCGACCAGGCAAGAGAACTTCTGGGGCGTCTATAAAACGCAGCCCTTTCAAGGTCTTTGAAAAAAACCGACCCTATCTGGCTGATACCACGCCATCAAGGGCTAACACTGCAACTGTGGCGAGCGGGCTTGTCCCGCGTTGGGTTGCGAAGCGACCCTGGAAAGAGCAATGCGGTGAGTCAGGCACGCTTCAGACGCTGGTTTTGGGGCTGCTTCGCAGCCCAACGCGGGACAAGCCCGCTCGCCACAGGGTACTTATCGCCTGTTCTACCTAAAGGCCTTGAAAGGGCTGTCTATAAAACGTAACGCATGATCGCGACGAAGTGCAGCAAACTCCCGCCGATCACAAACAAATGCCAGATCCCATGGGAATGCCGCAGGCGATCCTCCAAGGCAAAAAAGATGATGCCGACGGTGTACAACACCCCGCCCGAGGCCAGCCAGATAAACCCGGCCGTGCCCAATGCTGCCAGCAACGGCTTGACCGCCACCAGCACGATCCAGCCCATCACCGCATAGATCACGATCGACAGGATGCGCGCCTCGGAGCGCGGCTTGATCTCCTGCAAAATCCCGATCACCGCCAACCCCCACACAATCCCGAACAGCGTCCAGCCCCATGGCCCGCGCAGGGTCACCAGGCAAAACGGCGTGTAGCTGCCGGCGATCAACAGGTAGATCGAAAAGTGATCGACCTTCTGCATGATCTCTTTTCTGCGCCCCTGCACGCTGTGGTACACGGTGGACGCGCTGTACAGCACCATCAAGGTAAAACCATAGATCGCCACGCTGACGATCTTCCAGGGGCTGCCGTCCAGACTCGCCACCACCAACATCCACACGGCGCCAATACACGCCGCGACAGCACCGAGCAAATGGCTCCAGGCGTTGAATCGTTCCCCGTGGTACATGTGCCGCTGACCTCCTGTAACCGTTAGGACTGGCTGGCAAGCGTCCAGCCTTGCGCATAAGAGTGCAAGCGGCTTATGACGTTCCGGCGACGCCGAAGGTTTTTGCGGGCACAATCGACGGCATTCGAACAAGAGCCACGGCCATGCTGATCGACGAAGAATTCACTCTCAAGAAACTGGAGATCTTCCTGGCGTTCATGCGCACCGGCAACCTGGCCCGCGCCGCCGCCGAGCTGCAAACCAGCAACGTCAGCGTGCACCGCGCCATCCACTCCCTGGAAAACGCCCTGCGCTGCCCGCTGTTCAAACACGAGGGGCGCAACCTCACCCCTCTGGAAAGCGCCTACGTATTGGAAGAGCGCGCACAGAAGCTGGTGGCCGACGTGGTCGACAGCGTACGCCTGACCCGCGAAGCCGCCGGCTTCTCCGCCGAACGCTTCAAGCTCGGCTCGCTGTATTCGCTGACGGTGAAGACCGTGCCCCAATTGATCATGGGCCTGAAGATCCGCCGCAGCGAACTCAATATCGACCTGATCCTGGGCTCCAACTTCGACCTGCTCTACAAGCTCAAGAACATGGAAGTGGACGCGATCCTCATCTCCCTCGACGAGCACGCCAACGACCCGGACTGCGAGCAGATTGCGCTGTTTTCCGACGACATCTTCCTCGCCACCCCGGCCGACTCGCCCTTCGACCGCGAACAGCAAATCGACCTCGCCGACGTGCGCGACGCAACCTTCATCACCCTCACCCAAGGCTTCGCCACGCATCAGGACGGCAATCGTGTGTTCAAGCAGGCGGGGTTCGCGCCGAAGGTGGCGATGCAGGTCAATGACATCTTCACGCTGCTGAGCATGGTCAGCTCAGGCGTGGGTTATGCGCTGCTGCCGGGACGGATTGCGGCGGTGTATGAGAACCGCGTGAAGCTCATACCGCTGCAACCCAGGTATCGGTTGCAGCAGCATATTGGGGTGGTGTTCCTAAAGGCCAAAGAGCGTGACCCGAACCTGCTCGCGTTGCTGGCGGAGTGTCGGATGTACGCAAACCGCAGCGACTAGCCGACCAGGCCGCGCATGAGTAGAAACAGCAGCGAAGGCCCTAGCAAACAACCCAACGCCGTATAAAACGCTGCGGTCAGGCAGCCATACGGCACCAGTTTCGGATCGGTGGCCGCCAGCCCGCCGGCCACGCCGCTGGAGGTGCCCATCAAGCCGCCGAAGATCACCGCGCTGCGCGGGTTGTTCAGACCAATCAGGGGCGCCACGAAGGGGGTCATCACCATCACCAGGATCGCCTTGATCAACCCGGCGGCGATGGACAGCGCCATCACTTCGGAACTCGCGCCAATCGCCGCACCGGTGACCGGACCGACAATGTAGGTCACGGCCCCCGCACCAATGGTGGTGAGGCTCACCGCATCGGTGTAGCCGAAGGCCATGGCCACGCCGACGCCGGCGACGAAGGATGAGCCCACGCCGACAAACAACGCGAGTACCCCGACATAGCCCGCGCGCTTGAGCTCATCGACACTCACGCCAAAAGCCGTCGCGACAATGGCAAAGTCACGCAGCATCGCCCCGCCCAACAGGCCGATGCCCGACAACAACGGAATATCCACCACGCCTTTCGAACCACCGGTAAACGCACCGCCGACGTAAGACAGTACCAGCCCCAACAGGATGGCAATCGCCGAACCGTGCAGGCGACCCTTGGTGAAGGTGTCGGAGATCCAGTAGGAAACCCACATGGTCAGGCCGATTACTGCAAACCCACTGATCAGGC
This sequence comes from Pseudomonas azotoformans, assembly GCF_900103345.1. Lineage (NCBI taxonomy): Bacteria > Pseudomonadati > Pseudomonadota > Gammaproteobacteria > Pseudomonadales > Pseudomonadaceae > Pseudomonas > Pseudomonas azotoformans. The sequence goes on from NZ_LT629702.1 coordinate 4,290,632, forward strand.
CGTAGCCGGTGATCACTTTCATCATCGATTCGTACATGGCGATCACCCGGCTTCTTTGGTGGGAACAACCGCGCTCGGCTCGCGATTGCCGATGCGCACCAGCACCGGCACCAAGGCAAAGCCCAGCACCACCGCCAGTGTCCCGGCGAGAATCGCCATTGGCCCGCCACTGATGGCGCCATACACGTTCTGCTGGGCGGCCATGGCCACCACAATCGGAATGTAGATCGCGGCCCAGAAGCTCACGCCTTGCTCCGACTTGCCCGTAAACAGCCCTCGCTTGCCCAGGTAACTGCCCAGGCCGATCAACAGCAACATGGCAATCCCCACGCCACCGACGTTGGCCGGGATACCCATCCATTTACCCAGCAGTTCACCGACAAACAGGCCGGCCAACGTGCAAAGCGCCAGAAACGCCACACCGTAGATAATCATTGTTGTTGTCCTCAAAGTGCTCGATCGAAATTGTTGTTTTTGTGCTTCGAAAGCCTTGGGCAGTGCTTTATCGGTGGCGGCGGTCCTCCTCTTGCAGCAGGGCCTGCAGGGTGTCCAGGCGTGCGCCTTCACAGGCGATCACCGTGCCTTGCTCAAACACCCGCCGTGACAGGCCGGTGAGCACTGCGCCCGGTGGCAGTTCGATTTGCAGGCGCACACCGCGCTCGTAGGCGCTTTGCACGGTGCCGCGCCAGTCGACGACGCGGCACATGTTGAAGGCCAGGTCGTCGCGCAATTGCGCGGGGTTGTGAATCGGCCGTGCGCGGGTGCTGCTCAGGTAGGTGATGCGCGGCGCCTTGAGCGGACCGAAGGCTTGGGCCAGGGCCTGGGCCGGTTGGTCCAACAATGCGCAATGGGATGGCACGCTGACGGCCAGGCGCTTGGCAATGCCGTTGCCCTTGATGCGGTCGGCGACCAGTTTCATGGCCTGGTCGCTGCCGGCGATCACGGTCTGGTTATCAGCATTGATATTGGCCAGATACACCGGGGTTTCAGGGCTGCAGATTTCGGCTAGTAAGGTTTCGACGGTGGATAACTGTGGGCCTATCAGCGCAGTCATGCCGTAGCCCTGTGGATAAGCGTTCTGCATCAGCTCGCCGCGCAGGCTGACCAGCTTGATTGCATCGCTGAAGTCCATCGCGCCGGCAATCACCGCCGCCGCGTAGGCACCAATGGACAGGCCTGCGACGTAGTCCGGCGTGTGTTGCAGCAGGCGGGCGTGGGCGACGCCTGCGATCAGCAGGCAGAGTTGTACAGCGCGGGTATTGGCCAGGGCTTCAGCAGAATCCAAGTTGCGCACGTCTTCACCCAAGGCATCGCTGGCCTGTTCCAACACATCAGCCGGCAACGCCTGGAGCATGCCGGGGCGTTGGGCGCCCTGCCCTGGGAACACCAGAAGGCTGCTCATGCCAAGGCCTGCCAGGGATCAATGACCAAATGCGCACCGTTGGCGGTTTTCAACAGCACCCGCCGTGATGGACCGGCCCATTCACGCAAGGCGACGGCACCGAAAGGTGTCTGCAATTGCATATCCACAGCGCACGCGGCGTTGTCCAAGGTGGCCAGCAGGTCGCGTGCATCGTTGCGATCCAGCGGCTCGGGTGTGCGCAGAATCAGGTCCAGGTCGCTCTGGGCATGCAGTGCTTCAATCCCGGTGGCCAACTCAAAACCAGCGCTGCCGGTGACGCCCCAACTCAATGGCGCCAGCACCGGCCGCAGTTGATCGAGGGCCTGCAATGCCGGTAGATCCCTTGTCGACACCACATCGCGCAACGCTTCCGGCGCGACCCGCCGCTGTACGGCTGCCATCGGCATCAACGCGGCAAACCGCTGCTCGCGCAAACGCCCACGCACACCCACCGCGACAAAGCCCGGCGCGACGATGGCGCGACGCACGACTACCGTGCCAACCGCATCCTTCGCCCACCCCGGCGCGTCAGCGGGCAGGTGCGCCGGGGTCATGCCCCAGAGCAGGTCGTGGGCGTTCACCATTGCTCCCGCAACAGCTGGCGCACATGGCTGGAAGCGGCGCGGTTGGTCGCACCGAGGCGGCTGCTCAAATCAGGCGTGCCGACATCCTTGATCGCACTCACCAGGCAGTCGTTGACCCGCGCAACGTCCTGCGCCGTGGGCTGTTCGATCTGGCTGACCGTCAAGGTCTCCCACAACAGGCCGAGGCTGGCATAGCTGTCGATGTCATAGGCCATCGGCGGCACGCTGGCGGCCAGGGCTTCCAGCTCCTCGACGCTGCGCAGGGTCACCCGCGCCGCCGAGGCCTTGCCCATGGCGTGCACCATCACGCCGGGATCGCGCAGGGCGATCAGGCGGTTGGCCTGGTAACCGTGGGCGAGGAACGCACCGGACATGGCCTTGCCCACCAGCAACGCGATCACCGGGTGCCCGGCCAGTCGGGCGCGGGCATAGCTGTCGGCGGCGGCAGCCAGCGCCTGGTGGATGCCAAGGGCTTCTTCGCGCCGGCCATAGGCTTGGCTGGGCACGTCGACAATGGCAATGATCGGGCGTTTGTCGCCACGGGCGATGGCTTCATCGACAGCCTTCGCCAACCCCCAACCTTCGAGCAAACCGACTTCGCCATTGCGTGCGCGGGGGAAGCGGTTTTGCGCGTCGGTGACCACGGCGATAAAGCGTACGGCTTGCTCGCCCAGCAGGCCGTCGGCCACTTTCAGGGAGTTCGGCAAACCTTCAACAGCTGTCGCGCCGGCGCTCAATGCGTTGAACCACTGCAAACCTCTCATGAGCGTTCTCCTTGAAACAGCGCGCGCACCGTCGCCGGGTCGATCTGCGGCGTAGCATCCAGTTCGGCCAGGCGCGCCAGGTAGTATTCGGATTGGCGGCTGCGTTGTTGGGTGGGCAGGCCCTGTTGCAGCAATGCGCTGACGGTCTGTTGAATCTCGGCCACATCGTCCGCTACATAACGGTCGGCCAAGCCGCTGTTGAAGCGCTGCTCGCCGCCGGTGAGGCTCCAGATGAAGGGCCGGTCGCGGGAGTCGTACTCTTCAAGCCCCGCTTCTTGTTCGATCACTTGCGGGCCATTCAAGCCAAGGCGGGCTTCGCGGGTGACGACTAGGTAACTGCACAACCCGGCCGCAATGGACATGCCGCCAAAGCACCCCACGCTGCCCGCCACCACGCCGATCACCGGCTGGTACTGGCGCAGGTCGACGATCGCGGCGTGGATATCCGCGATGGCCGCCAGGCCCAGGTTGGCTTCCTGCAAGCGCACGCCACCGGTTTCCAGCAGCAACACCGCACGAGTGGGAATGCCTTTGCGATTGTCTTCGGCCGCCAGCTCCAGAGCGCCGGCGATTTTCGCGCCGCCCACCTCGCCAAGGCTGCCGCCCTGGAAGTTACCCTCGATGGCGGCAATCACCACCGGTTTTCCGCCGATGCTGCCCTTGGCGATCACCACACCGTCATCGGCCTGGGGCACCACGCCCTGGCGGCTCAGCCACGGCGACATCACGCGCTGAAACGGGTCGATCAATTCGCGGTAGGAGCCGGCGTCCAGCAAGGCCTTGGCGCGCTGACGAGCGCCCAGTTCAACGAAGCTGTGTTTGGCGAGTAAGTCAGTCATGGCCGACCTCCTCGAAACCCTGCTCCAGGCGCAAGCGCACCACGCCGGGGGTGGCGCCAAAATCGTGGATATCAATCTTCAACGCCGGCGGGGTCTGCTCCTGGAAGATCCGCTCGAACAGATGCTGCCAGCGTTGTTCGGCACCGTTCACCGAGGTCTGCACCTGGATGGTCAGGGTGCCCGGCGTGCCCGGTTCCAGCAGCACTTCCAGGTCGCCCGAGCCAACGCAGCCCACCAGCGCACGGCCTTTTGGCGGCTGCCCGGCGGGAAATTCAAAGGATAAGGTTTCCATCACAACGCTCCGTCGAGGCGGTCGATAAACAGGCAGGCGGCCAACAGGTCGGCGGCGCCGCCGGGGGAGGCATTCAGGGCCAGCAGTTGCTGGTCCAGCTCATGCAGTTGGCGACGACCGGCCAGGGTTGCGCTGCCGCCAGCGTCGAGCACCGCTTGGGCACCGTGCTGCATGGCTTGAAGGCCCTCGGTGCCGGCGCGGTAGAGCACGCAGGTGTCGGCCAGCTCGGTCATGATCGCGAGCAAGGCATCCAGGCGGGCGTTCTGTTCGCCGGCATGCTGCAGGCGGCTTTTGCGCAGTTGCGGCAGGCCTCGTTGCACCACCGAGGGGAAGCCGAGCTGCGCTTCTTCACGGGCACCGCGTGCGCCGTAGCGTTGGGCAACCTGCGCGCCATGGCTCAGGGGTTGCGGAGCGAAGCGGTCGTTGAGCAGGGCCAGTTTGGCGGCAGTCAGCGTCACGGCACGTGGTTCCAGCGCGGCGGCGGCGGTGAGCAAGCCGAGGGCCCAGATTGCGCCGCGATGGGTGTTCACACCGTTGGTGGTGATGAGCATCGCGTGCTCACCTTCGCGGCCAAGACGTCCGAGGGCTTCGCGCAGGGGCAAGCCGATTTCACCGATTTCAATCGCCGCCTCGGCCATTTCCTTGAACATCGGCCATAGCGACAGCGCCGAGGCGTGCATCAGGCCAAGGTGTAAATCGCTGTGGGCGCCGTTGCCGCGCCGGTCCACCAGGGCCGGTTTGGGCGACAGGTCGGCTTCATCGATCAGCGCATCGACGGCCATGTCGGCCAGTTGATCCGCAAGGCTGAGTTCATGCAGTTTGAGGGCGCGCATTTACCAGCTCCTGAACTTGGCGGGCGGGTTGTACAGGCCGCCGGACCAGTCCACCAGGTCGGCCACGCTCTTGGCGGCCAACAGCTCACGGGTGGCGTCGGTGCGGCGAATCCCCAGGTCTTCGGGCAAGGCGATCAAGCCTTCGCGGCGCATGCGTGCAGTGTCCTTGGGGTTGTGGCGCATGCCGATGGCGGTGACGCCTGCGACGGCGGCGATCATCGCCTGGCGCTCTTCGAGGGAACGCGCCTTGTACAGGTAGGCGATGCCTTCTTCGGTGAGCAGGTGGGTGACGTCATCGCCGTAGATCATGATCGGCGCCAGGGCCATGCCGCTTTTGCGTGCGACCTCGACGGCGTCGAGGGTGTCGACGAAGGTGGGCTTGCCGCCTTCCTGGAAGGTCTCGACCATTTGCACCACGAGTTTTTTGCCGCGTTCCAGCAGCGCTTCCGGGGCATCGTCGTGGCGCATATCCAGCCAGGCTGGCGTACCGTGACGGCGACCGCGCGGGTCATGGCCCATGTTCGGCGCGCCGCCAAATCCGGCGAGGCGACCGCGTGTCACGGTGGAGGAATGGCCGTCGCCGTCGACCTGCAGGGTGGCGCCGATAAACAAGTCCACCGCGTATTGGCCGGCGAGCTGACAGAACATGCGGTTGGAACGCATAGAGCCGTCGCGCCCGGTGAAAAACACGTCCGGGCGTGCAGCGATGTAGTTCTCCATGCCCAGCTCGGTGCCGAAGCAATGCACGCTTTCCACCCAGCCGCTTTCGATGGCGGGGATCAGCGTGGGGTGCGGATTGAGCGTCCAGTTGCGGCAGATCTTGCCCTTGAGGCCGAGGGATTCGCCGTAGGTCGGCAGGATCAACTCGATGGCGGCGGTGTTGAAGCCGATGCCGTGGTTGAGGGACTGCACGTTGTGTTTTTCGTAGATGCCACGGATCGCCATCATCGCCATCAGCACATGCACCGGCTTGATGTGGCGCGGGTCACGGGTGAACAGTGGTTCGATATAGAACGGCTTGTCGGCCACCACCACAAAATCCACCCAACTGGCGGGGATGTCGACGCGAGGCAAGTCGGTCACGTCATCCACCAACTGGTTGACCTGCACGATCACGATGCCGTCGCTGAACGCGGCGGGCTCGATCAGCGCCGGGGTGTCTTCGGTGCTGGCGCCGGTGTAGATATTGCCGGCGCGGTCGGCCATGAACCCGGCGGAAAGCACCACGTTGGGGATCAGGTCCACCACCAGCCGCGCATAGAGTTCGATGTAGGTGTGGATCGCGCCGATTTCCAGCAGGCCGTCTTCGAGCAACTGGCTGATGCGCAGGGATTGGGTGCCGGCGAAGGAGAAATCGAGCTTGCGCGCGATGCCTTTTTCAAACAGGTCCAAGTGCTCGGAGCGGCCGACACTGGGCATGATCATGTGCAAATCGTGGAGCTTGGCCGGGTCGGCCTTGGCCAGGGAGCGCGAGAGGAAATCAGCCTGTTTCTGGTTGTTGCCTTCCAGCACCACGCGGTCGCCGGGGAGGATCAGCGCCTCAAGCGCCTCGACGATCCTGTCGCTGGGCAGCACCGCGCCGTCTGCGTATTGTTTGACCAGCCCGAGCCGCCGCTGCTTCTCGTCGCGCCGCCGCGTCCAGCGTGAGTCGGGGGTTATTGTTGTTGTCATGGTCGCTCCACGGGTTTGCTGTCGTGGGGCTTACCTTAGGAGTGATTGAGGGGGCCATCAATCAAGCTGGGCGTTGGACTGTTACGCCTGGGTTAATGATGGCTGAATGAACACGGGCGTTCAGGTGCGGTGCCATTCGGTGCGGTGGAACCATACCGTCCTGAACAACGCCAACGCGGCAAAACCGTGCAGCCCCAACACAGCCGCCCAACTCCACTCCCACAAGCCTGATAGTGCCTGTGCGTAAACCGGCAACAGCAGCAGGAGCAGCGCCACCAGCGCGCAGCCGCCCAGTTGCTCCCAGTTTCTCAAGCGACTGGAGCGGGAGGCTATCGCGTAACCCAGCAGTGCACCCAGGCACACCATCAGCAGGCTCAGCAGGTCATGTTCGTCGACGGGCGGCCAGCCCAGCAGGTTGAGTGGCAAGCACACCGCAAACACGGTGAACGCGCAAATCGCGACGTACACGAAGGCGTATTCAAGCGCATCCAGCAGACGATCACGGATAAACCCTCGGGCCTGTTTGTCTTCTTCCGGGGTCGGCCCTTTGGATATCGCCACCGCCAGCAGACCCGAGCCAAGACCGCCCAGGGTCATGACCACAAAGTTGCTCACTACGCCTTTGATAGCCTTATCGGCACCGACCAGCTTGAGGCTTTCCAGGTACACCAGGATAAACACCGCGCCTGCGGTGGTAATCATGAACCCCCACAGCTTTCCACGGTTGGACTGCACGTTCATGGTCACCGCTGCCGTGAGCACCAGCACCCCAAACCACATCAGAAGCGTGCCGGTAAAACGGTTGAGGTCGTACAGCCAGGCAAACCCATCCAAAAGCCACATTGCGTCGATACTTCTGTCGAAAAACTCCCTTGGCTATCGGCAGTGGGGTGAGGATCTTTACGATGGAGCGAGCAATTGCAGCGCGGCAAGGTATGCCTCTGTGGCCAGCGGGCTTGCCCCGCTCGCCACACGTGTTCAGGGGTGCCTGTTAAGTAGCGGTCCCAAATAGGGAACGATCAGTCCCTATTTGGGACCGCTTCAAGAGGCAGTCGCCGGGCTGACTTGCTCCAAGGCCCGATCTACCAGCAACTGCCCCAACTCCGCCATTTGCTGGATGCCGAGCATGATTGCGCGCTGGGGGGTGTCCAGGTCGAAGGCGAGGTTGCAAGTGAGTGCGTTGAGGGAAGACAGGGTTTCGCTGGCGTTGACCAGCAGGGTTTCGGTGTCTTGGTGAGGGTTTACGGTGAAGAGGGGCGGATTGGGGGTGGGTTTGATCATGATCTACAACTCCGATATGTGATGGAGACTGCCCTCTTCCGCTTGCACGCGAATTAAGGTGGCAGCTGTGCGCAGGTGTGCAAGACCGGGCATATCGGACCCCGGCAGACCCCGAGGGATCTCCCACGCACAGCCGCCATAACGAGTACAGCAGGCATAAAAAACGCCCGTTGAATGGCTATGGGCGTTTGTGCGCCGACATGTAACCGGACTTGCACGTCCGTGTCACCGTTTTTTGCGATGACGGGGCGAAGACTAGGCGCGCTGTCCGCGCCCGACAAGTTCATGCACAGCCCAACATCTTGCAGGAAAAATCCTAGCGCTCACCACAACACTAAAGGCAATGCACATCCTGTGGCGAGCGGGCTTGCCCCGCTCGCCACATTGAGTATCGCCTGGCCCCACGAGCAGCATCGATCAATCACAACGCCATGACTACTATCTCGCACACCGTAGATGGAGGTGTCGTTGCCCAAGGAGTGATTCAGCACGACTTCAAATCCAAACGCAGAAGTCGCCTACAGCAATTACATCCGATCCTGACAAGGCTTTCAGGTTGTTGCTCGGAACCCGTCTCTCTAGCATTTTCGTCCGATCCACCACGAGCGAACATCATGAGCCCAAGCACGAAGCGCAATGTGCCCCAGCACAACCCACCTCACCCAGGTGAAATCCTGCTTGAAGATGTAATCCCTGCCCTGGACATCACCATCACCGAAATGGCCCGGCGCCTGGGATTCGCCCGTGAGACGTTTTCGAGGATTTTGCATGGGCGTGCGCCTGTCAGTCCTGACTTGGCGGTGCGGCTTGAGCGGGCAGGTGTGAGCACTGGGCAGTTATGGCTGTCGATGCAGAGTGCCTACGACTTGTGGCAGGCCGAGCATCGGGAGCAGCCGGTGATTGAGCGGTTTGCGCGGATTGATTGAGCCTGTTCCTGTAGGAGCGAGCTTGCTCGCGAAGAACCGTCAGGCACCGCTGGTTAAAAGGAGCGCTGCGTTATCGTTGGCGTTTTTCGCGAGCAAGCTCGCTCCTACAGTGGGCCACTGTCAGGCCAGGCCGGACTCTACCAGCAGTGCTTCCAGCCCCATCAAATCCGGCACCTTCGCCACATGCTCGCCCACCTGCACCGCCGCCAGTTCCAGCGGGCACAGCGGCACGTCCACATAGCTCAACTCACTGTCGAGCTTGTACGAACGCGGAATGCCCTGGATCACCAGCGCAATAAACTTCAACGTCGGTCGCCCACCCAATGCATTCAACACCACGATTCGCGAACGTTCGCCGGTCACACTCGCTTCGCCGCAGACAGCTTCAAAGCTGATCAGCGGGATTTGCCGGTCGCGCCAGGTCACTTGCCGCAGGTACCACGGCGGTGCATCGCTGGCCGGTTCGCCGCGCTGGAAGTCGATCAACTCGGCGATGGCGACGTTGGGCAGCACCAGGTGGCGGTCGGCCAGGGGCAGCAGCAGGCCGGTGAGTTGGCTGGTGCGGTGGTCAAGCATGGGACTTGCTCCAGTAGGCGATGCTTTCGAGCAGCACCGATTCCTGGTACGGCTTGCCCAGGTAGTCGTTGACGCCGATGGCCATGGCGCGGTCGCGGTGTTTCTGGCCGGTGCGCGAGGTGATCATGATGATCGGCAGGCGCATCAGCCGGGGGTCGTTGCGCACCTGGGTCGCCACTTCGAAGCCGTCCATGCGCGGCATTTCGATGTCGAGCAGCATCAGGTCCGGGGTGTGTTCTTCAAGCACCGCGAGGGCGTCGATGCCATCCTTGGCGGTGAGCACGTTCATGCCGTTGCGCTCCAGCAGGCGGCTGGTGACTTTGCGCACGGTGACTGAGTCGTCCACCACCAGCACCAGCAACGGGCGTTTTTTCAGCGGGTCGTTGAGGATCAGTGGCGCATCCACCGACTGAGCCGGCAATGCCGGCTGCCGCGCACGGATATGCGCCAGCAAGTCGATGATCAACACCACACGACCATCGCCCAGGATTGTCGCGCCGGACAAGCCCTGCACGCCGGCAAACTGCGGCCCCAGGCCCTTGACCACGATCTCCCGCGTACCGGCCATGGCGTCCACATGGATGGCCACATGCCGCTCATTGCACTGCACCAGCAGTACCGGCACCGGCTGATACTGGCCCAGCAGTTTCGGGCGGCTGACGGTGTGCAGCAGGTCGCCCAGGTAGAACAGTTCGTAACGCTGGCCGGCGTATTCATAACACGGCGGGTCTTGCTGGTAATGCCCGGCCAGCTCATGGGGCAGTACCCGCACCAGGCCTTCGATGGTGTTGAGCGGGATCGCGTATTGGTCGTCCGCGCACTGCACCATCAGCGCCCGGTTGACCGACACGGTGAACGGCAAACGAATGCGGAAATGCACACCCTCGCCCGGGGTCGAATCAATGACCATCGAGCCACCAAGCTGGCGCACTTCTTCATGCACCACGTCCATGCCCACGCCGCGCCCGGAAATCTGCGTGATCTTTTCAGCGGTGGAGAAGCCCGGCTGCAGGATGAACTGCAACACGTCGCGGTCGCTCATCTCTTGATTGGGTGCGAGCAGGCCACGCTTGATCGCCTTGCGCCGCACGGCTTCCAGCGGCACGCCGGCGCCGTCGTCGCGCATGTCGAAGACGATGTCGCCGCCTTCGTGGGTCAGGTCCAGGGTGATGCGGCCTTTCTCAGGCTTACCGGCCAGCAGCCGTGCATCGCGAGACTCCAGGCCGTGGTCAACGGCATTGCGCAACATGTGTTCCAGCGGCGCCGCCATGCGCTCCAGCACGTTGCGATCCATCTCGCCTTCGGCGTTGCCGACGATGAATTCCACGTCCTTGCCCAGCTCACCCGCCACCTGGCGCACGATGCGCTTGAGGCGCGGCAGCATGCGCTCGAACGGCACCATGCGCGTGCGCATCAGGCCTTCCTGCAACTCGGTATTGATGCGCGCCTGTTGCTGCAGCAGGCCATGGGCGTCCTCGTTGCGGCGCTCCAGGGTGTCCTTGAGGTCGAGCAGGTCGGAGGCCGATTCGGACAGCGCACGGGACAGTTGCTGCAACTGTGAATGGCGGTCCATCTCCAGCGGGTCGAACTCTTCGTAGCCCAGGCGCTCGGCCTCGGCCTGCTGGCGGCTGAGGATGCGGCCCTGGGTTTCGGTGTCGAGACGGCGCAGTTGGTCGCGCATGCGCTCAATCGTCGTTTCCACTTCCGTCAGGGCGATACGGGCGTCGTTGACTTGCTGCTCGATGCGGCCACGGAAGATCGAAGTTTCACCGGCCAGGTTGACCAGGTCGTCGAGCAGTTCAGCGGAGATCTTCACCATGTCGGCAGCCGGGTCCACCACGGCCTCCGCCTTGCCAGCCGGCAACGCCACCGGCGTCACTGCCTCTTGGCTTGGGTGCACCAGGCTTTTGATGCGCTCGATGAGCTTGTCCACCGAGCCGACCGGCAAGCCGTCCGCCACGGCGTCGATCATCTGCGCCAAACGGTCGTGGCAGCCCTGGAGCAAGGCGAACAACTCAGGCGACGGCGCAAGCAAGCCGGCAGACAGGCCTTCGTAGAGAAACTCCAGTTCGTGGGCCAGGTCGCCAATAGGTGCGATCTCGACCATGCGCGCGCCGCCCTTGAGGGTATGAAGGTCGCGCAGCAGGGTTTCCACTTCCTGGCGGTTGCCGGGCTCGGCCTGCCAGCGCGACAGCGCGGCACTGGAACTGTCGAGAATGTCGGCCGCTTCTTCGAGGAAGATATCCAGAAGCTCAGGGTCGGCGCCCGATGCCGCCGGCGCCATGGCCGGTGCGGCAGGCGCGTTGCCTTGGCGCAATGCTCGTGCCCTGGCGATCAACTCGGCGCTGTCACTCAAAGGGCGGTGGTGCTGCAATTCTTCAAGCTGCAAGGCCAGATGCTCATGGCTGGCCATCAGTACCTGGGAGAGCTCAGTGGAATAATTGTAGCGGCGGTCCACCAGTCCTTCGTACAGGCATTCCAACTCATGAGCCAGGTCGCCAATCGGCTCGATTTCAGCCATGCGCGCACCGCCCTTGAGGGTGTGCAAATCACGTTGCAACGACGACAGCGGCGCGGCGTTGTCGGGCTCCAGCAACCAACGTTTGAGCGACTGCCCGGCGCTGTCGAGGATGTCCACGGCTTCTTCGAGGAAGATCTCGACGATCTCGTCGTCCATCGCCGTTTGGTGATCCAACTGCTGTGTGGCGGCGCCCAGTTCGGAAATACTCAGGGTGCGGCTGCCATCGCTTCTGATCAGGCCTGTGGCGGATGGGTCGAGGGCTTCATCCAGCAGCTCGCGCAAGGCGTCGACACGGGCCGGCGCCGGGCTGATTTCCTGGCCGGCGGCCAGTTGGTCGAGCATGCTGATCAACGCTTCATGGGCCTGTTCGGCCTCGTGGAAAAACCGCTCGCTCACGGCCAGACTGCTCTCCTCCACCGCGCCATAGAGGTCGAGAAGGGCTTCGCAGAGTTCGTCGATGGCGTGCAGATCCGCGACATGCGCGCCTTCGCCCAGGGTGGTCAGTTCATCCAGCAGTGCAGTCAGCTCCTGGCGCTCGCCGGGGTGCTGTTGCCAGCGGCGCAGCAGGCTTTCGGCGTCGAGCAGGATGTCCATGCCTTGGGCCAGAAAGTTGGCGATCAACTGCGGATCGCGCTTGATGCGCACGTCGAGCAGCGCTTCAAGCTGCTGATCCAGCAGGCTTCGCGTGCGGTTGATCAGATCCTCTGCACCGTTGATCGACGCCAAGGGGTCACTGTCCAGGTCGCGCAGCCCACGTTGGAACAGGCCCTCGGCCTCCAGCAGCAACTCCACTTCGTCCAGATCCAGCGGCAGGCGGTGCGCCTTGTATTCGCGGGTCAGGTGGTCCAGCGGGCGCGCCAGCTCGGCGATGGGCAGCACGCCGGCCATGTAGGCGCTGCCCTTGAGGGTGTGCAGGGCGCGTTGCAGCTCATCGCTGACTTGCAGCGGCACATGCTCGGCGGCCTGCTGCAGGAAGTGGTTGAGGCTGTCCAGGTGGCTCTGGGCTTCGTTGCGGAAGATCTCCAGCAACATCGGATCATGGGGTTCGGCGGCCGGCGCAGGTGTGCCACTGGCCAAGGCGTGGGCGCGGGCAGCCAGGGCGTCGACTTCATCGCGTTGGCGCTGGTCGTCGGTGGCAAAGTCAGCAATCAATTCCGGCAGCAGGGCCACCGCTTCGTCCAATACCTGCTGCACCTCGGGGCCCAGGCTTACGCTGCGTTCCAGCACACGGTTGAGCAGGTTTTCCATGGCCCAGGCCAGCTCGGCCAAGACCAGGGCGCGCACCATGCGGCCGCTGCCCTTGAGGGTGTGGAAAGCGCGGCGCATTTCGCCCTGGGCGGTTTTGTCCGCGCTGTTGGGCAGGTAGCGGTGCAGCACTTCGAGGACTTCATCGGTTTCTTCGAGGAAGACTTCGCGCAGTTCGTCGTCGATGGGCTCCTCGTCGGCGGGCGGCGGCAACAGGCTGCCGGGGCGTTGCAGGGCCGGCGGGTTGAGGCGCGACGTCGGACTGGCCAGGGCGTCGAACTGGGATTGGCTCGGCGCGAGTTCGGCCGGCAGTGCGCCATCCGGTGCAACCAACGCCTGGCGCCAGGGTTTCTCGGCAGGCAAGTAGCCCAGTGCGGCCAGGCCTTGGGTCGCCAGCTCCAGCACACGTTCTCCGGCCGCATCCGGGTCCTGCAGCATGCGCTCCAGGTAGTACTCCAGGCTGCTGATCACGTCAGCGAAGTGCGCCAGTTGCCTCTCGGACGGTGGCGCATCGCTGCCCATCAACTGTTCGTCGACGTAATCCGTGCACCCGCGCATCAGGCTCGCTGCGCGAGGCAAAGGGATCATCGCCAGGGCACCGCGCACCTGGCTCAGCAGCTCGGGCAGGGACTCCAGGCGCTGACGGTCCCAATCGGCTTCGATGCAGTCGATCACCAGTTCCTTGGCTTGCTTGAGGCACTGGCAGGACTCGCGAATCACCAATTGGTGAATCTGGGTCAGGTCGGTGGTGGGCAAGCGGCTTTCTTCGCGGCTTTCCGGCTCGACAGTGCCGACCATGCCGGCCAGCGTGGCTTCGACGTAGAGCAAGGCGCCGGCGACATCCATCAGCACCGCGTCGTTGGGCTCGCGTTGGCCCTGCGCCAGGCTCAGTACCACCGCGAGTTGATCGATGATGACTTTGCGCGGCTGGCCGAAGCCCAGCACCGCCAGGGTGTCGGCGATCTGCCGCAGCGGTGCGAGCAGTGCATCCAGGTCGCTGGTGTGCTGACGGTCGCTGCGCACGAACAAGTCGAGGCGCTCCTTGACCCGTACCAGTTCTTCGCACAAGGCACCGAGTACCGACCCCATCGCATTGCGGTCCGGCCCGGCCAGGCGCGCGCGTTCGGCGTCGACCAGCGCGCTGTCGGGCAGGGCTTCATCCAGGCCGTAGCGTTCCTTGAGGCTCTGCATACGCGGCGTCGGCCTAGTGACCTTGGCCACGTAAAACAACAGGCTCTTGAGCAGTTCATCCGGCGCCGCCTGGTTGATCCCGCCGATGCCCTGGGCCAGCAGACGCTTGAGCTGTTTATCGCTGGCCTTGAGCAGGCTGCGCAGGGCCGGGCTGTTGGCGATCACACCGGTGAGCATGCCTTCGACCAGCGCCGAGGTGACTTGCCACAGCGGCAACAACGGCGCGCCCTGGCACAGGGCTTCGAGGCGCGCGAACACCCGCGCCATGTCTTCCAGGTTGCTGGGGCCGTGGTCTTCGCGCAGCAACCCGGCCAAGGCCTGTTGCAGGAGTTGGTGCCACTGGCGCAGTTGCTCTTTCAGGTCGGGCACGGCGCGTTGGGCCAGGGCTTCGTCGGGCAACGGGGCTATCGTCAGCAGCTGCGGGCTGAACAGGCTGGTCTCCGACAGCAGGCTTTCGCCGCGCGCGCTGCGCAGGTCGTTGAGCAATGGCAACACCACCAGCGGCAGGTCGCGGCGGGCGCTGTGCACACGGTCCAGGTACAGCGGCAATTGGTTGAGGGCCTGTTGCAGCAGGCGGATGCTTTCGTCGCGCTGGCTCACGCGGTCGGCTTGCAGCGACAGGGCCAGTGCTTCGATTTCTTCGGCCAGCAGGGCCGCGCCATAGAACTCGACCATTTGCAGGGCGCCGTGTACTTGATGGACACACGCCAGGCACTCGCCGATGGCATCGCCGTCGGAGGTTTCGACGTAGGCATCGAGCGCCGAACGGGCCTGTTTCAGGGTTTCGGCAATGTCGCCCTTGACCCATTCGAGGGCCACGTAGTCGTGCCGATCAACCATAACTGCTCCGCTTAGAATTCATGGGTTGCTGGTGGTGCAAGATCTCAAGACAAATAGAGATCAAATGTGGGAGGGGGCTTGCCCCCGATGGCGGTGCATCAGTCAAAGATTGGGTGACTGACCCACTGCTATCGGGGGCAAGCCCCCTCCCACATTTGTACTGCATTTCAATCGTCGACCTGCTTTGGCGGCGGCAAGGTGAACCCCGACACCGACCGGCGCAGCTGGCTGGCCATTTTCGCCAGGTTGCCGATGCTTTCCGCGGTGGCCGTGGAGCCCGACGAGGTCTGGGTGGTGATCTGCTGGATCACGTTCATGGTCAGGGAGATCTGCCCCGCCGAACTCGTCTGCTCCTGCGCCGCGTTGGAAATGCTCTGGATCAGCGCCGCCAGGGTTTTCGACACGCCCTCGATCTCTTCCAGCGCCACCCCGGCATCCTGGGCCAGGCGTGCGCCGCGCACCACTTCGGTGGTGGTCTGCTCCATGGAAATGACTGCTTCGTTGGTGTCGGCCTGGATCGCCCGCACCAGCGTTTCAATCTGCCGGGTCGCCGCCGACGAGCGCTCGGCCAGGCGCTGCACTTCATCGGCCACCACTGCAAAGCCGCGTCCGGCATCCCCGGCCATGCTCGCCTGGATCGCGGCGTTGAGGGCGAGGATGTTGGTCTGGTCGGCAATGTCGTCGATCAGGCTGACGATGTCGCCAATCTCCTGGGACGACTCGCCCAGGCGCTTGATGCGCTTGGCGGTGTCCTGGATCTGTTCGCGGATGTTGTCCATGCCGTGGATGGTGTTGTGCACCACCTCGTTGCCTTTGTTGGCAATTTCCACCGAGCGCTCCGCCACCGCCGACGATTCGGCGGCGTTGGCCGATACCTGGTCGATGGACTGGGCCATCTGATTGATCGCCGTTGACGCCTCGGCGATCTGCTGGGCCTGGTGCTCCGACGCCTGGGCCAGGTGCATGGCGGTGGCCTGGGTGTCCTGCACCGCACCGGCGACTTGCCCGGCGGTGAGGTTGATGGTGGCAACCAGGTCGCGCAACTGGTCGACGGAGTAGTTGATAGAGTCCGCGATGGTGCCGGTAAAGTCTTCGGTCACCGAGGCCGTCACGGTGAGGTCGCCGTCGGCCAAGTCTTCGATTTCATCCAGCAGGCGCATGATCGCGTTCTGGTTGCGCTCGTTCTTCTCGGCGGTTTCATGCAGTTGGCGGTTGGTCTCGCGCACCATCACCAGGCCGATCAGGATGATCGAGGTCAGCGCCAGCAGGCCCAGCACATAGCCGCCGATGGTGTCGAAGCTGCGCCCGCCGGCCAGGTTTTCGAAACCGGTGGCCAGGTGCGAAGCTTCATCGAGCAGGGTTTGCGACAGGTTGAAGATGTTGCTCGCCGAGGCGCGCACCTGGAACAGTTGCGGCGAGGTTTCGAGAATTTCATCGACCGAGCCCGAGACAAACTCGAACAGCTCGGCGATTTCCGCCAGACGCGCGCGGGCGTCGCGGTCTTCAACCTGGGTGATGCGCAGGCCGGGGTTGCCCTGGAGCATGCCGTTGAGCACCTGGCCGAAACGGTTGGCATCGCGGCCAAAGGCGTCGGCGGCCTGAACGGCGGTTTCGTCGCCGGCCAGCACGGTGTTCACCGCCCCCAGGATGCGCTCGGCCAGCAACGACTGGCGCTGGGCCAGGGCGACCTGGCTGGCTGGGGCGCCGCGTTGCAGGAGGATGTCGACGACCTTTTCCGACTCCACCTGCAATTGCGGAACGGTTTCGGCCAGGGTCGCCGCAACCTGGTGCAAGGACAGCACGGTCTGTTCGCTGGCGAGGATCGCGTCGGTATTTTTCAGCAGCGCTTCCCAGTCGGTCTGCACCGCACGCATTTCGGCGCGTACTGCACTGGGCGCAGCCGGCAGGCCAGTTTGCGGGTCACCTTTTTTCAGGTAGCCCCAACGCTGGGCGAAGTCGTTGCGTGCATCGCCCAGCAACTTGAACGCTGCGGCCTTGCCGGCGGCGGCTTCGGTAGCATTCTTGGCAATGCGCTGGGACAGCACGCGCAACTCACCGGCGTGGCCGATGTACTGTTTGTCATAGGTGGACTGGGTGTTGAGGTAGGCAAAGTTGGCGAACAGCAACATGATGAACACGATCAGTGCAATGAACAGCACGACGATCTGGGAACGGCTGCGCGACGCGGCCTGGGGTTTTGGCGGGGTAACGGTGGTCATGCGGCAACATCCATGAAGCCTGGGGCCTGGGCCAGGGCGAAGGGGCTGAAGACCTGCCATTGCTGGTCGCCATCGAACTGGCCCTGGATAAACGGCGCACCGGGAGCGGCACTCGCCAGCAGTGCGTCTTGTGCGAAATGCTGCATCCCCACCACCTCGTCCACCAGCAGCCCGACAAACAAATCGTTGAATTCCACCACCAATACGCGCCGCTGTTTGCGCGCCTTGGACAGCTCCAGGCCGAGGAACCCGCCCAGGTCCATCACCGGCAACAAGCGCCCACGCAGGTTAGCCACTCCCTTGACCCAGGCCTTGACCCCGGGCATTAAAGTACAGCGCGGCTCATGCAGGACTTCGGCGACTTCGCCCATGGGCGCCACATACCAATGCTGCCCCAGGCGAAAACCGATCCCGCTCCAGCGTTGCAGGCGGGCTTCCTGGGACGGCAGGTCGGCGGCCAGAAGGCGGCAGCGTCGGTCGATGTCCAACAACAGCTCAAAGGCGGTTTGCGACTCGGTCATGATGGCGACCCGTCAGCCGGCCAGCACCTTGTTCAGGGTGGCGATCAGGGTTTCTTCATCCACCGGCTTGGTCAGGTAGTCCTTGGCGCCCTGGCGCGCGCCCCAGATCTTGTCGGTTTCCTGGTCCTTGGTGGTGATGATGATGATCGGGATACCGTTGGTTTCCGGCTCCTTGGACAGCTGGCGGGTGGCCTGGAAGCCGTTGAGGCCCGGCATCACGATGTCCATCAGCACGGCGTCGGGCTTTTCCTGGCGGGCCAGGGCCACGCCGTCCGCACCGTTTTCGGCCTTGAGGACCTGGTGACCATGCTTTTCCAGCATGCCGGTCAGTTTGTACATTTCGGTCGGCGAATCGTCGACGATCAGAACACGTGCCATGGTTTTCCCCACTACATAGGTGGACGCCAGCCCTTGTGAGGCGGCGTCAGTGTGCTTGTTCTACTGCGGCGAACCCTGGCACATAGGCCTTGATTGCGCCCAGCAGTTCTTCCTTGCTGAAAGGCTTGGTCAAAAACTGATCGACACCCACGATGCGCCCCTTGGCCTTGTCGAACAAGCCGTCCTTGGACGACAGCATGATCACCGGGATCGACTTGAACGCCGGGTTGTTCTTCACCAGCGCGCAGGTCTGATAGCCATCCAGGCGCGGCATCATGATGTCGACAAAAATAATGTGCGGGTGATGATCCACGATCCGGGCCAGGGCGTCGAAACCGTCGATGGCCGTGATGACATCGCACCCCGTGTTCTTCAACAAGGTCTCGGCGGTGCGGCGGATCGTCTTCGAATCGTCGATCACCATCACTCTCAAGGCGTTGGAATGCTGTTCCATATCTGCTCTGCCATCGCCACAGCGAATCGGTTTTCGGTGTGTACTGCCTGATGTTGCACAGGATGAGCGCCGCAAGCCTTGGAATTCAAGGGCTGCTACGCCGTGGCAGTCTTTTTAGCACAGTCTCCGGACGCAATCTATCGAGCAACCGGCCGGGTGGTTTTTCCTTGACCCACAACAGCCACAGCGCCACTCTGACGCCACTTTTATGCGCCCCAATTTGCTAGAGGAAATCCCCCATGAGCGTTCGCGTCGGCATTGTCATGGACCCTATCGCCAGCATTTCCTATAAAAAGGACAGCTCGCTGGCCATGCTCCTGGCCGCCCAGGCCCGCGGCTGGACGTTGTTCTATATGGAACAGCGCGATCTTTACCAGGGTGACGGCGAGGCCCGCGCACGCATGCGCCCGCTGCAGGTGTTTGCCAACCCGCAGAAGTGGTTCGAGCTGCAAGACGAAATCGACAGCCCGCTGAGCGACCTGGACGTGATCCTGATGCGCAAGGACCCGCCGTTCGACATGGAGTTCGTCTACTCCACCTACCTGCTGGAGCAGGCCGAGCGCGCCGGTGTGCTGATCGTCAACAAGCCGCAGAGCCTGCGCGACTGCAATGAAAAGCTGTTCGCCACCCTCTTCCCGCAGTGCACACCGCCGACCGTGGTCAGCCGCCGCGCCGACGTGCTGCGCGAGTTCGCTGCCAAGCACGGTGACGTGATCCTCAAGCCGCTGGACGGCATGGGCGGCACCTCGATCTTCCGTCACCGCGCCGGCGACCCGAACCTGTCGGTGATCCTGGAGACCCTGACCGCCCTGGGCACCCAGCAGATCATGGGCCAGGCCTACCTGCCGGCGATCAAGGACGGCGACAAGCGCATCCTGATGATCGACGGCGAGCCGGTGGATTACTGCCTGGCGCGCATCCCGGCCGCCGGCGAGACCCGTGGCAACCTGGCGGCCGGTGGTCGGGGCGAAGCCCGCCCTCTGTCGGACAAGGACCGTTGGATTGCCGCCCAGGTTGGCCCGACCCTGCGCGAAAAAGGCCTGCTGTTCGTGGGACTGGACGTCATCGGTGAGAACCTCACCGAAATCAACGTCACCAGCCCCACCTGCATTCGCGAGATCGATAACGCATTTGGCACGAACATCGGCGAAATGTTGATGGCCGCCATTGAGCGCAAGCTGCAAGCCAAGTGATATAGAACAGCCGGACACGCACCAACATTGCGCTATCATGCCCCACCTGTGAAACGCGCGATGTTGGTTTTTTTGTCATGACACTCCCGTCCGAACTGCCCCCAGAACTCTCCCACAGCGGCGTGCGCCCGGCTGATCGGCTCGGATTTACCCTGTTCCTGGCCGCGTTGATTCACTTGGCCCTGATCCTCGGCGTGGGTTTCACCATGGTCGAACCCAAGCAAATCACCCAGACCCTGGAAATCACCCTCGCCACGTTCAAGAGCGAAAAGAAGCCCGAAAAGGCCGACTTTCTCGCCCAGGACAACCAGCAGGGCAGCGGCACCCTCGACAAGAAAGCCGTGCCCAAGACCACCGAAGTGGCGCCGTTCCAGGACAACAAGGTCAACAAAGTCACCCCGCCACCGGCGCCCAAGCCTGAGGTCAAGCAGGCCGCCCCCAAGCCCGCCCTGACCACCATCGCCCCCAAACCGCAGAAAGCCCCGGCCCAGCGCGAAAAAACCAAGACCGAACCCACGCCCGAGCCCGTAAAACCGGCGCCGACTTTCGACAGCTCGACCCTGTCCGACGAAATTTCCAGCCTCGAAGCCGAACTGGCCAACGAACAGCAGCTGTACGCCAAGCGCCCGCGCATCTACCGGCTGAATGCCGCCTCGACCATGCGTGACAAAGGCGCCTGGTATAAGGACGAATGGCGCAAGAAGGTCGAGCGTATCGGCAACCTCAATTACCCGGAGGAAGCCCGACGCCAGCAGATTTACGGGAATTTGCGTCTATTAGTGTCAATCAACCGCGACGGCACATTGTATGAAGTGCAGGTACTGGAATCGTCCGGCCAGCCACTGCTGGACCAGGCCGCCCAGCGTATCGTGCGCCTGGCCGCGCCCTTTGCACCGTTCAGCGGCGACTTGAACGACGTCGACCGCCTGGAAATCATCCGCACCTGGAAGTTTGCCAAGGGCGATCGGCTGTCGAGCAACTAACGGCTCATCTTCTGTAGGAGCGAGCTTGCTCGCGAAAGTTGCCAACGATAACGCAGCGCTTCAGGGAGCCAGCGGTGTCCGGGAGTTTTTCGCGAGCAAGCTCGCTCCTACAGAAAAGCAGACAGCGATCACTCCCAGCTTGTCAGTTCGCCCCTCCCCCGCCACACTAGCGGACATGAAAAATGTCAGCCCGACCTACCTCAAGCACCACTTCCTGATCGCCATGCCCCATATGGCCGACCCGAACTTTGCGCAAACCTTGACCTACATCGTCGAGCATACCGCCAAGGGTGCCATGGGGTTGGTCATCAACCGCCCGCAAGCGCTGAACCTGGCGGATATCCTTGAGCAACTGCGCCCCGAGATCGACCCGCCGGCTCGTTGCCAGGGCGTGCCGATCTATATTGGTGGGCCGGTGCAGACCGATCGCGGCTTCGTGCTGCACCCCACCGGGCCGAAGTTCCAGGCCACGGTCGATCTGGACGGCGTATCGTTGTCCACTTCCCAGGACGTGTTGTTCGCCATCGCCGACGGCATGGGCCCTGAGCAAAGCGTGATCACCCTCGGTTACGCGGGTTGGGAAGCCGGCCAACTGGAGGCAGAACTCGCCAGCAATGCCTGGCTGACCTGCCCGTTCGACGCCGACATCCTGTTCAACACCGCCAGCGAACTGCGTCTGGACGCGGCTGCGGCGACACTCGGGATCAACCTCAACCTGCTGACCAGCCAGGCGGGGCACGCTTGATGGCTTTGCGTCTGATCCTCGGTTTTGACTACGGCACCAAACAGATCGGCGTAGCGGTCGGCCAGGTGATCACCGGCCAGGCCCGCGAGCTGTGCACCTTGAAAGCCCAGAATGGCGTGCCGGACTGGAACCAGGTCGAGGCCCTCATCAAGGAGTGGAAGCCCGACGCGGTCGTGGTCGGGCTGCCCCTGAACATGGATGGCACCCCCAGCGACATGTGCCTGCGCGCCGAAAAATTCGCCCGCCGCCTCAATGGTCGCTACAACCTGCCCTTCTATACCCACGACGAACGCCTCACCACCTTTGAAGCCAAGGGCGAGCGCCGTGACCGTGGCGGACAAAAGGGCAGCTACCGCGACAACCCGGTAGACGCCATCGCCGCCGCTTTGCTGTTGCAGGGTTGGCTGGATGAAAACACCGCTTTATTTACATCCTGACTTGCCGCATTGCTTTTGTAGGAGCGAGCTTGCTCGCGAAAAACGTCAACGATTACGCGCGCACCCAGACTGCACGCGGTGCCTGTGAGTTCTTCGCGAGCAAGCTCGCTCCTACAGTGTCTTTTACGTTTGAGCCCGGTCCTTGCCTGCGCGAGGCCTAGAAGGAGCCCCCATGAGCCTGCCGAACCCCACCGAACTGATCAGCCAGATGGCGACAAGCCTCACGGCCCATCTGCAGCACCGCAATATCAGCGAGCCACGCTTCATTGGCATTCGCACCGGCGGTGTGTGGGTGGCCCAGGCGCTGCTGGAAGCACTGGGCAACGATTCGCCCCTGGGCACCCTGGACGTGTCCTTCTACCGCGACGACTTCAGCCAGAACGGCCTGCACCCGCAAGTGCGCCCGTCGGCCCTGCCGTTCGAGATTGAAGGCCAGCACCTGGTGCTGATTGACGATGTACTGATGAGCGGTCGCACCATCCGCGCCGCCATGAACGAACTGTTCGACTACGGCCGCCCAGCCAGCGTAACCCTGGTGTGCCTGCTGGACCTGGACGCCGGCGAACTGCCGATCAGCCCGGATGTGGTCGGCGCCACCCTGTCGCTTGAAGCCCATCAACGGGTAAAATTGCTCGGTCCCACGCCGCTCGCACTCGAACTGCAAGACCTCGCCCTTTAAACCGCCTTGTAAAGAGTCCCCGCGATGACGCCTCTAGATGCCAAGCGCCCGCTGCAGCTCAATGCTCAGGGCCAGTTGCAACACTTCTTGTCCCTCGACGGTTTGCCCCGCGAACTGCTCACCGAAATCCTCGACACCGCCGACTCGTTCCTCGAAGTCGGTGGCCGGGCGGTGAAGAAGGTCCCGCTGTTGCGCGGCAAGACCATCTGCAACGTGTTCTTCGAGAACTCCACCCGCACCCGCACCACCTTCGAACTGGCGGCCCAGCGGCTGTCGGCCGACGTGATCACGCTGAACGTGTCCACCTCGTCGGCGAGCAAGGGCGAAACCCTGCTCGACACCCTGCGCAACCTGGAAGCCATGGCCGCCGACATGTTCGTGGTACGTCACGGCGACTCCGGTGCCGCACACTTCATCGCCGAGCATGTGTGCCCGCAGGTGGCGATCATCAACGGCGGCGACGGCCGCCACGCCCACCCGACCCAGGGCATGCTCGACATGCTCACCATCCGTCGGCACAAGGGCAGCTTTGAAAACCTCTCGGTGGCTATCGTCGGCGACATCCTGCATTCGCGGGTTGCGCGCTCGAACATGCTGGCCCTCAAAGCCCTGGGTTGCCCGGACATCCGTGTGATCGCGCCAAAAACCCTGCTGCCCATCGGTATCGAACAGTACGGCGTGAAGGTCTACACCGACATGGCCGCAGGCCTGAAGGACGTGGACGTGGTGATCATGCTGCGCCTGCAACGCGAGCGCATGAACGGTGGCCTGCTGCCGAGTGAAGGCGAGTTCTTCCGCCTGTTCGGCCTGACCACCGCACGCCTGGCCGGCGCCAAGCCGGATGCCATCGTGATGCACCCGGGCCCGATCAACCGTGGCGTGGAGATTGAGTCGGCGGTGGCCGACGGTCCGCAGTCGGTGATCCTCAACCAGGTGACCTACGGCATCGCCGTACGCATGGCCGTGCTGTCCATGGCCATGAGCGGGCAAACCGCGCAACGTCAATTCGAGCAGGAGAACGCCCAGTGAAGCTCAGCATCCTCGGCGCCCGCGTCATCGATCCGGCCAGTGGCCTGGATCAAGTTACCGATCTGCATCTGGAAGCCGGCAAGATCATTGCCATTGGCGCCGCGCCCGCAGGCTTCAACGCCAGCGAGACCATCGACGCCAAAGGCCTGGTGGCCGCGCCTGGCCTGGTCGACCTGAACGTCGCCCTGCGTGAGCCGGGTTACAGCCGCAAGGGCAACATCACCAGCGAAACCCGCGCCGCCGCCGCTGGTGGCGTGACTAGCCTGTGCTGCCCACCGCACACCAAGCCGGTGCTGGACACCTCGGCCGTGACCGAGCTGATCCTCGACCGCGCCCGTGAAGCCGGCAACTGCAAAGTGTTCCCTATCGGTGCACTGAGCAAGGGCCTGGAAGGCGAACAACTCGCCGAGCTGATCGCCTTGCGCGACGCCGGTTGCGTAGCCTTTGGCAATGGCCTGGAAAGCTTTCGCAGCACCCGCACGCTGTTACGCGCCCTGGAGTACGCGGCCACTTTCGACCTGACGGTGATCTTCCATTCCCAGGACCGCGACCTGGCCGAAGGCGGCCTGGCCCATGAAGGCGCCGTGGCCAGCTTCCTCGGCCTCCCGGGCATCCCGGAAACCGCCGAGACCGTGGCTCTGGCCCGTGACCTGCTGCTGGTGGAACAGAGCGGCGTGCGCGCGCACTTCAGCCAGTTGACCAGTGCGCGGGGCGTGGCCCTGATCGCCCAGGCCCAGGCTCGTGGCTTGCCGGTGACGGCGGATGTGGCGTTGTACCAGTTGATCCTGACGGACGAAGCGCTGATCGACTTCTCCAGCCTGTACCACGTGCAACCGCCCCTGCGCACCCTGGCTGACCGCGACGGTTTGCGCGCAGCGGTGAAATCCGGTGTGGTCTCGGCGATTTCCAGCCATCACCAGCCCCATGAACGGGATGCCAAGCTGGCACCGTTTGGTGCGACAGAGCCGGGCATCAGTAGTGTCGAACTGTTGCTGCCGCTGGCGATGACGCTGGTTGAGGATGGGTTGCTGGACTTGCCGACATTGTTGGCACGCCTGAGCAGCGGCCCAGCCGAGGCCCTGCGTCTGCCGGCGGGCAAGTTGGCGGTGGGTTCGGCGGCGGATCTGGTGCTGTTCGACCCGGCCAGCTCCACGGTTGCCGGGGAACACTGGCTGTCCAAGGGTGAAAATTGCCCGTTCATCGGCCATAGCCTGCCTGCGACGGTGCGTTACACCCTGGTGGATGGACGCATCACCTACCAAGCCTGACGCAGTCAAAACTGTAGGAGCGAGCTTGCTCGCGAAGAACGAATAGGCAACGCGGGCTACCTGATAGCGCTGCGTTATCGTTAACGTTCTTCGCGAGCAAGCTCGCTCCTACAGTTCATTTACCGTCCGGCATTGCGCTCCGCATTGCGGATCGATATCTGCGTGTTCAACGTCCAGAAGTCATACAGCACCCCCACCAGGAACAAACCGCCGGTCAGCAGGTAGATCAGTCCGGTGATCCATTTGCCCTGGTACATGCGGTGCACGCCAAACACCCCGAGAAACGCCAGCAGAATCCAGGCCACGTTGTATTCGATAGGCCCGGCGGTAAACCGCAGGTCCGCTTCACGGTCCATGGCCGGGATCAGGAACAGGTCGATCAGCCAGCCGATACCCAGCAAGCCAAAGGTGAAAAACCAGATCGTGCCGGTCACCGGTTTGCCGTAATAGAAGCGATGCGCTCCGGTAAAACCGAAAATCCACAGCAGGTAACCGATCACCTTGCTGTGGGTGTCTTGTTGCTCGCCAATCTGCTGATAGGTGTTCATCGCGTACCTCTTTTGCCTCGATAGATAAATTTTTTCATTTTCTTTGTGACTTTTTTACGGGCGCCCGACGTACGGCAAATGGTATCTTCCCTGCCCTGAAAGCCTTATGCCACCTGACTTGTGTAGGACAATTGCGGCGAATCGTCGCGTTTTTCCTGATTTTGACGTCAAGGTTCAGTCGACAAACGGCCTGAGAACGACACAAAAAGCTGTTATAAAGTTGCGCGCAAACCCATAAGAGCCACGCCTAATGCGACCATTTTTCAAGACATGGCTAACCATTTGCCTATTAATGCCACTGGCCGCCCACGCCACCAATCGTGAGCAACGACTTCCCAACGTTAACGGTTTCACCCCTAAAGTCCACAGCACGCCAAGCACCGCCAAGTCGGTCAAGCTGACCGTCAACCGCCCGACTCAACTGAGCAAGGCCCACGGTAAGGCAACGGCCGGCCTGGTAGGCGTCAACACCAAGCAGAGCAGCACCGTGCTCAGCCGCGCCGTCAACGTGCTCGGTACTCCTTATCGTTGGGGCGGCAGCAGCCCAAGTAAAGGGTTCGACTGCAGTGGTTTGGTGAAATACGCGTTCAACGACGTCGCCGCCGTGGATTTGCCGCGCACTTCCAACGCCATGGCCGCCGGCCACGGGCAGAAGGTTGATCGCAAGGACCTGAAACCGGGTGACCTGCTGTTCTTCAAACTGAAGAGCCGCCAGGTGAACCACGTTGCCATCTACCTGGGCAACGACCGCTTCATCCACGCACCGCGCCGTGGCAAAGCGGTCAGCATCGACACGCTGAAAAAGCCGTTCTGGGATAAGAACTACGTGATTGCCAAGCGGGTGTTGCCTAAAGAGCAGAACAACCTGCGGGTCGTCCAGCGCTAATCGATCCACTGTAGGAGCGAGCTTGCTCGCGAAGAACGTTAACGATGACGCGGGCATTCAGAATGAACGCGGTGCCGATGAGTTTTCGCGAGCAAGCTCGCTCCTACAGTTCTGTCGGCACCCTCGCCTTCTCCCGCGCCTCTTCCCGACTGATCACCCCCTCCCCGACCAACGCCCTCAAGCTCATATCCAGCGTCTTCATCCCCAACGCCCCACCGGTCTGTATGGCCGAGACCATCTGCGCCACCTTGTCCTCACGGATCAGATTGCGAATAGCCGGCGTGCCCAGCATGATTTCATGGGCCGCCACGCGCCCGCCGCCGATCTTCCTCACCAGCACCTGGGACACCACCGCCTGCAACGACTCCGACAGCATCGAGCGGACCATGGCCTTTTCCCCCGCCGGAAACACGTCCACCAGCCGATCCACGGTCTTTGCCGCCGACGAGGTGTGCACGGTGCCGAACACCAGGTGCCCGGTCTCAGCCGCCGTCAGGGCCAGGCGGATGGTTTCCAGGTCGCGCAGTTCGCCCACCAGGATCACGTCGGGGTCTTCTCGCAGCGCCGAGCGCAGGGCGGTGGAAAAACTGTGAGTGTCGCGGTGCACCTGACGCTGGTTGATCAACGCGGTTCTGGGCCTGTGGATAAATTCGATGGGGTCTTCAAGGGTGAGAATGTGCTGGCGTCGATGCTGATTGAGAAAATCGATCATCGCCGCCAGGGTGGTGGACTTGCCCGAGCCGGTGGGGCCGGTCACCAGCACCAGTCCGCGCGGCAGTAGGGCAATACGCTGGAATATTTCCCCCAGGCCGAGACGCTCCAGGCTCTGGACCTCGGATGGAATGGTGCGAAACACCGCGCCCATGCCACGATCCTGCCGGAACACATTGGCGCGGAACCGCGCGACACCGGGCAGATCGAAGGCAAAATCCGTTTCAAGAGATGTTTCGAAATCCTTTTGTTGGTGCTGATTGAGCAATGGGCTCAACAAGTCCGCCACTTGCGGGGGTGAAAGCACCGGCCCATCCAGCGGCCAGACCTCGCCATCCACCCGCAGCATCGGCGCCAGGCCGGCGGACAAATGCAGGTCGGAGGCGCCACGGCGCACGCTGGCCGTGAGTAATTCAGTGATATCCATAGGGCTTTCCATTTCCAGTAGAATGCCGCGGACTCCATATCCACGGGCGCATCTTGAATGTCGACGATAGCAGACAACATCGGCCAGGTTAGCCAGCGCATCCGCGCCGCAGCCGAGGCCGTGCAACGTGACGCAAGCAGCATCCACCTGCTGGCCGTGAGCAAGACCAAACCCGCGCAAGCCGTGCGCGAGGCCTACGCGGCCGGGATGCACGACTTTGGCGAAAACTATTTGCAGGAAGCCCTGGGCAAACAGGCCGAATTAACCGACCTGCCCTTGAGTTGGCACTTCATCGGCCCCATTCAATCGAACAAGACGCGCGCTATCGCCGAGAACTTCGCCTGGGTGCATTCCGTGGACCGCCTCAAAATTGCACAACGCCTGTCCGAACAACGCCCGGCCGACCTGCCACCGCTGAACATCTGCATCCAGGTCAACGTCAGTGGCGAAGCCAGCAAGTCCGGCTGTACACCCGCCGACCTGCCAGCCCTGGCCAACGCCATCAACGCCCTGCCGCGCCTGAAGCTGCGTGGCCTGATGGCAATCCCCGAACCGACCGAAGAGCGCGCCGCGCAAGATGCAGCCTTCGCCACCGTGCGCGAGCTGCAAGCCAGTCTGAACCTGACGCTGGACACACTTTCCATGGGCATGAGCCACGACCTTGAGTCGGCCATCGCCCAAGGCGCTACCTGGGTGCGGATCGGTACCGCCCTGTTCGGCGCCCGCGACTACGGCCAGCCATGAAATGGCTGACTTCCACCTGAGTAAGGACCTGTCATGAGCAACACGCGTATAGCCTTTATCGGCGCCGGTAACATGGCGGCCAGCCTGATCGGTGGCCTGCGGGCCAAGGGCCTGGACGCCGCGCAGATCCGCGCCAGCGACCCGGGCGCCGACACCCGTGCCCGCGTCAGCGCCGAGCACGGCATTGAAACCTTTGCCGACAACGCCGAGGCCATCCAGGGCGTTGATGTGATCGTGCTGGCAGTGAAGCCCCAAGCCATGAAGGCGGTGTGCGAAAGCCTGCGCCCGAGCCTGCAGCCGCAGCAGCTGGTGGTGTCGATTGCGGCCGGCATTACCTGTGCCAGCATGAATAACTGGCTGGGCGCCCAGCCGATCGTGCGCTGCATGCCCAACACGCCAGCCCTGGTCAGTCAGGGCGTGAGTGGCTTGTACGCCACCGCCCAAGTGAGCGCCGAACAACGCGACCAGGCGCAAGAGCTGCTGTCCGCCGTGGGCCTCGCCCTGTGGCTGGAGCAGGAACAGCAACTGGACGCGGTCACCGCCGTATCCGGCAGCGGGCCGGCGTATTTCTTCCTGCTGATCGAAGCCATGACCGCCGCCGGCGTGAAGCTGGGTCTGCCCCAGGACATCGCCAAGCAGCTGTCCGAGCAGACCGCCCTGGGCGCCGCGCGCATGGCGGTGTCCAGCGATGTGGACGCAGCCGAGTTGCGCCGCCGCGTGACCTCGCCGGGCGGCACCACACAGGCGGCCATCGAGTCGTTCCAGGCCGGGGGTTTTGAAGCCCTGGTGGAAAAAGCATTGGGTGCCGCTGCGCACCGCTCGGCAGAACTCGCCGAACAACTGGGCAAATAAGGAGCCAACATGATTGGTTTGAACACCGCAGCCGTCTACGTGCTGCAAACCCTCGGCAGCCTGTACCTGCTGATCGTCCTGATGCGCTTCGTGCTGCAACTGGTGCGCGCGAACTTCTACAACCCGCTGTGCCAGTTCATCGTCAAGGCCACCCAGCCGCTGCTCAAGCCGTTGCGCCGGATCATCCCGAGCCTGTTCGGCCTGGACATGTCGTCGCTGGTACTGGCGATCCTGGTGCAGTTGGCCTTGATGGCGCTGACCCTGCTGCTGACCTACGGCACCACCGGCAATTTCGTACAATTGCTGATCTGGGCCATCATCGGCGTGACCGCGCTGTTCCTGAAGATTTTCTTCTTCGCCCTGATCATCAGTGTGATCCTGTCCTGGGTCGCCCCCGGTAGCCACAACCCTGGCGCCGAGCTGGTGAACCAGATCTGCGAGCCGGCCCTGGCGCCATTCCGCCGCCTGCTGCCGAACCTGGGCGGCCTGGACATTTCGCCGATCCTGGCGTTCATGGTGCTCAAGTTGCTGGACATGCTGGTGATCAACAACCTGGCGGCCATGACCGGGATGCCGGAGATTCTGCGTCTGCTGATCTGACGCGGATCAAATGTGGGAGCGGGCTTGCTCGCGAAGGCGGTGGTTCAGTCGATCCACAAGGTGACTGACACACCGCCTTCGCGAGCAAGCCCGCTCCCACATTTTCAAACTGCACACTGAATTCAATCCGTGCAGGCCTTTGCTTGCCGCTGGGGTTCCCGCTCTTTAGACTTACGCCTCATTTAAACGAGAGCAGGGTCGATGCCAGCTGCCTTTCCCCCCGATTCTGTTGGACTGGTCGTGCCCCAAGTGGCGCACTTCAGCGAACCGCTGGCCCTGGCCTGCGGCCGGTCGCTGCCCGCCTACGACCTGATCTATGAAACCTACGGCCAACTGAACGCCACGGCAAGCAACGCCGTGCTGATCTGCCACGCCCTGTCCGGCCATCATCACGCGGCCGGTTTCCATTCGGTCGACGAGCGCAAGCCCGGCTGGTGGGACAGTTGCATCGGCCCCGGCAAGCCCATCGACACCAACAAGTTCTTTGTGGTCAGCCTGAACAACCTCGGCGGCTGCAACGGCTCAACCGGCCCCAGCAGCCTCAACCCGGAAACCGGCAAACCGTTCGGCGCCGACTTCCCGGTGCTCACCGTAGAAGACTGGGTGCACAGCCAGGCGCGCCTGGCCGACCTGCTGGGCATCAGCCAGTGGGCTGCGGTGATCGGCGGCAGCCTGGGCGGCATGCAGGCGCTGCAATGGACCATCACCTACCCGGACCGCGTGCGCCACTGCCTGGCAATCGCCTCGGCCCCCAAGCTGTCGGCGCAGAACATCGCCTTCAACGAAGTGGCGCGCCAGGCCATCCTCACCGACCCGGAGTTCCACGGTGGTTCGTTCCAGGAAGCCGGCGTGATCCCCAAGCGCGGCCTGATGCTGGCGCGGATGGTCGGGCATATCACCTACCTGTCCGATGACTCCATGGGCGAGAAATTCGGCCGTGGCCTCAAGAGCGAGAAGCTCAACTACGACTTCCACAGCGTCGAGTTCCAGGTGGAAAGCTACCTGCGCTACCAGGGCGAAGAGTTCTCGGGGCGTTTCGACGCCAACACCTACCTGCTGATGACCAAGGCGCTGGACTACTTCGACCCGGCCGCCAACCACGACGACGACCTGGCGAAAACCTTCGAAGGCGCCACGGCCAAGTTCTGCGTGATGTCGTTCACCACCGACTGGCGCTTCTCGCCGGCCCGCTCCCGTGAGCTGGTGGACGCGCTGATGGCGGCACGCAAAGACGTCTGCTACCTGGAGATCGATGCACCGCAAGGCCACGACGCCTTCCTGATCCCGATCCCGCGTTACTTGCAGGCGTTCGGCAATTACATGAACCGGATTACTGTGTGAGAACGCCATGAGAGCCGACCTGGAAATCATCCAAGACTGGATCCCCGCCGGCAGCCGCGTGCTCGACCTGGGCTGCGGCGATGGCGAACTGCTGAGCTGGCTGCGCGACAACAAGCAAGTCACCGGCTATGGCCTGGAAAACGACCCGGACAACATTGCCCAGTGCGTGGCCAAGGGCATCAACGTGATCGAGCAGGACCTGGACAAGGGCCTGGGCAACTTTGCCAGCAACAGCTTCGACATCGTGGTGATGACCCAGGCCCTGCAGGCGGTGCACTACCCGGACCGCATCCTCGACGAAATGCTGCGTGTAGGCCGCCAGTGCATCATCACGTTCCCCAACTTCGGGCACTGGCGCTGCCGCTGGTACCTGGCCACCAAGGGCCGCATGCCGGTGTCGGACTTCCTGCCGTACACCTGGTACAACACGCCGAACATCCACTTCTGCACTTTCGAAGACTTCGAAGCCCTGTGTGGCGAGCGTGAAGCCAAGGTGATCAACCGTCTTGCCGTCGATCAACAGCATCGCCACGGCTGGGCGAGTAAACTGTGGCCCAACCTGTTGGGCGAAATCGGTATCTACCGGGTCAGCAGTCCTGGCCTGACGGACCACAAGATTGCCGTCTAATCATCTTCAAGAGGGACGCTCATGAGTCGTTTGGCTATTTTTCTATTGACCGCCTGCCTGGGCGCCAACGCCATGGCCGCGGACGCTATAGACGCTAACCGCAAGAAAGACTTCGGCGATATCACCGTCCACTACAACACCTTCACCTCCAGCTTCCTGCAACCGGAAACCGCCCAGGCCGTCGGCGTGGTGCGCAGCAAGGAGAAGGGCCTGATCAACGTAACCGTGATCAAGGGCGTGACCCCGGTGGCCGCGCAAGTGACCGGCACCATCAAGGACTTGGGCGGCAAGAGCGAAGTCCTCACCTTCAAGCAGATCAACGAGAAAGGCGGCATCAATTACCTGGCGCCCTACTCCGTGACGCAGCGCGAATACAAGACGTTTACCATCAACGTTGAAACCGGTGGCAAAGCCCATAGCTTCCAGTTCAACCAGGAACTGTTTCCGGCGGAATAATGAACCTTACCCAACTCGTACTGGCCAGCCATAACGCCGGCAAACTCAAAGAACTGCAAGCCATGCTCGGTGACTCTGTGCAGTTGCGCTCCATCGGCGAGTTCAGCCAGGTGGAGCCGGAAGAGACCGGCCTGTCGTTCGTCGAGAACGCTATCCTCAAGGCGCGCAACGCCGCACGTATCTCCGGTTTGCCGGCGCTGGCGGATGACTCGGGGCTGGCGGTGGACTTCCTCGGCGGCGCGCCTGGCATCTATTCGGCACGCTACGCCGACGGCAAAGGCGATGCAGCCAACAACGCCAAGCTGCTGGACGCGCTCAAGGACGTACCGGACGCCGAACGCGGCGCACAGTTCGTCTGCGTGCTGGCCTTGGTACGCCATGCCGATGACCCGCTGCCGATCCTCTGCGAAGGCTTGTGGCACGGGCGCATCCTGCATGCCGCCAGCGGCGAGCATGGGTTTGGCTATGACCCGCTGTTCTGGGTGCCGGAGCGCAATGTCTCCAGCGCCGAACTGAGCCCGGCCGACAAGAACCAGATCAGCCACCGTGCTCGCGCAATGGATTTGCTGCGCCAACGCCTGAGCCTGAAATGACCCAGAACACCTCTGCGCAGCCGCTGATCCACGGCGGCGCGCAAACACCTCGGGCGGCCTTGCCTGTGCTGCCGCCCCTGGCGCTGTACATCCACATCCCGTGGTGCGTGCGCAAATGCCCTTATTGCGACTTCAACTCCCACACCGCCAGTAAAGTGCTGCCGGAAGAAGAGTATGTGGACGCGCTGCTGGCAGATCTCGATCAGGACCTGCACGCCGCGTATGGCCGCGAACTCAGTTCGATCTTCTTCGGCGGCGGCACGCCGAGCCTGTTCAGCGCCCCGGCGTTGGGCCGTTTGCTCAAGGGTGTGCAAGCACGCATCCCGTTTGCCGGCGATATCGAGATCACCCTGGAAGCCAACCCCGGGACGTTCGAGCAAGAAAAGTTCGTGGCCTATCGCAAGCTGGGGATCAATCGCCTGTCCATCGGCATCCAGAGCTTCCAGCAGGCAAAGCTTGAGGCCCTGGGCCGTATCCACAATGGCGACGAAGCCATACGCGCCGCCGGCATGGCGCGCCAGGCTGGCTTTGATAACTTCAACCTGGACTTGATGCACGGGCTGCCCGATCAGTCCCTGGACGACGCCTTGAGCGACCTGCGCCAGGCCATCGCGCTGAAGCCGACGCACTTGTCCTGGTACCAGCTGACCCTGGAACCCAACACCGTATTCTGGAACCAGCCGCCTGCGCTGCCGGAAGACGACACCCTGTGGGATATCCAGGAAGCCGGCCAGGCGCTGCTCGCCGAGCACGGTTACGCGCAATATGAAGTGTCCGCCTATGCCCAACCGGGTCGCCCGGCGCGGCATAACCTCAATTACTGGAGCTTCGGTGACTTTATCGGCATCGGCGCCGGCGCCCACGGCAAGCTCAGCCATCCGGACGGGCGCATCGTGCGCACCTGGAAGACACGGGCACCGAAGGACTACCTCAACCCGGCCAAAAGCTTCCAGGCCGGCGCGAAGGAACTGACCAACGAAGAGCTGCCATTCGAGTTCCTGATGAACGCCCTGCGCCTCACCGAAGGCGTCGAGTCCAGGCTCTACGCCGAACGTACCGGCCTCGACCTGGCGAGCCTCGATGAAGGCCGCCGCGAGGCAGAACAAAGTGGCTTAATGCAGGTCGAACCGTCACGCCTGGCGGCGACCGACCGCGGGCAACTCTTTCTCAATGATCTGTTGCAGAAGTTTTTGAGCTGACGCTCTTAAGGAAATCGAATGGATTTGGTACTCGACCTGCTCGCCACCGTATCCCGCTGGAGCCGCAGCAACCTGTCGGAAATCTCCCTGGCCCTGGTGGGCTGCCTGCTGGTGCTGTTTGGCGCCGATATCAAAGGCTGGGTCGAAGCGCGACTGGGCAGCATCGCCGGGGCGTTGCGCGTGCCGTTGATGGCGCTGGTGTGCATGATCGGCAGCGGTGCGGCGTTGATTTATGCCACGCCGTGGATTGTGCGGGGGTTGAGCCAGTTCAATAACTACAGCCTGGCGCCGGTGTTGATCGTGGTACTGGTGTTGATCGGCGTAATCGCAGACCGCCGCTGACCGGAAACCCAACACAAAGCAGAATGTGGGAGGGGGCTTGCCCCCGATAGCGGTGGATCAGTCAGCTTATCTGTAGCTGACCCACTGCAATCGGGGGCAAGCCCCCTCCCACATTGAATTGCATTTCAAGCTAATGGCGAGTTACGCCAGCTTCTCGAACTTCAGATCCCACACCCCATGCCCCAGCCGCTCGCCACGACGCTCGAACTTGGTGATCGGACGCTCGGCCGGGCGTGGCACGCATTTGCCATCTTCAGCCAGGTTGCGGTAGCCAGGGGCGACGTTCATCACTTCCAGCATGTATTCCGCATACGGCTCCCAGTCGGTGGCCATGTGCAGGATGCCGCCCACTTTCAGCTTGCTGCGTACCAGTTCCGCAAAGGAGGCCTGGACGATGCGGCGCTTGTGGTGACGGGCCTTGTGCCAGGGGTCCGGGAAGAACAGCATCAGGCGGTCGAGGCTGTTGTCGGCAATGCAGCGGTTGAGCACTTCGATCGCGTCGCAGTCATAGACCCGCAGGTTGGTCAGCCCTTGAGTCAACACACCGTTGAGCAGCGCACCGACACCTGGGCGGTGCACTTCCACGCCGATAAAATCCTGGTCCGGCGCAGCGGCGGCCATTTCCAGCAGGGAGTGGCCCATGCCGAAGCCGATTTCCAGGGAGCGCGGGGCCGAACGGCCAAACACCTGGTCGTAGTCCACCGGCGCGTCGGCCAATGGCAACACGAACAACGGCGTACCTTGCTCCAGGCCCTTTTGCTGGCCTTCGGTCATACGGCCGGCGCGCATCACAAAGCTCTTGATGCGGCGGTGCTTGGACTCGTCGCCGGCTTCCAGGGTGTTCGGCGTTTCGTTTGATTCAGTCATCAATGGCTCTTACTTGATCAGACCATCCAGCGGCGAGGAGGCGCTGGCGTAGAGTTTTTTCGGCATGCGGCCGGCGAGGTAGGCCAGGCGGCCCGCGACGATGGCGTGGTTCATGGCTTCGGCCATCAGGATTGGTTGCTGGGCGTGGGCGATGGCCGAGTTCATCAGCACCGCGTCGCAGCCCAGTTCCATGGCGATGGTTGCGTCGGAGGCCGTTCCCACGCCTGCATCCACCAGCACCGGAATCTTGGCTTCTTCGAGGATGATCTGCAGGTTGTACGGATTGCAGATACCCAGGCCGGAACCGATCAGACCCGCCAGTGGCATCACCGCGATGCAGCCGATTTCCGCCAGTTGGCGCGCAATGATCGGGTCATCGCTGGTGTAGACCATCACGTCGAAACCTTCCTTGACCAGGGTTTCGGCGGCCTTGAGGGTTTCGATCACGTTGGGGAACAGGGTTTTCTGGTCGGCCAGCACTTCCAGCTTCACCAGGTTGTGGCCATCGAGCAGCTCACGGGCCAGGCGGCAGGTGCGCACGGCTTCAATGGCGTCGTAGCAACCGGCAGTGTTCGGCAGGAAGGTGTAGCGATCCGGCGACAGCACTTCGAGCAGGTTCGGCTCGCCTTCGATCTGGCCGAGGTTGGTGCGGCGCACGGCGAAGGTGACGATCTCGGCGCCCGAGGCTTCGATGGCCAGGCGGGTTTCTTCCATGTCGCGGTACTTGCCGGTGCCGACCAGCAGGCGGGACTGGTAGGTACGACCCGCCAGGACGAAGGGCTTGTCGCTACGAACGATGCTCATGGGAAATCCTCGAAATGGGGTGAGGTTCTGCAGAATTCAGGAAGCTACGCGATCAGCCGCCGCCGATGGCGTGGACTACTTCAACCTGGTCGCCTTCGGCGAGCGCGGTCTCGGCGTGCAGGCTACGCGGGACGATATCCAGGTTGAGTTCCACTGCGACGCGACGCCCGGTCAGGTCCAGGCGGGTCAGCAGGGCCGCAACGGTTTCACCGTCGGGCAGTTCAAAGGATTCGCCGTTCAACTGAATGCGCATGCCACGGGCCGCCATCGTTTTTAGGGGTCGGCATTCTAGCCCGATTGAGGTTGCCGGCCCAAGTCCCTTGGTCAGGCCACCTGCAAGCGCCACGCCGCCAGGCCCAGGAAGAACCAGCCGAGCAGGAAAGCCAGGCCGCCAAACGGCGTGATGATCCCGAGTTTGCTGATGCCGGTCAGGGTGAGCACATACAGGCTGCCGGAGAACAGCAGGATGCCGACGGTAAACGAGATGCCCGCCCAACTGACCAAGCGGCCAGGGATATGCGCCGCCAGCAGCGCCACACCGAACAGCGCCAGGGTGTGCACCAGTTGGTAGGTGACGCCGGTGTGGAAGATTGCGAGGTACTCGGCGCTCAGGCGGTTTTTCAGGCCGTGGGCGGCGAAGGCGCCAAGGGCGACACCGGTGAAGCCGAAAAAGGCAGCCAACATCAGAAAGCCACGCAGCATGAGGAACTCCAGTCAGACTCATAGGGCAGGGTCTGTATAATGGCCCGCTCAACGGGTTCGGCCAAGCCATCTCTATGCTGCGTCTCCTCTTCAAACGCTTTCTCAACGTCGTCAAATGGTTTGCCATCGGCAGTGTGCTGCTGGTGCTGCTGTTTCGTGTCATCCCGCCGCCCTTCACCGCGCTGATGGTGGAGCGCAAGGTCGAATCCTGGTTCGACGGCGAGCCCATTGACCTGCAGCGCACCTGGGTGCCGTGGGACGAGATCTCCGACGAGCTCAAAGTAGCGGTGATGGCTGGCGAAGACCAACGCTTCCCGCAGCATTGGGGCTTTGATTTCAGCGCGATCCAGGCGGCGATCCTGCACAACGAGCGCGGCGGCTCGATTCGCGGTGCCAGCACGTTGAGCCAGCAAGTGTCGAAGAACCTGTTCCTGTGGGCCGGCCGCAGTTATCTGCGCAAAGGCCTGGAAGCCTGGTTTACCGGGTTGATCGAGGTGTTGTGGCCCAAGCAGCGGATTCTTGAGGTGTACCTCAATAGCGTGGAGTGGGACGAAGGGGTATTTGGGGCGGAAGCGGCGGCTCGGCATCACTTTGGGGTGAGTGCCAAGGGGCTATCGCGGCAGCAGGCCAGCTATCTGGCGGCTGTTTTGCCCAACCCACGGGTGTGGAGTGCAAGCCATCCGACGGCGTATGTGGCAAGGCGCGCGGCCTGGATTCGGCAGCAGATGAGTCAGTTGGGTGGAGACGGTTACCTGGTCGAACTGAACAACTCCAGGAAGGCCCCCTGGTCCGACTGACACAACACAAAAACGACTGTGGGAGCGGGCTTGCTCGCGAACGCGTTGGTTGAGTCAACATTTTCGGTGACTGACACTCCGCATTCGCGAGCAAGCCCGCTCCCACATTCGATCGCGTGGTTTTCGCAACCGCGTTTTAGGCGGCGATCGACAGCTTCAGCTTGTTCATCGCGCTTTTCTCAAGCTGACGAATCCGCTCGGCCGACACGTTGTACTTCTGCGCCA
Organism: Pseudomonas azotoformans; assembly: GCF_900103345.1. Lineage (NCBI taxonomy): Bacteria > Pseudomonadati > Pseudomonadota > Gammaproteobacteria > Pseudomonadales > Pseudomonadaceae > Pseudomonas > Pseudomonas azotoformans. Next base: position 4,328,225 of record NZ_LT629702.1, read on the forward strand.
GGTCATGCAGCGTGGCCTTGTCTTCCGCCAGCCAGCGCTGGTAGAGGATGTCACGGCTGCGGTCGTCCAGTACTTCCAGCGCTTCGTGCAGGTTGTGGTTGGAGTTATCGCTCCAGTCCGCATCCTCCAGTTGACGCGCCGGATCGTACCGGTGGTCTTCCAGGTAGTTGGCCGGCGATTGGAAGGCGCTGTCGTCGTCCGCTTCAGCAGCGGGGTCGAAGGCCATGTCATGGCCGGTCAGGCGGCTTTCCATCTCGCGCACTTCACGCGGTTCCACACCAAGGCTTTCGGCCACGCGGTGGACTTCTTCGTTGTTCAGCCACGCCAGGCGTTTCTTCTGGCTGCGCAGGTTGAAGAACAGTTTGCGCTGGGCCTTGGTGGTCGCCACTTTCACGATGCGCCAGTTGCGCAGGATGAACTCGTGGATTTCCGCCTTGATCCAGTGCACGGCAAACGACACCAGACGCACACCCATCTCAGGGTTGAAGCGCTTTACAGCCTTCATCAGGCCGACGTTGCCTTCCTGGATCAGGTCAGCCTGGGCCAGGCCATAGCCGCTATAGCTACGGGCGATATGTACGACAAAACGCAGGTGGGCGAGCACCATCTGCCGAGCCGCCCCCAAATCCTGCTCATAGTAGAGACTCTCGGCCAGTTCACGCTCCTGCTCGGGCGTCAGCAATGGAATGCTGTTGACCGTGTGCACATAGGCTTCCAGGTTCGCACCAGGGACCAAGGCATAAGCAGGTTGCAAAGAAGTGGTCATACGAAAAAACCTCCGACTCACATAACTCGTGCAGTGAAGCACTGCGAAAATTGACCGGGAACCGTAGGACAAGTTCCCTAAACCACCGATACGGTCAATACAAACGAAACCACATTAATCTGACATTAACTACTTCGGTGCCAGCTCACGTAAATGACGAGCGACCGCAATCCACGCACCGATATACCCCAACAATACCGCGCCAAGCAAGAGACTCAGACCATCGGCTACCGGCACGCCAGCCAGGGCGAAATCACTGCCGTAGAGTCCGGCAAGCCCGACAACCGCGTCGTTCAGCCAGTCCAGGCCAAAAGCCAGCACGCCCCAGGACAAAATCCCGGCACCAAAGCCATAAAGCGCGCCCATGTACAGAAAAGGCCGACGCACATAGCTGTCCGTACCGCCGACCAGTTTAATCACTTCTATCTCGGTGCGACGGTTTTCAATATGAAGACGAATGGTATTACCTATCACCAAAAGTAATGCAGACACCAACAACACCGTCAGGCCGAACACAAAGCGGTCGCCCAGCTTGAGGATCGCCGCCAGGCGCTCTACCCAGACTAGATCAAGTTGCGCCTGTTGCACCTTGGGCATTTCTGCGAGTTTTTGTCGCAGGGCTTCCAGCGCCGGCTTGTCCACCTCGTTCGGCGTCACCAGGACCACGCCCGGCAGCGGGTTCTGTGGCAGCTCCTTGAGCGCCTCGCCCAGGCCGGATTGTTGCTGGAACTCTTCCAGTGCCTGATCGCGACTGATGTACTCGGCATCCGCCACGCCGGGGATGTTCTTGATGTCATCGCGCAGGGATTCGCCGTCTTTGGCGCTGGCATCGATGTTCAGGTACAGCGAGATCTGCGCTGCGCGCTGCCAGGAACCGCCCAGGCGCTCCACATTATTAAGCAGCAGCGACAAGCCCATCGGCAGGCTCAGGGCCACTGCCATCACCAGGCAGGTGAAAAAGCTGCCGATCGGCTGCTTGCCCAGGCGGCGCAGGCTGTCAATCAGACTGGCGCGATGGCTCTCGATCCAGGCGCGCAGCAAGGTGCTGAAATCCGGACCGTCGTCATCATGGTCGTGTTTTTTCTTCGGCGGTTGCGGGTCGGCCGGTTTCGGCGCCACGCGTTCGGAGACTTTAGGGCTGCGTGTTGCACTCATACGCCGGCCTCCCCGTCACCGATCAGGCGGCCGCGTTGCAGGGTCAGCATGCGATGGCGCATGCGTGCGATCAGCGCCAGGTCGTGACTGGCGATCAGCACGCTGGTGCCCAGGCGGTTGATGTCTTCGAATACGCCCATGATCTCGGCCGCCAGGCGCGGGTCGAGGTTACCGGTGGGTTCGTCCGCCAGCAGCAGCGCCGGGCGGTGGACGATGGCGCGGGCGATACCGACGCGCTGTTGCTGGCCGGTGGACAGGTCGCCGGGGTAGAGATCGGTCTTGTCCGACAGCGCCACGCGCTCCAGGGCCGAGTCCACGCGCTTGACGATCTCGGCCTTGGACAGCCCGAGGATCTGCAACGGCAGCGCCACGTTATTGAACACGGTGCGATCAAACAGCAACTGGTGATTCTGGAACACCACGCCGATCTGACGGCGCAGGAACGGAATCTGCGCATTGCTGATAGTTGCCAGGTCCTGGCCCGCCAGCAGCAACTTGCCAGTGGTCGGGCGTTCCATGGCCAGCAGCAGGCGCAACAAGGTACTTTTGCCGGCGCCGGAGTGTCCGGTTACAAATAGAAACTCGCCGCGACGCACTCGAAAGCTCAGCTCATGCAAGCCGACATGCCCGTTGGCGTAGCGTTTACCGACCTGTTCGAAACGAATCATGAACGCTCCCGCTCGGCAAACAGTGCCTGTACAAAGGGTTCGGCTTCAAAGGTGCGCAGGTCGTCGATGCCTTCACCAACGCCGATATAACGAATCGGCAACCCGAACTGTTTGGCCAGGGCGAAGATCACGCCGCCCTTGGCCGTGCCGTCGAGCTTAGTCAATGCCAGGCCGGTCAGTTGTACCGTCTGGTTGAATTGTTTGGCCTGGCTGATGGCGTTCTGGCCAGTCCCGGCATCCAGCACCAACAGAACCTCGTGCGGCGCGTCTGCGTCGAGCTTGCCGATCACGCGGCGAACCTTTTTCAGCTCTTCCATCAAATTGTCTTTGGTGTGCAGGCGACCGGCGGTATCGGCGATCAGCACGTCGATGTTACGGGCCTTCGCGGCCTGCACAGCATCGAAGATCACCGAGGCGGAATCGGCGCCGGTGTGCTGGGCGATGACCGGGATCTTGTTGCGCTCGCCCCACACCTGCAGCTGTTCCACCGCAGCGGCACGGAACGTATCGCCGGCTGCGAGCATGACTTTTTTGCCTTCGGACTGCAGCTTCTTGGCCAGCTTGCCGATAGTGGTGGTCTTGCCGGCGCCGTTGACGCCCACCACCAGGATCACGAACGGCCTCTTCGGGGTAATCACCAGCGGCGCTTCCACCGGCTTGAGCATGGCGGCCAGCTCGGCCTGCAGGGATTTGTACAGCGCGTCGGCGTCGGTCAGTTGCTTGCGCGCGACCTTCTGGGTGAGGCTCTGGATGATCACGGCGGTGGCTTCAACGCCCACGTCGGCAGTGAGCAGGCGGGTTTCGATGTCTTCCAGCAGTTCGTCATCGATGACCTTCTTGCCGAGGAACAGGCTGGCCATGCCTTCGCCGATGCTTGCGCTGGTTTTGCTCAGGCCTTGCTTGAGGCGGGCGAAGAAGCCGGTCTTGCTGGTTTCGGCAGGGGCGACGACTGCCTCCGGCTCGATCACCGCAGGCACGGCCACCTCGGCCACAACCGGAATCGGCGGGGTGACGTGCTCAGCCTGCACATCTTCAACCAGCGCCACGGGTTCTTCGGCCACCGGCAGTTCCGGCCACGGTTTGTGCTCGGGTTCCGGCTCAGGTTCCGGGACAGCCTCGACGACCGGCTGCAACACCGGCTCGGCCATCGGCAACACCACCGGCGCAGGGGTTTCGGCAACCGGCTCGGCTTCTACTATGGGTTCTGGGATAGGTTCAGGTTGAACCTGCGGCAGTTCGTCGACGGTTTCCTGCGGCTTTTTGCGCAGCCATCCGAACAGGCCTTTCTTCTCACCAGCCGCAGCTGGGGTCTTCTTGTCGTCGTTGGAACCAAACATGGAGACGGCTATCTCAAGGTAGCGACGCGCCAAGGGGCGCTTCGGTAAATAATATTCGATGCGTAACAGACTGTTTTTTAGCCAGCTCGTTCATGCGCAACATTTTGTAAGGCCTAAATAGGGCCTAAACAAGACTGCCGCAGTGGCCGTCCGTAAATCCGACCAGTATCCTAGCACCTCCTCGCCCGCCGACGCTAAGACCAAGCGGGCAGCCCAACAGGTTTAAAAACGAATGAATGCTCTAGCCCGCCGCGCCGCAGGCCTGCTGTTCAGCACAGTTTGTCTGCCTCTTTCAGCCTTGGCTGCCGACCCACAACCCACCCATGAATTCACCCTGGACAACGGCCTCAAGGTGGTCGTACGCGAAGACCATCGCGCGCCGGTGGTGGTTTCCCAGGTCTGGTACAAGGTCGGTTCGAGCTACGAAACCCCGGGCCAGACCGGTTTGTCCCACGCCCTGGAACACATGATGTTCAAGGGCAGCGCCAAGGTAGGGCCCGGCGAAGCCTCGCTGATCCTGCGCGACCTGGGCGCCGAAGAGAACGCCTTCACCAGCGATGACTACACCGCTTATTACCAGGTGCTGGCCCGTGATCGGCTGGGCGTTGCCTTCGAGCTGGAAGCCGACCGCATGGCCAGCCTGCGCCTGCCGGCCGACGAGTTCAGCCGCGAAATCGAGGTAATCAAGGAAGAGCGCCGCCTGCGCACCGACGACAACCCGATGTCCAAGGCCTACGAGCGCTTCAAGGCCATGGCCTTCCCGGCCAGCGGCTACCACACGCCGACCATCGGCTGGATGGCCGACCTGGACCGCATGAAAGTCGAAGAGCTGCGCCACTGGTACCAATCCTGGTACGTGCCGAACAATGCCACATTGGTGGTGGTCGGCGACGTCACCCCGGACGAAGTGAAGAACCTGGCCCAGCGCTACTTCGGCCCGATCCCCAAGCGTGACGTGCCACCGGCCAAGATCCCGATGGAACTGGCCGAGCCCGGCGAGCGGCTGCTGACGCTGCATGTGAAAACCCAATTGCCGAGCGTGATGCTGGGCTTTAACGTGCCGGGCCTGGCCACCGCCGAAGACAAGCGTTCGGTGCAGGCCCTGCGCCTGATCTCGGCCTTGCTGGACGGCGGCTACAGCGCCCGCATCTCCGAACAGTTGGAGCGTGGTGAAGAGCTGGTTTCCGCTGCCTCCACCAACTACGACGCCTACACCCGTGGCGATACCCTGTTCATGCTGAGCGCCACGCCGAATCAGCAGAAGAAGAAAACCGTCGCCCAAGCCGAAGCCGGTCTGTGGCGTCTATTGGAAGAGTTGAAGGCCAAGCCGCCGACCGCCGAAGAACTGGAACGCATCCGCGCCCAGGTCATTGCCGGCCTGGTCTACCAGCGTGACTCGATCACCAGCCAGGCCACGGCCATTGGCTCCCTGGAGACCGTCGGCCTGTCCTGGAAACTGATGGACACGGAACTCGCCGACCTGCAAAGCGTGACCCCGGAAGATATCCAGAAAGCCGCGCGCACCTATTTCACCCGCGAACGTCTGAGCGTCGCCCATGTTTTGCCTGAGGAGACCGCTCATGAGTGATCGCAAAAGCAGCCGCCTGATTTTTCCCGGCCTGATCGTCGTCACACTGATGGCAGCCAGTGCCGTGTATTTCCTGCGTCCGAGCGAGTCCGTCGCCAGCCAGGCCCTGGAAAAAGCCCAATCGAGCAGCAAGCTGCAATCCCTGGCTGAACTGGACGACAAGGCACCAACCAACCGTAAGCTCGACGTTCAAACATGGACCACCGCCGAAGGCGCCAAGGTGCTGTTCGTCGAGGCCCATGAACTGCCGATGTTCGACATGCGCATCCTGTTCGCCGCCGGTAGCAGCCAGGACGGCAACGTACCGGGCCTCGCGCTGATGACCAACGCCATGCTCAACGAAGGCGTGCCGGGCAAGGATGTGAGCCAGATCGCCCGTGACTTCGAAGGCCTGGGCGCGGACTTCGGCAATGGCGCTTACCGCGACATGGCGCTGGTGTCCTTGCGCAGCCTCAGCGACAGCAACAAACGCGACGCCGCCCTGAGCCTGTTTGACCAGGTGATCGGCAAACCAACCTTCCCCGCCGACTCCCTGGCGCGGATCAAGAACCAGATCCTCGCCGGCTTCGAATACCAGAAGCAGAACCCAGGCAAGCTGGCCAGTCTTGAACTGTTCAAGCGCCTGTATGGCGATCATCCGTACGCACACCCAAGCGAAGGTACGCCTGAAAGCGTGCCGAAGATTACCCTCGCGCAGTTGCAGGCGTTCCACGCCAAGGCTTACGCAGCGGGCAACGCGGTGATTGCGGTAGTGGGTGACCTGACCCGCGCCGAAGCCGAAGCCATGACAGCCAAGGTTTCGGCGTCGCTGCCCAAGGGCCCGGCGCTGGCGAAGATCGCCCAGCCGACCGAACCCAAGGCGGGCCTGAGCCATATCGAGTTCCCATCCAAGCAGACGCATCTGTTGTTCGCGCAACTGGGCATCGACCGCGCCGACCCGGACTACGCCGCCTTGTCCCTGGGTAACCAGATCCTCGGCGGCGGCGGTTTCGGCACTCGCCTGATGAGCGAAGTGCGTGAAAAACGCGGCCTGACCTACGGCGTGTACTCCGGGTTCTCGCCGATGCAGGTACGCGGCCCGTTCATGATCAACCTGCAGACCCGCGCCGAAATGAGCGGCGGCACCCTGCGCCTGGTCGAGGATGTGGTGGCCGACTACCTCAAGACCGGCCCGACGCAAAAAGAGCTGGATGACGCCAAGCGCGAGCTGGCCGGCAGCTTCCCGCTGTCGACCGCCAGCAACGCCGATATCGTCGGGCAGTTGGGAGCGATGGGTTTCTACAACCTGCCGCTGAGCTATCTGGAAGATTTCATGAAACAATCCCAGGCCCTGACCGTAGAGCAGGTCAAGGCTGCAATGAATAAACACTTGAGCGCCGACAAGATGGTCATCGTGACCGCCGGCCCGACGATTGCGCAAAAGCCACTACCGCCCCCCACTGATAAACCCGCCGAGCAGCCGCTCGGGGTTCCGGAGCATTAATGGCCAGTTCATCTCGCCCGAAAAAACCTGTCCACAACGTGCATAACGGTGTGGGCCAACTGCGCATCATTGGCGGCGAATGGCGCAGCCGCAAGCTGAGCTTCCCCGACGTCGTAGGCCTGCGCCCGACGCCGGACCGCGTGCGTGAAACCCTGTTCAACTGGCTGGCCCCGTACATCGCGGGCGCCAAGGTGCTGGACCCGTTCGCCGGCAGCGGTGCGCTGTTCCTGGAGGCGCTGTCCCGTGGCGCCGCCCTGGGCCAGGCGCTGGACGCCAGCAATGTGGCGGTGTCCAGCCTCAAGGAACACCTGGGCACCCTGCGCTGCACCACCGGCCAGGTGCAAACCGCCGACGCGCTGCGCTATCTCGAAACCCAGCCGGCCAGCGAATTCGACGTGGTGTTCCTCGACCCGCCGTTCAACCAGAACCTGCTGCCGACCGTGTGCGCGTTGCTGGAAGAACGCCAATGGCTCGCGGCGGATTCGTGGATCTACACTGAAAGCGAGACCGCGCCTTCTACCCTGGGCTTGCCGGCCACCTGGCGGCTGCACAGGGAGCAGAAGTCCGGACGGGTGTATTACGCGTTGTGGCAACGAACTGCACACACTGGTTCACTGTAGGAGCGGGCTTGCCCGCGAAGATCGACAACGATCACGCTGGCATCCTGAATAAACGCGGCGCCCTTACGTTTTTCGCGAGCAAGCTCGCTCCTACAGGGATTTGGGCAGCCCCGTCCGGCACAGAGCATTTCATGACGTCTTCTTGCGACCTGTTCACCCCCGCCTTCGGCCTCGGCAACCCCCACCTGCAAACACTGTGGGGGCCGCTGTGGCGCCCCACCACCCACATCGAACGCCAACGCGAACGCCTGTGGCTGGAAGACGGCGACTTCCTCGACCTCGACTGGCATGGCCCCCATGACGCGCAAGCACCGTTGGTGCTGGCGCTGCACGGGTTGACCGGTTCCTCCAACTCGCCCTACGTGGCCGGCCTGCAAAAAGCCCTGGCCGCGCAAGGCTGGGCCAGCGCGGCGTTGAACTGGCGTGGCTGCTCGGGCGAGCCGAACCTGTTGGCGCGCAGCTATCACTCCGGCGCAAGCGAAGACCTGGCGGCGGCGATTGCCCATCTGCGGGCCAAGCGGCCGCTGGCGCCGCTGTATGCGGTGGGTTACTCACTGGGCGGCAATGTGCTGCTCAAGCATTTGGGCGAAACCGGCGAGGCATCGGGGCTGCAAGGCGCGGCGGCAGTGTCGGTGCCGTTTCGCCTGGACCAATGCGCAGACCGCATCGGCCTCGGCTTTTCGCGGGTCTATCAGAAGCATTTCATGCGGGAAATGCTGGCGTATATCCGCGTCAAGCAAAGCCGCTTTCTACAGGACGGCCGGGCGGACGGATTGAAGACGCTTGAGGCCCTGGGCTCATTGGACAAGATGCGCACGTTCTGGGACTTTGACGGTCGGGTCACAGCGCCTTTGCACGGTTTTTTGAGTGCCGAGGACTACTACCGCCGAGCTTCGAGCCGCTATTACCTGGGTGGCATCCGCACGCCCACCCTGATCATCCAGGCCGCCGATGACCCGTTTGTGTTTGCCCACAGCCTGCCCGAGGCCAGTGAGCTGTCGACGAATACGGAATTTGAGCTGCTGGCCAAGGGTGGGCATGTGGGGTTTGTCGACGGCTCACTCAAACGCCCAAGTTACTACTTGGAACGCCGCATCCCCGAATGGCTGCTGACACAGCGCGGTTAATAATGTGGGAGCGGGCTTGCTCGCGAATGCGGTGGGTCAGCCAACACGTCATTGACTGGTCCACCGCATTCGCGAGCAAGCCCGCTCCCACATTTGGATTGGGTTTACACGACGGATAACTCAGTCGCCGGTAGCGATGGCCCGCGCCGGATCGGTGATCCACTCGCTCCACGACCCGGCATACAACTTGCCCAACGGGTAACCCGCCAGGCTCAGGGCGAACAGGTTGTGGCACGCCGTCACCCCTGAACCGCAATACGCCACCAGTTCATCCGGCGAGCGCCCCTGCAATTTTTCGGCGAAGCGTTGCTTGAGTTGGTCGGCGGGCAGGAAGCGGCCGTCAGCACCCAGGTTTTCGTTGAACGCCGCGCACTGCGCCCCAGGGATGTGCCCGGCAATCGGGTCGATGGGTTCCACTTCACCACGAAAGCGTGGTTGGGCACGGGCATCGATCAGGGTGAGGCCGGGTTGGCCCAGGCGTTTTTGCAGGTGCTCGGCATCCAGCACCAGGTGATTGTCCGGCGTACCGACGAAGGTGCCTGGCTCAACCACCGGTGCGTCCAGGCTCAGCGGAAAACCGGCCGCATGCCAGGCCTTGAGGCCACCATCCAGAATAAAGACGCCATCACGCTTGCCCAGCCACGCCAGCAACCACCAGGCCCGTGCGGCATAGGCACCGGGGCCGTCGTCATACAGCACGATATCGGTGTCGGTTTTGATCCCCCAGGCTCGCAATTGCTCGGCGAAGGTATCTGCCGCCGGCAACGGATGGCGACCGGTCACGCCCTTGGTCACCGTCCCGCTGAGGTGGCGTTCCAGGTCAGCGTACTGCGCGCCCTCGATATGCCCCTCAGCATAACTGCAGAGCCCGTAGTCCGGGTCTTCCAGGGCAAAACGGCAATCGAGGATCACCAGCCCGGCCGACTTCTGGCGCTCGGCCAGTTGCTGGGGGCTGATCAATTGGGCGAGCGGCATGACGGACTCCTATGAACAGATTCGGGAAAGGTCCTACTTCACTTCTTCCAATGCCTGATTCAACGGCACGTAAAACTCTTTGAACAACGCATCGACTGCCTCCTTCGCCTGGGGCGTGACAAACCCCGCCTCCAGCACCAGCACCTGATACACCCCGCGCTTGATCGCCTCGGCGCTCAAATGTGCAGAGTTTTCATTGGTGGTGCACAGAAACCGCACCCAGGAGGTGAGGATGATCCAGGCATTGAGGGTCAGGGCTTCGGTTTGCACCGGGTCCATATTGAGGATGCCAGCGTCGACAAACCCTTGGTAAATGGCGCCGCCCTGGGTCAGGCAGCGCTGGGAAAAACGCCGGTAGCCGGTGGCCAGTTCCGGGTCGCTTTCCAGCAGGTGTTCGAGGTCGCGGTGCAGGAAACGGTAGCGCCACATGCCGGCCAGCACGGCCTGCAGGTAGAAACGCTTGTCTTCGACGGTGACGGCGCGGCCTTGGGGTGGGCGCAGGAAACTGTCCACCAGGGCTTCGTATTCACGAAACAGCACGGCGATGATCGCCTGCTTGTTGGGGAAATGGTAGTACAGGTTGCCCGGCGAAATTTCCATGTGGGCGGCAATGTGGTTGGTGCTCACACTGCGCTCGCCCTGCTGGTTAAAAAGCTCCAGGCTGGTTTGCACAATGCGCTCGCTGGTCTTTACTCGTGGTGCCATAGGGGATCAGCTTCTGTACACGTGATAAGGCATCTTACGGCCTATCCTTGCACGGATAAAACCGGATGTTGCTGCAATGTTATTTGACAATTTAGAGTAATGACTCTAAAAATCCAGGCAGACCTATAACAATCGGGAACGCCGCCATGTCTGCCAACGTTGCCTACCTGCAAGATTCCCAGGCACTGGACCAGCTCCAGCACCTGTTCGATACCCAGCGCCGCGCCTACGCCGCCAACCCGATGCCGCCAGCCGCGCAGCGCCAGCAATGGCTCAAGGCCCTGCGCGATCTGCTCAGCGACGAGCGCCAGGCGCTGATCGACGCGATCAGCCAGGACTTCAGCCACCGCAGTGCCGACGAGACACTGTTCGCCGAACTGATGCCCAGCCTGCATGGCATTCACTATGCCAGCAAACACCTCAAGGGCTGGATGAAACCTTCGCGGCGGGCTGTAGGCATTGCGTTCCAACCGGCCTCGGCCAAAGTCATCTATCAACCATTGGGCGTGGTCGGGGTGATCGTGCCCTGGAACTACCCGCTGTACCTGGCCATCGGCCCGTTGGTCGGCGCCCTCGCTGCCGGCAACCGGGTGATGCTCAAGCTCAGTGAGTCCACACCCGCTACCGGCGAATTGCTCAAGGCGCTGCTGGCGAAAATCTTCCCGGAAGACCTGGTGTGCGTGGTGCTGGGTGAAGCCGAGGTAGGCATGGCGTTTTCCAAGCTGCCCTTCGACCACCTGCTGTTCACCGGCGCCACCAGCATCGGCAAGCATGTGATGCGTGCGGCGGCCGAACACCTCACGCCGGTCACTCTGGAGTTGGGCGGCAAGTCGCCGGCCATCGTGTCTGCGGATGTACCGCTCAAGGACGCAGCCGAGCGTATCGCCTTCGGTAAGGCATTGAACGCCGGGCAAACCTGCGTGGCGCCCGACTATGTATTGGTGCCGGAAGACCGCGTCGACGGTTTCGTCGAGGCCTACACCCAGGCTGTTCGCGGGTTTTATCCGACCCTGGCCGACAACCCGGACTACACCGCCATCATCAACGAACGGCAACTGGCCCGGCTGAATGCCTACGTCAAGGACGCCACCGACAAGGGCGCCACCCTGATTCCGCTGTACGACCAGGGTCAGGCGCGGCGCATGGCCCACAGCCTGTTGCTGAATGTCAGCGATGACATGACCGTGATGCAGGACGAGATCTTCGGCCCGGTGCTGCCTATCGTGCCGTATCGGGGTATCGACCAGGCCTTTGCCTACATCAACCAACGCCCTCGCCCACTGGCCCTGTATTACTTCGGCTACAACAAGCGCGAGCAGGACCGGGTACTTCATGAGACCCACTCCGGCGGCGTATGCCTGAACGACACGCTGCTGCACGTGGCCCAGGACGACATGCCGTTTGGCGGCATCGGCCCGTCGGGCATGGGCCACTACCACGGCCACGAGGGCTTCCTGACGTTCAGCAAAGCCAAGGGTGTACTGGTGAAGCAGCGCCTGAACGCAGCGAAGCTGATCTATCCGCCCTACGGCAAAGCTATCCAGAAGTTGATCCAGAAGCTGTTCGTTCGCTGAAACCGCCAACCACGGGATAACAATAACAATGAACCCTAGCCTGACTGATTCACCCGCGCTGTCGCGGCGCGGCGTCTTGAAGATTGGCCTGTGCGCCAGCGCCTTCCTGGCGACCGCCGGGCTGGGCGCCAGCCTCAGCGGTTGCTCCAGCAGCACGCCGGCCAGCGGCTTTGCCATGCTGCGAGCCAGTGACCTGCCGTTCCTGCGCGCGGTGATCCCGGTGCTGCTCGAAGGCGTCGCCAGCGCCCAGGACGTGGCCGCCGGGATTGAAGACACGCTGAAAAAACTCGACTACAGCCTGCAACACCTGTCGCCGCAGATGTTCAAGCTCACCCAGCAACTGTTCGACGTATTGGGCATGGGCGTCACCCGTGGGCCGTTGACCGGGATCTGGGGCAGTTGGGAAAACGCCAGCGCCGAGCAGATCCGCAACTTCCTGCACCGCTGGGAAAACAGCTACCTGAACCTGCTGCGCATGGGCCAGGGCTCGCTGCTCAAGCTGGTGATCATGGCCTGGTATTTCCAGCCGGCGTCCTGGGCGCATTGCGGTTACCCCGGCCCGCCAAAGATTTGATTCGCCGCCCCCCCATAAAAACAAGAGACGACCCTGATGCCCGTACCCGACCTGTTCCGCGACGGCATGGCCCGTGGCTGGAAGACCCACAATGGCGCCGCGCTCGATAACGACCTGACCCTGGAAGCCGATGTGGCGATCATCGGCAGCGGCGCCGGAGGCGGCACCACTGCCGAGATTCTCAGCGCCGCCGGCTACAAGGTGCTGCTGATCGAAGAAGGCCCGCTCAAGACCAGCAGCGACTTCAAACTGCTGGAAGACGAGGCCTACGCCAGCCTGTACCAGGAAGGCATCGGCCGCATGAGCAAGGACGGCGCCATCACCATCCTGCAGGGCCGGGCGGTGGGCGGCACCACGCTGATCAACTGGACGTCCAGTTTCCGCACCCCGGACGCCACCCTCGCCCACTGGGCCAGCGAATACGCGGTGAAGGGCCACAGCAGCGCCGAGATGGCACCGTGGTTCGAAAAAATGGAGCAGCGCCTGGGCATCGCACCGTGGGCTATCCCCCCGAATGCCAACAACGATGTCATCCGCAAAGGCTGCGAAAAGCTCGGCTACAGCTGGCACGTGATCCCACGCAATGTGCGTGGCTGCTTCAACCTGGGTTATTGCGGCATGGGCTGCCCGGTCAATGCCAAGCAGTCGATGCTGGTGACCACCATCCCGTCGACCCTGGAAAAAGGCGGCGAGCTGTTGTACCTGGCCCGCGCCGAGCGCCTCGTCTATAAAGGCGACGCTATCAGTAGCCTGGAATGCGTGGCGATGGACGAGCGTTGCGTGGCGCCTACCGGACGCAAGATCACGGTGAAGGCCAGGCATTACGTGCTCTCCGGCGGCGGCATCAACAGCCCGGCGCTGCTGATGCGCTCGGACGCGCCCGACCCGCACTCGCGGCTGGGCAAGCGTACCTTTCTGCATCTGGTGAACTTCTCCGCCGGGCTGTTCGACGAGGTGATCAACCCGTTCTACGGCGCGCCGCAGTCGATCTATTCCGATCACTTTCAATGGCAGGACGGGACGACCGGCAAAATGTCCTACAAGCTGGAAGCACCGCCCCTGCATCCAGGCTTAGCCAGCACCTTGTTTGGCGGCTATGGCACGCAGAACGCTCTGGACATGAGCCAATTGCCGCATACCCACGCCATGCTTGCGCTGTTGCGTGACGGTTTTCACCCCGACAGCCAGGGCGGCAGCGTGGATTTACGCGGTGACGGTACGCCGGTGCTCGATTATCAGGTCTCACCCTATGCCTGGGACGGCCTGCGCCGGGCGTTTCACAGCATGGCCGAGATCCAGTTCGCGGCGGGCGCCAAGTCGGTCAAGCCGCTGCACCACGACGCGCGGTTCGTGAACACCTTGGCCGAGGCACGCCGCGTGATTGACGGGTTGAACCTGGAATTGCACCGAACCACCCTGGGCAGCGCCCATGTGATGGGCGGCTGCGCCATGGGTGAAGACCCGAAAAATGCAGTGGCCGACAGCCTGGGTCGCCATCATCAGTTGCGCAATCTGTCGATCCACGATGGTTCTCTATTCCCCACCAGCATTGGGGCCAATCCACAATTATCGGTGTACGGTTTGACCGCCCAACTGGCGACAGCCTTGGCCGAACGTCTGAAAACAGCGTGAAAAAACACGGTATTCGCCGTGTCTATAGTGCTTTCTTCTGCATAAGTTGACTTTCCCGACCGGGACGGCTGCGATACCATCCGGTTCCCCAACGGACTCCGCCAGGACGACGCGATGAACCGAGTGTTGTACCCAGGTACCTTCGACCCGATTACCAAAGGCCATGGCGATCTGGTCGAACGTGCCTCACGCTTGTTCGACCATGTGATCATCGCGGTCGCGGCCAGCCCCAAGAAAAACCCGCTGTTTCCCCTGGAACAGCGCGTGGAGCTGGCGCGTGAGGTCACCAAACACCTGCCCAATGTGGAAGTGGTGGGCTTTTCCACACTGCTGGCGCATTTCGCCAAGGAGCAGAACGCCAATGTGTTCCTGCGCGGCCTGCGTGCGGTGTCGGACTTCGAATACGAATTCCAGCTGGCCAACATGAACCGCCAACTGGCGCCGGACGTGGAAAGCCTGTTCCTCACGCCGTCGGAGCGCTATTCGTTCATTTCCTCGACGTTGGTCCGTGAAATCGCCGCTTTGGGCGGAGATATCACCAAGTTCGTGCACCCGGCTGTGGCGGATGCGCTGACACTGCGCTTCAAGAAATAAGCCCCCAATCGGCGCCTGCTCGCGCTGCGGGCGCCAATGCGGCACAATTGCGCGCATTAGTTTTCAGATGCCTTGGCTGACAGCCCTGGCAGGAGTTTCCATGTCCCTGATCATCACCGACGATTGCATCAACTGCGACGTCTGCGAACCCGAGTGCCCGAACGCTGCGATTTCCCAAGGCGAAGAGATCTACGTGATCGACCCGAACCTGTGCACCCAGTGCGTCGGCCACTATGACGAACCCCAATGCCAGCAGGTGTGCCCGGTGGATTGCATTCCATTGGATGAAGCCCATCCCGAGACGGAAGAGCAGTTGATGGAGAAATACCGGAAGATTACCGGTAAGGCTTAAGGGCCTCTTCGCGAGCAAGCCCGCTCCCACAGTTGACCGAGTTCCAATATGAGAATGCGGTCGAATGTGGGAGCGGGCTTGCTCGCGAAGGCGGCATCAGCCATCACACAAGATCAGCGCTGGCACTTGGGGCAAAACACACTCGCGCGCTGCCCCAGCACCACATTGCGCAACTCGCTCCCGCAGACCTTGCACGCCTCGCCGCCCCGGCCATAGACGAACAGTTCCTGCTGGAAATAGCCCGGCTGCCCGTCGCCGCCGATAAAGTCGCGCAACGTGGTGCCGCCGCGCTCGATGGCAGCAGCCAGCACGCGCTTGATCTCGATCGCCAGCTTCAAATAACGCGCCCGCGAAATACCGCCGGCCTCGCGACGCGGATCAATCCCCGCCGCAAACAGCGCTTCCGTCGCATAGATATTACCCACGCCCACCACCACCGCGTTGTCCATGATAAAGGGCTTCACCGCCATCGAGCGCCCACGGGACAGCTGGAACAGCCGCTCACCGTCAAACAGGTCGGTCAGCGGCTCCGGCCCCAAGCGCAGCAGCAGTTCATGGTTGTGCGGGTCCTGGCTCCAGAGCATGGCGCCAAACCGCCGAGGGTCGGTGTAGCGCAGGGCTAGGCCTGATTCGAGTTCGATATCCACATGTTCATGCTTGGCCGCCGGCATGCCCACCTCCACCAGGCGCAGGTTTCCCGACATGCCCAAGTGACTGATCAAGGTGCCCACTTCGGCATTGATCAGCAGGTACTTGGCCCGCCGCTCCACCAGCACGATGCGCTGCCCGGACAGGCGCACATCGAGGTCTTCCGGGATCGGCCAGCGCAGGCGTCGCTCGCGCACCACCACGCGGCTGACCCGCTGGCCTTCCAGGTGCGGCGCAATCCCGCGCCGGGTGGTTTCGACTTCTGGTAACTCGGGCATGTGTGCCTCTTTAAGGAAGGGTCAGTGGGCGCCCAGTTCGCGGATCGACAACTTCATGCTCTCGAAGTCGTAGTCCGACAGCCCCACGTAATCCAGCACCAGGTGGCCGATGGCGTTCCACTCATGGTCCACCGCCTGGTTACCCAGCACGCGGTAGGACGAGCAGATATGCTCGGCCATTTTCAGGATCGCCAGCAGGTTCTTCAGTTGCGAATTGCGCGCTGACTCATCGCTGAAAATCGCCAGGGCGTTGTGGTGATTGGCGATGGCGTCAGTCACATGCTGCGGCAGGCGCCAGGACTTGGCGGTGTAGTAGCCAACCACCGCATGGTTGGTGTTGAACGCGTTGTTCTCGGTGTCGACCACGCGGCAATCGGGGCCGGCATTGGCATACGCCTGCTCCAGCACCGCCATGTAGTTGGGGAAACGCTTGAGCATCAGAGGCACGCCGCAATCGTGGAACAGCCCCAGGGCATAGGCCTCGTCCACCGCCTGGGCGCCGGTGCGCTTGGCCAGGGTAAGGCAAGTCATGGCCACATCCTGGGCGGTGTCCCAGAAGCGGTTGAGGGTGACGATGGTGTCGTCGCTCATTTCGCCCTTGATCGACAACGCGTTGATCAGGTTGATGATCGAACGGCTGCCCAACAGGTTCACCGCGCGCTGGATCGAGGCGATCTTGTTGCTCAGGCCGTAATACGACGAGTTGACGATCTTCAGCAACGCGCCGGATAGGCCCGGGTCCTGGGAAATCAGCCGCGCGATCACTTCCAGGTCTGGGTCGGGCATGTATTGCTCCATCTGCAAATCCACCATGATTTGCGGCTGGGGCGGCACGCTGATGCCTTGCAGGGCCTGTTGGATCTGTTCGGCGGAAAGCTCTTGGGACATAAGTACACACTCTGGGCTAGGCGGGGATTCTACCCTCTATAGGAACCTGACCGACACCTCAAAAACCGGATTGGAATGTGATCAAATGTGGGAGCGGGCTTGCTCGCGAAGGCGGAGTGCCAGTCACTGGAGTTGTCGACTGACCCACCGCCTTCGCGAGCAAGCCCGCTCCCACATGTCCGGCGGCGCCGCCAATTCCTACACAACACGGTATACTCCCGCTCTTTTTTCCGGAGCGACGTCATGTCCCTGCCAAGCCTGCGTCTCAAAGCCAACGCCGATCGTCGTTTGCGCAACGGCCACCTGTGGGTCTACAGCAACGAAATCGACGTGGCCGCCACCCCACTTCACGGCTTCCAGGCGGGCGACCAGGCCATCCTCGAAGCGGCCGGCGGCAAGACCCTGGGCATCGTGGCCATGAGCCCGAACAACCTGATCTGCGCCCGCCTGCTGTCGCGCGACATCAAGTTGCCGCTGGACAAGTCGCTGCTGGTGCACCGCCTGAACGTCGCCCTGTCCCTGCGCGATCGCCTGTTCGACAAGCCGTTCTACCGCCTGGTCTACGGCGATTCCGACCTGTTGCCGGGCCTGGTGGTCGACCGTTTCGGCGACATTCTGGTGGTGCAGATCGCCTCGGCGACCATGGAAGCGCATAAAGAAGACGTGATCGCCGCCCTGACCCAAGTGCTCAAGCCAAGCGGCATCCTCTTCAAGAACGACTCCGCCGCGCGCGACGCCGAAGGCCTCAACCGCTACGTCGAAACCGTATTCGGCCTGGTGCCGGAGTGGGTGGCGCTGGAAGAAAACGGCGTGAAATTCGAAGCCCCGGTAATCCAGGGCCAGAAAACCGGCTGGTTCTACGACCACCGCATGAACCGCGCCCGCCTGGCCCCGTATGCCAAGGGCAAGCGCGTGCTGGACCTGTACAGCTACATCGGCGGTTGGGGCGTGCAAGCCGCAGCCTTCGGCGCCAGCGAAGTGTTCTGCGTCGACGCCTCCGCCTTCGCCCTCGACGGCGTGGAGCGCAACGCCGCGCTGAACGGCTTTGCCGAGAAGATGACCTGCATCGAAGGCGACGTGTTCGAAGCCTTGAAAGAACTGAAAGCCAGCGAAGAACGCTTCGACGTGATCGTCGCCGACCCACCGGCCTTCATCAAACGCAAGAAAGACATGAAGAACGGCGAAGGCGCCTACCGCCGCCTCAACGAGCAAGCCATGCGCCTGCTCAGCAAGGACGGCATTCTGGTCAGCGCGTCGTGCTCCATGCACCTGCCGGAAGACGACCTGCAAAACATCCTGCTGACCAGCGCCCGTCACCTGGACCGTAATATCCAGATGCTGGAGCGTGGCGGCCAAGGGCCAGATCATCCGGTGCACCCGGCAATTGCCGAGACGCGGTATATCAAGAGCATTACGTGCCGGTTGTTGCCCAATAGCTGAGTTTTTTCCCGCGATGCTGCCCGACTGGCTCCGGGCAGCATCAATTCACAAAGCCGACCCTTCATATAAAAGCAAACTTTTTAATTTTTTGTACAAAGTCAAAAACCACATATAGCTTCATCGTTACAGCAAAAACATACTACAACGCCACCAGAATCTTCCTACCCCTCCTGACTAGATATATTTAAAACCAGCGCCTAGCCTAGTTTCCGTCACAATCAAATTGTGTGACAGCTATTTAACTTAATGAAATGGAGAGCTGATATGAACGCAATCGTTCTTGAGTCAAAAGCACTGGCAGCATTCGCATTGATCGGAATGCCTAAATAAGTCGTTGATTACGAGCTGGGGTGTACGCCAACCCAGCCCTAAGAACGGGAAGAAAACAATGCAAATAAATCCCAACTTATTTTTCTTAACCAAATCACAACATCTGATTATCTGGAACTACAAAACTCATGAGCAATTTGAATTAGATCGCGCGCACTCGCAGCGACTGCTAGAGCTAATATACGACCTTTCGCTTTATGACCCTGAGTTTGAGATCGACTCGACATTCACTCACCATGCAATTATTCAACAAGGTGCGCCAACGTTAGATAACCAGTGGGGATGGGATGAATTGTCGAGGATATTCCACATTGGTACAAAAGACTTATCAGACGCTGATCAACCTACAGACAGCGTCAGTTGGGCCGCTCATTATTTGGCCCACTGCCAGAGCGTAATGCGCACGAGTCCTCCTGATTCGAATCGGTTCGCCCATCTCCAACCAGAAGACTTTATCAGTCTACCGCAACCTTCACCAAACGAATCTCTCAGAACATACCCGTTACTGCAACACACGTTAATTAAGCGAAAAACCTGCCGCACCTATTTAAACAAAAGCATTTCTTTAGAAGACCTAAGTACGCTGCTCTACCTATCTCTAGGACACTTAAAAGAACGCCTGCAAGACACCTCACATTTAACGCCCTCCTCTTTCCGCGCTAGACGAAGCAGCCCGTCAGGTGGTGGATTAAGCTCCAGCGAAGGTTATATTTATGCGCACAACATAAGAGGCGTAAACCCCGGATTTTATTATTACCACCCGGAGCTACACGCACTCAGGCTGATTCGCCGAATACAAGAGCCACTTGGAAACTACCTTAACGGCCAGCATTTCATTGACAATCTTCCCTTTGGTATTTTTATTACCTCGCGATTCGACAAACTGTGGTGGAAGTACCCACACTCCAGAGCCTACCGAGTTGCCCTGATAGAAGCCGGACACATCGCACAAACAGCTCAGCTCATTTCAACCGCCATGGGGCTTAACACTTGGTTGTCCTCCGCTCTCAACGACACCAAGATCGAGAAAGTCCTTGGCATACAGGGCATTAAAGAGCAGTTAGTTCTTTTCGTAGGCGCCGGTTACAGCGACGGTCAGGTTTTCAGCGATGAATTCGAAAAGCTTTTGAGGACTGATTGAGGCCTTGGCGATGCAGCCCATTACAGCATGCCTTGGGAAGAGAATGACTCCACCTTTATTGATTGAATTCTCGCCACCCAAGGCTAATATCGGTTTTTGGCACCCCACCGGATAACAAATACAATGTCTGAGCCTTCCTGCTCGCCCTTACTCAGCCGCGAGATAAAACGCCACCAACTCTCACGCTTCATCCTCATTACTTGCATCTCGCTTATCAGCTTCTTCCCGATCAACATCCTGCTGCCCTCCTTTCCCGCCTTGGCTGAAAGGTTCGATACACCCACCGCCGATGTGGCGCTGTCCATCAGCCTGTTCACACTGGTCTTTTCCATCTCCCAACTGATCACTGGCCCGCTCTCGGATAAATGGGGGCGCAAGGAAGTCCTGCTCGGCTGCATCACACTGTCGATCCTGGGAGCGATCGGTTGTGCACTGGCGCCAGACTATCTGACCTTCTTGTTGTTTCGCAGCGTCCAGGCCCTGGGGTGCGGTTTCTTCGTATTGGGCCACGCCCTGGTGGAAGACCTGTTCGAGGAACAAGACCGCGCCCGCGTGCGCCTCTATTACATGACCCTGAGCGGTTCATTCGTCGCGCTGTCGCCGTTGATCGGCTCCTGGCTGCAAGCCACCTTCGACTGGCAAGGCAGCTTTTATGGGTTCGCCGTGATGGCACTGGGCATGTTGGTCCATGCCCTCTGCATCCTGCCGTCCAAGTCCGCCAGCCCGCACCGCATGTCGGTGTCGATCATCGGCACGCTGAAAGCCGTCGCCCGCAACCGCGACTTCCTGCGCTACTGGTGGATCGCCGCATTGGTATTCGCGTGTTATTTCGCCTTGATCAGCGTGACACCGCTGATTTTCATGGATGCGCTGAAGCTCTCCGAATACCAGTACGCGCTGGTGCTGATGGTGTACGGCGTGGCCTATCTGCTGGGCGGCGTTGCAGCCTCGTACCTGCAAAAGCGCATTGCGCTGTCCCGGCAAATCAATATCGGCCTGGGGCTGCTACTCGTCGCCGGCGTGCTGTTAACGCTGATCGTCAGCCTCGATGCCATTACCACTGTGACGTTGCTCATCCCGATGTTGATCAGCGCCCTGGCCGTGACCCTGGTTCGCCCGGCGGCGATTTCGGCGGCGATGCTGCTGTTCTCGAGCAGCGCGGGCACTGCCGCCTCGGCGGGTAACAGCATCATGTTCCTGACCGCCGCCATCAGCAGTGCCGCCCTGGCGCAAACCGGATCCAACCTATTGATGAGCATCGCCCTGAGCTTCATCGTCTTCAGCCTGTGGGGCTGGCTGACCAATGCCAGAACCGGACGCTGACCCACCCGCACGTCCCGTAGCCGCTATCTTCACGGTTTCGGCCATTCCCTCCAGCCGCCAGCGGTGTAGAATCGGCCTATTCATCGCCAGTCATCCCCCGGCGGGTTTATGAGCTCGAGGCCCACGCAAGCGGCGATCCCGCGACGCGAGTGGCAACTTCCGGACACACGGCCATTTTTCGGGTGTTCCAGTAGTGAAATAGAAGCTCACTCCCCTTTAGTACTTGATTAGCCGCCCGGAGTGCTCCATGCCAGATTACCGCTCGAAAACATCCACCCACGGCCGCAACATGGCCGGCGCCCGCGCACTGTGGCGTGCCACGGGGATGAAAGATGACGACTTCAAGAAGCCGATCATCGCGATTGCCAACTCGTTCACCCAATTCGTACCCGGCCACGTCCACCTCAAGGACCTGGGCCAACTGGTCGCCCGCGAGATCGAACGCGCCGGCGGTGTCGCCAAAGAATTCAACACCATCGCCGTGGACGACGGCATCGCCATGGGCCATGACGGCATGCTGTATTCCCTGCCGAGCCGCGAGATCATCGCCGACTCCGTGGAGTACATGGTCAACGCCCACTGCGCCGACGCCATCGTGTGCATTTCCAACTGCGACAAGATCACCCCCGGCATGCTGATGGCCGCCCTGCGCCTGAACATCCCGGTGATCTTCGTGTCCGGCGGCCCGATGGAAGCCGGCAAGACCAAGCTCGCCTCCCACGGCCTCGACCTGGTCGACGCGATGGTCATCGCCGCCGATTCCAGCGCTTCTGACGAGAAGGTCGCGGAATACGAGCGCAGCGCCTGCCCGACCTGCGGTTCGTGCTCCGGCATGTTCACCGCCAACTCGATGAACTGCCTGGTGGAAGCCCTGGGCCTGGCCTTGCCGGGCAACGGTTCCACCCTGGCCACCCACAGCGACCGCGAGCAGCTGTTCCTGCAGGCCGGCCGCACCATCGTCGAGCTGTGCAAGCGTTACTACGGCGAGAACGATGAGTCGGTGTTGCCGCGCAACATTGCCAACTTCAAGGCGTTCGAAAACGCCATGACCCTGGACATCGCCATGGGCGGTTCCACCAACACCATCCTGCATTTGCTGGCCGCCGCCCAGGAAGCCGAGATCGCGTTTGACCTGCGCGACATCGACCGCCTGTCCCGCCACGTGCCACAACTGTGCAAAGTTGCGCCGAATATCCAGAAGTACCACATGGAAGACGTGCACCGCGCCGGCGGGATCTTCTCGATCCTCGGTTCGCTGGCCCGTGGCGGCCTGCTGCACACCGACCTGCCGACCGTGCACAGCAAGTCCATCGCCGAAGGCATCGCCAAGTGGGACATCACCCAGACCGACGATGAAGCCGTGCACACCTTCTTCAAGGCTGGCCCGGCCGGTATCCCGACACAAACCGCGTTCAGCCAGTCGACCCGCTGGGACACCCTGGACGACGACCGTGAAAACGGCTGCATTCGCAGTGTCGAGCACGCCTACTCCCAAGAAGGCGGCCTGGCCGTGCTGTACGGCAATATCGCCCTGGACGGCTGCGTGGTGAAAACCGCCGGTGTGGATGAGTCCATCCACGTGTTCGAAGGCCGCGCCAAGATCTACGAAAGCCAGGACAGCTCGGTTCGCGGCATCCTCGCTGACGAAGTGAAAGAAGGCGACATCGTGATCATCCGCTACGAAGGCCCGAAAGGCGGCCCGGGCATGCAGGAGATGCTGTACCCGACCTCCTACCTGAAATCCAAGGGCCTGGGCAAAGCCTGCGCCTTGCTGACCGACGGCCGCTTCTCCGGCGGTACTTCGGGCCTGTCCATCGGCCACGCCTCACCGGAAGCCGCTGCCGGTGGCGCGATTGGCCTGGTACAGGACGGCGACAAGGTGCTGATCGACATTCCGAACCGTTCGATCAACCTGTTGATCAGCGATGAAGAACTGGCGGCACGCCGGGTCGAGCAGGACAAGAAAGGCTGGAAGCCGGTGGAGAAGCGTCCGCGCAAAGTCACCACCGCATTGAAAGCCTATGCCCTGCTGGCCACCAGTGCCGACAAGGGTGCGGTGCGTAACAAAGCGATGCTCGACGGCCTGTAAGCCTCGCCCATGAAAATGCCTCGCCAAGTGCGGGGCATTTTTTTGCCTGGTGTTCTGACGCTGTAGTTTTTCATACGCCGGCCGATAACAGGCGCATCTGTATTCTCAAGGAACTTACCCGCATGGATGCCCGCTCTACCGCTCTACGCCCAGCTGCATGGGCGCTTTCCCTATTGGCGTTAGCCGGTTGCAGCTCGCTGCAAAAGCCTCAGGTGGACCCAGGCCTGGCACTCTTCAACGAAGCCATGACACTGCCGGCGCTCGACTACACCATCCTGCGCAACGGCGACAGAGTCGCGTACTCCGTCGATTTGCAGCAAAACCCGATCTCTGTGCAGTTCGACGCCTACTGCACACAAGGTCCTGGAAGGATGCTCTACCCCACGCGCACGGGCCTGCGGGCATTTACTCCCTCACCGGCAACAGGCTTCGACCTGCCGGCGGCACAGGCCCAACAACTGCAGCAAAGCGCTCAATTGCAGAGCGTATGCAAGGCACGCCCCGTACCCGACTGGCGGGTGCTGCAAACCTCTGCCGATCAGGGCTGGCTGCTGATCGACCGTAACAGCGTGCAGCAGCAAGGCAGTCAGATATCCGCCTGGGTCGCAGAGGATTACCTGCACTATCAGGTCGCCAAGAACGCATCGTTGTTCACTCAACGGCAGGAGCGGCTGACGCTGGATTGCACACAACGCACCATTACGTTGATGAGCCAGTTCAACCTCGATGAAACGCGCCAGATGATCAACGGCGAAATCCGTCGACAATTCAAGCCGCAAGCCTTGGAGCAAGCTTCCGGCGAACATGCCCAGCTCTTCAAGGCTCTGTGCCAGGCGCCGGTGGAGCTGGCCCAGTTACCCGCTTTCAAGGCGCGCCAGGCATTGCCACCCGCTGCCAGCGCAACGAATGCCAACCCAGCCGTACTGGCGGCCATCCGAGCGCTCGGCCTGCCTGCGCCAACCCGCACCCTGAGCGAGCTGGCCTACGACTATGACGCCGTGCTCTTCAACAACACCCGCGTGGGCGACCAGACCAAACAGACATTCATCAGTGTCGACAACGCATCGGGCCAGACGCTGGTACAAACGCGCGACTCGGCACTCGGCTTTAACCAGGAGCTGACCTTCCAAGGCCTATTCGATCTGGACAGCCAAGGTCTGGACCGCAAAACCGGCAGTGACAAGGTGAAGACCCGCCTCTTGGTTGGCCTGAGCTTTCAAGGCGATTGGCGTAACTTGCCCCTCGCCAGTGAGGTGGGCTACACCCAGACATGGTCAAAATCCATCAACCCCGATGGCAGTCCTTCGCCAGAGAACAGCGAGCCAAGAACCGTGACCTGCAAGGTCGCTCGGGAAATCCCGGCTGCCACCCTCACCCCGGACCTGAAGGGACAAGCCAAGGTACTCGACTGCGTTCAGATGAAAGGTTGGACTTATCAGGCAGCCTACCTGAGCGACTATGGGCTGTTCATCAAACTGCATGAGAACGCGTTGGTTGCGCAATGGAACTGGCATTTGAAATCGGTGAAGTGACGCGCGATAGCGTGGGTTGTTTGAGCCCATGAAAATGCCCCGCCACGTGCGGGGCATTTTTATTCCAGTGGCACTCAGAACTGCGGCGTGTAAGTCATGGTGAACATCACATTGCGCGGGTCGCCATAGTAGTTGCTGCCCCAGTTCGCGTTGTAAGCCGGGATGTAGTACTTCTTGTCGAACATGTTGTTCAGGTTCGCCGCGATGGTGAATTCCTGGTTGATCTTGTAGGCCACCCGCGAATCCCACAGTGCATTGCCCGGCACGCTGAAGGTGCGATCGTAGGCAACGGTGCTGCTTTGCGCCGTCACGCCAGCGCCGACGCTGACCTTCTGCCAGTCCCCTGGCAATTGGTAGTCGCCCCACACCTTGAGCAGGTGCTTGGGCGTCCAGGTGCTGAAGACCTTGCCTTCGTAGGTGTCGTCCTTGAGGAACTTGGTGGTGTTGTAGGTATAGCTGGAGACCAGTTGCAGACCCGGCAGCACTTCACCGCCCAATGTGGCTTCAAAACCCTGGCTGCGGACCTTGCCCGAGGCCACCGAGCAATACCAGCCATTGCAGTTCATCGGCCCTTGCAGGTCCTGGACGCCACGGTTTTCCTGGTCGTAGCGGAAGATCGCAAACGAGGTGTTGAGGCGGCCATCGGCCAGTTCACCCTTGATGCCCAGCTCGTAGTTCTTGCCCTCGATAGGCTTGAGCAGAGAGCCGGAGGTGGTCAGGTTGGTTTGCGGCTCGAACGCATCGGCGTAGCTGGCGTAGGCCGACCACTGATCGTTCAGGGCATAGACCAGGCCGGCATACGGGGTGACCTTGCCGGAGGTTTGCGTGGTGCTTTCCTCGGCGGCGCCGTACACGCCCTGGCGACCGCTCTGGCCGATGTAGGAGTATTCGTACCAACTGGTGCGCGCGCCGAGGATCAGGGTCAGTGGGTCCAGCACCTTGACGCGCCAGGTGCCGTAGAGGCCTTTCTGGCGAATGTCATACCAGCTCTTCGAGGCGTTCCCGGCCTGGAACAACTGGTATTTGTCGCGCTGCACACGGTTGTGGTCGATGTTGAAAATATCCGCGCCATTCGTTGCCGCCCGCGCCCACTGGTCGTCGGTGGTGAGTTTGGAATAGTTGGCGCCCAGGACCATTTCCTGCTGGAAACCCAGGCCGTCGAACTTGCCGTTGACATACACATCCGCGCCGCGACTTTTGGTATTGAAGTCGGTCACCCAGTCGATGTAGCGCACATTGCCCGTGTCGCCGGGGTTGGGGACGGTGTCCCACGTCGCCTGGTAGGTCGCGTCGTTATGCTCGTCCATTGCCACCAGCGCGGCCTTCACTTTCCAGTCATCGTTGAAACGATGCTCCAGGTCGGCGAACACCTGGGTCTGGTTGTTGACGGCACGGTTCCAACTGGCGCCGACAAAGGTCGAACGCGGCAGGCCGATATCACTGCCATTGGCGTAGCGGGGCAACGACATGAAGTTGGGGCGTGAGTGGCCTTTCTGGTTGCTGATGCCGACGCCCACGGTGGTGTCTGGCGTGAAGTCGTAGTCGACGGCGCCATAGACGGTCTGATTCCAGCCGCCCGCGTAGTCGACGAAAGAGTTCGTGGTGTCGTAATCCGCCACAAACCGCCCGCGCAAGGTGCCTTCTGGGTTGAGCGGGCCGCCGGCATCGACTTGGGTGCCGTAGTGGTCCCACGAGCCGGCCTTGGCGGTGATGGTCACCGTCGGCGCCTGCTGGCCACGCTTGCGCACCAGGTTCATGGTGCCGCCGGGGCTGTTCGCGCCTTGCAACAAGGCGGCCGGGCCACGCAGGGTTTCGACGCGGTCGTAGATCGCCATGTTTTCCGTGAGGTAACTGCCCAGCGTGTAAGTGTTGCGCGGGATGCCTACGCCGTCGTACTGCAGGGTGCCGATCTCGAAACCCCGGGAAAAGATGAACATGCCGGGGCCGGGGGACTTGGTCGCCGTCAGGCCGGGGGTGCGCTTGACCACGTCGGACAGCTTGGTGGTGTTCTGGTCGTCCATCTGCTTGCGGGTCATGACGCTGACCGATTGCGGGATGTCCTTGAGTTTCTGCTCGCCCTTGCCGATGGTCACGGCACCCGTGGTGTAGGAGCCGGTGCCTTCGGTGGTGACGCCCAGGCGTTCAGCGCTGATGGTGGTGGCGCCGACTTCAAGGGCGCCACCGGCATCCACACGCTTTTCCAGGGTGACGGTATCGGCGTTGATAAACGCCGCGCTCAACCCCGTGCCGCCGAGCAGTTGCCCCAAGGCTTCACGCTGCCCCAGGTTGCCCTTTACCCCCGGCGACACCACCCCCTGCGTCAACTCACCGTTCACCAGCACCTGCACCCGTGTCACTGCCGAAAATGCCGCCAGCGCGCCGTCCAGGCTCTGCCCCGGAATGTCGAATCGGTAAGTCTGGGCCTGGGTGGTTTCGGCGGCCTGCAGGTACAGCGGCGCAGTGCCGCAGGCCATGGAAATGGCCAGTGCCAGCAAGGGCCGTGCGGCGAATCGGTGTGCCATGGATGGTGCTCCCCGGTGCAAAAAAGTCTGTGATCGGCGCCGCACTACTTGAGAGTGCTTACTATTTACGCCTCAGTGATCAAGGACGATGGCTTGCGGGGAAACCCTGAAAATATTTTGCAAAAGTTGCCGCTAAGAGGCTTTGCCTTCACGCAACACCAGTAAATACGGGGTGTAGTGCTCAGCGCGCAGGTTGAGGGTGTATTCCAGCGCTTTGATCACGGCATCGGGTTTGTCGATCTCGAACACGCCGGACACCACGCGATTACGCAGCGCATCGCCCAGCACCAGGGTCGTGCCGGGCCAGTAGCGGTTCAACTCGCTGACCACTTCCGACAGCGGCTGTTGGCGGAACACCAGTTGTCGCTGGCGCCAGGCAAAACCGCTGGCCGCATCGAAACCGTGCACCTCGGCAAGGCGCTGGCCCTGATATTCCACGGCCCGTCCCGGCTCCAGGTAGACCGGCTCACCGGCGCCCGCGCTGACCTGCACCTTGCCCTGCGCCACTTGCACGCGCGTCTGCGCATCCCGCCTTGCCACGCTGAACTGGGTGCCGACCACCTTCACCCAGCCCTCGCCGGACTGCACCACGAAGGGCCGCGCCGGGTCTTTGGTCACGCTGAAAAAACCTTCCCCGCGCAACAGGCGGATCTGACGCTCACCGCCGCTCATGCGTACCTGAACAGCACTGTCAGTGTTGAGCTGCAACTGGGAGCCATCGGCCAACTCGACCGTGCGCGACTCGCCGGTGCCGGTGGCATAGTCCGCGCGCAGGCGGTCGAGCCAGGGCGTGTGCTGCACGGTCAACCCAACCGTCAGCAGCACCGCAGCGGCATAAGCCCAGCGCCGCGCGGGTTTGCGCCACGCGGCCTGCTCGGCGCGGCGGATCAGCCGTGCCGGTTTACGCAAACCGCCGAGCATCGCCTGCACTTCCTGCCAGGCGTCGTCCTGGGGCTGGCCCTGCCCGAGCCAGGCGGCAAAGGCGTCCATCTCGGCCGGGGTCACGTCCTCGGCCTGCAAGCGGAAATACCAGGCGGACGCTTCTTCGAACAACGCGTCGGCAGTAGGTAAAACAGTCATGGCCGACGTCCTTGTGTATCGCAGGCGAGCCGCGTCTTGATGTAGGCGCGGCATTCAATCAAGGCGCGACGCAGTTGGTATTCCACGCTGCGCGGGCTGATCGACAGGCGTTCGCCAATTTCGCGGTAGGAAAGTTCGTCGACATGATAGAGCAGGAAGATCTGCCGAGTCGCCTCGGGCAACGCCAGGATAGCGTCCTGCATCAGTTGCTCCTGCTGGTAGGCGGCCAGTTGTTCGTCGGCACCGGGGTTGCCGCACGGCAGCTCTTCGCTGGGCTCGCCGGCATCCAGGCGCTCACGGCGGATGGCCTGGCGCTGGTGATCGCGCACCAGGTTGCTGGCGATGGTGAAGAGGAAGGCGGGCAGGTTGTCGATCTTCTCGCCGGAGTCCAGGCGTGCCAGGCGCAGGAACGACTCCTGGGTCAGGTCGGCGGCCACCTGGGCGCTGCCGGTGCGGCGGGTGACGAAGGCTTCGAGGGCTTTCTTCTGCTCCGCGAACAGGCGCGCGATCTGCGAATTCCAGGAGGACACAGCACTACCTTGAGAAGAACGGAGGGTTCAGGAAGTGCGCACGCTAGCAGAGGATGAGATTGGTTCGCAATTGATATCTATTTTTGCTGTGACCTTTGGGGTGTCAATCAGATAGCTATCGGGGGCAAGCCCCCTCCCACAGTTGACCGAGTTCACACTGTCGAAATGTGGGAGGGGGCTTGCCCCCGATCAAAGCCACCTCGGACTTACTGGATCTCGTCAGGCTTGACGATCACCCAGTTCTTGTCCGCCGTCACCGGCAACCCTTCCTTGGCCTGCGCCGCCGCATGCTTGGCGATCATGCCGTTCAACTGGGTCATGTACTTGTCCTTGCGGTTGATCCACAAATGCACGCCGCCCTTGGCCACGTCTACATCGTGAAACAGCATGTAGCCATCGCTGGTCGGCGTATCGCCGCCTACCAGTACCGGCTTTTTCCATTCGTCGATGTAGGTGAGGATCGCCGCATGCTTGCCGGCCATCCAGGTCGCCGGGGTCCACAGGTAGGGGGTGAGTTCAAGGCCGAGGTTGGCCTTCTCGTCATACTTGCCGGCGGTGATCTGTTTGCGCGCGGTGGTCAGCTCGCCGGTCTTGCGGTCCTTGAGCAAGGTGGTGACGCCGATGACGTTTTCGGGTTTGACGTTGTAGCCGTACTTCGGATCGGCGGCGACCATGCGCACCAGCTCTTCGGAAGCGGCGGTCATCACATACACCTCGATGCCGTTTTCCATCAGCTTGTTGTACAGCTCGGCCTGGCCGGTGAAGACTTTCGGCGGTTGCACCTCGGACTTCTTAACCGCGTCACCTTCGAAATAGGTGACGGGCACGGGTTTGCCGGACGCCATCAACTCATCGACCTGCACCTTGAGTTCCTTGAGGGTAAACCCCGAGAACACCTGGGCAACCCACGGGTAGCAGACCATGTCGTCCACTTCGCAGAGGCGATAGTAGTAGCTGAACAGACTTTC
This sequence comes from Pseudomonas azotoformans, assembly GCF_900103345.1. Lineage (NCBI taxonomy): Bacteria > Pseudomonadati > Pseudomonadota > Gammaproteobacteria > Pseudomonadales > Pseudomonadaceae > Pseudomonas > Pseudomonas azotoformans. The sequence goes on from NZ_LT629702.1 coordinate 4,358,144, forward strand.
CTTATGGTCGGCGGTGTCTTTGAACGGCATAAGCTTGAGCGACGGATCGAGGCTGTCACGGGTGATCAGGCCCTTGTTTTCCATGTAGGGCAGCAGGGACTCTTCGAGGTCATAGCGGTAGCTGGTGTTGTCCATGTCGAACACCGCGAAATTGCCCTTGTTGGCGTTGGCGGCGATCATTTTGTTCAGTTGCTCGGCAGCCGGGGCCGGCCAGTGTTTCAACTCGGTGGCGGCCATGGTTGGCCCGGCAAGGCCCAGGCACAGCGCGGCGGCAAACAATCTCGAAGCGAGCTTCATATGTGTTTTCTCCCTGAGTGAAAAACATCGACGCTAACAAATCCCTGTGACAGTTATCGCCCGAGCACGACCGCTTGCGTCGTGATCGCGCCAATCGCATGTGCCTGAGCGTCAACGGCTTATTCCAAAAACGACAGTCACCATTCCATATCGGTATTAAATCAATATATTTCAAGCTGTTAGGCTTTCCGGTTCGCAATCGCAGGCTCGCGCGATTGGCTGCCTTCTCAACGGAGCTTCAATGAATCTGCCCCTGATTCTCAACTTACTGGTGTTCGTGGCCCTGTTGCTGGGCGTGGCACAAACCCGTCGCACAAACTGGAGCCTGGCCAAGAAGGTGCTGTTTGCCCTCGTCCTTGGCGTGGTGTTCGGCACCGTGCTGCACACGATCTACGGTGACGGCAACCCGGTGCTCAAGGCCTCCATCGGCTGGTTCGACCTGGTCGGCAACGGTTACGTGCAATTGCTGCAAATGATCGTGATCCCGCTGGTGTTCGCGTCGATCCTCAGCGCCGTGGCACGCCTGCACAACGCCTCGTCCCTGGGCAAGATCAGCTTCCTGACCATCGGCACGCTGCTGTTCACCACTGCGATTGCGGCGCTGATCGGCATCGCCCTGACCAACCTGTTCGGCCTCACCGCCGAGGGCCTGGTGGCCGGCACCCAGGAAATGGCGCGCCTGCAAGTGATCCAGAGCGATTACGCGGGCAAGGTCGCCGACCTGAATATCCCGCAACTGCTGCTGTCGTTCGTGCCGGCCAACCCGTTCGCCGACCTGGCCCGAGCCAAGCCGACCTCGATCATCAGCGTGGTGATTTTCGCCGCATTCCTGGGGGTTGCCGCGCTGCAACTGCTCAAGGATGACGTGGAAAAAGGCCAGAAAGTCCTCAACGCCATCGACACCCTGCAAGCCTGGGTAATGCGCCTGGTGCGCCTGGTGATGAAGCTGACGCCGTATGGCGTATTGGCGCTGATGACCAAAGTAGTCGCCGGCTCCAACCTGCAGGACATCATCAAGCTCGGCAGTTTTGTGGTGGTGTCGTACCTGGCCCTGGGCCTGATGTTCGTGGTGCACGGCCTGCTGCTGTCCCTGGCCGGGATCAACCCGCTGCGTTTCTTCCGCAAGGTGTGGCCGGTGCTGACCTTTGCCTTCACCAGCCGCTCCAGTGCCGCGGCGATCCCGCTGAGCATTGAAGCGCAGACCCGTCGCCTGGGCATCCCGCAGTCCATCGCCGGGTTTGCCGCCTCGTTTGGCGCGACCATCGGCCAGAACGGTTGCGCCGGTCTTTATCCTGCGATGTTGGCGGTGATGGTCGCGCCGACCGTGGGCATCAACCCGCTGGACCCGCTGTGGATCGCGACCCTGGTGGCAATTGTGACCTTGAGTTCGGCAGGCGTAGCCGGCGTGGGCGGTGGCGCAACCTTCGCCGCGCTGATCGTGCTGCCGGCCATGGGTTTGCCGGTGTCACTAGTGGCGCTGCTGATTTCCGTAGAGCCACTGATCGACATGGGCCGTACGGCGTTGAACGTGAATGGTTCGATGACGGCGGGGGCGATTACCAGCCAGGTCATGGGGCAGACGGATAAGGCGTTGTTGAATGCCGATGAGCATGCGGAATTAGCGCCGTCATAACGAAATCAGCTAGCAGGGATCTAGCTCCCTGCTAGCTCAACCGATCGGCAGCCTTCCGGTAAACGTCTTCACGCTCACGCTTGTCGACGGCAACGACAAATACCGTAATTTCCTGCTCAATCACTTGATACACCAACCGATAGCCGCTGCTGCGAAGCTTGATCTTGTAGCAATCGGGCAAGCCATGTAGACGGCTGGCTTCAATACGTGGGTTGATCAATATCTCAGCCAGCTTCTTTTTAAACTGTTGGCGAACGGTGTCGCCAAGTTTGTGCCATTCCTTTAAAGCGCGTGCATCGAAATCAAGCTCATAGGTCATCCAATGAGACCTTCACTCGCTGAGGCGCAGCCAACCGCTCCCGGACGGTTACGAACAAAGCCTCATCATCTTCAGTCATGAGCACAGGTTTGAAGGGCAACTGGCCGCGCTCTGCCACATACTGCAATGCTTGGCGCATCAATTCCGATGGGGTGACGCCGAGCTTTTCCAACTCGTAATAAGCGCGAGCCTTAAGGTCGTCGTCGATACGTACGTTAATAGAAGCCATGGGGCAGCCCTCACTGTAAAGACATTAGTCATTACGGTGACGCATAATGGCCTCTTCTGCAAGTACGGCTTGTCCGGTTCCGACTAGGCTTTTTCCCAGACTTCGAAGTTGTACGCAGGCTTGTCGCCCTCAGCTGCATTCTCGAGGTTCGACACCAGCCTCCACCGGTTCAAATCAAACTCCGGAAACCACGCATCCCCCTCCGGGCTCAGCGCCACCCGCGTCAAATACAGGCGATCCGCCTGCTCCAGCCCCTGCGCATACAACTGCGCGCCGCCGATCAGCATCAGCTCATCCACGCCCTGCGCCAGCGCCCACGCCTCGGCACGTTCAACCGCGGCCTCCAGTGACGGAAAAACTTCCGCACCTTCCAGCGCCAGATCGGTCTGACGGCTGACCACGATGTTCAAGCGCCCCGGCAGCGGTCGGCCCAGAGAATCCCAGGTCTTGCGCCCCATGATGATCGGCTTGCCGAGCGTGGTGGCCTTGAAATATTTGAAATCCCCCGGCAAATGCCAGGGCATGCTGTTGTCGACGCCGATCACACGGTTTTCACCGAGGGCTGCGATCAGGCTTAAAGGGAGAGTTTTTTTCATGGCGACGAGAATACCAGAGCCCCGAGCCAGGGGTTATGCTCCAGGCTCACAAACACGACAGGACAACGCGTGACTCCTCTGCACACTCTCTGGCTGACAGAAACCGTGCGCCTGCGTGAAGAACACGCCGGCCCCCTGGAAGACCTGGAAGCCAATCGCCTGGCCCGCTCGGCAGGGGGCGATCTGCCGACGCGTATCCAGCAGCGTGCCCTGCACCTGGCCGAGCGCGATGGGCTCAAGACCGCCCTCACCCGCTGGTTGCAAGGTGCACGCCTGGCGCTGGTGCTGCTGGTGGTCATCGCCGTGATCAGCGGCGCGGGCCTGGCCTTTGCCGCGCTGGGCAACGGGCTGAGCCCGGTGAATGTGTTCTGGGCCTTGGGCAGCTTGCTCGGCTTGAACCTGATCCTGCTGATCAGTTGGGCGTTGGGCCTGCTGTTTGCCGGCGAACACAGCGCCAGCCTCGGGCGACTGTGGTTATGGCTCAGTGAGAAGCTTGCCCGTGACGCCAAGGCTGCGCAGTTGGCGCCCGCGCTCCTGCTATTGCTGCAACGCCAGAAACTCAATCGCTGGGCTGTGGGTGTGCTGGTCAATAGCCTGTGGTTGTTGGCGTTGCTCAGCGCCCTGGTGATTCTTCTTACGCTACTTGCCACCCGCCGCTACGGCTTCGTGTGGGAAACCACCATCCTCGGCGCCGACACCTTCGTCGCCGTGACCCAGGCCCTCGGCACCCTGCCCGCCCTGCTGGGCTTCAATGTACCGAGCGTCGAGATGATCCGTGCCAGCGGCGATTCCGCGCTGAATATCGAAAGCGCCCGCCAAGCCTGGGCCGCCTGGCTGGTGGGCGTGCTGCTGGTCTATGGCCTGTTGCCCCGCTTAATCCTCGCCCTGCTGTGCTTATGGCGCTGGAAGCGTGGGCGCGCCGCGCTGCACCTGGACCTCAACCTGCCCGGCTACAGCCAATTGCGCGAACGCCTGATGCCGAGCAGCGAGCGCCTTGGGGTCAATGATGCGGCGCCCGAACAACTGCATCACGTCAGCGGCGGCGTCAGCGAACTGCAAAGCGACGGCGCGCTACTGGTCGCCATCGAACTGGACGACCAGCACTCCTGGCCGCCCAAACTGCCGCACAACGTGAAGAACGCCGGCATCCTCGACAGCCGCGAATCACGCAACAAACTGCTGGAGCAACTCACGCGTTTTCCGCCCGCCCGCCTGGCCATCGCCTGCGACCCGCGTCGCTCGCCGGATCGCGGCAGCCTGGCGCTGATCGCCGAACTCGCCCGCAGCGCCACCGCCACCCGCGTGTGGTTATTGCAGGCCCCGCCCGGCCAGGCCCTGGACGCCGAACGCCTGGGCGACTGGCACGCCGCACTGCAACAGCTTGAGTTGCCCTTTGCCGACTGCGCGCCGCTGAACTGGCTGGAGACCGGTCATGACTAAGCCCCTGAAACTCGCCGTGGTCGGCCACACCAATGTCGGCAAGACCTCGCTGCTACGCACCCTCACGCGAGACGTCGGTTTCGGCGAAGTGTCCCATCGTCCCAGCACCACACGGCATGTGGAAGGCGCGCGCTTGTCGGTCGACGGCGAAGCCTTGCTGGAGCTGTACGACACCCCCGGCCTGGAAGACGCCATCGCCTTGCTCGATTACCTGGAGCGCCTGGATCGCCCCGGCGAACGCCTCGACGGCCCGGCCCGCCTGGCGCGCTTCCTGGAAGGCAGCGAAGCGCGCCAGCGTTTCGAACAAGAGGCCAAGGTGCTGCGCCAACTGCTCGCCTCCGACGCCGGTCTGTATGTGATCGACGCCCGCGAGCCGGTACTGGCCAAGTACCGCGATGAGCTGCAAGTGCTGGCCAGCTGCGGCAAACCGTTGCTGCCGGTGCTCAACTTTGTCAGCAGCAGCGACCACCGCGAGCCGGACTGGCGCGAAGCCCTGGCCCGGCTTGGCCTGCACGCGCTGGTGCGCTTCGACAGCGTGGCACCGCCGGAAGACGGCGAACGGCGCCTGTATGAAAGCCTGGCCCTGCTGCTGGAAAACGCGCGGCCGCAATTGGAACGGCTGATCCTGGATCAAGAGGCGCAGCGTCATGCCCGTCAGCAAAGCGCCGCCCGGCTGATCGCCGAGTTGCTGATCGACTGCGCCGCCTGCCGCCGCAGTGTGGTCACCGAAGATGAGCAACACGCCATCGGCGACCTGCGCAAAGCCGTGCGCCAACGTGAACAAAAATGTGTGGAAGCGCTGCTCAAGCTGTTCGGCTTCCGCCCGCAGGATGCCGCCGCCAGTGACCTGCCGCTGCTGGACGGGCGCTGGGGCGACGACCTGTTCAACCCGGAAACCCTCAAGCAACTCGGCGTGCGGGTCGGTGGCGGGATCGCCGCAGGCGCGGCGGCGGGTGCCGGTGTGGATCTGTTGGTCGGCGGCCTGACCTTGGGCGCCGCCGCCCTGGCCGGCGCCATTGCCGGAGGCGCGCTGCAAACCGCACGCAGCTATGGCAGCCGGTTGCTGGGCAAGATCAAAGGCCAGCGCGAACTCACCGTCGACGACAGCGTATTGCGCCTGCTCGCCCTGCGCCAACGCCAGTTGCTCAAGGCCCTGGACCTGCGCGGCCATGCGGCGATGCACAGCATCAAGGTCGACACGCCCCAGGACAAAACCTGGCGCGAAGGCAAGTTGCCGGACGCGTTGCACAAAGCCCGCGCCCATCCACAATGGTCGTCGCTCAACCCTCACCCCAAGCTCAGCCAGGCCGAGCGCCAGGAACAGGTCGAAGCACTGGCCCGGCGCCTCGACGAAACCTAAGCCTCCAGCACTTGCCGCGCCTTGGCCTTGAGCACCTCAAGGTCGAGCACCGGCACGTGCATTACCTTGGCCTGTTCGTCCCAATGGCGCATGCGCAGGCTGACCTCACACAGCGGGTCTTGCTCAAACGCCTGGGCTTCTTCCTGGGTCATTACACCGCCCTGGTATCCGAGCGTACGGCGGCTGGCTTCGCTCAGGCGGGCGTAATAGTCTGGCTGGCTGAAGGTCAGGTAGCGCTTGGCTTGCACGTGATATTCCACCAGCTTGGCCATGCGCTCGCTGAAGCCTGCACGACGCAGGTAATCGGCGCCGAGCCGCTCATGGCTGACCACGCCATAGCCGCCCATGTTGTCGCCGCCCTCGCCGCACAAGTGCCCGATATCGTGGAAAAACGCCGCCAGCACCACTTCATCATCGAAGCCTTCGGCCATGGCCAACTGCGCGGCCTGGGACATGTGCTCGATCTGCGACACCGGTTCGCCAATGTAATCCGCCGTGCCGTGCTGTTCGTATAAGCCGAAGACCTCGGCGATGGTCTGCTCAGGGTTCATCACGCCGCCCCCCACAAGGTTGTGATATTACGTTCGGCCATCGCCGGCCCCACGCTCATGCCCACACCCGTGTGCATCAACGCCGCGCTCACACCCGGCGCCGCCCGCAGGAACGAAAACGGCGCCGGCCCGCGCGAGCCGTACACGCCCTGCCAACGCTCCACCACCTGGATCTTGCAGCCCAGGGTCTGCTCGGCCAACTCGATCATCCAGTCATCGACCTGCTCGGCATTGAACGGCGATGCATCGCTGCCGTAGTCATGGGAATCACCGATGATCAGTTCGCCATGGGGCGTGGGGCTGATCAGCAAATGGATGCCGTGCTCGTGCAGGTGTGGCGCTTCACGCAGGATCTGCGTCTGCACAGGCGCGGCTTCCGGGAGATCGGCGAAAGCGCCGTAGTGCACGCAGCTCAAGCCGGTGAGCAAGGCGTGTTGCAGGTTCAGGTTCACCGCTGGCCGCGCGCGCAGCATTTGCAGGCGACAGATGCTCGGGTTGAGCTCGGCCATCGCTTCGGCCAGCAGGGTCTGGTAGTCGTGGCCGGAGCACACGATGATCTGCTCACCGCGAAAACTGCCCGCTGTGCTGTGCAACTGGCCCGGTTCAACGTCGCGCACCAGGGTGGAGAAGTAGAACTCCACCTTCAGCTCTTGCGCCAGGTAGTTGATCAGCGCTGGGATCGCTTCACGCGAATACAGCTGCTGGTCATCCTTGCCGTGCAGCGCAGCGCGGTGATGGCGGAACTGGCCGCCATACAGGTCCTTCATCGCGGAGCCTTGCAGCAACTCGACGTTGTAGCCGTGTTCCTGCGCACGGCCAGCGCAGAACGCTTTCAGCAAATGCTCTTCGGCTTCGGTACGGGCGAACAGGTAGGAACCGTTGCGCTTGAGTTGCAGCCCGGCGACCTGGGCCCAGTGCCCCCAAATCTCGCGGCTTTCACGCGCCAGATCGAGCATCGGCCCCGGCGGCTGGCCGGTCACCAGCGCCTGGCCGAAGTTGCGCACCGAGGCGCCCAGGGGCGTGGCGCTGCGTTCGAACACCTTGACCTTGAGGCCGCGCCTGGCGGCAGCAAAGGCGTGGGATAGGCCGAGGATGCCGGCGCCGATGATCAGCAGATCGCTGTGGTGTGTCATATCGTGATGTCCTGTTTTCCAGACCGCCATCGGGGGCAAGCCCCCTCCCACACTTGAAAGTGTTCACAGTTCAAAATGTGGGAGGGGGCTTGCCCCCGATAAGGCCAGTAGCGCTAACGAAAAACCTTACTGACCGGCAACCTTCTCCGATTTGCCGTCATAACGCTTGCGCCACTCGGTCAAGATGCTGTCGCGGTTCTTCGACGCCCAGGCAAAGTCGTTCTTGATCAAGCGCTGCTCGTAGTCGGCCGGCAATTCGGTCTGCGGCTTGGCGATACCCGGCTGGGCGAGCACGGCAAAGTTGTCCTTGTACAGGTCCATGGCCGCCGGGCTGGCGGAGAAGTCGGCGAGCTTCTGCGCGGCGTCCTTGTGCGCGGTGCCTTTGATCACGGCGGTGGCTTCGATGTCCCAGCCCAAGCCTTCCTTCGGCAAGATGATGTCCAGTGGCGCGCCCTGGCGTTTCAGCTGTACAGCCGGGTACTCAAACGAAATGCCGATCGGGAACTCACCGGAAGCCGCCAGCTTGCACGGCTTGGAGCCGGAGTGAACGTACTGGCCGATGTTCTGGTGCAGGTCGTCCATGTACTGCCAGCCCTGCTTCTCGCCGAAGGTCTGCAACCAGGCGCTGACGTCCAGGAAACCGGTGCCGGACGAGGCCGGGTTGGGCATGACGATCTTGCCCTTGTACTCCGGCTTGGTCAGGTCCTGCCAGCTCACCGGCTTGGTCAGGCCCTGTTTCTCTGCTTCAACGGTGTTGAAGCAGATGGTCGCGGCCCATACGTCCATGCCGACCCAGGCCGGAGGGTTGGCGGCGTCGCGGTAGTTCTTGCCGATCTTGTCCAGGTCCTTCGGCGCGTAGTTGTCCAGCATGCCTTGCTGGTCGAGGATCGCCAGGCTGGACGCGGCCAGGCCCCAGACTGCGTCAGCTTGCGGGCGGTCTTTCTCGGCCAGCAGCTTGGCGGTGATGATGCCGGTGGAATCGCGCACCCATTTGATCTCGACGTCGGGGTTAGCCTGTTCGAAGGCCTTTTTGTAGGTCTTCAATTGCTCGGCTTCGAGGGCCGTGTACACGGTCAACTCGGTCTTGGCGAAGGCATTCAGGCTGAATGCAGTCAGTACGGCAGCGACCAGCGCCAGGGGCTTGAACATGGAACACCTCCTTCAGGATTATTGGCCGGGCGCGGTCTGGCGCCAGGCTTGGGAGCGGCGCAGTGCGCCACGTGAGGCCCACGCCAGCAGCAGCGAGACGCCGGCCGACGTGAACAGGATCAGGGTCGACATCGCCGCCGCACCGCCCACATTGCCGGCGTCGTCCATGTTCAACACGGCGACGGCGGCGAGGATGGTGTCGGGGCTGTAGAGGAAGATCGCGGCGGACACGGTGGTCATCGCCGACACGAACAGATAGCGCACGATATCCAGCAGCGCCGGCAGGCAGATCGGCACCGTCACTTTCAGGTAATGCCGGTACAGCGGTGCCTTGAGCGACAGCGCAGCGGCTTCGAACTCGGCGTCGAGCTGGCGCAGTGCGGTAGTCGCGGTCATTTGTGCAGTGGTCAAATAATGCGCAATGGTGCACACCACCAGCAGGGTCATGGTCCCGTAGAACACATGCAGCGGGTTGCCGTTGAGGTTGAAAAAGAACACGTAGCCCAGGCCCAGCACCAGGCCCGGCACGGCCATCGGCACGAAGCTGAGCATGCGCAGGGCCAGGTTGAGGCCCTTCTGGCCCTTGGTTTTTTCCATCAGGTAGGCGCCGGTGAAGATCAGCACGCTGCCGATCAATGCGGTGCACAGGGCCAGGGTCAGGCTGTTGCGATAAGCCAGCCAGCCGCCGCCGGCCGTGTCTTCGAACTGGTAATGGTTGAGGGACAGCGACAGGTTGTACGGCCAGAATTTCACCAGCGAGGAATACACCGCCATGCCGAACACCAGCAACAACACCGCGCAGATCAGCAACACGATGGCCAGGTAGCAGGCGTCCCTCAAACGCGATGGCGCTGGTTGAAACACTTGCGCGCGCCCGCTCATCGAGTCGCCGTGACGACGACGCAGCCAGGCATCCACCCCAAAGCTGAACAGCGCCGGCAGCAGCAACACCATGCCGATCAATGCACCGCGCCCGAACTGTTGCTGGCCGACCACGGCCTTGTAGGCTTCCAGGGCCAGCACCTGATAATCGCCACCCACCACCACGGGCACGCCGAAGTCGGTGATGGTCAGGGTGAACACCAGGCAAAACGCGGCGAATACCGCCTGGCGCGTGGCCGGCCAGGTAATGCTGCGAAACGCCCGGGCCGGGCTGGCGCCCATGCTGGAGGCGGCATCGAACAGGCGTGCATCCGCCAGGGACAACGCCGACAGTAGAATCATCAAGGCATGTGGGAAGGTGTAGATCACCTCCCCCAGCACAATGCCCCAGAAACCGTAGATATTCTCAGAGAGCAACCCACGCAGCATGCCCTGGTTACCGAACAGGTAGACCAACGCAATGCCCGGCAGCATCGACGGCGCCATCAGCGGCAGCAGCGACATACCGCGCCAGATCACCTTGCCGGGAATCAAGGTGCGTTGCAGGGCGTAGGCAAACAGGTAAGCCAGCGGTACGACGATGGCCGCCACACTGAGGGAGACTTTCAGGCTATTGCCCAACAGCCAGTGGAAATTGGCACTGGTCACCAGTTCCCGTGCCGCCACCCAGCCACCGCCCTGTCCGGCCTCGCTGCTGAAACCCCGCCAGAAGATCGCCAGCAACGGCATCAAGACAGCGATGCCCAGCAGCAATAGCCACAGCAGTTTGCCGCCGACGACGAAAATTCTGTCGCCGGTTTCGGCGCGGGAAACCTGGCGTGGCAGGGTCATGACAGCGGCCATCTCAGGCAAACACCTGCAGGCTGCGCGGCGGCAAGGCCACCCAGATGTCCTGTGCGCCCAGGCGCGGCATGGCTTCCGGAGCCAGTTCGGCGAGCAGCGGGTGGCCGGGCAATTGCTCCAGCTCAAAGCTCATGCGGCAGCGGTTGCCGAGGAAGGTGATCTCGCGGACCTTGGCCGGGAACAGGTTTTCTTCATGCACCGCCGGGTTGACGCTGATCGCTTCCGGGCGACAAAACAGACGGCCGGACTTGGCCACGCCGGCATCGTCGGCCAGGCGCATGTTCATCCCGCCGACCTGGGCGTGGCTGGCACAGTTGCGGCTGAACGGCAGCCAATTGCCCTGGCCGACAAACTCCGCCACGAACGGCGTGGCCGGACGGTCGTAGATCTCCTGGGGCGTGGCGTATTGCTCGACCTTGCCGTTGTTCATCACGGCGATGCGGTCGGCCATCAGCATGGCTTCGTCCTGATTGTGGGTGACCATCAGCGTGGTGATACCCAGGCGCCGTTGCAGTTGGCGCAGCTCGGTGCACAGATGCTCACGCACGCGGGCGTCGAGGGCCGACATCGGTTCATCCAGCAACAACAACGACGGCGCGGGCGCCAAGGCACGCGCCAAAGCGACGCGCTGCTGCTGGCCGCCAGACAGCTGGCCGGGGTATTTCTTTTCACTGCCGACCAGGCCGACCAGTTCAAGCATCTGTCCGACGCGCTGGCGCACTTCATCGCGACCACTGCCGGTGAGGCCGTAGCCGATGTTCGCTTCGACGGTGAGGTTGGGAAACAACGCGTAGGACTGGAACAAAATGCCGTAGTCCCGGGCCTGTGGCGGCAGCCGGGACACATCGCGGTTGCCCAGGTAAAGCTCGCCACTGTCCTGGCGTTCCAGGCCGGCGATGCAGCGCAGCAAGGTGGTCTTGCCGCAACCGGACGGGCCCAGCAGGCACACCAGCTCGCCGGCGGCGACGTCCAGCGAGACGTTATCCAGCGCGGTAAACGCGCCGAAGCGTTTCTGGATACCGCGCACCTTCATGGGCGCGCCGGGTTGGGTCAGGGCTGTGTTCATGCAAGGCACCTCATCGAACGGATGAAGGCCATGCTAGGGAGGCAATGCGTCCCTGGTGTGGCAGAAAGGCAAAACCCGGTGATAGTGGTATTGGTGGATTTGGGTAGGGCTCTCAGCGCTGAGTTGCCTGGTCTATCGCTATCGGGGGCAAGCCCCCTCCCACATTAGACCCCGTTCTCATGTTGGAACTCGGTCAAGTGTGGGAGGGGGCTTGCCCCCGATTGGCCCTCAAGGCGATCACCACGCTTCAGAGCGGCGACATTTCCTGCGCCAACCCCAGAAACGCCGCCGGCAGGCGAGCACTTTTTCGTTCTTTGAGGCAGTACAGATACTCCGGAATCTGCGGCGCGTTCTCGATAGTCAGCACGCGCAATTGCGGGTCATGGGGCACTTCCTGCCGCGCAATGATGCTGATGCCAATGTTGCGCAACACCGCCTCACGGATCGACTCACGGCTGCCAATCTCCAGCAACGGGCCATAGCTCACGTTGGCGCTTTGCAAGAGTTCTTCAGTCAGGCGCCGCGTAGTTGAGCCTGCTTCACGCATCAGCAAGGTGTGCCCGGCCAAAGCGCTCAGCGGCACATGGTCGAGCTTGGCCAACGGATGGTTGCAATGCACCGCCAGCACCAGCGGGTCGGTGCCCAGCACACGGCGAATCAGGCGTGGGTCTTCCAGCAGTTGCGAGGAGGCGGCGACGTCGACGCGGTAGTCGTCCAAGGCTTCGAGCACCTGCTGGGAGTTGCCGATTTCCACCGATACCTCCACCTGCGGCAGGCGTTCACGAAAGGCTTTGACCAGGTCGAGGATGTAGTACGGCGCCGTCGCGGCAATTCTCAGTGCGCCTTGGACCTGGCCGTTGTTGCGCAGGAAGAACTCGATGTCGGCTTCCTGCTGCAACAGCGCCTTGACCATCGGCAGCAGCCGCGCGCCCTCGTCGCTGACGGTGAGGCGACGGCCGCCACGGTAGAACAGCTCAACACCGTATTGGCTTTCCAGGTTACGGATCTGGGTGGTGACCGTGGGTTGGCTCAGGCCGAGTTTTTTCGCCGCCTGGGTAATGCTGCCCAGGCGGGCGACCATGAAAAAAGCCTTTAACTCGGCGCTCAGCACACCACCCTCTCATCGTTTATTTGCGCAACAGGCGCAGGCCATTGAACACCACCAGCAGGCTCACGCCCATGTCGGCGAACACCGCCATCCACATGGTGGCCATGCCCAGGAAGGTGACCGCCAGGAAGATCGCCTTGATCACCAATGCGAGGGCGATGTTCTGCTTGAGGATACTCGACGTTTGCCGCGACAGACGAATGAAAGCCGGAATCTTGCGCAGGTCATCGTCCATCAAGGCCACATCAGCGGTCTCGATGGCCGTATCAGTACCCGCTGCGGCCATGGCAAAACCTATCTCGGCGCGAGCCAGGGCCGGGGCGTCGTTGATGCCGTCGCCAACCATGCCAACGCGGTGGCCTTGGCCGTAGAGGGTTTCGATGGCTTGCAGCTTGTCGGTCGGCAACAGATCACCCTGGGCCTGGTCGATGCCAACCTGGGCCGCAATCGCCTGGGCGGTGTGGGTGTTGTCACCGGTGAGCATCAGGGTCTTGATGCCCAGTTCGTGCAACTGCTGGATGGCTTCGCGGCTGCTGTCCTTGACCGTGTCGGCCACGGCGAACAGCGCCAGCGGGCCGGATTTGTCGAGCAGCAACACCACGGACTTGCCTTGTTTTTCCAGGGCGAAGAGTTTCTCTTCCAGCTCCGGCGAGCACAGGCCCAGGTCTTCCACCAGGCGGTGGTTACCCAGGTGGTAGGTTTCGCCGTTGATCTCGCCACGCACGCCGCGACCGGCCAGCGCCGCGAAGTTATCCACAACGTGGGTGGGCAGGCTTTTATCCACAGCCGCGTTGGCGATGGCCAGCGACACCGGGTGATCGGAACGCCCCGCCAGGCTGGCGGCCAGCGCCGGTGCGCTGTCTTCGACGTTGGGGAACAGCGCCAGGTAATCGGTTTGCACCGGTTTGCCGTGGGTGATGGTGCCGGTCTTGTCGAGGGCCAGGTAGTCGAGCTTGTAACCGCCCTCCAGGTACACGCCGCCCTTGATCAGGATGCCTTTGCGCGCCGCTGCCGCGAGGCCGCTGACGATGGTCACCGGGGTGGAAATCACCAATGCACACGGGCAGGCGACCACCAGCAGCACCAGGGCACGGTAGATCCAGTCGAACCAGGCGCCGGCCATGAACAGCGGTGGGATCAACGCCACGCCCAGGGCAAACAGGAACACCGCCGGGGTGTAGAGCTTCGAGAAGCTGTCAACGAAGCGCTGCGTCGGAGCCCGTGCGCCCTGGGCCTGTTCCACGGCGTGAATGATGCGCGCCAGGGTGGAGTTGTTGGCGGCGGCAGTGACCCTATATTCCAGGGAGCCGGCCTGGTTGATGGTGCCGGCGAAAACTTTGTCGCCCACGGTCTTTTCGATCGGCAGGCTTTCACCGGTGATCGGTGCCTGATCGATGGTGGATTGGCCAGCGGTGACTTCACCGTCCAGGCCAATGCGCTCGCCAGGCTTGACCCGCACGATGGCGCCAAGATCGATACTTTTCACCTCTTGTTCCGCCCACGATCCATCCGCCTGCTGCACCGTGGCCTGCTCGGGCGTCATCTGCATCAAGCCGCTGATGGCATTGCGCGCACGGTCCAGGGACTTGGCTTCGATCAACTCGGCCACGGTGAACAGGAACATCACCATCGCCGCTTCCGGCCACTGGCCGATCAGGATTGCACCGGTCACCGCGATGCTCATCAAGGCATTGATGTTCAGGTTGAGGTTTTTCAGGGCAATCCAGCCCTTTTTATAGGTGGTGAGGCCGCCGCTGAGGATCGATACCAGCGCCACGATGGCAATCACCCAGGTCGGCGCGGCGTTGGTGAAGTGCAGCACTTCCGCCCCCAACGCGCCGATGCCGGACAACGCCAGCGGCCACCAATGTTTCTTGGCGGGCGGTTCGGCGGCGGGGGTGCCTTCTTCGATGGGATCGGCCTGCATGCCCAAGGACTTGATGGCGTCGATGATCGGCGCGGTCGTCGGCAGGTCGTGGGTGACGCCGAGGATGCGGTTGATCAGGTTGAATTCCAGTTGCTGCACACCCGCAAGCTTGCCCAGTTTGTTCTGGATCAGCGTCTGCTCGGTAGGGCAGTCCATGGCTTCGATGCGGAAGGTGCTCAGCCGCGAGCCGGCGGTGGGCGCTTCGCCCAATTGCACCAATGCCGGGACCGGCGTGCCGGAGCAGCAGGAGCCGCCGTGGCCGTGGTCATGCACAGGGGTCAATTTCTTCGGGCCATGATCATGGTCGTGATCGTGATCGTGCTTGTGCTTGTGCGGGGTGTGGATGGAATCGCTCATTCTGTCGCGTCCGTAAGGGTGCCTGTTGCCAAGTAAAGACCCTGTAGCCACTATAGGGTCAAGCACCCATTTGGAGATTGCTGCGATGAAGATCGGCGAACTGGCCAAACTGACCGACTGCCCGGTGGAAACCATCCGTTACTACGAGAAGGAAGGCCTGCTGCCGCCCCCGGCGCGCACCGACGCCAACTACCGCGTGTACACCCAGGCACACACCGAGCGGCTGGTGTTTATCCGCAACTGCCGCAGCCTGGACATGACCCTGGAAGAAATCCGGAGCCTGCTGGGCCTACGGGACAGCCCCCAGGACCAGTGCGAAAGCGTGAATGCGTTGATCGACGAGCATATCCACCATGTGAAGGCGCGGATCGATGGGCTGTTGGCGTTGCAGGAGCAACTGCTGGACTTGCGCCAGCGCTGTGGTGGCGGGGATCAGTGCGGGATTCTGCAGCGGCTGGAAGTCAGCGGCAGTGTGTTGGCCAGTGAGGCTGAGCCTTCCCATGTGGGCAGAAGCCACGGCCATTAACTCAAACGAACACGGTTCAAATGTGGGAGGGGGCTTGCCCCCGATCGGGAGTTCCAGCCACCCAATACTTAGCTGATCCACCGCTATCAGGGGCAAGCCCCCTCCCACACAAGCCCACACCTTAAGACCAGGACAGTCGTTAGATCGCGACGTCAGCCTTGATGCTTGGGTCGGCGTCGTAGCCCACGATCTCGAAGTCTTCGAACTTGTAGTCGTAGATCGACGCCGGTTTGCGCTTGATCACCAGCTCCGGCAGCTTCTTCGGCGTGCGCGCCAGCTGGGTGCGGATCTGTTCCATGTGGTTGCTGTAGGCGTGGGTGTCGCCGGTGGTGACGATGATCTCATGGGGGATCAGGTCGCACTGCTGGGCCAGCATATGGGTGAGCAAGGCCAGCGCGGCGGTGTTGTACGGCAGGCCGAGGAACACGTCGGAGCTGCGGATGTACAACTGCATCGACAGGTGACCGTCGTGCACGAACGCCTGGTACAGCAGGTGGCACGGTGGCAAGGCTTGTTTGCCGTTGCGCGCGTTTTCCTGCGGGCTCTGTGTTTCGTCGGGCAGGTACTCGACGTTCCAGCCGTGGAACAGGATGCGGCGGCTGTTGGGGTTGGTCTTGAGGGTGTGGACCATGTAGTCGATCTGGTTGATCGTGCCGCCGTCCTTGGTCGGCCAGGCCGTCCACTGCTCGCCGTACACCGGGCCGAGGTCACCCTCTTCGGTGGCCCATTCGTCCCAGATGCGCACGCCGTTTTCGTTGAGCCACTTGATGTTGGTGTTGCCACTCAACATCCAGATCAGCTCGTTGGCGATGCTTTTGAAATGAAGCTTCTTGGTGGTCAGCAGCGGGAAGCCGTCGGCCAAGTTATGCCGATACTGACGGGCAAACACGGCCTTGGTGCCGGTGCCGGTGCGATCGCCCTTGGTCAATCCATTGGTCACGACGTCGTTCAGTAGTTCGAGATATTGCTTCATGTTGGTACCCGTATCGTTGAAGCCCGGACCATACGGCCCGGGCATTCGAATTTAAAGCGCGGTGTTCTTCAGAGGTTGCGGGCGGTTGTACGCCCACCACAGCAGGCCCAGGCCGCCGATGATCATCGGCAGGCTGAGGATCTGGCCCATGGTCACCCAACCGAACGCCAGGTAGCCCAGTTGTGCATCTGGCACGCGCACGAACTCGACGATAAAGCGGAAGATCCCGTAGAACAGCGCAAACATGCCGGAAACCGCCATGGTCGGGCGCGGTTTGCGCGAAAAGATGTAGAGGATAAGGAACAGTGCCACGCCTTCCAACGCGAACTGGTAAAGCTGCGACGGATGGCGCGGCAGTTGTGCCGGGTCGCTGAACGGCGGGAACACCATGGCCCACGGCACGTCGGTCGGCTTGCCCCACAACTCGGCGTTGATGAAGTTGCCGATACGCCCGGCGCCCAGGCCGATCGGCACCATCGGCGCAACGAAGTCCATCAACTGGAAGAACGACTTGCCGTTGCGGCGACCGAACCACCAGGCGGCGATCATTACACCGATGAACCCACCGTGGAACGCCATGCCGCCCTTCCACACTTCGAAGATCAGTGTCGGGTTAGCGATATACGCCGAAAGGTCGTAGAACAGCACATAGCCGAGTCGCCCGCCGACGATCACTCCCATCGACAGCCAGAAAATCAGGTCGGAGAGTTTCTCCTTGGTCCAGGTCGGGTCGAACCGGTTCAGGCGTCGAGAGGCCAGAAACCAGGCACCGCCGATGCCGATCAGGTACATCAACCCGTACCAGTGGATTTTCAGCGGACCGATGGCCAGGGCCACCGGGTCGATCTGCGGGTAAGGCAGCATTGCGACTCCTCGTTAAATCATTCGTTAGGCGTGCGGACCATGCCGGTGTGCGATTAAGCCTGCGTTACAGCCGCTGTTTCAAATTAAGAAGTTCACACGCACCGAAACGCCAGGCATGTTAACGGATGGAAGGCGTACCGCCCAACTTCGATACGATGGAACGCCTGCCGCTGTATGAGTAGAGTGACAAAAAACACAAAAGGGATCGCCTGATGTGCCTGATTGTTTTTGCCTGGCGGCCGGGCCACGCCCAGCCGCTGATCGTCGCGGCCAACCGTGACGAGTTCTACGCCCGCCCCAGCCTGCCGCTGGCCCAGTGGCCGGATGCGCCTGAGGTGTACGCTGGCCGGGACCAGGAAGCCGGTGGCACTTGGCTGGGCGTGAATGCCGATGGGCGCTTTGCCGCCCTGACCAATATCCGTGATCCGCATCAGCCACCGGCCCGTAAGTCACGGGGAGAGCTGGTTGCGCGATTTCTCAACGGTTCGCTGCCGATTGATGAGTATTTAGCCGACGTTAACGGCCGTTCAATTGAATATGCCGGATTTAACCTGCTGGTGGGCACGCGGGATGAGTTGTGGCATTACAACGCTAATCACACCGAGCCGACGCGGCTGGCGGCCGGGGTGTATGGATTATCCAATGCGGGGCTCGATACGCCGTGGCCCAAGCTGCTCAAGGCCAAGGCGGCGTTGGGCGCGGTGCTGGATGATCCGCAACCAGAGGCGCTGTTGGATATTTTGAGTGACCCGCAGACCGCGCCGTTTGCGGACTTGCCGGACACCGGGGTGGGGTTGGCGACGGAGAGCCTGCTATCAAGCGTGTTTATTGCCAGTCCAAGTTATGGGACTCGGGCGAGTACGGCGTTGATTGTGAGTGCGGATGGGACGCGGCTGATGGTAGAGCGTAGTTTTGGGCCCCATGGTGGACGGCTTGGCGAAGTCGAATTAAACCTGTAGGAGCGAGCTTGCTCGCGAAAAACCTGAGAGCGCCGCGGGGAATCAGACTCCCCGCGTTATCGTTGACGTTTTTTCGCGAGCAAGCTCGCTCCTACAAGGTTTTTGCGGAAGCTGGGTTGATCATCCGCGTCAGCCCCAGGTTCTTCAGGGCCAACTGCAACGAGCTGTGGATAACTTGCGGGTTGTCGATGGTCATCAACTCCGCCAACAGCTCCTTGGCCATGCTCAGTTCAACCTGGCGCAGCATCCACTTCACCTTCGGCAAGTTGGTGGCGTTCATCGACAGGCTGTCAAAGCCCATCGCCATCAACAACACTGCCGCCGCCGGGTCACCAGCCATTTCTCCGCAGATGCTCACCGGCTTGCCTTCGGCATGGGCGTCGCGCACCACATGTTGCAGGGCTTGCAGCACCGCCGGATGCAGGTAGTCGTAGAGGTCGGCCACCCGTGGGTTGTTACGGTCCACGGCCAGCAGGTATTGAGTCAGGTCGTTGGAACCCACTGACAGGAAGTCCACCTGCCGCGCCAGCTCCTTGGCCTGGTACACCGCCGCCGGGATTTCGATCATCACGCCAATCGGTGGCATCGGTACGTCGGCGCCTTCGTCGCGTACTTCGCCCCAGGCGCGGTGGATAAGATGCAACGCCTCTTCCAGCTCATGGGTGCCGGAGATCATCGGCAGCAGGATGCGCAGGTTGTTCAGGCCTTCGCTGGCCTTGAGCATGGCGCGGGTCTGTACCAGGAAAATTTCGGGGTGGTCGAGTGTGACGCGAATGCCACGCCAGCCGAGGAACGGGTTGTCCTCCTTGATCGGGAAATACGACAGTGACTTGTCGCCGCCGATGTCCAGGCTGCGCATGGTCACCGGCAACGGGTGGAAGGCCTGCAGTTGCTCGCGATAAATCGCCAGCTGCTCCTTCTCGCTCGGGAAACGCTGGTTGATCATGAACGGCACTTCAGTGCGGTACAGCCCCACACCTTCAGCGCCGCGCTGTTGCGCACGGGCCACGTCAGCCAGCAGGCCGGTGTTGACCAACAACGGTACACGATGGCCATCAGTCGTCACGCACGGCAGTTCGCGCAATGAATCAAGGCCCAGCGCCAGTTGTTTCTCTTCCTCAACCACTTCGGCGTATTGCTTGCGCAGCACTTCGCTGGGGTTGGTGAAAACTTCGCCGCGATGACCATCGACGATCATGTCGATGCCGTCGACCTTGGCGTACGGCAGGTCCACCAGGCCCATCACCGTCGGGATGCCCATGGCACGAGCCAGGATAGCGACGTGGGAGTTGCCCGAACCCAGTACCGAGACCAGACCCACCAACTTGCCTTCCGGCACTTCGCCAAGCTGGGTTGCCGTCAGTTCCTCACTGACCAGGATAGTGTTGTCGGGGAAGACCATATTGGTGGTGCGATCTTCCTGCAGGTACGCCAGCAGACGGCGACCGAGGTCGCGCACATCCGAGGCCCGCTCACGCAGGTAGTCGTCATCCATCATCTCGAAGCGGTTGACGTGATCGGTGACCACCTGGCGCAGCGCGCCCTGGGCCCATTGGCCGGTCTTGATCACGGTCTTGACTTCGTTACCCAGCGACGCGTCATCCAGCATCATCTGGTACACGTCAAACAACGCACGCTCTTCGGGACGCAGTTGGGTGGCCAGCTTGTTCGACAGGTTGCGCATGTCGGCGCGCACGCCTTCCAGGGCGGTCTTGAACAGTTTGATTTCAGCATCGATGTCGGTGACGGTCTTGTCCGGCACCACGTCCAGATCCGCCGGCGGCAGCATGACCACCGCCGTACCGACCGCAGCACCTGGCGAACCGGGCACACCAACGAACTTGGCTTCCTGGATACCCTTGCCTTCGCGCCCCAGGCCGCGAATCGAGCCGGTGGCTTCAGCGTGGGCAATAACCCCGGCGAGCTGTGCGCTCATGGTCACGAGGAAGGCTTCTTCACCCTCGTCGAACTGGCGGCGCTCTTTTTGCTGGATAACCAACACACCGACGACGCGGCGGTGGTGAATGATCGGTGCACCGAGGAACGAGGCGTAACGTTCTTCACCGGTTTCGGCAAAGTAGCGATAACGCGGGTGATCGGCCGCGTTTTCA
This sequence comes from Pseudomonas azotoformans, assembly GCF_900103345.1. NCBI lineage: Bacteria > Pseudomonadati > Pseudomonadota > Gammaproteobacteria > Pseudomonadales > Pseudomonadaceae > Pseudomonas > Pseudomonas azotoformans. Next base: position 4,378,467 of record NZ_LT629702.1, read on the forward strand.
AGGTTCAGGGGTTCTTCACGCGTCCCCACCAGGCCCACCAGACCTTCATTGGGCGCCATGCTGACCTTGCCGATGGAGCGCTTGTTCAAGCCCTCCGTGGCCATCAGCACAAAACGGTTGGTCTCGGGGTCCAGCAGGTAAACCGAGCAGACCTGGCTGCCCATGGCTTCCTTGACGCGCAACACAATAATCCCCAACGCCGCCTTGAGATCCTTGGCGGAGTTAACTTCCTGGACGATCTTGCGCAGCGTATTGAGCATGGCTCGGGGTCGAACTCCGTCGTCAGTCGCGCGCTAAAAGGCGCGGGGCAAGCTCTTTGAGCGCGCGACGATAAACCTCGCGCTTGAATGTCACCACCTGGCCCAACGGGTACCAATAGCTGACCCAGCGCCAGCCATCGAACTCCGGTTTACCGGTCAAATCCATCCGCACCCGCTGCTCGTTGGAGATCAGGCGCAGGAGAAACCATTTCTGCTTCTGGCCGATGCACAGCGGTTGGCTGTGGGTACGCACCAGGCGTTGCGGCAAACGATAGCGCAACCAGCCACGGGTACAGGCCAGAATTTGCACATCTTCGCGCTCAAGGCCGACTTCTTCGTTCAACTCGCGGTACAAGGCGTCTTCAGGGGTCTCGTCGGGGTTGATTCCACCTTGAGGAAACTGCCAGGCATCTTGGTTGATTCGGCGAGCCCATAGCACCTGTCCGGCATCATTCGTAAGAATAATCCCGACATTAGGACGGAAACCATCGGGGTCGATCACGGCAACAACCTCGCAAACGCATGTCGCCGCATTGTTCCACAAAGGTTGATGAAGCGGCAACGAGGCTTCGTACCTTATGTGCACTCTTGTGAAAAGACCGTATTCTGGACGCCTTTTTACAGACTTTTCAGCGAGTAACTGCAATGCGCCTGGCTTTATTCGACTTGGACAACACCCTTCTCGGCGGTGACAGCGATCACGCCTGGGGCGATTACCTCTGTGAACGCGGGATTCTCGACCCGGTGGCCTACAAGGCCCGCAACGACGAGTTCTACCAGGACTACCTGGCCGGCAAGCTGGACAATGCCGCCTACCTGAACTTCTGCCTGGAGATCCTCGGCCGCACCGAGATGGCCCAGCTGGACGAGTGGCACAACGACTATATGCGCGACTGCATCGAGCCGATCATCCTGCCGCTGGCCATTGAGCTGCTGGCCAAGCACCGCGCCGCCGGTGACAAGTTGGTGATCATCACCGCCACCAACCGTTTCGTCACCGCGCCAATTGCCGCACGCCTGGGCGTGGAAACCCTGATCGCCACCGAGTGCGAAATGGAAAACGGCCGTTACACCGGGCGCAGCACCGATGTGCCCTGCTTCCGTGAAGGCAAGGTGACACGCTTGAACCGCTGGCTGGAAGAAACCGGGTACAGCCTGGAAGACAGCTACTTCTATAGTGACTCGATGAATGACCTGCCGCTGCTGGAGCAGGTGACTCACCCGGTGGCGGTGGATCCGGATCCGAATCTGCGGGCCGAGGCCGAGAAGCGTGGATGGCCGGTGATTACTTTGCGTGGCTGATGGCCCCTTCGCGAGCAAGCCCGCTCCCACACTCGACCGAGTTCCAACATGAGAATGAGGTCAAAATGTGGGAGGGGGCTTGCCCCCGATGCAGGCGACTCGGTCTAAAGCCTCAAACCGGCTTTGCACCCATGAGCCCCGCAATCGCCACAAACCCCACCAGACTGACCACCGCCAGTACCAGCGTGAAGTTCAGGCTACCGCCCTCGCCTTTGCGCAGGCGATTGAGCCGCGCCACCAGCCAGAACCAGGCCAGCGCCGCCACGGTATAGAGGATGCTGGAACCCAGGATCCAGGTCTGGCCCAGCGGCCAGCCCACCAGGTGCACCAGCCACCAGCCGGTAAACGGCATGCTGATCACGCATACGCCCATCAGCAACCAAACAAAGGCCCACGGGCGTTGCACGGTCACCGCCGGGCCGGCGCTGCGTTTGCGCCAGGCCAGCAATGCCAGGCCAAGGCCGCTGAGCAGTAACACCACGGTGGCTGCCATGTGGATAACTTTCAGGGTGGTCAGGGTTTCCATGTGTCGTTTTCCTTAAAGGCCGCCCCCTCAGCGTAGTCGCTCAACCGAGGAACAGTTTGTAGGCCGGGTTATCGCTTTCATCCCAGTACGGGTAGCCGATGGCTTCCAGGGCGGCCGGTACCAGGTGACGTTCATCCGCCGGCACTTGCAGGCCGGCGACCACACGGCCGTCTGCTGCGCCGTGGTTGCGATAGTGGAACATCGAGATGTTCCAGCGCCCGCCCAATTTGTTAAGAAAGTTGAACAACGCCCCCGGACGCTCCGGAAACTCGAAGCGCAACACCACTTCATCGCTGACCTTGGCCGCGTGCCCGCCGACCATATGGCGAATGTGCAACTTGGCCAGTTCGTTCTCGGTCAGGTCCAGCACCGGGAAACCCTGGCTGGTCAGGCTGGCGATAAGTGCGCTGCGCGGATCATTTTCCGGGTGGGTCTGCACGCCGACGAAGATGTGCGCCTCGCTGCCGGAGTGGTAGCGGTAGTTGAATTCGGTGATCTGGCGCTTGCCCACAGCCTCGCAGAACGCCTTGAAACTACCGGGCTTCTCGGGGATGGTCACGGCGATGATGGCTTCGCGGCCTTCACCCAGTTCGGCGCGCTCGGCCACATGGCGCAGGCGGTCGAAGTTGACGTTGGCACCGGAGTCGATGGCGACCAGGGTCTGCCCGGTGACGCCACGGGTCTCGACGTACTTCTTGATCCCAGCCACGCCCAATGCCCCGGCCGGCTCGGTGATGGAACGGGTGTCGTCGTAGATGTCCTTGATCGCCGCACAGATCTCGTCGGTGCTCACGGTGATCACTTCATCCACATAGTCCTTGCAGATGTCGAAGGTGTGCTGGCCGATCTGCGCCACCGCCACGCCATCGGCAAAGAGGCCCACGCTCGGCAACACCACGCGCTCGCCAGCAGCCATGGCGGCTTGCAGGCAGTTGGAGTCGTCCGGCTCGACGCCGATGATCTTGATCTCGGGGCGCAGGTATTTCACGTACGCCGCAATACCGGCAATCAGCCCGCCGCCGCCCACTGGTACGAAAATCGCGTCCAACGGCCCTGGATGCTGGCGCAGGATCTCCATCGCCACGGTGCCCTGCCCGGCAATGGTGTGTGGATCATCGTAGGGGTGGATATAGACGTAGCCTTTTTCGTCGACCAGTTTCAGCGAGTAGGCCAGGGCTTCCGGGAAGGAATCGCCATGCAGCACTACTTTGCCGCCGCGGGAGCGCACGCCTTCGACCTTGATTTCCGGCGTGGTCTTGGGCATCACGATGGTGGCCTTGACCCCCAGCACCTTCGCCGCCAGGGCCAGGCCCTGGGCATGGTTGCCGGCCGACGCGGTGACCACGCCGCGCGCACGTTCTTCGGCGCTCAGTTGGGTCAGCTTGTTATAGGCGCCGCGAATCTTGAACGAGAACACCGGCTGCAAGTCTTCACGCTTGAGCCAGACCTGGTTGCCCAGCCGCTCGGAGAGCTGGCGGGCGGTCTGCAACGGGGTTTCTACGGCAACGTCGTAAACGCGCGAGGTGAGGATCTTTTTGACGTACTGTTCAAGCATCGGCGGATATCACTGGGCGGGTTGGGCAGGGCCAAGGAGTCTAACCCAGCGTTTGGGCGGGCGACCACACGAATCCAGAGGTTTTGTTGGGTTATACTCGCGCCCCTCGATAACTCCCCGCCCGTTCCGGAGCCCGCATGACCCAGGATCAACTCAAACAGGCAGTGGCCCAGGCCGCCGTCGATTTAATCCTCCCTAAACTCGACGACAAGAGCATCGTCGGTGTCGGCACCGGCTCCACTGCCAACTGCTTTATTGATGCACTGGCCCAGCACAAAGGCGCATTCGATGGCGCCGTGGCCAGCTCCGAAGCCACCGCCGCACGCCTCAAGGGCCACGGCATTCCGGTGTACGAGCTCAACACCGTGAGCGACCTGGAGTTCTACATCGACGGCGCCGATGAAAGCGACGAACACCTGAACCTGATCAAAGGCGGCGGCGCAGCCCTGACCCGCGAGAAGATCGTCGCTGCCGTGGCCAAGACCTTCATCTGCATCGCCGACGCCAGCAAGCTGGTGCCGGTACTCGGCGCCTTCCCGCTGCCGGTGGAAGTGATCCCGATGGCCCGCAGCCACGTGGCCCGCGAGCTGGTGAAGCTGGGCGGCGACCCGGTGTACCGCGAAGGCGTGCTGACCGACAACGGCAACATCATCCTCGACGTGTTCAACATGCAGATCACCAACCCGGTGGAGCTTGAAACCCAGATCAACGCGATTGTCGGCGTGGTCACCAACGGCCTGTTCGCGGCGCGCCCGGCCGATGTACTGCTGTTGGGCACCGCCGAAGGCGTCAAAACCCTCAAGGCCTGAGAACACCGCTGAGCTAAGGTGGGAGGGGGCTTGCCCCCGATGAGGGAGTGTCAGTCAACGGATGCTTGGCTGATATACCGCTATCGGGAGCAAGCCCCCTCCCACATTGGTTCAGCGGGGCTTCTTGAAGACGTAGAACAGGTTCGGCTCGCTGACGAGGTACAACGCGCCCTCGTCATCCATGGCGATCCCTTCGGCCTGCGGCACTCGCTTCGTCAGGCCATGACGCCCGTTGAGCAGTGACAGACTGCTCAGCGGGCGACCGTCGATATCCAGTTCCAGCACCAGGAACGATTCATCCGACAGCGCCAGCAGATGGCCGCTGCGTTCATCGTATTGCAGGCTCGACAGGTCACGCACAAACAACCCGGCATCGCGCTTGGGGTTGTTGATCACGTGCACCGAGTAGGTTTTTTCCGGCTTGAAATGCGGGAAGCCGTGCACCTCGTAGATCAGCATCGGGTCGCGCTCCTTGGCCACGAACAGGCGCTTGCCCACCGAGTCATACGCCAGGCCTTCAAAGCCCTTGTTGCCACCGACGTGCAGGCCCAGGGTCATCTGCTCCGCATCGACGGCGTCGAGGAACTGGGTGTCGTCATCCACATGCACCTTGATCAGCCGCTGCTGGCGCTCATCGCTGATGACATAGATGTTGTCGCTGATGAACTCCACAGCTTCGGCATCGCCAAACCCGATCAAGGGGATGCGTCGCAGGATCTTGCCTTCCAGGGACAACTCGATCAGTTCGGCGTTTTTATTGGTGACGGTGAACAGGCTTTTGCGCACCGGGTCGTAGGTCAGGGCCGACACATCGTCGTCGAGCCCCTCGATGACCTTGGCTTCCAGCGTTACCTGGTAGTCCGCCAGGCCGATCGAGCGTTCATCGGCCGGCTGGCGCCACACTTGCCAATTGAACCAGGCACGTTCGAACAGGCGAAAATGCTGCGCAACGGCCCCGGCGCTGACCAGGGTGATCAGCGCCAGCATGATAAACAGGGGTTTGGGGCGGGCTAGTCGTTGCATCGGGCGGGCTCAAAGTCAAAAGTGGCGAATGAATATCACGCCCGTCTGAATTTAAACTTAAACACGCCCGGATGTCTGGCAGATGCCGCTCACAGAGACCTATCTGACGTAATCGGTGTGCTATTTCTGCTTTTCGAACCGGTAGAACAGGTTGGGCTCACTGACGATGTACAGCGTGCCCTCCTCGTCCATGGTCACCCCTTCGGCACGGGGAATGGTGTGCTTGATGCCGTTGAAACCGCCGAGCAAGGTCATGAAGCTGACTTGCTGGCCCTTCTCGTCCAACTCCAGCAGCAAGTGGGAGTCGGCCGACAGCACCAGCAAATGCCCGGTACGCGGGTCAACAGCCAGGGCCGAGAGGTTGCGCATGTCCAGTTCTTTGCTCGCCAGCTTTTGTTTATCGCCCGCCAGGGTCGGGCCGCCGTCGCTTTTCCAGGTGAACAACGCGGGCGGGCGCTCTTCGCCAAGGATCAACTGCTGGTTGCGCTTGTCCCAGGTGATGGCTTCGAAGGCCTTGTTCTGGTCCTTGGACGGGCCGAGGTCATAGCTGGTGAAGTCGGCCTTGTTCAGTTGGGTGGTGCTCGCATCGACCTTGACGATGGTCAGGGTGTGCTGGCGCTCGTCGACCACCGCCAACAGGCCATTCTCCATCACCGTCACGCCTTCCGGGTTGTCCCAGCCGTTGAGCGGCATCTTGCGCAGCACATCGCCTTGCAGGCTCAACTCGGCCAGGAACGGGTTTTTGCCCATCACGGAAAACAGGGTTTTGGTCTGTGGGCTGTAGGAGACGTCCGAAGCTTCGTCCTTCTCCATCCCCGGCAAAAGCTTGCCATCGATGACCGCATGGTAATCCGGCAGCCATACGCTCTGCTGGCGTTCGGCCGGCGTCTCAAAGCGCTCCAGCAACCACAGCACACCGCGGTCGTCCCAGTGCATGGCCAAGGCCACGCCATACAGGATCACCCCTGTCAGCAACAGCCAGGAATACCAGCGCATGGCAAAACGGGAACGCGGCTTGGGTGAAGCGGAGGGCAGGGACACGGCCATTGGGCGCTTTTTCCGGAAAGTCAGCGTTAGGTGATAGCACAGGAACAACGGGCCTGCGCGCAAGAGGCTGCGGATTATCCGGATGGTGTGTGAAAAAAATGCAAAAGCCTGGGAGTTTCGGGCATACACAAAACCAATGTGGGAGGGGGCTTGCCCCCGATTACTGAGTGTCAGGCAACAGATGTTTGACTGATAAACCGCTATCGGGGGCAAGCTCCCTCCCACATTTTGAACTGCGTTTCAGCGCACGCTGCTTTCGAAGCGGTTCACACCCGCCAATTCCAGCACCAACTCATCCCCCACATTCAGCGGGCCCACTCCGGCCGGGGTGCCGGTGAGGATCACGTCGCCCGCCTGCAGCGAGAAGCAGCCGGCCATGTGCTGGATCATCGGGATGATCGGGTTGAGCATCTGCGCGCTGTTGCCGTCCTGGCGCACTTCGCCATTGATGCTCAGGCGGATGCCGATGTCGGTCACGTCGGCAAACGTGCTGCCCACCACGAACGGTGCAATCACCGCCGCGCCGTCGAAGGACTTGGCGATTTCCCACGGCAGGCCCTTGGCTTTCAGCTCAGCCTGCTTGTCACGCAGGGTCAGGTCCAGGGCCGGGGCGAAGCCGGAGATGGCATCCAGCACTTCTTCACGGCTGGGCTTGTTCGACAACGGCTTGCCGATCAATACCGCGATTTCCGCTTCGTAATGCACCGAACCGCGTTCGGTCGGGATGCTGAAACCGCCTTCCAGCGGCACCACACAACTGCCCGGCTTGATGAACAACAACGGCTCGGTCGGCACCGGGTTGTCCAGTTCCTTGGCGTGTTCGGCGTAGTTACGCCCGATACACACCACTTTCCCGACCGGAAAGTGGATGTTGGTGCCGTCGACATACTTGTGCTGGTAGCTCATGGAACGACTCCTTCAGGGCGATTAAACAGCGAAGATCTTGCCAGGGTTCATGATCCCGTTCGGGTCGAACACCGCTTTGACGGCCTTCATGTACTCGATTTCCACCGGCGAGCGGCTGTAGGTCAGGTAGTCACGCTTGGTCATGCCCACGCCGTGTTCGGCGGAGATCGAACCGTTGTACTTCTCGACGGTTTCGAACACCCACTTGTTCACGGTGGCGCACTTGGCAAAGAACTCGTCCTTGCTCAGGTTTTCCGGCTTGAGGATGTTCAGGTGCAGGTTGCCGTCGCCGATGTGGCCGAACCAGACGATTTCGAAGTCCGGGTAGTGTTCGCCGACGATCGCGTCGATTTCCTTCAAGAACGCCGGTACTTTGGAGACAGTCACCGAGATATCGTTCTTGTATGGGGTCCAGTGGGAAATCGTCTCGGAGATGTACTCGCGCAGTTTCCACAGGTTGTGCAGCTGGGTTTCGCTCTGGCTCATCACGCCGTCCAGCACCCAGCCCTGTTCTACGCAGTGCTCGAAGGTTTCCAGCGCGTGGTTGGCGACTTCTTCGGTGGTGGCTTCGAATTCCAGCAGCGCATAGAACGGGCATTCGGTTTCGAACGGCGCCGGCACGTCGCCACGGCCCATGACCTTGGCCAGGGCCTTGTCGGAGAAGAATTCGAAGGCGGTCAGGTCCAGTTTGCTCTGGAACGCGTGCAATACCGGCATGATCGAATCAAAGTCAGTCGTACCGAGCACCATGGCGGTGAGGTTCTTCGGCGCACGGTCCAGGCGCATGGTGGCCTCGACCACAAAGCCCAGGGTGCCTTCGGCGCCGATGAACAGTTGACGCATGTCGTAGCCGGTGGCGTTCTTGATCAGGTCGCGGTTCAGCTCCAGTACATCACCCTTGCCGGTAACGACCTTCATGCCGGCCACCCAGTTGCGGGTCATGCCGTAGCGAATCACCTTGATTCCGCCGGCATTGGTGCCGATATTGCCGCCAATCTGGCTGGAACCCGACGACGCGAAGTCCACCGGGTAGTACAGGCCTTTTTCTTCGGCGACGTTCTGCAATTGCTTGGTGACCACGCCCGGCTGGCACACGGCGGTGCGGTCGGTGAGGTTCACGTCGAGAATCTGGTTCATGTAGTCGAACGACACCACCACTTCGCCATTCGCCGCCACGGCAGCGGCCGACAGGCCAGTACGCCCACCGGATGGCACCAGCGCGACCTTGTGGGTATTGGCCCAACGCACGATGGCCTGGACCTGCTCAGTGGTCTTGGGGAAGACGATGGCGGTCGGCGCGGGTGCGAAGTGCTTGGTCCAATCCTTGCCGTAAGCCTCCAGGGAGTCTGCATCGGTCAGCACTTTGCCGGGCTCAACCAGGGTCTTTAGCTCATCAATCAGGGCAGGATGGGTCATCGACAGAACTCTCGAACAATTCATGGTCATCCTGAGAACGCTTCACGTCGCAGGAATGAGTGTTTAGCGGGGCGCGTATGCTAGCATACCGCCCCCGCAGGACAGAGCCCAAGGGCGTTTCTGCGGTGACGGCTTTCCTGCCGTCCGGGTCAGCTTATGTGATCCGATTCCCTGCCATTTTTCTCCGGGATACAGGTTTACGCAGATGAGCAAGACTTCTCTCGATAAGAGCAAGATCAAGTTCCTTCTTCTGGAAGGCGTCCACCCATCGGCCGTCGAAGTTCTGAAGGCCGCCGGGTACTCCAGCATTGAGTACATCACCAGTTCTCTGCCGGAAGCCCAGCTCAAGGAAAAGATCGCCGACGCGCACTTTATCGGCATTCGCTCCCGCACTCAGCTGACCGAAGAAATCTTCGATCACGCCAAGAAACTCGTGGCGGTCGGCTGTTTCTGCATCGGCACCAACCAGGTCGACCTGTCTGCTGCGCGCGAGCGCGGCATCGCGGTGTTCAACGCACCGTACTCCAACACCCGTTCCGTTGCGGAGCTGGTGCTGGCCGAGGCCATCCTGTTGTTGCGCGGCATTCCCGAGAAAAACGCCTCCTGCCACCGTGGCGGCTGGATCAAGAGCGCGGCCAACTCCTTCGAGATCCGTGGCAAGAAGCTGGGCATCATCGGCTACGGCTCGATCGGTACCCAGTTGTCGGTCCTGGCTGAAGGCCTGGGCATGCAGGTGTTCTTCTACGACACCCTGACCAAGCTGCCATTGGGCAACGCCACCCAAGTGGCCAGCCTGACCGAGCTGCTGGGTATGTCCGACATCGTGACCCTGCACGTTCCGGAAACCGCTGAGACCCAGTGGATGATGGGCGAGAAGGAAATCCGCGCCATCAAGAAGGGCGGCATCCTGATCAACGCGGCACGCGGTACTGTGGTCGAACTGGACGCCCTGGCCGACGCGATCAAGGACAAGCACCTGATCGGCGCCGCCATCGACGTGTTCCCGGTCGAGCCTCGCTCCAACGACGACATCTTCGAAAGCCCGCTGCGTGGCCTGGACAACGTGATCCTGACCCCGCACATCGGTGGTTCCACCGCTGAAGCCCAAGCCAACATTGGCCTGGAAGTGGCCGAGAAGCTGGTCAAGTACAGCGACAACGGTACTTCGGTATCGTCCGTGAACTTCCCGGAAGTGGCCCTGCCGGCTCACCCTGGCAAGCACCGTCTGCTGCACATCCACCAGAACATCCCTGGCGTGATGATGGAGATCAACAAGGTCTTCGCGGAAAACGGCATCAACATCTCCGGTCAGTTCCTGCAGACCAACGAGAAGGTCGGCTACGTGGTGATCGACGTCGACGCCGAGTACTCGGACCTGGCGCAAGAGAAGCTGCAGCACATCAACGGCACTATCCGTAGCCGCGTGTTGTTCTAAGGTTTCAACCGCACCACGAAAAAGGGAGCCCCTAGAGGCTCCCTTTTTTGCATCTGAACAAATCTTACTTGACGTTAACCGTGACGACTTTCGAGGCTACAGTGGGCTCGAACTGGCGGTGCACGTTATCGCCCGCTACCAGCTGCAAGGTGTGTTTGCCTGGGGTCAGTGTCAGCTCGGTTTCGGTTTGCGCCTTGCCGAAATGAATCGAGGTGGCAGTGGCCGGGATAGCCTCGTCTGCTTTGAGCGACGTTACGTCCTGGTCGACCAGCAGGTGATGGTGACCGGCACCGGGCACCTGCTTGTCGATCGGTTCCAGGTCCAGACCCTTCACGCCAAATTTGACGGTGAAGGTCTTGTCGACGGTCGCGCCATCTTTGGGCGATACGATAAACACCTCGGCGCCTTTGGGGGCGGGGGTGCGCGGAACATCAGCAGCATTCGCCAACATCGAAGCACCCAGCATCAGGGAGGCCAGGGTGGCACGGGACAAAAGGGCTTTCATTCGCTTCTCCAGTTTTTCTGTGAAATCTGTAGGGTTATGACAACTTCGCGACAAATTGCTGTCCAAGGCACTCAACACCATAGCAAAGCGATGCTGACCGGCGCCTCGCACATAAAAATTCTCTAGGAGTGACCATGCGCTTTTCGCCTGGCCTGTTACTGCTGCTTCCCCTTCTGAGCCCACTGGCTCACGCCGAACTGGTCGATGATGTGTTCGATCGTGGCGAACTGCGCATCGCCCTTGAAGCCAATACGCCACCGTTCAACTTCAAGGACGGCGACAAACTCACCGGTTTTGAAGTGGAACTGGGTGAACTTCTGGCCAAGGAAATGGACGTGCGCTCCTCGTTCATCACCACCGATGACGCCGACTTGCTGCCAGGGGTGGCAACCGGCAAGTACGACGTGGCCATCAACCATATCGCTAAGACTGCCGACCTTGAGGATCAGTTCGATTTCAGCGAGGTTTATCGCGAGAAGCCCGATTTGGCGATCCCGTTCCAAAAGGGTAACCCGGCGTTCAAGACGAGCCTGGACGGCGCGCTGAAACGGCTGAAGGAGGATGGCCGGTTAAAGGCGCTGTCGCAGAAGTGGTTTGAGGGAGAAGCCCCGACTACAGCTGCGCCAGTGCCTGCGCAGCCTCAGCCAGCTCCAGCTCACTGAACACCTGCACGCCGTGCCGCTTGAGCAGCGCCGCGGTTACGCCCTCGCCACTCACTTTCACGCCGGTAAAGGTACCGTCATAGGTGAGCAGGTTGCCGCAGGATGGACTATTGGCCTTGAGCACCGCGATGCGGATATCGTGGCGTTGCACCAGCGCCAGTGCCTGGCGGGCGCCATCAAGGAACGCTGCGCTGAAATCTTCGCCCTCGGCCGTCAGCACCTGGGCACGCCCCTCCCACACATCCACACCCTGCCCGCCGGGGATCTCGGCGGCAGGTCGTGGCGTTGGCAAACCACCCGACACTTCCGGGCAGATCGCAACCACACGCCCCTCGGCCTGCCACGCTGCCAATTGGTCGAACGGCCCGCTGGCCCCGCCGTCGTAACGCACCTTGTGCCCGAGCAGGCAGCGGCTGATCAGAATCTTTTCCATGTTTAAAACGGCTCGTTGCCCCGCCGGCGAAACCAGCCGGTGAGGGACAGGCGTTCGCGCGTGGCGGGCATGACTTCGTGGGGCACCTCGCCCGACAGGAACACCACCAGGCAACCGCCTGTGGGCACCACGTCGTATTCGACGCCGTCCTTGAGGTACATGCGCAACTGGCCGCCATGCTCGGGCAGCCAGGCGTCATTCAAGTAGATCACCGCCGAGACCATGCGCCGGTCATCGTCGCGGAAACGGTCCAGGTGCTTGAGGTAAAACGCCCCCGGCGGGTACATCGCGAAGTGGCTCTCGAAGTCTTCCAGGCCCAGGAACAGGCCACGGTTCATCGCCAGGCGCAGGCTGTCCATCACCGCCATATAGGTGTCGCAGACTGCCGCATCGCCCTCTTCCAACCATTGGATGTGGTCACCGCGAATGCCTTCGCGGATCTCCTGGGCCGGGCCGCGCCCTACCGCCGCCGGGGCCAGCTCACCTTCGGCCTTGCGTTTACGGCACTCAGCCGCCAGTTCCAGGGTCAGAGCCTGGGGCAGGAAGCCGTCCTGTCGGGACCAGCCCTTTTCGGCCAGGTCGTCGACAATACGTTGCAGCAAGGGGTGATCGAGGGGTATTTGCATGGCGCGCATAGTATCCATACGCCTGTGAATCCGACAGAGCCGCCGAGCGTCTGAATGTACTTTAGTCAGGTGACTGATAGGACTTCTCGACAAATCCTACGCCCGACACGGACAATAGTGGCCGACTGACAGGAGTCCCTATGCGTCGTTTGTTTTTTTCCTTGCTGATGTTCTGCGTTTTGCCCGCCTGGGCAGACGGCTATGACCAGTTGTACAAGGTCGCCGGCTGGGCCGAACAACGTGCGCATTTCAATGACGCCCTCAGTGCCGCCCAGCAACGCTACCGCAATAGCCTGCCGCCAGCGGTGTACCAGGCGCTGGTGGACAACAGTAGTAAACGCTTTGCCGCCCAGGCGGTGGACCAGCGTGCCGAAGCACAGCTGCGCAAGCACCTGGCGGACCCTAAGCCAGCCCTGGCGTTTTTCCAATCGCCCCTGGGCCGCAAGATTGTTGCCGCCGAACTGCTCGCCACCCGCCGCGACCAACTGGCGAAAAACGCCCAGGGTTTGCCGAAAATCGAAGCCGACGCCACCCGCAGCCTGATCATCGGCCACCTGGCCCAGGCCCTGCCGGCGCGCGAAGCCGGCGCGGAAGTCAGCCTGGCGATTGCCGGCGTGGCGGCCGACAGCCTGAGCCAGATGATCCCCGGCCTGCTGGGCGGCGGCCAGGCCCAGGGTATGTTGAATGGCCAACGCGAGCGGTTGATGCAGCAGATCGACAAGGACCTGAACAACACACTGCTGTACGTTTATCGGGATCTGTCCGACCCGGAGCTGGAAGAATTCGCGACGTTTGCGGAGTCGCCGGAGGGTAAGGCGTATTACCAGGCGGCGCTTGCAGCCATCCGCGCCGGGCTGGCGGTCGGGCAAAGCACTTCCAGCCTTACGCAGTAAAAAATGTGGGAGGGGGCAAGCCCCCTCCCACATTTGGCTCGCGTTAGTTCAGGTGTTGGGTGAGATAGCTGAAGTACTGCTCACGAATCTCCGGAATCTCATTGGCCAAATGATGCCTGCCACGCGGCAGCATCAACACCTCCGGCTGGTCGAACTTGCTGCGCAACACCTGCAGGTTGTGCTGCCAATCCACAGTCATATCCTCTTCACCCTGCACAATCACCGGTCGCCGAGGGCTGTGCGGTGCGGCTTCGATGCGTTTGATCCAGCGCGCCAGGGCCCCCACCCAGGCAGTGGGCAACTGGCGCGGTTGCAGCGGGTCGGCTTCAAGGAACGGTTTGAACGCGGGGTCATTGGTGTTTTCGCTGAACCGCCGCGCAATGCCTTTGACGAACGGGCGCAACAGGTAATAGCTGAGCTGCGACCAACCCCAGGCACGCGGGCGCACCAGGGGGGACAGCAGGAAGGTCTTGCCCTGGGCCGGGCTGTCGGCGCCGTGGTTGAGCAGGTGGTCCACCACCACCGCGCCGCCGGTGCTTTGCCCGAACAGGTGCCAGGGTTGCGGCAACTGCAGGGCTTCGGCCTGGGTAAACAGGGCCTGCAGCACGTGCTGGTACACCGCGAAATCATCGATGCTGGCGCGCGCGCCGCTGGACAGCCCGTGCCCTGGCAGATCGCAGGCGATCACCACAAAACCCTGGTCCAGCGCCCACTTCACCACATGGCGGTACAGGCCCATATGGTCGTAGAAGCCGTGGTACATGAACAGCGTCGCCACAGGCTTGGGCGGCCACCACACTTGCGCGACCACCTCGAAACCGTCCACCTCGAAGCGCCCCAGGCGGCTCACGGCCTGGTCCAGCCCGTAGAAACGCTGGTAGACCCGTGCCTCGGCTGAAAGCGGTTGCGCATCCACCAGGGGCTGCAAGCTTTCGCGCAGATGATCGGGGTCAAAGGTAACGGGCATAAAGGCTTCCAGACTGGCGGCGAAGATGAATATCGAGCTGCGATATTCATCTGTCAGGACAAGCATGGCAAGCTACGCGACCTTCGAGGATACATCTGAATGCGACCGCCCTACCGCACCGCCCTATTCGCCAGCCTGATCCTGGTTATCTGCGCCGGCGTGCTGTGGGCGGCCTATGACTGGTTCCAGGGCCGCTACCTGCGCGCCTTCAGCGAACACACTGCGGTGTTTTCCGGCGACCCATTGAAGCTGCCCGCCGACCTCGCCGGCCCCGGCCCGATCCGCCTGGTGCACTTCTGGGACCCGGCCTGCCCGTGCAACGTCGGCAACCAGCAGCACCTGGGCGAGCTGATCGAGCAATACGCACCCCAAGGCGTCGAGTTCTATGCCCTGCAAAAACCCGGCAGCCACGGCCAACTGCCCGACAACCTGCGCACGATGAAAACCCTCAGCGCCCTGCCCGGCGCCGACCAGGTGCCGGCCAGCCCAGCCGTGGGGATCTGGGATCGCACAGGCAAGCTCGCGTATTTCGGCCCCTACAGCGAGGGCCTCACGTGCAACTCCAGCAACAGCTTCATTGAGCCGATCCTCAAGGCCCTAGACGCGGGACGCCAGATAAATGCTACTCACACCCTGGCAGTGGGCTGCTATTGTTCGTGGCCAAAAGGCTCGTAACCCGCCTCTCTCTTGGTAAGGAATGTTCATGAAGCGCGTCTTGCAGGTGTTCGCGGTTCTGGTCGTGCTGGCTGCCCTTGGCGCAGGCGCGTACGTCTATAGCAAACAGCCCACCCGCCAGGGCACGGTGACGCTGGCCAACCTGCAAGGCTCCGTCACGGTGCGCTATGACGACCGTGGCGTGCCGCATATCCGCGCCGAGAACGAAACCGACCTGTACCGCGCCCTCGGCTATGTGCATGCCCAGGACCGTCTGTTCCAGATGGAGATCATGCGGCGCCTGGCCCGTGGCGAACTGGCCGAAGTGCTCGGCCCCAAAGTGCTGGAGACCGACAAGCTGTTTCGCAGCCTGCGCATTCGCGACCGCGCCGCGACCTATGTGGCGCAACTGGATCATGAGTCTGCGCACTGGAAGGCCCTGCAAGCCTATCTGGACGGGATCAACCAGTATCAGGACAGCCACGCCCGCCCGATGGAGTTCGACGTGCTGGGCATCCCCAAGCGGCCGTTCACCGCCGAAGACACCATCAGCGTCGCCGGGTATATGGCCTACAGCTTTGCCGCCGCGTTTCGTACTGAGCCTTTGCTGACTTACGTACGCGACCAATTGGGCAGCGACTACCTGAAAGTCTTCGACCTCGACTGGCAGCCCAAGGGCGCCCTCAACCTCGCCGCCAGCGATTGGCAGACCCTCGGCGCCCTCGCCTCACTGAGCGAACAGGCCCTGGCCGACAACGGCTTGCCGCAGATCGAAGGCAGCAACGCCTGGGCCATCAGCGGCAACCGCACCAAGAGCGGCAAGCCGTTGCTGGCGGGTGACCCGCATATTCGTTTCTCGGTGCCATCGGTGTGGTACGAGGCGCAGCTGTCGGCGCCGGGTTTCGAGTTGTATGGCTATCACAATGCACTGGTGCCGATGGCTTTCCTGGGGCACAACCTGGATTTCGGCTGGAGCCTGACCATGTTCCAGAACGACGACCTCGACCTGATAGCCGAGAAGGTCAACCCAGACAACGCCAACCAGGTCTGGTACCACGGCCAGTGGGTCGACATGACCCGCACCGAGCAACAGATCGCGGTGAAGGGCCAGGCGCCGGTAACATTGACCCTACGCCAATCACCCCACGGCCCGATCATCAATGACGTGCTCGGCGAAAACGCCGGCAAGACCCCGATTGCCATGTGGTGGGCGTTCCTCGACACCCAGAACCCGATCCTCGAAGGCTTCTACCAGCTCAACCGCGCCGACACCCTGGCCAAAGCGCGAGCCGCAGCAGCCAAGGTCTCCGCGCCGGGCCTGAATATCGTGTGGGCCAACGCCAAGGGTGATATCGGCTGGTGGGCAGCGGCGCAATTGCCGATCCGCCCGGCCGGAGCCAACCCCGGTTTCATCCTCGATGGCAGTACCGAACAAGCCGACAAGTTGGGCTTCTACCCCTTCACCGCCAACCCCCAGGAAGAGAATCCGGCACGCGGTTATGTGGTGTCAGCCAACGCTCAGCCCGTGTCGCCCACCGGCATGGAGATCCCCGGCTATTACAACCTGGCCGACCGTGGCCAGCAGTTGAATGCACAGTTGAGCGACAAGAGCGTGAAATGGGATGTGAACAACAGCCAGGCCTTGCAACTGGGCACCACCACGGCTTTCGGCCCGCGCCTGCTGGCGCCGCTGCTGCCGGTACTGCGTGAGGTGGTCAAGGACCCGGCGCAGCTGAAACTGGTGGAGCAGCTTGCCAGCTGGAAGGGTGACTACCCGCTGGACTCCACCAGCGCCACGCTGTTCAACCAGTTCCTGTTCAACCTCGCGGACGCAGCCTTCCACCCGAAACTCGGCGACAGCATGTTCAAGACCCTGCTCACCACCCGTGTGATTGACGCCGCCCTGCCACGCCTGGCCGCCACGCCGGACTCACCGTGGTGGGACGGCAAGCGCGCCGACGCCGTCAAGCTCGCCTGGGACAACAGCCTCGCGCACCTCAAGGCCACCCTTGGCGATGACCCGAGCCAATGGCAGTGGGGCACCGCACATACCCTGACCCACGTTCATCCGCTGGGCATGCAGAAGCCTTTGGACAAGGTGTTCAACGTCGGCCCGTTCCCTGCGCCGGGCACCCATGAAGTGCCGAACAACCAGTCGGCCATGATCGGCCCGGCGCCATGGCCGGTCACCTACGGCCCCTCGACCCGCCGCCTGATCGATTTCGCCGATGTGGCCCACGCGTTGACCATCAACCCGGTCGGGCAAAGTGGCGTGCCGTTTGACCGACACTACAGCGACCAGGCCGAAACCTACATCGAAGGGGGCTACGAGCAGGCGCACTTCACCGATGAGGAAGTGACGGCCAATACGCGCGGGACGCTAAAGCTGTTGCCCGCCAGATAACCGCTTAAAACGCGGTCAACCTGTGGGAGCGGGCTTGCTCGCGAATGCGGTGGATCAGTTACATCACAAGTGACTGACACACCGCATTCGCGAGCAAGCCCGCTCCCACATTGGATATACGCTACAGCGGCTACCGTGCCCGCACCCGCCCCGGCGCCTCGCCGTAGGTTTCCTTGAACTTCTTGCTGAACGCCGCCTGGGACTGGTAACCCACCTGGGCGGCGATATCCAGCAGGCTCAGGTGTGACTGGCGCAACAGGTTGAACGCCAGCTCCATGCGCAATTGGGTCAGCAGCACCCACGGCGATACGCCCGCGACTTTCACAAAGGCCCGCATGAAGGTGGCGCGTGACATCGTCGCAGCGGCCGCCAGGCTGTCGATGGTCCACTCATACCCTGGATCGGCCAGCATGGCTTGCCAGGCCTTGCTCAGGCGCTTGTCGGTAAGCAACGCGAAAGTGCCGGCGACCGGGGCCTGACGGGCGAGCCAGGCGCGCAGGATCAGGGTAAACAGCGCCGATGACAACGCATCGATAAACGCGCGGGCGCCGAGTTGCTGGCCGTCCGCTTCGCTGCGCAATAACGCGATCAACGCCGCCAGTTGCCCGTCGCCCTGCCACTCGCGGCTGGACACCACCAGGTATTCCGGCAACGCGCCGAGCAGCAGCGACTGGCGGTTGTAGTGAAAGCTGCCGCAGAGCATGTCCAGGTCCGGCTGGTCACCGCCCAGGCGGTGCACCGTGAGCACACCGCCTTCGATGACCTTGGGTTGCATCGGCCGGATCCGCGCGCCCTGGCTGCGCAGCAAGTGCGTGGCACCGCCGGGCATCAGCAAAATATCGCCCTGCTCCAGGGTCACTTGCTGCCCACCCGACAACTCGGCGCGGCAAATGCCACTGAGCACAATGTGATAGGGCGCCACGCCAAAACTTTCCGGCGCATGGTCCAAGGCCCAGTCGCCCTGGAATTGGCAGCGCAGATCCAGACTGCCGCGCAGGTTAGCCAGCGCGATAAGCGTGTCGATCGAATTCATTTGCGAGCATCGGTCAAAAACATGAGCGGATTGAACAATAACGCCGCCCCCGAACGGAAGACACTGGCTCCACACCACCCAACCCGTTGAGGAGTTACCGCAATGTTCAATAACTGGTCCGACTTGCTGCCTACCGTGAAGAAAGCCTTTGGCGCGCTGGGCAAGAGCAACCCGAAGATGGTCAAAGCCTACATGGCGCTGGGCGAAGCTGCCGAGGAAAACAACGTCCTCGATGCCAAGACCCGTGAACTGATTTCCATCGCCGTGGCCATTACCACCCGCTGCGACGGTTGCATCGGCGTGCATGCCGACGCGGCAATCAAGGCTGGCGCCACCCGCGAAGAAGTCGCTGCCACGCTGGCCACCGCGATCTCGCTGAATGCCGGCGCGGCGTACATCTACTCGCTGCGGGCGCTGGAAGCCTACGACACGCTCAAACCGGCGCCGCAAAGTTAAGCCGGAACTGTTGCGGCGTCACGCCCAGCCGGCGGTTGAACACACTGCGCATGTGCTGGGCGTCACGAAAGCCGCATTGATAGGCCACGGTCTTCAGCGGGGCGGGGCTACTTTCGAGCATCACCCGCGCCGCGTCCACCCGCGCGCGCTCGACAAACTCCGCCGGCGTGATCCGCGCCTCGCGGGCAAACACCCGGGAAAAGTTGCGCGCACTCATGTTCGCGGCCTTGGCCAGGTCGGCGATGGTCAGGTCCCCGGTCAGGTTCGCCAACACGTACAACTGCACCAGCGCCACCGCCGAGGTGGTTTCGGCATGGGGCGTCAGAAACGGGCTAAACTGCGACTGCCCACCCGACCGCTGGGTGAACACCACCAGGCGCTTGGCCACGCTCAGCGCGACTTCCGGCCCATGATCCTGGGCCAGTAGATACAACGACAGATCAATGCCCGCCGTGACCCCGGCCGAGGTGTAGAGATTACCGTCCTGCACGTAGAGGCGGTCGGCTTCGACCTGGGCCGTGGGGCACAGGCGCGCCAGATCCGCCGCATCGTTCCAGTGGGTGGTGACGGTTTTCCCGTCCAGCAGCCCGGCGCGAGCCAGCATGAAGGCGCCGTTGCAGATCGAGCCGAAACGTTGCGCACGGGCCGTGGCACCCCGCAGCCAAGCATCGAACTCGGCGCCGAAATCTTCGAAGGGCAACTGCGGGCCGCCCGCCACCAGTAGCAGGTCATAGGGCTCAAGGGCATCGCTGTAATGCCGGTGGGCCTGCAATGAAAGGCCGTTGGAGGCGGCCATGCTGCCGTGGCCAACGCCAATGACCTCCAACTGGTAATGGTCCTGCGACGGCAGAAAACGGTTGGCTTCGCAGAACACGTCCATGGGACCGGTCACGTCCAGTGACTGGACGCCGGGGAAGATCAGGATGGCGACGGTTTTGCTCATGAGCAGGCACACCTTCTCTAACTGGATAAACACAGAACCCCTGTGGGAGCTGGCTTGCCTGCGATGCAGACGCCTCGATCATTCAGGTATACCGAGTCGATGCTATCGCAGGCAAGCCAGTTCCCACATTTGACCGAATACACCTTTGGCACGATGTACAACCACATTGGCCGGGATTGCTCCCTCGCCGCAATGGCCCCTTCGCTGGCACAAGACCAGACTGGAATCTTTCCAGAGGAGAACGACCATGAACACCACCATCGCCGGCATCCAGATCCCGGACAGCGCCCTGGCCAAGGCCACCACCGAATACATCCGCGACGTCGAATCCGACCTGCTCTACCACCACTCGCGCCGAGTGTTCCTGTTCGGCGCCTTGAGCGGTGAACGCAAACAACTGGCCTACAACCCGGAGTTGCTTTACGTCGGCGCGATGTTCCATGACCTGGGCCTGGTGGAAGGCCATCGCAGTGACAACGAGCGCTTCGAAGTCGACGGTGCCAACGCTGCGGCCGCGTTCCTCAAGCCGTACGGGCTGAGCGATGACGATATTGAACAGGTGTGGCTGTCCATCGCCCTGCACACCACGCCGGGTGTGCCGCAACATTTGCGCCCGACCGTGGCGCTGGTGACGGCCGGTGTGGAAATGGACGTGCTGGGCATGGACTATGCCGCGTTTTCCAGCGTGCAGCGCGAAGCCGTGGTGCATGCGCATCCACGCGGTGAAGGGTTCAAGGAGTGCATCATCTGCGCGTTTGCCGACGGCTTGCGCCATCGTCCGCAGACCACATTTGGCAACGTGAAGACAGATGTGCTGGTGGATCAGGAGCCGGGGTTCAAGCCGATGAATTTTGTTGAAGTGATCCGCAAGTCGCCGTGGGTCGCATAGTTGACTTGAAATGCAATCAAATGTGGGAGGGGGCTTGCCCCCGATGGCAGTGTGTCAGTCATCCAATCAATTGACTGATACACCGCTATCGGGGGCAAGCCCCCTCCCACATTGCCCCACACCAGTCTTTAGACCGGTGCAGCCGCCCGGCGCTTGTCCGGCTGCTGCCAGCCATCCGCCGCTGCTTCTTCGATGGCCTGCTGAATGGCCTTCTTGCGCATCTCTTCGGCACGCCGGCTGAAGAACCACACCAGGAAGGTCACCAGCGACACCGCCAGCAGGATCAGGCTGGCCACGGCATTGATCTCGGGTTTGACCCCAAGGCGCACCGCTGAGAACACTTCCATCGGCAGGGTCGTCGAACCCGGCCCCGACACGAAGCTGGCCAGTACCAGGTCATCCAGGGACAACGCGAACGACATCATGCCGCCCGCCGCCAGCGACGGCGCGATCATCGGGATGGTGATCAGGAAGAACACCTTCCACGGCCGTGCGCCGAGGTCCATTGCCGCTTCTTCGATCGACAGGTCCAGCTCACGCAAGCGCGCCGACACCACCACCGCCACATACGCCGCACAGAACGTGGTGTGGGCGATCCAGATGGTGACGATGCCACGCTCCTGGGGCCAGCCGATCATCTGCGCCATGGCCACAAACAGCAGCAACAGCGACAGACCGGTGATCACTTCCGGCATCACCAACGGCGCCGTCACCAGCCCGCCGAACAGCGTGCGGCCCTTGAACTGGCTGATGCGCGTCAGCACGAAGGCCGCCAACGTACCCAGCGCCACCGCCGCCACCGCCGTGTAGCAGGCGATTTCCAGGGAGCGCGCCACCGAGCCCATCAACTGGGTGTTGTCCAAAAGGCCCACGTACCACTTGATCGACCAACCGCCCCACACTGTCACCAGTTTGGATTCGTTGAACGAGTAGATCACCAGGATCAGCATCGGCAGGTAGATAAACAACAACCCCGCCACCAGCATGAAACTCGAGAAACTGAAGCGCTTCATATCTTGCCCTCCATCTCTTTGGCTTGGCTGCGGTTGAACAGGATGATGGGCACAATCAGGATCGCCAGCATCACCACCGCCAGGGCAGAGGCCACCGGCCAGTCACGGTTGTTGAAGAATTCTTGCCACAACACTTTACCGATCATCAGGGTTTCCGGGCCGCCGAGCAGTTCCGGGATCACGAACTCGCCCACCACCGGGATGAACACCAGCATGCAGCCGGCAATGATGCCGTTCTTGGACAGCGGCACGGTGATCTTCCAGAAGCTGTTGAAGGTGCTCGAACCCAAGTCCGACGCCGCTTCCAGCAGGCTCTGGTCGTGTTTCACCAGGTTGGCGTACAGCGGCAGGATCATGAACGGCAGGTACGAATAGACCACGCCGATATACACCGCAATGTTGGTGTTGAGGATCTGCAGCGGCTCGTTGATCAAGCCGATGGACATCAGGAAGCCATTGAGCAGGCCGTTGTTGCTGAGGATGCCCATCCACGCATACACGCGGATCAGGATCGCGGTCCAGGTCGGCATCATGATCAGCAGCACCAGCACGGTCTGCATCTCTTTGCGCGCACTGGCGATGGCATAGGCCATCGGGTAGCCGATCAACAGGCACAGCAACGTGCTGAAGAACGCCATTTTCAGCGAGCCCAGGTAGGCGGCGATATACAACTCGTCGTCGCCGAGCATCGCGTAGTTGCCCAGGTTGAGCACCAATTGCAGTTTCTGCTCAACGAAGGTGTAGATCTCGGTGTACGGCGGGATCGCCACGTCGGCTTCGGCAAAGCTGATCTTCAGGACGATGAAGAACGGCAGCATGAAGAACAGGAACAGCCACAGGAAGGGAATGCCAATGACCGCATGACGGCCACTGGGCGTTATTCGTTGCAGGCGGCGCTTGAGCTTCTTCATGTTCATGAGCGCAGTACCACGCCGCTGTCGTCTTCCCACCACACGTACACCTGGTCACCCCAGGTCGGCCGCTGGCCGCGACGTTCGGCGTTGGCCACGAAGGACTGCACCAGCTTGCCGCTCGGCAGTTCGACGTAGAACACCGAATGGCCGCCCAGGTAGGCAATGTCGTGCACCTTGCCGCTGGACCAGTTGTGCTCGCAGGTCGGCATTTCGGTGGTGACCAGCAGTTTTTCCGGGCGGATCGCGTAAGTCACCGACTTGTCTTCCACCGAGGTGGCGATGCCGTAGCCCACATAGATGTCGCGGTCCAGGTCGGCACATTTGAGTACCGCGTGGCCTTCGGCGTCATCGACCACCTGGGTGTCGAAGATGTTGACGTTGCCGATGAACTCGCACACCAGGCGGCTGGTGGGCGTCTCGTAGATGTCGATCGGGCTGCCGATCTGGGCGATCCAGCCCAGGTGCATGATCGCGATGCGTTCGGCCATGGTCATGGCCTCTTCCTGGTCGTGGGTCACCATCACGCAGGTCACGCCCACGCGCTCGATGATCTCCACCAACTCCAGTTGCATCTGCGAACGCAGCTTCTTGTCGAGGGCGCCCATGGGCTCATCGAGCAGCAGCAGTTTCGGACGCTTGGCCAGGGAACGGGCCAGGGCCACACGCTGACGCTGGCCACCGGACAACTGGTGCGGCTTGCGCTTGGCGTACTGGCTCATCTGCACCAGCTTGAGCATCTCGGCCACGCGGGCATCGACCTCGGCCTTGGGGATCTTGTCCTGTTGCAGGCCGAACGCGATGTTCTGCGCCACGGTCATGTGCGGGAACAGGGCGTAGGACTGGAACATCATGTTGATCGGCCGCTCGTAGGGCGGCATGTCGGTGATGTCCTCGCCGTCGAGGTAGATACGGCCCTCGGTCGGGCGCTCGAAACCTGCGAGCATGCGCAGCAAGGTGGACTTGCCCGAACCCGAACCGCCGAGCAAGGCGAAGATCTCGCCCTTCTTGATTTCCAGGGACACATCGTCCACGGCAATCGTCTCGTCGAACTTCTTCGTGACCCGGTCGATTTTGACCAGCACCTTCTTCGGTGTCTGGTCCCCTTCGAGGGCTTTCTTATAGGCGCCGGAGGCAACTGCCATTTACGAAACTCCCAGAAAAAAAAGAGTGCGGTGCGCCCGAGGCGGGCGAACCCAGGATAGTTTGAGCCTTACTTGCCCGTCTTGACCTTGGTCCAGCTACGGGTCATCAAGCGTTGCACTTTCGGGGGTAGCTCGAAGTTGACAAAGGTCCTGTCGAGTACCGCCTGCGGTGGGTAAACCGCTTCGTCCGTGCGTATCGATTGCTTCATCAGTTTGTCCGCCCCTGGGTTAGGGTTGGCGTAACCGACGTAATCACTGACCTGGGCGATCACCTCAGGTTGCAGCAAATAGTTGATGAAGGCGTGGGCCTCTTTGACGTTGGTGGCATCCTTGGGGATAGCCAGCACGTCGAACCACAGGTTGCCGCCTTCCTTCGGAATCGCGTAGGCGATGTTCACGCCCTTGCCCGCCTCGGCCGCGCGAGCCTTGGCCTGGAACAAATCACCGGAGAACCCGGCCGCCACGCAGATGTTGCCGTTGGCCAGGTCCGAGATGTACTTGGAGGAATGGAAGTAGGTCACGTAGGGCCGCACTTTCAGCAGCTTCTCTTCGGCCTTCTTGTAGTCATCCGGGTTCGTACTGTTAGGGTTCAGGCCCATGTAGTTGAGCACTGCCGGCAGCATTTCGTCCGCCGAGTCCATGAACGACACGCCACAGGTCGCCAGCTTCTTCATGTTCTCAGGCTCGAACAGCACCGCCCAGGAGTCGATATGGTCGACGCCCAGCACTTCCTTCACTTTATCGACGTTGTAGCCGATGCCGTTGGTGCCCCACAGGTACGGCACGGCGTACTGGTTGCCCGGGTCGTTCTTTTCCAGGCGCTTGAGCAGCTCCGGGTCAAGGTTGGCGTAATTCGTCAGCAGTGACTTGTCGAGTTTCTGGAACGCCCCGGCCTTGATCTGCTTGCCCAGGAAGTGGTTGGACGGCACCACCACGTCGTAACCGGTACGCCCGGCCAGCAGCTTGCCTTCCAGGGTCTCATTGGAGTCAAACACGTCATACACAGGCTTGATGCCACTGGCCTTTTCGAAGTTGGCCAGGGTGTCGTCGCCGATGTAATCCGACCAATTATAAATATGCACGGTCGGTGCGGCCTGCACGCTCAACGTCAGCGTGATACCTGCACCCACCAGCAAGGCTTTGCGAAATAAAGAAATTGGCAAGTGGAGGTCCTCTTAAATAGTTGGGCCTTAAAGTTGTTGCCCGGCAACAAAACCGGCGCGCAACTTACCCTCGATAAACCGATCCGGCAAAACTTTCTGTCATTTAATTTGTAGAAGCGAGCTTGCTCGCGAAAAACTCACTGGCGCCGCGTTCTTCTTGAATGCCCGCGTCATCGTTGACGATTTTCGCGAGCAAGCTCGCTCCTACAGAGTTACAGCCTTACTTACCCGATTTGATCTTGGTCCAGCTGCGTGTCATTTCACGCTGGGTTGCAGCCGGCAGGTCGGCAATCGCGTAGAGCTTGGCCTGCACATCCGCTGGCGGGTAGATGCCCGGGTCGCTGGTGATGTCTTTGTCGACCAGTGCAGTGGCTTTCTCGTTACCGTTCGGGAAACGTACGCTGTTGGTGATCGACGCCATGACTTCCGGCTTGAGCAGGTAGTTCATGAACTTGTAGGCGGCGTCGACGTTTTCGGCATCTTTAGGGATGGCGACCATGTCGAAGAAGCTGCCAGCGCCTTCTTTCGGAATGTCGTAGGCCACCTTGACCTTGCCACCGGCTTCAGCCGCACGGGATTTGGCCTGCTGGATGTCACCCGAGTAACCCACGGCAACGCAGATGTTGCCGTTGGCCAGGTCGGAGATGTACTTGGACGAGTGGAAGTAGCCGATCGAAGGACGGATCTTGAGGAACAGCGCTTCGGCTTGCTTGAGATCATCTTTCTTCTGGCTGTCGGTCGGCAGGCCCAGGTAATGCAGCGCCACCGGCAGCATTTCGGTTGGCGAGTCGAGGAAGCTTACGCCGCAGCTTTTCAGCTTGGCGATGTTCTCAGGCTTGAGCAGCACGTCCCACGAATCGATCTTGTCCACGCCCAGCGCGGCCTTGACCTTCTCCGGGTTGTAGCCGATGCCGATCGAACCCCACATGTACGGGAAGGCGTGCTTGTTGTCCGGGTCGCTGACCGACACGGCTTTAAGCAGGGATTTGTTCAGGTTGTCGTAGTTGGACAGCTTGGACTTGTCCAGCTCCTGGTAGACACCGGCCTTGATCTGCTTGGCAAGGAAGTTGTTCGACGGTACGACGATGTCGTAACCGGACTTGCCTGCCAGCAGCTTGGCTTCCAGGGTTTCGTTGCTGTCAAAAACGTCGTACACCACCTTGATGCCCGACTCTTTTTCAAAGTTGGCGATGGTGTCCGGTGCAATGTAGTCGGACCAGTTATAGACGTGCAGCACTTTATCGTCTGCCTGGGCCGCGCCCGCCATTGCGCCCATCAGGGACAAGGCGAGGAGGGTCTTGCCAGCGTTCTTCAAACCTAATGCCTTCATTTGGTGATGCTCCAATTTTTTCTTTTTTGGGCCACAAGCTTCATATGTTTCGAGGCCCAGCCAAAGGGCAACAAAACAGGGCGACAGTCTGGCAAGTTCGAGGGCCGGCTTTCAACCAATGCCCCCATTTTTATCCACTCAGACGCAGCGCCCGAAAGCCGCTGCGTTCTGAGCCTAGCACTTAGCCCTGCAATGCCGCCAAAGTCAGGTCCAGGCACTGACGAGCCTTGGTCACCAGCTCGTCGATTTCTGCCTTGCTGATCACCAGCGGCGGCGAAATGATCATGGTGTCGCCCACGGCGCGCATGATCAGGCCATTCTCGAAGCAGAACGTACGGCAGATCATGCCGACGCCCTTGCCTTCGTAGCGTTTGCGGGTGGCCTTGTCCTGCACCAGTTCAATGGCACCGAGCATACCCACGCCGCGCACTTCGCCCACCAGCGGATGGTCCGCCAATTCCCTCAGACGTTTCTGCAAATAAGGTGCCGTTTCGTCGTGCACACGGTTAACGATTTTTTCATCGCGCATGATGCGGATATTTTCCAGCGCCACCGCAGCAGCCACCGGGTGGCCGGAGTAGGTGAAGCCGTGGTTGAAATCACCGCCTTCGTTGAGGACCGCCACCACGTCATCGCGCACGATCAGGCCACCCATGGGGATGTAACCCGAGGTCAGGCCCTTGGCGATGGTCATCATGTGCGGCTTGAGGTCGTAGAAATCGCTACCGAACCACTCACCGGTACGGCCGAAACCGCAGATCACCTCATCGGCGATAAACAGGATGTCGTACTTGGCGAGGATTTCCTTGATGCGCGGCCAGTAGCTGTCTGGCGGAACGATCACGCCACCGGCACCCTGGATCGGCTCGGCAATAAAGGCACCGACGTTGTCCACGCCCAGTTCCAGGATCTTTTCTTCCAGCTGGTTGGCGGCCCATACGCCGAATTCTTCCGGGCTCATGTCGCCGCCTTCGCCAAACCAGTACGGCTGGGCGATGTGGGTAATGCCCGGGATCGGCAAGTCGCCCTGTTCATGCATGTAAGTCATGCCGCCCAGGCTGGCGCCGGCCACGGTGGAGCCGTGGTAACCGTTCTTGCGGCTGATGATGGTTTTCTTGTTCGGCTGGCCCTTGATCGCCCAGTAGTGGCGGACCATACGCAACATGGTGTCGTTGCCTTCGGAGCCGGAACCGGTGAAGAACACGTGGTTCATGCCGGCAGGTGCGATGTCGGAAATGGCCTTGGCCAGTTCCAGCACCGGCGGGTGTGCGGTCTGGAAGAACAGGTTGTAGTACGGCAGTTCTTTCATTTGCTTGGCGGCGGCGTCAGCCAGTTCATCGCGACCATAACCGATCGCCACGCACCACAGGCCGGCCATACCGTCGAGGATCTTGTTGCCTTCGCTGTCCCACAGGTAAACGCCGTGGGCTTTGGTGATGATGCGCGGGCCTTTCTCTTTCAATTGCTTGAAGTCGCTGAACGGCGCAAGGTGGTGATCACTGCTCAAGGCTTGCCATTCACGGGTTTGCGGGTTGTTGCTGGACATACCAATCTCCTAGACTTTTCAGTGAAGGGCGCGCCGTTTAAAGGGCACGCCCGGCGCATCAGACGGCGAAGAGCAGGAATTCCCGCTCCCACGAACTGATCACGCGCTTGAAGTTTTCATGCTCGGCCCGCTTGACCGCGACGTAGCCTGTGATGAATTTCTGACCCAGGTATTTCTCGATGGTCTTGCTGTTTTCCATGCGCTCCAGGGCGTCTTCGATGGTCAACGGCAGGCGCAGGTTGCGTCGCTCGTAACCACGACCCACCACCGGCGCGCTCGGGTTATGGCCTTCGACCATGCCGATGTAGCCGCACAACAGGCTGGCGGCAATCGCCAGGTACGGGTTGGCGTCGGCGCCCGGCAGGCGGTTTTCCACACGGCGGTTCTGCGGGCCGGCATCCGGTACGCGCAGGCCGACGGTGCGGTTTTCTTCGCCCCATTCCACGTTCACCGGCGCCGAGGTGTCGGGCAGGAAGCGGCGGAACGAGTTCACGTTGGGAGCAAACAGCGGCAACAGTTCAGGGATGAACTTCTGCAGGCCGCCAATGTGGTTGAGGAACAGCTGGCTCATGGTCCCGTCTTCATTGGAGAAGACGTTCTTGCCGGTGGCGATGTCGATGATGCTCTGGTGCAGGTGCATCGCGCTGCCAGGCTCGCCGGTCATCGGCTTGGCCATGAAGGTGGCCGCCACGTCGTGCTTGAGTGCGGCTTCGCGCATGGTGCGCTTGAACACCAGGATCTGGTCGGCCAGGGACAGGGCATCGCCGTGACGGAAGTTGATTTCCATCTGGGCCGTGCCGTCTTCGTGGATCAGGGTGTCGAGGTCCAGCTCCTGCAGTTCGCACCAGTCGTAGACGTCTTCGAACAGCGGGTCGAATTCGTTGGCGGCTTCTATAGAGAAGGATTGGCGACCGGTTTCCGGGCGACCGGAACGGCCAATCGGCGGTTGCAGCGGGAAGTCCGGGTCTTCGCAGCGCTTGGTCAGGTAGAACTCCATCTCCGGCGCCACGATGGGCTGCCAGCCTTTGTCAGCGTAGAGCTTGAGGACTTTCTTGAGCACGTTGCGCGGCGACAGCTCGATCGGGTTGCCTTGCTTGTCGTAGGTGTCGTGAATCACCTGGGCGGTCGGCTCGATGGCCCATGGCACCAGGAACACGGCGTTCTGATCGGGGCGGCAGATCATGTCGATGTCGGCCGGGTCGAGCAATTCGTAATAGATGTCGTCTTCGACATAGTCGCCGGTCACGGTCTGCAGCAGAACGCTTTCGGGCAGGCGCATGCCCTTTTCGGCAATGAACTTGTTGGTCGGCGAGATCTTGCCCCGGGTGATACCGGTGAGGTCGCCAATCATGCATTCGACTTCTGTGATCTTGTGGTCTTTCAACCAATCGGTGAGCTGGTCGAGGTTGTTACTCATAAATGCCTCTGGGCTGGGTTTCCTGGCATCCATTAAAGGCCAGGCGTTGTTTGACGCAGCATCCGCGTCGTTTTTTCGTTCAGGGTAGGAGCTTACCTGCCATTTGCTGCTGCGTTGCATTCCTCACGCCAAAGTTGTGCGCAATCTTGAGCAGCATGCTGGGCGCATGCCGTTCGGTGGCAGATGAAGAGGCAAAGAAGAGGTCGGCCCGGGCGTCAAGAATATTGGCCGGGGAGCGCGCTATCACGCGGGAGGAATGTACGGATGACACAGCCTGGCTGAAGCAGGCCAAGACGCCGTTGGGCGGCAGGTGAAACATGAAGCACCCCGGTATTATTGCTGTTATGGGTTTGAATCGAGCTTAGCCTTGTTCATTTTTTTACACAACACCCCCGTAAAAAATACAACACGGCCCGCTCAAGCCTGCGAGTCCCAAGCCGTTCAAACCCAAAAAACCGCCCCAAAAGGCCCCAAAAAAGCCTTCGTGGCGCTTTTTTAGGGCAAAAAAGGCCTCGCTTGACTTCGGCATGCCGTTCGGGTTGACTGAAACCAGAAAAGATCAATGATTGATATTTTTAACAACAAAGGTGTTGCATCATGTCGGTACCCCCGCGTGCCGTTCAGCTTAACGAAGCGAACGCGTTCCTTAAGGATCATCCTGAGGTTCTGTACGTAGACCTTCTAATTGCGGATATGAATGGTGTGGTGCGCGGCAAGCGCATCGAACGCACCAGCCTCCACAAGGTTTACGAGAAGGGCATTAACCTGCCTGCCTCTTTATTTGCCCTGGATATCAACGGCTCTACGGTGGAAAGCACCGGCCTGGGCCTGGACATCGGTGATGCTGACCGAATCTGTTATCCGATCCCCGACACCCTGTGCAATGAACCCTGGCAAAAGCGCCCGACCGCGCAACTGCTGATGACCATGCACGAACTGGAAGGTGAACCTTTCTTCGCCGATCCGCGCGAAGTGCTCCGCCAAGTTGTAAGCAAATTTGACGACCTCGGTCTGACCATCTGCGCCGCCTTCGAGCTTGAGTTCTACCTGATCGACCAGGAGAACGTGAACGGCCGCCCACAACCGCCCCGCTCGCCGATTTCCGGCAAACGCCCGCACTCGACACAGGTCTACCTGATCGACGACCTCGACGAATACGTCGACTGCCTCCAGGACATCCTGGAAGGTGCAAAAGAGCAAGGCATCCCGGCCGACGCCATCGTCAAGGAAAGTGCCCCGGCGCAGTTCGAAGTGAACCTGCACCACGTGGCCGACCCGATCAAGGCCTGCGACTACGCAGTACTGCTCAAGCGCCTGATCAAGAACATCGCCTACGACCATGAAATGGACACCACCTTCATGGCCAAGCCTTACCCAGGCCAGGCAGGCAACGGTTTGCACGTACACATCTCGATCCTGGACAAAGACGGCAAGAACATTTTTGCCAGCGAGGATCCCGAGCAGAACGCCGCATTGCGTCACGCGATCGGCGGTGTGCTCGAGACCCTGCCCGCCCAGATGGCGTTCCTGTGCCCCAACGTCAACTCCTACCGTCGTTTCGGCGCACAGTTCTACGTGCCGAACTCGCCGTGCTGGGGCCTGGACAACCGCACCGTGGCGATTCGCGTACCGACCGGCTCGTCCGATGCCGTACGTATCGAACACCGCGTGGCCGGCGCCGACGCCAACCCTTACCTGCTGATGGCTTCGGTCCTGGCAGGCGTGCACCACGGCCTGACCAACAAGATCGAGCCTGGCGCACCGGTGGAAGGCAACAGCTACGAGCAGAACGAACAGAGCCTGCCGAACAACCTGCGCGATGCACTGCGTGAGTTGGACGACAGCGAGGTGATGGCCAAGTACATCGACCCTAAATACATCGATATCTTCGTCGCCTGTAAGGAAAGTGAGCTGGAAGAGTTCGAACACTCCATCTCCGACCTTGAGTACAACTGGTACTTGCATACCGTCTAAACGACGGCTGCATCAAATGTGGTGAGCGGGCTTGCCCCGCGCTGGGTGGCGAAGCCGCCCTAAAACCAGACGCCGCATTCTGCCTGTCAGAATGCGGCGTTTTTATTGGGGCCGCTGCGCATCACCACAAAAGCCCCTCTTCCCAACTATGGACCTCTGCGTACAATGCCCGCTGCCTTGTAGGAGACTTCCATGACCACCCGCCCCGCCCCCCTTCGCAAACCCCGCGCCCGCAGCCAGGCCCGGATCGACGCGATCCTCGACGCTGCCCGCACCTTGCTGGCCGCCGAAGGCGTGGCGGGTTTGTCGATCTACGGCGTGGCCGAGCGGGCGCAGATTCCGCCGTCGTCGGTGTATCACTTCTTCGCCAGTGTGCCGGCGCTGTTGGAAGCCTTGACTGCCGATGTGCACGCCGCTTTCCGGGCGGCAATCCAGGCCCCCATCGAGCATGACTCACTCAAGCACTGGCGCGACCTGTCCTGCATCGTCGAACAGCGCATGCTCAGCATCTACGAGCACGACGCCGCGGCGCGTCAGTTGATCCTGGCACAGCATGGGCTGACCGAAGTAACCCAGGCGGATCGTCAGCATGATCTGGAGTTGGGCGACCTGATGCTCACCGTGTTCAACCGTCACTTTGAAGTGCCGACGCTACCAAAGGATGTGGATGTATTTGCGCTGGCGCTGGAGCTGAGCGACCGCGTGTATGCGCGCTCGGTGCATCAGCATGGGCTGATCACGCCGCGCATGGCGGAGGAAGGGATGCGCGTGTTTGATGCGTATGTGGGGCTTTACCTGCCGCCCTACCTGCCCAAGCGCTGAGCTTTGTGTTGGCTGGGCCGGCCTCATCGGGAGCAAGCCCCCTCCCACAGTTGACCGAGTTACAACTTTGGAATGCGTTCAAATGTGGGAGCGGGCTTGCTCGCGAAGGCGGCCTCAAGACCGCCGCAAATCACAACTTGGCGATCGACACCTCGGTGGACTTAACAAAGGCAATCACTTCACTGCCAATCACCAGTTCCAGCTCTTTGACCGAGCGTGTAGTGATCACCGAAGTCACGATGCCGGACGCGGTCTGCACGTCGATTTCCGACAGCACGTCGCCTTCGACGATTTCCTTGATGGTGCCTTTGAACTGGTTACGCACGTTGATGGCTTTAATAGTCATGGTGTTCTTCCTTCAGGGGACGAGTGAGTTATTGAGCCCAACGCAGTTGCGTAGGCAGCGGTGAAACAGGTTCGGGTTCCGGTGGCGAGCCCGGCAAGGACAACACACGGTTGAGCACTTCAGCTTCCAACGCGGCCAGGCGATGTGAGCCCCGGGCACGCGGGCGTGGCAGGTCGACGATCAGGTCGAGGCCGATTTCGCCGTCTTCGATCAGGATCACCCGGTCGGCAATCGCCACGGCTTCGCTGACGTCGTGGGTCACCAGCAACACGGTGAAGCCGTGCTTTTGCCAGAGGTTTTCGATCAGTTGCTGCATCTCGATACGGGTCAGGGCATCCAGCGCGCCCAACGGTTCATCCAGCAGCAGCAAGCGCGGTTGGTGGATCAGCGCGCGGGCCAGGGCCACGCGTTGCTTCTGCCCGCCGGACAGCGCCGCTGGCCATTCATTGGCGCGTTCGGCCAGGCCGACCGCTTCCAGGGCTTCCAGCGCCTTGGGGCGCCAATCGCCTTTAAGGCCAAGGCCGACGTTGTCGATGATCTTTTTCCACGGCAGCAGGCGCGCTTCCTGGAACATCAACCGGGTGTCTTCAATCGCTTCGCTCAGGGGTGCGGAGCCGGCCAGCAGCTCGCCGCCGCTGGCTTTGTCCAAGCCGGCCAGCAGGCGCAGCAAGGTACTTTTGCCGCAACCGCTGCGACCGACCACCGCCACGAATTGGCCGGCCGGAATGTGCAGGTCGATGTCCTTGAGCACTTCGCGCGTGCCAAAGGCCTTGCGCAACTTGCGTACTGCCAGGGGGATCCCCTTGAGCAGGCGCGGGGGTTGTTGAGCTGTCATGCCGCACCTCCTTTATTCACTTGATACGCCGGGTGCCAGCGCAGCCATACACGCTCCAGGCCACGAGCGGCCAGGTCGGCGAGTTTGCCGAGGATGGCGTACATGACGATGGCCAATACCACCACGTCGG
Source organism: Pseudomonas azotoformans (assembly GCF_900103345.1). Lineage (NCBI taxonomy): Bacteria > Pseudomonadati > Pseudomonadota > Gammaproteobacteria > Pseudomonadales > Pseudomonadaceae > Pseudomonas > Pseudomonas azotoformans. The sequence goes on from NZ_LT629702.1 coordinate 4,411,843, forward strand.
TTTGCAGGAATTCCCGGGCGTTCATCGCCAGGTAGCCGATGCCCGAGCTCGCCGAGATGGTTTCCGCCACAATCAGCGTCAGCCACATGAAGCCCAGGGCAAAGCGCACGCCCACCAGGATCGACGGCAGCGCGCCCGGCAGGATCACCTGGCGGAACAGGCTGAACCCGGACAAGCCGTAGCTGCGCGACATCTCTACCAACGCCGGGTCGACGTTGCGGATGCCGTGGTAGGTATTCAGGTAGATCGGGAACAGCGTGCCGAGGGCGACCAGGAAAATCTTCGCCGTCTCATCGATGCCAAACCACAGGATCACCAGCGGAATCAGCGCCAGGTGCGGCACGTTACGGATCATCTGCACCGAGCTGTCCAGCAGGCGTTCGCCCCACTTCGACAAGCCAGTGATAAAGCCCAGGACCAGGCCGATGCTGCCGCCGATCACAAACCCCAGGCCGGCACGCCAGCCACTGATCGCCAGGTGCGTCCAGATTTCACCGCTGGCAACCAGATGCACGCCGGCGGCAATCACTGCGCTGGGCGCCGGCAGGATGCGGGTCGACAACCAACCCGCCGACACCGACAACTGCCAGATCGCGAGCAATAACACCGGCAGAATCCAGGGCGCCACACGCTGGCTTAGTTTTTCATAGCTCATGGTGCGACCTCAGCTCTGTGACGCAGCTTTGGGAAGGATGTCGTTGGCCACCATCTCGCCGAACGGGCTGACGTAGCCGGCGCTTTTCGGCAGCTCGGGACGCTCGATATCCAGGTGCGGAAACAGCAACTCGGCGACGCGATACGACTCTTCCAAGTGTGGATAACCGGAGAAAATAAACGTGTCGATACCCAGCGCGGCGTATTCCTTGACGCGTTCCGCCACGGTGCGGCCATCGCCCACCAGCGCGGTGCCGGCACCACCGCGTACCAGGCCGACTCCCGCCCACAGGTTGGGGCTGACTTCGAGGTTGTCGCGGTTGCCACCGTGCAGCGCCGCCATGCGTTGCTGGCCGACGGAATCAAAGCGTGCCAAAGACGCCTGGGCACGGGCGATGGTGTCGTCGTCCAGGTGGGAGATCAGTTTGTCGGCGGCCTTCCATGCTTCTTCGTTGGTTTCACGCACGATCACATGCAGGCGGATACCAAAGCGCACGGTACGCCCGAGCTTGGCGGCCTTGGCCCGTACCTGTTCGATTTTTTCCGCGACAGCGGCCGGTGGCTCGCCCCAAGTCAGCACCATTTCCACCTGCTCGGCTGCCAGGTCCTGGGCCGCTTCGGAGGAACCGCCGAAGTACAGCGGCGGACGCGGTTGCTGGATTGGCGGATAAAGCAGCTTGGCGCCTTTGACGCTGATGTGCTCGCCGTCGTAATCCACGGTCTCGCCCTCCAGCACACGCCGCCAGATGCGGGTGAATTCCACCGAGGCTTGATAACGCTCCTCATGGCTGAGGAACAGGCCATCGCCGGCCAACTCTTCCGGATCACCGCCAGTCACCAGATTGAACAGCGCACGGCCACCGGACAGACGATCCAGGGTCGCGGCCTGACGCGCGGCCACCGTCGGGGAAATGATCCCGGGGCGCAGCGCGACCAGGAATTTCAAACGCTGGGTTACCGGGATCAGCGAAGCGGCCACCAGCCACGAGTCTTCGCAGGAGCGCCCGGTCGGGATCAGCACCCCACCGAAGCCCAGGCGGTCAGCGGCCTGGGCCACTTGTTGCAAATAACCGTGGTCAACGGCGCGAGCGCCTTCGGCGGTGCCAAGGTAGTGGCCGTCGCCGTGGGTAGGCAGGAACCAGAAAATATTGAGGCTCATGGAGTTGTCTCCTGAAGAAGTCGGATTACGGCGCTTTGGCCACGGCGGCGGGTGGCGTCCAGATCACGTCCTTGATGCTCAAGGGCTTGGGGATCAATTTGAGTTGGTAGAAGCTGTCGGCAATCTTCTGCTGGGCGGCGACCACTGCCGGGGTCAGGAACAGCGCGCCGTAGCCCTGGCGCTTCACCGAGGTCAGGGTGATATCAGCCGGCAGGCCGAGCAGCGGCGCGACCTGTTCGGTGACTTCCTGGGGATTGGCCTTGGACCATTCGCCCACCGCACGCACTTCTTCCACCAGCGCCTTGATCACTTCCGGATGTTGTTCGGCGTAGGGCTTGGTCGCCAGGTAGAACTGATGGTTGTCGGCGATGCCGGTGCCGTCACGCAGGGTGCGGGCTTGCAGTTGTTTCTCGGCGGCGGCCTGGTACGGGTCCCAGATCACCCATGCGTCCACGCTGCCACGCTCGAAAGCCGCACGCGCATCGGCGGGCGGCAGGAATACGGTTTGCACATCGGTGTATTTCAGGCCGGCGTCTTCCAGGGCGCGCACCAGCAGGTAGTGCACGTTGGAGCCTTTATTGAGCACGATTTTCTTGCCCTTGAGCTCGGCCACGGATTTGATCGACGAGTCTTTCGGCACCAGGATCGCTTCACTGGTCGGCGCCGGTGGTTCGTAGGCCACGTAGAGCAGGTCGGCACCGGCAGCCTGGGCGAATACCGGCGGGGTTTCGCCGGTCACGCCGAAGTCGATGGAGCCGACATTCAGGCCTTCAAGCAGCTGGGGGCCGCCAGGGAACTCGGTCCATTGCACGTTGACGCCTTGGGCGGCCAGGCGTTTTTCCAGGGAGCCCTTGGCCTTGAGCAGCACCAGCGTGCCGTACTTCTGATAGCCGATCCGCAGGGTCTCGGCCGCTTGAGCTTGAACAATGGCGCCGAAGGACACAGCCGCAGCAAACAGTGCGACCAGACCACGACGCAAGATGACAGTGCGCATGGCGCTCTCTCCAAAAATGCGATTAGGGGTTTTGGCTGCACCTGCTTGGCCGTTGGCGGCTGAGTAAGGTGAGTGTTTCTTTTATATCGGTGAGGCTCAGATGCTCCAGCGAGCACTCAACAGGCGTTCATTCAACACATGGGGGTCCAGCGGTTTCGGGCGACGGGCCATGGCGCCGTAAAGTGTTTCCAGGGCTTCGTGCAAACGCTGTTCGAGTACCGGCACCAATTGCGCCTGGGCACTGCCTTCGCCGTACGCGATCTGGCTGTCTTCGGCAAAGATGCCGTGGAGCAACTCCTGGGCTTTCAACGCCGACAGCACCGGCTTCAATGCGTAGTCCACCGCCAGCATGTGGGCGATGCTGCCGCCGGTGGCCATCGGCAACACGATCTTGTGGGCCAGGGCGCGTTCGGGCAGCAGGTCCAGCACGGTCTTCAGCGCGCCGGAGAACGAGGCCTTGTACACCGGCGTGGCGATCACCAGGCCATCGGCGTTGGCCACTTGCTGCAGCAGGTCGATGACCTTCGGGCTGTCGAAGCGTGCATGCAGCAGGTCTTCAGCCGGGAAGTCCCGTATCTGGTAACTCACCACTTCTACGCCTTTGTCTTGCAACCACTGACGGGTTTTATCCAGCAACACCCCGGAGCGGGAACGCTGGCTGGGACTGCCTCCAAGTGTTACGACCAACATGCAGGAATTCCTTGAGCAGGTGTCGGCGGTTCGCTGTGTGGCGATGGCGCCAAGATGGAACAGACCTTATCAGCAGATTCATATATCTATAAATCTTATTTTTTCATTTGTTTATTCTTTAAATGCATATGAGAGATATCAAAATGCAGGCGAAAAAAAAGGCCGTCGAAACGGCCTGAAAACCCCTGCTATGTGAGACTTGAAATACGGACACCTGTGGGAGCGGGCTTGCTCGCGAATGCACACTTTCAGTTGATGCATCGTTTCATGACACACCGCTTTCGCGAGCAAGCCCGCTCCCACATTAGGTCCTGCGTTAGCGATTAGGCTGTGGTGTGAGGCGCAGGTACGGCTTCACCGCGCGATAACCCTTCGGAAAGCGCTTCTTGATCTCTTCCTCATCCTTGAGCGACGGCACGATCACCACCTCATCACCGTCCTGCCAGTTGGCGGGTGTGGCGACCTTGTGGTTGTCGGTCAGCTGCAACGAGTCGATGACCCGCAGGATTTCGTGGAAGTTGCGCCCGGTGCTGGCCGGGTAGGTGATGGTCAGGCGAATTTTCTTGTTCGGGTCGATCACGAACAAGGACCGCACGGTGAGGGTGTCACTGGCATTGGGGTGGATCAGGTCGTACAGGTCGGACACTTTGCGATCGGCGTCGGCCAGGATCGGGAAGTTGACGACCGTGTTCTGGGTTTCGTTGATGTCTTCGATCCACTTATGGTGCGAGTCCACCGGGTCGACCGACAGGGCGATGGCCTTGACGCCACGTTGGGCGAATTCGTCCTTGAGCTTGGCGGTGAAGCCCAGCTCGGTGGTGCACACTGGCGTGAAGTCCGCCGGGTGAGAAAACAACACACCCCAGCTATCGCCCAGCCATTCGTGGAAACGAATCGTGCCGGCGCTGGAATCCTGTTCGAAGTCGGGGGCGATATCGCCCAGTCTTAGGCTCATGGTGTGGCTCCTGGTGAGTACTTATGGAGCCCACTGTGCATGGATTTTGGATGATTTAAAAAGAATAAATATCGATTTATCTAGACGATAAATGAATATTAAAAATCTGTTCATTGGACGCGGGGGCAGACGAGGAGCAACATCGTTTTCAAGGTTCGAGAAGGCCTTGAGACGCTGTACAAAGAGGGGTCAGGAAGGGCCTGCGGGGGTTTGGCCCGACTTCAAAGCAAGACACCCTGCCCGGTGTTGCACCGGGCAGGGCTTTACAGGCTTACAACAGCGTCACGCTACTAGAACAGTGGCAGCGAGTAGCTGACGATCAGGCGGTTTTCGTCTTGGTCACGTACGCCGGCCAGGTCGGTACGCCACATGGCGTTCTTCCAGGCAACACCCAGGTTCTTCAGCGGACCTTCCGGGATAACGTAGGCAACAGTGATGTCACGCTCCCACTCGGATTGGCCAGTGGTTTCGGTACGAGCATTGGTGTTGGCGATAGTATCGATGTTGCTACCCTTGAGATACACAACACCGGCTGTCAGGCCAGGCACACCAACCTTGGCGAAGTCGTAGGCGTAGCGAGCTTGCCAGGTACGCTCGCCGGCACGGGCGAACTTCTGGATTTGCATGTCGGTGGTCAGGTAAGCCGACGAACCGTCGCCCTGGTTCAACCAAGGGAAGTCGCTGCTGCCGTTGCTCGCCTGGTAGCCGCCACCAAAGGTGTGACCTGCAACGGTGTACAGGAACAAACCGCTGTACAGGTTGTTATCAACCTTGCCTTTACCCGCGCGGAAACCGTTGTAGTTACCGTTGCTGAAGTAAGCGGAATCGTGACCGTTGGCACCGTCGTCGGAGCTGTTGAAGTAACGCAGGTCAGACTTCAATACGCCCGGGCCGATCGACCAGTTGTGGGTCAGACCGAGGAAGTGTTGCTTGTAGAAGTCTTCCAGGTTGCCGTAGTAGTACTGGGCAGTCAGGTCTTTGGTCAGCTTGTAGTCACCACCGGCGTAGTAGAACTTGTTGCTGAACTTGCCGGCATTGTAGTTGGAGCTACCGTTGGCACCGCCGATCGACAGGTTTTCATTGTTGCTGGAGTTACGGCCCTTGGCCTTCTCCACCTGACCGGCAACCAGGGTTAAATCTTTGATGTCGTTGGTAGTGATCTGGCCACCTTGGAAGGTTTGCGGCAACAGACGACCATCGTTGGTCACGATAACTGGCAGCTTAGGCTGCAAGGTGCCCAGCTTCAGTTCGGTTTGCGAGATCTTGACCTTGCCGGTTACGCCCAGGCTGGCGTAATCGTTGACAGCTTTGTTGCCGTCGCTTGGGAACACGGTGCCGCCGGAAGCGGTGCCACTGTAGTTACCATGGTTTTCGCGGCTCGAATCCAGGCGCACGCCGTACAGGCCGATGGCGTCGACGCCGAACTGGACAGTCCCTTGGGTGTAGCCCGAAATGAAACGCAGGTCAAAGCCTTGACCCCATTCAGCATTCTTGCTGCGAGTGGTGGTGCCTGGAGCGCCATCACGGTTATCCGTGTTGATGTAGAAGTTACGCAGCCCCAGTGTTGCCTTACTGTCTTCGATGAAACCGGCGGAGTTTGCCTGCTGGGCAATCGCAGCCAAAGCTACGGCCAACGCCAATGTTGACTTCTTCATGTACCGCTCCTCTCATTTCTAATTTTTGTATTTCTTTGGTCTCGGGTCTGACGCCCTCGATCCACAGATGCGCGATTAGCGCCAGATAGTGACTACCAAGTCAATCGTAACCTTGTGTGTCTACTACCTTCGTCTAAGCGCAGTTGATTTGGTCCCTGCAGGGTAATGAGTTTTTCATACACCCAAAAAGAATTGTTTCATTCTTTTTCATACGATTCAGGAATAAGCCTTTTCATGATGCGGACCCGACAGGGTAGACGATCCACTCCATAAGCTAATGCCTAAAAGGTATTTGTTAGCGCTTTTTTAGATCGATTAGTGTGGCCGTACGGTTGCATACGTCACCCACGATCAAAAAGGCGACGCCATCATGGCCAAACGCACATCCTCCCGTCAATTTGTTACAGTTTTTGTGTCACTAATACTTTCTTTTGGTGTCAAAGCCGCCGATTTGACCATCGGCTACCAAACCGGCATCGATCCCAGCAAAGTCCCACAGGCCGACGGCCTCTATGAGAAGGCCATTGGCGAGAAAATTGCTTGGCGCCGCTTCAACAGTGGGCCGGAAGTGGTCACCGCTATCGCGTCTGGCGATGTGCAAATCGGCAACCTCGGCTCTAGCCCGCTTGCCGCGGCGGCTTCACGGAATCTACCCATCGTTGCGTTCATCGTATCGGCCCAGATCAATACTTCTGAAGCATTGGTGGTGCGTAACGGCAGCCACATTGACGCACCCCGGGACCTGATCGGCAAAACCATCGCCACGCCGTTTGTCTCAACCTCTCATTACAGCCTGCTCGGTGCACTGAAGCACTGGGGCCTGGATACGAAACAAGTCAAAGTCGTCAACCTGCAACCGGCCGAGATTGCCGCCGCGTGGAAACGTGGCGATATCGACGGGGCCTTCGTGTGGTCACCCGCCCTGGGAGAAATCCGCAAGACCGGCAAGACCCTGACAGACGCGGCCCAGGTGGGTCAGTGGGGGGCACCGACGTTTGAGGTGTGGGTAGCGCGCAAGGATTTTGCGGAAAAACATCCTGACGTAGTGGCCAAGTTTGCCAAGGTCACGCTGGATGCGTTTGCCGAGTATACGGCGCATAAAGACGGCTGGACCGTGGATTCGGAGCCGGTGCAGAAAATCGCGAAACTGACAGGTTCAAATGCTGCGGACATTCCTGAGCTGCTGGCCGGCACGACATTCCCGGATGCCCAGGCGCAGCAAACCGACGCATTGCTTAAAGGCGGCACGGCGAAGGCGATTGGGGAAACAGCGAAGTTCTTGAAGGAACAGGGAAAGGTTGAAGCAGTGTTGCCGGACTACTCGGCTTTCGTGTCCGACAAATTTATCAGTCCGTGAACTGATCCATGTGGGAGCGGGCTTGCTCGCGAAAGCGGAGTGTCAGTTACTGACCCTGTTTCTGATGCACCGCATTCGCGAGCAAGCCCGCTCCCACATTGTTTGACCTGAGTCGTTGCCGAAACCGGGGTTACAGGGCCTTTTCGAAGATCTTGGAGTTGCGCTGATAGTTGTACAGGGACGCTCGCGCCGACGGCAGGCGGTCCACACTGCTCGGCACAAACCCGCGCTCACGGAACCAGTGGGCGGTGCGGGTGGTGAGGACAAACAAGGTCTTCAACCCCTGCGCCCGGGCACGGGCCTGGATGCGCTCCAGCAACACATCACCACGTGCGCCATGACGGTACTCCGGGTTCACCGCCAGGCAGGCCAGCTCGCCCGCGTCCGAATCAGCGATCTGATACAGCGCCGCACACGCGATGATCATGCCTTCGCGCTCCACCACGCTGAACTGCTCGATCTCACGCTCCAGCACTTCCCGCGAACGGCGTACCAGGATGCCCTGCTCTTCCAGCGGGCTGATCAGGTCAAGCAAACCGCCGACATCCTCAATCGCCGCTTCGCGCACCTGCTCGAATTGCTCCTGGGCCACCAGCGTACCGCCGCCGTCCCGGGTGAACAGCTCGGTGAGCAAAGCGCCGTCTTCGGCATAGCTGACGATATGACTGCGCCCGACCCCACCCCGGCAAGCTTCGGCGGCGGCATCAAGCAACTCGGCCTGGTAGTTGGTTTTGCCCAGGCGTTGCAGGTGAGCCGGCACTTGCTGCGGGCGCAGCTCGCGTACCAGGCGGCCATTTTCATCGATCAGGCCCATATCGGCGCCAAACAGCAGCAGCTTGTCAGCGCCCAGGTCGATGGCGGCGCGGGTCGCAACGTCTTCGCAGGCCAGGTTGAAGATCTCGCCGGTGGGCGAATACCCCAGCGGCGACAACAGCACGATGGAGCGCTCGTCCAGCAGGCGGTTGATACCCTTGCGGTCGACGCGGCGCACTTCGCCAGTGTGGTGGAAGTCCACGCCTTCCAATACGCCGATCGGACGTGCCGTCACCAGGTTGCCACTGGCCACGCGCAGGCGCGAGCCCTGCATCGGCGACGAGGCCATGTCCATCGACAAGCGCGCCTCGATGGCGATACGCAGGTGGCCGACCGCGTCGATCACACACTCCAGCGTTGCAGCATCGGTGATGCGCAAGCCTTCGTGGTAAGCCGGGGTCAGGCCACGCGCTTCAAGGCGCGCTTCGATCTGCGGGCGCGAACCGTGCACCAGCACCAGTCGCACACCGAGGCTGTGCAGCAGCACCAGGTCGTGGACGATATTGCCGAAGTTGGGATGCTCCACACCGTCGCCGGGCAGCATGACCACAAAGGTGCAGTCGCGGTGGGCGTTGATGTAGGGGGACGCGTGACGAAGCCAGTTAACGTAGTCGGGCATAGAACCTGGGCCTGTAATAAAAAGCAGCCGAAAAAGGATGAATCGTGAAAGCGCACGGCGGGCTGATGGTTATCGTCGGAACAGGCTTGGCGACACGCTCACTCTCCTTCTATGTACGAACAGGCAGGGGTTAATTTATGCAGGTTTCAGGCAGTAATGTTCGATCAGTTCCCGCAATAGACGCACTGTAGGCGTCAAGCGTGACATTTCGAGGTATTCGCCCGGCTGGTGCGCGCAAGCGATGTCGCCGGGGCCAAGTACCAGGGTTTCACAACCAAGGCGCTGAAGATAAGGCGCTTCGGTGCCGAACGCTACTGCTTCGGCACGATGGCCGGTCAATCGTTCCGCCACCCGCACCAGTTCGGCGTCTTCCGGTTGCTCGAAGGGCGGTACCTCGGGGAACAGCGGCGCGTAGTCAATCTTGACCTGATGGCGCTCGGCCAACGGCTGGAGCTTCTGGCGGATGGCGTCGCGCAGCACCTGGGGGTCCATGCCCGGCAGTGGGCGCAGGTCGAACTCCAGGGAACACTGGCCGCAGATGCGGTTGGGGTTGTCGCCGCCGTGGATGCAACCGAAGTTCAGGGTGGGCTGCGGCACGCTGAATTGCGGGTTGCGGTACTCGCGCTGCCAGGCCAGGCGCAGGCCGCGCAGTTCGCCGATGGCGTCGTGCATGGCTTCGAGGGCACTGTGGCCCAGGCTCGGATCCGACGAATGGCCGCTCTGGCCAAGAATATCGATGCGCTCCATCATCACGCCTTTGTGCAGGCGAATCGGCTTGAGGCCGGTCGGCTCGCCGATCACCGCTGCGCGCCCCAGCGGGCGGCCTGCTTCGGCCAGTGCGCGGGCGCCGGACATGGAGCTTTCCTCGTCGCAGGTGGCGAGGATCAACAGCGGCTGCTTGAAGGGCTGATCCAGCAGCGGCAGCACCGCCTCGATGGCCAATGCGAAAAAGCCCTTCATGTCGCAACTGCCCAGTCCGACCCAGCGGCCGTCAACTTCCGTCAGCTTGAGCGGATCGGTCTTCCACAATGCGGCGTCGTAGGGGACGGTATCGCTATGCCCCGCCAGCACCAGGCCACCAGGGCCGCTGCCAAAGCTGGCCAACAGGTTGAACTTGCCGGGGCTGACTGGCTGGATGTCGATGGCGAAACCCAAGTCCCCCAGCCATCCAGCGAGCAAGTCGATCACCGGGCGGTTGGTCTGGTCGAGAGACGCCTGGGTGCAGCTCACGGATGGCGCAGCAATCAGCGCGGCAAACTGCTCTTTCATGGACGGTAACGGCATGCTCGGCCTCTCGACTTCCCGGATGAACCTCACTATAGAGCCATCTGCACGACACAATAAACCGTTGCGGCACGTTGCCGGGCTCAGTCCTGTACACTGCACGACCTTGGCAGCCACTCTTTTCCCCGGCTGCGCTCCCGATCCTGGATGTTCCGGCCATGCAAAAAGAAACTGAAATCAAGCTCCGCGTCAGCCGCGAGACCCTCGCCGCGCTGCGTGAGCACCCGCTCCTGAAAAAACGCAACAAAAGTGGCTGGGAACGCCGTGAGTTGATGAACCAGTACTTCGACACCCCCGAGCGCGACCTGGCCCAGGCCAAAGTCGCCCTGCGCCTGCGCAAAGACGGTGACGACATCATCCAGACCCTCAAGACCCGCGGCCAGAGCGTCGCCGGCTTGTCGGAACGTAATGAATACAACTGGGAACTGCCCAAAGCCAAGCTCGATGTAAAGAAGCTCGACGGCGAATGCTGGCCCGATCAACTGGCCGAGCTGGACAAGAAGACCCTCAAGCCGATCTTCACCACTGACTTCGTGCGTGAGCGCGCCGAAATCGCCTGGGGCCGTGGCAAGGCCAAGGTGGTGATCGAAGCCGCCCTGGACCTGGGCCACGTGGTGGTCGGCAAGCAGAAAGAAGAAATCTGCGAGCTGGAACTGGAACTGCGCGAAGGCGAACCGTCTGCCCTGCTGGAACTGGCCGCCGAACTGGCCGCGACCCTGGCGTTGATGCCGTGCGATATCAGCAAGGCCGAGCGCGGCTACCGCCTGTACGACGCCAGCAGCTACTCCCTGAGCCTGCCGGCGCCGCAACTGCACGCCGAAATGCCGCTGGACGACGCGTTTGCCGCGATCATGTGGCACCTGCTCGGCAGCAGCCAACGCCTGGCCGAGCAATACCGTTTCAATGGCCACTGGCGCCTGCTGCAAGACTGGGTCGACAACCTCGGCGAACTGCGTGCCCTGGTCGGCAGCCTTGGCCAGGCGGCGCCACGTCAGTCCACCAGCGAACTGCGCAGCGCACTCGATGCCCTGCTGGAAGACTGGCGCCCACTGGTACAGGCCGGTGATGACGACGAAGACATCCGCAAAGCCGCGCCGGAACAGTTCGCCGAAGAACTGGACGACGTGCGCTGGGGCCTGTTCTCACTGAACGCTTCGCGCTGGCTGCTCGCCCGCACCTGGACCGCCGACCGCAACGTGCGTGGCAACCGCCAGGGCGCTGCGCAAATCACCAACTGGCTGCCGCGCCTGCTGGCCGACGATGCCGTCGCCCTGCAACTGCCGCGCTACCAGCAACAGCCGGAAGACCTGGCCGAGCAACTGCCACGCATCGAACGCATCCAGGCCTGGCTGCACCATGCGCGTCAGGTGGTCGACATTCCGGAATTGGACCGTTTGTACGGCGAGCTGAACAAGTTGGTGCAACTGGCCAACCAGCCGATCACGGACGAGTCGCTGGACGCGCGGATGCATCAGGCGATTGCGGTGTATCAGAATCGGGCGTGGAAGACCTTGTTGCGTCTGTGAGATCGCCATCGGGAGCAAGCCCCCTCCCACATTTGAAATGCATTCCAAATGTGGGAGGGGGCTTGCTCCCGATGAGGCCGGTCCAGTCAGCGCAATACTGGCAGGCTGGTCGTGGACTTGATCTCGGATAACGCCACAATCGAATTGACCTCCTGAATCCCCGGCACCATCGACAGCTTCTCGAAGAAAAACCGCTCATACGCCTCGATGTCCGAGGTGACGATGCGCAGTAGAAAATCCACCGCCCCCATCAGCACATAACACTCCAGCACTTCCGGAAACCCGCGAATCGCGTCGGTGAACTCGGTGAAGTTGGAACGACCGTGGGCGTTGAGTTTCACTTCGGCGAATATCTGCGTGTTGAGGCCGATCTTCTTGCGATCCAGCAAGGTCACCTGGCCGCGAATCACGCCCTCCTCCTTGAGACGTTGGATACGTCGCCAGCAAGGCGACTGGGACAGGCCCACCTGTTCGGCGATCTGCGCGCTGGAGAGAGAAGCGTCTTCCTGCAACAGGGCCAGGATACGGCGGTCGTAGGCGTCCAACTCGCTGTGCATATAAATACCCTCTATTGCACTTATTCTGAATTGATTGATTCAATTTTTGACAAAACAGGCCCATCTTAGATAAGAAATCTCCCGTCGCGAATGTAAAAATTTCTCCAGTCGAATCTGGAGTTTTCCCATGCACGCCGTCGAAACCAACCACCCCGCTACCCGCGTCGATGCATGGGCCGTCAACAGCGCCCATTGCCAGGCGCATTACCAGATCGTCGCCGAGGCGGAGCCGGATGTGCTGTGCCGGGTACTTAACTACTTCGCCCTGCAATGCCTCACGCCGCAGCAGGTCACGGTCAACCGCGAAGAAGACCTGCTGAACATCGGCATCGTGATGGACGGCCTGAGCTGGCACCGTGCCCAGGTGATCGGTGAAAAGATTCGAAACCTGATCAGCGTGTGCGCGCTGGACGTGTGGTCGGCTGATGCCGCGGGGCCTCTGGCAGTGGTGGCGGTCGCTCAGTAAGAACCTGCAATACACGCCGGGAGGAAGATATTCAGGGGCTGGCTAGCCTGGGATTTACGCCCACTGCCCTCAGGAAAACCTTCATGCCGGTTGATCAACGCTTGGAACTGCATCAACTGCTGCCGGCTTTGCTCGAAGGGCGACTGATCACCCCAGAAGTTGCACAGCAGTTGTCGGCGCTGCCGGCCAGCAACACCTTGCATCCCCTGGAACGCATCGCAGCCCTTGGCCCCAGCCTGGAAACCCTGTCCGAATGGCTGGCCCAGCATGCCGGGCAACCGTACCTGCGCATCGACCCGTTGAAGATCGATGTGGCGACGGTCGTGCCGCTGATGTCACACGCGTTCGCCCAACGCCACTCGATCCTTGCGGTGGCGGTGGACGCGCAGACGGTCACCGTCGCCAGCGCCCAGCCCCACGTCACCAGTTGGGAAGCCGGGCTGGCGCAAGTGCTCAAGCGCTCGATCAAGCGTGTGGTTGCCAACCCCAAGGACATAACGCGCTGTATCGGCGAGTTCTACCGGCTGGCGAAGTCCGTCAGCGGCGCCGATCAAAAAGTTGCGGCACCGGGCAACAACGAACTGCTCAACCTCGGCGCCAGCGACCAGGAGCCGGATGCCAACGACGCGCATATCGTCAACATCGTCGACTGGCTGTTGCAGTACGCTTTCGGCCAGCGCGCCAGCGATATCCACATTGAACCGTGCCGAGAACAGGGCCGTGTGCGCTTTCGCATCGACGGGTTGTTGCACGACGTCTATCAGTTCCCGCCCCAGGTCACGATGGCAGTGGTCAGCCGCCTCAAAAGCCTGGGCCGCATGAATGTGGCGGAAAAGCGCAGGCCCCAGGACGGTCGGGTCAAGACCAAAAGCCCGACCGGAGCAGAAGTGGAACTGCGCCTGTCCACCTTGCCCACGGCGTTTGGCGAAAAGCTGGTGATGCGGATCTTCGACCCACAGGTGCTGCTCAAGGGCTTTGACCAGCTTGGTTTATCCATTGATGACCAGCAACGCTGGCAAGCCATGACAAGCCAGACCAACGGCATCATCCTGGTCACCGGCCCTACCGGTTCAGGCAAGACCAGCACCCTCTACACCACGCTCAAGCAATTGGCCACGCGGGAGGTCAACCTGTGCACGGTGGAAGATCCGATCGAGATGGTCGAGCCGGCGTTCAACCAGATGCAGGTGCAGCACAATATCGACCTGACCTTCGCCAGCGGTATCCGCGCCCTGCTCCGCCAGGACCCGGACATCATCATGATCGGCGAGATCCGCGACCAGGAGACCGCCGAAATGGCGATCCAGGCCGCGCTGACCGGGCACCTGGTGCTGTCGACCCTGCATACCAACGATGCACCCAGTGCCATCAGCCGCTTGCAGGAGCTGGGTATTGCGCATTATTTGATCAAAGCCACCTTGCTCGGCGTGATGGCGCAGCGTCTGGTGCGGGTTTTGTGCCCGCACTGCAAGCGGTCTCTGGGTGACGCCCATGAAGCGGTCGGGTGCTTTGAATGTCGACACAGCGGTTATCAGGGGCGGGCCGGCGTTTACGAAATCATGGTATTGAACGAGGCACTCAAGGCACTGATCACGCCTGGGGCCGATGTGCAGGCCCTGCGCCAGGCCGCAGTTACCCACGGCATGTGCAGCTTGCGCATGGCCGGCACGCAGAAGGTCGCGGCGGGGCTCACCACGATGGCGGAAGTCTTGCGGGTGACTCCCGGGGATTCGGTAACAAATCCTTCGTTTGTTAAGCAGTGAAACCGTTCTTATCGGTGACAACACCGTTACAATCGGCCCAACGTCGTTTCACTGACACCATCAGATAGGGAATCGCTATGCAGATCGGAACCGTACTGCTTCTTTTCGTGGGTTTGGCCATCGCCATCCTGTTCATGGGCTTCAAGGTGGTCCCCCAGGGCTACCAATGGACGGTCGAGCGTTTTGGCCGTTACACCAACACGCTCAAGCCTGGCTTGAACATCATCATCCCGGTCATGGACCGCATCGGTCGCAAGATCAACGTGATGGAAAGCGTACTGGATATCCCGCCCCAGGAAGTCATCACCGCCGACAACGCCACCGTGCAGATCGACGCCGTGTGCTTCTTCCAGGTGGTCAACACCGCCCAGGCCGCCTACGAGGTCAACAACCTCGAGCACGCCATCCGCAACCTGCTGCAAACCAACATCCGTACCGTGCTCGGCTCCATGGAGCTGGACGCCATGCTCAGCCAGCGTGACGGCATCAACGAAAAACTGCTGAAGACCGTGGACGAAGCCACCGCGCCGTGGGGCATCAAGATCACCCGTATCGAGATCAAGGACATCAGCCCGCCTGCCGACCTGATGGCCGCCATGTCGGGCCAGATGAAAGCCGAACGGATCAAGCGTGCGCAGATCCTCGAAGCCGAAGGCCTGCGCGCCTCGGCGATCCTGACTGCCGAAGGCAAGAAGCAGGCACAGATCCTCGAGGCCGAAGGTAGCCGGCAGGCGGCGTTCCTTGAATCCGAAGCCCGTGAGCGTCAGGCCGAAGCTGAAGCCCGCGCCACACAGGTGGTATCGGAAGCAATCGCGTCGGGCAACGTGCAGGCGGTCAACTACTTTGTCGCCCAGAAATACATCGATGCCCTGGGCAAGCTGGCTTCGGCCAATAACAGCAAGGTCATCCTGATGCCACTGGAGGCCAGCCAGGTGATCGGCGCGGTTGGCGGTATCGGCGAGATCGTCAAGGCAACATTCGACAACAAGAAGGGCTGAGGCCAGCGCCATGTGGGATTTCCTGCAGCATCTGTCGTTCTGGGATTGGCTGGCACTGGGCACGGTACTGCTGATTCTTGAGGTCTTCGGCGCTGGCGGTTACCTGTTGTGGATGGGTATCGCTGCGGCCGCCGTGGGCGTGATCAAGTTTCTGGTGCCTCCCCTGGGGCTGGAATGGCAACTTCTGCTATTTGCCGTGTTGTCGATAATGACGGCGGTGTACTGGTGGAAGCGTCAGCGCAGCAGCGCCAAGGCCAGCGACCAGCCGGGTCTCAACGAACGCGGCTCCGAGCTGATCGGCCGCACCTTCGTGGTGCACCAGGCGATTGTGGATGGCCGGGGCAAGGTAAAAGTCGGTGATGGCGTATGGATGGTGACCGGCCCGGACAGCCCCGTAGGCGCTCAAGTACGGGTGATTGGCCAGGAAGGCGTGGTATTAAGGGTTGAAACTGTTTAGTCAGTGATGGAACTCGGTTGGGCTAACTACAATCATAAAGTACAGATACCCCACCCGGAGTCACCCATCATGCGTCTCAAATATGCTGTCGCAACCCTTGCTGTGCTTTCCCTCCCTGTCGGATCAGCCATGGCCGACAGTTTCTGGCGCAATGTCATTTCCTCGGGCGCCACTACCGGCTCGACGTACCTGACGTTCAAGGACCACAAGCTGGTGGTCGCCGCCCAAGACGACGCAGGCAGCTTCGTTGCCAGCGATGGCGGCATCCGTGGCCCATACCTGGAAGCCGCGATGCAGAAAGTCCGCGCCGACAACCCTGGCCTGCAGGCCACGGACATGGAGCTGGCCAACGCTATCCTCGCGAAAAACGCAGTCACCGAATAACTCGGGCGCAATAAAAAAATGCCGCTGTTAACAGCGGCATTTTTTTATCCTCAATTCCTACGGTCATCATCGCTGGGCACTACGCAAGCATTGCTGTTTTCCCAACTGCATACAGAGAAGTCCTGTCGAGCCTCACTCTGCAGGGCAGCAAGCTAAGGATTCCTTTTTTAATAAAGCGACTCACTGCCCATGCACAAGATTGCCTACGCGCTGCTGTTCTCTGCATTTGCCACCGCCTACGCCCAGGCAGAAAGCTGGTACGGATCAGCCAAATTCAACAGCGCTCGCCAGAACCTCTCCAGCGCACTGCTCACCAGCCCGCGCGTCACCGACAGGGTGGATGCCCCGGATAGCAGCAAGTCATTTGTCGCGTCCTTCGCCCTGGGGTATGCCTTTGACAGTGGCTGGCGCCTGGAAGGGGAGTACACGATGCCAAACAGTTCGACCTTCAAATCCTACTGGGCCCCCTTCAATGCCAACGTCAACAGCCTGCATGTGCAGAGCCAGCGCTTGATGCTCAACGGCTATAAAGATATCCCGATCAACCAGTGGCTATCGTTTTACGGCATGGCCGGTGTGGGCATCGCACGCATTGAGTCCGAAGGTTATCAAACCACTGAGACCCGTCGTTTTGCCAGCAACCGCCAACATAACCTTGCCTATAGCCTGGGCATTGGGCTGGAAGCCAAGGCCAGCGAGCGACTCACTCTAGGGGCTGGCTATCGTTACACCGCCCTCGGCGACGTCGAAACTGGCTACAACACCTTTGCCAACCGTGTAAATGCACGGGACGAGCAACTCAAAGGCAAACTCAAGGAGCAGAACATGTTCCTGGAAGCGCGGCTTGCCTTCTGATCTTCCAAGAAGAATGCCGCCTTCGACGTGGCATTCTTCGGCTCAATGGTGACGATTCATTCACAGATGACAGGCTATATTCAGTCAAGCCGTGCAACCATGCCGGTACTGATACTTCGCTTACTCATCGCCAACCTGAAACGGATGCCTTCGTCGTCATGAGCCAACTGCCCTTCCTGCCGTTTTCCAAACCCACCATCGATGAAGCCACCATTGCAGCGGTCGGCGATGTACTGCGCTCGGGCTGGATCACCAGCGGGCCGAAGGTGCAGGCCTTCGAGGCTCAGTTGTCGGAGTACTTTGGCGGTCGGCCGGTGCGCACCTTCAACTCGGGCACCTGCACCATGGAGATTGCCTTGCGCATTGCTGGCATCGGGCCAGGTGATGAAGTCATCACCACGCCGATTTCCTGGGTAGCCACGGCCAACGTGATTCTGGAAGTGGGCGCTACGCCAGTGTTTGCCGATATTGACCCGGTGACCCGCAATATCGACCTGTCCCAGGTGGAAGCGGCGATTACCCCGCGCACCAAGGCGATCATCCCGGTTTACCTGGCCGGCCTGCCCCTGGATATGCCGATGCTCTATGCGCTGGCGAACAAGTACAACCTGCGCATCATCGAGGATGCAGCGCAGGCGTTGGGTTCCAGCTGGGATGGCGAGCGTATCGGCGCCACTGGGGATTTTGTGTCGTTCAGTTTCCAGGCCAACAAGAACATCACCTCTTCCGAGGGCGGCTGCCTGGTGTTGAATAACGCCGAAGAAGCGCGCCTGGCAGAAAAATACCGCCTGCAGGGTGTTACCCGCACCGGCTTCGACGGCCTGGACGTAGATGTGCTGGGCGGCAAGTTCAACATGACTGACATCGCTGCCGCCATTGGCCTGGGGCAATTTGCCCACATCGAGCAGATCACCGCTCACCGCCAGAACCTGGCGCAGCACTACTTCCAATGCTTTGGCAGTGACTTTGAAGAGAAGTACGGTGCACAACTGCCGCCTGCCGACTTCGAGAATAGCAACTGGCACCTGTTCCAACTGGTGCTGCCGGAACGTCAGGACGGTCTGCCGGCCCGCGCCACGTTCATGGAGCAGATGCAGGCCCATGGCGTCGGCATTGGCTATCACTACCCGCCGATCCACCTGCTGAGCCTTTATCGGGCACAGGGATTCAAGGAAGGCATGTTCCCGGTGGCAGAGAAAGTGGGGCGCTTGATCGTGTCGTTGCCGATGTTTACGGCGATGACAGAGGCGGATGTGGAGCGGTCGGTGGCAGCCGTAAAAGCGGTACTGGCAGCAGGCTGAAAAATCCGGCTCACCGCAATCGACTGTGGGAGCTGGCTTGCCTGCGATGGCATCACTGCGGCGTAACTGATACACCGCGGTGCCTGCATCGCAGGCAAGCCAGCTCCCACATTGATTTGTATTGTTTCAACTACCTGTGTTTACTCGCCGATGGCGGCTTTATAGCCGGCAGCATCCAGCAATTTGTTCAGGTCAGCTGGGTTGCTTGGCTTGAGCTTGAAGATCCAAGCGCCGTAGGGATCAGAGTTCAGCAGCTCCGGGCTGCCACTCAGTTCTTCGTTGACGGCAATCACTTCGCCTGCAACCGGGGCGTAGATATCCGAGGCGGCCTTGACCGACTCAACCACACCCGCCTGGCCAGCAGCGTCAAACTGGGCGCCCACTTCGGCCAACTCAACAAACACCACATCACCCAACGCTTCCTGAGCATGGTCGGAAATACCGACGGTCACGGTGCCGTCAGCTTCCAGGCGTGCCCATTCGTGGCTTTCGGCAAAACGCAGGTCGGCAGGGATATCGCTCATAATCTGTGTCCTCAAGAAGTAATGTCAGCGGCCTTCGGCCTGCCGGAAATAGGTTAGATCAAGGTTTTGCCATGGCGCACGAAGGTCGGCTTGACCACTCGAACCGGGTACCACTTGCCGCGGATTTCCACTTCGGCCCGATCAGCGGTTGCCGTCGGCACACGCGCCAGGGCAATGGATTTGCTCAGCGTAGGAGAGAAACTACCACTGGTGATCTCCCCTTCGCCAACATTGGCGATACGAACCACCTGATGAGCACGTAAAACCCCGCGCTCTTCCAGCACCAGCCCGACCAGTTTGAACTGCACACCGGCTGCTTTTTCCGCTTCCAGCGCGGTGCGCCCAATGAAATTACGCTCGGCAGGTTCCCAGGCGATGCTCCAGGCCATATTCGACGCCAGCGGCGAAACATCCTGGTGGATGTCCTGGCCGTACAGGTTCATGCCCGCCTCCAGGCGCAGGGTATCGCGAGCACCAAGACCTATGGGTGAAATACCGGCGCCCACCAGGTCGTTGAAAAAACCCGGCGCCTGATCGGCAGGCAGGACAATCTCCAGGCCATCTTCGCCGGTGTAACCCGTGCGTGCGATAAACCAGTCACCATCGGCGAGACCTTCGAAGGGCTTGAGTTGGTGAATCAGGGTGCTGCGCGATTGGGTGACCAGCTCGGCGATCGTCTGCCGGGCGTGGGGACCTTGGATAGCCAGCATCGCCAACTCGGGGCGTTCATGCAGTTGCACCTGATAGTCGCCCAGTTGCGCGTGCATCCAGGCCATGTCCTGGTCGCGGGTGGCGGCGTTGACCACCAGCCGATAAGCGGTTTCGGTACGGTAGACAATCATGTCGTCCACCACGCCGCCGCGTTCGTTGAGCATGGCGCTGTACAACGCACAGCCGCAGTCGTGCAGGCGTTCGACATCATTGGCCAGCAGGTGCTGGAGCCATTCCGTGGCCTGGGGGCCGCTGACATCGATCACGGTCATATGAGATACATCGAACACCCCGCAGTCGCGTCGCACCTGATGGTGCTCCTCAACTTGCGAGCCGTAGTGCAGAGGCATATCCCAACCGCCAAAATCGACCATTTTCGCGCCGAGGGCGAGATGCAGGTCATACAGAGGCGTACGCTGTCCCATGGGTTTCTCCTTCCGGGCTTGGCGAAGGTGCGCGGAGCTGCTGTCCGCGCTGAGCGCCTTGAATTACAAGGCCTGCAGCCACGTCCAGCGACCCGCTCCGAAAGACGAAGCGCACCGAATGCCGCGCATTGTAGCCGCAAGCCGTAGGACTGGCACCTAACCGATTTGCCGTGCAGAGCGTCGGATCAGCCCGATCACCGGCAACAGGCCCACCAGCACCAGGGTCAACGCCGGCAGAGAGGCCCGTGCCCACTCGCCTTCGCTGGTCATTTCAAAGACCCGTACTGCCAGCGTGTCCCAGCCGAACGGGCGCATCAGCAAAGTGGCAGGCATTTCCTTGAGCACATCGACAAATACCAGAAGTGCAGCGCTCAAGGTCCCCGGCAGCAGCAACGGCAGATACACTTTGCAAAACAGTCGTGGGCCACTCACACCAAGACTGCGTGCAGCTTCCGGCAAGGACGGGCGGATACGCGCCAGGCTGTTTTCCAACGGCCCATAGGCCACCGCCAGGAAACGCACCAGATACGCCAGCACCAGCGCCGACAGACTGCCCAGCAGCAATGGCTTGCCCGCCACACCGAGCCAGCCGGAGAGCGGCACCACCAGTTCACGGTCCAGATAGCTGAACGCCAACATGATCGACACCGCCAGCACCGAGCCCGGCAAGGCATAGCCGACGTTGGCCAGGCTGATGCCGGAGCGGATCGTCCGTGTCGGCGCCAGGCGGTTGGCGAACGCCAGCACCAGCGCCACGCTGATCGTGATCAAGGCCGCGATGCCGCCCAGGTAAAGCGTGTGGAGGATCAGGCCCGAATAGCGCTCATCCAGATCGAAGCGGCCGCGCTGCCAGAACCACACCACCAGTTGCAGCATCGGGATGACAAACGCGCAGGCGAACACCAACCCGCACCAACTGCTGGCTGCGGCCGCCTTGAACCCGCGCAGGTGGTACAACGCCTTGCCTCGTGGCCGCTCATTGCTCGGCCGGCTGGCGCCCCGGGCGCGCCGCTCGCCGTACAGCACCAGCATCACCACCAGCAGCAACAGGCTGGCCAATTGGGCGGCGCTGGAAAGACTGAAGAAGCCATACCACGTCTTGTAGATGGCCGTGGTGAACGTGTCGAAGTTGAACACCGAGACCGCGCCAAAATCCGCCAGGGTTTCCATCAGCGCCAAGGCGACCCCAGCCCCAATCGCCGGGCGCGCCATGGGCAGGGCCACATGCCAGAACGCTCGCCAGGGCGACTGTCCCAACACCCGCGCGGCCTCCATCAGGCCTTTTCCCTGGGCCAGGAACGCGGTGCGCGCCAGGAGATAAACATAGGGATAGAACACCAGCACCAGGACGATGATCACGCCGCTGGTGGAGCGCACCCGTGGCAGCCTCAAGCCGGTGCCGAACCATTCACGCAACAGGGTTTGCACGGGACCGGAGAAGTCCAGCAGGCCGACAAACACAAAGGCCAGCACATAGGCAGGAATGGCGAACGGCAACATCAGTGCCCAATCCAGCCAGCGCCGACCAGGAAACTCGCAGAGGCTGGTCAACCAGGCCAGGCTGACGCCCAACAGGGTCACGCCGATACCGACGCCCAGCACCAGGGTGAGCGTGTTGCCCAGCAGGCGCGGCATCTGGGTTTCCCACAAGTGCGACCAGATCTGGTTGTCGATACTTTGCCAGGACAGCAACAGCACGCTCAGCGGTAGCAGCACCAGGGCGGCGACGGTGAAGACCGGCAGGTACCAGCGGCGTTGGGCGGGGTGGGCCAAAGTCAGTTCTCAGTGAATGTCTTTAATTCAACTCAATCCAATGTGGGAGGGGGCTTGCCCCCGATGGCGGTGGATCAGTCCATGATGAGTGAACTGATATCCCGCTATCGGGGGCAAGCCCCCTCCCACATTTGCCACGTAGTGTGTCAGTTCCAGCCGGCGCGATCCATCAGGCGGATCGCCTCAGCCTGGCGCTTGCCCGCCACTTCCACCGGCAAGGTGTCCGCCACGAACTTGCCCCACGTCGCCACTTCGGCTGACGGCGGCACCGCCGGGTTGGCCGGGAACTCCTGGTTCACGTCGGCAAAGATCTTCTGCGCCTCAGGCGTGGTCATCCACTCGACCAGCGCCTTGGCGGCTTCCGGATGCGGCGCGTGCTGGGTCAGGCCGATACCCGACAGGTTCACGTGCACGCCACGGTCGCCCTGGTTCGGCCAGAACAGCTTCACCGCCAGGTCCGGTTTCTGCTTGTGCAGGCGGCCGTAATAGTAGGTGTTGACGATGCCCACGTCGCACTGCCCGGCGTTGATGGCTTCGAGCACGGCGATGTCATCGGAGAACACGTCGGTGGACAGGTTGTTGACCCAACCCTTGACGATCTCTTCGGTCTTGGCCGCGCCGTGGGTTTCGATCAGGGTGGCGGTCAGCGACTGGTTGTAGACCTTTTTCGCGGTACGCAGGCACAGGCGGCCTTCCCACTGTTTGTCGGCCAGGGCTTCGTAGGTAGTGAGGTCACCCGGTTTTACCCGGTCGGTGGAATAGGCGATGGTGCGTGCGCGCAGGCTCAAGCCGGTCCAGGTGTGTTTTGACGAGCGATATTGCAGGGGAATGTTCTTGTCGATCACCGGGGAGGTGAACGGTTGCAGGATCCCCATCTGCTCGGCCTGCCAGAGGTTGCCGGCATCTACGGTGAGCAAAAGGTCGGCGGTTGCGTTTGCGCCCTCGGCCTTGATGCGCTGCATCAGCGGGGCTTCCTTGTCGGTGATGAACTTCACCTGCACGCCGGTTTTTTGGGTGTAGGCGTCGAAGACCGGCTTGATCAGCTCATCGATACGCGAGGAGTAGACCACCACTTCGTCGGCGGCCTGCACGGTGGTGCTGCCGATCAGGGTGAGTGCCAGGGCAGTCAGGAGGCGCTTGGGTGCCAACATGGGTGCGGTCTCTCATTTGCAAAAAGAGGGCAAATGATAAGGACTCACATTTGGTAGTGCTTGGTAGAGGCGTTACCAGATGTTGCATGACGGACATTAGTTGTAGGCTGATGGCCTCATCGGGGGCAAGCCCCCTCCCACAAGGGATCGCATTTCAATATCAGGGTTTCGCAAGGTCCGGGAGATCGCCAGTCAGGCCCAGAGCCTGACGCACGAACACGGCCTTGGCCTCGGGCATCTGGTCGACCATCTTCAACCCGGCGTTGCGCAGCCAGCGCACCGGCAGTTGATCGGCCTGGAACAGTCGCTCAAAGCCTTCCATCGCCGCCATCAGCGCCAGGTTATGCGGCATGCGCCGACGCTCATATCGGCTCAGTACCTTCACATCCGCCAGGCGCTCCCCACGCTCGGTCGCCGCCAACAGCACTTCGGCCAGCACCGCCGCGTCGAGGAAACCCAGGTTCACACCCTGCCCCGCCAATGGGTGGATGACGTGGGCCGCGTCGCCGATCAATGCCAGGCCTTCGGCTACGTAGCGCTTGGCGTGACGCTGACGCAACGGCACGCATACTCGTGGGTCGGCGCTGATCACTTCACCGAGTCGCCCTTCAAAGGCGCGCTCCAGTTCACGGCAGAAGCTTTCATCATCCAGCGCCATCAAGCGCTCGGACTCAGCCGGCGTGGTCGACCAGACGATCGAACACCAATCCTCCTGACCATCCCGCACCAGCGGCAAGAACGCCAGCGGACCCGTATCGGTAAAGCGTTGCCACGCCGTACGCTGATGCGGCTGGCTGCTGCGCACGCTGGTGACGATGGCGTTATGCAGGTAATCCCATTCGCGGGTCGCGGTGCCGGTCAGGCGGCGCACGGCGGAGTTGGCACCATCGGCGGCCACCACCAGCGGCGCGCGCAACGTGCGGCCATCGGCCAGGGTCAGCAGCCAGTCATCGCCGGAGCGGCGCATCTGCTCCAGGCGCGCATTGGCCAGCAGGCCCAGGTCGCAGTCGTGCAGACGGTCAAGCAAGGCATCCTGCACCACGCGGTTCTCGACGATATGCCCGAGTACCTCGGCATGTACGCTGGCAGCCGAAAAATGGATCTGCCCGGTGCCGCTGCCGTCCCACACCTGCATCTCGCCATAAGGGCTGGCGCGGCGCGACAGGATGCCGTCCCACACGCCCAGGCGTTCGAGGATGCGCTGGCTGGCAGCCGACAGTGCGCTCACACGGGGCTCGAACGCCGCATCACGGTCGAACGGCTTGACGCTCAGCGGGCTACCGTCGAGCAGCAGCACCTGCAGGCCGCTGCCCTGCAACGCCAGCGCCAGGGCGCTTCCGACCATTCCGGCCCCGACAATCAGCACATCTGCGCGCATGTCCATGCTTTAAGCCTGTCTCACTGGCGGCTTGCGCCGCACGTAAAGGGTTTTGTCGACCCGTGCCACCAGGGTGCCGGAGCCGTCATGAATCTGCACCTTGAGGTGGGGCAGGTACTTCTCGCCACCTTCGGTGTGTCGACGGACCTCGTCCAGCAAGGCCTCGTCGATGGAAAATTCGGCATACACCGGGCCTTTGCCGGGCGAAATGAAATCGATACTCGCGGCCTTGTCCCACACGATGTAGTCGCGGCCCAGGTTCTCCATCAGCATCAGCATGTAGAACGGGTCAACCATCGAATACAGGCTGCCGCCGAATTGCGTGCCGACATAGTTGCGGTTGTACCAGCCCAGGCCCATGCGCACTTTGACGTGACGAAAATCGGCGCTCATGTGCTGAACGCTGACCCCCGCGCCCAGATACGGCGGGTACAGGGTCATGATCCAACGCAACAACCGCGCCTTGCCCAGGCGCGCGATCAACCACTTACGCATCGGGACGCGTGCCCAGGCCCATGGCCTGCCGGGCGAACCAGCGTTTGGCGGGCGGCAACAAATCCAGCCCCAGCAGCCCCATGTTTCGGCCCAGGGCGACCAACGGTTGGGCGCTGCCAAACAGGCGCGTGACCTGGTCGGAGAAGCCCACGGTGAGTTTCTGGTCCAGGCGCTGGCGCTCGCGATAGCCCTGCAAGGTGGCCAGATCACCCGGCACCTGCGGCCCGGCCAGCAAGGCCTCGGCCAAGGCATTCGCGTCACGCAGGGACAGGTTGAAGCCCTGCCCGGCAATTGGGTGCAGGCTGTGGGCGGCATTGCCGAGGATGGCCAGGTGCGAGCGCACTTGCTCCTCGGCTTCCACCAGCGTCAGCGGATACAGATGACGGGCGCCAACCTGTTTGAGGGTGCCCAGGCGATAGCCGAACACGCCCTGCAATTCACTGAGGAAACTGCGTTCATCGAGATTGGCCAGGCGCTGCGCATCCATGCCGATGCGCGTCCAGACCAGCGCGCAGCGGTTGTCCGGCAGCGGCAGCAAGGCCATCGGGCCTTCATCGGTGAAGCGCTCGAACGCCTCGCCGTTGTGGGCTTCGCTCGGGGTGATGTTGGCGATCAGCGCGCTCTGGTTGTACGGGCGGGTCTTTACGCCGATACCTAATTGCTCGCGCAGGCCGGAGCGGCCGCCGTCGGCCAGTACGGCGAGGTCGCACTCCAACACGGTTTCATCGTTAAGGGTCAGGCGGTAGCCATCGGGCAGCGGTTCCATGCGCGTGACTTCAGCCGGGCAACGCCAGCTGACCACGTCTTTGTCCAGGCCTTGCCACAGGCATTGGCCCAGCCAGGCGTTTTCCACCACGTAACCGAGGGCCGGTACGCCCTCTTCCATGGCAGACAAGCGCGCGGTGGAGAAACGCCCACGGTCGGACACATGGATTTGCTTGATCGGCTCGGCGCGGCGCGAAATGTCCTGCCACAGGCCCAGGCGCTGATAGATCTGCCGGGCGCCGAAGGACAGCGCCGACGAACGTGCATCGTAGCTCGGCTGGTAGCTGTCGCCCGGCGCGAAGGGTTCGATCAGCACGATCTTCCAGCCCCGGGCCTTGGCCCCGGCCTGCAACGCCAGTGCCAGGCTGGCGCCCACCAGGCCGCCGCCGATGATCGCCAGGTTGACCCGGCTCATCGCGCAGCCGCCATCAGCGCTTCGATATCGGCGACAGTCTTGGGCACGCCGCCGGTCAGGATTTCACAGCCTTGCTTGGTCACTACCACGTCGTCCTCGATGCGTACGCCAATGCCACGCCATTTCTTTGCCACGTTCTGGTTGTCCGGTGAAATGTAGATCCCCGGTTCCACGGTCAACGCCATGCCGACTTCCAGCACACGCCATTCACCGCCCACTTTATATTCGCCCACATCGTGTACATCCATGCCCAGCCAATGACCGGCACGGTGCATGTAAAACACCTTATAGGCTTCGCTGGCGATCAGTTCGTCGACGTCACCCTGCAACAACCCCAGCTTGACCAACCCGGCGGTGATGACCCGCACAGTCGCCTCATGGGCCTGGTTCCAATGCTTGTCCGGGGCGATCTCCGCGAAGGCGGCTTCCTGGGAGGCCAGCACAATCTCGTAGATCGCTTTCTGTTCCGGCGAGAACTTGCCACTGACCGGCCAGGTGCGGGTGATGTCGCTGGCATAGCAGTCGATCTCGCAACCGGCGTCGATCAGCACCAGGTCGCCGTCCTTGAGCACCGCGTCATTCTGCTGGTAATGCAGGATGCAACTGTTGCGCCCGGCGGCGACGATGGAACCGTAGGCCGGCATTTTCGCGCCGCCTTTGCGAAATTCATAATCCAGCTCGGCTTCCAGGCTGAACTCATACAGGCCGGCCCGGCTGGCCTGCATCGCCTTCACGTGGGCCGCGCAAGAGATTCGCGCCGCCTCGCGCATCACCTTCACTTCCGCCGCCGATTTATACAGGCGCATGTCGTGGAGCAGATGATCCAGGGCAACGAATTCGTTCGGTGGCTGGGCGCCCAGGTGGGCCTTGGAGCGGATCACGTTGATCCACTCCATCAGGTGCCGGTCGAACTCGGCATTGCTGCCCATGGCCGAGTACACCCGGTCGCGGCCTTCGATGAGGCCGGGCAGGATGTCGTCGATATCGGTGATGGGGAAGGCATCGTCGGCGCCAAAGTCACGAATCGCGCCTTCGGTGCCGGCGCGCAGGCCGTCCCACAGTTCGCGTTCGGCGTTGCGTTCGCGGCAGAACAGCACGTACTCGCCGTGCTGGCGACCGGGCATCAGCACGATCACCGCTTCCGGCTCGGGGAAACCGCTCAGGTATTGGAAGTCGCTGTCCTGGCGGTAGACGTGCTCGACATCACGGTTGCGGATCGCCACGGCGGCGGCCGGCAGGATCGCGATGCTGTTGGGTTCCATCTGCGCCATGAGCGCCTTGCGGCGCCGGGTGTATTCCGCTTTGGGGATATGGATCATGGGCAGATGGGCTTCCTTTCTTAGTGCAGCGACGGCTTGGGTGCAGCCGGCTCAGCCGATTTTTTGGTCTCGGTGAACAGCAGCAGCGGCGCGACGCGCAGGTATTCCATCACTTCCATGTAGTCGCCCTCGCCGTCTTCGGACTCTTCCAGGGCGTCTTGCACCTGGGAGATGGCTGCCAGGTCCTGCAGCACTTCCTTGGCGTCGGTGCTCAGTTCCAGGCCGCCGGCGTTCACGCCGAAGCCGTGGAGGAAGCCCTGGCACCATTGGCCCAGTGCGGCGGCACGCTCGGTAAGCGGCGCGTCGTCGGTCGGCAGCAGCAGGACCACGGTGACGTCATCACCGGTCAGCTCGCCCTTGACCATCTCTTGCAGGCCGATCAGCGCGTTGCGCACGTTGTCGGTCGGTTCGGTTTCCAGCAGCTCGGCCACGTCGGCCAGCCAGTTGTCGGCATCGAAGCCGACGCCGGTGCAGCTGCGGCCCAGCAACACGCCGTGCAGTTCGGCCGGCGAGCAGGGGTGGCCGCTGGCGCTCAGCAGTTTGGAGAAAGCATCGTACGGGGAGTTCTGAATAGGCATGGTGAGCTAGGCGCCAGACGGCGCAATGTCTAGAATGGAGCGCTGTATCCTAGCACCGGCAGACGTACCAAGACTATCAAGGGCGTCAGATCGTTTATCCTGCAGTTGCCATTCATCAGACAAATCCAGTGGAACCCAATGGAAGACACCGACCTGCAAGCGCTGATGGCCAGACTCGAATTGCTAATTACTCGGGTCGAGCAACTTAAGAGTCAAAACGGACTCCTATTAGCTCAGGAAAAGACCTGGCGCGAGGAACGCGCTCACCTCATTGAAAAAAACGAAATCGCCCGGCGTAAGGTCGAATCGATGATTTCGCGCCTGAAGGCCCTGGAGCAAGACTCATGAGTTCAAGCAATAGCGTCACCGTGCAGATCCTCGACAAAGAATATTCGATCATCTGCCCCCAGGAAGAGCGCAACAACCTGGTGAGCGCCGCCCGCTACCTGGATGGCAAGATGCGTGAAATCCGCAGCAGCGGCAAAGTCATCGGCGCCGACCGCATCGCCGTGATGGCCGCCCTGAACATTACCCACGATCTGCTGCATAAGCAGGAACGCCCTGACGTGCAGGCCAGCGGCTCGACGCGCGAGCAGGTGCGTGACTTGCTGGAGCGTGTCGATCTGGTGCTTTCCAGCGATCCGGAAGCACCCAAGGGCTGATTGCCGCGTCTGTTTAAGGTATACTCGCCCCACTCCCTGGCGTGTTTGCCAGTCGGCGATGTCCCTGAGCCGATTCGCACTACCCTGGAAGTTGCACGTTGGGCTGGTGTGCATGTCCGCTAGACGGAAAGCCTTAAAGCCTACTGCATCTTCCACCTTGAACTTTCGGGTTCAAGGGCTAAGTCGACAGCGGCTCTGTCGGGGAGCCTGAATTCCCAAACTCAATGCCAGTCCTCGGACTGGCATTGTTTTATGAGCCGAAACCATGACCGAACCTGCGCCGCTTTCCCGTCCGCAACTTCGACGCATGTTGCGCAAAGCCCGCCGCGCCCTCACACCGAGTGAGCAACGCAAAGCCGCCCACGGCCTGTATCGGCAACTGGCACAGCACCCGCTGTTTCGCCGGGCCAAACATATCTCGTTGTATCTACCGACGGACGGTGAAATCGATCCGCGCCTGCTGCTGCGTGCGGCGCAGCGCCGGGGCAAGGCCACCTACCTGCCAGTGCTCAGCGCCTGGCCACGTACCAAGATGGTGTTCCAACGGGTCAAGCCTGGTGAGAAGCTGCTGCC
Organism: Pseudomonas azotoformans; assembly: GCF_900103345.1. Classification (NCBI taxonomy): domain Bacteria; kingdom Pseudomonadati; phylum Pseudomonadota; class Gammaproteobacteria; order Pseudomonadales; family Pseudomonadaceae; genus Pseudomonas; species Pseudomonas azotoformans. Next base: position 4,441,099 of record NZ_LT629702.1, read on the forward strand.
CAATCGCTTTCGCATCCTGGAACCGCGGGTGAACATCAGCCGCCAACGCAAAGTCTGGGCGCTGGACCTGGTGCTGCTGCCGTTGGTGGGCTTTGATGATGCCGGCGGACGCCTGGGCATGGGCGGCGGGTTCTACGACCGCAGCCTGGCTTACCTGGCGCGCCGCCAGAGCTGGCGCAAGCCGACGCTGCTGGGCCTGGCCCATGAATGCCAGAAGGTCGATCGATTGGCGCAGGCGAGCTGGGATGTGCCGTTGGCGGGCACCGTTACCGATAAGCATTGGTATATTGCGAAGACGCCACTGGAGACAGCGGCGCCTTGAAGAAGGGTCAGCGCTTGAACGGTTGCGGCTGCTGCTGAGTCAGTTCAACGGGTGCATCGGTCTTGTTCGACCACAAGCTTTGGGCATACCCGGTGGTCACGACGCCCAGACCAAACAAAATCACCAAAATCCATAGTAAATCCGGTTTACGTTGCATCGATTGCCCCCCTTCAGGCACCTCGTACACGATGACAACAACGTTCCAAAGTAGTCCGTTGCAGCTGCGTCAAGCTTTAAAAGCCGGCATTCTGCGGTAACGTGAACCAACACGCAAACCTTGGCGCCAACCGACTGTCGGTTTGTCATCAAATTGCAGGACAACTTGCCCACCGCTTATTTCAGGAGCCCAACAATGGCCTATTGGCTGATGAAATCCGAGCCCGACGAACTCTCCATCAAAGGCCTGGAAAAGCTTGGCGAAGCCCGCTGGGACGGGGTACGCAACTACCAGGCGCGTAACTTTCTGCGGGCCATGGCGGTGGGTGACGAGTTTTTCTTCTATCACTCCAGTTGCCCGGAGCCGGGCATTGCCGGCATCGGCAAAATCATCGAGGCGGCCTATCCGGATCCCACCGCGTTGGAGCCCGAAAGCCACTACTTCGACGCCAAGGCCACCCCGGAGAAAAATCCGTGGAGCGCGATCAACGTTGCCCATGTGCGCACCTTTCCCAAGGTGCTCGGCCTGGGCTACCTCAAACAGCAAACGGCCCTTGCCGAACTGCCCCTGGTACAAAAAGGCAGCCGGTTGTCGGTGATGGCCGTCACGCCCGAGCAATGGGCGGCCGTAATCCATTTGATTTGACTGACCGGCATCAACGCCCCGCCGGGGCAAACCGCTCACACTAGGACGCTAACGCCGCAGGAAGCAGCCATGTCGACGAACCACCACACCTCCCGCCTCTTCGCCGTTGCCCTCATCGCCCTGTTGCTGGGTGCTGGCGGCTTCGGTTATTGGCGCTCCACCCAGGACCGCCTGCCCGAAGGCCTGAGCATGGGTAATGGGCGCCTGGAATCCACCGAAGTACAGATCGCCGCCAAAATCCCCGGGCGCCTGGCCGAAGTGCGCGTGGACGAAGGTGACAAGGTGCTCAAGGGCCAACTGCTTGCACGCATGGACACCCGTACCCTCGAAGCCCAACGCGCCCAGGCCGAAGCCGAAGTGCTGCGCGCCAAGGAAAACTTCGCCGCCGCCGAGGCCAACGTGCAACTGCGCCAGAGCGAGCAACTGCTGGCCAACCAGGAACTCAAGCGCACCCAGGAGCTGTACAAGCGCGGCTTCGCCAGCAGCCAACTGATCGACCAGCAACAAGCCCGGCAGAACACCGGCAACGCCGCCGTGGTTGCCGCCCAGGCCCAGGTCAATTCGGTAAAGGCCGCCATTGGCGCCGCCGAGGCCCAGGTCGCCCAGCTCACCAGCGAGATCGACGACAGCAGCCTGCGCGCGCCCATCGACGGCGTTATCCAACTGCGCCTGGCCGAACCCGGCGAAGTACTGGGGGCGGGCGGACGCGTGCTGCTGTTGATCGATCCCAACGATCAATACATGAACCTCTACCTGCCCGCCTCCGTGACCGGCCGTCTTACCGTCGGCAGCGACGCACGCATCCTGCTCGACGCCCTGCCCGACCAGCCGCTGCCGGCCAAGATCAGCTTTGTCGCGGCCAAATCCCAGTTCACCCCCAAGGAAGTGGAAACCCGCGACGAACGCCAGAAACTGGTATTTCGCGTCAAACTGCGCTTGACCCAACCCAGCGCCCTGCCCCAGGCCAAACCGGGCATGCCCGGCGCCGGCTACGTACGCACGGCTGACATCGACTGGCCGGCCAACCTGCAATGACCGCCCTGGCGCTCCAGGCCACGGGGATCAACCACCGCTACGGCAAGCAGCAGGCACTGGTCGACATCGCCTTCAGCCTACCGGCCGGAACCCGCTGCGGGTTGATCGGCCCGGATGGCGCGGGCAAGTCGAGCCTGCTGGGTTTGATTGCCGGGGTTAAAAAGCTGCAGGACGGCCAGTTGCAGGTGCTCGGCGGAGCCATTGATGATCGCCGTCACCGCAACAGCCTGTACCCGCGCATTGCCTTTATGCCCCAGGGCCTGGGCGGCAACCTGTACCCCGAGCTGTCCATCAGCGAAAACATCCGTTTCTTTGCCACGCTGTTCGGCCTGTCCAAAGCCGATTGCGACCAGCGCATGCACAACCTGCTGCTGGCCACCGATCTCGCGCGCTTTGCCGAGCGCCCGGCGGGCAAGCTCTCTGGCGGCATGAAACAGAAGCTTGGTCTGTGCTGCGCGCTGATCCACGACCCGGACCTGTTGATCCTCGACGAACCCACCACCGGCGTGGACCCACTGTCACGTCGACGCTTCTGGGAACTGGTCGACAGCGTACGCAGCGAACGCCCACAACTGACGCTGCTGGTGGCCACGGCCTACATGGAAGAGGCCGAGCAGTTCGAACACTGCCTGATGCTCGATCGCGGCAAGCTGATCGCCCATGGCCTGAGCAGCGCATTGGCCGCCGCGACTCCCAGCGGCAAATTGGACGAAGCCTTCACCCACTTCCAGGGTGACAGCGCCCACGACAACCAGCCGCTGGTGATCCCGCCGAGGGAGAGCGACAACACCGATGTCGCCATCGAGGCCCATGACCTGACCCTGCGCTTCGGCGATTTCACCGCGGTGAACAAGGTCAGCTTCGCCATTGGTCGCGGCGAGATCTTCGGCTTCCTCGGCTCCAACGGCTGCGGCAAGACCACCACCATGAAAGTCCTCACCGGGCTGATGCCGGCCACCGAGGGCAGCGCGACGCTGCTGGGCAACCCGGTGAACGCCAAGGACCTGGCCACCCGCAAGCGCGTGGGTTTCATGTCGCAAAGCTTTTCGCTGTACGGCGAACTCAGCGTGCGCCAGAACCTGGTGCTGCATGCGCAACTGTTCGACCTGCCCAAGGTGGACAGCGGCCCACGCATCGATGAGCTGATCCAGCGTTTCGACCTGGGTGACGTCGCCGAGCAACCGTCCGGCGAGCTGCCCCTGGGCCTGCGCCAGCGTTTGTCATTGGCGGTGGCGGTGCTGCATCGCCCGGAAGTGCTGATTCTCGACGAGCCCACCTCGGGCGTCGACCCGGCCGCGCGGGATGACTTCTGGCGATTGCTGATCGAGCTGTCCCGCGAGCAAGGCGTGACCATCTTCCTGTCCACCCACTTCATGAACGAAGCCCAGCGCTGCGACCGCATCTCCCTGATGCACGCGGGCAGGGTGCTGGCCTGCGATACGCCGGATGCGCTGCAACAGCAATTCCACGGCGATACGCTGGAAGCCGCGTTCGTCACGTGCCTGGAACAAGCCCAGGGCGAGGCCGAGCCCACCGCGACCGCCAAGACCGTCAGCGAATCCAGCACAGCGTCGGTGAGCAAGCGCGGTTTCAGCCTGGCCCGGCTGGTGGCCGTGGCCAGCCGCGAAGGCAAGGAACTGCTGCGCGACAAAGTGCGCATGGCCTTCGCCCTGCTGGGGGCGATGTTCATGATGGTGATCTTCGGCTACGGCATTTCCCTGGATGTGGAAAACCTCGCCTTCGCCGTCTACGACCAGGACCAGACACCACAAAGCCGTGCCTACCTGGAGGCGTTTCGCAGTTCGCGCTATTTCGCCGAGCAGGCGCCGATCCAGGAGCCGGCTGAACTGCACCGGCGCCTGCAACGTTCGGAAATCAAACTGGCCCTGGAGATTCCGTCCGGCTTTGGCCGCGACCTCTACGCCGGCCGCCAGCCCACGGTGGCCGCGTGGCTGGACGGCGGCATGCCGTTTCGCGCGGAAACCAGCCGTAACTATGTCGAGGCCGTGCATCAGGAGAACCTGCAGCAACTGGCCGAACTGAGCAGCCTGCCTCGCAACACCCCGGCCGCCGCCAAGCTGGAAACGCGCTTTCGCTATAACCAGGACGTGGTCAGCGTGAATGCCATCGGCCCCGGCGTGATGGCGCTGATCCTGGCGTTTATCCCGGCAATGCTCACCGCCCTCGGCATCGTGCGCGAGAAAGAGCTGGGCTCGATCACCAACTTTTATGCCACACCGCTGACGCGCCTGGAGTTCCTGCTCGGCAAACAGGCGCCGTACCTGGCCGTGAGCCTGGTCAACCTGGCGGTATTGGTGGCGATGAACCGTTGGCTGTTCGGTGTGCCGTTCAAGGGCAGCGCCCTGACGCTGGCATTTGGCGGCCTGCTCTACGTGCTGGCGACCACCAGTATGGGCCTGCTGATTTCGGCGTTCACCCGCACGCAGATCGCGGCCATCCTCGGCACCATGATCATCACCAGCCTGCCGACCATCCAGTTCTCCGGACTGATCGTGCCGCGCTCGTCCCTGGAAGGCGCGGCGGCCCTGATGGGCATGCTGTTTCCGGCCGGCCACTTCCTGGACATTGCCGTAGGCACCTTCACCAAGGCCCTGGACCTGCGCCAGTTATGGCCCCAGTGCCTGGCGCTGTTCGGGTTCTTCGTCGGGTTTACCGGGCTGAGCCTGGTCATGCTCAAGAAGCAGGAGGCCTGATGCATAAGTTCGCGCACATTCTGCGGCTGGGGATCAAGGAACTGACCAGCCTGCGCCACGACAGCGTGTTGCTGCTGTTTCTGTTCTACGCCTTCACCGTGGCAATCTACATGCCCGCCGCCGGTTCGGTGATCGGGGTGCACAACGCCAGCGTGGCATTTGTCGATGAAGATCACAGCGCCCTCTCGCGGCAGATGGCCGAGGCGCTGCAACCGCCCGAGTTCCAGGCACCCGCGCCGTTGGCCTATGACCAATTGGACAGGGTCATGGACAGCGGCAAGTACACCTTCGTAATCAATGTGCCGGCGAATTTCCAGGCCGACCTGTTGGCGGGGCGCCAGCCGGGGGTGCAGGTGAATGTGGATGCCACGGCAATGAGCCAGGCGTTCATGGGCGCGGGCTACATCGGGCGGATTTTCCAGCGCGAACTGCTCACCTACAGCGGACAAGCCGATGCCGCCAGCCGGGCACCCGCGCAGCTCACTACCCGGGCGCTGTTCAATACCAACCTGGAAGGCGGCTGGTTCCTGGCGGTGATCCAGATCGTCAACAACATCACCATCCTCGCCATTATCCTGACCGGCACCGCCCTGCTGCGTGAGCGTGAACACGGCACCCTCGACCATTTGCTGGTGCTGCCGCTGACGGCACTGGAAATCATGCTGGCGAAAATCTGGAGCAACATGCTGGTGGTGGTGCTGTGCACCTGGCTGTCGGTGGAGGTGGTGGTCAAAGGCTTGCTCGGTGTACCACTGGCCGGGTCGCTAGGGTTGTTCCTGTTCGTGACAGCGCTTTACCTGTTTGCCAGCACGGCGCTGGGGATTTTCCTCGCGACGCTTGCGCGCTCGACACCGCAATTCGGCCTGCTGGCGATTCCGGTGATTATCCCGATGCTGCTGCTTTCGGGTGGCAGTACGCCGCTGGACAGCATGCCCGAGTGGTTGCAGTGGGTGATGCAGGGGTCGCCGTCGACGCACTTTGTGAGTTTGAGTGCGGCGATTCTGTTTCGCGATGCAGGGGTGAGCGTGGTGTGGCCGGACTTGCTGGCGCTGGCGGGGATTGGGTTGGTGTTTTTTGTGGTGGCGTTGGCGCGGTTCAGGAAAAGCCTCGCCTCATAAGCCTGGATCCGGCTTGTTGTGGTGAGCGGGCTTGCCCCGCGCTGGGCTGCGCAGCAGCCCCATCAGACTCACCACATTTCTTCAGGCACACCGAGGTGTATGGTTTTGGGGCGACTTCGTCGCCCAGCGCGGGGCAAGCCCGCTCACCACAGAAGCCAGGCCCATAGTACTAAGGAGGCTTACTGGATGATCAGGTTGTTGAACAACAGGTCTTCCACCACCGGCTTGCCGGTTTCGTCATTCATCACTTGCTGGGTCTGCTTCAACGCTTCCTGGCGCAGTTTTTCCTTGCCCTCGACGGTGCTCATCGCCTCGTTGGTCTGCTGGGTGAACAGCGCCACCAACTGGTTACGAATCAGCGCATCGTTGGCTTTGACAGCGGCGGCCGCTTCGGTGCCGGTCACGCGCAGGGCAATGTCGGCCTTGAACACCTTGAGTTTCGCCGTGCCATCCAGGCCGTAGTTGCCCACGAACGGCGGGCTCAGGCTGATATAGCTGACCTTCGGCGCCTCGCCTTCTTTGGCTTCTTCGGCCTGGGCCGCCATCGGCAAGGTCAGGGCCAGCATCAATAGGATCCACGCTTTCACAGTTCATTCCTCACATTCGGTTGCCGGGTAGCATAACGCTAGCAAGGCAGAGCACAAGCTTATGGCGGCTTATCAGGCCTGGGCATGCTCGTTGACCCACGGGCGTACCCTCCTACACTTATCGGCCACGACGCCAAAAGGAATAGTCCGATGAAAGCTGTGCTGTGCAAAGCCTTCGGCCCTGCCGAAACCCTGGTGCTGGAAGATGTCGCAAGCCCTGCGATCAAGAAGAACGAAATCCTGCTGGACGTGCACGCGGCCGGGGTCAACTTCCCGGATACGCTGATCATCGAGGGCAAGTACCAGTTCAAGCCGCCCTTCCCGTTCTCGCCGGGTGGCGAAGCGGCAGGCGTGGTCAGTGAAGTGGGCGAAAAAGTCGACCACCTGAAAGTCGGTGACCGGGTCATGGCGCTGACCGGCTGGGGCAGCTTTGCCGAACAGGTCGCGGTGCCGGGCTATAACGTACTGCCGATCCCGCCGAGCATGGACTTCAACACCGCTGCGGCTTTCAGCATGACCTACGGCACGTCGATGCACGCGCTCAAGCAACGGGCCAACCTGCAACCCGGCGAAACCCTGCTGGTACTCGGCGCATCCGGTGGCGTGGGCCTGGCCGCCGTGGAGATCGGCAAGGCCATGGGCGCCCGTGTGATCGCCGCCGCCAGCAGCGCCGACAAACTCGCGGTGGCCAAGGCCGCCGGCGCCGATGAGTTGATCAACTACAGCGAAACCAGCCTGAAAGACGAGATCAAGCGCCTCACCGACGGCAATGGTGCCGATGTGATCTACGACCCGGTGGGCGGCGACCTATTTGACCAGGCCATCCGCGCTATCGCCTGGAACGGCCGCTTGTTGGTGGTGGGGTTTGCCAGCGGGCGCATTCCCGAGCTGCCGGTGAACCTGGCGCTGCTCAAGGGCGCGGCGGTGGTTGGGGTGTTCTGGGGTTCATTCGCTCAGCGCCAGCCGCAGGATAATGCGGCGAACTTCCAGCAGTTGTTCACTTGGTATGGGGAGGGCAAGCTCAAGCCGCTGGTGTCGCAGGTGTATCCGCTGGAACAGGCCGCCCAGGCGATCAATGACCTGGGGCAGCGCAAGGCGGTTGGAAAGGTCGTCGTCCAAACCCGCTAAAAATTTGAAATACCGTCAATGTGGGAGGGGGCTTGCCCCCGATAGCGGTGTGTCAGTCACAGCTATACAGACTGATAAACAGCTATCGGGGGCAAGCCCCCTCCCACTTTTCGATCTGCGGTGTTCGTAAGGGAACATTCATTAGCGTTCATTTCTGGTTGTTTGTAGATAAGAGGCGATGCTATTTTCGGTAACGAAACTGTAACATTCGCATCCGCAGTCAAAACAAGAAATCTGGAGCTCTTGAATGTTTGCTTTCTTTCGTCCTGCCGCACATCAGGCGCCCCTGCCTGAAGAAAAAATAGACAGCACTTACCGACGCCTGCGCTGGCAGATCTTCGCCGGTATTTTCTTCGGTTACGCCGGGTACTACCTGCTGCGCAAAAACTTCTCCCTGGCCATGCCCTACTTGATCGACGAGGGTTACACCCGCGGCGAACTGGGCCTGGCGATGTCGGCCATCGCGATTGCCTACGGCCTGTCCAAGTTCCTCATGGGCCTGGTGTCCGACCGCTCCAACCCACGCTACTTCCTGCCCTTCGGCCTGCTGGTTTCCGCCGGGGTGATGTTCATTTTCGGTTTCGCACCCTGGGCAACGTCCAGCGTGACCATGATGTTCATTTTGCTGTTCATCAACGGCTGGGCCCAAGGCATGGGTTGGCCGCCGAGTGGACGCACCATGGTGCACTGGTGGTCGCAGAAAGAACGTGGCGGCGTGGTGTCGGTGTGGAACGTGGCGCACAACGTCGGCGGCGGCCTGATCGGCCCGCTGTTCCTGCTTGGCATGGCCTGGTTCAACGACTGGCACGCGGCGTTCTACGTACCGGCCACCGTGGCGTTGCTGGTGGCGGCGTTTGCCTTCATCACCATGCGCGACACCCCGCAATCGGTCGGCCTGCCGCCAATCGAGCAGTACAAGAACGACTACCCGGAAGGCTACGACGCCAGCCACGAAGATGAATTCAGCGCCAAGGAAATCTTCGTCAAATACGTGCTGCGCAACAAAATGCTGTGGTACATCGCCTTCGCCAACGTGTTCGTCTACCTGCTGCGCTACGGCGTACTGGACTGGGCACCGACCTATTTGAAAGAAGCCAAGCATTTCACGGTCGACAAGTCGTCGTGGGCGTACTTCTTCTATGAGTGGGCAGGTATCCCGGGCACGCTGTTGTGCGGCTGGATGTCGGACAAGATCTTCCGTGGCAACCGTGGCCTGACCGGCATCGTGTTCATGGCGCTGGTGACCGTGGCGACCCTGGTGTACTGGCTCAATCCGCCGGGCAACCCGATGATCGACATGATTGCGCTGTTCTCCATCGGCTTCCTGATCTACGGCCCGGTGATGCTGATCGGACTGCAGGCGCTGGAACTGGCACCGAAGAAAGCCGCCGGTACTGCTGCGGGTTTCACCGGTCTGTTCGGTTACCTGGGCGGTTCAGTGGCGGCCAGTGCGGCCATGGGCTACACCGTCGACCATTTCGGCTGGGACGGCGGTTTCGTGCTGCTGATCGGCGCGTGCCTGCTGGCAATCGCCTTCCTGATCCCAACGCTGTGGCACACCAACAGCGTCAGCTCGGCGCGTTAACCGCCCGGGCAACCCTTTGCACAACGCTTGAGCCGCGCCTCCAGGTTCTTATCTGGCATGGCGTGGCTACGCAGGGCGTTGACGGTCTGCTCGACATAATCGCGAGTGGTGCCGTAACGCCCGCAAGCGCTTTGCAGCACATGGTTCAGCACGATATCGGGCAAGTTGCCGGCGTAGCTGGGCAAGTGCCGCTCCAACACAAACCCCAGCGCCTGTACGGTACTGCCATCTTCCAGACGGCAGCTGAGCCAGTGTGGCCGGTAGGACGGGTAAGGCATCTCGCGCTGCCAAAGGGCGTACAGCGAGGCTTCCAGCTGATCTTCCGGCAAACGGTAGGCAAACCCGCTGCAGGAGCCCCCACGATCCAAGCCAAAGACCAGCCCCGGCAGCTCCGGCGTACCCCGATGCTCATGGGACCACAGGTACAGGCCCCGGTGATAACCGTGGACCCGTGCCCGCACCCGCTCGGTCGAGGAGCATTCAGGACGCCAGATCAGCGAACCGTAAGCGAATAACCAGACCGGCCCACCCTTATGCCGCGCCATGGTGGCCTGCATCGAGCTCATCAACTGTTCGTGAGTGAGTTGCGGCCCAAGATCGAGCCGCGGAGGGTAAGCCAATTGCAAAAGATCGGATTCAATAACGGTCATGGCAAATCGCTTAGGTCTCCTGTGCTTTACCAGTTGTAGGCAACTTTACCGTAATAGAACGCACCGCTGTAACCGTACGGCGAAAAAGTGCTATAGGCCAAATTGCCACCGCTGCTGGCGAACGCGTTGACCTTCTCCGGGTATTTATCGGTGACGTTGTCGCCGCCCAGGGTGAAGGTCCAGTTCTTCAGCTTGTAGTCCGCCGACAGATCCAGCACCCAGGCCGCCTTGAAGGTCTGGTCGTTGACCTTGTCTGCCTGGTAGCTGGTGAATTCACCATAGCGCACCAGGTTGCTGTGCAGCGCCCAATTGCCGAATGTGAAGTCGTTACCCAGGCTCAGCTTGTGCTCAGGCGTGGTATCGCCCAACAAACCGCTCTTCTCGCGACGGTCTACCCGCACCAGGTTGGCACCCAGGCTATCGAGGATGGCCGGGTTGGGCTTCACGTCCGTCACCCGGGTGTGGTTGTAGTTGTAGCCTACGGTGCTGTTCCAACGGATGCCGTTATCGAACTGATAGCGATAGTTGGCCACCAGGTCGACGCCGTCGGTGCTGGTGTCGGTGGCATTGGTGAAGTAGCGGGCGGTGGTGTAGTTGATGTTGCCGACACCGTTGGCACGCAGATAGGCCTGGGTGGCCGGGTCCAGGTTGAGGTTGGACGACAGGCTGATACGGTCGCGGATATCGATGCGATACACGTCCACCGTCACTGTCAGGTCGTCGGCAGGCTCCAGTACCAGGCCAAGGCTATAGTTGCGCGACTTCTCGGCCTTGAGGTCTTCGGCGCCCAGCAGGCGGGCCACCTGGCTCGACGCCGGGAAAGTACCGGCCTCGCGGATGTCGCTGCCGATCAACTGCGATGAGGTGAACGCAAAGTTCTGCTGCGCCAGGGACGGTGCGCGGAAGCCGTTGGAGATACTGCCGCGCAAGGCCACCTGCGGGGTGAAGTCGTAACGGGCCGACAGCGAACCGCTGACGTTGGAACCGAAGTCACTGTAATCCTCATGCCGCACGGCGGCCGATGCGCTGAGCTTTTCGGTGAAGTTGGTTTCCAGGTCCAGGTACTGGGCCCAGTTGTGGCGCGAACTGCTGCCGGCGTCGGCATCACGGAAGCCGCCGAGGCCCGAGCTGCCGGTCTGGTAGTAGGACGCCGGTTCACCCGCTTCAATCTCATAACCCTGGCGCAGGTATTCACCGCCAAAGGCCACGGAGACCGGGTATGGCAGGAAGCCCACGTCGAACTCACGGGACAGGTCGAGGCTGACTTGCTTTTGGTCGTTGCTCAGGGTGCCGTTGTCGAACTTGCGCGGCGTGGCCAGGCCCAGGGAGGTGTTGATGGTTTCGGTGCTCAACTCGTACTGGTTCTTGCCGTAGTTGGCCGAGAGGTCGTAGTGCCAGTCGTAGGCCAGCAGCCCACGCAGGCCCACCACCAGCGAGGTGTCCTCCAGGTTGCCCTTGATCAACGGCAGGTAGCCGTTGGGGTTGAGTGCCGCAATGTTGTTGGAAGCGTTGCTCGCCCGGTAGAACGCCGCCGTCTCACCGCGCCGCTTGCTGTAGCCGCCGAAGGTGTAGAACTCGGCGGCATCGTTGACCGAATATTCCGAGTTGAACTGTAACTTGCCTTCATTGGTGGCCGGTTCGCCCTGGCGGAACACGCGCTGGCCGTAGGTGGTGGAGCCGACACTGGCTGGGCGGTAATCATTGCCGGCACGGTTGGTGTAATCGTTATCGGCACCTTCGGCCGAGAGGTTGATGAAGCCGTTATCGCCCAATGCCAGGCCGGTATTGCCGCTGACATTACGCTGGATACCGTCGCCCTTCTTGTATTCGCCGAACTTGGTGGAGATCGAGCCGCCATGGTCGGCGTGCTTGAGGATCACGTTGATCACCCCGGCAATGGCGTCCGAGCCGTAGCGCGCCGAAGCGCCATCGCGCAGCACCTCGATATGGTCTACCGCCGACAGCGGGATCGCGTTCAGGTCCGCCGGCGCCGAGCCACGCCCTACCGCACCGCCCAGGTTGACGAACGCGCTGGTATGGCGACGCTTGCCGTTGACCAGCACCAGCACCTGGTCCGGCGACAGGCCACGCAACTGCGCAGGACGCACCAACTCAGCACCGTCCACCAGGCTCGGGCGCGGGAAGTTGATCGACGGAATCAGCCGCGCCAGCACTGCGCCCAGCTCATCGGAGCCGGTGCTGCGCAGGGTATCGCCGGAAATCACATCGATGGGTGACAGCGAAGCACTGGCCGTACGCTCCTGGGCGCGGGTGCCGGTGACGATCACGGTGTCGAGCTTGGGTGTATCGGTGGCGGACGTTTCGGCCGCGAAGACAGGATTGAAACCCACGGCGGTCAGCAAATTGGCCGACAAAATCGCCGTGTACAACGCGTGTTGCTTGTAGCTCCCCATACCGCTCCCCTTTGAATCAAAAACCAGAACGTCGTGCTCTGAGTTCGTACGATCGATCCGGCTGGCGGGCGGTGGCGGTCAGTGATTGGTGGTTGTGAAAGAGTCGGTAGTCCGTTGCGATATAGCTTAAGGATATTTATGTAACAAATTAAATACCTTTAAAGCATAAGCGATTGCATAAGCAAACTCGCCCATTCGTCAGGATTGCGCGTCTCAATCCCGGTAGTTTCAGCCCCGGTTCAGCCTGGGAACGTGCCAAACCGTCAAAATGTCGCCCACCTTATGACCCACTTAGCCGAGCATCAAACCGACTATCGAGGTCGCACCCATGAAGAAATTCCAACTGCCTGGCCTGCTGTTCCTGGCCCAGGCCACCACCGCACTGGCGGGCGAAACACCGGCCACCGAGGACGACAAAGGTTTCTGGTACGCGCAGACCAGCGTCTACACCCGGCACTTTGCGCCGGACCCGGACCACAACAACAACCAGGACCTGATCGGCCTGGAGCGCAATGAAGCCTCAGGTTTTGTGTATGGCGGGGCGACGTTTCGCAACTCGTTCAGCCAGCGCTCGTACTACGCGTACGCGGGTAAACGCTACGACATGGCCGACTATCCGGTGTATTTGAAACTGACGGGCGGGGCGATCCAGGGCTATCGCGGCAAGTACCGCGACAAGATCCCATTGAACCGTTTCGGCGTGGCGCCGGTGATCATTCCGTCGGTGGGCACGCATTACGGGCCAGTGGCGGCGGAATTGGTGTTGCTGGGGTTCAACGCAGCGATGGTGACGACCGGCGTACGTTTTTGACTCTGTGGTGAGCAGGCTTGCCCTGCGTTGGGCTGCGAAGCAGCCCCACACCAGACGACTCGCTTTAACTGAAACTGCGCGGTGCCTTTACTGGGGCTGCTTCGCAGCCCAACGCAGGACAAGCCTGCTCACTACAAGAGCATTCCCAGTAGGCCTCTCAGCGTGGCGCATAGGCAAACACGTCGGCGCGCATCTGGTGCGCATCCATGCCGGCTTCGACCAACGCATCCAAGGTGCCATAGATCATTGCCGGCGAGCCGCTGGCGTAGACGTGCACCGACTTGAGGTCGGCAATGTCTTCGCACACCGCTTCATGCAACAACCCGCAGCGCCCTTCCCAACCGCACAGGTCGCTGACGACTTTGTGCAAAAACAGGTTGGGCAGTTGCAACCACTGGTCCCAGTGTTCGATCTCGTAGAAATCTTCCGGGCGGCGCACGCCCCAGTACAGGTGCACCGGGTGCTTGAAGCCGGAGGCGCGGCAGTGTTCGATCAGGCTGTGCATCTGCGCCATGCCGGTGCCGGCGGCGATCAACACCAGCGGCCCGTCAGGCAACTCGGCCAGGTGGGTATCACCAAACGGCAGCTCCACACGGGCCATCTGGTTGCGTTGCAGTTGCGCAAGCAAAGTGCGGGCACTGTCCTCGCGGGCCAGCACATGCAACTCCAGCTCACGTCCGGCATGAGGCGCCGACGCCAGGGAGAATGCGGATTTCTCGCCGTTCTCCCGCTCGATCATCAGGTACTGGCCGGCGTGGTAACGCACCGCCTTGCCAGCCGGCGCACGCAGGCGCACACGCCACACGTCGCCACCGACCTCTACGCATTCACTCAATTGGCACGACAGCTTGCGCAACGGCAACTCTCCCGGCGCCAGCACGCCATCCCACAACACAACGCAATCTTCCAGCGGCTCGGCAATGCAGGTGTAGAACTCACCGTGATCTCGCACTTCACCGGCCTGCTGCACGCGGCCTTCCACCAACAGCGCGGCGCACACATGGCACACGCCGTTGCGGCAGGCTTGAGGGCATTCGTAACCGAGGCGACGCGCGCCTTCGAGGATTCGCTCGCCAGGGACCAGTTCCAGCACGGCGCCGGAAGGTTGCAGGGTTACACGCATCAATCTATTCCCAATTCTTTCCAGATCGCATCGACACGGGCGGTGACGGCTTCATCCTTGACGATCACCCGGCCCCACTCGCGGGTTGTTTCGCCCGGCCATTTGTGGGTGGCATCCAGGCCCATCTTCGAACCCAGGCCCGACACTGGCGACGCGAAGTCGAGGTAGTCGATCGGCGTGTTGTCGATCATCACCGTGTCGCGCTTGGGGTCCATGCGCGTGGTGATGGCCCAGATCACGTCGTTCCAGTCGCGGGCGTTGATGTCGTCGTCGGTGACAATAACGAACTTGGTGTACATGAACTGTCGCAAAAACGACCACACACCGAGCATTACCCGCTTGGCATGGCCTGGGTACGACTTCTTCATGGTCACGATGGCCATGCGGTACGAGCAGCCTTCCGGCGGCAGGTAGAAGTCGGTGATCTCAGGGAATTGTTTCTGCAGGATCGGCACGAACACTTCGTTGAGCGCCACGCCGAGAATCGCCGGCTCATCCGGCGGCCGGCCGGTGTAGGTGCTGTGGTAGATCGGTTTGATCCGATGGGTGATGCGCTCGACGGTGAAGACCGGGAAACTGTCGACTTCGTTGTAGTAGCCGGTGTGGTCGCCGTAAGGGCCTTCATCGGCCATTTCACCCGGATGAATCACGCCTTCAAGGATGATTTCGGCAGTGGCCGGCACTTGCAGGTCGTTGCCACGGCATTTCACCAGCTCGGTGCGGTTACCGCGCAGCAGACCGGCGAAGGCGTATTCGGACAGGCTGTCGGGCACTGGGGTCACGGCACCGAGGATGGTGGCGGGGTCGGCGCCCAGGGCCACGGAGACCGGGAACGGTTTGCCGGGGTGCTTCTCGCACCACTCACGGAAGTCCAGCGCGCCGCCACGATGGCTCAGCCAGCGCATGATGACCTTGTTGCGGCCGATCACTTGCTGGCGGTAGATACCGAGGTTCTGACGGTCCTTGTTCGGGCCTTTGGTGACGGTCAGGCCCCAGGTGATCAGCGGGCCGACGTCGCCGGGCCAGCAGGTCTGCACCGGCAGCATGGCGAGATCGACGTCATCGCCTTCGATGACCACTTCCTGGCACACCGCGTCCTTGACCACTTTGGGGGCCATGGCAATGATCTTGCGGAAGATCGGCAGCTTCGACCAGGCGTCCTTCAGCCCCTTGGGCGGCTCGGGTTCCTTGAGGAAGGCCAGCAGCTTGCCGATCTCGCGCAATTCGCTGACCGACTCGGCGCCCATGCCAAAAGCCACACGCTCGGGCGTACCGAACAGGTTGCCGAGCACCGGGATATCGAAGCCGGTCGGGTTCTCGAACAGCAGCGCCGGGCCCTTGTTGCGCAGGGTACGGTCGCAAATCTCAGTCATTTCCAGCACCGGGGAAATCGGCATCTGGATACGTTTCAACTCTCCGCGCTGCTCAAGTTGCTGCACGAAATCCCGAAGATCCTTGAATTTCATTAACCATGCCACCCGTAAAATAGGCGTACATCCTACCTGCTCCAGGGTGTGTTTGCCTGCCAGCAGCGCTTAAAAAACGGGCACAAAAAAATGGCGCCCCTGGGGGCGCCATTCTTCAGGACCTGAAACGTCGTATTACTTACGCTTCATCGACAGGAAGAACTCGTCGTTGGTCTTGGTGGTTTTCAGCTTGTCGACCAGGAACTCGATGGCGGCTACTTCGTCCATCGGGTGCAGCAGCTTGCGCAGGATCCACATGCGCTGCAGTTCGTCGTCAGCGGTCAGCAACTCTTCGCGGCGGGTGCCGGAACGGTTGATGTTGATCGCCGGGAACACGCGTTTTTCCGCGATGCGACGGTCCAGGGGCAGTTCCATGTTGCCGGTACCCTTGAACTCTTCGTAGATCACTTCGTCCATCTTCGAACCGGTTTCAACCAGTGCGGTGGCGATAATGGTCAGCGAGCCGCCTTCTTCGATGTTGCGCGCGGCGCCGAAGAAACGCTTCGGTTTCTCCAGGGCGTGGGCATCGACACCACCGGTCAATACCTTGCCGGAGCTCGGGATCACGGTGTTGTAGGCACGGGCCAGACGGGTGATGGAGTCGAGCAGGATCACCACATCCTTCTTGTGTTCGACCAGGCGCTTGGCCTTCTCGATCACCATTTCGGCAACCTGCACGTGGCGGGTTGGCGGCTCATCGAACGTCGAGGCAACCACTTCACCGCGCACGGTGCGCTGCATTTCGGTCACTTCTTCCGGACGCTCATCGATCAGCAGCACGATCAGGTGAACTTCAGGATTGTTACGCGCAATGTTCGCTGCAATGTTCTGCAGCATGATGGTCTTACCGGCTTTCGGCGGCGCGACGATCAGGCCGCGCTGGCCCTTGCCGATCGGGGCGCACAGGTCGATCACACGACCGGTCAAGTCTTCGGTGGAACCGTTACCGGCTTCCATCTTCATGCGCACGGTCGGGAACAGCGGGGTCAGGTTCTCGAAGAGAATCTTGTTTTTCGCGTTCTCGGGACGGTCGAAGTTGATCGTGTCGACCTTGAGCAGGGCGAAATAACGCTCGCCTTCTTTCGGAGGGCGGATCTTGCCAACGATGGTGTCACCGGTGCGCAAGTTGAAGCGACGGATCTGGCTCGGCGAGACGTAGATATCGTCTGGGCCGGCGAGATAGGACGCGTCAGCAGAGCGGAGGAAGCCGAAGCCGTCCTGGAGAATCTCCAGCACGCCATCACCGGAGATTTCCTCGCCGCTTTTCGCGTGCTTCTTGAGCAGGGAGAAAATCACGTCCTGCTTGCGCGAACGGGCCATATTTTCTATGCCCATTTCTTCGGCCAATTGGAGCAGGTCGGTAATCGGCTTTTGCTTGAGTTCAGTCAGATTCATATAGGAATGACGTAATCATTTATGGAGGGGGGAAATTAAGCTTTTGGCTTAATGAGGCCGCGCCGCAGAGAAGGCGACAGGATCGCGTACTAATCGAAAAGGAATGCGTCGGCGACGGCTTGCAGGGGGCAGTGGAGAAACCAGTGCGGGGCCGAATGTACCACCTGAGTTTCGGAGCGTCTAGCCCTGTTTCACGAAAAAGCCCCGCTATTTTGCGGGGCTTTTTTGACGACGCTTAGATGTTCGCGTCGAGGAAAGCTTGGAGCTGAGACTTCGACAGCGCGCCTACTTTGGTCGCTTCGACGTTGCCGTTCTTGAACAGCATCAGGGTCGGGATACCACGCACGCCGTGCTTGGCCGGGGTTTCCTGGTTGTCGTCGATGTTCAGCTTGGCAATGGTCAGCTTGCCTTCGTAGGTGGTCGCAATGTCGTCCAGGACTGGAGCGATCATTTTGCAAGGGCCGCACCATTCAGCCCAGTAGTCAACCAGCACCGGGCCTTGAGCCTTGAGTACTTCGGCCTCAAAGGTCGCGTCGGTGACGTGCTTGATAAGATCGTTGCTCATGGATGTCTCCGGATTGTAAGCAAAAAAAACGTGGCCCATCATAGCTGCCCTTCCCCCGTTCAGGAAGCCGCCTCTGATTGAGTCTTCCTATGATGACCCATGAGTTTGGGTATAGCCCAACTCAGGGAGTGACGGGGGTCACGAAGGCAATGCCGGTGCGCAACGCCGCATTGCGCACGTGTTCCTGCATGGTTTTCTGCGCCGCCGCACTGGCGCGCCGGGCCAGGGCGCGCAGAATCCGACGATGCTCCTGCCAGGTCTCCATGGCCCGTTCCGGTCGGATGAACGGTAGCTTCTGGCTCTCCAGAAAAACCTCGGCACTCGCGCTCAGGATGCTCACCATCGCCTGGTTGCCACTGGCGAGCAGGATGCGCTGGTGAAATTCGAAGTCGAGCCGGGCCGCGGCTTCGAAGTCGCTGGCCTTGAGGACCTTGCGCATGGCCTCGACATTGTCTTCCAGGCTGTCCAACTCATCGATGCTCAGCGTCACCGCCGCCAACCCCGCTGCAAAACCTTCCAGGGCATAGCGCAACTGGAAGATATCCAGTGGCGTGGCCTGTGCCGCAAAGGGCCAGGCGAACCCTGGCGACTCCTCGACCGCCTGCACGAACACGCCCTTGCCCGGCTGCACACTGACCACACCCAACGCGCTGAGGGACGACATTGCCTCACGCAACGACGCTCGGCTCACCCCCAACTGCACCGCCAGATGCCGTTGCGACGGCAACGCATCGCCCGGTCCGAAGCCTTGCTCCTTGATCAGTTTGCGGATGGCCTGCAGGGCCGCTTCCGGTACGGCTTGGGCGATGGAATTCATAAAAAACTCAAGGTTCCAGTCAACTGAGTGGCTAGTTGTAAAGCTATTCGTGGCAGGCGGCAAGCCACGCCCCAAAGGGGCTCGCGAGGTTTTGCCGACGCTCGAAAACAGTGCGCAAAGCCCAGGCACTGTTCAGACCAGTCCGACCACCACAGCTCAACAAATACCGGCCCTGCAGACAATTCGGAGGGTGATGGCATGGGCTGTGCACTGGGCAAATCCAGAAAACCCCTTCGCCCTTCTCGGAGAGTTGCCATGACCAAGCGCTACAGCGCCCTGCTTACTGCCCTGTTTGCCAGCCTGATGCTGAGCCAGGCACCCGCCCAGGCCAATGGTCTGGACGACATCGTCGCCCGTGGCACCCTCAAGGTCGCCGTACCCCAGGACTTCCCGCCCTTCGGCTCGGTCGGCCCCGACATGAAGCCACGCGGCCTGGACATCGACACCGCCAAGCTGCTGGCCGACCAGCTCAAGGTCAAGCTGGAACTGACCCCGGTCAACAGCACCAACCGTATCCCGTTCCTCACCACCGGCAAGGTCGACCTGGTGATCTCCAGCCTGGGCAAGAACCCTGAGCGCGAGAAGGTGATTGATTTCTCCAAGGCCTACGCACCGTTCTACCTTGCCGTGTTCGGCCCGCCTGATGCCGCCATCAGTAGCACCGACGATCTCAAGGGCAAAACCATCAGCGTGACCCGTGGCGCCATCGAAGATATCGAACTGACCGCCGTCGCCCCCAAGGAAGCCACGATCAAGCGCTTCGAGGACAACAACTCGACCATCGCCGCCTACCTGGCCGGCCAGGTTGACCTGATTGCCAGCGGCAACGTGGTAATGGTGGCGATCAGCGAGCGCAACCCCAAACGCGTGCCGGCGTTGAAAGTGAAGCTCAAGGACTCTCCGGTGTACGTGGGCGTGAACAAGAACGAGCCGGCCCTGCTGGAGAAGGTCAACCAGATCCTGGTCGCGGCCAAGGCAGATGGCAGCCTGGAAAAGAACGCTATGCAATGGCTGAAAGAGCCACTGCCCGCCGATCTCTGAGAGCGGAGCTGACCCATGGCGTATCAATTTGACTTTGTGCCGGTGCTGGCCAATACCGACCTGCTGTTGCGCGGTGCGCTGTTCACCCTCGAGCTGACAGCCATCGGCGCCATCCTCGGCGTGGCCCTGGGCACCGTCGGCGCCGTAGTGCGGGCGTGGAAGATCCAGCCGTTCGCCTGGTTCTTTGGCGTTTATGTCGAGTTGATCCGCAACACACCGTTCCTGGTGCAGCTGTTCTTCATCTTCTTCGGCCTGCCGTCCCTGGGGCTGAAGATCACCGAGTGGCAAGCTGCCGTGCTGGCGATGGTGATCAACCTCGGCGCCTACTCCACGGAAATCATCCGCGCGGGCATCCAGGCCATTCCTCGCGGGCAATTGGAAGCTGCCGCGGCGCTGGCAATGACGCGCTTCGAGGCCTTCCGCCACGTGGTGCTGCTGCCGGCGCTGGGCAAGGTGTGGCCGGCCCTGGGCAGCCAGATCATCATCGTGATGCTCGGTTCGGCGGTGTGCTCGCAGATCGCCACTGAAGAACTGAGCTTTGCCGCCAACTTTATCCAGTCGCGCAACTTCCGCGCGTTCGAAACCTATGCCCTGACCACCCTGGTGTACCTGTGCATGGCGCTGATGATCCGCCAGTTGCTCAACTGGATCGGCCGCCGTTTTGTGATGAGGAACAGTCGATGAGTGATTTTTCCTTCTGGGACATCGTGCGCAACCTGGCCACCGGCCTGCAATGGACGTTGCTGCTGTCACTGGTGGCGTTTGTTGGCGGCGGCGTGATCGGCTTGCTGGTGATGACGATGCGCATCAGCCGCAACGCCTTTGCGCGTAATGTGGCGCGCACCTACATCGAACTGTTCCAGGGCACGCCGCTGTTGATGCAGCTGTTCCTGGTGTTCTTCGGCATTGCCCTGCTCGGTGTGGATATCTCGCCCTGGCTGGCGGCGGCGATTGCCCTGACGTTGTTTACCAGCGCCTACCTCGCCGAGATCTGGCGCGGCTGCGTCGACTCCATCGCCCACGGGCAATGGGAAGCGTCGGCCAGCCTGGCGCTCAACCCGCTGGAGCAACTGCGCTATGTGATCCTGCCCCAGGCCCTGCGCATTGCCGTGGCGCCGACAGTGGGCTTCTCGGTGCAGGTGGTCAAGGGCACCGCCGTGACCTCAATCATCGGCTTCACCGAACTGACCAAGACCGGCGGCATGCTCGCCAACGCCACCTTCGAACCCTTCATGGTCTACGGCCTGGTGGCCCTTGGTTACTTTTTACTCTGCTACCCCCTGTCCCTCAGTGCCCGCTACCTGGAAAGGAGACTGCATGCCTCTGCTTAGAATTTCTGCCCTGCATAAGTATTACGGCGATCACCACGTGCTCAAGGGCATCGACCTGACCGTGGATGAAGGCCAGGTGGTGGCGATCATCGGCCGCAGCGGCTCGGGCAAATCCACGTTGCTGCGCACGCTCAACGGCCTGGAATCCATCAACGACGGCGTGATCGAAGTCGATGGCGAGTACCTCGATGCCGCCCGCGCCGACCTGCGCAGCCTGCGACAGAAAGTCGGCATGGTGTTCCAGCAATTCAACCTGTTCCCGCACCTGACGGTCGGCGAGAACGTCATGCTCGCGCCACAAGTGGTGCAGAAAGTGCCCAAGGCCAAGGCAGCCCAACTGGCGAAACAGATGCTGGAACGCGTCGGGCTTGGCGAGAAATTCGACGCCTTCCCCGATCGCCTGTCCGGCGGGCAACAACAGCGTGTGGCGATTGCCCGTGCGCTTGCCATGTCGCCCAAGGTGCTGCTGTGCGATGAAATCACCTCGGCGCTGGACCCGGAACTGGTCAATGAAGTGCTCAGCGTGGTGCGCCAATTGGCCAAGGACGGCATGACCTTGATCATGGTGACCCATGAGATGCGCTTCGCCCGGGAAGTCGGCGATAAGCTGGTTTTCATGCACCAGGGCAAGGTGCATGAAGTGGGACCTCCCCAGGAACTGTTCGCCAACCCCAGAACCCCGGAGTTCGCCAATTTCATCGGGTCGGTGGAACAACCGGGCTAACTTCAGGTACCTGGAACCCATTCGAAGCTCCCTCTCCCTTCGAACAGGGTTTCGCCACTCACGGCAAGCCCGATCGCTGGCACGAAAGTCTCGAGGTTGACCAAGGCCGTAAAGCGGCGCCCTTGTATTGGCGAGCCGCCCACAGACGCAAAAAGCGCCATGCCTGGCAAAAGGTGCCCGGTCGCGGGATCATCGGATCGACGTGATGCAAGCAGCTCAACGGGCTGCCCATCCACTTGAGCCTGTTGAACACTCAGCGTGAAGTATCCTTGGCGCCCGAACCGGAACCCGGTCCCTAAGGGCGCCCCCGTAAAACGCATAGCCATAGGCGACAAATCAGGACAGGCAATATTCAGCTGAAGCGTACGTTTACCCAAGGAAAATTGTGGCCGACCCGATTGCTCGTCCAGTAACTCGGCACGACGAATGACACCGTAATCAACCTGGGGCTGACTCAGGGACACTCGACACTCGCCAGCTGATGCATCACCGGGCATAAGTACCACAAAAGACAGCAGCCAAAAGCCAAGCCCATAGCGCAGGCTACGTGACTCAAGCTGGCTCGCCGGCTCACAGCACATGGCAGACAGCAGATGCTGTTTCATAATATTTATCTTCATCGATTTCTGGCTCAGCGTTCAGTTGCACCGAACAGGTGGAGGTATCAGGAAGGGAAATGTTCAAGGCTTGCAGTTCATTCAGGTCGTTCAGGAACACCATGCCGTCACCCACGACACTGGTCAAAAAGGCGTTCTTCCTGCCAAAAACCGGAGCGCCCTGGGGCAGGAGCCGCCCATGCGCATCACGAACTTCAAGCAGGAGGCGGCGCACTTTTATCACCTCGAAGTCAACGGTACTGAAAGAGCCACGCCCGGCCTTGAGCGTCTTGGTCCCGTTTTTCAGATCTACACGCCTAGGCAGCGATTGGGTCTGCACTTCCACATTGCTGTTGTGATAGGCGGGAAGGCCTGCAATCACTGCTTGACCACGGTAATCAGTCCAGACAGGCCCCTGCGGGGTCGAAACCTTTGCGGCTCCGACATCCCCCACCGCGACGATGCCAAACGTATCCTGCACGGTATAGGGCGAGAACGTCAGACCGCGCTCATGAGCCACCACACCGCCCTGTAATTGACCGGAATAGCCTGAGCCCAGAGCGTCCCTGCGCATACCAACCGAGAACTGTGTATAACGCGGAGTTACATTCACCCGCCCTTGTATCGACTGTTCCTGGGTGACGTGTTCGCGAGCTACGCCCACCTCATAGTTCACGGAGTCGTTGACCCGTTCACTGAACGTGCTGCCCAGATCGACTCGGTCCTCTCGGCGACTGGCGTAAGACCGGACAGTGCGATTTTCTCCGAGCGGGATGGTGACCTCCAGGCGAACCGAACGTTCTTTACCTGGTGCGCGACTGCGCTGCTCATACGGCGTCTGTCTGGTGTTACGTGGTCTGGAACCGCCTACTCGGGAATCGGCAATCAGCGCTACATGAGTGCCGCTGAACTCGCGGTTCCATGAGGTGGACACGTGTCCGGCCGATTGCCCGTCAAATTGCGAACTGCGAGAGTAATTGAGGGAAAAGCCCCCAAAATGCGGGCTAAACCAACTTACCCCGGCCGTGTATTGGTTCTTGAACCGCGCATCCAACTCGCCACGGGCAACCGACCGACCCGCTTCAAGTACCTCACGATACCCACGCGTCTGCGTCGTAGCGCTCACACTTGTTTCAATATTGGCCTTCAGGGGGCTTCCCACAGAAATAGCGCTACGCCCACCCCGAACGCTACCCAGGCTGTCACGAGACAGGTTTTGGCGAACACCAACCGATAGTCGCTGGAAAAAAACAGTACTCAGCGTCCCTCCTGCTGCGTGATACGCGTCGGTGCTCAACAGACCAAACCCTAACGACGAATCCCGCCCCAGCCCCCAAGTGCCGCTCCCCATTGCAACAATCGGCGCTTGCCCGGAATCCAGTTTTGCCCCACGGGCCTGACCTACGGAGAAGTAATAGCCAGTCTTGACCTGAACGGCGCCACGAAACGATGCCGCCGGCACGGTAAAGCTATGCCCGCCGCCGCGCGTACCGGTGACACTCACCTCAAGGTCACTGGTGCCATTTAACAAGGGCAGGCCCGTGAGGGTGAAGGGCCCCGCAGGCACAAGCGTCGTATAAATCAATACACCTGCCTGACGTACATCGACCCTGGAATCGCTGGATGCAAGGCCTTCAACCACCACCTGACTGTCACCACCCGCACCACGGGACCGGCCATCGGGAGAGAACTGGAAACCCGACAACTGCAACCCGCCAAATACGGGGTTGTCACTGGAAATCTGCCCGACTTGGAATGTCGTATTCAACGCGGTGAAATCGCGCTGTGCGTAAGCGCTTACATGCTCGCTGCGGCTCTCGCCGTTATCGGATACATAGAACTGGCGACTACGGACTATCCAGTTCCCCAGATTGAACCCCGCCTCGGTATAAGCGGACATGGAACGGGTAGAATCGCTGCCGGAGCGTTCACCAAACCCTTGCACGTCGTAATTGAACAATGCAGCGGTGCCACCCTGGGAAAACCCTCCAAGATCCCAATCAGACTCACGCATTGACTGAGTGGGCACCACCAGCGTCACCTCATCGCTGCCGGGGCGCAGCCTGACGATGGTGGCGGGGTACTCTCCCAAAAAATCATGACACGCCTGGCTGGCTGCGACGCCCTGACGAATAATGGCATCGGGCACCCGCAAACCTGCTTTTTCCAACAGGCCCGGCGTAAAACACAGTTGTCCCTGGTAATCAAATCGCGCCTCTACAAGGCCCAGCGAATTCCCATTGACCCGCAGCCCCACCACCTGGACACCCTCCCGAAAGCGCGCGGCACTACGAAAATAATCAGCAACCTTCGGGTCGATCCCATTCGCAGCCAACACAGCGAGATCAAAACCGTCCCCCAACGCCAGAGAGTGGGCAGGAACACTCCAGAGCGCAGTAAGCCCTATGAAAACCCTAGAACCCAAGGCTCGGGAAATCGAAGCCTGCAAAGACAGTGAAGGCTGATGCTGACGGCCCGTATCGTCGACTTTTTTCATCTTCCGATCAGCCCGCATCGATCACAACCGGAGCCTGGAAAACACCCACCGAGTAGCCATAGACAGTTGCAGGTTGTATCTCGATGGCGTCAGCATCCACCAATGCACCCTCGACAAGGGTCGACAGGACTTCGCCCGGCAGGATGTAAGTACGTGGCAAAACGCCGAGCTGTCTTTTTGGGAGCAGCTGGACCTCCAGCCCGAAACGTATGACATAGGCGCTATTGTTATGTACCGTCAGCCGATTGCCCCGCAACCTCCACTCAAGCAGCTTCCAAGGTTCTTGATGTCTTGGTAAACCTTGAGGATGGAGAATCAGCGGCAGGTCTTGTCGAATCGTAATGCCGATGGTCGAGCTGCCCTCGGCGCGCGCCTGCGGTATCCCCTCAAACGTAATACGCTTCAAACGTTGAGTCTTGAGCGGTAGCTTTGAAGTACTGATAACACGTACGAGTTGTGTTTCTCCCGCCTCGACTCGCGCAATAGGCGGCGTAACGATCAACAACGGCTCAGGGTCTTCCGGGATGTTCTGAATGACCGAATGAAGCAATGCGGCACTGGCATCGGTATTTCTGACGTTAATCGTCGCCTCACCGTTTTCTTCATAAAGAATGACAACCGATGTTTCCGGCTCCATGCCAGCTGCTATAACATCCCCCGATAACAAACAAGAAAGACTCATACAGCCGAACAACGCAACCACAGAACTCAAAGTACGCCACATCAAGTTGCACCCACATACAAAATGAAAACCATGAACAGCCGTTCAAACAGCGATAAGCAGCCCACATGCAGTTCCGGCTAAATAAACCGCAATGCAGGCTGGCGTTAACTATTTAGATTCGAGCGACGACCAGAGTAGCGAGCCCGTTCAAAGGAACATCTTGGCTAAGGTTCAAATCATTGGCTTTATTGATAACGGCTTTAACGATGAGCGTGCCGGAAACCGAACTAACCAACGCAGGGGTCGGTGCTGTACTACGACTCCACGAATGCTGGTATGGGGTCTTATCGATCCTACCGTCGCTGTTGTACAACCAACCAGCGCTCTGACTCACCCTTTTCAGCGGATACAAGGAAGAGCCGGTAGCGGTAAGGTTCATAAACCTGACCGAGTAACCGCCCGTACGCTTGGTGCCCACCATGCCAAGGCCAAAATTCTGGGATTCGGGAAAACCCGGGCCTAAAATGCCAGGCACCGTGCTATTGGACTGCGAGTCAGCAATAGACAAGGACACTTGGGTAGCAGTCGACCCGCAGTTTATGCTGAACGGCAGGGGCTTTTCTGACAAATGATAGTAATCATTCGCCGGGAGGCTTGCTGCTGGAATCGTCGCGTAGTCAACAGTCCCCCCCCCAGTGAGAGTTACCGTACAGGCTGCCGGTTTAATAGTACCGATAACTCTCAGGTTCCCCGAACTACCGGTATTGGCCTGAGCGGTTACCGTCGCCCCCAAGCACATCAACCCGAACGTAAAACCCACAACTTTATTCATAACTACCTCATCACTTGACGTTGTCAGGCGTATTCATTTTTCACTTTCACACCCCCCAGAAAATCGATTGGGGCATGTAAAGCTGTAAATAAATAACACCAAGGCAAGATTGCCGAGTGACAGTCTGCGGTCACGCCCTCGATTGAAAAATAAGACAAGACCCTAGTTATTGTGAGAGCAGTAAAGACAAAGAGTAGTCTCAACCCAATAAACAACATAGGGTATTGATATCGACCCTGTAGGGAAATTCACAAACAGTTCAACTACAGTTCTTTGACAAAACTCCTACAAACTTAAAGCGCTATCCACGGAGCGCTTTGAAAAACGCCCTACATTTCCCACAAAAATCCCTCACAGACACCTGCCGGAAAATTACCCAAGCAGTACGCGTTGGCACCAAAGGTCGATCGTGGCACGATGGTTGGGTTATCGACCGAGACCCTCTTACCATGCCGCAATCCCAAGCCAAGAATCTGTCCCTGATCGCCGCCATCGACCTGGGCTCCAACAGCTTTCATATGGTCGTGGCCAAGGCCCAGAACGGCGAAATCCGCATCCTTGAGCGGCTCGGAGAGAAAGTGCAACTGGCTGCCGGGATCGACGACGAGCGCCAGCTCAACGAAGAATCCATGCAACGCGGGCTCGATTGCCTGAAGCGGTTTGCGCAACTGATCAACGGCATGCCCCTGGGCGCCGTTCGAATCGTCGGCACCAACGCGTTGCGTGAAGCACGTAACCGTGGCGAATTCATCCGCCGCGCCGAGGAGATCCTCGGGCACCCGGTAGAAGTCATCTCCGGCCGTGAAGAAGCCCGTCTTATCTATCTGGGCGTGTCCCACACCCTGGCCGACACCCCGGGCAAACGCCTGGTCGCCGACATCGGCGGGGGCAGTACCGAATTCATCATTGGGCAAAGATTCGAGCCATTGTTGCGCGAAAGCCTCCAGATGGGCTGCGTCAGCTTCACCCAGCGTTACTTCAAAGACGGCAAGATCACCCCGGCACGCTACGCCCAGGCCTATACGGCGGCGCGGCTGGAGATCATGAGCATCGAACACGCCCTGCATCGCCTGACCTGGGATGAAGCCATCGGCTCGTCCGGCACCATCCGTGCCATCGGCCTGGCACTGAAAGCCGGCGGCCATGGCACCGGTGAAGTCAACGCCCAGGGCCTGGCGTGGCTCAAGCGCAAGCTGTTCAAACTGGGGGACGCCGAGAAAATCGACTTCGACGGTATCAAGCCTGATCGTCGCGCGATCTTCCCGGCCGGCCTCGCGATTCTCGAAGCGATCTTCGATGCTCTTGAACTGCAACGCATGGACCACTGTGACGGTGCCCTGCGCGAAGGTGTGCTCTACGACCTGCTGGGTCGCCATCACCACGAAGACGTGCGTGAGCGCACGCTCACCTCGTTGATGGAGCGCTATCACGTCGACCTGGAACAAGCCGCACGTGTGGAGCGCAAAGCCCTGCACGCCTTCGACCAGGTGGCCGAGGACTGGGACCTGGAAGATGGCGTCTGGCGCGAGCTGCTGGGCTGGGCCGCCAAGGTGCATGAAGTGGGCCTGGACATCGCCCACTACCATTACCACAAGCACGGCGCCTACCTGATCGAGCACTCGGACCTGGCCGGCTTCTCCCGCGAGGACCAGCAAATGCTCGCCCTGCTGGTGCGCGGCCATCGCCGTAACATCCCCAGGGACAAATTCGCTGAATTCGGTGACGAAGGCATCAAGCTGATCCGCCTGTGCGTGCTGCTGCGCTTTGCGATCCTGTTCCACCACATCCGTGGCACCCAGGAAATGCCCCAGGTGACCCTGCGCGCCGACGGCGACAGCCTGGACGTGGTGTTCCCGAAAGGCTGGCTGGATGAGAATCAACTGACCCAGGCGGATTTTGGCCAGGAAGCCGAGTGGCTGACCCGGGTGGGGTTCAGCCTGAACCTGCGCTGATCTGAAGAACGCTGCAAAACAATTGTGGGATGGGCTTGTGTGGTGAGCGGGCTTGTCCCGCGCTGGGCTGCGAAGCAGCCCCAATGAAAACGCCGCATTCCGTCAGGCAGAATGCGGCGTTTGGTTTTAGGGCCGCTTCGCGGCCCAGCGCGGGACAAGCCCGCTCACCACAACACGCCAGCTCACACAGTAGGGCCAGCTGTTAGTTCACCGACAGAATCGGACTACCCAACTTCTCCAACAACGTCGCCTGCGCACTGCGCGGGTTCTGGTTGCCGGTCGGCGTGTTGCGCACGTAGCGACCGTCCGACTGCAGGCTCCAGCTGTGGGTGTTGTCGGTGAGGTAGCTTTCCAGCTCCTTCTTGACCCGCATGATCAACTTCTTGCCTTCCACCGGGAAGCAGGTCTCTACGCGCTTGTCGAGGTTGCGCTCCATCCAGTCGGCACTGGAGAGGAACATCTGTTCTTCGCCGCCGTTGAGGAAGTAGAACACCCGCGTGTGCTCCAGGAACCGGCCGATGATCGAGCGCACGTGAATGTTGTGCGACACCCCGACAATGCCCGGACGCAGGCAGCACATGCCGCGCACCACCAGGTCGATACGCACGCCGGATTGGCTGGCCTTGTACAGCGCGCGGATGATCTTCGGATCGGTCAGCGAGTTGAACTTGGCGATGATGTGCGCCGGCTTGCCGTCGAGGGCGAACTGGGTTTCGCGGGCAATCATGTCGAGCATGCCCTTCTTGAGGGTGAACGGCGCGTGCAGCAGCTTCTTCATGCGCAAGGTCTTGCCCATACCGATCAACTGGCTGAACAACTTGCCGACGTCTTCACACAAGGCGTCGTCGGAAGTCAGCAGGCTGTAGTCGGTGTAGAGCTTGGCGTTGCCGGCGTGGTAATTACCGGTGCCCAAGTGGGCGTAACGCACGATCTCACCGGCTTCGCGGCGCAGAATCAGCATCATCTTGGCGTGGGTCTTGAAGCCGACCACGCCATAGATCACCACCGCACCGGCTGCTTGCAGGCGGCTGGCCAGTTGCAGGTTGGATTCTTCGTCGAACCGCGCACGCAACTCGATCACCGCGGTGACTTCCTTGCCGTTGCGCGCGGCGTCAACCAAGGCATCGACGATTTCCGAGTTGGCGCCGGAACGGTACAGGGTCTGGCGTACGGCCAACACATGCGGGTCCTTGGCGGCCTGGCGCAGCAGGTCGACCACGGGCGTGAAGGACTCGAACGGGTGCAGGAGCAGGAT
Source organism: Pseudomonas azotoformans (assembly GCF_900103345.1). NCBI lineage: Bacteria > Pseudomonadati > Pseudomonadota > Gammaproteobacteria > Pseudomonadales > Pseudomonadaceae > Pseudomonas > Pseudomonas azotoformans. Next base: position 4,470,523 of record NZ_LT629702.1, read on the forward strand.
GTCCTGCTTGCTCACCACGCTGAAGATGTTCTCGCTGTTTTGCAGCAGTTTCGGGATCTGTGGGGTGAATGGCGTGTATTGCAGTTCCGGATGGCTGTCCAGGCCGGTGATGCTGAACAGGCGCGTCAGGTTCACCGGGCCATTGACTTGATACAACTCGGTCTCGCCCAGGTTGAACTGCTTGAGCAGGTAGTCCGACAGATGTTTCGGGCAGGTGTCGGCCACCTCAAGGCGCACCGCATCGCCGTAGCGCCGCGAGAACAGCTCGCCGCGCAGGGCACGGGCCAGGTCTTCGACGTCTTCGGAGTCCAGCGCCAGGTCGGCGTTACGGGTCAGGCGGAACTGGTAGCAGCCTTTTACCTTCATGCCCTGGAACAGGTCATCGGCGTGGGCATGGATCATCGACGACAGGAATACATAGTTATCGCCAGCGCCCCCCACCTCTTCCGGTACCTTGATGATCCGTGGCAACAGACGCGGCGCCGGGATGATCGCAAGGCCCGAGTCGCGGCCAAAGGCGTCGATACCTTCCAGCTCCACGATGAAGTTGAGGCTCTTGTTCACCAGCAACGGAAACGGGTGCGTCGGGTCCAGGCCGATCGGTGTGATGATCGGCGCGATCTCGTCACGGAAGTAGCGACGCACCCAGGTCTTGATCTTGGTGGTCCAGTGACGGCGGCGGATGAAGCGGACCTGATGTTTTTCCAGCTCCGGCAGCAGGATGTCGTTGAGGATCGCGTACTGGCGGTCCACATGGCCGTGCACCAGCTCGCTGATGCGCGCCAGCGCCTGGTGCGGCTGCAGGCCGTCGGCGCCGGCCTGTTCACGGGCGAAGGTGATCTGCTTCTTGAGGCCGGCGACGCGGATCTCGAAGAACTCATCCAGGTTGCTGGAGAAGATCAACAGGAACTTGAGCCGCTCCAGCAGCGGGTAGGACTCATCCAGCGCCTGTTCCAGCACGCGAATGTTGAATTGCAGTTGTGACAGCTCGCGGTGGATGTACAGGCTGCTGTCATCCAGGTTGGTCACCGCCGCTACCGGGGCCGGCACGGGCGGTTCGGCCACCACGACGGGCGCGGCGGGCTCATGCTCCGGCGGGGTCTCGGTGACTTGTTCAACCACCGGGTGAGCGTCTTTTACGGCAACTTCTGTGAGTCCTTCGGTATTCATCGAGTGTTCCTGTGAGGGCTATTGTTGCTCTCTAAGCAATTGGGCGGCGCGGGCGGCGAAGTAGGTCAGGATGCCATCAGCCCCGGCGCGTTTAAAGGCTGTCAGGGATTCAAGGATCACCCCTTCACTCAGCCATCCATTCTGTATTGCAGCCATGTGCATCGCGTATTCGCCACTGACCTGATAAACAAAGGTCGGCACCTTGAATTCGTCTTTGACCCGATAAAGGATGTCTAGGTACGGCATCCCCGGTTTGACCATCACCATGTCAGCGCCTTCGGCCAGGTCAGCCGCCACTTCGTGCAGGGCTTCATGGCTGTTGGCCGGGTCCATCTGGTACGAGGCCTTGTTGGCCTTGCCCAGGTTCAGCGCCGAGCCCACCGCATCGCGGAACGGGCCGTAATAGGCGCTGGCGTACTTGGCCGAGTAGGCCATGACCCGCACGTTGACGTGGCCGGCCAGCTCCAGGGCTTCGCGAATCGCCTGGATGCGGCCGTCCATCATGTCTGACGGGGCAACCACCTGGGCGCCGGCTGCCGCATGGGACAAGGCTTGCTTGACCAGCGCATCAACGGTGATGTCGTTTTGAACATAGCCGTCTTCGTCAAGAATGCCATCCTGGCCGTGGGTGGTGAACGGGTCCAACGCCACGTCGGTGATCACCCCAAGCTCCGGAAAACGCTCGCGCAGGGCACGGGTAGCACGCTGGGCGATCCCGTCCGGGTTCCAGGCTTCGGCAGCATCCAACGACTTGAGTTCAGCCGGCGTGACCGGGAACAGTGCCAAGGCCGGAATCCCCAGTTCAACCCAACCGGCGGCTTCTTCAAGCAACAGATCAATGGTCAAACGCTCCACGCCCGGCATCGAAGCCACCGCTTCCCGACGGTTTTCCCCATCCAGCACAAACACCGGCAGGATCAGATCGTCGGTCGTCAGCACGTTTTCACGTACCAGACGGCGAGAAAAATCATCACGACGATTGCGACGCAGACGGGTGGCGGGGAACAGGCGATTGGCAGGGGTAAAGCTCACGACAGACTCCTGAGCCCGGGTTTACGGGCGAGCGTTGCAGTTATAAGCGGCCATTATGACGAAGGTATGACAGTTGTGCTTAAGGATGCGACCTGTAGTCGCATTCGGCATTTCCGTAGGAATTGTTCACTTCGTGACACATCTCGATACTTTCATGAATCTTCATGAAGGCGTAGGCTGCGCGTTCATTTCGCCAGCACCCCAGACCATGCTTCAACAATTTCTGCATGACTTCGGCTACTTTGCGCTCTTCCTGGGCACCTTCTTTGAAGGCGAGACCATTCTGGTTCTCGCAGGCTTCCTGGCGTTCCGTGGATACATGGATATCAACCTGGTGGTGGTGGTTGCCTTTTTCGGCAGCTACGCCGGCGATCAGCTTTGGTATTACATGGGTCGCAGGCACGGCCGCAAGCTCTTGGCGCGCAAGCCACGCTGGCAATTGATGGGCGACAAGGCCCTGGAGCACATCCGCAAGCACCCGGATATCTGGGTACTGAGCTTTCGCTTCGTGTACGGGTTGCGCACGGTCATGCCCGTGGCGATCGGCCTGTCCGGCTACCCGCCGTTGCGCTACCTGATCCTCAACGGCATTGGCGCTGCGATCTGGGCTTTGGCGTTGGGCGCTGCGGCCTATCACTTCGGCGCGGTGCTGGAAGGTATGTTGGGCAGCATCAAGAAATACGAGCTGTGGGTATTGGGTGCCTTACTGATCCTGGGCTTCGGCCTGTGGCTGCGCCGTCGCATCAAGAATGCACGCATCGCCCGCGAGGCCTGCGCCGAGGCGAAGGCCCGGCTCGCGGCAGAGCCGGTCCCGGTCGAGCCGCCTAAGACACCAGTCGAGTAAACCGGCTTCTGCAGCAGTAGAGACCAATCACACTGAGCAAGCTGTAGCTCAGCAGGCCCAGCCAGCTCAGGTTGCTGGCCGGCCATAACCCGACCAACGGTGCCAGCCACACCAACGGCACATTCAGCACCAGCCGCGAAAGCTCGGCCTTCCACGCCCACGGCCGGTTCTCCAGGGCCACGCCCAAGGTAAACAGCCCCAGCGCCATGGCACTCCAACCCAGGATCAATGCCGCCGTGGGCAAACCCTCGCCGAAATTCATCAGATAGCTGCCAAAGCCCACATACGCCGCAAATTGCAGGGCGATATAGACCTGTTGACGCACATCCAGCGGCACGTCGAATTTGCGGAACTGGCTCAGGTCATGTTTGGCCAATGGATATTTGGCCTTCACGTCCGCCGGGCGCCAGCCGGTGCGCATGAACCAGATGCGCAGTTTGTCCCACCAGCGCTCGGTGCGTCGCGCATCACTCCACAACTGCGCATAAAACTGCAGGTTGGCCCACAGCGGGTTCCAACTGGCCAACGGTGTGGTCACGCCGAAAATCACCGGTTCGTTGTCGTCTTCCTCCTGGAAAGTGCCGAACAGCCGGTCCCAAATAATGAACACGCCGCCGTAGTTACGATCCATGTAGAGAGCGTTCTGTGCATGGTGAGCCCGATGATTGGATGGCGTGACAAAAAACCACTCGTACCAGCCGAGCTTCGGCACGTGCCGCGTGTGCACCCAGAATTGATAGAGCAAATTAAGCGATGCCACGCTGATAAACACCACCAATGGCACGCCGAGTACGGCCAGGGGCAGGTAGAAAATCCAGCTCAGCAGGAAGCCGGTACTGGTCTGGCGCAGGGCGGTGCTGAGGTTGTAGTCCTCACTCTGGTGATGCACCGAGTGCGCGGCCCACAGGATGTTGCGTTCATGGCCCATGCGATGCAGCCAGTAATAGCAGAAGTCGTAGAACACGAAAGCGAACACCCAGGTCCAGACGCTCTGGGCCGGCAGTTCGATGACAGCAAGATGCTTGAGGGCAAACGCGTAGGTCAAAATCCCCACGCCTTTGGTCAGCAGCCCCGTGGTGGTGGACAGCACACCGGTGCTGAGGCTGTTGATGGCGTCCGCCACCCGGTAGTTGCGCTCGCCGCGCCAGCGATCGGCGAGCAGCTCTACCACGATCAAGGCGATGAAAAACGGTACCGCGTAAGGCACGAAGTCCATGGTCTGGTCCGGTCTATTTTTGTTACATCAAGATTAGGTGCAGCGGCGTGAGATCCCATTGGCAACAGATGACAAATTAGTAGACATTTAACGCCAAGACCCCAGGAGAAATGCCCATGAGCAAAAAGATTGCAGTGATCCTTTCCGGCTGCGGCGTGTACGACGGCGCAGAGATCCACGAAAGCGTGATCACCTTGCTGCGCCTGGACCAGCGTGGCGCTCAGGTCCAATGCTTTGCCCCGGATATTGCGCAACTGCATGTGATCAACCACCTCACCGGCGAAGAGATGCCCGAGTCGCGCAATGTGCTGGTGGAGTCAGCGCGGATCGCCCGGGGTGACGTGAAAGATATCCGCGAAGCCAACGCCGGCGACTTCGATGCGCTGATCGTGCCCGGTGGGTTTGGCGCGGCGAAAAACCTCTCGAACTTTGCCGTGGAGGGTGCTGGCTGCAGCGTCAACCCGCAGGTGCTGGAACTGGCCGAAGCCTTTGCCGAAGCGGGCAAGCCGGTGGGGCTGATCTGCATCTCACCGGCCCTGGCGGCGAAGATCTACGGCCCCGGCGTCACCTGCACCATCGGCAACTGCGCCGACACCGCCGCCGCACTGGACAAGATGGGCGCAACGCACCAGGAATGCGGGGTGGAAGATATCGTCGAAGACAAGGCACGCAAACTGGTGAGCACCCCGGCCTATATGCTCGGCAAGAACATCAGTGAAGTCGCTTCGGGGATCAACAAACTGGTGGATCGGGTGCTGGAATTGACCCACGAGAACGACTGATAGCCCCCACTGTGGCGAGCACGTTTGTTGTGGTGAGCGGGCTTGTCGTGGTGAGCGGCTTGTCGTGGTGAGCGGCTTGTCGTGGTGAGCGGGCTTGCCCCGCGTTGGGTGGCGAAGCCGCCCTAATCCAGGCAATGCGGTAAGTCAGTTAGAACACGGTTGTATGTTTTAGGGCTGCTGCGCAGCCCAGCGCGGGGCAAGCCCGCTCACCACAAGAAACCGGATCACCATAGGGTCAAGCCGGACGCATCAACTTTGTGAGAATGCGGTCCAACGCATTGGCAAACGCCTGCTTTTCCTTCTCCCCATGGGGCGGTGGCCCACCGCCCATCTGGCCTTGCTCACGCAGATCAGTGAACAGATTGCGCACCGCCAACCGTTCACTCATGTTCGCCGGGCTGAACTCCTTGCCGCGTGGATCAAGCGCCGTAACGCCCTTCTTCACCAGGCGGTCGGCCAGCGGCACATCGCTGCAGATCACCAACTCCCCGGGCACCGCGTGCTCCACCAGGTAGTCATCCGCCGCATCCGGGCCGCTGGGCACCACAATCAGCTTCACACACGAGAAGCTCGGCTTGATCTGGCTCTGACCGGCCACCAGCACCACCTCGAACTGGCGCTTGAGGGCGAACTTCACCACCTGGTCCTTGGCTGCCCGAGGGCAGGCGTCGGCGTCGATCCACACCCGCATGCTCAGGCAACCACCCGGCGCGTTTCGGTCAGCCGGCTGCGGCCGTACAGCACCACAATCGCCAGGATCGCCACCGCCTGTGCACTCAACGAGTACGCATCGGCGTGGATGCCCAGCCAATCGAAATCAAAGAAAGCCACCGGCCGGGTGCCGAAGATGCCGGCTTCCTGCAGCGCCTTCACGCCATGCCCGGCAAACACCACCGACAGCGCACACAGCAACGCCGCGTTGATGCCGAAGAACAACGCCAGCGGCAGCTTCGCCGAACCCCGCAGGATCACCCATGCCAGGCCCACCAAGAGCACCAGCGCCGTGGCGCCACCTGCCAGCACCGCGTTGTGCCCGGCCGGGCCGGCTTGCAGCCACAGGGTTTCGTAGAACAGGATCACTTCGAACAGCTCGCGGTACACCGAGAAGAACGCCAGCACCGCAAAACCGAAGCGCCCGCCGCCGCCTACCAGGCTGCTCTTGATGTAGTCCTGCCAGGCGGCGGCGTGACGGCGGTCGTGCATCCACACGCCGAGCCACAGCACCATCACACTGGCAAACAGCGCCGTGCAGCCTTCAAGCAATTCACGCTGGGCGCCGCTCACGTCGATCACATACGCGGCCAATGCCCAGGTTGCCAGACCCGCCAGCAGTGCCAGGCCCCAGCCGACGTTGACGCTACGCACCGCCGATTGCTGGCCGGTATTGCGCAGGAACGCAAGGATCGCTACCAGCACCAGGATCGCTTCCAGGCCTTCACGCAACAGAATCAGCAAACCGGAGATGTAGCTCAATGACCAGCTCAAGCCATCACCGCCGAGCAGGCCGGCGGATTCGGTGAGCTTGCCCTTGGCGATGTCCAGGCGTTGCTGCACCTGTTCAACCGGCAAACCGTCCTGCAACGACTGCCGGTAGGCCATCAACGCCTTCTCGGTGTCCTTGCGCACGTTGGCGTCGACGTTATCCAGCGAGCTTTCTACCAGTTCGAAACCTTCCAGGTAGGCAGCCACGGACAGGTCGTAGGCCTGCTCATGATCGCCCTTCTGGAACGCTGCCAGGCTCTTGTCCAGGGTGGCAGCGGTGTAGTCGAGCAACTGCGCAGGGCCACGCTTGACCTGCGGCGGTTGCGCACGCTGGGCGCGGAACGTCGCGGCGGCGGCTGGGCCGTTGGCCGCCAGCACTTCATTGGGGGTCTGGCGGGCCAGGTCGGCGAGGTTGAACGGTTGCTCGCTTTTTGCAGCAGCCGGGTCGGCAGTAAAGCCGGCGATGTAGGTGGCCAGGTCCCAGCGCTGGCGGTCGTCCAGCTGGTCGGCGAAAGACGGCATGTCGGTGCCTTCAACACCCAGGCCCAGGGTGTTGTAGATCGCGTAGAGGCTCAGGCGATCCAGGCGCCCGGCGTCACGCAGATTGGCCGGTGGTGGGGTCATGCCCACGCTGGCCGGGCCGTCACCCGCGCCAGCGGTGCCGTGGCACACCGAGCAATGCTGGGCATAGAGCGGCGCGCCACGCGTTGGATCAGGGGTGATCGCCGGGGCCTGGCTGACTTCATAGGCCACTGCCAGTTGGGCGCCTAATTGGCGGGCCTGGCGGGCGACTGTCGCGCCGTCCTGACGGGCGGTTACCGCCGCGAGCAGTTCATCGACGCCTTTGACCAGCGCCACGCGTTCCGGGCGTTGCGGCAGTTCTGCCACCAGGCCCTGCAATACGCCGAGAAACTCCAACTGTTCGCGGTATTCAGATTCATCGATGACCTTGCCCGCCACCACCGTCGGAGGATAGTCAGCGCCAATGTAGTCCAGCAAATGCAGGGCCTGTGGGGCGCCCTCGGCCGTCGCGGCCAACAGGTTGAAGCTGCACGACATCAACGCCGGCAACATCAGCCAGGCGAGAAAACGAAAGGGCGCAATCATGAACGAATCTCAAAGGGAAATACGAAGTAACACATTGTTAAACCTTAAGGGGTTTGACTCAAGGCGTAAGTGATTTGTCGTTGTTTGAGGTGAGGCATTTTTAAGAGCTGACTAGTGGCGCCTTTATCGATTTTGTCGGGCAAAAAGCCATTGTTTTGCCAGCAATGGCGCTTATAATGCCGCGCCCTGTTAGTTCGAAAGGGAATTTCATTCCTGGTTTTTATAAGGAATGACCACATCGGTTGATACTTTCAGGGAAGAAGTCTGCATGGCATTTCGCGCCTTACCTTCGCTCGCGCTCGCGGCGGTGACCTTGCTGTCCGGTTGTTCGATGTTTCGCAGCTACGACACGGAGCTGCAAGCCACCAACCAGCAACTGGCCACCGGCAATGTCGATGCAGCCCTGACACTGCTGGAAAAGAACAACACCGGCGACGACAAGGACTTGCTCTATTTCTTCGAGAAGGGCGAGTTGCTGCGTGCCAAGGGTGATTTGACCGGCAGCCAGACCGCCTGGCGCAGCGCCGACCTGCAAGTCTACAAGTGGGAAGAGTCGGTCAAGTTCGACAGCGCAAAATACCTCGCCCAGTTCGGCAGTTTCCTGGCCAACGACAAGGTGCGTCGCTACGAAGGCTATGACTATGAAAAGGTCATGCTGACCACCCAGATGGCGCTGAACCTGCTGGCCCTGAACGACTTCGACGGTGCGCGCACCGAAATCAAGAAGACCCACGAACGCGAAGCGGTGATCGCCGACCTGCGCGACAAGGAATACCTCAAGCGTGAGGACGAAGCCCAGCGCGAAGGCGTAACCACCCAGATGAAAGACCTGCGTGGCTACCCGGTAGAAGCCCTCGACGCACCGGAAGTGGTTGGCCTGAAAAACAGCTACCAGAGTGCGTTCAGTCATTACCTGGCGGGCTTCGTCTACGAAGCCCTGGGTGAAAAAGACCTGGCTGCGCCCGGCTACCGCAAGGCCGCCGAATTGCGCCCCAATACCCCGCTGCTGGAACAGGCCCTGCTGGACCTGGACAAATCCAAGGTCGGCGCCGATGAAACCGACGTGCTGATCGTGGTGCAAAGCGGCCTGGCACCGGCCCGCGACTCGATTCGCCTGCCCCTGCCGATCCCGATCAATGGCAACCTGGTGATCACCCCGCTGTCGTTCCCGGTGATCAAGGCAGATACATCCACTGCCACGTTTGCCCAGATCGGCGTCGACGGCCAGCAACAGAACCTCACCGCACTCAACAGCACCACGGCCATGTCTCGCCGCGCCCTGCGTGATGACATGCCGGGGATCATCCTGCGCACCACCGTGCGGGCGGTCACCCGTGGCGTGGCACAGACCAACCTGAACAAAACCAACCCGATGGCCGGCCTGGTGCTGGGTATTGCTTCGGCCGTCACCGAAGGTGCCGACACCCGCACCTGGCGCACCCTGCCGGACATGACCCAGGTGACCCGCCTGCGCCTCAAGCACGGTGAGCACCAGGTCAGCCTGCCCAACGCCCTGGGTGGCACCCTGGTGACGGTCAAGGCCGATCAACGCTACCAGGTGATCACCCTGCGCGTCGTTGGCAACCAGGTCTTCGCCGGTGGCCTGGCCACCCATGTGGTGCCGAGCACCGCCGCCCAGGCCATCGCCCTCAAACAACCTTAAGGAGCACGCTATGCGTCATTTCATCCTCGGCGCCCTGGCGCTGGTCCTGCTGGCCGGCTGCGCCACCCCGCCACCGCCGGAACCCGGCAGCGCCGCGAGCAAAATCGTGGTGATGGGCAAGTTCAAGGGCATCGCCGTCGGCGCCATCCGTGTGGCGCGCGAGAACGGCTTCCTGACCGCCAAGGTGCAGTTGAGCAACATCACCAGCAGCAACCAGATGATGTACTACCGCTTTGCCTGGCTAGGTGCCGATGGTTTCCCGGTGGGCGATGAAGAAACCTGGAAAGTGCTGAACCTGTACGCCAACCAGGCGACCTTCCTGCCGGCGATTGCCAATTTGCCGCAGGCGGCGGACTTCCGTCTTGAAGTGAAAACCCCTTGAGCCGTCCCTCTTTGCTGCTGAGAGATTTCCCCATGTTTGCACGCTTCTCGATCCTTGCCGTCGTCGCCATCCTGGCCAGCGGTTGCTCCAACACTTCGCCGGTACTGGGCGGTAAGAACATCAGCTACGGCGATACCAAGGCCGTGGAACTGGTGACCAACGAGTTCGGCTCCACCGACCTGCAGATGATCGCCGAAAGCATGACCCGCTCCCTGGCCCAGTCCGGCATCCTGCAGGGTCGCCCGGTGGTGCAGGTGTATGACGTGAAGAACAAGACCAGCGAGTACATCGATACCCGCGAGATCACCACGTCGATCAAGACCCAGCTGATGAAAACCGGCACCGCACGCTTCGCCAGCGACAACACCGACATGCAGAGCCAGGTCGACCAGCTCAAGCTGCAGAACCAGAGCGGCCTGTACAAGAAGTCCACCGTCAGCAAGACCGGCAACATGGTCGCCGCCAAGTACCGCCTGGAAGGCTCCATCAGCTCCATCGTCAAGCGCAGCTCGGACTACAAGGACGTGTTCTACAAGTTCAGCCTGCAACTGATCGACGTCGAGAGCGGCCTGGCCGAATGGATGGACGAAAAAGAAATCCGCAAGACCACGGAGCGCTAAGCAATGCGTGCATGGATCGGCATGATCGGCCTGCTGTGCGCCTTTGGCGCCTCGGCCGCCCCGAAGATAGCGGTGACTGACCTGGCCTACGAGGCGCGGGTCGAGGAATACATTCACCAGGTGTCGGCGAGCAACAACTTCCAGGCCAGCGCCTACCACGCCAGCGGTGCGTCGAACTACAGCGAGTACGAGAGCCGCACCCGCTACATCGAACAGACCGAGTTGCGTAAATTCAGCGGGGATATCAAGGGCGAGATCCTCAAGTCCCACCAGTTCCAACTGGTGCAGGGCACGCCTTACACCGCCGATGCCAAGGGTGACGTCTACGACGTGATCAAACGCATCAAGGCCGGCCACTTCAAGGGTGCGGACTATGTGCTGTTTGGCACGCTGTCGGATATCGACTTCACCCAGGACATCAACGCCCTGGACCACACCAACAGCTACTCGGCGGTGCTGGGCCTGACGCTGGTGGCGGATTTCAGCCTGATCAATACACGCACCTACGAGATCACCTCGGCGTTTACCGCCATGGGTGAAGGTCAGGACACCAAGTTGGTGAACAGCCGCGATGTACGCGTGAGCCTGAACCGGCCACGGGTGGTGAAGGAAGTGTCGAAAGCGCTGGGTGAAGATGTAGCGCGGCAGTTGGCAGAGCAAATGGCTGGCGGGTATCAAGACCCGGGCAAGCCTGCGTTGCGCAATAACCTGCCAAGGGATGAAGCGCCGAAGATCCTGCGCTGACGCCCCATTCACAAACACCGCAAAACTAATGTGGGAGGAGGCTTGCCCCCGATAGCGGTGGGTCAGCTACAAGTTAGCTGACTGACACAACGCCATCGGGGGCAAGCCCCCTCCCACATTTTTAATCCGGTTGTGTCAGTTATGCCGTGGCACGATGCAGGCTGGCCAGGAAGCCCGCAGCCCCCACAAACAACCCCGCAAACGTACGATTCATCCGCTTCTGCTGCTTAGGCGTACGCAACAGACGCAACACCTTCGACGCCAGCCCCGTGTACCCCGCCATCACTATCATATCGACGCAGATCATCGTTGCACCGAGGATCAGGTACTGGATCAGCAGCGGCGCCTGCGGGTTCACGAACTGCGGCAGCACCGCCAGCATGAACACCAGGGCCTTGGGGTTGCTGGCATTGACCAGGAAGCCACGGAACATCATCGCCATCGGCTTGCCGATCGGGCGCACGGCCGCGTCATCGGTCATGTCCATGGGCAAGGCACGCCATTGCTTGATGGCCAGGTACACCAGGTACGCCACGCCAAACCATTTGATCGCATAGAAGGCGGTGGAAGACGTCGCCAGAATGGCACCCAGGCCGCACGCGACCACGGCAATCTGCATCGCCAAGCCCAGTTGCAGGCCGATGGCATTCCAGTAACCACGCAGGAAACCGTATTGCAGCCCGCTGGACATCGAGGCGATGGCGCCAGCGCCAGGGGAAAGGGAGATGATCCAACTGGCCAGGAAAAAGGCCAGCCACGTATCGAGTGCCATTACACACCTCAGGAGGGAGTTTGCTGTTGTGCCTTAAGCTAACTCCGCCGACCAAAGGATGGCTATATATTTTTGTAGGAGCGAGCTTGCTCGCGAAAAAACCACAGGCGACGCGGGCCAACTGAATGCGCTGCGTTATCGTTGACGATCTTCGCGAGCAAGCTCGCTCCTACAGAGAAGACAGGTGGGTACCTGGCCAACGGCGCACCGAGCGCTGGAAGAACAGGCTGTTAGGCACCTGCACCATCGCGCTGTCGGTACCGGCCTCGGCCACTTCGACCAGCGTGGTGTAGAGCAGGTTGATCGCCACGACCCGGCCCTTCACGCCCGGTTTGTCGACGGTGTCCACCAGCTCGACGATATCACCCAAGCGGAACGGCCCGACGGTGAAGATCAGAATGGCGCACAGCAGGTTGGACAACACCGACCACATGGCGAAGAACGCCACCGCGGCGACCGCAACAAACCCCGACAGCGCCGTCCACAACACCGTGGCGGAAACGCCCAGGCGACCCAACACAAAGATCAGCGCACTGCCCATGATCAGCCAGCGCAAGCCGCCGCGCAGTGGCATCAGCAGTTGCGGCGGGAACGGGTAGCGCTCGCCCAGGCGAGTCAGGCCCTTGGCAACAAAACGCTGGGCGAGGTAGCCGGCCAGCAGGATCAGCAGGATTTGCACGCCGACCCATACGGGTTCGACCCACTGCGTCGGGATCGGCAGTTGCAACGCTTCCATCAGGACAGCGCCTCCAGCTCTGCTTGCAGGGTTTCCAGCAATTCGAGGGCTTCCATCCAGGTTTCCTCCAATTGCCCTTCGCGCACCTTGAGCCTGGCCTGTTCAGCCAGCAGGTCGCGCAATTCATCCTTGCGGGCCGCCTCGTAGACGGCGCTGTCGCCCAGGCTGGCTTCGATCTTGGCCAGGCGCTCGTGCACCTTGCCCAGCTCGGTTTCCAACTTATCGGCTTCACGCTTGTGCGGCGCCAACTGCTGACGCAGTGCGGCGGCGGCCTGGCGCTGGGCTTTCTTGTCGGTCTTGTCCGGGTTGACCGGGGTGTTGCTGACCGGCGCGTTGCGCAGGCGGTAATCCGTCAGCCAGCGTGCGTAGTCATCCAGGTCGCCGTCGAACTCTTCGACTTTACCGTCAGCCACCAGCAGGAAGTTATCCGTGGTGCTCTTGAGCAAATGGCGATCGTGAGACACCACCAATACCGCACCACTGAATTCCTGCAGGGCCATGGTCAGCGCCAGGCGCATTTCCAGGTCGAGGTGGTTGGTCGGTTCGTCGAGCAGCAGCAGGTTTGGGCGGTCCCAGGCGATCAACGCCAGGGCCAGGCGGGCTTTTTCGCCGCCAGAGAAGTTCAGCACCGGCTCGTCGATACGCGCGCCACGGAAGTCGAAACCACCGAGGAAGTCGCGCAGGGTCTGCTCGCGCTCGGTCGGTGCCAGGCGCTGCAGGTGCAGCAACGGGCTGGCCTTGGAGTCCAGCGAGTCCAACTGATGCTGGGCGAAGTAACCCACCACCGTGTTCTCGCCACGGGTCAGGCGGCCTGCCAGGGGCGACAGCTCGCCCGACAGGTTCTTGATCAGCGTCGACTTGCCCGCGCCGTTGGGGCCGAGCAAACCGATACGCGCACCCGGCGTAAGCTGCAGCTTCACTTTTTCCAGGATGGTCTTGTCGCCATAGCCCAGGCGCGCATCGGAAAGATCCAGCAACGGGCTGGAGATCTTCACCGACTCACGGAAGACGAAGTCGAAAGGTGAGTCGACATGGGCCGCCGACAGCTCTTCCATGCGCTCAAGGGCCTTGATCCGGCTCTGGGCCTGGCGGGCCTTGGTAGCCTGGGCCTTGAAGCGGGCGATGTAGCTTTCCATGTGCGCACGTTGCGCCTGCTGCTTCTCGTAGGCCTGTTGCTGCTGGGCCAGGCGTTCGGCGCGGGCGCGTTCGAACGCGGTGTAGCCGCCACGGTAGAGGGTGATTTTCTTCTGTTCGACGTGGGCGATGTTGTCGACCACGGCGTCGAGGAAATCCCGGTCGTGGGAAATCAGCAGCAAAGTACCCTGATAGTTCTTGAGGAACTCTTCCAGCCACAGGATCGCATCAAGGTCCAAGTGGTTGGTCGGTTCGTCGAGCAGCAACAGGTCAGACGGGCACATCAACGCCTGCGCCAGGTTCAGGCGCATGCGCCAGCCGCCGGAGAAGTCGGCGACCGGGCGGTCCATCTGTTCGTTGGTAAAGCCCAGGCCGGCGAGCATTTTGCGCGCGCGGGCGTCAGCCGTGTAGCCGTCGGCGCTGTCGAGTTCCGAGTGCAGGCGCGCCTGTGCGGCGCCGTCCTGGGCTTTCTCGGCCTCGGCCAGGTCGTGTTGCACCTGACGCAGGCGCAGGTCGCCGTCGAGCACGTAGTCGATCGCGATGCGGTCCAGGGTGTCGATCTCCTGGCGCATATGGGCGATGCGCCAGTCGGCCGGCAGCAAGCAGTCCCCGGAATCCGGGGTCAGCTCACCCAGCAACAGGGCGAACAACGTGGATTTGCCGGCGCCGTTGGCACCGATCAGGCCGGCTTTGTGACCGGCGTGCAGGGTCAGCTCGGCGTCTTCGAGAAGACGTTGCGGGCCACGCTGTAATGTTAGGCTTTGAAGTCGGATCATAATGGCGGCGGAGTCTACCAGCTTCGTTGGCCGCTGGCTTGGGTGTGAATATGTGCGCTGACCTGTGGAGCTTTGCCCTTTCGACTTACGCCCGCTCAGGGTGCGAGTCCGCTTGCCTGCGTTTGCAGGAGCAAGGTGCGGACGTGTGCCTGTTGCTATGTGGTGCGTGGCTGGAGCAGCGCGCGGTGACGGCGACCGCCGAGCGCATGCAGGCGCTGAAACAGATCGCCGGGCCTTGGCAGACACACGTAATCAAACCGTTACGACAAGTGCGCATGCAATGGCGCGCCATGGCGCAGCAGGATGAGGAGTTGGCGGGGTTACGCGAGCGGGTCAAGGCCCTGGAGCTAGACGCCGAACGGCAGTTGCTGGCACGCCTGGAAGCGTTGGCTCAAACGTGGCCGACTGGCGATGCGGGGGACCCGCGAGGGTGGCTGGAAGGACTGGCGGCTGAGGATGCCGCCAACCTTGACCACGACGCGCTGCAACAGCTGCGCGTCGTGGCCACCAGCACTTAGGAAGCGCTGGTTGGAGTGGTGCTTGGCGCTACCGGGGCAGATGTGCTGCTGGCCGGGGCAGTTGGAGCGGTGGATGCAGCCGGGGCGGCAGCAGGTGTTGCTGGCTTGGCGGCAGCAGGTTTCGCAACAGCTGGCTTGGCAGTTGGTTTCGCAGCTGCTGGTTTCGCAGCTGCTGGTTTAGCGGCTGGCTTGGCGGCTGGTTTCGCAGTTGCTGGTTTAGCGGCTGGCTTGGCGGCCGGTTTCGCAGCAGCAGGTTTAGCCGCTGGCTTGGCGGCTGGTTTCGCAGCAGCAGGTTTAGCAGCTGGCTTGGCGGCTGGTTTCGCAGCAGCGGTTTTAGCGGCTGGCTTGGCGGCTGGTTTCGCAGCAGCAGGTTTAGCAGCTGGCTTGGCGGCTGGTTTCGCAGCAGCGGTTTTAGCGGCTGGCTTGGCGGCTGGTTTCGCAGCAGCAGGTTTAGCAGCTGGCTTGGCGGCTGGTTTCGCAGCAGCGGTTTTAGCGGCTGGCTTGGCGGCTGGTTTCGCAGCAGCGGTTTTAGCGGCTGGCTTGACGGCTGGTTTCGCAGCAGCAGTTTTAGCAGCTGGTTTGGCGGCTGGTTTCGCAGCAGCAGTTTTAGCCGCTGGCTTGGCGGCTGGCTTGGCAGCAGCAGGTTTTGCTGCGGCCTTAGCGGGTGCCTTGGCAGCAACAGCTTTGCTCGCCGGCTTCTTCGCCGCGCTCGCTGCAACAGCTTTGGCTGGGGTACGAGCGCCCAACACCTTAGCCACGGCTTCCTTCACACGACCAACGCCCTGGGCCAGTTTCAGGCTTTCCTGAGCATCTTTTTTCAGTTGGGAAATGTAGGCGCGGGTTTCAGCCTGGCGATCCTTGAGGGCATCCAGCAGATCCTCAAGTTCTTTGACAGCGTCTTTGGCTTTGGCTTGTGCCTTGGCCTTGCCGGCAGTAGCGGCGTCTTGCAGTTTGGTGCGGGATTTGTGCAGCTTTTCTTGCGCTTTACCGCGTTGTTTTTCCAGCTTGGCGAGCAGTTTTTCTGCATCGGCCAACGCTTGGGAACAGGCGCTTTCCAGATGTTCGAGCAAGCTGCCCGAGAGTTGTTGGAGTAAATGCAACGGGGTATTAACAGGCTTCTGTTTGGCCGACATGGTTTACCTCCTGGCTGACGTGGGTGCGGCTCATACTAGCCCTCTGCTCTTACCGCCGCTAGGGCATGTTGACAGTATCGTTTGCCTGGCGTTGCACCGTGAGAAAATTCTTATCGATATAACGAAAATACGCGGCACTTTTTACGTCACCACACTGGCATAATCCGTCGCACTTTCGGCGGGAGGATGCCCATGTCGCGTTACCTTTTTCTTGTGCTTGGCCTGGCGATTTCAGTGGCCAATGCGAGCGAACAATCGCCGGTAAAAAACCCTGGGCAGAACCAGCACGACCTCGCCTACAGCCTGGGCGCCAGCCTCGGTGAACGCTTGCGCCAGGAGGTTCCCGACCTGCAGATCCAGGCGCTGATTGACGGCCTCAAGCAAGCCTATCAAGGCAAACCCCTGGCGCTGGACAACGCACGCATCGAACAGATTCTTGCCCAGCACGAAGCACAGAGCGCAGCTGACGCGCAGGCACCTCAAAGCGAAAAAGCACTCGCGGCCGAACAACAATTCCTGAGCAAAGAAAAAGCCGCAAAAGGTGTGCGCGAATTGGCGGATGGCGTCCTGCTCACCGAACTCACCCCAGGCACTGGCGACAAGCCGAAGGCCAGCGACCAGGTTCAAGTGAAGTACGTGGGACGGCTACCCGATGGGACTGTGTTCGACCAGAGCGCGCAACCTCAATGGTTTCGCCTGGACAGTGTGATCAGCGGTTGGAGCAGCGCGCTGCAACAGATGCCGGTGGGCGCCAAATGGCGCCTGGTGATTCCATCAGCCCAAGCCTATGGCGCCGACGGTGCCGGCGAATTGATTCCGCCCTATACCCCCCTGGTGTTCGAGATCGAATTGCTCGGTACCCGACACTGAGGCAATAAAAAACGGTGCGCCATGCGCACCGTTTTTTGTATCGCTGTCGAGGGTCAAGCCTGCGTAGCAGACTCTTCCTTGTGAGCGTTGTGCAGCACTTCGATCAAGCAGTCTTCCAGCTCGAATCGTTCGTGAAGCAACGCGCCCAATTCTTTGAATTTATCCGCTACGCAGTTACCGGCATCACACAGGTCGGTGAACTCCAGCAGCTTCTCGGTGATGACATCGATACGCGGGTAGATGGTCTCAGCCAAATCCAGGCCACGCTGATCGTCGAAGGCCTCCGCCTCCTTAGTCAGTTGTTCGTAGACACCGAAATGGCCGGCTGACACGTAGTCCACCAACACACCACAAAAGTCCTGCAACGGTTCACGGTTCTCGGCCAGTGCTTCAGGCTTGGCGCCAAGAGCATCAAAGGCCCGAACCAGTTCGTGACGTGCCTTCAACCAGCTATCGATCAGCTTGTGCACCCCACCCCAGCGTTCCTGAGCATTCTGACAACTTTCCAGCATGATGATCTCTCTTCCCTAATAGGGGCGCTGCCGCCTGGTGCCCGCGCAACACTTCAAGGATAAAGCAGCAGCCGGACAAGGCCACCTCTGACAAATGTTTTCAATAACACGTGCGGGCCAGATTATGCCCGCATGACTATGGCTTCAAGGTACGCAGGAGAGAAAGTTCATACAAGTGTTTAATCCCGTCCTACAAACTGCGACCCGATATCAGCGCCTCGCCAGGCGCAAACGTTGGCTCAAAAACAGCTGTGAAAATTGCATGGCGCCCAGTATCAACATCCCAATGAAGAACAGCAGGCTCCACTCCGGCAGGCTCAAGTCAAACAGCGTCCAGTTGATCTCAACGCAGTCGACGGTGCCTTTGACAGTCAATTGCAGAGCCTGCCAAAACGACAGGTTTTCGATCATGTAATGCAGGCTGGGCCAGCAATCAGCCGACTGTCCCGGTGCGGCGTTTTGCAGCAGTACCTGGCGTACGGCGGTTATGGCACCCAGCAGTGCGAAGCCCATGCTCGCCAGCCCATACAGGTAGATAACCGAGCGCTTGGGGTTATGGAGGGCGGCGACCAGATTGACCAATGTAAAACCGGCCAGGAAACCCCGTTGCATCTGGCACAGGAAGCAAGGACGCAACGAGACCCCGAACTCGAGGTAAAACGAGGCACCCAATGTCAGCGCACCCGCCAGGAACGCAAGGAAATACAGGGAGCGTGAAGGGGCCAAAGACATGCTTTATCCGCATCGCGAAAGATAGGTCGCTACGGTAGAGGAAAGGCCTGACCGCTTTCAATACATGCAGGAGCAGACGATTCCGCGAGAGGGTAAGGATATCCCGCCAGAAGATGGAAGACTTTGGACAACAGAGCGTCGGACTTTGCCCACAATCGCGCTGATAACCGCTTTCTGAGGTCCTGAGGGATTGGCTGCCAGAACTATCCGAGCCAACCCTCGCCTGTCTTCCTACCTCAAACCCGCGCCGGGACGGGTAGCGGTGAAGCCAGCAAACGGTTATCCAGCAACCCCAGCCCTTCCTGGAACAATTGGTTACTGCGCTCGGTATCACCCAGTTGTGCCAACAAGCGGGCCAGCTCGGCGCAGGCCTCAGGGTTGCGCTGCACCTGCAGGCTGCTTTCCAGATAATCCCGCGCCTTGCCCCACAAACTGTTTTGCAGGCACAGACGGCCCAACGTCAGCAGCAGGCTGGCATCGCCAGGATGATCCTTCAGCCAACCTTCGGCAAACTTCAGCTGCCGAGCCGGATCGCTGCCACGCAACAGACCGTACAGCCGGATCAGGTGGCTGTCGTAACCACGCTTGATCGCGGCACGCAATGCTTCCTCAGCCTTGGCGTCGGCGCCCAGTTGGCGCAATTGCTCGGCGTAAGCCAGGACCAATTGCGGCTCCTGACGCTGTGCGGACGTCAATTGTTGCCAAGCCCGTTCAAGGGACTGCAAGCCGGCCTCGCCCTGTTCTTCGCGTTGGGCTGCGAGGCTGAGGTTCTCGCCCCACGCGCGACGCTCTAGCTCGGCCAGTTCACTGGCGGGCAGGACTTTATCCTTGCGCAATTCCGGCAACAGGCGGATCACCGATGACCAGTCGCCCCGCTGCTGATGCAAGCGCTGCAATTGGCGCAGCACCTGTGCATTGTGGGGGTGGCGTTCGTGCATCGCCTGCAAGGTGGTGAGCGCACCCTCCGTATCACCACGGTCCAGTTGCAGCTGGGCGTGGCTCAAGGCAACCGCCAGCTCGGCCTGGGGCTGACGCTCCAGGGCACGCTCCAGCAAACCATCGGACTCTTCGTAGCGCCCCTGCTCATTCGCGGCACGGGCCGCGCCGAGGTAGTACAGCAGTGGCTGACGCTCAGCTTCGGCAGCGCGGTGCAGGTGGCGCTCGGCGCTGGCCCAGCGACCTTCGGCGAGGTCCATCTGGCCTTGCTCGATGGCAATTTGCACGCGGCGGCTGCGGTTGCGTCGCGACCACGGGTTGACCACACCACCGGAGGTAGTGACCAGGCTGAGCAGTACGCGGATCAGGTAGATCGCCAAACCGATGGCAAACACTGCCACCACGGTCGCCCACAGGCTCGACTCGTAATGCAGCACGTGCGGATAGGTGACCAGCACGTAGCCAGTGTGTTTCGAAATGCCCACCGCCAGCGCCAGCGCGATGGCAATCGCCAGCACCAGGACCACATAGAAACGTTTCATCGGCTCTACTCCTGCTTCGCCGGCGTCGCCGCCGCCTTGGCTTCGTCGGCTGACAGATGACGCCGCTCAAGGTACGCCTGCACGGCCGCCAGGCTCGCAGCCAGGTCCGGCGTCACCACCGACACCGCCTTGGGCTCAAGCTCGGCGATACGTGCCAGCATCGCCTTGCTCTGCGGGTTGTCCTGGTTGAAGTTGTCCTGCAAGACGCTACGCGCTTCGCCCAGGGAGCGGCTGTAGACCGCCGACTCACCATTGAGCGCAGCCCATTGTGCTTGCTCCAGGGCCAGGCTCAGGGCCAGGCGCACCTGGTTCAAGCCTTGGCCGGCCAGCAGCGGACGAATGTTGTCGTCCGGGTTGAAGTCGATGCGGAAGTAGCGGGAAATCTGCTCCCACCACTGGCTCCAGCGGCTTTCGGTGTCCGAGGTGGGGCGCCCTTGGGAGGCCGGCTCGGTCAATTGGTACTCTGGAGCGATGGCCGCCAGTTGCACGACTTGATCGCGCAAGGCCGCCAATTGCAGGTACAGCCCGGTGCGGTCCGGCTGCTCGGTGCTGCGCAGCGCGGCAAGGCTCTTGGCCAATTGCTCGCGGGCAGCGTAGGAGCCGGGATCGCTTTGTTCGCGAAGAATCTCGTCGGCACCCTGCACCAGCGCCTGCGCACTGTTGATGTCCTGAAGGGCAGACAGACGCAGGCTCGCCAGGCGAATCAAGTGTTCGGCCTCAGCAAGACGCCAATCCTTGCGGCTGGCGCCCAGCACGGTTTCCAGGCGCTGGCTCAGGCGTTGCTGGTCGCCCTGCAACTGGGCCACCAGGCGACGGCGCTCCTCCAGCTCATCCGCACCCGGCAACTGCGCCAGGCGCGCCGCCAGTTGTTGCTGGCTTTGCTTGAGGGACTGGGACTGGTCATCGAGGGTCTGCACCTGGCCCAACTGCTGTTGGCTGCTGGCTTGCAGGGCGCGGACCTGCCAGATCCCCCAACCGCCGGCGGCAACACCGGCGGCGCCGAGCAGCAGGGCGATGATTGCCAGGCCATTGCCACGGCGCAGCGCGGTGACCGGTGACTCAACCGGCGCATCAAGCGCGGGTTGGGTTTCATCTTTAGGCAAGGCTGTTTCGCTCACGTATCCGTCCTTTGCGTTTCAGAGAGTGGGAACGGTATAGCTCCGTATCGCCACTAACAAAGCCGCGGCACTCGCACCACGACAATCCACAACTTTTTCTGCACCGGCGGCCCGCGCCATCTCCTGGACTCGCGGGCTCGGCACGAACAACGGTAGCTGTGCCACTTGCGGCCAATCGGCTCCGGCCAGGGCTTGCAGGTGTAAAAAACCCTGCCCACTGCTGACCACCAGGCCGTTCAAGCGTTCCAACTGGATGCGTTGCATCAGTACCCCGGCGTCGTAGGCCGGCAGGAAACGGCGATACAACTCCAGGTAGTCGACACTAGCACCTTGCTCACGCAAACGCTCCGCCAGCAGCTCACGACCACCCTCGCCTCGCAGGATCAAGACCTGGGCATCAGGGCGTGCGATAGCCTCGCGCAACGCAGGCAATTGAAGCAAGGCCTCGCTGTCGTCGCCAGTGGGGGGATAGTGAAAGTTGAGGCCGTGATCAGCCAATACCTGCGCGGTGGCGGCGCCGACACTGAACCATGGCAACTGCGGCCATGGGCGATCCAGCTGCGCGACCGCAAGTCGCGCCGCCGGCTTGCTCACTACGATCACCGCGCAGTAGCGGCTCAGGTCATGGAAGACAGCCTGCTGTTCCGGAGTGACAGGCAGCGGCTCAATATCCAGCAACGGCAAGCTGCTGCTGAAAATCCCCGCTTCCGACAACGTGGCCGCCAGGGCCATCGACTCCTCGGCAGGCCGCGTCAGCAGCACACGCCATTCGGTCACTGCGGGCCGGCCTCGCCGTAGACTTTTTGCAGAATGGCACCGGCGCCCTTCTCCAGCAGCGCTTCAGCCACCTGGATACCGAGGGCCGTGGCATCACGTTGCGGACCACGGACCTCGGCGGTCAGCAGGGTGCCGCCTTCCGGATCACCCACCAGGCCACGCAACCACAGGTTTTCACCTTCGAGCACGGCGTAGCAGGCGATCGGCACCTGGCAACCACCATTAAGGTGCTTGTTCAGGGCGCGCTCGGCCGTGACGCGCACCTCGGTATCGTGGTGATCGAGGGGTTTGAGCAGGGCATGGATTTCGCTGTCGGCGGTGCGGCATTCGATACCCACAGCGCCTTGTCCACCCGCGGGAAGGCTATCCTCGACGCTGATGGCTGAGGTGATACGGTCTTCAAAGCCCAGGCGGATCAAGCCGGCGGCGGCGAGAATGATTGCGTCATATTCACCGGCGTCCAACTTCGCCAAGCGGGTGTTGACGTTGCCGCGCAGGAAGCGAATCTGCAGGTCCGGGCGGCGAGTCAGCAGCTGTGCCTGGCGGCGCAGGCTCGACGTACCGACGATGCTGCCCAGGGGCAACTCATCCAACGATGCGTACGTGTTGGAAACGAAGGCGTCACGCGGGTCTTCACGCTCGCAGATGCAAAACAGGCCCAGGCCTTCGGGAAAGTCCATGGGTACATCTTTCATCGAATGCACGGCGATGTCGGCTTCGTTTTCCAGCAGCGCGGTTTCCAGCTCCTTGACGAACAGGCCCTTGCCGCCGATCTTCGACAGGGGCGAGTCGAGCAGCTTGTCGCCGCGACTGACCATGGGCACCAGGGACACCTTTAGGCCAGGGTGGGCCTGCTCAAGGCGTGCTTTGACGTATTCGGCCTGCCACAAGGCCAGGGCGCTTTTACGGGTGGCGATGCGGATTTCGCGAGAGGACATGGATCAATCCGTACTGAATAGATACGGCAGATAATAACAGCTCAGGCAAATACGCTTTGATTTGAATCAGCAAGTGCGGGGCCTCCCTGGCCACGTCGCACCGGGATATGGAGTGCAGGCCTCGCTACAGCCCGTGGGCTAAAGCTGCTGCATCATCTTGCGCACACCGGCCACATGCCGTCGGCTGACGATCAACGCGTCGCCGTTAAGGCCTTTGAGGAATAGCTGGAAATGCCCCAGGGGCGTGCGCTGCAAACGCTCGATGCGCTCACGGGCCACCAGCGCGTTGCGGTGGATACGCACGAAGCGGTCGCCAAACTCATCCTCAAGCGCCTTCAGCGGCTCATCGAGCAACACTTCGCCGCCCTGATGACGCAGCGTCACATACTTGTGATCGGCAATAAAATAGACCACTTCACCCAGCGGGATAAGTTCGATGCCTTTGCGGGTACGTGCACTGATATGGCTGCGTGGCCCGTTACCACTTTGGGCGGCAGGCTGAGTCAAGGCGGCAAGCTGGACGCGGGTTGGGCGCTCAGCCTTTTTGAGGGCCTTGAGCAAGGCGTCGCCCACCACCGGTTTGGTGAGGAAGCTGACACCGCTGGCTTCCAGCGTTTCCGCGGAAAGCTCTTCACCGGTTGCGCAAAACACCACGGCAGGTGGCGACTCTCGCTCGCTCAATCGAGCCGCAACTTGCAAGCCATCGAGGCCCGGCATACGGATATCGAGCAACACCACATCCGGCTTGAGGCTGTCGATCAGCGTCAACGCCTCTTCGCCCGTGGTGGCGCTCGGCTCTAATACTGCGTAACCCTCGAGTTCACTGACCAGACGGCTCAGTCGCTCGCGGGCTTGGGGTTCGTCATCAACGATCAGGACATTCATATTGCGCTGGATTCCTGCGTGAGTCTCGCACAAGGATAGCGTAGACAGGTGCGGTGACTTGCGTCACAGCGATCCACGCTAAGACTAGCGCGAGCGGCAAAAAGTGCCCTGAGAGTGGCACCCATATTTACCCGGACCTGTTCAATAGCGCCCAAGACCTGCTGCCTTCGGGCATCGTCGTAGGGTTTGCTGATACACAATCCGAATACCCCCCTTTTTTAATGGATAGTCTGGGCTCTGACCGCATCACCCGACTTTGGTGCATTCACACACTATCAGTCCAACTGTAGACGCTCGCTGAGACGACATTGCTCAATCGTCAAATATCGTTTCAATAAAGCCCCTTCGCTCAGTCTCGTCCTGGACGCGGTCGGCGGCAAGGCACTTAGCCATCCTTTGCACAAATAAAAATGCCGACGACCCGCAGCACCGCGTCCACGGGCAACCCTGTTATTATCGCCGGCACACTTCCATGCCTCTTTATTAAGCAGATCACGAGCGAATCCATGAGCACCGACAAGACCAACCAGTCCTGGGGCGGCCGCTTCAGTGAACCCGTCGACGCCTTCGTCGCCCGCTTCACCGCCTCCGTCACCTTCGACCAGCGCCTGTACCGCCACGACATCATGGGCTCCATCGCCCACGCGACGATGCTGGCCAAGGTCGGCGTGCTGACCGATGCCGAGCGCGATAGCATCATCGACGGCCTGACCACCATCCGTGGCGAGATCGAGGCCGGCACGTTCGACTGGCGCGTCGACCTGGAAGACGTGCACATGAACATCGAGGCCCGCCTCACCGACCGCATCGGTGTGACCGGCAAGAAGCTGCACACCGGCCGTAGCCGCAACGACCAGGTGGCCACTGATATCCGCCTGTGGCTGCGTGACGAAATCGACCTGATCCTGTCCGAAATCACCCGCCTGCAGAAAGGTTTGCTGGAGCAGGCCGAGCGTGAGTCGGACACCATCATGCCGGGTTTCACTCACCTGCAGACCGCGCAACCGGTGACCTTCGGCCACCACCTGCTGGCCTGGTTCGAAATGCTCAGCCGTGACTACGAGCGCCTGGTGGACTGCCGCAAACGTGCCAACCGCATGCCTCTGGGCAGCGCCGCACTGGCTGGCACCACTTACCCGATCGACCGCGAGTACACCGCACAATTGCTGGGCTTCGACGCCGTTGGCGGCAACTCGCTGGATGGCGTATCGGACCGTGACTTCGCCATCGAATTCTGTGCCGCCGCCAGCATCGCGATGATGCACCTGTCGCGCTTCTCCGAAGAGCTGGTGCTGTGGACCAGCGCGCAATTCCAGTTCATCGACCTGCCGGACCGCTTCTGCACCGGCAGCTCGATCATGCCGCAAAAGAAAAACCCCGACGTGCCCGAGTTGGTGCGTGGCAAGAGCGGCCGCGTGTTCGGCGCCTTGATGGGCCTGCTGACCCTGATGAAAGGCCAACCCCTGGCCTACAACAAGGACAACCAGGAAGACAAGGAGCCGCTATTCGACGCCGCCGACACCCTGCGCGACTCCCTGCGCGCGTTTGCCGACATGATTCCGGCGATCAAGCCCAAGCACGCGATCATGCGTGAAGCAGCGCTGCGCGGGTTCTCCACCGCGACCGACCTGGCGGACTATCTGGTGCGCCGTGGCCTGCCGTTCCGCGATTGCCACGAAATCGTCGGCCATGCCGTGAAGTACGGCGTGGACACCGGCAAGGACCTGGCGGAAATGAGCCTGGAAGAACTGCGCCAGTTCAGCGACCAGATCGAGCAGGACGTGTTTGCCGTGCTGACCCTGGAAGGTTCGGTGAATGCCCGTAACCACGTGGGCGGCACCGCGCCGGCGCAGGTGAAGGCAGCCGTCGTACGCGGCCAGGCCCTGCTCGCCAGCCGCTAAAAGCTTCGCGAGCAAGCCCGCATTCGACTGCATTCCAAGTGTGGAACGCGGTCAAGTGTGGGAGCGGGCTTGCTCGCGAAGGCGTCACCACAGGCACCTACCCTCTATTTCTTGGCAGCAATCATCGCCATAAATGCCGGCATCGCCGCCTCCCTGTCCGCTGCCACCTTCTGGGCATTGGGCATTGCATGCAGCCTGTCCAACAACGCCTTGGCCTTTGGCATCTCAGCCAGCCAATCCAGCCCAAACAGCTTCTCGCCCACCGCGCAGGCGAGGTTCACGCTGTACATGAAATACAAATCGGCAATCGTGAAGCTCTCCCCAGCGACATAAGGCGCGAACTTGCCGTGCCTGCCCAATGAACCAAAACCCAACAACAATTCGGCCTTGGACTTCTCCTTGATCGCCTCCGGCACCGGCATGCCGAAAAACGCTTCGGCAAAACACGCGCGAGCAGGCAACTCGATGTACAGCTCGATTTCCCGGCACAGCGCCAGCACCTGTGCACGCTGGAATGGCTCGGCCGGGAGCAGCGCGGGCCCTTCCTGGGTATGCTCGATGTATTCAAGGATCACACTGGTTTCGTTGATAAAACCCTGTTTCACGCCCAGCACCGGCACCTTGCCTCGCGGGCTCACCGCCAGGGCCTCCGGGGTTTGGCCCGCGTAAAAAGGCACCTCTTCGAACGGCAGCCCTTTCTCCAGCAGCGCCAGCTTGACCATGTTGTAGTAGTTGCTGACCGAAAATCCGTAGAGCTTGAGCATTGCGAGTGCCTCCAGGCCGGGAATGGGGTTGGCTGCAAGGGTTATAGCTCCCAGGGCCCGGCCTTGCCAGCAGCATCAGCCGCCTGAATGGGGGTAGACTGACGCCCTTTCCTTGAGGAGCCTGCCATGAGCGAGCCGACCGATATCGACAACGACGAAGAAGAATTCGCCGAAACCACCCTGATCGAAGCGATCGAAAACCAGATCGAGAGCGAAAACCCGCCGGCGGCCAAAGCCACGTTCAACAAGCTGACCCTGGTGGGTTACGAGCGTGAAGAGATCCTGCAACTGATGGCCCATGTGCTGGCTGTCGAAATCGATGCGCTGCTGGAAGAGGACCGCGCGTTCAATACCGAATGGTATGAAACTGCACTGCGCGCCCTGCCGGAATTGCCTCCGGAAAAGCAATAATCCAGGGGCGCAGCAACACGCTGGACAGTTCGGCAAAGTGCGTTCACCTTATGGCCTGCTAGCCTCTAATAAATTCTTAGAAAGTCTGGAGTCCTTATGTCGTATACCCCTGAGTTGGTTGCCGAACTGGAAATCCTTGTACTCTTCCCATTGGACAGCACCAAGGAAGGTCTGAAAGTCCACCAGACCGCCGCGCCCACTGCCATCGCCGCTGCCAAGCGCCTGCACGCGAAAGGACTTATCGACCAGCCGGACGGGGGCTACCTGACCAGCCTTGGCCGGGACGCTGCCGAACAAGCCCAGACCCTGCTGACTATCTTGACCACTGCCACCACCAAAGAAGCCGCCTGATACCTGACACCGCCCATGGAGTCCGCCCCGTGCGGATTCCGAGGGCGTTGCCGTGCACGCGCAAAAATTCTGACGTCAAAAACCATTTCCCTCTAAACCTCCTACGCTACTGGCTGTAAACTCCTACACGGCTGCCCACGTCGGGCCCTGCGAGCCACCGACCTCGACATGACCCGCACCCATGAAATCCGCCCCGACCTGGACGAAGGCATCGACCGCAAGGTGCTGGCCCAATTACGCGCGCGTTTCATGGCCCTCAACGAAGGCCGCATGGCCCGGGCTGTCGAAGGGCTGACACCGCGTCAGCAAAGCGTGCTGACCTTGTTGCCGCTGTTCTTCCACGTCAATCATCCGCTGCTGCCTGGCTATGTGTCGGGCAGTACACCGGCCGGCCTGTCGAATTTCGAGCCCGACGCCCAGGCGCTGACCGAAGCCCAGCGCCTGACCCGCTCGTTCTCCTACAAGCCACGCCACGGCAACCCACCACGGCCGATCCACGGCCTGTTCCTCATGGGTAGCCTTGGCACCCTGGCCCAGGCCGACCAGAGCGACATGGACGTGTGGGTGTGTCACGCCCCCGACCTCGGCGAAAACGAACTGGCCGAACTGCGCAAGAAGTGCCAACTGCTGGAAGCCTGGGCCTTGACCATGGGCGCCGAGGCACACTTCTTCCTGATCGAGCCGACACGCTTCGTGCTCGGTGAGCGCGACACGCAACTGAGTTCCGACGATTGCGGCACCACCCAGCATTACCTGCTGCTGGACGAGTTCTACCGCACCGCCATCTGGCTGGCCGGGCGTACGCCGATCTGGTGGCTGGTGCCGGTGTATGAAGAGACTCGTTATGCCGAGTTCACCCACACGCTGATTTCCAAGCGCTTTATCCGCGCCGACGAAACCCTGGACCTTGGTCACCTGGCGCGCATCCCCCCGGGCGAGTTCATCGGCGCCGGGCTGTGGCAACTATTCAAGGGCATCGAGTCGCCCTACAAGTCGGTGCTCAAGCTGCTGCTGACCGAGGTCTACGCCAGCGAACACCCGAACGTGCATTGCCTGAGCCTGCGCTTCAAGCGGGCGGTATTCGCCAACCAGATGGATCTGGATGAGCTGGACCCGTACATCGTGGTGTACCGCCGCATCGAGGAATACCTCAAGGCCCGCAACGAGCCCGAGCGCCTGGAACTGGTGCGGCGCGCGCTGTACCTGAAGGTCAACCGCAAGCTCAGCGCCGGCCAGCGCAGCACCAGCTGGCAACGCCTGCTGCTGGAGCGCCTGGCCCATGAGTGGGGCTGGGACCAACGCCAACTGACGCTGCTGGACAGCCGCAGCCAATGGAAAGTGCGTCAGGTTGCTTCCGAGCGCCGGGCGCTGGTCAACGAGCTCAATTACAGCTATCGCTTCCTGACCCAGTTCGCCCGCACCGAACAGACCGTCAGCCTGATCAACAAGCGCGACCTCAATGTGCTGGGCCGGCGCCTGTACGCCGCCTTTGAACGCAAGGCCGGCAAAGTCGAGTTCATCAACCCCGGCATCGCCCCGGATTTGGCCGAAGACACCCTGACCCTGGTGCAATCACCCAATCGCAAGGAGCCGGGCCAGCACCACTGGGGCCTGTACAACGGTAACCTCACAGCCCTGGAGTGGGAGCACTTCGCGCCGATCAAGCGCAGCCGCGATCTGCTGGAGATGCTCACCTGGTGCCATCGCAATGGTGTGATCGACAGCAGCACGCGCCTGGCCCTGCACCCCGGCACCAGCGACATGACCGAGTTCGAGCTGTTCAACCTGCTGGGCAGCCTGCAACAGAGCATCGCCCTGCCCCTGGCCAGCGTCGATGAAGAACGCCTGCTGCGCTCGGCGGTGCCCGAGGAAGTGTTGCTGCTGATCAACGTCGGCGTCGACCCGCTCAAGCATCACCGCGACCTGAACATTCTGATGACCACCGAGCGCACCGACTCCCTGAGCTATGCCGGGGTGCGCGACAACCTGGTGCTGACGCTGGACCAAGTCACGCTCAATAGCTGGAACGAGGTGATGGTCAGCCGCTACGACGGCCCTCACGCCCTGCTCGACTGCCTGCGCGACTACCTCAACCAATTGCCGGCGGACCATCTGCCACGGCTGCGGGTGCGCTGCTTCTGTCACAACCGTGCGCAGTTCATTGCCCAGCGCGTGGAAGAAATCTTCGACACCGCCCAGAACCTGCTGCTCGGTCAGGGCAATCACCGTTACCTGCTCCAGGTACAGCAGCACTATCACGTGATGGAGCTGATACCGGGCCAGGCCACGCACGTGTCACTGCCGACTCAGGAGACGCTGATCGCCTACCTCAGCGAAGAATTGGCCAGCTACAGCCCATTGCACCTGGATGCCATGGCCCTGGAAGACCACGACCTGGCGCTGCTGCTACCGATGGGCCAGGCCGATTGTGTGCAGGTGTTTTACCGGGTCAACGAGGGCTTTGCCGAGCTGTATGTGCTGGATGAATTCAACGCGCTGTGGCAACAGCGCTTGCCGTTCCATGACGAACAGAGCCTGCTGGCGCCGTTGCAGCGTTTCTTGCAGTCGATCATTTATCGCCGCGACGCGCTGTCACCGCTGGACCCGCATGAGCCACTGGGCGCAGTGCAAACCTTGTATTACCAACTGTTGCCGTCGGGCAGCGGTCGCGCGCGCGGCATCGAGCCTCGTCCTGCGCCGTTGAACCCGGCGAACAAACCGTTCTATGACGTGCAGGCGATTATCGGCAAGGCAGCGCTGGGCCAGGTGGGGATCACCCTGTACTGCAATCAGCGGGAGTTTTCCGAGCTGGAATTTGGCGACCAGCTGTTTGCAGTGGTCGCTCAGGAAATCGTCGGGCAACGCCGGGAGCCCGAACGTTACCGCTGCTACATCACCGACCTCGACCTGTCCGGCCTGCTCGGTGATGTGCAAAGCCCAAGCAACCTTTATCTGCGTTACAAGGCCGAACTTGAGCTGTCGCTCAACGAGGCGCTGGGCCAGATTTAAAGGGGGAAGGCACCGCCGTCTTTGGGCTGGCCTTCAACACTGAGCAATTCCAGCTTGAGTGTCTTGCCACCCGGGGCCGGCCAGTCGATGTGCTGGCCAACCTGCAGACCCAGCAAGGCGCTGCCTACCGGCGCCAGGATCGAGATCTTGCCTTCATCGGCATTGGCGTCTTTCGGGTAGACCAGGGTCAGGTGGTAGTCCTTGCCGCTGCCTTGCTCACGGCAATGCACACTGGAGTTCATGGTCACGACACCCGCAGGCACTTCATCGTGGCCAACCACTTCTTCGGCGCGGTCGAGTTCGGCTTGCAACGCTTCGACGCCGGGAGATTCGTCGCCCAGGCGGTCGATCAGTTGCTCCAGACGCTGCACGTCAAGACGGGTGAGGATGATGGACGGTGCGGTGGTCATGATTCAGGCAGACTCCTTTTTTCTGCACAAAAAAGCAAAACCCCGCCAGGAAAGGCGGGGTTCTCACGGGCCTCGATGAGTTGAGGCGTATCCGGACACTACCACAGCGTCACAAATAAACAAGACAGCCTCAGGCGTGGGCCCGGCGCTGCTCGGCCTCGGCGCAGATGATCCGGCGCCGTGCATCATCGGCAGAGCGCCATTCACGGATGTCTTCCACATGGCGGAAGCAGCCGAGGCAGACTTTCTGCTCGTCCAGGCGACACAAACTGATACAAGGTGACGGCACCGCCGGGCTGACATTACTGAACAGTGGCTTGGGCGGACGTACGGTTGCAGGCTGGGTCACGATCAAATCTCGTCGACGTCCAGCGCTTCGCCGGTATATTCCTCGACCAGGCGCGCAAGCATTTCGCCCAACAGTTCCTCACTTTTGTCGCACTGCCATTTGCCGCTTTCTTCGTCATAGTCGAAGTGGACGCCACCGGAACGTGCTGCCAGCCACAGCTGACGCAAAGGCTCCTGGCGGCTGAAGATCAGTTGCTGACCGCTCTCGAACTTGACGGTCAGCACGCCAGCCGAGTTTTCCAGGTCCACGTCCAGGCCGCTGTCATCGAAAATATCTTCCAGCGCCTGCTGGGTCGAATCCACCAGGTCGTGAAAACGGGCTTCGGTCAAACTCATTGTGGCAACCTCAAAAGTGTCTGGTTTTGCTCAAGCGCCGCACGATACGGGCGAGCCCCGCCGATTGCAAAGGATACCGATTCCATCGCGATTGGCGGTACGAAATATCCACGGCCAGCGTAGTCCACTTCATAACCATGTCGGCAAACCCCCGCCGGACGGGTATTCCAGCGCATAGGCAAGCTGGCGGGTGGTCGGTATACTCGGGCGCAATTAATGCATATTCAAGGATTTCGCCATGAAGCGCCTGATCTCTTCCCTTGCTGCGCTCGTCGCGGTCGCTTGCCTCGTTAGTGCCTGTGGTCAAAAAGGCCCGCTGTACCTGCCCGATGACAGCAAAGACCCGAATGAACAGGCGCAATCGTCGCAAAAACCATCCAAAGCGCATAAGCACGACACCTACGAATAAGGGTACTCCATGGACGCTTTTAACTACCGGGACGGCGAGCTGTTCGCGGAAGGCGTGGCGTTGTCCGCGATTGCCCAGCGCTTTGGCACCCCGACCTATGTGTACTCCCGTGCGCATATCGAAGCCCAGTACCGCTCGTTCACCGATGCGCTCGACGGCGTGCCGCACCTGGTGTGCTACGCGGTCAAGGCCAACTCCAACCTGGGTGTACTGAATGTCCTGGCGCGTCTGGGCGCTGGTTTCGACATCGTCTCCCGTGGTGAGTTGGAACGTGTATTGGCGGCTGGCGGCAAGGCGGACAAGATCGTGTTCTCCGGCGTCGGCAAGACCCGCGAAGACATGCGTCGCGCCCTGGAAGTCGGCGTGCATTGCTTCAACATCGAATCCACCGACGAACTCGAGCGCCTGCAGGTCGTGGCCGCCGAGATGGGCGTTCGCGCGCCGATCTCCCTGCGCGTCAACCCGGACGTCGACGCCGGCACCCACCCGTACATTTCCACCGGTCTCAAAGAGAACAAGTTCGGCATCGCCATCGCCGACGCCGAAGACGTGTACATCCGCGCCGCCCAACTGCCGAACCTGGAAGTGCTGGGCGTCGACTGCCATATCGGCTCGCAACTGACCAGCCTGCCACCGTTCCTGGATGCCCTCGACCGCCTGCTGGCGCTGATCGACCGTCTCGGCGAATGCGGCATCTACCTGCACCACATCGACCTCGGTGGTGGTGTAGGCGTGCGTTATCGCGACGAAGAGCCGCCGCTGATTGCCGACTATATCCAGGCCGTGCGCGAGCGCATCGAAGGCCGCGACCTGACGCTGATGTTCGAACCGGGCCGCTATATCGTCGCCAACGCGGGCGTGCTGCTGACCCAGGTCGAGTACCTCAAGCACACCGAGCACAAAGACTTCGCCATCGTCGACGCGGCGATGAACGACCTGATCCGCCCGGCGCTGTACCAGGCCTGGATGAATGTCACCGCCGTGACGCCTCGCGCCAGCGAAGCCCGCGCCTACGACATCGTCGGCCCGATCTGCGAGACCGGCGACTTCCTGGCCAAGGATCGTCAGCTGGCCCTGGAAGAAGGCGATCTGCTGGCCGTGCATTCGGCCGGTGCCTATGGGTTTGTCATGAGTTCCAACTACAACACCCGCGGGCGTACCGCCGAGGTGCTGGTGGACGGTGATCAAGCGTTTGAAGTGCGTCGCCGCGAGACGGTAGCCGAGTTGTATGCTGGCGAAAGCCTGCTGCCGGAGTAAGCCATGCTGCTGCGTTTTACCAAGATGCACGGGCTGGGCAATGATTTCATGGTCCTCGACCTGGTCAGCCAGCACGCGCATATCCTGCCCAAGCACGCTAAACAGTGGGGCGACCGTCACACCGGCATTGGTTTCGACCAGTTGCTGATTGTCGAGGCGCCAACCAACCCGGAGGTGGATTTCCGTTATCGGATCTTCAACTCCGACGGTTCCGAAGTGGAACAGTGCGGCAACGGTGCGCGCTGCTTCGCGCGCTTTGTGCTGGACAAGCGCCTGACCGCCAAGCGACAGATCCGCGTCGAGACCAAGAGCGGCGTGATCGAGCTGGATATCCGCAGTGATGGCCAGATCAGCGTCAACATGGGCGCGCCACGCCTGGTGCCGGCGGATATTCCGTTCCAGGCCACCGAGCAAGCTGTCAGCTACGCCCTGGACGTTGATGGCAAGACCGTCGACATCGCTGCCGTGTCCATGGGCAACCCCCACGCGGTGCTGCGGGTCAACGACATCAACAACGCGCCCGTGCATGAATTGGGGCCGAAGATCGAACACCACCCGCGCTTTCCGGCGCGGGTCAACGTGGGCTTCCTGCAGGTGATCGACCGTTCCCGCGCGCAATTGCGTGTGTGGGAACGCGGCGCCGGCGAAACCCAGGCCTGCGGTACCGGTGCATGCGCCGCTGCCGTGGCCGCGATCAGCCAGGGGTGGATGGATTCGCCGCTGCTGATCGACCTGCCCGGTGGACGCTTGTCCATCGAGTGGGCAGGCCCTGGCCACCCGGTGATGATGACCGGGCCGGCCTCGCGCGTATACGAAGGACAGGTCCGTCTATGAGTGAGCCAAGCCAATGACCGATAAGCCTCAAGTACCCGCACCCGCTACCCCGAGCGACAGCCTGGAGGCCGCCACTGTTGCGGCGTATCTTGAGGCTAACCCGGACTTCTTCGTCGAGCACGAAGAGTTACTGCCGGCACTGCGCATCCCCCATCAGCGCGGGGATACCGTGTCGCTGGTGGAGCGGCAGATGAAGATCCTGCGCGAGCGCAATATCGAAATGCGCCACAAGCTCTCGCACCTGATGGACGTCGCCCGCGACAACGATCGCCTGTTCGAGAAAACCCGCCGCCTGATCCTGACCCTGATGGACGCCACCAGCCTGGAAGAAACGGTGATCGCGGTGGAAGACAGCCTGCGCCAGGACTTCCAGGTGCCATTCGTGAGCCTGATCCTGTTCAGCGACAACCCGATGCCGGTGGGTCGATGGGTCAGCGGCAGCGACGCACAAACCGCAATCGGCGGCCTGCTGTCCGAGGGCAAGACCATCAGCGGCACGTTGCGCGAGCACGAACTGGACTTCCTGTTCGGCGCCGAACAGCGCAAGCAGATTGGCTCCACCGCCGTCGTGGCCCTCAGTCATCAAGGCCTGCATGGCGTACTGGCCATCGCCAGCCGCGATCCTCAGCACTACAAAAGCTCCGTGGGCACCTTGTTCCTGACCTACATCGCCGAAGTCCTGGGCCGCGTCCTGCCGCGGTTCACCACCGCCCTGCGCGCGGTGCGCTAGCCATGGAACGGCAACTGGACGCTTACTGCGCTCACCTGCGCAACGAGCGCCAGGTGTCGCCCCATACCCTGGAAGCCTATCGACGGGACTTGAACAAGGTTCTGGCGTACTGCGAGAAACAACGGATCGACAGCTGGAAGGCCCTGGATATCCAGGGCCTGCGCAGCCTGATCGCGCGCCTGCACCAGGCCGGCCAATCCTCGCGCAGCCTGTCGCGCCTGCTCTCGGCGGTGCGTGGGCTGTATCACTACCTGAACCGTGAAGGCCTGTGCGACCACGACCCGGCCAACGGCCTGTCGCCACCCAAGGGCGAGCGGCGCCTGCCCAAGACCCTGGACACTGACCGTGCCCTGCAACTGCTCGATGGTGCGGTCGAGGATGACTTCCTGGCCCACCGCGACCAGGCGATTTTGGAACTGTTCTATTCCTCGGGCCTGCGCCTTTCTGAGCTGACCGGCCTGAACCTGGATCAACTGGACCTGGCAGACGGCCTGGTGCAAGTGCTCGGCAAGGGCAGCAAGACCCGTGTCCTGCCGGTAGGCCGCAAGGCACGGGAGGCGTTGCAGCTGTGGTTGCCGCTGCGCCTGTTGACCAACCCGGCGGACGATGCGGTGTTCGTCAGCCAGCAAGGCCGGCGTCTTGGACCAAGGGCGATTCAGGTGCGGGTGAAGGCCGCCGGGGAGAGAGAGCTGGGGCAGAACCTGCACCCACATATGCTGCGACACTCTTTCGCCAGCCATCTGCTGGAATCGTCCCAGGACCTGCGCGCCGTGCAAGAGCTACTGGGCCACTCCGATATCAAGACCACACAGATCTATACCCATCTGGATTTCCAACACCTGGCAACGGTGTACGACAGCGCCCACCCAAGGGCCAAACGCATCAAGGACGGCGACTCATGAGTATCAAGCTGATCACCTTCGACCTGGACGACACGCTCTGGGACAACGTACCCGTCATCATCAGTGCCGAAGCATCGATGCGCGAATGGCTGGCGCTCAACGCCGCCAAAGTCGGCGATTTGCCGCTGGAGCACTTCGCCAGTCTTCGCCAGCAGGTGCTGGAGCGCCATCCTGAGCTGAAACACCGCATCAGCATCCTGCGCCACCGGGTGTTGATGCATGCGTTTGAAGAGGCTGGTTATCCACAGCCTGAGGCCACGGAAATGGCGGATGTGTGCTTCGAAGCGTTCATCCACGCGCGCCACCAGCTCACCCCGTTTCCCGAAGCCGAGCCCATGCTCAAGGCACTGCGTCAGCACTTCCTGCTGGGTGTGATCACCAACGGTAATGCGGATGTGCAGCGCGTTGGCCTCGCGGACTACTTCCATTTTGCGCTGCGCGCCGAAGATATCGGCATCGCCAAGCCGGATGCGCGGTTGTTTCAGGAGGCGTTGCAGCGTGGTGGCGTAGACGCTGGTGCGGCGGTGCATGTTGGCGATCACCCGGGGGATGATATTGCCGGGGCGCAGCAGGCGGGGTTACGGGCGGTGTGGTTTAACCCGACGGGTAAGGTATGGGAGGGAGACAAGCGACCGGATGCGCAGATTCGTAGCCTGACAGAGTTGCCGAAACTGCTGCGCAGCTGGAAGTAATACCGCAGGTCAAAATGAGGGAGGGGGCTTGCCCCCTCCCTCATTTTTTATCGCCGGTGACCTCAAACCATGAAAAAGCCCGCAGCGACGGCGGGCTTTTTCTTACAAGCAGGTGACGGACCTCAAATAGGTCGGCTGCCGTACTTGTTATCCGGCTTCTTCGGTGGGTCTGCCACCACGTTGGCCTCGACTTCCTGCACTTTGCCGCCTTTAGCGAGGAATTCTTCCATCGCACGGGCCAGGGCATCACGCTCTTTGTTCTTGGCTTCAACGCTTGGCAATTCGTCTACCGACACAGCTGCCTTGGCTTTGCCTTTGGCGGCCGGGACAGGTGCATCATCGCCACCGTCGTCGTCGGCAACGTCTTCCGCCGCCGCTTCGAGGCCTTCTTCGGTGTCGTCTTCGTCACCTACTTCGAGTTCGTCGTTTTCCAGATCATCGTCGCTCATGTTCTACCTCATGACTTGCGAAAAGCAGATTAGTTATAGCCCAGCTTCACCCTCTGTCGACGGCTGCCGGAAAAAAATCAACATCCACTGGTTAACCAGTGGCTTATGCCCCATCACCGTGCAAGGTGGCGAGGACTTTACGAGCACCGCCATGATCACGGTGCTCGCCCAGATAAACACCTTGCCAGGTCCCCATCGCCAAGCGGCCGGCCTTCACCGGCAAACTTAGCTGGCAGCCCAGGAGACTGGCCTTGAAGTGCGCCGGCAGGTCGTCCGGACCTTCGTCGTTGTGTTCGAACCCTGCGAGGCCTTGCGGCACCAGCGAATTGAAATAACGTTCGAAGTCACGGCGTACCGCCGGGTCGGCATTCTCGTTGACGGTCAACGAGGCCGAGGTGTGCTGCAGCCACAGGTGCAACAAGCCCACACGGCAGGCCTTCAATTCAGGCAAGCCGGCCAGCAACTCATCGGTTACCAGGTGAAAGCCCCGGGGCTTGGCCCGCAGGGTAATCAGGGTCTGTTGCCACATACAGTTCTCCGCCCATCGGCGCGCATTCTAGCGCGCTCAGGGAAAAAACAAAGTGCCGAATACGCCTACATGCCTGTAAGACATTGGCATGCGGAAAAGTGCCGTGTGCATCCCATCACAAACACCGCTTAAAAACCGCTAGCGCGTGTTACGACTGACAAACACCAGACAAAAAAATGCCCGGCAAGCCGGGCATCTTTTTTTCGCGTACTTACAAGTTGTAGCCGCGTTCGTTGTGTTGCGCCAGGTCGAGGCCGACCGCCTCTTCCTCTTCGGTCACCCGCAGGCCCATGACCATATCCAGCACCTTGAGGATGATGAAGGTCACGATAGCGGTGTAGATCACCGTGAAGCCGACGCCTTTGGCCTGGATCCAGACCTGTGCAGCCACGTCAGTCACCGTGCCGAAGCCGCCCAGTGCAGGGGCTGCGAACACACCGGTGAGGATCGCACCGACGATACCGCCGATACCGTGCACGCCGAATGCGTCCAGGGAGTCGTCGTAGCCCAGCTTGCGCTTGAGGCTGGTGGCGCAGAAGAAGCAGATCACGCCGGCGACCAGGCCGATCACCAGGGCGCCCATTGGACCCACGGTGCCAGCAGCCGGAGTGATTGCCACCAGGCCAGCTACCACACCCGAGGCGATGCCCAGTGCGCTTGGCTTACCGTGGGTGATCCACTCGGCGAACATCCAGCCCAGTGCCGCAGCAGCGGTAGCGATCTGGGTGACCAGCATCGCCATGCCGGCAGTGCCGTTGGCCGCAGCGGCCGAGCCGGCGTTAAAGCCGAACCAGCCGATCCACAACATGGCCGCGCCGATCAGGGTGTAACCGAGATTGTGCGGTGCCATCGGGGTGGTCGGGAAGCCTTTACGCTTGCCGAGCACGATGCACGCCACCAGGCCAGCCACACCGGCGTTGATGTGCACCACGGTGCCGCCAGCGAAGTCCAGTACACCCCAGTCGCCCAGCAAAGAGCCCGGACCGCCCCACACCATGTGGGCAATCGGTGCGTACACCAGGGTGAACCAGACACCCATGAAAATCAGCATCGCGGAGAACTTCATGCGCTCGGCGAAAGCACCGACGATCAGCGCCGGAGTGATGATGGCAAAGGTCATCTGAAAGGTGACGAACACCGCCTCAGGGAACAACGCCGCAGGGCCGGTGATGCTCGCCGGAGTCACACCCGAGAGGAACAGCTTGGACAAGCCGCCCACGAACGAGTTGAAGTTGACAACGCCTGCTTCCATACCAGTGGTATCGAACGCCATGCTGTAGCCGTAGACGAACCACAAGATGGTGATCAGGCCAGTGATGGCGAAGCACTGCATCATCACGGAAAGAATGTTTTTGGAGCGCACCATGCCGCCGTAGAACAGCGCCAGGCCTGGAATGGTCATGAACAGCACCAGCGCGGTGGATGTGAGCATCCACGCCGTGTCGCCGGAATTGAGGACTGGAGCCGCCACTTCGTCTGCCGCCATGGCCAGGCTTGGCATTACGATGGACAACAGGGCTCCGAGCCCTGCGAATTTACGCAGAGTCATATTGTTTTCTCCTGGGGCGTTGGGGTTTGGCGGCTTAGATTGCGTCGGTATCGGTTTCGCCGGTACGGATGCGAATAGCCTGTTCCAGATTGACCACGAAGATCTTGCCGTCACCGATCTTGCCGGTGTTGGCGGCCTTGGTTATCGCCTCGATAACCCGGTCAAGATCCTTGTCGTCAATGGCGACATCAATCTTCACCTTCGGCAGGAAATCGACTACGTATTCCGCGCCGCGATACAGCTCGGTGTGACCCTTCTGCCGACCGAAGCCTTTGACCTCAGTAACGGTAATGCCCTGCACGCCGATCTCGGACAACGACTCGCGTACATCGTCCAATTTGAACGGCTTGATGATGGCAGTGACTAGCTTCATGAAAACTCTCTCCCGAATTGGTGGACTTGCCCCAGGAAAACAAACCCGTCTCAAGTCTAAGCGCAGTGCCTGGCTTTGTAACGCATCGTCGCCTCGGCATTTGCCGTTGCGACGCCAGCGAACCACTGGTGACGAAACCTGTACCCCTGATCCGTCGGCGCACTGCATTCGTCACAGCGACTGCATCAGTGCATGGGTCATGATCGTCTAAGCAGAAACCTTGCCAGCTCCGTAAAAATCACTGAAATCAGTCCTTTGCCTACACATACCCACCCGCGGGGCTTTGTGGCGGGGTTATTGCGCACAAAAATAGTGCGCCGCCGCCCGACCTGCTGCGCGAAAAGCGTGCGCTCGCCATCGTGAAAAAGACTATAGACGCTGCGTGATACACTGCCGGCCAACAGTTTTCCGGAATGTTTCCCATGCTCGCGCCCAAAGACCTCCTCGACGCCCTGAGCGGCCACGCCTCTCGCCTGTTCAGCGGCGATACCCCGCTGCCCCGCAATGAAATCGAAAGCCAGTTCAAGGCGCTGCTACAAAGCGGCTTCAGCAAACTCGACCTGGTAAGCCGCGAAGAGTTTGATAGCCAGATGGTCGTGTTGGCCCGCACGCGTGCGCGGTTGGAGAGCCTGGAGGCCAAAGTAGCGGAGCTGGAAGCGCGGTTGACGCCACCAACCAAATAACCCCTCCCTTGTAGGAGCGAGCTTGCTCGCGAAGAACCCGAAAGCGCCGCGTCAAACCAGATTCGCTGCGTTACCGTTGACGCTCTTCGCGAGCAAGCTCGCTCCTACAGTTGATTTCCAGCGCTCTGGATACGTTCTGTAAAACCTCCCCCGCCGTGCTCTCCCCCACCTCGTCTACCCTTGAAAAACCGCAGGAAGCGGCCCCCATTCTTCAAGGAGCGAGCATGTCCCTCGCCATCGTCCACAGCCGCGCCCAGATCGGCGTCGAAGCCCCTGCCGTCACCGTCGAAGTGCACATGGCCAATGGTTTGCCGTCCCTGACGCTGGTGGGCTTGCCGGAAACAGCCGTCAAGGAAAGCAAGGACCGGGTGCGCAGCGCCATTCTCAACTCCGCCCTGCAATACCCCGCCCGCCGCATCACCCTCAACCTGGCCCCCGCCGACCTGCCCAAGGACGGCGGGCGGTTTGACCTGGCGATAGCGTTGGGCATCCTGGCGGCCAGCATGCAGGTGCCGTCGCTGATGCTCGATGAGGTGGAATGCCTCGGAGAGTTGGCGCTGTCTGGCGAAGTGCGAGCGGTGAAAGGCGTATTGCCGGCCGCATTGGCGGCACGCAAGGCCGGGCGCACCGTGATAGTGCCTCGGGCGAATGCCGAGGAAGCGTGCCTGGCCTCGGGGTTGAAGGTGATCGCGGTGGATCATTTGCTGCAGGTGGTGGCGCACCTGAATGGGCATCAGCCTATAGAGCCCTACAAATCCGACGGCTTGCTGTACCTGAACAAGCCATACCCGGACCTGAGTGAAGTACAGGGCCAGCTCGCCGCCAAGCGCGCCCTGCTGATCGCGGCGGCGGGCGCGCATAACCTGCTGTTCAGCGGCCCACCCGGCACCGGCAAGACCTTGCTCGCCAGTCGCCTGCCGGGGTTGTTGCCACCCTTGAGCGAGCAGGAAGCCCTGGAAGTGGCGGCGATCCAGTCGGTCGTCAGCCTGGCGCCGCTGAGTCACTGGCCACACCGACCGTTTCGCCAGCCGCACCACTCTGCCTCAGCTCCGGCATTGGTGGGCGGCGGGTCGAAACCGCAGCCGGGGGAAATTACCCTGGCCCATCACGGCGTGCTGTTCCTCGATGAGTTGCCTGAGTTCGACCGCAAGGTGCTGGAGGTGCTGCGCGAGCCTCTGGAATCGGGCCACATCGTCATCTCCCGCGCCCGCGATCGCGTCAGCTTCCCGGCCCGCTTCCAACTGGTAGCCGCCATGAACCCCTGCCCTTGCGGGTACATGGGCGAACCCAGCGGGCGTTGTCGCTGCACTCCGGAGCAGGTTCAGCGCTATCGCAACAAGCTCTCCGGCCCCTTGTTGGACCGTATTGACTTGCACCTCACTGTGGCGCGAGAAACCACCGCATTGAATCCAACCCAGCAGGCAGGCGATAACACTGCCGAAGCCTCGGCACGGGTCGCCCAGGCCCGCGACCGCCAACAACAACGCCAGGGCTGTGCGAATGCGTTCCTTGATCTACCGGGGCTGCGCAAGCACTGCAAGCTGGCGAAGACCGATGAAGGCTGGCTGGAAACCGCCTGTGAACGGCTGACGCTATCCCTGCGCGCGGCCCATCGCCTGCTCAAAGTGGCGCGCACCCTGGCCGACCTTGAACACGCCGATAGCATCACCCGGCCGCACTTGGCGGAGGCGCTGCAGTATCGGCCCGCGACCGTCAGTTAGGTGCCTCAGGGAAGTCCAACAGCAGCCGCGCCACTTCCATCACCTCATCCAGCGCCGCTTCGGCCGACTCCGTTGAGGGTTTGAGCATCAGGTCGTCGGCATAGCCCATCGCCACGGCAAAGATCTGGCGGGCAGCGCGTTGTGGCGAGTCACAATGCAGGACGTTGGCAGCCACCCCCCGCTCGATCACCTCGGCGAGCATGCCTTGCCATTGGGCGTTGATCGCCAGGTAAGCCTGGGCCATTTCCGGGTCCTGCATCGCTTCGTCCCAGGCATCCAGCCACAGTGCCCACCCTGCATCAGCGGTGCTTGGCAGGCAGTCACGCAAAAAACCCACAAAGGCGTCCAGGGGCGCTGCTTCTGCCAGGGGCGCGCGTACTTCGTCCAACTGTTCGTTGGCAAACCGCACGAAGGCTTCGCGGCGCAGTTCCTTCCAGTCGCTGAAGTAGTGATAGACATGGCTGCGGGACAGTCCGGCATGTTCGGCCAGGTCGCGGGTGGACACATCGGCAAAACCCTTGCTGCGAAACAGTTCCAGGGCGGCGGCGATGATCTGGTCTTTACGGTCGATACGCGACATGGGCAATTCCTTTCGACGCCGCAGATAAGCGGCGCTTGCTTTTTGAGCGATCGCTCAAGGATACTTGAGCAGTCGCTCAATCATAGCGTCTACCACCCCTTTGGTGCACCCATGACATCCGTCACCCCTCAAATCCTGATTGAAGAAAGCAAGAAAATTGGCCAGCAATCCGCCGGCCAGACCCTCAAGGCGATTGCCAAAGCCTATCCGGGCAAGCTGTCCGCCACGCTGTCGCTGGTCGCACTGGAAAATGCCCTGTTGCTGGCCTACCCGTTGTTTGCCGGGTTTGCGGTGGACGCGATCATCCGTGGCGACGCCGGCAACGCGCTGTTCTACGCCGCCGTGGTCCTGGCATTCTGGGTGGTCGGCGCGGCGCGGCGGGCGCTGGATACGCGGACCTTCACGCGGATTTACGCCGATCTGGCGGTGCCGGTGATCCTCAATCAACGCCTGCAGAACCACAGCACGTCGAAATCGGCGGCACGGGTGGTGCTCGCGCGGGAGTTTGTCGACTTCTTTGAAAAGCATGTACCAATCATCGCCACGGCGCTGGTGTCGATTATCGGCGCGGCGGTGATGTTGATCGTGATCGAGCCCTGGGTAGGCCTGGCGTGCCTGGGCGCACTGGTGCTGTGCATCACGTTGTTGCCACGCTTTGCCCGACGCAACCAGGAGCTGCATGAACGGCTAAACAACCGGCTGGAAAAAGAAATCGGCCTGGTGGAAAAAGTCGGCGCACCAACCCTGCGGCGCCATTACCAGGTCCTTTCACGCCTGCGCATCTGGCTGTCGGATCGCGAGGCGGCTGCGTACCTGTTTCTCGGCACGCTGGCCGCCTTGCTGTTTGTGGTCGCCATCAGCCAGTTGGCGTTGTCACCCGCGGTCAAGGCCGGCCATATCTACGCGGTCATGACTTACCTGTGGACCTTCGTCACCAGCATGGACGAAGCCCCCGGCATGGTCGACCAACTGGCGCGCCTGAAGGACATCGGCAAGCGCGTTGACCCAGGCCTGGGCGACCGCTAGGCCTCAACGAAACCGGTCCACCTCATGCCGCAAGCCCGCCGCCAGGGTTTCGAGTTCCTTGGCGGTAATCGCCAGGTTCGACACCACTTCCCGCTGCTCGCTATTGGCCAGCGCGATGCTCTGCAGGTTGCTGCTGAGCAAGGTCGCGGTGCTGCTCTGTTCCTGGGTGGCGGTGGTGATCGCGGCAAACTGCTGACCGGCCGAGCGGCTTTGCTCGTCGATACGCGCCAGGGCCGACGCCACGTCAGCGTTACGCGACAGGCCTTCCTGCATCAACACATTGCCGCGCTCCATGGTGCTGATGGCGTTGCCGGTTTCCTGCTGGATGCTCTGGATCATTCCGGAGATTTCGTCAGTGGCCTTGCGGGTACGCGACGCCAGGTTGCGTACCTCATCGGCGACCACGGCAAACCCACGGCCTTGTTCACCGGCGCGGGCGGCCTCGATGGCGGCGTTGAGCGCCAGCAGGTTGGTCTGTTCGGCAATCGAGGTGATCACGCCGACGATTCCACCGATCTCTTGGGAGCGTTGGCCCAGGGTGTTGATCACCGTGGCCGTGCTGTTGAGCGCAGTGGCGATGTGTTCCAGGGATGACGACGCCTCTTGCATCGAGTTGCGCCCGATGCGGGTCTGTTGGGCGTTTTCCTGGGCCAGGCGTTCGGTGCTACCCATGTTTTCGGCGATGTTCAGCGAGGTGGCGCTGAATTCTTCCACCGCGCCGGCCATGCTGGTGATCTCGCCGGACTGCTGCTCCATGCCTTCATAGGCGCCACCGGACAAACCGGACAGCGCCTGGGCACGGCTGTTGACCTCTTCGGCCGCCTTGCGGATATGCGAGACCATGGTCGACAGCGCTTCACCCATCTGGTTGAAACTGCGCGCCAGTTGGCCGATTTCATCATGACTGGACACGTTCAAGCGTGCGCTCAAGTCGCCCGCGCCCAAGGCTTCGGCCTGGCGCACCAGGTCGCCCAACGGCGCCAGCTTGCTGCGCAGCAACCACACCGTTGCACCGACCGCCAGCAGCATGGCCAGCACGCTACCTATGACCAGGCGGATACCGACGTCCCACGTCACCGAGCGGATTTCGGCCTTGGGCATGCTCGCGACCACGGCCCACGGCCCGCCTTCGAAAGGCACCGACACGCTGTAGAAATCTTCGCTTTTATCTGCCCAGAAGCGCCCTGTGCCCGGCGTCTTGGCCAGGTCCAGCATCACAGGTACGGCTTGATCCAGCGCCTGCACGCCCGCCGGCGGTACCAGCCAGCGCTTCTGCTCATCCAGCAAGGCGAGGGAGCCGGTCTGGCCGATGCGGAACCGCTTGAGGTTGTCGAACTGGGCATTCTGCGCATCGGTGTAGTCGAACCCGATGAACAACACCGCGATCACCTGGCCACTGCTGTCGCGCACCGGGCTGTACTGGGTCATGTAGGAGCGGTCGAACAGCACCGCACGGCCGATATAGGTCTGCCCGCTGAGCACCCGCTGGTAGGCCGGGCCCTGGCGATCCAGCACCGTACCGATGGCGCGGTTGCCGTCCTGCTTGGTCAACGAGGTGCTGATACGGATAAAGTCCTCGCCGCTGCGCACGAATACCGTGGCCACGCCACCGGACATCTGCTTGAACTCATCCACTTCATTGAAGTTGTTGTTCAACACCTGATTGCCCAGGTACAGGCTTGGGGTCTGCACACCGGCCACGGTCACAGGCTGGTCCGCATGCACACTCAAACCGGCGCCGAAACGTTTTTCAAACAGCCCGCTCAAACGCTGGGTACTTTCGCGCAAGGTGCTGTGGAAGGTGTTGAGTTGGTCG
Source organism: Pseudomonas azotoformans (assembly GCF_900103345.1). NCBI lineage: Bacteria > Pseudomonadati > Pseudomonadota > Gammaproteobacteria > Pseudomonadales > Pseudomonadaceae > Pseudomonas > Pseudomonas azotoformans. The sequence continues at coordinate 4,515,024 of NZ_LT629702.1, forward strand.
GCGAGCAAACGCGCCTCGCTGGCCAGGTGCTCCTCGCGGGTGGCAAGGTTGGCGGAGTCGAGCGAACGCAAGGCAAACACGGTGCTGCCGCTGATGACGACAGCCAGAATCACGGCTAATGCCAGGCCTAACTGGGAGGCTATCCGGGCGCGAGGTTGAGACATGACGGCTCCTGGCCGAGGCCAGGATCATCCTGATCTCATAGCGTTGCTCGGCAAATTATCTGGTGGGAAACGTTGGTGCACGATGGTTCCAACACACCTACTTCGGCGGGCCGAGGCAATACTTGAGCGATTCACAGGGGTATCACGCAAACGATTGCACAAACGCTCTGCCGCCCCTCACTCGAGGCGTTCGACCGGGGGCAATTCCATGGCCTTGACCTCCGCCTGCAAAAACTCCGCCAGGCGCCGCAAACGCTCGCCGCCGGGGCGGGTTTTAGGCCATACCAGGTAGTAGTTTTCGCCACTGGCCACCGCCGTTGGCCACGGCAGGCTCAGGCGCCCCTGGGCCACGTCTTCGGCCACCATCAGCAAGTCACCCATGGACACACCGTAACCCCGCGCAGCGGCGATCATGCCCAGTTCAAGGGTATCGAACACCTGCCCACCCTTGAGCGACACCTGAGATGACAATCCCATACGCTCCAACCAATTGCGCCAATCGCGACGGTCGGGCGTGGGGTGCAGCAATTCAGCGGTGGCCAGACGTGCGACATCCCAGGGCCCGTCCTCCAGCAGGTTCGGCGCACCTACCGGGATCAGCAGCTCCGGAAACAGGTAGCTGGCCTCCCAGTCCGCCGGGAAGTGCCCGTAGCTCAGCAAGACCGCGCAGTCGAAGGGCTCCTGGTTGAAATCCACCTCGTCCACGCTCATCCACGCGCTGGTCAGTTGCACTTCGTTGCCTGGCTGCAACGCCCGGAAGCGGCTGAGACGCGCCAGCAGCCAGCGCATGGTCAGGGTCGACGGCGCCTTCATGCGCAGGATGTCGTCTTCGGCGTTCAGGGTGTGGCAGGCCCGCTCCAATGCGGCGAAACCTTCGCGCACGCCCGGCAAGAGCAGGCGTGCCGCCTCGGTGAGCTGCAAGGTGCGGCCACTGCGCTGGAACAGGCGACAGGCAAAATGCTCTTCCAGCGTGCGGATATGCCGGCTCACCGCACTTTGCGTGATGGAGAGCTCCTCCGCTGCCCGGGTGAAGGAATTGTGCCGCGAGGCGGCCTCGAATGCGCGCAAGGCATACAGCGGAGCAAGGCGTCGAGACATCGGTAAATTCCTACAGAGCGATCCACCAACACTATCAGATCAATACACATGAGTTTAAGTCATGCACACCATCGCTTTAATCCTTTTGTGTAATGAACCGAGAGCGCCGAGAATCAAGCCTTCCACAACCCTCTGACTTTACGAGCGTGATGATCATGCAACATCCGGCACGTACCGAACTCTGGGCCATTCTGCGGCTGTCAGGGCCGTTGATTGCCTCACAGTTGGCACACATGCTGATGGTGCTGACCGACACCCTGATGATGGCGCGCCTGAGCCCCGAAGCCTTGGCCGGTGGCGGCCTGGGCGCGGCGACCTACTCGTTCGTGGCGATTTTCTGCATCGGCGTGATTGCCGCCGTGGGCACGCTGGTGGCCATCCGTCACGGCGCGGGCGATATCGAAGGCGCCACCCGCCTGACCCAGGCCGGGCTGTGGCTGGCGTGGCTGATGGCCCTGGCGGCCGGTTTGCTGCTGTGGAACCTCAAGCCAGTGCTACTGATGTTTGGCCAGACCGAGACCAACGTGCACTCGGCCGGGCAATTCCTGACGATCTTGCCGTTCGCCCTGCCCGGCTACCTGAGTTTCATGGCTCTGCGCGGGTTCACCAGCGCAATCGGCAAGGCGACGCCGGTGATGGTGATCAGCCTTGGCGGCACGGTACTCAACTACCTGCTCAACCACGCGCTGATCGAAGGGATGTTCGGCCTGCCCAAGCTCGGTCTGATGGGCATTGGCCTGGTCACAGCTATCGTTGCCAACGGCATGGCGCTGACGCTGATGTGGTACATCCGCAGCAACCGCACCTATGCGGCCTACCCACTGAGTACCGGCCTGCTGCGCCTCAACACCCAGTACCTGCGCGAGTTATGGCGCCTGGGCCTGCCGATCGGCGGTACCTATGCAGTAGAAGTCGGGTTGTTTGCGTTTGCGGCGCTGTGCATGGGCACCATGGGCAGCACGCAGTTGGCGGCGCACCAGATCGCATTGCAGATCGTCTCGGTGGCGTTCATGGTGCCTGCGGGAATGTCCTACGCGGTGACCATGCGCATCGGCCAGCACTACGGCGCCGGGCAGTTGCTGCAGGCGCGCCTGGCCGGTCGTGTCGGCATCGGCTTTGGCGCGACGATCATGCTGGGATTTGCTGCCGTGCTGTGGCTCTATTCCGACCCGCTGATCGGACTGCTCATCGACCACAACGACCCGGCGTTCCACGACGTAATCGTCCTGGCCGTCAGCCTGCTGGCCGTCGCCGCCTGGTTCGAACTGTTCGACGGCGTGCAGACCATCGCCATGGGCTGCATTCGTGGACTCAAGGACGCCAAGACCACCTTCCTGATCGGCGCGGGCTGCTACTGGCTGATTGGCGCACCGTCGGCCTGGCTGATGGCCTTCACCCTGGGCTGGGGACCGACCGGCGTGTGGTGGGGCCTGGCGCTGGGCCTGGCGTGCGCGGCGGTGAGCCTGACCTGGGCGTTTGAGGCAAAGATGAAGCGGATGATTCGGCAGGAGCCGCCGCGGCAGGAACTGTGGGAGGGGGCTTGCCCCCGATAGCAATGGGTCAGTAACAGATGAGCTGGCAGACACTCCGTCATCGGGGGCAAGCCCCCTCCCACACTTCTAACCGAGCAAAGCTTGCTGGCTTTTGCCGAAGGTCAGGTACTCCACCAACTCCGGCAACGGCAGCGGCTTGCTGATCAGGTAACCCTGGGCCTGGTCACAGCCAAACAAACGCAACAGCGCCAGTTGCTCAGGCGTCTCCACCCCTTCGGCCACCACCTCCAGGTTGAGGTTGTGCGCCAGGTTGATCATGGCATGCACCAGCTTGCGGTTTTCTTCGCGCTCCTCCATGCCACCGACAAAGCTCTTGTCGATCTTCAACAAGGCAATCGGCAGGCTGTTGAGGTGCACGAACGATGAGAAACCCGTACCGAAGTCATCCAGGGAAAACCGCACACCCAGGCGGCCGAGGGCGTCCATGGTCTGCTTGACCAGGTCACTGCGGCGCATCACGGCGGTTTCGGTCAGTTCGAACTCCAGCCATTGCGCCTCCACGCCCCGCTCGGCAATCAGCCGGCTGAGTGTGGAGAGCAACTGGCTGTCCTGGAACTGGCGGAACGACAGGTTGACCGCCATGTGCAACGCCGGCAGGCCGCGTTCGCGTAGGTCCTGCATGTCGCGCAGGGCCCGGGAGATCACCCAGTAGCCCAGCGGCACGATCAGGCCGCTTTGCTCGGCCAACGGCACGAATTCACTTGGTGGCAACAGGCCGCGCTCGCCATGACGCCAGCGCACCAGGGCCTCCAGGCCGACGATATGGCCGTCGTCCAGGTCCAGGCGTGGCTGGTAATGCAGCTCCAGTTCGTCACGGCGCAAGGCGCGGCGCAGCTCGCTTTCCAGGTCGGCCAGGCTGCGCGCGTTGCGGTTGATACGTTCGTTGAAGATATGAAAGGTGCAGCCTTGGGTGCTCTTGGCCTGCTGCATGGCGATATGAGCGTGCCACATCAAAGGGTCGGCACCGGCGCGAGCGCGGGCATGGGCCACGCCCAGGCTGCAGCCGATCAGCAGGCTTTCGCCATCCACCCAATAGGGTTCGGCCATGACTTCGGTGATGCGCTCGGCCATCCACTCGGCGCGCTGGGGTGCCCGGCGGGTATCGATCAGCAGGGCGAATTCGTCGCTGCCCAGGCGCGCCAGTTGGTCGCCGACCTCGAGCTGGCTCTTGAGCCGCGACACCACTTGCAGGATCAACCGGTCGCCGGCCTGGTGGCCGAGGGCATCGTTGGCGTGGCGGAAGTTGTCGAGGTCCAGGTGGCCGAGGGCCAGGCCACGGCCTTCGTTCTCGGCCAGGCGCGCGGTCAACAGGGTCTGGAAGCCCTGGCGGTTGGCGATGCCGGTGAGCGGGTCCTGCTCAGCCAGGCGCTGCAGGGTATTTTCCAGCACGCCACGCTCGCGGACGTGGCGCAGGCAGCGGCGCACTGTATCGGCATCCAATACATCACGCACCAGCCAATCGCTGACGCCAAGCGGTGAAACCAGCGGTTCCTGCTCCAGCAACAACACGCACGGCAGGCTGCAACGGCCAGGCCCGGGTTGCAGGCCGGGCGTGGTCAATAGCACAGCGCTGTGGTCGTCATCGAACAGACGGCTCACGGATTCCCAGTTTGGTGCGCTGATCAGCACAGCCCCATCGCCCATCGGCGCCAGGCACTCGCGCAATAACGCTGCCCACGCGGGCTCATCGGCCAGCAGCAGCAAACGCAAGGGTTCGACAGGCGTAGACAAGCTAGCTCCCTAGACTCTGCAAAAAATCGTGGCGGCGGGCATTATGACGTGCGGCCGGATAATCACCAATGATAGGGGTTATCAAACACGCGAACTGTAAACATTAGTCGCAAACAACCCCGACATCCTGCGGCAAAGTATCAAAACCGGCAAATTTAGATCGAGCGGTACGTCACACTGTCGTTCTGACAGAGCAGAATCCTGCCAGCCTGTTAAAATGCCCGCCCTTTTGAACAACGACTCCCTGAATTCTGTATGTCCCGACTCAATCCCCGGCAGCAAGAAGCCGTGAACTACGTCGGCGGCCCTCTATTGGTGCTCGCCGGCGCAGGCTCCGGCAAGACCAGCGTGATCACCCGCAAGATCGCGCACCTGATCCAGCAGTGCGGCATCCGCGCCCAGTACATCGTCGCTATGACCTTTACCAACAAGGCCGCGCGGGAAATGAAAGAGCGCGTCGGCACCCTGCTCAAGGGTGGCGAAGGCCGTGGCCTCACCGTGTGTACCTTCCACAACCTGGGCCTGAACATCATCCGCAAGGAGCATGTGCGGCTGGGCTACAAGCCGGGCTTCTCGATCTTCGACGAGACCGACGTGAAGTCGCTGATGACCGACATCATGCAAAAGGAGTACGCAGGCGACGACGGCGTGGATGAGATCAAGAACATGATCGGCGCCTGGAAAAACGACCTGATCCTGCCGCCCCAGGCCCTGGAAAACGCACGCAACCCCAAGGAACAGACTGCCGCCATCGTCTACACCCACTACCAGCGCACGCTCAAGGCGTTCAACGCAGTGGACTTCGATGACCTGATCCTGCTACCGGTAAAGCTGTTCGAGGAACACGCCGACATCCTCGAAAAATGGCAGAACAAAGTGCGCTACCTGCTGGTGGACGAATACCAGGACACCAACGCCAGCCAATACCTGCTGGTGAAAATGCTGATCGGCAAGCGCAACCAGTTCACCGTGGTCGGCGACGATGACCAGTCGATCTACGCCTGGCGCGGCGCGCGCCCGGAAAACCTGATGCTGCTCAAGGACGATTACCCGTCCTTGAAAGTGGTGATGCTGGAGCAGAACTACCGCTCCACCAGCCGCATCCTGCGCTGCGCCAACGTGCTGATCTCGAACAACCCCCACGAGTTTGAAAAACAACTGTGGAGCGAGATGGGCCACGGCGATGAAATCCGCGTGATCCGCTGCCGCAACGAAGACGCCGAAGCCGAGCGCGTGGCCGTCGAGATCCTCAGCCTGCACCTGCGCACCGACCGGCCCTATAGCGATTTCGCGATCCTCTATCGCGGCAACTACCAGGCCAAGCTGATCGAGCTGAAATTGCAGCACCACCAGGTGCCGTATCGCCTGTCGGGCGGCAACAGCTTTTTCGGACGCCAGGAAGTGAAGGACCTGATGGCCTACTTCCGGCTGATCGTGAACCCGGACGACGACAACGCCTTCCTGCGCGTAATCAACGTGCCGCGCCGCGAAATCGGCTCGACCACCCTGGAAAAACTCGGCAACTACGCCACCGAACGCAAGATCTCGATGTACGCCGCCACCGATGAAATCGGCCTGGGCGAACACCTGGACTCGCGCTTCACCGATCGCCTGTCGCGCTTCAAGCGCTTCATGGACAAGGTGCGCGAGCAGTGCGCCGGCGAAGACCCGATCAGCGCGCTGCGCAGCATGGTCATGGACATCGACTACGAAAACTGGCTGCGCACCAACAGCTCCAGCGACAAGGCTGCGGATTACCGCATGAGCAACGTCTGGTTCCTGATCGAAGCGCTGAAAAACACCCTGGAAAAAGACGAAGACGGCGAGATGACCGTCGAAGACGCCATCGGCAAGCTGGTGCTGCGCGACATGCTCGAGCGCCAGCAGGAAGAGGAAGACGGCGCCGAAGGTGTACAGATGATGACCTTGCATGCGTCCAAGGGCCTGGAATTCCCCTACGTGTTCATCATGGGCATGGAAGAGGAAATCCTCCCGCATCGCTCCAGCATCGAAGCCGACACCATCGAAGAAGAACGCCGCCTGGCCTACGTGGGCATTACCCGCGCGCGTCAGACCCTGGCCTTCACCTTTGCCGCCAAGCGCAAACAGTACGGCGAAATCATCGATTGTGCCCCCAGCCGGTTCCTGGATGAACTGCCGCCGGATGACCTGGCCTGGGAAGGTAATGACGACACCCCGACCGAGGTGAAGGCCGTTCGCGGCAACACCGCCTTGGCGGACATACGCGCGATGTTAAAGCGCTAGAATCGACTACTTTTCAATCTACTTTCGGCGCACACCGCGTCATTAGAGGAAGCTTTCCGTGGAAGCACTGCACAAGAAAATTCGCGAAGAAGGCATCGTGCTTTCCGATCAGGTACTCAAGGTCGACGCCTTTCTGAACCACCAGATCGACCCGGCGCTGATGAAGCTGATCGGCGACGAATTCGCCGCACTGTTCAAGGACTCGGGCATCACCAAGATCGTCACCATCGAAGCCTCGGGCATCGCGCCGGCGATCATGACCGGCCTGAACCTGGGTGTACCGGTGATCTTCGCGCGCAAGCAACAGTCCCTGACCCTCACGGAAAACCTGCTGTCGGCAACGGTGTATTCCTTCACCAAGAAAGTCGAAAGCACCGTGGCAATCTCCCCTCGCCACCTGACCAGCAGCGACCGCGTGCTGGTGATCGATGACTTTTTGGCCAATGGCAAGGCGTCTCAGGCGCTGATCTCGATCATCAAGCAGGCCGGCGCGACCGTCGCCGGTTTGGGGATCGTGATCGAGAAGTCGTTCCAGGGTGGCCGTGCGGAATTGGATGCGCAGGGTTATAGGGTTGAGTCGCTGGCGCGGGTCAAGTCGCTGGAAGGTGGCGTCGTCACGTTCATCGAATAACCCCTGCGACTGAGCGGGCACGGTAAAAATGTGGGAGGGGGCTTGCCCCCGATAGCGGTGTATCAGTATCAGAGGAACTGACTGACACACTGCAATCGGGGGCAAGCCCCCTCCCACATTGACCCTGTGTTGCCTGTCAGTGCGCGGTGGCCTGTAGGCCGGCGAGTAGGAGCCGCTGGTACAGATCCTCTTTCAGCCCCTCCGGCTTACCTAACCGCATCCGCTCCAGATGCTTGGGAAACGCCTCCGGCTCTGGCGCATCCAACGCCGCCTTGCCCAACTCCAGAATCTCCGTCAGCTTGAATTTGCTCTTGAGCCAGTTCAGCGCCCGCAACAAATCCCGCTCTTCATCGGTGAAATCGCTGCCCAGCGGATACTCCGGAAACAACCGACGATGGCGTGCCTGAATCCCTTGCAACCGCTCCGGCGTGTTATCGGCGAAGCGCGGATCCAGCTGGAAATCCTTGGGCAGCTTGCCGGCCTTTTGCGCCTCCTTGATCAAATCGTCCTGGAAGCGTGAGTCGGTGATATTGAGCAACGCCTCGATCACCTTGGCATCCGTCTGCCCGCGCAGGTCGGCAATGCCATATTCGGTGATGACAATATCCCGCAGATGCCGGGGAATGGTGCAGTGGCCGTAGTCCCAGACGATATTGGAACTGACCTCCCCCGCCGACTCGCGCCAACTGCGCAGAATCAGGATCGACCGCGCGCCTTCCAGCGCATGGCCCTGGGCCACAAAGTTGTACTGACCGCCCACACCGCTGAGTACACGTCCATCTTCCAGCTGGTCGGCTACACCCGCGCCGAGCAGCGTCACCATGATCGCGCTGTTGATAAACCGTGCATCCAACCGCTGCAGGCGCTTGAGTTCTTCCTGGCCGTACAGCTCGTTGATGTAGCTGATGCGGGTCATGTTGAATTCGACGCGCTTGGCGTGAGTCATTTCCTGCAGGCGCTGGTAGAAACTGCGCGGGCCAAGAAAAAAGCCGCCGTGGATCGAAATGCCGTCGGGCTGCGCCGCATCGTCGAGCGTGCCGGCATTGGCCTGCTGTTGCGTCGCCACATCCGGGTAGACCTTGCGACGGATAATCCCCGCGTCCGCCAGTACCAGCAGGCCGTTGACGAACATTTCGCTGCACCCGTAAAGCCCCCGGGCGAAGGGATCGACGCCGCCTTCATGACTGATCAGCGGCGCCCACTGGTACACGTCCAGGTCGGTCAGCAGCGAGCGATAGGACTCGTTGTCGGCCTGGCGCGCCAGCAGCGCGGCGGTCAGCGCGTCGCCCATGGAGCCGATGCCGATCTGCAAGGTGCCGCCATCGCGCACCAGGGTGCTGGCATGCAGGCCGATAAAATGGTCCTGGAAGCCCACCGGCATGTTCGGCGTGGAGAACAGCGTGGTGCTGTCTTTTTCATCGATCAGGTAATCGAAGGTATCCATACCCAGCTCAGAGTCGCCGGGCATGTAGGGCAAATCGCTGTGGACCTGGCCGACGATCAGCACGGTTTCACCGGCATCACGGCGCTTGGCGATCATCGGCAACAGGTCGAGGGTGATATCCGGGTTGCAGCTCAGGCTCAGGCGATCCGGATGTTCGCTGCTGCTGGCGACCAGTTGCGCCACCAGGTTCAAGCCGGCGGCGTTTATGTCGCGAGCGGCATGGCTGTAGTTGCTGCTGACGTAATCCTGCTGCGCCGACTCGCTGTGCAGCAGGCTGCCGGGCTGCATGAAGAACTGCTGGACGTGAATATTGTTCGGAAGGTTGTCGTTGTGCAGGTCGGCAAGGAAGTCCAGCTCGGGATAATCACCGAACACCCGCTCGATAAAGGGTTCGAGAAAGCGTTTCTGCAACCCATCGCCCATCGTCGGGCGGCCCAGGCTCAACGCGGTATAGATGGTCAGCGCCCGCTCCGGCAACTTGGCGATGCGCCGGTACAAGGCATTGGCGAACCGGTTCGGCTTGCCCAGCCCGAGGGGCATGCCCATGTGGATATGCGCCGGCAACCGCGCCAGTACGTCGTCAACTGCTTGCTCGATTGAACACAACTGCACCATCCGACCCTCCTGAACATTCCATGATTAGGGGTTGGACCGAGCTTGCCGGGTCTTTGCTGCAATGAACAGCGCTGAAACACCAATCCCAGGCACAAAAAAGCCGCTCGTAAGCGGCATTTTTGACGAAGATCGGCGGATCAGAGGCCGGACATCTTCTTGATTGCACCCTTGAGGTCATCATCCGAGCAATCGGCGCAGGTGCCTTTTGGCGGCATGGCGTTGATACCGGTGATCGCCTTGGCCAGGATGCCGTCGAGGCCGCCCTGGTGATCGGCGCGTTCTTTCCAGGCGGCGGTATCGCCGATTTTCGGCGCGCCCAACAGGCCGGTACCGTGACAAGCGTTGCAGTGCTTGGCGATGATGTCATCCGGCGTCTTCGCAGCGCCACCACCTGCGGCGACCGCCACTTCCATGCCCTTGCATTCCTGGCCCTGGACGCAGACCTGGCCGACAGGCTCCAGGCGCTTGGCAATATCATCATTGGTCGCAGCTTGAGCGCTGACAGCCCATAGGGCCAGTACGGTTGCTGGTGCAGCCAGCATTTTCATAATTAGGTTCACGCGTTCACCCTCAATGGTGGCTATTCACGCCTGCGGCCACGGTTTCGCAGGCGGCGAAAGTATAACGGTTAGCCCGCCTGGCCGAAACAACCCTATTAAATAAAGGGAGATTCGACCCCACGGAATACAGCTCGGGTGCCTCTGCAACGCTGGCAGGACGCCTCTTTTCTTAAAAGTTCGCGGGTGTGGCTGCGCTGATTAGTCGCGCCGGCACGTCGAACGGATTGCGAAAACGATGGGGCTTGGTGCTTTCAAAGTAGTAGCTATCGCCCGCTTCGAGCACAAAAGTTTCAAGACCGACCACCAACTCCAGGCGACCTTCCACCAGAATCCCGGTTTCTTCGCCTTCGTGGGTGAGCATTTCTTCGCCTGTGTCGGCGCCCGGCGGGTAGATTTCGTTGAGAAACGCAATCGCCCGGCTGGGGTGCGCCCGTCCTACCAGTTTCATGGTGACGGCGCCGTCGGAGATGTCGATCAGCTCATTGGCTTTATAGACGATCTGCGTCGGTATTTCCTGGAGGATCTCCTCGGAAAAGAACTCGACCATCGACATGGGGATGCCGCCCAGCACCTTGCGCAAGGAGCTGATCGAGGGGCTGACGCTGTTTTTTTCGATCATCGAAATGGTGCTGTTGGTGACACCCGCGCGCTTGGCGAGCTCGCGCTGGGAAAGACCCTTCAGTTTACGGATGGATTGCAGTCGTTCGCCGACGTCCAATGCAGGAGCCTCCTAGGATTCAGGCTTTGTTGTAATTGAGCGTTATCATGGCGACAGCGTTCAGTATTTACAACACTTGGGCCTAAATACCGGACGGTTGCGTTCGTACCCGGCGGTCAAGCGCCGGAATAGAGCCTTGGCACGCGGCGCAGGTTGCAGAACAGCTGATACGGAATGGTCTCGGCGGCAACCGCGACGTCACTGGCGAGGATATTTTTACCCCATAGCTCCACGGTGGAACCAAGGCCGGCCTGCGGCACGTCCGTGAGGTCGATGCACAGCATGTCCATGGACACACGGCCCAGCAATTGGCTGCGCTGCCCGGCCACCAGTACCGGCGTGCCCGTCGGCGCGTGGCGCGGGTAGCCATCGGCATAGCCCATGGCAACCACACCGATACGCATCGGTTTGGGCGTGATGAACTTGGCGCCGTACCCCACTGGCTCACCGGCCGGCAGTTCACGGACGCAGATCACCTTGGACTCCAGGGTCATTACCGGCTGCAAGCGCGCGGCCACGGCCTGGTCTTCACCGAACGGCGTCGCACCGTAGAGCATGATGCCGGGTCGCACCCAATCGCTGGACACCGTCGGCCAGCCCATCACCGACGGCGAATTGCGCAGGCTGACCTCGGCCGCCAAGCCCTGGCGCGCCGCGTCAAACACGGCCACCTGTTCATCGCTGCGCACGCAGTCGAGTTCATCGGCGCGGGCGAAGTGGCTCATCAAGACGATCTTGGCTACTTTGCCGCTGGCCAGCAGGCGCTGGTAAGCCTCGTGATAATCCTTGGGGTGCAGGCCGACACGGTGCATACCGGAATCGAGCTTGAGCCAGACAGTCAGTGGCTTGCTCAATGGGGCCTGCTCGATGGCCTCCAGTTGCCACAGCGAATGCACCACGCACCAGAAATCATGCTCGATGATCAGCGGCAGCTCATCGGCCTCGAAAAAACCTTCCAGCAGCAGGACCGGCGCACGAATCCCAGCGGCGCGCAGTTCCAACGCCTCCTCAATGCACGCCACGGCAAACCCGTCTGCCTCGGCTTCCAATGCCTGGGCGACACGCACGGCACCATGCCCGTAGGCATCGGCCTTGATCACGGCAAGGGCCTTGGCCCCCGTGACTTCACGGGCCAATTGGTAGTTGTGGCGCAGGGCTTGGAGGTCGATCAGGGCACGGGCAGGACGCATGGCGGCAGGCTTCTAGGCGGCAAAGTGAAGAAAAACCGGCACCGACAGACAGCATCGGCGCCGGGAGAGGGATCGGTGATCAAGGCAGCGCGGCCACAACGGACAGCTCCACCAGGATTTGCGGTTCGCACAGCTTGGCTTCAACCGTGGCACGGGCCGGGGCGACGCCCTTGGGCAGCCACTTGTCCCAGACCGCGTTCATGCCGGCGAAATCCGCGTCGATGTCTTTCAGATAGATCGTCACCGACAGCAGCTTGCTCTTGTCGGTACCGGCCAGGTCGAGCAAACGCTCGATATTGGCCAGGGTTTCACGGGTCTGCTGTTCAATTCCGGCGTTCATGTCGTCACCGACTTGCCCGGCCAGATACACGGTACCGCTGTGGACAACGATCTGGCTCATGCGCTCATTGGTGAGCTGGCGCTGGATTGACATGTTGTGCGGACTCCTGGTGGTTGCCATAACGAGAAATATCGAGACCCTCGGCGCTGATCTGCGGGGTTTTCTTGGCCATCAGGTCGGCCAGCAAACGACCGGAGCCGCAGGCCATGGTCCAACCGAGGGTGCCGTGGCCGGTGTTCAGGAACAGGTTCTTGAACGGGGTGGCACCGACAATCGGCGTGCCGTCGGGTGTGGTCGGGCGCAGGCCGGTCCAGAAACTGGCTTCGGTCAAATCGCCGCCCTGAGGATAAAGGTCGTTGACGATCATCTCCAGGGTTTCACGCCGACGCGGGTTCAGCGACAGGTCAAAACCGGCTATTTCAGCCATGCCACCGACGCGGATGCGGTTGTCGAAACGGGTGATCGCGACCTTGTAGGTCTCGTCGAGAATCGTCGAAGTCGGCGCCATCGCCGGGTTGGTGATCGGCACGGTCAGCGAGTAGCCCTTGAGCGGGTACACCGGCGCCTTGATCCCCAGCGGCTTGAGCAACTGCGGCGAGTAGCTGCCGAGGGCCAGCACGTAGCGGTCGGCGGTTTCCAGCTTGCCGTCGATCCACACGCCGTTGATGCGATCACCGGCGTAGTCGAGGCGCTGGATGTCCTGTTCGAAGCGGAACTCCACGCCCAATTGCTTGCACATCTCGGCCAGGCGGGTGGTGAACATCTGGCAGTCGCCGGTCTGGTCGTTAGGCAAGCGGAGGGCGCCGGCGAGGATATCCGTGACGCTGGCCAGGGCCGGTTCGACGCGGGCGATACCGGCGCGGTCGAGCAGCTCGAACGGTACGCCGGACTCTTTCAGCACGGCAATATCCTTGGCCGCACCATCGAGCTGCGCCTGGGTGCGGAACAGCTGGGTAGTCCCCAGGCTGCGGCCTTCGTAGGCAATGCCGGTCTCGGCACGCAGTTCGTCGAGGCAGTCACGGCTGTACTCGGACAGGCGCACCATGCGCTCCTTGTTCACCGCGTAACGGCTGGCGGTGCAGTTGCGCAGCATCTGCGCCATCCACAGGTATTGGTCGATATCGGCGGTAGCCTTGATCGCCAGCGGCGCGTGGCGTTGCAGCAGCCACTTGATGGCTTTGAGTGGCACGCCCGGCGCGGCCCATGGCGAGGCATAGCCTGGCGACACCTGGCCGGCGTTGGCGAAACTGGTTTCCATGGCAGCGGCAGGCTGACGGTCGACCACGACCACTTCAAAGCCGGCCCGCGCCAAATAGTAGGCACTGGTCACACCAATGACGCCGCTACCCAAGACCAGAACGCGCATTTTTATATCCTCATCGCGGGCATGGCCGCTGACGTGTGTTGTTCGAGCAATGATGAGCGCAGTGTAAAAAACAATTGCCAGTGCATTTCACTATATAACTGCCTATATTTGGCGACAATTCTCGGCAAAAACCCTTTTCACAGAGGCGTATCCCCTATGCGTACCAACACCCAGACCAAGCGGGAGCTGGACAAGATCGATCGCAACATCCTGCGCATCCTGCAAACCGACGGGCGTATTTCGTTCACGGAGTTGGGGGAAAAGGTCGGGCTGTCGACCACGCCCTGTACCGAGCGCGTGCGCCGGCTGGAGCGTGAAGGGATCATCATGGGCTACAACGCGCGGCTCAATCCCCAGCATTTGAAGGGGAGTTTGCTGGTATTTGTCGAGATCAGCCTGGATTACAAGTCCGGCGACACCTTCGAGGAATTCCGCCGCGCCGTACTGAAACTGCCCCATGTGCTGGAGTGCCACCTGGTTTCTGGCGACTTCGATTACCTGGTGAAAGCGCGGATTTCCGAGATGGCGTCGTACCGCAAATTGCTTGGCGACATCCTGCTCAAGCTGCCCCATGTGCGGGAGTCGAAGAGCTATATCGTGATGGAAGAGGTGAAAGAGAGCCTGAACCTGCCGATCCCGGACTGACCTGACACACTCGGGTCAACATGTGGGAGGGGGCTTGCCCCCTCCCACATTTGGACTGTGTAAAACCGCTAAACCAGCACCTGCCGGGTGCTCGCCATGTAGTCGTGAATCTGCTTTTCCACCCGTGGGTGAATCAGCTCCACCGGGCGCCGTCCATTCGGGCACGGCAGGGTCTTGGTGGTGCCGAACAACCTGCAGATCAACGGGCGCTCGTCGTACACCGTGCAGCCGTTGGGGCCCAAGTGCACGCAGTTCAGCTCCTCCATGGCCGCGTCCTGCTCAGCCGCAGTCTTACGCGGCAGCCGCGACATTTCCTCGGGCGAGGTGGTTACCGGCCCACAGCAGTCGTGGCAACCGGGGACGCACTCGAACGAAGGAATCTGCCTGCGCAGGGCGCTGATTTTCTGACTGTTGCAACTCATCGAAACACGTACCGAACGGCGAATAGGCGTGGATTCTGCCGCAAAACGCCCCGCGCAGACAGCTTCGTCCGACCGCTGTATCCTGCGTCAAATTTTCCAAACAGGGATGTTCCCCATGACTGCCAGCGCCCGGCACACCGCTTCCTACTACGCCGCCAGCAGCGTGCCGCAACCTGAGTACCCGGTGTTGACCGGCGAAATGACGGCGGATGTGTGCGTGGTCGGCGGCGGTTTTTCCGGGCTGAACACCGCGCTGGAGTTGGCCGAACGTGGATTCAGCGTGGTGTTGCTGGAAGCGCGCAAGATCGCCTGGGGCGCCAGCGGGCGTAACGGCGGCCAACTGATCCGCGGCGTCGGCCATGGCCTGGACCAGTTCGCCAACGTGATCGGCACCGAGGGCGTACGCCAGATGAAGCTGATGGGGCTGGAGGCGGTGGAGATTGTGCGTGAGCGCGTCGAGCGCTACCAGATCCCCTGCGACCTGACCTGGGGCTACTGCGACCTCGCCAACAAACCCCGCGACCTGCACGGTCTGGCCGAAGATGCCGAGGAACTGCACAGCCTCGGCTATCGTCACGACATACGCCTGCTGCAAGCCAACGAAATGCCCAGCGTGATTGGCTCCGACCGCTATGTGGGCGGCATGATCGACATGGGCTCCGGCCACCTGCATCCGCTGAACCTGGCCCTCGGTGAAGCCGCCGCCGCGCAGCATTTGGGCGTGAAGCTGTTCGAACAATCCGAAGTCACGCGCATCGACTACGGCCCAGAAGTCAACGTACACACCGCCCAAGGCAACGTGCGCGCCAAGACTCTGGTGCTGGCCTGCAATGCCTACCTCAATGGCCTCAACCCGCACCTCAGCGGCAAGGTGCTGCCCGCCGGCAGCTACATCATCGCCACCGAGCCGTTGAGCGCAGCCCAGGCCGCCAACCTGTTGCCGCAGAACATGGCGGTGTGCGACCAGCGTGTCACGGTGGATTACTTCCGGCTGTCCGCCGACCGCCGCCTGCTGTTCGGCGGTGCCTGTCATTATTCCGGTCGCGACCCGAAGGACATCGGCGCCTATATGCGCCCGAAGATGCTGCAGGTGTTCCCACAACTGGCCGATGTGAACATCGACTTCCAATGGGGCGGCATGATCGGCATCGGCGCCAACCGTCTGCCGCAGATTGGCCGCCTGGCCGACCAGCCCAACGTGTATTACGCCCAGGCCTACGCCGGCCATGGCCTCAACGCCACGCACCTGGCGGGCAAGTTGCTGGCCGAAGCCATCAGCGGCCAGCAACAGGGCCGCTTCGACCTGTTCGCTCAGGTGCCGCACATCACTTTCCCCGGCGGCAAGCACCTGCGCTCGCCGCTGTTGGCACTGGGTATGCTCTGGCACCGCCTCAAAGAGCTGGTCTGATCAATCGCGCCAGAACGGTTTCAGTCCTTCGTGGCGCGCCTGCTCAGCGGTCAGCCCGACGTCGCGCAACTGCTCGCGGGTCAGGTGCAGCAGCGCCCTGCGCGTTTGGCTACGGTGCCAGAACAACCCCCAGCGACTGATATCGCGCGGCGCCGTCGCCCGCTCCTGCCCAGCCTCCAGTTCCTGACTGTGTAACGCCAGCCGCACATCGCTCATGCCGTTCATTTTGCCGCCCCTCAGTTGCTTGTTGCCTTGAGTGACCAGCATGAGCGCGCCGGCAAAACCATTACAGATTCAACCAATCTTTATTAAATCCATACAGATACTGCCTATATAGCGCTGAATCCTGTATTTTCTGCCTATCTGTAATGGTCCCTCTGGAGCGACCGCCATGACCCTGTACATGAACCTCGCCGAATTGCTGGGCACCCGCATCGAACAAGGCTTCTATCGCCCCGGTGATCGACTGCCTTCTGTACGGGCCTTGAGCGTGGAACACGGGGTCAGCCTGAGCACCGTGCAGCAGGCCTATCGCTTGCTCGAAGACAACGGCCTGGCGACGCCCAAGCCGAAATCCGGCTACTTCGTTCCGGTGGGCCGCGAGTTGCCGGCCCTGCCCGAAGTCGGTCGTCCGGCTCAGCGCCCAGTGGACATTTCCCAATGGGACCAGGTACTGGAGTTGATACGCGCAACGCCGCGCAAGGATGTCATACAGATGGGTCGCGGCATGCCTGATGTATTGTCGCCCACCTTGAAGCCCCTGCTGCGCAGCCTGGCCCGGGTGAGTCGCCGCCAGGACCTGCCGGGCCTGTATTACGACAACATTCTCGGCTGTATGGAGCTGCGCGAGCAAATTGCGCGTCTGTCCCTGGATTCCGGCTGCCAACTGACGGCCGAGGACATCGTGATCACCACCGGCTGCCATGAGGCGCTGTCCGCCAGCATCCATGCCATCTGTGAGCCCGGCGATATCGTTGCGGTGGACTCGCCGAGCTTTCACGGCGCCATGCAGACCCTCAAGGGCCTGGGCATGAAAGCCCTGGAAATCCCTACCGACCCGATCACCGGCATCAGCCTCGAAGCGCTGGAGCTGGCGCTGGAACAGTGGCCGATCAAAGTCATCCAGCTGACCCCCAACTGCAACAACCCCCTGGGCTACATCATGCCGGAGGCGCGCAAGCGGGCGTTGCTCACCTTGGCACAGCGCTTCGACGTGGCGATTATCGAAGACGATGTGTACGGCGAACTGGCCTTCAGCTACCCGCGCCCGCGCACCATCAAGTCTTTCGACGAAGACGGCCGTGTGCTGCTGTGCAGCTCGTTTTCGAAAACCCTGGCACCCGGTTTGCGCATTGGTTGGGTGGCACCGGGCCGATACCTGGAACGGGTGCTGCACATGAAATACATCAGCACCGGCTCCACAGCGACTCAACCGCAGATTGCCATAGCCGAGTTTCTCAAAGGCGGGCATTTCGAACCGCATTTGCGGCGGATGCGCACCCAATACCAGCGTAATCGCGACTTGATGCTCGATTGGGTCAGCCGCTACTTCCCGCCAGGCACCCGCGCCAGCCGGCCGCAAGGCAGCTTCATGCTGTGGATCGAACTGCCGGAAGGTTTCGATACGTTGAAACTCAACCGCGTCCTCGTGGAACAAGGCGTGCAAGTAGCGGTAGGAAGTATCTTTTCCGCTTCCGGCAAGTACCGGAACTGCCTGCGTATGAACTACTCTGCCAAGCCAACCGCGCAGATTGAAGAAGCCGTGCGCAAGGTCGGGGCCGCCGCGATCAAGATGCTGGCGGAGACGGCCGACTGACCTTTACCGGAAATTTGCCGTCATATGCCGACAACCGCCCTGATCTGGAAGCCGCTCCCTTGATGATTCAACGGCTATTACCGTTTTGCCTGCTGGGAGCCCTGGCCCTGAGCGGCTGTGCCACCGTGAGTACACCGCGTATCCCCAGCGACGCCCTGCCCGCTGCGCAATCGTCGTTCGGCCGCTCGATCCAGGCCCAGGCCGCGCCCTATCAGGGGCGCTCGGGCTTTCGCCTGCTGCCCAACAGCAGCGAGGCATTCATGGCCCGCGCCGAGCTGATCCGCAACGCCCAGACCAGCCTCGACCTGCAGTACTACATCGTGCATGACGGCATCAGCACCCGCATGCTGGTGGACGAACTGCTCAAGGCCGCCGACCGTGGCGTGCGTGTGCGCATCCTGCTGGACGACACCACCAGCGACGGCCTCGACCAGATCATCGCCACCCTCGCGGCCCATCCCAAGATCGAGATCCGCCTGTTCAACCCGTTGCACCTGGGGCGCAGCACCGGTGTAACGCGGGCCATGGGCCGCCTGTTCAACCTGTCGCTGCAACACCGACGCATGCACAACAAGCTGTGGCTGGCGGACAACAGCGTGGCCATCGTCGGCGGGCGTAATCTGGGGGATGAGTATTTCGACGCCGAGCCCAACCTGAACTTCACCGATATCGACATGCTCAGCGTGGGACCGGTGGCCGAGCAACTGGGCCACAGTTTCGACCAGTACTGGAACAGCGCGCTGAGCAAGCCCATCGATGACTTCGTCTCCAACGCGCCATCCAAGGGCGACCTGGCCGCCGCGCGCGTACGCCTGGAAGCGTCCCTGGCCGAGTCGCGCCAGCAGAACCACGCGCTGTACAACCGCCTGCGTACCTACCAGACCCAACCGCGCATGGACACCTGGCGCCGTGAGCTGATCTGGGCCTGGAACCAGGCGCTGTGGGATGCACCGAGCAAGGTGCTGGCCAAAGCCGACCCGGACCCCAGGCTGCTGCTCACCACGCAACTGGCGCCGGAACTGCAAGGCGTCAATCACGAGCTGATGATGATCTCGGCGTACTTCGTGCCAGGGCAGCCGGGGCTGGTGTACCTGACCGGGCGCGCCGATGCGGGCGTGTCGGTGAGCCTGCTGACCAATTCCCTGGAGGCCACCGACGTGCCCGCCGTGCACGGGGGTTATGCGCCGTACCGCAAGGCGCTGCTGGAGCATGGAGTCAAGCTCTACGAGCTGCGCCGCCAGCCCGGGGATGGCGGTGGCAGTGGCCCGCATCTGTTTCGCCGAGGCACATTCAAGGGCTCGGATTCCAGCCTGCACAGCAAGGCGATGATCTTTGACCGCGAGAAATCCTTTATTGGCTCGTTCAACTTCGACCCACGCTCGGTGCTGTGGAACACCGAAGTCGGTGTGCTGGTCGACAGCCCCGAGCTGGCCGAACACGTGCGCAACCTGGCGCTGCAAGGCATGGCGCCCGCCCTGAGCTATGAAGCGAAATTGCAGGACGGCCAGGTCGTGTGGGTGACCGAAGATAACGGCCAGTTGCACACCCTGACCCGCGAGCCGGGGAGCTGGTGGCGACGGTTCAATGCCTGGTTTGCCACCAGTGTTGGCCTTGAGCGCATGTTGTAGGAGCGAGCTTGCTCGCGAAAAACGTCAACGATAACGCGGGCTGTCTGACTTAACGTGGTGCCATTGAGCTCTTCGCGAGCAAGCTCGCTCCTACACGGGCTGTGCTGCGCCGAAGGCACCCTGGCGCACCAGCAGAAGCACCAAGCCCAGCGCACCCGCCGCCATCAGCAGCGGCAACGCATGCCCGCTGATCCACTGGGTACCCGCCCCTGCCACCAACGGGCCGATCAGGCAGCCGATACCCCACAACTGCGCCACGTGGGCATTGGCGCGTACCAGCGCGACATCGCGGTAACGCTCGCCGATCAAGATCAATGACAGGGTAAACAAGCCGCCGGCACTCGCACCGAATACCACCCATATCGGCCAGATCAATGGCGTGTGCATCAGCAGCGGAATCGCCAGGCTCGATACCAGCAACAACACAGCACAGCCCAGAAATAACGTGCGCCGAGGCAAATAGTCGGCCAGTGCACCGATGGGCAATTGCAGTAACGCGTCGCCAACCACTACCGTGCTGACCATGGCCAAGGCGATCTCAGCGGTGAACCCTTGTTGCAGGCAGTACACCGGCAACAACGTCAGGATCATCGCCTCGAACGCAGCGAATAGCGCCACCGCCCAGGCAATCGCCGGCAGGCTCCGGCAGAAGCGCCACAGTTGCGCGAACGTCACGCTGAAGGACTCGGCGCTCGGCGCACCTGAGCGCCCCAGCAGCAACAGCGGCGCAACCATCAACAGGCCGACACCCACCCAGAAACCGTAGTCATGATCGGTGCCGATCAAGCCTAACAGTAACGGACCCGACAGCTGGCTCAAGGCATAGCTGCAGCCGTACAGCGCCACCAGCCGGCCGCGCCACTGCTCCACCACCAACTGGTTGATCCAACTCTCGCCGAGGATAAACACGATGGTCAGGATCACGCCGATCATCAGGCGCAGCACCAGCCACACCGGGTAGCTGGGCAGGATCGCCAGCAGGCCGATGGACACCGCGCCCGCCCACAGGCACAGGCGCATAAGGTTGGCGGTGCCAAGCCATGAGGCCAGGCGACTGGAAACCTTCGCGCCGAGCAATACGCCAAAGGCCGGCATCGCTGCCATCACGCCAATCGCGAAACTGCCGTAGCCCCAGCTTTCCAGGCGCAGGGACACCAGCGGCATGCTGACGCCCAGGGCCAGGCCGACGCTGAGCACCGAGGCCAATACGGCGAAATAAGTCGCCCAACGCATTTCCACGCTCCTGTGGATCATTTTCAAGTTCACACAAACCAGTGTGGGAGGGGGCTTGCCCCCGATTGCGGTGGATCAGTGAGCACCGCTGGCGCCTGACACACTGCTATCGGGGGCAAGCCCCCTCCCACATTTGACCCAGCGTGCTGCTTAGAGCTTGATCCAGGTCGCCTTCAACTCGGTGTACTTGTCGAACGCATGCAGCGACTTGTCGCGACCGTTGCCCGACTGCTTGAAGCCGCCAAACGGCGCGGTCATGTCGCCGCCATCGTACTGGTTGACCCACACGCTACCGGCGCGCAGGGCCTTGGCGGTCAGGTGCGCCTTGGAGATGTCCGCCGTCCACACCGCCGCGGCCAGGCCGTAGATGGTGTCGTTGGCAATGGCGACAGCCTCTTCAGCGCTGTCGAAGGTGATCACCGACAGGACTGGGCCGAAGATTTCTTCCTTGGCGATCTTCATCGCATTGGTCACACCGTCGAAAATCGTCGGTTCAACATAGGTGCCGCCGGTTTCTTCCAGCGTGCGCTTGCCACCCGCAACCAACTTGGCGCCATCGGCGTGACCCGCTTCGATATACGACAGCACTGTGTTCATCTGCTGGGTGTCAACCAGTGCGCCCACATTGGTCGCCGGGTCCAGCGGGTTGCCTGGCTTCCAGCCCTTGAGGGCCTCGATCACCAGCGGCAGGAATTTGTCCTTGATGGAGCGCTCCACCAGCAGACGTGAACCGGCGGTGCAGACCTCGCCCTGGTTGAAGGCGATGGCGCCGGCGGCGGATTCGGCAGCGGCTTGCAGGTCCGGCGCGTCGGCGAACACGATGTTCGGGCTCTTGCCGCCGGCTTCCAGCCAGACGCGCTTCATGTTCGATTCGCCGGAGCGGATCAACAGTTGCTTGGCAATCTTGGTGGAGCCGGTGAACACCAGGGTGTCGACGTCCATGTGCAGCGCCAGCGCATTGCCCACGGTATGGCCGTAGCCCGGCAGCACGTTGAATACACCTTTTGGAATACCGGCTTCAACGGCCAGTGCCGCGATACGGATGGCGGTCAACGGGGACTTTTCGGACGGCTTGAGGATCACCGAGTTACCGGTGGACAACGCAGGCCCCAGCTTCCAGCAGGCCATCATCAACGGAAAATTCCACGGCACGATGGCGCCGACAACACCCACGGGCTCACGGGTCACCAGGCCCAGCTGATCGTGCGGGGTCGCGGCGACCTCGTCGTAGATCTTGTCGATGGCCTCGCCACTCCAGCTCAGGGCATTCGCCGCGCCGGGTACGTCGATGTTCAGGGAGTCGCTGATCGGCTTGCCCATGTCCAGGGTTTCGAGCAGCGCCAGCTCTTCGGCATTGGCCTTGAGCAACGCAGCAAAACGGATCATGGCGGATTTGCGCTTGGCCGGCGCCAGGCGTGACCACACGCCGGAATTGAAGGTGGCGCGGGCGTTTTCGACGGCGCGCTGGGCGTCGGCGGCGTCACAGCTGGCAACGGTGGCCAGCAGGCGACCATCGACCGGGCTGATGCATTCGAAGGTGTCACCGGAAACAGCGGCGGTGTACTCGCCATTGATGTAGGCGCGGCCTTCGATCTTCAGATCCTTGGCGCGTTGTTCCCAGTCGGCACGGGTCAGGGTGGTCATGCGAGTGTCCTCCTCTTATTGAATACAAGGGCCAGGGGATGTCCCACGGCAGCCTTAAAGAATTCTTGCCCGCCAGCCAATGGTTCGGCGCAAGGCAGCTGCCACCCTAAACCAGCGGCTGGGGGTGTTTCAATATATTTGACATAACGCCAGTAAACGCCCTTGCGATGTTCATTTTAATAAACATAGACTTTGGGCTCTCCAACCGCAGGCCAGACGGGACACGCACATGAGCATCCAGGACATCGTCGACTTCAGCCAAGCCAAGACCGCCGCCGAGCGCTACCGCCCTGCCGCCGAAAAAATCCTCAAGGGTGACCCCGAACAAACGATTTACAACCACTACAACAGCCCCTGCGGCCAGATGAGCGCGGGCGTGTGGGAAGGTGAAGTCGGGCAGTGGAAGGTCAATTACACCGAGCATGAGTACTGCGAAATTGTGCAGGGCGTGTCCGTGCTGCGTGATGCCGACGGCAACGCCAAGACCTTGCGCGCTGGCGACCGTTTCGTGATTCCCGCTGGTTTCAGCGGCACCTGGGAAGTGCTGGAGGCGTGCCGCAAGATCTACGTGGTGTTTGAACAGAAGGCCTGATCAAGACGGCGGGACGCGGAGCGTCCGAGGCGGCGTTCCCACGCAGAGCGTGGGAACGATCAGGCAAAAAAAAGCCCGAATCGTGAGATACGGGCTTTTTTTCACAAGGAGGAAAATCAATTACTTGATTTTGCCTTCTTTGTAGATCACGTGCTTGCGAACGCGCGGGTCGAACATTTTCTTTTCGAGCTTGTCCGGGGTAGTACGCTTGTTCTTGTCGGTAGTGTAGAAGTGACCAGTACCGGCGCTAGAGATCATTCGAATCAATTCACGCATGATATAGCTCCTTAGATTGTGCCAGCGCGGCGCAATTCAGCCAGCACGACAGTGATGCCACGCTTGTCGATGATGCGCATGCCTTTGGCAGATACGCGCAGACGGACGAAACGTTTCTCTTCTTCAACCCAGAAGCGGTGATGCTGCAGGTTCGGCAGGAAACGACGACGGGTTTTGTTATTTGCGTGGGAAATGTTATTCCCAGTCACCGGACCCTTACCGGTAACTTGACAGACTCTCGACATGCCTCAGCCCTCTAAAACCACATGCCCAACCCGGCATGGGTTGGCCGCTTAATCTCTCAGTCATTTGGCGCCAGGCGCCGCGTTTCTTTAGGGTCTTACCGGCTACACCTACAAGCGAAGGAACCGGGCCCCTAGAAAAGAGCGCTGCTTTATACCAGAAAGACCCCAGTGCAACAACAGCCCGCGTGTTTTTACTGGCGTAAATCTTGGCGGCAGACGCCTGAACCGTTGCCAGGAGGGGCCGCTGTCATAGCCGACCGCTCGTCGCACAGAATGATTTACGGCGCATACGGGCACGGTGAAGTGCACGAAGAAACGCACCGAGGCGCCATCAAAACAGCATTTGGCGCAAAAGCACAGGCAAAAATGGGCTAGTCATTTACCTATCAGACCACTACGGTAGGACTTTTCCAGACTGCACTCGCAGATGGGCCTTCGATCTGCAAAGGAAACCGAACATGCGCCTCGCTGCCCTACCGCTATTGCTAGCCCCTCTCTTTATCGCCCCGCTGGCCTCTGCCGCCAGCACCTTGAGCGTCTGCACCGAGGCCAGCCCCGAAGGGTTCGATGTGGTGCAATACAATTCGCTGACCACCACCAATGCCTCGGCCGACGTGCTGATGAACCGCCTGGTGGACTATGACGCGACCAGTGGCAAACTGGTGCCCAGCCTGGCGGACAGCTGGGACGTCTCGCCGGATGGCCTGACCTATACCTTCAAGCTGCACCCGGATGTGAAATTCCATCGCACCGAGTACTTCACCCCAAGCCGCACCCTGACCGCCGAAGACGTGCGTTTCAGCTTCGAGCGCATGCTCGACCCGGCCAACCCCTGGCACAAGATCGCCCAGAGCGGCTTCCCTCACGCCCAGTCGCTGCAACTGCCGACGCTGGTAAAAAAGATCGACGCTCTCGACCCACTGACCGTGCGTTTCACCCTGGATCATGCCGACTCCACCTTCCTCGCCGCGCTGAGCATGGGCTTCGCGTCGATCTACCCGGCCGAATACGCCGACAAACTGCTCAAGGCCGGCACGCCGGAGAAGCTTAACAGCCAGCCGATCGGCACTGGACCGTTTATCTTCAGCCGTTTCCAGAAAGATGCCGTGGTGCGCTACAAGGCCAACCCGGACTACTTCGCCGGCAAACCGGCTGTGGATAACTTGATCTTCGCCATCACGCCGGACGCCAACGTACGCCTGCAGAAACTGCACCGCGATGAGTGCCAGATTGCGCTGTCGCCCAAGCCGCTGGACGTGGGTGAGGCCGAAAAGGACCCGGCGCTCAAGGTGGAGAAGACCGCTGCCTTCATGACCGCCTTTGTGGCCATCAACAGCCAGCACCCGCCGCTGGACAAGCCCGAAGTGCGCCAGGCGATCAACCTGGCCTTCGACAAGGGCAGCTACCTCAAGGCCGTGTTTGAAGGCACCGCCGAGGCCGCCAATGGCCCTTACCCGCCGAACACCTGGAGCTACGCCAAGGAGCTGCCGGGTTATCCACAGGACCTCGCCAAGGCCAAGGCGCTGCTCGACCGCGCCGGACTCAAGGACGGCTTCAAGACCACCCTCTGGACCCGCCCCACCGGCAGCCTGCTGAACCCCAACCCGAACCTTGGCGCACAACTGCTGCAGGCTGACCTGGCCAAGGTCGGCATCCAGGCCGAGATCCGTGTGATCGAATGGGGCGAACTGATCCGCCGCGCCAAGGCCGGCGAACACGACCTGCTGTTCATGGGCTGGGCCGGCGACAACGGTGACCCGGATAACTTCCTGACCCCGCAGTTCTCCTGCGCGGCGGTGAAATCGGGCACCAACTTCGCCCGCTACTGCGACCCTGCGCTGGACAAGCTGATCAGCGCCGGCAAGACCACCAGCGAGCAAGGCGTGCGCAGCAAGCTGTACCAACAGGCCCAGGCGCAGATCCAGCAACAGGCCTTGTGGTTGCCGCTGGCGCACCCCACAGCGTTTGCCCTGGCCCGCAAGAGTGTCGAGGGCTACCAGGTGAGCCCGTTCGGACGCCAGGATTTTTCGAAGGTCAGCGTCAAGTAACCCCTCTGTAGGAGCTGGCTTGCCAGCTCCTACATCCACCCATATTCCGCCATCGACAACGGGTCTCCATCCCCCACAATGATGTGATCCAGCACCCGCACGTCCACCACCTCCAAGGCCTTTTGCAGTAATTTGGTCAATTTCCGATCAGCTGCACTCGGCTCAAGGCTCCCGGAAGGATGGTTGTGGCACAGGATCAACGCCGCCGCGTTGTAGGCCAAAGCGCGCTTGACCACCTGCCGGGGATACACCATCGCCGCGTCGATGGTGCCTTGGGACAAAGCCTCGAAACCCAGCACCCGGTGCCGTGAATCAAGGAACAGGCAGCCGAATATCTCGTGGGGCTCATGGCGCAACATGGCCTTGAGGTAATCGCGCACCGCCACCGGGCTTTCCAGCACCGAGTCGTGTCGCAGGCGCTCGGCCATATGACGCTTGGCCATTTCCAGCACCGCCTGCAACTGGGCAAACTTCGCCGGCCCCAGGCCCAATTGTTGGTTGAACAATGTTTGGCTGGCCTCCAGCAATGGGCGCAAGCCGCCGAATTGCGCCAGCAGATGGCGCGCCAGGTCGACCGCGCTCCTGCCGGAAACCCCGGTACGCAGGAAGATCGCCAGCAACTCGGCATCCGACAGGCTCGCCGCGCCCCACTCCAAAAGCTTCTCTCGCGGCCGCTCTGCCGCCGGCCAATCGCGAATACTCATCCCGCCTCCCTCTCCCTGTATGCCATGCGTACCGCTGTTGCCTCGCGGACGCTGTGTTATCGTAGGCCCTCTTTTTTGCAGGCGATTTCCCCTGGGGAGGGGGCATCGCAGGCGTCATTGAACTGGCAACACTGAACTGGAAAGGCAAACCAATGCAGCGTCTGTATCGGAAACGCATCGTTCTCGGCGTTGGCGGCGGCATTGCCGCCTACAAGAGCGCAGAGCTGGTCCGCAGGCTCCTGGACCAGGGCGCCGAAGTGCGCGTGGTCATGACGCGCGGTGGCAGTGAGTTCATCACCCCGCTGACCATGCAGGCCTTGTCCGGGCACCCGGTTCACCTGGACCTGCTGGACCCTGCGGCCGAAGCCGCCATGGGTCACATCGAGCTGGCCAAATGGGCCGACCTGGTGCTGATCGCGCCGGCCACCGCCGACCTGATCGCGCGCCTGGCCCAAGGCATCGCCGATGACCTGCTGACCACTCTGGTACTCGCCACCGACGCCACCGTTGCCATCGCCCCGGCCATGAACCAGGCCATGTGGCGCGACCCCGCGACCCAGGCCAACACCCAGCTTCTGCAAAGCCGAGGCCTCAAGGTGTTCGGCCCGGCATCCGGCAGCCAGGCCTGCGGCGACGTTGGCATGGGCCGCATGCTCGAAGCCACTGACCTGGCTCTGTGCGCCGCCGAGTGTTTCCAGCACCTGGCCCTGACCGGCAAGCACGTGTTGATCACCGCCGGCCCGACCCAGGAAAACATCGACCCGGTGCGCTACATCACCAACCATAGCTCAGGAAAAATGGGCTTTGCCCTGGCCGAAGCGGCGGTCGAGGCAGGCGCACGCGTCACCCTGATCACCGGCCCGGTGCATTTGCCGACCCCTGATCGGGTCACGCGAATCGACGTGGTCAGCGCCCGCGACATGCTGGCGGCCTGTGAGGCAGCCATTCCGTGCGACCTGTTCATTGCCTCGGCGGCGGTTGCGGACTACCGCCCGGAAGTCGTCGCCCCGCAAAAGCTCAAGAAAGACCCTACGAGCGGAGACGGCCTGCTCCTGCAAATGGTGCGCAACCCGGACATCCTGGCCACCATCGCCACGCGTCCGGACCGTCCGTTCAGCGTCGGCTTTGCCGCCGAGACCGAGCATTTGCTGGACTACGCCGCACGCAAATTGAAAGACAAAAACCTCGACCTGATCGTTGCCAATGATGTCGCCAACCCAAGCATCGGCTTCAACAGCGAGGAAAACGCCTGCAGCGTGATCGACCGCGACCTGCACGCCACCCTTTTCGCCCAGACCAGCAAGGGCAAGATTGCCCGTCAACTGATCTCTTTTATCGCCCAACGGCTGAACCAGGTTTAATTTCCATGCACGCTTTGCAAGCCAAGATCCTCGACCCACGCATCGGCAGCGAATTCCCACTGCCGGCCTACGCCACCCCGGGCTCCGCAGGCCTCGACCTGCGCGCCATGCTCAAGCAAGACACCGTCCTTGAACCGGGCCAGACCATCCTGATCCCCACCGGCCTGTCGATCTACGTGGGCGACCCTGGCCTGGCGGCGCTGATCCTGCCGCGCTCGGGCCTGGGCCACAAACACGGCATCGTGCTGGGCAACCTGGTCGGCCTGATCGACTCGGACTACCAGGGCGAGTTGATGGTGTCGTGCTGGAACCGTGGCCAGACCGCGTTCAACATCGCCGTCGGCGAGCGCATTGCCCAGTTGGTACTGGTGCCGGTGGTGCAGGCGCACTTCGAACTGGTCGAGGAGTTCGATGAGACCCAACGCGGCGCAGGCGGTTTTGGGCATTCCGGCAGCCACTGACTAAGCTGAACCTGGCCGGGCGCCGTTGCCCGGCCCGACGCCACCGCAAGGCTTTTCAGGACGAAGAATGCGCGGACTTTATCAGCGAGATTTCCCCATAGAAATCAAAGCATTACGCAGACAGAAAAGCGGCGCCAGCACGCCGATGGCACTTTTGCACCACGAACTCTCTGCCGAAAACACCGTCATACCCTTCAGTTTGAGCCTGCCGGCCAGCCACATTAAGGCCAGCCTTGCCCCCTTCAGATGGAGTTTCCCCCCGCGATGAGTACCGCAGCCCGAGTAGCCCCGACATTCCCCGACAGCATCTTCCGCGCTTATGACATCCGTGGCGTGGTGCCCAAGACCCTGACCGCCGAAACCGCCTACTGGATTGGCCGGGCCATCGGCGCCCAGAGCCTGGCCCAGGACGAGCCCAACGTGTCGGTCGGCCGTGACGGTCGCCTGTCCGGCCCGGAGTTGGTGGAACAACTGATCCAGGGCCTGGCAGACAGCGGTTGCCATGTGAGCGACGTGGGCCTGGTGCCGACGCCGGCACTGTACTACGCCGCCAACGTACTGGCCGGTAAGTCCGGGGTGATGCTCACCGGCAGCCACAACCCGTCGGACTACAACGGTTTCAAGATCGTCATCGCCGGCGACACCCTGGCCAACGAACAGATCCAGGCCCTGCATGACCGCCTGAAGACCAACGACCTGACCAGCGGCAAGGGCACCGTCACCAAAGTCGACATCCTGCAGCGCTACTCTGATCAAATCACTGGTGACGTCAAACTCGCACGCCGCCTGAAAGTGGTGGTGGACTGCGGCAACGGTGCCGCTGGCGTAATCGCCCCACAGTTGCTCGAAGCCCTGAACTGCGAAGTGATCCCGCTGTTCTGCGACGTGGACGGCAACTTCCCCAACCACCACCCGGACCCAGGCAAGCCGGAGAACCTGGTGGACCTGATCGCCAAGGTCAAGGAAACCGGAGCGGATGTCGGCCTGGCCTTCGACGGCGACGGCGACCGCGTGGGCGTGGTGACCAACACTGGCGAGAACGTGTTCGCCGACCGCCTGTTGATGCTGTTCGCCCGTGATGTAGTGGCACGCAATGCCAATGCCGAGATCATCTTCGACGTGAAGTGCACCCGCCGCCTCACCCCGCTGATCAAGGAATATGGCGGTCGCCCGCTAATGTGGAAGACCGGTCACTCGTTGATCAAAAAGAAAATGAAGGAAACCGGCGCCCTGTTGGCCGGCGAAATGAGCGGCCACGTGTTCTTCAAGGAGCGCTGGTTCGGCTTTGACGACGGTATTTACAGCGCCGCGCGGTTGCTGGAGATCCTCAGCAAGGAAAAATCTACCGCCGAAGAGCTGTTCCAGACCTTCCCGAACGATATTTCTACGCCAGAGATCAATATCCATGTGACCGAGGAGAGCAAATTCAGCATCATTGACGCACTGCACGATGCGCAATGGGGCGAAGGCGCCAACCTGACCACCATTGATGGTGTGCGAGTCGATTACGCCAAAGGCTGGGGCCTGGTTCGCGCGTCCAACACCACACCGGTGCTGGTCCTGCGTTTCGAGGCGGATACCGAGGCTGAGTTGCAGCGCATCAAGGACGTGTTCCACGCCCAGTTGAAACGTGTTGCCCCTGATCTCCAATTACCGTTCTGATTTTTTACCGGAGCCCTGAATGACCCTCGAACGCGAAGCCGCTGCCAACACTGCCAAGGTCCTGTCCGAAGCGTTGCCTTACATCCGACGCTACGTCGGCAAGACGCTGGTGATCAAGTACGGCGGCAATGCCATGGAAAGCGACGAGCTGAAAACCGGCTTTGCCCGCGACATCGTGTTGATGAAAGCCGTGGGGATCAACCCGGTGGTGGTGCACGGCGGCGGCCCGCAAATCGGCGACCTGCTCAAGCGCCTGTCGATCGAGAGTCACTTCATCGATGGCATGCGCGTCACTGACGCGCAGACCATGGACGTGGTGGAGATGGTCCTCGGCGGCCAGGTCAACAAAGACATTGTCAACCTGATCAACCGCCATGGCGGCAGCGCCATCGGCCTGACCGGCAAGGACGCGGAGTTGATCCGCGCGAAAAAGCTGACGGTGACCCGTCAGACACCGGAGATGACCCAGCCGGAAATCATCGACATCGGCCAGGTGGGCGAAGTGGTAGGCGTCAACACCGACCTGCTGAACCTGTTGGTCAAGGGCGACTTCATCCCGGTGATCGCGCCGATCGGCGTGGGCGCCAATGGCGAGTCCTACAACATCAACGCCGACCTGGTGGCCGGCAAGGTGGCCGAAGCGCTGAAGGCTGAAAAGCTGATGCTGCTGACCAACATCGCCGGCCTGATGGACAAGCAAGGCAAGGTGCTGACCGGCCTGACCACCCAACAGGTGGACGACCTGATCGCCGACGGCACTATCTACGGCGGCATGCTGCCGAAGATCCGCTGCGCGCTGGAAGCGGTGCAAGGCGGCGTCGGCAGCTCGTTGATCATCGATGGCCGCGTGCCGAATGCGGTACTGCTGGAGATCTTCACGGATACCGGCATGGGTACGTTGATCAGTAACCGCAAGCGTCCTTAAAGGCTACAAACAAAATGGCCCCGCTCAATCTGATTGAGCGGGGCCTTTTTTGTGCTTGAACACACTGTAGATCCAAATGTGGGAGGGGGCTTGCCCCCGATTGGCGGTGTATCAGCCAAATAACTGCAACTGACACTCCGTCATCGGGGGCAAGCCCCCTCCCACACTAGCCTTCACACACAAGGGAGCTCGGGGTCAGACGCCAAACTGCTCGCGATACGCCTTCACCGCCGGCAGGTGCTGCTTGAGCTGCGGATCATCTTCCAGGAACTGCAACACCTGGTTCAACGACACGATGCTCACGACTGGAATGCCGAAATCACGCTCCACTTCCTGGATGGCCGACAACTCACCGTTGCCACGCTCCTGGCGGTTCAGCGCGATCAGCACGCCGGCGGCCTTGGCGCCGTCCTGGGAAGCAATGATCTGCATCACTTCGCGGATAGCGGTGCCGGCGGTGATCACATCGTCGATGATCAGCACGTCACCCTTGAGCGGAGCTCCGACCAGGCTGCCGCCTTCGCCGTGGGCCTTGGCCTCTTTGCGGTTGAAGCACCAAGGCAGGTCCTGGCCATGATGTTCCGCCAGGGCCACGGCAGTCGCCGCCGCCAGGGGAATACCCTTGTAGGCCGGGCCAAACAGTACGTCGAAGGAAATACCGCTTTCAACGATGGCTGCCGCGTAGAAACGACCCAGTTGAGCCAGGGCCGAACCTGTGTTGAACAAGCCTGCATTGAAGAAGTACGGGCTGGTGCGCCCGGACTTCAGGGTGAACTCACCGAAGCGCAAAACGCCGCGATCGATGGCAAAACGAATGAAATCGCGTTGATACGCCTGCATGAAAAAAGCCTCAGATACCACGGATTTAGCTAATTAGGTAGACG
Source organism: Pseudomonas azotoformans (assembly GCF_900103345.1). NCBI lineage: Bacteria > Pseudomonadati > Pseudomonadota > Gammaproteobacteria > Pseudomonadales > Pseudomonadaceae > Pseudomonas > Pseudomonas azotoformans. The sequence continues at coordinate 4,546,653 of NZ_LT629702.1, forward strand.
GCGTGTATCATACACGCACGCGATTTTTGGGGCCATTTATGCGGATCATCAGTGTGAACGTTAATGGTATTCAGGCTGCAGTCGAGCGTGGTTTGCTCAGTTGGCTGCAAGCCCAGAATGCCGACGTCATCTGCCTGCAGGATACCCGCGCCTCCGCCTTTGAACTGGACGACCCAGCCTTCCAACTGGATGGCTACTTCCTTTATGCCTGCGATGCCGAAGTGCCCACCCAAGGTGGCGTAGCTTTGTATTCGCGGTTGCAACCCAAGGCGGTCATCAGCGGCCTCGGCTTCGAGACAGCCGACCGCTACGGGCGCTACCTGCAAGCCGATTTCGACAAGGTCAGCATCGCGACCTTGCTGCTTCCTTCGGGGCAGAACGGCGATGAAGACTTGAACCAGAAGTTCAAGCTAATGGACGATTTCGCCCGTTACCTGGATAAACAGCGACGCAAACGTCGCGAGTACATTTATTGTGGCTCGCTGTACGTGGCGCAACAGAAGCTGGATATCAAAAACTGGCGCGACAGCCAGCAATCCCCGGGCTTCCTGGCGCCGGAACGGGCCTGGATGGACGAGATTGTCGGCAACATGGGTTATGTGGATGCCCTGCGCGAAGTCAGCCGCGAAGGCGACCAGTACAGCTGGTGGCCGGATAACGAACAGGCTGAGATGCTCAACCTGGGCTGGCGCTTCGACTACCAGTTGCTGACCCCGGGTCTGCGCCGGTTCGTTCGCAGCGCACGCCTGCCGCGCCAGCCACGCTTTTCGCAGCACGCGCCGCTGATCGTGGACTACGACTGGACACTGACCATCTGAGGTCTTTTCCCAGGCACAAAAAAACCGACATCGCTGTCGGTTTTTTTGTGGGTGCTCATTATTTGATCACACGCCAAGTCAAGGGATAGCGGTAGGCGATACCCTTGTTGGCCTTGATGCTGCCAATGATGGTCAGCACCACCGTGGCGATCGCCAGGGCGAACATCAGGAAAAAACCAATCACCGCGAAAGCCAGCACCATGCAAGCGATCCAGGCGATGGCGACGGTGATCTGGAAGTTCAGGGCTTCCTTGCCCTGATCATCAATGAACGGGTCCACTTCTTTCTTCATCTGCCACAGGATCAGTGGCCCAACGACGCTGCCGAAGGGGAACACAAACCCCAGAAACGCCGCGAGATGGCACAACATCGCGCCCTGGCGCACTTCGTAGGAAGGCGTCGGCACCGGCATTTGGCTGTTGTGATTCATGGCGCTTCTCCTTGAGGCGTGTTCAGTCAGCCAGGGCGGCGTTCTGCAGTTCGAAGATCTCGGTCATGCCTTTCTGGGCCAGGGCCAGCATCGCGTTCAGTTCGGCCGGCTGGAATGGCGCGCCTTCGGCGGTGCCCTGCACTTCGATGAAACCACCGGTGCTGGTCATCACCACGTTCAGGTCGGTCTCGGCAGCCGAGTCTTCCAGGTAGTCCAGGTCCAGCACAGGCTCGCCCTGGTACATACCGACCGAAACAGCGGCGATCATTTGCTTGAGCGGATCACCGCCCTTGAGGCCGCCACGCTTCTTGATCACTTTCAGCGCGTCAACCAGGGCCACCATGGCACCAGTGATGGACGCGGTGCGGGTACCGCCGTCGGCCTGGATCACGTCGCAGTCGACGTACAGGGTCACGTCGCCCAGCTTGGACATGTCCAGGGCGGCGCGCAGGGAACGACCGATCAGGCGCTGGATTTCCAGGGTGCGGCCACCTTGCTTGCCACGACTGGCTTCACGCTGGTTACGCTCGCCGGTGGCGCGCGGCAACATGCCGTACTCGGCGGTCAGCCAGCCCTGGCCCTGGCCTTTAAGAAAGCGCGGTACGCCGTTTTCGACGCTGACGGTGCAGATCACCTTGGTATCGCCAAACTCGACCAGTACGGATCCCTCGGCGTGTTTGGTGTAGTTGCGGGTGATGCGGATCGAGCGGAGCTGATCGGCAGCGCGACCACTTGGACGTTTCATAGGGGATACCTGTACTGAGGACGAAAAACTGCCGAGCATTATAGAGCCGCGGGCCGATTCGGGGCACTGCTAAAAAATCCGGTTACGAATGCCCGGGTTTGGGCGCACTCGCCCCACTGCGCTACAATCCTGCGCCTTCCCAATCATCAGCCCGCATCTACGGGGCTGCAACGCGAGGTACCTCCATGGTGCACAGCATGACCGCCTTTGCCCGCGTCGAAAAAGCCGGCGTACAAGGCACCCTGAGCTGGGAACTGCGCTCGGTCAACAGTCGCTACCTGGAGCCGCATCTGCGCCTGCCGGAGTCGTTCCGTGACCTCGAAGGCGCTGTGCGTGAAGCGCTGCGCCAGGGCATTTCCCGCGGCAAGCTGGAATGCACCCTGCGCTTTACCGAAGAAACCACCGGCAAGCCACTCCAGGTCGACCGCGACCGCGCCGCGCAATTGGTCGCCGCCGCCGAAACCATCGCCGGCCTGATCAAGCAGCCAGCCGCGCTCAACCCACTGGAAGTGCTGGCCTGGCCCGGCGTGCTGGTGGCCGACGCCACCGACCCGCAAGCGCTCAACGCCGAAGCACTCGCCCTGTTCAATCAGGGCCTGAAGGAGCTCAAGGCCGGCCGTGAGCGCGAAGGCGCCGAGTTGGCCCGCCTGATCAGCGAGCGCCTGACCTCGATCGAAGAAGACGTGGTCACCCTGCGCGAGCTGGTCCCGCAGATGCTTGCCACCCAACGCCAGAAGGTCCTCGACCGCTTCACCGACATGAAGGCCGACCTCGACCCGGTGCGCCTGGAGCAGGAAATGGTACTGCTGGCGCAAAAAAGCGATGTGGCCGAAGAGCTGGACCGCCTGAGCACCCACATCCTCGAAGTACGCCGCGTGCTCAAGTCCGGCGGCGCCGCCGGTCGGCGCCTGGACTTCCTGATGCAGGAACTCAACCGCGAAGCCAATACACTGGGCTCCAAGGCTTTCGATCCGCGCAGCACCACGGCTGCGGTCAACCTCAAGGTGTTGATCGAGCAGATGCGCGAACAAGTACAGAATATTGAGTAAGGCAACCTCCATGACCCACAGTACCGGCACCCTTTACATCATTTCCGCGCCTTCGGGCGCGGGCAAGAGCAGCCTGGTCAAGGCCTTGACCGATGCTGACGAGCAGATCCGCATCTCGGTCTCCCACACCACCCGCGCCATGCGCCCGGGTGAAGTGAACGGCGTGCACTATCACTTCGTCGAGCGCACCGAGTTCGTCAAGATGATCGAACACGGCGACTTCCTGGAGCGCGCCGAAGTGTTCGGCAACCTCTATGGCACTTCGCAAAGCCACTTGCAGCAGACCCTGGACGAAGGCCACGACTTGATCCTGGAAATCGACTGGCAAGGCGCCGAACAAGTGCGCCAGCTGATGCCCAAGGCGCGTTCGATCTTTATCCTGCCGCCGTCGCTTGAAGCGCTGCACCAGCGCCTGACCAACCGCGGCCAGGACAGCGACGAGATTATCGAAGGCCGCATGCGTGAAGCAGTCAGCGAAATGAGCCACTACGTCGACTACGACTACCTGATCATCAACGACGATTTTTCCCACGCACTGGATGATCTGAAGGCGATTTTCCGCACCAATCAGCTGCAGCAAAAGCGTCAGCAACAGCGTTTTGGCAAATTGCTGGCCGAACTGCTCGGTTGATTGGCTCTTCCCAAAACCGCTGCAAGGGCTTTACATTGGCGCTTGTAGCGGTTTTGCGAGGGCCTGCGAAAAATCAGCGCTTCCCTAAACGCTGGTGATTTTTTAAACTGTTTAGTCCGCTCGCCCAACCGGGCAGCGCGCATCTTGCATTCGCTCCGAGGAATACCATGGCCCGCGTAACCGTTGAAGACTGCCTAGAACACGTGGATAACCGCTTTGAGCTGGTCATGCTCTCTACCAAGCGTGCCCGTCAACTGGCCACTGGCGGCAAAGAGCCCCTGGTCCAGTGGGAAAACGACAAGCCTACCGTTGTCGCCCTGCGTGAAATCGCTGAAGGCCTGATGAGCTACGAGTTCATCGCCAACGCCGAAATCGTTGAAGACGAACCGCTGTTTGCAGCGTTCGAGGACGAGTCCAACGAGGCCGTCTAAGCCTATGCCTGGTCGACGTAGCACGGCGCGGGGTCACAGCCAACGGCAGGAGTTCACACTTTGCCGAGCATAGACGCCCTCGCCGATCGCTTATCGGCCTACCTCGGCCCAGACCAGGTCAACCTGGTCCGCCGAGCGTATTTCTACGCCGAACAAGCCCACGACGGCCAACGCCGCCGTAGCGGCGAGGCGTATGTCACCCATCCCCTTGCGGTGGCAAACATTCTTGCCGACATGCACATGGACCATCAGAGCCTGATGGCCGCGATGCTGCATGACGTGATCGAAGACACCGGCATCGCCAAGGAAGCGCTCAGCGCGCAATTCGGCGAAACCGTGGCCGAACTGGTCGACGGGGTCAGCAAACTGACCCAGATGAACTTCGAGACCAAGGCCGAGGCCCAGGCGGAAAACTTCCAGAAGATGGCCATGGCCATGGCCCGCGATATCCGCGTGATCCTGGTCAAGCTGGCCGACCGGCTGCACAACATGCGTACGCTGGAAGTGCTCTCCGGCGAAAAACGCCGGCGCATCGCCAAGGAAACCCTGGAAATCTACGCGCCCATCGCCAATCGGCTGGGCATGCACGCCATTCGTATCGAATTCGAAGACCTTGGTTTCAAAGCCATGCACCCGATGCGTTCGGCACGCATCTACCAGGCGGTCAAGCGCGCCCGGGGCAACCGCAAGGAAATCGTCAACAAGATCGAAGAATCCCTGAGCCATTGCCTGGCGATCGACGAGATCGAGGGCGAGGTCAGCGGCCGACAAAAGCACATCTACGGCATCTACAAGAAGATGCGCGGCAAGCGCCGGGCCTTCAACGAGATCATGGACGTGTACGCGTTCCGGATCATCGTCGACAAGGTCGACACCTGTTATCGCGTACTGGGCGCTGTACATAATTTGTACAAACCCCTGCCAGGTCGCTTCAAGGATTACATCGCGATTCCCAAGGCCAACGGCTACCAGTCGCTGCATACCACCCTGTTTGGTATGCACGGGGTGCCGATCGAGATCCAGATCCGTACCCGCGAAATGGAAGAGATGGCCAACAACGGCATCGCCGCCCATTGGCTGTACAAGTCCAGCGGCGACGAGCAGCCTAAAGGCACTCATGCCCGCGCCCGCCAGTGGGTCAAGGGCGTGCTGGAAATGCAGCAACGTGCCGGCAACTCCCTGGAATTTATCGAAAGCGTGAAGATCGACCTGTTCCCGGACGAGGTCTACGTGTTCACGCCCAAAGGCCGGATCATGGAGCTGCCCAAGGGCTCCACGGCGGTCGACTTTGCCTATGCGGTGCACACCGATGTGGGCAACAGCTGCATCGCCTGTCGGATCAATCGTCGTCTCGCACCGCTGTCCGAACCGCTGCAAAGTGGCTCCACGGTCGAGATCGTCAGTGCCCCGGGCGCGCGCCCGAACCCGGCATGGCTCAACTTCGTGGTCACCGGCAAGGCGCGCACGCACATCCGTCACGCGCTGAAATTGCAGCGCCGCTCCGAGTCCATCAGCCTGGGCGAACGCCTGCTGAACAAGGTGCTCAACGGTTTCGACAGCGCTCTCGACAAGATCCCGCAGGAACGCGTGCAAGCGATGCTCCACGAGTACCGCCAGGAAACCATCGAAGACCTGCTGGAAGATATCGGCCTTGGCAACCGCATGGCCTATGTAGTCGCCCGCCGCCTGCTCGGCGAAGGCGAACAGTTGCCAAGCCCGGAAGGCCCGTTGGCGATTCGCGGCACCGAGGGCCTGGTGCTGAGCTACGCCAAATGCTGCACGCCGATCCCGGGTGACCCGATTGTCGGCCACTTGTCCGCAGGCAAAGGCATGGTGGTGCACCTGGACAACTGCCGCAACATCACCGAAATCCGCCACAACCCGGAAAAATGCATCCAGCTCTCGTGGGCCAAGGATGTCACCGGCGAATTCAACGTCGAGTTGCGCGTGGAGCTGGAACACCAGCGCGGCCTGATCGCCCTGCTCGCCAGCAGCGTCAACGCGGCCGACGGCAATATCGAGAAAATCAGCATGGACGAGCGCGATGGCCGCATCAGCGTGGTCCAACTGGTGGTCAGCGTCCACGACCGCGTGCACCTGGCCCGCGTGATCAAGAAACTGCGTGCCTTGACCGGTGTGATCCGCATCACTCGCATGCGCGCCTAACCCACATTACAAGGAGTCATTCATGACCAAGACCGTTATCACCAGCGACAAAGCCCCTGCTGCCATCGGCACTTACTCCCAGGCGATCAAGGCGGGTAACACCGTCTATATGTCCGGCCAGATCCCGCTGGACCCAAAGACCATGGAACTGGTGGAAGGCTTCGAAGCACAGACCGTACAGGTCTTCGAAAACCTCAAGTCCGTTGCTGAAGCCGCCGGCGGTTCGTTCAAGGACATCGTCAAGCTGAACATCTTCCTCACCGACCTGAGCCACTTCGCCAAGGTCAACGAGATCATGGGCAAGTACTTCGAACAGCCTTACCCAGCCCGCGCCGCCATCGGCGTTGCCGCCCTGCCAAAGGGTGCGCAGGTTGAGATGGACGCGATCCTGGTCATCGAGTAAAACACCCGGCGCAGCCCCCACAAGCTGCGCCGACTTCGTTTCAGAAGGATTTCATGATGCGCAAAGCGCTTGTAGCCTCATCAATGCTCGCCCTGTTGCTCGGCGGCTGTGCCAGTAACCCTGCCGACAGGGATGTGAGCGGCACCTGGATCAACCAGGTCGCCATCGATGCGGCAGCCAAGGGCGGCCCTTTGCGTGAAGCCCTGCAGAGCTTTGGCCCGAACCTCGAGTGGGAGGTCAATACCAAGGCTTCGCAGGCCCGCTACTACAACGGTTTTGAAGTAGCTGAAGGCAAGTTGCTGGGTGAACAATCCGGCGCCTGGAACGTGGATTTCTACGGCAGCTCCGCCACCGAACTCAAGCGCAAAGGCAAGCAACTGCTGCAAGTGGCCAACGACAACGAGCCCGAACAGCTGTTTGCGCGCGCCAAAGACCCAGCCCCCGAAGGCGCACCACTGGGTGCCAACTTCGAGCGAGCGCTGTATGCGGCCTACCTGGGCGGTGACTGGAAGATCAGCGACGGCTTCGGCAGCGGCGCCATCGTGCAGTTCCAGGCTGACGGCAAGGTCGCCGGCCTGCCTAATGTGGACCGGTATTCGCTGTGCCTGGCCGGTGATTGCGCCTCGATGAGCGGTGGCTACGACAGCATCTGGCTGCAGCTGAACGGCCAGGGCAACCCGTGGATCTTTGTGCGCAAGGGCAAGCAACTGGAGATTTTCCAGGCGGTGAATACCGCGCAGGCCGACGAGGTGCCCTCGTTTACGCCCGGGCCTCGGCAGTGGCTACTGGAAAAACAGTGATACAAAGCAAAGGAGCCCAAGGGCTCCTTTTTCTTTAGCCTGCACCGCGATTGCCACGACTGAAGGCATTGCCCCATGCGCACACTCCTTATCCTCGGCCTCTTGCTGCTGAACGGCTGCACCCCTGCGGATATCAGTGGTGTCTGGATCAATCAGCCAATCATTGATGTGGCCGCGCAAGGCAAACCGCTGAACATCCACGGTACGCATTTGGAGTGGCACATCGACACTCGTGCTGGCAAGGCACAGGTGCGTAACGGCTTTGAGATGAGCGAAGGCCAGTTACTGCTCAAATCCCCCAACGTCTGGATCGTCGACTACGGTGGCGGTCACACCGATGAGCTGCAATTTGATGGCAAGTATCTGACCCAGGCGACCAACCAATACGCACCACAGGAAGTGTTCAGTCGCCCAACCGAAACGGTGGAGACGGGTTACGGCTGGGTCAACACCTTCGTGAAAGCCCTGAATACAGCGTACATGGCCGGCGAATGGAACATCATCGACGGCCCCGGGAAAGGCACGACGGCGAGGTTCACCACGCAGGGGCGTGTTTCAGGGCTTGGGCAAGCAGATCGATACACACTGTGCCTGGACGGCGACTGCCGGTCCCAGGGTGCGGGCAATGAAACCCTGCTTTTAGGCCATGCAGGCACCGACGATACATGGATCTTCGTGCGCAAAGGCAAGCAACTGGAGATTTTCCAGGCAGTGAATACCGCGCAGGCCGATGAGGTGCCCTCGTTTACGCCGGGACCTCGGCAGTGGCTGCTGGTAAAACAATAGCCGCCATGCCGCAAATCCAAATGTGGGAGGGGGCTTGCCCCCGATTGCAGTGCATCAGCTAATACAACTGTGGCTGACACTCCGCTATCGGGGGCAAGCCCCCTCCCACATTTTTTGACTGCGTTTCAGCCCTTGAGGATCGCAGCATAGCCTTCGCGATAGGTCGGGTAGGTCGGCGTCCAACCCAACGCTTTCACACGGGCATTGCTGCACTGCTTGCTGCCCGCTCGCCGCACACTGGCGTCCTCAGCCCACTCTGTCACCCCAAGGTAATCGCGCAACCAGCCCACCACTTCGGCCAGTGGAGCGGGTGCATCGTCGACACCGATGTAGACCTTGTCCAGCGAACCGCCCTCTTCCACATGGCGCAACAAAAAGGCCAGCAGCCCAGCGGCGTCCTCCGCATGAATGCGATTGCCATATAAAGGTGGATCGATTGCCACTCGGTAGCCCTGGCGAACCTGGGTCAGCAGCCATTCACGTCCCGGACCATAAATGCCGGTCAGGCGCACGATGCTGGCTGGGATGCTGCTATTGAGCGCCACCTGCTCAGCCTCCAGCATCACCTGCCCGGAATATCCCTTCGCCTGAGTCTCCGATGTTTCGTCGACCCACTCGCCATTCTGCTGCCCGTAGACGCTGCTGCTGGATACAAACAGCAAGTGCTTAGGCTCCTGGCCGTAGTCGCCCAACCACTCCAGCACATGTTTCAGCCCTTCTACATAAGCAGCGCGGTAACCGGCCTCATCGTGGTCCGTCGCAGCAGCGCAGTACACCAGGTAATCCACCCCGCCAATTGGCCAGGTGTCGGGGCAATCCTTTTTGAACAGGTCACCGGCAATGCCGATGACGCCCTCAGGAAGCCGCGAAATATCGCGGCGCAGGCCATGAACCTCCCATTCCGAGGCGAGCAACTGGCTAGCCAGCCGACTACCCACATCGCCACATCCGGCAATCACAACAGAAGGCGCTGACATCACAAAACTCCGCGAAGAAAGGTCTAGGTTAGCCTTCGCAGATGACAGACGGCCAGAAAAAGCACAAATAAAGTTACTGTATTACTTCTGTTAACAAGAATTACTTGCAATAATAACCGCCCATTTGTCCTCGACCCCTGGGTCTGGAAGGACGATCACTCATTTTTTTACTCAGGTCCGGCCAGCATGACACGTAATACAACCCCCGCTTCGCCAACCAAGCTTCACAGCCCATCCCGCGCCTGGCGCGCGATTGCTGCGCTGCTGTTCAGCGTACTGCTGGCACCGACCGCCGCCTTCGCTGATGCCACCGCGCCAGCCACCCCGGCGGCCGCCGAGCACAACACTGCGGCACCGGCAGCACCTGCCGCAGCGCCCGCTGCCACCGACCCGGCCCAGGCTGCTGACCCTGCCGCCGACGACAGCGGTGGGGTGCTGGAAGAAGACAACACCCTGGGCATGGCCCACGACCTGTCGCCCTGGGGCATGTACCAGAACGCTGACGTGGTGGTGAAAGCCGTGATGATCGGCCTGGCCATCGCCTCGATCATCACCTGGACCATCTGGATCGCCAAAGGCTTCGAGCTGCTGGGCGCCAAGCGTCGCCTGCGCACCGAAATCGTCCACCTGAAAAAGGCCACCACCCTCAAGGAAGCCAGCGAAAGCGCGACCAAGAAGGGCACGCTGGCCAATACCCTGGTGCACGACGCGCTGGAAGAAATGCGCCTGTCGGCCAACACCCGCGAAAAAGAAGGCATCAAGGAACGTGTGGCCTTCCGCCTGGAGCGCCTGGTGGCGGCCTGCGGCCGTAACATGAGCAGCGGCACCGGCGTGCTGGCGACCATCGGTTCCACCGCGCCGTTCGTCGGCCTGTTCGGTACCGTGTGGGGCATCATGAACAGCTTCATCGGCATCGCCAAAACCCAGACCACCAACCTCGCCGTCGTTGCCCCAGGCATCGCCGAAGCCCTGCTGGCCACCGCCCTGGGCCTGGTTGCCGCAATTCCTGCGGTAGTGATCTACAACGTCTTCGCTCGCTCGATTGCCGGCTACAAGGCCCAGGTATCGGACGCGTCGGCGGAAGTCCTGCTGCTGGTCAGCCGCGACCTCGATCACCTGCCTACCGAGCGCAGCTCGCAACCGCACATGGTGAAAGTGGGGTAATCGGCCATGGGCCTGCATTTGAATCAAGGCGACGACGAACTCGTCGAGAACCACGAAATCAACGTCACGCCGTTTATCGACGTGATGCTGGTGCTGCTGATCATCTTCATGGTGGCGGCACCGTTGGCCACCGTGGACATCAAGGTCGACCTGCCCGCCTCCAGCGCAAAACCTGCGCCTCGGCCGGAGAAACCGATCTTCCTCAGCGTCAAGGCGGACCAACGCCTGTTCCTGGGCGAAGAAGAGGTCAAGGCTGAAACCCTGGGGCCGGTGCTCGACGCCAAGACCCAGGGCAAGAAGGACACGACGATCTTCTTCCAGGCTGACAAGGGCGTGGACTACGGCGACCTGATGAGCGTGATGGATGCCCTGCGGGCAGCCGGCTACCTCAAGGTAGGCCTGGTCGGACTTGAGACGGCAGCCAAGAAATGATCACGACGCGCCACAAACTGACGCGTTATGGCACCAGCCTCGCCGTCGTACTGGGCGTGCATGCCGTCGCGATCGCTATCGCGCTTCATTGGTCGGCGCCGCGCACGGTGCAGTTGCCACCGGCTGCCATGGTCATCGACCTGGCTCCGATGCCAGCCCCACCGCCGCCGGCACCGCCCAAGGTGGTCACGCCGCCGCAACCGCCTGCCCCGGTGGAAGAGCTGCCCCTGCCGAAACTGGCCGAGGCACCCAAGCCGACGATCCAGGTGCCCAAGCCGGTCAAGCCCAAGCCCAAACCGCAGCCGCCCAAGCCGGTGGAGAAGAAGATCGAGCCGCCCAAGGAGAAACCTTCCGAGGACCCGCCGAGCGACGCTCCACCGACCCAGGCACCGGCTGAAAAATCGGCCCAGCCCGTTCCTGGCCCGTCGCCGCAACAGGTTGCCGCCAAGGCGTCCTGGGAAGGCACCCTGCTGGCTCACCTGCAGAAGTACAAGAAGTACCCGCCAGGCGCCCAGGCGCGTGGCAAGGAAGGCCTCAACCGCCTGAAGTTCGTGGTGGATGCCGAGGGTAACGTGCTGTCCTACGAGTTGGTGGGCCGCTCCGGCAACGCCGACCTGGACCGCGCCACGCTGGACATGATCCGTCGTGCCCAGCCGCTGCCCAAGCCGCCTGCGGACATGCTCAAGGGTGGCAGCATCGAGATCGTTGCACCGTTCGTGTACAACATCGAGAAGCGTCGTCGCTGAGCCGCTCCCAATGGGCACCCTCGGGTGCCCATTGCGTTCCCCCTCCCCGGTATTTCAAGCCTTGCAGACCCGCGAGCTGAACCGTGGCTGAATGTGAAACCAATGTCATGGTTCTTCACTTGTAACACTTCAATACACCACCAATCATGCGCGAACAATTCTCATTTGAGAGGCTTTTCGCCATGTCCTGCCCTCACCGCCTGACGCTTGCCCTGCTCGCAATCGCTGGCGCCCCCTGCGCAGCCCATGCGGATCAACTGGTCAGCCTGACCGTGCAGAACCACACCTTCACACCCGCCAGCTTCACCGTGCCGGCCGGGGAGCGCTTTCGCATCCAGCTCACCAACAACGACGACACCGTCGACGAATTCGAAAGCTACGACATGAAATTCGAAAAGATCGTCGTGCCTGGCAACACCATTACCGTCTTCGCCGGCCCGATGCATCCGGGCACCTACAGCTTTTTCGACGACTACCACCCCGACCAGGCCAAAGGCACCGTCACCGTCGTCGCGGCCAAGGAGTAAGTCATGCTGGCCTGTCTGCTGATCGTGTTTCGTGAAGTCCTGGAAGCCGGCATCGTCATCGGTATCGTCATGGCCGCCACCCAGGGGCTGGCGCGGCGAAGTACCTACATCATCGGCGGCATCGCTGCCGGTGTTGGCGGCGCGGCGATCCTCGCGCTGTTCACTGGCGCCATCACCCAGGCCCTGGACGGTTTCGGCCAGGAAATCTTCAACGCCACCATCCTTATCGTCGCGGTGTGCATGCTCGGCTGGCACAACCTGTGGATGAGCAGCCATGGCCGCGAACTCGCCACTCAACTGCGCGAAAGCGGGTCGGCGGTGCAACGCGGCGAGAAGACCCTGTGGGCACTGGCCATCGTGATCACCGTGGCCGTGCTGCGCGAAGGCTCGGAAATCGTGCTGTTCCTGTATGGCATCGCCGCATCCACCCACACCGAACCCCTGACGATGCTCATCGGCGGCGTGCTCGGGATTGCCGGCGGCGGCGTGCTGTCGTGGCTGCTGTATCGCGGACTGGTGGTGATCAGCCTCAAGCGCCTGTTCTCGGTCACCACGTGGATGATCGCCGTACTCGCGGCGGGAATGGCCGGCCGCGCCGCCGCGATCCTGGCCGGTATCAACCTGATCCCGGCCTGGGGCTACGAGTTGTGGGACACCTCTTGGCTGGTCTCCGACGCAAGCCTCACCGGCCGGGCGCTGCAAGCGCTGACCGGCTACACCGACCGCCCTTTGGGCATTCAACTGTTTGCCTGGGTGGCCACCCTTACCCTGCTGCTGGTGGGTAGCCGCCTTGTGCAGTCGCGCACCACTCAACCGTCTTCACCCACCCTGGAGCGTCACCCATGAACCACCTGTCCAAACCCGTGGCCGCTGCACTGGTCCTGACCAGTGCCCTGGCTTTTTCCGCCGTCAGCCAAGCCCGTGAATACCCGATCGGCGGGCCGGTTCAGACCCACGACATGGAGATCGCCTCCTCGTACCTCACCGGGATCGAGATGGCGCCAATGCCACCGGGCATGGTCATGGACAAGGACTCGGTGCACCTTGAAACCGATGTGCATGCCACCGCCGACAACAAGTACGGACTGTCCAACGGTGAATGGGTGCCTTACCTGAGCATCTCCTATTCCCTGGTCAAGGAAGGCGCTCCGGACTACAAGCAAATCGGCACGCTCCTGCCGATGGTTGCCAAAGACGGCGCACACTATGCGAACAACGTGAAGATGGACGGCCCCGGCACCTATACCGTCGTCCTGCGCTACGAGAGCCCACAGATCAATGGCTTCTTCCACCACGTCGACAAAGAAACCGGCGTGCCCGAATGGTGGGGCCCGTTCACCGAGACCTTCACCTTCAAATACCCGCAGAAATAACCGGCAAAACACCTGCGGCACCCGATTAGCTGGTGTCGCAAACCCCATCGTGTCTGATAACGTGCGTCTATCGATTGCAGCCGGTATGCTTGGCCCGCAACCTCATGGACGCCCGCTATGACTCTTACAGAATTGCGCTACATCGTTACCCTCGCCCAAGAGCAGCACTTCGGCCACGCGGCCGAGCGTTGCCATGTCAGCCAACCGACGCTGTCGGTGGGCGTGAAAAAGCTTGAAGACGAACTCGGTGTGCTGATTTTCGAGCGCAGCAAGAGCGCCGTGCGCCTCACCCCGGTGGGCGAAGGCATCGTGGCCCAGGCCCAGAAGGTGCTGGAGCAGGCGCAGAGCATTCGCGAACTGGCCCAGGCCGGCAAGAACCAGCTGACCGCACCGCTCAAGGTCGGCGCCATCTACACCGTCGGCCCGTACCTGTTTCCGCACCTGATCCCGCAACTGCACCGCGTCGCGCCGCAGATGCCGCTGTATATCGAAGAAAATTTCACCCACGTGCTGCGCGACAAACTGCGCAACGGCGAGCTGGACGCGATCATCATCGCCCTGCCGTTCAATGAAGCCGACGTGCTGACCCTGCCGCTCTACGACGAGCCGTTCTACGTGCTGATGCCGGCCTCGCACCCTTGGACCCAGAAAGACACCATCGACGCCGGCCTGCTCAACGACAAGAGCCTGCTGCTGCTCGGCGAAGGCCACTGCTTCCGCGACCAGGTCCTGGAAGCCTGCCCGACCCTGACCAAGGGCAATGACGGTGCCAAGCACACCACCGTGGAATCCAGCTCCCTGGAAACCATTCGTCACATGGTCGCGTCCGGCCTGGGCATTTCCATCCTGCCGCTGTCGGCGGTCGACAGCCATCACTACGCCCCCGGCGTGATCGAAGTACGCCCACTCACGCCGCCGGTGCCGTTCCGCACCGTGGCGATCGCCTGGCGCGCCAGCTTCCCACGGCCCAAAGCGATTGAGATCCTCGCCGACTCGATCCGCCTGTGTTCGGTCGCCAAGCCGACTGCCGCGAGCTAAGCCAGGGTATGACTGAGCTGTCGCAGGTGTCGGTGACGGCACTCAAGGGTGTCGGTGAAGCCATGGCCGAGAAGCTGGCCAAGGTTGGCCTGGAGAACCTCCAGGACGTGCTGTTCCACCTGCCCCTGCGCTATCAGGACCGCACCCGCGTAGTGCCCATCGGCCAGTTGCGCCCTGGGCAGGACGCGGTGGTCGAAGGCACCGTCAGCGGCGCCGACGTGGTGATGGGCAAGCGCCGCAGTTTGGTCGTACGCCTGCAGGATGGCACCGGCGGCCTGAGCCTGCGCTTCTACCATTTCAGCAACGCGCAGAAGGAAGGCCTCAAGCGCGGCACCCGCGTGCGCTGCTACGGCGAAGCGCGACCCGGCGCATCCGGCCTGGAGATCTATCACCCGGAGTACCGCGCCATCACCGGTGACGAACCGCCGCCGGTCGACACCACCCTCACGCCGATCTACCCGCTCACCGAAGGCCTGACCCAGCAACGCCTGCGCCAACTGTGCATGCAGACGCTGACCATGCTCGGCCCGAAAAGCCTGCCCGACTGGCTGCCCCAGGAGCTGGCTCGCGACTATCAACTGGCGCCGCTGGACGATGCGATCCGCTACCTGCATCACCCGCCCGCCGACGCCGATGTCGACGAACTCGCGCTCGGTCATCACTGGGCCCAGCACCGTCTGGCCTTTGAAGAACTGCTGACCCACCAATTGTCGCAGCAACGCCTGCGCGAAAGCATGCGTTCCCTGCGTGCACCGGCAATGCCCAAGGCCACGCGCCTGCCTGCGCAGTACCTGGCCAACCTCGGTTTTGCGCCGACCGGTGCCCAGCAACGCGTCGGCAATGAAATCGCCTATGACCTGAGCCAGCAAGAGCCCATGCTGCGGCTGATCCAGGGCGATGTGGGCGCAGGCAAGACCGTGGTCGCCGCCCTCGCCGCACTGCAAGCACTGGAAGCCGGCTACCAGGTGGCGCTGATGGCGCCCACCGAGATCCTCGCCGAGCAGCACTTCATCACCTTCAAGCGCTGGCTCGAACCGCTGGGCCTGGAAGTGGCGTGGCTGGCCGGCAAGCTCAAGGGCAAGAACCGCGCGGCGGCACTGGAACAGATCGCCGGCGGCGCGCCGATGGTGGTCGGCACCCACGCGCTGTTCCAGGATGAAGTGCAATTCAAGAACCTGGCCCTGGTAATCATCGACGAACAGCACCGCTTCGGCGTGCAACAGCGCCTGGCCCTGCGCCAGAAAGGCGTGGGCGGGCGGATGAACCCGCACCAACTGATCATGACCGCCACACCGATCCCGCGCACCCTGGCCATGAGCGCCTACGCCGACCTCGACACCTCGATCCTCGACGAACTGCCGCCTGGCCGTACGCCGGTCAACACCGTGCTGGTCACCGACACCCGGCGCGTGGAAGTGATCGAACGCGTACGCGGCGCCTGTGCTGAAGGGCGCCAGGCGTACTGGGTGTGCACGCTGATCGAAGAGTCCGAAGAGCTGACCTGCCAAGCGGCCGAAACCACTTACGAAGACCTCACCAGCGCCCTCGGCGAACTCAAGGTCGGGCTGATCCACGGGCGCATGAAACCGGCAGAAAAGGCCGCAGTGATGGCCGAGTTCAAGGCCGGCAACCTGCAACTGTTGGTAGCCACTACCGTGATCGAAGTCGGCGTGGACGTGCCCAACGCCAGCCTGATGATCATCGAAAACCCCGAGCGCCTGGGCCTGGCGCAACTGCACCAGTTGCGTGGCCGTGTGGGCCGAGGCAGCGCCGCCAGCCACTGCGTGCTGCTCTACCACCCGCCGCTGTCACAGATCGGCCGCCAGCGCCTGGGCATCATGCGTGAAACCAACGACGGTTTTGTCATCGCCGAAAAAGACCTGGAACTGCGCGGCCCCGGCGAAATGCTCGGCACCCGCCAGACCGGCCTGCTGCAATTCAAGGTCGCCGACCTGATGCGCGACGCCGACCTGCTGCCAGCCGTGCGCGATGCGGCGCAGGCGCTGCTGGAGCGCTGGCCGGATCACGTCAGCCCGCTGCTCAATCGCTGGCTACGCCACGGCCAACAATACGGCCAAGTCTGACCCTGTAGGAGCGAGCTTGCTCGCGAAAAACGCCAACAATGACGCGGGCATTCTGGAATGAACGCGGCACCTTGGGTCTCTTCGCGAGCAAGCTCGCTCCTACAGGGTCAGGGGTTCTGCGCCAACCGCGTCACAAACCGCAGTTAGTCGACCAACAGTTGTATCAAGCTGGTTATACTTCGTGGACTGTAAGAAATTGGATCAGGCCATGTCAGAAGTTGCCCTCGCCACAGCCCCACTGACCGCCCCACCGGTCATTCGGGCTCTGCTCGCCAAACTCGCCATCCCCTACACGGAAGTCGCCGAACTCCCGGGCCTGAATCCTGCGCAGAAGGTCCAGGCGGTGCTGTTGGAAGACGCGGTGGGCGCCCTGATGGTGCTGTTTCCGCAGAACCAGTTGCTCGACCTCAACCGCCTTGCCGAACTCACCGGCCGCCGCCTGACCGCTGTGTCGCCGGATCGCGTCAAGCGCATGCTCGACAAACATGACCTGAGCCTGCTGCCCGGCCTGCCACCCCTTACCAGTTCGCCCTGCCTGTACGAAGGCAGCCTGCTCAACGAGCCGAGCCTGCTGGTGCATTCGGGTGAAGCCGGGCTGTTACTGGAGATCTCCAGCGACGCCTTCAAGACGATGCTCACCAAAGCCAGCGCCGGCCACTTCGGCGAGCCGCTGAGCAATATCCGCCCCAACCTAGACCGCCCCAACGATGACCGCGAGGAAATCACCCAGGCGATGCAGGCCTTTACCGCCCGCCGCATCCAGCAACGCCTGGAAGCGACCATCGAGATTCCACCGCTGGCCGACACCGCGCAGAAGATCATCAAGCTGCGCGTCGACCCAAACGCCACCATCGATGACATCACCGGCGTGGTCGAGACCGACCCGGCCCTGGCTGCCCAAGTGGTGAGCTGGGCCGCGTCGCCGTACTACGCCTCGCCGGGCAAGATCCGTTCAGTGGAAGACGCCATCGTGCGTGTGCTGGGCTTCGACCTGGTGATCAACCTGGCGCTGGGCCTGGCCCTGGGCAAGACCCTGAGCCTGCCCAAGGACCACCCGCACCAGTCGACGCCGTACTGGCACCAGTCGATCTACACCGCCGCCGTGATCGAAGGCCTGACCCGTGCCATGCCCCGCGCCCAGCGCCCGGAAGCCGGGCTGACCTACCTCGCCGGCCTGCTGCACAACTTCGGCTACCTGCTGCTGGCCCACGTGTTCCCGCCGCACTTCTCGCTGATCTGCCGGCACCTGGAGGTCAACCCGCACCTGTGCCACAGCTATGTCGAGCAACACCTGCTGGGCATCAGCCGCGAGCAGATCGGTGCCTGGCTGATGCGCTACTGGGACATGCCGGACGAACTGTCCACCGCCCTGCGCTTCCAGCACGACCCGACCTACGATGGGCAATACGCCGAGTACCCGAACCTGGTGTGCCTGGCGGTGCGTTTGTTGCGCAGCCGAGGGATTGGCTCCGGGCCGGACGAGGCGATTCCGGATGCGCTGCTTGAGCGCCTGGGTTTGAGCCGTGACAAGGCTGAAGAGGTGGTGGGTAAGGTGCTGGATGCTGAAGTGCTGTTGCGCGAGTTGGCGTCGCAGTTCAGTCAGGGCTGAATCGATAGCCTGTCAGACCGCTATCGGGGGCAAGCCCCCTCCCACACTTGAAATGCATTCCCATGTGGGAGGGGGCTTGCCCCCGATGAATCCACCTCGGTCTACTTCTTTTTCTTCGGCTTCAAATACTTGGTCAACCCCTGGAACCAGATCACCAGCGCCGGGTTGCCCTTGATCTGGATCGACTTGTCCTGAATCCCCGTCATGAACGCCAGTTGCTTGTTCTTCGCCTGCATCGTGGCGAAGCCGTAGGCGGCATCTTTGAACGCAATGGCAAACGCCGGCGCCGGGTGCACACCCGAACGGCTGGTGATGCGCTGGTCTTTGACGATGAAGTGACGGGCAACCTTGCCGTCGAGGGTCTGCAGCTGGAACGCCAGGTCTTTATCGCCCAACTGTTGCTGGAAGGCAGGATTGGTGCGGCTGGCTTTGCCCATCATCAGGCCCAGCACCCACAGGAGAAGACGAAATTTCATGCACACGGCCTCGGTGTAATTATTGAGTGGCCGCAGCAGTTTAACGATTTGCAAAAAGAACGCCACCGATCTTGCGCATTAGCGGAAGATCGGCTGGCGTTTGACGCTTATAGCAGCATGTTACTTAAACGTTCGGGCAAGGAACCGGTGCCCAGTCGGCCAGGTTCGGATCGCGGCAGCTGCCTTCGAGCTGCGCCTTGCCGGCGCTGGCGACCTTCTTGCTTTCATCTTGCTTGGTCTGGGCAGTCTGGAAGGTCTTCTCGGTGCTCACTGCTTCTGTGGGTACGGTTGGCAGAACCGGCTTTTTCGGCGGTTTGGTGCCTGTGCCTTTCTTCTTGCCCGATGTCACAGCGGGCGTTGTGTCGGCCTTGGCCACGGTGACCACGTCAGTACGCTGTACGCCCACCTGTTGCAGGTCTTTCTCGTAGGCCTGGGTGTAGTTGTTCAGGTCTTCGGCGGCTTTACCGTTGACCGCAACGATCAGGTCATTGGATTCCTTCAGGCCCGAGACAATTTCCGCCAGGCGCTTACGGCCTTCGGTGTCGTTGACGGTCTTGGCCTTACGGTCGGCCACCAGCTTGGTGAATGCGCTCTGGTAGCACTGTTGCGATGCCTTTGCGTAGGCGGTGCTGCGGTCGATGTCGGAGGCGCTTTTGTTCACGTCAGCCGCATAGGAGGCAATACGCTGGTTGTCATCGGCGATCTGCTTCTGACGCTCGGTGTAGTAACCCGCCGCGCCGCCAGCCAGGGCGCCGCCCGCTGCGCCGATGGCGGCGTTACGGCCACGCTTGTCGGAATCGCCGGTCAGCGCGCCGAGCAATGCACCACCGGCAGCGCCGATGGCCGCGCCAGTCACGACCGACTTGGTCATGTTCGAGTCGGTGGCGCGCAAGTGCTGCACCGGCTCGTAGCAGTTCGGGTAGTACTCGACCTTGGTGCTCGACGCGACCTTGGAGGCCGGCGACGTCGCGCAACCGGTCAGCACCGTGCTGAAGCCAGCCGCGATCAGCAGCAAGTGACGCTTGGAAACCGCCTTACGGGAAAAAAGCATAGGTGTGTTCTCTTTTAAGTTTGACTTGCCCAGCACGGCCCACCGCCGCCTGAGTCCCTTCCAAGCTCGCTATACAGCCAGCGCTCATCGCTGACCGCTCGCTGCGAGCAATTCCTTCAAGATCGTTGCCGGGTCGGCCCGCTGTTGCTTGCGGTAGTTGCCAACATGGCGAACGAACAGTGTTGCGCGCGTCACCAGGCTCTTGCCGAGCACCGGCTTGCGATCCAACTCTTCCTTGATCCGTTGAAACTGCGCCTGGATCACCGCATCGGTATAGCGCGTGCCGGTGGCCAGGTTGTCGATATAGATCGCCACCGCACCATCGAGGGCGCTGCGGCCATTGGCAATGGCCATGTCGAACAGTTGCGCGCTGGCCGCGTCCTTGTTGTCCAGGGCCTGCTGGCGACTCTTCTGCAGGTTGGCCAGGCGGATGTTGTAGTTGGCAATGGTCTCGGCCACCAGCGCGGCCGATTGAATCAGGTTGCCCGCCGCTTCTTCGCGTTGCTGGGCGATCAGCGAGACGTTGCGTTTGAGCTCTTCGTTGACCAGCCCCAGTTCGGCTTGCAGCTTGGGGTCGACGCTGGCGGCGATGATGCTGTCCAGGCGCTTGGTCGGGTCCTGGGCGTCGTCGATGGCGTCGGTCAGCGCGGCCAGGCGGCCCTCTTTCTGCCATTGGGCGAACAGCTCCTTGTAGCGCGAACGCGGTGCCGACAGCGCGCCGATCGCCACGCGAAAACCGGTGGTCTCGTTGCTCTGCTCGGTGCCATCGGCAGCAAACAGCGGGTATTCGCGGCGCATGCCGGTGAACAGTGTGCCCTCGCCTTCCAGGTAATTGCCGCCCTTGACCACAAAACCGCCGTAGGTGCCCTGGCGACGTCCGGCGTGGACCAGCTGGAACGATTCCTGGACCATTTCCGCGGCGTTGCCGATCACGTCGAACATGCCAATCGGGTTGGGCAATTTGGTGCCGATGGGCATCAGCCGCGCAGCCTGGCCGGTGCCACCGGCGACCTGGTTGAACACCGCGTAATCGCCGAGCGGGCCGTCGCTGTCGCTGCCGTCGACACGGCGCGGGAACAGGCGCCCTTCCAGGTCCTGGCGGCTTACCGCATGGCCGCCGCGCGCAGCGAACTCCCACTCCACTTCGGTGGGCAGGCGCACAAAGCCCAGGCCGCCGTCATCCGCCGAGGAACCACGACCGCTGACCGGCAGCAAGTCACGGTGGTATTTCATCAACCAGGCGCTGTACACCGCCGAGAAGCGCTCGGCTTCAAAACGCGACAGTTTCACCTTGGGCAAGCGCCCGGCCATGCCGGTCGGCGCATCGCACGCCGGCGCCGGTTCGCCGCTGGCCAGGGACTGCGCCTGGGACATCACCTGGGCGTACTGGCGCGCGGTCACTTCGTACTTGCCAATGAAGTACAGCATGGGCTTGAGCGGGGTCTTGGCGTCGGTCTTCGGCATCAAGGGCGCGATGACTTTGTTCCAGTCCTTGGGCAGATCCTTGAGGGTGAACTGGCCGTTGATGAAGTCGCGGCGGTAGCCGGAAATAAACGATTGCTGGTAACCCGCCTCGCCTTCGGCAAAGGGGTAGCCGAGGCTGATCTCGCGGTCATCCAGGGTGCCCTGGGCCAGCACATAGGCGTAGCGGAACAGCATGTTGCCTTCGCACGGCAATGGCAGGCTGACGTCGCCTTCCAGCGGCTTGGGGTTGTCGAGCTTGTCACTTGCCTCGTCGGCCCAGGCCATCGAGGCCAGGGTCAGCGCCACACAGGCGCCCAGTAACTTATACATCTCTGATTCCTTCAGAAGCCTGGATCCGCGCCACTCGCCAACCACCACAGGCCGCCGCCACGGCGCTGACGCCGAGGACTGCAACCAGGGCCAGGCCGTAATGGCGCGCCAGCAGGTGGCTGGCGTACTCGCCCGGCACCTGCACGAATAATTCATTCAAGCCCGCCTCGGCCAGGCCATACAGACCGGCACTGAGTACGGCAGCAAAACCCGCGCTGTACAACGCCTGCACCACCACGAACAACAACAGCCCACCGGTGGGAAACCCCAGCAGGCGCAACACTGACAACTCCCGCCGCTTGCGCGCCACGGCGGCCAGGGCGCCGGCAAAAATCGCCGCAAACGCCCCCGCCAACGCCAGCCCGCAGATCACCCAGAACACGATCGACAGGTTGCGGCTCAACGACTGCACCTGCGCGATGGTCTGCGCCTGGGTCGACACCAACAGATTCTGCCCGGCGAAGTACACCCGCAGCGGCTCCACATCGGTGAGGTTGCGGGCGTACAGGCGGAACGCCGGGTACACGCGCTGCTCACTCACACCCACGGCCTCCCCGTCCCACCCCAACGCCGGCACTGCGCGGCCATCGCGGTAATTTTCCGCCGCTTCCAGCAAACCCAGGTCGGCAAACAAACCGTCACGGGCAAAGGCTTCCAGCGGCAACACCGCCAGCACCTGCACCCGTGTGCGCTGGGCTTCGACGCGCCCGGCCACTTGCCGTGCAAAGCTGGTTTCCAGCCAATCGCCAGGCCGCGCCGCGAGCTTTTCGGCGGCGGTGTGGCTCAGCACGATCTGGTCCAGGCCCTTGGGCACCGGCAGGTCGGCCAGCAGTGGATCACCGGACGCGGTCGGCAGCATCTCCAGGGCCAACGTGCCCACTTGCGCCGTCGCCGCAATCTGCCGCGTACGCGGTATGGCGAACGCCACTTCACTGCGCTCGCCCAGTTGCTCGATAAACGCACTGCTGAATCGACCACCGCCCAGCGGAATAATTTCACGGGTGGCGGGGTCGGTCTGCAAACGTTCGGTCAAACTGCTAACCAGTCCAAATTTCAGGCCGAATAACACCAGCAGCGGCGCGATCACCGCCACCAGCGCCAGCACCGAACAGGCCGACAGCCAGGCATCGTTGCGGTAATCCTGCCAGGCCAGCGACACCACCAGAGCGATGCGCATCAGCACACCTCCCCGAGGGTGGCGGTGACGCCGCCATCGGTGTCGCGACGGCAACTGATGCGCCGCACCTGCAAGCCACTGGCGCGCGCCAGGGGCTCGTCATGGGTGGCGATCACACAGGCCGCACGGTGTTCACGGGCCTGGGCCAGCAATGCATGCATCACGCGCTCGGCATTCAACGGGTCGAGGGACGCAGTCGGTTCGTCCGCCAGCACCAGTTGCGGCGCATGGGCCAGGGCACGGGCGCAGCTGACACGCTGGCGCTGCCCCACCGACAGCGCCGCCGGCTTCTTGGCCAACTGGTCGCTGATCTCCAACTGCTCGGCCAGGCGCGTCACGCTGCCATCGTCCTTCAAACCCAGCAGTTGCCGGGACAGGGCGATATTCCCGCGCACATCAAGAAAGCCCAGCAGGCCGCCGGTTTGCAGCACATAGCCCAAGTGCTGGCTGCGCAGCGCGGCCAGGCTGGATTGCTGATCGGCGCGCCACAGCCCGGCGATGTCCTGTTGATGAAACTCAAACTGCCCGACCTGATCCGGCGCCAAGACCAGCGCCAGCAGGTCGAGCAAGGTGCTTTTGCCGCAACCGCTGGGCCCGACAATCGCCACTTGCTCGCCCGCACGCAGCGCCAGCGCCGGGATCACCAGGCTATAGCGCTGGCTGCCGACGCCCCGGCTCTTGTGCACCGCATTCAGGTTCAGCATCACGGCAACGTCGACAACGGCACGCGGTACAACGCGTCGCCCGGCTCGGCATCGCCGAAGCGGACCCAGTTGGTCAGGTCATTGTGGAAGGTTTCGTAGAGGCGGATTTTCGAATCCAGCTCGTCGATAAAGTCTTCCTGCTCGGCCACGCTCAACGACAACCACAAATCCTGGGTCATGTTCAGCGACTTGCTGCGGTACGGCAGGCCTTCGAGGTATTCGCCGAGGATGCCGCCGTCGGCCAGGTTGCCGCCCTTGCGCAGGGCCTGCGGGTCGCGGCTCATGTAGGCCGAGGCGCTGGCGATTTCCTGGAAGAAGTCTTTCGGTGAGGTCTGGGTCTTGCGCGCCGCGTCGACGATCAGTTTCAGCGACTGCTGCAGGTCGTTGAGCTGCAACTTGGTCAGCATCACGCACACTTGGAACGCCGGCAGCGCCGGGTTGGTCAGGTCGCGGTCGGCGGTCCAGGCGCTGACCAGTTGCGGCGCCTGGCTCGCGGTTTTACGCCCAAGGAAATCCATGTGCATGGCGTAGCCGACCGCTGCGGACTTATCCGCCAGGCTCGGTGCGTTGTTCAGCAACGGCACCGGCTGCGGCGTGTTGCTGCGCACCTGATGCACCAGGTTGGCGAACACCGTGCCGATCTCATCCACCCGCTCGCCGAGCTTGCGCACATCGCCACCGGGCACCGCGGTGTACAGGTCACCAATCTGTGGGTTTGCGTCGGCGGTGAGGATGCGGTACTGGCTCTCGGCGCCGGCGTGGGTTTTCTTGCCAGCGTCGGTGCGCAGGTGCAGGGCGTAGATCTTGATCTGCTTGCCCAGCGCGGCCTGGCGCACTTCGGCTTCGTTCATCTGGGTGGCGGCGAACGGGTCGTTCTTGCGCAGCGCGCCGGCATCGGTGACCAGCAGGATGATGCGCCCGCCATAACCGGACCAATCCATGCCGTCCACCGCCTGCATCACCCCGGCGAACGCGTCTTCGTTGAAGGAGTGGCTGGACACGGTGGACGCCTTGACCTGCCGCGCCATGTCGAGGAAACGTTGCGGGTCGCGGCCCTGATCGAGGCTGATCAGGGTCTTGGCCACGTACTCCAGGCCCGGGGTTTTCTTGATGCTGCTGCGAAAGCCGACCATGCCGAAGCTGACACTGTCCAACTCGCCGCGCTCGGCGATGCGGGTTTGCAGCTCGTGCACCACATCGCGGATCTGGTCGATATAGGGCTGCATCGACACGGTGGTGTCCACCACCAGCACCACCGCCGTGCGGAAGGCGTCGGCATTGGCATTCATCACCGGTGTCGCGGGTTTGGCGGCCGCGCTGCTGCCGGGGTCGATGGAGGCCACATTGAGCAACTGCACAGGCTGGCCGTTTTCGTCGAAGCTCTCTTTGGAGTCGAAGATCGGCAACAGGTAGAACTGGTTCTGCGGGACGGCGCTGGCGGCAGGCTCCAACGCGAGGATCTGGCTGTTGTCTTCGCTGTTTTTCTGCGCCTTGGCCAGCACGCCTTTGGCGGCGGAAGGGTCAGCCAGCAGCTTTTCCACTTCGCCGGATTGGCGCAGGAACATCACCGGCGCCCGGCCCGAGCGCTCGGTGAATTTCAGCACCAGGCTCTGCTTCCAGTCGCTGACTTGAGACGCAGGCAACCAACCGTCGCTGCGCCCATCGGTGGCGGCGCCGACACGCACCCACGGGCTGCCGTCGACGTCCTTGCGCTGGTACACATAGAGCACGGAAAACGCCGGCAGGGCCTTGCCTGGCGCGCTGCCCGCATCGGCCGAAAGCTTGGCGCCCGGCTTGCTGAGCACGCGCTGGAACAGGGTCTTCTTGCCGGCCATGAGCAACGGGCGTTGGCCGCCATCCGCTTCGGCGAGCGCTGGCGGCGGTGGCGTGACTTTCGGCAGCTCGGCAGCGGGCGGTTTGGCCACCGGCTCATCGCTGCCGCTCAACCACCAATAGCTCGCGCCACCAATCGCCAATGCAACCGCCACCGCAACCGCCGCCAGCGCTAACACCGGCCCACGGCGCTGCTCGCTGTGCTGGGTCGGCGGCACCACCGGTTGGCGCACCGGCTGGGGTTTGTCGCTGGGAATCTCGATGGATTCCGGGGTGATGCCCGCCAGGTCGAAACTCATCGGAATCGGCAGCGGCCGCACCAGCGTGGCTTCCGGCGAGTCCGCCGGCAGGTTGTCCAAGGCGCGCAACAGCGCCGCCGCATCCGGGAAACGCTCAGCCGGGTCCTTGGCCAACAGCTTGCGCAGCACGTCCTGATAGCGGCCATGGTGCACCGGCAGTTCCGGCAGCGGTTCGGTCAGGTGCGCCAGCGCGGTGGAGAGCGCATCGGTGCCGGTGTAAGGCAGCTTGCCCACCAGAATCTCGTACAACACCACACCCAGCGCATACAGGTCGGCACGGCCGTCGATCTCCTGGCCCCGCGCCTGTTCCGGGCTCATGTAGCTGGGGGTGCCCACGGCAAACCCGGCCTGGGTGAATTGCGTGCGGTCATCCAGTGACTTGGCGATGCCGAAGTCGGACAGCACCGCCGTGCCATCGGCGCGAAACAGGATGTTCGCCGGTTTCACATCGCGGTGCACCAGGCCCTGGGCGTGGGCATAGCCCAGCGCCGAGGCGATCTGGCGGATCAGCGTCACGCCCTGCTCCGGCGTCATGCCGGCGGCGATGCGCTCCTTGAGGGTGCCGTTGGGCAGGTATTCCATGGCCATGTAGTACAGCTCACCGACATTGCCGATGTCATGGATGGTCACCGTGTGCGGGTGCGACAAGCGTGCCAGGGTCTTGCCCTCGCGCAGGAAGCGCTCGCAGAAGGTTGGATCGGCCGCCAGCGCCGCCGCCATCACCTTCAACGCCACCTTGCGCTCCAACGAGCGCTGGGTCGCCAGGTACACGCTGGCCATGGCGCCTTCGCCGATCTCGCCTTCGATGTCATAACCGGGGATGACGATGTTCATGGCGATACCTTCACGACAATGGCGGTGATGTTGTCCGGCGCGCCCCGGTTGAGCCCCAGGTGCACCAGGCTGCGCACGATTTCGTCCGGCGCGTCGTGGCTGAGCACATCGCGGATTTCATGGTCTTCGACGGTCTTGTTCAGGCCGTCGCTGCACAGCAGGTAGCTGTCACCGGGGGCGATCAGCAGGTCGACCACCGCCAGGTCCAGGTGGGCTTCCACGCCAATCGCACGGGTCACGATGTTGGCGCGCGGGTGCGTACGCGCGTCGGCTTCGCTGAGCAGGCCGCTGTCCTGCAGGTCCTGGACGTAGCTGTGGTCGCGGGAGATGCCTTCGAGCACGCCGTCGCGCAGGCGGTACAAACGACTGTCGCCGGCCCACAGGCACACACCGCGCAGGCCACGGGCGGCCAGCACCACCACGGTGCTGCCCATCATGGTCACGCCACGGTTGGCGGTTTCTTCGCGCACGGCTGCGTTGATGCGCTGCAGGTCGTTGCGCAACGCTGCCGTGTATTCATCCAGGGAGCGCCCCACCGGCACGCTGCGCAGGCTGTCGACGATCAGGCTGCTGACATAGTCGCCCGCCGCATGCCCGCCCATACCGTCGGCCACCACCCACAGGCGGTTTTCCGGCAGGTCCAGGCAGGCGTCTTCGTTGACCTGGCGGACCATGCCCACATGGCTTTTGCTCGCGGATTTGTACGTCGACCCCATCTACACCACACCTTCTTGTCCGAGCAAAAACTGCGCAAAATCGCTGGCGGCAGGCAGGCCCTGACACCGCAGCAAACCAGGGGAAATACGTTGCGAACCTCGGCCCCACCACAGGCTGGCGCCTTCGCAGGCCTGTTCGGCCAGGGCGGTCATGCGCCCGTGGGGGACGGTGGCGGCCACCCGTTGCAGGCCAGCGAAACGGCTGTCCACGGCACGCGGCTCGCTCGCCGGCAAGCCCAGGCTGTCGAGGCCGTGGTTGAAACCTTCAAAGGTGGCACCGGCCTCCAGGGTGCTGAGCAACAGCGCCTCGGCCTGTTCGAACCAAGTGTCCGGCCCGCCCACCAGGGAAGCCGGATTGGTGTCGTGATCGAGCAACACCACCACCGCCAGCGGGAAGTAGCGCCCCACCCGGTCGATGCTCGGCATCACCACTCCCGCCGCCGCATCCGGCCCGCACACGCCCGGCGCCAGCACAAAGCGCCACAGCGGGCTGACCAGGTAAGTATTGAGCCATTCACCGCCGAGGCTGTTCTGACTGGCGAGCAACCCCGCCGCCAGCCAGCTGTCCCACGGGCCGATAAAGCTCTGGGGCAAGGCGCGGCTGACAAAGTCGCCACGGCTGGCCAACTTGCCGTAGAAACCCAGCGTCGTCATAGCCGCTCCGGCAGGCTGAAGCCACTGAGCACGCGGCTCTTGAACGGGTTGAACGCGCTATTGGCGCGCAACTCGTAGGCGATGCTTGCACCGTCGACGCGCAGGCGCAGGTTGAAGCGGTCCGGCGAGTTGCCGGCGGTGAGGTCCGACTGTTCCAGCAGGCGGAACCAGGCCCACGGTCCGTCCAGGGTCACGCCGGAACGGCCGCTGGCGGCGGGCGGCATGATGGAGATCCGCACCACGCCAATGCTGCCGGGGTTCGGCCATTGCATCGCCACTGGGCGGCTGGGGCCGTGGTCGTAGCTCAGCTGCTGGCCGTCCAGGTCCAGCAGGAACTGGGTGATGGTCGGGTCCATCGACACCGGTTTGAGTTCGAAACGCACGATGGGTTGAGTCCCCCCGGCGCGGAAGAACGCATCACGGATCGTCGCAGCGCGTTGGAAGGTTTGCAGCACGCCCGGAGCAATCCCCAGCTTCTGCGCCGCGCCCGGCTGCCAACGCCAGGTCTGCGCGGACGTATCGACGTAAGGCTGCAGGTATTTGCGGAAGTAGTTGTCCATCACCCCGCCCACGCCGAAGAATTGGCCGAAGTCATCCAGGGTGGCGTCCCGTGCACTGCCCGGCGACATCGGGTAGCGCCCGGCCAGGGACTGGCGATACACGTTGACCACTTCGCTGACCCAGGCGGCGTTCAATTGGTTGCGCACGCCGCCCATCATGCTGTTGGTGGTGGAGTTGACCACCGACTTGACCATGCCCTGCACCAGCGGTGGCTGGCGCTCGGCATTCAGGCTGACTCGCGTGGCCGCAGCCGCCGCCTGGTTCTTCGCCTCGCCGAGCAACGCATCGCCGCTGGCGCCGACCATGGCGCTGACCTGCACATACAGCGCGTTCATGTCGGTGAGCAGGCCGTCGATGGCCGCCGGTTCGCCTTCGTTCTTGCTGACGATACTGTTGAGCTGGGCGAAGTGCGCGGTCACCGGGTCCTCCGCCGCCGCAGGCGCATTGGCGGCCGGTTGTTCCTGGCCGAGCAGGCTGCCCAGGCGCTCCTTGAGCTTGTCGACGCCGCCTTCCACCGGCACGCCTTTGGCGGCCAGTTGGCGCTCTTCGGCTTGCAGGTCGGTTTCCTTGGCCACCGCCACCAGCAGTTTTTTCAGCGGTGAGGTCGGGCCGGAAATCACCCGCAGCACATCGGCCGCCTGGGCCACGCTGGTGATCGGTACAAAGTCGATGTCCGCCAGCAACGCATCCCACTGGCGCTGGTAATCCTGGAAATACAGGCGCCGCACATCGGCGGCCAGGCTCACCACGTTTTGCTGGTCGGCCTGTTCCTGGCCGAGCACCCACTGCTCTTCCGCGAGGGTGCCGGTCTGGTTCAGGCTGCTCAGCAGGAACGCCTGGCGATAGCCCTTGGCGGTGAAGAACCCACTCAACGGCTCGCCCAGCGGCTTGCCACTCTTGCGGCTGAACACCAGCGCGGCGTCACGGCCAGCGGCTTCGTTGAGGCGAAAGTCCGGAATGCCCTCGGGCAGTTTCTGGCGCTTGACCCGGTCATACACGCGCTGGGCCACCGGCAGTTGTTGCAACTGGCGGCGCAGGTCGTCGATCAGCCGCTGATCCAGGCGCGCGTTCGGCGGGTGGCGTTCGAACAGCGACTGCAAGTGCCCGGCCAATGCCTGGCGCTGATCCGCCGGCAGGTCGCGGGGCAGGTTGCGGTCCCAGTCCAGGGCGATCCAGGCCTTGATGAAATCCGGGTCGTAATGCTCGGCGTCAGCCAGCATCAGGTAAGCCTTGAGGCCTTCGTAGAGGAAGTCGGAATTGCCGCCGCCGTGCAGTTGTTCTTCGATGCGCGTCACCAGGCGTGGCGCGAACACCGCGATCAACAGCTTGCGGTAGACGCTGGCAGACTCGGCTTCAAGCATATCGCCCTGATACAGCCCCAGGCCTTCGGACCAGCTCGGCGAATCGCCCGCCAGGTTTTTCACGGCATTGAGCAACGGCAGCACGGCGAGCACTTCGCGCTGCGCCGGGCTCAGGTTCTGCACGGTCTGGCCCAGCGGCGCGACCTTCTGGTCGACCTGGGCGATGTAGGCCTGGTTGGCGCGATAACTCACCCACCACAAACCGCTGACCACCACGACCAACGCCACAGTGGCGGCCAGCACACCCCGCGCAATCCACTTGCGGCGGCGCTCGACCTTCGGGTTCACCCCCACCAGGCCACGCTCGGCAAACGCCACCGCAGTGAAGAGTTTTTCGATGAAGTAACTGCGCCCGGTGCCGCTCTGGCGCGCCAAATGCTGGCGGTCCAGGTTCATGCTCTGGGCCATGGCGCCGATCAGGCGGTCAATCGGGCTGCCTTCCTGGGTGCCGCTGGTGAAGTACACGCCGCGCAGCAACACGCGCTCTTCAAAGGCATTGGGTTTGAACACGCCTTCGAGGAAGCTTTGCAGGCAGTCCTTCAACGCGCCGAACTGCTGCGGGAAGCCATAGATCAGGTCGCGCCGCGCCGGGTCGCGTTCCTGTTGCAGGCGTTCGACCAGGCGTTCGTTGAGGCGCTGTTCCAGCCCGGCGAACTCGCTTTGCAGGTGTGCCAATGGGCTGTCGCTGTTTTTGCCATCGTCCAGGGCAAAGGTCATGCCCCACACCTGGGCGCGCTCTTCCTTGCTCAGGTTGTCGAAGAACTCCATGAAGCCCGGCACCAGGTCGAGCTTGGTCAGCATCAGGTAGATCGGGAAGCGCACGCCTAGTTGGGTGTACAGCTCCTGGATACGCAGGCGGATGGCAGCGGCATGGGCGGCGCGTTCGGCATCGGTGCCCAGCAACAGGTCCGACAGGCTGATGGCGATAAACGCACCATCGATGGGGCGACGCGAGCGCTGCTTTTTCAGCAGGTCGAGGAAGCCCAGCCACGCAGCTTTGTCCACCGTGGAGTTGCTGTCCTGGGTGGTGTAGCGGCCGGCGGTGTCGAGCAGCACGGCTTGATCGGTAAACCACCAGTCGCAGTTGCGCGTACCGCCGACGCCGCGCACGGCACCGGCGCCCAACTGCGCCGCCAGCGGGAAATGCAGCCCGGAGTTGACCAGCGCGGTGGTCTTGCCCGAACCCGGTGGGCCAATGATCACGTACCACGGCAGCTCGTAAAGGTTGCGGCGCTCATCGCCACCGAGCTTGGCCTTTTTCAGCAATGCCAGGGCCTCGTCCATGCGTTGGCGCAGGGTGGTGAGTTCTTCGGCAGTGGCGACGCTGTTGGGGTCGGCCGGGGTTTCGGCAGCCAGGCTGCGCATCACTTCGGCGGCCTGACGGCGCGCCTGGATGATGCGGAACACGCGGTAGGCCAGCCACACCGCGAATACCAGGATGATCAGCGCCCAGCGCCGGCCTTCCGGTACCAGCACGTCGAGCAGCGGCCCGACAAACCAGATGATCAGGCTCAGGGCGATCAAACCCAGCACGGGGATCACCCAGCGAATCATGAAACTGAAAAACGCCTTCACTCGACGCCCTCCGCCAATACGGTGATTTCAACCCGACGATTGCGGGCACGGCCTTCGGCGGTGGCGTTGGTCGCCACCGGCTCGGTGTCGCTGCGCCCTTCGGCACTGAAGCGCTCGGCCTGGCCGGTCTTGGCCGCCAGGATCTCCAGCACCGACTTGGCCCGCGCTTCGGACAGCGCCCAGTTGGACGGGAAGCGCAACGTGGCAATCGGGCGGTTGTCGCTGTGCCCGGTCACCCGCACCTGGCCCTTGACCTTGCGGATGGCGTCGGCGATGCGCAGCATCAGCGGCTGGTAGTCATCGACGATGCTGGAACTGGCGGAGGCGAACAGCTCGTCGCCGCGAATGGTCACCACGGAGCGGTCGACCGCATCTTCCACCGCCACGCGGCCGGCCTTGATGTCTTCCACCAGGAAGCCAGCCAGGCGCGGGCGCTCGATGACTTTGGGCTGCGCCACCGGACGGTCGATGGCCTGCACCGGGATCTCGCCCAGCGCATGGATATTCTTGAACACCGGCTCGGCATCCGACGCCAGCTTCATGCGCAAGCCAAACAGCAACGCCAGCAACAACGCCAAGCCGATGGCCACGGCGATCCACGGCGGCATGAATTGCGCCAGGCGATCGCGGGCCACGGTCACGCCGCGCCAGTGCGGCGACAGCTCACGCTCATGCTCGCCACGCGCACTGCGAATGGCTGCAGCAGTGCGCTCGCGCAGGGTCTCCAGCTGGCTGCGACCGTCGTTCATCACGCGGTAGCGGCCTTCGAACCCCAGGCACATGCACAAGTACAACAGCTCCAGCAGATACAGACGTTCCCGTGGGCTTTGCAGGCAGTGGTCCAACAGTTGGAAGACCTTTTCGCCGCCCCAGGCTTCGTTGTGCACGGTGATCAGCAGGCTCTGCTTGCCCCAGTCACTGGTGCTGCCCCAGGGGGTGCTCAACACCGCCTCATCCAGCGCAGTGCACAGCGCGTAACGCGCCAGCAGCACTTCGTTACGGGCGATGCCAGCGGCTTCGGCACGCTCTTCGAACTGGCGCAGGTAGGCCAACAACTGTGCGCGCAGGCTGGCGGGCGCCGGGTGGGCGATGGTGTTGCGCAGGCGCGTCAGCAGCGCCAGCAAAGGGCCGGCGGCGCTTTCCAGCGGGTTGAGGCCGTGGCTCTTGCCGGTGAGCATCGGTGCGGCCGGCATGGCCAGCGGCGAAGGTTCGGCACGCACAGGTTCCGGCGCCCGGCCACCCGGACGCGGCATGAACTGGGTGCGGTCATCATCATTGGGATGCATCGCGGATTATCCTCGGATCGCCCAGAAGGCCAGGTTCAAGCCCGGGAACTGCCCGGCGATATGGAAGGCAAAACCGCCGGAATTGCCCAGCTGTTGCCAATGCTCGCTGCCGCGATCGAGCTCGTAATACGTCGAGCCTGCGTGGTACGGCAGTTGGCGAGGCGCCACCGGCAGAGGCAACAGTCCAATCCCCGGCAGTTGCAGGTTGACCAGGTCGCGGATGTGCTCCACCGAGCCGACTTTGCTCTGCTGGCCGAAGCGTGCGCGCAGGGTTTCGCCGGGCACATCGGCGCGCACCACCAGGATGAAACTGGCGTTGTCGAGCAGAGTCTTGTCGGCCAGCATAGCCACGTGCACGCCATAGGCTTTTTCGACAATTGGGATTGGCGTGGCCTTGCTGTCGATCAGCATCGACAGCGCTTCACGCAATGCCGCCATCACCGGAGCGAAGCTCAGGGCCAGGTCGTCGTGCTGGTATTGCGGGTATTCCTGGGGGCGACGGCCGGAGGTGGAGAAAGTCGAGAACTCACCGGCCAGGCTGACCAATTCGCTGAAGAAGCGCTCCGGGTGCAAAGGGCTCAACTGGCTCAAATGCTGGACCAGTGGTTGGGCGCGGTTGACCAGTTGCAGCAGCATGAAGTCGGCAATCTCCGACGCGCCACCGGCGCCCGATGCCACCACCCGCCCCGCCAGGGCTTCGCCGCGCTGGTGCAGCAGGCCGAGCAATTCGCTGCGAAAGGCGCTGAGCGGTTTGCTCGCGGCCACATCCAGTACCGGCGGGATGTAGGTGTCGTCGAGCACCAGTGCACGGTCGGCACGTTTTTCCTTGATGCGCACCAGGCCTACGGCGGCGTAATCGCTGATGCCATCCTGGGCGGTGAGCAGGCGCAGGGCGCGGGAGCCCACGGCTACCGGCGCGCGGTTTTCGAAGGGGGCGTTGTCGTCACGCACTTCGCGCACCTGGCTCACATAACGCGCGGCTTCCAGGGCTTCGCCTGCATCCACGGTATCGCGGGCACCGGCGCGCTTGAGCGGCAATGCCAGGTACACCAGGCCGTCGCGCAGGTTGTCGTCGATGTTCAGCGGGCTTGGTGCCAGGTCATCCTGGGGGATATTGAACGGCGTACCGTCGGGCAACAGGCCACGCGCCGATACGATCGCCAGCTTGCCCTGGGCCAGCAGGCCCTGGTCGATCAGCAGCTCGGAAAACCCCCAGGCGCCTGCGGACAACGGGCGGCTGCGGGCATCGATCAGGTTTTCCAGGTAACGGTCATGCTGCTGGAAGTGCTGCGTTCCGATGAACATGCCTTCCGACCAGACCACGCGATTGTTCCAGGACATGGGGGCTCCGATTGCTTCTTATTGGGCAGGGCTGGATGGGGTGGCCACGACGTCGGCGCGCACGGCACGCACATCGAGGCTGATCTGGTATTCGGTGTATTGGCGCGCCGGCACGTTGAGCACCGTGCGCCATTGCGCACGGTCCAACTCGCGATAGCCCACCAGCAAGCCGATCTGGCGCGTGGACGGGTCGAGGTCGCGCTGGATGCTCAGTTGCTCGCCGGGTTGCACCATCACTTCGTCCTGGTCCAGCAGGTCCAGGCCCAGTGTGGATTGCGCACGGTCGGCCAGGGCGAAGTAATCGGAGCGGGCGAAGGTGGCGGCGTTTTTCAGTTCGAAGATGCGCACCCGCACCGGGGCGGCCTGGCCATTGGCGCCGGGGTTAAGCCCGCTGATCGCATGAAAGTGCAGCTCGACGGCGGCCGTATCCACTTCGGCCTCGGCGGCTGTTTCGGGTTTGGCGGCGTCTTTGGCACACGCCGTCAGCAGAAACACGGTGGCGACTGCGAGTAAAAACCTGGGAATCATCCTGCGTCCTCAATGACGTACTTAGCTATCCGTTAAATCCATGTGCTGCGGTTCAGCGTCGCTGTCGTGCGCTGTGTTCTTCGTAGGCTCGGCTGAATTCGCGGCCGAACAGGTCCTGGAAATCTTCCTGGGCCTCGCGGGAAATATTGCTGTAGAGCTCGGTGAACTGCTGCCAGTACTGGGCCTGGCGCGAGCCATTGAAAATGCTCGACAGCCCGCCGGGCTTGCCCATGCGCTCCTCCAGCTGGGCCGGTTCAAAGCGGCTGAGCAAGTGCTTGATCGCCGCTTCCACGCCGGCCATCACCGCCAACTGGTGGGCGCGCAGGTCGTTGAAACTGTCGCGCACGGCGAGGTCGGGTGCCATGAACGCCTGGTTGCCGTGGCGCAGGAGCAGCAGTAACGCTTCGTCGGCATTCGGGGCGAATTTCAACGGATTGTTTTCTGCCGGCTGAATCATGGTCTGCTGCATGCGGAATTCGCCCTTGAGG
The DNA here is from genome assembly GCF_900103345.1 of Pseudomonas azotoformans. Classification (NCBI taxonomy): domain Bacteria; kingdom Pseudomonadati; phylum Pseudomonadota; class Gammaproteobacteria; order Pseudomonadales; family Pseudomonadaceae; genus Pseudomonas; species Pseudomonas azotoformans. Next base: position 4,581,540 of record NZ_LT629702.1, read on the forward strand.
CTCGCACGGGCCCGCAGCACGTCGATCAGGCCTTCGACCATCAGGCGGTAGCTGCGGCCGATGCTTTCCATCTGGGCCTCGGCCTGGGCTTTGTCCAGACGCAGTTGATCCAGGCCCGCGCCGCGCAGGAAGGCTTGCAGAAGATCAGGTTGCTGGCTGTCGGCCACGGGGAGCGGGGGCTCGACCACGGGGGCGGCTGGATGACCGGTGGCGGCGCAGGTGGCGGCACAGCGCTGACGACGGGTGCTGGCGTGTCGCCAAACAGGTCCCAGTCTTCAGGAATCACCGCGCCCGACACCACCGGCGGTGCCACTACCGGCACGGCCACTGGCGTCGGTGGGCGGAAGTCATGTTGCTCGGAAGGCACGTGGTCCGGCACGGTCGGTGGCGGTACGGCGGTGGGGCTGAGGAAGTCGAACAGGTCCGGCAGCGTGTCCATCGATGAAGCGCCCTGGAACTGCGGCGCGATCACAGGGGTGGAAACAGGCGCGGGCTTATTCGACACAGCGCCCATCAGCGCTTCAAAGCTGTTCGGCGACTCGCCGGCAAACGGCTGGCTGTCGACGGCCTGTACGTTGAAATCGATACGCGCCTGGATCTCGTAATCGCCGATGCGGATCAGCTCGCCATCTTGCAACAGCTCGCTGTTACCTCTACGCAAACGAATACCGGCGTTAACCAACTCCACGCCGTTGGTACTGTTATCGGTTAAATAATAACGGCCATCTTTGTATTGAATAACGCAGTGCTGCGAGGAGACCAGACGCTCAGGATCAGGCAATACCCAGTCATTATCCGAGCTGCGGCCAATAGCCATCGAGCCCTGGTTCATGGACTTTTCGGAGCACTGCCCAGGGGTAATCTTGTGATAACTAGTGATAGTCAAACACAGCGACATCTTGCCTCCTTGCTGATACTTCGCGCGCGGTCGATTCCCGGGACAGCGCTTCCCGGGATATCCCCATCAGGTCGAGCAATCGACCGTCCAAAACCTGCCAATGCCAGCATGATCGCTGATCTTAACTGGGCTCTATGACAAAAATCCTGTCCCGGTACGTCGTTCGACCCACCAGTCGCGCAGGTTGTTAAGCACCGCACATCTGTCACAGAGGGCGAATAGCTTACCTTGACAAGGCATAAGTACTACACCAAAAATGCACAACTTCTTGAATACCAGTGATGGCACATTAATGGCGCCTTGCTTATATGACCAAGAAAACATGCAAAGTTCCTTACGCAACTAATGCATGAATTGCCCGCCATCTAACGGGCTGATAGGGAGATCAAATTCAGTGGATGTGCCGTTGCTGCTCACCGCCGTTTCCGCGACTTCGCCCTGTGGCGAAGACATGGAATATGACGCGCAATTTCTGCAATTGGAGCGTGATGCCAAGGGCCAACCCGAGCGCAGCATGGGCGACTCGATCCTGCCCGCTGAACCGCCGGAATGGCGCAGCATCCAGCAGCAAAGCCTCGACTTGCTCGCGCGCAGCAAAGACTTGCGCATCACCCATTTCCTGCTGCAAAGCGCCCTCGCCCTCCAAGGCGTGGCCGGCCTGGCCGAAGCGCTGACGCTGATCGATGCGCTGCTGCGTGATTACTGGCCCGACCTGCACCCACGCCTGGACGCCGACGACGATAACGACCCCACCGTACGTATCAACGCCCTCACCGGCCTGACCTGCGACACCACCATCCGCCTGCTGCGCGAAAGCATCCTCACGCGCTCGCGCACCTTTGGCCCCGTGAGCCTGCGCGCGGCACTCAACGCCAGCGGCCTGCTGAGCTTCCCCGATGAGCAACTCGGCGCCCAACAACTCAACGCCGCGTTCCTCGACAGCGACCCCGAGCAGCTACAGGCCACCCGCGACGCCCTGATTGCGGCGCGTGCGGCGTGTGAAGCCATCGAACGGCAGGTCAACGATCAGGTCGGTTCGGCCCAAGGCGTGGACCTCAGTGCCTTGAAGCAACCGCTCAAACAAGCGTTGCAGATCCTCAATCAAGCGGTGCCCGGCGCCGCCGGCAGCAGCGAACCCGAGGCCGTCAGTGACGACAATGCCCCCTCGGCCGACTTTGCCGCCGCCCCCGCAGCACCGCGTCCCGTTGGCGATATCGCCAGCCGCGACGATGTGTTGCGCAGCCTCGACAAGATCCTTGCGTACTACACCCGGCACGAGCCTTCGAGCCCGCTGCCGGTACTGTTGAACCGGGCGAAGAATCTGGTGCACGCCGACTTTGCGGCCATCGTGCGCAATCTGATTCCCGACGGCATGTCCCAATTTGAAAACCTGCGCGGGCCGGACGGCGAGTAAGCCATCCGACTGTGCAGTAACAACACCGTCGCTCAAGCGACCAGGAGCAGCAACGTGGCGAAGCAAAGTTCTCAGAAATTCATCGCGCGCAACCGTGCGCCTCGAGTGCAGATCGAGTACGACGTCGAGCTTTACGGCGCCGAGAAAAAGGTCCAGCTGCCCTTCGTGATGGGTGTGATGGCCGACCTCGCCGGCAAGCCTGCCGAGCCGTTGGCGCCGGTGGCCGACCGCAAGTTCCTTGAAGTGGACGTCGACAACTTCGACTCGCGCCTCAAGGCCATGCAGCCGCGCGTGGCGTTTCACGTACCGAACGAACTGACCGGCGAAGGCAACCTGAGCCTGGACATCACCTTCGAAAGCATGGACGACTTCAGCCCGGCCGCCGTGGCCCGCAAGGTCGACTCGCTGAACCAACTGCTCGAAGCCCGCACCCAGCTGGCCAACCTGCTGACCTACATGGACGGCAAGACCGGCGCTGAAGAAATCATCATGAAGGCGATCAAGGACCCGGCACTGCTGCAAGCACTTGCCAGCGCGCCTAAGCCTGCAGGGGACCAGTAATCATGACTGACAATACCGCCCGCGAAGGCTCCCAGATCCTGGGCACCCAGACCGAAGAAGCCAGCGAGTTCGCCAACCTGCTGCTGCAGGAGTTCAAGCCCAAGACCGAGCGCGCCCGCGAAGCCGTGGAAACTGCCGTGCGCACCTTGGCCGAGCAGGCCCTGGCGCAAACCGACCTGGTGTCCAATGACGCGATCAAGTCGATCGAATCGATCATCGCCGCCATCGACGCCAAGCTGACCGCCCAGGTCAACCAGATCATCCACCACCCGGATTTCCAACAGTTGGAAAGCGCCTGGCGTGGCCTGCACTACCTGGTCAACAACACCGAGAGCGATGAGCAGCTCAAGATCCGTGTGCTCAACATCTCCAAGCCGGACCTGCACAAGACCCTGAAGAAATTCAAGGGCACCGCGTGGGACCAGAGCCCGATCTTCAAGAAGATGTACGAAGAAGAATACGGCCAGTTCGGCGGCGAACCGTACGGCTGCCTGGTGGGCGACTACTACTTCGACCAGTCGCCACCCGACGTGGAACTGCTGGGCGAACTGTCGAAAGTCTGCGCCGCCATGCACTCCCCGTTCATCGCTGCGGCCTCGCCGACCGTGATGGGCATGGGCTCGTGGCAAGAGCTGTCGAACCCGCGCGACCTGACCAAGATCTTCACCACCCCGGAATACGCCGGCTGGCGCTCGCTGCGTGAATCGGAAGACTCGCGCTACATCGGCCTGACCATGCCGCGCTTCCTGGCGCGCCTGCCGTACGGCGCCAAGACCGACCCGGTGGAGGCGTTCGCCTTCGAAGAAAACACCGACGGTGCCGACAGTTCCAAGTACACCTGGGCCAACGCCGCGTATGCGATGGCGGTGAACATCAACCGCTCGTTCAAGCACTACGGCTGGTGCTCGCGCATCCGTGGCATCGAGTCTGGCGGCGAAGTGGAAAACCTGCCGGCCCACACGTTCCCGACTGATGACGGTGGCGTGGACATGAAGTGCCCGACCGAAATCGCCATCAGCGACCGTCGTGAAGCGGAGCTGGCGAAGAACGGTTTCATGCCGCTGCTGCACAAGAAAAACACCGACTTCGCCGCGTTCATTGGCGCGCAGTCGTTGCAGAAACCGGCCGAATACGATGACCCGGACGCCACCGCCAACGCCAACCTGGCCGCGCGCCTGCCGTACCTGTTCGCCACCTGCCGTTTCGCTCACTACTTGAAGTGCATCGTGCGCGACAAGATCGGCTCCTTCAAAGAGAAGGACGAGATGCAGCGCTGGTTGCAGGACTGGATCCTCAACTACGTGGACGGTGACCCGGCGCACTCCACCGAAACCACCAAGGCCCAGCACCCATTGGCTGCCGCCGAAGTGATCGTGGAAGAAGTCGAAGGCAACCCGGGGTACTACAACTCCAAGTTCTACCTGCGCCCGCACTACCAGCTCGAAGGGCTGACCGTGTCGCTGCGCCTGGTATCGAAGCTGCCTTCGGCGAAAAGCGCGTAAGTAGCTGCCTGATCGTTCCCACGCTCTGCGTGGGAATGCCGCTCGGGACGCTCCGCGTCCCAGTGACGCAGAGCGTCACAGGATGCGTTACCACGCAAAGCGTGGGAACGATCACCAAATCAAGTGGCTGCGGCCACACAGGGAGAAAACATGGCTGTTGATATTTTCATCAAGATCGGCGACATCAAGGGCGAGTCCATGGACAAGGCCCACAAGGACGAAATCGACGTGCTGAACTGGAGCTGGGGCATGGCCCAGTCCGGCAACATGCACGTGGGCGGCGGTGGCGGCGCGGGCAAGGTGAATATCCAGGACCTGTCGCTGACCAAGTACGTCGACAAGGCTTCGCCGAACCTGATGATGCACTGCGCCAGCGGCAAGCACATCGACAAGGTCAAGCTGACCGTGCGCAAGGCCGGTGGCGAAAGCCAGGTCGAGTACATGGTGATCAACCTGGAAGAAGTGCTGGTCACCTCGCTGAGCACCGGCGGTTCGGGCACCGATGACCGCCTGACCGAGAACGTGACCCTGAACTTCGCCCAAGTGATGGTCGACTACCAGCCGCAGAAAGCCGACGGCACCAAAGACGGCGGCGCGATCAAGTTTGGCTGGAACATCCGTTCCAACACCAAGCGCTGATAGCCCTGGTGGCCGTGGCGCCATGCCACGGCCCCTGGATTTTTGTCCCTCTCGCAACCCGTCCGTGGAGCTGCTTTGGTGATCACTGAAATCGCTTCCCGCGACCGTCTGCAACCGTCCCTGTTGGACCGGCTGACCGATGACGATCCAACCAACCCGAAGGAAAGCGCCGACAAACGCGTGCTGTCCCTGACCCAATTGAAAGCCTCGGTGCTGCGTGACCTGGCGTGGCTGCTCAACACCACGTCGTTGCTCGATGCCGATGCCACACTGCACACTCCAGCCGGCACCTCGGTGGTCAATTACGGCCTGCCGGCGCTGGCGGGCAACAGTGTTTCCAGCGTCGATATCAAGGCCCTGGAAGCCCTGATCTACCAGGCCATCGCCACCTTTGAGCCGCGCATCCTGCGTCACACTCTGCGCGTCAAAGCCCGTGTCGGCCATGGCGAGATGAATCACAACGCCCTGAGTTTCGAGATCGAAGGCGACCTGTGGGCACAGCCGGTGCCGTTGCGCCTGTTGCTGCAAACCGACCTCGACCTGGAATCCGGCCATGTACGCGTGGTGAATGCCGACCAGCGGAGGCGCCCATGAACCCGCGCCTGCTGGAGCTGTACAACCAGGAACTGCACCACGTGCGCGAAAGCGCCGCGGAATTCGCCAAGGAATACCCGAAGATCGCCAGTCGGCTGACCCTGTCCGGCATGGACTGCGCCGACCCGTACGTCGAACGCCTGCTCGAAGGTTTTGCCTACCTCACGGCCCGCGTGCAGCTCAAGCTCGACGCCGAGTACCCGACCTTCACCCATAACCTGCTGGAAATCGCCTACCCGCACTACCTGGCACCGACGCCGTCGATGACCGTGGTGCAATTGCACACCGACCCGGACGAAGGCTCGCTGGCCAGTGGTTTCCCGCTGCCCCGCGACACCGTCCTGCGTGCCGCATTGGGCCGCGAAACCCAGACCTGCTGCGAGTACCGCACTGCACACCCGGTGACGTTGTGGCCGTTGCAGGTGAGCAACGCCGAATACTTCGGCAACCCCGCCGCTGTGTTGGGCCGTCTCGCCGCCAGCGAGCCGAAAGCCAAGGCCGGCCTGCGTCTGACCCTGCGCACGGGTGCCGAGCTGCCGTTCAACAGCCTCGACCTGGATAACCTGCCGCTGTACCTCAGTGGCGCCGACGAGCAACCGTTCCGCCTCTACGAGCAACTGCTGGGCAACGCCTGCGCGGTGTTTGCGCGCAAGCCGGGTGGCGATTGGGTCGAGCGCCTGCCGCAGGACGCGTTGCGCTCCCGTGGTTTCGATGACGCCGACGCGGCCATGCCGGTGGTGGCGCGGGCGTTCCAAGGCTATCGCCTGCTACAGGAATACTTCGCCCTGCCCCACCGCTTCCTGTTCGTCGAATTCGCCGAGCTGAGCCGTGCGGTCAAGCGTTGTGACGGCCAGGAGCTGGAACTGATTGTGCTGTTCGACCGCCACGAACCGAGCCTGGAAGGTAGCGTCGGCGCAGCGCAGTTCCTGCCGTTCTGTACCCCGGCGATCAACCTGTTTCCCAAGCGCGTGGACCGTATCCATCTGTCCGACCGCGTCAACGAACACCATGTGATCGCCGACCGCACACGGCCGATGGATTTCGAGATTCATTCCTTGAGCGGCATCACCGGCCACGGCACCGGGCCGGAGCAGCCGTTTTTGCCGTTCTACGCGGTGCGCGATCCGTCGCGTTATGGCCGTGACCAGGCGTATTACACCGTTCGCCGCGAGCCGCGTGTGCTGTCCAGCGACCAACGTCGCAACGGCCCGCGCTCCACCTATGTGGGCAGCGAAACCTTCGTCAGCCTGGTGGACAGTCGGCAGTCGCCGTACCGCCACGACCTGCGCCAGCTCGGCGTGACCGCGCTGTGCACCAACCGCGATCTGCCGTTGTTCATGAGCGTGGGCAACGGCAAGACCGACTTCACCCTGGCCGACAGCGCGCCGGTATTGTCGGTGCGCTGCGTGGCAGGCCCGAGCCGCCCGCGCCCCAGCCACGCGCATGACGCCAAGGCCTGGCGCCTGATCAGCCAGCTCTCGCTCAACTATTTGTCCCTGAGCGAACAGGGCGAGGGCGCCGGCGCCTTGCGCGAACTGCTGCGCCTGTACGGCGACAGCAACGACGCCGCGCTGCAATTGCAGATCGAAGGCCTGCGCGAGGTCAGCAGCAAAGCCGTGACCCGACGCCTGCCGATGCCCGGCCCGATCGTGTTCGGCCGGGGCCTGGAGATCACCCTGGAATTCGATGAAAACGCGTTTCGCGGCACCGGTGTGTTCCTGCTCGGTGCGGTGTTGGAACGCTTCCTGGCACGCTACGTGTCGATCAACAGTTTTACCGAGACGGTGATCCGTACCACCGAACGCGGCGAGATCATGCGATGGAAAGCCAAGCCCGGACGTCGTCCGACCCTGTGAGTACCCTGGATGCGATGCACCAGGAGCCCTGGGAATACGATTTCTTCCAGGCGCTGCGGCGTATCGAGTGCGAATCGCCGGAGCTGCCGCGCCTGGGCCATTCCCTGCGCCTGGCGGATGACCCGCTGCGCCTGGGGCAACAGGCCGATTGCACCTTCGCCCCGGCCACGCTGGCCTCGGTCGACCCCGGCGGCGACGGCAAGCCGGCGCGCCTGGAGCAGTTCTTCTTCGGTCTTGGCGGCCCCAACGGCCCGCTGCCACTGCACATCACCGAGTACGTGCGCGAGCGTCAGCGCAACAACGCCGACAGCACCAGCAAGCAGTTCCTGGATGTGTTCCACCATCGCCTGCTCAGCCTGTTTTACCGGGCCTGGGCCGAGGCGCGGCCGACCGTCAGCCACGACCGCCCGGACGATGACTACTGGTCGGCACGCCTCGCCGCGCTGAGCGGCCGGGGCATGCCGAGCCTGCTGAATCAGGGGCTGATCCCGGATACCGCCAAGCTGCACTACAGCGGCCACCTGTCGGCGCAAACCCGCTACCCGGACGGCCTGAAGGCGATTCTCAGCGAGTATTTCGGCCTGCCGGTAGAGATCGAAGAGTACGTAGGCCAATGGTTGGAACTGCCCGAACGCAGCCGCGTGAGTGTGAGCGCCAACCGCCTGGGCGTGGACTTTTGCCTGGGCAGCTTCGTGTGGGACCGCCAGCACAAATTCCGTATCCGCCTGGGCCCGCTCACGCTGGATGACTACATGGGCATGCTGCCCGGCCACCAGCCATTCAACGAACTGGTGGCGTGGGTGGCCGAGTACCTGGGCCATGAACTGGACTGGGACCTGAACCTGGTTTTGCAACAACCCGAAGTCCCGGCGCTGCAACTCAACGGCCAGTTCCGCCTGGGCTTCAACACCTGGCTCGGTAAACCCGAGCATGACGCCAACGACCTAATCCTGGCCCGGCACTACGCCGACCACGCCACCACCTCAAGGAATCCAGAGCATGGGTGAAATCAGTCGCGCCGCACTGTTCGGCAAACTCAACAGCGTGGCCTACAAGGCCATCGAAGCCGCCACCGTGTTCTGCAAACTGCGGGGCAACCCGTATGTGGAACTGGCCCACTGGTTTCACCAGTTGCTGCAACTGCAGGACTCGGACCTGCACCGCATCATCCGCCAGTTCAACGTCGAGCCGGCACGCCTGGCCCGTGACCTTACCGAAGCGCTGGACCGCCTGCCGCGTGGCTCGACGTCGATCACCGACCTGTCGTCCCATGTGGAAGAAGCCGTCGAGCGCGGCTGGGTCTACGGCAGCCTGATGTTCGGCGAAAGCCAGGTGCGCACCGGTTACCTGGTGCTGGGCATTCTCAAGACGCCGAGCCTGCGTCACGCGCTGCTGGGTTTGTCCGCCGAATTCGACAAGATCAAGGCCGAGGCCCTGAGCGAACGCTTTGATGAATACGTGGGCGACTCGCCGGAAAACGCGCTCAGCGCCAGCGACGGTTTCAACGCCGGCGCCGTGCCGGGCGAAGCCAGCGGCGCGATGGCGCCGAGTGCGATGGGCAAGCAGGAAGCGCTCAAGCGCTTCACTGTCGACCTGACCGAACAGGCGCGCAGCGGCAAGCTCGATCCGATTGTTGGCCGAGATGAAGAGATCCGCCAACTGGTCGACATCCTTATGCGTCGCCGTCAGAACAACCCGATCCTCACCGGTGAAGCCGGCGTGGGCAAGACCGCTGTGGTCGAAGGCTTCGCCCTGCGCATTGTCGCCGGCGACGTACCGCCAGCCTTGAAAGACGTGGAACTGCGCAGCCTCGATGTGGGCCTGCTGCAAGCCGGCGCCAGCATGAAAGGCGAGTTCGAACAGCGTCTGCGCCAGGTTATCGAAGACGTCCAGGCCTCGCCCAAGCCGATCATCCTGTTTATCGATGAAGCCCACACGTTGGTGGGTGCCGGTGGCGCTGCCGGAACAGGTGATGCCGCCAACCTGCTCAAGCCGGCCCTGGCCCGTGGCACCTTGCGCACCGTGGCCGCCACCACCTGGGCCGAGTACAAGAAGCACATCGAGAAAGACCCGGCCCTGACCCGTCGCTTCCAGGTGGTGCAAGTCGCCGAGCCGTCGGAAGACAAGGCGCTGCTGATGATGCGCGGCGTGGCCTCGACCATGGAAAAGCACCACCAGGTGCAGATCCTCGATGAAGCCCTGGAAGCGTCGGTGAAGCTGTCCCACCGCTACATCCCGGCGCGCCAGTTGCCGGATAAGTCGGTGAGCCTGCTCGACACCGCCTGTGCTCGCGTTGCTATCAGCCTGCACGCGGTGCCGGCCGAAGTGGACGACAGCCGTCGTCGTATCGAGGCGTTGGAAACTGAGTTGCAGATCATCGCCCGTGAGCATGCCATTGGCATTGCGATTGGTGCACGCCAGACCAATACAGAGGCGCTGTTGAGCGCTGAGCGTGAGCGTCTGGCGACCTTGGAAAGCCGCTGGGCCGAAGAGAAAGCGCTGGTGGATGAACTGCTCGCCACCCGTGCAACATTGCGTGAAAAAGCCGGCGTGGTGGACAGTGGCAACGATGAACTACGCGCCCAATTGGTCGACCTGCAACAGCGCCTCACCGAACTGCAAGGCGAAACCCCGCTGATCCTGCCCACCGTGGATTACCAGGCCGTAGCCTCGGTGGTCGCCGACTGGACCGGCATTCCGGTGGGTCGCATGGCGCGCAATGAACTGGAGACGGTGCTCAACCTCGACCAGCACCTGAAGAAACGCATCATCGGCCAGGACCACGCCCTGCAGATGATCGCCAAGCGCATCCAGACCTCCCGCGCCGGCCTCGACAACCCGAGCAAGCCGATCGGCGTGTTCATGCTCGCCGGCACTTCGGGCGTGGGCAAGACCGAAACCGCCCTGGCCCTGGCCGAGGCCATGTACGGCGGCGAACAGAATGTCATCACCATCAACATGAGCGAATTCCAGGAAGCCCACACGGTGTCGACCCTCAAGGGCGCGCCACCGGGTTACATCGGCTACGGCGAAGGCGGCGTGCTCACCGAAGCGGTGCGGCGCAAGCCCTACAGCGTGGTGCTGCTGGACGAGGTGGAAAAAGCCCACCCGGACGTGCACGAGATCTTCTTCCAGGTGTTCGACAAGGGTGTGATGGAAGACGGCGAAGGCCGGGTGATCGACTTCAAGAACACCCTGATCCTGCTGACCACCAACGCCGGCACCGAGCTGATTTCCCAGGTGTGCAAAGACCCGGCGAACGTGCCGGCGCCGGAAGACATCGCCAAGGCCCTGCGCCAGCCGCTGCTGGAGATCTTCCCGCCGGCCCTGCTCGGCCGCCTGGTGACCATTCCGTACTACCCGCTGAGCGACGAGATGCTCAAGGCGATCACCCGCCTGCAGCTCAACCGCATCAAGAAGCGCGTGGAGAGCACCCACAAAGTGGCCTTCGACTACGACGACGCAGTGGTCGACCTGATCGTCTCGCGCTGCACCGAAACCGAAAGCGGCGGGCGCATGATCGACACCATCCTCACCAACAGCCTGCTGCCGGACATGAGCCGTGAATTCCTCACGCGCATGCTGGAAGGCAAGGCGTTGGCGGGGGTACGGATCAGCAGTCGGGATAATGAATTGCACTACGACTTCAGCGATTGACCTGTCGAAATGTGATTAAAACTGTGGGAGGGGGCTTGCCCCCGATGGCGTCGGGTCAGCCAGAAATTTCTAACCTGATACACCGCTATCGGGGGCAAGCCCCCTCCCACACTTGATTCGGTTTCTTCAGTTATCAAGTCATTTACGGGTTAACCGATGCTATTCAACCAAGCCTCACGCCTGGCCAAGATCACCAGCCCCCTCGGGCCGGATGTGCTGCTGCTCAATGAAATGGGCGGCGGCGAAGAGCTGGGCAGGCTGTTCAGTTACGAGCTGCAACTGACGTCCCTGGACGCCAACATCGACCTCAACCAGTTGCTCGGCAAGCCCATGAGCGTGGGCCTGCAACTGGCGGACGGCGGTGAACGGCACTTCCACGGCATCGTCGCGCGGTGCAGCCAGAACATCGACCAGGGCCAGTTCGCCAGTTACCAGGTGACGCTGCGCCCGTGGCTGTGGCTGCTCAGCCGCACCTCCGATTGCCGGATTTTCCAGAACCTGAGCATCCCGCAGATCATCAAGCAGGTGTTCCGCGACCTGGGTTTTTCCGATTTCGAAGACGCCCTGAGCCGGCCGTACCGCGAGTGGGAATACTGCGTGCAGTATCGCGAGACCAGCTTCGATTTCGTCAGCCGCTTGATGGAACAGGAAGGCATCTACTACTTCTTCCGCCACGAGCAAGACCGCCATGTGCTGGTGCTGGCCGATGCCTACGGCGCCCACACCACGGTGCCAGGCTACGCGTCGATCCCGTACTACCCCAAGGACGAGCAGCAGCGCGAACGCGACCACATGCACAACTGGCACCTGGCGCAGGAGGTGCAGCCCGGTTCGCTGGAGCTCAACGACTACGACTTCCAGCGCCCCAGCGCCAGCATCGATGTGCGCTCGGCCATGCCACGCCCGCACACCGCCGGCGACTACCCGCTGTACGATTACCCCGGCACCTACGTGCAAAGCGAGGACGGCGAACACTATGCCCGAACCCGCATCGAAGCCTTGCAAACCCTGCATGAACAGATCGAGTTCAGCGGTAATGCACGGGGTTTGGGTTCGGGGCATTTGTTCAGCCTCACCGGCTTCAGTCGCCAGGACCAGAACCGCGAATACCTGATCATCGGCTGCCGCTACTACATCGTCCAGGAAAGCCTGGAGAGCGGCGGCGGTTCGGGCTCGGCACAGTTCGAAAGCAGCCTGACCTGCATTGACGCCCAACAGAGCTTCCGCCCGCTCGCCATCACTCACCGTCCTATCGTCAAAGGCCCGCAGACCGCGCTGGTGGTTGGCCCCAAGGGCGAGGAAATCTGGACCGACCAGTACGGCCGCGTCAAGGTGCACTTCTACTGGGACCGTCACGACCAATCCAACGAGAACAGCTCGTGCTGGATTCGCGTGTCGCAATCCTGGGCCGGCAAGAACTGGGGCTCGATGCAGATTCCCCGGATCGGCCAGGAAGTGATTGTGAGCTTTTTGGAAGGTGATCCCGACCGGCCGATCATCACCGGGCGGGTGTACAACGCCGAGCAGACCGTGCCCTACGACCTGCCGGAAAATGCGACCCAGAGCGGCATGAAAAGCCGTTCGAGCAAGGGCGGCACGCCGGCCAACTTCAATGAAATCCGCATGGAGGACAAGAAGGGGTTGGAGCAGTTGTATATCCATGCCGAGCGCAACCAAGACATCGTGGTCGAGGTGGATGAGAGCCACTCGGTGGGGCATGACCGCAACAAGAGCATCGGCCACAACGAGACGGTGACCATCGGCAACAACCGCCTGCGCATCGTCAAGCAGGAAGACATCCTCTCGGTGGGCCAGCGCAAGACCGACAGCATCAGCCAGAGCTACGTCATCGAAGTGGGCGAAAACCTGCGCCTGGTCTGCGGTGAAAGCATCCTGGAGTTGAACGCCAGCGGGCAGATCAACCTCACCGGCGTGCAGATCAGCTTCTATGCCAGCGGCGACGCCGAGTTCAACACTGGCGGCGTGCTGCACCTGAACAACGGCGGCGGCCCCGGCGCCACGCCCGATGGCCAGGGCCAGAAAGCCGCCATCGACGCCAACATCAAAGCCGCGTTCCCCGCGCCTAAAAGCTCCTGACGAGACCTGTTTTCATGACGTATCGCATCAACGAATTCCAGTTTCAACTGCCCGCCAGCGAGTTGCAGGACGCGACGGTCAATATCCTCAAGTTCCCTGAATTGGGCACGTCCCTGATCGTCAGCCGCAGCCTGCTCGCCGAGGGTGAAACCCTGCACAGTAACTTCAATGACCAGCTCCAGCGCCTGGAAAAACAGGTGCAGGACCTGCGTTATCAACCGGGTGTTGATGTGCGCCTCGGCGCCGCGCAAGAGGTCGAAGGCATCGAGCTGCGCAGCCAGTTCAACAAGGGCAATGACAAGGTGTTCCAGTATCAGCTGGCGCTGGTGTTGCCGGGGACGCGCAAGATGCTCGCCTTGAGTTATGTGAAGGCGGACAAGCTCGGGGATGCCGAGGCGGCGCATTGGTCGACGATCAAGGGCTCGCTCGTGTTCGACGTCCCCCAGTGAAGCGGCCTTTGCATGTCTGACGCACTGCTCTGGGCAGCGCGCCTGGGCGATGGGCTGTCCCACACCTCTGTCATGGCCGACATCCTCGGCGGTGTGCTGGAAGTGGCGGCCAACGTGGCGATTACTGCATTGGCGACCGCTGCGGTGGTGGCGGCTACCGGCATTACCGTCGCGACCGGTGGGCTGGGGGCCTGCGTGCTGGGGGCGGTCGTCGGCGTCATCGTCGGCATCGCCATGAGCAAGACCGGGGCCGACAAGGGGTTGAGCGCCATGTGCGAAGGAATCGGCAACGCGCTGTTCCCTCCCTCGGTCATGGCCACGATCCTCAGCGGGTCCACCGACACACTGATCAACGCCTTGCCCGCTGCGCGCGCGGCCGGCGTCGTGCCCTCCCACGTCGCACCTGCGGGCACCGAAACCGAAACGCCGCCAGCACCGGAACACAGCGAAGAGCCCGGCTACCTGGACATGGCCAAAGGATTCTTTGCGCAAATGTGGCGCCCCACCGTCGCCACGCCAGCGCCAGGTGCAGTCCCTAAACCGCTTGACGTGGTGACCTGCACAAAACATCCGCCGATGCCGCCGCAGTTTCTGGCCGAAGGCTCGGAAAAGGTCACGGTCAACGGTCAACCGGCGGTACGCAGCGGTGACCGCAGCACCTGCGATGCCACTGTGGTGTCGTCGGGGCTGATTTCGCCCAATGTGACTATCGGCGGCGGCTCCGTCGTGGTGCGCGAGATCCGCAGTGGCAAGACGCCGGGGGTTGGCCTGGCCGTCACCGCACTGATGATGCTCAAGGGGGGTAAAGGCAAGTTCCTCAGCAACCTTCCCTGCATGCTGCTGGCAGGCGTCAATTCGTTTGTGGTCAGTCAGGCCATGGGCGCATTGGCCAACGCCGCTATGGGCTCTTCCAACCCGGTGCACGCGAGCACGGGGGCCAAGGTGCTGGGCGGTCCCGAGGAGCTGGATTTCGCCTTGCCCGGAATCATGTCCATCGACTGGCAGCGTTTCTACAACAGCCGAGATGAACGCCGCGATGGCTTGTTTGGTGCCGGCTGGAGTGTGCCCTATGAAGTCAGCGTGCAGCTGCTGCCTCACACTGAAGGGGGCGACTACGCGTTGTACATCGACGAGCAGGGTCGACGTATCGACATGGGTTCGATCCCTTTGGGCGGTGCCGTGTTCAGCGCTGGCGAAGGCCTCAGTGTCAAGCGTCACTTGAACGGCCAGTGGCTGATCGAAAGCGCAGACGGCTTGTACCGGCTATTCGATCCGGCGCCACAGGACGCATCATTGCTACGCCTGAGCCAACTGGGAGATCGCAACGACAACCGAATCCACCTCGACTATGCCGACGATGGTCGCCTGCTGGGCCTGCGTGACACCTTTGACCTGGTCAGGGTCGAGCTGACCTACGACAGCACTTGGCCCCGGCGCGTCAGCCGGATCGAACGGCTGTATCCCGACCACCACCGTGAAGTACTGATGCATTACGCCTACGACGTCCGTGGCGACCTGGCCGCTGTACGCCAGTCCGACGGGCACGTGAAGCGCCGTTTTGCCTATGATGCCGGGCAGCGCATGGTCGAGCATCTATTGCCCAGCGGCCTGCGTTGCTTCTATCAGTGGGCCAGGGTTGATGACCGTGAATGGCGTGTTGTGCGGCATTGGACGGAGGCCGGGGACACCTACACATTCGACTATGCGCTGGACACCGGCATCACCCGTATCACCGACGGGCTGTCGCGCGTCAGCATTCGACACTGGGATGAGCGACACCAGATCATTGCGTCCACCGATGCCCTGGGGCGAACCTGGGCCTTCCGGTGGAATGATGAAAGCCAACTACTGGGCGCAACCGACCCTCTCGGTGGGCATTATCAGTTCAGCTACGACGATGCCGGCAACCTGACAGAGACCCTCGACCCCCTGGGGCGCAGTGAATCGACCTTGTGGCTGGAGCACTGGGCGCTGCCACTGGCGGAGACCGATGCCGCGGGCAATACCTGGCAGTACCATTACGACTCGCGGGGCAACTGCATTCGCGAAACCGACCCGCTGGGCAACCGCACGGTCTATCACTATGACGGACACGGCCAAGTCAGCGAGATCATCGACGCCAGCGGCAAGCGCAAGACGTTGCGCTGGTCCCCACTGGGTCAATTGACCGAGCACACCGACTGTACGGGCCTGACCACCCGTTTGAGCTACTGCAAGCGAGGCTTGCTGCTGGCCAGTACCGACGCGCTCGGGGAACGCACCACCTTCAAGTATGACGACCAGGGCCGCCTGATCAGCAAGCAGTTGCCCGATGGGCGCAACGAACACTATCAGCGTGACGTCAGCGGCCAGTTGATCGGCTACAGCGACCCGGCCGGCCACACCACGCGCTTCGAGCATGCGTCGAACGGCCAGTTGCGCCACCGTATCGACGCCCATGGCCGCCGTGTGGAGTTGAGCCATGACGCCTATGGCCGCCTGCACAGCCTGACCAACGAAAATGGCGAGTGCTACCGATTCGACTGGGACGACGGTGACCGCCTGACCCTCGAGCAGCGCCTGGACGGCTGCCGGAAACGGTACACGTACGACCCGCTGGACAATGTCACACAGGTAGAAACCCTCGCATCGTCCGACACCGAGCCCGCCATCATCCATGATCTGGAGCGGGATGCAGCAGGCCGGCTGATCGCCAAGCGCACCGTGGATGGCTGCACGACGTACCGCTACGATCAGCTCGACCAAGTCACAGCCATCACCTTTACAGGCCACGACGGCGAGCAGCAAACCCTGGGCTTCGGTTATGACGCCCTCGGCCAGCTGACCCTTGAGCAAAGCGCCGCCGGTTGCCTGGAGCATCTCTACGACGAATTGGGCAACCTGGCCCAGACCCGACTTCCCGACGGCCGCTGGCTCAACCGCCTGCGCTACGGTAGCGGGCACTTGCATCAGGTCAACCTGGATGGGCAGGTCATCAGTGACTTCGAGCGCGACCGTCTGCACCGCGAAGTGCTGCGCACCCAGGGCCGCATCAGCACGCGTTGCGAATATGACCGCAGTGGACGTCTGCGCGCCCGCCAGCGCCGCCAACCGGACCATTCACTGTTACATCCGCCGGCACAGACACGCCTGGGCTATGACGACAGCGACCAACTGGTCGAACGCTACGACAGCCAGCCCGGCGCGGCACACCGCCAATTGCTGCATTACGACGCCACCGGCCGCATTCTGGCTAGCCAGGACAACCTCTTGGGCCAGCGGGAAGCCTTCCGATACGACCCGGCGGCCAACCTGCTGGACGGTTCAGGACAGGTCGCCCACAACCGATTGCTGACCTACCAGGACAAACATTACCGCTATGACGGTTTTGGCCGAATGGTTGAAAAGCGCAGCCTTCGGCACGGCACACAGCGCTTCAGCTACGACGCGGAGCAACGGCTGGCACAGGTGCACAACGATGACGGTTCCCGGGTCGTCATGACCTATGACCCGCTGGGCCGGCGCACCGCCAAGACCACCTACGACCGCAACGGTGTTCAGCGCAGCCAGACACGTTTCACTTGGGACGCGTTGCAACTCGTGCAGGAGCACTGCAATCAGCAGACCAGCCTCTATATCTATGCCGACGAGGGCTACGAACCACTGGCCCGTGTCGATGGCACGGGTCACCTGCAAAAAATCCGCTACTACCACAACGACCTCAACGGATTGCCCGAACGCCTCACCGAGAGCGACGGCCATACGGTGTGGCAAGCGCGCTATGAAGTCTGGGGCAATACCGTCGAGGAAAGCCGAGAACCCTACTTCATCGAAGAACAGAACCTGCGCTTCCAGGGCCAGTATCTGGACCGGGAAACGGGCCTGCACTACAACACTTTGCGCTTTTATGACCCGGATATCGGGCGCTTCACCACACCCGACCCCATCGGTCTGGCCGGCGGCCTGAATCTCTACCAATATGCGCCCAACCCGCTGAGCTGGATTGACCCGCTGGGCCTGATGAAATGCTCCAGCCCACCCAAGGGGCGCAAGGTCAGCCGCACCGTGTATCGGTTCGAGGAGCCGGGGCGCATCGGGACCACTTGGCAGGCACACAAGTGGAATGTGGAGTCCACCCACCGCTACACCACCAAAGGCGTCGGCGGCGTGTATGGCGCGAACTCACGGAAGACCGCACTGGGCGAGGTCACGCACTGGAAGGTCGACCTGTCCAAACGGGTGTTGGTCAGCAAGAAAGTGCAGCTCAATAATGTCCTGGATCTGACCCGCGCCGATGTGCGCAAACAGCTAGGGGTCAGCCTTAAAAGCATCACCGGCTCGAAGTACACCGAGACCCATCAGATCGGCAATTGGGCCAAGGCCAACGGCTATGATGGAATCCTGGCACCATCGGCACGCAACCCGACCGGCAGCAACTTGATCTCCTTTGCAGGTTTTTGAACATGGAACGACTGGAAAACGAATACCCAGGTGACGCGGACTGGCAGAGCACAGTGGCCTTGTATGAAGAAGACTACCTTGACGACGATGCACGTGAACTGGCCAAGGCCTTGGGCGGCCATCTCGACCTGGCAGTGATACTGCGTGGGAAACGAGGCCTTGAAGAGGGGTTGTGGTGGATCGGGCAAAAGGTTCCGGCACTGGACAACCTCACCCCGCTGGAGTGCCTGGAAAGTCCCACGCTGATAAAGCGGTTGAAGACAGCACTGATGCGTATGCCATAACACCCAAGGACACGGCGACTATGGAAAGTTGTGCGTTCAATTCGATCAGACACAGGAGTGCAGTCCTTGTCTGATGCACTCTGGGCGGCCCGGATGGGCGATGCGCTGACTCACACCTCGATGATGGCGGACATCCTTGGCGGGGTGCTGGAGGTGGCGGCCAATATCGCGATCACGGCGGTGGCGACGGCGGCTGTCGTCGCCGCCACCGGGATTACCGTCGCCACCGGTGGGCTTGGCTGTTTCCTGCTGGGAGCGGTGGTGGGCACGATTGTCGGCCTGGCCATGAGCAAGACCGGGGCCGACAAAGGCCTGACGAATTTATGCGATACGTTCGCCAACGCGCTGTTTCCGCCCACGGTTCAGGCCAATATTCTTACCGGTTCCACCGATACCCTGACCAACAACATCCCCGCTGCACGCGCCGCAGGGGCGATCAGCTCCCATGTCGCACCGGCCGGTACCGAGCTGGAAGCGCCCGAGCCGGAGCCCGAAGCCAGCTACCTGGACATGGCCGAAAGTTTCTTCTCGCAGATGTGGCGCCCTACCGTCGCCACCCCCGCGCCTGGGGCCGAGCCCAAGCCGCTGGACCTGGTCACCTGCATGAAGCACCCGCCGATGCCGCCGCAGTTTCTGGCCGAAGGATCGGACAAAGTCACCATCAACGGCCAACCGGCGGTGCGCAGTGGTGATCGCAGTACCTGTGATGCGACAGTGGTGTCGTCGGGGTTGATTTCTTCCAACGTGACCATTGGCGGCGGCTCGGTGGTGGTGCGTGAGATCCGCAGCGGCAAGACCCCGGGCGTGGGGCTGGCGGTCACGGCGTTGTTGATGCTCAAGGGCGGCAAGGGCAAGTTCTTCAGCAAACTGCCGTGCATGTTGATCGGCGGCGCTACGTCGATGGCGGTCAGCAGCGCGATGGGGGCCGTGGCGAACGCAGCGATGGGTTCTTCGAATCCGGTGCATGCGGCCACCGGCGCGAAGGTGCTGGGCGGCGATGATGAGCTGGATTTCGTCCTGCCCGGCATCCTGCCGATTGATTGGCAACGTTTCTACAACAGCCGCGACGCACGCACGGGCAGTCTTTTCGGCGCAGGCTGGAGCGTGCCGTATGAAGTGTGCGTCGACATCCAGCCTCACCCCGATGGCGGCGAAACGCTGGTCTACACCGATGAACAAGGCCGCCCCATCGACATGGGCTCGATTCCCTTGGGCGGCGCCGTGTTCAGCGCGGGTGAAGGGCTGGCCGTGCGGCGACATCTCAATGGGCAGTTGCTGATCGAAAGCGATGACGGGTTGTATCGCTTGTTTGAACCCTCTGCCAACCCGTCATTGCTGCGCCTTAGCCAGCTCGGCGACCGCAATGACAACCGCATCCATGTCGACTACGACGCCGCCGGGCAACTGGTGCGCCTGCGCGATACCTTCGATCTGGTGCAGGTTGAGTTGATCCGTGATCAGGGCCAGTTGGCGCGCATCGAACGCCTGTACCCCGATCAGCGCCGCGAAGTGCTCGTCAGCTATGGCTTCGACGCGCAGGGCAACCTGGCTGAAGTGCGCGATACCACTGGCCAGGTCCAGCGGCGTTTCGCCTACGACAGTGGCCAGCGGATGGTGGAGCATCAACTGCCCACCGGATTGCGCTGCTTCTATGAGTGGGCCTTGGTTGAAGACCTGGAATGGCGCGTGGTGCGGCACTGGACCGACGAAGGCGACGCCTACCAGTTCGACTATGACTTGCAGGCCGGTATCACGCGAATTACCGATGGCCTGCAACGCGTCAGTACCCGGCATTGGAACACCCAACACCAGATCATTCGGTACAGCGACAATCTCGGCCACACCTGGCTGTTCGAATGGAACGACGAGCGCCAGTTGCTCAGTGCCACTGATCCGCTGGGCGGGCGCTTTGAATACAGCTACGACGAGGCCGGCAACCTGATTGGCGAAACCGACCCGCTAGGGCGCAGCGATTCGACCTTGTGGCTTGAGCACTGGGCACTGCCAGTGGTGGAGACCGACGCCGCCGACAATAGCTGGGCGTATCGCTACGATCAGCGCGGCAACTGCATCGCCGAAACCGATCCACTGGGCTACGTCACCCGCTACCGCTATGACGACCACGGTCAGGTCGTGGAAATCATCGATGCCACCGGCAAAAGCAAAAAGCTGCGCTGGAATCCGTTCGGGCAACTGGTCGAGCATATCGACTGCTCGGGTTACCCAACGCGTTTCAGCTATGACGAGCGCGGCTATCTGCAGGTCATCACCGATGCTCTCGGCGAACGCACTCAATTCAGCTATGACGCCCAGGGGCGCTTGCTCACCACCCAATTGCCAGACGGTCGTATCGAGCAGTACCAGCGCGATACGAGCGGGCAACTGGTGGGTTACACCGACCCGGCCGGACATACCACGTTGTACCAGCACAACCGTCGCGGGCAGGTACGCCAGCGCATCGATGCCCATGGCCGGCAAGTGCAGTTCGGCTATGACAGCTATGGGCGGTTGCAGGCACTGATCAATGAGAACGGCGAGCGATATCGTTTCGCGTGGGACGCTGGCGATCGGCTGGTTGAGCAGCAAGACCTCGATGGCAGCGCCAAGCGCTACGATTACGACGCGTTGGATAATGTCACGACGCTGACGGCAGTTCCCGCGCCTTACGGCAATGGCCTGGCGCTGGTGCCCGACAGACCACCCGCGCCTATCGTGCATCGACTCGAACGTGATGCGGTCGGCCGGTTGGTGGCCAAAACCACGGACGATGGCCGCACCGAGTACCGCTACGACGAGCTCGACCAACTCACTGCTGTCACCTTCACCGACCTGCAAGGCAACGCCCAGGCCCTGGGCTTCGCCTACGACGCCCTCGGCCAGTTGGTGACCGAACAAAGCTCGGCAGGCGGCCTGCACCACCACTACGACGAACTCGGCAACCTGATCCAGACCCAACTGCCGGACGGCCGCTGGCTCAATCGCCTGTATTACGGCAGCGGCCATCTGCACCAGATCAACCTCGACGGCCAAGTCATCAGCGACTTCGAACGCGACCGCCTGCACCGCGAAGTGCTGCGCACCCAGGGCCAGCTCAGCACCCGCAGCGAATACGACCGCAGCGGCCGCCTGCGTTCGCGCCAGCGCCGTCACGCCAGTCAGTCAACCTTGCTGCCCGCGGCTGCGCAAAAACAGTTCGAGTACGACCCCGCCGACAACCTGATCGGCAAACTCGACCAGCAGCCCGCCACGCAACACCGCCAACTGCTGCACTACGACGCCACCGGCCGCATCATCGCCAGCCAAGACAGCCTGCACGGCCAGCGCGAAAGCTTCGCCTACGACGCCGCCGCCAACTTGCTGGACGGCCCGCAGGCTGGCGCGGGGTTGGTGGTGCATAACAAGCTGCTGACCTATCAGGACAAGCGTTATCGCTATGACGCGTTTGGCCGCACGATTGAAAAACGCAGCGCCAAACGGGGCGTGCAGCGGTTTGCCTACGATGCTGAAAGCCGCTTGGTTGAAGTGCGTAACGATGACGGCAGCGTCGTGCGAATGACCTATGACCCACTGGGCCGACGCATCGAAAAAACCGAGCATGGCCGTGACGGGTATCCGCTGGGAGAAACGCAGTTTGTGTGGGATGGACTGCGGTTGTTGCAGGAGCATAAACACAGCCAGACCAGCCTTTATGTTTACGACGATGACGGCTATGAACCGCTGGCCCGCGTCGACGGCCTCGGCCCGTTGCAGAAGATTCGCTACTACCACAACGACCTGAACGGGCTGCCCGAACAACTGACCGAGGCCGATGGGCACAGCATCTGGCAGGCGACTTATCGGGTGTGGGGCAACACACTGGAAGAGGTGCGCGAGCCTTACTACATTGAGGAGCAGAACCTGCGGTTCCAGGGGCAGTATCTGGATCGGGAGACGGGGCTGCATTTCAATACGTTCAGGTTTTATGATCCGGATGTGGGGCGGCTTACGACGCCGGATCCGATTGGGTTGCTAGGTGGACTGAACCTCTACTTGTACGGTGCAAACCCTATTACATGGCTGGATCCACTAGGCTGGACCCCAACGCCCCTAAACAAACCTGGTTTCTATGTCTACGGGCTCTACGCCCCGGGCGCTAAAACGCCTTACTACATCGGTCACACCGAACAGGATCCTGCGGCGCGTGAAAGTCAGCACGACAGGTCCACGCGGCTTGGAAAAGGAAAGCTGCGTGTGTTGAAAGGCCAGGACGGCAAGATGACCTACTCTCAAGCCAAAGGTTACGAGCAGGCCTACCGAGAGAAATATAAAACGAAGGGCAAGTTCCCCGGAAACGTCATCGAACCCATCAATAAAAGCCGTACTGATGCACGGGGCAAAAGTCACTATAAAAACTATAGGGCTGCGGCTAAAGCCCTTGGCATCAAGCCGAGCAAAATCAAATCTTGTACCTAAAAGAGGCCGCTGTATGAAAACCCTCAAGGCACCCAAACCCGGTGATCTCTTCTACATCCCAGCCATCAACGCTTCAGATGAGCCTGGCTTTGTTATTGCACGCTATATCGAACTCATTCCTCCTGCGCTGGGACATCTGATTGAGGTTTTTGCGAAATTCTATACACAAATCCCGACCTCGATCAGCCAGGTGGACACCTCAAAACGTTTGTTTCGGCCGATTTTCTGCAGCATGCGATTTTCAGGTATCCCTCGCTGGAAGATACTTTTCAGTGACCCCGACTACAAAAAATCGACCTCTGGTTACGACAGAATTCAATTCGCGTTTGAGTCAGAAATCTGGACCGGCGGTGTAAGCAAGCCCGCATCTGAGGAACAGTTGGTAAATATTGAACCCTCAATTTGCTGGCGTATGCATCACATTATTTTCAGAGTAATTGCTCATCTGCGTGGGGCGCTAACGGCGGATGAGGCCATGGACTATGAGCACTTACCCGACGACTTACGCATTGATAGCGTTACCGCTTCAGAGCGCGTAAACAAGGCAGTCCTGCATACGCAAGAATTGTTTGACTCCAAATAAAAATAGACCGCCTACTCAACGATAAAGGCGATGGTGATAAAGCGATAAAGGAGACGGATCTATTTAATCCAGATAGGAACTATAAATAAATCTGACCCCTTTATCGGTTGTCGAAACGAAAGGATCGTTCAAAGTTGATACTAAAGGAAAGCTGGAGGTATCGTTAGGTGAAAAAGGCGCACAGCACAACGCAACCTTCAATCTTCTGATCTACAAGTGAATAACATGAGCCTAGAAATTCGTAAAAATATGGAAATTGAACTATTGGCACCATTGAAGCAGATAACGCTTCCCAACGTCGACCTGAAGGTAAGCAAAAACAAGCTTTGCCTGCTTGTAGCAAAGGAAAAACTTGCAGACATCTACATCCAGCACTTGACCAAAGCCGATGGTTACTACGCTGGAATGGAAATATATACCTGTGAGGCATCTAGCTTTTGTATAGATCAATCCCCGCCGTATCAGAGTCGGCTGTTGAACGCGTCATTTTTTTCGAAGACTTCCTTATCAGAAGAGACAAAACAGTTTGGCGACGAGATGGGCGGTATCATTAGAACGCCGTCGCCGCAAGAAATAAGCCAGACTGTAAAAAAAATAACCGACCGCTTGAAGGCTTTTTACCTCCCAAAGGCAGAGAATTGCATCCTTGGCAAACGAGCACTAATTGAGGACGTATTGGCTGAGCCTGACAACTATGCATTCCCATTTCTCACCATCCTCTTTGCTGCCTACAAAAATAATCTGAGCCTGGATTCGGACGCACTAAAAAAAGCGCTTGCAACTAAATCCATTTTTGGAAACAAGCAGTTCGACCTGGCGTTAGCGAATAAAATTCTGAGTTAAAAATACAAATATTCCTCGCAGAGAAAAGGAAGTTTTTATTTAGTGCTAAAAATTTAAATTTACGACGATGAGGCTATGAACCGCTGGCCCGCATCGACGGCCTTGGCCCGTTGCAGAAGATTCGCTACTACCACAACGACCTGAACGGGCTGCCCGAACAACTGACAGAGGCCGATGGGCACAGCATCTGGCAGGCGACTTATCGGGGGTGGGGCAACACACTGGAAGAGGTGCGCGAGCCTTACTACATCGAGGAGCAGAACCTGCGGTTCCAGGGGCACTATCTGGACCGGGAGACGGGGCTACACTACAACACTCTCAGGTTCTACGACCCCGAAATAGGGACATTCACGACTCCAGACCCGATCAGTTTACTGGGCGGCATAAACCTGTACCAATATGCGCCAAATCCAATTACATGGGTTGATCCATGGGGCCTGTTTAAGTGGAACTATAAAAATATGCCTGGAATCGATGGACTCCAGAAACACCATATTATTCCTCAATCGCTGGCTGATCACCCTGCTCTGAAGAAGGCTGGATTCGACATATACAAAACTTCCAACATCATTTACTTGCCTAGTCAAGAGGGCAAGCACAAATATTGCACTATTCACAAAGGCTCACATCCGGGTTACAACAAAGCTGTTCGAGCACAACTCAATGAAATATCCCTCGCGGGCAAGGCTGGAAAATGGAAAAAAGCCCAGTACGCGCAGGCAGTGAGGGAGGTTGTCAGCTCTGAAAGGTCGGGATTACGCAATGGGCGTACTCGGTTGAATAAAAACTCAACTCAAGCAGGTCGCTGCGAGAAATAATATGTACCTATTAGAAATCAGTGAAAATTATTCAGAAATTTACTGGTTCAAATACGACCAGAAACAATCTCCCGACCACCTATTGTTTATTAGTGGAGAAAAGCAATCATCAATTGCTACCACTCCAACCTTTAGAAATAAAAATAAGGTCAGCGTATCTCGATTAATGTCCTTCGATCTTCTTCAAAGTGACACGCTTGAATTTGTAAGCGAGGCAATGGCCAACGTACTGCGCAAATTCCCGAAAGATATTCAGCTTTTTCCTGCCAACGCTTATCTAAAAGAAGAAAAGCTGGAAGGTTACTATGTATTCAATGTGATTCAGATGCTTCCTTGCATTGATTTGAATAACTCTCAATATGGTCCCATGTTCAGCTTTATGCCGGATGGTCCTCTGAGATTCACTACTATTCAAAGTCTGCCACCTGCTACCTTAGGCAATCACCATATCGTGAGAGCTAAGGAAAATTCACAACGCATCTTTGTTTCCCAGCAGTTCAAGCAGCAATGCGAAGCGTCCCAGCTTAAAGGTCTTCGATTCGTAGACTGTTCCAAAGGTATCCAAGTCTGAACAATAAAGGGGACGGATCTATTTAATCCGGATAGGGACTATAAATAAATCTGACCCCTTTATCGTCGGTCTATACGACCTGGATATACATGGAAATACCGTAGGGGATCCTTATTACATCGGTATCACTAACGACATTTCGCGTAGGACGGAAGAACATCAAGCCTCCGGCCGACTGACGAAGGACGACAGCACTACAGGTCTTCGTCGCATTGAGAAAAACGTCACCTACGGCGAAGCCAGGGGTTATGAGCAAGCCTACATAGAGCGCTACAAGACAAAAACAGGGGAAATTGGCGCCGCAACCTCCCAAAGCAACAGAGGAAATAAATACAATTCCTTCGATCACAACAACACGACTCGCGATCGGGATAGGCATCGATATTTCAAAGAGGCTTATAACCGGAAAAAAACGAGCCTCATCGGTAAAGGAGGAAAGTGCTCATGAGTGACCTGACTTTTTTTGGCTGGGACAAAAAACCCAGGACAACACTACGTGCCATAAAGCCCGGAGATATTTTCTGCTTCAAATTCACAGAGGACACCTTCGGATTTGGGCGAATACTGTCCACTATGGACGAAGGCCACTGCGCCGAGATTCTGGATTTTTTTTCCACAGAGCCGGCTATCTCCGCACAACAATTGGAACAAGCCAAGCGCGTGTCACATCCAATACTGCTGAACAGCTACGGACTCTTTGATAAAAAGAGCTCGGGGGAGTGGCGGATCATTGCTTCTGATCCCGGTTATACGCCTGAAAATATCGAAGGCTTTTACTTCATCTACGGGGTTCCCGGTGATCTGAAGAAAATCGACATTCTAGGTAACGACAGCCCCATATCCGACGCCCAGGCAAAAGCTTATCCAAGTTGTGTACCAAAAAGTGATGCACACGTTAAGTCTTTTATTGCGCTCGCATAACGCCTTACTTTTCGGGCAAAGCCTGACGTCACCAACAAAAATGGGCACCCAACCCAGTCGGCGTGCCCATTTTTTCCTACCCTCCCGCCCCTTCGAGACGGTAACGCCATTACGCGTTAACAGTGTCTTTCAGCGATTTGCCCGGCTTGAACGCAACCGTATTGCTGGCTTTGATTTTCACCGGCTCACCGGTTTGAGGGTTTTTGCCAGTGCGGGCGCCGCGGTGGCGCTGCAGGAAGGTGCCGAAGCCAACCAGGGTGACGCTGTCCTTGCGGTGCAGGGCGCCGGTGATTTCTTCGAGAACGGCGTTGAGGACGCGGTTGGCCTGTTCTTTAGTGAGATCGGCTTTTTCAGCGATAGCGGCTGCGAGATCTGGTTTACGCATGTGTGAAGCCTCTTTGACGGTTTTTTGTTGTTATGTCCGTGCTGCTCATCGTTGGAGCAGCGCCCAAAGCGCCGCAGGCTCTACTCTGCGGCAGACGGGAGTGAGGATGGCATGCCCTCGCACGCTCCGCCAGTCTCGCTGCGACCTTTCTGGGGGGAAAAACGTGCTTATTCCGACAGAACGACCGGTATTTACGCCAGCAACGGCGGAAGTTCTTTATTGAGGGCGAGTTTTTCCATGACGGCGTTGCCGGTGAGTGCATAACCCAGCAGGCGACCGCTGGCGTCACGGCACAGGGCCTTGATGTCGGCGCCCTCGCCTTCGACGCTCCAGACACCTTCGGTGCCCCGTGGCGGTGGCGATACCACCAGCGGGCAGATCGGGGTTTTCACGGTCACCGGCATCGGACCGTAACTGACGGCGGTGGCGTTTCCGGCGAGGGTCTGGGCCAGGGCGCGGGCGCAGCTCATCAGCGGCATCACGTACAGCAGGTTCAGGCCGTCGACCTCGGCGCAGTCGCCCAAGGCGTAGATATTGGCGTGGGAAGTCTTGAGGTGGCGGTCCACCATGATCCCGCGATTGGTCTGCAGGCCGGCGGCGGCGGCCAGGTCGACGCGTGGGCGCAGGCCGATGGCCGATACCACCAGGTCGCAGGCGATCACTTCACCGTCCGACAGGTGGGCTTCCAGGCCGTCAGCGGTGCGCTGCAGACGATTGAGCACCGGGCCCAGGTGGAAGCGCGCGCCGAGGCCTTCAAGGCCTGCCTGTACCGCAGCAGCGGCGGCCGGGTGCAGCAGGGTCGGCATGACTTGCTCGCACGGCGCCACCAGGTCGATTTCATAACCGCCCAGGATCAGGTCGTTGGCGAATTCGCAGCCGATCAAGCCCGCGCCGAGCAGCAGCACACGGCGCTTGCCGGCAGCGGCGGCACGAAAGCGTGCGTAGTCTTCAAGGTCGTTGATCGGGAAAATCAGTTCAGCCGCATCGCCTTCAACCGACACACGCACGGTTTCGGCGCCCCAGGCCAGGATCAGGTCGCGATAGGCCACCGCCTCCTCGCCGATCCACAAGCGTTTGTGGCCGGGGTCGATGCCGCTGACACGAGTGTGGGTACGCACTTCGGCCTTGAGTTGTTCGGCCATGGCGCCGGGTTCAGCCATGCTCAGGCCATCGGCTTCCTTGTTCTTGCCAAAGCCGGTGGAGAGCATGGGCTTGGAGTAGGAGCGCCCGTCATCGGCAGTGATCAGCAGCAATGGGGTCTCGCTGTCGAGCTTGCGAAACTCCCGGGCCAGGTTGTAACCGGCCAACCCTGTGCCGATGATCACGACAGGTGCGTTCATTCCTTTCTCCCTGTAGTACTTTTCTGAAAACCGAGAATCAGCCGATCTCGATCATTTCGAAATCCATTTTGCCCACGCCGCAGTCCGGGCACAGCCAGTCTTCCGGGACGTCTTCCCAACGGGTGCCAGGCAGAATTCCATCATCCGGCCAGCCGTCTTTCTCGTCATAGATCAGGCCACAGACTACACATTGCCACTTCTTCATCACTTGCTTCCTCAGGGTCAGGCATCTTGGCCGACGGTCGATAGACCCGCGTTGCCGTGCGGCTCAGGGCGTTTTGTACTGATCGTGGCCGGCAGATGCAAGCATGATCGACGCAAACGGCGGGCCCATCCCGGCAAAAGCCCAGGGTGCCATGGTAAGCTCGCCGCCTCTTTTGCTGCCAATACTGACTCACCGTGCCGCACTCAATCGCCCTTCCCGATGCTTGCCAATGGCTGACCCAGAGCCTTCTGACTCCCGCGCCCACGGCCTTGACCCTCAATTGGCTGTTCAACGAAGACTCGTTGACACGGCGACTGAAGTGGCTGTCCAGCGACGGTTTCAGCGTCACGCCACTGTTCGAAGGCTGGCAGCCGCTGCGGGACGACGAATGTGCCGCCCTGGCACTGCCCGCCGCGACTGTCGGTTGGGTGCGCGAGGTGTATCTGCGCGGCCATGGCCAGCCGTGGGTGTTCGCACGCAGTGTGGCGGCACGCAGTGCCTTGCAGGGCGACGGCCTGCATATGGATGAGCTGGGAAGCCGCTCGCTGGGCGAACTGCTGTTCTGCGACCGGGCGTTCACCCGCCAAGCTATCGAGGTGTGTCATTACCCACGGCCGTGGTTGCCTGCGGCCGATCAGGTCGAAGGACTGTGGGCTCGCCGCTCACGCTTTGATCGGGGACCGCTGAGCGTGCTGGTCGCGGAGATCTTCTTGCCCAGCTTCTGGCACGCGCTGCACGCCCATCCGGAGAATTGCTGATGTATCAACAACTGCTCAAGTCCTTGAACCACCTGAACCCCAGGGCCTGGGATTTCATTCAGTTGACCCGCATGGACAAGCCCATCGGCATTTACCTGCTGTTGTGGCCGACGCTGTGGGCGCTGTGGATCGCTGGCAAAGGCTCGCCCTCTTTAATCAATATCGTGATCTTCGTGCTGGGCGTGGTGCTGACCCGCGCCGGTGGCTGTGTGATCAACGACTGGGCCGACCGCAAGGTCGACGGCCATGTGAAGCGCACGGAGCAACGCCCGTTGGTCAGCGGCAAGATCAGCTCTAAAGAGGCGCTGGTGTTTTTTGCGGTGCTGATGGGCATCAGTTTCCTGCTGGTGCTGCTGACCAACGCCACCACCATCCTGCTGTCCCTCGGTGGCCTGGCGCTGGCGGCGAGCTACCCGTTCATGAAGCGCTACACCTATTACCCGCAGGTGGTGCTGGGGGCGGCGTTTTCCTGGGGCATGCCGATGGCGTTCACCGCCGAGACCGGCAGCCTGCCTGCCACCGCGTGGCTGCTCTATATCGCCAATCTGCTCTGGACGGTCGGCTACGACACTTATTACGCGATGACCGACCGGGATGACGACTTGAAGATCGGTGTGAAATCCACCGCCATTTTGTTTGGTGATGCCGATCGCGTGATCATTCTGACGCTACAAGGGCTGTCGCTGGTGTGCCTGTTACTGGCGGGTGCGCGATTCGAGTTGGGTGGCTGGTTCCACCTGGGTCTGCTGGCCGCGGCGGGCTGTTTTGCCTGGGAGTTCTGGTATACCCGGGACAAGGACCGCATGAAGTGCTTCAAGGCGTTCCTGCATAACCACTGGGCGGGGTTGGCGATATTTGTCGGGATTGTGGCGGATTACGCATTTCGCTGAGGGTTTTGTGGCAGCTGTACCGGCGCCATCGGGGGCAAGCCCCCTCCCACAGGGGAACCTATTCCAAATGTGGGAGGGGGCTTGCCCCCGATGCTTTCAGTGGCACCGCGTGATCAAGGTTTGGCGACCTTCCAGGCTCCGTCCATTTTGCCCTCACCGGTCATGTCGCCCGCTTTCTTGTCCATGATGAAGGTATAGAGCGGCTTCCCGCTGTATGCCCATTGGCTTTTTTGATCGTCACGGGTGATGACGGTCCATTTACCCATAGGCTTGTCGGTGGATTCGGCCATCAGTGGGGGCCAGTTGGTGGCGCACTTGTCGTTGCACATGGACTTGCCGTCGGCGTCCTTGGCAAAGGTGTAGAGCGTCATGCCCTTATGATCCACCAGCATCCCGTCTTTGGTCATCGCCGGCTCCGCCGCGAACGCCAGGCCCGGCAGTGTCAATGCCGCCGTCACCAGCAGGGCTTTCCAGGAAATCGTGCTGTAAGTCATCGGAACCTTCCTTTTGTGGTTGTCAGGATTCGGACTCAAAGCGTAGTCCAGAGAGGCGGGAATTGCCCGAGCGACTAAATTACTGTCACACGACTGCAATAATTCCGTTATCTAATGCGGCGCAAGACAGTTAAATGACAAGAGGATTTTCGAGCATGGTTGGCAGGAGCATTCTGATTGTTGACGACGAAGCGCCCATCCGCGAGATGATCGCCGTTGCGTTGGAAATGGCCGGCTATGACTGCCTGGAGGCGGAGAACTCCCAGCAGGCCCATGCCATTATCGTCGACCGCAAGCCGGACCTGATCCTGCTGGACTGGATGCTGCCCGGCACCTCCGGCATCGAACTGGCCCGCCGTCTCAAACGTGACGAGCTGACCGGGGACATCCCGATCATCATGCTCACCGCCAAGGGCGAAGAGGACAACAAGATCCAGGGCCTGGAAGTGGGTGCCGATGACTACATCACCAAGCCTTTTTCCCCACGGGAACTGGTCGCACGCCTGAAAGCCGTACTGCGCCGTGCCGGGCCTACCGATGGCGAAGCGCCGATTGAAGTCGGCGGCCTGCTGCTGGACCCGATCAGCCACCGTGTGACCATCGACGGCAAGCCGGCCGAAATGGGCCCCACCGAATACCGCCTGCTGCAATTCTTCATGACCCACCAGGAACGTGCTTATACCCGCGGCCAATTGCTGGACCAGGTGTGGGGCGGCAACGTGTATGTGGAAGAGCGCACCGTGGACGTGCATATCCGTCGCCTGCGCAAAGCCTTGGGCGATGCCTACGAGAATCTGGTACAAACCGTGCGCGGCACTGGTTACCGCTTCTCTACCAAGGGCTGAGCCAATCGCAGCCTGACTTAACAGCTGACAAGGACGCATGTTCAAGTGAACCAAAACTGGCATGGCACCCTGATCCGCCACATGCTTTTGCTGATCACCGGCTGCCTGCTGGTCGGCCTGGTCAGCGGCTATTACGGCTGGAGCCTGGCAGTCGGCATTGCCCTGTACCTGGGCTGGACCCTCAAGCAACTGCTGCGCCTGCACGAATGGCTGCGCCAGCATAAACCCGACGAAGCACCTCCCGATGGCTACGGCCTGTGGGGCGAAGTGTTCGACAGCATCTACCACCTGCAACGTCGCGACCAGCGCGTGCGCGGGCGCCTGCAAGCAGTGATCGACCGGGTGCAGGAGTCCACCGCCGCGCTCAAGGATGCGGTGATCATGCTCGACAGCGACGGCAACCTGGAATGGTGGAACCGTGCCGCCGAGACCCTGCTGGGTCTCAAGACGCCCCAGGACAGCGGCCAGCCGGTGACCAACCTGGTGCGCCACCCGCGCTTCAAGGAGTACTTCGAACAGGAGAACTACGAAGAAGCCCTGGAAATCCCCTCGCCCACCAATGACCGCGTGCGCATCCAGCTGTACCTGACGCGCTACGGCAACAACGAACACCTGATGCTGGTGCGCGACGTCACCCGCATCCACCAGCTGGAACAGATGCGCAAAGACTTCGTCGCCAACGTCTCCCACGAGTTGCGTACGCCGCTGACGGTGATCTGCGGCTACCTGGAGACGCTGCTGGACAACGTCGACGAGATCAACCCACGCTGGAGCCGGGCCCTGCAACAAATGCAGCAGCAAGGTTCGCGCATGCAGACACTGCTCAACGACCTGCTGTTGCTGGCCAAGCTGGAGGCGACTGATTACCCGTCGGACAACCACCCGGTGGCGGTGCAGAGCCTGTTGCAGACCATCAAGAACGATGCCCAGGCCCTCTCCGGCCAACGTGGGCAACAGATCACCCTGGAGGCAGACCCGAGCGTGCTGCTCAAAGGCAGCGAAGGCGAGTTGCGCAGCGCGTTTTCCAACCTGGTGTTCAATGCCGTGAAATACACCCAGGACAAAGGCAATATCCGCATCCGCTGGTGGGCCGATGAACAGGGGGCGCACTTGAGCGTACAGGACTCCGGCATTGGCATCGACGCCAAGCACCTGCCGCGCCTGACCGAGCGTTTCTACCGTGTCGACTCCAGCCGCAATTCCAACACCGGCGGCACCGGGCTCGGCCTGGCGATCGTCAAACACGTGCTGCTGCGCCACCGCGCACGCCTGGAAATCAGCAGCGTGCTGGGACATGGCAGCACGTTTACCTGCCATTTTCCGCCGGCGCAGATGACGCGTTCGCGAGCCCTCGGCAACGACGAGTAATCCAAATACACCACGGGCCTAAATGTGGGAGGGGGCTTGCCCCCGATGGCGGCGGGTCAGATATGAATGCGCTGCCTGACATACTGCCATCGGGGGCAAGCCCCCTCCCACAGTGGACCGGTGTTGTTTTAGAGAGTGCATTCCAAGCCCCGCCCGGCAGTGGGCACTAGGCAAGCGCCCCGTCAGCCGCTACATTGGCCGACTTGCGCCTGCCTTTGCGGCCCACCTGCCACCCCTTACTGAACATACGGAACCTGCAAAACCCCATCATGGACCCTTCCCCTGGTATCACCCTCGCGACACTCTTCGCCGACTTCGGCATGATTCTTTTTGCACTGGTCCTGGTACTGCTCAACGGTTTCTTCGTTGCGGCGGAATTCGCCATGGTCAAACTGCGCGCCACCCGGGTCGAGGCCATCGCCCACAAAAACGGCTGGCGCGGACAGATCCTGCGCACCGTACACAGCCAGCTCGACGCCTACCTGTCGGCCTGCCAGCTGGGTATCACCCTCGCCTCCCTGGGCCTGGGCTGGGTCGGTGAACCGGCCTTCGCGCACATCCTCGAGCCGCTGCTGGGCGCCGTGGGCGTCGAATCGCCGGAAGTGATCAAGGGCGTGTCGTTCTTCGCCGCATTCTTCGTGATTTCCTACCTGCACATCGTGGTCGGCGAGCTGGCGCCCAAATCCTGGGCGATTCGCAAGCCCGAGTTGCTGTCGCTGTGGACAGCAGTGCCGCTGTACCTGTTCTACTGGGCCATGTACCCGGCGATCTACCTGCTCAACGCGAGCGCCAACGCCATCCTGCGCATCGCCGGCCAAGGCGAGCCTGGCCCACACCATGAGCACCACTACAGCCGCGAAGAGCTCAAGCTGATCCTGCACTCCAGCCGTGGCCAGGACCCGAGCGACCAAGGCATGCGCGTACTGGCTTCCGCCGTGGAAATGGGCGAGCTGGAAGTGGTGGACTGGGCCAACTCCCGGGAAGACCTGGTGACCCTGGACTTCAACGCCCCGCTCAAGGAAATCCTCGCGCTGTTCCGTCGTCACAAATTCAGCCGTTACCCGGTGTATGACGCGGTGCGCAACGAGTTCGTAGGCCTGCTGCACATCAAGGACCTGCTGCTGGAACTGGCGGCCCTGGACCACATCCCCGAGTCGTTCAACCTGGCCGAGCTGACCCGTCCGCTGGAGCGTGTGTCGCGGCACATGCCGTTGTCGCAGCTGCTGGAACAGTTCCGCAAAGGCGGCGCGCACTTCGCCCTGGTGGAAGAAGCCGACGGCAAGATCATCGGCTACCTCACCATGGAAGACGTGCTGGAAGTACTGGTGGGCGATATCCAGGACGAACACCGCAAGGCCGAGCGCGGCATCCTGGCCTATCAGCCGGGCAAGCTGCTGGTGCGTGGCGACACGCCCCTGTTCAAGGTCGAACGCCTGCTGGGCGTGGACCTGGACCACATCGAAGCCGAAACCCTCGCAGGCCTGATCTACGACACCCTCAAGCGGGTGCCGGAAGAGGAGGAAGTGCTGGAGGTTGAAGGTTTGCGCATCATCATCAAGAAGATGAAAGGGCCAAAGATCGTGTTGGCCAAGGTGCTGCTGCTGGATTGACCGTCAATTGCCCAATGCAAAATTGGGCAATGCACCGACCGGCTGGTTGAACTCATACGGGATCGACACCAGCCCCGCCTCGGTGGCGCGCTGCACCACAAAATGCAGATGCGGCCCGCTGCTGTTGCCGGTATTGCCCGACAACGCCAGCGGGCTCCCCACCGCCACACGCTGACCGACCCGGACGCTGACCGAACCTTGCTTGAGGTGCAGGTACACGCCCTCGGTGCCGTCGTCGTGGCGCACCCTCACGAAATTCCCCGACGCATCGCTGCCCCGCCCGGCCTGCGCGTTTTCGGTCTTCACCACCATTCCACTACGCGCCGCAATGATCGGCGTGCCTTCGGGCATGGCGATGTCCATCGCATAACGACTTTTGGCATCGGTGTGGCTGAAGCTGCCGTTGGGTCCCTGGGTCATGCGGAAAGGACCGCCACGCCAGGGCAAGGGGTAGCGATAGGCTTGTTGTGCACGATTGGGCCTGGGCACGACAAGCATCGGTCGCTCAACCTTGCGCTCCTGGATCACGAACGCCAGGGCGCCCGGCGTATACCGGTCGCTGATAAACACCAGGCCATTGGCATCGACGGATTTGTAGAGGGTCATGGCCTGGGCCGACATAGCGACCGTTGCCAGCCCGCAGCACAGCAAAAAGCGCATGAGCATGGCGTGAACCTGCCGGGATGACTGAACGGCAGGTTAGCGCGGTTTGATGACAACTTCAGGCAGGCAGCCCGTTGAAACAAATATCCACGTTCATTTGGGCGGCCGCCGACAAATTGACCAAGGCATCCAGGGAGAGTTTGTCGATCTTGCCCGTGAGAACGTCGTTAAGTCGGGGCTGACTGATCCCCAGTCTTTGCGCCGCATCTTTTTGAGAAAGCTCCCAGCTACGAATGGTTTGGCACAGCTCCAAGAGCAATTTGGAACGCAGCCGCATATTGGCGGCTTGCTGGGGTGTCTCTTCCAGAGCGTCCCAAACAGAGCTGAAACGCTCGCCGTAAACTTTTTGATTTGTCATGGGCTCACCCTAACTCCTGCAATCTGGCGCGAGCCAGCTCGATATCACGCCCTTCGGTTTTCTGTGAGGTCTTGCGCAGCGCGTGCAGCACATAGATGGCCTCCGGCCGGTTGACCACATAAAACACCCGAAAAGCACCCGACTCCTCAGTGATCCGAATCTCGCTGACGCCCCTCCCAATGGTCTTCATCGGCTTGCAGTCAAAGGGTTGCTCACCCTGCTGCAAGAGATCCAACTGAAAACCCACTGCCCTACGGGCATCGAGCGGAAACGTTTTGAGATCCTTGAGCGAGCTTCCTAAAAACACCACATCCTTGTGCCTTGGCATTGGCTTCTCTTCTCCTTTCATGGAAAGAAAAAGCGTAATCGACGATTCGGCCAAGGGACGTGGAGGTTTGTTTCAAGGCATAGCAAAGGCTCGATAACACCGGAGCGTTATCGAGAGACTATATCGAAACAGATATAAATCAAGGCAGGTACCGGGAATCAGACAGTCGGTCGATTCCCGGCACTCAGGGAATCACGCACCCGGCACAAAATGCTTCTGTGCTGTACCGCGCGCAATCAGGCGGGAGATGTAGTCGAGCTTCTGCGCATCCTGGTCGATAAACCGGAAGGTCAGTTGCAGCCAATCGCTGTCCGGCTTCGGTTCGAAGGCCACGATGGCGTGCAGGTAGCCATTGAGGCGGGCCACTTCGGCGTTGTCGCCTTGTTCCAGGTCGAGCACGGCGCTTTCCAGTACCTGGGGCAGGACTTCGCCGCGACGCACCACCAGCAGCGCTTCCTTGATGCTCAGCGCCTTGATCACGCATTGCTGGGTGCCGCTGGACAGTCGCAATTGGCCCTGGCCACGTCCACCCGCCGGCGCAGCCGCTACCGGGGCCTGCACCGGTGGGCTATTGAGCAAACCTTTGTTAGGCGCAGGAGCGGCGGCCGCAACAGGAGCCGCACGCGCCACTTCGGGCTTGCCGCCGGTCAGGGCGCTCAAGGAATCATTGCCGAACGCCGAGTTCATCTTGGTCGGCGCGCTGGCGACCAGGGCGTCGAGGCGGCCGATCTTGTGCAGGGCCTGCTTGACCTTGTTCAGCAACTGTTCGTTGGTGAACGGTTTGCTGACGTAGCCCGAAACCCCGGCCTGGATAGCCTGGACTACGTTTTCCTTGTCGCCACGGCTGGTGACCATCACGAACGGCATGGCTTTGAGGTGAGGCTGCTCGCGACACCAAGTCAACAGCTCAAGGCCGGACATCTCTGGCATTTCCCAGTCGCACAGCACCAGATCAAAAGTCTCGCGCATCAGGATGGCCTGGGCCTTTTTGCCGTTCACCGCGTCTTCAAGCTTGATCCCGGGGAAGTAGTTGCGCAGGCACTTCTTCACCAGGTCGCGGATAAACGAGGCGTCATCCACCACCAATACACTGACTTTACTCATCGACCCTTCATCCTATAAAAACTTCGGCACGCAAGACGCCTGACTGATGGCATTTTGCCAAAAACTCTGCAGTCACGTTGGGACTTTCGTGTGTCCCCGCGCGGAAAAATTCGGGCCCACAAACAAAAACGCCCGACCAAAGGCCGGGCGTTAATTTCTCGGGCAACCTTACTTATCGTCAGGTACGCCCGGAACATTAGGGATTTGATCGACGGAACCTTCAACTTCGGCCTTCATACGCTTGAGGCCCATGTGCCGTACGTCGGTGCCGCGTACCAGGTAAATCACCAGTTCGGAGATATTGCGCGCATGGTCGCCAATCCGCTCCAGGGAGCGCAGCACCCAGATAATGCTCAAGACCCGCGAGATAGAGCGCGGGTCTTCCATCATGTAGGTGGCCAGCTCCCGCAGCGCAGTCTTGTACTCACGGTCGATGACCTTGTCGTACTGGGCCACCGACAGGGCCAGTTCGGCGTCGAAGCGGGCAAAGGCGTCGAGCGCATCGCGCACCATGTTGCGCACCTGGTCGCCGATGTGGCGCACCTCCACGTAGCCGCGTGGCGCTTCGCCTTCTTCGCACAGCTGGATGGCGCGGCGGGCGATCTTGGTGGCTTCGTCGCCGATGCGCTCCAGGTCGATCACCGACTTGGAGATGCTGATGATCAACCGCAAGTCGGACGCCGCCGGTTGGCGCCGGGCGAGAATGCGCAGGCATTCTTCGTCGATGTTGCGTTCCATCTGGTTGATCTGGTCATCGATCTCACGCACTTGCTGGGCCAGGCCCGAGTCGGCCTCGATCAGCGCGGTGACCGCATCGTTGACTTGCTTCTCCACCAGCCCGCCCATCGCCAGGAGGTGGCTGCGCACTTCCTCGAGCTCGGCATTGAACTGCGCGGAGATGTGGTGGGTAAGGCCTTCTTTGCTAATCATGTTGGCGTCCTTGGAGCGTCCGGTAAGGTGCGGAGAACCGCAGCGTCAGTGCAATCAGAACCACAGCTTCCTAGCCGTAGCGACCGGTGATGTAGTCTTCGGTCTGCTTCTTCGCCGGATTGGTGAACAGGGTATCGGTGTCGCCGAACTCCACCAGCTTGCCCATGTACATGAACGCGGTGTAATCAGAAACCCGTGCCGCCTGTTGCATGTTGTGGGTCACGATGACGATGGTGAACTTGGACTTGAGCTCGTAGATCAGCTCTTCGACTTTCAGCGTCGAGATCGGGTCGAGTGCCGAGCAGGGTTCGTCGAGCAGCAACACTTCCGGCTCCACGGCGATGGTGCGCGCGATCACCAGACGCTGCTGTTGGCCGCCGGACAGGCCGAGGGCCGAGTCGTGCAGGCGGTCCTTCACTTCGTCCCACAGCGCCGCACCTTTCAAAGCCCACTCAACCGCTTCGTCGAGGATGCGCTTCTTGTTGATGCCCTGGATGCGCAGGCCGTAGACCACGTTTTCGTAGATGGTCTTGGGGAACGGGTTGGGCTTCTGGAACACCATGCCCACGCGGCGACGCAGCTCGGCCACATCCTCGCCCTTACGGTAGATGTTGGTGCCGTAGAGGTTGATGGCACCGTCCACGCGGCAACCGTCCACCAGGTCGTTCATGCGGTTGAAGGTACGCAGCAGCGTGGACTTGCCGCAGCCCGACGGGCCGATGAAGGCGGTCACGCGCTGCTTGGGAATGTTCATGCTGACGTCGAACAGCGCCTGTTTTTCACCGTAGTACAGGCTCAGGCCCGGCACTTCGATGGCCACGGTTTCCTGGGCCAGGCTCAGGCTCTGCTTGTCGCGACCCAGGGCAGACATGTTGATGCCGTGGGTGTGGGTGTCTTGTTGCATGGGATGCTCCCTGTGCTACCAATTCATTGTGTGTGGGAGGGGGCTTGACCCCTCCCACATTGAAAAGCTTTAGCTATCCAACGCTTTGTATTTTTCGCGCAGGTGGTTACGGATCCACACCGCCGACAAGTTGAGCGTGGCGATCACCAGTACCAGCAGCAACGCGGTGGCGTACACCAGCGGCCGGGCGGCTTCGACGTTGGGGCTCTGGAAGCCGACGTCATAGATATGGAAGCCCAGGTGCATGATCTTCTGGTCCAGGTGCAGGTACGGGTAGTTGCCGTCCAGCGGCAGCGACGGCGCCAGTTTCACCACGCCCACCAGCATCAGCGGCGCCACCTCACCGGCGGCGCGGGCCACAGCGAGGATCATGCCGGTCATCATCGCCGGGCTGGCCATCGGCAGCACGATCTTCCACAGCGTTTCCGCCTTGGTCGCGCCCAGTGCCAGGGAGCCCTCCCGCACGGTGCGAGGAATCCGCGCCAGGCCTTCTTCCGTGGCCACGATCACCACCGGCACCGCCAGCAGCGCCAGGGTCAGCGAGGCCCACAACAGGCCCGGCGTACCGAAGGTCGGCGCCGGCAGGGCTTCGGCGAAGAACAGGCGGTCAACCGAGCCCCCCAATACATACACGAAGAAGCCCAGGCCGAACACGCCGTAGACGATGGCCGGTACGCCGGCCAGGTTGTTCACGGCGATACGGATGATGCGGGTCAGGGTGTTCTGCTTGGCGTATTCACGCAGGTACACCGCCGCCAGCACGCCGAACGGGGTCACGATCATCGCCATGATCAGGGTCATCATCACGGTACCGAAGATGGCCGGGAAGATCCCGCCTTCAGTGTTGGCTTCCCGTGGGTCATCACTGAGGAATTCCCAGACCTTGCTGAAGTAGAAGCCGATCTTGGTGATCGTGCCCATGGCGTTCGGCTGGTAGGCGTGCACCACTTTGCCGATGCCGATTTCCACTTCCTTGCCGTTCGCATCGCGTGCCGTCAGGGCATCCCGATTGAACTGGGCGTGCAGGTCGGACAGGCGCGCTTCAATGTCCTGATAACGGGCATTCAGCTCGGCGCGGTCGGCGTCCATATCGGCCTGGGCGGCGGCGTCGAGCTTGCCTTCCAGTTCCAGTTTGCGGCCATGCAGGCGGATACGTTCCAGGCCGGCGTTGATCGCGCCGATGTCGGATTTTTCCAGGGTCTTGAGCTGGGCAGCCAGCTTGTTGACGCGGTCCACGCGGGCCTGCAGCTCCGGCCAGGCGGCCTCGCCTTCGGCAATGACCTTGCCGTCCTGCTTGACGTTGACCAGGGTGCCATAGAAGTTGCCCCACTCACGCCGCTCAATGGTCATCAGGTTCGCGGGGGTGGTCTGGTCCTTGAGCCACTCGCCGACGATCCAGGTGAAGTCGTTGCCGTTCAGGTCGCGGTTGCCGACCTTGATCAGCTCGCGGGTCATGAACTCCGGGCCTTGGTCCGGCACCGGCAGGCCCGCGCTTTTCAGGCGTTCGCGGGGCACTTCTTCCTTCTGCACCACTTCGCCGATGACGATATGGTTTGCCTGGCCCGGCACGTTGTAGTTGGCCTGGATCAAGTCAGCCGGCCAGAAGTGGCCCAGGCCACGCACGGCAATCACGGCCAGCAAACCAATGGTCATGATGACCGCGATGGACACCGCGCCACCGCTGATCCAGACACCGGGGGCGCCGCTCTTGAACCATCCATTCAGGGAGTTCTGTTTCACAGACTTCTACCTTTCTTAAAGCGACGAGTATTTCTTGCGCAGACGCTGACGGATCAGCTCGGCGAGGGTGTTCATGATGAACGTGAACAGCAGCAGTACCAGCGCCGAGAGGAACAGCACGCGGTAGTGGCTGCCACCCACTTCCGACTCGGGCATCTCCACCGCGACGTTGGCCGCAAGGGTTCGCAGGCCTTCGAACAGGTTCATCTCCATCACCGGGGTGTTACCGGTGGCCATCAACACGATCATGGTCTCGCCCACCGCACGGCCCATGCCGATCATCAGCGCCGAGAAGATGCCCGGGCTGGCGGTGAGGATGACCACGCGGGTCATGGTCTGCCACGGCGTGGCGCCCAGGGCCAACGAGCCCAGGGTCAGCCCGCGTGGCACGCTGAACACGGCATCTTCGGCGATGGAATAGATGTTCGGGATCACCGCGAAACCCATGGCCAGGCCGACCACCAGAGCGTTGCGCTGGTCGTAGGTGATACCCAGGTCGTGGGAGATCCACATGCGCATGTCGCCGCCAAAGAACCAGGTTTCCAGGTACGGGCTCATGTACAGCGAGAGCCAGCCCACGAACAGGATCACCGGGATCAAAATCGCACTTTCCCAGCCATCCGGTACACGCAGGCGCAGGGATTCAGGCAAGCGACTGAAGATGAAGCCGGCCACCAGGATGCCGATCGGCAACAGCATCAACAGGCTGAAAATCCCCGGTAGATGCCCTTCCACATACGGCGCCAGGAACAGGCCGGCGAAGAAGCCGAGGATCACCGTCGGCATCGCTTCCATCAGTTCGATCACCGGCTTGACCTTGCGGCGCAGGCTCGGGGCCATGAAGTAGGCGGTGTAGATCGCAGCGGCAACGGCCAGTGGCGCAGCCAACAGCATGGCGTAGAACGCGGCCTTCAAGGTGCCGAAGGTCAGCGGCGCCAGGCTCATCTTGGGTTCGAAATCGGTGTTGGCGGCGGTGGATTGCCAGACGTACTTGGGTTCGTCGTAGTTCTCGTACCAGACCTTGCTCCACAGTGCGCTCCAGGACACTTCCGGGTGCGGGTTGTCGAGCATCAGCGGCTGCAGCTTGCCGCCCGCCTCCACGATCACGCGGTTGGCCCGTGGCGACATGCCGAACACGCCCTGGCCGTCGACCACCGGGTCCACCAGCAAGGTGCGGTGGGCGGTGCTGTGGAACACACCGAACTTGCCGGACGCGTCGAGGGCGGTGAAGCCTTTGCGGCGCTCTTCGGCGGTGATTTCAAGGATCGGCGTGGTGCCCATCTGGAAGGTACGGATCTGCTTGAAGCGCTGCTCGCCATCCGGATCGCGGGCCATGAACCACTGGGCCAGGCCGCCCTTGGAGTTACCGACGATCAGCGAGATACCGCCCACCAGCTGCGTGCTCGCGGTGACTTCAGCAGTGCCGTCTTCCAGCAGTTTGTAGCGACCATTGAGGCTCTTGTCGCGCAGGCTGAACACATCGGCCAAAGCACGACCATTGATCACGTACAACCATTGCTGGCGCGGGTCGATGAAGATCGCCTTCACCGGCTCGGTCATCTGCGGCAGCTCGATGCGCTTCTGCTCGCTGGTGACTTCGCCGGTCATCATGTTTTCTTCGCGGCTCAGGGACAGCACGTTCAAGTGCGAACCCGCGGAGCCTGCTACCACCAGGGACGAATCCGTGGCGTTGAGGGCCACGTGTTCCAGCGGGCGGCCGGCGTCATCCAGCACGATCGGTGTTTCACCGTAGGGGTATTCGATCGCGGGGGTGATGGTTTTCTTGCCGTCCGGGTAGGACACCTTATAGGTGTGGCGGAACACCAGGGACTGGCCGTTGGACAGACCGAGGATCACCAGCGGGCTGCCGGGTTGGTCTTCACCGATAGAAGCAACGCTGGTGCCGGCCGGCAGGGGCAGGTCGACACGCTTGAGCTCGGCACCGGTCTCGACATTGAAGAACAGCGCCTGGCCCTTGTCGGAAACCCGCATGGCGACTTGGTTCTGTTCTTCGAGGGAGATCATCAGCGGCTTGCCCGCGTCCTGGATCCAGGCCGGGGTCAGGGCGTCTTCCTTGGTCAATGAAGCGCCCTGGAACAGTGGCGCGACGACATAAGCCAGGAAGAAGAAAATCAGGGTGATGGCGCCGAGGACGGCGAGGCCGCCGACCAGCACGTACCAACGGGTCAGGCGATCCTTGAGCGCGCGAATGCGGCGCTTGCGTTGCAACTCAGGCGTATTGAAGTCAATGCGCTTGGGGGGAGAAGTCGTCGTCATGGTGGAATTGGCCAGATCATTCATGCGCACACCCTAGCGATCCTGTATGACAGAAAGATGACAGTGAAGTGACGCAACAAATCCGCCGCGAAGCAAGGCTGGCAGCGGACTTAAAATTAGGGATGTAACCGGGCTTTGTGTGGGAGCGGGCTTGCTCGCGAAGGCGTCGTATCAGTCGCCAGGTGTGTTGAATGACACACCGTCTTCGCGAGCAAGCCCGCTCCCACAGGGGCCCGGTATTACACCGGGTACCGCAGGCTTAGTTGCCTTCTTTCAGACCCAGGTCAGCCAGGGCCTTGGCGGCGACTTTGGCTGGCAGTGGGATGTAGCCGTCTTTCACGACAACTTCCTGGCCCTGTTTGGACAGAACCAGCTTCACGAACTCGGCTTCCAGCGGGGCCAGAGGCTTGTTCGGGGCTTTGTTGACGTACACGTAGAGGAAACGCGACAGCGGGTATTTGCCGTTCAGGGCGTTTTCTTCGCTGTCTTCGATGAAGTCAGTGCTGCCTTTCTTGGCCAGGGCCACGGTCTTCACGCTGGCGGTCTTGTAGCCGATGCCCGAGTAACCGATGCCGTTCAGCGAGGAGCTGATCGACTGCACGACCGAAGCCGAGCCGGGTTGTTCGTTCACGTTTGGCTTGTAGTCACCTTTGCACAGGGCTTCTTCCTTGAAGTAGCCGTAGGTGCCGGATACCGAGTTACGACCGAACAGTTGCACCGGCTTGTTGGCCAGGTCGCCGGTCACACCCAGGTCACCCCAGGTTTTCACGTCGGCTTTACCACCGCACAGGCGAGTCGAGGAGAAGATCGCGTCGACTTGTTCCATGGTCAGGTGCTGGATCGGGTTGTCCTTGTGCACGAACACCGCCAGGGCATCCACAGCAACCGGGATAGCGGTTGGCTTGTAGCCGTACTTCTGCTCGAAGGCCGCCAGTTCGGTGTCCTTCATCTTGCGGCTCATCGGGCCCAGGTTGGAGGTGCCTTCAGTCAGCGCAGGTGGCGCGGTGGCCGAGCCGGCAGCTTGAATCTGGATGTTGACGTTCGGGTATTCCTTTTTGTAACCCTCGGCCCACAGGGTCATCAGGTTAGCCAGGGTATCGGAACCAACGCTGGACAAGTTGCCCGACACACCAGTGGTCTTGACGTACGCCGGGATTGCCGGATCAACACCAGCGGCCACCGCGTTGGCGGTCGCAACGCCAGCAGCGACAAAAGTCATTGCCGCCATCAAACGTTTCAGTTTCATGCCTTGCTCCTAGCAGATAGGGATAATTGGATCGGGGCCAAGTATCGGGAGGCCGTGTGAACACTCTATGTCTGGAATGTGACAATTAGATGAAAGGCCACTATTCAACGACAACACAAAAAAGCGCGCAGGCACGGGGCCTGGGAGGGAGAGGTGAAGGCTTGGAAATACGTTGAGACGTGATCGTTCCCAGGGCTGGGAACGATCATCACCCATGGTTTAGCGCGAACGCTTCCACAGATACCCACCCACCACCATCCCCATCACACACAGGGCGGCAACGTAGTAGGCCGGGCCCATCGGGCTTTCCTTCATCAGCAGAGACACCGCCAGCGGCGTCAGCCCGCCGAATACGGCGTAGGCCACGTTGTAAG
The DNA here is from genome assembly GCF_900103345.1 of Pseudomonas azotoformans. Lineage (NCBI taxonomy): Bacteria > Pseudomonadati > Pseudomonadota > Gammaproteobacteria > Pseudomonadales > Pseudomonadaceae > Pseudomonas > Pseudomonas azotoformans. The sequence continues at coordinate 4,625,938 of NZ_LT629702.1, forward strand.
AGAACGACAGGCCGCTGAAACGCACCACGGGCGGGAAAGCCTTGACCATCACGTAGGGCACCACGCCGATGGTGCCCACAAAGAGGCCGGTCAGTGCGTACAGCGGGAACAGCCAGTCTGGGTGGGCCATGAGGCTGTGATACAGCGTCCAGGATGTGGCCAGCAACAGTGCGCAACCAGCGACCAGCACACGGCCTGCGCCGAAGCGGTCGGCCAGGGCGCCCGAAGCGATGCAGCCGAGGCTGAGGGTGACGATGGCCAGACTGTTGGCCTGCAGCGCAACGGTCGGACTGAAGTGATAGATAGTCTGCAGCACGGTCGGGGTCATCAGGATCACCACCACGACGCCGGCCGACAACAGCCAGGTCAGCAACATAGACAAGACGATGGCCCCTCGGTGATCACGCAGCACGGCGCGCAACGGCAACTCGGCAGCCAGGGTCTTGCGTTGCTGCATCTCGGCGAAGATCGGCGTTTCGTGCAGCCAGCGGCGCAAGTACACCGACAACAGGCCGAACACACCGCCAAGCAGGAACGGGATACGCCAGGCGTAATCCGAGACCTGCTCAGGGCTATAGATAGTGTTGATCGCGGTCGCCACCAGAGAGCCCAGCAAAATACCGGCTGTCAGGCCGCTGGTGAGCGTCCCGCAGGCGTAGCCGATATGCCGTGGCGGTACGTGTTCGGAGACGAACACCCACGCGCCTGGCACTTCACCGCCAATGGCCGCGCCCTGGATGATGCGCATCAGCAGCAACAGCACCGGCGCCCACAGGCCGATCTGCGCGTAGGTCGGCAGCAGGCCCATGATCAGGGTCGGCACGGCCATCATGAAGATGCTCAGGGTGAACATCTTCTTGCGGCCCAGCAGGTCGCCGAAGTGCGCCATGATAATGCCGCCCAGCGGGCGAGCGAGGTAACCGGCGGCAAAGATGCCGAAGGTCTGCATCATGCGCAGCCATTCGGGCATGTCGACCGGGAAGAAGAGTTTTCCGACCACGGTGGCGAAAAACACGAAAATGATGAAATCATAAAACTCCAGCGCCCCGCCCAAGGCAGACAGCGACAGAGTTTTGTAGTCGTTGCGGGTCAGCGGGCGCGACGGTTGCGCACTGCTTGCGGGCACGGAGGACATGGCAAGGCTTCTCTTATAGTAGTCGGGACGGCAAGCCCGGGACTTGCGGCAGGCTTGGCAAGATAGCAAATCGCTCGAAAAAGCACAGCGCTGAGCGAATAACAGTTCGACGGCATGAAATATTCGGCTTTTTTGCGCTGCATCTGCGCACAGAAGCACAGTTGCCGGAAAAAGCCGCGATACAGCCGCCAATTGCCGACCAAATGAGCGTCCAGAGGTCGTCGTGGCGACAGGGTGTCGATATACTCGGCCCTTGCAAGCGCAAGACGCCCAGTCTTGAGGGGCTGCTGTGCCAAACCGTCGTTGGAAGCCCTCCAGCCGATTTGGCAGAGTTTCCCTTTAGTACGCCTTACGAGAAACGCATCACGCGGAGTATGTTGGTGCTGAAACGTTTTTCCATAAGACGGCTATCCACTTGAAATACCCATGAAGCGTCACGGGTCAGAGGCACGCTCGGCATGATCGAACTCGAACAAGAAGATCCTATCCCGCAAGGCGATCTCGCCCTGCAAATCACCGCCCTCCCGCGTGAAACCAACGGTTTTGGCGATATCTTTGGCGGCTGGCTGGTCGCACAGATGGACCTGGCTGGCACCGCGATGGCGAGCAAGGTCGCAGGCGGGCGTGTAGCCACTGTCGCCATTGATCGCATGGCGTTCCTGGTGCCGGTCGCGGTGGGCGCGCAACTCTCCTTCTACACCCAGGCCCTGGAAATCGGTCGCAGCTCGATCCAGATGATGGTCGAAGTGTGGAGCGACGACCCGCTGTCCAGTGAGTGGCGCAAGGTCACCGAGGCGGTGTTCGTGTTCGTCGCCATCGATGGCAGCGGCCGCACGCGTTCGGTGCCGTCGCGCGCACGTTAAACCTCACCGGGTTTTGACGGTCAATTGCCCCATCGCCTGCCATGAAGAGTGCTTTGTTATGCCGACGCCCCACGTTGAATCCGTGAAAATCGACGAGCTGGACTGCTGGCGCATCCGCCACAACGGCGCGGAACTGATGGTGGCCCAACAGGGCGCGCATATATTCAGTTACCAGCGCGACGGCGAGCAGCCGCTTATCTGGCCGAACCCTGAAGCGGTGTTCAAGCGGGGCAAGGGCATTCGCACCGGCGTACCGGTGTGCTGGCCATGGTTTGGTGTGTTCGACCGTAACCCGCAGAGCGTCAAGGCGATGCGCCAGAGCGACCAGCCGGCCGGCGCTCACGGTTTTGTGCGTACGGCACTCTGGGAATTGGCTGCGACGGAACTCGAAGGCCATGCGCTACGGGTGGATCTGGTACTGCCGGTGCCGACGGGCGGTTTTCCGGGCTGGCCGCACCAGGTCGACCTGAAACTGAGCCTGCTGCTGGAGGATCAACTGCATATCCACCTGACCAGTCATAACCGTGGCACTGACACCGTAACCCTCAGCCAGGCGCTGCACACCTACTTTGCGGTGAGCGATGTGCGCAATGTAGATGTCGATGGGCTGGACGGCGTGACGTATATCGATACCGCGGACGGCTGGGCCGTGAAGGTGCAATCCGGACTGCTGCACTTCACCGCAGAAACCGATCGCATCTACCTCGATATGCCGTCCCAGGTAAGCATCGTCGACAAAGACTGGCAGCGCCGTATCCAGCTCACTGCCGAGGGCTCAAAGTCGACGGTGATCTGGAACCCCTGGACCGAACGTGCCAAGGCGTTTGATGACATGGCCGATGATGGCTGGCCGGGCATGCTGTGCATCGAGACGGCGAATGTGCTGGACGATGTGGTGAGCCTGGCGCCCGGCGAAAGCCACACCTTAGGTGTGAGCATCAGCGCTGTCGCCCTGTAAGAACGCCAATCAAAATGTGGGAGGGGGCTTGCCCCCGATAGCAGTGGATCAGTCAGCACATTGGCTACTGATAGACCGCTATCGGGGGCAAGCCCCCTCCCACATTGGTTATATGTTGCCCTTTAAAGATCGGATTCCTTGACCACCCGCACTTTCCCCGCATCCAGCGCATAGGCCGCATCGGCAAGATCGTTATTGACCTTCTCCACCTTCAACGTGCCCGTGACCCACAGCGGCGTATAGATATCATCCAGCTTCAGCCCCTTGGGATAGCGCACCAACACCAGTTGGTTCGGCGGCGGCGGTGGCACGTGGATGCACGCGCCTGGGTACGGCACCAGGAAGAACAAGGTGCTGCGGCCCTTGGCGTCAGTCTCCAACGGCACCGGGTAGCCGCCGATACGGATGTTTTTGCCGTTCATGGCCGCCACGGTCTTGGTGGAATACATCACCGCCGGCAAGCCCTTGCTCTGCTTCAGGCCACCCTTGTCGGTGAATGTGCCTTGGGCTTCGGGGGAGTTGTGGTCGATCTCGGGCATGGCTTCGAGGGCTTTTTGGTCCGACAGCGGCATCAGGTCGAGCCAGTCGGTTTCCGGCAGTTCACCGGCGTGCGCCAGGCCAGGGCCCAGCAGGAGGAGTGTTAACAAAAGACGGCGCATGGAGAGGCTCGACAAATACAGGTGGCGAGCATTCTAGCCCCCTGCGCCTGCGCAGCGCAGAGAGCTTCGTCGCTTAGATCATTTCTTTTTCAGCAGGCCGTAGATCACCAGCAGCACGATGGCGCCGATCAGCGCGCCGAGGAAGCCGGCGCCCTGGCCTGCCTGGTAGATGCCCAGGGCCTGGCCACCGTAAGTGGCGACCAACGAACCTGCAATACCCAGCAGGATGGTCATGATCCAGCCCATGCTGTCGTCGCCTGGTTTCAGGAAACGCGCGAGCAGGCCGACGATCAAGCCGATAAAGATGGTTCCGATGATACCCATGGCATTTCCCTCTGAATGTAGGTGAGCTATGCCAAAGCCTAGTCAGGCTTTGGCATCCTGCAATCAGAGAGACGACGGTCACCAATGGTTCCCGTCGGACTTGCCTTATTGCTCGGCAATCAGCGCTTCAACCTTGAGGATCTGCGCTTGCAGCGTCGCGCGGTCCTTGCAGCGCAGGTTGGCATGGCCGACCTTGCGCCCGGCCTTGAAGGCCTTGCCGTAGTGATGCAGATGGCAGTCGTCGATGGCGATGACTTTTTCCACGGGTGGCACCACACCGATGAAGTTGAGCATGGCGCTCTCGCCGACCTTGGCCGTGGAACCCAACGGCAAGCCCGCCACCGCCCGCAGGTGGTTTTCGAACTGGCTGCACTCGGCACCTTCGGTGGTCCAGTGCCCGGAGTTGTGCACGCGCGGGGCGATTTCGTTGGCCTTGAGGCCACCGTCGACTTCAAAGAACTCGAACGCCATCACGCCAACGTAATCCAGCTGCTTGAGCACACGGCTGGAATAGTCTTCGGCCAGGGCCTGCAACGGGTGGTCGGTGCTGGCCACGGACAGCTTGAGAATGCCGCTGTCGTGGGTGTTGTGCACCAACGGGTAGAAGCGGGTCTCGCCATCACGGGCACGCACGGCGATCAGCGAGACTTCACCGGTGAACGGTACGAAGCCTTCCAGTAGGCAGGCGACGCTGCCCAGCTCGGCGAAGGTGCCGACCACATCGGCGTCGGTACGCAGGACTTTCTGGCCCTTGCCGTCATAACCCAGGGTGCGGGTTTTCAGCACGGCCGGCAGACCGATGCTGGCGACGGCGGCATCCAGGTCCGCCTGGGACTGGATATCGGCGAAGGCCGGGGTCGGAATGCCCAGGTCCTTGAACATGCTTTTCTCGAACCAGCGGTCGCGGGCAATGCGCAAGGCTTCGGCGCTCGGGTACACCGGGACGAACTGCGACAGGAACGCGACGGTTTCGGCCGGGACGCTTTCGAATTCGAAGGTCACCAGGTCGACCTCGTCGGCCAGTTGGCGCAGGTGGTCCGGGTCGCTGTAGTCAGCGCGCAGGTGCTCACCCAAGGCCGCCGCGCAGGCGTCCGGCGCCGGGTCCAGGAAAGCGAAGTTCATCCCCAGCGGGGTTCCCGCCAGGGCCAGCATGCGGCCCAGTTGGCCGCCACCGATTACACCGATTTTCATCGTCAACAACCTCAGGCGATGCGTGGGTCTGGATTGTCCAGCACGCTGTCTGTCTGTTCAGCACGGAATTTTTTCAGCACCGCGTGGAACTGCGGATGCTTGGCGCCCAGGATGCTGGCGGACAGCAGGGCGGCGTTGATCGCGCCGGCCTTGCCGATCGCCAGGGTCGCCACCGGGATGCCGGCCGGCATCTGCACGATGGACAACAGCGAATCCACGCCCGAGAGCATCGCCGACTGCACCGGCACGCCGAGTACCGGCAGGTGGGTCTTGGCCGCACACATGCCGGGCAGGTGCGCTGCACCGCCCGCACCGGCGATGATCACCTCGATGCCACGGGATTCTGCTTCATCGGCATACTGGAACAGCAAATCCGGAGTGCGGTGGGCGGAGACCACTTTCACTTCGTAGGGAATGCCGAGTTTTTCCAGCATATCGGCGGTGTGGCTAAGGGTGGACCAATCGGACTTGGAGCCCATGATCACGCCAACCAATGCACTCATCGTCGTGCCTCTTCTCTCTGGGCGCCCGCAGGCGCGTCAAAAAACAACAAGCCACGCGGGAAATCCGGCGTGGCTTGGTGTACGAATTAAGGCCGGTTGGACCGGCCGAAGGCCGCGCAGTATACCGTAATAATCCAGATAAACAGCCCCTGGGATGACCATCTGTCTTAAGCGCCAAAGCGGCAGATTTACTGACTTGCAGGTCAACCCGACAGGTCTTCTCCAACACTGAAACTTCACCCCTCCAACATCGAATGCCACTACCGCATTTGCCTATGGCACCGACAGGCAATGGCAGAGCGCAGCCTTATCGTGGACAGCGACACACCCCACTGACATCTCCAAGGACAAGGACTGCCCCCATGCCTGCATCGGTCGAGTATTACCGCACCCTACCCGCGCCCCACGACATCCTCAACCTGACACCGCCCGAAACGGCCACATTGCTCAAGGCGCTGAACAAAAATGTCATCTACACCCTGGGCCATCTGCCTACCCGCCCAGTGAGCGCACTGAAGCTACTGACCCAGGTGCTCGAGCACTACCTGCCCAGGCCCGAGCTGGACCGCATCTTCTACGCCTGCCCACCATCGGACACGACCCCGCAACACACTTTGTACGCCCTCTACCACCACCTCGTTCTGTTTAACGCTCTGCCCTCCACCTACAACGCCAGTACGGTGGTGTTCTACACCCCCGGAGCAGACGCCTTGCAAGCCCTGCCGCCCGAGTGCCAGACGCTATTGAAGATAGCCCTGCAGAACCTAGAGGGTATCGAGTTCTACCTGAGTGACCTCGCCGACTTCTGGCAAGCCCGGCACCCCTACGCCGACATGACCAACCAGGCGTACGTGGCCCGAGCCTTCGCGGTCCAGCTTCAGTGTGCGGCATCGCTCAGGCTGGCAGACGGGTCGCTGGACCATGAAAGCGTGGCGTTGATCACGCTCCTGGCGTCGCCCGGGCATATTTCCGGCTGCCATCTCTACCGCATCGCGTTTCAGGATGAAGAACAACAAGCGCATGTCCCGCTGTACGGCGCCTTCCTGATCACCCGCACGCCCGCCAACGCAGCACCCGGTCAGAACCCCTGTGTCCTTTACGTGCCCGGGCTCAAGTTGCAGGCGTTCTACTCGCCCGCCCTGCTCAGAGCCCACCTGATTGCCGAGTTGAGCGAGACCAGCCTCCACCGTCTGCTGCCGTGTATCGACCGCAATCAACTTCAGCGCTTGGAAAAGCTGGCCAGGCAAGGGCTACGGGACGATCACGTCAGCCTGTCACCGATGGTGTTCAGCCCGCACTTCTATGAGGACGTGACCCTGGCGCTGATCAACCAGCAACGCCGAGACATCCGGCACGCGTGGTCATGGGCGCGGCCTCGGCATTTCCAGCAGGCCAATTGGATCAACCGTCACATCGAGACCGCCTCGGACCTCAGGTCATTGATGACCCTTGAAAGCACCTTCAAAGACCACGCGACACCCGCCATCGCGGCGTTTGAACGAAAACTGCCACCCCGCCCAGCGCCCATTCCGGCGCCTGCTGCGCCGAAGCCGATCAACCTGAACGTCTACATCCATCGTGATTTGCACGGCGACAGCCGGCTGCCGTCCCTGCGCGAAGACTATTTTTCCTGGCTGCAAACCGAACTGGAAGACCTTTCCGGCCGGACAGTCATGATCACGTTTCATCAGGAAACCGGGCCGGCTTATCTAATCGATTTCAAATACAGAGGGGATCATCGGGCCAGCCTATCTGCCTGGAAACATACCGTCCTCCAGCACCTGGAACACGCTTCGATCACCCTTTCGCCGCTCGACCTGTATCTGTTGCTGACCCGCGATGACATTGACTCACAAGCGGCCGGCGTAGCTTATCTGCATGACAGCTTCGGCATTGCCGCGACAACGTCATACCGCATCGCAGCCCATGAAGTCGGGCATATGCTCGGCGCGCTGCATAAAGACGGCGACAATATTTTCAATGGCTGGTGGCACGAAACCCTGATGAAGAATCGTGACTTTTTCTCGTTCCTGAGGGGCAACGCCTACCGGTTCAGCGACAAGAACCGGGACAATATCCGCACCTACCTGAGCCAGTTCGATTGACGCACGGCTATACGGCGGGGCTTGCCGCTCCGCCTTCGAGCTTGCGCCACAGCAACCGCACGTTCGCCTTGCGCACCAAGGCGCAGCGGTACAGGCGGATTTCCAGCGGCACATGCCATTGCGGCCCGCCGCACACCACCAGCTCACCCCGCGCCAGCTCGGCGCGCACGCTCAACTGCGGTACCCAGGCTATGCCCAGGCCCTCAAGGGCCATGCTCTTGAGGCTGTCAGCCATGGCGGTTTCGTACACGGTGGTAAAGCGCAGTGCCCGTTGGCGCAACAGCAAGTTCACCGAGCGACCGAGAAACGCGCCGGCGCTGTAGGCCAGCAACGGTACGCTGCCTTCGCCTTCCAGGTCGAACAACGGTTTGCCGTCGGCATCGGCGGCACACACCGGAAGCATTTCGGTATTGCCCAGGTGCAGCGACGGGAAAATTTCCGCGTCCATCTGCATCGCGGCGTCGGGGTCGTAGAACGCCAACATCAGGTCGCAGCCGCCCTCACGCAAAGCATGCACCGCGTCGCCGACGTTGGTAGCCACCAGTCGCGTGGCGATGTTCAGGCCTTCGTTGCGCAGTTGCGCGATCCAGCGTGGAAAGAAGCCCAGGGCCAGGGAGTGCGCCGCCGCCACTTGCATGACCTCGCCCTGCCCGCCTTCCAGGTGATGCAAATGGCGCAGCACTTCACCGAGCTGTTCGACCACCGTGCGCGCGGTGACCAGGAACAACTGGCCCGCCGCCGTCAGCTCAACCGGCGTGCGGGAGCGGTTGACCAGGGTCAGCCCCAACGCCGCCTCCAGACTGCGGATGCGTCGGCTGAACGCCGGCTGGGTGACGAAGCGCCGCTCCGCCGCCTGGGAAAAACTGCGGGTCGCCGCCAGGGCGCTGAAGTCTTCCAGCCATTTGCTCTCAAGGTTCATTACTGCCTCCCGTGGGTACGCACCATTTTGGCACACACGCCCGCCATGATAACCGGGTCACACGCACATTATGCCGTTTGTGCATAGGCCAGTGCTTAACAGCATTGGCCCAAAAAGTTCTACAAGCCTAGCATTCGCAGCGTTCCGGCCAGTTCCGGGTCCATATCGAGATGATTTCCGTCATGTCCTCCGCTGCATCTTTCCGTACCGAAAAAGACCTGCTTGGCGTACTTGAAGTACCGGCTCAAGCGTATTACGGCATCCAGACCCTGCGAGCGGTGAACAACTTCCGCCTCTCGGGCGTTCCGATTTCGCATTACCCGAAATTGGTGGTCGGTCTGGCAATGGTCAAGCAAGCGGCGGCTGACGCCAACCGCGAGTTGGGCCAGCTCAGCGAAGCCAAGCACGCTGCCATCAGCGAAGCCTGTGCCCGTCTGATCCGCGGCGATTTCCACGAAGAGTTCGTGGTGGACATGATTCAAGGCGGCGCTGGCACTTCAACCAACATGAATGCCAACGAAGTCATCGCCAACATCGCGTTGGAGGCCATGGGCCACAACAAGGGCGAGTACCAATACCTGCACCCGAACAACGACGTGAACATGGCGCAGTCGACCAACGACGCCTACCCGACCGCGATCCGCCTGGGTCTGCTGCTGGGCCATGACGCGCTGCTGGCCAGCCTCGACAGCCTGATCCAGGCGTTCGCCGCCAAAGGCGTCGAGTTCAGCCACGTGCTGAAAATGGGCCGCACCCAACTGCAAGACGCCGTGCCGATGACCCTCGGCCAGGAATTCCGCGCCTTCGCCACCACCCTCGGTGAAGACCTGGCACGCCTGAAAACCCTGGCGCCGGAGCTGCTGACCGAAGTGAACCTGGGCGGCACCGCCATCGGTACCGGCATCAACGCCGATCCGCGCTACCAGGCCCTGGCCGTACAGCGCCTGGCGGTGATCAGCGGCCAGCCGGTCGTGCCGGCTGCCGACCTGATCGAAGCCACCTCCGACATGGGCGCCTTCGTGCTGTTCTCCGGCATGCTCAAGCGCACCGCGGTAAAGCTGTCGAAGATCTGCAACGACCTGCGCCTGCTGTCCAGCGGCCCACGCACCGGCATCAACGAGATCAACCTGCCGGCCCGCCAGCCAGGCAGCTCGATCATGCCCGGCAAGGTCAACCCGGTGATCCCGGAAGCCGTGAACCAGGTGGCGTTCCAGGTCATCGGTAACGATCTGGCCCTGACCATGGCAGCCGAAGGTGGCCAACTGCAACTGAACGTGATGGAACCGCTGATCGCGTTCAAGATCTTCGACTCGATCCGCCTGCTGCAACGCGCCATGGACATGCTGCGCGAGCACTGCATCGTCGGCATCACCGCCAACGAAGCCCGCTGCCGTGAACTGGTGGAGCACTCCATCGGCCTGGTCACCGCGCTGAACCCGTACATCGGCTATGAAAACGCCACCCGCATCGCCCGTATCGCCCTCGAAAGCGGCCGCGGCGTGCTGGAACTGGTGCGCGAAGAAGGCTTGCTCGACGATGCCATGCTCGACGACATCCTGCGCCCCGAAAACATGATTGCCCCACGCTTGGTCCCGCTGAAGGCCTAAGCGTTTGTTGCACCGCTCACCAGGTTGAGGGACTAGACACCTCTCACCTTTTGAGGGCCTGAAGGCTCGTTCTTCAGGCCCTTTTTTTTGCTTGTAGGAGCGAGCTTGCTCGCGAAAAACTACAGGGCACCGCGTTCACCCAAGAGGTACTCATCATCGTTCACGACCTTCGCGAGCAAGCTCGCTCCTACAAACCTTTAATCGCCCCGAGCAGACGGATCACGTTCGCCTAGGTATAGTGCCGCCCCTCTTCGCGTCAGAGATCGTCGGTAACGAGGTCCTGGACAGCGCGAAACCGCATGAATAACAACACCCGCAAAAGGATTGGGGTCGAAGCGTCGTGCACTGCCTGGTGCTGAGCGATAGCGTCGAACCGTCCTGCGTTTGCCATTAGAAAAATCAGCGAGGAACACTCCATGCTCGAAGTCATCAACGACTTCCTCTCAGGGAAAGTACTGATCGTGCTCATTGTCGGGCTCGGCGGTTATTTCACGATTCGCTCGCGTTTCGTACAACTGCGTCACTTCTTCCACATGTTCTCGGTGTTTAAAGACAGCCTGAAGAGCAGCTCCGACCAGCTCAGTTCCTTCCAGGCGCTGATGCTCAGCCTGGCCGGCCGCGTGGGTGCCGGCAACATTGCCGGTGTCGGTATTGCCGTGACACTGGGTGGCCCGGGCGCCGTGTTCTGGATGTGGGTCACCGCGCTGGTGGGCATGTCGTCGAGCTTCATCGAGTGCTCCCTCGGCCAGTTGTACAAGCGCACTGACGCCGAGGGCACCTTCCGTGGCGGCCCGGCCTATTACATCCAGCACGGTTTGCACAAGCGTTGGCTGGGCATGGTCATGGCGTTCCTGTTGCTGGTGACCTTCGGTTTCGCTTTCAACGGCCTGCAAGCCCACGCCGTGACCCACTCGCTGAACAACGCCTTTGGCCTGGACACCACCTACACCGGCCTGGCCCTGGCGGTACTGCTGGGCCTGGTGTTCATCGGCGGGATCAAGCGCATCGCCTCGATTGCCGACCTGCTGGTGCCGGTCAAGACCCTGGTCTACATCGCCGTAACCCTCTATGTGATCGTGCTGCAATTCGACCATGTGCCGGCCATGCTCGCGACCATCGTCAAGAGCGCCTTCGGCCTCGACCAGGCCTTCGGTGGCCTGGTGGGCAGCGCGATCATCATGGGTGTGAAGCGCGGCGTGTTCGCCAACGAAGCCGGCCTGGGCAGTGCGCCTAACGTGGCAGCAGTAGCCTCGGTTGAGCACCCGATCGCCCAGGGCGTGGTCCAGGCGTTCAGCGTGTTCCTCGATACCTTCGTGATCTGCACCTGTACCGCATTGCTGATCCTGCTCTCCGGCTTCTACACCCCGGGCTTTGAAGGCGACGGCATTGCCCTGACCCAGAACTCCCTGGCGGCGGTGGTCGGCGACTGGGGCCGCATGTTCATCTCGGTGGCCCTGGCGTTGTTCGTGTTCACCTCGATCATGTACAACTACTACCTGGGTGAGAGCAACCTGCGCTTCCTGGTGGGCAACAACCGCAAGGTGCTGATGGGCTACCGCGCACTGGTGCTGGTGCTGATCTTCTGGGGTTCCATCGAGAACCTGAGCACCGTGTTCGCCTTTGCCGACATCACCATGACCCTGCTGGCGTTCGTCAATCTGTTCGCCCTGGCGTTCCTGTTCAAGATCGCCATGCGTATCCTCAACGACTACGACAACCAGCGCGCAGCGGGCATCAAGACCCCGGTGTTCGACTCCAGCCAGTTCCCTGACCTGGACCTGGACCGAAAGGCCTGGCCGGCCAACCCGGTCAAGCCTGAGCCAAGCGCTCAAGCAAGTGCTGAACTGAACGTTCAAGCGCAACGCTGAGTGTAGATAGATGACACGCCGCCCGGCCTTGGGCATGCTCTGGGCCCGGCGGCGTTTTTCGTTCAGGAGAAAATTCGATGTCCCCAGCTAACAACGTGATGGTGCTCTACACCGGTGGCACCATCGGCATGCAGGCCAGCGCCAACGGCCTGGCGCCTGCGTCCGGTTTTGAAGCACGCATGCGCGAGCAGCTTGCCGACGTGCAAGTGCCCGCCTGGTGCTTCCGGGAAATGTCGCCGCTGATCGACAGCGCCAACATGACCCCCGCCTACTGGCAGCACCTGCACGCCGCCGTGGTCGAAGCCGTGGACAACGGCTGCGACGCCGTACTGATCCTGCACGGCACTGACACGCTGGCCTACAGCGCCGCCGCCATGAGCTTCCAATTGCTCGGCCTGCCGGCGCCGGTGGTGTTCACCGGCTCCATGCTGCCCGCCGGCGTGCCCGACAGCGATGCCTGGGAGAACGTCAGCGGCGCCTTGGCGGCACTCGGCGAAGGCCTGGCGCCGGGCGTGCAGCTGTTCTTCCACGGCGCGCTGATGGCGCCGACCCGCTGCGCGAAAATCCGCAGCTTCGGCCGCCATCCGTTTGCTGCCCTGCAGCGCAATGGCGGCGTCGCCCAGGCCGAAATGATTCCGGCGGCCCTGCATTACCGCCAGCCCAAAACCGTGGCCAACGTCGGCGTGCTGCCGCTGGTGCCGGGCATCGCCGCCCAGCAACTGGACGCAGTGATCGACAGCGGTATCCAGGCGCTGGTGCTGGAGTGCTTCGGCAGCGGCACCGGGCCGAGCGACAACCCGGCGTTCCTGGCCAGCCTTCAGCGGGCGCAGGATCAGGGCGTGGTGGTGGTGGCGATCACCCAATGCCATGAAGGCGGCGTGGAACTGGATGTGTATGAAGCGGGCAGCCGCTTGCGCGGCGTCGGCGTGTTGTCCGGTGGCGGCATGACCCGCGAAGCGGTGTTCGGCAAGCTCAATGCACTGCTCGGTGCCGGACTCGACACTGCCGAGGTGCGCCGCCTGGTGGAACTCGACCTGTGTGGCGAACTGAGCTGATCGGCCTGTAACTTGCTTCCCTTCCAGCCACCCCCTGGCTGGAAGCCCCCATGCTGCACTCTCACCTGACCACCCTCAACGCCGTGTCCCTGGTGCTCAATGCCTTCAAGGCCGAAGGCTTGCCGGCCCAGGAACTGCTGGCCGGCAGCGGCATCTGTGCGGCGGACTTGAGCCGCGCCGACACGCGCATCACCACCAACCAGGAGATGCGCGTGTGCGCCAATGCTGTGGCGCGGCGGCGGGATATCGGCCTGGAACTGGGGAGGCAGATGCATGTATCGGCCTATGGCATGCTCGGCTACGCCCTGCTCACCAGTGCCACCTTTGGTGACGCCTTGCGCTTGGCGTTGCACTACCCGGCGCTGTTGGGAACACTTTTCGAGTTGAGCCTGGAGGAAGACGGCCAGCGCGTCTGGTTCACCGCCCGTGATTATCGTGAAGACCCGGCGCTTGAACGGTTCAATGTCGAACTGTGCCTGGCCTCGCTGAAGGTCATCTGCGACGACCTGCTGGGCCAGCCACTGCCACTGCTCGGCGCACGCTTCGAGCACGACGCCCCGGACTACCGCGCGCGCTATACCGAAAGCTTCCCTTGCCCGTTGCAGTTCCAGGCCACCGCCAACGCATTTGCCTTCGACCGGCACTGGCTCGAACAGCCACTGCCGCTGGCAGACACTGTCACCCACCAGGCCATGGCCGAGCGCTGCCGCAAGCAGAACCTGGAGTTCACCGGGCGCCAGGCCTGGCTGGGCAGGATTCGCCAGTTGCTCACCGCGCAACTCAACGCCGCGCCGGGCCTGGAAGGCCTGGCCATGCAGATGAAATGCTCGGCGCGCACCCTGCGCCGGCATTTGCACGAACTGGGCTGCAGCTACCAGGAGCTGTTGGACGAGTTGCGCTTCGAACGCGCCAAGCTGCTGCTGGCGGAGGACCAGTGGCCGATCTATCGGATTGCCGAAGCGTTGGGGTTCAGCGAAACGGCCAGTTTCCGGCATGCATTTGTGCGCTGGAGCGGCGTGGCACCGAGCCAATTTCGAGCATGATGCGCCATTGAGGGGCGAATTGCGGACAGACACTTTGGCCATATTCATCCCCTTTTGGCCGCTCCTGCCGTTCTCTTAAACCGCGCCCACCGCAAGACTGCACGCACCGACACAGCCTGCGGAGAACAAGAATGCTGACGATCTACTCGGACGATCACCACCTGCACCACGGTCGCTGCGAATTGATGGACGGGCAACTGATGCCCTGCTTCGAAATGCCCTCGCGGGCCGACCATGTGCTGCAACGGGTCAAGGACCGCGAACTGGGCCCGGTGCAGGCGCCACAGGACTTTGGCCTGGCGCCGTTGCAACGCATCCACAGCCGCGATTACCTGGACTTCTTCAAAGGCGCCTGGGCGCGCTGGACCGAACACGGCCAGGACGGCGACCTGCTGCCCTACACCTGGCCCGCGCGCACCCTGCGTCGGGTGCTGCCCACCAGCCTGCACGGCCAGTTGGGCTACTACAGCTTCGATGGCGGTGCGCCGATTACCGCCGGAACCTGGCAGGCGGCCTACTCGGCGGCGCAAGTGGCACTCACCGCACAACAGGCGATCCAGCACGGCGCCCATAGTGCGTTCGCGTTGTGCCGCCCGCCGGGGCATCACGCCGCCAGCGACTTGATGGGCGGTTATTGCTACCTGAACAACGCGGCGATTGCCGCACAGGCGTTTCTCGACCAGGGCCACCGCAAGGTCGCGATCCTCGATGTGGACTACCACCACGGCAACGGCACCCAGTCGATTTTCTACGACCGCAGCGATGTGCTGTTTACCTCGATCCACGGGCACCCGGAGGCCGAGTTTCCGTTTTTCCTGGGCTATGCCGATGAGAGGGGCGAAGGCGCCGGGGAAGGCTTCAACTTCAACTATCCACTGCCCGCCGGCTCCGGCTGGGACACCTGGAACGCGGCGCTGGAGCAGGCCTGCCGGGAGATCGAACACTACGGCGCTGACATCATCGTGGTCTCACTGGGTGTGGACACCTTCAAGGATGACCCGATCTCACAGTTCAAGCTCGACAGCCCGGACTACCTCGCCATGGGCGCGCGCATCGCGCGCCTGGGCAAGCCGACGCTGTTCGTGATGGAAGGTGGTTACGCGGTGGAAGAAATCGGCATCAATGCCGTCAACGTGCTCGAAGGTTTTGAGGGGGCAACCAAATGAACATGCTCAAGTCGCTTGTGCTCTGCGCCGCCGTGCTGAGCAGCGCCGCGCACGCCGAAGAAAAAACCCTGAAGGTCTATAACTGGTTCGACTACATCACGCCCAAGGCGCTGGAGGACTTCAAGGCGCAGAACCCGGCAATCAAACTGGTCTACGACATCTTCGACACCAACGAAGCACTGGAGGCCAAGCTGCTGACCGGCAACTCCGGCTATGACGTGGTGGTGCCGTCCAATGTGTTCCTCGCCAAGCAGATCGAGGCCGGCGTGTTCCAGCCCCTGGACCGCAGCCAATTGCCCAACTGGAACCACCTCGACCCCAAGCTGATGAAGCTGATCGAGGCCAATGACCCGGGCAACAAGTTCGCCGTGCCCTACATGTACGGCACCATCCTGATCGGCTTCAACCCGGCCAAGGTCAAGGCCGCGCTCGGCGACAACGCCCCGGTGGACAGCTGGGACCTGATCTTCAAGGAAGAGAACATCAGCAAGCTCAAGCAATGCGGCGTGGCCCTGCTGGACTCGCCTTCGGAGATCCTGCCGCTGGCCCTGCAGCACCTGGGCCTGGACCCCAACAGCAGCAACCCCAAGGACTACGTCAAGGCCGAGGCGCTGTTGATGAAGATCCGCCCGTACATCACCTATTTCCATTCGTCCAAATACATGGCCGATATCGCCAACGGTGACATCTGCGTGGCCGTCGGTTATTCGGGCAGTTTTTCCCAGGCGGCCAACCGGGCCAAGGAGGCCAAGAACGGCGTGGTGGTGGATATGCGCCTGCCCAAGGAAGGCGCGCCGATCTGGTTCGACATGCTTGCCATTCCCAAAGGCGCGCAGAACCCGCAGGACGCCTACACCTTTATCAACTACCTGCTGCAACCCCAGGTGATCGCGCCGATCAGCGATTTTGTCGGCTACCCCAACCCGAACAAGGACGCCACCGGGCAGGTCGACCCGGCGATCCGCAACAACCCCAACCTGTACCCCACCGAGGCGGCGATGGCGACGCTTTATACCTTGAAACCCCTGGGCCGTGATGCCGAGCGCGCCAGGACCCGCGCCTGGACCAAGATCAAGTCCGGTACCTGACGGGCCTACATAAACACCGCCTGCCTGACTGCGCGCTTTCTAGCATGGCAACACCCGGGGCCTGGCCTCGGGTGTTGTCCATCTAACGCATGTCAGGTTCCCTTATGACCTCAACTAAAAAAACCTCTGCCACGCAGCAGCCGCCGCGCTACTACTCCACCGCCACCTTGATCACTCAACTGTCCACCGGCCCGGCGTTTCGGGAAGTGGCCGCCGTATTGCTGCGACGTGAACTCAAGGCGCATTACCCGAACCTGGATATCGACCCGAACATCACCCTGGTGGGCACGGCGGTCTGGGACATCGTCGACGATCAGGTCGTGGCCAGGCCACCTCGCTACCAAGCGCTCGCCGATGTGCTGGCCAAGCAAGCCGTGCTCGGTGTGCCCGCGATCTATATTGAGGGTGAACATTTCCTCACGCAGTTGCCGATTGTCGAGCCGCCCGTGCACCTGCAGGTGCGCATCGAAGAAATCGCCAACATCATCAATTTGCTGGCACCGGTCATGATCACCGGCTTCCAGGAACAGCAGGCCGAATACTGGAACCAGTCCAACGGCAGTTCCGGCCCCCATTGGTACGAACTGTCCAGCGCCCTGCGCAGCTTCTGGAACGTCGATGAGGTGGAGGGTTGGACCCATGAGGACTGCGTCATGGCGCGCAGCCTGTACACCGCCCCGGACCCAGCGGTGCGCAAGCGTAACGACCCTTACCAATCCAGGGCCTGCCTGGTGGATATCTTCCTGATCGGAGACGATGGCAAAGCCACCCACCTCAATGACAGCCTGATCGCCGTACTGGTCGGCAAACAGCAGGGGCGAGAGGTACTGCTCACCTACTCGCCGGGGCACGGCTATGACAAATTCGAATCCACCGAAGAGCTGGGCAACGCGCTGGAAAACTATCTGCCAGAACACGCGCTGGGTAAAACAATCGACTGGCGACTGTACGAACCCAGCGGCAATTTTTTCGACCAGCAGGCCTGCATTCTGATCTCGATCCAGATCGACGCCATCGGCGCCATCCGCTTTACCAACACCCAGAGCCTACCCGGCCCTGTCACCGCACCGGCCGGCAACGGCGTCATCAAGAAGTCCCCCGGCCTGGACTGGTTCCGGGAAGCCTTGCCCGACTGGCTCAGCAACGCCTCCAGTTCAGATCAGGACGCCTATGGCCGCCACCTCAAAGACTTGGCGGCGTTGCACAGCCTGAACGAGGGCCAGGCCTACAACGACGGCATCGCGCCCATCGAGCAATACGCACTCGACGCCCTGAAAGCCGAAATGCTCAAAGACCACGACGACGCCAGGCACTTGCCCCTGGACAGGTTCGACATAGTGGTCCAGAGCCCTGTCATCTGGGGCTCGTTCACGGTGCCGGGGCAGACCGTGACCACGACGTTCAACCTGGCGCAGTTGGCCCTGCAAAACCTGATCGCCCTGCCCCTGGGCAACAAGACCTTGCGCAGGAAAAACAGCGGGGCGATTCCAGACTGGCTGACTGTCGATTATGTGGAAACGCTGATTACCCGTATCGATATCGGCCGCACCTATCCGGCTCTGATCCAACGCACATTGCTGGATGACCAGGTGGAGTCATGGCGACGCGAGAAGCTCTACACCAGCCAACTGCGCATCCAGCTACCGATGCTGGCGCTGCAGTACAAACTCAACCAGCAAGGCGGCATCGACGAACGCGGTTACCGCTATGTGATCGCCGCGCTGCAAGAGAGCGCCGCAGACCGCAAGGTGGAAGGCGATACCATTGTCGTACGGCCATTGTCCTTCCTGACCCGGCACCACAAGGGCACGCGGGACACCGTCGCGAATATGTTCGTGATCGGGCCTGTAGACCTGCTGGCCGGGCCCTGTCTGTTGTACCGCCCGTTGCTCGACGAACCACTGAGCCAATACCCTTCCCCCGCCAACCTGATCTACGCGATCCAGCAATCCCCCAGCCTGCGCGAATCGGTGCTCGCCTGGCTGCCTGACAGCGTGCGCACGGATTACAGCCGGTATGTGTTCCCGGGCGCCTTGCCTTCTCCATGGTCGGTAGTGGACTTTCTGGTGGACCCCGCCAAGGTCCTGGAATTGAGCGGCCCGCTGCTGTTGGGCGATGAAACCCTCAATGGCGATGTGCTCAGCGCGCTGTTCAAGGCCAACGCCAATGCGCTGGTGGAATTGGCCAATCGCGAATCGGTGTCCAACGCCGACGCACGCTGGGCCACCTTCAAGCACACCGGCTGGTTGATCTTCAACGCGGCCTTGCCATTCCTTGGGTCGACGGTGGGGGTCGCGGCGTGGATCTGGCAAATCATGGATCAACTGCAAGAAGTCGTGGAGGCCGAAGACGACCCGCAACACCGCTCACGCTGGAGCGCCCTCACCGATCTGCTGCTCAACCTGGGCATGGCGATCACGTTGCACCGCGTGACCCGGCGCCCGTTGGAGTCAGAGCCTCCCACCATCGCCAAGCTACCCAAACCGGTCGAGCCCACGCCGGTAGAACGGATGCCGACCACCCTTCGCAAGATTGCTGACGTCAACACTTCCGAGATCCCTTCAGACCGCTCGCAACCGCTGCACACCAGTGGCGCGTCCCATCGCAACCCTTCACAACTGGGTACATTCCTGGACAGCTACAAAATCGATAAGCCCGACAACCTGGGTAAGCCGATCAGCGAAAGCGGCCCCAGACAACACCTCTACCAGCTCGCCGACAAGTACTACGCCCCCGTGGGAAATCGCTGGTTTCAGGTGATCGTTGACGAAGGCGACAACGTTATCATCGTTGATCCGAAAGAACTGTCCCGCCTCGGCCCCTTACTGGTCGGCAATCGCCAAGGCAACTGGTTTATCGACACACGGCTGCGCTTGCGTGGCGGCGGCCCCTCCTTGAAGGCTAAGCTCGCCAAGGCCCGGGCCGAAGAACGCGCGCAGCGTCTGCGCACCCAACTGAGCGATTTCGAGAAAACCAAGAAAGACGCCCAGGCCGAACTGCAAAAAGCCCATAAAACCATGAACGAAGGCTCCGCGAGCACAGCCGAAGCACGGCGGCAAAGCTACTTGCAGACCCTGGTCACTCAGCGGGAGAACTACGAGTCGGCGCTGCAGCAGCTCAAACAGTTAAACGTCTTCGCCCCCTCGTCGGACTACGCCGCCAGAGCAAACACCTATATCAAGGCACAGATCGAACTCACCAACGCAGGCATCCGCGAAGCCCTCACTCGCTTCACGCCGAAGATGCGCACGGTGCTGGACCAACTTCATAACCCATCCGGGTCCCCTACAGAACGGCCCATCGACGACGCACACCAGATGGTCGACCTGGCCCAGGACATGATCGGCCGTCTTGACTACATGAACACGCGCTTCGATGAACTCAGGTTGCTGTCCAAGGAAGGCGTGACCCTGATCCGCGACACCAAGGGCACGTTGCCCGCTTACACCCGCGAACACCTCAAGGCCTTGCAGGTCACCCTCACGCGCCATCTGTGCCTGCCCAAGAACACGCTGACCACCGCTAGTGAGGCCTGGTCGACCATAGACGCGATCATCGACTCCGCCGATATCGTCATCCAATGCCTGACCGATACGTTGCAGGAACGCAGTGAGTCGCGCCTGGACGAACGTATCGACACATTGGGCAGCCTGATCGGCCAGTTCCAGATATTGGATGAACGCCTGAGCGATTTTGCCGAAACGTTCAACCGGAATGCCCAGCCGGAACGGATAAGAGGCCTGCGTGAACACCTCAGCGAGTTCAGCCTGCGCGCCTCACAGAACCTGGCACTGTTGATCGTCGACCGAGACGCCCTCAGGCTGCGCCCCACACCGCCACCCACGGTACCCCGACCGGTCACCCGCTTCATTCGCACACACTACGACGGCATCCGCATCGGTGAACCGCGCCTGACGGAGATCGGGTTGGAGACCGACCTTGTGGATATCCGCTCCCCGATCACCCAAAAGGTCATCGCCACCTACCACGAGAAAACCCCTGGCGTCTGGGTCGAGCGCCTCCGTGTGCCGGCAAAGTCCAAGACCCTCGTCACCACGCCGGTGGCTATCAGCCAAGGCCAGGCCCTACTGGACGCGCTGCCCGACTTCCATAGCCGGGCCGACACCCTGGCACGCCAGGAAACCCGCACGCCGATGGGTATCGAGTATCTCTATCACCAGCACGCGCTGCGCCTGGAACATGCCAGCGAAGCCATCGACCGCGCCTTGACCCACAACAACATCACGGACAACGAGAGCCATTCCGCCAGTACCGTCAACAAAGCACTCACCGACGCCATTGCAGATATGTACCGCCGCAGCCGCGAGCATGTACTGAGGCTGTACAAGAAGTTGCCTCCGACGATCCAGAACCTGGAGTGGCTGCTCGCCCAGAATGAAGTCACGATCAAGAAGACCCTTACTCGGCGCAAGCTCAGGAGCCCGCGACCCGATTTCCTGGACGAGTACAGCATTACCGATCGCCGCTCCGGCCAGCCCCTGTGGTATGCGCACTTCCACTACAGCACCGCCTGGACACCGGCCAAGTACTACATCGCGGCGCGTTTGAAAACCGTGGCCGAACACCTACAGGGCGTGGCCGCTGATACAACCGTAGGCCTGAACGAAGCCGAACGGATTGACTTCTACCTCAGCGAGATCGGCCTGGAGCCAGCGAGGCGCCTGTTTTTCGAGAAGAAAAAGACCTGATTCCGCCGTTACTTATCTACCGTCCCGGCCACTCCTGCTGTCGCTACCGTGCGCGCTCGCAGTTCGCCCTGGCCAACGACAGAAGGAGCCGCCAATGTCCAAAAACGCGCACAACAACAATAACCACACCCTGAACGGGCGCCCCACCAACGCCTACGAATTACTCACCCAATTGACCACCGGCCCGTCTGCACGGGAAGTGGCGTCTTTTACCTTGCGCTGGGTACTCAAGGAGCAGTACCCCACGCTCAATATCGATCCGGACCTGACGATGATCGTCACCCCGCGCTGGCGGGTGCTTGAGTCGGTCATCATGCCACTCCCGCCCCATGCCGAATCGATAACCACGGTGCTGGCACGCCAGATGCTATCACCCACCCCGGTCATCTACCTCGAAGGCGAACACTTCCTCACGCTGCACCCGGAGTCCCCCACAGCCGTGCACTTGCCGGTGAAAATCGATGCCATCGCACGCCTGATCAATGAGTTGGCCGGCCTGCTGTTCGCCGCCTTCCAGGAGCGCCAACTGGACTACTGGAATGCATCGAACGGCAACAATTGGCCGCGTTGGCAGACCTTCTCCCATTCATTGCGCAAGTCCTGGAATGTCACCACCGTTGAAGACTGGGATGTGCTTGAGTGTGAAATGGCGAGAGGGCTTTATCGGTTTCCATTGCGCGCCCAGCGCAGGGTCAAGGATCGCTACAACAGCCGCGCCTACGTGGTGGATGTCAGCCTGCTGCGCGACAACGTCACCGTGCATGTGGGGGTGCTGGATATGGCGGTGCTGATTGGTGAGTTCAACGAACAGACGATGATCCTGGCGTACTCACTGGTCAGTGGCTACGAGCGCTTCGGATCTCTCGAAGAGCTGGGCAAGGCACTGCCGGCCAAGGTCGTGCAACTGCAATCGGATACAACATTGCAGTGGAAGTTGTACGAGCCCGCCGACAGCTTTTTCGACAGCCTCGCCTGTGCCCTGATAGCCATGCAAATCCAAGCCATCGGTGAGGCCGAGAGGTTCGTTGCCGCTTCCACCGCACCGCAGCCTGAGATGCCAACCACTCTCTCCCGGATTGTGCCCAGCATTGAAAACCTGAGCGACCATGCGCTCTCCCATATCCGCCAGATACATCAACAAATGCCGGACTGGCTGGCCAATGCTTCGGACCAGGACATCGCCCTCTACAGCCGCTACATCATTGAATTGGCACAGATCCACGCGTTCAACGAAGGCCGTTCTTTTCAGGACGGAATCCCGCCAATACGCGACTACGCCCTTGAGAAGCTGCAGGAGCAGATCCGCGCTCACAAAGAAGGTGCACACCTGAACCTGAACAAGGTTGCAGTGACGATCCAGAGCCCAGTGATCTGGGGCACCTTCGCAATACCGGGCGAGGTGGATGTGACCCAGCGCAGCCTGATCGACCTGGCCCTGGAGAACCTCACCGGCCTGCCCACCGGCCAACCCACGGTGTACTACAACGATTCAGTGGCGCCGCAATGGTTGAACTTCAGGTTCCTGAAGGAGGTGATCGGCACAGTCGATATCGGCGAACACTACCCGGCGCTGATCAAAAGCACCTTGCTCGACGATCCGGTCCAGTCAAGGGCCAGGCAATTGCTGTACATCAGTCATTTACGCGTGCAACTGCCACTGTTGGCTCTGCAATTGAAGATCCAGCAACGCCAGGGCATCGACGAACTCGGCTACCGCTATGTCGCCGCAGTGATGCAGGTAGAGAAGCAAGACCAGCAGGTTGACGGGCAGCCGATCGTGATCCGACCGCTTGCCTTTGTCCCGACATTGCGCAGCGGCATTCAGAGGGATGAAGTCGCCAATATGTTTGTGATCGGCCCGCTGGACCCTTCCGCCGGCCCCTGCATGCTGTACCGCCCCTTGCTCGAACCAGTGCTTGCCCAGTTCCCATCCCGGCAAAACCTGCTGTACATGATCAAGCAGGACCAAGACCTGCGCGAATCAGTGCTGGCCTGGTTACCCGAAGACGTCCGCTTCAACTACGAGCAGTACGTGTTTCCCGACACCCTGCCGTCGCCTTGGACCGTTGTGCGAGTGATTGTCGAGCCGGCGACGGTGGTGGATATGAGCGGACCTATCGAATTGAGCGACGACGTGTTGGGCGACGGCGCCCTGATCACGCTGTTCAAGGCCAACGCCAACGCGATGGTCGAGTTGGCGACCCGTCAATCGATCTCCAATGAGCAGAAGCGCTGGGCGACCTTTCGCCAGACCGGCTGGCAGATCTTCAACGCCGTGCTGCCGTTTCTGGGGCCTACCGTGGGGGTTGCCGCGTGGATGTGGCAAATCATGGAAGACCTGGAGCAGGCCGAGCAGGCGGTGGACAAATCCGACAAATCCGAGGGCTGGAACGCGCTCGTCGACCTGTGGCTCAACCTCGGCATGGCATTGGCCCTGCACGTAGGGCTGCGTCATCCAACCCGTGAGCCCGTGACCGAACCCTCCAAACCCCGGCTTGAACCCATCCCCGAGAAACCGATCAAGCCCAAAGACCCGCTACCGCAGCCCCCCGTGGTCGCCAACCAGCAATTGCCGGACCTGCCGGGCACCGACCTGACCCCGTTACACCAGGAAACCCTGCATATCAGCGGCGCACTCAGTCGCGCGCCTTCGAGCCTGGGTACACGGCTGGACACATTCAAAACCGACAAACCCGCCACCCTTGGCGAGCAGAACAGAACACCCGGCGTTCATCTGCATCTGTATCCGGACAAGGACAAGTGGTACGCCCCGGTCGGCGAGCGCTGGTTCGAGGTCAATCTGGACGACAACGACAACGTGATCATAGCCGACCCCAACGACCCCGCGCGCACTGGCCCGTTGCTGGTCAGCAACCGGTCCGGCCAATGGTTCGTCGACGTACGGCTACGCCTGCGCGGGGGAGGCTTTCGCAATCGGCGGCGTGCCGCTCAGGGGCAGAAGCCGCAGCGCATCACTGAGCTGAGGAAAAGCCTCACTGACTTCGATGCCAACGAGAGTCGTCGCCAGGCGGAGCTTTCCGAATCCCTCGCCGCCATCGGCTCCGAGCCTGGCCCCTCGACCGCGCAAAGGCGCGATGCCTATATCGGCGACGTCGACCGGCGGCTGGAGGAATACGACGTGCCAATCCGCCAACTCACGGCACTGGGCGTTATCGACACGGTGCCCAACTACCAGATCGCCATGGTCGATTATTTGAACAAACAGTTGCTGCTCACCCGCTCCGCCGTCGAGGAGCGCCTGCGCCCCTATCGAGACACCTTGCTCGATACGGTCGGCTTGCTGGACGAAGCAACCTCCGAGATCCCCCAGAGCACCACCGATCTGGCCCAGGAAATGTCCACGCTGAACCTGGAAATGATCAGCCGCCTGGAGTACGTCGACTCACGCTTCAAGGAACTTTCGAAGCTGGGCAGCGCCGGTGCGCAGGTGATGCAGACAACTTCCAAGGCACTGCCCAACCTCAACCTGCACGACCTGAAAGCCTTGCAAATAATGGTGTCGCGCTTCCTGTGCATCAAAAACGGCAACGCGCCGGAACAGCAGCAGGCACGCACCCAGCTGAGCACCATCGTGGGTATGGCCGACCTCGCTGTGCAGAGCTACCTCGATACCCTGCAAAACGATGCCGACAGCCCCTTGTCGGAGCGTATCGAGGTGCTCGATAGCCTCGTCGACCAATTCACCACTGTCGACCAGCGCCTGCTTGACCTGCATGCCGATGCACCCGAACAGGTGCTCAGGGAACCGCTCAACGACCTGTACGACTCGTCGACGAATTCAACCAACGTGCGACTCACGACTTGGCGCGACTGTTGCGCGAACGCAAGGCACTGGAGCCCAAGCCAGGACCCTCTCGGCCCGCACCGGTGGCCCCCCGCAAGGTCATCAAGACACGCTTTCACGGCGTTGTGGTCGGCGAGCCACGCGAGTCGGACCCTTCCCTGGTAGATGTCAAAGCACCGCTGACCGGCAAGGTGATAGCCACCTTCCATGAAAAATCGCCGGGGCAGTGGGCGCAGCGGGTCGAGGAGCGTGCCCGCCCGCCAGCCTCGAAGCCGATCAGCCTGGACACCAGCCTCAAAGAGGGCCAGGCGCTTCTGGATGCAATACCCGCCACAATCAAACGTCTTGAGGGCCATTCCAATAAACCCTGGCGCCTGCCGACAGACATCGAAGGGATGTTTCACCTGGAGGTGCCCCCCCTTGAGCGCGCGATTGAAAACATCGAGGAGGCCCTCACCCAACGCAATCTGACTGAAATCGACCACCCCGCCGCGGCCCAACTCAAGCTCAAGCTCAATGCAGCCGTGCAGCAGCTTTACGAAGAGGGCAAAGCCACGCGCATCAGGATGATCAAGGAGCAGATTCCCGTCGCACCTCGTATTCAGTGGCTGTATGAACAGGGCGAGGTGATCGTCAGGAAAACCCTCACGCGCCGACGCCTCAAAAGCCGTAGAGACTTCCTGGACGAATACGGAGTCCACGATCGCAAGACCCAGGCCGTGTTGTGGTATGCGCACTTTCATTACCACTCGATGCAGGCAGGTAACGAAGACTTTGTCGCCGGGCACTTCAAGACCGTTGCACAACAAAAACTCGGGGGTGCCTTTCAGACCACAGGGCTCTCAGACAAAGAGCAGATTGCCATTGAGCGCGCAGCCATTGGCAAACCATTGGCCAAGTCGATGTTTTTCAACACGCACCCTCACAGCGAAACCTGAGGGCTCGCTCACTGCCATACCCTGCGCAAGCGCTCCAGCGCCTGGACAATCGCTGGCTCCGGTACGGCGGCGAACCCCAATACCAGGCCGGCACGTTGGTCCGCAGGCGGGCTGGATTGCGCCAGCCAGTAGCTGCTCAGGCCATTGATTTCAACCTCAGCGGCCCGCGCCAGTTCGAGCAACTGCTGCTCGCGGGCCAGGCTGTCCACGCGCACCGTCAGGTGCAGCCCGGCAGCGACACTGGGCAACTCGCCGACACCGGCCACCCCGCTTGGCCAGCCCGCCAACAAGGTATTGCGCCGGCTCAACGCGGCACGGCGCATGCGGCGGATATGGCGCTGGAAATGCCCAGCGGCCATGAATTCAGCCATCACCGCCTGGGTGCTGACCTCGGAGTGGCGCATGTCGACAGCACGGCGCCGGGCGAACGCATCCACCAGGCCCGCCGGCAACACCAGATAGCCCAGGCGCAACGCGGGGAAGGCCACCTTGCCGAAAGTACCGACATAGAGCACGCGCCCACTGCGATCCAGCGCGGCCAGGGGCGACAACGGTGCGCCGCTGTAGCGGTACTCGCCGTCGTAGTCGTCCTCGATGATCCATCCGCCCGTGCGCTCGGCCCAGGCGAGCAACTCCAGGCGCCGCGCCAGGCTCATCACCACCCCCATCGGGTACTGGTGGGAGGGTGTGACATAGGCCACGCGGCAATCGCTCAAGGTGTTGAGCACCTGGCAATCAATACCTTCGCCATCCACCGGCACGCCATGCAATTTTCCGCCCGCCAGGGCGAACGCATGCCCGGCCGCACGATAGCCGGGGTTTTCCACCGCCACGCCGTCCCCGGGCTCCACCAGCAACTGTGCACAAAGGCTGATGGCCTGCTGCGCGCCACTGGTGATCACTATTTGTTCAGCCGTGCACTGCATGCCGCGTGAGCTGCGCAAGTAGGCGGCAATCAGTCCGCGCAGGCGACCGTCGCCCGCCGGGTCGCCGTAGCACAACAGTTCCAGGTCCGGCTTGCGCCAGAACGCCCCATTCAGCTTGGCCCAGACCTCGAAAGGGAACAGATCGAAGGCGGGCACGCCCACGCGAAATGCCCGTGGCGGCCCCGCTGGAGGCAGGGACAGGTGGTTGGTTCTTATCCGCGCCAAGCCCGCACTGTGGATAACTTCACTGTCGAGGTCTTCCGGCAAATCCGCCCATTTTGTGGATAAGGTTGGGGATAAGCCTGTTGAAAACCCTGTGGATACTTTTGTGGATAGTTTTTTTGCAGTGGGCAATTGGGCGACATAGGTACCATCGCCGACCCGGCTTTCAATAAATCCCTCCGCATATAGCTGATCGTAGGCGCGCACCACGCTGTTGCGGGAAATCGACAACGCCGTCGCCAGGTCACGGGTGGCCGGCAAGCGCGTGCCGCTGACCAATCGGCCGTCCAGCACGCGCTGGCGCAGGGCGTCATACAGCTGGCGCGTCAGGCCTTGGCGGCGATCCAGTTCAATGCCGGCGGGGTTGAACGACAGGGGCGGCGAGACAGGTGACATATTGGACCTATGAAATGAGTGCCAGATGGCTCTTTCAACGAACCATTAGCCTGCCTAGGATGCAAGCATTCGCCAAGGAATATTTCCATGTACACACCTCGCGCCTTTGCCCTCGACGATTTGCCCGAACTGCAGCAACTGATCCAGCACACCCGCCTGGCGCAACTGGTGACCTTTGGCGAGCAAGGCCTGCAAGCCAGCCACTTGCCGTTGCTGCTCAACCCCGATGAAGGCCCGAACGGCACGCTCTACGGGCACCTGGCCAAGGCCAATCCACAGTGGAAAGACCTGCAGGACGGCAGCGAAGCGCTGGTGATCTTCGCGGGTGCCGAGGCTTACATCAGCCCGGCGTTCTACCCGGCCAAGGCCGAGCACGGCAAAGTGGTACCCACTTGGAACTACATCGCCGTGCACGCCTATGGCAAAGCCGAGGTGTTCAACGATGCCGAGCGCTTGCTCGCGGTGGTCACTGCGCTGACCGATCGCCATGAAGGCGGCCGCGCCCAGCCCTGGAAAGTCAGCGACGCCCCGGCCGACTACATCGACGGCATGCTCAAGGCCATCGTCGGCTTCGCCCTGCCGATCGAGCGCCTGATCGGCAAACGCAAACTCAGCCAAAACCGCAGTGCGGCCGACATGGCCGGCGTGCGTGCGGGTCTGGCAACCAGCGCCGATGTGCGCGACCAGACCCTCGCCCGTTTTATTCCTCAAGGAGCCCCAGAATGAGCCCGATCGACATCCGCCAGGTCACCGCCGCCGACCACGCTGCCTGGTTGCCGCTGTGGCAGGCGTATTTGAAGTTCTACGAAACCGAACTGCCGGACGCCGTCAGCCAAAGCACCTGGCAACGCCTGATCGACGCCAGCGAGCCGACCCATTCGGCCCTGGCCTGGCAGGACGGCAAGGCGGTGGGCATGGTCAATTTCATCTACCATCGCTCCAATTGGAGCATCGAGAATTCCTGCTACCTGCAGGACTTGCTGGTGGACCCGGCCCAACGCGGCACCGGCGTCGGTCGCAAGCTGATCGAATTCGTCTACGCCACCGCCAAGGCCGATGACTGCGCCAAGGTGCACTGGCTGACCCACGAGACCAATGCCACCGCGATCCAACTCTACGAACGCATCGCCGAACGCCCTGGGTTCATCCAATTTCGCAAAGGTCTTTAAGGAGCGCAGCATGACTACTTCCCTCGCCGACTGGAAAGGCGCCCCGGCGCCTACCGTCAAACTGCTTGAAGGGCGCTTCATCCGCCTGGAAAAACTCGACCCGGCCCGCCATGGCGACGAATTGTTCCAGGCCCTCCAAGGCCCCGATGCCGACCCCAAGCTGTGGGACTACTTGCCGTACGGCCCCTTCCCGGAGCGCAGCGCCTTCAATGACTGGCTGAACAACCACGCGGCCCACAGCGACCCGTACTTCTTCTGCGTGATCGACCGCCAGACTGGCCAGGCGCAAGGCCTCCTCAGCCTGATGTCCATCGTTCCCGCACAGGGCCGCATCGAAATCGGCCACGTCACCTTCGGCGCACCGATGCAGCGCTCGCCGAAAAGCACCGAGGCGGTGTACCTGCTGGCCAAACACGCGTTCGAACAGGGCTACCGCCGCCTGGAATGGAAGTGTAACAACGCCAACGATCGCTCCAGATACGCGGCCGAGCGGTTGGGCTTCAGCTTCGAAGGGGTGTTCCGCCAGCACATGGTAGTCAAGGGCAAGAACCGCGATACCGCGTGGTACTCGATCATCGATTCGGAGTGGCTGAAGGTTGGAGCGGGGTTTGAGAAGTGGTTGTCGCAAGAGAATCAGCGCGGGGATGGGCAGGTGAAAACATTGGCGCAGTGCCGTGCCTGAATCGCCAACACTGCGTTGATCAATGTGGGAGCCGGGCTCCCACATTGGGTCTTCAGTGCCAGCGCCGTTACCTAGAGGCTTCTGCGCACCTTCACCACCCCCATCTTCAATCCGAATGGCCGGAACACTGCATTGAGCGATTTCAGTGTCTGATTGCCTTCGCCATGCTCGATATGCACCAAGGTGCGCACGGAGATTTTGCACATCCTGGCAAACTGGCTTTGATGCAGGCCGGTGACTTCGGTACGCAAGCGGCGTACCGCTTCGGCGATTTCCAGTGTGCCTTCTGCCAAGGCATCCTGAATGCTTTCAATCAACTGGGTGCGTTCTTCAACGGTCAAGCTCATTTCAGTCCCCATTCTTTCAACCGCTGCGGCAGATGTTTCAACGCAATGCCGGGATGGTTCATAGTCACCGCAGGCAAGCCGCTGGCACTGAGTATGTCTGGCAAGGCTGAAAGCTGTTGCGCCGCCTCCCTCAGGTCTTCGAACAGCTTCTCGCTGTCGACAAGATCACCCAGCAAATGACATACACCCCGCCAATCCACGTCGCCCGCCCGCTCCAGCTCCCTGGGCCATTTGGTCGTGCGCGTGATGCCTTCGTCGTCCATTACCATCGGCGCCAAATCGTAGATGGGTGCAAGACGCAGGGCGTTCGCTTCGCGAATGATCGAGGTATTGCGACCATGGTTGTCCGAGTTGCCGAGGATTTTGTTCAACAGATCGCGCTTGAGATACTCAGAGACCAACACCGGTACTTGATTGGACTGACCAGCCTCTCGCCACAATTCAACCAACAACGTCACCACCTCACGATGCGCCATGGCGCTGCCGGGCACCGTGACACCCGCCAATGAGTAGATTGACTCCACGGCATAGCGTTCGACCCCCTGCGCAGTGACGCGCCGATCAAAACGGTGCATCCACACACTGGGCTTGCTCGCTTCCTCCAGTGATAACCCCGACTCCGCCACGGTATCAATACCCAAGGCCTGCAAGGCTTTGTAGTAGTGGAATTCGCTACGCAGGATGTCCTGATCCGTCTGTGTGCCTTTATTGCGTGCAAACTTCACAAACCAATGTTGCTTGACCTGCTCGTCGTCCAGCACCGCATCCGGGAATAACAAACCGTCCTGGTTTTCTGTCAGCAGTAACTTTGGCGCCTCCCCGCCCGCCCCCGTGGCTCCGCCGATAGCTGCGCCTTGCTCATAGGCATACTCCAGGAATCGGTTGTCCCGCCGGATTACCTCATGACGTTCAAACCCCATGGGGGTTCGATTGTCCAAAGCCTCAACCGATTCTTTGATTCGCATATGTCCAATGGGGGCAGGCGTACTGCGCATCAGCAGAAAAAGGTCTGCACTGATGTCATCCGGTGTATCCCCACCAATACGCGCCATCAGAAAACGTTTAGCGGCACCCGCAGGTGCGATGTCATGTACAAAAGCGGGAGCATGCTGGGCTCTACCACCCTCCCATTGCAGTGGGAACGCGGCACTCACCGAGGTGGCGAAGGGTGTCGCCAGTTCATCAAGGTGTTCCACCAGATAGCGCTGGCCATAACCAAAACTGCATCGACTTTCGAAACCCAGTTGCGGCGTATCAAATGTCAGGAGCATGGCGTCCTGCCATTTTCCTTCGGCGTAGATTTGTAGTGTCAGACGGACCATGGCTCTCACCTGCAATTTAATGCATTCACCAGCTGAAAAGGTGAACTGAAATTGCAATATAGTGCAGATATGAAACCCACGCACCCGCTATGAACGCAATAAAATGCAGACTCAAAAAGCATCGACCAAAGGAAGATGAGTTTTTAATCGCCACGCACTAGAGACAACTCCCGCAAACCAGGGGTCGATGGCCTGACAGTTATCACCCCACCATCTCGCTAAATTCCCGGCCTCATTCATCAGAGGTTGGGATTTCATGCCTTTTACACCGCACAGAGTTGCCCTTGTCATTGCCCTTGCTCTCAGCGCCGCCAGCCTTCAAACCGCACAGGCGCGGGGCGATATCGAATACACGCCGTACTGGTATCAACCCTACGATGCACTGGATGACGCGTGGGTCTACGTGCCCGAAACCAAAGCGACACCCCTCGACGGTTATCTCACCCGCAAGGCCACATCGCACAATGGCCTGCAAGTGGCCAAGGTGCTAGAGCCTGCGTTGACTGGTTTACTGCAGTCCGGAAAACTGACCGCCGAGCAAATCAAAGCCCTGGAAAAATTCGGTGATGCGCTGGAGAAACAACCCGGCGGAATCGGTGCCAGCCTTGAGCAATTGGCTGGCAGCCAGAACGCCAACCTCGCGGGCGCAACGCAAAACACCACGCAGCAACTCGGCAACCAATTGCTTTCAACCCTGCGCACATTGCCCGCCGACGACGAGGGACACTTCTGGGTTCAAGGCCTGGGCCACGACGGCCGCCTCGACCAACAAGGCGGCAGCGCCGGCTTGAAATACAGCACCGAAGGCCTGCTGTTGGGCGCCGACTGGGCACTGGATCACGCCTGGCGCGTGGGTGTGATGGGCGCAAAATCCACCAGCCATTTCGACACTCCACGCTTCGCCTCCGAGTTGGACAGTTGGCATCTGGGCGGTTATGCCGTGCGCCAGGACGGCCCACTGGCCCTGCGCCTGGGCGCGATCTACAGCGACCATGCGGGAAAGAACAAACGCAGCGTCAACCTGCTGGATTACAAGGAACAACTCAGGGGCCAATACAACGCCCAGAGCCAAACCCTGTTTTCCGAACTGGGCTATCAACTGGGCAGCGCGGATGTCAGCGTAGAACCCTTCGCCGGCCTCGGCTTCCAGCGTTACCACCGCGACAGCTTCAAGGAAGCCGGTGGCCTGACTGCACTGAACGTTGGCGCACAAACCCAGCAGAACCTGAGTAGCACCGTGGGCCTTCGCCTGGCAACGGTGTATCGATTCGATAACCAGGTCAGCCTTACGCCCCACCTCAGCACCGGCTGGAAACACCTCTACGGCGAGGTCGACAGCCAGGTGCGCCAGTCCTACGGCGCCCTGCCGGGGCTGGTTGACGGCTTCACGGTCAAGGGTACCTCGCTGGATCGCAACAGCCTGGATCTGCAAGCAGGGCTGGACCTGGCCCTGTCGAAACAACACACCGTCGGCCTGACCTACAGCGCCCAGGCCGCTACCAACAGCCGTAACCAAGGCCTGATGGGGCAATGGAAGATGAGCTTCTGACCCACCAAACTCCAGGCAAAAAAAGGGGGGCACCTGCCCCCCCGAGGATTAAGCTGTAGTGTCGAAGGCTGTTATTCAGCCTTCGATTTCAATCAGGATTTCGCCCGGGTTGACCCGGTCGCCCTTGGCCACATGAACGGCGGTGACCTTGCCGGCAATCGCGGCCTGCACTTCGGTTTCCATCTTCATGGCTTCGGTAATCAGTACGGCCTGGCCGGCCTTCACCACATCGCCCTCCTTGACCAGCACATCGACGATATTGCCCGGCATCGCTGTGCTGACATGGCCCGGCGCGGTAGCGTGCTTGCGGTTGCTGCTGCCGCCGCTGACGAACTCGTTGAGCGGTTCGAACACCACTTCTTCCGGCATGCCGTCGATGGACAGGTAGAAGTGGCGCTTGCCCTCTGCCTTGACGCCAACACCGGTGATGTCCACGCGGTAGCTTTCGCCGTGCACGTCGATGACGAACTCGGTCGGGACGCCTTCGCCACCGGCACGCGCCACACCGCCCGCTTCAGGGATGGGCAGCAGCACTTCCGGCGCCAGGGTGCCGGCGTCGCGTTCTTCGAGGAACTTGCGCCCGATGTCCGGGAACATCGCGTAAGTCAGCACGTCCTCTTCGGACTTGGCCAACGCGCCGATTTCGCCACGCAGCTTGGTCATTTCCGGCTTGAGCAGGTCGGCCGGGCGCACGTCGATCACTTCTTCGCTGCCGATGGCCTGGCGCCGCAGTTTCTCGTTCACCGTGCCCGGCGCCTTGCCGTAGCCGCCTTGCAGGTACAGCTTCACTTCGTTGGTGATGGTCTTGTAACGCTCGCCGGCCAGCACGTTGAAGAACGCCTGGGTGCCGACGATCTGCGAGGTCGGGGTGACCAGCGGCGGGAAGCCAAGGTCTTCACGCACACGCGGGATCTCGGCCAGCACTTCGCTCATGCGGTTGAGAGCGCCCTGCTCTTTCAACTGGTTGGCCAGGTTCGAAATCATCCCGCCCGGCACCTGGTTGACTTGCACACGGGTGTCGACCGCGGTGAATTCGCTTTCGAACTGGTGGTATTTCTTGCGCACGGCGTAGAAGTACAGGCCGATCTCTTGCAACAGCTCCAGGCTCAGGCCGGTGTCGAACTCGCTGCCTTTAAGGGCGGCGACCATCGACTCGGTCCCTGGGTGGCTGGTGCCCCAGGCGAAGCTGGAGATGGCGGTGTCGATATGGTCCGCACCGTTTTCGATGGCCTTGAGTTGGCACATCGCGGCCAAACCTGCCGTGTCATGGGAGTGGATAAAGATCGGCAGCCTCTGCTCGGCCTTCAGCGCCTTGACCAGCTCGCCAGTGGCATACGGGGTCAACAGGCCAGCCATGTCCTTGATCGCGATGGAGTCGCAACCCATGGACTCCAACTGCTTGGCCTGGGCCACGAAGGCTTCGACGGTGTGCACCGGGCTGGTGGTATAGGCGATGGTGCCTTGGGCATGCTTGCCGGCGGCTTTCACCGCTTCGATGGCCACGCGCAGGTTACGCACGTCGTTCATGGCGTCGAAAATGCGGAAGACATCGATGCCATTCACAGCCGCCTTGGCCACGAACGCCTTCACCACATCGTCACTGTAGTGACGGTAGCCCAGCAGGTTCTGGCCGCGCAGCAGCATTTGCAGGCGGGTGTTGGGCAATGCGGCGCGCAGTTTGCGCAGGCGCTCCCACGGATCTTCCTTGAGGAAGCGTACGCAGGCGTCAAAGGTCGCGCCGCCCCAGACTTCCAGGGACCAGTAGCCGACTTTGTCGAGCTTGTCGCAGATCGGCAGCATGTCGTCGGTGCGCATGCGGGTGGCCAGCAACGATTGGTGGGCGTCGCGCAGGATGGTGTCGGTGACAAAGATTTTCTTGGACATTGTTGTATTCCTCACAGGCCTGCGTGGGCGGCGATGGCGGCGGCGATGGCCAGGGCCAGCTCTTCGGGTTTGCGCTTGATCGAGTAGTTGGTCAGCTCAGGGTGGCTTTCCACGAAGCTGGTGTTGAACTGGCCGCTGCGGAATTCCGGGTTGCGCAGGATTTCCTGGTAGTAGGCGGCAGTGGTCTTCACGCCTTGCAGGCGCATGTCATCCAGGGCACGCAGGCCGCGGTCCATGGCCTCTTCCCAGGTCAACGCCCACACCACCAGTTTCAGGCACATGGAGTCGTAGAACGGCGGGATGGTGTAGCCGGTGTAGATCGCCGTGTCGGTACGCACGCCGGGACCACCGGGCGCGTAGTAACGGGTGATCTTGCCGAAGCTGGGCAGGAAGTTGTTTTTCGGGTCTTCGGCGTTGATACGGAACTGCAACGCGAAACCACGGTGCTGGATGTCTTCCTGTTTCACCGACAGCGGCAGGCCGGAGGCGATGCGGATCTGTTCCCGGACGATGTCGATCCCGGTGATTTCTTCGGTGATGGTGTGTTCCACCTGCACCCGGGTGTTCATCTCCATGAAGTACACCTCGCCCTCGGCGAGCAGGAACTCCACGGTACCGGCGTTCTCGTAGCCCACGGCCTTGGCGGCGCGCACCGACAGGTCGCCGATATAGGCGCGCTGTTCAGGTGTCAATTGCGGGCTCGGGGCGATTTCGATGAGCTTCTGGTTACGGCGCTGGATCGAGCAATCGCGCTCGAACAGGTGCACCACGTTGCCGAAGCTGTCACCGAGGATCTGCGCCTCGATGTGCTTGGGATTGACGATGCATTTTTCCAGGAACACTTCCGCCGAACCGAAGGCCTTGGTGGCTTCGGAGATCACACGGGGGAAGGCTTGTTCAAGTTCTTCGCGGCTGTTGCAGCGACGGATACCACGACCACCACCACCGGACGTGGCCTTGAGCATCACCGGGTAACCAATGCGGTCGCCTTCGGTGAGTGCCTCGTGGATATCCGCGACGTTGCCTTCGGTGCCCGGCGTGACCGGCACACCGGCCTTGATCATGCTGCGGCGCGCTTCGGTCTTGTCACCCATGCGGCGAATCACTTCAGCCGATGGCCCAATGAATTTGATGCCGCGTTCGGCGCAGATGTCTGCCAGTTCGGCATTTTCCGACAGGAAGCCGTAGCCGGGGTGCAGCGCATCGCAGCCGGTTTCCACCGCCAGGTTCACCAGCTTGCGCGGGTTCAGGTAGCCGGCCAGGGGCTCGGCACCAATGCTGTGGGCTTCGTCGGCACGCTTGACGTGCAACGCGTGGCGGTCGGCGTCGGAGTAGACCGCGACCGAGCGAATGCCCATCTCGGCGCAGGCACGCACGATTCGTACGGCAATTTCACCACGGTTGGCGATCAGGATCTTTTTTATCACTTGGAAATTCCCTTGAGCCGATTGCTGCGTTCTTCGACCCGCTGGAGCCGGGTCGGCGCGTGACCAAATGTTTCATGACAGTCGCGAGACACACACTAAGCCTGCCAAGGGATTAACAAAAATCAATAATTATTGGGCTGGGCATAAGTAAAGACTTATAGTTGCCCGAACAGCCGGTGGCGAGAGAATTAGAAAATGCGTAAGTCATTGATGCGACTGACATTGCGTCAATTGCAGATCTTCCATGAGGTGTGCGATTTACGCTCCTACAGCCGTGCGGCCGAGGAAATGTCCCTCACGCAACCAGCCGTCAGCCTGCAAATCCGTCAACTGGAAGAGCTGATCGGCCAGCCGCTATTCGATTACGTTGGCAAAAAGCTCTACATGACCGAGGCTGCCGAAGCCCTGCAGCGCGCCAGTCGCGACATCTTCGGGCGCCTGGAAAACCTCGATATGCAGCTCTCGGACATGCAGGGTTCGTTGCAGGGCCAGCTGAAACTGGCGATTGAATCCAGCGCCAAGTACTTCGTGCCGCATCTGTTTGCCGCCTTCAAGCGCCAGCATCCGGAAGTGCAGTTGCAGTTGACGGTGGTGAACCGCGCCCAGGTGATTCGCCGGCTTTCGGACAACCGCGACGACCTGGTGATCATGTCCATGGTGCCCCAGGACATGGGCCTGGAATTCCTGCCGTTCCTCAACAACCCGATTGTCGCCGTGGCGCCTCCCGACCATCCCTTGAGCCTGCAAGGCCCGCTGCGCCTGCAGGACCTGGAGCCCTACACGCTGCTGCTGCGCGAACCGGGTTCCGGCACGCGACTGGCCTGCGAGGAGTACTTCAAGGAAAAACGCGTGCACTTCACCCAGACGGTGGAAGTGGCCTCGGCCGAGGCGCAGCGTGAGTGTGTCTGTGCAGGATTGGGCGTTGCCCTGCTGACGCGCCACGCGGTCAACATGGAGCTGGCCACCGGCGGGCTCAAGGAGCTGCCGGTGGAAGAACTGCCGCTGTATCGCAGTTGGTGCCTGGTGCAGGCCAAGGCCAAGCGCCTGTCACCGGTGGCCCATGCGTTCCTGGGCTTTATCCGCAGCGAACGGGTGCAGATCAGCGTGTTGGCTGAGCGCTTCGCTGGGCAGCCGCGGGTGCCTGCCAGTGGAGTTCCGGGTAGTCACTGATGCTCTGGAGCAACTGGCGCTCCTCACAACGGTCTTCGATTGCGCGACGGAACGCCATGCGGCGTTGGTCTTCCTGCTGACGACGGGTTTTGACGGAGCTGTTGCTGTCTTCGTAAGTCCGGGCCATTTGGAGTCTCCCAATGCGAGTACGGGGAGTTCAGGATGGCCCTGGGCGATGACGCAGCGATGACAGCCTGATGAAGATTCTGGGTTCGCAGGAGATCCAAATGTGGGAGGGGGCTTGCCCCCGATTGCGGTGTATCAGTCACCAGATTTACTGACTGACCCACTGCTATCGGGGGCAAGCCCCCTCCCACATTTTGACCTCAGGTCAATCGTCGAGGGCTTTGACGGATTTCGGTGACAGGCGAAGGCTGCGCAGACTGCGCTTCACGCTCTTGAGGTGGTTGACCAGGCTCGGCCCACGCGCCATGGCCACGCCCATCGCCAGTACATCGATCACCACCAGGTGGGCGATACGCGAGGTCAGCGGGGTATAGATCTCGGTGTCTTCATGCACATCGATCGCCAGGTTGACCGTGGACAGTTCCGCCAACGGCGTCTGGCTCGGGCACAGGGTGATCAGCGATGCACCGCTTTCACGCACCAGGTTGGCGGTGATCAGCAGGTCTTTGGAGCGACCCGACTGGGAAATGCAGATGGCCACGTCCGTAGGCTTCAAGGTCACCGCCGACATGGCCTGCATGTGCGGGTCACTGTAAGCCGCGGCGGTGAGCAGCAAGCGGAAGAACTTGTGCTGGGCATCGGCTGCCACTGCACCTGAAGCACCGAAGCCATAGAACTCCACGCGCTG
Source organism: Pseudomonas azotoformans (assembly GCF_900103345.1). Taxonomy (NCBI): domain Bacteria; kingdom Pseudomonadati; phylum Pseudomonadota; class Gammaproteobacteria; order Pseudomonadales; family Pseudomonadaceae; genus Pseudomonas; species Pseudomonas azotoformans. Next base: position 4,663,782 of record NZ_LT629702.1, read on the forward strand.
AGCCTGGGACATGGCCGTCACGGCCTTTTGCAACTCCACCGGGTCGAGTTTCTCGCGCACTTCCATGAGCGTGTGCAAGGTGGTGTCGAAGATTTTCAGGCTGTAATCGGCGACAGAATCGTCTTCATGGATTGCGAATTGGCCGAAGCTGGCGCCAGCGGCCAGGCTTTGCGCCAGCTTGAGCTTCAAGTCCTGGAACCCGGAGCAACCGATGGCGCGGCAGAAACGCACGATGGTCGGTTCGCTGATGCCCACGCTGTGGGCCAGGTCGGCCATGGAACTGTGCATCACAGCCGCAGGGTCAAGCAGCACGTGATCGGCAACCTTGAGCTCCGATTTGCGTAACAGGTGGCGCGACTGGGCGATATGTTGCAACAGGTTCAAAGGGCAGGACTCTTGTTATGGGCAGGGCCAGGGATGTAGCAAGCTTGTAGTTATACTACAAGAATTGCCGTTTTGCCCGTCCGACGCATCACTAAATCGCCCTGCTCCCCTTTGAATCTAAGGGCAGCCGCGTTGTAGCCACAGGGACGTCCCTGGCGTCGTTAAGGAAATTCTGCATTTTTCCGTAACAAATCTGCCAACCCATCAGCCTGCATCGGCCGACTGATCAGATAGCCCTGCACTTCGTCACAACGCTCACCCCGCAGGAAATCCAGCTGTTGCTGATCTTCCACACCCTCCGCCACCACCTTCAGCGCCAGCCCGTGGGCCATGGCGATGATTGCCCGAGTGATGGCCGCGTCTTCGCGCCCCTGACCCAGGCCGCGGATGAAGGTCTGGTCGATCTTCACGTAGTCCACGGGAATGCGCTTGAGGTAGCTGAGGGACGAATAACCGGTGCCGAAATCGTCGATCGCCAGCTTCACCCCCAGGTCCCGCAGTTGCTGGAAGGTGGCGATGATGTGTTCGACGCTGTCGAGCAATTGGCTTTCGGTCAGCTCCAGCTCCAGGTATTGCGGGTCCAGGCCGGTTTCTTCGAGCACCTGGCGTACCAGGCTGACCAACTTGCCCTGGCGCAGTTGGTGTACCGAGAGGTTCACCGATACCCGGATCGGCGCCAACCCCTGGCGCTGCCACTCGCAGGCTTGCCAGCAGGCCTCGCGCAGCACGAATTCACCCAGCGGCACGATCAGGCCGGTCTCTTCGGCCAGGCCGATGAAATCCCCCGGCGGCACCATGCCCCACTGCGGGTGCTCCCAACGGATCAGCGCCTCGGCCGCATTCAGCTTGCCGCTGGCCAGGCACAGCTTCGGTTGGTAGAACACCGTGAGCTGACGCTCTTCGATGGCCTTGCGCAGGTGGTTTTCCAGCTGCAAGCGCTCCAGGGTGCTGGCTTGCAGGCTGTCGGTGTAGAACTGGAAATTATTGCCGCCCAGGTGTTTGGCGTGCTGCATGGCCATGTTCGATTGACTGACCAATGCGGAAATTTCCCGCGCGTTGTCCGGCAGCAGACTGACCCCCATCGAAGCACTGAACACCAACTCATGCCCCTCCACCGTCACCGGCACCCGCAATTTGGCCAGCAGCCGCGTGGCGACCCGCGCCAGACTCGACAGGTTGCCATAGGCGTCGAACAACACGGCAAACTCATCGCCGGACAGGCGCGCAATGGTGTCGGCCTCGGGCAAGGCATTGATCAGGCGTCGCGCCATTTTTTGCAGCAACTGGTCGGCCACTTCATGGCCCAGGCTGTCATTCAACAGCTTGAAGCGGTCGAGGTTGATGTGCAGCAGCGCCAGGCTGCGCCCACCCTGGCGTACACGCTGGTGAGCCTCGCGCAACCTTTCGCGGAACAGCGAGCGGTTGGCCAGGCCGGTCAGTTCGTCGTAGTGAGTGAGGTAACGCATACGCTCTTCCGACTCACGCCGCGCGGAAAGATCGGCGAAGAAGCCCACGATATGGCTGACTTTTCCTCGGATATCACGCACAACGTTCAATTGCAGCCACTGCGGGTAAAGCTCGCCGTTCTTGCGTGTTTCCACTAATTCACCCTGCCACGTACCGTGGCTGAGCAACGCCTGGCGGATCACCGGGAAATGGCGGCGAGCGTCACGGCTGCTGGGCAGTTCCACCACGTTGCGGCCAATCATGTCGTCGGTTTCGAACCCCGTGACACGGCTGAAGGCTTGGTTGACGGCGATCAGCTTGTAGTCCGGATCAAGGATCACAATGCCTTCGCTGGCGGCTTCAAATACGGTCGAGGCCAAACGCTGCTGTTCCTCCAGGGCCTTGCCGGCGCTGATATCGCGGCGCGTCCCGAGCATGCGCGTGACCCGGCCACTGGGCGCACGTTCCACGGCGCGGCCACGGTCTTCGATCCACACCCAGTGCCCATCGCCATGGCGCACGCGGTATTCCACCTGGTAGTCCTCGCTGCGCCCCTTGAGGTGTTCCACCAGGGCACGCTTGAGCAGCGGCAGGTCTTCGGGGTGCAGGCGCGGCTTGAGGTGGCTGAGCATTGCCGTGACGTACTCTGGCTCCAGGCCGAACAGTTCCTTGAGCTGGGTGTGATGGACCTCATCGGTTTGCAGGTTCCAGTCCCACAGGCCCAGTTCACTGGCTTGCAGGGCCATGGCCAGGCGCGCTTCGCTTTTATTCAGGGCCAGGCTGGCGGCGTCCAGTTCCTGGCTGCGTTGTGCTACGCGGTCTTGCAGGCCGATCTGGGCGTCACGCAGCTCCTGCTCGGCCTGACGGCGCTGCTCGACTTCGCGCACCAGTTCCTGATTGAGTTGCTCGCTGCGCTGCTGCGCCTGTTGCAGGTGCTCGATCAGCGCCTGGTTCTGGAAGCGGCGCAGCAGCCCACGCTGGATCAGGCGATTGACCTGCCACGCCACCAGACTCAAGGACGCCAGCAGGATCAGGCCAAGTACACCCCAACCGCGCTGCTGCGGGTCGCCACTCCAGAACAGGTAGAGGATGGACGGCACCAGGCACGGCAAGGCAAAGGACAGGAACGCCGGCAGGCTCACGGCGTACGCCACGCTGGCCGACAAGGTCGCCGCGCCGATCAGGCCGAACACCCAGGCCTGTTGCATGAAGCTGTCCACCGGCACCAGGGCGATGGCGGCCGTTGCCAGCGTCAGGCCACTGACCGCCGAGCCGAGCAGGAACATGCGTTGCCACACCGGCTGGGCCTGGCGGCTGGGCATCGCCGAGTCAAACGCGGCCACCTGGATCACGCGCATCGCCACCAGGGCCAGCAGCCAGACCAACCAGACGCTGTCCAACAGGTATTGCTGGGGGTTCCACAGTAGCCAGGCGCACACCAGGCCATTGACCAACATCAACAGGGTCGGCAGCAGCGAGCCTTGATACAGCAGGCGTGTGCGCTCGACCGCCATCTCCGTGGCGTAGTGTTTACGGATAACCTGCGCGGGAGCCGCCGAGGGGCCAAGCAGGTCGGTGCTGAGGGTCATAGGCAGTGTTCTTATAATGGTGAGCCCGAAACGTCGACGGAGCATACACAAGCAAGCGCTTGGGCCAAACTGCTCCATGTCATAAAAACCGCACGGTCGTGCAGCGCAAACTTCCGGGCCAGACGGCTTGAGCGAGACGCTGCGCGGGCTGCGGCCATCGACCGACCGGTCATCACCCCGAAGGTTTTCCGTCGACCACCCGGCATTGGCATTTGCCCCACTTCCCCGGGGGCCATAGAATGCGCCGATGCGCGATGATCTCTCCCTTTTGCTGAACTCCCTCAACGATGCCCAACGCCAGGCCGTAGCGGCCCCCGTTGGCCGTCAGTTGGTCCTGGCCGGTGCTGGCTCCGGTAAAACCCGAGTGCTGGTGCACCGTATCGCCTGGTTGATCCAGGTCGAAAACGCGTCCCCGCATTCCATCCTGTCGGTGACCTTCACCAACAAGGCCGCTGCCGAGATGCGCCACCGCATCGAACAGCTGATGGGCATCAGCCCGGCCGGCATGTGGGTGGGCACCTTCCACGGCCTGGCGCACCGCTTGCTGCGGGCACACTGGCAGGAGGCGGGCCTGGCCCAGACCTTCCAGATCCTCGACAGCGATGACCAGCAACGCCTGGTCAAGCGGGTGATCCGCGAGCTGGGCCTCGACGAACAACGCTGGCCGGCGCGCCAGGCGCAATGGTTCATCAACGGCCAGAAAGACGAAGGCCTGCGCCCGCAACACATCCAGGCAAGCGGCGATCTGTTCCTGGCCACCATGCGCAGCATCTATGAAGCCTACGAGGCCGCCTGCGTGCGCGCCGGGGTCATCGACTTCTCCGAACTGCTGCTGCGCGCCCTCGACCTGTGGCGCGACAACCCAGGCTTGCTGGCGCATTACCAGAAACGTTTCCGACACATCCTGGTGGACGAGTTCCAGGACACCAACGCCGTGCAGTACGCCTGGCTGCGCCTGCTGGCCAAGGGTGGCGACAGCCTGATGGTGGTGGGCGACGACGACCAGTCGATCTACGGCTGGCGTGGCGCGAAAATCGAGAACATCTACCAGTACTCCGAAGACTTCCCGGACGCGGTCACCATCCGCCTGGAGCAGAACTACCGCTCCACTGCCGGGATCCTCAAGGCGGCCAACGCCTTGATCGCCAACAACACCGGGCGCCTGGGCAAAGAACTGTGGACCGACGGCGGCGAAGGCGAAGCGATCAACCTGTACGCCGCGTTCAACGAACACGATGAAGCGCGCTACGTGGTGGAAACCATCGAAAGTGCGCTGAAAACCGGCCTGGCACGCAGCGACATCGCGATCCTGTACCGCTCCAACGCCCAATCGCGAGTGTTGGAAGAAGCCTTGCTGCGCGAACGCATCCCGTACCGCATCTATGGCGGCCAGCGCTTCTTCGAGCGGGCCGAGATCAAGAACGCCATGGCTTACCTGCGCTTGCTGGAAGGCCGTGGCAACGATGCGGCGCTGGAACGGGTGATCAATATCCCGGCCCGTGGCATCGGCGAAAAAACCGTCGAAGCCATTCGTGACCACGCACGCCACGCCGATGTGTCGATGTGGGAAGCCATGCGCCTGCTCATCGCCAATAAAGGCCTGACCGGTCGTGCGGCGGGTGCGCTGGGTGTGTTTGTCGAGCTGATCGAGAACCTGGCGGCCAAATGCGCAGAAATGCCACTGCATTTGATGACCCAGACCGTGATCGAGCAATCCGGGCTGATCGCCTACCACGAAGCGGAAAAAGGCGAGAAAGGCCAGGCCCGGGTAGAAAACCTTGAGGAACTGGTGAGCGCCGCCCGTGCGTTCGAAAACACCGAGGAAGACGAAGAACTGACGCCGCTTGCCGCCTTCCTCGGCCATGCGTCGCTGGAAGCCGGTGATACCCAGGCCGATGAGCATGAAGACAGCATCCAGCTGATGACCCTGCACAGCGCCAAGGGCCTGGAATTCCCTTACGTGTTCCTGGTGGGCATGGAAGAAGGCCTGTTCCCGCACAAGATGAGCCTGGAAGAACCCGGCCGCCTTGAGGAAGAACGCCGCCTGGCCTATGTGGGCATCACCCGGGCGATGCAGAACCTGGTGATGACCTACGCCGAAACCCGACGCCTGTACGGCAGCGAAACCTACAACAAGGTGTCGCGCTTCGTACGTGAAGTACCGAAGGGCCTGATCCAGGAAGTGCGCCTGTCCAACAGCGTCAGCCGCCCGTTCGGTGGTGGACAGCAGCAGAACTCCAGCAGCATGTTCGCCGGCTCCGAGATTCCGGAAACCCAGTTCAGCCTTGGCCAACAGGTCAGGCATTCGGTATTCGGCGAAGGCGTGATCCTCAACTTCGAAGGTGCCGGTGCCCAGGCCCGTGTGCAGGTGAATTTCGCCGAAGGCAGCAAGTGGCTGATGATGGGTTACGCGAAACTCGAAGCCATTTGAGACCTTCCCTTTGTAGGAGCGAGCTTGCTCGCGAAGATCGTCAACGATAATGCGGGCATTCTGGATGAACGCGTTGCCTGGGCGTTTTTCGCGAGCAAGCTCGCGCCTAAAGAGGGCGCATGGACATGAAGATGGTTGGCCCGCCCTTGTTTTTCATCCACTCGGGCCAATATCTGTAATAAGTCCTACAGACCACTCCGAATCGGTCCTACGCAAAAGCCCGAAACATTATGCCGCTAGCCACTGTCACCACACCTGTGCAACATGGCGCGCGTGCAATCCACAAATGGGAATTCCCTTTATGAAACGTTTTCTTAGCATCGCCATGGCGTTGTGCATCGGCCTGACGATGAGCCTCGACGCCAACGCCAAACGCTTCGGTGGCGGCAAAAGCTCAGGCGCAGCACCGACTCACCAGACCAGCCAAATGGCTCCATCCGCCGGTGCCGGCGGTGCTGCGGCTACCGCAGGCGCCGCCGGTGCTGCAGGCGCTGCCGCCAAGGCCGGCGGTGCTTCGCGCTGGCTGGGCCCTCTTGCCGGCATCGCCGCCGGTGGCCTGCTCGCCTCCATGTTCATGGGCGGCGGCTTCCAGGGCATGCAGATCTTCGACATCCTGATCATGGCGGTCATCGCCTTCCTGGTCTTCCGCTTTATCGCCGCCCGTCGCCGCAAGCAGCAGGAGCACCTGGCTCCAGCCGGCGCGCCGATGCAGCGTGAAGTGTTCGAGCAAAAACCAGCCATGGGTTCGATCTTCGGTGGTTCAGCAGCACCTGCTGCGGCCCGTCCGGTGATCAACGCACCGGCCTGGTTCAACGAGGAACGTTTCGTCGAAGCGGCCCGCAGCCACTTCCAGTCCCTGCAACAGCACTGGGACGCCAACGAAATGGACAAGATCGCCGAGTTCGTGACCCCGCAACTGCTGGAGTTCCTCAAGCGCGAACGCGCCGAGATTGGCGATGCATTCCAATCAACTTACATCGACGACCTGCGCGTGCAGCTGGACGGTGTGGATGATCGCGCCGACAAGACCATCGCCACCCTGACCTTCAGCGGTGTGTCGAAGTCCTCGCGTTTCGACCAGGGCGAAGTGTTCAGCGAAAGCTGGAACATGGAACGTGCCCAGGGCGACAACCAGCCATGGCTGGTCGCCGGTATCCGCCAGAACGGCTGATCCCTGCACGCTTGGTAAACAGATACAAAAAACCCCGGACCTGTCCGGGGTTTTCTATTTCACGGTTGCACTTATAGCGAGCTACTGTATAAAACGCCCCTATAAACCGCGCCATCTAGCAAGAGGATCCCGGCCGTGGAAGAAATCATCGAACAATTGCGTGAAGCCAACGAACCGGTCCCGGTTCCCTTGGAGCTGCCTGACGAAGACCAACTGGTGGAGATCGAGGAACAACTGTTCATCGACATCCCGTTTGTCTTCCGTGAATTCCTGCTGACCGTCAGCGACGTGGTGTACGGCAGCCTGGAGCCGGTGACCGTCACCGACCCGCAGTCCCACACCTACCTGCCGGACGTGGCCGCCAACGCCTGGGACGCCGGTGTCGACCGCAGCCTGATCCCGATCTGCCAGGACGGCGACGACTACTACTGCGTCGAAGAAGACGGCACCGTGGTGCTGTGGTCCGGCGAAGAAGAAATCGTCACCGAAGAAACCTGGGAATCGGTGTGGCACTGGGCGCGAGACGTCTGGCTGGAAAGCTGACAGCGCTCTCTGGCTAAAGAGGCTTGCTGTGGCGAGCGGGCTTGCCCCGCGTCGGGCTGCGAAGCAGCCCCCCAAAAAAGCCCCTCAATGCTCCGGCGTATCCTTATGGTTATCCAGCGTCTCCAACAAGGCGACCTGCATCCGCGTATGCACGCGGATGAACCATCGCCAGAGCACCGCCGCCACAGCCGCCGTGACCACGGCGATCAGCACCAGCAACTTGTTGGTCGGCAGAATACTGGCCGACAAGGCTGCCAATAGCAGGAAGATCACCAGCAACGAGAGGATCGGGATCAGTTCCGCGATCACTCTTCGCACACGCTGGGTATGCCGCCCGGCCATTTCCGGCTTCACGCTCATCTCCGCCAGCAGCATCGACAGCGCCTTGAGCTTGCGATACGCGGCAATCAAGAACGGCAGTGACAACAGCAACGCCCCGCCCCAGATCAACGCCTTCTGCCAGCTTGGATCGCTGATCCAGCCTTCCAGATACCCACCGATACGCACCGCAAAAAAGCTGCCGGCAAAGAAGATCGCCACCACCAGCGCCAGGTTCACCCCGACTTGCAGGATGATCTTGCGGATCATCGACGCCAGCATCGCGCCCTCGCCTTGTGGCTGAATACTGCGCAGCCATTCGCCATACATGCCGAATACTCGGCTCATACGCTGGGGCATGACCGACGCGATCTTCAACGACAGCGGGTCGGCACCGCGAATCAGGTACGGCGTGAGCAGTGTGGTAATGGCCGAAACCGCTACCGCGACGGGATAGAGGAAATCACTGGTCACCTGCAGCGTCATCCCCAGCGCCGCGATGATGAAGGAAAACTCGCCAATCTGTGACAGCCCCATGCCCACGCGCAGTGAGGTACGGCCATCGTTGCCGGCGATAAACGCCCCCAGGCCGCAGGACAGCATTTTGCCCAGCACCACGGCCACGGTGATCACCGCAATCGGCCAGGCGTATTGCAGCAGGATCTGCGGGTCGATCATCAAGCCGATGGCGACAAAGAAGATGGCGCTGAACATGTCGCGAACCGGCTCGATCAGGCGCTCGATCTTAATCAACTGCCGGGATTCGGCCATGATCGCGCCGATCAGAAAAGCGCCTAGGACCATGCTGTATTCCAGCTTGACCACCAGCAGGCAGAAACCGAAACACAACCCCAGTACGGTGATCAGCAACATCTCGTTGCTTTCGAACTTGGCCACGTAGGCCAGCAAGCGCGGTACCAGCAAAATGCCGATGACCAGCGCGACAATCATGAACAGCGAGAGCTTGCCGACGGTTGAGAACACTTCGCCGGAGCTGACCGTGCCGCTGACGGCGATGCTCGACAGCAAGGCGATGATGCCAATGCCGAGGATGTCCTCGACGATCAGAACGCCGAAAATCAGTTGGGCGAAACGCTGGTTCTTCATCTTCAGGTCATTGAGCGCCTTGACGATGATGGTGGTCGAGGAAATCGCCAGGATCGCGCCGAGGAACAGTGAGTCCATGGTGTTCCAGTCGAACCAGCGGCCGATTTCGTAGCCGATCCAGATCATCAGGATGATTTCCAGGAAGGCCGCGATAAACGCGGTGGCGCCGACCTTGAACAGTTTGCGCAGGCTGAATTCCAGGCCCAGGCAGAACATCAGGAAGATCACCCCCAGCTCGGCGAGGGTCTTGATGGTGTCTTCGTCGTGGATCAGGCCGAACGGCGGGGTGTGCGGGCCAATGATGAACCCGGCGACGATGTAGCCCAGCACCACCGGCTGCTTGAGGTGGTGAAACAGAATGGTGACAACCCCTGCCACCAGCATGATCACGGCCAAGTCCTGGATAAAGCTGATGGCGTGCATGGCGAGGGGCTCCTTGAGGGTACTGGTGCTTTTCTCACTTCCGCGCGCGCCTTTGAAATATCGCAAAGTGCGGAAGGAAAAGTCTGCCTTGATCGTAAGAAATGCCCTGGGATGGGCTTTTGAAGGTTAACACCGCGACTTCCGCCGGAAAGCCGGTGCAATATATGGAAACAGATCGGTGCGCGCGTGACGGCAAGCCGCCCACCGGCGTCCCGTTATGGATGGCGCTGCAAAGATTCCAGCACCCGCAGAGGTGCCCCCCAACCAATGCCTACAACCCGTGAGTGTGCTATGGAACCCGGAAACGCCCAGCTGTCGATGACGGTATTGATGACCCCTGACATGGCCAACTTCTCAGGCAATGTCCACGGCGGCACCCTGCTCAAGTACCTCGACGAAGTGGCCTACGCCTGCGCGAGCCGTTATGCCGGCCGCTATGTGGTCACCCTGTCGGTGGACCAGGTGATCTTCCGCGAGCCGATCCATGTCGGCGAGCTGGTGACCTTCCTCGCGTCGGTCAACTACACCGGCAACACCTCGATGGAGGTAGGCATCAAGGTGGTGACCGAGAACATCCGCGAACGCTCGGTGCGCCATACCAACAGCTGCTTCTTCACCATGGTCGCGGTGGACGACCAGCGCAAACCGGCCGCCGTGCCCCCGCTGCAACCTCAGAACAGCGAAGACAAGCGCCGATTCGTACAGGCCCAGCAGCGCCGGCAGATCCGACAGGAACTGGAGAAGCGCTACCAGGAAATCAAGGCAGACGCGCTGTAGGCCCTTTCCCCCTGTAGGAGCGAGCCCCCGCTCCTACAACCGCCAGCATTGATCGTCGTGGGCACACACATCAAAGCGCTGGTCCAACTGGCTCATGCGCTCCATATGATGGTTCACGATGTCCACCATCACCGCTTTGCTGGTGTTCTTGTAGTACTGCGCCATCAACTTGTCGTTCGCCTTGACGCGCTCGACCACGGCGGCGTCCGTCGGGTTCTGCCATTGCTCCAGGATGGCATCTTCGGTGCCGCTCAGGCGCATGCGGTAAACCCGCTCATACAGCGCGAGGGTACGCGCCTTGCGGCCGGCCATTTCCTGATTTACCAGTGCATAGTTCTGACGGTATTGAGTCCAATAGGCCTCAGGCGGAGTGAACTGGCCGAATCGCGCCTTGCGCTCGGCGATTTCCTCCTCGACGGCTTGCGGGCGCTGCGCCGTGTCAGGCTCCATCAACGTGATGAGTTGCATATGGGTTTCAACGATTGCGTTGATCATCGCGGTACGGTGTGGCGTGTCCGGGATTACCTTGCCGAATATCGGGCTTTTGCCCGCGCACGATGGCATGCCGTTCTCGAATATCGGCTGTGGAATGCGCACATCCTTGCCACCCGAGCGCGTCAGGCGCTGCAACGAGGTCGTGCAAATGCCACGCGCCATATCGAAGGTCACTTCGTACTCTTCCCCGGCCTTTGGCGTGATGCTCATTGATTTGCCGCAGACATAGCTGCCGCCATTGGTGTTGATCATCAACATGGTTTCCTTGCCGGGCGCCAGCTTGAACTCCAGCAAGCCCCTGGCCTTGGCAGGCGGGGGCACCGACATGCCGACACGCCGCCGGGTATCGACCAGGAAAATATTGTTGAGCATGCCGGTGGTCTGGCCCATGCAATGCTGCGCGTCGTAGACGTCGATGGTGGTGTTGGAGGTATTGGAGATGAAGCGCAGCTTGGCAGCGTCCGGCTCGGTAGCGTCAGGGTAAGTACCGTTCACACTGCAACCGGCCAGCAACGATGTCAGCACCAGGGCGGTCAGCGCCCGTGGCGAAGGAAATACAGGGGACATGGTTCTTCCTTGAAAAACACAGGGGACTAAAAGGCGCCCGATAGTACCGGACGCCCTTTGCCTGGCTCAATCAGGAATATTCCTACAACCCGATAGGCGTGGCTTCGAAACGTACGCGAGGATGGGCAATGCGGTCCTGGGCGCGCACCAGTTCCAGTTCGTAACTGGCGCAGGCCTGGGTTTCCAACAGCACTTCATGGACCGCTGCGGCGGTGAATTCAAAGGCGGCGAGCAGGCTGTCACCCAACAGAACACGCGCCAGGAACAGCCCCGAGGTCAAATCGCCGACGCCCACCGGCTGACGGGGAAACGCCAGCAGCGGCCGACGCAAATGCCAGCTACCATCGGCGGTCACCAGTAGCATCTCGAAACCGTCCGGCAGCTTGCCTGGATAATCCAGGTGTTTGACCAATACGGCCTTCGGCCCACGCGCCAGCAACGCCTTGGCCATGGCCAGACAATCGAACAGCGATTGCGGCTTGCGCCCGGCAAAGCTGTCCAGTTCCAACTGGTTGGGGCACAGGAAGTCGGCCATGGCCGCGGCTTCGTCCAGCAGGAAATCGCTGACTTCCTGAGGCACGATGCAGCCCTTTTCCGGATGCCCCATCACTGGGTCGCACAAGTACAAGGCCTTTGGGTTGATGGCCTTGATGCGCGCCACGCCGGTCAGGATCGCCCGGCCCTGATCCGCACTGCCCAGGTAGCCGGACAGAATCGCATCGCAATTGCCCAGCTCGCCGATAGCGGCAATGCCTTCCACCAGCGCCGGAATCTGCTGTGGCGCCAACACTTCTCCCGCCCATTGGCCATACTGGGTGTGGTTGGAGAACTGCACCGTGTTCAGCGGCCAGACGTTCACCCCGACGCGCTGCATGGGGAAAACGGCGGCGCTGTTTCCGGCGTGGCCAAAGACCACATGAGACTGGATCGCAAGCAGATGAGGTGTGCGTTTCATGCGGGAGATTTCCGTAAAACCAATGAAATTCTGGCCGCGCAGTATGCGACTAAACGCAGCCTGTACGACAGACCGGCGACACAGTTAAGCTGCTCTCACTTTGTTGGAGTTTTTTCGCATGCTGACCCTGGGAAACATGTTCGTGTTGATGCTGCTGGCGACCGGTGCCGCCTGGGTATGGCACAACCACGGCCTGCGCGAGCGGGCGCTGGAGCGGGTCAAGCAGCATTGCGCCAAGCTCGACATCGAACTGCTCGACGGTGCAGTGGCACTCAAGCGCATCGGCTTTGTAAAGGATGCCAACGGTCGGCGGCGCCTGGCACGCATCTACAACTTCGAGTTCACCGTGACCGGCGAAACCCGCCATCCGGGGACTATCACCCAGTTCGGTGCCCACAGCGCACAGATCGAACTGGCGCCCTACCCTTTCGAGATCAAGACGCCGCTGCCCAGCGCCGAAGTGATTGAGCTGAGCCAGTGGCGCCAGGACCATGCGTCCAAGAACCGTCACTGACGGCTGGCGGCCAGCGCACGCTGTAACGTGTCCACGTCCTGTGGCTCGCTGAAGATCAATTCGATGCGTGAATCGCGACGCCATTCGCTGGGTTGCCAGGCGAGCGGGCCGTTATCCACAGCGTTGGCGGACACCCAGCCTTCGGCACTGTGGATAACCAGTTTGGCGCGGCGCCAATCAAGGCTTGTAAGCCAGTGATGCAGCCGCTGGGTGTCGAACTGCTGGCTGGGGTGCCAGCGCCAACCAATGCTCCAACCGCCCTCTTGAGCCTGACTCAGGCAAATGGGCTGGCCTGGATCGGTCCAGATGGCCGGCATTTGCCCCAGGCGTTGGGGTACGGCGAAGTTATCCACAGCCGCAACACCTCGTGCGCCAAGCCCAGGTAAATGCGCCAGCGGTAGATGCGCCTGGCGAGTCCAGTAAAGCGGGCATTCGGGTAACTGGCGCTCGATCACCTCGCGCTGCGCCGCGTCCAGTGCTTCGTCCTTGTTCAATACCAGCAACCCGGCACTCGCCAACGCCTCCTGCTGCGCTGGGGGCAAGGGCTTGCCCGCCGCCAGCGCTTGCGCATCCAGCACCACCACACACGGCTGGACGGCCAGCACGTTCTGCCACGGCGCTTCGCGCAACTGCTTGAGCAACTGTGCCGGATGACCCAGGCCCGAGGGTTCGATAAACAACCGATCGGGCTTAGCCTTACGTAGCAAACGGCCCAGACCTACCTGGAACGGAGCGCCATTCACACAACACAGGCAACCTCCCGCAACTTCGCCCAAGGCAATGCCGTCGTCATCTCGCGTGAGCAAGGCAGCGTCCAGGCCGATCTGCCCGAACTCGTTGATCAACACAGCCCAACGCTCATTGGCCGGGCGTTGGCCGAGCAGGTGCTGGATGAGGCTGGTCTTGCCGGCGCCCAAGGGCCCGGCAATCACGTGGGTGGGAATGTTCTGCAGCATGAGAGGCATCGTTCGGACCGTGTAGAGCGTTTGATCCTACGCGGTTATGCGAGCCAATCCAGTGTCAGGATCAAGCGGCGCTCGTCGGCCCTCAGTGCGGGCGAACGGTGAATCAGGCCATGACCTTCATTGCCATGCCATTTGGTGCCCTTGAGCAAGGCCACTTCGCCACAGTGGATCTGCTCGATACGCTCGGTGGGTTCGGCATCCGGCTGGCTGAGTTTGCGACGGTCCATCACGCCTTCACGCAACCACTGGCTGCCAACCCCGGCATAGGTGGTGATCAAGCGCACCGGCACGTGGTCGACGTGAAAACGCGGGCACATGGCTTTATCCAGCAGACGCAGGCGCACGCCTATACGCTTGGCGCCGAGCAGGCAGGCGAACGCACTGACCAGCCACGACACATCGGCGATAAAGCCTTCGTAGCCCTCAAGATCACGACAACTCGACGCCAAGCCCTGCAAGTTTGGCTCGGCGTCTTCGTTGTTGAGCTCGATGACCATGGAATCGGCCAACGGCTCGTTGAGCGACACCAGCAAGGCGCCGAACTCGGCGATGTGCAGTGGCAGGTGGCGCTGCCACAGCGCCAGGTTGACGCCGTCTTCGAGAATGTCGGACAGCGCCAGCGGGGTGTCACCGCGGGTCTGGCGAATCACGGGACGCAGGGGGATAACCGGGGCCAGCATCAGGCGGCTGCCTCCTCATACCAGGGGCCAAAAGGATCGGCCAGCAGGCGCCAACCGTCGACGCCCAAGGCCATTTCTTCATCGTTGAGCAGGCACGCATCCAACTCGGCGCGCATGCGGGTGAAGTCGATGTTCTGGCCGATAAACACCAACTCCTGGCGGCAGTCGCCGGTGCTCAGTTGCCAGTTGCCCATGATCGCCGCGACGTTTTCTTCGTCCTGAGGCCACTGGCTTTTTGGCACGAAGCGCCACCAGCGGCCGGCAAAACCATGACGCATCAGACCGCCGGCCTGGGACCAACTGCCCGCATCCTGGTGTTTGCTGGCCAGCCAGAAAAACCCCTTGGAACGCAGCAGTTTGCCGTTGACCCACGGGCGGTCGATAAAGTCGAAAAAGCGCTGTGGATGAAACGGGCGGCGCGCGCGGTAAGCGGTGGAGGCAATGCCGTACTCTTCGGTTTCCGGCACATGTTCACCGCGCAATTCCTGCAACCAGCCCGGAGCCTGGGCCGCGCGCTCGAAGTCGAAACGGCCGGTGTTGAGGATCTTGTTCAGCGGCACTTCGCCCATGACCATCGGGATGATTTCCGCCTGGGCGTTGAGGCGCTCGAGGATTGCCATCAACTCTTCACGTTCGCGGCTGCTGATCAGGTCGATCTTGCTGATGAGGATCACGTCGGCGAATTCGATCTGCTCGATCAACAGGTCGGTGATGGAGCGTTCGTCTTCTTCACCCAGGGTTTCACCGCGCGAGGCCAGGCTTTCGGCGGCCTGGTAGTCGAGCAGGAAGTTCATGCCGTCGACCACGGTGACCATGGTGTCCAGGCGGGCGATGTCGGCCAGGCTTTGCTCGTTCTCGTCACGAAAGGTGAAGGTCTCGGCCACCGGCAAGGGCTCGGAGATGCCGGTGGATTCGATCAGCAGGTAATCGAACCGACCTTCCTTGGCGAGTTTTCCGACTTCTTCCAGCAAGTCTTCACGCAAAGTGCAGCAGATGCAGCCGTTGCTCATCTCCACCAGTTTTTCTTCGGCACGGTTGAGGGTGACGTCGCGCTGGACTTCGCTGCCATCGATGTTGATTTCGCTCATATCGTTGACGATCACCGCCACCCGCAGATTTTCGCGGTTGCGCAGGACATAGTTAAGCAGCGTGCTTTTACCGGCGCCGAGAAAGCCGGACAACACAGTAACGGGGAGACGATTGGGCATCAGGTATTCCTCATCAGGGTTGGCCGGTCAGATCGCCCGTTTATGGCGTTCGCGCAGCTCTTCACGTTCTTTGGCTTCGATACACAGGGTTGCGGTAGGACGCAGCAACAAGCGCTTCAGGCCGATGGGCTCGCCAGTCTCGCGGCACCAGCCGTACTCGCCGCGCGCCAGCAATTCGAGGGCGTCGTCGATCTTGTCCAGCAGCTTCTTTTCCCGCTCCAGCAGGCGCAGTTGCCATTGACGCTGTTCTTCAGCGCTACCGACATCGGCCGGGTCGCTGTTGGTTTCCTGCTCACGCAGCAGCAGGAATTGGGCGTCGATACGCGTTTGCAGCTCATTGCGTTGGGCCAGCAGCAACTCACGGAAGAAGCCTTGTTGGGCCTCATTCATGTAGTCGTCGGGCAGCTGGGCCAGCAGGTCTTGTTCGGTCATGGAGAGCGGTTCACGGGTCAGGCTGTGCTTTTATGTTATAGTATAACAATACAAATAAGCCAATACCCTCTTGCTCACCACGACGAAGGGCGCAATGCTTGAACACTTCCCTGCCGCGAGAAACCTGATGAAATACCTGGTGTGCGCCCTGTTTTTGGCTGCGGCGGGACCTGCCTGCGCCCAGGCCCCCAGCCTGTTGGCCCACTGCACGCGCAGCGCCAACCTGCTGGCTTGTGTGGATCCATTGGGCAATGCCTACAGCGTGGCGACCGTCGGCAGTACCACGTATTTGCGCGGGTATGAGGTGATCGGCAAGCGCTACTGGGCGCAGACCAACAGCCGCTACGGGCAGCTGACGTTCTTTACCGGGTTGGCGTCGGATGGTGAGGCGTGGGTCGGCTACACGCGGCGCGTGGGCTGGACCACCCTCAACCGGTTTTCCAGTTCGGGTGGCGCCAGCGCCAAATTCACCTGCAGCCGTATAACGGGTTGCTAGACCTGGGCGTTCTTCTGTTCCTGCACCCACGCCATGTAGCTGTTCATCGGTGGGTTCTTCTGGAAATACTTTTTCAAGCCTTCGAACAACCCATCGGCAACCGCCTGTTGATGCCGCGCGGTGACCAGCCGCGCACTGTCCCGCGCATTGGAGATAAACCCGGTTTCCACCAGGATCGACGGCACGTCGGGTGACTTGAGTACCGCGAATCCCGCCTGTTCCACGCGCTTCTGATGCAGGCTGGTGATGCCTTCCAGGCTACCCAGGATCGAGTTGCCCAGTTGCAGGCTGGAAGCGATGGTGGCGTTCATCGACATATCCAGAATCACCCCGGCCAGCATCGGGTCCTTGTCCTTCAGATTGAGCAGGCTGGTGGCGCCAAGCAAATCGGCACCGTTTTCCCGTTGTGCCATGAACCGCGCCGTGGCTGAAGTCGCGCCGCCTTCGGAGAGGGCATACACCGACGCGCCCGAGGCGGTGATGCGCGGCGCCGCGTCCGCATGCACGGAGATGAACATGTCGGCATTGTGCTTGTGAGCGATCTCCACCCGTTTGCGCAGCGGTACGAAGAAGTCATCGTTGCGCACCAACTTCACATCAAAGCCCTTCTCGCGCTTCAAGCGTTTGGCCAACAGTTGCGCGATGGACAGCACCACGTCTTTTTCGCGCTGGCCCTTGGACCCGACCGCCCCCGGGTCCTTGCCGCCGTGGCCGGGGTCGACCACCACAATAATGTCGCGCTTGGGGTGCGCCTTATCCACGCGCGGCGCAGGTTCGGCGGCAATCTGGCGAGGCGCCTGAGTGGCGCTGGTCAGGTCCAGCACCAGGCGATGACCCTGGCCGTCCTGGGGTGGCAATAGAAAGCTGTTGAGCTGCATCGGTGCGGCCAGGTCCAGCACGATGCGCGTATCGCCTTTGCCGAAATGCCCCGAGCGGATCGAGGTGATGCCGCTGTTCTTCAGCGCCAACTGAGAGAAATCACCGCTGAGGCCGGCGCCGCTCAGGTCAATGATCAGGCGTTCCGGCGCGCTCAGGGTGAAGGTCTTGTATTGCACCGGGCCGCTGAGGTCGAACACCAGCCGCAGCTTGTCGTCCGAGCGCCACAGGCGGGCATTGCTGATCTGCGTGGCGTGGGCGGCGAATGGCAAGGTGAAAAGAGGGCTGGCCAGAAGCAGGTTAAGAAGCTGACGTCTGTGCATGAAAAGTACCGCAAAAAAGGAGCGTCCCTGCTCTACATGACTGAAAAAAGGCTGGCGCAGAAAAACCATCGTCGACACAATAGTTATACTATAACATGTCTTTTTATTTCCAATGATGGACCTGCTCATGAATGCGCTGACTCTGCCGGATATCGCCGCGCAGGCTTCACGCCAGGCCTTGCCACTCGACTGGGTAGGCATGTGTGGCATCGCCCTGCCAATCCTCATCGACGGCCAGCGCCTCACCGCCACCGCCGATGCCGGCGTGAGCCTGGACGATGGCACCGCCCGTGGCATTCATATGTCACGCCTGTACCTGGCACTGGAGATGCTCGACCAGCAGCCCCTTACGCCTGCACTTCTGCGTACTGTACTGCAGCGTTTTCTCGACAGTCATGAAGGTTTATCTAATAACGCCTACCTGCGCATCCACACTGATCTGCTGCTCAAGCGCTCGGCGCTGGTCAGCCCGTTGGCCGGCTGGAAAGGCTACCCGGTGAGCATCGAAGCGCGCCTGGAAAAACAGATGTTCCACGTGGAACTAAAAATTGACGTTACCTATTCCTCAACCTGCCCGTGCTCGGCTGCCCTCGCCAGGCAGTTGATTCAGCAGCAATTTCTTGAAGACTTTGGCAACACCCCGCTGCAGCATGAGGACGTGTTGACCTGGCTCGGCAGCGCCAACGGCATCGTCGCCACACCCCACAGCCAGCGCAGCAACGCGCAGTTGCTGATCGAACTGGATGGCGACCAACCCAGCCTGCCCATCACCGAACTGATCGATAACGTCGAAGCCGCCCTCGGCACGGCCGTACAAACCGCTGTAAAACGCGCGGACGAACAAGCCTTCGCCCTGGCCAACGGGCAGAACCTGATGTTCTGCGAAGACGCCGCCCGCCGCCTGAACCTCGCCTTGAAACGCTCGGATGCCGTCAAAGCCTTCCACCTGAAAGTGATCCACGCCGGAAGCCTGCACGCGCACGATGCCGTGGCTGAAAGCCGCTGGACGAGAAACCCTGCATGATCACCTGCACCACCTTACGCTGGGGCGCCCCGGGCCAACCACTGACGCCCGCCCTCGACCTCACCCTTGAGAAAGGCAGCCTCACCGGCATCATCGGCGCCAACGGCACCGGCAAAAGCAGCCTGCTCAAAGTCATCGCCGGCCTGCAAAAACCCTTGGCGGGCAAGGTCACGGTGGCGGTTCCACGCCGTGGCGGCCTGTCGTTTCTGCCCCAGCAACAACACCTGGACCGCCAGTTCCCCATCAGCCTGCAGGAACTGGTCGCCGCCGGATTCTGGGGCACCCAGCTCTCCCCGCAACAACGCAGCCAGCGCCTTGAAGCCGTGTTGGAGGACTGGTGCCTCAGCGGCCTGGAACACCGCCCGTTGATGGCATTGTCCGGTGGTGAGCTGCAACGCGCCCTGCTCGCCCGCATGAGCCTGGCCGAAGCGCCGGTGCTGTTACTCGACGAACCCCACGCCGCCCTCGATGAAGAAGGCCAGGCGCTGTGCTGGAAACATATTCACGCCTGGCACGACGCAGGCCGTACGCTGATCGTGGTCTGCCATGACCTCGCTTCCGTGCGCCACCACACCCAGCAGGTGGTGCAGATCAAAAACACCGGCTGCCTGTTCGGCCCCAGCAAAGAGCTGATCCGCCCACAGCCCCAAATGCAGGTGGCCTGATGCACTTCGCCGCCCACCTGTGGATGCCCTTCCTCGACTTCGTATTCATGCGCCGCGCGCTGATCGGCGGACTGGTACTCGCCTGCAGCACCGCACCGCTCGGGGTGTTCCTGATCCTGCGACGCATGAGCCTGATCGGTGACGCCGTGGCCCACGGCATCCTGCCCGGCGCCGCCCTCGGTTTCTGGTTTGCCGGCCTTAGCCTGCCGGCCCTGACCATCGGCGGCCTGGGTGCCGGCTTGAGCATGGCCGGCCTGTCCGCATGGATCACCCGCCGCACCGGCCTGCGTGAAGACGCCAGCCTGGCCGCCATCTACCCCATCTCCCTCGCCGCCGGCGTGTTGATCCTCGGCATCGCCGGCAAGCGTCTGGATCTGCTGCACCTGCTGTTCGGCTCCGCCCTGGCCGTGGATGAAACCACCCTCACCGGCATGCTCTGGGTCTCGGGGTTCAGCCTGATCGCCATGGCGGTGATCTACAGACCGTTGCTGCTGGACACCCTCGATCCGCTGTTCCTGCAAACCGTCAGCCGCCTCGGCCCACTGGCTCACGGGTTGTTCCTGACCCTGGTGGTGCTGAACCTGGTGATCGGTTTCCAGGCCATCGGCGCCTTGATGGTGGTGGGTTTGATGATGCTGCCGGCCATCGCTTCGCGTTTCTGGAGCCGGCGCCTGCCGGTGTTGATCGCAGTATCGGCGGTGCTGGGATGCCTGTCGGTATGGCTGGGTTTGTTGCTTTCGTTCTACTACTCGCTGCCCAGCGGCCCGGCCATCGTGCTGGTGGCTGGCGCCGGGTATCTGCTGTCCGTGGTCTTCGGTCCGGTGCACGGCTTGCTGCGCCGCCCGCCCTCCCTTACATCCCAATGAGGTGTTTCCCGATGCGCGCTTTACTCGTGCTGTTCAGTCTGCTGCTGCCGTTGTCGATGGCCCAGGCCGCCGACAAACTCCAGGTGGTGACCAGTTTCAGTATTCTCGATGACATCACCCACCAGATCGGTGGCGATCACATCCAGATCAGCAACATGGTCGGCCCCGACGCCGACGCCCATACCTACGAGCCAACGCCGGACGATGCCAAGGCGTTGCTCAAGGCCAAGCTGATCATCAAGAACGGCCTGGGCTTCGAGCCATGGCTGGACCGTCTGGTGGCCAGCACCGAAACCAAGGCCACTGTGGTCACCGCCAGCAAAGGCGTGATTTCCCACACCATGGAAGAAGACGGCGAAACCATTCCTGACCCACACGCCTGGCACAACCTGGCCAACGCCGAAATCTACGTGAACAACATCACCAAGGCGCTGGTCGCCGCCGACCCGGCGAACAAGGCGGATTACCTGCGCAACAGCCAGGCCTACCTGAAAGAGATCTACCGCCTGCTGGCCGAAGCCAAGGCCAAGTTCGGTGCGCTGCCACCAGGCAACCGCCGCATCGTCACCTCCCATGACGCCTTCGGCTATCTGGGCCAGGCCTACGGCATTGAGTTCCTTGCGCCTCAGGGCTTATCCACCGAACGTGAACCCTCGGCCGCCGAAGTCGCCGCGCTGATCACCCAGATCCGCAAAGACAAGGTCAAGGCCGTGTTCATGGAAAACATCAAAGACTCACGCCTGCTCAAGCAGATTGCTGACGAAAGCGGCGCGCAGATCGGCGGCACGCTGTACTCCGACGCACTCGCCGCCCAAGGCCCGGCCAGCACCTTTACCGGACTGTTCGAGTACAACCTCAACACCCTGTGTGCGGCCCTGAGCAAGCCATGACCCTGAGCATGCTCGACCTGGAAGGGGCTGCCGTGGGCAGCCGCTTTCCACTCGAACCTGTACTCGATGCACTGCCGTGGAACAGCGACGGCCTGATCGCCGCCATTGCCCAGCAACACGGCAGTGGCGCGGTGTTGATGCTGGCCTGGATGAACCGCCAGGCCCTCAAGGAAACCCTGGCCACCGGGCAAGTCTGCTACTGGTCGCGCTCGCGCCAACAGCTATGGCGCAAGGGCGAAAGCTCCGGCCATTGGCAACAGCTGGTCGAAGCACGCCTGGATTGCGACGGCGACGCTGTGTTGCTGATCGTCGACCAGCAAGGCCCGGCGTGTCACACCGGCCGCCCTACCTGCTTCTACAACGCTATCGATGGCGACCACGTTCACATCATCACGGAGCCCTCAGCATGATCCGCAAAAACCCGTCCGGCGATCTTCCCGTCATTGCCGAATCGGCCTACGTCGACAAGACCGCAATCATCTGCGGCAAGGTCATCATCGGCGAGAACGTCTTCGTCGGCCCCTACGCGGTGATTCGCGCCGATGAAGTCGACGCCAGCGGGGACATGGACCCGATCACCATCGGCGCCAACTCCAACATCCAGGACGGCGTGGTCATCCACTCCAAGTCCGGCGCAGCAGTGACCATCGGCGAGTTCACCTCCATTGCTCACCGCTCCATCGTCCACGGACCCTGCAGCGTCGGCGACCGCGTGTTCATCGGCTTCAACAGCGTGCTGTTCAACTGTGCCGTGGGCGATGGCTGCGTAGTGCGCCACAACTCGGTGGTCGACGGCCGCGATTTACCCGCCGCCTTCTACGTGCCCTCCACCACCCGCATAGGGCCCAACACCGACCTGTCGCAATTCCCGCCGGTGAGCGTGAGCGCCTCGGAGTTTTCCGAAGACGTGGCGCGTACCAACGTCGATCTGGTGCGCGGCTACAAAGCCCTGCAAAACGAGTTCTGAGCCATGAGCCGCGTGCTGATTCGCAATGCCCGCCTGGTGAATGAAGGCCAGGAATTCGACGCCGACGTACTGGTCGCCAATGGCCGCATCGAGAAGATCGCCAGTAGCCTTGACGGCTATAACGAGCCAGTGGAAATCGACGCCCAAGGCCAGTGGCTGCTGCCGGGCATGATCGATGACCAAGTGCACTTTCGCGAACCCGGCGCGCCGGACAAAGGCAGCTTCTACAGCGAATCCCGCGCCGCGGTGGCCGGTGGCATCACCAGCTTCATGGACATGCCCAACACCAGCCCGGCCACTTTGGACCTGGAAACCCTGGCCGATAAAAAACGCCGCGCCGCCCTGCATTCGGTGGCCAACTATGGCTTTCACTTCGGCGTGAGCAACGACAACCTCGACACCGTCGCCGCCCTCGACCCGCGTGAGGTCGCCGGGGTGAAAGTGTTCATGGGGGCGTCCACCGGCAATATGCTGGTGGATGACCCACGGATCCTGGAGCGACTGTTCGCCGAAGTGCCGACCATCCTGCTGGCCCATTGCGAACACACGCCGAGCATCCAGGCCAACGAACAACGTTTGCGCGAACGCTTCGGCGACAAGATCCCCGCCGTCGCGCACCCACTGATCCGCGATGCCGAGGCGTGCTATCGCTCGTCGTCCTTTGCCGTGGAATTGGCCAAGCGTCATGGCACACGCCTGCACGTGCTGCACCTGACCAGCGCCCGTGAACTCGCACTGTTCGAAGACAAGCCCCTGTCCGAAAAACGCATCACCGCCGAAGTCTGCCTGCACCACCTGCTGTTCGACGACCGCGACTATCACCGCCTCGGCCACCAGATCAAATGCAACCCGGCGATCAAGAGCCGCGCCGACCGCGACGCCTTGCGCCTGGCCTTGTTGAGCAACCGCCTGGATGTGATCGGCAGCGACCACGCACCACATAGCTGGGCGCAAAAACAGCTGGATTACCGTGAAGCGCCGGCGGGCTTGCCGCTGGTTCAGCATGCCCTGCCCGCGCTACTGGAGTTGGTAGCCGATGGGCACCTGCCGCTGGCGACCCTGGTCGCGAAAACCAGCCATCGCGTCGCCGATCTGTTTGCCATCCCTGATCGCGGCTATCTGCGCGAAGGTTATTGGGCCGACCTGGTGCTGATCAAACCCGAGCCCGACGGCAAACCGGTCAGCAGCCAACCAATCCTGGCCCGCTGCGGCTGGACGCCTTTCGCCGAGCGCAGCTTCCGCCATAGCGTCAGCACCACCTTGGTGTCCGGGCACATGGCCTTTGATAACGGTCAGGTAATAGACAGCTGCCAAGGATTACCTTTGCATTTCCAGCGCTAGAGACGACGGCGATGATCCGCATCACCCTGCCAGACGGCACCCAACGCGAGTACGACGGCGCTTTGTCAGTTTATGAAGTGGCTGCCAGTATCGGGGTGGGGCTGGCCAAGGCAGCGGTTGCCGGCCGCGTCGAGGGTGAGCTGGTGGGTTGCGAGCACGTGCTGGAACAGGACACCCGGCTCCAGATCATCACCACCCAGGATCGCGAGGGGTTGGAGATTCTGCGGCGCTCCTGCGCGAGCCTGTTGGCAATGGCCATCAAGCAACTGTTTCCCGCCGCTCAACGGGTAGCCGGAGCGGTAGTAGAAGATGGCTTTTACTACGACTCAGTCTACGAACACACCTTCACGCCCACCGACCTGAGACGGCTTGAGGTGCGTATGCGCCAACTGGCAAACACCAATCATCCGGTACGGCGCTTGGGAGATTTCGAGGCCCTGGGCCAAGGCCCCCATGTGCCCAGCACGGGGGTGATCCGCGCCTTCAAACTGACCAGGGTTGCCAGCAATGCGTCACTGCAACGTATCACGGGCACCTGCTGGGCCAGCCAACAGGTGGCGGTGCTCACGATGAGTCAACAGCAGGCCGACTTCGGCCAACAGGTATGCGATGCATTAAAGGGCGTGGGCGTACGGGCGGTCATGGACCGGCGCAATGAGAAGATCGGCTACAAGATCCGTGAACACAGCCTCCACGAAGCGCCGTATTTGGTGATATTGGGCGAGAAGGAGAAAGCGGGTGGCTACGTCAGTCTACGTAGCCGCCAGGGAGAAGACCTCGGTCAGATGAGTGTCGAGGCCTTGTGCGAAAGGCTTACGCGCGAGGCTTGACCGTACCGCAGTCGTTGCCCAGCCATTGAGCGTGGCTGTCGAGACTGCCCTTCTGCTGAATGCCGGTGGCATTGAAGGTGCCGTTGACGGTGGTGGTGAATTCCTTCTGACTCTGGAAGGTCGCCACGCCCGTGCCCTGGGCTTTCGGACAACTGAAGCGGAATTTCCACTGGTTGCCGGTCTTGTCGGTCACTTGCTGTTTGCAGCCCGATTGCGGGTCGGTCAGGGGGATAGAATCAGAAGCGACCTGCGCCGGTGTCAGGCACACCTGAACGCCTTTGCCGGCCATAGTGATGCCCTGTTTTTCAAGCATGGCGCGCTGTTCGGGGGTCATCTGTTGCTTGAGTTGACCGAGGATCAGCGACAGATCCGGCAGGTCCTGGTTATCGACTTTCATATTGCTGGTGGTCAATTCCCACAAGCCCGGCGCCAGCATCTGCGCCTGTGCTGCCACGGGCAGCGACAAACCAATAACCATGGCTAAACCAAGCAGACGAGCATTCATCGGGTAACTCCTGGGCAATTGTTGGCGTTAGACGCCGCAAAGGCGTCAGTGTTGCACGCCAAATAAAATAGCGACATTCGTGACCGAACATGGTCTGTTAGGCAC
The DNA here is from genome assembly GCF_900103345.1 of Pseudomonas azotoformans. Classification (NCBI taxonomy): domain Bacteria; kingdom Pseudomonadati; phylum Pseudomonadota; class Gammaproteobacteria; order Pseudomonadales; family Pseudomonadaceae; genus Pseudomonas; species Pseudomonas azotoformans. The sequence continues at coordinate 4,688,675 of NZ_LT629702.1, forward strand.
TGGATTGTCTGGAGTACCGTCGTCCATGGATTTTTTTGGCCCGCACCTGCTCGCCTACTTCATCGCCACGCTGCACTTTCTCGGGACTCTCGCCGCGATCCACGCGGTGCTGACCGTCAGGACCGCCCAAGGCTCGATCGCCTGGGCCTTGTCGCTGATGTTCATGCCCTATCTCACGCTGATCCCCTACCTGATCTTCGGCCGCAGCACGTTTGACGCCTACATCCAGGCCCGCCGCCAAGCCAACCAGGAAATGCACACCGCGATCACCGCGCTGAACTGGCGCCCCTGGGTCGAGGAAGCCCTGGCGGCACGCAACTCCAGCGCCTACACCTCGCTGCGCGCCATGCCCAAGCTGGGCCGCATGCCGTGCCTGGCCAACAATGAAGTGCGCTTGTTGATCAATGGCGAGGCCACGTTCAGCGCGATCTTCGAGGCGATCCGCAACGCCAGGACAGCGGTGCTGTTCCAGTTCTTCATCATTCATGACGACGAGTTGGGCCGCCAACTCCACGCCCTGTTGAAGGAAAAAGCCGCTGAAGGCGTAGACATCCACGTGCTCTACGACCGCATCGGCAGCCACGCCCTGCCCCATCGTTATGTGCAATCGCTGCGCGACGCCGGGGTAAAAGTCAAAGCGTTCGCCACCCGCAGCGGCTGGCTCAATCGCTTCCAGGTCAACTTCCGCAACCATCGCAAGATCGTGGTGGTGGACGGCATCACCGGGTTTGTCGGCGGGCATAACGTCGGCGATGAATACCTGGGCAAGAAACCACCGCTGGCGCCGTGGCGCGACACCCATGTGCAGGTTACCGGCCCGGTGGTGGCGTGTTTGCAGGAGTCGTTTGCCGAAGACTGGTTCTGGGCGGCACGCGAGTTGCCGCCGCTGATCCTGCCGGATACCTACCCGGAAGACGGCGTGCTCTGCCAATTGCTTGCCAGTGGTCCCGCCGACCCGTATGAAACCTGCTCATTGTTTTTTGTCGAAGCCATCCACGCGGCGACCGAACGCGTATGGATCACCAGCCCGTACTTCATCCCCGACGAAGCCGTGTTCGCCGCCCTGCGCCTGGCGGTGCTGCGCGGGGTCGACGTGCGCCTGTTGCTGCCCTCACGGCCCGATCATCGCATCGTCTACGCGGCGTCCAGCCTTTACGCGATCGAAGCGGTGCGCGCCGGTGTGCGGGTGTTCCGCTACACGCCGGGCTTTCTGCATCAGAAGGTGGTGTTGGTGGACAGCGAAATCAGCGCCATCGGCAGTGCGAACATGGACAACCGTTCGTTCCGACTGAATTTTGAAGTGATGTTGCTGACGGTCGACGAAGCCTTCGCCCGGGAAGTCGAGCAGATGCTGCTGGACGACTTCGCCCTGGCCCACGAGGTCAGCCAGCAAGAAAGCCGCGAGACCCGCCGCCTGCAACAACTGGGCATGCGGGTCGCGCGGCTTATTTCACCGATTCTCTAGCAGGCAACTTAAAACCCATGTGGGAGCGGGCTTGCTCGCGAATGCGGTGGATCAGTTACATCACAAGTGACTGACACACCGCATTCGCGAGCAAGCCCGCTCCCACATTTGGATCCTCAGTGTTCCCAGAGGCTCAGCGGTAGATATCTTCCCGCGTCCACGGCAGTTCGTGGCTGCCATCGGCATGGGGTTTCACCGCCAGAATCTGGTGCAGGTTGATCCAGCCCCGGGCAAACGCGTACGCACAACCGGCCAGGTACAGCCGCCAGATGCGTAACGCCTGCTCCGGCACCATCTTCGCCGCCGCTTCCAGGTTGTCTTCCAGGCGCTCGCTCCAATGGTCCAGGGTGCGCGCGTAGTGCAGGCGCAGGCTTTCGACGTCGACCACTTCCAGCCCGACTTCGCTGATTTCGGCGGTCATCATCGCCAAGTGCGGCAGCTCGCCGTTGGGAAACACATAACGCTCGATGAACTCCCCGGCACCACGACCGACCGGGCGACCATCGGTGTGCTTGGCGGTAATGCCGTGGTTCATCACCAGGCCGCCTTCGCGCACGGCGCCAAAGAGGGTTTTGCAGTACTGCGCCAGGTTGGCGTGGCCGACGTGTTCGAACATGCCCACGCTCACCACTTTGTCGAAACGGCCGTCTTGCGGCAGGTCGCGGTAGTCGAGCAATTGCAGGTCCACCTGATCTTGCAGCCCTTCGGCCTTGACCCGCTCACGGGCCAGCGCCAGTTGCTCCTTGCTCAGGGTGATGCCAAACACTTTGACCCCGAACTCCCGCGCAGCAAACCGTGCCAACCCGCCCCAACCACAGCCTACGTCGAGCAAATACTCACCCGGCTGCAGCCGCAGCTTGCGGCACAGGTGGCGAAATTTGTCTTGTTGCGCCTGGTCGATGGATTCGCTGCCGGTTTCGAAATAACCGCAGGAGTACGCCATGTCCTGGTCCAGCCACAGCTGGTAGAACTCGTTGGACAGGTCGTAATGATAGGAAATGGCCGCTGCGTCGGTGGCCTTGTCGTGGATCGAGCGCACCGGACGACTCCCCTCGTCGTCTTCGATCAGGGCATGACTCAATTCGTCACACACCCGGATGACCTCGGAGATAGAGCCTTCCAGCTCCAGTTTGCCCTCGACGAAGGCTTCGCCCAGTGAATCGAGCGTGGGATGGGTCAGCTTGGTCACGACCGTGGGGTCCTTCACCACGATGGTCACACTGGGCTCGGGGCCCAAGTTGAATTCATGGCCGTCCCAGAGTCGAAGACGCAGCGGTAGCTGAAGATTCTGTAAGGCCGGTGGAAGTTGCGCGAGCATGAGTAGTCCCCCCTTGTTTCAGACGTCTGCTGTGAGGGTAGACCATCCCAAGACAAAGTAGGAGGCTATCGATTTGATAGCGGTCTTCTATGGGGCTCGGCGCTCGAGCAAACCGTCCTGGACCCACTGTTTCAGCCACGTCACGGCCTGCAATGGGGCACCCTCTGCATAAGTGACTGCCAGCTCGGCGCACAGTTCTGAAAAACTCCAGCCGGTGGTCACCATGCCCGCCAGGGCGCAGATTTCTGCAGGTTCCAGGCTGCGGTACTGGCACACATTCTGGTGCCGCCATACCAGGCAGATGTGCGCCGGGTCCAGCGCCTGGCTGTGGGGGAAGTCAGACTCGTCCTTGCTGGCGCGCCAGATCGCCACGGTATTGAAGTCGCAGAGGACCTGTTGCACGGAGGGCGCCAGCGTGACTTGCAGGCCCGGCCAGTCTTCAGGCGCCAGGCTTGCCATGTCGTGGAGGGTCAGCGGTTTGCCCTGCGGCGCATCAAACGCCAGGGTAAACGCCCACTCCAACCGCGCCAGCTCCGCCAGCGGCGCACTTTGCTCCGCCACCAGATGCTCGAGGATAAACGCCGGGAAACGTTCGCCCAGCCAGCGCAGGCTGTAATGGGCCGAAGGGTAGCGGCGCACGTAGGCTTCGGTCAGTGCTGCGAACTCGTCATCCCCCAGCCAATAAAGAATGGCGCTGTAGTCATGCCGCAAGACGTCCTGCAATCGCGAGATATAGGCGTTGTGATAAATCGCCAGGCCCGTGTCCACATCCAGCGTCGGCCCGCCCAGCAGGGTCGCGGCGAAGCCACTGTTGGCCACGGGTGTTTCGGATAACAGGTGCTGTTCAAAGGCCAACTGCCAATCGGTCAGGCGCATAACGGTCTCCTGGCCAACGCCATGGCCCCCAGTTCACGGGCCTTGCTCAGCTCGGTGAGCAACTCTTCGAAGGGTGGGAAATGATCGTCCCGCTCCAGCAGCGTCGACACCGGCCCCAGGTGCTCCAGCGTTTGTTGATAGAGCGCCCACACCGGATCACACACAGGGTGGTCATGGGTATCGACCACGTAGTCGCCGTAGTCCATGTGCCCTGCCAGGTGCAGCTGGCGGATGCTGTGCGGCGGCAGGTTGCGGATAAACGTCCAGGCATCGAAGCCATGATTGCGCGAGCTGACGTACACATTGTTGACGTCCAGCAACAACTGGCACCCCGACAGGTGGGCCAGGGCGTTGAGGAATTCCCACTCGGTGAATTCATCGGCCTTGGAACGCACGTAACTGGAAACGTTTTCCAGCACCAGCGGACGTTCCAACACCTCCTGCACTTGGCGCACCCGGGCGGCCACGTGGTAGAGGCTTTCTTCGGTGTAAGGCAGCGGTAGCAGGTCATGCAACTGATGGGCGCTGCCACGGCTCCAGCACAGGTGATCGGACACCCACGCTGGCTGGATGCGCTCGGCAAGCTGTTTGATCTGCTTGAGGTAGTCGGTATCGAGGGCATGCGGCCCGCCGATGGACAGGGACACGCCATGCATCACCAGGGGATAACGCTCGGCTATCGCATCCAGGTAGTACAAGGCTTTGCCGCCCTGGACCAGGTAATTCTCGGAGATCACTTCGAACCAGTCCACGGTCGGCGACTGTTCGAGGATCTGCTGGTAGTACTCACTGCGTAAACCCAGGCCGTAGCCGAGGCTTGAAAGGGAGGCAGGCATAAGACACTCCTGGGAAAGTGTCCGCAGCGGCGGGGGGCCCGCTGCGGTTGCACTCGTTTGTCGGTTATTCGCCGACTTTGCCGCCAGCCTTGGTGCAGGCATCGGCACTGGCCATCGCCTTGAAGCCCTGGCCTTTGCAAGCACCCTGGCCTTTGCAGGCGTGGTCCTTGGTTTTGCAGTCGTTCTGGCCTTTGCACGCGTTGATGCCGTAGCAGTGCACAGCGGTATCAGCGGCCTGGGCCTGAGTCACAACACCGGCAAACATGGTGGCGGCAGCCATAGCGAGAGCGGCACCAGCAGCAGCGGATTTGATGTTCATTGTTGTATTCCTCATGATCGTAGGGGTGTCGGTCTGAACGGATTGTTCAGTCTCGACACACCACTAGAGTGAGGCCCCTCATCCGCGTTACAGCTGTGTGCAAAAATTTCTGAAAATTATTCTTCAAGCTTCAAAAGGGGTTCCTGAAAGCGCAGCAAACGCCCGGCATTACCCAGTACCAGCAAGGTACTGAGGTTATGCAACACCGCCGCAATCATCGCCCCGGCAGCGCCCAACCAGCCAAACGCGGCGAATATCACGATAGCCAAGGTCCAGCCCAGACCGATGATCACGTTGACCTGCAGCGTCTGCCGGCACTGGCGGCTCAAGCGCACGCACGTCCCCAGGCGCCGCAGGTCGCTGCCGATCAACACCACGTCCGCTGACGCCAGGGCGATGTCCGCACCGCCTGCGCCCATGGCCACGCCGACCACTCCGGCCTTGAGCGCCAGCGAATCGTTGATGCCATCGCCCACCACCATGGGCCGGAAGCCGCTGCCGATTTCACCCAGCACACGGTTAAGCTTGTCTTCCGGCAGGGCCTGGGCTTCGACATCGCTGATGCCCACGTCCAGCGCCAGGCTGTCCGCCACGCTCTGGCGGTCGCCGGTGAGCAACAGTTGGCGGCCAAGGCCGAGGTCACGCAGCTCTTGCAGGGCTTGGCGGGCCTCCGGCTTGACGCTATCGGCCAGCAGCAGCCAGGCCAGGAACTGACCGTTCAACGCCAGCCCGGCGATAGGGCCATCGTGGTTCGGCACGGCGGTGGTCTCGATGCCCAACTGCTCGAACAACTCTGGCCTGCCCAAGGCCGCTTCGCCCTGATCGGTGTGCGCCACCACGCCGAGGCCCTGGCGTTCGCGGATGTCCGTCAACGCCAGCATTTGTTCCTGCGTCGCCAACCCCGCCAACGCCCGGCTGACCGGGTGGCTGCTGGCCGAGCCCAGGCTCGCCGCCAGGTTCAACAACACCTGCCGATCCGGCGCCGTGGTTTCAATCGATTGCAGGCGCAAGGTGCCAAAGGTCAGGGTGCCGGTCTTGTCGACCACCAGCGAGGTCAGGTCCGCCAGCTCTTCGAGGAACGCCGAACTGCGAATCAGAATCCCATGCCGCGCCGCCACGGCAATCCCGGCAATCGCGGTGGCCGGTGCCGACAGCACCAACGCACATGGGCACGCCGCCACCAGCACGGCGAGCATCGCCTGGGCGTCATTGGTCACAAACCAGGTCACCGCCGCCAGCAACAACACCAGCACCATATAACTGCCAGCATACCGCTCCAGCAGCCGCGTGATCGGCGGCTTGGAGCGCTCGGCGTTCTGCATCAGCGCGATGACTTTGCCCAGGGTAGATTCGTGACCGGTGCGGGTCACTTGCAGGCGCAGCAAGCCATCGAGGTTGATCGCCCCACCAAACACCTGCACACCCATGCTGGCTTCCAGCGGCACCGACTCACCGGTAATCGGCGCCGTGTCCAGGCTCGCCTGGCCCGACAGCACCACGCCATCCGCCGGCACGCGGTCGCCGGCGCGTACCTCGACGATGTCACCGGTATTCAGCGTGCCGTTGTCCACTTCCTGGATGCTGCCATCGGCCTGCACCAAACGCGCATGGCTGCGGGTCAACTTGCCCAGGGCATGGATCGCCTCCTGGGAACCGATCACGCTGCGTTCTTCCAGCACATGGCCAAAAATCATGATGATCGGCAGCAACGCGGCGGTCAGCAGGTCACCCGTAGCCCAGGCGCCCAGCATGGCCAGGGCGATCAACTGGTCGGTGATACCGTGCAGGCTCGGGAAGCGCAGGCTGTACCAGGCCGAACGCATCACCGGCACCGCCACCAACAGCGACGCGACACCCAGCAGCAACTGGCTCACGCCGCTCTGGTCCGGCGCCAGCCAGCGCCACACCAGGCCCAGCACCAGCAACCCCAGGGCCAGCATGGCCAGGGTCAATTGCCGGGCAGCACTGCGCTGCTCGGCGGAGGTCAGCATGGGTGCGCTCATTGCTCGGCTCCCTGGATGATCAAGCGGGAGTCGTCTTTCGGATCGACCGTGGTCACCGAACCGGCCTGGCCGAGAATCTTCGGCAGGCGCTCGCGGTACAGGCGCAGCAGCAAGCCCGGGTCTTTCACCTGGGCCAGGCTGGCGACCGTGGCGGTTTGCGCCTGGGCATTGGCCAGGCGTTCACTGGCCTGGGCATGGGCGACTTGCACCAGGCGGTCGGCCTGCTGGGTCGCGGTCTGGGTGAGTTTCTCGGCGTCGGTGCGCGCGTTGGCCACGGCTTTATCCGCCTGCTGGCTGGCGGTGAGCACCGCATTGAAGGCATTCACCGCCGGGCCCGGCAGGCTCGACTGCACGTCGACGCGGGTCACTTCGATGCCCAACCCCAAGCCTGTGGAAGCCAGCTCCACGAGGCGCTTGTTAATGCCTTGCACAAGGTCGCCGCGCAGCCGTTCGCGACGTTCGGCGGCGCCGTTGTCGGTGCCGATCAGCTCGGGGCGGGCCACCAGGATCGTGTCCAGGTCACGCGCGGCGGTCAGGGCCACGGCGCTGCGGGTCACCAGTCGATCCAGGGCCGGCAGCACATGCTCGCCCTGCAACACAAAGGCGTAAGGCTCGGTGACTTTGTAGAACACCCGCACATCCAGCTGCACCACGCCGGCATCGCCGGTCAGCAGGTAACCGGACCCGGCCAGTGCATCACTCAACGGCGTGGCGAAACTGGCGACGCGGTCGGCCTGGGTCGCCGCATCGGAGCGCAACAGGTTCTCCACCCGACGCTCGATCACCCGGTCGGCCGCCGGCAACAGCACCACCTGCTCGAACGGCTGCGGCCAGGCCAGCAACAGCCCGGCATTCTGGATGCGGTCGAGGGCGCCGAAGTGCAGCACCACAGCGCGGTTCTGCGGGTCGATCTGGCGCACATTGGAAAACGCCCAGGCCAGTGCCGCCAGCACCGTCACCGCGTACAGCGCCAGGAACGTCAGGCGCCCAGCCTGGATCCATGGGCTGTCCGGGCTGTCACGCTCGGTCATGGCTGGATGTCCTTCGGCCCGTCTACCAACGCGCGGAACGGCGCAGCGTCGGTGCGCAGGATGATCTTGGTGCCCGGCGTGACCACGGTGCCCAAGGTATCCAGCGAGCGCAGCAGGTTATATAGCTGGGGATTGCCGGCGTAGGCGCGGCCATAGATCTGCGCGGCTTCGACCCGGGATTGCGCTTCGATGTCGGCGGCTTTCACCGTGGCGTCGGCCTGCACGATGCGCGCATCGCGTTCGGCGGCAGAGCGGATCTGCGCCGCCTCGCGCTTGCCCACGGCGGTGCGTTCGGTGGCGATGGTTTCACGCTCGGCGCGCATCCGATCGACGGTGGCCGTCAACGTGACCGACGGCAGCGTCAGCCGTTCGATCCCGACTTGAACGACGCGCACGCCGTAGGTATTGAGCAATTGTTGATCAATCTGCTGACGCAGTTGTGCTTCAAAATCAGCGATGCGCACCTGGCTGGCATCGGTGTTGATCAGGCTCGACAGGTCGAAGCTGGCCGCCGTGGTTTCCAGCGCCGAGCCGACAAAGGTACGGATCTGCCGCGCCGCTTCATCCGGCTGGTTCTGCACCGCGCGCATGAAGCGCTGCACATTATCCGCATCGCCCTGCACCTGCCACGCCACGTAGGCCTGCACGATGATGCGCAGGCCATCGCGGGTGCCCACGTCCTGCAAACCGCTGGAAGTGGTGCGCAAGCGCAAGTCCACCGGGATCGCCGCCTCGAACGGCGCCGGCCAACGCCAGCCCAGGCCGGGCTCCAGAAGCACCCGCGCCGGGTTGCCGAACCGGGTAATCACCGTGGCCTCGCCGGACCGTACCTGCACCAGGCTGGCGGCCGCGGCCGCAAACAGCACCAGCAGCACCGCCAAGGCCATGCGCCGCCAGGGGAATGGGCCGGCGGCGTGCTCATCAGCGTGATGATGGTGGTGGTGATGGCCATGATGATGACCGTGATCGTGAGAATGAGCGCTCAACGGACCGACTCCTTATTGAACGGCTTTACGCGGCTGCGAAGGATCGGCCGGCAAGGTAAAAGAACGCAGATCGATCGTTGGTGCGCCATCGGCGCCCAGGCGGTGATCCAGAATAAGCAGCTTGGCGTGGGCCAGGCCCTGGCTGAGTTGACCCAGGTACTGTTCCAGCACGAACGCCTGGCCGGCGGTGGCGTAGGCCTTTTGTTCGGCGGCAAAACGCAGGTTGGCGGCTTGGGCACCAGCGTTGACTTCGCGGGCGGTGGCCGTGGCCTGGTCGCGTGCGGTGCTGGCTTGCAGCAGGGCCTGGTTGGTTTGCTCACTGGCCGCGCCGCGCTCGCGGGAGATCAGCGCCTGGGCGCCGATCTGCGCAGCTTGCACGCCGTGGTAGGCGTTGGCGGCGCCGGCCGGTGGGTGGATCGCCTCGACCACCGTGGCGAGGATTTCCACGCCGCTGTCGAGTCTTTGCAGGTCGGCCTGCACGGCGCGGCCGATTTCGTCGGCCAGGCTCGTACGTTGCTCGCCGAGCAGCTCGTCGAGGGTGCGCGAGGCAAAGTCATGCACCAGGATGCGGCTGGCGGTGCTGCGGATCAGGCTCGGCACATTGGCACTGTTATAGGTGGCAGCGAGCGCAGCCTGGTCGGTGAGGCCGATGCGGTAGACGAAACGCACGTCCATGTTGACGATCTGGAAGCTCTGCTTGTCGCCACTGCTGCTGGCGATCACCTGGGACTTGTCGTTCACATGGCTGGCGTCCCACAAGCGGTTGGCGATCAGCGGCGCCGGGCCTTCTGCCGGCGCCAACTCTGGCGTAGCAGCGTCGCTGACGCTGGTGGCCAGCTCATGCACCACGCCGTTCTCGACGCTGATCACACGACCCAACGGCCAGGGCAAGCCAGCATGCAAACCGGGGCCGAACACCTCGACGGGCTTGCCGAAGCGCTCATAAATCCCACGGCCTTGCAGGGGCACTTCGTGCACGCCGGTGAGCGCCCAACCTACCGCCAGCACCACCAGCAGCACCGGCAGGAACGCCCGGCGCATGTAGGTAAACGCCCAGATCTGGCGCAGGTCGATGCCGAAGCGGTTGTGCAATTCGTGCTGCAAGGCGAGCAAGGGTTGAGGCGGCCAGCGCAGCAGACCGGCGATGAAGCTTTGTGCCATCAGACGCGGTTCAAGGCGGGGCTGGCGTGGGCTGAACAGCGACAACATGGCCCTGAGCACAAACTCCAGCGAGACCAGCGCCGGCAGCAGGCCGATCAACACCGCCAGGCGCAATGGCCAAACGGACTCGGCACCGGCAAACAGCAGGCAAATCGCACTGAGCACCAGGCACACAATCGCCACCCGGCTCAACTGCGCCAGTTGCGCGGCTTCGGGCCATTGCGCGGTGGTTTCCTGGGCCAGGCGGCGTTCAAATACCAGCAAGCCAAACGCCAAAGCCAACGCCAGCGCTGCGCCAATGCTGGCCGACTGGCCGACCGGTGCGGCAGGCAACCCCAGGTTCCAGAACTCGACAACGCTGATCAGCGCCAGCAACGACCAGCCACCAAGCCACAACACGGGTGCGCCGATCTGCTTGGCAAAACGCAGCATAAAGCGTGCATAGCGGCCCGGGTCTTCAAGCGGCACTTCAACCGCAGGTTCTTCCAACGCTTGGGCGCGCCAATCCGCCACCCACCACGCCGACTGCAGCCCGGCCACCAGCAACAGCAACGCCGATGCGCAGTTGATCAACACCACCGGCCAGATCGACAGCGGCGCAAACAGCGCGACAAACAGCGCCAGCACCCAACCGGCAACAGCCAGCACCGTCAGGCTGATACCGGCCTGGCGCAATCGACGGGCATGGAACTGCCCTTGTTGAAAACGCGGAAGGCCTTCTACCGAAGCGCCGTCAGCTTCCAGATCCACTTGCATCGACTCAACGCCCACCCGTACACAGTTCGTTACGATATAACACGGTGCGTGAAATTTTTGTTCGATAAACATCGCTTTAAGCGGTACACCGTTCCCCTGTGGGAGGGGGCTTGCCCCCGATAGCGGTGTGTCAGCCAACACCGGTTTCAACCGGCCCATTGCCATCGTGGCCAAGCCCCCTCCCACATTTGATCTCCCGCACCGTCAAGATCGTGACTAACCCCCCAGAAACACGCGCCATCACTGGTGCAGGCGAGGATTAATCGGCACACTCCAGAACAGTTTTTCGCGGGTCCACGGACAAGGAAGCGTCACCCCCCATGATTTCGATCTATCAGCTCAAACCGCGTTTTCAAAACCTGCTGCGCCCACTGGTGCAGCGCCTCTACGACAATGGCACCACCGCCAACCAGATCACTGTCTTGGCCGGCGTGATTTCGCTGCTGGTCGGCCTGCTGATCGCCAGCTTCGCCACCCACCTGTGGCTGTTCGCGCTGATTCCGCTGTGGATGATCCTGCGCATGGCCCTCAACGCCATCGACGGCATGCTCGCCCGGGAATTCGGCCAGCAGTCGCGTCTGGGCGCCTACCTCAATGAACTGTGCGACGTGATCGCCGACAGCGCGCTGATCCTGCCGTTTGCGCTGATCCCCGGTGTGAGCCTGGCGCCGGTGCTGCTGGTGGCGCTGCTGGCGGTGTTCAGCGAGTACGCCGGTGTGCTCGGGCCGATGGTCGGTGCATCGCGCCGCTATGACGGGCCGATGGGCAAAAGTGATCGTGCCTTTGTACTCGGCGTATTGGCCACCGGTGTGGCACTGGGCTGGCTGGGCGCCGGCTGGGTCGACGCGGTGATGTGGCTGGTGGCCGCCCTGCTCGCCTACACCCTGGTCAACCGGGTGCGCCAGGGCCTTAAAGAACAACAAGAAACCTCACCGATTGCATAAGGATTTTTGCGATGCGCGAACAGCAGCAGCACACCTTCAGTACCCATGATGGCGTCGAGCTTTTTTATCGGCACTGGCCGGCCACCGAGAACACCGGCCAGCGCCAGGCCATCGTGCTGTTCCATCGCGGCCATGAGCACTCAGGGCGTATCGCCCACCTGGTGGATGAGCTGAACCTGCCGCAATTCGACTTCTTCGCCTGGGACGCCCGTGGCCACGGCCAGTCTCCCGGCGAGCGCGGTGACAGCCCCAGCTTCGCCACCAGCGCCCGCGATGTGCAGACCTTCTGCGACCACATCGGCGCCACGTATGGCATCGAGGAAGAAAACTTCGCCGTCATCGCGCAAAGCGTCGGCGCGGTGATCGCGGCGACCTGGGTGCACGACTACGCGCCGAAAATCCGTGCCCTGGTGCTCGCCTCGCCGGCGTTCAAGGTCAAGCTCTACGTGCCGTTCGCCCGACCGGGCCTGGCGTTGATGCGCAAGTTTCGCGGCAACTTTTTCGTCAACAGCTACGTCAAGGCCAAGTTCCTCAGCCATGACCCGGAACGCGTGGCGTCCTACGACAGCGATCCGCTGATTACCAAGGCGATCTCGGTGAATGTGCTGCTGGGCCTGTATGAAGCGGCCGACCGTGTGGTCGCCGATGCCCAGGCGATCCAGGTGCCTACCCAGTTGCTGGTCTCCGGCTCCGACTTCGTGGTGCACCGCAAACCCCAGCAGCAGTTCTTCGACCGCTTGGGCAGCTTGAAAAAAGAGCTGCACATCCTCCCCGGTTTCTTCCACGACACCCTCGGCGAACGTGATCGCGCCAGCGCCGTGAGCAGCGCCCGGCGCTTCATCCTGCAGAACTTCGAACACCCGCTGGATCGCGCTTCGTTGCTGGACGCCGACAAACTCGGCGCCACCTGCGCCGAGTCCGAAGCCCTTGCCGCACCGCTGCCGCGCAACTCCCTGCGCGACCTCTACTGGCGCATGACCCGCGCCAGCATGGGCCTGGGCAAGAACCTGTCGGACGGGGTGAAACTGGGCTTCGACACCGGTTTCGACTCCGGCAGCACCCTGGACTACGTGTACCGCAACACGCCCACCGGCAAGGGTGGGCTGGGGCGGATGGTCGACACCAATTACCTCAACTCCATCGGCTGGCGCGGTATTCGCCAGCGCAAGCTGAATGTGGAGGAACTGCTGCGCCTGGCCATGGCCAGGTTGCGCGGTGAAGATCGTGAAGTGCGCATCGTCGATATCGCCGCCGGCCACGGTCGCTACATCCTGGAAGCCTTGCAGGGCGTGTCGCCACTGCCGGAATCGATCCTGCTGCGCGACTACAGCGACATCAACGTGCGCGACGGTGGCGCGTTGATTCGCGAGAAGGGTTTGGGGGATATCGCGCAGTTCGTCAAAGGTGATGCGTTCGACCGCCAGGACCTGGCGGCACTCGACCCCAAGCCGACCCTGGCGGTGGTGTCCGGGCTGTATGAGTTGTTTGCCGATAACGGCATGGTCGGCGGTTCGCTGGCCGGGCTGGCCGAAGCGGTGGAACCGGGCGGTTACCTGGTCTACACCGGCCAACCGTGGCACCCGCAGTTGGAATTGATCGCCCGCGCCCTGACCAGCCACCGCCAGGGCCAGGCCTGGGTGATGCGCCGGCGCAGCCAGGCGGAAATGGATCAATTGGTGGAAGCGGCTGGTTTCCGCAAGATCACCCAGCGTGTGGATGAGTGGGGCATTTTCACCGTGTCCCTGGCACAGAAGATCTGAACATGCGCGAACCCGGTTTATTGAAGCCTGCGGTGCTGTGGCTGCTGCTGTTGGCGCCGCTGTTCTTCAGCACCTACGGCTTTGCCACCTGGGTCACCAGCCAGCGCAGCGACGTCGGCACGCTGGTGTTCGGCTGGGAAACCCATATGCCGTTCTGGGCCTGGACCATCGTGCCCTACTGGTCCATCGACCTGCTTTATGGGTTTTCGTTGTTATTGCCCAACACCCGGCATGAGTTGAAGCAGCATGCGCTGCGCCTGCTGAGTGCCCAGGTGATCGCCGTGAGCTGCTTCCTGATCTGGCCGCTGCGTTTCACCTTCGAACGGCCGGAACTGGACGGTGTGTTCGGCTGGCTGTTCGCGGTGCTGGCCGGGTTCGACAAACCGTTCAACCAGGCACCGTCGCTGCATATCGCGCTGCTGGTGATCCTGTGGGTCATGTACCAGCGCCACACCCAAGGCTTTTGGCGTTGGCTGGTGCATGGCTGGTTCGCGTTGATCGGCATTTCGGTGCTGACCACTTATCAACATCACTTTATCGACTTACCCACAGGCGCCCTCGCCGGGTGGATCTGCGTATGGTTGTGGCCGGTGGAACATCCGAGCCCGTTGTTGAGTGCACGGCTGACGCGGGATCCCACGCGTTGGCGGTTGGGCGTGCGCTATGGGCTTGGCGCGGTGCTGTTGGCGATTCCAGCATTTGTATTGGGCGGCGCCTGGTTGTGGCTACTGTGGCCAGCGGTTTCCCTCGCCTTGATCAAGGCCAATTACTTCGTACTGGGCGCTGCGGGTTTCCAGAAACGCACCGACGGCCAACTGACCCCCGCCGCACGCTGGCTGTACGCACCGTATCTGGCCGCCGCCTGGATCAACTCGCGCCTGTGGACACGCAAACATCCACAGCCTGACCTGATTGTGGATAACGTCTGGCTCGGGCGTATTCCTACCACAAGCGAGCAAGCGCCCTTCACGGCCATCGTCGATCTGTGTGCCGAATTGCCGATTAATCCACAGGGGCACGCCTATCAATCCGTCCCGGTGCTGGACCTGATCGCGCCCACGCCTGCCGAATGCCTGCAAGCCGCCCAAGCCATCGAGCGTCTGCGCGCCAGCGGCCCCGTGCTGGTGTGCTGCGCCCTCGGCTACTCGCGCAGCGCCACCGCCGTCGGCGCCTGGCTGCTGCACACCGGGCGCGCCGCGACGGTCGAGAGTGCGCTGGCTATCATTTGTACAGCACGGACCGATGTGGTCCTGCACCCCGCACACCGTGAAGCTTTGGAGGGTTTGCCCCATGCCCGCTGATATGGAACTGCAGATGGTTGCCAGCCTGCTGCGTCGTGGCCGTTCGCTGGATCAGTTATCCACAGGCCTGACTCTGGCCGGTGTGCTGTTCGGTCTGGCCCAATTGTTGATGGCGAGTATTTCGACGATCTGCCTGCTGCTCAGCCTGTGGATGATTATCCTCGGCCTGCTGCAAAAATACTGGGCGCTGCGTGTGGCGTTCGACGCCGATCTGTTCGCCCTGCTGGCCCGCGACATCGAACGCACGCCAGACCTCGACCAGGCCCTGCTGACCCTTGGCCTGCAATCAGCCAAGCGTGTCGGCCGACCCTGGACCGAACGCCGTCGCGGCGCGCTCAAACTGTTGCGCAAACAAGCCTGGCTGCTCGGCGCGCAAGCGCTGCTGACCCTGGGCGTGATCCTCGCCAGCCCCTGGCTGCCCTTCGCCGGATAAGGAATTCCCATGTTCGAACCCGTGGTCGCCACGCTGATTACCTCCATGGCCCGCACCGTCACAGGAGCGCGCAGCCTGTGGCTGGGGTGCGCGCCAGTGCCGGTGCAACGCATCTACTTCGCCAACCACAGCAGCCACGGCGACTTTGTGTTGCTGTGGGCATCATTGCCGCAGAACCTGCGCAAATTCACGCGCCCGGTGGCCGGCAGCGATTACTGGAACAAGAGCGCCCTGCGCCGCTACATCATCAACCGCGTATTCAACGGCGTGCTGATCGACCGCGAACGCAAGGACCCTGTGGATAACCCTCTACAGCCGATGCTCAACGCCCTTGAAGGCGGTGACTCGCTGATCATCTTCCCGGAAGGCACGCGCAACCTCGAAGACGGCCTGCTGCCGTTCAAGAGCGGCTTGTACCACCTGGCGAAAAGTTACCCACAGGCCGAGTTGATCCCGGTGTGGATCGCCAACCTCAACCGCGTCATGCCCAAGGGCCGCGTGCTGCCGCTGCCTTTGTTGTGCACCACCAGCTTCGGCGCGCCACTGCAATTGGCAGACGGCGAAGACAAAGCCGCCTTCCTCGCCCGTACCCGCGATGCTCTGCTCGCCCTCGCCCCGGAGCACGTCTGACATGGATAGCCAAACCCTGATGTTGTTCGGCGGTATCGGCGCGATTCTGGTGCTGGCCTCGCTGATCGGCCTGATCCTCAAACTGCGCACCCGTGGTACGCCCAACGCGGTGATCGACAACCTCAACGCCCGCATCAACGCCTGGTGGGTGATGGTGGTGGTCATCGGCATCGCCTTCTGGCTCGGCACCGGCGCGGTGATCCTGCTGTTCTACGCGGTGTCGTTCTACGCCCTGCGCGAATTCCTCACCCTCACCCCCACGCGCCGCAGCGATTACCCCGCGCTGGTCGCCGCGTTCTACCTGGCGCTGCCGCTGCAATACCTGCTGATCTATTCGGACTGGTACGGGCTGTTCTCGATCTTCATCCCCGTGTACGTGTTCCTGCTGCTGCCGATCCTCGCCTCCCTGGGCGGCGATAGCACGCACTTCCTCGAACGCGCCTCGAAAGTGCAATGGGGCCTGATGATCGCGGTGTTCTGCGTGTCGTTCGTGCCCGCCCTGCTCACCCTCGATATCCCCGGCTACGAAGGCCGTAACCTGCTGCTGATCGCCTACCTGGTGATCGTGGTGCAGCTGTCGGACGTGCTGCAGTACGTATGTGGGAAGTTGTTCGGCAAACACAAGATCGCGCCCAACCTGTCGCCGTCCAAAACCGTCGAAGGCTTCGTCGGCGGGATTCTGCTGTCCTCCCTGATCGGCGCCGCGCTATGGTGGACCACACCCTTCAACCCGTGGCAGTCGTTCCTGATTGCGCTGCTGATCAACCTGCTCGGCTTTGCCGGCGGCATCGTGATGTCGGCGATCAAGCGTGATCGAGGCGTGAAGGACTGGGGGCACATGATCGAAGGGCACGGCGGGATGCTGGATCGACTGGATTCGGTATGCTTTGCGGCGCCGATCTTCTTCCATCTTGTGCGCTACTGGTGGACCTGAAGTCACATCACCACCGCATAACCCTGTAGGAGCGAGCTTGCTCGCGAAAAACCCGAGAGCGCCGCGTGCATCCAGAATGCCGGCGTTATCGTTGACGTTCTTCGCGAGCAAGCTCGCTCCTACAGTGATTCACCGGCATTAGCCTGGCAAATGCCCCAGCGGCAATGCGCCTGGGGTTTTCACGGTCTGGATCGCGAAGTTGCTGCGGATGTCCCTTACCCCTGGCAGTTTCAGCAGGCTGCCAGTGACAAACCGCTCATACCCACGCAAATCCGGCACCACCACCTGCAACAGAAAGTCCGACTCCCCCGACACCAGGAACGCCGAGATCACTTCCGGCAACGCCGTTACCGCTTCGCGGAAGGCATTGGCCTCGGTGTCGTTATGCCGCTCCACCTTCACGCCCACGAATACCATCATCCCCAGGCCCACTTCGTCACGGTCCAGCGTGGCCTGGTAGCCGCGAATAACGCCGGCTTCCTCCAGCAGGCGTACGCGCCGCAGGCAAGGTGAAGCAGACAGGCCGATTTCGTCAGCCAGTTGCACATTGCTCAAGCGGCCGTCACGTTGCAGGGCTTCGAGAATCTTGCGGTCAAACGCATCGAGTTTCAGATTTGGCATAAATGAATGGCAGATTAGATATTCAGTGGCAGAGAGTGCCAAGACTAGACGCTTTTCTGGCTGACTACGCAACCACCTGCCCCGCCCTTGCGCCCTAGAATTGGCCGACACACACGGGGGGTGAAACATGGCGGAACTCTGGTTATTCCTGGTGGCTCTTTCGGTGGCGTATCTACTGCCAGGGCCGGACATGATCCTGCTGCTGCAAACCGGCGCACGCCAGGGCAAGGCCTTGGCGCTGACCACGGCGATTGGCTTGGGATTGGCCCGCGCCTGTCATGTGGCGCTGGCGGGCATGGGCTTGGCGACGTTGTTCAAGGTGGCGCCGTGGACCTTCGACGTGGTGCGCCTCGGCGGCGCGGCGTATCTGCTGTGGCTCGGCGTGCAGTGCTTGCGAGCGAACATGCTGCCGGCACTCGATACAACTAACACCACGCTGGCCGCCCATGCCTGGCGGGCAGCGTTTCAACGCGGCCTGCTCACCAACCTGCTCAACCCAAAGGCTCTGCTGTTCTGTTCGGTCCTGCTGCCACAGTTCATCAACCCCCAGGCCGGCCCGGTGGCGGCGCAGTTTGCGTTGCTGGGCGTAATCCTGGTGGCCGTCGGTTTTGCCTTCGACTGCTGCTACGCCCTGGCCGGAGCGCGCATCGGTCAGTGGCTGGCACGCAATCGCTCGGCGCAGCGTGTGCAACAGTGGTTATTCGGCAGTCTTTTGATCGGTTTTGCGGTGCGCCTCACCTTTGTGCAACACGCCTAGCGGGTCGGCGTATCTGCGTCATCTTTTGTATCAAAGACGCGTGTAAGATACGCCGCACTTAGCCAGGGATGCTCACCATGTTCGATTCGTTCAAAGCGATCAGCCGCCGTATTGTCGGTGCGTTATTGACTGTGGTGGGGGCCGTCTTTGGCCAGTGGCATCCGCCCCATTGGCTGCGCGCCATCGGCCGTGGGCTGGCTAACCTGGGCAGGCAAGCCCGCGCTTATCCACGTCAAACCGGTGCCGGCGTAGTAGGCCTGGCGTTGCTGGCGGCCGCTGGTTTCTACGGCTGGCACTGGTATTCCAACCTGCCGCAACCGCATACCGCGAGCTATTCGCTGCACAAACCGAACCTCACCGACTACACCCAGCCCACGCCGGTTGTGGATAACTTGCAGGTGCGTTTCGGCGAATCCGTGGCCCCGCTGGCGGCCATCGGCAAGCCGGTCACCGAGGGCATCACCCTCAAACCGGCGGTGGCGGGCACCTGGCGCTGGGCGGACGACCGCAGCCTGTTGTTCGTACCGGAAAAAGACTGGCCCATCGATGCCCACTACACCCTCGACTTGGCGAAGAAAAACCTGCTGGCCGATGGCGTGTTGCTGGACCAGTACAGCACGCAGTTCTCCACCCAACCATTCCGCGCCACCCTGGCGCAAAACGAGCTGTACCAGGACCCGTCCAACCCAACACTGAAACAGCTGGTGGCGACCTTCCGCTTTTCCCACCCTGTGGATGAGGACAGCCTACGCAAGCGGGTGAGCGTGACCCTCGGCAAAGGCCTGGCCTACCGCGACGCCCAGTTGCCCAACCGCCCGGAAATCACCTTCGACGAGAAGAAACTCAACGCCTACGTACGCTCCGCCGCCCTGGCCACACCGCTGGAAAGCACGCCGGTCAACGCCAAGCTCGACGAAGGCATCAAGGCCCGCGACGGCGGCAACGCCAGCACCGCTCCGCTGGTGGCGGAAGTCACCGTGCCCGGTCGCTATCGCCTGACCTTTACCGGCGCCGAAGTGAGTTTTGTCGACAACCAACGTGGCGAGCCGGAGCCGGTGCTGATGTTCAGCAGTTCCAGCGCCGTGGCCGATGAGACCATCGCCGGTAAGGTGCAGGCCTGGCTCCTGCCGGAAAAAGCCCAGGACGACACGCGCCCCTACAGCAGCAACGACATCGATGACGCCCTGCTCGCCCGCAGCACCAAGGTCAACCTGACCCACGTGCCCAGCGTCGAACCGCTGAACACCCTGCACGCCTTCAAGTTCAAGGCCCCGGCCGGTCGCGCGGTGTATGTGCGCGTTCCTGCCAATCTGGAAGCCATCGGCGGCTATCTGGCAAAAAGTCCTACGGCGTCGCTGATCAGCATGCCGGCGTATCCGCGTACCTTGCAGTTCTTGTCCGACGGCGCCTTGCTCAGCCTCAACGGCGAAAAACGCCTGGGTTTCATGGCCCGTGGCGTGCCCGGCGCCCATGTGGAAATCGCCCGCCTGCTGCCCAACCAATTGCAACACCTGGTGGACCAGAGCAGCGGCAGCTTTGCCCGGCCGAACTTCGGCAACGAATATTTTGATCGCATGGTCGAGCGTCAGGCGTTGGATATCCCGCTGTCATCCAATGACCCGGCGAAAACCGTCTACGACAATGTCGACCTCAGCCACTACCTCACGGCCAACGGCGGTCGGCGCGGCATTTTCGTGCTCAAGCTCAGCCCGCAGGACGACCCGGCCACGCGCACGTTCGAGTACGACCGCAGCAGCACCAGCGACCTGCGTTTCATCGTGGTGACGGACCTGGGCATCATCGCCAAGCGCTCCAGCGATGGCAGCCATGACGTGTACGTGCAGTCGATCGGCAATGGTTCGCCGGTGTCCGACGCACAAGTGGACATCATCGGTCGCAACGGTTTGCCGGTAAGCAGTGGCCGCACCGACGCCGAAGGCCACGCGCACTTCGCCAAGCTGGATGAACTGCGTCGTGAGAAAACGCCGCTGATGTATGTGGTCACGCGCGGCAATGACCAGTCGTTCCTGCCGATCGCCCGCCAGTCTCAGCAGTTGGACTTGTCGCGTTTCGACGTCGGCGGCCTGGAAGAAGACGGTGCGATTGATCGCCTCAGCGCCTACCTGTTTACCGACCGTGGCCTGTACCGGCCCGGCGAAACCGCGCACCTGGGCATGATCGTGCGCAGCGGCAACTGGAAGGGCATGCTGCAAGGCCTGCCGGTGGAGCTGCAAATCACCGACCCGCGTGGGCTGGAGGTGATTCGCCAGCCGCTGAAGCTATCCGCCAGTGGCTTTGAAACCTTTGATTTCCCCAGCAGCGAAGTCGCCCCCGCCGGGGAGTACACCGCGACCTTGCAGTTGATCGGCCAGAAACAGACCCGCACCGACCTGGGCAGCGTGAGCTTCAAGGTCCGCGACTTCGAGCCGGACCGCATGAAGGTCAGCCTGAGCCTGCATGACACGCCGGTGCAAGGCTGGATTCCACCGGACCAAGTGGTGGCCAAGGTCACCGCCATGCACCTGTTTGGCGCGCCAGCAGCCGGCCGTCGTGTTACCGCGAAGATGTCCCTGAGCCCGACGCTCGCAGCGTTTGATCGCTACCCGGACTACCGTTTCCGCCTTAACGACTCGCTGGAAGACGCCACGACCGAAGACCTGGCCGAAACCAACGTCGACGACAACGGCCAGGCCGTGCTCGACCTCAACCTGCAGCGCTTCGCCAACAGCACCTATCGTTTACAGGTGATGACCCAGGTGTTCGAGGCCGAAGGCGGTCGCAATGTGGCGGCGCAAAGTGCCTTGCTGGTGTCGTCCGCGCCCTACCTGGTGGGTGTGAAAAGTCAGGACTCGCTGTCGTACGTCGCCAAGGACGCACCGCGACAAGTGCAATGGCTGGCTGTCGCGCCAGACCTGACACCGCTGGCGGTGGACGGCCTGACCAGCGAAGTGGTCGAGCACCGTTATGTGTCGGTGCTGGTGAAACAGTCCAACGGCACCTACAAGTACGAGTCACGCATCAAGAACATCAGCCAGCCCGCGTCACCGTTGGTGATGACGAAAGAAGGCGCCAAACAGACCCTGAACACCTCAGCGCCGGGCGACTTTACCCTGCAACTCAAGGACGCCAACGGCAACCTGCTGAACCAGATCGACTACAGCGTGGCCGGGCGTGGCAACACCTCGCGCTCCCTGGAACGCAACGCCGAACTGCAACTGCGCCTGGATAAACGCAGCTACGCCACCGGTGATGAGATCGCCATCAGTATCCGTGCCCCGTACACCGGTGCCGGCTTGATCACCATCGAGCGCGACAAGGTCTACACCCAGCAGTGGTTCAAGGCCGACAGCACCAACAGCGTGCAACATATCCGTGTTCCCGCAGGGCTTGAGGGCAATGCCTACGTCAACGTGCAGTTTGTGCGCGACATGGGCTCGGCCGAGGTGTACATGAGCCCGCTGTCCTATGGCGTGGTACCGTTCAGCATCAACCTGGATGCGCGGCGCATGGCCTTGAAGGTGGAAGGCCCGGCGAAGATCGAACCGGGGCAGACGCTGGATATCAAGGTCAACGCCGACCGCCCGGGCCGTGCCGTGGTGTACGCCGTCGATGAAGGCATCCTGCAAGTGGCGCGCTACCAGACACCGGACCCGCTGGGCTTCTTCTTCCAGAAGCGTGCGTTGGAAGTCGGCACCAGTCAGATCCTTGACCTGATCCTGCCGGAATTCAGCCGTTTGCTCAGTGGGGCGGCGCCGGGTGGTGATACGGAAGGTGCGCTGGCCAGTCACCTCAACCCGTTCAAGCGTAAACATCAGCCGCCAGTGGCCTGGTGGTCCGGGTTGGTCGACCTGCCAGCCGGTGAAACCGTGCTGCACTACCAGGTGCCGGACAGCTTCAACGGCAAGCTGCACCTGTTCGCCGTGGCCGTGGACAGCGACAGCGTGGGTGTGAGCGAAGCCAGTACCGACGTGCGCGGGCCCATCGTGATCACGGCGAACGTGCCGGCCTTTGTGGCACCGGGGGATGTGTTCAACGTCAGCGCCGGGGTGTTCAGCAACCTCGATGCGGCGACGGACGTTAAGTTTGAAGTGCAGACCAGCAACGGTCTGGTGGTGCAGGGTGACAAGGGCAGCACGCTGTCCCTGCAACCGCGCAAGGAAGGCACGGCCGAGTTCAAGATCAAGGTCGGCGACACCCTCGGCTCGGCGGATTTGCGCTTTGTCGCGGTGTTGCCGGATGGCAAGCGCATTCAGGTCGCCGAAACCACCTCGATCCGTCCACTGAGCGAACATCGCGTCGCCCTGAGCCTGGGCCGCTTCGACAGCGCCAGCAAAGAGCTGAAACCGACCCGCGAACTGTTCAGCCAACTGCGCGATGTGCAACTGGGTGTGGCTGCCTCGCCGCTGGTATGGGCCAACGGCCTCAAGCATTACCTGGACGACTACGGCTACGCCTGCACCGAGCAACTGGTGTCCAAGGCCATGCCGGCGTTGATCTGGGGCGGCAATGCACCTGAAGCCGAGCACGCTTTCGGCAGTGCGGTACGCATGCTGCGCCAGCGTCAGAACCAGGCCGGTGGCTTTGGCTTGTGGGCGGCCAACCCGGATGTGGCGCCGTACGCTAGCCTCTACGCCACCGACTTCCTGATCGAAGCCAAGGAGCGCGGGCTGCCAGTGCCGGAAGACCTGCTGGTGCGCTCGAACGCGTATCTGACCGACCTAGCCAACGGTCCTAGCGAAGGCCTGTCGGAATTACGCAACCGCGCCTACGCCAGTTACCTGCTGAGCCGTCAGGGGATTCTGGTGAGTGGTGCATTGAGCGATATCCGCGAGCGCTACGAAAGCTACTTCAAGGACAGCTGGCAGAACGACCTCGGCGCCGCTTACCTGGCAGCCAGCTACAAGCTACTCAAGCAGGATCGTCAGGCTGACACGCTGTTCCGTAAAATCCCATGGCGCTCGCTTGTGGATAAGTGGGACAGCGACGGCCTGTATTACGACCCGCTGGTGCACGACGCCGAACACCTGCACCTGTTGGCGCGACATTTCACTGAGTTGATGGACGATGTGCCTGCAGCGCTGCTGGATAAACTCGGCAAGCGCCTCAACGAGCAGCGTTACAACTCACTGTCTGCGGCCCTGCTGCTACGTGCCCTGGACAACTACGGCCAGCGTGCGCAAAGCGACATGACCCTCAAGGCCACCGCCTGGCTGGGTGACAAGCAACAGCAATTGCTGGAGATGGCCGGTCAGCCACCGCGCGCCGCCGTGCCGGGCGCCACGCAAAAGCTGGTGATGGAAAAATCCGACGGTCCAGCGGCGTTCTACATGCTCAGCGAAGCCGGTTTCGACAAGGGCGCCAAGCTCAAGCCGATCAACAATGGCCTGGAAATCATCCACGAATACCTCGACCTCAAGGGCGAACCGGTGAGCAAAGTCGCGGTGGGTGATGAGTTCCTGGTACGCCTGCGCCTGCGCGCTACCGACCGTGATCAGGTGCAACAAGTGGCCGTGGTCGACCTGCTGCCCGGCGGTGTCGAGCCTGTGTATAACTTGCCGCCGGAGCCAGAAGCCGCCAGCACGGAGGAAAGTGAGGGTGAAGAATCCGAGTACGTGGAAGCAGACAGCCAGGAAGAACAAAGCTGGCAAGCGCCCATCGGTGAAACCGAGCTGAGCAACTGGCAGCCGGAGTATGTGGATGTGCGTGATGATCGCGTGGTGTTGTACGGCACTGCGCTGCGTGATGTCGGCACCTTCGTCTACCGCGTGCGCGCCACCAACGCCGGCACCTTCAACACGCCACCGGCCTACGCCGAAGGCATGTACGAAACCACCCTGCAAGGGCGCGGCAAAGTAGGCCAGCTTGAAATTACCAAGCCTTAAGCGCCTGGCGCCGCCGCTGCTTGTAGCGGCGGTGGTGCTGGCGGGCCTGCGGCTTTGGCCCCATGCCCCGCTGGAACAGGCTGTCACCTCATCGCGAGTGGTGTTGGCCGACGACGGTTCGCTGTTGCGCATGACGCTGGCGGATGACGGTCAATACCGCCTGTGGCTACCCCTGGAGCGGATATCGCCGTCACTGGTCGAAGCCTTGCTGCTCAAGGAAGATCGCAATTTCTACTGGCACCCGGGGATCAATCCCCCGGCGTTGCTGCGGGCGGCCCTGGCCACCTACAGCGGTGGTCAGCGCCAGGGCGGCTCGACCTTGAGCATGCAACTGGCCCGACGCCTGTGGGACCTGAACACCCGCCAGGTGCCGGGCAAGTTGCAGCAGATGGCGCTGGCGCTGTGGCTGGAGGCGCGCTACAGCAAGCACGACATCCTTGAGGCCTACCTGAACCTGGCGCCCATGGGCGGCAATATCGAAGGGGCCGAGGCGGCGAGCCGCATCTACTTCGGCAAGTCGGCGGCGCAGTTGTCGTTGTCCGAAGCGCTGGCGCTGGCGGTGATTCCGCAGCAGCCGGGGCGTCGGGCGCGCTTCGGGCCGTCACTGCAACATGCGCGGCTGCGCTTGATGGCGGACTGGCGCGAGACTTATCCACGGGACCCGCGTAACGACAGTTTGCTCGATTTGCCCCTGGAGGCGCGCAACCGCCAGCAGATCCCGTTCCTCGCCCCGCACTTGAGTGAACACCTGCTGGCCTCCCAAACCGGCAATGAGCTGAACAGCACTCTCAACCTGCCGTTGCAGCAATTGCTCGAACGCCTGATCACCGGATTTATCGCCGAGCGGCGCAGCACGGGGGTGGAAAACGCCACGGCCATCCTGATCGACAGCCGCGACCAGAGCGTCAAGGCGCTGGTAGGTTCGGCGGATTACTTATCCACAAGCCTGCACGGTCAGGTCAATGGCGTGCTGTCGCGACGCTCACCGGGGTCGACGCTCAAACCGTTTCTATACGGGTTGGCGCTGGATCAGGGGGTCATCCACCCCATGAGCATCCTTAAAGACTTGCCCAGTAACTTCGGCTACTTCCAACCGGAAAATTTCGACGGCAGTTTTGTCGGCCCACTGACAGCGCGAGATGCGTTGATCCGTAGTCGCAACATTCCGGCGGTGTGGCTCGCCAGCCAGGTCAAATCGCCCTCCTTGTATGGACTGCTGCAACGCGCCGGCATCAAGGGCCTGCGCGACGAGAGCCACTACGGCCTGGCCCTGGCCCTTGGTGGCGGCGAGATGACCCCGGAAGAACTGGCGCGGCTGTATGTGATGCTGGCCGGTGACGGGCACCTGCGGCCGTTGCGCTATTTGCAGGAACAACCGCAATCCACCGGTGCGCCGTTGCTCACGCCCCAGGCCGCCTTCATGGTGCGCGACATGCTGCGCCGTAATCCACGCCCGGATGGCCTGCCCGGCCGCCATTGGCGCACTGCCTGGAAAACCGGCACCTCCTGGGGCTTTCACGATGCCTGGAGCGCGGGGCTGGTCGGCCCTTACGTGCTGGTGGTGTGGGTGGGTAACTTCGATGGCCGCCCGAACCCGGCGTTTATCGGCGCCAAGACCGCTGCACCACTGTTCTTCCGCATCGCCGACGCCCTGCCCCTGGCCTTGCCCACCACCGTCATCAAGCCTGACAAACCGCCCGCCGGGCTGGTACGCATCAACGTCTGCGCCGCGTCCGGCGAATTGCCCAACCGCTGGTGCCCGCAAACCCGCAAGACCTGGTACATCCCCGGCGTCTCGCCGATTCGCGTGTCCAACCTGCACCGCCCGGTGCTGATCGACACCCGCACCGGCAAGGCCGCCTGCCCGCCGTTCGAGCCGCAGTACACCCGCGAAGAAGTCTTCGAATTCTGGCCCAGCGACGTGCAACGCCTGTACCGCGCCGCCGGCCTGCCTAGGCGCAGGCCACCCAACGTGCTGAAAAACTGCCAGCCCAACCGCTTGAGTGACCAAAGCGAAGCGCCGCAGATCCGTTCGCCGCTGACCCAGGTGAGCTACCAGTTGCGCTTGTCTCAACCCCAGGAAAGTATCCCGCTGAATGCCAACGCGGCCAGCGACGCGGCAACGCTGTATTGGTTTGCTGATCAAACCTTGATCGGCCAGGGTTCGCCGCAAGCCACACTGAACTGGCGGCCGGGCAAGTCGGGGGAGTATCGGTTGCGGGTCAGTGATGATCAGGGACGCAGTGCGAGCCGGGGGTTGAAAGTGGAATTTGTGCCGTGATCAGGCGTCTTCGTCGCCGAAACTGCTCTTGCTCACACGTTTGGCGAAATGCTTGTACGCCACGCCCATTTTTCGCTGCTCGAACAGTGAGAACACCAGAGTGCCGAGCAAGATCAGCATCCACACCAGGAACTGTTTCAAGGCATCCACATGGGCGACAAACAGCAACAGGGTCACCACGCCGCCGATCACCATGCCCAGCCCCATCCACGCGCCAAGCACGCGGCCTACCGCCAGGCGCATGCCCTTGGGCAGCAGCAATCGAGCCCATATCAACACTATAAAGAGCGTCAGCATGAAGCCGAAGGCCGCCATGAACGGAATCGGGAAGCCACCCTCACGGTACAGCCAGGCCAGCAGCTTATACACAGGGCCGAGTGATTCCATCTGTTGATAAGTGTCGGGGCCCGGCAGATGCAGTTGGGCGAAATGCGCGGGGGTCATGGCCATTACACCCACGGCCAACATCGCCACCACTGCAGCGTAGAAGCTGCCGACACGCCACAGCGGCGCCAGCACGCGGCGGTTTTCCACATCTGCTGTCAGCGCTACGCCGAACACCGACTTGGGCTGCCTGCCCTGGGCAATCACCGTGCGGCCATCGCGCTCGCCAGCATCGCCAATCAGCATCACATCCAGGTCTTGGCTCAACAGGATCTCGCCCTGGCGGCGGGAGCTGCCGATGGGCTCGTAGTCGTCAGGTGATTTATTACCAAACAGGTCGATACCCTCGGCGACCACGCTGATTTCCCCGGTGGAGTCCTGCAGGCGGAAGTCATTGCAACGCGCCTCGCTCTTGGCCCGGCTCCAACTCCAGCGCCCGTCGTCGTCCTTCTCGCCCTCTTCAATGATCCACACATAGCCCGCGCAAGGCTTGCCATGCACCGGCGACAACAGCGGTGTATCCACTAGCACCTTGCCGCGGATTTCCACCAGGCCCATGGCCAGTGAACGTATCTGACTGGTGGCCAGCCGTTGTTCGGTCTTGTAAAAGTTGGGGCCAAAGCTGGCCAGCAGGCAGACCAGGACGAGCACCGGGAAAAACATCGCCACCACGCTCATCGGCGCGTAGACCAGCAAGAACGCGAAGCCCGCCAAAAACAGCAGCGCCAGCACGGTTTTCCACCGCGATTTGTTTTTCTCCTCACCTGCCTGAGTGGTTTTCATACCCCCGGCACCTCAAGCTTCACGCCTTCGTAACGCGTTTCTTCAGCACTGATGGCCAGTAGTGGGATGCGCTGATAGCTGAGCATCCGCGCGAAGAACAGGTCGGGGAACACCGCGATGGCAATGTTGTAGAGGTTCACCGATTCGTTGAAGAACTCGCGACGGTCGGCAATACGCTCCTCGACCGCAGAGATTGCGTGCTGCAACTCGACCATGTTGGGGCCGGAGATGAGCGTGGGGTAACCCTCTGCCACCGCAATCACCGACTTGAGCGCTGCATTCAACTGGTTGGAGGCGTCGACCTTATCGTTGAGGCTACCGGCGTTGAGGTACTGCTGGCGGGCATCGCTCAGGCGCGTGAACAGCGCGTGCTCATGGTTCATGGCGGTTTGCACCACGCGCATCAGGTCCGGGATCTGATCGGCCCGTTGCTTGAGCAGCACGTCGATGTTGGCAAAGGCTTTGTCCACATCATTGCGCCGCATCACCAGGCCGTTGTAGACCCCCACCATCCAGCCGACCAGGCCGACGACAATGATCAGCACGACGATACCGGCGATAAGCAGTTCGATGTTCATGGTAGAAGGCGTCCCTGAATGAGTTATCCACAGGAGGCATTCTAGGGGTAAAGGGGGGAATGTATCGAGATCACTGTTCTGGGAGAACGCGACGCGGGCTCACGGCAAGTGTTTGAGAATCGGGCGGCCTCAAGGCCGCCCGTTCAACGGCTCATTACAGAAAACGCGCAACCTGTGTTGCCAACGTTTCATCCAGATCAGGCGACATCTGGTGCAGCGGATTGGACGCCATCCCCGTCGGAGTAACCCGGCTGGTGATTTTCGGGAAATAGGTCTGCTCAGGGTCGACCTTCACAATGAAGGCCGCAGGACCTTCGCCATCGAGTTGGGCGCTGAAATCCTGCGAACGCTCGAAGCCAGGCTCCACATGCACGACTGGAATCCCATAGGCCTTGAACAGAGCAGCCCAGTTTGGCAACCCCAGACCCGTCTCGATGTCACAGCCGACGTAACGGCCACCGAAGTAGCTGCGCTGGGTAGAGCGAATAGACGCATAACCCGAGTCGTCGAAGATGAAGATCTTGACGTTCAGACGATTGACACCAACCGTACCGATCTCCTGGAGGTTCTGAGCGAAGCCGCCGTCGCCCTCAACCAGCACCACACGTTGATCGGGGTTGGCAAATGCCGCGCCTATGGCACCACTCAAGCCATAGCCCATTGAGGCCAGGCCCTTGTTGGTCACCACGCGCTGACCGGCTTTTTGCGCAAACACCTGCATCATGACCGTGAATGCACCGCCGCTGCTGCAAGGTACGACTACATCGTCCGATTTGAGCAAGGTGGACAGATGCTCCACCAGCTTGAAGGGTGACTGATACCCTTCGTGAGTGACGTTTTCTTCGATCAGTGGCAACGCCGCCTGAACTTCGCGGCAGTAACCGTGCCACTCGCTCCACTGGCCATCGAGTTTGGAAGCCAGGCTCTTGAGCCATGGGTTGACGTCGGCACAGATTGGCACATCGACACGAGGATGCCCCTTGGTCAGCTCGGCCACATCGCAGTCCACCTGCACGACCTTGCCGCCACGCCCGAACTCTTGCCAGTTGAAACCCGTCTGCTGCAGACCCAGTCGCGTACCCAGCGCAAGGACCACGTCGGCCTGCTGAAGCAGCAAGTTGGCATAGCGCTGGCCCCAGGTATTCGGTCGACCGAAATAGCATGGATGGTCGGCAGCGATACGGTCCAGGCCATTCCAAGTAGTGAACAACGGCAGGGAGTGTTGCTCGGCCACGGCGGCCAACGCTGCAGCCGCTTCAAGGCTGACGCCACCGCCAATCAACACCGCCGGGCGCTGAGCGCCTCGCAGCAGGGCCAAGACTTCATCAAGCGAAGTTTCGGCAGTGCGTACACCCGTCGGCAACGGCAGCGGCTTGCCAGTAATGGCCGCCGCTGGCGTGGTCGGCAGCTCTTCGGCGCTCATCAAGCGGCCTTGCACATCCAGCGGCAGCTCGATAAAGACAGGCCCAGGACGGCCACGTTCGGTCGCTGCGCAGAGGGCCAGGAAGGCTTCGCGGGAGAGCTGGGTGTCCAGGCGCTCGGCTGCAACCGTGATCGGGCGAGCGATAGCAATGCCGTCGATTTCCTGGATACCGCGCTGGCGCAATTGGCCATGGCTCAAGTCGGCGGTCTTGACCTGCCCACCGATGACCAGTAGTTCACGGCTCTCAAGGAAGGCGCCGGACAACGCCGTGACGATGTTGGTCAGGCCCGGACCTGCGGTGACCAGCGCCAAGGCTTTGTGCCCTTGGCTATTGGTGGCGTTGAAGTATTCCGCCGCGATACCTGCCGCCACCTCATGCACCACAGGGACGCAGGTGAGGTTGTGGCTGAGGCTTTCCAGCAGGTGCATGATGTTGCCGCCCGCCACGAAGAAGCAGTGTGTGTAGCCCGCTTCTGCCAACCAGGTGCTAATCCAATCGCTATACTTTTTCTGCATGATCACTCCCAGAGAACTCTTTGGCGGTTTCGTCACGAATGACCTTTCCGTGTTCCACGTGCAAAATCCGCGTACAGGTGCGCGCAAGCATCGTCTTGTCATGCGAGGCAATCACGACGATCGCTGCACGGTTGAACAGATGGGTAAGCCGCTCTGTGGCGCGTTCCTTGAAGTCGTCGTCGCCAACACTCAGCCATTCGTCCATCAACAGGATGTCGGATTCGGCGCAGGTTGAGATAGCAAACGCCAGCCGCATCATCATCCCGCTGGAGTAGGTGCGAACAGGCAGCTTCAGGTAATCGCCCAACCCGGAGAAATCGCAGATTTCATCGATGTAGGGTTTGATCCGCTTGGGCGAATGCCCCATGGTTATCGCGCGCAGCGTGATGTTCTCGACACCCGTGGAATCGAGGTCAAACCCTTGGGAGATATCCAGCAGCGACGTGATCGTGCCCTCTATGTCTAGCGTGCCACTGGCCGGCTCGAACACACCGCTCAAGGCGCGGAGCAGTGTGGTCTTGCCCGAGCCATTGTGACCCAGCAAACCAATTCGCTCACCGTCGTTGATCGAGAACGTGGCACCGTCAACCGCACGTACCGTAACCCGAGAGTCGTTGCCAGCCAGCTTGCCGCCTGTCGCCGCCTTGAGGAACGTTTTGCGCATCGACCGCTGCGCGCCCTGGTAAATCGGAAATTCGACCACCAGGTCCTTAGCAATGATGTGGGCCATGGACTACAACCAATAAACAATGCGCGTACGAAAACGCGCAAACAAAAGAAAAGATACCACCGCGGTAGCCAGCAGAACCCCACCCACATTCCCCCAGAGGGACCATGTCAATGGTTGGCCCAGCAGCGGATTACGGACGAGTTCGAGCATGTAGTAGAAGGGGTTTATCTCGGCGATCCACATCCGGGAATTCAGAACATCTGCCTTCCACATGATAGGCGTCATGAAAAACACCACCTGCATCACGTTCGAAACGATCAGCGGGATATCGCGGAAACGCGCGCTGAGCAAGCCGACAAGTAATGCCAGCCAGAACAGGAAAACCCCGATCACCGCCAGCCCGACGAGGGCCATCAGCAAGTTCATGAAATTGAACGGCAGGAACCACACCACCACCGCGACCAGCACCACCGCGTTGTGCAGGAACACAAGAATATTGCGCCACA
This sequence comes from Pseudomonas azotoformans, assembly GCF_900103345.1. Classification (NCBI taxonomy): domain Bacteria; kingdom Pseudomonadati; phylum Pseudomonadota; class Gammaproteobacteria; order Pseudomonadales; family Pseudomonadaceae; genus Pseudomonas; species Pseudomonas azotoformans. The sequence continues at coordinate 4,719,829 of NZ_LT629702.1, forward strand.
CCAGCCGCAGCACATACGACGACAAGGGTATCCGTGCCGCCTTGATACTGCCCTCCGCCCCTGTGAACACGAAGCAACTTTCGGTGACCACCAGAGTCATGAAGTTCCAGGTAATCATGCCCGCAGCAAGGTAGGGGATGTAGTCATGCACATCCAGTTTGAATAACCCGGCATACATCACCCCCAAGCCACCGATCAATACGGCGGTGCTGAGGGTGATCCACAGCGGCCCCAACACGGACCGCCGATACCGCTGCTTGATGTCATGGCTCCCTAGGAAAATCCAGGTTTCCGTCGCAACCAAAGCGGTGCGCAAATCACTCCAGGCTTCACTGACTCGTTTAGAAAAGCGCTTACTCAAGGGGCGTCCTATTATTTATTGATACCGAAGAACGTTTCGATACGATCAACGACGTAGTCAAGCATTTCAGGGGTAAGTCCAGGCCAAACGCCGACCCAGAATGTCTTGCTCATGATCCGGTCGGTGTTTTCGAGGGTGCCCGACACTCGATATTCGCGGCCAATCATATACGGTTGGCGCAGCAGATTCCCGGCGAAGAGCAAACGGGTACCAATTTTGTGCTCGTCCAGGTAGGTCAGCAGATCCAGACGTTGGTACGGAATGTGATCCTTCAAGGTGATCGGGAAGCCGAACCAGGATGGCTCTGCGCCATCAGTGGCTTTAGGAAGCACCAGGAATTCCGCGCAGCTCGCAAGTCGTTCTTTCAGGTAGGCAAAGTTGTGCTTGCGGGCCTCGATGAAAGACGGCAGCTTGTCCATTTGCGCCAACGCGCAAGCAGCCTGCATGTCGGTAATCTTGAGGTTATAGCCGAGGTGGGAGTAGGTGTATTTGTGGTCATAACCATACGGCAGGTCACCCAGCTGCCAGCAAAAACGCTTCTTGCAGGTGTTGTCCTCACCCGGTGGGCAGAAGCACGAGCGACCCCAGTCACGAATGGATTCGACCGCCAGGCGTAGCTTGGACTTGTTGGTGAAGACCGCACCGCCCTCACCCATGGTGATGTGGTGCGCGGGGTAGAAACTCAAGGTGCCGATGTCGCCAAAGGTGCCGACCAGTTTGCCGTCATAGGTAGAACCCAGGGCGTCGCAGCAGTCTTCGACCAACCACAGTTTGTACTTGTCGCAGAGCTCGCGGATCTTGCGCAGGTTGTACGGGTTACCCAGGGTGTGAGCCAGCATGATCGCTTTGGTTTTCGGCGAAATGGCCGCTTCGATCAGCTCCGGGTCGATGTTGTAGGTTTCCAGGTCAACGTCGACGAATACCGGGACGGCGCCATTCTGGATGATCGGGTTGACGGTGGTGGGGAAGCCCGCAGCCACGCCAATCACTTCGTCACCCGGCTTGATTGCGCGATCGCCCAGGGTTGGAGAAGTCAGCGCAGTGAACGCCAGCAGGTTGGCTGAAGAGCCGGAGTTGGTGGTCAGCACATGCTTGACGCCCAGAAACTTGCTGAGGCGCTTTTCAAACTCGGTATTGAAACGGCCGGTGGTCAACCAACCATCCAGAGAGGCCTGGATCATCAGGCCCACTTCGGCACCGTCGATCACCTTGCCTGCGGGTGGAATGGCGGTCACGCCCGGTACGAATTCGCGACGCGCAAAGGCGGTCTTGGAGTATTGCTGGGCCAGATCGTCAATCTGTTTTCTGAGGTCGTCTTGGGTGGTCATCAGGTAATCCGTGTTCATTATGGTCAAGCTTTAGAAAAGCTCGAAATTTGATCAATACACACTTGTCGCATGTCGCTACCGGCCAGGAATTCACGGTGCCAGTACACGACCTCATCCAACGCTCGAGCGAGGGACCAGCGTGGTGTCCAAGACAGCCGTGCACGGGCCTTGGAGCAATCCAGCTTGAGGTAATTCGCCTCGTGAGGTGCCGCAGCATTGGCCTCGATACGGAATTGAGCACCATCGGACCAACACTGAGTCATACGTTCGGTAATCCAGCTCACGGGTTGGGCATCGGACTCTGCGGGGCCGAAGTTCCAGCCCTCAGCAACCTGCTTGCCGTCCTCATACAGACGCTGGGCCAGCACCAGGTAACCGGACAGTGGCTCCAACACATGCTGCCAAGGGCGAATCGCTCCCGGGTTGCGGATGATAGCAACTTCTTTGCGTTCGAATGCCCCCAGCAAATCCGGGACCAGACGATCTGCAGCCCAGTCACCACCGCCAATCACGTTACCCGCACGGCCACTGCCCAGCCCTACACCGTGCTCAGCGTAGCGAGCCGGGTTGAAATACGAGTTGCGATAAGACGATGTCACCAGTTCGGTGCAACCCTTGCTGGCACTGTAGGGGTCATAGCCGCCCATGGCTTCGTTCTCGCGGTAGCCCCAAGGCCATTCGCGATTCTCGTAGCATTTGTCGGAGCTGACCACGACGCAGGCCCGCACACTCGGGCAGGCACGGACCGCCTCCAGCAGGTGCACAGTGCCCATTACGTTGGTACTGAATGTTTCGACCGGTGCATCGTAGGAATACCGAACCAGCGGCTGCGCCGCCAAATGCAGGACGATTTCCGGTTGCGCCTGGGCCACGGCTGCCGCCAATGCTGCGCCATCACGAATGTCGCCGATGATCGACGTCATGCCCTCGCCCACCGACGCGACGTCGAACAGGCTCGGATTGGTCTGCGGTTCGAGGGCGAAACCGGTCACGATGGCGCCCAGTTCCTGCAGCCATACCGCCAGCCAGCCACCTTTGAAACCGGTATGTCCCGTCAGGAATACCTTCTTGCCCTGCCAGAACTCGCGACTGATCACCATACTTTCCACGGGGCGACCTTGCGTTCCCACAAGTCCTCCAGCTGCTGCTTCTCGCGCAGGGTATCCATCGGTTGCCAGAAGCCGTCGTGTTCAAAAGCCAGCAATTGATGATCGCGCGCGAGCGCTTCAAGTGGTTCACGCTCCCAGATGGTTTCGTCTTTCTCGATCAGGTCGATGACTTCCGGCTTGAGCACGAAGAAACCGCCGTTGATAAAGGAGCCATCACCGTGTGGTTTCTCGCGGAAACTTTCTACATGGTGATCGTTGATGTTCAGCGCACCGAAACGGCCAGGTGGCTGGGTGGCGGTGACCGTCGCCTTCTTGCCATGAGCCTTGTGGAAGGCGATCAACTTGCCAATGTCGATGTCGGCAACACCGTCACCATAGGTAAAGCAGAAGTCCTCGCCCGGCTCCAGATACTGGCGGACACGGCGCAGGCGCCCGCCCGTCTGTGAATCTGCTCCGGTATCGACCAGGGTCACACGCCACGGCTCGGCGTTGTTCTGATGGACTTCCATCTTGTTGTTCGCCATGTCGAAGGTGACGTCCGACATGTGCAGGAAATAGTTGGCAAAGTACTCTTTGATGACATAGCCCTTGTAGCCCAGGCAGATCACAAAATCATTCACGCCATAATGGGAATATATCTTCATGATGTGCCAGAGGATGGGACGGCCGCCCACTTCAACCATAGGTTTCGGTCGTGTGCTTGTCTCTTCGCTCAGTCGGCTGCCCAGCCCACCGGCCAAAATCACTGCCTTCATTGTTTGCTCCTGCATTTTCCAAAATAGTGTTCATCGGGGGCTGGTCGCGCCGTCACCCGCTAGCGTGCGCATTATCGTCTAAGTAGACGTCTACTCAAACGTGCAAACGTTTCAAAGGGATAGGCCACCAGTCGGGACATTTTGCGAAAGACCAACGTCGCTTGACGATAGATGTGGACCGAATGGGTATATTCATGAACCGCACGCTGCATCAAGCCAATGTGTTGCTCGCCCAATCGCTCCAACTCAGTTAACAATCGCGTCGTTTGTGTGTTGGAAGAGGCCTCGTATTTTTTCGCGTAGACGGCGGCTCGAGAAACCAACACGTCAAAATCATCGTCGACGAGCAGGAAGGGGACCTGCTCCTCAAGATCGATAACAGATAAGGCATTGACAATCCCACCCTTGATCTCGGGTTTGATGGCGACCCAGTGACAGGCCATCCGGTAAATCTGATAGCCGCTGCGCTCGCCCTGCCAGTGGTTACGATAAATATCGATATCGTGTAACGAATACAACTGCCCAAAGTCTTTTCTTAATTCTTTGAGCTCTCTCTTAGAGCGTTTCCCCATTGCAATTTCGTTCATTTTTTCAATGGGTTCAAACAGGTCATACGCAAACAGATCGCATGAGACAAAGAAGTCCCGAATGTCTGCGAGCACTTGCTGATCGACAGAGAATCGCGCGTCCGAATATTTAATCGACTCCGACACCTGCGTATAGATTGTGTGAATGACGTTATTCATTAACTTAAAGCGCGTACCGTCACGGCGACCCTCAATGATCCTGGGCAGTGCCGATGCAGAAATGGCACCCCGCTCTACAAGCCACTTGAGCTGCAACGCGACGCCAATCCCCCAGAAATACTGATCACCCACGTTTTTACGCTGAGCGACCTTTTTGAAGTGTGCAACTTGTTTCGGCAGGTCTGAGTTACGGTAATAGACCAATGGTCTGTTGACGATCCGGGTTCTAAGCCGTGCGAAGCACGCTAGAAACCAACAGACGTGCCCGTATAACGGTTGGATCGCGTTAGCCTGCCAGGCAACGTCGACGTCGGCCTTCTCGCGCCGGAATATCACATTGGAGATCCCTGCCAACATGAATACGAAACCGGCGGTCTCAATCAGCGAGTCCCCGGACAAGTCCAAGTGCGCGGTCCGCATATGCGCCATGCGTCTGCAAATAACAACGCCGTCATCGTCGATCACGGGAGAGTTGAAAACGTAGAGATCCGCCGCATCCTGATGAATCATGGCGATGAGACTTAGAATGGTCTCGACGGTAGGAATGTCATCATCCCCGTGATACCAGACAAACTCACCGCTGCAGAGTTCGAGGGAATGGAACATATTCAACTCGGCGGTATCAAGGAATTCTGTTCGATTAATCAACCTGATTGCGCCACCCACCAATGGCTCAATCATTTCCCGGGTGCCGTCTGTCGAGCAGTTATTCACGACAACAACTTCTACATCATCCGTTAAAGGAAGGAGATTCTGTTTTAGAAAAAGTACCAGCGCATGCACTCGCTTTCCACGGTTATACGTGGGAATACAAATAGTCAGCGCCGGGCCACCGGGCAAAACTTTTTTCATTCTCTTTATCCTATCGGATGGTTATGCGTCGCTCAGTCGGGTTCGACCTGTCTTTACGCGTGCAAGGATCAAACCAGCGGTATAACCAATGCCCCGATCGCGAATCATCAAATAAATCATCTTGATGACACCAAAGTAGCGGGAGAAACGAGTAATTTTTTCAACGTATGCATCAGACATAGGGACGTCATAGGCTGTCGCCTGTGCCAGGACCTGAGTCTGCGCCACAAAATCCGCCAGCACGTCTTCAGCAAGACCATACAGGCTCAAATAGCGCTCGCGTGCCAAGCCCACGGTGTTTTGCGCGCGTTCAAACCCAGCGGCATCGTTATCTCCCCACACGTAACCTTCCGTTCCGTGTTCGCCTTTACCAATCAGCTCGGTGAAGTGCTCGTTGGGCAAGAACACTACCGGGCAACCACACAGCATGGCCTCAATGGCCAACGCTGAGTTTTCGTAACAGTAGAAGCGCTCACTTTGTTGGAACAGGTCACGAATCTGCTCCGGCGTCTGCTCATCATCGCGATCCCGGACAATCTCGACCAATCCGTCGGTAACCGCAAAGGTCTTGCCGCCATGGTAGTTTTTATACTTGCCGGCATAAAAACACCCACCCTGGCGCTTGGCACCCGGTGCAGGCGGTTTGAAAAAGTTAGGGTCCGAGGCCGGAATGAAAAGAGTCTGTTTCGAATTCGGCACCGTCGCGGCAATGGCTGCGCTGTAGGAGATGCAATACTCCGCTTCGGGGAACAGCGCGTCACCGCCCAACAGGCCGGCGTAATTCAACACATACCGAACAATGAAGGGTGCCCGCATCGGGTTGCCCTTGATGCTCTCCGGGTACACGGTAATGGGGGTCAGCCCCTGCGCGCGATGAAAATCCATGACGCGCTTGGTCAGCACCGGTGTATTCAACGTTGGGTGCGCCGACAAGTACGGTGGAAAGTGCGGATGCACAATCAGAAACGCTTGTTCGCCCATGCGATTGAGTGCGTGACAGAGGAAATGCAGTGCCTTGATCCCGGCGGAGGTGCGTACATAACGAGCAGTAACGATGTAGTAAGGATTACGCCGAACGGGCATAAACAACGATCGAGTTTCAGTCATCACTTGTCACTTGCAGCAAGGCTGCTCATATAGTCAGCGGTCAGCTTGATCTGCTGATCCAGCCCGAGAGGTGTTATCTGGAGTGCGCGTTCGAATTCACGAATCGCGGTAGCATCACCCACATACCGGTCTGCCGGCTTTTCGCACAGCGGTGGCCGCTCGATTGCGACGTGCGGAGCAAGCAACGCCTGACACCGCAGCGCGAGTTCCCCTACTTCAACCACTTCAGTACCCACGGTATCGAACACGTGGCAAATAGGGCCTTGACCACGAGCGGAGAACACCAATCGACAACACAACTCAATCAAGTCAGTGACGCTGTAGTAGGAGCGAACCACCTGATGAGTAGCATGCAAACGGATCGGCTCGCCTGACAGGCAAGCGGAAATGATCGACGCCAGTGCATAAAGGTTGTGTTTATTGATGTAGGGCCCGCTGACGTTGAATACCCGCGGGCTTACGACCGGAAAACGATGTTGCAGGCCGATGGCCTCGAATGCACGCTCATCGTCCAACTTGCAGCGGCCATAGATCGCACCATCGCTGTGGTTGGCTGCATCCATCCCTGCGTAAGCGGCGCCACTGGAAGGCACAAACAGGCCAGCGATCGGATTAGCGTCCACAAATTGCAGCAACGCTTCACGAATGCTGAGATTGAGGAGCGTGTAGGCCTCATGGCTATTGGCCCCCACACGGTCCTTGGTCTGGAATGCATAGTGGAACACCAGCGCAGGCCGGACCGTACGCAGAGCCGGTAGGGATGAGAGTGCCTGGACCTGCACAACGGAGCCATCGCGCAGTAACAAGGGCCGCGCGGTCGAAGCAACCGCATGTACCCGAGACCTGTCGGCTGGCGCAAGCTTGAGGAGCAGATATTCAAGTGTGGCCTGCCCCAACCAGCCGGTAGCCCCGATGACGACAAAATCGACCTGATCAAATCCGTCCATCAAGCACCGCCATTGATGGCAAGGTCTGCACCCTGGGCAAAGGCATCGCTGATCAACGTTTTGACAACAGATGTACGCTCGACCGACAACCGTTGCAAATCTCCATCGCCGACGGGAACAATCACCCGGTAATGGCTCTGGGAATGTTTTTTGTCACTCTCGAAATGCTTGAGCAACTCATCGGCACTGACACCCACCAGCGACGCAAGGGTGTGCCGCATCGGCTGCAACAGCGCTTGCACATGAGCGACCAGGCGCCCGGCGCGGGCCTCACCCTCAGGGGTCAGGATCTGCGCCACCTTTGCATACCTATAGGCCATCAGAATGCCCACACCCACCGCAATACCGTGGGGGATTGCGAAGCCGGTGGCAGACTCCACGGCGTGACCAAAGGTGTGACCGAAGTTCAGCAGAAGGCGCTCGGCACGATCGAACTCGTCAATTTCGATAAACCACTTCTTGGTGGTCAGGCTCTGCTCGATGATGGCGAAGGCCGTTTCTGATTTGAGCGGCGGCACTGGCTGCAAGTCCAAATAAGCAGCAAAGGCTTCAGCTCCTCGTGCGTAGCAGATTTTGACCGACTCCATCAGGCCACTGGTCTGCTGCTCGGCACTCAGGCTGTGCACGAACGCAAGATCAATCAGGATAGTGGCAGGTGGATGAAAGTTACCCACCAGGTTTTTCAACGCACCCACATTGATCGATGACTTGCCGCCGATGCAGGAGTCAACCATGCCCAGCAACGTTGTCGGGCAATAATGCCAGCGCAAGCCGCGCATATAGATTGAAGCGACGAACGTCGCGATGTCCTGGATGATCCCACCACCTACCGCGACAATCTCGGTATCACGCGTAGCACCATGACGTTTAAGCGCCTCGATGACAGGCGCAATCCGCTCCAGGGACTTGTTCTCTTCGGTTGCGTCGACTGCGATGATGGGATCGGTCACAAACGCGACCTGAGCCATCAGGCGACTGTCCACCAGAAAGATTCGGTGGGCTTGGGCCTCCACCACTTCCCGGACCAATCCCTCACCCAGCGATACGTGATACATGCCCGTCGAGCTGTTGATGTTAAACGATGCGCGCATGAGAAAACCCCTTGTCAACCGTCAGGAATTGGCCGGTGATGGACCGATGGGCAGGCGAGCAGCAGAACTCTACCACCGCAGCCACATCGGCAATGCCTGCCAAATGGGCACCTGGCGTCGCAGCTTCCAATCGACCGATCTGTTCGGCGCTGAGGTTGGCACGCGTCATGGGAGTATCGAGCGCGCCAGGCAGTACCGCATTGATCACGTGGCCTTCATCCGCCAGATCAAGGGACACCGAGCGGACCAGCCCCTGCAGGGCAGCCTTTGTGATGCAGTAGGAAAGTTTGTTCTGCCGGGCAATGTTCTGCCAGATCGAACTGATGACGCACAGGCGTGCCCCACCACTGACCAGGGCTCCCGCGCTTAGCAGAGCGTTCATTGAAACCAGCACATGGCCGACGTTGGCTTCGTACATGCGCATATGGCGCTTGTAATCCAAGTCGGCAATGTTGTCGGTACAGTTATCACCTTGTGCCCAAACCACCGCATCGAGCTGGCGGAGTGAGGTTGGAACAGGCTCGTTGGCAAGGGGATCCCACACAACGGTAGTCACCTGCTCATGCGCACCCGTATCGGCAGCTACCCGCCGAATGATCGCAATAACGTCCCACTCGCGCTCCGCAAACCATGCCACCAATCCGGCACCGATGGCGCCGGAAGCACCAAAGATCGCGATGCGAGGCCGTGCTGTTGTAGCAACGACCACGTCTTATTGACCACCCAGCAGTTTCCAGCGGGAATCGAGCATGGCGATGCGCTTGTCGTCTTCCTTCTCGATCAACCCGTAGTAATCGCGCTTGTTTTGCAGCCACAGGAGTTCGAAATGCACGGCATTCAACAAGCCTTTTTCGATATCACAGGTGCGTACCGAGTCAGCCGCGTAGACAACCTTGCGGGTCTCGAAACGAGCCAGGTGATTGGCTTCAAGTTTTCTCAGTTCTTCGATGGAGTCACTGGAAACCCCTCCGCCAACAACCAGCTCAAGCCCAGCAGCCTTGGCCGCCGTACCAGTCGCCAGCGCGTACTCGGTAATTTTTGGGTCGTTGATATCATCGCGGCTATAGCCGGCAGACAGCGTGAAATCGACACGTCCGAATACCGCGCCGTCCAGACCATCCGGAACGCTAGCAGCCTCAATCAAGCCATCCAGGTTGTTGAAGGCGGTAATGGTTTCAAGGTTGAAGAGGAACTTGGTGTCCTCCCGGTCTTCCTTGTTGTAGACCTTGTTCTTCGCCTCGATGAATTTCTGGACGGCATACTTGGACTCGATCATCGGCGCGATGATGTATTCAACGCCAATCTGCTTGCTCTCCAGCAAATCACGAATCGCCTCGCAGCCACCGATTTTCAGAGCGATATCCAGGTTGGCACGACGCGCCAGCTCGATCAGGCGCAGCAATTCGTCAATACGAGTCCCTTCAGCTTCAAACTCAGCCTTGACTGCGAGATAGCCAAATTCCTCTTTACCACGCTTGAGCAGATCCAACATCTTTCGTTCACGGCGATTCATTTGACACTCCTTACTCAAATTTTTCAGACAAGCAGAGTTTTACCACTCGTCACAATTAAAACGTCAGCGGCTGTAGGAATAGCCGCAGGAGCTCTGGCTCTGAAGTCCATAACCCTGGCAATTTAATAGAATCTTCGAAACAAACGGATACCACCCGTCAAGCGAGGTGGCAATTTAGTTGCTCGTGGCGCGAGCACAGGATGCGCGGTATCCAACGATATAAATAATAGCAAAACGACATCAGCCATTCGCAAATTCTGCCCCATCAAGAGGAGCACACCGTGTGTTTCTGGTAATCCATACCTAGCCTTACGCAGCTATCAGCATCCATGGCCTTAGCCGCTTTCGAAACATCCGAACGCATCTTGTCGGAAGTGACGGGGAACTTCATCTGTTTTTTTTGCACGCAAGTCATCATTTTGCAAAGTTCGCGCGGCAGTGCTTGCGTGCTCGGTGATATCACAAAGACACCAAGCTAGTGCTCCAGGATTGCGTCAAAGCCCCAGCGGAGCTGATTTTTTCTAGCTCTCGCATCTAAAGTGGTACAACACTGCCAATCTGTCCTCAGCATCTGCAGAGCGCTCTGACAAAGCGTCATCGCACACCGCCATCATCTTCGATAGTAGCGGAAAAATTCGCTTTATGAAGTCACTCCGCTGCCAAAGAATTTGCCGCTGGGTAGTCCCGCGAAAAATCTGACGCGATCGCAGGTGCAAGCACTCCCATGGATTTCGATGCACAGTCAGGATAAGCGTCAGTCATGGAGGTGCTTCGGGCGCCTATCCAGATTGCCACTCATAAAAGACAACCAAAAATTGTATACAAGCCCCACTAAAAAGAGTTTCAGGCTGCCTGGCTACGCCGATTTAGTTGCCGGAGTAGAAATCGACCTATCTCCTCTTACAAGTGAAATTGTTTTAATACTCCGGTGAAGGTCCCCCCATCTGGAGGCCTGTCCATATTCACCGGAAAGAGTGCCGCTGATGCATCCATCGACAACGGCCACTACAACATTCTGGTGTTACATCATTTCGTTCACCCGATACACCAAGCAACCGCACACAGCACAGCGAAGAGCAACTGATCGCGTCGTCTACGGCGGCACTGGCGAGCATTCTTGAACATCCACGCGAACTGTCGGCGGCCGAAGGGTTTGTCACTCAAGGGGGGCAGCGACTCCCCCCCCACCAACTTCGTAATCAGAGCGATTTGCTCAAACCACCACCCTTTGCGCACTCGCTTCAAGCGTCCAAACATGGACCGCCAGGTAGTGTTGGCACCAAATTCATTATTGCCATGCTGCCGATACAGCAGACTGGGTCGGCAATCGATGACCCAGGCCCAACCGGCCTGCCGGGCAAACGCGTAGGTGAACCAATCATGCAACGCTACGTCTTGCAGCGCATGCCAGTGCTCACGTACGAAGGATTGCAAGGCTCGGGCCAACGGCGGGCTGAGCACATACGAACACCCAGGCCCCGCGGCCTCGAAAAGGTGGTCCCAGCGCACTTGCGGTTGCGCCTTGTCCAGCATCTCATGGCGACCATCGGGCCAAAAGGCGAGCACGTTACTGGAATACGCACCAGCCTGGTGCTCAGCGAGCTGCTCAGTGGAACGCTTCAATTTGTCGAGCAACCAGATGTCGTCTTGATCCGCAAATGCAACGTAATCCAGTTCAGTCAGCTGCACATCCCGCAGCAACCTGAAAAAGTTACGCCCTGCACTGCCAAAGCGTCCAGACGGCAACAATGTGACGTTCGAGTGCTGGACAGCATAGGCTTCACACATTTGTTGAGTGTTGTCGCGCCCTGCATCAACACTGATGTGCAAATGAACATCTACGTCCTGCTGCTTTAGAATGGACTGCACTTGCTCATCGAGCCAGTGCTCACCGTTGTAGGCCGCCAGCAAAACAACCACACGGTGCTGAGGCAAAATATCGGGGTTGTTCATAAAACGCCCACAAAAGCTTTTTTTAGGGCGGTAGAAATAGTCAACGCAACACTCCCTGCACGGAACAAATAAGCAGTGGCGGTACTTATACTGCTGGCCCACCTCCAGTTGAAGGGAGCAAGGTTATCTTGGTTGAGCTGCGATAGCCACCGCTGCCAAAAGAGCAGGTGAGACTCACCGAACACATACCAACTGCAGAATGCCTTGGCTAAACAAGGCGCCGTTCTTGATGTTGTTAATTCGCAAATTTCAATATTTTTGCTCGAACCTAGTGCCTATCTAAATGCTCCAGCTGGTGCACCCGGCATCCCGTGGATGAATCATAAGGTTACTTACGCAAACTGTTAAATAAGGGGAATACCTACACACCCCACGCAAACTCTTATGACCTTCAAATAAAAGTCGATAATTGGGCTGAGGCGGGGGTGCGACAGTGAAGGAAGACCAAATGGCTTGGAGATCTTCAAGACGTCCAAGCCGTGACAGCTTTATCCTCAGGCCCCCACGAGCTTCCCGAGCACGGCGATTACTCCACCGTCACCGACTTCGCCAGGTTGCGCGGCTGGTCCACATCGGTGCCCTTGAGCACGGCCACGTAGTAAGACAGCAACTGCAACGGAATGGTGTAGAGAATCGGCGATAGCGTGTCGTGGATGTGCGGCATGTTGATGACGTGGGTGCCTTCGCCGTTGGTCATGCCCGCTTTTTCGTCGGCGAACACCACCAGTTGACCGCCACGAGCACGCACTTCCTGCAGGTTGGACTTGAGCTTCTCCAGCAGTTCGTTGTTCGGCGCCACGGTGACCACGGGCATGTCGTCATCCACCAGGGCCAATGGGCCGTGTTTGAGTTCGCCGGCCGGGTAGGCCTCGGCATGGATGTACGAGATTTCCTTGAGCTTGAGCGAGCCTTCCATCGCCACCGGGTATTGCGCACCACGGCCGAGGAACAGGGTGTGGTTCTTGTCGGCGAACAGTTCGGCGACTTTTTCCACGGTGCTGTCCATGGCCAGGGCTTCGCCCAGGCGGGTGGGCAGGCGGCGCAGTTCTTCGACCAGGGTGGATTCGACGCCTTCGGCGAGGGTGCCGCGAACCTGGCCCAGGGACAGGGTCAGCAACAGCAGGCCAACCAGCTGGGTGGTGAAGGCTTTGGTGGACGCCACGCCGATCTCACGACCGGCCTGGGTCAGCAGGGTCAGGTCGGATTCACGTACCAGCGAACTGATGCTGACGTTGCAGATGGCCAGGCTGGCGAGGAAGCCCAGTTCTTTGGCGTTGCGCAGGGCAGCCAGGGTATCGGCAGTTTCACCGGACTGGGAGATGGTCACGAACAAGGTGTCGGCCTGCACCACCACTTTGCGGTAGCGGAACTCGCTGGCGACTTCCACCTGGCACGGGATACCAGCCAGTTCTTCGAGCCAGTAACGGGCAACCATACCGGCGTGGTAGCTGGTGCCGCAGGCGACTATCTGCACATTACGCACTTTGGCGAACAGTTCGGCAGCTTGTGGGCCGAAGGCGTTGACCAACACTTGGTTCTGGCTCAGGCGACCTTCGAGGGTGCGTTGCACCACTGCTGGCTGCTCGTGGATTTCCTTGAGCATGAAGTGGCGGTATTCGCCTTTGTCGGCAGCTTCGGCGCCGTCGCGGTATTGCACCGCTTCGCGCTCGACGGATTGACCGTTAACGTCCCAGATCTGCACGCTTTCACGGCGGATGTCAGCAATATCGCCTTCTTCCAGGTACATGAAGCGGTCAGTGACCTGGCGCAGGGCCAGTTGGTCGGAGGCGAGGAAGTTCTCGCCCAGACCCAGACCGATCACCAACGGGCTGCCACTGCGGGCGGCTACCACACGGTCGGGTTGGCTGGCGCTGACCACGGCCAGGCCGTAGGCACCGTGCAGTTCCTTGACCGTGGCCTTGAGGGCGACGGTCAGGTCGCCCAGGTCCTTGAGCTTGTGGTTGAGCAGGTGGGCGATGACTTCGGTGTCGGTGTCCGAAGTGAACACGTAACCCAGGCCCTTGAGTTGTTCGCGCAGCACTTCGTGGTTTTCGATGATGCCGTTATGCACCACCGCGAGGTCGCCAGAGAGGTGTGGGTGGGCGTTGCGCTCGCACGGCGCACCGTGGGTGGCCCAACGGGTGTGGGCAATCCCTAAGCGCCCTACCAGTGGCTCGCCGGCCAGGGCCTGTTCCAGCTCGCTGACCTTACCCGGGCGGCGCATGCGCTCCAGCTTGCCGGCGTTGGTGAAGACGGCCACACCGGCGCTGTCGTAGCCACGGTATTCCAGGCGCTTGAGGCCTTCGAGCAGGATGGGAGTGATGTTGCGTTCAGCGACTGCGCCTACGATGCCACACATAGTGTTTCTCCTAGATGATTGCCGCGCATATCAGCGTAATGCCGCGGGCTTGGATCTGGTCGCGGGCCTCGAGCGGCAGGCGATCATCGGTGATCAGGGTATGGACGCTGCTCCAGGGCAGTTCCAGGTTGGGAATCTTGCGGCCGATCTTGTCGGACTCGACCATCACCACCACTTCACGGGCGACCTCGGCCATCACGCGGCTCAGCCCCAGCAGTTCGTTGAAAGTGGTGGTGCCGCGCTCCAGGTCGATGCCATCGGCACCAATGAAAAGTTGGTCGAAATCGTAGGAACGCAGCACTTGCTCGGCGACCTGGCCCTGGAACGAGTCCGAATGCGGGTCCCAGGTGCCGCCGGTCATCAGCAGCACCGGCTCGTGTTCAAGTTCGCTCAAGGCGCTGGCCACGTGCAGGGAGTTGGTCATCACCACCAGGCCGGGCTGGTGGCCCAGTTCAGGGATCATCGCGGCGGTAGTGCTGCCGCTGTCGATGATGATGCGGGCGTGTTCGCGCAGGCGCATCACAGCCGCACGGGCGATGGCGCGCTTGTACACCGAGACGGGTTGGGTGGCGTCGCCCACCAGTTCCTGGGGCATGGTGATCGCGCCGCCGTAGCGACGCAGCAACAGGCCGTTGCTTTCCAGGGCAGCCAGATCTTTACGGATCGTAACTTCCGACGTTTCGAAACGCTTGGCCAACTCGTCCACGCTGACTTCGCCCTGTTCATTGAGCAAGGTCAGGATGTTGTGGCGCCGCTGGGGTGTATTTCGTTTCGACATGGTGATGATAAGTTTCGTTTCGAAAGATAACGAAGGCAATCAAAACCTATTGGCGAAAGATCGTCAAGCGGGACGCAGCAAATTTTTATACGACACAGAGCAAATGTGGGAGGGGCTTGTCCCCGATTGATGTCTATCAGCTACAAGGATGTTGGCTGAGAGTCTGCAATCGGGGGCAAGCCCCCTCCCACATCGAATACTTGTCGCTGAGGAGACTGTGGATAACTCAGGTCTTTTTGATTTTGACCGGGCGTTTCCAGCCGTCGATGTTGCGTTGACGGGCGCGGGCTACTGCCAGTTGAGACTTATCCACATCCTGGTTGATGGTTGAGCCGGCGGCAGTGCTGGCGCCATCGTCGAGGGTAACCGGGGCCACCAACGAATTATTGGAACCGATAAACACGTCCGCCCCAATGGTGGTCTGGTGCTTATTGGCGCCGTCATAGTTACACGTGATGGTGCCCGCGCCGATGTTGGTTCGCGCGCCTACGGTGGCGTCGCCCAAGTAGGTCAAGTGGCCGACTTTGGCTTCGGCGTCCAACTTGGCATTTTTCAGTTCAACAAAGTTACCCACATGAGCCTTGGCTCCCAGCACGCTACCCGGACGCAACCGCGCAAACGGGCCCGCATCACTGCCCTCGCCCATCACGGCACCATCGATATGACTGTTGGCCTTGATCACCACGCCCTTGCGCAGGGTGCTGTCCTTGATCACGCAGTTCGGGCCGATCACCACGTCATCTTCGATGACCACCCGGCCTTCGAGGATCACGTTGATGTCGATCAGCACGTCGCGGCCCACGATGACCTCACCGCGTACATCGAAGCGTGCCGGGTCGCGCAGGGTCACGCCCTGGGCCATCAGGCGGCGGCCTTCGCGCAGTTGGTAATGACGTTCAAGCTCTGCAAGCTGCTTGCGGTCGTTTGCACCCTGCACTTCCATCGGGTCGTGGGGTTGCTCGGTGGCGACCAGCAGGCCATCGCTCACGGCCATTTCGATGACATCAGTGAGGTAGTACTCGCCCTGGGCGTTGTTGTTGGACAGGCGGCTCATCCAGTCGGCGAGCTTATTGGCAGGCACCGCCAGAATTCCGGTATTGCCTTCGGTGATGGCGCGCTGGGCTTCGCTGGCATCCTTGTGTTCAACAATGGCGGCGACCTTGCCGTCGGCGTTGCGCACAATGCGCCCGTAGCCGGTGGGGTCGTCCAGTTCAACGGTCAACAGGCCCATCTGGCCTGGGACTACATGCTTGAGCAGGCGTTGCAGCGTTTCGACTTCGATCAGCGGCACGTCGCCATACAGGATCAGCACGGTGTCCGCGGTGATGAAAGGCACGGCCTGCGCGGTGGCGTGGCCGGTACCGAGTTGCTTGTCTTGAAGAACAAAATTCAAGTCGTCTGCGGCGAGGCGCTCACGCACCACATCGGCACCGTGACCGATCACTACGTGAATGCGCTGGGGGTTCAGTTGCCGGGCGCTGTGGATAACATGGCCCAGCATGGAATTGCCGGCAACCGGGTGCAGCACCTTGGGCAGGGCCGAACGCATGCGGGTGCCCTGGCCTGCGGCAAGAATGACGATTTCAAGAGACATGAATGGCTACCAATCCTGGGCGGTCCGGCTTCAGACCAGAGAAGTGTTTTGCAAAAAAAGAAAAAGGGTAGCCGAGGCTACCCTTTTTAATCAATCGCGCATGAAACAAGACGGCGTGGCCGCTTACTTCTTGCGCAACTGCTGGAGCGTGCGCAGCTGGGCTGCAGCCTCGGCCAGACGTACAGCAGCAGCGCTGTAGTCGAAGTCCGCACCCTTTTCGTTCAGGGCCTTCTCGGCAGCCTTGACGGCTTCCTGAGCGGAGGCTTCATCCAGGTCGCCAGCACGTTGCACGGTGTCGGCAAGTACCTTGACCATGTTCGGCTGAACCTCGAGGAAACCACCGGAGATGTAGAACACCTCCTTTTCCCCGCCCTGCTTGGTCAGCGTGATCGGACCTGGCTTCAAGCTGGTGATCAACGGCGCGTGACCCATGGCAATACCAAGATCACCGAGTTCGCCGTGTGCAATCACCATCTCTACCAGACCGGAGAAGATTTCCCCTTCCGCGCTGACGATATCGCAATGGACTGTCATAGCCATCTGATTGCCTCAACCTGATGAGCGCCCGTTTCCGGGCGCCTGGATTACAGTTTCTTGGCTTTCTCGATCGCTTCTTCGATGCCGCCGACCATGTAGAACGCTTGTTCTGGCAGGTGGTCGTAGTCACCGTTGAGGATGCCTTTGAAGCCAGCAATGGTGTCTTTCAGGGAAACGTATTTACCCGATGCACCGGTGAAGACTTCAGCCACGAAGAACGGCTGCGACAAGAAGCGCTGGATCTTACGAGCGCGGGATACCAACTGCTTGTCGGTTTCCGACAGCTCGTCCATACCCAGGATCGCAATGATGTCCTTCAGTTCTTTGTAACGCTGCAGCACGTACTGAACGCCGCGAGCGGTGTCGTAGTGCTCCTGGCCGATCACGTTCGGGTCCAGCTGGCGCGAAGTCGAGTCGAGTGGATCGACCGCTGGGTAGATACCCAGGGAAGCGATGTCACGGGACAGTACGACGGTGGCGTCCAAGTGGGCGAAGGTGGTCGCTGGCGACGGGTCGGTCAAGTCATCCGCAGGTACGTATACCGCTTGGATCGAAGTGATCGAACCTTCCTTGGTCGAAGTGATACGTTCTTGCAGAACGCCCATCTCTTCAGCCAGGGTCGGCTGGTAACCTACTGCCGAAGGCATACGGCCCAGCAGTGCGGATACTTCGGTACCGGCCAGGGTGTAACGGTAGATGTTGTCGACGAACAGCAGAACGTCGTTACCTTCGTCACGGAACTTCTCGGCCATGGTCAGGCCAGTCAGTGCTACGCGCAGACGGTTTCCCGGCGGCTCGTTCATCTGACCGTAAACCAGTGCCACTTTGTCCAGAACGTTGGAATCCTTCATCTCGTGGTAGAAGTCGTTACCCTCACGAGTACGCTCACCCACACCGGCGAACACGGAATAACCGCTGTGCTCGATGGCGATGTTACGGATCAGTTCCATCATGTTTACGGTCTTGCCTACACCGGCACCACCGAACAGACCGACTTTACCGCCCTTGGCGAACGGGCAGACCAGGTCGATAACCTTGATGCCGGTTTCCAGCAGGTCGTTGCCGCCAGCTTGCTCGGCGAACGAAGGTGCTGGACGGTGAATGCCCCAGCGCTCTTCGGTGTCGATCGGGCCTGCTTCGTCAATCGGGTTGCCCAGTACGTCCATGATCCGGCCCAGGGTCGCTTTACCGACCGGTACGGAGATGGCAGCGCCAGTGTCGACAACGTCCAGACCGCGCTTCAAGCCTTCGGTGGAACCCATCGCAATGGTACGAACTACGCCGTCGCCCAGCTGCTGCTGAACTTCCAGAGTAGTTTCCGCGCCTTGTACTTTCAGCGCGTTGTAGATGCTCGGTACGCTGTCGCGTGGAAATTCCACGTCGATAACGGCGCCGATGATTTGAACGATACGTCCGCTACTCATAGCTGGATCCTCTGAATATTTGAACCGTTAAACCGCGGCAGCGCCGCCGACGATTTCCGAGATCTCTTGGGTGATCGCAGCCTGACGCGCCTTGTTGTAGATCAGCTGCAAATCGCTGATCAGATCACCGGCGTTATCGGTAGCGTTTTTCATCGCGATCATCCGCGCCGCTTGTTCAGCTGCGTTGTTCTCGACCACCGCCTGGTACACCTGCGACTCCACGTAGCGCACCATCAAGCCGTCAAGCAGCTCTTTGGCGTCTGGTTCGTAGAGGTAGTCCCAGTGGTGCTTGAGTTCCTGATCCGGGGTCGCCACCAGTGGAATCAATTGCTCCACGGTTGGCTGCTGGGTCATGGTGTTGATGAACTTGTTGGATACCACGGACAGGCGGTCAATCCGGCCTTCCAGGTACGCATCCAGCATCACCTTCACACTGCCGATCAAATCATTGATCGACGGCTCTTCACCCAGGTGGCTGATAGCTGCAACGACGTTACCGCCGAAGTTGCGGAAAAAGGCCGCACCCTTGCTACCAACGACACACAGATCGATCTCGACGCCATTTTCGCGGTTTACCGCCATGTCCTTGACCAGGGCCTTGAACAGGTTGGTATTCAGACCACCGCACAAACCACGGTCACTGCTCACAACCACATAACCCACACGCTTGACTGCGCGGTCGATCATGAACGGGTGGCGGTATTCCGGGTTGGCGTTGGCCAGATGCCCAATTACCTGGCGGATACGCTCCGCATAAGGACGGCTAGCAGCCATGCGCATTTGTGCCTTGCGCATTTTGCTGACCGCCACTTTTTCCATGGCGCTGGTAATTTTTTGCGTGCTTTTGATGCTCGCAATCTTACTGCGAATCTCTTTTGCGCCTGCCATGTAACACCTATCAGGTTAGCAAGCGGGAGCCTTGCGGCTCCCGCTGCGGCTTACCAGGTTTGGGTGGCCTTGAACTTCTCGATACCGGCTTTCATGCCAGCGTCGATATCGTCATTGAAGTCACCCTTCACGTTGATCTTCGCCATCAATTCGGCGTGATCGCGGTTGAAGTAAGCAATCAGCGCTTGTTCAAAGCTGCCGACCTTGGCGATTTCAACGTCGGTCAGGAACCCACGCTCAGCGGCATACAGCGACAACGCCATGTCAGCGATCGACATTGGGGCGTATTGCTTCTGCTTCATCAGCTCGGTAACGCGCTGACCATGCTCAAGTTGCTTACGGGTCGCTTCGTCC
This sequence comes from Pseudomonas azotoformans, assembly GCF_900103345.1. Lineage (NCBI taxonomy): Bacteria > Pseudomonadati > Pseudomonadota > Gammaproteobacteria > Pseudomonadales > Pseudomonadaceae > Pseudomonas > Pseudomonas azotoformans. Next base: position 4,739,525 of record NZ_LT629702.1, read on the forward strand.
AGGTCAGACGCGAACTGGGCGAATGCCGCCAGTTCACGGTACTGAGCCAGAGCGGTACGGATACCACCGGACAGCTTCTTGATGATCTTGGTCTGAGCGGCACCACCCACACGGGATACCGAAACACCGGCGTTCACTGCAGGGCGGATGCCCGAGTTGAACATGGCCGATTCCAGGAAGATCTGACCGTCGGTGATGGAAATCACGTTGGTCGGAACGAACGCGGAAACGTCGCCAGCCTGGGTTTCGATGATCGGCAGTGCGGTCAGGGAACCGGTTTTGCCGGTCACTGCGCCGTTGGTGAACTTCTCTACGTACTCTTCGGAAACGCGGGATGCGCGCTCCAGCAGACGGGAGTGGAGATAGAACACGTCGCCTGGGTAAGCTTCACGACCTGGTGGACGGCGCAGCAGCAGGGAAATCTGGCGATAAGCCACTGCTTGCTTGGACAGATCGTCATAAACGATCAGCGCGTCTTCACCGCGGTCGCGGAAGAATTCACCCATGGTGCAACCGGAGTACGGTGCCAGGAATTGCAGCGCAGGAGATTCCGAAGCACTGGCAGCCACGATGATCGTGTTGGCCAGGGCGCCGTTTTCTTCCAGCTTGCGAACCACGTTGGCGATGGTCGATTGCTTCTGACCGATAGCTACGTAGACGCAGAAAATGCCGCTGTTCTTCTGGTTGATGATCGCGTCGATCGCCAGAGCGGTTTTACCGATCTGACGGTCACCGATGATCAGCTCACGCTGGCCACGGCCGACTGGGATCATGGCATCGACAGCCTTGTAGCCAGTCTGTACAGGCTGGTCTACCGACTTACGCCAGATCACGCCTGGAGCAACTTTCTCGACCGCGTCGGTCTCGGTGTTGCCCAGTGGACCTTTACCGTCAACAGGGTTACCCAGTGCGTCGACTACGCGACCCAGCAGTTCCTTACCAACCGGAACTTCCAGGATGCGGCCTGTGCACTTGGCGCTCATGCCTTCAGCCAGACTGGTGTACGCGCCCAATACAACGGCACCTACGGAGTCTTGCTCCAGGTTGAGGGCCATACCGTAGACGCCGCCCGGAAACTCGATCATCTCGCCGTACATGACGTCGGCCAGACCGTGAATCCGCACGATGCCGTCAGATACGCTGACGACAGTGCCTTCGTTACGGGCTTGGGAGGTCACATCGAGCTTGTCGATGCGGCCCTTGATAATTTCACTTATTTCGGAAGGATTGAGTTGCTGCATTGCTCTGCTGCCCCTTCAAACTCAAGATTTCAATGCTTCGGCAAGTTTCGCGATTTTTCCGCGAATCGAGCCATCGATAACCAGGTCGCCGGCACGGATAACAACACCACCAATCAGGGATGCGTCCTCCGAAGCTTGCAGGCGCACTTCCCGATTGAGTCGTGCACTGAGAACCTTGGCGAGTTTGTCTTGCTGTTCTTGGTTCAATGCGAAAGCACTGGTCACTTCAACGTCTACCGATTTCTCTGCTTCGGCCTTGTACAGGTCGAACAGAGCGGCGATCTCCGGCAACAGCGGGAGACGGTCGTTTTCGGCAACGACGTGAATGAAGTTCTGCACTTTCACATCAAACTTGTCGCCGCACACTTCAATAAAAGTGGCGGCCTTGTCTGCGCTCGTCAGGCGCGGGGCCTTGAGCACGCGCTGCATGGTGTCGTCTTGCGACACTGCTGCAGCCAGGCCGAGCATGGCTGACCAAGAGGCCAGCTGCTGGTGGGCCTGGGCGTGCTCGAAGGCTGCCTTAGCATAAGGTCGGGCCAACGTGGTCAGTTCTGCCATGATCGCCCTCGCTTAAATTTCAGCAGCCAGTTTGTTAACCAGCTCCGCGTGCGCGTTTTGATCGATTGTGGCACCGAGGATCTTCTCAGCACCGCCGACCGCCAGAGCACCCAGTTGGGCACGCAGCGCGTCTTTGACGCCGTTCAGTTCCTGTTCGATCTCGGCATGAGCCGAAGCCTTCACACGGTCAGCTTCGACGCGGGCTTTTTCAACAGCCTCTTCGACGATCTGGTTACCGCGTTTCTTGGCTTGCTCAATGATTTCAGCTGCCTGTGCCTTAGCATCGCGCAGTTGGTGACCCGCTTTCTCTTGGGCCAACTCCAGGTCGCGAGCTGCACGGGTGGCAGCGTCCAAGCCATCAGCGATCTTCTTCTGACGTTCGTGCAAAGCCGCGATGACCGGAGGCCACACGAACTTCATGCAAAACACTACAAAAATGAAGAACGCAACGGATTGGCCAATCAGGGTTGCATTAATGTTCACGCCAACACCTCGCTCATTCGTTGTCCATCACTCCAATCAACTCGAAAATTCGAGTGATTAGCCAGCGAGTTGACCAACGAAGGGGTTCGCGAAGGTGAAGAACAGAGCGATACCAACGCCGATCATGGTCACGGCGTCGAGCAGGCCGGCGACGATGAACATTTTAACTTGCAGCATTGGGACCATTTCTGGCTGACGCGCTGCGCCTTCCAGGAATTTGCCGCCCAGCAGGCCGAAACCAATGGCAGTACCCAGGGCGCCCAGGCCGATCAACAGTGCAACAGCGATAGCGGTTAGACCAACTACAGTTTCCATCTTTCCTCCCGACTTTTACGTCGTATGGTTTAGGTTTTTTAGATTTTAAAGCGGTAAAACAAATCGTTTCATAGCCCGGTAGGGCCTACCTTCCCGTTTCACCGGGAAGGACATCAGACTAGTCGAGACTGGTCTTAATGGTTCTCTTCGTGCGCCATCGACAGGTAGACGATGGTCAGCATCATGAAGATGAAGGCCTGCAGGGTGATGATCAGGATGTGGAACACAGCCCACGCCCACTGCAGAACCACGCCCAGGCCGCTAAGCCAGAGCAGACCACTGCCGAACATCACAGCGATCAGAATGAACACCAGCTCGCCGGCATACATGTTGCCGAACAATCGCAGGGCCAGGGAGATCGGCTTGGCGATCAGGGTCACGAATTCCAGCAGGAAGTTCACCGGGATCAGCAGGGCTTGAACGAAGATGTTCTTGCTGCCGAACGGGTGCAGGGTCAGTTCGCCGATGAAGCCGCCGATACCCTTGACCTTGATGCTGTAGAAAATGATCAACGCGAACACCGACAGGGCCATGCCCAGGGTGGCGTTAGGGTCCGTGGTGGAAACCGCACGGAATGGAATGTGATGGTCGCCGGAGATCAGGATGGCCAGTTGAGGAATCCAGTCGACCGGTACCAGGTCGACGGCGTTCATCAGGAACACCCAGACGAAGATGGTCAGTGCCAGCGGTGCAATCACCGGGCTACGGCCGTGGAAGCTGTCTTTCACGCTGCCATCGACAAATTCGACCAGTACTTCAACGAAGTTCTGCAAAGCACCTGGCTGACCGGAAGTCGCCTTCTTTGCCGCCATGCGGAAAATCAGGACGAAGATCAGACCCAATGCGACCGACCAGCCCAGAGTATCCAGGTGGAAAGCCCAGAAGCCCATTTCTTTGGCTTCTGCTGCGGAGTGGGCAAAGCCCCAGCCGCCATTAGGAAGCTGACCGAAGGTCAGGTTCTGCAAGTGGTGCTGGATATAGCCCGAAGCGGTTGTTTCTGCCATGGTTGCCTCAAACGCCCTAAGGTTTCGAAAGTCTTGTTTTCATTAGCAGGGGAGCGAACCAGCTGACCAGTTGGGTCAACACGAAGACGCCGAATACAGCCAGCGGCGCCAATGGCTTCACACCTGCAAAGGTCAGTGCAAACAGCACTGCCGTCAAAATCAGTTTCCCCGCCTCGCCGGCATAAAACGACCGGACGATAGCCTGGGCTGCTCGGGCGCCGGAAAACCGAAAGGCCCTGTGAGCAAAATACATATTGGGCAGCAAGGCTATCAGGCCTCCGCAGAGTCCTGAATATCCGGCAACGACTCCATGCCAATACCAAAGCGCCAATGCGGCGATCAGCAAGATGACAAATTGAGCCAATAAAACCGGAAAAACGGCCAAGCGATGGAACGGCAACGTGTTTGGCGTGCGGGTTTCCATCACTCTTGCTCCTCAGTGGTCGGCTGCCGGAAATCAATAACTTGGCATAATTTGTGCCGACAAAATGCGCGCAGAGTATAGGGGCGGTTCTGCCCCTATTCAACTGCCGGGTAGTGATTTCCGATCACGCGCTACATAAGCAAATGTTTCAGCGGATGTGGGCAAGGACGCCCTGAAGCTCATCAAGGGAGTTATATCCGATGACCAATTGCCCTTTGCCTTTCTTACCGTGGCGAATTTGCACCGCAGAGCCCAGGCGCTCGGCCAGGCGCTGCTCGAGACGGGCGATATCCGGATCAGGTTTGGCCGTTTCGACCGGTGCAGGTTTGCCGCTGAGCCATTGGCGAACCAGGGCCTCTGTCTGACGAACGGTGAGCCCCCGTGCGACAACGTGTCGCGCCCCTTCAACCTGTTGATTTTCCGGCAAACCGAGCAGTGCACGGGCGTGACCCATTTCCAAGTCGCCATGGGACAACATAGTCTTGATGACTTCCGGCAACGCGATCAGGCGCAGCAAGTTGGACACGGTCACGCGGGATTTACCCACCGCTTCGGCCACTTGTTGCTGGGTCAGCTGGAATTCCTGCTGCAAACGCTGCAGGGCGATGGCTTCTTCAATCGGGTTGAGGTCTTCGCGCTGGATGTTCTCGATCAACGCCATGGCGATGGCAGTTTCATCCGGCACATCGCGCACCATCGCCGGAATGGTTTCCTTGCCAGCCTGCTGGCTCGCGCGCCAACGGCGTTCACCGGCGATGATCTCAAAGCGGCCGCCACCGATCGGGCGTACCACGATCGGCTGCATCACGCCCTGGGCCTTGATCGAATTGGCCAGCTCTTCCAGCGCCTGGGGGTCCATGTCCCGGCGTGGCTGGTATTTGCCGCGCTGGATCAGGTCCAGCGGCAGGTGTTGCAGCTCGCGCTCGTCGGCCTGCACCGCTTGTTCTTCAAGCGATGTGACGGTCGGACCACTCAACAGTGCATCCAGTCCACGTCCGAGACCTCGTTTCTTGACGGCCATGGGGATTCCTTAAGTTGGCTGGGCTGCAGCGGTGCGTGAATTGCGGCGTTGGCGACGAACCATCTCGCCGGCCAGCGCCAGGTAGGCAATGGCACCACGGGATTGTTTGTCGTAGGCCAGGGCCGGCATGCCATAGCTCGGGGCTTCGGCCAAACGAATGTTGCGCGGGATCACCGTGTCGTACAGCTGGTCACCGAAGTGTTCCTTGAGCTGCGCCGACACATCGTTCATCAGGCTCAGGCGCGGATCGAACATGGTCCGCAGCAAGCCTTCGATCTGCAGGTTCGGGTTGAGCAATTCGGCGATGCGCTTGATGTTATCCACAAGGTCGCTCAGCCCTTCCAGTGCGTAGTACTCGCACTGCATGGGGATAATCACACCATCGGCGGCCACCAGCGCGTTCAGTGTCAACATCGACAGCGACGGCGGGCAGTCGATCAGAATGTAGTCGTAATTCTCGCGGATCGGCGCGAGGGCGCTGCGCAGACGGCTTTCTTTCATCTGCATTTCCAACAGTACCACTTCCGCCGCGGTCAAATCGCGGTTGGCCGGCAGCAGTTGGTAACCGCCGTGCTCGGAGTAGTGCATGGCCTGGGCCAGGTCGCACTCGCCGATCAGCAAGTCGTAGACCGAGTTTTCCAAGCCGTGTTTATCCACACCGCTACCCATGGTGGCGTTGCCCTGTGGATCGAGATCGATCAACAGCACCCGACGCTTGGTAGCGACCAGGGATGCTGCGAGGTTGATGCAGGTGGTGGTTTTGCCCACGCCACCTTTCTGGTTCGCTATCGCGAATACCTTAGCCATTCTTGCTTGTGTTCCCAATCATGCCGTGCGGCGCAGTATCAGCAGATGGCGTTGGCCTTGGCAACCGGGTACGGCCAAGGCGTGTTCGCTATCGAGGTGGAAGTCTGCCGGCAATGCTAACAGCTCATCGCTTGGATGGACGCCCTTCATTGCCAGCCAGCGGGTGTCGCGGTCGCCCAGGTGGCGCGTCCAGTTGCTGAAGTTCTCCATGCTGCTGAATGCCCGGGAAACAATTCCGTTGAAAGGCTGTTCTGGCGTGAAGGCTTCGACGCGACTGTGGATAACTTGCAGGTTATCCAGCTTGAGTTCGAGTTTGACCTGGGTCAGAAAGCGGGTTTTCTTGCCGTTGCTGTCCAGGCAGGTCACTTGCGACTCGGGAAACAGGATGGCCAGCGGAATGCCCGGCATACCGCCACCACTGCCCACGTCCAACCAGCGGCCGTTTTCGATGAATGGCATCACGCTCAAGCTGTCGAGCAAGTGACGGGACACCATTTCGTCGGGATCACGCACCGCGGTCAGGTTGTAAGCCTTGTTCCATTTGATCAACAGGGCCAGGTAGCCCAACAGCAATTCGTGCTGGGCCGGGGTCAGGTCGACGCCCAACTGGCGTGCACCTGTGGATAACTCTTCAGCGTGTTGCGAGGTGACCAACGAACTCAAGCGCTTTGCTCCAACTGACGGCCCGCGCCGCGTTTTTTCAAATGAATCATCAACAGCGAAATCGCTGCCGGGGTGACGCCGGGGATACGTGAAGCCTGGCCCAGGGTCTCTGGCCGAGTTATCCCCAGCTTGCTTTGGATTTCTTTCGACAGCCCGGAAATACCGGTGTAGTCGATATCCACAGGCAGCTTGGTGTCTTCACTGGCACGCAAGCGGGCGATTTCGTCCTGCTGGCGGTCAATGTAACCGGCGTATTTGGTCTTGATTTCAACCTGCTCGGCGACCTGTGGGTCTTCAGCGCCCTGCCCGGTCACTTCGACCAGACCAGCGTAGTCGATTTCCGGACGGGACAGCAGGTTCAGCAAGTTGTATTCGTGGGTCAGCGGCGTGCCGAATTTTTCGGCAATCGCATCGCCCTGCTCGGTGCCCGGGCGGACCCAGGTGCTTTTCAGGCGCTGCTCTTCCAGCGCGATGCTTTCGCGTTTTTTGCAGAAGGCTTCCCAGCGTGCGTCATCAACCAGGCCCAGTTCGCGACCTTTTTCGGTCAGGCGCAGGTCGGCGTTGTCTTCGCGCAGGATCAGCCGATATTCCGCCCGGGACGTGAACATCCGGTACGGTTCCTGGGTACCCAGGGTAATCAGGTCGTCAACCAATACACCGATGTACGCCTCATCGCGACGCGGGCACCAGCTGTCTTTACCTTGTGCACGCAATGCAGCGTTGGTTCCGGCCAGCAAACCTTGGGCACCGGCTTCTTCGTAACCGGTGGTGCCGTTGATTTGTCCGGCAAAGAACAAACCGCCGATCACTTTGGTTTCCAGGCTGTACTTCAGGTCACGCGGGTCGAAGTAGTCGTATTCGATGGCGTAGCCCGGGCGCACGATGTGCGCGTTTTCCATGCCGCGAATCGATTGCACGATCTGGATTTGCACGTCGAACGGCAGCGAAGTGGAAATCCCGTTCGGGTACAGCTCGTGAGTGGTCAGGCCTTCGGGCTCGATAAAGACCTGGTGGCTTTCCTTGTCGGCAAAGCGGTGGATCTTGTCTTCGATCGACGGGCAATACCGTGGGCCGATGCCTTCGATCACCCCGGAGTACATCGGCGAACGGTCGAGGTTCGCCGCAATGATTTCGTGGGTGCGGGCATTGGTATGGGTGATCCAGCAGCTCACCTGTTTCGGGTGCTGTTCCTTGGAGCCCATGAACGACATGACCGGGATGGGCGTATCGCCGGCTTGTTCGGTCATCACCGAGAAATCTACGGAACGCCCGTCGATACGCGGCGGGGTCCCGGTTTTCAGGCGGCCGACACGCAGCGGCAGTTCACGCAGACGTTTTGCCAGGGCAATCGACGGCGGATCACCGGCACGGCCACCGGAATAGTTCTGCATGCCGATGTGGATAAGTCCGCCGAGGAATGTACCGGTGGTCAACACCACGGATTCTGCGAAGAAACGCAGGCCCATTTGGGTGACAACACCGCGCACCTGGTCCTGTTCGACGATCAGGTCATCTGCTGCTTGTTGAAATATCCACAGGTTCGGCTGGTTTTCCAGGGTTTCGCGGACCGCGGCCTTGTACAGGATGCGGTCAGCTTGAGCCCGCGTAGCACGTACGGCCGGGCCTTTGCGGCTGTTGAGCACGCGAAACTGGATACCACCTTTATCAGTAGCCATGGCCATCACGCCGCCAAGGGCATCGATTTCCTTGACCAGATGGCTTTTGCCGATCCCACCAATGGCAGGGTTGCAACTCATGGCACCGAGGGTTTCCACGTTATGCGTCAGCAACAGGGTTTTTACGCCCATGCGTGCTGACGCCAGTGCTGCCTCGGTACCGGCATGACCGCCGCCGATGACGATCACTTCAAAACGGGAAGGGAAATCCACCACGCACCTCGTGCCTGCTTATGTAGGTAATCAGGAATTGATTGTTGAAAGAGTTTTAGAGCTTTGGCGGCAAGTATAGGGACTTAGCCCTTCCTAAAGAACCCTCTGCACAAAATTTAACCAGCTGTGGATGAATCACAGACAATAGAAATTAAAAGAGAGAAATTTATTAAATCTTTGTTTTTATGTTTATTTCTACTGAGCTGACTTTCTGTGGATAGATCTACACAGGCCTTTATTTACGGTGTGTACAGCGATTCAAAAGTCTGTGGTCATGTGCCAATGAGGCCCTTGGATAAGTGCTTTAAGCCTGTGGATTAAACAGGTGGTTATCCACAGATGGGTTTTTGCTCAGGTTTTAGGGCCTGTTATCAACTGGGCACAGGGGCGGTTATTCACAGAGCTTAATCCACAGAAATCAGTGAATTTGTCTGTATTCAGCCCACGACAACGCCAACCGAAACCTTCCACTCGGTGGTGAGCACAGCAAAAAGAGATCTGTTGTGAGAAAACGGCGGGGCAGTTAATAATAGCGATTATCATTAACCTACCTTGTCATGCCCTATGTCCTCTTCTTCACACACGGCTGCGGTCCAGCACATCTATGAGCAGCACCACTCCTGGCTGCACGGATGGCTCAAAGGGAAGTTGCATAACGCCTGTGATGCGGCCGATGTGGCGCACGATACGTTCGTACGCATCCTGGGCGGGCGCCATGCGGCACAGATCGTTGAGCCGCGTGACTACCTGGCGACCATCGCCAGGGGCCTGGTGATTGATCGTTACCGTCGACACGCGATCGAACAGGCCTACAAACAAACCCTGGCCGAACGGCCTGAAGCCATAACCATCAGTGAAGAAGACAAAGCCATCATCATCGAGACGTTGGTGGCTGTGGATAAAGCCTTGTCTGCACTCGGCGAGCGAGCGCGGCGAATATTCATGCTGTCCCAGGTCGAAGGGCTGACTTATCAACAGATTGCCGATCAGCTTCAGGTTTCACTGACCACGGTGAAGAAGCACATGATCCGAGCGTTGACTGAATGTGCGCTGATCATGGCCAGCCTGTGATGGCGGTGCCCGATCGCAAGACCTTCGAGGCCGCTGCCAGTTGGTACGTACAGTTTCAATCCCAGACACCCACCGCCGATGAGCGCCAAGCCTGGCAACGATGGCTCAACGGCGATCCGTCCCATCAGGCCGCGTGGAACCAGATGGAACTGTTGCAGCGCAGTCTCGGCGCCCTGCCTGCGGATTTCACCCGCCGCGCATTGTCGACCACACAGCAACGCCGCCAGGTGCTCAAGTGGATGTTGGTGCTGGGCGGCACCGGGTACCTGGGTTGGAATGTTCGGCAACACACGTCCCTGGGTAATGTGTGGGCCGATTATCGGACGGTCGTAGGTGAACGCCGGCGCATTGAATTGGCCGACGGCACGCGGATTGATCTGAATACCGGCACGGCGATTGATGTGCTGTTTGATGGGCGCCAGCGTTTGATCTGCCTGCGCGAAGGTGAGGTCCTTATCCACACCGGCAAGCGGGGCGTGCAGACGCCCTTTTATGTCGAAACCCGCCAAGGCCGCATCCAGGCATTGGGCACTCGGTTTACCGTGCGCCAGATGCATGACTCAACCCGCGTTGGCGTTCTGGAGGATCGGGTGAATGTGTCGCCAGGTGACCAGCCCAACCAGGCTCGGCTGCTCAGTGCGGGTGAAAGCGCAGACTTTGATCGCCAAATAGTGCAGCCAAACGCCGTTTACCGCACATCCCAGGCAGCCTGGGTCGATGGCCAACTGATCGTATTGGATGCACGCCTCGGTGATGTTGTCGAAGAACTCGCCCGCTATCGCCCAGGTGTCCTGCAATGCGACCGGGCCTCGGCACATCTGCGTGTTTCCGGGACTTTTCGCCTGGATTCCACCGATGCGGTGCTGGCCAATCTGCAGGCCACCCTGCCGATTCAAGTGAAATACTTCACTCGCTATTGGGTTTCGGTGAAGCGAATCGGCTGATCGAAAAAATATACGCACGCAGGGTTATCTTTTTTTTACCTGACACGGCCCTACAGGTAATCACGATGCCACCTTCAGGGCTTACCCACCTATGCGCGTTCCCACCAAGCTCCGCCAGCGACTTTCCTACCACGGTATGACATGCAGCCTGCTGCTCGGCACGGCCGCCACTGTCAGTGTGTTGTTATCCACAAGCGCCCTGGCCGCCAGCGTGGTGCAACACTACGTTATTGCGGCCGGCCCCCTGGATAACGCCTTGAGCCAATTTGCCGCCAAGGCGAATGTGATCCTGTCTTTTTCACCTCAGCAAACCACGCGTTTAAACACAGCTGGGCTGGAAGGTGATTACTCCGTGGACCAAGGTTTTGCGCTGTTGCTGCAAAACTCCGGTTTACAGGCGGTAGTCCAGGCGCCTGGCAGTTATGTCCTGCAGGCCGCTTCCATCGGCGAACTCACGCTCGCGCCCACCACAGTCAGCACTTATCAACAGGGCGGTTTCAATCAGGAGATTGCTGGGGATGTGGGCTACAAGGCGCAGAACAGCAGGGTCGGTACAAAGACCAGTACGCCGCTGTCGGAAACACCACGTTCGGTATCGGTCGTCACCGGCCAGCGCATCAAAGACCAGAAGTCCCAAACCCTGACCGAAGTGTTGGGCTACGTGCCCGGTATCTTTGCACCACCCTTTGCCGCCGGTGATGGGCTGGCGGGCGATCTGTTCTTCATTCGCGGTTTCAATGCCACGGATTACGGCTACGGCCTGCTGCGAGATGGCCTGCGCGTACAAGGTAATCGGTACGACACCACCAGTGAGCCCTATGGCCTGGAACGGGTTGAAATCTTCCGTGGTCCTTCTTCCCTGCTCTACGGCGAAAATGCGCCTGGCGGTCTGGTGAACCTGGTGAGCAAACACCCTACTGCGACGCCGCAAGGTGAAGTGCAGTTGGGTTATGGCTCGAATAATCGGCGTCAATTGGGTGTGGATATCTCCGGGCCGCTCAATGACAGCGGTAATATCCTTGGCCGGGTTGTGATGCTCGGTCGCAAATCCGATACGCAGACCGACCATGTGCCAGACGATCGCCTGTACATCGCGCCATCACTGACGCTGAATTTCGACGACTACAACACCCTCACCCTGTTGGCCAATTACCAGAAAGACCACACTAATCTGGAACTCGGCCTACCGGCTGCCGGCACCTTACTTACAAACCCAAATGGCAAGCTCTCCAAGCACACTATGCTCGGCGACCCGGATTGGAATACGTTTGAACGCGAAGCCTGGAGTACCGGTTACGAATTCAGCCACAGCTTCAACGACGACTGGCAGTTCCGTCAGAACTCGCGCTACATGCAGTCTCGCATCAACCGCCATGAAACCTGGCCCAGCGCGCTGAACAACCGCGGCTTCGGGACTCAGTTGAACATGACCGCTTATGACCGCTACAACAAGTCGATGGTCTATTCGCTGGATAACCAGCTGGAAGGCAAATTCCAGGTCGGCGGCCTGGAAAACACGCTGCTGTTCGGTGCCAGCTATGACCGCACCTCGTTCAATCAGGATTGGGACGCGGGGTTTGCCGGCACCATCAATGTGTATAACCCAGTGTACCTGCGTGACCCGCTGACGCCGGTGGCGGTGCAAAACACCCTGCTCGAACAGCAGATGAAAGGCGTTTATGCACAGATCCAGAGCAAGTACGACCACTGGCTGTTCCTGCTGGGCGGCCGTCAGGACTGGGTCGACAGCGATTTCCGCGACAAGGTCAACAAGGCCAGCAATACCGGCTCCGATGACCGCAAGTTCACCTACCAGGGCGGGGTGATGTACCAGTTCGACAACGGCCTGACGCCGTATGTCAGCTACTCCACTGCCTTTGTCCCCGTGCAGCAGATCTCCAACGCCGGCTCGCCCTTGAAACCGATCACCAGCAGCCAGTACGAAGTGGGCGTGAAGTACGAGCCGATCGGCTGGGATACGGCGATGACGGTGTCGGTGTATGACTTGCGCAAGGAAGACGACACTTACCTCGATGCCACCACCAATAGCTATCGCCAAGTGGGCGAAAGCCGGGCCAAGGGCGCTGAGGTAGAGGTCAACAGCAACCTCACGCCTAACCTCAATGTCACCGCAGCCTATACCTACACTGACGCGAGGATTACCAAGGATTCGGCGACCTCGTTGGTCGAGGGCCACCAGATGACCGGGGTTCCGCGTAACCAGGCCTCAGTGTGGGGCAAGTACCGCTTCCTCGATGGTCAACTCAAGGGCTTGTCCCTGGGCGGTGGTGTGCGTTATTTCGACAGTACCTTTTCCTACACCGCACCCACGCTTTACGGAAAGTTGGATGCAGGAAGCGTCACCTTGGTGGATGCAGCCGTTGGCTATCAGATCGACAAACACTGGTCTGTGGATGTAAATGCCAAGAACCTGTTCGACAAGGAATATGTATCTGGTTGCAACGATGCGGGCCGCTGCTATTGGGGTGACAGCCGTACCCTGCTCGGTACGGTGTCTTACAACTGGTAGGACGCTGTGGATAACTCGGTTATTTACCGATGCAGAAGCTGGAAAAGATCCGCCCCAACAAATCATCGGAGCTGAACGCGCCGGTGATTTCGCCTAACAGCTGCTGCGCCTGACGCAAATCTTCCGCCAGCAGCTCCCCAGCCCCCGCCAGGGTCAACTGCGCCCGCCCATGCTCCAACGCTGCGCTCGCATGGCGCAACGCCTCCAGGTGCCTGCGGCGCGCACTGAAGCTGCTTTCCGAGGTCTGCTCGTAGCCCATGCAGGCCTTGAGATGCTCGCGCAGCAGTTCCAGGCCTTCACCGGCCGACTTCGCACTCAGGCTGATCGTGACGTGGCCATCCGCGCTGGTTTCCAGCGCAATGGCTTCACCGGTCAAGTCAGCCTTGTTGCGAATCAGGGTGACCTTGGCCGGGTCCGGCCGGTGCTCGAGGAATTCCGGCCACAGGGCGAAAGGATCCACAGCCTCGGGCGCCGTAGCGTCCACCACCAGCAATACCCGATCCGCCTCGCCGATGGCTTTGAGCGCGCGCTCCACACCGATCTTTTCCACCTGGTCGTCGGTGTCGCGCAAACCCGCGGTGTCTACAACGTGCAGCGGCATGCCGTCGATGTGGATATGTTCGCGCAGGATGTCCCGTGTGGTGCCGGCAATCTCAGTGACGATGGCGGCTTCACGCCCCGCCAGGGCATTGAGCAAGCTGGATTTCCCCGCATTGGGCCGCCCCGCGATCACGACGGTCATGCCGTCTCTCAACAAAGCACCCTGCCCGGCTTCACGCAGCACTGTGGATAACTCATCGCGAACTTTATCCAGCATCGCCAATACGTGGCCATCGGCGAGAAAGTCGATTTCTTCTTCCGGAAAATCAATCGCCGCCTCGACGTAGATACGCAGGCTGATCAACTGCTCGGTCAAGTTATGCACACGCAGGGAGAACGCACCCTGCAGGGAGCGCAATGCATTACGTGCCGCTTGTGCAGAACTGGCTTCAATCAGGTCGGCAATTGCTTCGGCCTGGGCCAGATCGAGCTTGTCGTTCAAAAACGCCCGCTCGCTGAATTCACCTGGGCGCGCCAAGCGGCAACCCAATTGCAGGCAACGCTGCAGCAACATATCCAGCACAACCGGGCCACCGTGGCCCTGTAACTCCAGAACATCTTCGCCTGTGAATGAATTCGGTCCCGGGAAATAGATAGCCAAGCCTTCATCCAGCACACTGTCGTCAGCATCCAGGAACTGGCCGTAATGTGCGTAGCGTGGCTTCATTTCACGACCACTGATGGCCTTGGCCGCCACGCCCGCAAGCGGCCCCGAAATTCTAACGATGCCGACACCGCCGCGACCTTGAGCGGTAGCGACAGCAGCGATGGTTTCACGAGGAGCGCTCATCAACAGGTTCCAGACCAAAGTGACAGAAAGCAAAACGCCCCACTAGGGGGCGTCTTGAGTGGTTATCCACAGAGTAAGTTACGCAGAGGCTTTTGCGGTAGCCGCTTCGATCTTACGTGTGATGTACCACTGTTGAGAGATCGACAACACGTTGTTGACCACCCAGTACAGCACCAGACCAGCTGGGAACCACAGGAAGAAGAAGGTGAAGATGATTGGCATCATTTTCATCACTTTGGCCTGCATCGGATCCGGCGGAGTCGGGTTCAGGCGCTGCTGGATAAACATGGTCGCGCCCATGATGATCGGCAGGATAAAGAACGGGTCTTTGATCGACAGGTCAGTTATCCACAGGATGAACGGCGCCTGGCGCATTTCCACGCTTTCCAGGAGTACCCAGTACAGCGACAGGAACACCGGCATCTGCACCAGAATCGGCAAGCATCCACCCAGCGGGTTGATCTTCTCTTTCTTGTACAGCTCCATCATGGCCTGCGACATTTTCTGCCGGTCATCGCCATGTTGTTCTTTCAGCGCCGCCAGTTTCGGAGCCACGGCACGCATGCGCGCCATCGACTTGTAGCTGGCTGCCGACAGCGGGAAGAAGATCCCCTTGATCAGCATGGTCAGGAAGATGATCGAGAAGCCCCAGTTACCCACAATGCTGTGGATATGTTGCAGCAACCAGAAAATCGGCTGGGCGATGAACCACAGGAAGCCGTAATCCACAGTCAGCTCAAGACCTGGGGACAACTCCTTCAGCACAGCCTGGCTTTTCGGACCGGCGTACAGGATAGCGCTGGTTTCAGCCTTGGCACCGGGTGCGACGGTCAACGCCGGGCCGGTAAAGCCAATGATGTAGTTACCTTGGCTGTCCTTGCGGGTCTGGACCAGGTTGGCCTCACCCTTGTTCGGGATCCAGGCGGTCACGAAGTAGTGTTGCAACCAGGCAACCCAGCCACCTTGGACGGTTTCTTTCAGGGAGCCTTTGTCGATATCTTTCATCGACACTTTTTTGTACGGCTCGCTACTTGTCCACAGGGCGGCGCCCAGGTAAGTCGCGGTGCCGGTGGCAGTGCTGGAAGAAGGATCGGAGCTGGCATCACGCTTGAGTTGGGCAAACAGGTTGCCGCTCCACGGTTTGTCGCTTTCGTTGTCGATCAGATAAGTGACCTTCAAGTCGTACAAACCACGAGTGAAGCTGAAACGCTTGATGTAATTGACGCCGTCAAGGCTGAATTTCAGGTCGACGTTCAACTGGTTCTGGCCATCAGCCAGTTGATAAGTCTTCTGCTCGGTCGAGTAAATCGGACGACCGGTAGCGCGTGCATCCGGACCATTGGTGCCGGTCAGGCCGCTTTGCGCCAGATAAGTACGCTCACCACCGTTATCGAACAGCTGGAACGGAACATCCGGATGGTCTTGACGACGTGGATACAGCGGCAGTTTCAACTGCGCGATATCACCACCTTGTGGGTCGATAGCCAGGTCGAGCACATCCGTTTTGACGTGGATGAGGTCTTTGTTGGTGACCACTGGCGTTTCTAAAGGGGCGCTTGTCTCGCCATTCGCGCTGGGAACATCGGCACTCGCGGACGCATTGTTACCCAGCGGGGTGTCCGGAATAGCCGGCGCAGCCTGGTTGGTAGCAACATTCTGAGTCGGCAGGGCAGCCTGGCCATAGTCCTGGTTCCACTGAAGAACCATGACGTAGGACACGATTGCCAGGGCGACGATCAGGATCGTGCGTTTAATATCCATGATTACTCGGCCATCGAAGAAGAACGGGAGGTAGGGATAGGTGGAACCGGGTCATAACCACCGGCATTCCACGGATGACAGCGACCTAAACGACGAAAGGTCAGCCAGCCACCGCGCAGAAGACCATGGTTTTCTATGGCCTCTAACGCGTAGCAGGAACAACTGGGGTAGAAACGACAGTGGTTGGCCATCAGAGGACTAATGGCATAGCGATAAAACTGGATCGGAACGAGGGCCAGTTTACGCATCAAGGCTGTCTACCCCTACAGTTTCGGTGCTGACTGCTGGTGCTGGCTTGTGGGTACGCGCCAAACGTTTCCAGAGCTTGCCGAAATGCTGAATCAATTCGGGGTTTTCTACGTCCCCCAAGCCTTTGCGCGCGACGATAACAATATCCCAACCAACCAGAGTGTCCTGGTGGAGGCGAAACGATTCGCGCATCAGACGCTTGAGGCGATTGCGCTCAACGGAGAGCTTTACGCTCTTCTTGCCGATCACCAACCCGAGTCGGGGGTGATCAAGATCGTTGTTACGCGCAAGGAGCAGGAGATTTTTCCCCGGAACCTTGCCGGTGGGGGAGTCAAAGACTGCCTTGAAATGCCGGGGGGTTAGCAGACGCTTTTCCCGACTGAAGTCCTGACTCACCACCAGTACCGGATTATCAAACTGCCAGACGCGCACGACCTTTGGCGCGACGACGCGACAGGACAGCACGGCCGTTCTTGGTAGCCATGCGAGCACGGAAGCCGTGGGTGCGGGCGCGTTTGATGGTGCTTGGTTGGAAAGTACGTTTCATGGCGTTGTTACCTGGTTCGTCCACAACGGGCCGGAATGGCCCCCGTTTTAAGAGACCGGCGATTCTAGTGAAAGCAAGCCTCTAGGTCAATTTCCAACCAGCTTTTCCTTTAATTAGATCTCCACCGGCCATTGGCTCTTTTCTGTCCGCTTGGCTTCCAAGGCTGATGGGATAGATATAAAAATAAAGAAGGAAGTTATTTAAAGCTTTTCTGTAAAGCTTATAAAAGCTAGGTAGGCATTCATCTGTGGATAACTGCCTTTAAGCCATATTCCACCTGATGTACAGAGAATGACAACACGGGGGAGAAACGGTGCTCTGCCTGTGCTGCGCTGTCGGATAAGCTGTGTGTGGAATGGGTTGTTATCCACAGGCCGGTTACCCACAGACTTTCCCCCCCACTTGTGCAACGACCTCAGGCACGGTTATCCACAGAGCTTATGCACAGACCATTGGTCGCCTTTATTTCAGTTAACACGTTGATTTTGGCCGGCCTGTGATCAAGCTACATGTGGATAAGTGGACGGCGCGCCGCTACAATGGCGGCTGTTTTTGCCTCACCGGCTTTCAACTTAGGGGATATCCGTGTCAGTGGAACTTTGGCAGCAGTGCGTGGAGCTTTTGCGCGATGAGCTGCCTGCCCAGCAATTCAACACCTGGATCCGTCCGCTACAGGTCGAAGCCGAAGGCGACGAGTTGCGTGTCTACGCGCCCAATCGTTTTGTTCTCGACTGGGTCAACGAGAAGTACCTGAGCCGTGTTCTCGAATTGCTCGATGAACATGGCAACGGCCTCGCGCCCGTGCTCTCCTTGTTAATAGGCAGCAAACGCAGCTCTGCACCTCGCGCTGCGCCTAATGCGCCATTGGCCGCTGCGGCGTCGCAAGCTCAGGCAGCCGCTACACCGGCTGCCAGTGCGCCTGCTCCTGCACCGGCTTCATCCAAATCGTCTGCGCAAAAAAGTGCGCCAGAGAATGAAGAGCCGTCCCGCGACAGCTTTGACCCGATGGCAGGTGCCGCTTCCCAGCAAGCCCCGGTCCGCACCGAACAGCGCACTGTCCAGGTCGAAGGCGCGCTCAAGCACACCAGCTACCTGAACCGTACGTTTACCTTCGAGAACTTTGTCGAAGGTAAATCCAACCAGTTGGCTCGCGCAGCCGCCTGGCAGGTCGCCGACAACCCCAAGCATGGTTACAACCCGCTGTTCCTTTATGGTGGCGTTGGCTTGGGTAAGACCCACTTGATGCACGCTGTGGGTAACCACCTATTAAAGAAGAACCCGAATGCGAAGGTCGTGTACCTGCACTCGGAGCGCTTCGTGGCTGACATGGTCAAGGCCTTGCAGCTCAACGCGATCAACGAGTTCAAGCGGTTCTACCGCTCGGTTGATGCGTTGCTGATCGATGACATTCAATTCTTTGCCCGCAAAGAGCGTTCCCAGGAAGAGTTTTTCCACACCTTCAACGCCCTGCTCGAAGGCGGTCAGCAGGTCATCTTGACCAGTGACCGCTATCCGAAAGAAATCGAAGGCCTGGAAGAACGCCTGAAATCGCGCTTCGGCTGGGGCCTGACCGTTGCGGTAGAGCCGCCGGAGCTGGAAACCCGCGTCGCGATCCTGATGAAAAAGGCCGACCAGGCCAAAGTCGACCTGCCACACGATGCCGCCTTCTTTATTGCTCAACGCATTCGCTCCAACGTGCGTGAGCTCGAAGGTGCACTCAAGCGGGTTATCGCGCACTCGCACTTCATGGGCCGCGATATCACCATCGAGTTGATTCGCGAATCCCTCAAAGACTTGTTGGCGCTTCAGGACAAACTGGTGAGTGTGGATAACATCCAGCGCACCGTGGCCGAGTACTACAAGATCAAGATTTCCGACCTGTTGTCCAAGCGCCGTTCGCGCTCGGTGGCACGTCCCCGTCAGGTGGCGATGGCCCTCTCCAAGGAGTTGACCAACCACAGCCTGCCGGAAATCGGTGATGTGTTTGGTGGACGCGACCACACCACGGTCTTGCACGCATGCCGCAAGATCAACGAACTTAAGGAATCCGACGCGGATATTCGCGAGGACTACAAGAACCTGCTGCGTACACTGACCACTTGATGACGCCAGCGCAGCTTACTAAGGCAAGGGACTAGACCATGCATTTCACCATTCAACGCGAAGCCCTGTTGAAACCCCTGCAACTGGTCGCAGGCGTCGTCGAGCGCCGACAGACCTTGCCGGTGCTCTCTAACGTATTGCTGGTTGTCGAAGGCCAGCAGTTGTCCTTGACCGGTACCGACCTGGAAGTCGAGCTGGTTGGCCGCGTGCAGCTGGAAGAGCCCGCCGAGCCTGGCGAGATCACCGTGCCGGCGCGCAAGCTGATGGACATCTGCAAAAGCCTGCCGAACGACGCGCTGATCGACATCAAGGTTGATGAAGCGAAGTTGGTCGTCAAGGCCGGCCGCAGTCGCTTCACCCTGTCCACGTTGCCAGCCAATGATTTCCCGACGGTTGAAGAAGGCCCGGGTTCGCTGACCTGTAGCCTGGATCAGAGCAAGCTGCGTCGCTTGATCGAGCGCACCAGCTTCGCCATGGCCCAGCAGGACGTACGCTACTACCTCAACGGCATGCTGCTGGAAGTGTCGGAAGGCATCATCCGCGCCGTCGCTACCGACGGTCACCGTCTGGCAATGTGTTCGATGCGTGCCGATATCGGCCAACCGGATCGTCACCAGGTGATCGTGCCGCGCAAAGGTATCCTTGAGCTGGCGCGTCTGCTCACCGAGCCGGAAGGCAACGTCAGCATCGTCTTGGGTCAACACCATATTCGCGCCACCACCGGTGAGTTCACCTTCACTTCCAAGCTGGTTGACGGCAAGTTCCCGGATTACGAGCGCGTGTTGCCTAAAGGTGGTGACAAACTCGTACTGGGTGATCGCCAAGCGCTGCGTGAAGCGTTCAGCCGTACCGCGATTCTGTCCAACGAAAAGTACCGTGGTATCCGCCTGCAACTGGCCAACGGTCAGTTGAAAATCCAGGCCAACAACCCGGAACAGGAAGAAGCGGAAGAAGAAGTGGGCGTCGACTACAACGGCGGCTCCCTGGAAATCGGCTTCAACGTGAGCTACCTGTTGGATGTACTGGGCGTGATGACCACCGAGCAGGTTCGCTTGATCCTGTCGGACTCCAACAGCAGCGCCCTGGTGCAGGAATCCGACAACGACGACTCGGCTTACGTTGTCATGCCGATGCGCCTGTAACCATGCTCAGCAGAAGCTAGATGTCCCTCAGTCGCGTCTCGGTCACCGCGGTGCGCAATCTGCACCCGGTGACCTTCTCCCCCTCTCCCCGCATCAATATCCTCCACGGCGCCAACGGCAGTGGCAAAACCAGCGTGCTGGAAGCCATACATCTGTTGGGGCTTGCCCGTTCCTTTCGCAGCGCTCGGCTGTTACCCGTCATCCAGTACGAGCAATTGGCGTGCACGGTGTTTGGCCAGGTCGAACTGGCTGAAGGTGGGCATAGCAGCCTGGGCATATCCCGAGATCGCGGTGGAGAGTTCCAGATTCGCATTGACGGGCAAAATGCTCGCAGTGCCGCGCAGCTGGCGGAAATTCTGCCGCTGCAATTGATCAACCCCGACAGCTTTCGTTTGTTGGAAGGTGCACCCAAAATCCGCAGGCAATTCCTCGATTGGGGAGTGTTCCACGTGGAACCACGTTTCATGGCCACGTGGCAGCGCTTGCAGAAGGCCCTGCGGCAGCGGAACTCGTGGCTGCGGCATGGTACACTTGACGCCGCTTCGCAAGCGGCCTGGGACCGGGAACTGTGCCTGGCCAGCGACGAAATAGATGAATACCGCCGTGCCTATATCAAAGCCTTGAAACCAGTCTTTGAGCAGACCTTGAGCGAGTTGTTGGATCTCGAAGGTCTGTCGCTGAGTTACTACCGTGGTTGGGACAAAGAACGTGAGCTGAGTGCAGTGCTCGCGACGTCCCTGCAGCGGGATCAGCAAATTGGCCATACCCAGGCCGGACCACAACGGGCTGATTTGCGCCTTAGATTAGGCGCTCACAATGCTGCGGACATCTTGTCCCGTGGCCAGCAGAAGTTGGTGGTGTGCGCGTTACGTATCGCTCAGGGCCATTTGGTTAGCCAGGCTCGACGCGGTCAGTGTATTTATCTGGTGGATGACTTGCCGTCGGAGCTCGACGAGCAGCACCGCCGAGCGCTATGCCGTTTGTTGGAAGAATTACGCTGCCAGGTGTTTATCACTTGTGTAGACCACGAATTATTGAGGGAAGGCTGGCAGACGGAAACGCCGGTCGCTTTGTTCCACGTGGAACAAGGCCGTATCACCCAGACCCACGACCATCGGGAGTGAAGGCATGAGCGAAGAAAACACGTACGACTCGACCAGCATTAAAGTGCTGAAAGGTTTGGATGCCGTACGCAAACGTCCCGGTATGTACATTGGCGACACTGATGACGGAAGCGGTCTGCACCACATGGTGTTCGAGGTGGTCGACAACTCCATCGACGAAGCCCTGGCCGGTCACTGCGACGACATCAGCATCATCATCCACCCGGATGAGTCGATTACCGTGCGCGACAACGGTCGCGGTATTCCGGTAGACGTGCACAAAGAAGAAGGCGTTTCGGCGGCAGAGGTCATCATGACCGTGCTCCACGCCGGCGGTAAGTTCGACGACAACTCCTATAAAGTCTCCGGTGGTTTGCACGGTGTAGGCGTTTCGGTAGTGAACGCACTGTCCGAAGAGCTGATCCTGACTGTACGCCGTAGCGGCAAGATCTGGGAACAGACCTACGTACACGGTGTTCCGCAAGAACCGATGAAAATTGTCGGCGACAGTGAAACCACCGGAACCCAGATCCACTTCAAGCCATCGGCTGAAACCTTCAAGAATATCCACTTCAGCTGGGACATCCTGGCCAAGCGTATTCGTGAACTGTCGTTCCTTAACTCCGGCGTGGGTATCGTCCTCAAGGACGAGCGCAGCGGCAAGGAAGAGCTGTTCAAGTACGAAGGCGGCTTGCGTGCGTTCGTTGAATACCTGAACACCAACAAGACTGCGGTCAACCAGGTGTTCCACTTCAACATCCAGCGTGAAGACGGCATCGGCGTGGAAATCGCCCTGCAGTGGAACGACAGCTTCAACGAGAACCTGTTGTGCTTCACCAACAACATTCCTCAGCGCGACGGCGGTACTCACTTGGTGGGTTTCCGTTCCGCACTGACGCGTAACCTGAACACCTACATCGAAGCCGAAGGTTTGGCCAAGAAGCATAAAGTCGCCACTACCGGTGACGATGCGCGCGAAGGCCTGACTGCGATTATCTCGGTGAAAGTGCCGGATCCGAAGTTCAGCTCCCAGACCAAAGACAAGCTGGTGTCTTCCGAAGTGAAGACCGCAGTGGAACAGGAGATGGGCAAATACTTCTCCGACTTCCTGCTGGAAAACCCGAACGAAGCCAAGCTGGTTGTCGGCAAGATGATCGACGCTGCACGTGCCCGTGAAGCGGCGCGTAAAGCCCGTGAGATGACCCGTCGTAAAGGCGCGCTGGATATCGCTGGCCTGCCGGGAAAACTGGCTGACTGCCAGGAGAAGGACCCTGCCCTCTCCGAACTGTATCTGGTGGAAGGTGACTCTGCTGGCGGTTCCGCCAAGCAGGGCCGTAACCGTCGCACCCAGGCCATCCTGCCGTTGAAGGGTAAGATCCTCAACGTCGAGAAAGCGCGCTTCGACAAGATGATTTCCTCCCAGGAAGTCGGCACCTTGATCACAGCTTTGGGCTGCGGTATCGGTCGTGACGAGTACAACATCGACAAGCTGCGCTACCACAACATCATCATCATGACCGATGCTGACGTCGACGGTTCGCACATCCGTACCTTGCTGCTGACCTTCTTCTTCCGTCAGCTGCCGGAGCTGATCGAGCGTGGCTACATCTACATCGCGCAGCCGCCGTTGTACAAAGTCAAAAAAGGCAAGCAAGAGCAATACATCAAAGACGACGACGCCATGGAAGAGTACATGACTCAGTCGGCCCTGGAAGATGCCAGCCTGCACTTGAACGACGAAGCACCGGGTATCTCCGGTGAATCGCTGGAGCGTCTGGTTAACGACTTCCGCATGGTGATGAAGACTCTTAAGCGTCTGTCGCGCCTGTACCCG
The DNA here is from genome assembly GCF_900103345.1 of Pseudomonas azotoformans. Classification (NCBI taxonomy): domain Bacteria; kingdom Pseudomonadati; phylum Pseudomonadota; class Gammaproteobacteria; order Pseudomonadales; family Pseudomonadaceae; genus Pseudomonas; species Pseudomonas azotoformans. The sequence continues at coordinate 4,762,604 of NZ_LT629702.1, forward strand.
CAGGAGTTGACCGAGCACTTTATCTACCTGCCAGCCGTAAGCCTGGAGCAACTGGGCGACCACGCGCACATGCAGGATTGGCTGGCCCAGTATGAAGTGCGCCTGCGTACCGTCGAGAAGTCCGGCCTGGTGTACAAAGCCAGCCTGCGTGAAGATCGTGAACGAAACGTATGGCTGCCAGAGGTCGAGCTGATCTCCCACGGCCTGTCGAACTACGTCACCTTCAACCGTGATTTCTTCGGCAGCAATGACTACAAGACCGTGGTCACCCTGGGCGCTCAATTGAGCACCCTGTTGGACGACGGCGCTTATATTCAGCGTGGCGAACGCAAGAAGCAGGTCAAGGAGTTCAAGGAAGCCCTCGACTGGCTGATGGCTGAAAGCACCAAGCGCCATACCATCCAACGCTACAAAGGTCTGGGCGAAATGAACCCGGATCAACTGTGGGAAACCACCATGGACCCGGCTCAGCGTCGCATGCTGCGCGTGACCATCGAAGACGCCATTGGCGCGGACCAGATCTTCAACACCCTGATGGGTGATGCGGTCGAGCCTCGTCGTGACTTCATTGAGAGCAATGCACTGGCGGTTTCTAACCTGGACTTCTGATCTCGGTAAGCCCGTCGTACTAAAAAGGCCAACGTTTAGACGTTGGCCTTTTTTATTGGGTAAAAATCACTGGTTTTGAAATGCTCCACGTGGAACATCAACGGATCAGGCTTGGGACGCCGCTGCGACACTCTCCAAGCGGTAGCCATATCCATAGATGGTCAGCAACTGCCAACCCCGATCCGCGGTCAGCCCGAGCTTGTTTCTTAGCCGATAGATATGCGTATCCAGCGGCCGCGAGGACACCATTTCTTCATGGGTCCAGAACCGCTCGTAGAGGTATTCGCGAGAAAGGGGGCGTGCCAGGTTGGCAAACAGGCAGCTAGCCAAACGGTACTCACGCTCCGTTAGGTTGATTGGTTTGCCCGCGCGGGTCACGGTTAATTCAGCATCATCAAAGGTCAAGTCATTAAAACTCTGCACTTCGTGTGTAGAAGACTTTTGCAGTCCATGCCGACGCAGAACCGCCGTGACCCGTGCTTTCAATTCATTAGGACGGAAAGGTTTGCTGACGTAATCATCGGCGCCACTGTTGAGCGCGGTGACGATGTCGCTCTCGGCATCACGGCTGGTGAGCATGATGACGGCAGGTGGTGACTCCATGTGTTCACGGGTCCAGCGCAACAACGCGATCCCGCTGATATCCGGCAGTTGCCAGTCGAGTATCAACAGGTCGAAGGTTTCCCGGCGCAGTTGGCGGAGCAGGTCTTCACCACGTTCGAAGCAATGCAGGGACCAAGGCTGTTCGGCGGTGCTGGGGATTTGTCGCAGTGTCTGTTCCACCCGGCGCAGTTCGGCAGGCTCGTCATCCAGTATTGCGACACGCATGGGTGGGTCCTTTCATTTGAGGAGTGCGGCAGCCGTCGGCCGGTTTTTGAATCTGAAGAATTGTGCGCAGATTCATCGACCTCTCGGATCTCTCTATACGCTGGGATCAATGAGCGGTTGACCCATTGAAAGTCCTCGATACCAATGTGGGAAAGATACCGGCTCCTGACCCTGAGGAAAAGGATCAACCGACGCATGTGCTGCCGTAGACTCCTGTGCGTTGATACCCTCTGGAAACCTGACTTTATGAGCGCCATGTTTGTTCCTTCCAATTGCTTGCGGCGCGCCCTTCCCTCTCTGTTGATCATGGTGATTGGCTCGGCGGGCGCTGCTACAAAGGTTCGTGCAACTTACATCAACGATGACTTCCTGTGCCGAGCCCAGCCTCTGCCTGCCGTGGTCCAGCATCTCACCGGTAAGGCCTGGAAACTCGACATCCAGGGCACGGTAACTCCCTTGCTGGAAGGCATGACCATTGATGAACGGGAAGGTGTGAAGACCTCGGCTTCGGCGTTTGTCAGCCTGTTGCTCGGTGATGGATCCCGCGTAGTGTTGCCCTCTGACTCCCAGGTGCGGCTGCGCGTGGAGAAGAAACTGTCGATTCCCCAGGTGGTGCTCGAACAAGGCCAGGCCGAGGCGTATGTGATCAAGCGCGTCAGCGATCATGATCGCTTCCAGATCGTGACGCCGGTAGGTGTGCTGGGCGTACGGGGCACGCACTTTCGAGTGCGCAATGACGCTGAGCGATCGCTGTTGGAAGTGTTGGACGGTCAGGTAGCCGTCAACCGAGAACGGACAGGCGAGATCAAAGTTGACGCCCGCCAGGGTCTGCTCTTCAACAAACAGGGCGACCTCAAACCCGTGGAGCTGCTTCCCGCACCTATGCTCATGGGCCAAGACGGCCAAAAGGGCGACGCGCCGGTCTGGAGCTTGTACCTTCGGCCATTGCCCGGCGCCCAGCGCTACCGTGCCCAGGTCGCCACCGACAAATCCTTTATGAACATCAAACAGGAAAACTTTTCCAGCGCGCCGAAAATGAGCTTCACTGGGCTCAAAGCCTCGTTCTATCACGTGCGCTTGTCGGCTTACGACGAAAACGGCCTGGAGGGAGAAACCGGGGTCTATGACATCTTCTACTACCCGCCGACTGCCCAGGTACGTTGACCAATGATGCTCTGGGGCAAGGCCGAAAAACGACAACCCACCCATGCCCAGCGCCTGTTCCACGGTCTGGTGCGCGAGTGGTTGTGGATAGGTTTGCTACTGCTGCCTATCACCGCCTACCTGTCGCTGAGCCCTGGCCTGGCCTTGAACAATCCGTTATACGACAGCCTGCGTCGTCTCGAACCACTACCCGTCGATCCACGTATCCTGCTGGTGACGATCGATGATTCCAGCCTTAAAAAGCTCGGACGATGGCCTTGGCCACGCAGCCTGCACGCCGACCTGATCGACCGTCTAAGCGCCGCGCAACCGGCAGGCATTCTGTTCGATGTGATCTTCAGTGAGCCCGGTGACCCCACCCATGACAAACGCCTGGCCGAGTCGGTCTGCAACGCTGGCAATGTCTTGCTACCCCTGGTGCGTGAAGGTGCTGCGAACTACAGCCAACCGGACACGCAGATGATGCCCCTGCTTAAATGCGCCAAAGGCGTGGGCCACATCAATGTTGAAGCAGACAGCGACGGCGTGGTCCGCAGCCTCTACCTGCGTGAAGGCCCGCCTGATGCCACGGCACCGCAGTTGGCCTGGTTGGCCTATGAGATGAGTGGCGAGTTGTCTGAAATGCCGGGCGAGCCTCTGCAACCGATTACTCAGCACTGGCATCGGGAACACGCTATCCGCATCCCGTTCATTGCACCTCATACCCATTTTCCCAGCGTGTCTTACGCCAGCGTACTGCGTGGTGAAGTCGCTCCCGAGCAACTACGTGGTCGTTTGATCCTGGTGGGGTCGACAGCCTCCGGGATGGGCGATCGTTTCGTCACACCTCTGTCTTCGACGGTGGGCACTACGGCAGGCGTAGAGATCCAGGCCAACGTGCTGAATGGCTTGCTTCAAGGCCGCAGCATCGTTGATCTGCCAGGCTGGCTCGCGGCCTTGATGGCAACCTCGTTAGTGGCATTGCTATTGGGCCTGCTGCTCTATCGCCCGCGCTATGCGCTGTGGATGACGCTGGGTTGCATGGCCGTCGCATTAGTCAGCTCCCTGGCTCTATTGCGCCTGGGCCACTGGTGGTCGCCTGCGGCCTGTCTGATCGGCTTGTTGCTCAGCTACCTGATCTGGAACTGGCGCCGCCTCAGTGTGATCCTCGCCTACTTCGGCTGGGAGCTGGCGCGCCTGGACAATGAACCCAAAGTCCTGCCCGAACGCCGCCGTGCGCCCGCCAGCAAAGGCGACGTACTGCAAGCGCGTATCTTTGCCCTTGAGCAGGCCGTAAGCCGTACTCGCGATACGCGGCGCTTCATGGCCGATGGCCTGGAGTGCCTGCCGGTGGCGACGCTGATCACCGACCCCAAGGGCAACATCCTGCTGGCCAACCGCATTGCCCGCGAAGTGTTCGGCAATGATCTGGTCACCGAAAACCTGCTGGAGCAATTGGCCGACCTGGGCTACCCGCCGCTGCACAATGGTGTGCGCCCCGCCCTCTCCGCGCTGGAGCTGGTCGAATTCCGCGACATCCACCAACGCAGCCTGCGCATGGAATTGGCGCCCTTGCTGCCGGCCGAAGGTGATGTCGCACTGGGCTGGCTGTTGAGCCTCACGGATTTGAGCAAGGAGCGCGAAGCGCAACAACACCGCGAAACCATGTTGCGCTTCCTTTCCCACGACCTGCGTGCGCCGCACTCGGCGATCCTTGCGCTGCTGGATGTGCATAACGGCGAGTCCCCGGTCTTCGGCCTGATCGAACAGCAGGTTCGCCGTGCCTTGGGCCTTACTGAATCTTTCGTGCAACTGGCGAAAGCCGAAGCTGACGGTTACCAGTTCCAGCCGACGCTGTTTGCCATGTTGGTGATGGATGCCTTTGATCAGGTGGCGCTGATCGCCCAGCTCAAGGGGATCCACCTGGTTCATGACCTGGATGAGGCCGACGAGGGCATGGTCTCGGCTGACCAGTCACTGCTCACCCGTGCGTTGTTCAACGTGCTGGAGAATGCCGTCAAGTATTCACCCTCGGGTACCACTGTCAGGTTGAGGCACAGCAGTGCGCAAGGTTGGTTGGAATGCCGTATCAGTGACCAGGGGCCGGGGATTGCGGCAGAGGATTTGCCGGAGCTATTCAGCCAATACAGACGCTTTGAGTCCGCTCAAGGTAGTGAAGGATTGGGGTTGGGGCTGACCATGGTCAAGGCAGTCGTCGAGCGCCACGGTGGGTGTATCAATTGCGAAAGCGTGGTAGGCAAAGGCACCACGTTCAGCCTGCAACTACCCTTGCTGGAAGACTGAAAAAACGTACATTTCTGCTGTGCATAAAAAACCGGTCGCAAGGACCGGTTTTTTTATGCAGAAAAAACTTATGCACCTTTTTCTTGATTTTATGAGCTTGAGAAATATGCAATAAAATCAGCTTGTTATGCTTCAAAAAGCACAATTCGCCAACAAACCGTACACAGGTTATCCACAGATGCTCAGATCACCGGAGTGTCGACTACAACCGGCTCTGGCGGCAGTGAACCCATGGCGCGTTGCTGCGCTTCATTCCATGCCTGGGCGCGGTCATTCAGCGCGGCAATGGCACGTGGGCCTTCACCTTCTGCGTACATCGGTTCGCCAATCACCACGGTGATGGTGCCTTCGCGCTTGGCCCAGCCGGTCTTTGGCCAGAACTTGCCGGCGTTATGGGCAATCGGCAGCACGGGCAGGTTGGCGTTGACCGCCAAAGCCGTACCCCCGCGTGAGAACTTGCCTACGGTGCCGTAGGGCACGCGAGTCCCTTCCGGGAAGATCAGTACCCACACGTTATCCTTGAGCAGTTCATCGCCCTTCTTGGCCACGTGCTTGAGCGCTGCCTTGGGGTTGTCGCGGTCGATGGCGATCGGACGCAACATGGCCATGGCCCAGCCGAAGAACGGCACATACAGCAGCTCACGCTTGAGCACCTGGCTCAGGGGCGAGAAGTACGCCGAGAGAAAGAACGTCTCCCAGGTGCTCTGGTGGTTCGACAGAATCACGCAGGGCTGGTCCGGGACATTTTCCGCGCCCTTGATCTCGAAGCGGATGTTCAGGAACACCTTGGTCAGCCACAACGCGCAGCGGCACCAGTAAACGTTGATGAAGCGATAGCGCGCCTTGAACGGCAAAAAGGGCGCAATAAAAAAGCTCAGGGTGCACCAGAGAAACGAACTGGTGCCCAGCAGCAGGTAAAAGAAGAAGGTTCTGATGGCCTGCAAAATCGACATGGCGGCATTTACCGTTGCGGGACAATGCCCGCCTGTTAAAAGCGCACTCCCGAACAGTCCTTGGTCAGGAAGTCGAGGGCGGCTAGTTGTTGATAAGTTCTGCGGCAACGGCCGCCAGATCGTCAAAAATCAAGGTGCCTACCGGCAGGTTTTTCGCCTGGGTCTTTTCGCCTTTCCCGGTCTTGACCAAAACTGGCTGAGAGTCGACGGCTTTGGCCGCCTCCAGGTCACCGAGGCTGTCCCCGACGAACCATAGCCCAGCCAAGGGCACCTTGTAATGTTCTGCAATGGTTTTCAACATGCCGGGTTTGGGTTTGCGGCAATCGCAGCCCTCATCCGGCCCGTGGGGGCAGTACACCACCAGCCCCACCTCACCGCCCTTCTCGGCCACCAGTGCGCGCAGGCGTGCGTGCATGGCGTCCAGGGTGGCGATGTCGTAGTAACCACGGGCGATGCCGGACTGGTTGGTGGCGATGGCCACCGTCCAGCCAGCTTTGCTCAACTGCGCGATGGCCTCGATCGAGCCGGGCAGTGGAATCCATTCCGCCACCGACTTGATGTAAGCGTCGGAGTCGTAGTTGATCACCCCGTCCCGATCGAGAATCAGCAGTTTCACCATGGTCAGCTCAGCGTCGAAATGTCAGCGATGTTGACGAACAAGCCACGCAAGCGCGCCAGCATGGCGTAGCGGTTTTTCCGCACACCGGCATCGTCGGCATTGATCATCACCGCTTCGAAGAACGCGTCCACCGGCTCACGCAACGTGGCCAGGCGCGCCAATGCTTCGGCGTAGTTGCGCTCAGCGATCAGCGGTTTCACTGCGTTTTCGGCCTTGGCGATGGCTGAGTTCAGCGAGAACTCCTTGGCATCGGCAAACAGGCCAGGGTCGACGTCAGCGTTGCCCAGGCCTTCGGCCTTGCTCAGCAGGTTCGACACACGCTTGTTCACGGCGGCCAGGGCATCCGCTTCCGGCAGCTTGCGGAACGCCTGCACGGCTTGTACGCGCTGGTCGAAGTCCAGCGCCGAGCCCGGCTGCAGGGCACGTACCGACAAGTACACCGACACGTCCACGCCTTCGTCTTCGTAACGCGCGCGCAGGCGGTCGAACACGAACTCCAGCACTTGCTCGGCCAGGCCGGCCTGCTTGACCTTGGCACCGAACTGGCCGACGGCGAACACCACGGCCTGGGTCAGGTCGAGATCCAGCTTCTTGTCGATCAGGATGCGCAGCACGCCCAGGGCGGCACGGCGCAAGGCATACGGGTCTTTGCTGCCGGTTGGCAGCATGCCGATACCGAAGATACCCACGAGGGTGTCCAGCTTGTCGGCGATCGCCACCGCTGCACCGGTCAGGGTGCTTGGCAGTTCAGCACCGGCACCGCGCGGCATGTACTGCTCGTTCAGGGCCAGGGCCACGTCGTCCGGCTCGCCGTCGTTGAGGGCGTAGTAGTAACCGGCAACACCTTGCATCTCCGGGAACTCGCCGACCATTTCGGTGGCCAGGTCGCACTTGGACAGCAGGCCTGCACGTGCAGCCCAGGCGGAATCACCACCAATGCGCGGTGCAATGTAGGCGGCCAGCTTGGAAACCCGTACGGCCTTGTCGTACACGCTGCCGAGTTTTTCCTGGAACACCACGTTCTGCAGGCGCAGGTTGAAGTCTTCCAGCTTCTGCTTCTTGTCTTGCTTGAAGAAGAACTCGGCGTCGGTCAGGCGCGGGCGTACGACTTTCTCGTTACCAGCGATGATCTGCTGCGGGTCCTTGCTCTCGATGTTGGCCACGGTAATGAAGCGCGGCAGCAACTTGCCGTCCACGTCCAGCAGGCAGAAGTACTTCTGGTTGTCCTGCATGGTGGTGATCAGGGCTTCCTGCGGTACGTCGAGGAAACGCTCCTCGAACGAACACACCAGCGGCACCGGCCATTCAACCAGCGCGGTCACTTCGTCCAGCAGGTTTGGCGGCACGATGGCAGTGCCTTCCTGCAAGCGGGCCAATTCCTCAGTGCGCTTGCTGATCAGCTCGCGACGCTCGTTGGCATCCGCCAGCACATAGGCTGCGCGCAGGTCGTTGAGGTAGTTGGCCGGCGCAGTGATGCGCACGGCTTCTGGATGGTGGAAGCGGTGGCCACGGGAATCACGGCCGGCCTTCTGGGCGAGGATGGTGCAGTCGATGACCTGGTCACCGAGCAGCATCACCAGCCATTGGGTCGGACGTACGAATTCTTCCTTGCGTGCACCCCAGCGCATGCGCTTCGGGATCGGCAAATCGTTCAGCGAATCTTCAACGATGGTCGGCAACAGGCTGGCGGTCGGCTTGCCGGTGATGACCTGGCTGAACCGCAGTTTCGGCCCGCTCTGGTCGATCTCGCTCAGTTCCACGCCACATTTCTTGGCGAAACCCAGGGCCGCCTGGGTCGGGTTGCCTTCGGCGTCAAAGGCCGCCTGGCGCGGTGGGCCGTCGAGGTTGATGCTGCGGTCCGGCTGCTGGGTTTCCAGTGCGGTCAGCAACACGGCCAGGCGGCGCGGCGCAGCGTAGACTTTTTTCGAGGCGAACTTCAGGCCGGCGGTTTGCAGGCCCTTTTCGATACCGGCCAGGAACGCATCGGCCAGGGTGTTCAGTGCCTTGGGTGGCAGCTCTTCGGTGCCCAGTTCAACCAGGAAATCTTGAGCACTCATTGTGCAGCCTCCAGCTTAGCCAACACTTCATCACGCAGGTCCGGGGTGGCCATCGGGAAGCCCAGCTTGGCGCGAGCCAGCAGGTAGGCTTGGGCGACGGAACGCGCCAGGGTGCGTACACGCAGGATGTATTGCTGGCGCGCGGTTACCGAGATGGCACGGCGCGCGTCCAGCAGGTTGAAGGTATGGGACGCCTTCAACACCATTTCATAGCTCGGCAACGGCAGCGGCTGGTCGAGTTCGATCAGCCGCTTGGCTTCGCTTTCATAGAAGTCGAACAGTTCGAACAGCTTGTCGACGTTGGCGTGTTCGAAGTTGTAGGTGGACTGCTCCACTTCGTTCTGGTGGAACACGTCGCCGTAGGTGACCTTGCCGAACGGGCCGTCAGCCCACACCAGGTCGTAGACCGAGTCCACGCCCTGCAGGTACATGGCCAGGCGCTCGAGACCGTAGGTGATTTCGCCGGTCACCGGGTAGCACTCGATACCACCGGCCTGCTGGAAGTAAGTGAACTGCGTCACTTCCATGCCGTTGAGCCAGACTTCCCAGCCCAGGCCCCAGGCACCCAGGGTCGGCGATTCCCAGTTGTCTTCGACGAAACGGATGTCGTGGACCAATGGGTCCAGGCCTACGTGTTTGAGCGAGCCCAGGTACAGTTCCTGGAAGTTGTCCGGGTTCGGCTTCAGTACCACCTGGAACTGGTAGTAATGCTGCAGACGGTTCGGGTTTTCGCCGTAGCGGCCGTCAGTCGGGCGACGACTGGGCTGCACATAAGCGGCGTTCCAGGTTTCCGGGCCGATGGCCCGCAAGAATGTAGCGGTGTGGAAAGTGCCGGCGCCTACTTCCATATCGTAGGGCTGAAGTACCACACAACCTTGCTCGGCCCAGTATTGCTGGAGGGCGAGGATCAAGTCTTGGAAGGTACGCACGGCTGGCGTAGGCTGGCTCACGAAATTCACCTGTTACTTGGGCTGCGATTTAAAGAGCGGGAGTATACCCGATTCGGCCCCGCCACCACTCCCTGGAGCCTTATGCCACGCTGCTTTTGGTGTTCTGAAGATCCGCTGTACATGGCTTATCACGATCAGGAGTGGGGAACGCCGCTGCGCGATGCGCAGGGTTTGTTCGAGTTGCTTTTGCTCGAAGGGTTCCAGGCGGGCCTGTCCTGGATCACCGTTTTACGCAAACGCGAGCATTATCGGAAGGTCTTGTTCGGTTTTGATGCGCAGCGGTTGGCCCAATTGAGCGACGCCGAGATCGAAGCGCTGATGCTCGATCCGGGCATCGTGCGTAATCGCCTGAAACTCAATGCCACCCGACGCAATGCCGCAGCCTGGCTGGCGCTGGAGGACCCGGTGGGTTTGCTCTGGTCCTTCGTCGGCGGCAAACCCAAGGTCAATCACTTCAAGGACCGCAGCGAAGTCCCGGCGATCACGCCCGAGGCCGAAGCCATGAGCAAAGCCTTGAAAAAAGCCGGATTCACCTTCGTCGGACCGACCATTTGCTACGCCTTCATGCAGGCCTCGGGCATGGTCATGGACCACACTCAGGACTGCGACCGTTACGCGGACTTGGTCAACGCCGGTTAGAATGCGCGCTTTGCGCACCACACACGATCAGGAGTGACCTGTGGAAAAGTTTAAAGGCGCCTTGCTGGTAGGCGCTCTGCGGTTGTTTGCCCTGCTGCCCTGGCGCGCTGTCCAGGCGGTTGGCACGGCCATCGGCTGGATCATGTGGAAAACCCCCAACCGCTCCCGCGACACGGTGCGGATCAACCTTTCCAAGTGCTTCCCGGACATGGATCCTGCCGCCCGTGAGCGCCTGGTCGGCCAGAGCCTGATGGACATCGGCAAGTCCCTGACCGAAAGCGCCTGCGCCTGGATCTGGCCGGCCCAGCGCTCCATCGACCTGGTGCGTGAAGTCGAAGGCCTGGAAGTGCTGCACGAAGCCCTGGCCTCGGGCAAAGGCGTGGTGGGCATCACCAGCCACCTGGGCAACTGGGAAGTGCTCAACCACTTCTATTGCAGCCAGTGCAAGCCGATCATTTTCTACCGCCCGCCCAAGCTCAAGGCGGTGGATGAACTGCTGCGCAAGCAGCGCGTGCAACTGGGCAACCGCGTGGCGGCGTCGACCAAGGAAGGCATCCTCAGTGTGATCAAGGAAGTGCGCAAAGGCGGCCAGGTCGGTATCCCTGCCGACCCGGAGCCGGCCGAATCCGCCGGGATCTTCGTGCCGTTCTTCGCCACCCAGGCGCTCACCAGCAAGTTCGTGCCGAACATGCTCGCCGGCCACAAGGCGGTGGGCGTGTTCCTGCATGCACTGCGGTTGCCGGATGGCTCGGGCTACAAGGTGATTTTGGAAGCGGCGCCGGAAGACATGTACAGCACCGACACCGCCACGTCCTGCGCGGCGATGAGCAAGGTGGTGGAGCGTTACGTCGGTGCCTACCCGAGCCAGTACATGTGGAGCATGAAGCGCTTCAAGAAACGCCCGCCGGGTGAAGAGCGCTGGTACTGACTGCCACTGCCTCAAGACGAGTGTTGAACCAAATGTGGGAGGGGGCTTGCCCCCGATAGCGGTTGCTCAGTCAAATAGGTATCGACTGACACACTGCCATCGGGGGCAAGCCCCCTCCCACATTTGAATTGCGCTCAGGCTTGGCGGTCGAGTTTTTTCAGGAACACGGTCATCTCTTTCTCTGCCTGCTTGTCGCCGTGAGCAAGCGCCGCTTCTATCCCCTTCTCCCACGCCAGCCGCGCCGCTGCACGATCTTCCAACCCCAACAGCGCCTTGCCCAACAACTTCCACGCCGCCGAATACTTCGGGTCGAACTCGACGCACTTGCTCAAATGCTCCGCCGCCTTGGCGTTGTCCTTCAGGTCCAGATAGCCCTTGCCCAAACCAAAGCGCAGCAGTGAGTTATCCACGCCCTTGGCGAGCATTTTTTCCAGGGATTCGAGCATGTCGGCCACTCCGTTCGATCAGAAAAAACTCAACCCCACGTGGAACAACTTCTCCACATCGCGAATATGTTTCTTGTCCACCAGGAACAGAATCACATGGTCACCCGTGGCGATCATCGTATCGTCGTGGGCAATGATCACCTCTTCGTCACGGATGATGGCGCCAATGGTGGTGCCCGGCGGCAAGCCGATATCGCGGATGGCCTTGCCGATCACCTTGCTCGACTTCGAGTCACCGTGGGCAATCGCCTCGATGGCTTCCGCCGCGCCCCGGCGCAGGGAGTGCACGCTGACGATATCGCCACGGCGCACGTGGGCGAGCAAGGTGCCGATGGTCGCCAATTGCGGGCTGATAGCGATGTCGATGTCGCCGCCCTGGATCAGGTCCACGTAGGCCGGATTGTTGATGATGGTCATCACCTTCTTCGCCCCCAGCCGCTTGGCCAGCAACGAAGACATGATGTTGGCTTCGTCATCGTTGGTCAGCGCCAGGAAGATATCGGCGTCGGCGATGTTTTCTTCCATCAGCAGGTCGCGGTCCGAGGCGCTGCCTTGCAGTACGACGGTGCTGTCCAGGGTGTCGGACAAATGCCGGCAACGTGCCGGGCTCATCTCGATGATCTTCACCTGGTAGCGGCTTTCGATGGCTTCGGCCAAACGCTCGCCGATTTGCCCGCCGCCGGCGATGACGATGCGCTTGTAGGTCTCATCGAGACGGCGCATCTCACTCATGACCGCGCGAATATTCGCCTTGGCGGCGATGAAAAATACTTCGTCGTCAGCCTCGATCACCGTATCGCCCTGGGGCAGGATCGGGCGGTCACGGCGGAAAATCGCGGCTACGCGGGTTTCCACATTCGGCATGTGCTCACGCAGCTGACGCAGTTGCTGGCCCACCAGCGGGCCGCCGTAGTAGGCCTTCACTGCAACCAGTTGCGCCTTGCCGCCGGCGAAGTCGATGACCTGCAAGGCGCCCGGAATCTCGATCAGGCGCTTGATGTAGTGGGTCACCACCTGTTCCGGGCTGATCAGCACGTCCACCGGAATCGCATCGTTGTCGAACAGCCCGGCGCGGGTCAGGTAGGCCGCTTCGCGTACGCGGGCGATCTTGGTCGGGGTGTGGAACAGGGTGTGGGCGACCTGGCAGGCGACCATGTTGGTTTCGTCGCTGTTGGTCACGGCGACCAGCATGTCGGCGTCATCCGCGCCGGCCTGGCGCAGCACCGTCGGGAACGATGCGCGGCCTTGTACGGTGCGGATATCGAGGCGGTCGCCAAGGTTGCGCAGGCGCTCGGCATCGGTGTCGACCACGGTGATGTCGTTGGCTTCGCTGGCCAAATGTTCGGCCAACGTACCGCCAACCTGCCCTGCCCCAAGGATGATGATTTTCATCCGGTCACTCCCTTTAAACCATTCAGCCGCACGCGGCGGCGATCTTGATCAGTTTGGCGTAGTAGAAGCCATCGTGTCCGCCTTCTTGCGCGAGCAACTGGCGGCCGTGGGGCTGCTTGATGCCAGCGGAGGTGGCGAGATCCAGCTCCCGCGCACCGCTGGTGCGGGCGAGGAAGGCTTCGATCACCTCGGTGTTTTCCGTCGGCAAGGTGGAGCAGGTGGCGTAGAGCAGGATGCCGCCGACTTCCAGGGTTGGCCACAAGGCGTCAAGCAACTCGCCTTGCAGCACGGCCAGAGCGGCAATGTCGTCGGGTTGGCGGGTGAGCTTGATGTCTGGGTGGCGGCGGATCACGCCGGTGGCGGAGCACGGAGCATCGAGGAGGATGCGCTGGAACGGTTTGCCATCCCACCAGGCAGCGGTGTCACGGCCATCGGCGGCGATCAGCTCGGCGCTGAGGCCCAGCCGGGCAAGGTTTTCGCGTACGCGGACCAGGCGCTTGGCTTCGAGGTCGACAGCGACGACACCGGCCAGGTCTTTTTCGACCTCCAATATGTGACAGGTCTTGCCGCCCGGCGCGCAGCAGGCGTCGAGCACGCGTTGGCCAGGTGCCAGGTCGAGCAGGTCGGCCGCCAGTTGCGCTGCCTCATCCTGCACGCTGATCCAGCCTTCGGCAAAGCCTGGCAGGCTGCGCACATCGGTGGCCGCCTCCAGCACGATGCCGTCGATGCTGTACACACAGGATGTAGCGTTGATGCCGGCGTCGGTGAGCAATTGCAGGTAGGCATCCCGGCTGTGGTGACGGCGGTTGACCCGCAGGATCATCGGCGGGTGTGCATTGTTGGCTGCGCAGATGGTTTCCCATTGTTCTGGCCAAAACGCCTTCAGAGATTTTTGCAGCCAACGCGGGTGAGCGGTGCGCACCACCGGGTCATGTTCCAGCTCGGCCAGCAGCGCTTCGCTTTCGCGCTGGGCGCGGCGCAGCACGGCGTTAAGCAGAGCCTTGGCCCACGGCTTTTTCAGTTTGTCAGCGCAACCGACCGTCTCGCCGATCGCGGCGTGAGCAGGGACGCGGGTGTAGAGCAACTGATAGAGGCCCACCAGCAGCAGTGCCTCGACATCCGCATCGGCGGCCTTGAACGGCTTTTGCAGCAACTTGGCCGCCAGTGCCGACAAGCGTGGCTGCCAGCGGGCGGTGCCAAAGGCCAGGTCTTGGGTGAAACCGCGATCGCGGTCTTCGACCTTGTCCAGCTGGGTCGGCAATGAACTGTTCAGCGACGCCTTGCCGTTGATGACGGCGGCGAGAGCCTTGGCGGCAGCCAGACGCGGGTTCATTGGGCGACCACCCCTAGGACGGTGCCCAAGGCAAATTTCTCACGACGGCTGTTGAACAAATCGCTGAAATTAAGCGCCTTGCCACCGGGCAATTGCAGACGGGTCAGGCACAGCGCCTGCTCGCCGCAGGCGACCAGCAGGCCGTCCTTGCTGGCGCCGATGATCTCGCCGGGAGCGCCTTTGCCCTCGGCGAGTTTGGCGGCCAATACTTTCACGGCTTCGCCATTGAGCGTGCTGTGGCAGACCGGCCAAGGGTTGAAGGCGCGTACCAGACGTTCCAGCTCCACGGCTGGGCGGCTCCAGTCGACGCGCGCTTCGTCTTTGTTCAGTTTGTGGGCGTAGGTGGCCAGGCTGTCATCCTGGACTTCGCCTGCCAGGGTGCCGGCGGCCAGGCCGGCGATGGCCTCGATCACGGCGGGCGGGCCCAGCTCGGCAAGGCGGTCGTGCAGGCTGCCGCCGGTGTCTTCGCCGGTGATCGGGGTGGTGACCTTGAGCAGCATCGGGCCGGTGTCCAAACCCGCCTCCATGCGCATCACGGTTACGCCGCTTTCGCTGTCGCCGGCTTCCACGGCACGCTGGATCGGCGCCGCACCGCGCCAGCGTGGCAGCAGCGAGGCATGGCTGTTGATGCAGCCCAGGCGCGGGATATCCAGCACCCCTTGCGGCAGGATCAAGCCGTAGGCCACGACCACCAACAGGTCCGGCTTCAGCGCCGCCAGTTCAGCCTGGGCGTCGGCGTTGCGCAGGGTTGGCGGTTGCAGCACGGGGATGTTGTGCTCCAGCGCCAGTTGCTTGACCGGGCTTGGCATCAGTTTTTGCCCGCGACCGGCCGGGCGATCCGGCTGGGTGTACACCGCGACGATGTCATAAGGGCTGGCAAGCAGGGCCTTGAGGTGTTCGGCGGCAAATTCTGGAGTGCCGGCAAAAACAATGCGCAGTGGCTCGGTCATGGGAGGTCTCGGTTAAAAGCAGTCACAAAAGAAAAAGGCTTGCCGCAGCAAGCCTTTGGAAGAAGGGCATCAAGCTTGCTGGCGATGCTTTTTTTCCAGCTTCTTCTTGATCCGGTCGCGCTTGAGCGTGGACAGGTAATCGACAAACAGCTTGCCGTTGAGGTGGTCGCATTCGTGCTGGATGCACACCGCCAGCAGGCCTTCGGCAATCAGCTCGAACGGCTTGCCGTCGCGGTCCAGGGCCTTGATCTTCACGCGCAGCGGGCGCTCGACGTTCTCATAGAACTCCGGCACCGACAGGCAGCCTTCCTGGTACTCGCCCATCTCGTCGGTCAGTGGTTCGAACTCGGGGTTGATGTACACCTTCGGTTCGCTGCGATCCTCCGACAGGTCCATGACCACGACGCGAAGATGCACGTTGACCTGGGTCGCGGCGAGGCCGATGCCCGGGGCTTCATACATTGTTTCAAACATGTCATCGACCAACTGACGAACCTTGTCGTCCACTACGGCCACCGGCTTGGCGATCGTGCGCAGGCGCGAGTCGGGAAATTCGAGGATGTTCAAAATAGCCATAAGCGTAATTGCTGCACATGTGAGGTAAAGGCAAATCGGCGTCGGGATGGACCCAGACAGCCGGTGTGAAACGCCCCGAAGCCGCGAAGGCCCTGGCATTTCACGCGAACGCACATAATAAAGGAGATTCACCCCATGAGGAAATCGCTACTCGTCTTGCTGCTGTGGGCCCCCTTCGCCATGGCCCTGCTGCCCCAGCCCGTCCAGCGCCTGGATCAATCGACACAACAGGCCATCCAGCGCTTTTTACTGCACAACCGCATTCTTGATTCGCCACAGGACCTGGACAGCGCGCCGTACATTGTTGCCGCTGATGCGGGTCGAGTGCTGGGGGCCAACGGTGAGCGGGTGCATGCCAGGGGCAACCTGGACCCTTCCCAACCCCATTACGGAATATTCCGACGCGGCAAGGCCTACACCGATCCGCAGACCCAGGAGATGCTGGGCATCAACGCCGACGATATCGGCACGGCCCGTTTCGTCACGGCTGGCGACCTCACCACCCTGGCTGTGCAGCGAGTGACCCAGGAGGTGCGCCCGGGTGACCGCCTGCTACGCGCGCAATCTCCTGTCGATCTGGCCACCCTTGAGGTTATTTCAGCCGCGCCCTTCATCGAAGGGCACATCATCGATATCCCCAAGGGTGTCACTCAGATCGGCGTGCTCGATGCGGTCACCCTGAACAAAGGTCGCCGCGACGGCCTGGTCGAAGGCCAACTGCTCAGCGTGATCAAGATGGGCGCCACCGTGCGTGACAGCCTCACCGGCACGCCGACCCGACTCCCCGATGAGCGCGCCGGCACCCTGCTGGTATTTCGCACCTACGAAAAGCTCAGTTACGGCCTGATCCTCAATGCCTCGCGACCCCTGGCGGTGATGGACCGTTTCGAGACTGCGCGTCAAACACAATGAATAGGTTGCTAAATAAGTTACCAACAGAGTTATCCACAGCTTGTTCCGGTCAAGGATGATCAAATGAATCCGATAAACAGTCATGAAGTATCCCCGTCAGAACTGGAAGCCCGACTACGCTTGCACAGGCTGCCGGAACTGGGCCCCAAGCGTTTTCGCTTATTGATCGAAGCGTTCGGCTCTGCGTCAAAGGCCATCAGTGCCCCCGCCAGTGCCTGGCGTTCGCTGGGTTTGCCGGCCATCAGCGCCGATGCCCGGCGCAGCCATGAAATCCGCGAGGGCGCCAGTGCGGCATTGGCCTGGCTGGCGTGCCCGGCCCAGCATTTGCTGATGTGGGACCAGCCGGAGTACCCCGCACTGCTCGCCCAGATTGACGACGCGCCGCCGCTGTTATTCGTCGCGGGTGACCCTCTGATCCTGGAAAAACCGCAACTGGCGATGGTGGGCAGCCGACGTGCATCACGCCCTGGCATGGACACCGCCGCTGCGTTTTCCCGTAGCCTGGCGAGTGCCGGTTTTGTCATCACGAGCGGTCTTGCTGTAGGCATTGATGGCGCAGCCCATCAGGCGGCATTGGATGTCGGCGGTCAGACAATCGGTGTACTTGGCACCGGGCTCGAAAATTTTTATCCACAGCGCCACCGACGGTTGGCGGCGGCGATGATTGACCAAGGCAGCGCCGTGGTTTCCGAGTTTCCGTTGGACGCCCCACCCCAGGCGGCCAACTTCCCCAGGCGTAACCGCATCATCAGCGGCTTGTCCCTTGGCGTACTGGTGGTGGAAGCCAGCATGGCCAGCGGTTCGCTGATCACCGCGAAGCTGGCGGCCGAGCAGGGACGCGAGGTTTACGCAATTCCGGGCTCTATCCATCATCCCGGCGCCAAAGGTTGTCACCAGTTGATCCGCGATGGGGCTGTATTGGTGGAAACCATCGAGCATATCCTCGAAGGCTTGCGCGGCTGGCAGGCGCTGTCCCGTCCGGCGCCTATGCCGGTGACTCATCCGCTGGTGGCACTGCTGCATGCGGCGCCGCACACCAGTGAAGCGCTGGCGATTGCCAGCGGGCGGCCGTTGTCCCAGGTGTTGGCGACGCTTACGGAGCTGGAGCTGGAGGGCCAGGTTATCTGCGAAAGCGGGCGCTGGCTTGCGCGCTGCTAGGTTTTGTAACGAAGATCGGTAAACTGCGCAGAGCTTTAGTCTGGAGAGTGAATAATGGTCAACCGGTGGCGTGTGCTGGAAACCGCACGAGAAATTCGCGCAGGCGCGGTGATTGCCTACCCAACCGAAGCGGTTTGGGGCCTGGGCTGCGACCCGTGGAACGAAGAAGCAGTAGACCGCTTGCTCGCCATCAAGAATCGCTCGGTGGACAAGGGCCTGATCCTGGTGGCGGACAGCATCCGTCAGTTCGACTTTCTCTTCGAAGACTTCCCACAGGATTGGATCGACCGCATGGCCGCCACCTGGCCCGGGCCGCATACCTGGCTGGTGCCCCATCAGGACTTGCTGCCGGAATGGGTGACAGGCGTGCATGACACGGTGGCGCTGCGGGTGACGGACCATCCGCTGGTGCGGGACTTGTGCTCGCTGGTGGGGCCGTTGATTTCTACCTCGGCCAACCCTCAGGGTCGTCCGGCGGCGCGTACACGGATTCGCGTGGAGCAGTACTTCCGTGGCCAGGTGGACCTGGTGTTGGGCGGCGCCCTGGGTGGGCGCAAGAACCCCAGCCTGATTCGTGACCTGGTGACCGGCGAGGTTGTGCGGCCTTCCTGAGACCGAGGTGCGGCCATCGCGGGCAAGCCCGGCTCCCACACCTGATCCGCGTCTTTCATGACAACGCGGTCAAATGTGGGAGCCGGGCTTGCCCGCGATGAGGCCCTTACAGACTCCAGATATCGATTGCCTTACGGCAGCAGAATGGTCGACCCCGTCGTGCGGCGTGCCGACAACTCGGTCTGCGCCTTGGCCGCCTCTGCCAGCGAGTACCGCTGGTTGATATCAATGCGCACCTTGCCGCTCTTGATCATCGAGAACAGGTCATCGGCCATCGCCTGCAGGTTCTGCGGGTTGTTGGCATAGGTCGCCAGGGTCGGCCGGGTGACGTACAGCGAACCCTTGGCCGACAGAATCCCCAGGTTCACCCCATCCACCGCGCCTGACGCATTGCCGAAGCTCACCACCAGCCCACGGGGCGCCACGCTGTCCAGCGAGGTCAGCCAGGTGTCCTTGCCAACACCGTCATACACCACCGGCACCTTTTTGCCGTCGGTCAATTCCAGCACACGCTGTGCGACGTTTTCCTTGCTGTAGTCGATGGTTTCCCAGGCGCCGAGGGATTTGGCCAGGGCAGCTTTTTCCGGCGAGCTCACCGTACCGATCAGCTTCACGCCCAAAGCCTTGGCCCACTGGCACGCCAGGGAGCCCACACCACCGGCTGCGGCGTGGAACAGGATGGTTTCACCGCCTTTGAGTTCATAGGTCTGGCGCAGCAGGTACTGCACGGTCAGGCCCTTGAGCATGGCGCCGGCGGCCTGTTCGAAGCTGATGTCGTCCGGCAAGTGCACCAGGTTGGCGGCGGGCAACACATGCAGTTGGCTGTAGGCGCCCAACGGGCCACTGCCGTAGGCCACGCGGTCGCCGACCTTGAATTGGGTGACTTCACTGCCGATGGCATCGACCACACCCGCGCCTTCCGCGCCCAGCCCCGATGGCAAGGCCGGCGGCGCGTACAGGCCGCTGCGGAAATAGGTGTCGATGAAGTTCAGGCCGATCGCCTCGTTACGCACGCGAACCTGTTGTGGGCCAGGCTCGGCCGGCGTGTAGTCCACATACTCAAGCACTTCGGGGCCGCCATGGGCGCTGAACTGGATACGTTTGGCCATCTGCACTTCTCCTTAAGGTCGAATCGCGTAGCCCCCTATCGGACTCCTAAGCTTGATCTTCGTCAACTGCGACGTGCGTGGGTGCGGTGGTATCCTGTGCGCCCATTTGCCGCCGACGCCCAATGGCCTCGCGTAGCTTTGCCCGATTCAAGGTGATGCCATGACTACCCGCACCGAGGCTGTAAAGGCCTACCTGCTTGACCTGCAAGACCGCATTTGCAGCGCCCTGGAAACCTTCGAGACGGACACTCGCTTTATCGAAGACGCCTGGACCCGGCCTGCCGGCGGTGGCGGTCGCACCCGTGTGATTGCAAACGGTTCTGTCATCGAAAAAGGCGGCGTTAACTTTTCCCACGTATTTGGCAGCGGCCTGCCACCGTCTGCCAGCGCGCATCGGCCTGAGCTGGCCGGTCGCGGTTTCGAGGCCCTGGGTGTGTCGTTGGTGATCCACCCGCATAACCCTCATGTGCCGACTTCCCACGCCAACGTGCGCTTTTTCATCGCTGAAAAAGAAGGCGAAGAGCCGGTGTGGTGGTTCGGCGGTGGCTTCGACCTCACGCCTTACTACGGCAACGAAGAAGACTGCATCCACTGGCACCGCGTGGCCGAGCAGGCCTGCGCGCCGTTCGGTGCGGACGTGTACTCGCGCTACAAAGCGTGGTGCGACACCTACTTCCACATCAAGCATCGCAACGAACCGCGTGGTATCGGCGGCCTGTTTTTCGATGACCTGAACGAGTGGGACTTCGACACCTGCTTCGCCTTCATCCGTGCCATCGGTGATGCCTACATCGACGCCTACCTGCCGATCGTGCAGCGCCGCAAGGCCATCGCCTACACCGAGCAACAGCGCGAATTCCAGGAATTCCGCCGTGGCCGCTACGTTGAATTCAACCTAGTCTACGACCGTGGCACCTTGTTCGGGTTGCAGTCGGGTGGGCGTACCGAGTCGATCCTGATGTCGCTGCCGCCGCAAGTGCGCTGGAGCTACGACTGGAAAGCCGAGGCTGGCAGCGAAGAAGCACGCCTCACCGACTACTTCCTGCAAGACCGCGACTGGCTGGGCCTTGACGCGCCCAAGGCGGCTGTCTGATGGACCGTTATGTCGTGTTCGGCAACCCCATCGGCCACAGCAAGTCGCCGCTGATCCACCGCATGTTCGCCGAGCAGACCGGCGAGCAACTGGACTACAGCACCTTGCTGGCGCCGTTGGAGGATTTCACCGGCTGTGCCCGTGAGTTCTTTCAGCAGGGCCGTGGCGCCAATGTCACCGTGCCGTTCAAGGAAGACGCCTACCGACTGGCCGACACCCTCACCGAACGTGCCCAGCGCGCCGGCGCGGTGAACACCTTGAGCAAGCTGGCAGACGGCAGTCTGTTGGGCGACAACACCGATGGCGCCGGCCTGGTGCGCGACCTTATCGTCAACGCCGGGTTGAGCCTGCACGGCAAACGTATCCTGCTGCTGGGCGCGGGTGGCGCGGTACGTGGCGCGTTGGAACCGTTGCTGGCTGAGCAACCCGCCTCGCTGATCATCGCCAACCGTACCGTGGAAAAGGCCGAGTTGCTCGCCGAGTTGTTCGACGACTTGGGCCCGGTATCCGCCAGTGGTTTCGACTGGCTGCGTGAGCCGGTGGACGTGATCATCAACGCCACGTCCGCCAGCCTGTCAGGCGATGTACCGCCGATTGCGGGCAGCCTGATCGAGCCGGGCAAGACCTTTTGCTACGACATGATGTACGCCAAGGAACCGACCGCGTTCTGCCGTTGGGCGACTGAGCAAGGTGCATCCGTGGCGATGGATGGCCTGGGCATGCTGGTGGAACAGGCGGCGGAAGCCTTCTTCCTGTGGCGCGGCGTACGCCCGGATTCGGCGCCTGTATTGGCTGAACTTCGCCGCCAGTTGATCTGACACTGATCCAAAGGTGGGAGGGGGCAAGCCCCTCCCACATTGTTGATCGTTTTCAGTCTTGGAACTGGATGGGGCAATTGTCGGCCCCTTCCAGCTTTCTCAACTCTTCCACCACCTGCGGCCTGGCCCGGCGTAGCGTCAAACTGCGCCCCAGCCCACGCAAGCGCCGAGCCTCCTGATGCAGCATCTCTACCCCTGAATAGTCGATAAAGTTGATCTGCTGCGCCTCGATCACCACGCGCTCGCCCTGCAGACTTTGCAGGCGCACTTGCAGGTAATGGCTGGCCCCGAAAAAGATCGAGCCGCCCACCCGCAGTACATCCTCATCGCCGTCTCGCCACTGTTGTACCCGTGGCTGGGATGTGCGCTTGAGGTAGAAAAACAGCGACGCCAGCACCCCGGCATAAATCGCCGTTTGCAGTTCCAGCAGCAAGGTGGCCACACAGGTCAGGCTCATCACCACAAACTCGGCGCGACTGACGCGAAATAACGCCCGAATACCGCGACGGTCCACCAGCCCCCAACTGATCAGCAGGATGCTTGCGGCCATGCTCGGGATCGGAATGTGGGCGATCAGCGCTGCGCCAAATAACGCGAACAACGCCACCCACAACGCGGAAAACACCCCGGCCAACGGCGAGCACGCGCCCGCCTCGTAGCTGAGGCCGGAGCGGGTGAACGAACCGGCGGACAAGTAGCCGGAGAAAAATCCGCCCGCGATATTGGATAGACCCTGCGCACGGACTTCCTGGTTGGCGTCGAGCAATTGCTGTGAGCGCGCCGACAACGAGCGGGCAATCGACAGGCTGGTTACCAACCCGAGCATGCCCACCGCCACGGCACTCGGCAGCAGGCGCAGGAGCAGGTCCAGGTCCATCGGCAGCGGGCTGAACGGCGGCAGTTTGCCGACAAACGAACTGACCAGCGCTACGTGCCCGAACATCGCCGGCCACAGCCACGCCACCAGGCTGCCCAGTGCCAGCGCAATCAACAGCGTTGGCCAGCGAGGCACCAGGTATTTGAGCAGCGCGCCGACCAGCAACGTGCCAAGCCCTAGCAGGAGGGACGCATGGTCCCATTCGCCGCTGTGATGGATCAGCGCCAACAGGCTATTGATGGCGGTGGCCTGGCTTGGCAGATCCAGCCCCAGCAAGTTGGGCAACTGGCCAAGGGCGATCACCACGGCGGCGCCCAGGGTGAAGCCGAGCACCACCGAGTGCGATACGAAATTCACCAGCGCGCCGAAGCGCAACATGCCCAACAGCCATTGGAAAACGCCAGCGAGGAAGGTCAGTAGCAGGATCAGGGTGATGTAGTCCTGTGATCCCGGCACGGCCAATGGACTGACGCTGGCGTACAGCACAATGGAAATCGCTGCCGTGGGCCCGCAGATCAAGTGCCAGGACGAGCCCCAGAGGCAAGCGATCAGTACCGGGATGATCGCGGCGTACAGGCCGTATTCGGGTGGGAGCCCCGCGATCAGCGCGTAGGCAATCGATTGTGGCAGGGCGAGGACTGCGCCGCTGAGGCCGACGATTGCATCCCGACCGACGCTGGCGCGGGTCTGGCGCGGGAGCCAGCTGAGGAAGGGAAAGAGTGTGTGGCGGTTGGGCCGGGGCATCGCGGACTCGGATCGGAAGGTTTGCATCAGAGTATCAGTACACACAGGGCCTATGTGGGAGGGGGCTTGCCCCCGATGAGGGAGTGTCAGTTGATACATCCATGGCTGACACACCGCTATCGGGGGCAAGCCCCCTCCCACATTTGGATTGCATCCGGCCTTAGAGTCTGGCTTTAACTGCAGAGAGTGCGTCTTGGCCGTCCAGTGTTTTTACACCCTCCAGCCACTTATCCAATACCGCCGGATTGGCCTTGATCCACGCCTTCGCCGCATCGGCGTTGCTGACTTTGTTGTTGGCCACCTCGGCCATGATGCTGTTCTCCATCTCCTGGGTAAAACTCAGGTTGGTCAGCAGTTTTCCTACGTTCGGGCAGGCCTGTGCGTAACCCTTGCGGGTCAAGGTATACACGCTGCCGGTGTCACCAAAGTATTTCTCGCCCCCTTTGAGGTAGTGCATTTTCAACTGCACGTTCATCGGGTGCGGGGTCCAGCCGAGGAAGGTGACGAATTTCTGTTTCTTCACCGCTCGCGACACTTCGGCCAGCATCGCCTGTTCGCTGGACTCGACCAGCTTCCACTGGCCCAGGTCGAAGTCGTTCTTCTTGATGATTTCCTGCAACGAGATATTCGCCGGCGCACCGGAGCCGATGCCGTAGATCTTCTTGTCGAACTTGTCGGCAAACTTGTTCAGGTCGGCAAAGTCATGCACCCCGGCGTCCCACACATAGTCGGGCACGGCGAGGGTGAACTCGGTGCCGTCGAGGTTTTTCGCCAACTGCACCACATCGCCATTGGCCACGAACTTGTCGTAGAAGCCCTGCTGCGCCGGCATCCAGTTGCCGAGGAACACATCCACCTGGCCGTCCTTGAGCCCGCCGAAGGTGATCGGCACCGCCAGGGTGTCCACCTTCGGTTTGTAGCCCATGCCGGTCAGCAGGAAACCGGTGATGGCGTTGGTGGCTGCGATATCGCTCCAGCCCGGATCGGCCATTCTTACGGTTTCACAACTGGCGTCCGCGTACACGTTGGCGCTGGTCAGTACCAACAGGCTCAACATCACAGTCAACTTTTGCATGGCCTTCCCTCTGTATTTATTGGTTTTGGCAGGGTTGTGGAAAACGTGCCTTGCGCTCCAGGTCGTCGAGGTCGATATGGTTGCGCATGTATTGCTGACTGGCGTCCACCAGTGGCTGGTGATCCCAGCTCTTCAGCTTGCCCTGGGTCAGGGCTTCAAACACCAGGCGACGGCGACGTTGGCTGGCGAGCACCTGTTGGTGGATCGCCGGGATGTCCCATTTGGCCCGCGCCTCACTCAAAAACGCCTCGAACAGTGGCCGGTGTTCCGGTGACTGGCTGAGGTTCTCCCGCTCGTGCGGGTCGTTGTGCACATCGAACAGTAGACAAGGGTCGTCTTCGCTGTAGATGAATTTGTAGGCGCCTCGGCGAATCATCATCAGCGGGCTGATGGTGCCTTCGGCCATGTATTCGCCGAACACTTCGTCGTGCCCGCCCTGCCCTTGCAAGTGCGGGACCAGCGAGCGGCCGTCCAGCGGCAGGTGTGGGTCGAGCTCGCCGCCGGCCAGTTCCACCAGGGTCGGTAGCAGGTCGGCGGTGGACACGGAGTGGGTCACGCGGCCCGCCGCGAATTGCCCCGGCGCACTGACCAGCAGCGGTACGCGGGCGGCCATTTCGAACCAGTGCATTTTGTACCAGAGGCCGCGCTCGCCGAGCATGTCACCGTGGTCGCCGGAGAAGATGATGATGGTGTCATCGGCCAGGCCGGTGTCTTCCAGGGTCTGCAGCAGCTTGCCGACGTTGCTGTCGATGTAGCTGCACGCGCCGAAGTAGGCACGGCGCGCATCGCGGATCTTATCCACGGGAAGCGGCTTGTCCCACAGGTCGTAGACCTTGAGCAGGCGCTGGGAGTGGGGGTCGAGATCGCTTTGCGCGGATGTTGTAGGCAACGGGATGTCGGCGTCGTCGTACAGGTCCCAGAACGGCTTGGGAATGGTGTACGGGTCGTGCGGGTGGGTCATCGACACCGTCAGGCAGAACGGTTTTTCACCGTCTTCGCGGATGTGGTCGAACAGGTATTGCCGGGCCTTGAACACCACCTCTTCGTCGAAATCCAGCTGGTTGGTGCGCACGCACGGGCCGGCTTGCAGCACCGACGACATATTGTGGTACCAGCTGGGGCGTACGTCCGGCTCGTCCCAGTTCACCGCCCAGCCGTAGTCGGCGGGGTAGATGTCGCTGGTCAGGCGTTCTTCGTAACCGTGCAGTTGGTCGGGGCCGCAGAAGTGCATCTTGCCCGACAGCGCGGTGCGGTAGCCGAGGCGGCGCAGGTAGTGGGCGTAGGTCGGCACATCGGCGGGGAAATCGGCGGCGTTGTCGTAGGCGCCGATCTTGCTCGGCAACTGGCCGCTGACCAGGGTGAAGCGCGACGGTGCGCACAGCGGGCTATTGCAATACGCGGCATCGAACACCACGCCCTGTGCGGCG
The DNA here is from genome assembly GCF_900103345.1 of Pseudomonas azotoformans. Lineage (NCBI taxonomy): Bacteria > Pseudomonadati > Pseudomonadota > Gammaproteobacteria > Pseudomonadales > Pseudomonadaceae > Pseudomonas > Pseudomonas azotoformans. The sequence continues at coordinate 4,788,156 of NZ_LT629702.1, forward strand.
AGGCGGCTCAGGTTGGGCAATTTGATCGGGGAAGGTCCGTAGAACGGCAGCATCGGCGCGGCCATTTGATCGGCCATGATGAAAAGAATGTTCTTGCGCTTCATGATCTATCGGCATTCCATAGGCGGTGTTTATGCGAATGAGCATGCAGCCCATGAAAAGTGGGGTAAAGCCCATGAAAGGCAATGTCTAGGATAAGCACCGCTTATGTATGAAGCCCTTGGCGACCTGTCCCTCGATCTGCTGCGCGCGTTCGAAGCGGCGGCACGCCACCGCAGTTTTACCGCCGCTGCAATGGAACTGGGCACCACCCAGCCCGCGATCAGCCAGCAGATCAAGCGCCTGGAAGAGCAACTGGCGATCCGCCTGTTTGATCGCATCTACCGTGGCATTGAATTGACCGATGCCGGCGCCCTGTTGTTCGAGCATGTGCAGGGCGGTTTGCAAGGCATCAACCAGGGGCTGAGCCTGATCACCCAGCAGGACCAGCATGAAGTGCTGCAAGTAGCCACCGACTTCGCCTTCGCCGCCTATTGGCTGATGCCGCGTTTGCACCGCTTCCACCAGGCCAACCCCCAGGTGGACGTCAGCCTGGTGACCAGCGAGCGCAACCACGCGACCTTGCGCAGCGATATCGACGTGGCGGTGCTGTTTGGCGACGGCCGTTTCAAGCAGGGCGACAGCCTGTGGCTGTTCAACGAGGAAGTGTTCCCGGTGTGCAGCCCGCAGTGGCTCAAAGAACAGGCCACGCCGCTGACTGTACAAAATCTGCACGATTTCCCGCTGCTGCACCTGCGCCAGGAAAACAACAGCCAGTGGTTCGACTGGAGCGGCGTGTTTCGCGAACTGGGCATCACCACCGCGCCCACCCCCGGCCAGTTGCGCTTCGATAACTACACCCTGTTGATCCAGGCTGCGATTGCCGGCCAGGGCGTGGCCATCGGCTGGCGCCATCTGGTGGACAACCTGCTGGAACAGAACTGGCTGTGCCGGCCGGTGAGCGACACGGTGATCTCACGTTTCGGCTATTACGTGGTGCAACCCCAGCGCAAACGCCGAGGGCAGTTGGTGGAGCGTTTCGTCGACTGGCTGGTGGCCGAGCAGGCCAGCAGCGCACAGTCGCTGACCGGGCTGGCCCTGCCGTCGATTGCGGTCTAGCATCTGGCGCATATTGGATCCGGAGTCCGTCATGCAACGTATCAAGGGCTATCACGCCCATATCTACTTCGACGCGAACACTATCGAACAGGCGCGCACCTTGTGCGAAGACGCCGCCAAACTGTTCCCGCTGCGCATGGGCCGTGTGCATCAACGGCCGGTAGGGCCGCACCCGGACTGGAGCTGCCAGTTGGCGTTCGACCCGGAATACATCGGTGTGGTGCTGCCGTGGCTGGTGATCCATCGCAATGGCCTGGTGGTGTTCCTGCACCCCGATACCGGCGATGACCTGAAGGACCACACGGACTATGCCGTCTGGATGGGGGCGATGCGGGAGCTGAACTTGTCAGCCTTTTCTTAAAGTTAATCCCTAAATATGGGATAGTCATTTATATATTGAGACTTTCTCCTTCGTAGGTTTATATTCGCTGCATCCGCTCAGAACTCAGGTGAAGCGATGCAGGCGCAATTGATCGCGCTCGATTGGGGAACCAGTTCCCTTCGTGCTTATAAACTCGGCCCCGCTGGCACAGTGCTGGAACAGCGCTCACTGGCGTGGGGCATCATGCATTTGCCCAATGAACCCCGGGACATTGCTGGCGTGCGTTGCAGCGATGGCTTCGAGTTGGCGTTCGATGCCGCGTGTGGTGACTGGCTCGACGCCGAGCCCGGTTTGCCGGTGATTGCCTGCGGCATGGTCGGCAGCGCCCAGGGCTGGAGCGAAGCGGCTTATCGCAATACCCCTGTCGATGTCGCCAGCCTCGGCCAGGCGCTGCATAAAGTGCGCAGCCTGCGTGGCGTGGACGTGCATATCGTGCCGGGCGTGATCGAGCAGGTCGGCTTGCCCAACGTGATGCGCGGCGAAGAAACCCAGGTGCTGGGCGTGTTGCAGGGGCTGGGCACCGACGCATTGATCGGCCTGCCCGGCAGCCATTCCAAGTGGGTGGAGGTGGTCGATGGCTGCATCATCCACTTCGACACCTTCATGACCGGCGAGCTGTTTGCGGTGTTGAGCAAGCACAGTCTCCTCGGACGTACCCAGCAACACTCCGCACAATTCCAGGCCGACGCCTTTGACCGAGGCGTGCAGGTGGCGTTGTCCAAAGACGGCCAGCGCGGCGTGCTGTCGACGCTGTTCAGTGCGCGCACCCTGGGCCTCACCGCCGAACTCAGCCCCGAGCAGCAGCCCGATTACCTCTCCGGCTTGCTCATCGGCCACGAACTCGCCGGCCTGCCCGGCAGTGCCCGACACAAGCCGATCATCCTGGTCGGCGCCGCGCCCCTCTGCGCCCGCTATCAACGCGCCCTCGCCCTCTGCGGTTTCGCCCACGTCAGCCTGGCGCAAGAAGCCACCGAGCGCGGGTTGTGGCAATTGGCGGTAGCGTCCGGGCTCACTCAACCTGTATTGGAGGCCTGACATGCTCAAGCACGCACTCGCGCAAAACGGTTTGATCGCCATCCTGCGTGGCATTCGCCCGGACGAAGCCGAGGCCGTCGGCCAGGTGCTGTACGAGGCCGGGTTTCGGGTGATCGAAGTCCCGCTGAACTCGCCCGACCCTTACACCAGCATCCGCACCCTGCGCGACAGCCTGCCCGCCGATTGCCTGATCGGCGCCGGTACGGTGTTGCTGCCTGAGCAGGTCGAACAGGTCAAGGCGGCCGGTGGCCAGGTGATCGTGATGCCCCACAGCGATGCCAAGGTGCTGCGAGCGGCGAAAGCCGCAGGCCTGTTCCTGTCGCCAGGCGTAGCGACACCGACCGAAGCCTTCGCCGCACTGGCCGAGGGTGCCGACGTGTTGAAGCTGTTCCCCGCCGAGCAAATGGGCCCGGCGGTGATCAAGGCGTGGCTGGCAGTCTTGCCCGCTGGCACTTTGCTGCTGCCGGTCGGCGGCATTACCCCGGACAACATGCAGGTGTTTATCGATGCCGGCGCCAAAGGGTTCGGGCTGGGTTCCGGGTTGTTCAAACCGGGTATGACAGTGGATCAGGTAGCGAGCCGTGCCCAGGCTTATGTCGCCGCCTGGAAAGCCCTGAGCTGACATCAAGTTCCGCGCCCTTGGCGCCGCATCTATAAGAGAGACAAGAGATGAAAATCACCAAACTGACGACCTTTATCGTCCCGCCGCGCTGGTGCTTCCTCAAGGTCGAGACCGACCAGGGCGTGACCGGCTGGGGTGAGCCCGTGGTCGAAGGCCGCGCCCATACCGTGGCCGCTGCCGTCGAAGAACTGTCCGATTACTTGATCGGCAAAGACCCGCGCAACATCGAAGACATCTGGACCGTGCTCTATCGCGGCGGCTTCTACCGCGGCGGTGCGGTGCACATGAGCGCCCTCGCCGGTATCGACCAGGCGCTGTGGGACATCAAGGGCAAGGCCCTCGGCGTGTCCGTCAGCGACTTGCTGGGCGGCCAGGTGCGCGACAAGATCCGCGTGTACTCGTGGATCGGTGGTGACCGCCCGGCCGACACCGCCCGTGCCGCCAAAGAGGCTGTGGCCCGAGGCTTTACCGCAGTGAAGATGAACGGCACTGAAGAACTGCAGTTCGTCGACAGCTTCGAAAAAGTTGACCTGGCCCTGGCCAACGTTGCCGCCGTGCGCGATGCGGTCGGCCCGAACGTTGGCATCGGCGTCGACTTCCATGGTCGGGTACACAAGCCCATGGCCAAGGTGCTGATGAAAGAGCTGGACCCGTACAAACTGATGTTCATCGAAGAGCCGGTGCTCAGCGAAAACTACGAGGCACTCAAGGAACTCGCACCGCTGACCAGCACGCCGATTGCCTTGGGTGAGCGCCTGTTCTCGCGCTGGGACTTCAAGCGTGTGCTCAGCGAAGGCTATGTCGACATCATCCAGCCCGATGCTTCCCACGCCGGTGGCATCACCGAAACCCGCAAGATCGCCAACATGGCCGAGGCCTACGACGTGGCCCTGGCGCTGCACTGCCCGCTGGGCCCGATTGCCCTGGCGGCATGCCTGCAACTGGATGCGGTCTGCTACAACGCGTTTATCCAGGAGCAGAGCCTGGGCATTCACTACAACGAGAGCAACGACCTGCTCGACTATGTGCGCGACCCCGGCGTGTTCGACTATGACCAGGGCTTCGTGAAGATCCCCAACGGGCCGGGCCTGGGCATCGAGATCAACGAAGAATACGTGATCGAGCGCGCGGCCATCGGCCACCGCTGGCGCAACCCGATCTGGCGGCATGCCGACGGCAGCTTCGCCGAGTGGTGATGTCTCACTGAAGCAATGCGGTTAAAACTGTGGGAGCGGGCTTGCTCGCGAAAGCGGTGTGTCATTCAACACATCAGTGACTGAAGTACGGCTTTCGCGAGCAAGCCCGCTCCCACATTTTGATCCGGTTCTTCAGTAAAACCTGTCCTCAACAAACATAAGAAGAGGCAACCCCCATGCACCCTGAATCCTTCACCGGGCAGGCTTCTTTAGTCACGCCTACCAAAAAGCGTTTTTTCATCATGGTGCTGCTGTTCATCACCGTGGTGATCAATTACCTCGACCGCAGCAACCTGTCGATTGCCGCCCCGGCGCTGACCAGCGAACTGGGCATCGACCCGGTTCAGGTCGGGCTGATCTTCTCCGCGTTCGGCTGGACCTACGCAGCCATGCAGATCCCTGGCGGCTGGCTGGTGGACCGCGTGCCGCCGCGTATTCTCTATGCTGCCGCGCTGATTTTGTGGTCCATCGCCACCGTGATGCTCGGCTTCGCTGCCAGCTTTATCGCGTTGTTCGTACTGCGCATGGCGGTGGGTGCCCTGGAAGCGCCGGCGTATCCGATCAACAGCCGTGTGGTGACCACCTGGTTTCCCGAGCGCGAACGCGCCACGGCGATTGGCTTCTATACCTCCGGGCAGTTTGTCGGGCTGGCGTTCCTCACGCCGGTACTGGCCTGGCTGCAACATGCTTTCGGCTGGCACATGGTGTTTGTCGTCACGGGCGGAGTTGGCATCCTGTGGGGGATCATCTGGTACGCGGTGTACCGCGAGCCGAAGGATTTCAAAGGCGCCAACGCTGCTGAAATCGAGCTGATCCGCGAAGGCGGTGGCCTGGTGGACATGCAGGAAAAAGCCGCCAAGGCGCCGTTCAGCTGGGTCGACCTGGGTATCGTGCTGAGCAAGCGCAAACTCTGGGGCATCTACCTGGGGCAGTTCTGCCTGAACTCCACGCTGTGGTTCTTCCTGACGTGGTTTCCCACCTACCTGGTGAAATATCGCGGCATGGACTTCATCAAATCCGGCCTGCTGGCATCGTTGCCGTTCCTGGCGGCGTTTGTCGGCGTGCTGTGTTCCGGGATCTTTTCCGATTGGCTGATTCGTCGCGGCGCGTCGGTGGGGTTTGCGCGCAAGTTGCCGATCATTGGCGGGCTGCTGATCTCCACGGCGATCATCGGCGCCAACTATGTGGACTCGACGGCCTGGGTGATTGCGTTCCTGGCGGTGGCGTTCTTTGGCAATGGCCTGGCGTCGATTACCTGGTCGCTGGTGTCGACCCTGGCACCGGCCCGCCTGTTGGGGCTGACCGGTGGGGTGTTCAACTTCATCGGCAACCTGTCGGCGATTGCCACGCCGATTGTGATCGGCTTTTTGGCCAGCGGCGATTCGTTTGCGCCGGCGATTACCTACATTGCGGTGCTGGCCTTGCTCGGAGCGCTTTCCTACGTGTTGCTGGTCGGTAAAGTCGAGCGGATCGAGTTGTAAAAAAGGGCGACCCTTGCGGTCGCCCTTTTTCCTTTCGGCTCAGGGCACCGACATCTCGTTACGGAACACATTCAGCGGGTCCCAGCGCTGCTTGGTGCGGCGCAGGCGGCTTTCAATCATGAGGTCAGGGAAGAACACCTTGTACCACTGCGGGTTGGGCCCCTTGTTGGGGTCGCCGTCGATAAACAGCATGTCGCGGTCGGGGTAATTGATGTAGCACCCTTCGAACTGGGCATTGACCGGAACGCCGTTGTCGTTGGCAAATGCCGCGAAAAACAGTCCCTGGATCCATTGCGCATGGGCTTGATCCGAAGCGCTGCTTTCGTCACGCCAGTAGCATTGTGGTTGCCACTTCAAATAGGACGAACGCTGTGCAACCGATGACTCCCGTCGCACGGCGGCGCTGGCCTGATTGATTTGCCCACCGAAGGACTGGATCTGGATCAGGCTTTGAGTCAGCCGCTTATCGGGGTCGTCCCTCGTCAGTGTGTTCCAGATCGCCTGCAGCACAGTGGCGGTGAAAATACCCGTCTGGTAGGCCGACTTGTACCGCCCCCGCTGGTTTGGCCCTGAGCCATTGAGCGTCTGCTGGCAATGCAGCCAATCCATTCGACGCGTCGCGGCCAGGGCAGACGCCAGTGAATTGATCGTCGGCCCTGGCGGGTTGCTGCGTGGCAGGTGGGTCGTTGGGGAAGGACTCAGGCATTCGGTGGCAGGAATGCCGATGGCATTGAGCATCGAGCTGACAAAGTCTTCAAAGGGAGCTTGATCAATCAACTCGCCCTGCTTGTCCACGTAATGAACATCCATCGTGATGTTGCCGGTGTTCTGGTGGCGCATCTCCAGTTTGGTCGCCAGGCCCCAGGTGTCCGGGTTTGCCTGGTTGCGGGCAAACCAGTCCTGATAGGCCGCCAGCAATCTCTCGAGGGCTGGCTTGGTCAGCAGCGACCAGTCCCACTCCAGCACCAGCCACAGCACTTCCTTGGGGGCTTGCGGCAAACGTTCGAAGTAGTAGCTGGTAATAATCCCGAACTGCCCGCCGCCTGCGCCGCAGCAGGCGGCGAACAGATCCAGTTCGTCGCCTGCGCCGCAGCAGGCGGCGAACAGATCCAGTTCGTCCTGTTGGGCACTGTTGCGGGCGACATGCACAGCGACCAGGCCGTTGCCTTGGGCGTTCGGCACCAGCATGTCGACGCCGCTCAACCAGTCGCACACCAGGCCATCCTTGCGCGACAGCAACCCGTAGCCGCCGCCGCAAATATGCCCACCCAGCCCAACCGAATAGCACGACCCGCCGGGCAAGCTCGTGTTGGCCAGCTTGTACAGCGCCACGTAGGCATCCCAGTTCTGGCCGCCCGCCTCCAGGCGATAGCTATAGCGATGAGGCGAGGTGGGCACCAACTCCGAGGCAATCTGCCCCGTGGCGTCGTAGACCACTTGGTTGAGTTGGCTGATATCCAGGATCGAGAGCACTTCGTCGAGACTGTCGGGCATCTTGTTCGCGACAAAGCCTTCATAGCAGTGGCCGCCGCTGCGCACCGTGATCCGGCCATTGGGGATCGCCAGCGCCTGGGCGGCGGCGTCGATGATGTCCTGGGGGCTGTAGCAGAGATAAATCAGGTTGGCGCCGTTTGACGAAGATTCACCCTGTACATTGCCCAGCGGCCAGCGCAGGTTGAACCCTTTTTGCAGCGTTGAATGACGACGGTCCGCAGCGGTAATGAGATCAAATGCCATGATGTACTCCAAAGAGCCAAGAATGACTTCTGATGCGGCTAACTTAACGACCGGGAGGGCAAGGAATGCGGGGCTTGCGCAGGCAGTTAGACGGCAATAGGCATGAAGTGCGTTGAGGGAGGACGCAATGTCCACCCTCAAGCCTAGCGGAAAAAGGCGAAGGCCCGGGGGGTTAGTTGAGTACGCCGTCGAGGATCTCGTAGACGATGCCCGTGCCCACCGCGATCAGCACCACATCCGGACCCGAACGGCGCCATTCGTAGCCTGGGTACACCGGCAGGCGCGCGAGGGCGCGGTTGTCGAGGCGTTCGCCGTAGTAACCACGGGGCAATGGCTGGCCACGTACCAGGCGAACATTGGGCGGCGGCGGTGCGCCACGGGAGAACTGGCCGTGGTTGTCATGGATGATCTGGCGTACCGGGCCGAAGTCCTGGGGCGGGCCGCCGCGACGGTTGTCCTGCGGGCCGCGATGGTCGTCGCCATGTTGCTCGTGCTGGCCTTGCGGGCCGCCACGGTCGGGGCCGCCTTGGTCATAAGGCGCGGCTTGCACCAGCGCGCTGGCGCCAAGCACCAGCACGCCAAGGCCTGCGATCACGGATGTGGGCATTTTCATCGGGTATTCCTCAGGGCACGCAAACAAAAAAGGGACGTCGAACGAGGTTCGAAATCCCTTGGTCTTGCTGTTTAGGCCGTGCCCGCGCGGGTTGATTCCTCTGTATCAGGAACTTTACCTACTGCTTACGGGGCGCTTACTTACGGGCGTTACGCACGCCTTCCGACAATGCCGCACACAGGCTCAATACGCCGTCGATGGCTTGCTGGTCATTCTTGGCATTGGCAATGTGATCGATCAGCGCCGAACCCACCACCACACCGTCGGCCAGGCGGGCGATGGCCGCCGCTTGTTCCGGTGTACGGATACCAAAACCGATGCTGATCGGCAGATCGGTGTGGCGACGCAGGCGGGTCACGGCTTCTTCGACGTGTTCCAGGGTCGCCGCGCCGGCACCGGTCACGCCGGCGACCGACACGTAGTACACGAAGCCGGAACTGCCGTTGAGCACGGTGGGCAGGCGTACGTCGTCGGTGGTTGGCGTGGTCAGGCGGATAAAGTCGATACCGGCAGCCTGGGCCGGGTCGCACAGCTCGCCGTTGTGCTCAGGCGGCATGTCGACCACGATCAGGCCGTCCACCCCGGCTTCCTTGGCGTCGGCGATGAACTGCGGCACGCCGTATTTGTGGATCGGGTTGAAGTAGCCCATCAACACCAGCGGCGTGTCGTTGTTGTCCTTACGGAACTCGCGGACCATCTGGAGGGTTTTCACCAGGTTCTGCTTGGCATTCAACGCACGGATGTTGGCCAGCTGAATGGCCGGGCCGTCGGCCATCGGATCGGTGAAGGGCATGCCCAACTCGATCACATCGGCACCGGCAGCGGGCAAGCCTTTGAGGATGGCCAGCGAGGTGTCATAGCCCGGGTCGCCAGCGGTGACGAAGGTCACCAGGGCGGCGCGGTTCTGTTCTTTCAGCTGAGCGAAGCGGGTGTGCAGGCGGCTCATTAGTGTTTCTCCTGCTGGGACTGTTCCATATGGTGCATCACGGTCTGCATGTCTTTGTCGCCACGGCCGGACAGGTTCACCACCATCAGGTGATCCTTCGGCAGGGTCGGTGCGCGCTTGAACACTTCGGCCAGGGCGTGGGCGCTTTCCAGGGCTGGAATGATCCCTTCCAGGCGGCAGCATTTGTGGAAGGCGTCGAGGGCTTCGTCATCGGTCACCGAGGTGTACTGGACGCGGCCGATGTCATGCAACCAGGCGTGTTCCGGGCCGATGCCGGGGTAGTCCAGGCCGGCGGAGATCGAGTGGGCGTCGATGATCTGGCCATCGTCATCCTGCAGCAGGAAGGTACGGTTACCGTGCAGTACACCCGGTACACCACCGTTGAGGCTGGCGGCGTGCTTCCCGGTCTCGATGCCGTGGCCGGCGGCTTCAACGCCGATGATTTCGACGCTGGTGTCATCCAGGAACGGGTGGAACAGGCCCATGGCGTTGGAACCCCCGCCGATGCACGCCACCAGGCTGTCCGGCAGGCGGCCCTCCTGGGCTTGCAGTTGGTCGCGGGTTTCCTTGCCGATCACGGCCTGGAAGTCGCGCACCATGGCCGGGTAAGGGTGCGGGCCGGCCACGGTGCCGATCAGGTAGAAGGTGCTGTCGACGTTGGTCACCCAGTCACGCAGGGCTTCGTTCATCGCGTCCTTGAGGGTGCCGGTGCCGGCGACCACCGGGATCACTTCGGCGCCCAGCAGCTTCATGCGGAACACGTTGGCCTGTTGGCGCTCGATGTCGGTGGTGCCCATGTAGATCACGCATTGCAGGCCGAAGCGCGCGGCCACGGTGGCGGTCGCCACGCCGTGCATGCCGGCGCCGGTCTCGGCGATGATGCGTTTTTTGCCCATGCGCCGCGCCAGCAGGATCTGGCCGATGCAGTTGTTGATCTTGTGCGCGCCGGTGTGGTTCAGCTCTTCGCGCTTGAGGTAGATCTTGGCGCCGCCGCAGAACTCGGTCAGGCGCTCAGCGAAATACAGCGGGCTTGGACGTCCGACATAGTCGCGCTGGAAGTAGGCCAATTCCTCGTTGAACGCCGGATCGATCTTGGCCGCTTCGTATTCGCGGGCCAGGTCGAGGATCAACGGCATCAGGGTTTCAGCGACGTAACGGCCGCCAAACGCGCCGAACAGGCCGTTGGCGTCTGGGCCGTTGCGTAGATCGGTCTGGGACTGAGTCATGGGACGCTCCAGGAGAGAATGGGTGTGGAAAACAATGAGGGCCACTCTACCCCTGACGTCCTGCGCTGAAAACCGATAAGATCGCCGCAACCTGTCAGGAAAACTCACAGATGAGCCGAGACCTTCCACCCCTCAATGCCTTGCGTGCCTTTGAAGCCACCGCCCGCCTGAACAGCGTCAGCCAAGCCGCCGAGCAATTGCATGTGACCCATGGCGCGATCAGCCGGCAGTTGAAGGTGCTGGAGGAACACTTGGGCGTGAGTTTGTTCGTCAAGGAGGGGCGCGGCCTTAAACTCACAGATTCGGGCGTTCGTTTGCGCGACGCCAGCGCCGAGGCGTTCGAGCGGTTGCGGGATGTGTGCGCCGAGCTCACCCAGAGCAGCGCCGACGCACCGTTCGTGCTGGGTTGCTCGGGCAGCTTGCTGGCGCGCTGGCTGATCCCCCGCCTGGGTCGCTTGAACGCGGACCTGCCCGACCTGCGCCTGCACCTGTCGGCGGGTGACGGTGACCTTGACCCCCGGCGCCCTGGCCTGGATGCCTTGCTGGTGTTCGCCGAGCCACCCTGGCCTGCGGATATGCAGGTGTATGAACTGGCGAGCGAACGCATCGGCCCGGTGATGAGCCCGCGTTTCGCCGGCTACGAGCAGCTGCGCCAGGCAGCCGCGTCGGCGTTGTGTGGCGAAGCGTTGTTGCACACCACCTCACGTCCGCAAGCCTGGCCCAGTTGGGCGCGGCAACACGGCATCGAACCCGACGCGTTGAAACACGGCCAGGGGTTTGAGCATTTGTATTATTTACTGGAGGCGGCAGTGGCCGGGCTGGGTGTTGCTATCGCGCCGGAACCACTGGTGGTCGAGGACTTGCGTGCGGGTCGCCTGGTGGCGCCGTGGGGTTTCAGTGAAACCCCGGCGCACCTGGCGTTGTGGCTACCCAAGCGCGCCGCGGACGGGCGCGCCGGGCAGCTGGCGCAGTGGCTCAAGGCTGAGCTGTTGCGCCAGCCGGTTTAGTCACCGCGCTTGCACAGCAGGTAGGCGGCCAGTAGGCCCAGTGCGCCTACGGCAACACCGGCGGTAGTCCATGGGTGCTCTTGGGCGTAGTCCCGGGTTGCAACACCGGTTTCGCGGATTTTGACTTTGCTTTCTTCGTAGGCATCGCTGATCAGGTGGCGGGAATGCTTGAGGGCATTCTCGGCATTGCTTTTCAGGGCCTTCAAGGTTTTGCGCGATTCGTCAGACGCATCGTCCTTGAGGCTTTCCAGAGACTTGAGCAGGCTCGAAATCTCGGCTTCCATGCTTTCCAGCGACGCTTTGCGTAAAGAAGTGTTGGCCATGTGGACTCTCCTGAAGTGATTGAGTGGCGTGTGTAGATACCGACTGCGGGCGTTTCAGAAAGTGCAGTTAATCTGAACTTTCAGGTAGGAACGGTCGCCAGAAGCAGTACGAACATTGACTGCTACGCTTGCTTAACGACCCTTAGGAGAACTGCCATGAGTGATCATCACACCTACAAGAAAGTCGAATTGGTCGGCTCGTCGACCACCAGTATTGAAGACGCGATCAACAATGCTATCGCTGAAGCCAACAAGAGCATCAAGCATCTGGAGTGGTTTGAAGTGACTGAAACACGCGGCCACATCGAGAATGGCAAGGTTGCGCACTATCAGGTCACCCTCAAGGTAGGGTTCCGAATTGCCAGTAGTTGATCGCAGCGGTTGAACTTGCTGACTGGCCGATTGCCATAACCTGCGCTACAACCAATGGGTGCCGATGCCGCAAGCGTCGGCACGCTCTTTTTGATCAGCGCAAGGAAAGTAACGGATGAAGAAGTTCCTGTTAGCGGTAGGTTTGTTGAGCATTGCAGGCACGGCCTTGGCGGCGGGCAAGCCTTGTGAAGAGCTCAAAAGCGAAATTGCAGCGAAAATCGACGCCAAGGGCGCTTCGGGTTATTCGTTGGAAGTGGTGGATAAAGGTGCTGCGCCGAGTGACCACAAAGTAGTCGGCAGTTGCGAAGCCGGCACCAAGGAAATCGCCTACAAGCGCGGTTAATCCCGTGTTGCAGACGTAAAAAACCGACGCAAGTGCGTCGGTTTTTTTTCGCCTGAAGGTTTTAGCCCTTCATCAACTGTGCCAGCAGCTCGTAGGAATGAATCCGGTCGGCGTGCTCGTACAGGTCGCAGGTAAAGATCAGCTCGTCAGCGCCGGTCTGTTCGATCAGCACCTCCAGCTTCGCGCGGATCTTCGCCGGGCTGCCGACCATGGCCAGGCCGAGGAAGCTGCCGACCGCGTCTTTTTCATGGGGTAGCCACAGGCCGTCCATGGTTTTCACCGGCGGGCGCTGCACCAGGCTTTGCCCGCGCATCAGTGCGAGGATGCGTTGGTAGACCGAGGTGGCGAGGTAGTCGGCTTGTTCATCTGTATCTGCCGCGACCAGTGGAATGCCGAGCATCACGTAAGGCTTGTCCAGCACTTCCGAAGGCTTGAAGTGATTGCGGTACACGCGAATCGCCTCATGCATCAAGCGCGGTGCGAAATGCGAGGCGAAGGCGTAGGGCAAACCGCGCTCGCCCGCCAATTGCGCGCTGAACAGGCTGGAGCCCAGCAGCCAGACCGGTACGTTGGTGCCGGTGCCAGGAACGGCGATCACCCGTTGGTCGGGGGTGCGTGGGCCGAGGTAGGCCATCAGCTCCGCCACATCTTCCGGGAAATCGTCGGCACTGCCGGAGCGCTCACGGCGTAGGGCGCGGGCGGTCATCTGGTCGGAGCCGGGCGCGCGGCCCAGGCCCAGGTCGATACGGCCGGGGTAGAGGCTTTCCAGGGTGCCGAACTGTTCGGCGATCACCAGCGGCGCGTGGTTGGGCAGCATCACGCCGCCGGAGCCGACGCGAATCGTCGAGGTGCCGCCGGCCAGGTAACCCAGCAGCACCGAGGTGGCCGAACTGGCGATACCGTCCATGTTGTGGTGTTCAGCCACCCAGAAACGGTTGTAGCCGAACTTTTCCACGTGTTGGGCCAGGTCCAGGGAATTGCGCAGCGACTGCGCCGGACTGCCGTTGGCGCGCACGGGCACCAGGTCGAGGGTCGAGAACTTTACGTCGGACAGCGATTTCATAAGCCTGCTTCTCCAAAGGGGCCGCAGGCTTTTTAGACGAACCAAAACCTGCCGCTTCATGTGCATGCTCTATGCAATAAGGGCATATACCCGAGATTCAATAGCACGCCAGGAAATTTCCTACTGTCTTGCTAGGTTTCCCTTACAGGATGAACTTTGCCAGTCCGACTATCCTCAGAACCCTTACTGACACAAAACCACCGTTCGAGGAGACCGCTATGAGTATCGTTAAAAAAGCATCTGCGCATTGGGAAGGTGACCTGAAGACCGGCTTGGGTTCCATTTCCACGGAAACCGGCGTACTGCGTGAAGCGCCCTACGGCTTCAAGGCCCGTTTCGAAGGCGGTAAGGGCACCAACCCGGAAGAACTGATCGGTGCGGCCCACGCCGGCTGTTTCTCCATGGCGTTTTCCATGATTCTCGGCGACGCCGGGCTCAAGGCTGACAGCATCGATACCCAGGCCGAAGTGACCCTGGACCAGGTTGACGGTGGTTTTGCGATCACCGCTGTGCACCTGGTGCTCAAGGCCAAAATTCCGGGCGCAAGCCAGGCGCAGTTCGATGAACTCAGCAAAAAAGCCAAGGAAGGTTGCCCGGTGTCCAAAGTGCTGAACGCGAAAATCAGCCTGGATGCCACTTTGGTCAGCTAAAGCAGCAGGTCCAACGTGGGAGGGGGCTTGCCCCCGATGGCGGTCGATCAGCAACAGAGATGTTGACTGCTTCACTGCTATCGGGGGCAAGCCCCCTCCCACATTTTGTTCTGCGTTGGATCAGAACTCGTGTTTTGTCAGTGTGGTCCTATTACCATGCAGCCTAGGCGCACACCCGTGCGCAATGCATTCAGGGAGCTTCACACATGAAACGTTTTGCCTTGGCGATCATCTGCGGTGTAGTGGCCACGTCGGCTGTGGCCGCGCCAAAAGACTGCGAAGAGCTCAGGAAGGAGATCGAGGTCAAGATCCAGGCTAACGCGGTGCCGTCCTACACCCTGGAGATCGTCAGCAAGGAAGAAGCCGACAAGCACGACAGCGCCATGGTCGTCGGCAGCTGTGAGAACGGCACCAAGGCCATTGTCTACCAGAAGAACAACGACTGATCAGATGCAGTTGACGCTGCGTTCTTCTGCGAGCAACTGACGCGCCGCGTCATACAACCGGATGTTGGGTGTGAAGGCCAGCGAGCGCCCTTCCAGCACATAGCGCTGGCCCGCCTGGAAGTGGCCGTATTCCAGGGTCATGAAGCAGGTGCGGTACATCATCTGGCTGAGCCCACCCAAACCGCCGCCGGCGGGAACTTCAAAGTCGAAACGCACCATCAGTTCATGATGGCCGGGCGGCATTTGGAAGAAACGTCCGTCATCCAGATTCTTGCCGTCCAAGCGTTGCGCCATTACCAGCTTGGACCCCGGCGTCGGCGTGGTGAAATCGACCCACGCCTGTTGCGGGTCCACTGGTGGCACCGGGGTAGTGGTGCAGGCACTGAGGAACAGGGCGGCGACGGGAAACCAGAGCTGACGCATGGCAGGCACTCACGTAGGAAAAAGTTAAGCCTGATGCCAGCGGCGACAGACTCCTTGTAAGTATAAACACGTCTCGCCATGGAAAAATTCCGCCTGGGCGCGATAGTCTGGCGAGCAAATTACCCAGGAGCGGTCGGGGCATGGTCAGGCGTTTTCTTCCAGGGTTGATGGTTGTGCTGCTCAGCGGCTGTTCCAGTGTCAGTTATTACGGTCAGTTGGCCAATGGTCAGTGGCAATTGCTGCGCGCCCGGGAGCCGGTGACGCAGGTCATCGCCGACCCTTCCCGCCCAGTGCTGTTGCGCGAGCATCTGGCGCAATCGCAAAAGGCGCGTACGTTCGCCAGTGAACACCTGCATCTGCCTGACAACCAGAGCTACAGGTTGTATGCCGACATTGGCCGACCCTATGTGGTCTGGAACGTCTTCGCTACGCAGGAATTTTCCCTGTCCCCCGAAACCCATTGCTTCCCTATCGCGGGTTGTGTGGCCTATCGCGGCTACTACAACCAGGGCGCGGCGCGTGGTGAGGCGGCGTTGTTGAAGCAGCGCGGCATGGACGTGTCGATTGGCGGTGTCGAGGCCTATTCCACCTTGGGCTGGTTCAATGACCCGATCATGAACTCGATGATGAACTGGGGCGATGAGCGCCTGGCCACGTTGATCTTCCATGAGCTGGCGCACCAGCGTTTCTATGTGAAGGACGACACCGAGTTCAATGAGTCGTTTGCCAATTTCGTCGAGCAGGAAGGCACGCGCCAGTGGCGTGCTGCACGGGGCTTGGCGCCGCAGAGCCTGTCGGCTTCGAAGCAGCGTGATGAGTTCATTCAGCTGATCCTCGATACCCGCCAACGCTTGGAAAAACTCTATGCCCAACCCTTGGCCACTGATGTGATGCGCCAGGCTAAGGCGGCCGAGTTCGAGCGTCTGCGTGGCGATTACCGGCAGATGCGCGACAGCCAGTGGGGCGGGGACAAACGGTATGACGCGTGGATCAACCAACCCATGAACAATGCGCGGCTGTTGCCGTTTGGGCTGTATGACCAGTGGGTGCCGGCGTTTGCGGCGTTGTTTGCGCGGGAAGGTGGGGATTGGGTGAGGTTTTATAAGGCGGTGGAGGCGATGGGCGGGTTGCCAGTGGCGCAGCGCAAGGCGGCGTTGAGGCAGTTGGAAGGGGGTGCTCTTTAGGGCCTCATCGGGGGCAAGCCCCCTCCCACATTTTGACCGTGTACGCCGGTCAATTGTGGGAGGGGGCTTGCCCCCGATGGCGTCCTCAAGTGCGCTGCAAAAACGCCTGATGCATCTGCGCCAATGTCTCAAAATGCCAGGTCGGCGCCTCGGCATTCAGTTCCTCGAAACTACCAAACCCATACCCCACCGCCGCCGAATCCAGCCCATTTTTGTGTGCGCCGATCAGGTCATGCTTGCGATCACCGATCATCAAGGTGGTGGCCGGGTCCAGGCCTTCCTCGCTCATCAGGTGGGCGATCAGTTCGACTTTGTTGGTGCGCGTCCCGTCCAGCTCGCTGCCGTAGATCACCTTGAAATGCTTGGCAAAGTCAAAGTGCCGGGCGATTTCGCGGGCAAACACCCATGGTTTGGAGGTGGCAATGTAGAGCTGGCGACTTTGGCCGCTCAAGTCCTCCAGCAACGGCATCACACCGTCGAATACGCGGTTTTCATACAGCCCGGTGACCTTGAAGCGCTCCCGGTAGAAATTCAATGCCTCCCAGGCCTGGGTTTCATCAAGGCCATAGAACTGCATGAACGCCTGCAGCAAGGGCGGGCCGATGAAGTGCTCCAGCTTGGTCAGGTCCGGCTCGTCGATACCCATTTTACCGAGGGCGTACTGGATCGAGCGAGTGATGCCCTCACGTGGATCGGTCAGGGTGCCATCCAGGTCGAACAGGACGGTTTGGTAACGCAGGGTCATCGGTCGAATCCTTCAGCCAGGTGCAGGTCTTTGAGCTTCACGTAATTCGCGGCGCTGTAGGTGAAAAAGGCGCGTTCCTTGTCAGTCAGCGGGCGGATTTGTTTAACCGGGCTGCCGACATATAAAAAACCGCTCTCAAGTTTCTTGCCCGGAGGTACCAGGCTGCCGGCGCCTATGATCACATCGTCCTCGACCACGGCGCCATCCATCACGATGCTGCCCATGCCGATCAGGATGCGATTGCCGACTGTGCAGCCATGCAGCATGACCTTGTGGGCGATGGTCACGTCGTCGCCGATCAGCAGCGGGAAACCGTCCGGGTTGAACGGCCCGGCGTGGGTGATGTGCAGCACACAGCCATCCTGCACGCTGGTGCGCGCACCGATGCGGATGCGGTGCATGTCGCCACGGATCACGGTCAGTGGCCAGACCGAGCTGTCGGCGCCGATTTCGACATCGCCGATCACCACCGCCGAAATATCGACAAACGCCCCGGCGCCCAGGGCTGGCGTGTGGTTCTGATAGGTGCGAAGGGTCACGATAGCCTCTCTCTCTTCTGCTGATAGCTGCGGTGGGCGTTGATTGTAATTAAGATGGCCCCATCTTTGTTCTTATATGTTTCTTCAGCCAAGGTGCCCACCGTGAGCGCGAACAACCCTCTTCTGCAGCCCTACGACCTGCCGCCGTTCTCGGCGATCCGTGCCGAGCACGTCCAGCCGGCCATCGAACAGATCCTCGCCGACAACCGCGTTGCCATCGAAGGCATCCTGCAAAGCCAGGGCAAAAATCCGACATGGGCCGGTCTGGTCCTGGCGATGGACGAACTGAATGACCGCCTGGGCGCCGCCTGGAGCCCGGTCAGCCACCTCAACGCCGTGTGCAACAGCGCTGAACTGCGCGAAGCCTACGAAGGCTGCCTGCCGGCATTGAGCGCCTACTCCACCGAGATGGGCCAGAACCGCGCGCTGTTCCAGGCCTTCGAAGCCCTGGCCAATAGCCCGGAAGCCGCCGGTTTCGACGTGGCGCAGAGAACCATCCTGGAGCACTCCCTGCGTGACTTCCGTCTGTCGGGTATCGATCTGCCGCCGGAGCAGCAAAAGCGCTACGCCGAAGTGCAGAGCAAACTCTCCGAGCTGGGCAGCAAATTTTCCAACCAACTGCTGGACGCCACCCAGGCCTGGACCAAGCACGTCACCGATGAAGCCACCCTCGCGGGCCTGACCGACTCGGCCAAGGCGCAGATGGCCGCTGCCGCCCAGGCCAAAGGCCTCGACGGCTGGCTGATCACCCTGGAATTCCCTAGCTACTACGCCGTCATGACCTACGCCCAGGATCGCGCGCTGCGTGAAGAAGTCTACGCGGCCTACTGCACCCGAGCGTCGGACCAAGGCCCGAATGCCGGTCAGAACGATAACGGCCCGGTGATGGAACAGATCCTCGACCTGCGCCAAGAGCTGGCCCAGTTGCTGGGTTATGCGTCGTTCTCCGAACTGAGCCTGGCCACCAAGATGGCCGAGTCCAGCGACCAGGTGCTGAGCTTCCTGCGTGACCTGGCCAAGCGCAGTAAGCCGTTTGCCGCCCAGGACCTGCAACAGCTCAGAGCCTATGCTGCCGAACAAGGCTGTGCGGATCTGCAAAGCTGGGACAGCGGTTTCTACGGCGAAAAACTCCGCGAGCAGCGCTACAGCGTGTCCCAGGAAGCCCTGCGCGCTTACTTCCCGATCGACAAAGTGCTGGGCGGCCTGTTCGCCATCGTGCAGCGCCTGTACGGCATCGAGATCGCCGAGCAGAAAGGCTTCGACACTTGGCACCCGGATGTGCGCCTGTTTGAAATCAAGGAAAACGGCCAGCACGTGGGCCGCTTCTTCTTTGACCTGTACGCCCGTGCCAACAAGCGCGGCGGCGCCTGGATGGATGGCGCCCGCGACCGTCGCCGCACAATCGACGGCGTGCTGCAAAGCCCGGTGGCCAACCTGGTGTGCAACTTCACCCCGGCCGACAGCGGCAAGCCTGCCCTGCTGACCCACGATGAAGTGACTACGCTGTTCCACGAATTCGGCCACGGCCTGCATCACCTATTGACCCGTGTTGAACACGCTGGCGTGTCCGGCATCAACGGCGTGGCCTGGGATGCGGTGGAACTGCCGAGCCAGTTCATGGAGAACTGGTGCTGGGAGCCGGAAGGCTTGGCACTGATCTCCGGCCACTATGAAACCGGCGAGCCGTTGCCCCAGGACCTGCTGGAAAAAATGCTCGCAGCGAAAAACTTCCAGTCCGGCCTGATGATGGTGCGTCAGCTGGAGTTCTCGCTGTTCGACTTTGAGCTGCACGCCACCCATGGCGATGGTCGCAGCGTGGCCCAGGTGCTGGAAGGCGTGCGTGATGAGGTGTCGGTGATGCGTCCGCCGGCCTACAACCGCTTCCCCAACAGTTTTGCGCACATCTTCGCTGGCGGTTATGCGGCGGGTTACTACAGCTACAAGTGGGCCGAAGTGCTCTCGGCGGATGCCTTCTCCAAGTTCGAAGAAGACGGCGTGCTCAATGCCGAAACCGGTCGTGCTTTCCGCGAAGCGATCCTGGCGCGTGGCGGTTCCCAGGAGCCGATGGTGCTGTTCGTCGACTTCCGCGGACGTGCGCCGTCGATTGACGCACTCTTGCGCCACAGCGGCCTGAGTGAGGACGCGGCAGCATGAGTGAAGGGCCTGTGATTACCAAAAAGCAATTCATCGCCGGGGCGGTCTGCCCGGCGTGCAGTGAGCCGGACAAGCTGAAGATGTGGACCGAGGACAGCGTGCCGCACCGTGAGTGTGTGGCCTGCGGTTATACCGACACGTTGAATGACCAAGGTCTGTCGGTGCCCAAGGAATTGGGCACGCGGGTCAATACCACGGCGTTGAAAGCGCCGGCGGACCCGAAGGTGCAGGCGGTGCAGTTTTTCCCCAATCCCAAGCTGAAAAAAGACTGACGCACCGCACGAATCACTGTAGGAGCGAGCTTGCTCGCGAAGAAAACTGGAAGGCGCCACGTTTATCCAGGATAAACGCGTCATCGTTAACGTTTTTCGCGAGCAAGCTTGCTCCTACAGGTGTTCCTCAGCTTTGCTGGAGGTTGTGATCCAATCTTTCATCGAGCACAGCGCAAACGCGCTGGTGCTGCAGTCGCCATTTGCCAAGGCGGTGCGCAACTTGTCGATATCAGCCTTCATCATGTAGCGAACGCCGTCCTTGAAGCCGTTGCTGGTGCCAAACCCGCCCAGGGTCATTTCGTTCAGCGCGTCTTCCTTGCTCCACCCCTGAATCACCACTCGATACATCGCGGCCATCAGGCCGGTGCGATCAGAGCCATTCTTGCAATGCATCAGTACCGGGCCGTTGGCTTCGGCTTCCTGGATGGCTCTGAGTGCCGCCAGTACGTCGGAATCGTCGACATGGTTAGTGCGATAAGTCAGCTGTACCTGTTTGATATCAGATGACTTCAACCAGGCGGCATCAGATTCCGGCAGAAAGTTGATCACTGTACCGATCTTGAGTTTTTCCAACTCAGGCACGGCGCTGCTATCGGGCAAAGCGCTGCGATAGAGCGTTGGCGTCATTTGGTGCAGGTTGAATTGGTTGCCCACTGGCTGGGCCCACTCGGGTGAACGAATGGACGAAGTCTCATCGGCCTTGGCGTGAACGGCGCCGAGCAGTGCCATGAGTGCCAGGCCGAGAGCAGGCAGCAATCGAGTGTTGGACATGCGCTTTGTGACCCAATAGGGAAATGGCTGATGGAGCGCAGATTCGCCCAGGGGGGGTCAACACCGTGTGAGGTGCTCGTCAAAGAAACGTGAATGGCCTCATCTGATCCGGTGTTTTTACCGCTCAATCGATTCGTCCTGATGCTTAGGCTGCTATCATTTGTAACTATTGTTTGCCGGTGCGTGATATCCCACTGGCTTGCCACACATCACGCTGCTCCCAGAAGCGGCGGATAAACCCGTGACCACATGATGAGGTGCCACCATGTCTGATCAAGATCAAGACAACCCCCGGCGTGACTTTTTGCGCAAATCCTTGACCTTGATCCCGGTGGTCACGGTTGCCAGCACCGGCCTTGGCGGCTCGATGCTGATGGCAACACCAGAGCCGGCGCAGGCCGCTCCAGCCAAGCCTGCGGCGAGTGAAAAGGCTTATGAGCCTACTTACTTCACGGCCGAGGAGTGGGCGTTTATAAACGCCGCCGTCGAGCGCTTGATCCCCGCCGATGAGCAAGGCCCGGGCGCCCTCGAAGCCGGTGCGCCGGAGTACATCGACCGTCAGAT
This sequence comes from Pseudomonas azotoformans, assembly GCF_900103345.1. Classification (NCBI taxonomy): domain Bacteria; kingdom Pseudomonadati; phylum Pseudomonadota; class Gammaproteobacteria; order Pseudomonadales; family Pseudomonadaceae; genus Pseudomonas; species Pseudomonas azotoformans. The sequence continues at coordinate 4,809,408 of NZ_LT629702.1, forward strand.
GAACACGCCGTACGCCAGTGGTGCCTTGTGGTTCATGCAAGGCCCGTTCAACGCGGATGCTGCTCCAGAGATGGGCTGGCAGTCCAAGCTCGTGCCCAAGGACATCTATCGCCTGGGCATTGCCGCGACGGATGCCTGGTCGAAAGCCTTCAACGGTAAAACTTTTGCTGCGCAAGACAGCGCTACCCGAGACGATATGTTGCGTCGTCTGGAAGCCGGCGGAAGTGAAGTGACGGCACATTTTGAAGCGGTGCCGCCGAAGATGTTCTTCAACCTGTTGCTGCAAAACACCAAGGAAGGGTTCTTTTGCGACCCCATCCACGGTGGTAACAAAGGCATGGTCGGCTGGACCATGATCGGCTTCCCCGGCGCTCGCGCCGATTTCATGGACTGGGTTGAACGCAACGAGCAATACCCCTTCCCGGCAGTTTCCATCCGTGGCGAGAGGGCTTGAACGTGGCGACCATCATGAAGAAAGTGGATGCGGTGATCGTCGGCTTCGGCTGGACCGGCGCGATCATGGCCAAGGAACTGACGGAAGCTGGCCTCAACGTGGTCGCGCTGGAGCGTGGCCCGATGCAGGACACCTACCCGGACGGCAACTATCCCCAGGTCATCGACGAACTGACCTACAGCGTGCGTAAAAAACTCTTCCAGGACATTTCCAAAGAGACCGTGACCATTCGCCATAGCGTGAATGACGTCGCCTTGCCCAACCGTCAGCTGGGCGCGTTCTTGCCGGGCAACGGCGTGGGCGGTGCGGGCCTGCATTGGTCGGGCGTGCATTTCCGTGTCGACCCGATCGAGCTGCGTATGCGCAGCCACTATGAGGAGCGCTACGGCAAACACTTCATCCCCAAGGACATGACCATCCAGGACTTCGGCGTGAGCTATGAAGAGCTGGAGCCGTTTTTCGACTACGCGGAAAAAGTCTTCGGCACCTCTGGGCAAGCCTGGACCGTGAAAGGCCAACTGGTCGGCGAAGGCCGTGGCGGCAACCCGTATGCACCGGACCGTTCCAATCCGTTTCCGTTGGAAGCGCAGAAGAATACCGTCTCCGCACAGCTGTTTCAGAAAGCGGCTGCCGAGGTGGGTTACAAACCCTACAACCTGCCGTCCGCCAATACCTCGGGGCCGTATACCAATCCTTACGGTGCGCAGATGGGGCCGTGCAACTTCTGCGGTTTCTGCAGCGGCTATGTCTGCTACATGTATTCCAAGGCCTCGCCGAACGTGAACATCCTGCCGGCGTTGCGCCAGGTGCCGAACTTCGAGCTGCGGCCCAACTCGCACGTGCTCAAGGTCAATCTCGACAGCACCAAGAGCAAGGCCACTGGCGTGACTTACATCGACGCCCAGGGCCGGGAATGTGAGCAGCCGGCGGACCTGGTGATCCTTGGCGCCTTTCAGTTCCACAACGTGCGGTTGATGCTGTTGTCGGGCATCGGCAAGCCCTACGACCCGATAACCAATGAGGGCGTGGTGGGCAGGAACTTCGCCTACCAGAACATGGCCACCATCAAGGCCTTCTTCGACAAAGATACCCATACCAACAACTTCATCGGCGCAGGCGGCAATGGCGTGGCCATTGATGACTTCAACGCCGACAACTTCGACCACGGCCCACATGGCTTCGTGGGTGGCTCGCCGATGTGGGTCAACCAGGCCGGCAGCCGGCCGATTGCCGGTACGTCCAACCCCCCGGGCACTCCGGCCTGGGGCAGCGCCTGGAAACGCGCCACCGCCGATTACTACACGCACCAGGTGTCGATGGATGCCCACGGTGCGCATCAATCCTACCGGGGCAACTACCTGGATCTGGACCCGGTGTACCGCGATGCCTATGGCCTGCCGCTACTGCGGATGACGTTCGACTGGCAGGAAAACGACATCAAGATGAACCGCTTCATGGTCGAGAAAATGAGCAAGGTCGCCGAGGCGATGAACCCCAAGGCGATTGCCCTGCTCGGCAAAAAGGTCGGTGAGCACTTCAACACGGCGTCCTACCAGACCACCCACCTCAACGGCGGCGCGATCATGGGCACCGACCCGAAAACCAGCGCGTTGAACCGATACCTGCAGTGCTGGGATGTGCACAACGTGTTTGTTCCTGGCGCGTCCGCTTTCCCACAAGGCCTGGGGTACAACCCTACCGGCCTTGTGGCGGCGTTGACCTACTGGTCGGCGCGGGCCATTCGCGAGCAGTACCTGAAAAACCCCGGCCCACTGGTTCAGGCATAAGGAGCGATGACCATGAAAGCACTTGTTATCGCCACCTTCGCGCTTTTCAGTAGCTGCTCTGTCAGTGCGGCTGAAAGCGATTTGATCAAGCAGGGTGAATACCTGGCCCGCGCCGGCGATTGCGTGGCCTGCCACACCGCCAAGGGCGGCAAGCCTTTTGCCGGTGGCTTGCCGATGGAAACGCCCATCGGCGTGATTTATTCCACCAACATCACCCCGGACAAGACCGGCCTGGGCGACTACAGCTTCGAGGACTTCGACAAGGCCGTGCGCCATGGCGTAGCCAAGAGCGGCAGTACGCTTTACCCGGCGATGCCCTACCCGTCTTACGCACGCGTCAGCGACAGCGATATGCAGGCGTTGTATGCGTACTTCATGAAAGGTGTCGAGCCCGTCGCCCAAGAGAACAAGGACAGCGATATTCCGTGGCCCTTGAGCATGCGTTGGCCGCTGGCAGCGTGGCGCTGGATGTTTGCGCCGGCGGTCGAAGCGCATCAGGCGCAAGCCGCCGCCGACCCGGTGGTGAGCCGCGGTGCCTACCTGGTAGAAGGTCTCGGCCACTGTGGCGCGTGCCATACGCCACGGGCCTTGACCATGCAGGAAAAAGCCCTGAGTGCCGCTGACGGTAATGCCTTTCTGTCCGGCAGCGCACCACTGGAGGGCTGGATCGCCAAAAGCCTGCGCGGTGACCACAAGGATGGCCTCGGCAGTTGGAGTGAGGAACAGTTGGTGCAATTCCTCAAGACCGGCCGCAGTGATCGCAGCGCGGTGTTTGGTGGCATGAGCGACGTTGTCGTCCACAGCATGCAGTACATGTCGGAAACTGACCTGACGGCTATCGCCCGTTACCTCAAGAGCTTGCCGGCGGTGGACTCCAAGGACCAGCCGCATCAGTACGACAAGCAGGTGGCCGAGGCGCTGTGGAAAGGCGATGACCGCAAGCCGGGAGCGTCGGTCTATATCGACAACTGCGCGGCCTGCCACCGTACCGACGGGCATGGCTATACGCGGGTGTTCCCGGCGCTGGCGGGTAACCCGGTGGTGCAGACGGCGGATGCCACGTCGTTGATCAACATTGTGTTGAACGGCGGCACCTTGCCGGCTACCCACGCGGCGCCATCGACCTTCACCATGCCGGCGTTCGCCTGGCGTTTGTCGGATCAGGAAGTGGCGGATGTGGTCAGTTTCGTTCGGGGCAGTTGGGGCAATAAAGGTGCGCCGGTGAAAGCCAACGATGTGGCGGATCTGCGCAAGAACGATATGCGCACCACCTCGGGCGATGACCTGGGCCAGGTTACGCAACAGCACTGATCCCTGGCTTACCGCCAAACGGCACTGGTCAGAAGCCTTGCGCCTCGATACTGTATATAAAAACAGTACCGAGGCGCTTTCATGTCTACTCCGCTGCCGCCCCGAGGCCGGGGCACGGCCACCAACCTGCACAACCGCTTCGCACCGACGGTCAGCGTGGTGGAGGATGACGGCTGGTTCCAGGAAGTGCCGCCGACCCTGGGCACTGAAGTGCGTATCGAAACGGCCAAGACCATCATCACCCGCAACAACTCACCGGACTTGCCGTTTGATCGCTCGATCAACCCCTACCGTGGCTGTGAGCACGGCTGCATCTACTGCTACGCGCGGCCGAGCCATGCCTATTGGGACATGTCGCCGGGATTGGATTTCGAGACCAAACTGATCGCCAAGACCAACGCTGCCGATGTGCTGGAACAGCAACTGTCGAAACCGGGTTATGTGTGCGCGCCGATCAACCTGGGCTCCAACACCGACCCGTACCAACCGATCGAGCGCGAATACAAGATCACCCGGCAAACCCTGCAAGTGCTGCTGCGCTATCGCCACCCGGTGACCATCATCACCAAGGGGTCGCTGATTTTGCGCGATCTGGACCTGCTCACAGAATTGGCGCGCCAACGGCTGGTGGCCGTGATGATCAGCCTCACCAGTCTGGACGATGAACTCAAGCGCATCCTGGAGCCACGCACGGCAGCGCCCAAGGCGCGTCTGCGGGCGATCCGGGTGATGCGTGAGGCGGGGATACCGGTGGGTGTGTTGTGCTCGCCGATGATCCCGATGATCAACGACAGTGAGTTGGAAAGCCTGTTGGCCGAAGCTCACGCAGCGGGCGCGCAAAGTGCGGCGTACATGATGCTGCGCCTGCCGCTGGAGGTGGCACCGTTGTTCGAGGAGTGGCTGGCGGCGCATTACCCGCAGCGTGCGGCCCATGTGATGAGCCTGGTGCGCCAGGTGCGCGGCGGCGAGGTGTATGACAGCCGCTTCGGCGTGCGCATGCGTGGCGAAGGGCCGTTTGCAGACTTGCTGGCGCAGCGCTTCAGCAAAGCCATCAAACGGCTGGGGCTCAACCGGCGGGAAGGGTTTGACCTGGATTGCACGGCGTTCTGCCCTCCGGGCAGACAGATGGCATTGTTGTAGACTGACAGGGTCGAATGCACCGTTCCTGTAGGAATAGTCGCGTTTTGATATCACTGAAACCCGCGATCTAGAGCGGTTCATTCAGTTTGAGTTAAGTTTCGGCGGTTACCTTGTTCAGCGAGTGACTGATGAGTCGGCACTCTGGCCCCTGGCGTTTTACAACTAATCCACTGGCCAAGCGTCCAACTGACCTGAACACTCCCCTGCATTAATCAAGAGGATGAATCATGAGTGACAAGGATAAACAGCCGTTGGCTGCGTCGGCTTCTGCCCCTCAGGTGGCTGAAACCGCCGATGCAGCGCTAAAGCACATTGTTGACGGCTTTTTGCATTTCCATCACGACGTCTTCCCCCAGCAGGAAGAACTCTTCAAGAAACTCGCCACGGCCCAGAGCCCAAGGGCGATGTTCATTACCTGCGCCGACTCGCGCATCGTGCCCGAGCTGATCACCCAAAGTTCTCCGGGCGATCTGTTCGTGACCCGTAACGTCGGCAACGTCGTACCGCCTTACGGCCAGATGAACGGCGGTGTTTCCACGGCCATCGAGTACGCGGTACTTGCCCTGGGCGTGCAGCACATCATCGTCTGCGGGCACTCCGATTGCGGCGCCATGCGCGCGGTGCTCAACCCTGACAGCCTGGAGAAGATGCCGACGGTCAAGGCCTGGCTGCGGCACGCCGAGGTCGCCAAGACCATGGTCCATGACAACTGCGACTGCGCCAATGAAGGCGAGAGCATGAAGGTGCTCACCGAAGAAAACGTCATCGCCCAACTGCAACATTTGCGTACCCACCCTTCCGTGGCTTCGCGCATGGCCAATGGTCATTTGTTTATCCACGGTTGGATCTACAACATCGAGACCAGCGAAATCCGCGCCTACGATGCCGACCAGTCGACGTTCCGACCGTTGAGCGGCGACGGACCGATCCCTTGCGCGACGCCTAAAGCGCGCTTCTAAAAACACTTCCCTGCCGGGTAAAGCGGTGGCTGCCATGGACGCAGCCAGGCTTTACCGCGCCCGGCGAATGCCTCGGGAGAGTCATCATGCGTGCTGCTCAATTGAAAGCTGTATTGCCAAGGGAGCTGCTCGCTTCCGTAGTTGTGTTTCTGGTCGCCCTGCCCTTGTGCATGGGGATCGCGATCGCCTCCGGCATGCCGCCGGCCAAAGGCCTGATTACCGGGATTATTGGTGGCCTGGTGGTGGGCTGGCTGGCGGGCTCACCGTTGCAGGTCAGTGGCCCGGCGGCGGGCCTGGCGGTGCTGGTGTTCGAGTTGGTGCGCCAGCACGGCATGCTGATGCTCGGGCCGATTCTGTTGCTGGCGGGATTCCTGCAACTGGTTGCCGGGCGTTTGCGCCTGGGCTGCTGGTTTCGCGTCACGGCCCCAGCGGTGGTGTACGGCATGCTGGCGGGGATTGGCGTGTTAATTGTGCTGTCGCAGATTCATGTGATGCTCGACGGAGCGCCCAAGCCTTCGGGGCTCGACAACCTGGCAGGCTTCCCGGCGGCACTGGCCGACGCTATCCCGACCCTGGGCGGTGGCCTCGGCTGGCAGGCGGGGCTGCTCGGTTTGTCGACGATGCTGGTGATGTACGCCTGGGACAAATTGCGCCCGCAGAAGCTGCGCTTTGTGCCCGGTGCTTTGCTGGGCGTGGGCCTGACCACGGTGGTCAGCCTGGTGCTGGCGTTGCAGGTCAAGCGTGTCGAAGTCCCGGAAAACCTCGCCGATGCTATCGACTGGCTACGCCCCAGCGACCTGTTGAACCTCGCCGATCCCCAGCTGTTGATCGCGGCATTTGCCGTGGCGTTTATCGCGAGCGCTGAAACGCTGCTTTCTGCAGCGGCGGTCGACCGCATGCACAGCGGTCAGCGTTCGGATTTCGACAAGGAATTGTCTGCTCAAGGTGTCGGCAACATGCTCTGCGGCCTGGTCGGCGCCCTGCCGATGACCGGCGTGATCGTGCGCAGCTCGGCCAACGTGCAGGCCGGCGCTACCACGCGCTTGTCGGCGATGTTCCATGGCCTGTGGTTGCTGGCGTTCGTGCTATTGCTGTCGAGCGTGCTGCAAAGTATCCCGGTGGCGAGCCTGGCGGGGGTGCTGGTGTACACCGGTATCAAGCTGGTGGACATCAAGGCGTTCAAGGCACTGGGACGTTATGGGCGGATGCCGATGTTTACCTACGCGGCCACAGCGCTGGCAATCATCTTTACCGACCTGCTGACCGGCGTATTGGTGGGCTTCGGGTTGACGTTGGTCAAGCTGGCGTTCAAGGCGTCGCGATTGAAGGTCAGCCTGATCGACCTGCCTCAGGACGGTGAGATGGAGCTGCGCCTGACCGGTGCGGCGACCTTTCTGAAAGTGCCTGCGTTGACCCAAGTCTTGTCGACGGTGCCTGCCGGGACGACTGTGCATGTTCCGCTGAGCAACCTGAGTTACATCGACCATTCCTGCCTGGAGTTACTGGAGGAATGGGGGCGGGCCAATGCGGCCAAGGGCTCGAAGCTGGTGATCGAGGCGCGCGGGTTGAAGCGCCGATTGGAAGGGCGTGTGCGCACGACCACGGGGATAGGCTCCGCCGCCGTCTGAACCCTCTTGTAGGAGCGAGCTTGCTCGCGAAGAACGTCAACGATGACGCGGGTGTTCTGAATGCCCGCGGTGTCTTTGGTTTTTTCGCGAGCAAGCTCGCTCCTACAGAAGCGTGATGGGCCTCAGGCTGGCTGATCCAGCGCCAACTCAACCCCCAGCTGTCGCGACAGGCACGGCCAGCGCTTCCATGCGGCTTCAGTGTCCGGGCTCTTGAGCTGCTCGCGATAAGCCTCCACGGACTCCAGCGCAAAGCTGTCTTCGTTGAGCATTTCATCCACGGCGTGGTGCACCGCTTCATCCAGCTGGTTGGCGAAGGCTTCGCCGATCAGCTGATGGGCAATGACATTGGCCACAGTGGTATCGGCCGGAATCAACGGCTGGCCAAAGTGCTTGATATACAGATCGTTGACCTCTTCGACCAGACGATGAGCCAGATAGGCCTCGTCCAGCAGGCCATCGAGGCCTTCATGGCCGGCCAGGATGGCGGGCGGTTGCAGGAAGAAATGCTCGGCGATCTTCAGTACCGGCTTGATCTGGCTTTCGATACCGGCCTCGCGGGCCACGTCGTTGGCGGCGTCCAGCAAGTCCGGGACCAAGTCGATGTAGGCGGTGACAAAGCGGGTCATGACAATGTTGCGATCACCGTCAGCCAGGGAAATGGCCGAATGCAGGTGCGGCAATTGTTTTTCCAGTTGCTGGGCAAGCTGGCCCGTGCTGGCTTCGTGTTGATGGGCACGGGAAATCTGCTCGCGCAATGCGGCGGTGTTCATGAAAGCTCCAGTGATGCAGGCGTAGGAAAAGGGAGAAGATAAGGTAGCTCGTTTATACGAGCGCCTAAGACGCATTTGTCATAATTATTTCATGGTTATGCGCCCGCGTTATATCGAATTGCCATCGTTCGTCGGATAAACGATTCCGTACCCGGTTTTATTGGCTCCGGCCGCTCATTTTTACTCATTTGCCCCTACACATTGCGGGGTTGCAGAGCCTGTCTATACTCGGATTTGTACGCGATTAGCTGATGACGCCAGACTGCATAAGCAGGCAAGGCCAGGCGGTTGTAAGCAGTATGGAAGCCGCTCCCTTCGACGCAGGTGCAAACCGGCGGGATAACAAGAACGATAAGGGGAACCCGCAATGATGCGACATCCACACGTTTGGATGGGCCTCCTGTTGTGGTCAGTATTCGGCCAGGCACATGCCGCCTGGACAACGAATATGGCGCCAGGGGCGACAGAAGTCAGTCACGCTGTGTTCGACCTGCACATGACCATTTTCTGGATCTGTGTGGTGATTGGCATCATCGTGTTTGGCGCGATGTTCTGGTCGATGATCGTTCATCGCCGGTCCACGGGCCAGGTCGCGGCCAAGTTCCACGAGAGCACCACGGTGGAAATCCTCTGGACCGTCGTGCCCTTGCTGATCCTGATCGCGATGGCCATTCCGGCGACCAAGACCCTGATCAATATCTACGACAGCAGTGAATCGGATATCGACATCCAGGTCACCGGCTACCAGTGGAAGTGGCATTACAAATACTTGGGCCAGGACGTGGAGTTCTTCAGCAACCTGGCCACGCCCGCCGAACAGATCCACAACCAGGCGACCAAGGGCGAACATTATCTGCTGGAAGTCGACCAGCCGCTGGTGTTGCCGGTGGGCGCCAAGGTGCGCTTTCTGGTGACGGCCGCCGACGTGATCCACTCCTGGTGGGTGCCGGCGTTTGCGGTCAAGCGCGACGCGATTCCCGGCTTCGTCAACGAGGCCTGGACCCGTGTCGAGAAGCCTGGCATCTACCGTGGCCAGTGCGCCGAACTGTGCGGCAAGGACCACGGCTTCATGCCTATCGTCGTCGAGGTCAAGTCCAAGGCCGACTACGACACCTGGCTCGGCGAGCGCAAGGCAGAGGCCGCCAAGCTCAAGGAGCTGACCTCCAAAGAGTGGACCCTGGAAGAGTTGGTGGCCCGTGGCGACAAGGTCTACCACACCACCTGCGTGGCCTGTCACCAGGCCGAAGGCCAGGGCCTGCCGCCGATGTTCCCGGCGCTCAAGGGTTCGAAGATCGCCACCGGCCCCGCCGCCGATCACCTGAGCCTCGTGTACCACGGCAAGCCCGGCACCGCGATGGCGGCGTTCGGCAAGCAGCTCTCGGAAGTGGACATCGCCGCGGTGGTGACCTATGAGCGCAACGCCTGGGGCAACAACAAAGGCGACATGGTCACGCCTAAAGACGTGCTGGCCATCAAGCAGGCGGAAAGCAAATGACCTCTCCCATGGCATTGACCTCGACCCGCCCCGCCCACTCGCTTGCAGGAGAACGACCATGAGCGCTGTGATCGACGACCATGGTCACGCCGACCATGCCCACGGCCCCGCCAAGGGTCTGATGCGCTGGGTGCTGACCACCAACCACAAAGACATCGGCACCATGTACCTGTGGTTCGCCTTCGCCATGTTCCTGCTCGGCGGCTCGTTCGCCATGGTGATCCGTGCCGAGCTGTTCCAGCCCGGCCTGCAGATCGTGCAGCCGGCGTTCTTCAACCAGATGACCACCATGCACGGGCTGATCATGGTGTTCGGCGCGGTGATGCCGGCGTTTGTCGGCCTGGCCAACTGGATGATCCCGTTGATGATCGGCGCGCCCGACATGGCCCTGCCGCGCATGAACAACTTCAGTTTCTGGCTGTTGCCGGCGGCGTTCCTGCTGCTGGTCTCGACGCTGTTCACGCCAGGCGGCGGGCCGAACTTCGGCTGGACCTTCTACGCGCCGCTCTCCACCACCTACGCGCCGGAAAGCGTGACGTTCTTTATCTTCGCCATCCACCTGATGGGCATCAGCTCGATCATGGGCGCGATCAACGTGGTCGCCACCATCCTCAACCTGCGTGCGCCGGGCATGACCTTGATGAAAATGCCGCTGTTCGTCTGGACCTGGCTGATCACCGCGTTCCTGCTGATCGCGGTGATGCCGGTGCTGGCCGGGTGCGTGACCATGATGCTGATGGACATCCACTTCGGCACCAGCTTCTTCAGCGCGGCCGGCGGCGGTGACCCGGTGCTGTTCCAGCACGTGTTCTGGTTCTTCGGCCACCCCGAGGTGTACATCATGATCCTGCCGGCCTTCGGCGCCGTCAGCTCGATCATCCCGACCTTTTCGCGCAAGCCGTTGTTCGGCTACACCTCGATGGTCTACGCCACGGCGAGCATTGCGTTCCTGTCGTTCATCGTGTGGGCGCACCACATGTTCGTGGTGGGTATCCCGTTGGTGGGCGAGCTGTTCTTCATGTACGCCACCCTGCTGATTGCCGTGCCCACCGGGGTGAAGGTGTTCAACTGGGTCAGCACCATGTGGCAAGGCTCGCTGACCTTCGAGACGCCGATGCTGTTTGCCGTGGCCTTCGTGATCCTGTTCACCATCGGCGGTTTCTCCGGGCTGATGCTGGCGATTGCCCCGGCGGACTTCCAGTACCACGACACCTATTTCGTGGTGGCGCACTTCCATTACGTACTGGTGCCCGGTGCGATCTTTGGCATCTTCGCCTCGGCCTACTACTGGCTGCCGAAATGGACCGGCCACATGTACGACGAAACCCTGGGCAAGCTGCACTTCTGGTTGTCTTTCGTGGGCATGAACATGGCGTTTTTCCCGATGCACTTCGTCGGGCTGGCGGGCATGCCGCGGCGGGTGCCGGACTACAACCTGCAGTTCGCTGACTTCAACATGGTCTCGTCGATCGGCGCTTTCATGTTCGGCGCCACGCAGATCTTCTTCCTTTTTATCGTGATCAAGTGCATCCGTGGCGGCCCGCCGGCGCCGGCCAAGCCCTGGGATGGCGCCGAAGGCCTGGAGTGGAGCATCCCTTCGCCGGCGCCGTACCACACCTTTACCACGCCGCCGGAGGTCAAATGAACACGCCTTGGCACTGCGTACACGGCCAATGTGGGAGGGGGCTTGCCCCCGATGGCGGTGTGCCAGCCGACGTCATTATTGGCTGTAAAACAGCTATCGGGGGCAAGCCCCCTCCCACAATGGCCTCATTCACATTGGGTGGGCGTCATGGCTGAATCCTTGCCAACCAAGCGCCTGGTCACACGGCTGCTGATCCTGGTGGTGGCAATGTTCGCCTTCGGCTTTGCGCTGGTGCCGATCTACGACGTGATGTGCAAGGCGTTCGGCATCAACGGCAAGACCGCCGGGCAGTACGAGGGCGAGCAAGTGGTCGACCCGACACGCCAGGTGCGCGTGCAGTTCTTGTCTACCAACGCCATCGACATGGTCTGGGATTTCTATGCCAAGGCGGACGAAGTGGTGGTCAACCCGGGCGCGGTGACCGAGGTGCTGTTCGTGGCCCACAACCCCACCGACAAGCCGATGACCGCTCAGGCCGTACCGAGCATTTCCCCGGCCGAAGCGGCGATGTATTTCCACAAGACCGAATGCTTTTGCTTCACCCAGCAAGTGCTGCAGCCGGGTCAGCGCATCGAGATGCCGGTGCGTTTCATCGTCGACCGCGACATGCCCAAGGATGTGAAGCATCTGACCCTGGCGTACACGCTGTTCGATATCACTGCGCGCCAACCGCCCGTGGCTGTGCACAGCGGCGGCTAGCTACTGTTTGCCCCCTCAATCAGGAGAGCGAATACATGTCGACTCATGATACGTACTACGTACCGGCGCAAAGCAAATGGCCGATAATTGCCACGATGGGCCTGCTGGTCACCGTGTATGGACTGGCGGTGTGGTTCAACGACTTGAAGGCGGCACGCCCGGAATCCCACGGCCCGTGGATCTTTTTCGTCGGCGGGCTGCTGCTGGCGTACATGCTGTTCGGCTGGTTCGGTGCGGTCATCAAGGAAAGCCGCGCCGGTTTGTACAGTCCGCAGATGGACCGCTCGTTCCGCTGGGGTATGACCTGGTTCATCTTTTCCGAAGTGATGTTCTTTATCGCCTTCTTCGGTGCACTGTTTTATGTGCGGCATATGTCGGCGCCTTGGCTGGCGGGTGAAGGCTCAAAGGGTGTCGCGCACATGCTGTGGCCGAACTTTGAGTTTGCCTGGCCGCTGCTGAACAACCCCGACCCGAAAATGTACCCGGCACCGGAAGGCACCATCAGTCCGTGGGGCCTGCCGCTGGTCAATACCATCCTGCTGGTGAGTTCCAGCGTGACCATCACCATCGCTCACCATGCCCTGCGCAAAGGCCATCGCGGCGCGCTGAAAATCTGGTTGGCGATCACCGTCCTGCTGGGTATGGCGTTCCTGGGCTTCCAGGCCGAGGAATATATCCACGCGTACAAAGAGTTGGGCCTGACGCTCGGCTCCGGCGTCTATGGCGCGACCTTCTTCATGCTCACCGGCTTCCACGGCGCCCACGTGACCATCGGCACCCTCATTCTGTTCGTAATGCTGATGCGCATCCTCAAGGGGCATTTCAATGCCGAGCACCAGTTCGGCTTCGAGGCGGCCAGTTGGTATTGGCACTTTGTGGACGTGGTGTGGATCGGGCTGTTTTTCTTCGTCTACGTGTTGTGAGACGGCTTACCACGGCGCATGAGAAACCAGTTGGCCGCTGAAAAAGCCCCAGGTGATCAAGGCCAGGGTGATCACGGCCAGTACGACACGCACGGTCAGGGCGTTGACGAGGCGGTTGGAGTTGCCCTCGTCCTTGACCAGGAAGAACAAGCCACTGAACAGGCTCACGACGGTCGCGATCAGCATCAGGGCAATAGCGGCTTTGAGCATGGTCGGGCTCCACGGGGATGGGCGGGCAATGAAAACAAGTATAGCCAGCGCCGCAAAACGCTTTCGTCCAGGGATTGCACCCACTTTAGTGGTGCTGGTGCTGCTGCCCCTGATGGTGGGGTTGGGGTTCTGGCAACTGTCGCGCGGTCATGAAAAGCAGCGGCTGGTGGACAGTTATGCCGAGCGGCGCGCAGCCGAGCCGGTCAGCAGTGCGCAACTCGATGACATGGCCGACCCGGCCTTTCGCCGCGTGCGCCTGCGCGGGCAGTTGGATGCCGAGCACAGCGTGTTTCTCGACAACCGCATGCGCGACGGCAAGGCCGGCGTAGAGCTGCTGCAACCCTTCCATGATCAGGCCAGCGGCCTGTGGCTGTTGCTCAATCGCGGCTGGTTGCCCTGGCCGGACCGGCGCACACCTCCGGCCTTCAGCACCCCGGAGCAGGTCTTGAATCTGGATGCCTGGGTCTACGTCGCCCCTGGCGAAACCTTCCAATTGCACGCCGACCCCGCCAGTGCGCAATGGCCACGCCTGCTGACGGCGCTGCACCCTGCTGCGTTGTGGGCGGAACTGGGGCGCAGCGGTTTCACCTATGAGCTACGTGCCGAACCCGGCCCCGGCACTTACGAAACCGCCTGGCCCATCGTGGCCATGGGGCCGGAAAAACACCTGGCGTATGCCGTGCAGTGGTTCGCCATGTCGCTGGCGTTGCTGGCGCTTTACCTCTATCTCGGATGGCACAACAAAAAGGAGAAGCCCCATGGGAGCGGCCATGAATCCACCCAACATGTCTGAGGTGCCTGATCGGCGCAAAGGCCGTTGGCAGTTGATCCTGATCCTGATGATGGTGATCGGCCCGATGGCACTGGCCACCTTCATGTACAAGCTGCAGTTCTGGGTGCCGGACAGCCGCAGCTACCACGGCGAGATGATCGGCAACGGCCAGACCCGCGCCGACATTGGCGTGCAGGCCGATGAGCAGCGCTGGCAACTGCTGGTCACCGCGCCCGCCGCCTGTGCCGCCGATTGCCAGCAACTGGTTTACCTTGCGCGCCAATTGCAGATTGGCCTGGGGCGCGACGCTTCCCGTGCCAGCCATGCCTTGGCCAGTGCGCTGCCGCTGGGCAGCGACTATGACGCCAAACTCAAGGCCGAGTACCCGCAACTGCAACGCTACCCGCTGGACTTGTCGACCTTCAGCAAAAATGCTGCTGCGCCGGGCGATGCTCAGCTGTGGATCGTCGACCCCCACGGCAACCTGGTGCTGCGCTACGACGCCAGGGTCAAGGGCAAGGACTTGCTCAACGACCTGCGCCATCTGCTGAAACTGTCGAACATCGGATAGGGGCATCGTCATGGCCAAACCTGGATTTCGCCTCGCGTTGTTTGCCACCCTGCTGGCGCTGATCGTCGTACTGCTCGGCGCTTATACCCGCCTGACCCACGCCGGCCTGGGGTGCCCGGATTGGCCCGGCTGCTACGGCTTTATCAGCGTGCCCAACACCGAGGCTCAACTGGCCCATGCCGAGCTGCATTTCCCCGATACACCGGTAGAGGCCGACAAGGGCTGGGCCGAGATGACCCATCGCTACTTCGCCGGCACCCTGGGCTTGTTGATTGTGTTGCTGGCGGCGCGCTCGTGGAGCCATCGGCGCGATCCGGGCCAGCCGGTGAAACTGCCGCTGTTCGTGCTGGCGGTGGTGTTCGCCCAGGCCGCATTTGGCATGTGGACGGTGACGTTGAAGCTGTGGCCGCAGGTGGTGACGGGGCATTTGTTGGGCGGCTTTGCGACCTTGAGCCTGCTGTTCCTGCTGACCTTGCGCTTGTCCGGCGTATTGCCCGCCTTGATCGTGCCCAAGCGCCTGCAATATTGGGCGACGGCAGGCCTGGTGCTGGTGATCGGCCAGATTGCCTTGGGCGGCTGGGTCAGTTCCAACTATGCGGCGGTGGCCTGTATCGATTTGCCGACCTGCCATGGCGAGTGGTGGCCGGCGGCGGACTTTGCCAACGGCTTCCACCTCACCCAACACATCGGCCCCAATTACCTGGGTGGGCAGCTGGACAGCGAGGCGCGCACCGCCATCCACCTGACCCATCGCATCGGCGCCGTCGTCGTCAGCCTGGTGCTGCTGGGTCTGGCGTGGCAATTGCGCGCGGTTGGCATGACGCGGTTGGCCGGCTTGCTGCTGATCGCCCTGGCGGCGCAAATCTGCCTGGGCCTGAGCAATGTGTATTTCCATCTGCCGCTGCCGGTTGCGGTGGGGCATAACGCGGGTGGTGCGGCGTTGTTGCTGACGCTGGTGCTGGTCAACTACCACGCCCGCACCAGCCTGGTCCGGGTGCGCAACCAGCTGCCGTTCGGCTGGCGCTTTATCCCGCGCAAGCATGTGTCGGGCCTCGTTACTCTTAAAGGAGAGATGCCATGGCGACCTTGATCGGCGCGCGTCACGGCCAGGCCATCTGGCGTGATTATCTGGAGCTGACCAAGCCGAAGGTGGTGGTGCTGATGCTCATCACTTCGCTGGTGGGGATGTTCCTGGCGACCCGCGCCGGCGTGCCGTGGACCGTGCTGGTGTTTGGCAACCTGGGGATTGCCCTGTGTGCCGGTGGCGCGGCGGCGGTGAATCATGTGGTGGATCGGCGGATCGATGCGGTGATGGCGCGGACCCACAAGCGGCCATTGGCGCAAGGCCGTGTGTCGCCGCTGGCGGCGCTGGCCTTTGCTTTGTTTCTGGCTGTTGCAGGGTTGGCTCTGCTGCTGGCGTTTACCAACCCTCTGGCGGCTTGGCTGACGCTGGCCTCGCTGCTCGGCTATGCAGTGATCTACACCGGCTTCCTCAAGCGGGCGACGCCGCAGAACATCGTCATCGGTGGCCTGGCCGGTGCAGCGCCTCCTTTGCTGGGTTGGGTTGCCGTGACCGGGCATATCAGCGCCGAGCCCCTGCTGTTGGTGCTGATCATCTTCGCCTGGACCCCGCCACACTTCTGGGCCTTGGCCATCCATCGCAAGGAAGAATACGCCAAGGCCGATATCCCGATGCTGCCGGTGACCCACGGCGAGCACTACACCAAGGTGCATATCCTGCTCTACACCTTCGCCCTGCTGGCGGTGAGCCTGATGCCCTATGTGATCCACATGAGCGGCCTGCTGTACCTCGGCTGCGCCCTGGTATTGGGCGGGCGCTTTCTGCAATGGGCCTGGGTGTTGTACCGTGGCGGTCGGCCGCACGCGGCGATCAACACCTTCAAGTACTCTATCTGGTACTTGCTGCTGCTGTTTATCGCCCTGCTCGTAGACCACTACCTACTGTTGAACCTATGACTCGAACTCAAAAGACTGTCTTCATCCTGGTGGCCCTGGTGGCATTGATCATGGGCCTGACCGTTAACAAAGTGCTCTCGGGCAAGGGCCAGGGCGACCCCACTGCCTTGATCGACGCCGGCATCATCCTGCTGCCGCAAAGTCGCCAACTGCCGCCGGTGACCATGACCAACCAGGACGGCCAGCCAGTGCTGGTCAATGAATTGAAAGGCAAGTGGAGCCTGTTGTTCTTCGGCTACACCTTCTGCCCGGACATCTGCCCGACCACCCTCGCCCAGCTGCGCCAGATCAAGAGCGAGCTGCCTAAAGACGCGGTGGATAAGTTGCAGGTAATCCTGGTCAGCGTGGACCCGAACCGCGACACGCCGACTCAGCTCAAGCAGTATCTGGGTTACTTCGATCCGCAGTTCCAGGGCCTGACCGGCGCGAATGTGGAGGAGGTGCAGAAGGTCTCGAATGCGGTGAGCATTCCGTTCATCCCGGCGGATACCAGCAAGCCCAACTACACCGTCGACCACAGCGGCAACCTGGCATTGATCGGGCCGGATGGGACGCAGCGTGGGTTTATTCGGGCGCCGTTGAACAACCAGAAGCTGGTGGCGCAGTTGCCGGGGTTGTTGAAGCGTCAGTAAATACACCGCAAAACAAATGTGGGAGGGGGCTTGCCCCCGATAGCAGTGGGTCAGCCACCAGGTGCAGTGACTGACACTCAGCAATCGGGGGCAAGCCCCCTCCCACATTTTTTGATCTTCAGCGTGTTGGAGATCGAATCACATCAGAACGCCGGCTTGATCGCGCCTTTGTACTTCTCTTCGATGAACTTCTTCACTTCAGGCGTGTGCAGGGCTGCAACCAGCTTCTTCACGGCGTCCGAATCCTTGTTGTCTTCGCGGGTCACCAGGATGTTCACATAAGGCGAGTCGCTACCTTCGATCACCAGCGCATCCTTGGACGGGTCCAGCTTGGCTTCCAGCGCATAGTTGGTGTTGATCAGCGCCAGGTCGACCTGGGTCAGTACGCGCGGCAGGGTGGCGGCTTCCAGTTCGCGGAATTTGAGGCCTTTAGGGTTGGCGGTGATGTCCTTGATGGTCGACAGGATATTGGTCGGATCCTTCAGGGTGATCAGGCCGTTCTTGGCCAGCAGCAACAGGGCGCGGCCGCCGTTGGTGGCGTCGTTCGGGATCACCACGTTGGCGCCGCTTGGCAGTTCGTCCAGCTTCTTGTACTTGCTGGAGTACGCGCCCAGGGGTTCCAGGTGCACCGCGCCAACGCTCACCAGGTGAGTGCCCTTGGCTTTGTTGAATTCATCCAGGTATGGCTGGTGTTGGAAGAAGTTGGCGTCCAGGCGCTTTTCCGCGACTTGTACGTTGGGCTGCACGTAGTCGGTGAAGACTTTGACCTGCAGGTCCACGCCTTCTTTGGCGAGGGCAGGCTTCACGAATTCGAGGATTTCCGCGTGCGGGACCGGCGAAGCGGCGACCGTGAGGGTCTCGGCGTGGGCGGAAAACGCGGCAACGGCGGCGAAAGCAACCAGTAGTTTTTTCATCCAACAAGCTCCTTGTTCGGGCATGTGCCGGCATGTCACCGGCAATGGCCGTTATTTTCGAGAAAAGTGCACCACCAGCTTGTCGCCGACGGTTTGCAGAATTTGCACCAGGATCAACAGCATCACCACCGTGACCACCATCACGTCAGTCTGGAAACGCTGGTAACCGAAACGGATCGCCAAGTCGCCCAGGCCACCGGCACCCACCACACCGGCCATAGCCGTGTAGGACACCAGTGTAATCGCCGTCACCGTAATCGCCGCGAAAATGCCCGGACGGGCTTCGGGCAGCAAGGCGTTGGTGATGATCTGGCGCGTGCTGGCGCCCATGGATTGCGTGGCTTCGATGATGCCGCGGTCCACTTCGCGCAGCGCGGTTTCAACCAGGCGTGCAAAGAACGGCGTCGCGCCCACCACCAACGGCGGAATCGCACCGGCCACGCCCAGCGAAGTGCCGGTGATCAGCACGGTGAACGGGATCATCACGATCAGCAGGATGATGAACGGCAGCGAGCGCAGGATGTTCACGATCAGCGACAGCAGCGCGTACAGGCCTTTCTGTTCGAACAGTTGGCGCGGGCTGGTCAGAAACAGCAGCACGCCCAGGGGCAGGCCCAGCACCACGGTGAAGAACAGCGAGCCGAACAGCATGGTCATGGTGTCGCCGGTGGCCAGCCAGATTTCGGACCAGTCGATATTGGCGAAGAAACTCAACAGGACGTCCATTAGCGCAGGATCTCCATGTGGACGTCAGCGGCGGTGAAGCGCGCAAACGCGGCTTCCATGTCGCCACCGGTGACGGCGAGGGTCAATTGCCCGTAAGGGATGTCTTTGATGCGGTCGATACGACCGGCGAGGATGCTGTAGTCCACGCCCGTTTCGCGGGCGACGGTGCCCAGCAGCGGCGCGTAGGTCGCTTCGCCCTGGAATGTCAGCCGCACGATACGGCCTGGCACGTGGGCGAAGTCGTCGCGTTGCTCGTTTTCGTCGACCTGCTCGGACTCTTGCACGAAGCGCTTGGTGGTCGGGTGCTTGGGGTGCAGGAACACGTCGGCCACCGAGCCTTGCTCGACGATCACGCCGGCGTCCATTACGGCCACTTGGTCGCAGACACGGCGGATCACGTCCATTTCATGGGTGATCAGCACGATGGTCAGCTTCAACTCGCGGTTGATCTCGGCCAACAGTTGCAGCACCGAGGCGGTGGTCTGCGGGTCGAGGGCGCTGGTGGCTTCGTCGCACAGCAAGATCTTTGGCTTGGTCGCCAGGGCGCGAGCGATGCCGACGCGTTGTTTCTGGCCGCCGGACAACTGCGCCGGGTACTTTTTGGCGTGGTCCGACAGGCCGACGCGGGCGAGCAGTTCTGCGACGCGCAGGTCGATGTCCTTGCGCGACAGTTCGCCGGCCAGGGTCAGCGGCAGTGCCACGTTGTCGGCGACGGTCTTGGAGGCCAGCAGGTTGAAGTGCTGGAAGATCATCCCGACCTGCTGACGGAAACGGCGCAGGCCGTTGGCGTCCAGGGCGGTGACTTCTTCGCCGTCTACCGTGATTGTGCCGCCGCTGGGTTCTTCGAGGCGGTTGATCAGGCGCAGCAGGGTGCTTTTACCCGCGCCGGAGTGGCCGATCAGGCCGAACACCTGGCCGTTTGCGACACTCAGGCTGGTGGCGTGCAGCGCGGGAATATCCCTACCGGCGACGCGGTAGGTTTTATGGACGTTTTGAAACTCGATCACGTAGCGAACCTTGTGGGGCGCATGGAAAAGGGATCAGCGGTTAGCCGGGCGCGCATTTTAGCCTGTCCGTATAGCGTTTCTTAGCATTTATTTCGTATTCAACCAGCGATTTGGCAATAACGCGATCAAAGGTCATAAAAAAGGAACGGCCCAAAACCCCATCAGTCACTACTTAAGCAATGCGATTCCCGGGTGCCGTGCCTGGGTCTGAATAAGGAGTTTTGACTGATGAGTACGAAAAAGCCAAAGAGCGAACTCGCAGGGACCGACACCCTGGACCGTAAGAACACCAATGCCAAGCTAGAGTCTTTGGAAGAATTCCGCTCCGACGCTACCGGCCAGGCCCTGCGTACCAACCAGGGTGTGAAGATCTCCGACAACCAGAACAGCTTGAAGGTCGGCGCACGCGGGCCGTCGCTGCTCGAAGATTTCATCATGCGTGAAAAAATCACGCACTTTGACCATGAGCGTATCCCGGAGCGCATCGTGCATGCCCGTGGCACCGGTGCCCATGGTTATTTCCAGACCTACGAGAACCATTCGGCGCTGACCAAGGCTGGTTTCCTGCGTGACCCTGGACATAAAACGCCGGTCTTCACGCGCTTTTCCACCGTGCAGGGCCCGCGTGGTTCGGGTGACACCGTACGTGACGTGCGCGGTTTTGCCGTGAAGTTCTTCACCGAAGAAGGCAACTTCGACCTGGTGGGCAACAACATGCCGGTGTTTTTCATTCAGGACGCGATCAAGTTTCCTGACTTCGTGCACGCCGTGAAGCCCGAGCCGCACAATGAAATCCCTACCGGCGGGTCGGCACACGATACGTTCTGGGACTTCGTTTCATTGCAGCCTGAATCGGCGCACATGGTGATCTGGGCGATGTCTGACCGCGCCATTCCAAAAAGCCTGCGCAGCATGCAGGGTTTCGGCGTGCACACCTTTCGCCTGGTAAACGCCGAAGGCAAATCCAACTTCGTCAAATTCCACTGGCGCCCTACAGCCGGTACCTGCTCGCTGGTGTGGGACGAAGCGCAAAAGTTGGCCGGTAAAGATACCGACTACCATCGCCGCGATCTCTGGGAAGCCATTGAGATGGGCGACTACCCCGAGTGGGAATTGGGTGTGCAGGTGATTCCCGAGGACAAGGAACATGCGTTCGACTTCGACATCCTCGACCCGACCAAGCTGATCCCTGAGGAGCTGGTGCCGATCACACCGCTGGGCAAGATGGTGCTCAACCGCAACCCGGACAACTTCTTCGCTGAAGTCGAGCAGGTGGCGTTCTGCCCTGGCCATATCGTGCCGGGTATCGACTTCTCCAACGATCCGCTGCTGCAGGGGCGGCTGTTTTCCTACACCGACACGCAGATCAGCCGACTCGGCGGGCCGAACTTTCATCAATTGCCGATCAACCAGCCGGTGACGCCGCTGCATAACAACCAGCGCGATGCCATGCACCGCAGCACCATCGATAAAGGACGCGCCGCTTATGAGCCGAACTCCATCGATGGCGGCTGGCCGAAAGAAACCCCACCGGCTGCGCAGGATGGCGGTTTTGAGTCCTACCCTGAGCGTATCGACGCGCACAAGATCCGTGAGCGCAGCGAGTCGTTCGGCGATCACTTCTCCCAGGCGCGTCTGTTCTTCCACAGCATGAGCAAGCACGAGCAGGAGCACATCATTGCTGCCTACAGCTTTGAGCTGGGCAAGGTCGAGCGTGAGTTTATCCGTGCACGCCAGGTCAACGAGATCCTGGCCAATATCGACCTGGAACTGGCCAAGCGCGTGGCGCAGAACCTGGGGCTGCCCGCGCCGACCAAAGGCACGGTGCCGGTACGTAAAACCCAGCCGGAGCGTTCGCCTGCGCTGAGCCAGGCGAATTTGCTGCCGGGCGATATCAAGACCCGCAAGGTGGCGATCCTGGCAGCCAACGGGGTGGACGGGGCGGCGATTGCTGCATTGAAGAAGGCGCTGCAGGCCGAAGGTGCGCATGCCAAGCTGCTGGGGCCGACCTCGGCGCCGGTGAAGACGGCCGATGGCAAGAGCCTGCCGGTGGATGCATCGATGGAAGGCCTGCCGTCGGTTGCGTTCGATGCGGTGTTCATCCCTGGCGGCAAAGAGTCGGTGAAGGCGCTGAGTGGTGACGGCGTGGCGCTGCATTACGTGCTGGAGGCGTACAAGCACCTCAAGGCGATTGCCGTGGCCAGTGATGCCAAGCCCTTGCTGGATCTGCTGAAACTTGAAGTGGATGCGGGGTTGATCGTGGGCGCGGACGCTAAGGCGTTCAAGGCGTTCTTTGCCGCGATTGGGCAGCATCGGGTATGGGATCGTGAGGCGAAGGCCAAGGCGATTCCGGCTTAAGTCTTTGGTGGTTTGTTAGATCGTCATCGGGGGCAAGCCCCCTCCCACACTTTGAATGTATTCACAGCTCAAAATGTGGGAGGGGGCTTGCCCCCGATGGTTTTATTCCGCCTTGCGCGGAATCAACACAACCTGCGCCGGAATCTTCTTCAGAATCTGCCGGTGAATCTTCAGGTCATACCCCGAATCAATTCGTTTCACCCGTTTGGTCAGCAACGTGGCCAGCCATGGGTAATCCTCTGTGCGCGGCGCCTGGATGCTCACATCGCACTGATAATTCACCACGTCGGTGGCAATGGCATCCAGCTGATGGCGCAGTTCTTCGATGTTGGTGAGGTTCAGTGCCACGGTGGTGCTGGGTGCCGTCGGGTCGATGACCTTGGCGGCGGGCTTGGCTTCGGCGGCTTTCAGGTCGGCTTCGGCTTTGTCCAGCTCGGCCTTGCGCGCATGGCTGATGGCGCTGTTGACACCACCGGTCAGTGCGGGTGCCTTGGGCATCAGGGCGCGGGCACGGCTAAGGGCGGTCGCGGCGGCGTTTACATCACCCTTTTGCAGCACGATCTGGCTGCGTTGCAAGTAGGCTTCGGCCAATTGCCGCTGGTAGGTTTCCAGCGCTGGGTCGTTGGGCGATTGGGCTTGCAGCGCCGCCAATTGGTCCTCGGCAGTGGCAAGCTCGCTGCTGGCCAGGTTTTGCTCCAGCTGTGCGATGGCCACAGCGCGTGCGTCCGGGGCCTCGGGGGCGGCGGGCGGTGTGCTTTGACAGGCGCCCAGCAGCAGGGAAAATGCGGCAAGGAGCAGATAACGGGAGGTGAACGGCTTCATTCCTGCGACTCTCTATTTGCGCAAAAAGCGAGCAAGTCTACACCCCTCGACGGGGCAGGACAAAACTCAGCAGAAACAGGGCGGCGGCCGTGACCACAATCGATGGCCCGGCCGGCGTGTCCTTGAACCAGGACAGCGCCAGGCCCCCGCACACGGCGAGCATCCCCAGCAGGCTGGCGCCGATTGCCATCTGCTCCGGTGAGCGGGCGTGGCGCTGGGCAGCGGCCGCGGGAATAATCAGCAGCGACGTGATCAACAATACGCCGACAATCTTCATCGCGACAGCAATCACCACGGCGATCAACAACATCAGGGCCATGCGCAGGGCCGGCACGGGCAAACCTTCCACCGTAGCCAGTTCTTCATGCACGGTTATCGCCAGCAGCGGGCGCCACAGGGCGACCAGCAGCACCAGTACAGCCGCGCTGCCGCCGAGGATCCAGGCAAGGTCGCCGGGGCTGATCGCCAGCAGGTCGCCGAACAGGTAGGCCATCAGGTCGATGCGCACTTCATGCATGAAGCTCAGCACCACCAGGCCCAGGGACAGGGTGCTTGGCGCCAGGATGCCGAGCAAGGTGTCGGAGGCCAGGGGCTGGCGCTGTTGCAGGGTCACCAGCAGCACCGCCAACAACAGGCAGCCTACTGTCACGGCGATGGTCGGGCTGACATCCAACAGAAAGCCCAGGGCCACGCCCAGCAACGCGGCGTGCGACAAGGTGTCGCCAAAATAGGCCATGCGCCGCCAGACCACGAACGAGCCCAACGGGCCCGCCACCAACGCCAGAGCCAAGCCTGCCAGCAGGGCGTAGAGCAGAAAATCAGCCATGCTTGCAGCTATCTCCATGAACGTGGGTGTGAGGGGCGGCGGGGTCATCGACGACGGCGCCATGCAGGTCGTGGGCGTGGTCGTGATGGTGGTGGTAGATCGCCAAGCTCTGGGCGTTCTTGCCGAACAGCTCGACGAACGCCGGGTCGCCGCTGACCTGTTCCGGGTGGCCCGAGCAGCACACGTGGCGGTTGAGGCACACCACCTGATCGGTGGTGCTCATCACCAGATGCAAATCGTGGGACACCATCAGCACGCCGCAGCCATGGCGGTCGCGCAGGCGGGTGATCAGGCTGTACAGCTCGGCCTGGCCAGCGACGTCGACGCCCTGCACGGGCTCATCCAGCACCAGCAGCTCCGGCTCGCGCAGCAGGGCGCGGGCCAGCAGCACGCGCTGCATTTCGCCGCCGGAGATGCTTTGCACCGGGCTGTCGATGACCTGTTCGGCGCCGACTTCCCTGAGCGCAGCCTGGGCGCGTGCGCGGTCCACGCCGGGCACCAGGCGCAGGAAACGCAGGACTGACAATGGCAAGGTCGGATCCACATGCAGCTTCTGCGGCATGTAGCCGACACGCAGCCTGGGCTTGCGCCACACGCTGCCGGTGTCGGGCTTGAGCAGGCCCAGCACGGCGCGCACCAGGGTGGTCTTGCCGGCGCCGTTGGGGCCGATCAGGGTAACGATCTGCCCCGGTTCCACGCTCAGTGCGATGTTATCCAGCACGTTTAGCCCGGCGAACGTGACCCCGACCTGTTCCAGGCGGATTAACGCGTTGCTCATCAAGCCCCCTGGCAGCCCGAGCACAGGCCGACCACTTCGACCGTTTGCCCTTCGACCCGGAAGCCGACCTCGGCAGAACTCTTGATGATGGCGTCGCTGATGCTTTTTTGTTCAAGCTCGATGGCGGCGTGGCACTCGCGGCAGATCAGGAACTGGCCCTGGTGCGCGTGTTCCGGGTGGCTGCAGCCGACGAAGGCGTTCAGCGAAGCGATGCGATGCACCAGGCCGTTTTCCAGCAGGAAATCCAGCGCGCGGTACACGGTGGGCGGCGCGGCGCGGCGGCCATCCTGCTCGCTGAGTACGCCGAGAATGTCGTAGGCGCCCAGCGGCTTGTGGCTCTGCCACACCAGTTCCAGCACGCGGCGACGCAGTGCGGTCAGGCGCAGACCCTTCTGTGTGCACAGGGTGTCGGCCTCCGACAGCGCGGTATGCACGCAGTGAGAGTGGTCGTGGGGACGGCTGGCAAGCGGTGTTTTAGGCATGAGCGGCGACAGATATTTGATAGAGACGTTATTATGTTACCCGTTCCTACGCCATTGAGTGGTCATCGTGTCCCGACTTTTTCCCGTTTTTGTCGTATTTGTCACCAGTTTGTTCATTACTGGCGCCGCTCAGGCCGAGGTCAAGGTGTTGACCAGCATCAAGCCGTTGCAGTTGATCGCCGCGGCTGTACAGGACGGTGTGGCGGTTCCGGAGGTGTTGTTGCCACCCGGTGCGTCGCCGCATAACTATGCGTTGCGTCCATCCGACGTACGGCGCGTGCAATCGGTGGACCTGCTGTACTGGATCGGCCCGGACATGGAGAGCTTCCTGCCCCGTGTGCTTAAAGGTCGTACGGCTGCAACTGTGGCGGTGCAGGATCTGCCAGGCATGAAGTTGCGTCGTTTTGCCGAAGATAGCCACTCACACGCTGACGATGCTGACGAACATGATCACGATCACCGCCCAGGCAGCCTCGATGCGCACTTGTGGCTGTCTACCGTCAACGCACGTGTGATTGCTGCGCGCATGGCGACTGACCTGGCCGCCGCTGATCCGGCCAATGCCGCGCGTTACCAAAGCAACGTGAAGGCTTTCGACGAGCGCCTTGATGCCCTGGATGCTCGCCTGAAAGCCCGCCTTGCGCCGATCGATGGCAAGCCTTACTTCGTGTTCCACGAAGCCTTCGATTACTTCGAAGACGCTTATGGGCTCAAGCATGCCGGTGTGTTCAGCGTTGCCGCCGAGGTCCAGCCGGGCGCCCAGCATGTGGCGGCGATGCGCACCCGTTTGCAGGAAGTGGGCAAGACGTGTGTGTTCAGTGAACCGCCATTGCGTCCGCGCCTGGCTGAAACGCTGGTGGCCGGGTTGCCGGTGAAGTTGGCGGAGTTGGATGCGTTGGGTGGTTACACCCCGGCTACCGCTCAAGGCTACGAGCAAGTGCTGGATAAGTTGGGCAACGATCTGGCGGGTTGCCTGGAATCACTCTGATAGCCAACGAAGACCAAATGTGGGAGGGGGCTTGCCCCCGATGGCGGTGTGTCAGTCACTAATATGTCGACTGATTCACTGCAATCGGGGGCAAGCCCCCTCCCACATTTTTTGATCTCACCGGTCTTTTAGAGGGCAAATGGCAGTTGGACTGTGGCCTTCTGACGCTGCACCAGCCGATGCTCGAACTCCGCCGGGTCATGGATCAACACATCCTGCCCGGCAAACGACTCAGCGGCGATCAGGCGTGACAGCCAGAACCGCACACAGGCCACGCGCAACATCGTCGGCCACAGTTCTGCCTCTTTCGCGGTAAACGGCCGCAGCCCCGCATACGCCCCCAGCATTGCCCGGGCGCGTTGCCCATCGATCACGCCATCGGCGTCCGAGCACCAGTCATTCAGGGCGATCGCTACGTCGTACAACATCGGGCCGGAGCAGGCGTTGTAGAAGTCGATCAGGCCGGTGAGGTGCGTGCCTTCGAACATTGCGTTGTCGCGGAACAGGTCGGCGTGCACGTTGGCGCGCGGCAGGGCGAGGATCTCGGCCTTGTGCGCTGCGATCTCGGTCAGGGCATCTTGCAGCAAGCGCTGCTGTGCGGTGTTCAGGTGCGAAATCAGTTGCGCACCTTCACTGAGCATCCAGTCCAGGCCACGATCGGTCTTGCGTTCGAGGACTTTCTCGCCCTGCGTCGCCAGGTGCAGATGACCCAGCAGGTCGCCGACCTGGGCGCAGTGCTGGGCGTTGGCATCCTTGATGTGCTTGCCGGCCAGACGAGGTTGCAGCAGCGCCGGTTTGCCTTTCAGTTCGCGCAAGGCTACGCCGTCGGTGGTGCGCAGGGCGTAAGGCACCGGCAGGTCGGCGTCGTGGAGCACGTCGAGCAGTTCGATGAAGAACGGCATTTCCGCAACCGGGCCGCGCTCGACCAGGGTCAGGACGAACTCACCCTGCTCCAGGCTGACAAAAAAATTGGTGTTTTCGCTACCGGCGGCAATCCCCTGGAAGTCGATCAGGCGGCCGAGGCCGTAAGGGGCAAGAAAGGTTTCCAGCTCGGGCCGAGCCAGGGGGGTGAACACAGACATGGTTAAAACTGCCAGTACGGGCGCCGCGGTGCGCGGCGCCAATTGAAGTTAAGAAATCATTTCCATTCGAAGATCTTCCATGACGGGATCAGCATATCCGGCTGGTCAGAACGGATGAAGTTCGCATCGGTTCCGTCCGCGCGCACCAGGAAATACGGCGGCGCGCCTTTTACAGTTACCTTGATCGCGTACAGGAAACCGTTTTGGCGATATTCCTGGATAGTCCTGTCGCCTTCCGTGCGAATGGTCACTTCCGGATCACCCGAAGGCGCGCTGTCCGCCGCCATGGCAGCCATCGGAGTGAGTGCAATCAAGCCAGTCAACAGCAGGCGATTGAATGTACGCATGATAACCTTGTCCCTTTGTCGTCATTGGTCCGGCTATTCTAGCGCCTGACCCGCCGAAAAGGTTGATTCTGCTCATGAGCCAAGCACCCCTCGTCCTGGTGGACGGTTCTTCCTATCTGTACCGCGCCTTCCACGCGTTGCCACCGCTGACCACCTCCAAAGGCCTGCCGACCGGCGCGGTCAAGGGCGTGTTGAACATGCTCAAGAGCCTGCGCAAGCAGTACCCGGATAGCCCCTTCGCGGTGGTGTTCGACGCCAAGGGTGGGACCTTTCGCGATGACATGTACGCCGAATACAAGGCCAACCGCCCGAGCATGCCCGATGACATGCGCGTGCAAATCGAGCCGTTGCACCAGAGCGTGATCGCGCTGGGCTTCCCGTTGCTGTGCGTCGAAGGCGTCGAGGCCGATGACGTGATCGGCACCCTGGCGCGCAGCAGTGCGGCGGCTGACCGCCCCGTGGTGATCTCCACCGGTGACAAGGACATGGCGCAACTGGTCGACGGGCACATTACCTTGGTCAACACCATGACCGGTAGCGCGATGGACATCGAGGGCGTGAAGGAGAAATTCGGTGTCGCTCCCGAGCAGATCATCGACTATCTGGCGCTGATGGGCGATTCGTCTGACAACATTCCGGGCGTTCCGGGCATTGGTCCGAAGACTGCTTCCGGCTTGCTGGTGGGCGTGAACGGCGGCATCAAAGAGCTTTATGAGCAATTGGATATCGTGCCGACCTTGCCTATCCGTGGCGCCAAGACGCTGCCGGCCAAGCTGGAAGAGCATCGGGAGAGTGCTTTTCTTTCCTACCAATTGGCGACGATCAAGTGTGATGTGCCATTGGATGTCGGCCTGGATGACCTGCATCTGACCGAGCCGGATCGCGAAAAGCTGCTGGAGTTGTACACGCTGCTGGAGTTCAAGAGCTGGATTGATGAGGTCCAGCGCGATGCCAAGCGTGTAGAGCTCAAGGCTGCGCCGGTTGCCGAGCAAGTCGTCGAGGCAGTAGCGCCGGCAGAGGCCGCCTACACCACCATCCTCAATCAAGCGACGTTCGACGCCTGGCTGAAGAAGCTCAACGATGCGACGTTGTTCGCCTTCGACACCGAAACCACTGGTATCGATGCCCAGCAGGCGCAGTTGGTCGGCGTCTCCTTCGCTGTGCAGCCCCACGAAGCGGCCTACATCCCGCTGACCCATTCCTACATCGGCGCGCCGGAGCAGTTGGACCGCGACACTGTGCTGTTGGCCCTGAAACCGCTGCTGGAAGACCCGAGCAAGCTCAAGGTTGGCCAGCACGCCAAGTTCGACATGAACATCCTGGCCAACTGCGCCATCGGTGGCGACCCGGCGCAGGGCATCACCGTGCGCGGCATCGCGTTCGACACCATGCTTGAATCCTATGTGCTGAACTCCACGGCAACCCGCCATGACATGGACAGCCTGGCCAAGAAGTACCTGGACTACGACACCGTCGCCTTCCAGGACATCGCCGGCAAGGGCGCCAAGCAGCTGACCTTCGACCAGATCGCCCTGGAGCAGGCCGGCCCTTATGCGGCGGAAGATGCTGATGTGACTTTGCGTTTGCATCAGACGCTGTTTGCCCAATTGAGCGCGATCCCGAGCCTGGCGAGCGTACTCACGGATATCGAGATTCCATTGGTACCGGTGCTGGCGCGTATCGAGCGTCAGGGTGCGC
The DNA here is from genome assembly GCF_900103345.1 of Pseudomonas azotoformans. Lineage (NCBI taxonomy): Bacteria > Pseudomonadati > Pseudomonadota > Gammaproteobacteria > Pseudomonadales > Pseudomonadaceae > Pseudomonas > Pseudomonas azotoformans. The sequence goes on from NZ_LT629702.1 coordinate 4,838,409, forward strand.
TGGTGGACAAGGACCTGTTGGGTGTCCAGAGCATCGAGCTGGGCAACAAGATGGTTGAGCTGGAGCGCCAGGCGTTCGAGATCGCCGGCGAGGAGTTCAACCTGGGCTCGCCCAAGCAGCTCGGCGCGATTCTTTATGAAAAACTCGGCCTGCCGGTGCTGAAGAAAACCGGCAAGGGCCAGGCGTCGACGGCCGAAGAAGTGCTGGCCAAGCTGGCTGAAGATGACTACCCGCTGCCCAAGGTGCTGATGCAGTACCGCAGCATGAGCAAGCTGAAAAGCACCTACACCGACCGCCTGCCGGAACAGATCAACCCGCGCACCGGGCGTATCCACACCTCCTATCACCAGGCGGTGGCGGCGACCGGGCGCCTTTCGTCCAGTGATCCGAACCTGCAGAACATTCCGGTGCGTACCGCCGAAGGGCGGCGGATTCGCCAGGCGTTTGTCGCGCCCAAGGGCTATAAGCTGCTGGCGGCGGATTATTCGCAGATCGAGCTGAGGATCATGGCGCACCTGTCCAAGGACGAAGGCTTGATGAACGCCTTCCGTCACAACCTGGACGTGCACACCGCCACGGCTGCCGAGGTGTTCAAGGTTGAGCTGGGCGAGGTCACCTCCGACCAGCGCCGCAGTGCCAAGGCGATCAACTTTGGTCTGATCTACGGCATGGGCGCGCAGAAGCTGGGCAAGGACATCGGCGTCGATACCAAGACGGCCAAGGCCTACATCGATGTGTATTTCGCCCGTTATCCCGGGGTTCGCGAGTACATGGAGCGCACCCGCGCCCAGGCGGCAGACCAAGGTTACGTGGAAACCTTCTTCGGCCGCCGCCTGTACTTACCCGACATCAACTCCAACAAGCCCCAGGAGCGCGCGGCCGCTGAACGCACCGCGATCAACGCGCCGATGCAGGGCACGGCGGCAGACATCATCAAGAAAGCCATGGTGCTGGTGGACAACTGGCTGACCGATTCGGGCCTGGATGCCAAGGTGATCCTGCAGGTGCACGATGAATTGGTACTGGAGGTGCGCGAGGATCTGGTGGCGGAGGTCAGCGAGAAGATTCGCGAGCATATGAGTGCAGCTGCGAAGCTGGATGTACCGCTGCTGGTGGAAGTCGGCGTGGGCGATAACTGGGATGAAGCGCACTAAAGTGCGACTTCTCCCTTTGTAGGAGCGAGCTTGCTCGCGAAGAACGTGTGGGCGACGCGAATATTCAGGAAACCCGCGTTAACGTTGACGTTTTTCGCGAGCAAGCTCGCACCTACAGGGGATACGCCGCAGTCATCGGTGGTGGCAGAGTGCTTTAGTCCGGAAATCACCGTCGGTTATTTCAAATAGTTTTTCTGGCCTGCCGGAACTTAACCCGTGAACTGCTACTCAGAGTTACTGAATGGGTGGTGAAGCCCTTCAATGCTCCTATGTTGTGTTAAGTGTTGGCAGATATCTGGACCCCGCCCTAGCGGTCCGGAACTTGAACCCCGAACTTCCCCTCCCCATACGAAGTCCGGGGTTTTTTTTGCCTGCAGAAAAGTTATTCCGCGAGTTCCGCGCCCTTGTCCGCCAATTCCATCCAGCCGGCCAGCACGGTGTAAGCCTCTTCCAGGCCCATGCGCTTCGGCGCCGAGAACAGCTGGATAGTGATCGCGTCGCCCCAGCCTTTACGAATTTCGGACTGCACTTTGAGCAAGGTGTTCTTGGCCGCGCCGTAGGTGAGCTTGTCTGCCTTGGTCAGCAGGATATGCATCGGCATGCCGCTGGCGACCGCCCAATCGAGCATCAACAGGTCGAAATCGGTCATCGGATGGCGGATGTCCATCATCAGGATCAAACCCTTCAAACTCTCCCGGCCACCCAGGTAAGCCTCCAGGTGACGCTGCCAGTGCAGCTTCAACGGGATAGGTACTTTTGCGTAACCGTAGCCCGGCAGGTCGACCAGACGCCGATCATCGTCTAGCTTGAAGAAATTGAGGAGTTGCGTGCGGCCCGGGGTTTTCGAGGTGCGCGCCAGGCTGGCGTGAGTCAGGGTGTTCAGCGCGCTGGACTTACCGGCGTTGGAACGACCGGCAAAGGCGACTTCAAAGCCTTCGTCATCGGGGCATTGGTCAACTTTGGCGGCGCTGAGCATGAACGTGGACTGTTGGCACAGGCCGAGGATGGGATTCTTGAGTTGCATGAGATTTCCGATGTGGGCGGTGCCGAGAAAGGGTGCGGCAAGCGGTGTCGTTTCCGTTTCAGTAGCGCCAGTATATAATGCCGCAGATTTTGTGTGTGCTTTGTCCCAGCGAAGGATGAAGTTCACGGGAGCGATAGACCTTTATTGCGCATTAGAACGCAAAACGCTCTCAAACCCTGAAATGGTCGACGTATGACCAAGTGGTTGCTCGCTATCGGTGTCTTGGTCCCGCTTTACGGCGCTCAGGCTACACAGGATCCGGAAGCGGTGTACAACCGAGTTTGCGTGGCTTGCCATGCCGGCCAGTTGCCCAACGCCCCCAGACGAGGGGACCAGGCAGCCTGGGCGCCAAGACTGGCGCAGGGCATGGACACGCTGGTGCAACACGTGACCCAGGGTTTCAAGGCAATGCCGCCGCGTGGTTTGTGCATGGACTGCAGTACTGAGGATTACCAGGCCATCATTGAATTGATGGTGAGTAAACCCGGTAGATAACTCTTAAACCCCTTAGCCGTAGTTGGATTAGCTGATGAACAAACTGATCGTGAGTCTGCTGTTGACCTTGGGCATCACCGGTGTTGCCCATGCTGCAGGCGACGCTACAGCGGGCCAGGCGAAAGCCGCCGTATGTGGTGCTTGCCATGGACCGGATGGTAACAGCCCGGCGCCGAACTTCCCCAAACTGGCCGGCCAGGGCGAGCGTTACCTGACCAAGCAGATGCAGGATATCAAGTCCGGCAAGCGCACGGTCCTGGAAATGACCGGCTTGTTGACCAATCTCAGCGATCAGGACCTGGCAGACATCGCGGCATATTTTGCCAGCCAGAAAGGCAGTGTGGGAGCTGCTGATCCGAAACTGGTGGCCCGCGGCGAGAAACTGTTCCGCGGCGGTGACCTGGACAAAGGCCTGCCTGCCTGCACCGGCTGCCATTCGCCCAATGGCGCGGGCATCGCCGCTGCCGGCTTCCCGCACTTGAGTGGCCAGCACGCCACCTACATCGCCAAGCAGCTGACTGATTTCCGCAAGGAAGAGGCCGGGCGCACCAATGATGGCGACGCGGCGATCATGCGCACCATCGCCCGCAAGCTGAGTGACGAGGACATTGCGGCGGTCTCCAGCTACATCCAGGGCCTGCACTGAGGTGCACGCAACGTTAACACTCGATTAATCCCGTGATGCAAGCATAAAAAGGGTGGCCCAGGCCGCCCTTTTTTGTGGCCGGTGCCGTTACACTAACGAACTCATGCCCGCGTAGACCTGTCACAACAAAGGTCGCGTGAGGCGACTTTATTTGTCCAGGAGTAAAGCATGCGTAATCTGATCCTCAGCGCCGCTCTCGTCACTGCCAGCCTCTTCGGCATGACCGCACAAGCTGCCGACGTGCCGCTTGAAGCCGGTAAGACCTACGTTGAATTGGCCAACCCGGTTCCGGTTTCCGAGCCTGGCAAGATCGAAGTGGTGGAGCTGTTCTGGTACGGCTGCCCGCATTGCTACGCTTTTGAACCGACCATCAACCCATGGGTTGAAAAACTGCCCAAGGACGTGAACTTCAAGCGCATCCCGGCCATGTTCGGCGGCCCATGGGATGCCCACGGCCAACTGTTCCTGACCCTGGAAGCCATGGGTGTGGAGCACAAGGTCCACAACGCAGTATTCGACGCGATCCAGAAGCAAGGCAAGCGCCTGACCAAGCCAGACGAAATGGCTGACTTCGTGGCCACCCAAGGTGTCGACAAGGACAAGTTCCTGGCCACCTTCAACTCCTTCGCCATCCAGGGCCAGATCAAGCAGGCCAAGGAGCTGGCGCAGAAGTACGGTGTGCAAGGCGTTCCAACCATGATCGTCAACGGCAAGTACCGTTTCGACCTGGGCACCTCCGGTGGTCCTGAGCAGACCCTCAATGTGGCCGACCAACTGATCGCCAAAGAGCGCGCAGCCAAGTAAGGGGCCCGTTATGCGCCGCTGGGGTACCGAACGTGTGGTTGGCCTGCATGATCCGCAGGTCAACGAACATCATCTGGAGTCCACGGGCCTGCCGGCAGACAGCCGTCTGCGCCTGCTCAGCTTCAATATCCAGGTGGGCATCAGTACCGAGAAATATCGGCACTATCTCACTCGCGGATGGCAGCACCTGCTGCCCCACAACGGGCGTGCCGGCAACTTGCAAAAAATCGGCAACCTGCTGAACGACTTCGACCTGGTCGCCCTGCAGGAAGCCGATGGCGGCAGCATGCGCTCCGGCTACATCAACCAGGTGGAGCACCTGGCCCAGCTCGGTGCCTTCCCTTATTGGTATCAGCAGCTCAACCGTAACCTCGGGCGTCTGGCACAGCACAGCAATGGCGTGCTCAGTCGCTTGAAGCCTACTGCCATCGAAGACCACCCGCTGCCAGGCCCCAAGGGCCGGGGTGCGATCCTCGTTCGTTTTGGCGAAGGCCCGGAAGCCCTGGTGGTCGTGATGATGCACCTGGCGCTGGGTGCACGTACTCGCACGATGCAACTGGCCTACATCCGAGAGCTGATTGGCAATTACAAGCACCAGGTGCTGATGGGGGACATGAACACCCACGCCAGCGACCTGTTACAGAATTCTCCGTTGCGCGACCTCGGGCTACTGGCGCCGCAAGCCGAAGCCACGTTCCCCAGCTGGCGCCCGCAACGCTGCCTTGACCATATCCTGCTCAGTCCTACCCTCACACTCGAGAGTGTGCAGGTGCTGGCGCAGCCCATCTCCGATCACCTGCCGGTCGCGGTAGAGATTCGTCTGCCGGGTTCGCTCACGGCTGATGCATTACCCGCGTTGAGCCCAGGCCTCCGCGGACCCCTTGCATGAGCGACGACGCCCAACGCTGGAAAGAGAAATACCTCAAGAGCATCGAGCAACAAGAGAAACTCGAACGCCGCTGGGCTGCCCGTCTCGACCTGCTGCGCCGTGGACTGGTGCGCAGCACGCTGGCGGCCGAGGGCACTGACCGCGCAGTCGACCAATGCATGAAGGAAATGCGCGATGTCGTCCGTACCGATGATATGGACGCCGCCCTCGCCGCCTTGCTGCCGCGCCTGGAAAAAGCTGTGCTGGACTCCGAGCAGCGTCGCGAAACCCGGGTCGATCAGATCAGCACCGCGCTGACGTCCCTGGTCACTCAACTGCAAAAACTACCGTTACCCCGAGAGGTGGCCCGGCCACTCAAGACGTTCGCCAAGCAGCTGGACGGCCGCGTCGGCCAGGCGCGAGAGATCCCGCTGTTGCTCAGCGAGTTGAGCGGCCTGCAAGGCCAGGCGCTGAACAACCTGGAGCCGGACGGCGAAACCCCGCGACCAGGGCCGGGGCTTTTGCAGCGCTTGTTCGGCGCCAAGGAAGTCGCGAACGAAGCGGTGGCAGACGAATCGACGCCCCGACCGGCCCCGCAGCCTGCGGCAGCCAAGCCAGTTGCAGTCGAGCCACAGCCGTCCGAGCAATCCGAGGAACTGACGCAAGCGTTGCGTGCCTTTGCGCCGCAGCCTCAAGAAACGGTCGCTCCTGTCATCGAGCCCGTAGTCCCCGCCCAGGTGGCCGAGCCGTCCAACGAAACCTTCGTCTATGAAGCCCCGCCTCAAGCCGCAGCTATTGAGACACCCGTAGCGCTTGTCGAGCCTAGGCCTCAAGTCGAAGAACCTGCAGCGGAAAGCGCCCTCGCCGCCTTCATCGAAACGCCTGAAGTTCAGGTCGAGACCCCGGATGAGACCACCATTGGCAGCTTGTCGCTCCCTCCAGTGCTGGAGGAGCCTGATACTGACGAGCTGCAAGCGGATGGAGCCTATGCCCTGCCCGACTCACCGGAGCCGTCCTACAGCTCCGTGGCCAAGCATATCGAAGACACCCTGCTCGGCCTGCTCGAAGAACTCTCGTTGCCCGAGCGTCACCGCCCCCAGGCCGAAGCCATGCGCGAGCGCCTGGCCCACGGCTTGAACTGGTACGAGCTGTTGCCGATCCTCGACGACCTGGCAGTCTTGATGCTGGCGATCACCGACAGCGGCCAGCATGAGTTCGAGGCTTACCTCAAGCAGCTCAACGAGCGCCTCGAGGCGTTCCAGGGCCACTTGCAAGTCGCCAGCGAGGGGCATGCCGACAGCCGCTCCGCCGCCCGAGAGCTGGACACGCAGATCCGCGAACAGGTCGATGGCCTGCAAAGCAGCGTGCAGGAAGCCGCCGACCTGGACAGCCTCAAGCACGTGTTGGAAAGCCACCTTGAGGGGCTGCTCGGCACCATGGATGAGCACCAGCAGCAGCGCGACCTGCGCGAGCAGGAGACGGCGGCGCGCCTGAAGGGCTTGGCTGAGCGTGTTGCCAATATGGAGCAAGAGGCCCAGGGCTATCGCGAGCACCTGGAGGTGCAGCGCCAGAAGGCGTTGATCGATCCGCTCACAGGCCTGCCCAACCGCGCAGCCTGGAGCGAACGCCTTGATTATGAGGTGAACACCTGGCACCAGTGCGGCAACAACCTGTCGCTGGCGATGCTGGACCTGGATCACTTCAAGCGTATCAACGATGGCTACGGCCACCTCGCTGGCGACAAGGTGCTGAAGATCATCACCAACGTGCTGCGCAAGCGCCTGCGCCCGACCGACTTTATCGCGCGCTTTGGTGGTGAAGAGTTTGTGTTGCTGATGCCCGACTCATCCCTGGCGGATGCCCTGGCCGTGGGCGAGGTGTTGCGTGCGGCGATTGAAGCGTGCCCGTTTCACTTCAAGGGCGAGCCGGTGACGATCACCGTGTCCATGGGCGTGGCGCAGTTCCAGCCGGGCGAGCGCAGTGACCTGGCGCTCAAGCGTGCCGACGAAGCGTTGTATCGGGCCAAGGCTGCCGGGCGAAACCAGGTGCAGGCCGCCTGAAAGATGTTCCATTTTGTGATTTGACCGCTGGTTGGCGATCGGTACGTTACACTGTTGCATTATCGTCTTCTGCGTAACGTCTACCGCCATGAAATCCTTGTACTTCGCTTTTGTGTTCCTTCTGCTCGCAGGCTGTGCCAGCGGCCCTCGCCTGGATACCAGCCACCCCTCGGTGAACCACGACAACCGCGTGCAGTTCGTAGTCGTGCATTACACCTCCACCAACCTTGAACGCTCCCTGGCATTGCTCACCCATGGCCAGGTCAGCAGCCATTACCTGATCGGTGACGACGCCTCGGCCACCATCTACAAGCTGGTGGACGAGAGCCAGCGCGCCTGGCATGCCGGGGAGAGCGAGTGGATGGGCCGCACTTGGCTCAACTCCAGCTCAATTGGCATCGAGATCGTCAATCCTGGCTACAAGGACACGCCGACAGGCCGCTTGTGGTACCCGTACTCGGAGGCGCAGGTGAAGTCCCTGGTGGTTTTGCTCAAGGACATCAGCAAGCGCAACGGCATCGACCCCAAGAACATAATTGGCCACAGTGATATTGCGCCGTTGCGCAAGCTTGACCCGGGCCCGTTGTTCCCCTGGAAGCGGCTGGCCGCCGAAGGGTTGGGCGTTTGGCCGGATGCCCAGGCCGTTGCGCGCTTCCAGGTGCAATACGCCGCCGAGCTGCCAAGCGTCACCTGGTTCCAGGAAGAACTGGCCCGCCTGGGCTACCAGACGCCGCAGACCGGCGAGTTGGATGTGGCCACGCGCCATGTGATCGCAGCGTTCCAGATGCATTTCCGGCCGTCGCTGTTTGATGGCACGCCGGATGCGGAAAGTGCCGCGATCCTGCGCGCGTTGAACCGAAGCTAGAGCGGCAACGCCATATAGAACTGAGTGCCCTGCCCCGGTCGCGAGTACACGCCCATGCGGCCGCCGTGCAATTGCACGATTTCCTTGCACAGCGCCAGCCCCAGGCCGGCGCCGCCTTTCTTGCGGCCCACCTGGACAAAGGGTTCGAAGATGCGCCCCTGCTGCCCATAGGCAATACCTTCGCCGTTATCCTCGACGCTGACGATCACCCGCTCGCCATGGCGCCGTGCCTGCAGGCGTATCTGCCCGCCCGCGGGAGTGTGGCGCAGGGCGTTGCCCAGTAGATTGTCGAGCACCCGCTCCAGTTGGACCTGGTCCGCATACAGCCGAGGCAGGTCGGATTGGGCTTCCACCAGCAGTTCGATATTTTGCGCGTTGGCTGGCTCGGCGAAGCGTGCTCGGGCGTGTTCGAGCAGATCGGTGACGTCGCACGGCCCCAGCGTGAGTTTCTGCAGGCCATTCTGATAGCGCGAAAAGTTGAGCAGGTCGTTGATCAACTGCATCAAGCGCTGCATCTCTTCATTGACGGTATCCAGCAAGTCCGCTTCGCGGGACTCCGCCGGGAACTTCGCACGCTCGCGGAACAGCCCGAAGGCCATGTGCATGCCGGTCACCGGCGTACGCAGTTCATGGGAGGCGCGCAATACGAACTCGCTGCGCACCCGCTCGAAGGCGCGTTGTTCGGTTACGTCGTGCAGCACCATCACTGCGCCAAGAATATGCCCCTGGGTATGGCTCACCGGGGTCAGGCTGTAGGTCAGCAGACGCAGTTCGCCCTCGACCTCTACTTCCAGGTCGTCCGGTGCCCGCTCTAGATTGCCGCCGCGCAGCACCAGTTGCAGTTGTTCATCCAGCTCCGGGCGCGACAAGGCTTCGCCCAGGCCTTGGCCGAGGCGTTCCTCGTCCCAGCCCAGTTGGCGCTGCGCCACAGGGTTGAGGTGCTCCAGGCGCCCTTGGCGGTCAATCATCAATAAGCCATCGTCGATGCTGTCGAGCACGGCCTGCAGGCGCTGCTGGCCGGCCAGCAGTTCATCGACATTGGTCGCCTGATGCTGGCGCAGCGCCTCGGCCATGATGCCGAAGCGGCGGGTCAGCTGGTTCATTTCCGCTGCCGAGGAGATCGGCAGCGTTACCTCGAAATCCCCTTGTCCGATCTTGTCTGCCGCTTTGGCCAGCGCTTCGATCGGTCCACCAAAACGCCGCGCGATGCCATGGGCCGTCACAAACCCGATGATCAGCACGGCAAGCCCCACCAACCCGAGCAAACCGGCGATCAACAAAGCGCGTTCGCGGGATTTGTGCTCGCTGTTGCTGATGTTTTCCAAGGCCTGCTTGTGTTCGGCGATCAGGCCATTGCGCAGCGTGTTGAAGGTGTCGGTGAGTTTGTCCTTGGCGCCGGGTGGGGGCGTTGGTTGCTGGGACTCGTCAAAGGCCTCAAGCAGCGCCTGATACTGGCCTCGAGCCTGGCTGAAGCCCGTTCCGCGACCATCGCGCTGTTCATGGGCAATACCCTGATCCAGCAGATCGAAATAGCGTTGCTTGGAGGTTTGCAGCGCCTCGGGGTCCGGGCGCTCCTCCAGCATCATGATCAATTGATCGCCCAGGCTCTGACGCAGCTTGAGACCCAGGTCCAGAGTGACGAAGTTGCTGCGAATCAGGGACTCCTGGGTCTTGGCCATTTGCATGACGCTCACCAGACCCAGGATCAAACCCAGCAGGGCGACGGTAATCAGCGCTGAGATGCTCAGGAATAACCGAGTGCGCAACTTCATCGCTAACTTCATAGGGTACAGCTCACAGGTTGTACTGTTTGCGTTTGCGGTACAGGGTCGACGCGTCGATGCCCAGGGTGCGGGCTGCCTGATCCAGGGTGTCGCTGGTAGCGAGCACGGCGCCGATATGGGCTTTCTCCAACTGGTCCAGGCTGAGTGCCGCGCCAATGCGTGGGGCATTGTTGCTAGGTTGTTCGGCCATCCCCAGGTGGCTGATTTCCACCTTCTCCTGAGGGCAAATGATGCTGGCGCGCTCCACCACGTTGCGCAGTTCGCGAATGTTACCCGGCCAGCGGTAGTTGAGCAGCGCTTCGCGCGCTTCGTCGCTGAAACCGCGTGCTGGTCGGGCATATTCCTTGACGAAGCGCGCCAGGAACCGGTCGGCCAGGGTCAGGATGTCTTCACTGCGCTCGCGCAACGGCGGTAGATGCAAGGTGATTACATTGAGGCGGTAAAGCAAGTCTTCACGGAAGCGGCCGTCGCGGACCATGTCTTCCAGGTTCAGGTTAGTGGCGGCGAGGATGCGCACATCAGCGCGGCGGGTGACGGGATCGCCCACGCGCTCGTACTCCTTATCCTGGATGAATCGCAATAACTTGGGTTGCAAGGTGAGGGGAAAATCGCCGATCTCGTCGAGAAACAGCGTGCCGCCATCCGCTTGGTTGACGCGGCCTAATGTACTTTCACTGGCGCCGGTAAACGCCCCTCGGCTATGGCCGAACAGCTCGCTTTCCATCAATTCTGCTGTCAGCGAGGGGCAGTTGATGGTCACGCAGGATTTCTTCGAACGCTTGCTCCAGCCGTGAATGGCGCGGGCCAGTTCACCTTTACCGGTGCCGGACTCGCCAAGGATCAGGATGTTCGCATCTGTTCCAGCCACTTGGCGCGCCGTTTCCAGCACCACCATCATCGACGGGCTGTGGGAGTCGAGGCCGTCTTTCGGCTGGCGCACTTCGCCCTCAAGGGCTTCGAGGCGCGCAGACAGTTGGCGCACTTCCAATTGTTTGGCGGTGGCCAGGCGCAGTTGATCGGGGCTGCAGGGCTTAACCAGATAGTCGGCGGCGCCGGCCTGGATCGCATCGACTGCGGTATCGACTGCCGAATGGGCGGTGACGATCACCACACGCATCCACGGCGCCTGGATTCGCATCTGAGCCAGCACATCCAGGCCATTGTCTTCGCCCAGGCGCAAGTCCAGGAAGCACAGGTCGAACACCTGGCGCTGCATCAAGGCGTCGGCCTGGGCCGCGCTGTTCGCCGTGGCGACGGTGTAGCCTTCATCTTCCAGGCAATAACGGAAGGTGCGGAGGATCGCGGACTCATCGTCCACTAAAAGAATGCGGCCTTGAAGTTCCTTGGCTGATTCCATCTGTCCCGCGCTCCTTAAACTATGAATGATGGTGTTTAGTCCCGGAATAATCGGGCAAGTTGCATGGTTTATTCTGATCGATAAATAGCAGCGTCGTGCAGGTATCTGCATGACTTCCTACAAAGCCCCGTCTGATGGCGTTTCCATGCCGTCTTGCCACTTCGGCAACCCCCCTTGCGTTTTCGATCCCTTGATCCGACCGCTGGCCATCGTGCATTTCGCACGGCGCCCGAAGGGGCATCGTGCAGGATGCTGGGAGTGCGATTAAGTGCTAATTCATAACTATATGATTTTATTGATATTTATTTTGTAAAAAAGCTGGCACGCGCTCTGCAATAGCTCTCCCAACGAATAATCAAAATGCGGGAGAACAGCAACATGACTCGCCCAATCTTCAGCCAATTGCGTGTATCGCACCTGCATGTACAGCAAGGCCTGTTTGCCAGCCTGGCCCTGATGGTGACGCTGATTGGCGGCCAGCAGCTTCAGCATTGGCAGCAGAGTCAGCAGCAGATCCCCCAGTTTGAACGTCCGGCCATGACCCAGACCCATTTCCGTTCCGTTGGCAGTGTTGCTGCCGATGCAACAGCCCCGCAATTGCGGATGGTTGACCAGGCATCGTCCCTGAGTGAGCTGCCATCCCAAGAGCGTTGGGTGTTCTAGGCACCAAAGGCCGCTCTTGTTGAGCGGCAGCACGGCACTACCGCTGTTACCCCTATAAAAGCGTAAGGAGAATCACCATGTTGAGTTGGGCAATCACATTTCTGATCATCGCCATTGTGGCTGCAGTCCTGGGCTTCGGTGGTATCGCGGGCACCGCCACGGGTATCGCAAAAATTCTGTTTGTGGTTTTCCTGGTGATGTTCATCGCTTCCTTCTTCTTTGGTCGTCGCGGCCGAGGCTGAAAATGACCACTTTGTCCTTCAAAGCCATTACTGCCGCCCTGCTTCTGGGCGGCAGCGGCTTGGCGTTGGCCGCCAACGACGGCCAGTCCCGAGCCAACGAATTGCTCAGCGCGGATCCGCAATACCGTGAAACCTGGCAAGGCGTGGTGAAGAAAGAAGAGCGCCTGCCGGAATGGGTGATGAACCTGTCCGGCACGGCCGAGCAGATGAATGCCGTGGAAGAAGATGGCGACAAGTATTTGGTCGGGCCGCTCTGCGAAACTGCGGACACCTGCCTGAACAAACGCCTGATCGTTGCCTTCAGCCTCGATAAGGAAGATGCCTACGCCATGTTGGTGGAAGTCCCGGCCGGTCTGCCGAAGGACAAGTCGCCGACGCGGCACGCCGATTACCGTTTTATCGGTAAGCCGGATGAAGGCATGCAAAAGCTGTTGATGGAGCAGTTGAAGAAAGATCCGAATTGGTACTAGGTTCCGTCTGACACGCTTGTTGTCTGCGGGGCCAGCGTCCATAGAAAGAAGCCCCCGCTTCTTTCTGTTTGCACCGCTCGCCAAGGGCGGTGCATGACCAAGGGGCTGGGTTGCTCTGATCACCTGCGATCGGCGTGACCTACGGGTACAGGGAGTGCCTGCGCAAGAGCCGGGTCAGGCGAAAAGCTGCGACGCAGGTTCACAAGCCATCGGCTTGCTGAACTTGCGGCGGGCTTTAACGCTCTTTCTTCTATTCTCATGCCGCCCTTAGTCGCAAATTTCCTTTCTGCTCATTCCCAACCATTACTTGGTGTGTCGGGTAGACCATCTATCGATAAATTTTGGTGGGTGCCATAGGACATTTCCGACACTAAACGGTGGAACTCTCAGGCATTTCCGCCAAGTCTGCGGAGACGTCCTGAATCTCTGAGCGAGCCGGGTTTGGCCGGTTCACGGCATTTTTGTCGGACAAAATGTCACATTTGAACTGACCGTTCGGACAGTTATTATTAAAAAATCTCATGCCGATTCGGCATAGGGTAGGCGTTTACGGCATTAGACGTCGCCCCCTTGCATGGGAATAGTTGCGCCTTTTTTCGCCTGCCAGTAAGCCATTTCGGCCACGCTGCGGTGACCTTCCATGGAGGCAGATGCACACACTTTTTCGCTCTCGAGCGTTGCGGCTGGCGCATTTGCCTTAAGTTCACTTGAAGTAAGGGTAATGACATGAAGAAGGCAAAGCTAAGCCTCGCCTGGCAGATCCTCATCGGTTTGGTGCTGGGGATCGCAATCGGTGCAGTGCTTAACCATTTCAGTGCTGAAAAGGCCTGGTGGATCAGCAATGTGTTGCAGCCAGCGGGCGATATCTTTATCCGCCTGATCAAGATGATCGTGATCCCGATTGTGATTTCCTCGCTGATCGTTGGCATCGCCGGTGTCGGTGACGCGAAGAAGCTCGGGCGCATCGGCGTCAAGACCATCCTTTACTTCGAGATCGTCACCACCATCGCCATCGTGGTCGGCCTGCTGCTGGCCAACCTGTTCCACCCGGGCGCGGGTATCGACATGAGTACCCTGGGTACCGTCGACATCTCCAAATACACCGCTACCGCCGCCGAAGTGCAGCATGAGCATGCGTTCATCCAGACCATCCTCAACCTGATCCCATCGAATATCTTTGCCGCCGTTGCCCGTGGCGAGATGCTGCCGATCATCTTCTTCTCGGTGCTGTTCGGCCTTGGCTTGTCGAGCCTCAAGCCTGAGCTGCGCGAGCCGCTGGTAACCATGTTCCAGGGCGTGTCCGAGAGCATGTTCAAAGTCACCCACATGATCATGAAGTACGCCCCCATCGGCGTATTCGCACTGATCGCGGTGACCGTCGCCAACTTCGGCTTCGCCTCGCTGCTGCCACTGGCCAAGCTGGTGATTCTGGTTTACGTCGCCATCCTGTTCTTCGCTTTTGTGATCCTCGGCCTGATTGCCCGCCTGTTCGGCTTCTCGGTGATCAAGCTGATGCGCATCTTCAAGGATGAGCTGGTACTGGCCTACTCCACTGCCAGTTCCGAAACCGTGTTGCCGCGTGTGATCGAGAAGATGGAAGCCTACGGCGCGCCGAAAGCCATCTGCAGTTTCGTGGTGCCGACCGGTTACTCGTTCAACCTCGACGGTTCGACCCTGTACCAGAGCATCGCGGCGATCTTTATCGCCCAGCTGTATGGCATCGACCTGTCGATCGGCCAGCAACTGATGCTGGTGCTGACCCTGATGGTCACCTCCAAAGGTATCGCCGGCGTACCGGGCGTATCCTTCGTGGTGCTGCTGGCCACCCTGGGCAGCGTGGGTATTCCGCTGGAAGGCCTGGCGTTCATCGCCGGTGTCGACCGCATCATGGACATGGCGCGTACTGCCCTGAACGTGATCGGCAACGCCCTGGCTGTGCTGGTGATCTCCCGTTGGGAAGGCATGTACGACGACGCCAAGGGCGAGCGCTACTGGAACTCGCTGCCGCACTGGCGCACCAAGACCGCCGCACCGGTCGCCCAGGCGACCCGTAGCTGATAGCGTGACGGCTTAAAGACAAACCCCGGAAAATTCCGGGGTTTGTCGTTTCTGCCAGCCCCGCTATCATTCGCCCCATTCTTCGGGGGGATTCAACTGATGCTCAATGGCCTGTGGCTTGGCTTCTTTGTCGTGGCAATGGTGTCGGCACTGGCGCAATGGCTGGTCGGCGGTAACGCCGGGATTTTTGCAGCGATGGTCGAAAGCATTTTCGCCATGGCCAAATTGTCGGTGGAAGTCATGGTGCTGCTGTTCGGCACCCTGACGTTGTGGCTGGGCTTTCTGCGTATCGCTGAAAAAGCCGGGATCGTCGATTGGCTGGCCAAGGCCCTCGGCCCGCTGTTCCGCCGCCTGATGCCGGAAGTGCCTGCCGGCCACCCGGCCATCGGCCTGATCACCCTCAACTTCGCCGCCAACGGCCTGGGCCTGGACAACGCCGCCACCCCCATCGGCCTCAAGGCCATGAAGGCCTTGCAGGAACTCAACCCCATCCCCAACACCGCCAGTAACGCGCAGATCCTGTTCCTGGTGCTCAATGCGTCTTCACTGACGCTGTTGCCGGTGACCATCTTCATGTACCGCGCCCAGCAAGGTGCGGCGGACCCGACGCTGGTGTTCCTGCCGATTCTGCTGGCCACCAGCGCATCCACGCTGGTGGGCCTGCTTTCTGTGGCAATCATGCAGCGCCTGCGGCTGTGGGACCCGGTGGTGCTGGCGTACCTGATTCCTGGCGCGCTGGTGCTGGGCGGCTTCATGGCGCTGCTGGCGACGCTCTCCGCCACGGCGTTGGCCGGGTTGTCCTCGATTCTGGGCAACCTCACGTTGTTTGGCCTGATCATGCTGTTCCTGGTGATCGGTGCGCTGCGCAAGGTCAAGGTCTACGAGGCGTTTGTCGAAGGCGCCAAGGAAGGCTTCGATGTGGCCAAGAACCTGCTGCCGTATCTGGTGGCGATGCTGTGTGCCGTCGGTGTATTGCGAGCGTCGGGCGCGTTGGACTTCGGCCTCGAAGGCATTCGCCATGTGGTCGCCTGGACCGGCATGGACACGCGCTTCGTCGATGCCTTGCCGACCGCGATGGTCAAGCCGTTCTCCGGTAGCGCTGCGCGGGCGATGTTGATCGAGACCATGCAGACCCAGGGTGTGGACAGCTTCCCGGCGTTGGTGGCGGCGACGATTCAGGGCAGTACCGAGACCACCTTCTATGTGTTGGCGGTGTACTTCGGTTCGGTGGGTATTCAGCGGGCCAGGCATGCCGTGGGCTGTGCGTTGTTGGCGGAGTTTGCCGGTGTGGTGGCAGCGATTGCGGTGTGCTACTGGTTCTTCGGTTAAGGCTCGGATTGCTATCGGGGGCAAGCCCCCTCCCACATTTGAATGTGTTCACAGATCAACCTGTGGGAGGGGGCTTGCCCCCGATGAGGCCTTCAGTGTTTAGCTGCACTATTGCCTTGCTGAACCACCCAATCCACCACCTGCTTATTCAACTGATCCCCCGCCTGCCCAAACCCGGCGACCACCGCCGGCACCTTGGTGTCGCTGACCGGTTGCCTCACCTCAAACCGTCGGCTGGCAATAATCCGCTGATCACGCCCGCGCACCAGGCGCGCGTCCAGGCGAATCACCACCTCAACCGCACTGCCGTGATATTCACTCTGGAACGCCTGCAATTGCCCGCCCAGTTCATAGTCGGACTGCAGGTTGGTGTCATCGGTGCTCAGCAGCGTCACCCGGCTATCGCGCTGGAAGCCGTCCATGAAGCGGTTGCGCAGCAGCACCGGCGCCGGGTCGCTCCAGCGCGAGTTGGCATAGCTGCTGATCAAGTCGCCATTGGGCACCACGGCAATGCGTGGGCTGTCGAGAAACTCGCTGGTCTGCGGCTTGTTCACGCGCAGTGACCAACTGACCGGCGCGCCCTGGCTGGCGGTTTGTGCCGAGGACAGGCGATACACATCTGAAGGATCGGCCTTGGGCAGGATCGAACACGCGCTCACCAGCGCCAGGGCCAACGGGGCGATCATCTTGTAAGCACGCTTCATGGCGTGAACTCCTTGTTCTTGTCGCTGCCCAGCAGGTAACCGCTGGGGTTGGCTTCCAGGCGGCGGGAGATGGCGCGCAGCGAACCGAGGGTTTCGCGCAGCTCGCGCACCGCCGGCGCCAGTTCGTTGAGGCCTTGCATGCCGCTGTTCACCGAGTCCTTGTTGTTGGTCAGCAAGGTGTTGATGGTCGCGGTGCTTTGTTCAAGGGATTTCATGGCCTGCTCGGCGCTGCTGAAGGCCTGCTTGCCTTGTTCGTTGAGCAAGCCATTGGCGTTGTGCATGAGCACGGTGGTCTGTTCCAGGGCGGCGGTCGCCTGTTTGCTCACCTGCATCAGTTGCTGCATCACCACTTTGATATCGCCACGCTGATCGGCAATGGCGCCAGTGGTTTGCTGCAGGTTCTCCAGGGTGTTGCTCAGGCGCTCGACGTTCTCGCGGGAGAACATGTGATTGGCGTTGTGCAACAGCAGGTTGACGCTGGTCATCAGGTCGTTGCTGTTGTTGAGCAAGCGTGCGATGGGTGATGGCGAGGCGATGATCTGCGGCAAGTTACCGTCCTTGCCCTTGAGCTCGGGGCTTTGCGGGGTGCCGCCGCTGAGCTGAATGATCGAGGTGCCGGTGATGCCGGTCAGGGCGAGCTTGGCCTGGGTGTCCTCCTTGACCGGCGTCTGCCCGGCCAGGCGGATGCGCGCCAGCACGCGGCGCGGGTCCTTGGGGTCCAGGCTCAGGCTGATCACATCGCCCACCTTGATCCCGCTGTACTGCACCGAACTGCCTTGGGACAGGCCGCTGACCGCCTCGTTGAAGATCACTTCGTAGTCCTGGAAGGCGCTGTCGACGCTGGACTTGGCCAGCCACAGGCCGAACAGCATCGCGCCGACCACCACGATCACGCTGAACAGACCGATCATCACATGATGGGCTCGGGTTTCCATGTCATACCTCGTTGAGCGATTGAGCGGCATCCAATGCCGCGCGGCCACGGGGGCCGTGGAAATATTCGTGGATCCATGCGTCATCGGTTTCCGAGACAACATCGATGGCATCGGCCACCAGCACTTTCTTTTGTGCCAGCACCGCCACGCGGTCGGTAATGGTGTACAGCGTGTCCAGGTCGTGGGTGACCAGGAACACGCTCAGGCCCAGCGCATCGCGCAGGGTCAGGATCAGTTGGTCGAATTGCGCCGCGCCGATCGGGTCGAGGCCGGCGGTGGGTTCGTCGAGGAACAGGATGTCCGGGTCCAGGGCCAACGCACGTGCCAGGGCGGCGCGCTTGATCATGCCGCCGGATAGCGATGCCGGGTATTTGTCGGCCGCCGACAGCGGCAGCCCGGCCAGGGCCAGCTTGACCGCGGCCAAGTGCTCGGCGTCGCGACGGCTGAGGCCGGCGTGTTCGATCAAGGGCAGCGCAACGTTTTCGGTAACGGTCAGCGAGGAAAACAGCGCGCCCTTCTGGAACAGTACGCCAAAGCGCCGTTCTACCAGGGAGCGCTCATGCTCGGGCAGGCTCGGCAGGTTCTTGCCGAACACGCGCACTTCGCCTGCGCTGGGCCGACGCAGGCCGACAATGCTGCGCAACAGCACCGACTTGCCGCTGCCGGAGCCGCCGACCACGGCAAGGATCTCGCCCTTGTACAAATCCAGGTCGAGGTTTTCATGCACGCTCTGGCTGCCAAAGCGATTGCACAGGCCGCGCACTTCAATCACCGCCTCACTGGGCGCCCGGTGTAGACGACTCACCAGCCCATCTCCATGAAAAACAGCGCGGCGACAGCATCCATCACGATCACCACAAAGATCGATTGCACCACGCTGGAGGTGGTGTGGGCGCCGACTGATTCAGCGCTGCCGCTGACCTTGAAGCCTTCCAGGCAACCAATCGCAGCGATCAGGAACGCAAAGATCGGCGCTTTGACCATGCCCACGAGGAAGTGCTGCACGCCGATGTCCGATTGCAGCAGCGAGAGGAACATCGCCGGCGAAATATCCAGCGCCACCGCGCACACCACGCCGCCGCCGATGATGCCCGAGAGCATCGCCAGGAACGTCAGCATCGGCAGCGCCACCAGCAGCGCCAGCACGCGGGGCAGTACCAGCAGCTCCATCGGGTCCAGGCCCAGGGTGCGGATCGCGTCGATTTCTTCGTTGGCCTTCATTGAGCCGATCTGTGCGGTAAAGGCACTGGCGGTGCGGCCGGCGATCAGGATCGCGGTGAGCAAGACGCCGAATTCCCGTAGGAAAGAGAACGCCACCAGGTCCACCGTGAAGATCGTCGCACCGAAGCTCTTGAGCACGGTGGCGCCGAGGAAGGCTACTACCGCACCCACCAGGAACGTCAGCAAAGCCACGATGGGCGCGGCATCCAGTCCGACCTGTTCGAGGTGCGCAACCATTGGCGTCACGCGCCAGCGCTTGGGGCGCAAAATGCTACGGGCGAAGGTTTCGAGAATCAGGCCGACGAAACCCAAGAGTTTCTTGGTGTCCTGCCAGACCGTGTCCACTGCTCGGCCGATACGTGCGAGGACCTGGATACCCGCCGCTTCTTCAGGGGCTTTTTCCGGCACGCAAAAATCATTCAGGGAGCGGTAGACGGTCTTGAGCAGCGCGCGGTCGGCGGCAGACAAGCTGCAATCGGTCTGTTCGGCGGACTGCTCGATGCGGGTCGGCCCCAGCAGTTCCACCAGCAACGAGGCGCCGGCCGTATCCAGGGCGCCGAGGCCGTTGAGGTCGATGCGCGCGCCGGCGTCGTATTGGCCGTCGAGCTTGTCCGACAGCTTTTTCAGGTTGGCATAGTGGGCAAGCGTCCAGTCCCCCGTAATCCGCAGTTGTGGCGGGGTGGTGGACGTATCGAGGTGGGCTGTGCCGGCCGTCGTGCTGGTGGTCATAAGCTCCGAGCTTGTTTGGCTATCCACAATTCCTACGTAATAGCACGATACGGCCTACTTTGGGTTGTCCGTTTGTGCTGAGTCCGTCACCTTGAAACGCAGCACGCCGATCACTTGCCCGTCTTCGGTCAGTACTCGCACCTGCCAGCGGCCCACGGCGTCGGCCGGGAAGTTCTGCTTGTGGGTCCAGGCGCGGTAGCCCTCTTTGCGCCCGCCGTGGATATCCAGGGCGATGCGGTCGACCTCTTGGCCGTTGAATTTCCACACGTGGTAGATGCGCTCATCCAGCCCACGCGGCGCGTTGATCGCGGTGTAGGCGTACAACCCACCGCTGCGCAGCTGCGCGGCAGTAACTTCCTTGAGGTCGTCGCCTGGCGTGCGGTCCTGCAGTTGGGTGCTGATGGCCACTTCGGTCATCCACAGGGTGGCTGGTGGCACCCAACTGCGCAGGAACCACCCGGCGCAGCCGATAGCGGCGGTGACCCCGAGCAGCATCGCCCAGCCCTTGAGGCTGCGCAACGGCAGGCTTACCGCCAGGCTCGGGATCGACAACGCCATGGCCACGCCGAGGGCCAGCTTGTAACTTTCGGCGGTGGTCAGGTGCAGGATGATCGGCAGCGCGGTGAGCAGTGCGGCGAACAGGGTCAGGGTATGCAGCGCCAGGAACAGTGAGCGCTTGGGCGCCAGCCACTTGTAGTACAGCGGGTCGATGATCGACACCAGCGCCGCCGCGCCGAGCAAGCCAGTGAATACCGATTGGCCGCTGTTCCACGCGGTGGTGACGAAAAAGAACGGCAGCACGAAAAACAGACTTTCCTGGTGGATCATCTGGGTTGCGTAGCGCAACAGCGGTTCGGGGATTTCGCGCTTGAAGACTTTGGTGAACAGTTGGGTGAAGCTGTTCTCCAGCATCAGCCACAGCCAGCTCACCAACATGATCACCGCAATCCAGCTGGCCATGCCCTGCTGGCGATCCACCAGGATGAAGCTGCACACACCCGAGATAAAACCGCCGAGTGCAATCACCCCTGGGTAGCGCTTCATCAGTTCGAGGACGCGCTGGATTAAGTGGGTCAGGTTTGGCATTCGGCGCTTCGCAGTCTTGTAGGAAAAAATCCCAGACAGAATAACGTCTTAGGCCGTTGTACGGTGGCTCATTGCGCAATCCGTTTGCGATAAACCCGCACGCCAATCAGCACAAAGGCGATCAGTCCGAGCACTCCGGCGCCGATCCAGCTGAGAGCGTCGTAGCTGAGCAGCGGTTTCTCGATGCGCCAGTAACCGGGCTGCTTGAACACCTCGCGCATGGCCTGGTTGGTCTGGTCCAGGCTCACGGCCTTGATGCGTTTGGCCGGGTCGCTGAAGTGGCCGTTGTTGTAATCGGCGGACGCGCTCCAGTAGTAGTCGGCCAATGCGCTGTTGCCTTGCACGGCCCACGCCTGGCGCGCGATGGCAGCTTGTTGCAGGCGCGCAAACACTGCTGGGTCGAGGCCGTCCTTGAGCAGTCGGGCCTTGAGGTCCTGGAGTACGTGTTCCGCTTCGGGGAGGTTTTCCCGCTCAAGGTCGGCATTCAGGCTGAGGAAACCGACACCGCCGAGTACTTCGCGCTCGCTCCATGGACCGTAGGACAAACCGTGCTTGAGGCGCAGTTGGCGATACAGCGCCCAGTCCAAGTAGTCCTTGAGCAGGTCGTAGGTTTCATCATGTCCGTCATCCAGCACCGGCTCGGGGAACAGCCAGTGCAACTTGGCGCTATTGCCGACCCAGCCGTGGATCAGTTCGCGATGGCTGGCAGCGGCGTGCTGGATTTCCGGCAGCGCCGGATGCTCAGTAGGGTCGACCGGGTCGAGTTGGCCGTAGGTGCGTTCCAGGTAGGCCGGCAGCAGTTTGTCGAGGTCGCCGACGATGATCAGGGTCATGTTGTTGGGGGCATACCAGTGTGTGCGCAGGTCGTCCAGCTGGTCGCGGGTCAGGTGGTCGACCTCGGCGCGTTCGGCGCATTTGAGCCCCAGTTCGACGGCCAATTGGTTGCTGGCGGTGTGGCCCAGGTCCTGGCGGTCCAGCAGGCGTTGCAGGTGTGAGTAGTGGCCGCCGTCTTCGCGTTCGACGACCCGCTTGGCCGCGTTAATATTGGCGTCGGTCAGTTCGGTGCGGGTGATGATCGCCAGCAGCAGGTCCAGCACTTTGCGCTGGTTTTGCGCGGGCGCCTCGATCACAAAGGTGGTATCGGCGTTGCTGGTATAGGCGTTCCACTCGCCGCCGAGGGCTTGCATGCGGTCTTCCAGCTCGGCTTCGCCACCGCGGTCGATGCCGCTGAACAGCAAGTGTTCGAGCAGGTGTGGCAGCTCTTTGTCTGCGCAGTTGAAGTCATCCAGGCCTACGCCGACTACCAGACGGATGGCCACATGCCCACGCTCGGTGCCCGGTTTGAGCAACAATTGCAGGCCGTTGGGCAAGGTGTAGCCCTCGACTTGCAGGCGGTCAAAGGCAAAGGCGTGGGCAGATCCCATGAGCAGGCAAGCGAACAACAGGCGACGCATAACAAGCTTCCTGGCGAGTGAGGTCATTTTTAACTGACTTCACGGGCCACCGTACGTTCAGGGCGAATGTGTGATGTCGGCAATATCTTCGGCGGAGAGTGCGCCGGTGTCAGACGTTTCCAACACTACATAGGCACTGCTGCAAAACAACGAGTTCAGGCGTTTCATGTCGGCAATCAGTTCCAGGTGCAGGGAGCTGGTTTCCAGGCTCTGGACGATCTTGCGTTGCAGGCGGCTCACATGAGCGTGGGCCAGGCGCCGTTCCTGGGCGCGGAAGCGGCGCTTCTCGCGCAGCAACTGGCGGGCGCTTTCCGGGTCGGCACTGAGGAACACCGACAACCCCAGGCGCAGGTTGGCGATCAACTGGCTGTGCAGGCCGGTGAGTTCCTCCAGGCCCACTTCGGAGAACTGGCGACGCTGGGAGGTTTTCTGCTGCTGGACTTTGCGCAGCATGCGTTCGATCAGGTCGCCGGCCAGTTTAAGGTTGATCGACAGTTCGATGATCTCGGCCCAGCGCCGATTGTCATGTTCACTGAGGTCTTCCCGGGGCATTTGCGCCAGGTAGAGTTTGATCGCGCTGTACAACGCTTCGACATCATCGCTGAGGCTGCGCATTTCCTGGGTGATGGCAGTCTGCTTGCCACGCAGTACTTCGAGCATGGCGGTGAGCATATTGTCGATCAGGTCGCCCAGGCGCAGGGTTTCGCGGGCAGCGTTGGCCAGTGCCAGGCTGGGTGTGGCCAGCGCGGCCAGGTCCAAGTGGCGTGGTTTGGCCTTGCCGTTGACCTCTTCGCGTTCAGGCAACAACCAGGCACACAAGCGGGCCATCGGGCCAATGGTCGGCAACAGGATCAGGCAACGGCTGACGTTGTAGAGCAGGTGAAAAGTGATGACCATGCCTTGTGCGCTGTAGTCCAGGCCATCCATCCAGCGCACGAGCGGGTCGAGCACCGGGATGATCAGCAACAGGCCGATCAATTTGTACAACAGGCTGCCCAAGGCTACCTGGCGTCCGGCGGCGTTCTGCATGCTGGTGCTGAGGAAGGCCAGCACGCCGCTGCCGATGTTGGCGCCGATCACCAGGCCGATGGCCACGTGCAGGCCGATCACACCGGCGCCGGCCAACGTGGCGGTCAGCAGGACCGCGGCCAGGCTGGAGTAGGAAATCATCGCGAACAAGGCGCCGACCAGGGCGTCGAGCAGGATGTCGCCGGTCAACGACGCGAAGATCACTTTGACGCCCTGGGCGTGGGTAATCGGCCCGGCCGCTTCAACAATCAACTGCAGTGCGAGGATGATCAGCCCGAGGCCGATCCCCACCCGGCCCAACTGCCCTGCTCGCGTTTGCTTGCGCGACAGGAAGAAAATCACCCCAAGAAAAATCAGCAGCGGCGACAGCCAGGACAAATCAAACGTCAGCACCCGCGCCATCAGCGCCGTACCAACGTCGGCGCCGAGCATGGTCGCCAGCGCGGGCATCAGCCCCATCAGGCCCTGGCCGACAAAGGAGGTCACCAGCATCGCCGTGGCGTTGCTGCTCTGCACCATGGCGGTCACCAGGATACCGGCGATAAACGCCAGCCAGCGCTTGGACATGTTCTGCCCGATGACTTGGCGCAAGTTGGAGCCGTAGACCCGCAGGATGCCGGTACGGACGATGTGCGTGCCCCAGATAAGCAGGGTCACGGCGGAAAGCAGATTGAGCAAGGTCAGCATGCTCGGCCCCCCGTGTGGGTGCGCTCGAAAATGAGCGAAGGAAAGTTGCCGCGTGCCGCTCTACGTCTTGTACTTAAGCTGTAGTTGGCGAATGGGTTCGGCGCCAGCATCGCATAGCTAAAGTGGGGATTGAAATAAAACTGTCATCTGTAGGAGCGAGCTTGCTCGCGAAAAACTCAAGGACGCCGCGTTTGTTCAGATGGCACGCGTTTTTGTTGCGTTCTTCGCGAGCAAGCTCGTTCCTACAGTGATCAAGTCGGGATTATTGACCCGGGATGTCTTTGCGCAGTTTCACGGGATCCTGCTGTTTCTTCTTTTTCGCGATGGCGGTGCGCATCTTGATGTTCACCGCTTCCACCGCCAGCGAGAACGCCATGGCGAAGTAGACGTAGCCTTTTGGCACGTGCACGTCGAAGGATTCGGCGATCAGCACGGTACCCACCACCAGCAGGAACGACAGCGCCAGCATTTTCAGCGACGGGTGCTTGTCGATGAATTCGCTGATGGTGCCGGCCGCCAGCATCATCACCAGCACCGCTACGACAATCGCCGCGACCATCACCGGTACATGGGAGACCATGCCGACCGCGGTGATCACCGAGTCCAGGGAGAACACGATGTCGATGATCGCGATCTGGATGATGGTGTAGATGAACTTGCCACCGGCGCCCTTCGGCTCGTCGTGGGTTTCGTCTTCACCTTCCAGCGCGTGGTACATCTCCTGGGAGCTTTTCCACAGCAGGAACAGGCCACCGAAGAACAGGATCAGGTCGCGACCGGAGATGCCTTGGCCGAAGACCACGAACAGGTCGGCGGTCAGTTGCATTACCCAGGTGATCGACAGCAGCAACAGGATACGCGTGACCATGGCCAGGGCCAGGCCGAAGATCCGGGTGCGTGCCTGCATATGCTTGGGCATGCGGCTGACCAGGATCGAAATCATGATGATGTTATCGATGCCCAGGACGATCTCAAGGGCCGTCAGGGTGAAGAAGGCAATCCAGATTTCCGGATTGGTCAGCCATTCCATGTGTATTCCTTTGAGCGAGTGTTAAACCGCGCAAGCTGCAGCGCCGTGCGGTTGGGTGTTTGGGATTATAGAGTGCTGAACAGCGGAATAATCCCCATCAGCAAAGCGGCGACCATTATGCACAGGCATACCAGCACTGCCCACTTGAGGGTGAAGCGCTGGTGATCGCCAAATTCGATACCTGCCAAAGCGACCAGCAGGTAGGTCGAAGGTACCAGTGGGCTCAACAGGTGCACCGGTTGTCCGACGATCGATGCACGTCCCATTTCTGCAGCCGTGATGCCGTAGTGGCTGGCGGCTTCGGCGAGTACTGGCAATACGCCGTAGTAGAACGCATCGTTGGACATGAAGAAGGTAAACGGCATGCTTACCAGCGCGGTGATCACCGCCAGGTAAGGGCCCAATGCGTCAGGGATGACCGCCAGCAGGCTCTTGGACATGGCATCGACCATGCCGGTGCCCGACAGGATACCGGTGAAGATACCGGCCGCGAAAATCAGCCCCACCACCGCCAGTACGCTGCCGGAGTGCGCGGCGACGCGGTCTTTCTGCATCTGCAGGCATGGATAGTTGACGATCATCGCGATACTGAACGCCACCATGAACAGCACCGGCAGTGGCAACAGGCCGGCGATCAGTGTGCACATCAGGGCGAACGTCAGCGCGCCGTTGAACCAGATCAGTTTCGGGCGACGGGCGTCCGGGTATTGCGACACGCTGATTTCGCTGTGGTCGACTTCGTCGCCTTGCAGGTGCAATTCACCCAGGCGCGCACGTTCACGCAGGCCGTACATGTAGGCAATCACCAGGATCGCAACCACACCGGCGGCCATCGCCGGGATCATCGGCACAAAAATGTCCGACGGGTCCACATGCAGCGCGCTGGCGGCACGGGCGGTCGGGCCACCCCAAGGGGTCATGTTCATCACGCCACCGGCAAGAATGATCAGGCCGGCCATGATCCGTGGGCTCATGCCGATGCGCTGGTACAGCGGCAACATGGCGGCCACGCAGATCATGTAGGTGGTGGCGCCGTCACCGTCGAGGGACACCACCAGGGCCAGTACGGCGGTGCCGACCGAGACTTTCAGCGGGTCGCCCTTGACCATCTTGAGGATCTTGCGCACGGCCGGGTCGAACAGGCCGGAGTCGATCATCAGGGCAAAGTACAGAATGGCGAACATCAGCATCACGCCGGTGGGCGCAAGCTTGGTGATACCGGCCAGCATCATCGGGCCGATCTCGGGCGCGAAGCCACCGAACAGCGCGAACAGGATCGGCACGATGATCAGGGCGATCAGCGCGGACAGGCGCTTGGTCATGATCAGGAACATGAACGTGATGACCATGGCAAAGCCAAGGAAAGTCAGCATAGGAATACTCCAGGCGTAGCGCGGCTAGGGAATGGCGAACCGGGTGCGGTCAGCGCAGAACGAAAGGCACGAGGCGTACGGGTGGAGTTGGGGCGAACAGGCGGGTACGGGCGGACATCGGGAATCACCATTGTTGTTGTTAACAGCCGGTCTGTTGCCGGCAGTGGGGGCGATCCTAGACGGGTAAGCTTTCAGCCAGCTTTCGCTGGAAAAACAGGTGACGAAGGGAATGCACGCGGTCTCTGGCTTTATATAGATCAACCTGTGGGAGGGGGCTTGCCCCCGATAGCAGGGTGCCAGTCACTGCATGCGCAGGCTGACACACCGCTATCGGGGGCAAGCCCCCTCCCACATTTGTCTGTATTTGGCTTGAGGTTTTTAGGGCAGTTCGAGGCCGCCGGCAGCTTTGTGCAGCTTGCGCAAGTGTTCGCCCACCAGCTTGAGGTTGGCTTCACAGGCAGCAATCTCGGCCGAACGCGAAGGCTCCAACAGCGCCCTCACCTCCTTGTCCAATTCGCCGGTCAGCGATTGCAGTTGCTTCTGGCGCTCGGCGCTTTCCGATTCCAGGCGTGTGGCTTCCGAAGGTTGCGGCAGGCCATAGCCGCCGCTGCCGAGCAGCTCCGCCGGGCGACTGAGGAAGCCGCTGTTGGCGAGGATCTGTTGCAGCGTGGCATTGGCTTTCTCCATGCCACCGTTCTTCAGCTCGCGGGCACCGAGGTAGCGTTGTTTGACTTCGTCCTGGGCCAGCATCAACTGCTTGCGAAAGCTTGCCTGCTCCAGCAGCAGCAACGCGGCGCTGGTGCGCAAGTCGGCCTGGTCGAACCACTGGCGACGCTCCTCGGCGCTGAGGGACAGCCAGTCTTCGACCTGGGTCTGCTTGATCGGCAGGTGTTTGCGCAGTACATCGAACATGGCCTGGTAGCGTTCGCGGAAGGAGTCGAAGTGATAGCCCAGGCGCAATGCCCTACGTTTGTCGTCCAGTACGCTGGTGTCGGCCAGGCCGCGTGCGCTCAGCACCTCCAGCAAGCCATTGGGGGTGATGTTGTCCAGGCCGGTCAGTTGTGGGTTGGCGCTGCCGCTGCGTAGCAGTTTCAGGCTTTCCACCGCGCAGTTGTTGGAGATGAAGAAGTAGTTGCCGTCGTAGCTCCAATGCATTTCGGCGGCATGCTCGACGGTATCGTTGATTTCCTGACGGGTCAGTTTCAACGGCACCGAGGCCAGGCCACGCAGCTCGGTCTTGGTGTATTCATCGATCACTTGCGCCAGCGGAAGCACGAACAGTCGCGACGGGTACTTGCCGACCAGGCCATCCCAACTCGACAGCTGTACGTCACCGACGAACGCGCGATAGGACAAGACCAGATGCTGGTCCAGGTCCAGTCGGCAATCCGGCCCACGCGGGCGGCCCGGCGCACAGATCACCAGTCGCAGCATGCTGTGGCCCCAGCGGCTGACCAGGTTCTGGTTGGCCTCGGCCAGCAGGTAGTCGATCTCGTAGACGCGCTCCGGGTCCACATGGCCCAGCGGCGTCTTGGCGAAATCGTTACCGGCATTGAGGAACGCGTAGGTGTTGGCGCAGGTATCTTGCTGCGGCGGGGCCCAGCCGAAGTGTTCCTTGTAATAGCGGAACAGCGCGGGACGGCGGCAGGCGTAGCTCGGATCGAGGAGAAAGTACTCCATGTTGACCGCCACGAATTCCAACGGGCTGGTGGTTTCGTAGATGTCCGGGCTGCGGGCGACTTGATGATTATTTTGCTCGCGCTCTCCGCGGCGGCCTACGTATTGCGGCCAGCCGGCCAGGTCCAGCAGGCGTGGATCATCGCTCAAGGTAAAGCGGCGGCCATTCTGGCCACGGCATTGATCAGGCAGGCCGATCAGGCCGGTGAGGTTGTTCTGGCGGCTGCAGCGGTTGATCAGCGTGCGGTCTTCCGTGGACCACAGGCGCGCACGGTCATAGATGTGGGTCAGTTCATGCAGCACCGTAGCGAGCATTTCCCGGCGCACAGTGCCGTGGGGGCGATTGGTTTTCTGGGTGGCGGCCCTGCCGTCGGTCAGGCTGGCGAGCAGGTTGCTGTTGAGGTCCAGCTCGGACACCAGGGAGGCTTGCCCGTAGGCGTTCTCGGGCATTTTGTCGGTCCAGCCGACATCAATGCGCCGGTCCAACTGCTCGACAAAGCGCGGCGGCAAGGAACGCATCGCTTCGTCGAGCAACGCCTGGCTGGCCTGTTGCTCAGCCGCGCTCAGACCCTCGGTCTTGAGCCGCAGTTGCAGGCTGGCCTGGGCTGCGCTGGCACACAGCAGCACAGTCCCGGCCAGGAGCCAGGCGACGATTCGCCTCACAGTGCGAGGATGGCTTCGGCGAGGGTCTGGTCGCTGGCGTCGCGGGCTTCCGGCAGGCGTGTGCGCAGGGTGTCGAAGGCGGCTTCAAGGTGGGCGCCACGGATCTCGCCGTTGCTGGCGACGAAACTGGCGGCGTCATCGTGGGCTTCGCGTACGACTTTGGAGTCACGGATGGAGGTGGTGGTGTCCGAGGTGAAATCAATGGTGCGGCCGGAGGCGCGAACAATGATGTTACTGGTGGCCACCAGGGTGTGTGCCTGGGCGATGTCGGCCAACAACAGCAGGCCGAGGGTGGCGGCGATCAGCGGGCTACGCATGGAATAACTCCAGAGACAAAGATGGAATACAGAGATGATTATTGGACGAGAATTGCTTGCGCCAGTTCAAGGTCGCTGGCGTTAAGTTTTGGTTGGCTGCGGCGCAGATAATCCAGCGCAGATTCCAGCCTTGCGCCCCGCCATTGGCCGTCAGTGGCGATAAACGCGGCAGCGTCATCCTGGGCGGCCATTATCACTTTTCTGTCGAAGGGTGCAGACGTCACCTTGCTGGTGGCGTAGGCGCTTGCGACGGTGCTCTGGGTGGTCAGGTCAAAGGCCGAAGCCAAGGGTGACCAGCCGAACGAAAACAACACAGGGACGATTAAAAGGCGGTATGAAAAAGCCATGGGACTCGACAACTGAAAGCGAGCGCCAAGGCTAGCGCAATGCCCGGGCGAGAGCCAGCGCCCAGGCGTCCGCCTTGTTGTCAGATGGCCAGGATGGCCTGGGCCAGCTGTGCGTCAGTTGCTGTGTTCAATTGCGGCGCTTGCTGGCGGATCTGGGCCAGGGCGCTTTCCAGCTTCACGCCACGGATGGCACCTTCGCTGGCGACAAAGCTGGCGGCGTCATCACGGGCAGCACGTACCACCTTGTTGTCACGCAGGGACGAAGTGGCATCGGAGCTGGCGTCGGAAGTGGCCTTCAGCGCGCCGACGATGGAGTCGGTGGTCACGATGAAGCTGGTCGCGTTGGCGTTGGCAGCCAGGGCCAACAGGGTGGCAGCACTCAGCAGGCGAAGACGGGACATGGGATGACTCCTATAGATGAACGGATAAGGTGGCGCAGGCCAGCCATTGGGGATCAGACGCCTGTACTGCACGGTTTGCCACAGGGTGGCTGGATATTAAGCCGCCGCTTATCCGTTCGGGAAGCGCCTTGACCGTCTAGTCACGCCAGAATGGCTTGGACAGCTCGGCCATTCGGTCGCCCTGGCTGATGCCGACGTCGGAGAGCTCCCGGGTATCAAGCTGCGACAGTTGGCGTCGTTCATAAGCGTGGCGTAACCATTTGGCGAGGGTGGAGGCCGTTTGGCGTAGCAGTCTCTTATAAAGAGGGGATGGCGTGTCCATGGCGAGTACCTTTCCTGAGGTCTTGGAACACCATGTTGGGTGAGTCGGTGTGACCGATACAGATACACCGAGATCAAATTGTACTGCTTAACTGTTATATTTTTTAAACTGTACCGGTTGCTGCGCAACGCTTCTGTTTTCTGTTGGAAGTCCGAATGCCAAAAACAACAAAGCCCGCCTCCGGTTTCCCGGGGCGGGCTTTGTTTTGACAAATCAGGTTGCTGGCAGTGGACCCGTCAGGTCAGGGCCAGCGAGCGCTAAATCAGCGCCAGAACGGCTTGCTCAGCTCTTCATAGCGTTGAGCTTCGCTGATACCTGCGTCAGCCAGCAGACGCGAATCCAGGCGAGCCAGTTGGTGGCGGCTGGAGATGCGGCGCTGCCACAACATCAGGTTGGCGATAACGCGCAGAGGCAGGGAGGCCTGGGTGTTTACAGCTTTTTCTTCGAAGAACAGTTCGGAACTGAGTGTACGTTCCATGATGACATCCTTCCGCTTGTGGCGGGATTAGGTAGTGGTTTAACTGATGCCAATGATCCTCTTCCGGCGCAACACTCTCTAGATACAGTTCGCCTGTATTGTGAGGGGCCAGTTAACTGTTTATAGCTGCTGTACTGTACGGAAATGGGGCAACTGTACCTGTCTGCACTGAAACAGTGCGAAATAGGGTTTTTCGGTGAGGCGTGTAGGATATGTCGGTAAGAAATGACCGGTACAGCAGTACAGTTTTTTCAATAAGTAGCGATGAATCCACCGAGCTGATGAAACTGAATTTGCATCAGCTCGGATCTGTATCAATCACGCCTTGAGCATGTGCCCGGTTTCTTCCAGGTTGATGTGCCAACTCAGTGCTTCGCGCAGGATGTGCGGGGTATGCCCGCCGATGGCGCAGGCGGCATCGAAGTAACTGTTCAGCGCATCGCGGTAGGCGGGGTGCACACAGTTGTCGATGATCACCCGAGCCCGTTCCCGTGGCGCCAGGCCACGCAGGTCGGCCAGGCCAATCTCGGTCACCAGGATGTCGACGTCATGCTCGGTGTGATCCACGTGGCTGACCATTGGCACCACACTGGAAATTGCGCCGCCCTTGGCAATCGACTTGGTAACGAAGATCGCCAGGTGCGCGTTGCGCGCGAAATCCCCGGAGCCGCCAATGCCGTTCATCATCCGCGTGCCGCAGACATGGGTGGAGTTGACGTTACCGTAGATGTCGAACTCCAGTGCGGTGTTGATGCCGATAATGCCCAGGCGCCGCACCACTTCAGGGTGGTTGGAGATCTCCTGCGGGCGCAGTACCAGCTTGTCCTTATAGTGTTCGAGGTTGCCGAACACGTCGGCATTGCGCCGCTCCGACAAGGTAATCGAGCTGCCCGAGGCGAAGCTGAGCTTGCCGGCGTCGATCAGGTCGAAGGTCGAATCCTGCAACACTTCCGAATACATGGTCAGGTCTTCGAACGGCGACTCGATCAACCCGCACATCACCGCGTTGGCTATGTTGCCGATACCGGCCTGCAGCGGACCGAGCTTGTTGGTCATGCGCCCGGCGTCGACTTCCTGCTTGAGAAAGTTGATCAGGTGGTTGGCGATACCTTGGGTGTCGCTGTCGGGCGGCGTCACCGTAGAGGCAGAGTCGGCCTGGTTGGTGATCACGATGGCCACGATCTTTTCCGGTGGGATAGGGATCGCGGTGCTGCCGATACGGTCATCAACTTTGATCAGCGGGATCGGCGTGCGCGTCGGCCGATAGGTCGGGATATAGATGTCGTGCAACCCTTCCAGGTTCGGGTTGTGCGCCAGGTTGATCTCGACGATCACCTGTTTGGCAAAAATCGCGAAGCTGGCCGAGTTGCCCACAGACGTGGTGGGCACGATATGCCCTTGTTCAGTGATCGCCACCGCTTCAATCACCGCGATGTCCGGCAACTTGAGTTGGTTGTTGCGCAGTTGCTCGACAGTTTCCGACAAGTGCTGGTCGATGAACATCACTTCGCCGGCGTTGATTGCCTTGCGCAGGGTGCTGTCGACCTGGAACGGCATGCGTCGTGACAGTACGCCTGCTTCGGTCAGTTGCTTGTCCAGGTCATTGCCCAGGCTGGCGCCGGTCATCAGGGTGATTTTCAGCGGCGACGTCTTGGCGCGTTCGGCCAGGGCGTGGGGAACGGCCTTGGCTTCACCGGCACGGGTGAAGCCACTCATGCCGACGGTCATGCCGTCCTCGATCAGTGCGGCGGCGTCTGCCGCGCTCATGACCTTGTTCAACAACGAAGGCAAGCGGATGCGATCACGGTACATGGATTCTTATCTCAGGCTACGGAAGCAAGGTGCGCAGTTTAGTGATTTCAAATAATTTCGGCCCGCTACCATGGTCGAATGCCAGGTAGCGATTTAGAGCCTTTGGTCGGGTTTCATGCAGCAATAAAAAACCCCAGCCTATCGCAGGCCGGGGTTTCGAGTATTGCGCTGAGGCAGTGTTACTCGACGGCTTTGACCATGTCTTCGATGACCTTCTTGGCATCACCGAAGACCATCATGGTCTTGTCCAAGTAGAACAGTTCGTTATCCAGACCGGCATAACCACTGGCCATCGAGCGCTTGTTGACGATGATGGTCTTGGCCTTGAACGCTTCGAGGATCGGCATGCCGGCAATCGGCGAGTTCGGGTCGTTCTTCGCAGCCGGGTTGACCACGTCGTTCGCGCCGAGCACCAGTACCACGTCGGCCTGGCCGAACTCGGAGTTGATGTCTTCCATCTCGAACACCTGGTCGTAGGGCACTTCTGCCTCGGCCAGCAGGACGTTCATATGGCCGGGCATACGGCCGGCCACCGGGTGGATCGCGTACTTCACGGTCACGCCACGATGGGTCAGCTTTTCTGTCAGCTCTTTCAGCGCATGCTGTGCGCGTGCCACTGCCAAGCCGTAGCCTGGCACGATGATCACCGTGTCGGCGTTGGTCAGCAGGAAGGTCGCGTCGTCGGCCGAGCCGGATTTCACCGGGCGTGCTTCTTTAGAGCCCGCCGCCGCACCCGCATCCGGCGCATTGCCGAAACCGCCGAGCAGCACATTAAAGAAGGAACGGTTCATCGCCTTGCACATGATGTAAGACAGGATCGCGCCGCTGGAACCTACCAGGGAGCCGGCAATGATCAGCATCGAGTTGTTCAGCGAGAAGCCGATGCCCGCTGCTGCCCAACCGGAGTAGCTGTTGAGCATCGACACCACTACCGGCATGTCGGCGCCGCCAATCGGGATGATGATCAGCACGCCGAGCACGAACGCCAAGGCCAGCATCAGCGCAAAGGCGGTGAGGTTGCCGGTGAACATGAACGCCAGGCCCAGGCCGAGGGTCAGCAAGCCGAGTACCAGGTTCAGCTTGTGCTGCCCGCCGAACTGTACCGGTGCGCCCTGGAACAGGCGGAACTTGTACTTGCCCGACAGCTTGCCGAACGCTATCACCGAACCGGAGAAGGTGATGGCACCGATGGCTGCGCCAAGGAACAGTTCCAGGCGGTTACCGGCAGGGATCGAATCGCCCAGGTGTTTGACGATGCCCAGGGATTGCGGCTCGACTACGGCGGCAATGGCGATGAACACTGCAGCCAGGCCGATCATGCTGTGCATGAAGGCGACCAGCTCCGGCATCTTGGTCATTTCTACGCGCTTGGCCATGACCGAACCGGCAGTGCCGCCGATCAGCAGGCCGACGATCACGTAGCCGATACCAGCAGTGGCGAGTTCAGCGCCGAGCTTATAGATGAGGCCCACGGTCGTGAGTACCGCCAGTGCCATGCCAAGCATGCCGAACAGGTTGCCGCGTCGCGATGTGGTGGGGTGTGACAGGCCTTTAAGAGCCTGGATAAAGCAGATCGACGCGATCAAGTAGAGCGTCGTAACCAGATTCATGCTCATTACTTCGGCGCCTCTTCTTTTGCTTTCGGGGCTTTCTTCTTGAACATCTCAAGCATACGGCGCGTCACCAGGAAGCCACCGAACACGTTGACCGCTGCGAGCGCAACGGCCAAGGTACCCATGGTCTTGCCCAGCGGAGTTACGGTGAGCGCAGCGGCGAGCATGGCGCCGACGATCACGATCGCCGAAATTGCGTTGGTCACGGCCATCAATGGCGTGTGCAGCGCGGGCGTTACGTTCCAGACCACGTGGTAACCGACATAAATCGCCAGCACAAAGATGATCAGGTTGTAGATACCGGGGGAGATAAGCTCTTCCATCGTCTGAATCCCTGCTTAGGCGTTTTTGCGGATGACTTGGCCGTCGCGGCACATCAGGCACGCGGCGACGATGTCGTCTTCAAGGTTGATTTCAAACTGCCCTTCCTTGGTGAAGACCAGCTTCAGGAAGTCCAGCAGGTTGCGCGCGTACAAGGCTGACGCGTCGGCTGCGACGGCACCGGCCAGGTTGGTCGGGCCGCAGATGATCACGCCATTTTCCACCACCACCTGATCGGCGACGGTCAGTGGGCAGTTGCCGCCTTGGGCTGCGGCGAGGTCGATCACCACGGAACCCGGCTTCATCTGCGCGACGGTTTCAGCGCTGAGCAATGTCGGCGCTTTACGGCCAGGAATCAGCGCGGTGGTGATGACGATGTCGGCCTGCTTGGCGCGTTCATGCACGGCCAGGGCCTGGCGTTGCATCCAGCTGGTGGGCATCGGGCGAGCGTAACCGCCGACGCCGACGGCGCATTCGCGCTCTTCGTCGGTTTCGTAAGGCACGTCGACGAACTTGGCGCCGAGGGATTCGATCTGCTCTTTAACGGCCGGGCGTACGTCGGACGCTTCGATAACGGCACCCAGGCGTTTCGCTGTGGCAATCGCCTGCAAGCCAGCAACACCTGCGCCGAGGATCAATACGCGGGCAGCCTTAACGGTACCGGCTGCGGTCATCAGCATCGGCATGAAGCGCGGATAGTGATGAGCGGCGAGCAGTACCGCCTTATAGCCGGCGATGTTGGCCTGGGAGGACAGCACGTCGAGGCTCTGAGCCCGTGAGGTGCGTGGCGCAGCTTCCAGCGCAAAGGCGGTGATGCCCTGCCCGGCCAGCTTGCCGATGGTTTCGTTGCTGAACGGATTGAGCATGCCCACCAACACGGTGCCACTTTTGATCAGCGTCAGTTCGCTGTCGCTGGGGGCAACCACCTTGAGAATCAGCTCGGCGCCAAACGCATCGTTGGCGCTGCCAATGGTCGCGCCTGCCGTTTCATAGGCACTGTCGACGATGCTGGCTTTGATGCCTGCTCCGCTTTGTACAGTGACCTTATGGCCCTGGCCGATCAGCTTCTTGATGGTTTCCGGGGTGGCAGCCACCCGCGTTTCACCGGTCTGGGTTTCGAGAGGAACACCAATGTGCACGTCAAATCTCCTGCATGATCTTTTTGCTTTTGATCTTTTTGTAAAAAGGCCAGTGCACCGCGAGTGGCGCAACTGGGGCGGCCGATCAGCACGATCCCGCTGAAATGACAGCGGGGCGCGGCATTTTGCAGGCGAACTTTACGGCCTTCAAGGGATTATGACGGGTGACGAAAAATTAACTACAAGTCACCCTGTGACTGATTGTCGCAACGAGCTGAAATAACCTCTTCAAATACATTGGCTTAAAGGGCTTCAGGCGTTTTTGCAATCTTTTGTCATGGTTGGCGTGAATAGTCGGCCATTGGCTTGTAATAGTCGCTCAAAGCCATATGGATCATGGCTTTGAGCCGAAT
Organism: Pseudomonas azotoformans; assembly: GCF_900103345.1. Taxonomy (NCBI): domain Bacteria; kingdom Pseudomonadati; phylum Pseudomonadota; class Gammaproteobacteria; order Pseudomonadales; family Pseudomonadaceae; genus Pseudomonas; species Pseudomonas azotoformans. Next base: position 4,873,919 of record NZ_LT629702.1, read on the forward strand.
TTTTTGTGAAAAATGCAGTCTGCTTAAATGCGACATATATATACATCTGTAGGACTTCAATATTGCTGACTACAAAGTCAATAAAACGGCTTTAGCCTTTAAATATTAGTGCTGTAGCGATACGACTGCTCGATGAGCCAGTCCCTGAACGCATGAAGTGAGGCAGATTCGACTTTTCTGTCAGGAATCATCAGGTAATAAGCCTTCGTACTGGTCAGCGCCTCGGGACTTGCGATCATCAGTTGGCCTTCCTCCAGTTCGCGCTGGATAAGGAACGGCGGGATCAGTGCGATCCCCATGTCATGCATGGCTGCTTGGGACAACATCGAGAATAGCTCGTAACGGGGGCCTGTCATGTCGCGTGGGATGTTCAGGTGTTGGGCGTTGAACCATTGGCGCCAAGCGTAGGGTCGTGTGGTTTGCTGCAGGAGCGGCAGTTCTGCAATCTCCTGGGCGCTGAACTGCGCACGGTCACCCAATAGCCGAGGGCTGCATACAGGTACAGGATTTTCGCCCATCAGCCGGTGGGACTCGGTACCGGACCAGTCGGCATCGCCGAAGTAGATGGCAGCGTCGAATTCGGTGTCGGCAAAGAGGAAAGGGCGTGTTCGATTCGTGAGGTTGACTGTGACCTCAGGGTGCTGGCGTTGGAAGTCCTTGAGGCGAGGGATCAACCATTGAGTGCCAAAGGTCGGGACCACGGCCAGTTCGATGGTGTTGGCGCCCTGCTGCCCCATGACGGAAAGCGTATCGCGCTCCACCGCATCCAGTTGCGTTGCGACGCGACGGCTATAGGACAGCCCTGCTTCTGTCAGTTTTACCCCGCGCCGTGAACGGCGAAACAGCTCGACACTTAGAAACTCCTCGAGACTGGCTATCTGGCGACAGATGGCGCCTTGAGTGATCGAAAGCTCCTCGGCGGCCTTGGTGAAGCTCTCGTGGCGGGCTGCCGCTTCAAAACTGACAAGGGCGGTGGTACTGGGGATTTTTCTGCGCATATACCGTGTCCTCACTTACCAAGGCGCATATACGCACCTTTCGGCTATTTCGAAGTGAGAAATTAGCACAACCCTATGCGGAAACCTCGTTTGCCCTGCGCGCTTGCCGGGCCTAGGCTGCTTCCACGACTTCCGATTTCTTCCGCGAGGACTTATTCATGGCTGGCAAGGCAAGCTTCAACTGGATCGATCCACTGCTGCTGGATCAACAGCTCACCGAAGAAGAGCGCATGGTGCGCGACAGTGCTGAGCAGTTTGCCCAGGACAAGTTGGCACCACGCGTGCTCGAAGCCTTCCGCCATGAGAAGACCGACCCTGCGATTTTTCGCGAGATGGGCGAGACCGGTCTGCTCGGCGCGATGATTCCCGAGCAGTACGGCGGCAGTGGCTTGAATTACGTCAGTTATGGGTTGATCGCGCGTGAAGTGGAGCGTGTCGACTCGGGCTATCGTTCGATGATGAGTGTGCAGTCGTCACTGGTCATGGTGCCAATCAATGAGTTCGGCACTGAGGCGCAGAAGCAGAAGTATCTGCCGAAGCTGGCTTCCGGTGAATGGATCGGGTGTTTTGGTCTGACAGAGCCTAACCACGGTTCCGACCCTGGCGCGATGATCACTCGTGCCCGCAAGGTGGAGGGTGGCTACAGCCTGACGGGCGCAAAGATGTGGATCACCAATAGCCCGATCGCCGATGTGTTTGTGGTGTGGGGCAAGGACGACGCCGGCGACATTCGTGGTTTTGTCCTGGAGAAAGGCTGGAAGGGCCTGAGCGCTCCGGCGATTCACGGGAAGGTCGGGCTGCGCGCCTCCATTACTGGTGAAATCGTCATGGACAACGTGTTCGTGCCGGAAGAGAACATCTTCCCGGACGTGCGCGGCTTGAAGGGGCCTTTCACGTGCCTTAACTCCGCTCGCTATGGCATCTCCTGGGGCGCGTTGGGGGCAGCCGAGTTCTGCTGGCACACCGCTCGCCAGTACACGCTTGATCGCCAGCAGTTCGGCCGTCCATTGGCGGCGACTCAGTTGATCCAGAAGAAGCTGGCAGACATGCAGACCGAGATTACGCTGGCTCTGCAGGGTTGCCTGCGCCTTGGGCGCATGAAGGACGAAGGTACGGCGGCGGTTGAGATCACTTCGATCATGAAGCGTAACTCGTGCGGCAAATCCCTGGATATCGCACGCATGGCCCGGGACATGTTGGGCGGCAATGGGATTTCCGATGAGTTTGGCGTGGCGCGTCATTTGGTCAACCTCGAGGTGGTCAACACCTATGAGGGTACTCATGACGTGCACGCCTTGATTCTGGGGCGCGCGCAGACCGGTCTTCAGGCGTTCTATTAATAGGAGCACGGCATGGGCGCGCTTTCGCATCTTCGGGTGCTGGATTTATCGCGAGTACTGGCGGGTCCCTGGTCCGGGCAGATCCTTGCGGACCTTGGGGCTGAGGTGATCAAGGTCGAGCGGCCGGGCAGCGGCGATGACACGCGCGCCTGGGGGCCGCCCTTCCTTAAGGATGCCTATGGTGAGAACACCAGTGAGGCGGCGTATTACCTGTCGGCCAATCGCAATAAGGAGTCGGTGACAATCGACTTCACGCGGCCGGAGGGACAGGCGCTGGTGCGTGAGCTGGCGGCCAAGTCGGACATCCTGATAGAGAACTTCAAGGTGGGTGGTCTCGCGGCTTACGGGCTGGACTATGAATCGCTCAAGGAGATCAATCCGGAGTTGATCTACTGCTCGATCACAGGTTTTGGGCAGACAGGGCCCTATGCGTCGCGTGCTGGTTATGACTTCATGATTCAGGGCTTGGGCGGGCTTATGAGTCTGACTGGCCGTCCAGAGGGAGAAGATGGCGCTGGGCCAGTGAAGGTGGGTGTGGCACTGACTGACATTCTCACGGGGCTCTACTCGACCGTGGCGATATTGGCGGCACTGGCCCACCGGGATCATGACGGTGGCGGGCAACATATCGATATGGCATTGCTGGATGTGCAGGTGGCATGCCTGGCCAACCAGGCAATGAATTACCTGACGACGGGCGCACAGCCAAAGCGCTTGGGTAACGCACATCCGAATATCGTGCCTTACCAGGACTTTCCCACGGCCGATGGCGACTTCATTCTGACGGTGGGCAATGACGGGCAGTTCCGCAAGTTTGCTGAAGTGGCTGGACAGCCACAGTGGGCAGATGATCCGCGCTTCTCTACTAATAAGGCGCGGGTGGCCAATCGGGCGGAGCTGATTCCATTGATTCGTCAGGCTACGGTGTTCAAGACGACGGCCGAGTGGGTGTCGCAGCTAGAGCAGGTGGGTGTGCCTTGTGGGCCTATCAATGACCTGGCGCAGGTGTTTGCCGATCCTCAGGTGAAAGCGCGTGGGCTGGCGATGGCGCTGCCTCATGCATTGGCAGGAATGGTGCCTCAGGTTGCCAGCCCGATACGGCTGTCCAAGACGCCGGTGGAATATCGTAGTGCGCCTCCACTGCTGGGAGAGCATACGGCCAAGGTGCTTAAGGAGGTCTTGGGGTTGGGGGTGGCGAATGTGGCCGCATTGAAGGCGGCGGGTGTCATCTGAATCTTGTCTTC